>NZ_CP064266.1:2563233-5126466 GCF_022811845.1 Bacillus pseudomycoides
TTTAACTTTTCGAAAAGGCACTTGAACATGAGAGAGTGGCGGAAGTCTTTTCTTTACTTTTTCTGTTTTCGCAAGTAGTTCATCTAAATATGATTCACATATCGTACAAGTCTCAATATGGTTTTCTAATTCTTCTTGTTCTTCAGCTGTAATCGTACCTTGTTCATATTTTTTCCAAAGCTCTTTGCATTGCATGCAATTCATGTGTATCACTCCTTTGTTGATCGCATTTCTTTTCGGCCTCGGTGTAGTTCGATTTTGATCTTTGCTAATGTAAGACTAGTCATTTCTGTAATTTCTTTATAGGAGAATCCATAGTAATCTCGCAATAGGAGAATATTTCGCCTAGCAATAGGAAGAGAAGCGAGGCGCTGTAACCACTCTGCAATTTCATATTTTGTAAAATAGGATTGTTCTGTACTTGGAACATCGGGTAAATGAAAATCTTCTAACATCGTTGTTTTCTGTTTAGTTTCTTTTCGCTTCCAATCAATAAAAGCATGGTAGGCGATTGTAAATAACCAGGGCCTAACTTCTTCACCTTTGTAATAGTCAATGTGGACGAGCATCCGGTAAAAGGTTTCTTGCATCAAATCTTCTGCCGAGTGAAAGTGTCCTGTTAGGGAGAGAAGATAGCGAAAAAGGTCATGCATATGTTGTTTGTAAATGTGCTCAAGCGTCCGTTTTTTCAATGATCTCCCTCCCTTCACTTATAACAACGAATTTCATTTATAAAAGTTACAAATTTCTGTAAAATAAAAGCAAAAAACGTCAAGAAAAGAATTGTCTTTTCTTCTATCATAATACATATAAGGCGGGTGAACAGAGATGGAAAGCTATGAAACACAAATTCAAAAAGCAATTGATTATATTGAAGAAGATGTAATGGAAAGACAAACGTTACGTCATTTAGCTTATATTGCAGGTTTTTCAGAGTATCATTTTCATCGCGTATTCCAAGCGTTAGTAGGCGATACTGTTATGGAGTATGTTCGGAAGAGGAGGCTAGCTCGGGCAGCTTATCGGCTTTCTCATACGGAAGAAAAAATTCTTGATATCGCATTAGAACATGGCTTTCAATCTCATGAAACGTTCATTCGGGCCTTTAAAAAAGTGTTTCATATGACGCCAAGTAGTTACCGAAAACAAGGAATTAAGACACCAATGTATTATAAAGCGAATGTGAGACAGCGAAAGTTCAATCCATATTTAGGGGGAATACAAATGGAATTTCGTATTGAAAAGAAGCCAGCGTTTTATGTTGCTGGATATGAGATGAAAACAACTAGTAAAGAAGGGAAAAACCTGAAAGATATTCCAGCATTTTGGGATCGTTATTTGAAGAATAATCTTGCAGATCGCATTCCAAATCGTAAACATACAGACCAATATGTAGAGCTTGGGATGTGCACAGATTTTCAGTTAGAAACAGGGGAATTCACATATGTGATTGGAATGGAAGTAACAAGTTTTGATGGAGTGCCAGCTGAACTAGCGCAGCGCACGTTCCCAGAAGCAACGTACGCTGTATTTACAACGCCTAAAGTACCGCATAAAGATATGGTATCTTCCATTCAGCAAACATGGAATGCAGTTTTCACAGAATGGTTTCCGCACTCAGGGTATGAACATGCGGGAGTTACAGAATTTGAATTATACGATGAACGTTGTCATGAGGATAAGAGTGAATTTGCTCAAATTGAGATTTGGTTGCCAGTGCAGAAGAAGCAACAATAAGAAGAGAAAGAGATTCCTAGATTTACATACTAGGAATCTCTTTTATCATTAGGTGAGAAAGGAAATACGATCGTAACGGTCGTTCCTTTTCCGAGCTTACTTCCAATAGAAATCGTACCGTTATGTGCAAGTACAAGTTGTTTTGTAATCGCTAAGCCAAGACCTGTTCCCGCATTGTTTTCTTCGGTGTTTGTTCCGCGGTAATATCGCTCAAATAAAAGATCTTTCGTTTTTTCATCCATTCCTTTTCCGTTATCAGAAATAGAAAGTGTGAAAGAGTGTTTATCTTGTCCAAGTCTTACAATCACATTTGTTGTTTCATTATTATGCTTTACGGCATTTGCTAGCAAGTTCTCAATGATGCGCCTGAACCATTTCTCTTCAATGCAATAGTGAATGGCCCCGGAACTAGGAACAAATTCAATATTTTGGTTTTGAAGTGTCGGGTTGTTAATAAATTGCAACAGGACTTTTTGGACAAATTGATTAATCTCAACTTTAACAGGATGAGAGGGAATCGTATTGTTTTTTAATTGGTAAGTTAAGCTTAAATCATCAATTAATGTTGTCATATATTGAGATTTTTCATGTATAACACGGCCAAACTCTTGAATGTCATGATCAGTCCAGTTATATTGCTTCGATTCTAATAAAAGAGAATAACCGTAAATGGAACTGAGTGGTGTTTTTAAATCATGGGTGAGGCCGGTAATCCATTCTTCACGTGTTTGCTCAATTACTTTTCGGATCGATTCATTTTTTTTAAGTGTAATCGTGAGGTGCTCTAGGGTGTTTGTTACATCTTTAAAAAGACGGAATGACCATTTTTCTTTACCTGAGCGCCGGAAACGAACCGTTTTTCCTTTTTTACTGACAGGTTCTTCATATGTTCCGCTAGCTATATTTTTAAGCCAGCGCATTGTATGTAATAACGGTTTACCAAATTTTCTTCCGTACCAAATAGAAAGAATAACTAAGTAGACAAACGCGATTAAAATAATCACTCCAAATCCTGTGAAGATTTTTTTTGTTAATACATCTTCATTCATATCAGATGGATAATAGTAGTCATTTTTTACCGTTATAGTAAATAAGATTTGATCTTCTGGATTATAAAGGCTTGAGATATTTTCTTTGTGATTCCAAGGCTCTTTTTCAGAAAGTACAGCTTGAATGGCTGAAAAGGATTTTCGCTTTGTTTTCGGATAAGCAAAAATCTCTTCTCCTTTTGCGTTAAATATTTGCAATAGGGCACCTTCTGTTGTAAGTTGTTTCTTTTCTTGTTCTGTTAAAGAAAATTCAGCTGATAATGGTGAAGCGTGTTTTTCTTTCAGGTTTTGAAGTAAAGTATTACTTTTTAGTTTACCGCCATAAATTACAATTGCTGGTTTTTCTTTAACTTCGATGTCCCAATAAGTAAATTTGTAAGGGCTTTGTATATGATGCTGTAAGTAAGCAACTAATGATGTTTTTGTATAAGAACCAGGAACATCTTCTGGAGTATTGAAGTCATAGAGTACTTTTCCATTTTCATCAACAATTTGAAGCCAATCATTTTTGTCCTCAATCATTTCTTTTATTTCAGAACTTAATGTAACGCGTCCGTTTTCTGAAGAAACATACTGAGACATAGTAAAGTTATCAAACTCTGGAACATTTGGTTCGTAAAGGGTCGTACTAAAAAGATGCCCCAGGTAAACGACAGCGACGATTACTGCAATGAGTAAAGTAAACAAGACGAAAATATGCTGGATAATAAATTGGATAATAAGTCTTCTACTTAAGTTCATAGCCTTCACCTACTTTGCGACAAACTTATAACCAAGTCCACGAATCGTTTTGATGTACTTCGGGCTACTTGGATCAAGTTCAATTTTTTCACGTAGTTTTCGAATATGAACCATAACGGTATTGTCATCACCATTATAGGCAGGAGCACCCCATACTTTTTCATATATTTCTTCTTTTGAAAATACGTAATTTGGATGTTCACAGAAAAAGAGTAATAGTTGAAATAGCTGAGCGGAACATTCCACAATTTCTCCATCTACTTGTAATTCAGCAGCATGTTTATCTATTTGGACTCTCCCGAATGAAAGGGTATGTTCTTTTATTAGTTGCGGTGTTTGTTTCATATGTCTTCGAAGTTGTGCTTTCATACGAGCGACAACTTCAAGCGGGTTGAATGGTTTTGTAATATAATCGTCTGCCCCGTATAAGAAACCAGATACTTTATCTAAATCAGATGATTTAGCTGTTAGAAAGAAAATGGGACAGTCCGTTTTTTGACGGATGATGGGACAAATATCAAAACCGGATTGTCCAGGAAGCATGACGTCTAGAATCATTAAATCAAAATGATTTTGCTTCACTAAGAGTAAAGCTTCTTCAGCTGAAGTAGCTGTTGTAATATGAGAAAATCCTTCTTTTTGTAGAATTGTAGTTAATAGTTGTAAAATTGCTGTTTCATCATCGACAAGTAAAATATTTGCATGATACAATCTGAATCGCCCCCTATTTTCTTCGAATATCATAACATTTTCTTGTAAGTTATGGGATTTTTAAGGAAAATTTAAGGTTTTCTTAGCTTAAAAATAAGATTGGAATGATATGATAAATGTAACATAGGGGAGGAGATGGGGATGAATCCGTTTTATTCAATACGAGCCAGATATTTTTTGATTGTATTTGCACTCCTTTTTTTGATTGAACGCATGAGTAAACAAGTACTAGAAAATACATTTCATATATCACTGTCTTCTTTTATAAGCATATTTGTACTATACGTATTTCCAGCCATTTGGTTATTCTACTACTGTAAGCGCCATCGTGTACCGTTTACTGTATTTATGAATAGAAGAGAATCGTTTAATCTTATGCAAGTTTTTATGATTACAGGAATGTTATGCCTATTTAGTTACGGATACCTTGTATTATATATGTATAGCTTCGCATGGATTACACCAGATTTTATTATAAATATATTACATGAACCGATTATAGGGAGTGCGGGCGGATACATATATCAATTTATAATAATCGTACTAGTAGCCCCTATTGTATGTGAATTTGTATTTAGGGGATTTCTATTTCAGCGCTTTGCGACGAAATGGGGAACCGGAAAAGCGATGGTTATTGTAGCGATTCTTTTTGGATGTTTTCATATTGATTTCCTCAGTGCTGTCATGTTTAGTATCGTACTATCAATTGTATACATTCGTACGAAAAGCTTACTGATGCCGATTAGTATTCATATGTTAAATAATGCAATCGTACTTATTACATCTTTTATCTTTGGTAAGGAAGAAATGATAAGCTTTGCGGATCTTTCTAATCAAACTCCATTTTTTACAGGATTTATTATCTTTATCATTGGATTAAATTTAGTACTCGTCTTTTTGTTCATGAATCGCCGTTATATAAATAAAGAGGTGCCAGTAGTATATACAAATAAAATAAGAGAGTTATAGGGGATTTATAATGCGTTAAATAATCAGAATATAAAGAATTAAAAAGGTGATGTCTCCTTTCTTAGGTTGGAGAGAGCATCCGTCCATGTATAGAAGGGATTTATATATTAGAAAATCAAACAAGATTTATATAGAAAGGAATGGATATGATTCTATGAATGAAACGATTCAATCAAATAAACTGTTTTATTTGATCATGGTGATTTTAATTGTGATTACAACAGTGAATGTAGGGTTTCGCTGGGATGAAGCATACTTTTTTGTCTATTTAGCACTTCATCTTCTAGGGCTTCTATGTATTGGAGGCGGAATGGTAGTTGAGAAAAGAAGTGAAGATGGAATTAATTATATATGTGTACTTGGTCTTATACTACTTCTAGCTGTACAAGGAATTATGAAATATAGCTCCATTTCTTTTCAAGATTTAAGTTTCTTCGTTAATATTTTTCAATAAGGAGTGCTGAAGTTTTGTTATCAAAAAAACAAGTTGGCTATGTAGTTGTTTTACTTGGATTTATCTTAGTTATTGTAGGGAAAGTGTATTTAAACAATTATGAATATGGGAAATATCTAAGTGGTTTCGGCCTTATTTGTTGGATTGCGGGTGCATTTCTTATTCCAACATATGAGCCGAAGAAACATACAGAGAGATAAAGTGAAACTTTAATTAGTGGGGGTCTTATTGCTCGTTAATGCGGGATAAATAGAGAGTGTAGAATGGATAGGATTAAAGTTTCATAGCATAGTTTATATAGAATGATATGTGTGAAAAACCTCTTCGAATGATGAAGAGGTTTTTATAATGCATCTTTAATTTTCTCAAGCACTTTTTTGCTGTTAAACCCACGTTCTCCCATACCAAATACTGCAATTAAACGATCATTTTCATCGAGTAGATAGGAGTTAGAAGTATGAATATAGAGTCCGCTTCCAGGGTCGCGGTACTGAAAGTTAAATGTGTCTGCTAGTTTTTTTGTTTCATCTTCATCCCCGCGAAGTAAGTGCCATCCTTTTGTTTTTTTCATTTCAAACGTATTGGAATATGTAGTTAATATTTCTTTTGTGTCGAACTTAGGATCAATGGTAATTGTAATAAATTCAACCTTTGTTCCAAACAGTTTTTCCTTCTCTAATTCGTCTCGTAAATGTTTCATTTTGTATGTCGTAACAGGACAAATATCAGGGCATTTTGTGTATATAAATTCTACAAGTTTAAGTTTCTTCGGTAGTTGATCAAAAGATAGCGTTGTACCATTTACATCCTCCATAACGATTCCGCGTGGTATTTCGGCAGAAGCTTTACGATAATCTGTAAAATAGTAAATTCCAATTCCAATTACAATGATTAAACCTAATGTGAACGTAATATAAATTTTTTTCAATTTCCATCCTCCTCCCAATTTTATTTTATAAGAAAAATCCGAAAATTTATGAGGAGGGATTGAAAATTGCATGACAATTCGACGGATTAGCTTGTTCTATTTTAGAAGGAACGAACTTACAATAATAAGAGACAGGCAGCATAGAGGAGGAGATACCGTGAAAAAGGTTATTACATGGTCGCTTTTTTTGTACGTTGGTTTTGCGCTATTTATATATTGGTATTTATTTGGATGGAATCATGAGATTATTCCAGATATGTATAAAGGCACGAGTGCGGATCCAGAGACATTTATGAATGCGAGAGAACTCACATTAAGTCAAGATTACTCGCGTGTGAAAAATTTACTCTTTTTCTTATCGACACCTTTGGAATGGATTATTTTATTGCTTGTCCTTGTTTTAGGGATATCAAAGCGTTTTGAAAAGTGGTCAAAAGAAACGGCAAAAGTACGGGTCATTCAAGTTGCGATCTATCTCTTTTATTTATCATTACTTACAACTGCTCTTGCGCTGCCGCTACAATGGATAAGTCATCAAATTTCAATTGATTACGGTATTTCAACACAATCCACTGCGAGTTGGATTAAAGATCATGTCATTGATTTTTGGGTCAATTATATTATGATGTTTCTCATCGTTTCTGTCCTTTTAGGGCTGATTCATAAATTTCCGAAGCGATGGTGGTTAGCAGGATGGGCGTTATCTGTACCATTTACAATTTTTTTAACATTTGTACAGCCCGTTTTAATTGATCCGTTATACCATGATTTTTCCACATTACAAAATAAAGAATTAGAGGAGAAAATTTTAGCAATTGCTGACAGGGCACATATCCCAACTGAGCATGTATATGAAGTGAACATGTCTGAAAAAACAACGGCGCTAAACGCATATGTGACAGGGATTGGATCGAATTCCCGAATTGTATTATGGGATACAACGCTCCAGCAGCTGAAGGATAAGGAAATTTTATTTATTATGGCTCATGAGATGGGACATTACGTGATGAAACATATATATTGGGGCGTGGCGAGTTATATCGTGTTAACGTTTATAGGGATGTATTTGATTAGTCGTATTATCAATATGTGTGTACGAAAATGGGGAGACACATTGCGCCTATCAAAGATGGCGTGCTTATCGATTATCCCATTGTTTTTTCTTATTTCCTCTGTGTTATCTTTTGCAGTAAGCCCACTATCAAACTATGTATCACGTATAGAAGAACGGGCGGCTGACCAATATGCTTTAGATATGACGAAGGATGGAAAGGCTGGTGTAAAGACGTTCCAGTATTTATCGAAAACAAGTTTAAGTCAAGTGAATCCACCGGCGTTAGTGAAGTTTTTCTTGTATACACATCCGCCAATTTTTGAAAGAATTCATGCGTTTGAGCAGTATGAGAAAGAAAAGAAATGAAATGAAATGAAATGAGGAGCAGCGGTGACGCTGCTTCTTTAATTGAATGGTTCTGTTAAAGTACAATGTTGATTTTTTCCTTTTTCTTGTTCAATGAAGCAGGTTAGTTGCACAAGAAGGAAAAAACAAACTTTTAATTGAAATTATTAGGGTCATTTTAATGAAAGGAGAGATCTGTTCATGGAATTATCAAGGTCTCAACTATTTGCTTTAGAGCATATTACAAAGTATGGAAGGAACCATAAACAGGAGGCTAAAGCAACAATTAATCATATACTTAAAATGTCTAGTATATCGGATAAAATATTTGAAAATGCTGTCGCTAATTTAAAGTCTCATGCAAGGATTAGTCTACATTTTCATCTAGATAGACTAGATTCGACTATGAAAAGCGTTGCTGAAGCACTGCTTGAGCAGGGAGTATATAAGAGCCAGTTTGAAACGTTTTTATCTAATGGCAGCGTATCCGCTTACCCTGGTGGTGAACGTGATCTTTGGGAGAAGAGAATTTTTGGAGGAGCATATCAACTGGAGGGCGTAACCAATAACCAACGGCCTAAATATGGAGCACTAAATTTGATGTTACATCCAGATGGGCCTGCTCCACGTTTTGGATCATGCTATTTTCTTCTATCTCCTAAGGCCTCTTATCGTTCCACATACACGTATTTGGATTCGCATCAAGATCCAAAAGAAAAGGGTACTTATGAAGAGTTTGACATCATTTTGGCTGCTCTCTTGGAAGAGGCGTTCTTAAGAGATTTTGCAATCGGTGAAAAAAATCTGACGCCAGCAAGATTAATCAATCATTTGCTGGTTAATCTGGAAAGACCGTTTACGGATCTAGCAAACAAAGAGCCAAAACGCAATCTTAATTACTATATTGAAGCCCAGGTTCATGGGGATATTTCTCTTAAAAAAGACGTGGAAGTGCTTGTTGCAGATCCTTCATTCAAGGACACTCATGTAGGGAGAACCTTAGAACAAATGTGCCTTAAGTATTCCATTGATCTTTATTGGCACATGGGCTTTGTACTTATGGTAGACGAAGTTCCTGCGGATTTTAGAGGTTCAACAATGCCTTCTTTGGCAAGGCACATTGCACGAAAAAATTTTATCGATGCGAGCATAATTGGATCTGCTGCAATGGACTTGAAACGAAATCCAGTATCTTGGAGCGATCGTGGAACTTATAAGGAGGTACTTCAGGAACTAAAACTATTGTGGCACGTTTTAGTGAGATATGGAAAGCCAAATCGAAAATTGAACGAAAGGTTGCATAATTAAATTTTAATGTTGATATTTAGATAAAATTGAAAGGGAACCTTTTTGCAAGGTTTCCCAATCATTAGATGAATAGACTCGCTACATTTTCAGCATTCTTGTTACAGAAATTATATAAATCATCGTCATCCATTCTTTATTTTACAATGCTAGTTTATGAAGCCTTTTTGATCAAACTCAAAAGGGTCTAGGATTGAGAGGCTTAAAAAATTATTCCTCGAGATCTATATTTCTTTAGTTATATCATATTTCAACAATTGTCGTTTATCATAGAACTTCTCATAAATAATACCCATTAAATAGAAAAATAATAGACCAAAACAAATGTGAATGAGTGTGAATTTAGCTCCAAATGAAGAAAATTCATACACTATAACCGGTAATTTTGCAGTTGTCCAAACTCCTAGAAAAAATACAATGTACCGTATGCTCGCTCCTTTTTTTAATAAAAGTGCCGCGATTGGAAAAGCAACATAGAGGGGACCAGCTGCAATTCCTCCTAATAATAGGGAGAACAAGATGCCATAGATGCCAGATTTTTTTCCCATATATTTAATTAATGTCTCTTTCTTCACCCACTGGTCAAGCAATCCTACGAATATTAAGACAGGAGGAAGTAGAAACAGCATATCTAAAATACTTTTCCCTGTTAATTGCAATGCGTTCCATCCCAACGGTTGGTTTATAAAAGTCAATATAATGAGTCCCAATAGTAAAATGAAAAAGAAACGATATCTTTTTAATTCATTCATACCATCACCACCCAAATAATATACGAGAATATGAGAGACATTAACAATGCAGATGCATTACGAGAATAAGCAAAACTTCGCCCAAATATCTTTTGTTCCATCGGTAAAGTTGTGATTCCTACTGACATTAATGTAGACATTAATGCCGCAACTTGAGGGAGGCCCGCACCATTTTGGACTAATGTATTTCCAAGAGGAAACACAACAAAGCTTGGAATGAGTGCAACAGAGCCAATTATTGCTGAATAAACAATACCGATGAATCCAGATTTTTCCCCAATGATGGAAGAAATGAAGGAAGGCGTTAATATAGATAGTGATAATCCAACGAAAAGCATAATTGATAGCATGGAAGGTATAAGATTACGAAACATTTTCCATGACTTTAATAGAGCATCTTTTGTTTTATTCCGATCCTTTACAAAAGAAATACTGATAAGAATAATGGCTAAAGAATAAAGGAGAGCGCCATTAATCATGATTAGACTCTTTCAAGTCTTTATATTTGTCTAAGAAAAATGATAAGTTTTTAATTTTTTCTTCAATATCTATTTGAAACTCTTCTAATTGTTTTTTTCCCACTGTAGTAATTTTGTACATCTTTCTCGGCTTATCTTGATCAGATGTGTCCAAATAAGACTCAACAGCACCTTCGTTTTCTAATTTTTTTAGGGTGCGGTATATGATGGCACTATCAATTGGATTGACGGGAAGCTCTTCCTCACATTTCTGCAGAAGTTTCCCTCCATAGCTATCGCCCTCTGTTAGAAACAGCAAAAGAAATGCACTTGTATGTCTCCCTGTATGTTTCATAAAACATCTAACCTCCTTCATGAAATGTAAAAAATAATTTTGTTATCATACTGTTAATAACATTATACTGTAGTTAACAGTAATATGTTACTGGCAGTATAACCTTAATATAATTTCATGTCAATTCTAAAATAAACAACATGTTTTTGATCAAGCTTTATTCTAAAGCTACAAACGGATCCGCCCATGCATAGAAGGGGTAGTACCTATTTTCGTCCCATGCCATGTGAAAACAATAGAGAGGATGTTACTTTTTGTTTACATAGCCGTGATGTATATGTCAGAAAATCAAAATAGATTGTTTAGGAAAGAAATATGTAAAATATGGTAGAATATAAAGGGGAGGGAGAGAAAATGAAGACGTATATGAGGAAAACAAAACTGGAGAGATGGTTAGATGTTTTTTCAATTCTTAGTATTGTCGTGATGATTGTATATATATTTATGAATTGGGCAACGTTACCTCATACTATTCCGACGCATTTTAACGCAAGCGGGGAAGCTGATGGTTTTGGTGGGAAGTGGAGGATATTTATTCATCCAATCGTTGGTCTAGGTTTGTATATTTTCTTTAACATATTAAATCGTTTTCCAAACCTCTTTAATTATCCAACTGATATGACTGCAGAAAATAAACCGCTAATATTTGTGAATTCTCGTAAACTGTTAAGCTGGATGAACTTGCAAATTATTATGTTCTGTATGTATAACACATGGGAAAATATACAGGTGGCTATAACAGGGAAAACGAGTATTTCTATGTGGCCTTTCATTATTTTCATTGCTGCTTTATTTGGGACAATGGTATTTTATATTGTAAGAGGAATGCGCATTGCTAATGCTACTTCATAAGAAAAGACTTAAGTGTAGGTTTAAAGTTTAGAAGATTACGAAATTTCATACGTAAATATGTGTTTCAGATTAATGGGGGTTGTTTTTATTGTTTCAAAAAAGCACCACAAATGTACTATTCCAAACAAAATCATTACCAGCTATAAAAATGATCATATCGATGTCTATTTTTGGCTCAATCGGATTTTTTTCAGTAAAAACAAATTTACCATCGTTTGAATTAGTGTTTGTTCGTTGTATTTGTGCCACTATATTTTTAACGTTATGTTGGATTGTGACAGGTCAGTTTAAAGAAGAGAAGTGGAACCGAAAAGAAGTGCTACAAATATTAGCGTGTGGTGTTTTTCTTGTTTTTAACTGGGTGTTTTTATTTAAAGCATTTGAAGTTATGTCAGTGACGATTGCGATTTCTGTATATCATCTTGCACCAATTATCGTATTAATGATTGGGAGTGTCGTGTTCAAAGAAAAGTTAACAGTGTTATCTGTTATTTCGATTGTTATTTGTTTTCTCGGTACGATTTTAGTAGCGGGAGTAGATGGGAATATTTCTTTAGAGAAGTTAATGTCTTCTGGAATGGTTTGGGCATTACTTGCAGCGCTATTCTACGCATTTACGACCTTGTTAGGAAAAGGAATTAAACAAATAAGTGCATATGCGATGACATTTTTACAAACTTTTTTAGGTGTATTTTTATTACTGCCATTTGTCGATTTTGGAGCATTTCAAGGGTTAACAGAGAGTAATTGGATTGCGATTACAGCAACGGGACTTATCCATACTGGTTTCGTTTACTATTTATTCTTTGATAGCTTAAGAGATTTACCAACAAGGCTTATTTCTGTATTAGTGTTTTTGGACCCGGGTGTAGCAATTCTATTGGATACAGTATTTACGGGATTTCGACCGACCGTAATGCAGACAGCAGGAATTTTTCTTATTTTTATTGGAATGGCACTTACTTTTCAAAAATCAAAAGCAAGAACAGGCGTACAAGAAGAAAAAGCTTATTCTGAAGTATAGTAGATAGTATTACATAAAGTGCCCCCATCGTTGTTGTATAACAACGATGGTTTTTTTATTTGTAAAGAGTAACAGATAGAAAATTTGAATAGGTTGTCAAATGTGATGTTGCTTCCGTTTGTTAGTCATTAAAGTAATGTTTTTGTATAAATGGATGTTGTGAAAAAGAATTAATTTTCAAAAAACTCCTTCACTTTCTGAAAAATTGTTATATAATATAAACATAAAATCAAATCTGTTATAAAACAGTTTTAAAAAGGAGATGCTAATATGTCGACGCAAACTTCACGGGTTACACTCGCTCTAGAAGTATTACCGGCGTATGGGGAAATTTTGACACCGGAAGCACTCAATTTTTTAAGAGAGTTGCATGAGAATTTTAACAGCCGCCGCATGAGCTTATTACAAAAACGAGTAGAGAAACAAAAGAGGATTAATGCAGGAGAATTTCCAAGTTTTTTACCAGAAACAGCGCATATACGTGCTGGAGATTGGACAATTGCCCAGCTTCCGAAAGATTTAGAAGATCGGCGTGTAGAGATTACAGGTCCAGTAGATCGTAAGATGGTGATTAATGCTTTAAATTCAGGTGCACATCTTTTTATGGCAGATTTTGAAGATTCTAACTCACCGACGTGGCATAATGCGATAGATGGCCAGATTAACTTAAGAGATGCGGTGGAGGGAACGATTTCATATAAGAATCCGAGTGGCAAGGAATACCGCTTGGGAGATAAAACAGCTGTACTTATCGTTCGCCCGCGCGGTTGGCATTTAGAAGAAAAACATATGTTAGTTGATGGGGAAAAGATGTCAGGTAGTCTTGTTGACTTTGGTTTGTACTTTTTCCATAATGCGAAAACATTATTAGAAAAAGGAAGCGGGCCATATTTGTACTTACCGAAAATGGAAAGCTATTTGGAAGCGAGATTGTGGAATGATGTTTTTATTTTTGCTCAGAAATATATTGGGATTCCGAATGGGACGATTAAAGCAACTGTATTAATCGAAACCATCCATGCTTCTTTTGAAATGGATGAAATTTTATATGAACTTCGTGATCATTCAGCCGGACTGAATTGCGGGCGCTGGGATTATATTTTTAGTTTCTTAAAAAGTTTTCGTAATCATAATGAATTCTTGCTTCCAGATCGGGCGCAAGTTACGATGACAGCTCCGTTTATGCGCTCGTATTCTTTAAAAGTAATTCAAACGTGTCATCGCCGGAATGCACCAGCAATTGGCGGAATGGCAGCGCAAATTCCGATTAAAAATAACCCGGAAGCAAATGAAGCTGCTTTTGAAAAAGTGCGTATGGATAAAGAGCGTGAGGCTTTAGACGGACATGATGGGACTTGGGTTGCCCACCCGGGACTTGTACCGGTTGCGATGGAAGTGTTCGATCACATTATGAAAACGCCGAATCAAATTTTTAGAAAACGTGAAGAGATTTATGTAACAGAAAAGGATTTGTTAGAAGTACCGATGGGAACGATTACAGAAGAAGGACTTCGTATGAATATTAGCGTTGGTATTCAATATATTGCATCGTGGTTAAGTGGCCGCGGAGCAGCACCGATTTACAATTTGATGGAAGATGCAGCGACTGCAGAAATTTCACGAGCGCAAGTATGGCAATGGATTCGTCATGAAGGCGGGAAGCTAAATGACGGTCGTAACATTACATTTGCTTTAGTGGAAGAATTCAAGGCAGAAGAGCTAGCGAAAATAGAACGCGAGATTGGCAGGGAGCAATTCGAGAAAGGTAGATTTGTAGAAGCAACAAAGCTCTTTACTAATTTAATTCGTAATGATGAGTTTGAAACATTTTTAACATTACCAGGTTATGAGATTTTATAAAAGGAAAAGGGGATGGAAGAGATGACAAACGAAAGAGTACAAAAGTTACAAGAAAGCTGGGAGTTAGATGAGCGTTGGAAAGGGGTAACGCGTCCTTATTCTGCTGAGGATGTAATTCGCCTTCGCGGGTCAATTGATATTGAACATACGTTAGCACACAAGGGAGCAGAAAAACTTTGGAAATCGCTTCATACAGAAGAGTATATTAATGCGCTTGGTGCATTAACAGGAAACCAAGCGATGCAACAAGTAAAAGCAGGATTAAAAGCAATTTATTTAAGCGGCTGGCAAGTGGCAGCGGATGCCAATTTATCTGGACACATGTATCCGGACCAAAGTTTATATCCAGCGAACAGTGTACCAGCTGTTGTAAAACGTATCAATCAAACGCTGCAACGTGCGGATCAAATTCAGCATATGGAAGGCAGCAGTGATACAGATTATTTCGTTCCGATTGTTGCCGATGCGGAAGCAGGATTTGGCGGGCAATTAAACGTGTTTGAATTAATGAAAGGTATGATTGAAGCAGGTGCATCAGGCGTGCACTTTGAAGACCAGTTATCTTCAGAGAAAAAATGCGGACATTTAGGCGGAAAAGTATTACTACCAACGCAAACAGCGGTACGTAATCTAATTTCTGCGCGCTTAGCTGCGGATGTAATGGGGACTCCAACAATTATTGTAGCGAGAACAGATGCAGATGCTGCGGATTTAATTACGAGTGATATTGATCCAGTTGATCAAGAATTTATTACAGGAGAGAGAACGCCAGAAGGTTTCTACCGGACAAAGGCTGGGCTTGATCAAGCAATTGCGCGCGGTTTAGCATATGCGCCATATGCAGATCTTGTTTGGTGTGAAACATCTGAACCGAATTTAGAAGATGCGAAGCGTTTTGCGGAAGCAATTCATGCGGAATATCCAGGGAAATTATTAGCGTATAACTGTTCACCATCCTTTAACTGGAAACAAAAACTAGATGAAAAAACAATCGCAACTTTCCAAAAAGAAATTGCTTCGTACGGATACAAATTTCAATTCGTTACACTAGCAGGATTCCATGCGCTCAACTACGGCATGTTTGAACTTGCGCGTGGTTATAAAGAACGCGGAATGGCAGCGTATTCTGAACTGCAACAAGCAGAATTTGCGGCAGAACAGTATGGCTATTCTGCAACGCGCCATCAACGCGAAGTTGGAACGGGTTACTTTGATGAAGTAGCGCAAGTAATCACAGGCGGAACATCTTCTACAATGGCCTTGAAAGGTTCTACGGAAGAGGCGCAGTTTACGAAGTAAGTGAGGGAGCGGGTGTCCTTTAAGGGCACCTGCTTTTATTTTGGATGTATTTGATTGGTGAAAGTGTTCTAGTAACGCCGGTACCAAAAATTAGAAAAAATATTTCCGAAAAATATTGTACATTCTATTTTAAGTATGCTATGATTATCTCAGTTGAATAACTAAATCAAGCAATCCATATATTATCAAGTGCTGAAAACGAACGAGAAAAAGTATGTGAGAACTGTTTTATGTTTCGTATTTGATAATGTGTGGATTCTTTTTTTACGTATGAAAACTAAAAAAATTTCTATTTTCTTAGGAGGAAATAATTATGACAGTAACAGGACAAGTAAAATGGTTTAACAATGAAAAAGGTTTCGGTTTCATCGAAGTTCCAGGCGGAAACGACGTATTCGTTCACTTCTCTGCAATCACAACTGAAGGTTTCAAATCTTTAGAAGAAGGCGAAAAAGTTAGCTTCGAAATCGAAGATGGCAACCGCGGACCTCAAGCTAAAAACGTTGTAAAACTATAATTTTATAGTACGTGAAAAAAAGGATGGCTTATGCCATCCTTTTTTTTTCGACATTCTGATATAAAAGGAACCACATGATTCCTTTTATAATTTTTTGTTAACCTGTACAGGGTTTTGTGTACTGAATAAGGAATCGTTCAATAATACTATGAAAGTGGTGGGGAAATTGCCTCCGTACTTTTCTGTAGAATTTTCATTTGACAGTAAAGAGATATATCCGAATTTTGTAAATGATATATATGGTGTGTTTTTTAATAATCATTTTACATTTAAACATTCATACGATAAAGACAATTGTAGTATTGATCAAATAATAAATTGGAATCAAAGTAATCTAGAAAAAGAGGTAACAAATGCATTTACGCTCTTAACCGAAGTACCTTATTATAAACAAATCATTTTAGAAAATGAATGGTATCGGGAGGTGAGATTATTTTGGATGTATTTGAGAAGTGAAATTCGTTTGATTTTAATTACACCAGAGAATGAAGTACTAGATAATAACGAAAGGTTTATTCCGAGTAAAATAGCACCATTTTTACATATCTCAAAAAAAGTATGGGAATTAACAAATGTGTCTGCGATTCAAACCAGTCTAGAATGTGATGGAGGTACGACAATGCTATATAAACTCCAAAATAGACAAGAACAGCTATGGGTTCGTGCGTTTGCGATTGTAAATGAAAGTATGATAGATGTACCACATAATTATGATATGTATAAAATTGAAAGAAATGGTGTGGTATTAGTAAACAAATAGTGAAATGATTTATCCCGCTATTCGCGGGCAGTAAGCTCTCACCTTAAGATTCAGAGAGAAATGATAAAGACGGATGGAAGATGAATTGCCCGTAAAAGCCTTCACTTTATGTACATTAAATAACCCACCTCTTTTGTTACAAATATTTCAAAAAAGAAAAAAACTATTTTTTTATAACTATATATCTTTTTTATGGTAGAGAAATATGGAGATTTTATATAGATATTTGTATGAAGTAATATTATGAAATTTTAAAGTTTTATAAAGAAATGTAAAATATTTGAAAATATAATCGGTTTTGGTTTTTTAAATGGTACAATTATCCATGCAGCTGCTACTATGAATTGTAAGAAAAATAATGAAGGAGCGAGTGTAGGATGGGTGAACAAGTAGAACGTTATGTCGAAAATTATGTCGTAAACAAGAAAACTATGGCCTTACTTCCGGTTATTTTAGGTGAAAAGCGTATTGTAACACGAGTGGTTGAAGTAGAAGACTCTTTTTTTATGTATCAAAAACCTCTTGATATTGTAGAACAAAGTTGTCGCAAGCACGGATCTAGTTTTTTAGGTAGAAAAGACGGCACAAAAGAGTTGACGCGTATCACGCACAAAGCACCCATTGCGATTAGCCCAACAGATCAGCTTTACTTTTTTCCTACGTATTCTTATTCTAGAAAGGAATGTGCGTGGTTGTCGCACTTTCATATTGCAAACAATAAAGAACTAGCAGATGGGAACTTAATTATTCGATTCATTAATGGTCTTGCGGTGAAATTAGAAATATCAAAGAGCAGTTTCGAGAATCAGCAAAATCGCACTGCAAAGCTGCGGACAGAATATGAAGATCGTAAAAATAAACAAGGAAGAATTCATTTTAAGCAAGTCGATAAAGAAGATGAATCTACACTCAAGCCTGCATATGAAAAAGCGTATCTTGTGAAAGAAGAAGACGAAAAGGAATGATAATTGATAGGTGGAAGGGATGGGACAACCATCCCTGGTCATGAAGTTAACAAAAATAAACCAGATGTTTTTCAGCATCTGGTTTATTTTTGTTAGATATGGGTATGAGAAGTAAAATGTTGATTCAAACCATCAGAAGAAAGGGAAACACCAGTTGTCTCAATCCGCTTATGAGCCACTTCAAGCGTTTCAGTAAGTGAGGGTTCTTCTTTTTTAATGTTTTATGCTTAATGAGATAATTACTGTAAGAGCTATTTTTTAAACTACTCACCACTTAACGGACTGTTTGAGGTAGGAGATGAAATTCAGATTTTAGTTGAATATGAAATATATCAAGTATATTATCTTTTTCTTCTTTACTATTTTCTGTATATCTTAATGTTTAAATATTTTTTTTGTTAAAATAGCCTTTTTGTATTACATATTAATTAACGATAAGTGGTGTTATATTAACTCTTAAAAAATGTCGAATTTATCAGAGAATTGTATTTTTTTGTCTTGTTATACCTTATGTTTAGTGTTAAACTCATAATCACAAAGAGAGAGTAGTTGCAAATATTCTCCTTCAAAACAAAAAAGACTGAAAATTCAGTTTTTTGTTTTCATCCGATTGACGTATGTGTTTACTACTCTTTCTTTTATATATATTAAGCATTAAAAATTGATATTTCGGTACAGATAGGAGGGACTATAAAATAGGAGGGCTATCCCCAAATTGGTATTTATCCATGTTGGAACAACTGTTAGGTTTCTTTAATTACAAAATCGGTTACAAAAGTTACAAAAACTATTTTTATTGTTGAAATAGTCCTAATATTACGGGTGAGAGCATGAAAAAATGCCTTTAAGAGGGAGGTGAAGGGTTCTGGTAAATAAAATTGTGAATCATTAAAAAGGTGCTATCAAACTTGGACATAATGATGTTATGAATCTAATAATAACGGAAAGTAGTATGAATAAACCAATAGCACTTAAATGAAAACATTATTAACCAGAAATTTATGCTCACAATAAGATGGCATATATGATACAATTTAAGATTTTGAGATTTGATAGGAATGGTGAGAGAATATAATTTTCCTAGTTGTAATACTATCATGATATGTTAGGAATGTAAATATTAAAATTAATAGATTTAGTGTTACATTAGAAAAAATGAAGATGTATGGAGAGTAGAAGAATCATTTATAGAGATCTATTTTCAAGCTTTTAAGCTTATAACAGTCGAAAGAGAAAAATACCATCAGCCTATTAAGTCATTGTCATAGCATATTCATATTAGAAGCCATCTAAATATAATTGATAGGAGAATGACATGGTAAAAAGAGTAACTTCGATTTTTTCAATTCTAATGCTTTTTATAGTTACAATAGGCCAAAGTTGGATGCCTATAATAGCAAATGCACAAGAGTTAAATACAACAGGATTTGTGGATAGTTTTACGATTGATAAAACAAAACTAAAGTACGGGGAACAGGCTAAAATAAATGTAACTTTTAGTGATAAATCTGGAAATAAGATGAAGTCTGGAGACACACTAAAATTAACGCTACCCCCAGAATTAAAAGGATTCAAGGCAACGATTCCATTAAATGATGAGCAAGGTAAGAATTTTGGTACTTGTCAAGTAAATGCAGGTAATGTGGTATGTACATTTAATGATATGGTTGAGAAACTCCACAATATTAAAGGGCATTTTAATTTTACAGTTCAAGCCACTAATGTAGGAACGGATCAAACGAAAGATGTTGAAACAAATTTAGGCACAACTTTAGATAAGCAAACTGTAACGATTACCGGTCCAACCAGTGGTGGTGGTACAGGCTCTAAACCGTTTTTCTACAAAACTGGTGATATTCAACCAGATAACCCGGATGAAGTGCGTTGGTTCTTGAATATAAACTTAAACAAAGAATATTTAAGTAGAGATATTGTTGTGTCTGACAGTTTGCAGGAAGGTCAAACACTTAATAAAGATAGTTTTAGGATAACAGTTAATGACAGAGAATCTTTATCAATTAAACAATTTGAAGATCAACGTTATGGATATGTTCAGTTTAATGACGATGGTCATTCATTTAAAGTCGTGATTAATTGGAATATGGGAAGTGCTAGGTCTTTTACCGTTTTTTATACAAGTACTATAACGGAAAGCGGAAAGAGCCAAGAATCTTTTAAGAATGATTATAAGATTGATTATCAAATTCTATACAAACAACCGGTTTCTGAGTCGGGTAGTGCCACAGTCAAAAATATAACATCTGGCGGTGGTGCTCAAGGTGATTTACCTCCTAAAGGAACATTAAGAATTGTTAAGCATCTTGGAACGGATGAAGACAAAGTAATACCGGATGTTTCATTTAAGTTGTACAAAGAGTCAGGTGAACAATTTGGAGATGTATATGTAACGGATGAAAAAGGGATAATTGAAATTCCTAATTTACAACCAGGTAAATATTATGTACAAGAGGTTTCAGCTCCAGAGTATATTGATTTCAATCCTCAGGAAAGAGTAAATTTTGAAGTTAAATCAGGTGCTGTAAATGGAGTTAAGTTGTCGATTTCGAATAAAGTGAAAACTACATTCATTACAGGAACAAAAACATGGAAAGGCGATAATGCGAAAGATCGTCCGGAAACAATCAAAGTAGACTTAATACAAGATAGTCAGGTCATCGCAACGCAAGAAGTAAGCGAAGCAACCGGCTGGAAGTATGAATTTAAAGATTTAGTGGCATACAATGCAGATGGCAAAGCATATAAGTATGAAATAAAAGAACAACCAGTAGATGGATATCAAACAGAAGTCAAAGGTTATGACATTATAAATACAAAAGTGGTACCAATAACAACAGTAGAAGGAACAAAAACATGGAAAGACGATAATGCGAAAGATCGTCCGAAAATGATCAAAGTAGACTTATTCCAAAATGGAAAATGGATTGATACGAAAGAAGTAAGTGAAGCAAGCGGCTGGAAATATACATTTAAAGATTTAGCAGCCTACGATGCAGACGGCGCTGCATACAAGTATGAAGTGAAAGAACAACCAGTAGATGGATATCAAACAGAAGTCAAAGGTTATGACATCACAAATACAAAGGTAGGTCAAACAACAGTAGAAGGAACAAAAACATGGAAAGACGATAATGCGAAAGATCGTCCGAAAATGATCAAAGTAGACTTATTCCAAAATGGAAAATGGATTGATACGAAAGAAGTAAGTGAAGCAAGCGGCTGGAAATATACATTTAAAGATTTAGCAGCCTACGATGCAGACGGCGCTGCATACAAGTATGAAGTGAAAGAACAACCAGTAGATGGATATCAAACAGAAGTCAAAGGTTATGACATCACAAATACAAAGGTAGGTCAAACAACAGTAGAAGGAACGAAGACGTGGAAAGACGATAATGCGAAAGATCGTCCGAAAACAATCAAAGTAGACTTACTACAAAATGGCCAAGTCATTGCGACAAAAGAAGTAAGTGAAGCAACAGGGTGGAAATATACATTTAAAGATTTAGCAGCCTACGATGCGAATGGCGCTGCATACAAGTATGAAGTGAAAGAACAACCGGTAGATGGATATCAAACAGAAGTCAAAGGTTATGACATCACGAATACAAAGGTTGGCCAAACAACAGTAGAAGGAACAAAAACATGGAAAGACGATAATGCGAAAGATCGTCCGAAAATGATCAAAGTAGACTTATTCCAAAATGGAAAATGGATTGATACGAAAGAAGTAAGTGAAGCAAGCGGCTGGAAATATACATTTAAAGATTTAGCAGCCTACGATGCAGACGGCGCTGCATACAAGTATGAAGTGAAAGAACAACCAGTAGATGGATATCAAACAGAAGTCAAAGGTTATGACATCACAAATACAAAGGTAGGTCAAACAACAGTAGAAGGAACGAAGACGTGGAAAGACGATAATGCGAAAGATCGTCCGAAAACAATCAAAGTAGACTTACTACAAAATGGCCAAGTCATTGCGACAAAAGAAGTAAGTGAAGCAACAGGGTGGAAATATACATTTAAAGATTTAGCAGCCTACGATGCGAATGGCGCTGCATACAAGTATGAAGTGAAAGAACAACCGGTAGATGGATATCAAACAGAAGTCAAAGGTTATGACATCACGAATACAAAGGTTGGCCAAACAACAGTAGAAGGAACAAAAACATGGAAAGACGATAATGCGAAAGATCGTCCGAAAATGATCAAAGTAGACTTATTCCAAAATGGAAAATGGATTGATACGAAAGAAGTAAGTGAAGCAAGCGGCTGGAAATATACATTTAAAGATTTAGCAGCCTACGATGCAGACGGCGCTGCATACAAGTATGAAGTGAAAGAACAACCAGTAGATGGATATCAAACAGAAGTCAAAGGTTATGACATCACAAATACAAAGGTAGGTCAAACAACAGTAGAAGGAACGAAGACGTGGAAAGACGATAATGCGAAAGATCGTCCGAAAACAATCAAAGTAGACTTACTACAAAATGGCCAAGTCATTGCGACAAAAGAAGTAAGTGAAGCAACAGGGTGGAAATATACATTTAAAGATTTAGCAGCCTACGATGCGAATGGCGCTGCATACAAGTATGAAGTGAAAGAACAACCGGTAGATGGATATCAAACAGAAGTCAAAGGTTATGACATCACGAATACAAAGGTTGGCCAAACAACAGTAGAAGGAACAAAAACATGGAAAGACGATAATGCGAAAGATCGTCCGAAAATGATCAAAGTAGACTTATTCCAAAATGGAAAATGGATTGATACGAAAGAAGTAAGTGAAGCAAGCGGCTGGAAATATACATTTAAAGATTTAGCAGCCTACGATGCAGACGGCGCTGCATACAAGTATGAAGTGAAAGAACAACCAGTAGATGGATATCAAACAGAAGTCAAAGGTTATGACATCACAAATACAAAGGTAGGTCAAACAACAGTAGAAGGAACGAAGACGTGGAAAGACGATAATGCGAAAGATCGTCCGAAAACAATCAAAGTAGACTTACTACAAAATGGCCAAGTCATTGCGACAAAAGAAGTAAGTGAAGCAACAGGGTGGAAATATACATTTAAAGATTTAGCAGCCTACGATGCGAATGGCGCTGCATACAAGTATGAAGTGAAAGAACAACCGGTAGATGGATATCAAACAGAAGTCAAAGGTTATGACATCACGAATACAAAGGTTGGCCAAACAACAGTAGAAGGAACAAAAACATGGAAAGACGATAATGCGAAAGATCGTCCGAAAATGATCAAAGTAGACTTATTCCAAAATGGAAAATGGATTGATACGAAAGAAGTAAGTGAAGCAAGCGGCTGGAAATATACATTTAAAGATTTAGCAGCCTACGATGCAGACGGCGCTGCATACAAGTATGAAGTGAAAGAACAACCAGTAGATGGATATCAAACAGAAGTCAAAGGTTATGACATCACAAATACAAAGGTAGGTCAAACAACAGTAGAAGGAACGAAGACGTGGAAAGACGACAATGCGAAAGATCGTCCGAAAACAATCAAAGTAGACTTACTACAAAATGGCCAAGTCATTGCGACAAAAGAAGTAAGTGAAGCAACAGGGTGGAAATATACATTTAAAGATTTAGCAGCCTACGATGCAGACGGTGTTGCCTACAAGTATGAAGTGAAAGAACAACCAGTAGATGGATATCAAACAGAAGTCAAAGGTTATGACATCACAAATACAAAGGTAGGTCAAACAAAAGTAGAAGGAACGAAGACGTGGAAAGACGATAATGCGAAAGATCGTCCGAAAACGATTCAAGTAGACTTACTACAAAATGGCCAAGTCATTGCGACAAAAGAAGTAAGTGAAGCAACAGGGTGGAAATATACATTTAAAGATTTAGCAGCCTACGATACGAATGGCGCTGCATACAAGTATGAAGTGAAAGAACAACCGGTAGATGGGTACAAAACAGAATTCAAAGGTTATGACATCACGAATACAAAGGTTGGCCAAACAACAGTAGAAGGAACAAAAACATGGAAAGACGACAATGCGAAAGATCGTCCGAAAACGATTCAAGTAGACTTACTACAAAATGGCCAAGTCATTGCGACAAAAGAAGTAAGTGAAGCAAGCGGTTGGAAATACGAATTCAAAGATTTAGTAGCCTACGATGCAGACGGTGCTGCCTACAAGTATGAAGTGAAAGAACAACCGGTAGATGGGTACAAATCGGAAGTGAACGGTTATGATATCACGAATACAAAAACCAAGGACGAAACAGGTGTAGATCCAAACAAAGATCCGGACAAAGATCCAAACAAAGATCCAAATACAAACACAAACATAAATAGCGATTCAAAAGTTCCACCTACTAAAGAAAATGATAAGACGACAGCATTACTTCCTAAAACAGGTGGAACACCAACGGAAATGATTTCAATTATTGGAGGTATGGTATTGTTCGTTTTAGGTGGATTCCTATTCGTTCGTCAACGAATGAGATAATAAAAGTTCTGGTGCAAGAAATCTATCAAACTTGGACATGCTGATCTTAGTAACTTAGAAAGGCTGGAGATTATGTATATCAAAGTCAAATGATTTCAAATAGAAACTATCAAGGTGTTATCTTGTTAATAGTAAGTGACTTAGTGAAGATAATAGGAGAACATAGATTATCTAATGCATATACAACGATTATAAACTGGGTTCATCAGTATGAATCAGAATTAAATAATCCATATGAAAGTAAAAGGGTAATGGATGTATTTATCCCGCTATTTGCGGGCAGTAAGACTCCCACCTCAAGATTCCGAGAGAAGCGAAGAAGATAGGTGGGAGATAACTGCACATAAATACCCGATTGGTGAGGGCTTTCCATCAGCGGTAGATGAATACCCCCCACCGGTGGAAGTTTCACTTTATAGCGTGCCGTTGATTTAGAAGGAAATACAATTGATTTTTATTTAGGAAAAACAAGAAATCATAAGGCCGCAAAGCGCTTTTTCAAGAAAGCTTTGCGGTCTTTTCATATTTCAAATCCGTGTGTTATCACTCTAGACAAGTATCTGGCCTATCTATGTGCAGAGTCGAAGAAAGAGAAAAAGATGCCAGCAGGTATTACGAAAAGAAAGGTGAAATATCCCAATGGCAATGGAGAACAGAATTATCGTTGTATTAGGAAACCGTTTAAAGTGTTCGTCTTATTTTCAGAATAATTAATTTTCCGAGAGTTATAATGATATATTAAATAAAAAGGAGATGGGTTAAATAATGAGATATACACTTAAAGACCTTATAAATATAAACGAGTTCAAGAACATAACAGAACAATTTTATAATCTAACTAAAGTTCCATACTGTCTCCTCGATAATAATCAAAATGTTATATTTTCCAAAGGTGAACCTTTTTTTTATAATCAAAAAAGCAAATTGTTCAAAGAAACTCATATTCCCATCATTATTGAACAGGAGCATATAGGGACCTTTGTTATTGGGACAAGTATTAATAAAGAGGTTATTGTAGATTCTCGGATAACACATTTTAAATGTATTGTAAGTCTCATTGAAGAGATGGCAACTCAACAATTACACTTAAAAAATTTTCATGAAAAAAATTCACAAATAAAAACTGTAACACAACATGATGAAAATCATTTATGTAGCATATTACAAAATATGCCGATTATGATTAATGCTATTGATGAAAAAGGAAGTATTATTATGTGGAATCGGGAATGTGAATTAGTGACTGGATATAGTGCAGATGAAATTATTAATAATCCTACAGCAATAGAATTGCTACACCCTGATAAAGCTTATAGAGATCAGTTATGTAACGATTTATTAAAAAATGGAAATGATTTTAGGGATTGGGAAGTGAACATAACTTGTAAAAATGGTGAGATAAAAACTATCATGTGGTCAAATATATTACAGAGTATTCCTATTTTAGGATGGAGTATTGGAGCAATTGGGATTGATATAACCAACCGTAAGAGAATGGAAGAAAACCTTAAACAAACATCGGCTGAACTGGAATTAATTTTTAAAGCAATTCCTGATTTATACTTTTTGTCAGACCTTGATGGAACCATTAGGAAGTGTAAAACTAATTCTATATCTAAATTTTATGTTCAAATCGAAGAATTTATAGGGAAAAAAATTCAAGAGGTGTTACCTGTTTCTATAACAAAGCAATTTGAGAAAGCTATTAATCAAATACAAATTTCAGCTGTCCCTGTTTTAATAGATTATCCTCTACAAATAGATGATGAAATTTATTATTTTGAAGCGAGACTTTTACCGCTTTTTAAGGATAAGATTATGATTATTGTACGTGATATTACAGAACGTAAAAAAACAACGGAATTATTAAAAAAATCAGATACCCTTAAAGCAGTAGGGCAATTGGCAGCTGGGATTGCTCATGAAGTTCGTAACCCTTTAACAGTAATTAAAGGGTTCATGCAATTATTACAACAAGAAGTAGGAGAAGACAAGGAATATTTTAGGCTAATGTTTTCTGAAATCAGAGGTATTGAAACAATTCTTCAAGAATTTTTATCTATTGCAAAACCGAACGTTGTAGTATTTGAACCTAAAAATCTTTGTACTATATTAGATAACGTGGTTGCTTTAATAAGTACGCAAGCAATTATGAAGAATATGCGTATTACATTAAACATGGATTTTGAAAATTTATTGGTTGAATGCTGCGAAATTCAATTAAAACAAGTTTTTTTAAATATTTTACAAAATTCTATTGAAGCTATACAGAATGGTCAAGAAATCACCATTAACGTGAAAAAACATAATAGTACCGAGGTTATGATTTGTATTTCAGATAAAGGAGTAGGTATTCCACCAGAAAGAATTAAAATGCTAGGGGAACCTTTCTATAGTACAAAAGAAAAGGGAACGGGTGTTGGGCTTATGATTAGTTATCAAATTATTGAAAGTCATGGTGGAAAAATAAACATAAGAAGCCAAGTAGGGAAAGGAACCACTGTTACAGTATTTTTGCCCATTTGTAATAATACGGTTGTTGATTTTAGTTAAAAACTGGATTGATAATTTACAATATGAAGGAAGATAAAGGACGTTTTTGGGGATATAAATTTATCCCGCTATTTGCGAGCATTAAGAATCCCACCTCAAGATTCCGAGAGAAGCGAAGAAGATAGGTGGGAGATAACTGCCCGTAAATACCCGATTGGTAAGGGCTAATAATCAGTGGGGGATGAAGAAAACGCCACTGATTAAAGTTGCACTTTATTTCTCAATATGTAAAATCGTGTCAAATATTGATAGATTATCATACAATAATAATGAAGGATTTCTACATAAAAGTATGGAAAATAAATAAATACATCTCCATATGTCATATCTACCATTTCCTCTTTCGAATAAGCAATGATAAAGTAGGGATAGGAATATAGCAAAGGGGTAAATCGTAGAATGGATTTTCAAACAATCAAAGAGTATTTTTCAGCGGAAAATATGAATCAACTTGTAGAAAGTTATCGGGCATTTGGGCCGCTCCTTGGTATTGGCCTGCCGATGGTGGAGGCACTTATCCCGGCATTACCACTTATTGTGTTTGTGATGGCGAATGCAGTTGCCTTCGGGTTATGGTTTGGTTTTTTGTATTCATGGTTTGGGTCGGTTCTTGGTGCATTAATTGTATTTTCGGTTATTCGTCGTTTTGGAAGGAGTCGATTCTTCTCGTTTGTGAATAAACATCCGAAAGTGCGCAAAGCGATGGGATGGATTGAACGGAAAGGATTTGCACCTATTTTTATCTTATTTTGTTTTCCTTTTACGCCGTCTGCACTGATTAATGTTGTGGCTGGTTTATCAAGTATTAGTAAACGACAATTTGTGTTAGCGCTAGCGCTTGGAAAATTAGTTATGATTTTTATTTTAAGCTATATCGGATCTGATTTAACTTCTTTTATCCATAAGCCTGTGAAAACAATTATTGTCATAGGTGTCATTTTTATTTTATGGTATGTCGGTAAGAAAATTGAAGTAAAGCTAGAACTACATTAAGACTAGTCTTCACTGTAAGTAAGGCTCCATTATAGCAAAGGGTGAGGGGAGAGGCAGATGAAGCGAACTTTGAAAAAAGAAGGCCTAGAATGGATGAGAACAATCTTTATAGGCGTGCTATTAGCTGTTTTTTTTCGAACGTTTTTCTTCTCAACGTATGTTGTAGAGGGGAAGTCAATGATGCCGACACTTCAAGATGGGAATATGCTTGTTGTAAATAAGGTTAGCTATCAAGTTGGGGATTTGAACCGATTTGATGTTGTCGTGTTTCATGCGAATAAAAAAGAAGACTATGTAAAGCGCATTATCGGTTTACCGGGCGACCATATTGAATATAAGCATGATAAATTGTATATAAACGGTCAATTTATTGATGAGCCTTACTTGGAAACGTATAAGAGGCAAGCGGAAGGACGGCAGTTGACAGGTGATTTTACATTAGAAGAATTAACGAGAGAAAAGACTGTTCCAAAGGGGCATATTTTTGTGATTGGTGATAATCGTCTCGGCAGCTGGGATAGCAGACATTTTGGTTTTGTGAAAGCAGATACTGTTGTCGGAAAAGTAGATTTACGCTATTGGCCAATTAATGAAGTACAAACGAACTTTTCAAAAGGATAATGATAAATGAAATTTTATTGGCGATTTTTTCAATATATCAACGTTTCGACAAGAAATATCGACCATCCAGCAAATAACGACAAAAAACAGGATCAAGCGGTTCCTGTTTTTTTTGTGTTATAATACAAGGATGATATCAAACTAACGTTCGTTATGTTAGTGAAAGGGTGGGATTACATGTCGCTTCGATTTGTGATCGGACGGGCTGGAAGTGGAAAAAGTAGATTTTGTTTACATGAAGTACAAGAAGAATTAAAACAGCGTCCAAGAGGCGAAACGATTTTATATCTTGTACCGGAACAAATGACGTTCCAAACGCAGCAAGCATTAATAGGAAATGAAGAAGTCAGTGGCTCTATTCGGGCGCAAGTGTTTAGTTTTTCAAGGTTAGCGTGGAAGGTTTTGCAAGAAGTTGGTGGCATGAGTCGTCTTCATATTGATGAGGCGGGCGTACATATGCTACTGCGCAAAATTGTAGAGGCGCGTAAGGAAGGATTATATGTGTTTCAAAAAGCGGCAGAACAAAATGGCTTTTTTGAACATTTAGGAAGCATGATTGCTGAATTTAAACGTTATAATGTAACGCCATCAAATGTATATGAGATGTGGCAACAGTTAGATGCACACTCAAGCGGTGATGAGCAAAAGTTATTAGCAAATAAAATATATGACCTTCAGCTTTTATATGATGATTTTGAACGGGCATTAATTGGTAAATATTTAGATTCAGAAGATTATTTACAGTTGCTTGTCGAAAAGCTTCCGCAGTCTGACTATGTAAAAGGTGCGGAAATTTATATAGATGGATTTCATTCGTTTTCCCCGCAGGAATTAGAAATTATAAGGCAGCTTATGATTTGCGGAGCAAGAATAACAGTTACGTTAACGGTAGATGAGAAAACGTTAGCGCAACCAGTAAGTGAACTAGATTTGTTTTATCAAACAGTCCTTACGTATGAAAAAGTAAAACAGTTAGCACGTGAAGAGAAAATCGCGGTTGAAAATACGATTCCGATGAGAGAACAGCCGCGTTTTCATTCACCGGCACTAGCACATCTAGAAGCGGAGTTTGAAACTCGTCCTTCTAAGAAGTTTCAAAGTGAAACAGATATTACATTATATACAGCGGCAAATTTGCGGGCGGAAGTGGAAGGAGTAGCACGTGAAATTCGCAGACTTGTTGCAGAAGAGGGTTATCGCTACCGAGATGTTGCGGTTCTTCTTCGTAATGGAGAAAGCTATTATGATGTCATGAAAACGTTGTTTACGGATTATGATATTCCGCATTTTATTGATGAGAAGCGTCCAATGTCGCATCATCCACTCATTGAATGTATTCGTTCTGCGCTAGAGGTCATTAGTGGGAATTGGCGTTATGATGCAGTATTCCGCTGTATAAAAACGGAACTATTATATCCGTCAGATGTAAGAAAAGAAGTTATGCGTGAAGAAATGGATGAGTTTGAAAATTACTGTTTAGCATATGGCGTACAAGGAAAAAGATGGACGGCAGATGAACCGTGGACATATCGTCGCTATCGTTCGTTAGATGGGGCGGACGGAACACAAACAGATAGCGAACGTGAAATGGAAGAAAAAATCAATCGTCTTCGTGATGTGGTACGAACACCGATTATTCGTTTGCAAAAGCGTTTCAAACGTGCAACCTCAGTTGTGCAAATGTGTGAAGCAATGTATTTATTTTTAGAAGAATTAGAAGTTCCTAAAAAACTGGAAGATTTGCGTATGCGTGCTGAAGCAGAGGGGAATTTCTTATTTGCAAGTGACCATGATCAAGTTTGGGAAGAGGTAATGAATCTTCTTGATACATTTGTAGAAATGCTAGGCGAAGAAAAGATGTCTCGTGCAATGTTTATCGATGTAATAACAACTGGACTTGAGGCACTTCAATTTGCAAATATCCCACCGTCTTTAGATCAAGTGCTGATTGCAAATATTGATCGATCAAGGTTATCGGGTGTTCGTGCGGCCTTTGTAATTGGTGCGAATGAAGGAATTATTCCAGCAGCTCCTTCAGATGAAGGCATGTTATCAGATGAAGAAAGAGAATCTCTCGCAACAGCTGGTGTAGAATTAGCACCAACAACAAGGCAAACTTTATTAGAAGAGCAGTTTGTTATTTATCAAACGGTAACTCGTGCATCTGAGAGACTATATATTTCTTGTCCGCTTGCGGATGAAGAAGGAAAGACGTTACTTTCATCTAGCTTTATTAAGAAAGTGAAAAGAATGTTTCCTTCTGTCAAAGAAGTGTTCATAACGAATGATGTGAATGATTTATCTCGTCAGGCGCAAATTTCGTACGTAGCAACGCCAGAGGTTACATTGTCATATGTAACGCAGCAATTACAAAACTGGAAACGATATGGTTTTGAAGGGAATCTTGATTTTTGGTGGGATGTATACAACTTCTATGTGACTTCATCGGAATGGAAGCAAAAAAGTAGTCGCGTGTTATCTAGTTTATTCTATCGAAACCATGCGCAGAAACTTAGCCCAGTTGTAAGTAGAGATCTATACGGAGATACAATCAAAGGGAGCGTCTCTCGTATGGAACTATTTAATCGCTGCGCATATGCTCATTTTGCACAGCACGGATTATCGCTAAGGGAGCGTGATATTTTCAAATTAGATGCACCGGATATCGGCGAATTATTCCATGCGGCATTAAAGAAAATTGCAGATAAGTTACTCAGAGAAAATCGTACTTGGGCTGATTTATCGATAAAAGAGTGTGAGCATCTTTCTGCGGTAGTAATTGAAGAAATAGCACCGCTACTGCAAAGACAAATTTTATTAAGTTCAAATCGAAATCATTATTTAAAACAAAAATTACAGCAAATCATTTTCCGTACATCGCTTATCCTTCGTGAACATGCAAAGTCTAGCGGGTTTGTACCAGTTGATTTAGAAGTTCCATTCGGTATGGGTGGCACAGGTTCACTTCCGCCGATGGAGTTTACACTCGCAAATGGTGTGAAAATGGAAGTTGTTGGCCGCATTGACCGTGTAGATAAAGCGGAAGATGAAAACGGTACGTTCCTTCGCATTATTGATTATAAATCGAGCACAAAAGCGTTAGATTTAACGGAAGTGTATTATGGTTTAGCGCTTCAAATGTTAACGTATTTAGATGTTGTCATTTCAAATGCGAATACGTGGATGAAAAAGGATCAAGCGGTATCACCTGCTGGCGTTCTATATTTCCATATTCATAACCCAATTGTGGAGATGAAGGGCGATGCTTCAGAAGAAGAGATTGAAAAGGAAATTTTAAAGAAATTCAAAATGAAAGGTCTCGTGCTAGGAGATGCGGATGTTGTTCGTTTAATGGACAATAAGTTAAGTACGGGAAGTTCAGATATTATTTCTGCCGGTCTGAAAAAAGATGGTAGTTTTAGTGCGCGTTCTAGTATTGCAAGTGAACAAGAATTTACAACCTTACAGCAGTATGTACATCATACATTTGAAAACATTGGGAAAGACATTACAGAAGGTGTCATTGATATTGCACCGTATAAAATGGGGAATAAAGCAGCTTGTACGTTCTGTAATTTCCGCTCTGTTTGTCAGTTTGATGAATCGCTTGAAGACAATCAGTTCCGCGCGTTAAAAGATATGAAAGACAGTGAAGCGATGGAGAAGATGAGAGGGGAGGTTGGTGGCGAATGATAGAGAATTGGCCACAAAAGCCTGAAGGTAGTCAATGGACGGATGATCAATGGAAGGCAGTTGTCAGAGATGGCCGTGATATTTTAGTCGCGGCGGCAGCTGGGTCGGGAAAGACAGCTGTACTTGTAGAAAGAATTATTCGCAAAATTATTAATGCCGAGAATCCAGTAGATGTAGATCGTCTGCTTGTCGTAACATTTACAAATGCAGCAGCGCAAGAGATGAAGAACAGAATTGGCGAAGCGTTAGAAAAAGTATTAATTGATGAGCCAGGATCACAGCACATTCGGAAGCAGCTTAGTTTATTAAATAAAGCATCGATTTCAACGATTCACTCGTTCTGTTTGCAAGTCATTCGAACATATTATTATATGCTCGACGTTGATCCGCGTTTTCGCATTGCAAACCAGACAGAAAATGAATTATTAAAAGAAGAAGTATTAGATGACATATTAGAAGAGGAATATGGCACAGAGGGAAATGATATTTTCTTTGAGCTCGTTGATCGCTATACGAGTGACCGAAGTGATGATGACTTGCAGCGCATGATTTTAGCGCTTCATACAGAATCAAGAGCACATCCCGATCCAGAGAAATGGCTGGATAAGCTTGTTGAAGCATATGATGTGGAAGGAAAATCAATTGAAGATTTAACGTATGCATCTTATTTATTAGAAGATGTGAAGTTTCAGCTGGAAACTGCTGAAAAGCATGTTCAAAAAGCAATTGAACTTGCTATGCTTCCAGATGGACCAGCACCTCGCGCGGAGACATTACAAGCGGACATTATGTTACTCGGAACGTTATCCAGTGCAGCGCAGCAGTCTTGGACAAGTGTATATGAAGCGATGCAAAATGTTTCATGGCAAACGTTAAAGCGCATTAAGAAGAGTGACTACAATGAAGAGATTGTCAAACAAGTAGATTCACTTAGAAATAAAGCAAAAGATGAAGTGAAGAAACTACAAGAAGAGTTATTTAGCCGAAAACCAGAAAGTTTTTTACGTGATTTTAAGGAGATGCACCCTGTACTAGAAAAGCTTGTTCAAATTGTAAAAGTATTTACAGAGCGCTTCCAAACGATCAAGCGTGATAAAGGAATGGTTGATTTCACAGATTTAGAGCATTTTTGCTTACAAATTTTAAGTGAACGTACAGAAGAGGGCGAGCTTCGTCCGTCGCCAGTTGCGCTTCAATATCGCAATAAATTTGCTGAAGTACTTGTCGATGAATATCAAGATACAAACTTTGTCCAGGAGTCGATTATTAAGTTTGTAACGAAAGACTCTGAGCAAGAAGGTAATCTGTTTATGGTTGGTGACGTAAAGCAGTCGATATATCGCTTCCGATTAGCAGAACCTGGCTTGTTTTTAGGGAAATATAAACGATTTACGCCTGAAGGAATAGACGGCGGTATGAAGATTGATTTAGCGAAAAACTTCCGTAGTCGTCACGAAGTGTTAGCGGGGACGAACTTTATTTTTAAACAAATTATGGGCGAGACTGTCGGAGAAATCGATTATGATGCCGATGCGGAATTAAAGTTAGGTGCAAGTTATCCAGAAGGGGAAGATGTAGCAGCCGAGCTTTTATGTATTCATCAGTCTGAGGGGGAAGAATCGGCAGAGGGAGAAGACGGTGTAGAAGTAGAAAAAGCACAGCTGGAAGCGCGTTTAATGGCCGGGAGAATTAAAGCGATGGTGGATTCAGATTATGAAGTATACGATCGTAAAACAGATAGTATGCGCCCGGTGAAATATCGTGATTTTGTCATTTTACTACGCTCAATGCCGTGGGCTCCGCAAATTATGGAGGAGTTAAAATTACAAGGTATTCCAGTTTACGCTGAGCTTGCGACGGGTTATTTTGAAGCAACAGAAGTGACAGTTATGATGAATGTATTTCGCGTAATTGATAATCCAATGCAAGATATTCCGCTTGCTGCTGTACTTCGTTCTCCGATTGTTGGATTACATGATGAGGAACTTGCGATGCTTCGTGCTCATGAAAAGAAAGGTTCGTTTTATGAAGTGATGCGTTCCTTCTTACGAGGAGCACCGCTTGAGGAAGAGGCAGAATTACACGGAAAACTGCAATGGTTTTATAACCTTCTGCAAGGGTGGCGCGAATTTGCACGTCAGCAGTCTCTTTCAGATTTAATTTGGAAAGTATATCGTGAGACAGGTTATTACGATTTCGTTGGTGGCCTCCCAGCAGGAAAGCAGCGCCAAGCGAACTTACGTGTATTATACGACCGGGCAAGGCAGTATGAAGCAACATCTTTCCGCGGTTTATTCCGTTTCCTTCGTTTTATTGAACGTATTTTAGAGCGCGGGGACGATATGGGAACAGCGAGAGCGCTTGGCGAGCAAGAAGATGTTGTTCGAATTATGACGATTCATAAAAGTAAAGGATTAGAGTTCCCGGTAGTATTTGTAGCGGGACTTGGGCGCCGTTTTAATACACAAGATTTAATGAAACGTTTTTTACTGCACAAGGACTTCGGTTTTGGATCGCAGTTTATTGATCCTCGTAAACGAATTAAATATACGACGCTATCACAATTAGCCATTAAACGTAAGATGAAGATGGAACTCATTGCCGAAGAGATGCGCGTATTATATGTTGCTTTAACGCGTGCGAAAGAAAAATTGATTTTAATTGGTACAGTGAAAGATAAAGAGAAAGAAATGGAAAAGTGGCTTGATGCGCGTGAACATATAGATTGGTTATTACCAGATTACGTTCGTGCAGGGGCATCTTGTTATTTAGATTGGATTGCCCCATCACTATATAGACATCGTGATAGTGAAATGCTTCTTGAACTTGGACAAGGCAATATACCAAGTGAAATTTATGAATACGATGCGAGCTGGAAAGTGGAAGTCGTTGATGGTAACACTTTACTTGCTCCTGAGCCAGTGCAAGAAGAAAAGCAAGAATTGTTAGAAGCGCTTCGTGAGAAAAGAGCGGTTCCGCTAGAAAGTGAACGAAAAGAAGAGGTGTATGCTCGTTTAACATGGGAATATGCGCATGAAGGTGCAACAATGCACCGAGCGAAGCAATCTGTCACGGAGATTAAGCGAAATTATCAATCGGAAGATGGAAGTGATCATGCTTTTATTAAAAAGCTCCGTGCTCCTATAAAGACGCGTCCTCGTTTTATGGAGAAAAAGGGATTAACCTATGCTGAACGGGGGACAGCCGTCCACGCCGTCATGCAGCATGTGAATCTACAAAAACCGATTACACCAGAAGTCATTACAGAACAAATTGCGGAAATGGTAAATAAAGAATTATTAACATTTGAGCAAGCAGAAGAAATTACGATTGATCGTATTGTAGACTTTTTTGATACGGATCTAGGTAAGCGTGTATTAGCTGCGAAAAGTGTAGAACGTGAAGTACCATTTACGATGATGCTTTCAGCGGAAGAGGCATATCAAGATTGGCAAGGTCAGAGCAAAGAATCTGTACTTGTCCAAGGGGTTATTGATTGTATGATAGAAGAGGAAGATGGAATTGTATTAATTGATTTTAAAACAGATACAATTGAAGGGCGTTTTCCAGGCGGATACGATCAAGCAAGACCTATTTTAGAAGAGCGTTATAAAGTGCAGCTTTCATTGTATGCAAAAGCGCTAGAGAAAAGCTTACATCATCCTGTAAAAGAAAAATATTTATACTTCTTTGATGGGAATCACATAGTAAATGTCGATTAAAAAGTGAGTGGAATATACATCAAAGTATAAATGTGAAAAGAGGAAAGATGTAACTTTAGAAAGGAGCTATGTAAAATGGTAGCATCCAAAAAAAGTTTAAGAACTTGCGACAGTGGGCACCAATACTATAAAAGTAGCGACTGCCCTTCTTGCCCAATTTGTGAGAAGGAACGAAAACCAGAAAGTGGATTTCTTTCACTTCTCTCGGCACCAGCGAGAAGAGCGTTGGAACATAATGAAATAACTTCTTTGCAGCGGCTCTCAAAATATAGTGAGAAAGAGATTTTACAGCTGCACGGTATGGGGCCAGCATCTTTACCTAAACTTAGAATGGCTTTGAAGGAAAGTGGGTTATCATTCAAAGACTAAGCAATAAGAATGATTACACTTACTGAAGCGCGAACAAGAAAATCAAAAGAACGAAAAAAGTAGGAGACATTTCTCCTACTTTTTTTCATGCTGTTCCAATTTGATCTTGATCCGAAACATCTGAATCAAATGTATTCGTTGCACTGACACCGTTAAATGTATTGACTACAAAACCAACATTTGATGCTCCTGACCCGTTATATGCCTTTGTATTTTCTTTTGGAGATACATTATAGAAGTCACCTAAGTTAAAAGAGCCATTACTATTTTGAACAACGAGGTTCCCAACGACAGAGGGCATGTTATTCACCTACCTAAGCGCGTTTCTTTACCATTACTATATGATTCATTTGTTGAAAGGTTCATCTGTAATATATTGGCGGATTTGAAGAATACGTGAATTACTAAATACATAGTCAACTGAACCAATTTGAAAGCAAGCAGCATTTAATAAGGAACGAATCGTAACATCACCTACTTCAATAAAGGGACATTCATTTATAATATTCATTTTGACATCAGTTGACCGAGTGGGAATTGTGATTTCATCGTCCGTAAAGATTTCATACGCTTCGAATTTCCCTTCATCTTTTAAATAGTAAGGAATTTCACGATGTACAACGAGAGCTCGACTTTTTAATTCCATTTGGCTTGCATCACCAATTTGAAAAACACCAGCAATCCCCATAGAGATAACGTTTGCTCGGTGAACAACGGAAATGTGTTGAAGCATAGAGAGCCCTCCCTTAACCTGGAGTAGTAGGCACATCAGTTACAAGAGGTACAAATGGACCTTCAGTAACTGATTCGAAAGGCGTATCGAGAATAGAAGAGAGAATTAAAAGATTCGCATCACCGATTAAAAAAAGCGCAGATGAAGATACCCCGTTCATTTTGATTTGTCCAACCTTTATTTCACGATTCACAACGGTCCAATTCATATATACTTACTCCTTTCGGAAATTGCCTGGTATGTGCTGAATAAAGGAAAGGAATGCTTTATCAATATCTTGTTTCATAGCTTGAATGATTACATCTTTCATATACTGAGGATTTGATGTAATGTCCTCATATGGCTGTACTTGTGATAAATAATACGGAAGGCGATGCTCCATTTGTTTTTTTATATCGTCAATCATCATTTGTCGATACATATCATCGAGTGGTGTCCGCTCTTCTTGTTCAAAATGAAGAATCCTGCTATATGCTTCTTCATCTAAATAGCGATGCATCTCTTGTATAATATCTTGATAAAAATCAGGATTTGTTTGTGTTTCTGGATTTACTTTTAATGTTTCTGTATCTACTTGAAAATCATCAATTTGTTGACTATGTGCTCCAAATGGATTTAAGCCGATGTTTAATGTGCCGTTTAAGTTTTCCACTTTTAATTGATCGAATTTATATTCTACTTTTCCTATAGAAGAGGAGGGCCGGCTTTTTAGTTCATCAAGTTCTTCTGTTAGTTTACGTACTTGTTCTTCTAACGAATGGATGGTTTCTTGCTGTTTTTGCAGAGCTTGTTGAAATTGTTGTAGGTAAATATATACATCTTGATTCACTGTGTGAAGCCTCCTTTTCAACAGGGAGGGGGTATGCTTGCTCTATATAGTTATGACAAAAATGCCTTAAGAAGAACTCATCATGGTTTAATTGAAATAATTTGTCCTTTTGATTTTAATGGGCGAAGCGGCTCTGTAAATCCACCAGTATTGGAAAATTTAGATAATGCCTTAATGCTACCGGCAGTTCCAATTTGAAAAACGGATGATGTTGTAATACTATCAATTCTGATATTGTTAATGATAATACTTTGCTGTACATAAAAGTTCACTCATAAGTCGCCTCCTTTATGTTGATCCAATTATAGCTTGATCGATGACGTCTGTATCATTGACTGTCGTTGTACTTTGATAATTGTATACTGAAATGTTTTCACCAACATTAAAAGAACCAGCTCCTGCAAAAGCACGAGAGTAACTAATCGGTCTAATTGCAAATACATCTCCAATATGAAAAATACCACTTGATCCAATATTAACGATATGAATATGTCCAACCATTGCTGGCATAGCAAACACCTTTCATAAATGAAATTTTTAATGCTGTTAAAGGAACAATAAATATTCTTTTCTATTATTGTATGGGCATTTTTATTAAAATGTGTTTTTTTTTCAAATAAAAGACACACACTTCATTGTGTGTGTTCGTCTATCGTATAAGTTGGGACGAAATCTACATCCAAAAGCCAAACAACATTTAAGAGCCTGTCCAGTTCTTGGCTACAATTCACTGTTTTTTGAGAGGTTATTCCATAGCGCTGCGCAAAATAGATCATTTTTTCACGTTTTTTTTCAATCGCTTGCTCAAACATAGAATCGGCTCCATCTCTTTATAAATTTTAAGTATATATGTAGTACATATTATACAAAAATTCCATAAAAAAGAAATGCCTTCGATAAAAATAGTAAAAATTCTACATTTTATTTCAAAATAATATAAGTTGAGTCGAGTAAGTAAAGAATTTTGTAAAAATTAAAACGGATTAGCAGGTTTTTTTTGAAGGAATACGAATACAATTACAGTGTATGAGTTTTGGGATGGAGAGTGGAAAGCGTGCAATTTGTGACAGTGAAGAAGGAAGAAAAAGTATTTGTCGGTGTTGTGGATGAGCAAGAAGAAAAGGTGCTGCATTTGAGAGAAGCACAAAGGCAAAAAGGTGAGAAGATTACAGTTCCTATTACAATGTTAGAGTGTATCGAACAAGGAAATGCTTTTATTGAAAAAGCAAAAGAGATTGTAAACTGGGCAAAAGAGAATAAAACAACGGCATATTATCCTCTGCAAGACATTAAAATATTAGCACCTATTCCAAGGCCGAGAAAGAATATTCTTTGCGTCGGAAAAAACTATCGTGATCATGCGATAGAGATGGGCGGAGAGGAAGCTGTTCCAAAGGATATTATGATTTTTACAAAGGCACCAACGACGGTTATTGGAAATGGGGAGAAAATCCACAGTCATCCACATGCGACGAATGAACTAGATTATGAAGGTGAGCTCGCAATTGTAATTGGAAAACGTGGAAAACAAATTGCGAAAGAGAAGGCGCTTGAATATGTTTTCGGCTATACAATTGTAAATGACGTAACGGCTCGAGATATTCAAAGAAAACATAAACAATTTTTCTTAGGAAAAAGTTTTGATACATTTTGCCCAATGGGCCCATATTTAGTTCATAAGGCGGGAATTGAAAATCCCAACGAATTAAACATTGAAACAAAAGTGAACGGGGAAGTTCGTCAAACTTCAAATACTGCAAATATGATGTTTTCAATAGAAGATATTATTTCTATCGTAAGTAAAGGGATGACATTAGAGCCTGGGGATATTATTGCGACTGGAACACCAGCGGGAGTTGGGAAGGGATTTACACCGCCAAAGTTTTTACATGCTGGTGATGAAGTTACAATTACGGTGCAACATATTGGAACACTTCAAAACGAAGTTAAATAGTAGTTTCTTCATTTGGCTCATCCCTATATTATTTGCATTTCATAATGCTGAGGAATATTATTTTTTTCCTGAAATGAAATATTTACAACCAATCCATATGGAAGAGAACATGTGGGAAAAGCAATACTTTTTTATGGCGTTATGTGTCTTAACAGTTATTGTTGTATTTCTTGTATGTGTTCATTCTATGTGCAAAAAGAAAGTCACACTTTATATATTACTAGTTACACAGGCGATGATTTTTATGAATGGATGGTTTCATATAATTGGGGCGATTGTAATAGAAAGATACGTTCCAGGATTGGTAACGGCATTGGTATTGATTATCCCTTTTTCATTGTTTTGGTTTCGGGAAGGGATAGAAAGTGATTGGTGGAAATTGAAGCATGTGATCGCCTCCTGCGCAGTAGGGGTGTTGCTTCTATTTCCGGTTATCGTGGGTATATTATTTTTTTCGAAAATGATTGTTTCGTAAAACAAGCTGCCTTTTATAAGGCAGCTTGCTTACATTAAGATAATACCGCTTTAATTTTTTGGAACGCCCACTCTAAATCTTCCTCAGAAATAACAAGAGGTGGTGCAATGCGGATTACATTTTCATGTGTTTCTTTACATAAAAGACCAGCTTCTTTTAACTTTTCGCAATATGGACGAGCAGGCTCGTTCAATTCGATTCCGATAAATAATCCTTTACCACGAATTTCTGTGATCATAGGATTATCAATTTCTTTTAATTGTCCTACTAATTTTTCTCCTAATTGAAGAGAACGCTCTGTTAATTTCTCATCTAATAAAACGTCAAGAGATGCGATAGAAACAGCACATGCAAGTGGATTACCACCGAACGTAGAACCGTGAGAACCTGGTTCGAATACGCCTAAAATGTCGCGGTTTGCAGCAACGCAAGAGATTGGGAATACACCGCCGCCAAGTGCTTTACCAAGTATGTACATGTCAGGAATTACGTTATCCCAATCACATGCAAATAATTTACCTGTACGACCTAAACCTGTTTGGATTTCATCAGCTACAAATAAAACATTCTCTTCTTTACAAATATCATATGCTTCTTTTAAGAATCCAGCTGTTGGAATGTTAATACCTGCTTCTCCTTGAATTGGTTCTAAAATAAATGCAGCTGTATTTGGTGTAATCGCTGCTTTTAATGCGTCTAAATCACCGTAAGGAATCACAATAATGCCAGGAAGCATTGGTCCAAAGCCGCGCTTGTATTCTTCATTAGATGACATAGAAACAGCGCCCATTGTACGACCGTGGAAGTTATCTTCACAAACGATAATTTCAGCTCTATTTGCTTCTACTTTTTTCACATCATATGCCCAGCGACGTGCAGTTTTGATTGCAGTTTCAACAGCTTCCGCACCTGTATTCATTGGAAGTACCATATCTTTATGTGTTAATTTCGCAACTTTTTCGTACCAAGGACCTAATTGATCGCTATGGAAAGCACGAGAAGTTAACGTAACACGGTTTGCTTGATCGATTAACGCATTAATAATTTTTGGATGGCGATGTCCTTGGTTTACCGCAGAATATGCACTAAGTAAGTCCATATAGCGATTGCCTTCAGGATCTTCTACCCAAACACCTTCTGCTTTAGAAATAACGATTGGAAGCGGATGATAGTTATGTGCACCGTATGTGTCTGTTAGTTCGATAATATCTTTTGTTTGAATCATGATTGTTCCCCCTTTTGTTATTACAAGAAGTTTATAAATACTCTAAATATTATATCATTTAAATTGGAAAAAGCGAAATATTTCCTGAAAAGAAATGGACATGGTATCATATAAAATGAAAAAGTGTGAAAAAGAGGAGGTAGGGTTACATGACACACATGCATATTACAGCGTGGGCATTAGGGCTCATTTTATTCTTTGTGGCGTATTCAATGTATACGGCTGGGAGAAAAGGTAAAGGCGTACATATGGGGCTTCGTCTTCTGTATATCATCATCATTGTAACAGGATTCTTACTGTATCAAGGTATTATGAAAACAGCAACAGGGAATGTACATATGTGGTATGGCTTAAAAATGCTAGTTGGCGTTTGGGTGATTGCTGCAATGGAAATGATTCTTGTGAAAACGAGCAAGAAAAAACCAGCAGGGGCGTTTTGGGTTCAATTTATTATTGCACTTGTAGTTGTATTATATCTTGGATTACGATTACCACTTGGACTTGATCTATTTTAGTAAAGGAAAACCACCTTATTTTACTCATAATGAGAGAAATAGGGTGGTTTTTTTATCCCGTAAAAGCCCGATTGGTGAGGGCTAATAATCAGTGGGGGATAAAGAAAACCCCCACTGATTAAAGTTTCACTTTATATACTTTACTGAATATGTAATTCCTCGCCATTCGTTTTTATAAGTTTAAATATATTTTTATTACAAGTTGAATAACGAACATAATGATGGTGCAACGAGCAAACCATTTCTTCGTTATCAAATAATAGAAGGTTTACACCTTCACAAGGCTCTTCTTTCGGTTGAAACGATAAGAAATTATGACAATAGATACAGTCATATAAAGAGTAATTAAACGACTGCAATGTTTCTGCAAATAATGAAAAAGCAGAATCGGGTAGTTCTTCTAACCATTCATGATAACTGAGTAGCAACTTTTTACGGATTCGTATCATCTCACCATTTTGAAGTGGATGATGTTCATCTGCAATTTGTAATATATTTTGTTCGTAGAATCTTGCCGGTAACCAGTTATTGTTATATAAAACTTCAAACCCATCTTCAATAATATCATCAAGTAAAAATGCTTCATCATTTTCATCATCAAAAAATATCCACTCATTGTTTATATATTCCACATTCCCAATTGTATGAGCACGTGGTTGATTATACAAAATATGTTTGCGTTGTTTCATTCGTAATTTCTCCTTTTATCAAAGTACTTATTCTTGTTATGGACAGTTCAGTCGTTCTTTATAACTATGGAACCCCTAAAGAAAGTTGGGCATAGAATAAGAACATGCTTCATACAGTGAATTTTTTGATCCAGACGGAGAAAGACTGTCAGGATCATGAGCCTTCATCAATTAGGCTTTTATGTGTAGTTGTTTCAGTTCAGCCTTTTTTAGTTCTATTTAGGTTTTGAACGGAGTAAAGTTATACGGATATAGGATAGGAAGGATGATTTACATGTGCGGGATTACAGGATGGATTGATTATAAGCGGTCGTTAGAAGGTGAAAGAGAGACGGTTACGAAGATGGCAGAAACACTTGCGAAGAGGGGGCCAGATGATACGAATGTCTGGGTGAAAAGGCACGTTGCTTTCGGGCATAAACGCTTAATTGTAGTTGATCCTGAGGGCGGAAAACAGCCGATGACATGTACATGTATGAAAGAAAAAGAGAATTACACCATTTGTTATAATGGGGAGCTTTATAATACAGAAGATATTCGTAAAGAATTACTGCAAAGAGGTTATACGTTTAAAGGGCATTCTGATACAGAAGTGTTATTAGCATCTTATCTAGAGTGGAAAGAAGAATGTGTCGATCATTTAAACGGGATATATGCATTTGCAGTTTGGGATGAGAAAAAAGAACAAGTATTTATTGCACGAGATCGATTAGGTGTAAAACCATTATTTTATAAATATGATAATGGAAGATTATTGTTTGCCTCAGAATTAAAAGCTATTTTAGCTCATCCGGGTGTAAAGATAGAGGTAACGACAGAAGGACTATCAGAAGTGTTTGGATTAGGCCCGTCTCGAACGCCTGGGCATGGCATTTATGCGGGAATTCAAGAACTTCGTCCGGGGCATGCTCTTACATTTTCAAAAGATGGTTTATGTATATGGCGCTATTGGAATGTTGAGAGTAAAAAACATGAACATTCATTTGAAGAGACAGTAGAACAAGTACGGTTTTTGCTTAAGGATGCGATTACAAGACAATTAGTTTCAGATGTGCCGCTATGTACATTTTTGTCGGGCGGGGTAGATTCAAGTGCAATTACCGCATTTGCAGCAAAAGCATATGAAAGAGAAGGGAAAGGGAAGCTACACACGTATTCGATTGATTACGAAGATAATGAGAAATATTTTAAAGCAAATGCATTTCAGCCAAATTCAGATGCGCCGTTTATTGGTTTAATGACAGAAACATTTGGTACGATTCATCACCGTTGTGTAATTTCCAATGAACAGTTAGCGGAATATTTAACAGAAGCAGTACTCGTTCGTGATTTACCTGGTATGGCAGATATCGATTCTTCATTATTATGGTTTTGCCGAGAAATTAAACAAGATTTCGTCGTTGGTTTGTCGGGCGAATGTGCGGATGAAATCTTTGGCGGTTATCCGTGGTTTTACAGGGAAGATGATTTACAATCAAGCGCATTTCCATGGATGCGCTCAACAGAGGCGCGTGAACAACTTCTAAAAAAAGAGTGGCGTAATAAATTAAACTTAAGGGAATATGTACAACAGCGCTACGAAGAATCTATACAGGAAGTGCCGATTTTAGAAGGAGAAAGTGCAATTGAAGCAAAAAGACGACAATTATTTTACCTAAACATGGTTTGGTTTATGACAACATTATTAGACAGAAAAGATCGGATGAGTATGGGAGCGAGCCTAGAAGTACGTGTTCCATTTGCAGATCATCGTCTTGTCGAATATGCGTGGAATATTCCTTGGGAAATGAAAATGTATAAAAAACGTGAAAAAGGTCTATTGCGTAAGGCGTTAGAAGGCGTCTTACCAAACGACATATTATATCGAAAGAAAAGTCCGTATCCGAAAACACATAATCCGCATTATACAACAGCGGTAACTATGTGGTTGGAGGATTTACTAACAGATAAAAACTCCATTTTGCATGAGTTGTTTGATAAACAACAATTACAAGGATTAATCCAATCAGGCGGAAGTGCATTCCAAACACCGTGGTTTGGTCAGTTGATGACAGGGCCGCAGCTATTGGCGCATTTGGCACAAATTCATGTTTGGTTTAAGGAGTATGGGGTGAATATTAAGGAATAGGGAATGGGAGCTGTTGAAACAGTCGAATGGAAAAATAGTAAATGAAATTTTACCAACTGTTTTTTAAGATATATCGGCGATTCGATAAAGAGCGACACAAAAGCAGGTTAGAAAATGGCTCACAATAACTGTGAGCCATTTTTTTATTATTTCACTTGGATATAAACATATTTATTATATTTCCCATCTTCCGTCGTTGCAGTTAAAACAGCACGACCGGGTTTCATAAACTTAAGAACAGAAGCAAAATGAATTGTTCACCGGAATTATTCTTATAAAGGGAGAATTTTATGTCAAATAATTTATACATTACTAAACTGTTTGTGTATATTTTATTATACAGTATGAATAAAGGATTGTTTCCTAATCATAAGATACAACATTGGCACAGTTTTTGCTTGTATTAAATGTAAGGGAGGGGGAATGGATTTAAGAAATAAGTAGGGTGTATTATTAACAGTAAAAAAGTGACTTACTATTATCTCGCTAATTTTACTAGTATCAATAGGGAAGCTGTTTAATATAGACAGATTAAATGATTCATCCTAAAAAGTCTGAATTTTTAAACTATTAAAAGGGGGCAATAGCATGGCGAAATACTCGAAATTTTATAAACTGATGCTTGGGGTTGGACTTGTTACGATATCATGTAATGGATTGCAAGTTCAAGCAGAGACAAAAGAGAAAAATACGCAAAATGTACTACAAATGGAACCGGTAGGAATACAGAAATCCGTTGATGAGTTGGCGCACTCTTCGAATGTACAAGAAAGTACATCCTTTACTAAACGGTTAAAGTTAGCAGACTTATCGCAGCGTCCGCCAGCATCAAAAGAGAATGCTAAACAGCTAGTTGAAGAAAAAAAATATTCGATGGCTGAATTGAATCAATTAAGCAACAAACAATTAACCGATCTTCTTGTGACAATTAAATGGTATCAAATTCCGGAATTATTTCAGTTTAATAATGATAGTTTGAAGTTTTATCAAGATGATAGCCGGATGCAAGCGATCATTGATAAACTAGCAGAACAAGGACAAGCTTATACGAAAGATGATTCAAAAGGAATAGAGACATTAGTAGAAACTCTACGTGCGGCATTTTATTTAGGTTTTTATCATGATGAATTAAGCAAACTAAATGAGCGTAGCTATCATGATAAATGTTTACCGGCTTTAAAAACGATTGCAAAAAATCCAAATTTCAAACTTGGTACATCGGAACAAAACAAAGTTATTTCATCGTATGGAAAGCTGATTGGAAACGCATCAGCTGATGTTGAAGTTGTTCAATATGCAGGTGAAATCTTCAAACAATATAACGATAATCTTGCAACTTTCATTGCAGATAGAACAAAAGGCGATGCTGTATATGAGTTGATGAAAGGAATTGATTATGAAGTTCAGTCGTATATGTATGATACGGGCAAGGAACCAAAAGATACGATGTGGTATCGAAACATCGATAGCTTTATTAATGAAATCAGTCGTTTTGCGCTCATTGGTACGGTAACGGACAAAAACGGATGGTTAGTTAATAATGGAATTTACTATGCTAGCCGGTTCGGGAAGCTTCATAGTACGCAGGCAAAAGGACAGCAAGTTGCTACAGAAGCGATGCGGATTTATCCATATTTAGGGGAGCAATATTTTGTTGCGGCAGAACAAATTGCTACAAATTACGGCGGAGTGGATGCGAACGGAAAAACAGTAAATTTAGATCAAATTCGAGAAGATGGTAAGAAGAAATATTTACCGAAAACGTATACGTTTGATGACGGAACAATTGTCTTTAAAGCGGGAGATAAAGTTAGTGAAGAGAAAATTAAACGTTTATACTGGGCGGCAAAAGAAGTGCGCTCTCAATTTTATCGTACAGTTGGTAGCGATAAGCCGCTTGAAAGTGGACATGCTGATGATGTGTTAACAATGGTGATTTACAATAGTCCAGATGAATATCAATTTAATCGTCAATTGTATGGATATGAAACGAATAATGGTGGAATTTACATTGAAGGAATCGGAACGTTCTTTACATATGAACGTACACAGCAGCAGAGTATATATAGCTTAGAAGAATTATTCCGTCATGAATTTACACACTATTTGCAAGGAAGATATGAAGTGCCAGGGTTATGGGGACAAGGAGAATTATATCAAAATGAACGTTTGAGTTGGTTTGAAGAAGGAAATGCGGAGTTCTTTGCAGGTTCAACTCGAGTGGATAGCGTTGTACCGCGAAAAAGTATAATTGGTGGATTATCCAATGATCCAGCTAAACGATACACAGCTGAGCAAACATTAAATGCAAAGTATGGAACGTGGGATTTTTATAACTATTCGTTTGCATTGCAATCTTATATGTATAATAATCGCCCTGAGATGTTCGATAAAGTGCATGATTTAATTCGTGCAAATGATGTTCCAGGTTACGATGCGTACCGCTCTACATTAAGTAAAGATAATAAATTAAATGAAGACTACCAATCTTATATGCAAATGCTTATTGATAATCGTGAGAAGTATACAATTCCGCAAGTATCAGATGATTATTTAGCAGAGCATAAACTGAAAGCGCTTTCGGATGTTGCGGCAGATATCACAAATGAAGCAAAGTTAAAAAATGTGAAGGTAACAAAGAATAAATCACAATTCTTTAATACATTTACACTACAAGGAACATATACAGGGAGTACGTCAAAAGGAGAAAATGAAGACCGGAAAGCGATGAATCAAGCAACAAATGATATGCTGAAACATCTTTCTGAAAAAGAGTGGAGCGGATACAAAACATTGACTGCTTATTTCGTGAATTATCGTGTCAATGCTGCTGGACAATTTGAATATGATGTTGTGTTTAGCGGAGTGAATACAGAAGAAGATACTGGTGTAGAAAAAGAACCGAATAATTCATTTGATGCAGCGAATCTGCTATCTTTGAACACGTTATTACGAGGAAACCTAAGTGATCGAGATCAAGTTGACCGGTTTGTTATTGATGTAAAGGATCCGAAAGATTTACAGATTACCGTTACGAACGAACAAAATCTTGGACTGAATTGGGTATTATATTCTGAATCAGACTTAAATAATTATGCCGCATATGCAACGAAACGCGACGGAAATAAATTACTTGGAAAATATAATGCGAAGCTAGGGAAATATTACTTGAGTGTATATAAATATGGCGGTGGAACAGGGAATTATACAGTAGAGGTAAAATAATTTAACAGTAATCCAACAGAAATCCCCTTCCTGGGGCGCGTGTAGGACATAGTTCATGCGGTAGGAAGGGGATGAATGTTGGTCGTGCGCAACACGAAGTTTTTGTTTCTTTTTTTTAACTATGTATTGGTTGCACCAAAACTAGAAAAACAAATTTTTTTACTTAGCAAACACATGATTACCAATTACTGCAACAGTTTGGCGTGTAGTAATCCATTTGTCAGTAGAGGTTTTTGGGTTATAAAAATAAAGCCAATCAGAATTAACTCCTTTAGTAGAAATTGCTTCGTCTACCGCCATTCTCGCCTCGTGAGTTGCTGGTTGATTAATTCTTCCATCTGTAACAGGTGTAAATGCATAGCCATATTTAATAGGTTCATAAATAACATCTGTAATTGTATTTGGAAATCCTGTTGCATCAACGCGATTTAATACAACTTTTGCGACTGCGACTTTCCCTGTATAGGGCTCGCCTCCTGCTTCTGCAGTCACCAAACGAGCCAGTAAGTCAACTTCTTGTTCTGAAATGCCTGTCTTAATGATTAAGTGTTGGCCTGCATAAATTCGATCACCGTTTGTATTATTAGCTTGTCTAATTGCTTGTATAGATACATTATATTGTTTTGCGATAGTTTCTAATGTATCTCCCCGTTGAACTTGATAAACAACTTGAGCTGAATGATTTGAAGCTGCTAGCTCTTTTTGAGGTGTAGGCTCGTTTGATGGAGGTGAGACCGGAATGGTTAAACGTTCACCAATATAAATTTGATCATTCGTCTTATTATTAGTTTGTTTAATTGTTTGAACTGAAACTCCATAGTGAATGCTAATATCTCCGAGAGTGTCATTCTTTTTAACAGTATAAACCGTTGCGGCATCGACCGTTCCTTGATTAGATACTAGTGTAATTGTTGCAGCAGATATAGGTAGCAAATTTTTTACCTTATGTAACTTCATCCGAAAAAAACCCTCCTGAAAATAGTTGAGATATACTTAAGTTTGAATAAAAATAAATAAAAGTGGATATTTAATTATCTATTCGTTGCTAAGTTATTTATATACTAACAAATTAAATGAGTATCGTCATTAATTGTGTATCAACATATTAAGTGCTTCTTTGTAACTTAATGTTGTAATAATTATATATTTTGTTTCTGTGGTTTTATTCATCATTTATTCATTTTATTGCAATTTTAGGATTCTGGCGGATACATTTTTATTTATCTTGCTATTTGTGGGCAGTAAGATCTCCGCCTCAAAATTCGGCAAAAGCAAAGAAGTTAGGTGGGGGATAAAGAAAACCCCCACTGATTAAAGTTTCACCTTATTAAATAAATTATCAAATGAAATTAAAAATCATATTATAAATAATATTTATTTAAAATTATTATTTTGACGTAGTCATTATCAATTGTTATACTGGAAACAAATGTTCTTGAAAAAGATTCTCATTTCCAAAGTTGAGGTGCATATAGATGACTAAGAAGAGAATAGGTTTACTTGTGATGGCGTATGGGACGCCAGAGTCATTAGAAGATGTGGAGGCGTATTATACGCATATTCGTCATGGACGTAAGCCATCTCCAGAAGCGCTTGATGATTTAGTGGAACGTTATAAAGCGATTGGTGGTATGTCACCACTTGCAAAGATTACAAAGGAACAAGCTAGAAAGCTAACAATCGAGTTAAATAAGCGTTTCTTAGAATATGAATTTGTATGTTATTTAGGATTAAAACATATCACACCATTTATTGAAGATGCTGTGGAAGAGATGAAGCAGGACGGTATTGAGGAAGCAATTAGTATTGTGTTAGCACCCCATTATTCGACGTTTAGTATTAAAGCGTACAACGAACGTGCTAAAAAGATTTCTAAGAACATAAATGGTCCTGTTATAGAACCAATTGAACAGTGGTACGACGAACCGAAATTCATTGCGTATTGGGCAACCGAAATTAAAGAAACATTTACGAGAATTGCAGATAGGGAGAAAGCTATTGTCATTTTTTCAGCGCATAGTTTACCCGAAAAAATTATTGCAGCGGGTGACCCTTATGTGGAGCAACTGCAACATACAGCAGATTTAATTGCTGAAGCAGCTGGTATTCAACATTATACAATCGGTTGGCAAAGTGCAGGAAATACATCAGATCCATGGATTGGACCGGATGTACAAGATGTAACGAAAGATCTATATGAAAAGTATGGTTATGCTTCTTTTGTATATTGCCTAGTTGGGTTTGTGGCAGAACATTTAGAAGTGCTATATGACAATGATTATGAATGTAGAGTTGTAACAGATGAATTAGGTGTATCCTATTTCAGACCAGCTATGCCGAATGCTCAAGATTCATTTATTGATTGCTTAGTAGAAATTGTTTCCAAAAAAGCGAATAAAATAATTGACAAAGAATTAATTTTGAATAATAATTAATTTATAATAATTTTAAACAAGTAATTACTATTATAAAATATTAGGAGGTTCCTCTTGATGAATCCAAATAATCGCTTAACAACAAACCAAGGTGCTCCAGTGGGAGATAACCAAAATTCTCGTACAGCTGGTCGCCGTGGCCCGGTATTATTAGAAGATTATCATTTAGTAGAAAAGCTTGCTCATTTTGATCGTGAGCGTATTCCAGAGCGTGTAGTACATGCGCGTGGCGCAGGTGCTCATGGTGTTTTCGTAACGAAAAATAGCATGAAAGCATATACGAAAGCAGCGTTTTTACAAAACGAGGGAACAGAAACACCTTTATTTGTTCGTTTCTCAACAGTTATTCATGGTCAAGGTTCTCCAGAAACAGCTCGTGATCCACGTGGTTTTGCGGTGAAATTTTATACAGAAGAAGGAAACTATGATCTTGTAGGTAACCATTTACCTGTATTCTTCATTCGTGATGCGATTAAATTCCCTGATATGGTACATTCTTTAAAACCAGCACCAGATACAAATATTCAAACGCCAGATCGTTACTGGGATTTCATGACGTTATCACCAGAATCTACTCATATGTTAACTTGGGTATTCTCTGATTACGGTACGCCTGCAAACTATCGTCAAATGGAAGGTTTCGGTGTGCATTCATTTAAATGGATTAATGCAGAAGGTAAAATTGTCTATGTGAAATACCACTGGAAACCACAACAAAACGTGCGTAACTTCAGTGCAAAAGAAGTAGAACAAGTACAAGGAAAAGACTTTAACCATGCAACTCGTGACTTATTCGATGCGATTAAGCGCGGAGATTATCCGAAATGGGATCTGTATGTACAGGTAATGCAACTTGATGAAATGGATTCTTTAGACTTTGATCCATTAGATCCAACAAAAGTATGGTCAGAAGATCGCTTCCCATTAATTGAAGTTGGAACAATGACATTGAATCGTAATCCAGAAAACTTCTTCGCAGAAGTGGAACAAGTAGCATTCTCACCAAGTGCAACTGTACCTGGTATTGAACCATCAGAAGATAAATTATTACAAGGACGCTTATTCTCTTACCCAGATACGCAGCGTTACCGCCTTGGTGCGAACTACTTACAGATTCCGGTAAACTGCCCGTATGCAGCTGTTCACAATCAACAGCGTGATGGTGCAATGCAAATGAATCAACAGCCATCAACAATTAACTACGAGCCGAGTCGTCATGCGGAAAATCCAGTCGAGGACCCAACGTATCGCGATTCAACTATGAAGCTTGAAGACTATGTATCTCGTGAAAAAATCGAGAAACCAAACGACTTTAAGCAAGCAGGTGAGCGTTACCGTTCATTCTCGAAAGAAGAAAAAGATAACTTAATCGCAAACTTAACAAACGACTTAAAAGATGTACATGAACAAACAAAATTGCTTGCGATTTGTAACTTCTTCCGTGCGGATCGTGAGTACGGTATGCGCTTGGCGAAAGCGTTAAATGTTGATATTTCAGCGTATGTAGGAAAACCTGCGAAGTAATAACATTCTTCATTCTCTTTTATTTTCAAATTCTAATTGTTATATGTGTCTACTAATATAAAAAGGCGGCTGATTTTCAGTCGTCTTTTATTTTACAATTTATATCCTCTTCTTATTCTGCTGTGTAATAACCAATATTGATTTCTTTCATGAAACCATAATGTCGCGATCCATTTTTCGCCATCATGTACTAAACAACCTTCATGTTTTGAAAACAAATGTCGTTCATTAGAATCTTTTTTATAATTTTCAAAAACTAATAATACTCCTTCTGATGGAGCTACTTTAATATTAAGCAGGGGAAAAGAAGTTTCTCCGCTTGAACTCACGTTATTTAAATAACGTGAGTATCGAATTTTATCCTTTAATGTATGCATGTACGTAACAAAAGGAGCATAGACTTGTATTCCGCGTGCATTTATTTGCTATAACGCATCATTCAAACAGCAAGTAAAAAAGGTTTACCTCGTCTAAATAAGAGATAAACCTTTTTATTGTACAAGCTATATATTTACAAAATGCATCACTTAGCCTCTTTCTGCATTGCCACCTCACCCAGTGATTTCTCACTATACTCATAAGCCTTCTCACCATGCATCGAAATATCCAATCCCATTTGCTCTTCGTGTTCATGTACGCGAACGGGAAGGAAGAAACTAATTCCTTTAATAATGGCGTACGTCATCACGATTGTAAAAGCATATGTCGCTCCAATTGCAGCGAGTTGTTTCCAAAGGAGTGTGGCATTTCCGTAAAATAACCCATCGGCACCGCCGCTATTTACAGAAGTTGTTGCAAATAGCCCGGTTGCAATACCACCCCATGTACCACCGATGCCGTGACATCCAAATGCATCAAGTGCGTCATCATATCCAAGTTTATGTTTTAAAAAGAAGACAGCTCCGAAGCAAAGAACGCCTCCAATTGCCCCGATTAAAAGAGCTGAGAATGGAGTGACAAATCCGCAAGCTGGTGTAATCGCGACAAGACCAGATACGGCACCGCAAGCTGCTCCCATTACAGTCGGTTTTGATTGGAAGAACCACTCTGCTAAGATCCATGTTAAAGCAGAAGCCGCCGCTGCGGTATTGGTATTAATGAATGTAGTCATCGCTACATCGTTTAGCGTAAGAGCGCTGCCGACGTTAAACCCGAACCACCCGAACCATAATAAGCCTGCGCCTAAAAGTGTAAAAGGTAAATGATGAGGAGAAGGACCGTTTATGTCTTTTCGTTTCCCTAGGAAAATGGCTAATACAAGCCCGGCAACCCCTGATGTGATATGAACAACGTTACCGCCAGCGAAATCTAATGCGCCGAGTTCGCGAAGCCAGCCACCAACGCCCCATACCCAGTGGGCAACTGGATTATAGACAATTGTCGTCCATAGAAGAATGAAAATAAGAAAAGCAGAAAATCGCATTCGTTCAGCAAATGCTCCTGAAATTAACGCTGGAGTTAAGATTGCAAACATGAGTTGAAACATCATAAATAAATTGTGAGGAATAGTCGGAGAGTAGTCTGGATTTGGTGTGAAAGTTACGTTCTGCAAGCTGAACCAATCTAATGTACCGATGATACCGTTCCAATCTGGCCCAAATGATAAAGAATAGCCAATAAAAATCCATTGAATAGAAACAATCGCCATCGCGCTATAGCTATGCATCGTTGTACTTAGAACGTTTTTGCTACGAACCATCCCGCCGTAAAAAAGTGCCAAACCTGGCGTCATAATCATAACCATTACTGTCGCTAAAAATAAAAACACAGTATCTCCCATATTCATTCTTTCCCCTCCTATAATGTTATAAAATCTTACATTCAATGTTATGTTTCATATCATATTCAATAGTTAATAAAAAATCAACATATTTTTCTGAAAATTAAAAATAACATGTAAGGAAATCTAACATATTATTTGTGTAAGTGCGATTTTTCTGGAAAATTGATATACTATTCTTACAATTGAGAAGAAGTTGGGGGATATTCTGTGAAAAAAATGTGGAGAAGAGGAGTTTTGATTTGTTTTTGTATGATATTTGCTTTTTTGGCGCCTATGCATACATTAGCGGAAGAAAAACGAGAGTGGCAAGATGAGGTAATCTATTCTATTATGGTGGATCGTTTTAATAATGGAGAAGCAAAAAATGATAGACAGCTTGATGTTGGGAATTTAGAAGGATACCAAGGGGGCGATATACAAGGGATTATAAAGAGAATAGATTATATAAAGGACATGGGATTTACCACCATTATGCTTTCGCCAGTTGTTAAAAGTGAAACGTATGATGGACATGGTACGATTGATCTTCAAAAAGTGAATGAGCATTTTGGATCACTGCAAGATGTAAAACAGCTCGTGCAGGAAGCACATAAGCGAGATATGAAAATCGTGTTGCAGTTTGTTAGTGGGCAAGAAAAAGCAACGCTTATTGATTCGATTAAGTGGTGGATGAAAGAAGCGAATATAGATGGAAGTTATCTTATACATAGTAAAGAAATATCTCACACCTTTTTAAATGAAGTAAAACAAAGTGTTCAAGAAATGAAAAAGGATTTCCTCGTTATGACTGATGGGGAAGAGGGGATACATAATGAGTATTATAAACATATAACAGATGTTTTCACGAAATCGGATACGTCTATTAAACCGCTTTATGACGCGAGTTTAATTGGAAATGGCAAAGTGGCAAGTACTTTTGTTGATAGTCAAGATACAAAGCGATTTGTCAGAAGTGCGAAAGAGAACGCGTATTATCCGCCGTCGCGTTTGAAATTAGCGCTTACTTATTTATATACATCACCAGGGCTACCGATTGTTTACTACGGAACAGAAATTGCGCTAGATGGCGGGGGCGTACCAGATAATCGCCGATTAATGGATTTTAAAACGGATGAAAAGTTCTTGCAGTATGTAACGAGATTAGGAGAACTTCGTCAACAGTTATCTTCTCTCCGCCGTGGGACATTTGAGTTGTTATACGATCAAGCTGGAATGAGTGTGCTAAAAAGGAAGTATAAAGATGAAGTGACACTTATTGCGATTAACAACACAAAAGAGACGCAAAAAGTTTTGTTTTCGGCAAATGAAATAGGGGAAAATAGAGAATTAAAGGGATTGTTAGAAGATGAAATCATTAGAGAAGAAGATGGAAATTATTATCTTGTACTGAAGCGAGAAGAAGCAAATGTATATCAAGTGAGAGAAAAAACGGGGCTAAATTGGCTCTTTATCTCTTTACTAATTGGGGTAAATGTTTTGTTTATTGCTTTTTTAATTGCGGTAAAGAAGAAGGAGAAATACTAGGAGTGGGTAGGTTTTAGACTATATACAAGCCGTAGTTATGAAAATAAAAGGAGATTATGAAGAACACCTCCAATTGTTAGACACAGTTTAACAATTGGAGGTGCTTTTTAATTTACAATCGAAGAGAAATTAAAGGCTGTAAAACGTTATTTAAATGGTTCAGAGATCCGAAAAGACATCGCAGATTCTATTTTAAGTAGCTCCGCCTGTTCCGCGGACATGGGTTCAACAGTATCAATTTCATGGTGAAAAAGCTTTTTATGCTTTAGTATGTAAATGTAATTGCCGCCAATGAATACCCTTTTTGTGCATTATACGGTTCTATTTGATAAGATACCCGTTTTGCACCTTTTGGCCAAGAAATTTCATTTAAAACCTTCTGTACATCTTGCATTGTTCCGTCCATAGATTTTTTATAAAGTACTTCTACTTTTTGGGGTTTTGATGTAAATTGCTGTTGTATTTTTTTCTTGAAATCATTATAGTTATCTGCCTTGTATTGAGCAGATAAATAAATGAGGTTGGTATCCTTTAACAGCTTCTGATATATTGCTTTTTTTGGACCCCCTACCTTTATTTTATTGGTTAGTTCATTATAATAAAATGTTGATGCTTTTGGATATTTACTACGATCCCATTTATGATCTTTTCCTAATTGCTCATCTGACATATTAAAATATGAATAATTTACTCTTCCTGGTTTGTCCGGAATTGGATCATCAAATGTTGTATCAAGATGATACCATTTTCCCTCGATTTTCACTAAATTCCAAGCATGAGCTTGCCCATTTCCAGTCCCTGTTACAATACGTGATTCTATTCCTGCTTCTTTTAATAATTGATAGGTTAATAGTGCGTACCCCTGACAAACTGCTGAACGATTTGCTAATGCTTCATATGCCGTATAGGCTTTATATGAAGTGTCATAAGAAACATGCTTCACTACATAATCATGAATTACTTTTACTTTTTCATGTCCATCCATTCCGGGCTTAACAGTAGACTTTATAATTGATTTTGCCTGTGTCTTTACATATTGTGTTTGTTGCTTTGATTCGCGATATTTGATGTTTAATATAAATGTATAATTTCCTGGTACACCACTAATTGAATAGTTTGTACTTGCTATATTGAATTTTAAATATTCATCTGAATTTACTACCTTGTCATACTCTTTGACCAGTGTATTCATAACATCTTTAATATTTTTACTTTTTGTTTTATACGTAACTGTAATATTACCCTCACGATTGTTAATACGCTTTTTTATTTCTTGCTGAAACTCTTGTAATAGTTTCGCATCTCCTTGTGGAGCCACACTTTTTTGATTTGTAGCAGCATAAGAAACAGTCGGAATTTGTAAACCACCAACTAGAATAGTCGAACAAAGTACAACTGTTTTTAGATACTTGTTTGCTTTCTTCATCTTATTACATTCTCCTTTCGAAAAAACATATAGATATTATTATATAATAATATCTGACTTTAATGTAGTTATTTTTGCAAATGCTCTCTTCTTAGCGCTCTTGCAAGTTGTTTGAAAAAGTAGCTTTTTACTTGGTACAAATATGTGTCCGAATCGAAAGTGTTTTTTCATACGATACCTAACAACAAGAACAATCTTTTCGTCTCTAAATTATTGAATAAAATCATAACATTTTTTTTCTTATTGTTTGTATGTCATTTTATAACATTTATCTATTAACATTTAAGGAAAGATATGTTGAACTTGTTAGGTCAGACACAGACACCCTAGAAGGCTCTAACTTGACGATGGCTAGGGTTTACGACTTTAGTCGTGGGAGTTCTCAAGCACCATAAATAAAAGCTATTGTATTAAGTCTCTACAATTCAACATACCATTTGAAAATTGAATACCTTTCCAAATGGTATAAAGCCAAAAAACATATATATTTGTTTTTTTGGCTTATTCTTTATCTTACCTATTTACTAAACTATTACCACTTGCAAAATTGGATGGATTCTCCTGAATACAAAACTAATGTTTCTTTATTTTAGTAGGCGTCTCTCATCTATAGTTTAATAACCTTTAATTTTGCAAGCGTTTTCATTTTTGAGAATCATTATAATCTACATTTTCACGAAACATTTGTTGACATTATATAGGGCTATTAAGGTATCTTGAATATTAAGTATTATCTACTACCTTCTATAAATTTTAATAATAAGCCTCTACTATTTGTAACTTATTTGTGTTTTACTTTCAATATGTAGAGTCCTAAAACAACAAATAATATTCCTATATATGATGTAATTGGAAATTTTCCTCCTGTTGATGGTAAGTAATATTGTTCTTGACTTACATGCTCTTTTTCTTCTGTGTACTCTTTATTTTGTATATCATCAGATTGTTTAGTGTTTTTATATGTATCATGTATTTTTGTAACTTGCAGCTCATTTTTTATTTTTTTATTCTTTATTTCTATTTTTGCTATTTCGCCGTTCTTTACTTCCATTCTCTGTATTGTAGGGTCCAGTACATAACCCTCTGGTGCCTGAATTTCCTTTATAATATATGTACCAATAGGAAGCTGATTTAATAGTGCAACTCCATCTTTAGTTGTAGTGATTTCTTTCCTAAAATCGCCATTTTCACTTGCAACCTCAAATACCGCTCCTTTTAAAGTTTCTCTATTCTCTCCTACCTTCGTAATTTTTAGAGATCCTAATGATTCCCATTGCACTGCTATATCATTACTACTTTTTTCACTCATTCTTGGCAATAAAGCTGTGGTATTTTGAACCTTTTGTTTGCCATCAAAAATAACTGCTTGTAAACTTTGCAATTTTGTATGTACTTTTAGTTTGAAAGTTCCATTTGTCGATTTTTTTGGAATTAAAATTTTAAATTTTTCCTTTATAGAGAATTCATTCTTTTCTTCACCTTGTTCATTTAAAATTTTCACTCCTTCTGGTGCCCCCTCCAATTGAACGGAATATACTCCAGATAAGGCATTTGATTGAACCGTATATAATTTGGTTTCAAGATAGTCCCCATTTTGCTCTACTGTCTGTTTTTCATTAGGTATTATGTTTAAGTATGTTTCCTGTACTTCAGTACCTTTAGAAGCTTTGTCTATCAGCTGTTTTACAAGATTATATACCGGTTGGTTCTCTGGTTTTGAATCAGCAATTTCGATTTTTTTAGATGCAACCCAGATAGCTAATTGAGTTGCATAGTATGCTTCCTCTTTTGTAGAAACTCCCAGTTCAGCTGGTGTTTTTTGAGGATAGCCATAAAGTAAAACACGATATACAAAATCATTTTCTTTCCCGATTTCAGGAAGTTTCTCTCCGTTTGGTGAATTCAAATCAGGTGATAAACAATATGCAACATCTTTTGATGAAGTTTTTAAGAGATCTGCCTTTATTTTTACTTCAGCACCTTTGAATTTAATGTGATTCCAGTTAATTTGAAACTTTTCTTGATGTATTATCTCAGCTGCTGCTTGTGGAATAGAAACTCCTAGCAACATAATGATTAAACTTATAATTCCAAACCATTTTGTTAATACTTTGCGTTTCATTTCATTCCCACCATTCATTAAAGTTTTAGTAATAAATATGTACATGTTAATTTTTCTTACTTCGGATATTTTAGTTTGATTATTCAAAAATTCTAATTACAATAATGGTTATTTTAGAATTTTATAATGTCTTACAATATTTGTTGACTTATTTGAGCTATAACCTTTATTAAGATTACTATGTATTGGACTAACTTTCTTGATATAAATATTATTCTATACTATTGAAAATTTTTTCAAAAAATGAGTTTTGAAAGGTGAAATCTAGTTGTTTGAAAATAAACACAATTGATAATTCGTTTATTAGATGAACGTTTTTGGTATTCAATCTGCTCTTTAAAATTACCTTTATTTATTTTCTGAAAATTTAGCCATATTTTTAAGTTTATTATATTCAGAAAATAGATGATTTGCAATCCGTTTTCGTATGCAATATTGCATACGAAATTAGTATATTTTTATGTTATAATTTATAATTTTATATATAAGGAATATCATGGGTAGAATAATGGATTTTATTTAGTTAGAAGGTGAAACAGTTTTTTCCTGTAAAAATAGAAGTAATTAATGAGAAAATTTGAAAAATAGGTATAATCCGGATAAATTTCAATTATAGACAAAAGTAGATGGTTATCGATACGTTCGGTTCTGGGGGCTGAAGTCTGTCCAAATGCAGGCCTATCTCATTGTAGCGTGCCAAAATATGAAAAAATAGCGCTTCATCTGACCAAAAAGGGTTAGGTGAAGCGCTATTTTACGTATGTTTATCATTTTTTATTGTTTTTCTATTAACGATAGTTAATGAATTGTACGTCGATTGGTAAATCAGCGCTACGAACTGCTGCGATTACTGCTTGTAAGTCATCGCGGCTTTTTGCTGTTACGCGTACTTGATCATCTTGTACTTGTGTTTTCACTTTTAATTTTAACTCTTTAATAATGTTATTAATTTTCTTCGCGTTATCTTTATCGATACCTTGTTGCAGTGTTGCACGTTGACGTACTGTGTTACCAGTAGCGCTTTCTACTTTTCCGTAGTCTAAGTTTTTAATTGGTACTTCGCGTTTAACTAGTTTTGAAATAAGAACATCTTTTACTTGATCTAATTTAAATTCATCATCAGAAGTTAAAACGATTACTTCTTTTTCTAATTTAATATCACTTTTGCTTCCTTTAAAGTCATATCGATTTTGAATTTCTTTTAATGCGATGTTAATAGCATTTGTTACTTCTGGTAATTCTACTTTTGAAACGATGTCAAAAGAACTATCTTTTGCCATAATAAGCACCTCCAAATTAAATTCCATCTTCTCCCGTGATGTAACGGGGTATGTAATATCCACATTAAAGTATAGCGGAAAATACATGAGTTAGATAGAGTAGTAAAACTTATATGTTTTGACTAATAAGCAGTGGGAAATAAATCCCATTTAATTAAAGTCTTACTTTATTATAGTGAATTTTGGGCTGTTGGACAAATAAAGGAAAATTCGTGTTATAATGAAGCTTTCTTTGGAATGATAAACATATAACTTTATATATAGAAGGGAATTAAAAATATATGTATTTACAACCAGGATCGATTGAACAGGTAACTGTTTTACGAGAAACGGAAATTGGATATATGGTCGGATTTGACGATGAAGAGGGTTATGAAGAAGTATTTCTACATAAAAATGAAGTAGCAGGAGAAATCGAAGAAGGCGATGAGATTGATGTATTTTTATACCTTGATCATAAAGAGCGAATTTCTGCAACAATGAAGACGCCGGTAATTACAGTACATGACTGGAACTGGGTAAAAGTTGTAGAAGTAAAACCTGATTTAGGTGTATTCGTTGATATTGGTGTTTCTAAGGATATCTTGATTCCAGCTGATGAGTTCCCAATTTATACGCCAGTTTGGCCAGAAGAGGGCGACGAATTGTATTGTACATTAAAATTAACAAATCGTGGTCGTTTAATTGCTCTTCCAGCAAGAGATTCAGACATGCAAGAGATTGTTGTAGATGCAACGCCATCTATGCGTAATAAAAATGTGAACGGACGTGTGTATCGCTCACTTCAGGTCGGTTCATTTGTATTAACGGATGAGCATTTCCGTGCCTTTTTACATCATACAGAAAGAAAAGAGCAAGTTCGTATCGGTGAGCGTGTAACAGGCCGTATTATTGATGTGAAAGATGATGGTACGATTAATATTTCACTTCTTCCGCGTAAAGAAGAGGGAATGGAAGATGATGCAGCGGTGGTTTATGAGTATATGGAGAGCCGCGGCGGAGCAATGCCGTTTTGGGATAAGAGCCATCCAGAAGACATTAAAGAACGTTTTAATATGAGTAAAGCAGCATTTAAACGTGCACTTGGTAAGTTGATGAAAGAAGAAAAAGTTTATCAAGAAGAAGGTTGGACGTACTTCAAGAAATAAAAAAACGGAACAAGCTGCAGGCTTGTTCCATTTTTTTAAGTGTTGAGAAACAGGAGCCGGTAGGCTCCTGTTTTTTTGTTGTAGTGTGTTGGAACGTCGATATCCCATGTTGAATCGCCGATATATGTTGAGAAACGGTCGATATATTGGGAAAATCGCTGATAAAGTGAAACTTTAATCAGTGGGGGTTTTACTGCCCGGTAATACGGTGTAAAATTCCATTTACTATTTTTCTATCAGCTGAAGCTTTTATTGCCCTGAAAGACGGGAGAATGTATCTTTCAAATCGCTATCTTTTACTTTAATATCAGCTTTCTTGAATTCGTCTAACAATATTTTTTGACCGGTCGTTTGATCCGCTAATCGTTTTTCTTCTAAATCTTTACGAATAGAATCTTTTACTTCATCATATGGTTTTAATTCTTTTTTATCAGTAAGTTTAATAATGTGATAGCCGTTTGATGATTTGGTTGGTTTGCTAATTTCACCGACATTTAATTTATAAGCAGCTTCTTCAAATTCAGGCACCATTTTACCTGGGCCGAAGTACCCAAGGTCTCCACCATTTTCTTTTGAACCCGGATCCTGGGAGTGTTGTTTTGCTAACTCTTCGAATGATGCGCCTTCATCTAGTTGTTTCTTAATGTCATTTGCCGTTTTTTCATCATTTACTAAAATGTGACTCGCTTTAATTTCAGGTTTATAGTTAGCTTTTACATCTTTCTCTGTAATGCTCTTTTTAATCGCTTCGTTCATCGCTAATTTGAACCTAATTTGGTTTTTAAAGTCGTCTTCATCTTTTAATCGGTTACTTTCTAATACTACGTTAAATTGATCACCAAATTGCTCTTTTGCTTTTTTAAATTCTTTATCAACTTCATCATCAGATACTTTATATTTTTTAGTGATGATATCTTGTGCCATCATTTCATATAACATATCTTTTCCGTACCGTTCTTTAAGTTGTTTGTCAAAATCATCTTTTGTAATAGTTGAAACTTTTGATGTTGCGACTGTCTCTGAGCTATTTGTTGAGCCGCAAGCAGATAGCATTAACGTTCCGAGCGCAGCCATGGCCATCCACAATTGTTTTCCTTTCATCCTAACACCTCATCTAATTATGTTGTTGTTATTGTAAATTAGTGAAGTGAACATGAAGTGAAATTGAGATGTTTTTTGTGAAATGAAAAAGTACATCAACAATTTTGTTGATGTACGAAATATTTAAAGGTGATCTGTTTTTTTAGAATAGGCACGTTTTCCTTGCTGGATATTTTTTTGTTCCTGTTCATTTTTTTGCGCGCGCTTTGCGTTATTATCGCGCGCTTTTTTGTCATTATCGCTCGTATGTGGCATACATATCAACTCCATTTCTAAACGGTTGTACGTTTATCATTTCCGTTTTCGTAAAGACTATGTATACGGATAGTAGTGAACTTATGATCTATAAAGGTGGATGGAATATGGATTTGAAATTAAATTATGCTGAATTAATAAAGAAACTAATTGTTGTTATTATTGCAGGTTTATTAAATGCGATTGGAATGAATTTATTTTTAACGCCGGCAAAAGTGTATGCAAGTGGCTTTGCGGGATTATCTCAATTGCTTTCACAAGTATTAAATGATTTTGCATCAATTCACATATCAACAGGGGTACTTTTTGCTCTGTTTAATATTCCGGTTGTTATTTTAGCATGGAAAAAGGTCGGGAAGGCGTTTACGTTATTTAGTTTTTTATGTGTTGTATTTATGACGCTCTTTTTAGAAATCGTGCCAGTAAAGGCTGTTTCAAATGATATTATATTAAACGCTATTTTTGGAGGGCTTATTTCGGCAATAGGGGTAGGGATTGCCTTGAAATGGGGGGCATCCACAGGTGGTTTAGATATCATTGCAATGATTTTGTCCAAAATAAAAGATAAGCCTGTCGGAACGTATTTCTTTTTCTTTAATGCAATTATCATTGTTGCAGCAGGTTATTTGTATGGATGGGAAAAAGCGTTATACACGTTAGTCACATTGTACGTATCATCGAGAATTATTGATGCGATTCATACACGTCATGTGAAAATTACAGCATTTATCGTTACGAAAAATGGTCAAGATGTAAGAAAGGCAATTCAAGCACGTTTAGTAAGGGGGATTACAGCTATACCAGCAACAGGGGCGTATACAAATGAAAATAAAGAGATGCTAATGATTGTGATTACCCGTTATGAGTTGTATGAACTAGAGAGAATCATTAAACAAGTAGATCCTGGTGCGTTTACAAATATGGTCCAAACAGTTGGCGTATTTGGATTGTTTCGGAAAGAATAAAGAGGACCGGAATCGGTCCTCTTGTTTTAATGTGTACGAGTAATGTCTTGCAATTGCTGTTGCATTTCACGCAGTTGTACCTTTTCAGCAGTTGAAGAATTGGCATAAGCGGATTGCAAAGCATTTTTTGCTCGATAAACGAGTTCCTGTTGTTCGGTGTCGCTTGAACAAGAAACGGCACTTGCAACAGCATCTCGCGCTTGTTGAAATAATAAGTTACCCATTTAAACCCCTCCGAGAGAAGAGTTGTTTCGTTCTTTTTCTGCATCAGCTAATGTACCGCGGTACGGGAATCTTTCAGCGTGCTTCATAACAGCATCGGCCCCTTGTTGGGTGAAACGTTTTGATTTGTTCTTTTTACCCATTCGTAATTCCCCCTTATTTAGCAGAAAATGACTGACGCATCGCTGCGTCTGATTATAGTATGAGCGTTTTGCGGTAAACTATAAGCAGGGAATTTTTAGATTACAACCCAAGAACCTCTTCTAAATAAAGAGCAATTCCATCTTCTTCATTTGTTAATGTCGTATGATTCGCGAGTGATTTTAATTCGGGAATGGCATTACCCATAGCGATGCCGTGACCTGCATATTCAATCATTTCAAAATCATTATCTTCATCACCAAAAGCGATGATTCGTTCTTTTGGAATGTTATAATAACTAGAAACTTTTTGGAGACCGATTGCTTTATTAAGGCCGCTTTTCACGATTTCAATAATCGGCCAAGGAGCACCCCATTTGCGGTGATCAATCACTTCAGCATGCATATCTGTTAAATGCTGACGAATTGCAGTTGAATGTTCATCAAGTGCATCAATTAATAAGCATGTTGGGTGATCTTGTAAAATGTTTAATAAGTCTCCTGTGAAAATGTTTGGAGAACCAAATTCAAATATATGCTTTTTATCCTCATCAATTTCACGAACGTATACATCATCAATTACTTCGGCATAAATGTTCTTCACACCAAAATCAAAGCAAGCGCGAACGATTTCTTGTGCAGTAGAAAGTTCAAGAGGAGAATGGTGTGTTCCCCAATTTGCATCAAGAGGGTGATGAACATAAGCGCCATTAAAGTTAACAATCGGTGTATTTAAACCAAGTTCTTTATAATAAGCGTGACTAGCACGAAATGGACGTCCTGTTGAAATGACAACAACATGTCCTTGTTCTTTTGCTTTTTCAATTGTTTTCTTAGTTCGAGTGGAAATGATTTTATTGTCTGTAAGTAAAGTACCATCTAAATCTAATGCGATTAAATGTTGCTTTTTCATGTTTTCACCTCTTATGAAAAATTTTTTTGTTTCTATCTGTATTTCCGTTGTAATATGCAGAAATAAGAGGTTGGAAAGTGTATACGAAACGACCGTGGATGGAAGTTTCACTGTATATTCATCTTACGTCGAGAAACAGGTTAGTGTCCACTATTTCCTACCAAAAATCAGAAAAGTCAATGACTTTTTTGAAAGTTCAAATAATGTTTCTTTCATTTTGTACAATTTGTGAAAAGGGTTACATTACGCGCGCAGCAAGACGTATAATGAAAATGTAATCTTCTCGTATATGTTTGACTCTCCTTTGGAACTGGCCTGGAATAGGTCGGTTTCTTTTTTTTCAACGAACGAAGCTTTTTCTCCTGCTTTATTAGGTAAATCCATACATATGAACGGTAATCAGAAATATGACAGTTTCCTAAACATAACAGGAGGGCTTTTTCAAAAATGGACATACTAACGGTGTAAAGATGTCATGGAAGGAGTATGAAGATGGGACAAAATCGTAGGTTTCGTTCTGGGCAAAAAGCACCGAATGATGGAATATATGTGGAAATTGGTGAAACAGGAAGTATGGTGAAAGATCCACAAATGGTAAAATTAACTGCTGGTGAAAGGTTTCCTGAGAATTCGAATCAAAATCGTCAGTGGACATATAAAAGAAAACCGTAAAGAGAACCGCAGTGATAAACTGCGGTTTTTTTGTATATTTTTTTCAAAAAATAATTGTGAAATATAGAGTTAAATTTATTGTATAAAAAAGGGAGTAGGAGTATAATAAAGTCAAAGGTCAAAGAAAGTCAAAAAATCAAAAAAGGTCAAACGTTAATAAAGTTTAAATGTTTGGAGGTTTGTTAAGATGGACCTAAATCAAATGACGACGAAAACACAAGAAGCGATTATGAGTGCCCAATCTTTAGCGGTATCTTATCATCATCAAGAAATTGATACTGTTCATTTATTGCTCGCATTGTTGCAGCAGCCAGATGGATTAGCAGTGCGTATTTTTCAAAAAATGAATGTGAATATAGAACAATTAACGAAAGAAGTAGAAAGACTTGTTCAAAAAAAGCCATCTGTTACCGGAAGTGGTGCAGAAGGGGGGAAAGTGTATGTGACAAATGCTTTGCAGCAATTGCTTGTTAAGGCAGAGGCTGAAGCGAAAAAATTGAAAGATGAATATATTTCAGTAGAACATATACTACTTGCCTTTTGTGAAGAGAATGGCGATATAAAACGTTTATTTACAACGTTCCATATAACAAAGAATGAACTTTTACAATCGTTAATGGAAGTTAGGGGGAATCAAAGAGTGACTAGTCAAAATCCAGAAGTAACATATGAAGCATTAGAAAAATATGGCCGTGATTTAGTGGCAGAAGTAAAACAAGGGAAAATTGATCCTGTAATTGGGCGTGATAGCGAGATTCGTCGCGTAATCCGTATTCTTTCTCGTAAAACGAAAAATAACCCTGTGTTAATTGGTGAACCTGGGGTAGGTAAAACAGCGATTGTTGAAGGGTTAGCACAGCGAATTGTGCGAAAAGATGTACCAGAAGGTTTAAAAGATCGAACAATTTTTGCTTTAGACATGAGTGCGCTTGTGGCAGGTGCAAAGTTCCGTGGTGAGTTTGAAGAACGTTTGCAAGCTGTTTTAAATGAGATTAAAAAAAGTGAAGGCCGTATTCTTTTATTCATTGATGAGCTTCATACGATTGTTGGTGCTGGTAAAACAGAAGGAGCGATGGATGCTGGGAATATGTTAAAACCAATGCTTGCACGTGGTGAGCTGCATTGTATTGGGGCAACTACTTTAGATGAATATCGAAAATATATTGAGAAAGACCCGGCATTAGAACGTCGTTTCCAACAAGTATTAGCAGAAGAACCTACTGTAGAAGATACGATTTCTATTTTACGTGGTTTGAAAGAGCGCTTTGAAATTTATCATGGTGTAAATATCCATGACCGTGCGATTGTAGCGGCGTCTGTATTGTCTGATCGATATATATCTGATCGCTTTTTACCAGATAAAGCAATTGACCTTGTCGATGAAGCGTGCGCAACCATTCGAACAGAAATTGATTCCATGCCAACGGAATTAGATGAAGTAACGCGCCGCATTATGCAGCTAGAAATTGAAGAAGCTGCTTTAGGAAAAGAAACAGACCGTGGTAGTCAAGAACGACTCAAAACATTGCAACGTGAATTATCCGATTTAAAAGAAGTTGCGAGCGGAATGCGAGCACAATGGCAAAAAGAAAAAGAAGAAATCCATAAAGTTCGTGACTTACGGGAGCATCTTGAGCGCTTACGTCGTGAATTAGAAGAAGCAGAAGGAAATTACGATTTAAATAAAGCAGCTGAACTTCGACATGGTAAAATTCCAGCAATGGAAAAAGAATTAAGAGAAGCCGAAGAAGCGGGAACACATAATGGACAGGAAAATCGTCTATTGCGTGAGGAAGTTAGTGAAGAAGAGATTGCTAATATTGTTTCACGTTGGACTGGTATACCAGTTGCCAAACTAGTAGAAGGTGAACGTGAAAAACTGCTCCGTTTAGAACAAATTTTATCAGAGCGTGTAATTGGGCAAGATGAAGCAGTAAGTCTCGTATCAGATGCGGTTCTTCGTGCTCGTGCGGGTATTAAAGATCCAAATCGTCCAATCGGTTCATTCATTTTCTTAGGACCTACAGGTGTAGGGAAAACAGAGCTTGCAAAAACATTAGCGCAATCTTTATTTGATAGTGAAGAACAAATCATTCGCATTGACATGTCTGAGTATATGGAGAAACATGCCGTGTCCCGTTTAATCGGGGCTCCTCCTGGATATGTAGGGTATGAAGAAGGTGGACAATTAACTGAGGCGGTACGTCGTAAACCGTATTCCGTTATTTTATTAGATGAAATTGAAAAAGCACATCCAGAAGTATTCAACATTTTACTGCAAATGTTAGATGATGGGCGCATTACAGATTCACAAGGGCGAACAGTAGATTTCAAAAATACAGTCATTATTATGACATCTAATATTGGTTCAGCGCATTTGTTAGAAGGTTTACAAGAAGATGGAACAATTAAAGAAGAATCAAGAGAACTTGTTATGGGGCAACTAAGAGGACATTTCCGTCCAGAGTTTTTAAACCGTGTGGATGAAATTATTTTATTTAAACCACTTACAACAACTGAAATTAAAGGCATTGTTGATAAAATTGTCAAAGAGTTACAAGGACGTTTAGCAGAACGTCATATATCAGTGGAATTGACGGAATCTGCAAAAGAATTTGTTGTAGAATCTGGCTTCGATCCGATGTATGGAGCACGTCCATTAAAACGTTATGTACAGCGTCAAATTGAAACGAAATTAGCAAGAGAATTAATTGCAGGAACAATTACTGATAATAGTCATGTCGTTTTTGATGTAGAGAATAATGAACTAGTTGTTCATGTAGAGTAAAAAAAGAGTTCGGATGTAATCCGGACTCTTTTTTTATTAGTGTTGTTCTACTGGTTCGTTTGGAATTGCTGCTGCAATTGCCATTACAAGTACAGCAAGAACAATTGAGAATTTAGACGCTAGCGCGAAATCGTATACACCGCCAGTCATAGAGCTAATTACGTAGCTCATCATATGTACAAGCATAAACGACCAAATAAAGGCCCAAATTACACGCATCTTTTCACACCCCTATTCGTTCAATCTGTCTATATTGTAACACAATTGAAAACAGAATATAGAAAAATATTTGTGGATTTTTCAAAGCAAATTCGGATTCTGCTCATACAGTATAAAAGGAGTAGTTTTTAATGTTTAGAAAATAAGGCGGGAGAATAATGAGTGTTACGGAACGTTTTTTTTACTTAGAACAAGAACCATGTGTGATTTATTTGCCGAAGAAGCCGAATGGATTCGGTGTCATGCTTCTTGGCGATTACAATTATTTTATTGAGAATGGTACAAGTTTATGGATGCAGCATGCCGGGCGCTCTCATTTTTTAAACGGACTAATAGAGAATGGGTATACGGTGTTTTCATCTAATTTATACGGACGACACTGGGGGAATGATCAAGCTGTTCGGTTAGCGAAGCGATTGTATCACGTCGTTATGAAAAAAGAAACGCTAAACGAGCAAATTCATATCGTTGCGGATGGAATGGGAGCGCTTGTGGCTCTTGAAATGATGAACCGGTACCCAGAGTGTATTCGCTCTGTAGTGATGCTAGCTCCATGCCTAGATTTGTCTGCGCATGTGGAATTTGAAAAAGAGCATAAATTTTTCTATAAAAGGTTAGTAAAGGAGCTATCGCTTGCGTATGATGTGAAAGAAGAACAGTTAGACGCGAAAGTTGCTAAGAAATCTTTTTCTTATTTACCTTCTTGTGTGCCTGTGAAAATATTCGTATCTACACAAGAACAAAAAGAGCGTAAGCAATTGTTACGTGAATATGAAAAAAAACGAATCAATGACAATTGTGAGACATCACTCATGTTTCATTTACAGCATGTAAAATACAAAATGGTTCAACATACATGTCATTTCTTTAAAGAGTATGAAGAAGAATTATGAAGCTCCCATATACATAGATGAGGAGCTATTTGTTTAGAGTGAGAAAGGGTTGATGACATGAAGCGCGTACTTATTATAGGGGCACTTTCATTTGTAGGCTATCACCTTGTAAATAAAATGATTGAAGAAGAAGTGGAAGTATACGGTCTTGATTTTGATGATTTAGAAAGTATGTCAAAAATAAGTGAAGAAAAGTTATTTTTAATTGGTAGGAATAGTTTGTTTGCATATTCGTCTATAAGAGATGAGGACGGATGGAAGCCGGTAGAAACAGAGCATTTTGATGCGGCTTACTTTTGTTTGTGTGAGCCGAATAGGCAAAGTGGATTTCGAAATGAACGAATCATTTTACAATATTTAAAGCGCGTGATTCTTATGTGCGAAAGGAAACAAGTAAAGTTAAATGTACTTTCTTCTATTGAAATGGCGAATGTAGAAGATCAATCTGAAAATAAACGATTATTTATGAAAGTAGAGGAAGAGGTAGAGAAGGCGCGTATTCGCTATAGTATACTTCGTGTTCCAACTCTATATGGCCCATGGCAACCTTCCTTTATGGCATATCACAGACTTATCCTTTCTGAAATTATGGAAGAGGAATGTCAGCTTGTTCAAAATGAAAATAGAGTGGACCTTCTTTATGTAGAAGATGTGTGTGAATATTTGTGGGAAAAAGGTGAAAGCGAAGAAAATTTAGGTGTATATAATATGGTCAGTGGTAAAAAAGATTTATGGGAAAAAGGAATGATTCTATTAAATGCTGAGGATAAGGTGGGAAAAATTATTAAAGAAGTAAAGAGAGAAGAGATAAAGAGTATTTGTATTATGAAAAATACCCCGTTAGAATTCGGGTTAAATAAGCAATTAACACATGTAAAACGATATAAAGAGTTATACGAGGGACTAAACACGTGTTAAACTAGTGTAGAAGTAAGGAGCGTACCACTCCTTTTATAGAAAGGAAGAAGAATTATGAACGAAAAAAATATGCAGTTTTTACAAATCGCTATGAAACATTTGCCGGAAGCAAAAGCTATTTTAGATGATAACGGGATTGCACTTGATATGGAAAAAGCACAACCAGTACTAGAGCTATTAATGAAAGTAATGAATGAAGCATATGAGCTTGGAAAAGCGGGAAAATAAGGTCGACAATATGTCGGCCTTATTTTTTGCTTAGAAATATATTCTAGACAAATAAACATTTATGTTTTAGAATTAGTACCAAGTCATAATAATTGATATAAAACGGAGGGCTGCGATGTGAACGTAGGCATTTTAGGAATTGGGAGATATGTGCCAGAAAAAGTAGTCACTAATCAAGATTTAGAGAAAATAATGGATACATCCGATGAATGGATTCGTACGAGAACGGGAATTGCAGAAAGACGCATTGCCGATGATACAATAGATACTTCATATATGGCGGTAGAAGCTGCCAAGAAAGCACTTGAAGATGCAGGAATTAGCGGAGAACAAATTGATCTTATTTTGGTGGCAACGGTAACGCCAGATCAATCTTTCCCAGCAGTTGCTTGTGTGATTCAAGAACAAATTGGTGCTAAGCATGCAGCGGCGATGGATTTAAGTGCGGCATGTGCTGGATTTATGTACGGAATGATTACGGCGCAGCAATTTATTCAAACTGGAACTTATAAAAATGTATTAGTAGTTGGTAGTGATAAATTATCTAAAATTGTTGACTGGAACGACCGCAATACAGCAGTATTATTTGGAGACGGAGCAGGTGCTGTTGTCATGGGAGCTGTTTCAGAAGGGAAGGGTGTTCTTTCATTTGAATTAGGAGCAGATGGAAGTGGTGGCAAGCATCTTTATCAAGATGAATATGTTATGATGAATGGCAGAGAAGTCTTTAAATTTGCTGTTCGTCAACTTGGTGACTCTTGTCTTCGCGTTATTGAAAAAGCCGGTCTTACGAAAGAAGATGTGGACTTTTTAGTTCCGCACCAAGCGAATATTCGCATTATGGAATCGGCAAGGGAACGACTAGATTTACCGCAAGAGAAAATGAGTACAACGATTGAAAAGTTCGGAAATACTTCAGCTTCTTCAATTCCAATTGCGATCGTAGAGGAATTGCAAAATGGACGTATTCAAGACGGTGATTTAATTATACTAGTTGGCTTTGGTGGCGGATTAACATGGGGAGCAGTTGCTCTTCGTTGGGGTAAATAAGGACTGAGAGAAAAAAGGAGTGTATTTTGTATGGAAAAGAAGCGTGTCGTAATTACAGGATTAGGAGCTGTTACGCCGATTGGAACAGATGTTGAGACAGCTTGGAATAACATTAAAAAGGGTGTATCTGGAATCGGACGTATTACACGCTTAGATTCTGAACAATTTCCTGCAAAAGTGGCAGCGGAAATTAACGACTTTGAAGTTGAGAAATATATAGATAAAAAAGAAGCGCGCCGTATGGATCGCTTTACACAATATGCTGTAGCAGCAGCGAAAATGGCTGTTGCAGATGCGAAATTAGAAATTACAGAAGAAAACGGTCCGCGCATCGGGGTGTGGATCGGTTCTGGAATCGGTGGTATGGAAACATACGAGGAACAATTTAAAATCTATACAGAAAAAGGTGCGCGCCGCGTTAGTCCTTTCTTCGTACCGATGATGATTCCTGATATGGCTGCTGGCCAAGTATCGATTGCAACAGGTGCAAAAGGAATTAATACTTGTTCTGTAACAGCTTGTGCATCAGGAGCAAACTCAATTGGTGATGCTTTTAAAGTAATTCAGCGTGGTGATGCAGATGCGATGATTACAGGCGGAGCAGAAGCGCCGTTAACAACTATGGCATTTGCAGGATTTAGTTCAGCTAAAGCATTAACATTTAATGAAGACCCAGCAACAGCATGTCGTCCATTTGATAAAAACAGAAGTGGATTTGTAATGGGAGAAGGATCAGGTATTCTTATCCTTGAAGAGTTAGAACATGCGTTAGCACGTGGTGCGCATATTTATGCTGAAATTGCTGGATATGGTGCAACAGGTGATGCATTCCATATTACAATGCCTGCTCCTGGCGGTGAGGGCGGTGTTCGTGCGATGCGTCAAGCATTAGCAGATGCAGGTCTTCAGCCTGAGGATATCGATTATATTAATGCGCATGGTACAAGTACAGATGCGAATGAGAGATACGAAACGATGGCCATTAAAGAAACATTTGGTGACCATGCATATAAAGTAGCAATTAGCTCTACAAAATCAATGACTGGGCACTTACTAGGAGCAGCTGGTGCTGTTGAGGCAATTTTCTCTGTTAAATCGATTACAGATGGAGTAATTCCTCCAACAATTAACTATGAAACACCAGATCCAGAGTGCGACTTAGATTACGTACCGAACAAAGCGAGACATCAAGAAGTACGTAATGTTTTGAGTAATTCATTAGGATTCGGTGGCCATAACGCAGTGTTAGTGTTTAAAAAGTATCAATAATATATTGTAGTAAGAGGGTGTTTTGGGAAGTAGCAAAACGCCCTCTTTATTTATAAATCCAAACCCTTTCTTTTTAGGGTGGGAGAGAGCGTCCGATCATGCGTAGAAGCGGTCGGCTTTTTTCATTTATCCCGCATTAACGGACAGTAAGACTCCCACCTCAAAATTCGGCAAAAGCAAAGAAGTTAGGTGGGAGATCGACTGTCCGTAAAAGCCCGATTGGCGAGGGCTAATAATCAGTGGGGGATGAAGAAAACCCCCACTGATTAAAGTTTCACTTTATCTTATTCTTCGCTTCTCTTTTTTTATAATGAACGGTATGATGGAAGGAAACAACAAGATACCTATGTTACATATTACAGAAGTCATTCTAAAGTTTACAAAAATGGAACGTAAGAATCATGATGCTCCTTCTATTTATTAGGTTGGGGTATAAAGAAAAAGCAAAGGATGAAAAGGAAGTGAAACTCACATGGTGAACACATTGCTTACCTTTTGGGAGGACTCTGACGAGTTCGTAAACCCAAATCCAGTTACAGATGAAATGATTTGGATTGCAGAAGAAAAATTAGGTTATAAATTACCAGATTCCTATATTCGCTTGATCAAATCGCAAAACGGTGGTACACCTGTACATAATTGTTTTCCTACTACCGTACCTACCTCTTGGGCTGAGGATCATATTTACGTAGCAGGGTTCTATGGCATTGGTGGAGAGCATGGGATTGATACGGAGGGAATTTACATGATAGAGGAATTTGAATATCCATCTTCCTGTATATATGTAGGAGAATCGCCTACAGTTGGACACGATGCTGTTTTGTTAGACTATAGTGAGTGCGGAAAACAAGGCGAACCAAGGGTAATTCATGTGAATGTAGAAAATTATCAAGATCCAATCATTACGTTCTTAGCGGACGATTTCCAAACTTTTTTAGAAGGGTTACTCCCGTACTCTCATTTTAACAAGGATTAAATGTTAGATTGTCGACAAACAGGCCCTTTTGTGAGGTGCCTGTTTGTATGAACAAAAAACAAATTATAATTCTTACATCCGCCATTTCCTCTCAGTTTAACAGTGCCCCAACAGAAGTTCCCTTCCGCAAGCACATGCAGGAAAGATGAAGCTGTGCAATTAGAAACAAATCAAAGCCAATCAAAAGTTTCACTTCATCACTTCGCGTTCACTCCTTTTGTTGCATATATATAGAAGAAAAGGGAGGAGTGAAGATGGGGGTTATTCAAACGGCAGATTGGTTGCACCTTTATTATGGACGTCCCGAAAAGCTTTGCGAGAAGTTTACAAAATATATTCCGTTGCCAAAGGAAAGATTGTACCGTTTTTTAATTTCTAAAGGTATGTACCGACCGGTGATGGAAGGACAAAAAGAAATTGAGCAGTTAGAGGAAAAGCAGATTTGGAAAGAGCTTGCCAAGGAGTATGAGGGACTAAAGAACTGGTTGCAAGGTCCAGATGTCCCTGTCTTTATTTTATTATCAGATTCATATAACCGTACTGTGCAGGTAGAATATAACGGAAAAGCTGGTTTAACGATGCGCCATGTTATTTTTTTATTTGTATGTGGACGGAATACAGTAAAGGAATTAAAAGCATTGCTTACGCATGAATATCATCACATATGTCGGTTACATCAAATTGAAAAGAAAGAAAAAGATTATACATTGCTTGATACAATTGTAATGGAGGGGCTTGCAGAACAAGCGGTGTATGAAAGGCACTCAGAAAAGAGTTATGCACCGTGGACATCGTACTTTACAAAAGAAGAAGCGATTCATTATTGGGAGAAGATTGTAAAAAACAGAAAAGATATTCAGAGAGGAACAAGGGAACATGATTGTTTACTAAATGGAATGCGAATGTACCCGAAAATGCTTGGATATGGCGTTGGATTTCATATTGTCAAAGATTGTGTGGAATTTGAGAAAGATAATACACTTTCTTTACTGTCGTTGGATGCGGCGCGGATATTAAATAAAGCGAATGCTTTTACTTCTTAATAGGTGATAAATAAAAAACTTGGCGCTGCCAAGTTTTTTCATGTTGTGGAGAAAGCCTTCACCAATCGGGCTTTTACGGGCAGTTTATCATCCACCTATTTTCCTCGTTTTCTTTGAATCTTAGGGTAGGGGATCTTACTGCCTGCGAATAGCGGGATAAAATTTCATTTACCTTTTCTTGCTCACTAGTCTGTTTTGGTATAAGAGCCGCTACTTATACGTCGGAAAATTAAAATGGATATATGTATAGAATATATTTCCTTTGATGGAATAAAATTTACCAAAAATGAACATAATGAGATGTACAAACAGTAGTGAAGTGAGGGGTAGAAAATGTTATATCTACATGATGTATGGGTAAATTGGTTTGAAGGTGAAGAAAATGGGTATAACGTTTGTCATTTTTACGAATGGCGGAAGGATGATACGATCGAATTATTAGATCAAGTGCCATTATTAAAAGTAGATTCCACATTATATCATTACATCGAGAACGAATTATTGGAACTTCCGCAAAAACTATTGGAAGACGTACATCATAAGGCGTATATTCGTAAAAATCATGAGCGTTTGCAACAGGAGTATTGTTTTGTTGTTACAGATGGAAAAGGAATTATTGCAGTGGATTCAATTGGCTACAATGTACCGATTCGAAAAAGTAGGCTTATTCCACGTCAAGAGCAGATGGTATATGAGATGGTGGGAAATGTCCAAGCAGAAAAGTATGAGTTTCAAATGGAAGAATCACAAAAAGAACATCATATTTTATCGCCATCGCCATATATTATGAATGGCTTAACGCGTAAAGAACGACAATTAAAACAGTTGCTTTTTATGGCGCTAGATCAACTACATACAACGAAAAATCCAGCTGAGATCCGTTATTGGTATACAGAATGGGATCCATCTGCATATGGTACCGTTCAACATATGAAATTTGAAGACGTCTGGAAGCGCCTTTATGAAGAAGCGCAATATGGCTGGTCAGAGAAGCACGAACAGCTATGTGAACGCCTTGTAAAAGGGCAACCATTCTTTGAAAAGTTATGGGAAATGGAAAATGAACAAAAGGTAAATTAAAAAACCGCCAAATTGGCGGTTTTTTTAATTTAGTCGAGCTCTAGTGGTAAGAATGTGAGGTGAAAGGAGCTCCATCCCCCTCACATTCTAAGCGAGCCGCCTCCGCTTTTTTCATTACCTCCGCTTTCTACTTAATCCCATTGCATTTTCAACTTTGCGTAGTTGTTTGAATGCAACGCGGTTTGCTTTTTCTGCACCTTTGTCAAGAATTTCATCTAATTCAGGAGAGTTAATGAGTTCATTATATTTTTCTTGAATTGGACGAATTGCTTCTACGACTACTTGAGCTAAGTCGCCTTTAAAGTCGCCGTATCCTTTTCCTTCATACCCCGCTTCTATTTCTTCAATTGTTTTGCCTGAGAATGAAGAGTAGATTGTTAATAAGTTGGAAATGCCAGGTTTGTTTTCTTTGTCGTATTTTACAATGCCATCAGAATCAGTTACGGCACTTTTGATTTTCTTTTCGATTGTTTTTGGATCGTCAAGCATGCTAATCATTGATTTGGGATTCGGATCAGATTTGCTCATTTTTTTCGTAGGCTCTGCTAATGACATAACACGTGCACCTACTTTTGGAATACGGATTTCTGGAATTGTAAATATCTCGCGGAAACGTTTGTTAAAGCGCTCTGCTAAATCGCGTGTTAATTCCATATGTTGTTTTTGATCGTCGCCAACTGGCACAATCTCAGTATTGTAAAGTAAGATGTCAGCTGCCATTAATGGTGGATACGTAAGTAATCCAGCTGGAACTGATTCTCTGCCAGATGATTTATCTTTATACTGCGTCATACGTTCTAATTCTCCAACATATGCGATAGATTGCATAATCCATCCGAGCTGAGCATGTGCAGGTACCTCTGATTGTACAAATAAAGTAGCTTTTTCAGGATCAATGCCGCAAGCTACATACAGTGCAGCTAGGCTACGAATATTTTTGCGAAGCTGTACAGGATCTTGGGCTACTGTAATTGCATGTTGGTTTACAATGCAGAAATAACAGTCATGTTCGTTTTGTAATTCTGTAAATTGTTTCATTGCTCCTAAATAGTTTCCAAGCGTGATTGTTCCGCTCGGTTGAATACCAGAAAAAATAACTGACATAAATAACTCCTCCTTGAAATTTGTATGTATTGTTGAAGAGTGGGGGAAGTAGGTCTGAGCGATCTGCTTCCGCTTTTTATACACAAAAAAGCCCATTCATCCCCATGTATATAGGGACGAATGGACCGCGGTACCACCCTAATTATTTCACAAGTCGTGAAATCTCTTTTATCCATTATAACGTCTGGATGTAACGCCAAAGCCTACTTCTTACGGTTCGGTTTGGTGCTCAAAAGCCCATTCCATACTGTACAATTACTTGTTCGCACCGACCACAAGCTCTCTGAAATTGTTGCAATATGTACTCTTCTTTTTCATCGCATACATATGAATTTATTGTAAGCTAGTTCGCATTTTGAACGAGCGCCTGCGCTTTGTGAAGTAATCTAACTCCAATGACAAGAATACTCGGTGGCTTCGCGCCTTCTTGCAAGGCAAAAAGTGCCTTCTATGCGAAAGAACCTTAGCCAATCAGAGCTGAACGAGCCGCATCCGCTTTTTATAACAAAATGTTTTGCAAGTAATTATATCATATGGAAAATTGTTTGCAAACTACATCAAAATAGTAAAGCTAATGATTGTAGAGGCGAGGCCTAAAAGGATACCTGTCATGCAGATCGGGTATGTCCAGGCGAAAGAATACGTTTTATATATTCGTTCTTTTTTATCTATTGTTGGTTCTTCTCCCTCAATTAAAGACTCTACTTTTTTATTTGTTCCAAATACTTTTTGGAAAGCGTACATCGTTATGTTGAAAAATCCCCTTTGAAATAGAAATAAAAAACCGCCTAAAATAATAAAAAATAACGCAATATAAAACATAATATTGACAAAATTCAACAAATAATGCGTCGAAGCTAGGAATGCTCCGATGATAGAAGTGATTATTGCCAATAATAGTAATATGCCAGTTCGAAAATAAAGTCTATTCAAAATGTTCACCCCCGTCAAAATATTACTAGAATTATTATACTATAAAAGTTATAATAAGTACTAGAAATAATTTTTTGAAAATTATACGCAATTATGTATTTTATTTCAATATGATGGGAGCACTGTTAAGTGCCCCTTTACAAAAAATAAAAAAAAAAAAAAAATTATTAAAAATTTTAACAAAAAAACAAAAAACTATATTCACAATCGTCATAATATATGTATAATGAAAATTGTAGAAACTTGGAGATTATTCTTGCAATTCTACTTTTTAACAAGTGAGGGTACAGGAGGTGCAATTAGGGGAGGCTGTACAACATGAAGAAAAAGATACCACTAATACTTGCATCGACATTGACGGTCAGTATGCTTGGCGCTTGTAGTTATCAGCAAGAAGATACGAAAGCGAGTGCAAAAGGATCAAGTAGCTCAGGCAAACAAGTACTAAATTTACCTGAGACTGCTGAAATTCCGACAATGGATACAACATTATCAACAGATGCGGCATCTTCTAACATAATGAATAACACAATGGAAGGATTATATCGCCTTGGAAAAGACGATAAACTCGTTCCAGGTGTGGCAAAGTCTTACGAGAAAACGGAAGATGGTAAGAAGTACGTATTTAAATTACGTGATGATGCGAAGTGGTCTAATGGGGAACCTGTAACAGCTAAAGACTTTGTATATTCTTGGAGACGAGCTGTTGATTCAAATACAGGTGCAAAATTTGCTTACATATTATTCGATGTAAAGAATGCAGAAAAAATTAATAAAAAAGAGTTGCCAGTTGAAGAACTTGGCGTAAAAGCAATTGATGATCACACACTAGAAGTGGAATTAGATAACCCTGTTCCTTACTTTGTTAGCTTAACGGTATATCCAACATTCTATCCATTAAATGAAAAGTTCGTAAAAGAACAAGGGGATAAATTTGGATTAGAATCTAATACGACGCTCTATAACGGTCCGTTCGTCTTAAATGAGTGGAAACATGAACGAAGTTTCCAGCTTAAGAAAAATGAGACGTACTGGGACAATAAAGTAGTGAAGCTGGAAGAAGTAAACTTCAATATTGTAAAGGATCGATCAACTGCAATAAATTTATATGAAACAAATGCAATTGATCGTGTCGTATTGACATCAGAATTTGTAGATAAATACAAAAAAGATTCTGATTTTAAGACAATTAAGAAACCCTCTACACAGTTTATTCGTCTAAACGAAAAGAACAAGTTCTTAGCAAATAAGAATATCCGTAAAGCAGTATCAATGGCCTTTGAACGTGAAAATATCGGAAAAGTTATTTTAAACGATGGTTCACAGGGGATATACGGTTTTGTTCCGAAAGGTTTAGCGAAAGGACCAAGTGGAAAAGACTTCCGTGAAGAAAATGGAAATCTGATCAAAGAAGATATAAAAGAGGCTCAAAAATATTGGGAAGCTGGTAAAAAAGAACTTGGTGTTGATAAAGTAGATTTAGAGTTGCTGAACTTTGATACAGATGATGCTAAGAAAATTGGCGAGTATTTAAAAGGGCAATTCGAAAAGAATTTACCAGGCTTAACAATTTCAATGAAAATGCAGCCATTTGCACAAAAATTAAAACTTGAAGCAAGTGGAGAGTATGCAATGTCGTATGCAGGATGGGGACCAGATTATATGGACCCAATGGCATTCCTAGATATGTATACAACAGGAAATCCGCAAAACAAAGTCAACTATGCAAATCCAGCGTATGACGAATTAATTAAGAAGGCAAAAGTAGAGACAGATGTACAATCTCGTTGGGATGCACTGTTGAAAGCTGAAAAACAATTGTTGGATGATGCAGCAATTGTTCCAGTATATCAACCAGGAAAAGCATATTTACAACGCAGCTCTATTACAGGGTTGTTAGAACATAAATATGGTGGCGAATTTAGCTACAAATGGGTTGAAGTCAAAAAATAAAAATGGTTTCCATCATGAATAAGGGTATATGCCTATGATGGGCAGATACTCTTATTTTAAAAAATATAAAAGTTAGAATATTTTAAACTATCTTATTGCTTTTGAGAAAATGGGGAGGTGCTTGACTATGGGACGTTATGCATTAAAACGTTTCGTGTATATGGCTTTGACATTATTTTTAATTACGACGCTAACATTCTTTCTAATGAAATTACTGCCGGGTTCACCACTTAAGAACCAAGAGAAATTATCACCCGCGCAAAAAGAGATTATCTTAGAAAAATACGGTTTAAATGATCCAGTACCTGTGCAATATGCGCGCTACTTAGGAAATTTAGCAAAAGGTGATTTAGGAGTATCATTCCAGTATGATAATCGTCCAGTATCAGACATGATTATCGATCGTATTGGACCATCAGCACAGCTTGGTTTACAGGCAATCATATTAGGAACATTTATCGGTTTAATCTTAGGGATTGTCGCAGCGCTTCGCAATAATACATGGGTCGATTACGGAGCAACTGTAATTTCTGTACTCGGGATGTCGGTACCATCATTCGTATTCGCAGCATTATTACAATACTTTGTAGGTGTAAAACTTGGCTGGTTCCCAGTAGCATTCTGGAAAGGGCCTGAATTTACAGTCATGCCTACCGTTGCTTTATCGATGGCAGTTATCGCAACAATCGCACGTTTTGCTCGTGCAGAATTAATTGAAGTTATGCAAGCTGATTACATTTTAACAGCAAAAGCAAAAGGAATTAGTCAAGGTGTCATTATTGTAAAACACGCACTTCGTAACGCATTGATTCCAGTTGTTACAATTCTAGGACCAATGGTTGCAGCTTTAATTACAGGAACACTTGTTATTGAGCAAATTTATGCTGTACCTGGACTTGGGGAGCAATTCGTTAAATCAATCCAATTGAATGACTATACGGTTATTATGGGAACAACAATTTTCTATAGTGCCATCTTTATCTTAGTTATTTTTATCGTCGATATTTTATATGGAATTATTGATCCTCGTATTCGTTTAGCGGGAGGGAAAAAATGATGAAAGATTTACAAAAATTATCTCCAGATTTATTTCAACCAGCCAACCAAAGCAATGTTGATAATGAAGTCATTGCCCGTCCAAGCTTAACGTTTTGGCAAGATGTAAGAAGACGATTGTTTCAACATAAAGGAGCAATGTTTGGTCTTGTGTTACTAGTTCTTATCACGCTTTTAGCAATTTTTGGACCGATGGTAAGTAAATATTCCTATAAAGATCAAGATTTAGGTCGCGCAAAAATGCCACCTAAAATTCCAGTATTAGAAAACATTCATTGGCTACCATTTGATGGTACAGACCAATATGGCGTTGATCAGTATGAAAAACGTGACATTAAAGAGTATTTCTGGTTTGGTACAGATGATCTTGGACGTGACCTTTGGACAAGAACATGGGAAGGAACACGCGTATCATTATATATCGCTCTTTTAGCAGCGGCAATTGACCTAGTAATTGGGGTTGCATACGGGGGTATTTCAGCGTTCTATGGCGGACGAGTGGATAATATCATGCAGCGTATTATGGAAATTATTAACGGTATTCCGTATTTAATTATCGTTATTTTGATGGTAATTATTATGGGTTCAGGTATTTGGTCAATTACACTTGCGATGGCAATTACAGGTTGGATTGGAATGTCGCGGATTGTACGTGGACAAGTATTGAAATTAAAAAACCAAGAATATGTATTAGCATCTCGTACGTTAGGTGCAACGAACACACAATTAATTGTGAAGCATTTAATTCCGAACGTAATGGGACCAATTATCGTTATGACAATGTTCACAATTCCTTCAGCGGTGTTTGGTGAAGCATTCTTAAGCTTTATCGGGCTTGGTATTCAGCCGCCTTTAGCATCACTTGGTTCTCTTGTAAATGATGGATATAAGTCAATTCAAACGTATCCACATATGATGTTCATCCCTGCGGTTGTTATCAGTATGTTAATTTTAGCATTTAACTTAATGGCAGATGGATTACGCGATGCGTTAGATCCAAAAATGCGTAAGTAAACGAGAAAGGAGAAGTAAAAATGAAAACATTGTTAGAGGTAAAAGATTTACAAGTCTCCTTTGATACACATGCTGGTGAAGTACAAGCTGTTCGCGGAGTTACATTTGATTTGAAAAAGGGAGAAACATTAGCGATTGTAGGAGAATCTGGTTCTGGGAAATCAGTTACTTCGAAAGCGCTAATGGGACTAATCCCGAATCCTCCAGGACGTATTAAAAATGGGGAGATTGTATTTGATGGTCGTGATTTAACAAAATTAACAGAAAAAGAAATGCAGCAAGTGCGAGGGAAAGAAATTGCAATGATTTTCCAAGATCCGATGACATCATTAAACCCAACGATGACAATCGGTAATCAAATTATGGAAGGTCTTATTAAGCACCAAGGAATGAGCAAAGCAGATGCTCGTAAAGTTGCTTTAGAGCTTCTTGACCTTGTTGGAATTCCAAACCCAGAAGCACGTTTAAAGCAATACCCACACCAATTCTCTGGTGGTATGAGACAGCGTGTTGTTATTGCGATGGCACTAGCTTGTAATCCGAAATTATTGATTGCAGATGAGCCGACAACAGCACTTGACGTTACAATTCAGGCGCAAATTTTAGAGCTTATGAAGGATATTCAACAGAAAACCGAAGCAGCGATTATTTTCATTACGCATGACTTAGGCGTAGTGGCAAACGTTGCCGATAGAGTTGCTGTTATGTATGCTGGTAAAGTTGTTGAGATTGGTACGGTTGATGAAATTTTCTACAATCCAAAACATCCATATACATGGGGATTAATCGCATCTATGCCAAGTTTAGATGGTTCAGAAGCAGAGTTATACGCAATTCCTGGAACGCCTCCAGATTTATTAAAACCGCCAAAAGGGGATGCTTTTGCACCACGTAACCCACAGGCGTTAAAAATTGATTTTGAAATGGAACCACCATTATTTAAAGTAAGTGATACACATTATGCGGCAACATGGTTACTTCATGAACAAGCACCAGAAGTACAACCGCCAGAAGTCGTTCAAAAACGAATTCTTCAAATGAAAGCAGGTGAACAACATGACTAAGCAACGTGAGAAATTAATTGAAGTGAAAAATGTGAAGCAGCACTTTAACGTGAGTGGTGGTGTTGTGAAAGCGGTTAACGATATTTCATTTGATATTTACCGCGGTGAAACATTTGGACTTGTAGGAGAATCTGGTTGCGGAAAATCAACAACTGGAAGAACGATTATCAGGTTATATGATGCAACTGCTGGTGAAGTGTTGTTCGATGGTGAAAACGTACATGGTAAAAAATCACGTGCAGAACTAAAGAAATTTAATCGTAAAATGCAAATGATTTTCCAAGATCCATATGCGTCATTAAACCCTCGTATGACAGTTGGAGATATTATTGCAGAAGGTATTGATATTCACGGTTTAGCAAAAAGCAAAAAAGACCGTATGGATCGTGTGCATGAATTATTAAACACAGTTGGTTTAAATAAAGAGCATGCCAATCGTTTCCCGCATGAGTTCTCTGGTGGACAACGTCAACGTATTGGAATTGCTCGTGCACTTGCGGTAGAACCAGAATTTATTATTGCGGATGAACCGATTTCAGCACTTGACGTATCGATTCAAGCCCAAGTTGTAAACTTATTGAAACAACTGCAAAGAGAAAAAGGTTTAACATATTTATTCATTGCCCATGACTTATCCATGGTAAAATACATCAGTGATCGCATTGGTGTTATGTACCGTGGTCAAATTGTTGAATTAACAAGTAGTGATGAGTTATACGAGAATCCAATTCATCCGTATACAAAATCACTATTATCAGCAATTCCGCTTCCAGATCCAGATTACGAGCGCAATCGTAAGCGTATCGTATACGATCCATCTCAGCATCAATATGGAAATGAAGAGCCAAAGATGCGAGAAATTCGTCCAGGACATTTTGTTCTTTGTTCCGAAGCAGAATACAAGAAATATAAAGAAATCTATCAATAATAGAAAAAGCGGCCGCTATGGCCGCTTTTTCTATTATACATACAAATTGAAAAACTGATAGAAAACCTTTTCTTTTAGGGGGGAGAGAGGATCCACCCAAGCATAGAAGTGGTCAGAGCCATGCCAAGTAAAAACAAAAGGAGAGAAGGAAAAGCTGGAGTAGAGATTTCAGCAATAGAGTGGGGGATAGAAAAATAGTAAATGAAATTTTATCGGCGTTCTGACAAGGAACGACAAAAAAACAGGTTGGAGAAGACTTTCCCCAACCTGTTTTTTCTGCATATCAACATTCATACTAAGCTTGAACAGGTGCTGACTCTTCAGGAGTCTCCGGTTTAACAAGTGCATAATTCTCCCAAGCTCTGCTTTTCCAGCGGAAGAACATGATGATGGCACGTGTCCATTCATCGATGGCAATCGCTAACCATATACCTGTAAGTCCCATGTCTAAATGAAAAACAAAAAAATAACCGAGTGGTAAACTCATTAAGACCATGGAAAATGCCCCGATTAAAACAGGGTATTTTGCATCACCTGCTGCACGTAGTGAATTAATGATGACAATATTCATCGTCCGACCAGTCTCTAACAAAATGCTTAATAAAAGAACAGTTGCTCCTAAAGCGATAACATGAGGATTATCTGTAAATAATCCCATTAACTGTGTACGGAACGCTATGACGAGAATGACCATACATAATGTAACACCGATGGCCCACTTCACACTTTTCCACACGCGTACATATGCTTCGTCTTTCTCATTTCCGCCGACTAAACGCCCGACAATGATTGCTGTTCCCATTCCAATGGCGATAGCAAATAGGTAAGTAAACATGGAAATGTTTGTTGCATATTGTCTTGCAGCTAATGATTCTGCTCCTAAGTATGTTGCGTAGTATAAAAAGACAATTTGGCATGCTTGGTACATAACTTGCTCAAAAGCTGATGGGATACCAATTTTTAGGATTTTGCTAATATATTCTTTTGATAATGTAATATAGTAGTTCAATTTAACACGGTATTCCATGACGCGGTATAGTAGCCAGAAGAAGACAACTAGTGCGATAAGTCGACTGAAAGCAGAGGAAATTGCTGCTCCTTCAACACCTAATTCAGGCATGCCGAACTTGCCGAAAATAAGAACATAGTTACCAGCGATATGAAGAATATTCATTCCAAGTGAAATAAACATAGCTTGCTTTGTAAATCCGTGAACGCGAATAATAGCAGCTAGTGAATTGATAATAGCTTGAAGAAAAATTGCGCCCCCGACAATTGATAAATAATTTTGTGCGTAAGTTAATACATCACCTTGTAAATTCATCGCCGTCATCATATTTTTTGAGAATAACAGAAAAACGGCGCTTATGATGAGCCCGACTCCTAAATTTAAGGTTACTGCGAGTGCCGATATTTTTGAAGCTTCTATATATCGTTTGGAACCAAGATATTGAGAAACAACAATCGCGGCACCGTTTCCGATTACTTCTAGTACTAATATTGCAATATGAAGGTATTGATTTGCAGCCCCAACACCTGATACTGCGTCATCTGATAATGCACTTAGCATAAAAGTATCAGCGATCCCCATTAACATAAAAAGAAAAACTTCTAAAAAAATGGGCCATGTTAAGAAGAATAAATTTAACTTTTCTTCTTGCCCTTTTTCGGATGTAATCCCTGTCATATCATCCCCCACTTTACCGATATCCTTTTTGAAACAAAATGTATCTTAACACATTTTAGCGACACTTGCATTTATTTTGTAGCGTGGTTAACAACTACTTATTTTCAAAGTTAAATAGGAGATATATAACGAAAGACCCCCTTTCTTTTTGGGTGGGAGAGAGGGTCCCCCAAGTATAGAAGCGGTCAAAACTAATTTTGCCCATGCTGCGTGAAGCCAAAAGGAGAAAGGGAGTAGAGATCTTCTTTTATCCCGCATTAACGGGCAGTAATCCCCCCCACCTCAAGATTCTAAGGAAACCAAAGAAGATAGGTGGGGGATAAACTGCCCATAAAAGCCCGATTGGTTCAACTAATAATCAGTGGGGGATGAAGAAACCCCCCACTGATTAAAGTTTCACTTTATTTTCAAAGCCGTGACTTATATGTTGAAAGTTTAAAATAGTGCATACTAAAAGGGAATAATTATACAAAAGATATTATGTAATATAAAATTAATTATACTCTGATAATTTAGATAATTATAAAAATGGGTGATTTTAGTATTTTAGGTGCTGAATCACGCAATGTAAAGCGTTTACAAAAAATGTAATGTTAACAGAAAATTTTAACAAGATAGGAAATTAAATATACAAATAATATATTTATGTGTATAATATGAATTATTAGAACATATATATATTTCTTTCTGTTTGAAAATGAAAGGGCTAACATTTTTGGGAGGGATAGCAGAATGAAGAAAAAAGTACCAGTTTTTGTAGCATCGACATTAGCAATGAGTATGATTTTAGGGGCATGTAGTAGTTATCAAAAGGACGAGCCGCAAGCGAGTGCAAAAGGGGATAGCGGCAAGGCTAACGGGAAACAAGTCATCAATTTAACTGAAACACAGGAAATTCCAACAATGGACCCAGCATTATCAGCTGATGCAGTATCATCGCGAGTGATGAATAATACGATGGAAGGACTATATCGCCTTGAAAAAGGAGATAAGCTCGTTCCAGGTGTAGCAAAATCCAGTGAAAAATCAGAAGATGGAAAAAAGTATACTTTTAAATTACGTGAAGATGCGAAGTGGTCAAATGGAGAACCTGTAATAGCGAAAGACTTCGTATATGCTTGGCAACGCGCGATTAATCCGGATAAAGGGGCAGTATCAGCATATATCATGTTTGATGTGAAGAATGCACAGAAAATTAATAAAAAAGAAATGGCGCCAGATCAATTAGGGGTAAAAGCCGTTGATGATTATACATTAGAAGTAGAATTAGAGCATCCAGTTCCTTACTTTGAAAATTTAATGATTTACCCACTCTTTTATCCTGTAAATGAAAAGTATGCAAAAGAGCAAGGGGACAAGTTTGGTCTAGAGGCAAACACAACACTATATAATGGACCATTTGTATTAAGTGACTGGAAGCATGAAAGAAGTTTCCAAATACAGAAAAATCCATCATACTGGGACAATAAAGTAGTGAAGCTAGACGAAGTGAACTTTAATATTGTAAAAGACTTAGCAACATCAATTAATCTATATGATACAAAAGCAATAGATCGTGTTATTTTGAGATCTGAGTTTGTTGATAAATATAAAGGAGACCCAGATTTCAAAACGGCAAATGAAGCTTCCGTATTCTTCCTTCGTTTCAATCAGAAAAATGAAGCTTTAGCAAATAAAAATATTCGAAAAGCAATTTCACTTGCCTTTGAACGTAAACCGTTTGTTGATACAATTTTAAACAATGGTTCTACTGAGGTGACAGGATTGATTCCAAATAAATTTGTTACAGGGCCAAACAAAGAAGACTTCCGAGCTGAAAATGGAGATTTAGTAAAAGCAAATGTGAAAGAAGCGAAGAAATATTGGGAAGCTGGTAAAAAAGAATTAGGAAAAGATAAGATTGAGATTGAGCTATTAAATGAAGATGTAGATTTATCTAAGAGAACAGGAGAGTACTTAAAAGGAGAGTTAGAAAAGAACTTACCTGGTTTTACATTAAAAATTAAGCAGCAGCCATTTGCACAAAAGCTTAAACTTGAAGAAAGTGGAGACTATGATATGACATTCGCTGGATGGAGCCCGGATTTCCCAGATCCAGTAACGTACCTTGATATGTTTGTAACAGATGGTGCGCAGAATAGAATGAAATATTCTAATCCGAAATATGATGAAATTATTATGAAAGCGAAGACTGACGGTAGTGATGTACAAGCACGCTGGAATAGTTTACTTGAAGCTGAAAAAATATTGCTGGATGATGCAGCAATTGCTCCTGTATATCAACGTAGTGCAGCTTACTTACAACGAGGAACAGTTAAAGATATTTATAAACATAATTACGGCGGAGATTTAAGCTTCAAATGGGCATCAGTAGGAAAATAATTTAAAAAGAAGCAGGAGAAATTCCTGCTTCTTTTTAGTATGTTCGTTTTTTATAAATTCCTTTCCCGCCAACTTGCTTCCAGCCGGATTGTACTTCCGCACTTTTATCAACAAATTTCATCTTTTCCTTGCCACCAAATAGCTTTTCGCCAATACCGTTTGTAATGACGCCAATCAATGCTGTGATTCCAATGACGAGGGCAGCGACAATGGCAAAATCAATAAAAAAAGCAACCATATGGAATCCCCCTTTACCTGTCTGTATTATTATTGTATGAGAAAAAAGGATGAAAAGAAAGAAAAGTTAGAAAATTAATATTTTAATTAAAAATAGTCTAGACAGTAACTCGGAGATTTGATAGAATGAAAAAGAACAAATGTTCTGTTCATTGGTATGTCTTACATTTCACTGCTGTTTTATGATGAAAAGGGTAAGGAAATGCTATCTTTAGCAACTGATTGATTGGATGGACAGCTTCGATAAACATGTTAAGAAGTAGCGCCAAAGGTATATATATCAATAAAATAGAAGGATTTGTTCCATGAAAAATCCATGACAATTTTAGCTTAATGAAAGATGAGTTTTTTCCATTAGAAAGGAAATTTACTGTATATTTCTTTCTTAAACTATTGTATAATGATTATAGAAGTTACTTATTTAAAGTAATTGTTGTTTAAGAAAAGTTACTTGCTTAAAAGTTGTTGTTTACATGTAAGGCAATTATTTTATTGTAAGACAAGTTATAGTAAAAAGTTGCTGAAAAATAGAAATTCAAACTGTAATTAGTACAGAATTTGTACTCTTTAAGGAGAGTGAGTCTCATATGGTAACGCTATATAGTTCTCCAAGTTGCACGTCTTGTAGAAAGGCGAAATTATGGCTAGAGGAAAATCATATTCCTTATACAGAACGTAATATTTTCTCAGATCCATTAACGATTGAGGAAATTAAAGAGATTTTACGCATGACAGAAAGTGGAACGGATGAGATTATTTCAACTCGTTCGAAAGTTTTCCAAGAGTTAAATGTTAACTTAGAATCTTTACCACTTCAAGATTTATATAAGATGATTCGTGACTACCCAGGCATTTTACGCCGTCCGATTATGATTGACGAAAAACGCCTTCAAGTAGGTTACAACGAAGATGAAATTCGTCGCTTCTTACCACGTACAGTAAGAACCTTTCAATTACGTGAAGCACAGCGTCTAGTAAATTAATAATACAAGTTATGTATATGAAAACCTTCTACCTTACAGTAGAAGGTTTTCGCATACATATATCCATTGCTTAGTATGATTTATATATAACCTCATTTTGATTTCCCAACATAAAAATTAAAGTTCTGAAAATAAAAGGAGTCCTCCGCGTGTTCAATCCTTTTGTTTTTACCCAGCACAGGGCGAAAAAGTCCTGATCGCATCTATGCATGAGCGGATGCCATCTTCCACCCCAAAAAGAAAGGTTTTATAAATTTATATCAAATTAGAACATGCAAGTTTTACTTTACATTCCCTAATTTGATATGCTGAACAATAAACCCGATCGTTAATACTGTGAAAATAAAGAGGAAGGGTATACTTGTTGCAAAGGTCGGGTTATGCTGGAAAAAGTTCGCAAGTCTCGCTTCATGGGTGATCATTCTTCCGGCCGTGTAAGCAAGAACTGCTCCTCCGCAATAAATGAGAAAAGGAAACCGCTCCATAAATAGTAAGATGAGTTTGCTCCCCCAAATAATAATAGGGATGGAAATTAATAATCCGATAATTACGAGTGTGAAATTTCCATGGGCCGCTCCAGCAATCGCAAGGACATTATCAAAACCCATAACGAGATCGGCAAATACAATTGTACGGATTGCTTGAAATAATGTCGTTTTTCCTTGTATAGAAGAAAGGTTATTATTATTGTCGGTTAGTAAATTTACGGCAATCAGTGTAAGTAAGATGCCGCCAATAAGTTGTAAAAAAGGAATGTCGAGTAAGTATACGGCAAGTATTGTAAGGAGAATTCGCAGCACGATTGCTAGGACCGTACCAATAAAAATAGCTTTATTCCGTTTAGATTCAGGTAAGTTTCGGCTTGCAAGCGCGATTACAATTGCGTTATCGCCGCCTAGTACAACATCGATACCGATAATCATTAGTATAGATGTCAAAAAATCTAACTCCATCATTTTGCCTCCATTTATTCTGTTTTAATCAGTAATATAGGTGCAGTTGTATGTATGAAACGAAAAAGCTTGACCAGCTCTATTACAATTGTACGGCGCTAGGTGGAATTGTATGTCCAATTTTTTATCCCGCATTAACGGACAGTAACACTCCCACTTCAAAATTCAGCGGAAGCAAAGAAGTTAGGTGGGAGATGAACTGTCCGTAAAAGCCCGATTGGTTCAACTAATAATCAGTGGGGGATGGAAAAAACCCCCACTGATTAAAGTTTCACTTTATGAAGAAGGAATGAGGGAGTTTATATCGTAAGTGTATATAATGGAATATATAAGAGGAAGGAAGTATGATGTATTAACATAGAATAATCTAGGCGAATGACTGTTTTTCTAAAATGAAACGATTTTATTTCCATTCTGGAGAATCTTATCATAAAATGAAAGTACAAGAATCTATTGATTTGTCATATGAGTGGGGAATCCCTTCATAACAATTCCAAATAGGAAGGGAGAATTGGATTTTGGACATTGAAAGAATTAACGATCATACGATGAAATTTTTTATTACGTACGTTGATATAGAAGATAGAGGGTTTAATCGAGAAGAGATTTGGTACAATCGTGAACGAAGCGAACAATTATTTTGGGAAATGATGGATGAAGCTCGTGATCATGATGATTTCTTTATTGATGGGCCACTATGGATCCAAGTACAGGCGATGGATAAAGGCATCGAAGTACTTGTAACGAAAGCAGAGCTTTCAAAAGATGGACAAAAATTAGAATTACCAATAGGTCTAGATAAGATCATTGATATTCCGCTAGATGAGCGGATTGAATCACTATTTCAACAAGAGCTAGAGGAAGAGATAGAAGCGGGAACAAACTTTAACGAAGATGGAACATTTGGCTTTTTAATTAAATTTGACGATTTTGAAGACGTTATTTCGTTAAGTCATCGTCTTATATTTGAAGATATAAAAGATGAACTATATTCGTTTGAAGACCGCTATTATGTATATGTTGAATTTGATGAAGTGCTACACGATGAAGAAGAAATTGACCGTATTTTAAGTATTATTTTAGAATATGGAGAAGAGTCTACTTTAACGGTTCACCGTGTAAGTGAGTACGGTAAACAGGTTGTTAAAGAACACGCACTTGAGACGATTCGCAGTCATTTTCCTCCTAAAGCGTAGGCCGATTTCAATATTATGAAATCGGCTTTTTATATGATGGGTATGATAAGAGTAGAAAAAGCTATGTAAGTAAGGGGGGTAGGAATGAAAAATACACTAAAGTTACTTTTCTTTTTTCTAGGTTTATTCGCAGCGTTTGTTTCGTTACGAATGTTTATTGATGTAGCATTTTATTCGGATGTTATAGGCATAAAAGATATTTCGTTTTTAGGAATTATAAGTATTGTATTTACTGTTTCTGCATTTTTAATTGGCTGTGTTATTTTCTTGGAAAATCGGCATCCATCTAAAACATTGACATGGTTAATTGTACTCGGTATTTTTCCTGTATTTGGTTTCTTTGCGTATTTATTGTTTGGGCAAAACTTCCGCAGAAAACGAATGTTTCAAAAGAAGGCTCTTTTGGATGAACAAGCTTTCTTACAGTACAAGGGGCATAAAGATTATCAAGAACGCATTTTACAGAATCATAAACATCAAGAACTGCTATTTCGTTTAGCGGATCGGCTTGGTGCGTTAAATATTTCATTTCAGACAGAAACAAAAGTGTTAACGAATGGTGATGAAACGTTTCAAGCAATTTTAGCAGGATTGCAAAAAGCGAAGCATCATATCCATATGGAATATTATATTGTACGTGATGACAAGCTTGGTACACAAATTAAAGACATTTTAATCCAGAAGGCGCAGGAAGGTGTTACCGTCCGTTTTTTATATGATGCGGTTGGCAGTTTTAAGCTGTCAAATGCTTATATCGATGAATTAAACAATGCAGGTGTCGAGATGATTCCTTTCTTTCCAGTGCGTTTTCCGATTTTGAACGATAAAATTAATTATCGAAACCATCGAAAAATCGTTATCATTGATGGGAATGAAGGTTTTGTGGGTGGACTGAATATTGGTGATGAGTATTTAGGGAAAAATAAATATTTTGGATTTTGGCGAGATACGCATTTGTATTTACGAGGTGAGGCCGTTCAAAGCCTGCAGCTCATATTCGTACAAGACTGGTTTTATATGACAGGGGAAGCAGTATTAGCACCTGAGTATTTACAGGCGGAAGCAGTAGATGGGGATCATTGGGGCGGTGTCCAACTTGTCGCAGGTGGGCCAGATAATAAATGGGAGACAATTAAGCATCTTTATTTTGCGATGATCGCTTCGGCAAGGAAGTCTATATGGATTGCTACACCTTATTTTATTCCAGATGATGATATTTTATCTGCATTAAAAGTAGCAGCTCTTGCGGGTATTGATGTCCGTTTATTAATGCCGAGTAAACCGGATAAACGAACGGTGTTTTATGCATCGAGGTCTTATTTTCCGGAGTTATTAGATGCAGGGGCAAAAGTATACGAATATGAAAAAGGTTTCCTTCACAGCAAAATTGTCATTGTCGATTCTGATTTAGCATCAATTGGGACAGCGAATATGGATATGAGAAGCTTTCATTTAAACTTTGAGGTGAATGCCTTTTTATATGATACGGATAGTATTCGAAAGCTTGTTAAGGATTTTGAGGAGGATTTACAAGAATCCAGTGAAATTCATGTGGATCATTTTCATAAACGCCGTCTTCATAAGCGAATTGTAGAATCGGCATATCGTTTATTATCACCTTTATTATGAGGAGGATGTTCTTACAAGGACGTCCTCTTTTTGTCTAAAAAGGAATTTGTAATAAATTGTAGAATACAAAGCAATATAGAAAGGATGTGGTATGATGTTTGTCGCAACGAGGGAGAACGGCGAAAAGGTTCATCTTCTTCATAGACAAGATGAAAAAGAACTACAAATGATGCGAAAAAAGAACCGCTTTTTTTGCCCGATTTGTAGGCGAGAGGTGCAGCTCAAGCTAGGTAAACAAAAGAGATGGCATTTTGCTCATAAAAAAGTAAATCAGTGCCTCGTTTCATCTGAGCCTGAATCAGCTTATCATATGCGCGGGAAGGAACAGTTATATAGATGGCTCAAGTCGCAAGGATTTCATGTGAAAATCGAACATTACCTTCCAGAGATTCGCCAAAGACCCGATCTGTTTATTGAAATGAAAGGGAGACAGATTGCAATTGAATACCAATGTGCCTCTTTATCCACGGAACAGCTATTAAAACGAACTTCTTCATATTGGAAAATAGGGATACAAATCATTTGGATATTAGGTGGAAATCAAATGAAAAGGCACTCTGCTTATTGGATTTCATTATCCTCGTTTCACTTTCTCTGCATACAATCTTATCCTCAGCCATCACTTCTCTTTTTTTGTCCCAATGAAAAGTCATTTATGAAATGCGAAATTCTTACCCCGTTCTCTACAAATGTTTATTTTTCACATATCATTCATTTTCCGGTGCGTACCGTTACTTTTGAGGAACTCTTTTGCAAGGCTCCGGTTACGAAAGAACGATTGGAGCGGGAATGGCAAAAGAAAAAGACTTATTTTCGAACGAATGTCCTTCCAATCTGGAATTATAGTCATAAATCACTTTTACACCTCTTATATCAATATCATCTTTTTCCCTCTTGTTTTCCATCTGAAGTTGGTGTTCCTCTTCCGTCTGCATTTGCATTGCAAACACATCCTTTTATATGGCAAGCTCTTCTTTGTATAGACTTCATTGGCAAATTTAAAACTGGAGAATACTTTTCATTACATGCTGTTTTTTCCTATGTGAATAAACGAAGAAGTATTCAGCGGCGCCCGTTACCATATTTTTCGCAAAATGTATGGCAACGGGCGATCGTAGAATATGTAACGTTTTTATGTAAAGTAGGGATGATTGAAAAAGTAGATGTGCATAAGTACCGAAAAATGAAGCAATTTACGATGCCAAAAACAGAAGGGGAAATAAAAGAATGTGATGCGATTTGTTTGTCGCATGCGTTATCTTTGTTTGAGATAAAGTACAACATGAGAAAAGGAAAAGCGGATATAATAAAAGAGTACATGGAAGGATTTACATAAGAAGAATCGAATTGTACTTAGGTAGAGAATTAAAAGGAGGTATATTTTATGTCTGAACAAACAAAAGCAAAAACATTACCAGAACGTAGTGAGATTGAAGAAATAAATAAATGGCGCTTGGAAGATATTTTCCAAACGGATGAAGAATGGGAAAAAGAATTTCAAGCAGTGAAAGAGTTATTACCGAGGTTAGCTGAATTTAAAGGGAAACTTGGTGATTCAGCTGATTCATTATTAGAAGCTTTACAATATGAAGATGAAGTCTCAATGAGATTAGGAAAATTATATACATATGCTCATATGCGTTACGATCAAGATACAACAAATTCTGTTTATCAAGCGTTAAATGATCGAGCAACAAACTTATATTCACAAGCATCTAGCGGCATGGCATATATCGTTCCTGAAATTTTAACAATCCCAGAAGAGAAGTTGCAATCTTTCTTACAAGAAAATAAAGAATTAAGCATATATGAACATGCGTTAGAAGAAATTACACGTCAGCGTCCGCATGTACTATCAGAAGCTGAAGAAGCACTACTAGCTGAAGCGGCTGAAGTGATGAGTGCATCAAGTAATACATTTGGTATGCTGAATAATGCGGACTTAAAATTCCCATCGATTAAAGATGAGAATGGGGAAGAAGTAGAAGTCACACATGGCCGTTATATTCAATTTTTAGAAAGCGATGATCGCCGTGTTCGTCATGATGCATTCCATGCGGTTTATGAAACATATGGAAAATATAAAAATACATTTGCGAGCACACTTAGTGGTGCAGTGAAACGTAATAATTTCAACGCTCGCGTTCGTAAATATGATTCTGCACGTCAAGCTGCGTTAAGTAATAATAACATTCCTGAGACAGTATATGATCAACTTGTTGAGACAGTAAATGCTAACTTACATTTATTGCACCGTTACATTGACATTCGTAAGCGTGCATTAGGACTTGATGAACTGCATATGTACGACCTATATACACCGCTTGTACCAGAAGTCAAAATGAATGTAAAATATGAAGAAGCACAAGACATTCTACTTAAATCATTAAACGTTCTTGGCGATGAATATGTTGAAATTTTGAAAGAAGCATATGAAAACCGCTGGGTAGATGTATATGAAAATAAAGGGAAACGAAGCGGGGCTTATTCATCTGGTGCATATGGGACAAATCCGTATATTTTAATGAACTGGCATGATAATGTAAACAATTTATTTACACTGGCACATGAGTTTGGTCATTCTGTACATAGCTACTATACAAGAAAAACACAACCACATGTATACGGTGACTATTCAATCTTCGTTGCAGAAGTTGCATCAACTTGTAACGAAGCAATTTTAAATGATTATTTATTAAAAACGACAGAAGACAAGAAAGAGCGTTTATATTTATTAAATCATTATTTAGAAGGATTCCGCGGGACTGTATTCCGTCAAACGATGTTTGCTGAATTTGAACATATCATTCATAAAAAAGTACAAGAAGGGCATGCTGTTACGCCAGATATGTTAACTGAAATCTACTATGATTTAAATAAAAAATACTTTGGTGATGCTTTAGTCATCGATAAAGAAATTGGTATAGAGTGGTCTCGTATTCCGCACTTCTATTACAACTATTATGTATATCAATATGCAACAGGGTTTAGTGCGGCAACAGCTTTATCAAAACAAATTTTAGAAGAAGGGCAACCAGCAGTAGAGCGTTATATTAACGAATTCTTAAAAGCAGGAAGCTCTGATTATCCAATTGAAGTGCTGAAAAAAGCAGGTGTAGATATGGCATCTCCAGAGCCTGTTAAAGAAGCGCTACAAGTATTTGAAGAGAAGTTAAATGAATTAGAAGCGCTATTATTTGAAGGTAAATAATAGCGAAAGAAGGAAGGCGAGAGTGAAAACTCTCGCCTTCCTGTTGTTTAGAAGCCTTTAAATCGTTTTCGATGATTGAAATAAGAGAGGCTAATAACAATGACTACGAATAAAAGCGGAAAGGCAATAATCTTTGGAAAGGCTTGTAATAGGGAAAGAATGTACAGAAAAAAAGAAATGCAAATACAAAAAAATAGAAAGAAAATATGTGTTTTTTTCATAAACTCCCTCCTAAAAAGCTTCTTTTCATAGCTTATTCAAAAATGAAAACGTTTAGAATGTGACAAAACTGTGAAATTCGACAAAAAGGGTTGTCATCTGACGTCGAATCTTGTAATATAATAGACGTGAACGAATTCACATACAAACATATACCCCTTTGTTTGAACGTGAAAATTTCTCCCATCCCCTTTAATATTTTTATAAGCCGTAAAGAAAAAGACCTGGTGTTTATACCGGGTCTTTTTCTTTTGCAATCCATTTCCAATAACGCTCACATTTTACTTCGATCATTCGTACTTTTCTTTTTAATAATAATTTTTTGAGCTCACGTTCTATTTCTTGCTGCGGGCAGTCATAGATAAATGCGATTTCTTTAGAAGACATAAATTGCATCGTTTCTAATAATACTTCTAACGATGGTAATGGTGCTGGCTCAATGTCACATTTTACAATTTCTTTTAAGAGTTGTACGTACACATCATACGAATAAATTCCCGCAATCTTAATGCCTTCCTCATCTGAATTTGCATGAAAAAATACAAGAGAAGGGATTTCGGTAATGTGCATTTCATTTGTAAATTTTAAATCGCACTGAAATGCTTTTTTTGCACTAATCGAATGTAAATCTTTTTTGAATTCTTCGACATCAATGCCGCTTTGCTGTGCACATGCAAGTAGTAATTCCAAATCTGGTTTTGATACATTTTCAAGAAAAATGTATTCTTGAAGTTTCCGCAAAAATTTCGAACCTGCTTTTCGGCCTTGTAATTCAGCTGCTTTAATTGCAATAGAAACTAAATATGGTGAAGATGAGGCATCTTGCATATGTACCTTTCCGTCGCATGAAAAGCCTTGTAAACTTGTTGTTTTTTCCCACACAAATCGAATATTAGCAGGTTTATTCCATTTGTGTGGGGAGGCGATGGCCCCTTCCACTTTGCCGGTTAATATGTGCCGAATTGAAAAATATTTTCCGTATTCGAGCCATAACTTCATTATGACTGGTTCGATTTCCCAGCACTCCATGCAAAGTGGATCAATAAACAAATAGGCTTCTACAGACTTATGTTCGCACTTGGAAAGAGAAGGAATGCGCATATGCTTTGCTTCCTGTTTATCCATTACGCTTCACCTGTTTCGTTTGGAGTGTTGACCATATGCTGCGCAGTTAATCGTAAACGTTCAAAAACAAATTCTCGAATTTGCCCGTGTAGCCCCGTATCTTCCATCGCTTGCTCCATACATGCTAACCAGGCTTTTGCTCGCTTTGGTGTAATCTCAAAAGGGAGATGGCGTGCTCTTAACATAGGATGACCGTGTTCTTCTGTGTACAAACTTGGTCCACCTAAATATTGCGTTAGAAATTGCTTCTGTTTCCTGGCTGTTTCTGTCAAATCGTCTGGGAAGATGGGAGATAAGTCAGGGTGTTCACTGACATAGGAATAAAACGTATCGACTAATGCTGCAATGACTTGTTCACCGCCAATTGCTTCAAATGGTGTCATAGGTTGCTTGTTCATCCTGTATAAACTCCTTTTTCCATCAAATGTATATCTATTGTAGCAATGGATTGTCACGAAGAGCAACTAAACAGCTTTCGGACAATCTTTTGCTCGTTTTTTCCTTAAAATAAAGCGAAATGGGTGAGAGTTTTCCATCAGCGAGAAAAACATTCGCTAATGGAAGTTTCACTTTAGCGTGCTTCGTTTTGTTTTGCAAGAAAAAAGCGTTGTACTTTATTTTTTGTATGGCGAACAGGGATATGATATTTGTTTAATAAATTGAGGAAATTGGTTTTGCCAGCTGCCTCATCTTGTACTTCATACTCAAGTTCATAATCATCGTGATTGTAATAGAAACTATGATCAAATACAAGTGTGCCGTCTTTATAGGTAGTTTCTGCTCGCTCTGTTGTTAAGCTTCCCATATAAGATAAAGTAGAAACAGGTATTTGGAGTGTATGTAGTTGATCTAGTACAGAACCTGCAATGAGCTGATTTGTTTCCAGTATTCGCTTAGCTTCTTCTTCTGTTACAGGTTGATGAGTTTCAAGTAATCCAATTTCAGCTGGTTGTTTTAACGTTAATGTATAAGCTCCGCCTTTGTGACGAATACGAAGAGCAGAGCCTGCTGCTTTTAAAGCGAAATGAGGTGTTTCAAAATAATGATTCACTTGTTTTGTAAATGACGTCACAGAAAAGGCGCTACATAGTGCTTGAAACTCTTCTTCTGTAACCATATTTTTAAATTCAATTTCAATTTCTTGTGTCATTGTATAGGCTCCTTCTTAAAAGTAATTCTTTAGACATTATCGCTTTTTCACAAATTTGGTTCAATGTTTTATTTGTTTGCGTCTATGTTATGATACAATAATAGTGTGAAGTAAGACAGGAAGTTGATATGGAGGAGTTAGAGCATGCAAAATAAAATTCAAGTTAAGAGCGTAGAAGAAAGAGAGAATGCTCTTATTTTTTGTGCGGAAAATACTGAAATACAAGTGGAGGAGTTAAAGGCGCGTAATCACGTACTTGTAGACTCAGATCATTTATCATTTTTATATATTTTAGAAAACGAATCAGCTTTCATGTATGTAAGCATTCCGCATACATACTGGGAAGCAATGAACGGTGCAATGAAGAGTGATAAAGCAATGTTCGTTCGCGTAAACAATATTGAAATTGAGTTAGAGCAATTGAAAGAAGAAGTAGAATATTTAATTGAAAATATTGAAGGTAATGCAAATTACGGAGAAGAACTTGTAACGGCTGTAGAAAAGGTATTTCTATAAGCAAATGGATTGACTTTGGTGGTGGTTGAAATGAATCGTAATTGGGAAGAATTTTTAGCGCCGTACCACCAAGCGGTGGCAGAGCTAAAAGTAAAGTTAAAAGGAATGCGTTCTCAGTTTACAATGTTAACAGAACACTCTCCGATTGAATTTGTAACAGGCAGGGTAAAGTCGGTTGCAAGTATTATTGATAAGGCAGAAAAGCGAAATGTACCGCTTGATCGGCTCGGAGAAGAGATGCAGGACATCGCTGGTCTTCGGATGATGTGTCAATTTGTTGATGAGATTAAGCCTGTTGTCGAATATCTTCGAAAACGAAATGACTTTGAAATTGTGGAAGAGCGAGATTATGTGACACAAAAGAAAGAAAGTGGTTATCGTTCGTATCACGTTGTAATTAGTTATCCTGTGCAAACGATTTGTGGAGAGAAAAAAGTATTAGTTGAAATTCAAATTCGAACGTTAGCAATGAATTTTTGGGCAACAATTGAGCATTCTCTAAATTACAAATATAGTGGGCGTTTTCCAGAAGATATTAAAGTGCGCCTTCAGCGTGCGGCAGAAGCAGCATTTTTATTAGATGAAGAAATGTCTTCGATTCGTCTTGAAATTCAAGAAGCACAAAAGGTTTTTTCGCGCAAACAAGAAGCGAAAGAATCCGAATCATAAACTAAAGGGTGTTGGGCGATGAAATTTGCAATTATGTCAAAGGGAGATCAATCATCAAACGCACTTGCAAGTACAATGACAGATTACTTGCAGGACTTTGGATTTACAATGGATGAAACGGAACCCGATATTGTAATTTCTGTTGGGGGAGATGGGACGCTTTTATACGCGTTTCATCGCTATAATAATCGATTAGCTGAAACAGCATTTGTTGGTGTGCATACGGGACATTTAGGTTTCTATGCAGATTGGTTGCCAACAGAGGTAGAAAAACTTGTGATTGCGATTGCGAAAACACCGTTTCAAGTGGTGGAATACCCACTTTTAGAAGTCATTATTCGCTACGTGAATGGAAGTAAAGAATCACAGTATTTAGCAATGAATGAAGCGACAGTAAAAAGCGCAGAAGGAACATTAGTAACAGAGGTAGAAATTCGTGGAGAATATTTTGAAACGTTCCGCGGAGACGGTCTTTGTATTTCTACTCCTTCTGGAAGTACAGCCTATAATAAAGCGCTAGGCGGAGCGATCATTCATCCTTCGATTGAAGCGATACAAATTGCGGAAATGGCTTCGATTAATAACCGTGTGTTCCGTACAGTCGGTTCACCGCTCGTTTTACCGAAGCACCATACATGTGTTTTAAAGCCAGCAGCAGGAATGAATTTACAAATTACGGTCGATCATTTAACGATGGTTCATCAAGACGTAAAGTCAATTCAATACCGCGTTGCAAACGAGAAGGTGAGATTCGTTCGTTTTCGCCCATTCCCATTTTGGAAACGTGTTCGCGATTCGTTCGTTGCGGGTGAATAGAGAGGGTTTATGTATTTGAGAAGATTTACATTAAAATGGTGTATGACAGAAGCAGAGAAGGGAATGCTCATTCGGGAGTTTCTAAAAGCAAAAGGGATTTCTAAAGCTGCTTTGACAGATATAAAGTTCCAAGGCGGGGCAATTGAAGTAGACGGTAAGCATGCGACAGTGCGGCACGTATTACAAGCTGGAGAAGAATTGCAAGTCTTCTTTCCACTTGAGGAAAGAAGTGAAGGAATGCTTGCTGAAAATATTCCTTTGAACGTTGTATATGAAGATGACTCTGTACTCGTAATTAGTAAAGCACCATACATGTCAACGATTCCGTCTAGAGAACATCCGGCCGGAAGTGTTGCGAATGCGCTTTTATATCATTATGATAAGCAAAATCTTGCAAGTACAGTGCACATTGTAACACGGCTCGATCGCGATACGTCAGGACTGATGCTGATTGCGAAAAATCGCTTCATTCATCATCTTTTATCAAAACAGCATCAGCAAAAGCAAGTGCAACGAACATATGAAGCAATCGTTCATGGTGAATTGGTAGAAGAATCGGGAACCATTGATGCGCCGATTGGAAGAAAAAACGACAGCATTATTGAGCGGATTGTATGTGAAGATGGTCAAAAAGCAGTTACGCATTTTCAAGTGCTAGAGAGATTTCCTGATAAGACGCGCGTTTCACTACAGTTAGAAACAGGAAGAACGCATCAAATTCGTGTACATATGGCATATTTAGGCCATCCGCTGTTAGGAGATGACTTGTATGGAGGTAGTAAGTCCGAGATGAAGCGACAAGCGCTTCATAGTACGAGTTTAACCTTCTATCATCCAGTGTTAGAAAAACAGATGACCTTTCATGGGGATGTGCCGGAAGATATGAAAGAAGTATTATAGAATAAAGCTGTCCTCAGTATACGAGGACAGCTTTACTTTTTTATCCCGCCTTAACGGACAGTAACACTTTCTACCTCAAAATTCAGCAAAAGCAAAGAAGCTAGGTGGGAGAGGAACTGTCCATAAAAGTCCGATTGGTGAGGGCTAATAATCAGTGGGGGATGGAGAAAACCACCACTGATTAAAGTTTCACTTTATGTAAACGCTCGGAATTTCTCTGGCACAAACGGCATCGAAGAAGGTACAGAAACGGTCTCCATTTCAGGGTATCGAAGGCCTGTTAGCTTCCCGCCAAATACAGCCCCTGTATCAATATTTACCGTACGATTGACAAAACGGGGTTCTGCCACAGGGGTATGGCCGTATACAATCCACGCTTCTCCTTCATAATATTTCGCCCAATCACGGCGAACAGGAGAGCCATCAGGATGTTTTTCCCCCGTAATATCGCCGTATAATACGAAAGTTTGGACTTTCTTATCCGTCCTTCCAATATAATCTTGGCGAATACCAGCGTGACAGACAATGAGTTTTTTGTTATCAAGAACGTGATAGAGCGGTGCCTGTTCGTAAAGATCAATAAATTTTTTCTGTACTACTTTTTGCTCACGCGTAGGTAACGCTTCATATTCAGCGACAGTTGTTTCTAAACCATGTGATACCTGTACTTTACGTCCAATAAAATAACGATACAGCTTGTTGCAATGATTGCCAGGAGCATAATAAGCTTCTTTTTTATTCATAACAAGCTCCCACACAATTTCAATCATGCGAAGGGAGGCCGGGCCACGGTCGGTAATATCTCCAACAAAAGCAAGCTGTCTCTTCTCTGGGTGAATAGGGAGACCACTATCCCAGTTATAACCGAGCTGCTTTGTTAACGCTTGAAACTCTTCTAAACAGCCGTGAATATCCCCGATAATGTCGTATTTCATATTGTAACCCCCATTTCGAGTTTTTTCTTAGTATACCTAAAGTGGATATAGAAAAAACCATACCCAAGTGGATATGGTTTAGTCAAACATAAATGTTTTCGTTCGTGATCGTACGTTCAGTATGAAGCCAATCGCAATCATATATGTTAGTAAGGAACTACCTCCATAACTCATAAGAGGAAGCGTAATCCCTGTAATCGGAAGCAATCCAATTGTCATCCCGATATTTTGGAATACTTGGAACGTAAACATTCCAATCGTTCCTGCGCATAAATAGCTACCGAATGGATCATTACTTTCTAAAGCAATATGAATCATTCGATAAATAAGAAGGAAGAAAAGTGAAATAACAACACTGGCTCCTAAAAATCCGAATTGCTCGGCAATGTTTGTGAAAATAAAATCGGTATGCGGTTCCGGGAAATATACTTGACCATTTTCCCACCCCTTACCACGCAATTCACCTGATCCAGTTGCTAAAACAGATTGCCTCAACTGATATCCTTGCGTTTCGTATTCATAAGGTGCTAGCCAGCCGTAGAAACGATCTAATTGATATTCTTTTAGAATATGTTCTTTAAAGAATGCTGTATGTTCAAAATAAATATACGTTAGCGTCGAAGCAGCTGCTACAACAATGCCAGCTAAACCGAAAATAAAGCGCCAGCGTACACCTGAAACTAAAATCATTGCTGCAATCATTGCTGAAATAACCATTGTATTTCCTAAATCAGGTTCTTTCGCAATTAAAAGTAGTGGTGGTAAACTTGCGCCAAATATTTTGCCGAGTAAAATTAAATCCTCGCGTGGCGAGCGAAATGGATACTTTTCATTATGATTGACGATAATGCGGCCAATAACAATGATTAAAAATAATTTCATAATCTCGGAAGGCTGGAAATTACCAAGGCCCGGAACACTGTACCAAGCAGTAGCTCCTTTAATTGTTACTGCTCCAGGAACTTTTAATTCAAGTCCAATAAGTAAAACCATTGCAAATCCATACAAATACCAAGCGATTTGTTTATATCGATCAAAATCAATAACCATAATCGCGACAACTGCGATGGACCCAATGACATACCATTGAATTTGTTTTGCTACAAAGTTTACTTTTTGCAGAGCTGGTGGTAAAGATGGTTGAGCACTTGCAATGGCAAAACAACTAACAATTGCAATTGCGAGTACAATCAGGATCAATATATAATCTATTCGATATTGGGAATTCTTATCTTTCACCGTACGTAGTCCTTTCTATTACTCTTTGTGAAATGAAAAAAAAGACGCTATTACCATATTAGCGGATTTTGAGTGGTTTGCAAATATGTTGTTTGGATTTTAGTTGTGTGATGTTAGATTATATAGATATAAATTAAGAAACTGATAAAAAAAACCTTTCTTTTTAGGTGGGAGAGAGGGTCCGACCATGCATAAAAGCGGTTAGGGCCTATTTTAGCCCCGTGCCATGTTAAAACAAAGGGAGGAAGTGAGAGTAGGTCACTTTGGGTTTTCATAGCAGTAATTTAGATGCGAAACCCGAAAAGTGTGATTTTACATAAATAAAAAACTACTTTTTTGGATGGGAGAGAGGATCCGCCCGTGGGTAGAAGCGGTCAGGGCCTATTTTAGACCCATGCCATGTTTAAAACAAAGGAAGAAAATAAGTGCGGTCCCCCTTTTATTTTTCATATCCGCAATTTATATAGCAAGTACATGTAACATAAGAAAGATTGAGATTATATCATTGCAGGAAAGTGAAAGAGCAAAAGAGAAGTAAAGAACCAGTCATACTAATAATTTTGTTTTGCCTTATTTTGAATTTGTGATATGATATAAATATATTACCAGGTACTAATAACTGATGTTATTTAATAAATTTAGGGGGATAAATAAATGAATCTTCTCAACTTAAAAGGAAAAAACATTATTGTCATGGGAGTTGCGAACCAACGAAGCATTGCTTGGGGTATCGCTCGTTCACTGCATGAGGCAGGAGCAAACTTAATTTTCACATATGCAGGTGAGCGTCTAGAAAAAAACGTACGTGATCTAGCAGAATCATTAGAAGGACAGCAATCACTTGTTTTACCATGTGACGTAACAAACGATGAAGATATCGCGCGTTGCTTCCAATCCATTAAAGAAGAAGTAGGAGTTGTCCACGGATTAGCACACTGCATCGCATTCGCAAATCGTGATGACTTAAAAGGTGAATTCGTTGATACATCTCGTGACGGATTCTTACTAGCACAAAACATTAGCTCATTCTCATTAACAGCAGTTGCAAGAGCTGCGAAGCCATTAATGACAGAAGGCGGCAGCATCGTTACATTAACATACCTTGGCGGAGAGCGCGTTGTATCAAACTACAACGTAATGGGTGTTGCAAAAGCATCACTTGACGCAAGTGTAAGATACTTAGCAAACGACTTAGGACAGCACAACATTCGCGTAAACTCTGTATCAGCAGGACCAATCCGTACGCTATCAGCTAAAGGTGTTGGCGACTTCAACAGCATCTTAAAACAAATCGAAGAACGCGCACCACTTCGTCGTAACATAACACAAGAAGAAGTAGGTAACACAGCGTTATTCTTATTCAGTGACTTAGCAAGTGGTGTTACTGGTGAGAACATTCATGTGGATTCTGGGTATCATATTTTAGGGTAAGCAACCAAAACAGCTTAAAGGATTTAAATCCTTTAAGCTGTTTTTTTTTGAGTAAAACATCCTTGTTCTTCAAGTAAAGTGTGTAGGTCATTCAAACTAATTCAATGTGACTAAACGCAAAGTTTGCTTTGTCCTCTAATATCTTGTCAACTTATTACTGCGTATATGGGACTTGTAAACCAAATATAATGAATTTGAGGGCAGAAAAGCAGGTTACTAATGAAAGAAGAGGGGGAAAAAATCGGTATTATTCATTAATTTATAATAAATTGGATTGTGGGGGATTCTGGGCAAAAATGAAATGTAAATTATAGTGGCTAATCATGTCTCAGGTGATGAAAGAAGAGAATAATTAGGATAGCAAATGGATTTACGAAATGATATTGAATAAAAGTCCCTCAGTTATTTATGTGTTCACTCTGGTCAATACAGCTAATGAGCAGAGAGAAGGGATAAAGGGTGGGTATGCGTATCAGATGAGGTTTTTATTTAATGATATGGATTTTAAAAGTGGTATTAAGATTTGTTTGGTACAGATAACTACTCTATTAAAAGAAGAGATTTTTCTCAGAATAATAAAGAGATATTGTGTGAATATGCGGAGATGTCAGAATAGTTATTAAAAGTTTGATCGCAGAAACCTTTTTGTATTATTGAATACGAAAGAAGGGGTTTTATGTCTATTCAATTGTTTGTTCCTCATTTCGAGATAGAGGAATGCTTGGAAGAAATAAGATTATGTTTGGAAAAGGGCTGGACGGGATTAGGATATAAAACGATTGAGTTTGAGAATGAGTGGAAGCAATATACAGGGCTATCTAATGCGCATTTTATTAATTCAGCTACAGTTGGCTTGCACTTGGCAGTGAAAGTCTTAAAAATGGTTCATAATTGGAATGACGGTGATGAGATAATTTCTACACCCCTGACCTTTGTTTCTACTAATCATGCAATAGTTTATGAAAATATGAATGTGGTATTTGCAGATGTGGATCAATATCTTTGCCTAGATCCAAAGGATGTAGAGAAGAAAATTACAAATAAAACGAGGGCGATTATGTATGTGGGGCTAGGCGGAAGCACAGGACAGTATAAAGAAATCTTAAATTTATGTAATCAATATAACTTGAGGCTAATTGTTGATGCCGCTCATATGTCTGGTACAAGATTAGATGGCAAAGTCCCGGGAAAAGAAGCGGATGTTATGGTTTATTCTTTTCAAGCAGTAAAGAATCTTCCTACAGCCGATTCGGGAATGATTTGCTTTAAAGATGAGCAATGTGACGAGCTATGCAGGAAGTTGACTTGGTTAGGAATTAATAAAGATACATTTGAACGGGTTGGAGCGAAAGGATCTTATAAATGGAGATATGACGTTGAACATTTGGGGTATAAATATCATGGTAATTCGATTATGGCAGCCATCGGTTTAGTTCAATTGAGGTATCTTGATCGAGACAATGCTTATAGACGTCAACTCACTCAATGGTATAATCAACAATTCATTCATTACCCTGAAAAAATTAAGGTGATACCTATACCAGCTGGGTGTGAGTCGTCAAATCATTTATATATTATTGAAGTGAAGAACAGAGATGAGCTCGTGCTGGCATTAAATCAAGTTAATATATATCCAGGTGTGCATTATAGAGATAATACGAACTATAATTTATATTCCTATGCTCATGGTACTTGTCCTAACTCTCACAAAGTTAGCGAGAATATTTTATCACTTCCTATGCACATGAAACTTTCAAAAGTAGATGTAGATTATGTATGTGAGCAAGTAATTAGATATGCCAAAGGCTAGGAGGAGGTAAAGTTGTCCAGAAACTTGATAGAAAATGATGAATTGATTTTGCGTGAAATTGAGGAAAGAGATCTTGAAATGGTAAGGATTTGGAGAAATCAAGATTATATAAGAAAGTATTTTGTCAATAATAGTGTAATAAATGAAGACCAGCAAAAAAGATGGTATGCCGCTTATAAGAATAAAGGTAATGATATGATGTTTATAATTGAAGAAAAGGTTAATTTACAAAAGCCGATTGGTGCAGTTGCTTTATATAATATAGATTTCCATAATCAATCTGCGGAATTCGGGAGATTAATGATAGTGGATAAAAGGGCACGTGGTAAAGGATATGGTAAAAAAGCAACTCAAATGTCATGTAAATATGGACTTGAAACACTTGCATTATCTAATATATATTTAGAGGTATTTATTGATAATGCAGCAGCGTTAAAAATATATAGGGATATAGGCTTTGCAGAGGTTTCAAGAACTTCGGATTTAATAAAAATGGTATTGAATAAAAACGATTTAAACTATTAATATACTGAATTTGAAATCGTTATATGAAGATGATAATTGCAATTTGAAGTGATTCTATTAAACTTATAGCTTATGTTTTTTGTGAGAGAAGCATATCAAAGATCCCATTTATTTATAGGGAGGAAAAGAGATGAAGGGAATTATACTGGCAGGAGGAACCGGATCGCGTTTGTATCCCATTACTAAAGTGACTAATAAGCACTTGCTTCCCGTTGGTCGTTACCCTATGATTTACCATGCTATATATAAGTTAAAAGAATGTAATATTGAGGACATTATAGTGGTAACAGGTAAAGAGCATATGGGAGATGTTGTGAATTTTCTCGGTAGCGGAATGGAGTTTGGAGTATCTTTCACATATAAAGTACAAGAAAAGGCCGGGGGAATTGCACAAGCGTTGGGGCTTTGCGAGGCATTTGTGGGAAATGAAAAGATGATTGTCATTTTAGGCGATAATGTGTTTTCTGATACATTAAAGCCATATGTTGAAAAATACAAAAAACAAAAAAAAGGAGCAAGGATTCTATTAAAAGAGGTACATGATCCTCAAAGATTTGGAGTTCCGGAAATTAAAGGAGAACATATCATTGCAATTGAGGAGAAGCCAAAGATTCCAAAAAGTTGTTATGCAGTCACTGGTATATATATGTATGATTCCCAAGTGTTTCAGTATGTTAAAGATTTAAGGCCTTCTTCCCGAGGAGAACTTGAAATAACTGATTTAAATAATGCTTACATTAAAGAAAGAGCATTAACATACGATATTCTTGAGGATTGGTGGACTGATGCAGGTACGCATGATTCCCTTTACCGTGCTAACACGCTCGCAAAGGATATACATCTGAGAGAGGGGAAAGATGCATAGAATGAAGTGTATTAAAACGTTATTTACTGATGTAATACTAGTGGAGCCTACTGTATACCGAGACCATAGAGGCTTTTTTAAAGAAAGCTATAATGAAAAACTATGGAAGGAACAAAAATTCCAATACCAATTCATTCAAGATAATATTTCAGAATCTTCAAATTCCGGTACATTAAGAGGCCTTCATTTTCAACTGAATCCAAGAGCACAAACAAAGCTGGTGCAAGTCGTAAAAGGAGTGGTTTATGATGTCGTGGTGGACCTCCGAAAGGGTTCATCAACATACAAAAAATGGCAAAGTTTTATTTTAAGTGAATATAACCATCGGCAGCTGCTTGTACCAAAAGGATTTGCACATGGATTTTGTACGTTGGTTCCTAATTCTATAGTGATGTATAAGGTAGATGAATATTATGCGCCGGAATATGATAGTGGAATCAATTGGGAAGATAAAGAGTTGGGAATTACTTGGCCGTTTAGAAATCCCATTTTATCCGATAAGGATAAAATGTTACCCTTTGTTAATGAAGAAAAATATAATTTTAATTTTGAGGAGAAAGAGATATGAATATCCTAGTAACAGGAGGAGCTGGGTTTATTGGTAGTAACTTTGTGAAATTTTTAGTTAAAAAATATCCAGACTATAATATTGTAAACTATGATTTATTAACTTACAGCGGGAACCTCATAAATTTACAAGATGTAATGGAGTGTAATAATCATAAATTTGTGCAAGGAGACATTAAAAACCGTGAGCTTCTAGAGTATGTAGTTCACACGGAAAGAATTGATTATATTATCAATTTTGCTGCGGAGTCCCATGTCGATCGAAGTATTGCGGACCCTCAAGTATTTTATCGTACAAATATTTTAGGAACTGTCACGTTATTGGAAGTAGTGAAGAAGTATAGAATCAAAAAATTTATTCAGATTTCTACTGATGAAGTATATGGTTCATTGGAGGAAACAGGTTATTTTGTCGAGGACACTCCTCTGGCGCCAAACAGTCCGTATTCCTCAAGTAAAGCGAGTGCCGATTTAATTGTACTGTCTAGTTACAAGACTTATGGATTAAATATTAACATTACCCGTTGTTCCAATAATTACGGCCCTTATCAGTATCCAGAAAAGCTTATCCCGCTTATGATTACAAATATTTTAGAAAATAAAACGTTACCTGTATATGGAACAGGAAAAAACGTTCGAGATTGGCTACATGTGTATGATCATTGTACTGCAATTGATTTAGTTCTGCATAAAGGAAAAAAAGGTGAAATATATAATATTGGCACCAGCAATGAAAAGCGTAATATTGAAATAGTAAACCTTATTTTAGGAAAACTTGGAAAAACAAAAGAATACATTACATTCGTCAAAGATCGCCTTGGACATGATTGGCGTTATGCTATTAACTCAGATAAGATAAAGCGAGAACTTGGTTGGAAACCCGTATATTCATTTAATAAAGGCATAGAAGAAACAATCCAGTGGTATATAGATAATGAGAATTGGTGGAAGCCGTTGAAAAACGGCAATCATCATTGACAGGTGTAAAAAGTGGATAAAATCGTGATTACAGGAGCAAATGGACAATTAGGAAGGCAGTTCTCCAAAGGATTTTTGTCTTCTCCATACGATGTACATTCTTTAGGGAAAAAAGAAATGAATGTGGTGAACTATGAAGAAGTTTGCAGTGTCTTAGAGAAATTAGCACCTAGTATTATAATTCATTGCGCAGCCTATACAAAAGTAGATTTGGCAGAAATTAATAAGAATGAAGCGTTTTTTGTCAATGCAACAGGAACAAGAAACATAGCCATTGCAGCGGAAAGAATAAAAGCAAAGCTTGTGTATATAAGTACTGATTATGTGTTTAATGGCATGAAGGAGACAGGATATAGTGAACACGATATCCCTTCTCCTATAAATGTATATGGTGCGTCAAAATACGTAGGTGAAAAATTTGTTCAAGAGTTTCATACCCGATATTTTATCGTAAGGACTTCTTGGTTATATGGGAAATATGGAAAGAATTTTGTAGAAACTATGCTTAATCTCGCTATAGTCAATAAGCAAATAAGGGTAGTAAACGATCAATATGGATCGCCAACTTACGCGAAAGATTTAGTTAATTGTGTAAAACGAATAATGGAGACAGACCTGTATGGGATTTATCATGTTTCGAATGAGGGAGTATGCAGTCGATTTGAGTTTGCTAAAAGAATTTTCTCCTTAGCGAATATGGATATACAATTAATTCCTGTTTCAACTAATGAGTTTGAGACAGTGGCATCTCGTCCGTCATACTCAGCTCTACAACATACAATGCTTAAATTAAACGGTCTCTGTCACATGCGTTCATGGGAAGATGCACTGAAAGAGTATATGGCAAGAAAAAATCGCTGACTCGATGCTCAGTGATTTTTTTAATTTATGATGAATGTTTGTATCTAAGACAATCTTTGATGTAAGTGTTCGTTATCTAGTCAACGACTTTACTAGCAATATATGTGTAAATTCTATTTTTATTGGTCTGATTGGTAAGCGAACTACTAGAGGCGTAATCAACTTTAAGGCATTTTAAAAGAAAGTGCAGAAAAAGCTTCCTTTTGCTGTAATGCAATACAAGAAGAAATAAGAGAGTAGAATTTTCATTTATAAATAATGAGTGCAAGAATTATAGTTCGAAGAGAAAAGGAATACTTATAACAAAAAATTGATTTTTTCTTCTTTATATAAGTGATAGGGACTTGGTTTCTAGAAGTTTTTTACGCTGCAAAAGATAATTATGTTCTTTAATTGTCAGCTGGTTTTGTTCAGCAGATAGCATATTATGAATATACCGTAAAAGGTTATTTATGTTTTTCTGTAAGAAATTCGTATCAATTAAAAAGCCTTTTATTTGTGAATGAAAAATCATATGCATCCAATCATCTACAATAGCCATTTGTGTCTTCCACGCATTTCTGTTTGGGTGAATTCTTACATAACTGAGTTCATCAGCAATATAAACTAATTTCCCTTGCGCCAATAAAGTAAGCCATGAAGCCATGTCAATTGCTGTTTCATATTGACGTCCAACGAAACAGCCAAACGGCTCAATTAAATCTTTTTTTCGAAATAGGACTGTAGTAGGCTCACCTATCCAATTTGTAACTACCATCATGGAGTTTCCACCTGAAATCCCGTCTAGTATTGTATCGGTTTTAAATAATTTTTTTGTGTAAACTAAATCTGAAATTGTCTTTCCAGATTCATCAATTGGTCTTCGATAGGAAGTCACTAATTTTATATCTTCAACTGTATTCGATAAGAAGTAATTCATCATCTTTTCAATTTTTGTTGGATAAAACAGATCATCCTCCATCAGATAATTAATGTATTCCCCATTTGCATCTTTTAATAGGTGTTGCAGGACGTTCGGTCTGTTCATATGTGTAGTGTTTTTTATATACGTAATTCGTCTCGAATATGGAAGGAATTCTTGTTCTATGAGAAGCTGTATTTCGTTTGTCGACGAATTGTCTCTTATAATGATTTCAAAGTTTGAATAAGTTTGGAGCAATGCACTTTTTAGTGCAAACTCCAAATACAAAGCATTTTCAAATGCTGGTATTAGAATGCTGACTAAAGGTTTATTTTGAGAATCCATAGGCTCACCTTCTTATTTATAATTTTATATCTGTAAGTAAATTCTGACATCTTACAGTATCTCTTTTTCGTATTTCATTAAACAGTATTTATAATACAGTAAGGTTTGCTTTTGCTTTTCAGATAATTGATTTGGAAAAGTGGACGGTAAGGAGTCAATAAATCTAAGGCACCCTTTTAAACTCTTGAGCAATAAATGTGTGTTCCTTAAAAAACCTTTTCGAGGACAATGGTAAAGCATATGAACCCAATCATGCGCTGCATTTACCCTCATATCAACGCTTTTTCCTACATTTGAACTGTGCATTCTTAAATAACTTAATGTATCTGTTATATACAATGCTTTTCCTTGGGATAATAAGGTAAGCCACGAAGCCATATCAACAGCTGAGTCATATTGGTAACCGCAAAACTGACCAAAAGGTTCAGTTAAGTTTTCTTTTCGAAATAGAACTGTAGTAGGTTCACCAATCCAGTTTGTAACGGTAATCATAGAATTTCCAGCCTCTATTCCTTCTAATATTGTATCGGATGTATATTGCTTCTTTGTAAATACTAAATCGGGAATATTGTTTCCAAAGTCGTCAACTGGTTGACGATAAGAGGTGATTAACTTAATTTCTTTATTAATATCTTGTAAATAAAAACTCATCATTCTTTCAATTTTTTGGGGATGAAACAAATCATCGTCCATCAAGTAGTTAATATATTCTCCTGTCGATCGTTGAAAAGCAAGTTGAAAGTTCTGCTTTCCCCCGATATTTTGTTCATTCTTAAAATATTTAATAAATGGATAAGTGTGTAAGTATGCGGATACAATTTGATGTGTTTCATCGTTCGTGCTATCGTCACAAATGATAATTTCAATATTTGGATAGCTTTGTGAAATAGCGCTCTTCAACGCTTGTTCAAAATAGACAGGTCGATTATAAGTAGGAATTAGAATACTTACAAGTGGAAGGTTCAAGTTATATTTTTCTCCTTTCTTATCATAAAGTTACCAGTAATATAAAGGTGAATCTTCTATTTTCTCTTGTGACTCTAATCAGTATCTTTAATGAAAATTCTCTTTAGAATGGCTGATTCTAAACATTTTTACTTATTTTGATTTTTGAAGAATACGTGAATAGTATTTAATCTACTGAACTTGCTGTTTTGATAAGTGTAATTCAATTACATATGCTAAGAAATTTTGAATACCTTTTACTGCTTGTTAAACTACATTTTATCCTTAAGAAAATCTTTCTTCCAGAAAAGGTACCAAAAGATTTGTTAGTTGTTCCAATAAGTTTTGAAAAGAGGATTTATTTCAATAAATCAGGGAGGTTATGGGTTTTCTCTTGAGTAAAGGCCTCATTATACAGATTCAGTAACTCTGTACATACATACCGAGGATCTCCTACTAGATTTATAATCTTAAAGGCATTTGTGATTATTTCAGTCCTTTGTTCTGCTCTAAGGTTGCAGGCCTTTTCCAGTGCGGTAGCTAATGAGTTCTCATCAGTCCCATCAGCAATAATCCCTGAATAGTTGTCTTTTATCAATTCCTTAATTCCCCCCACATCCGTCGAAACCACTAAAGTCCCTGAAGCCATGGCTTTCAAAATCGTTTGCGGCATGGATTCTTCTTTTGAACTACACAATACAATGTCGGAGTTAAAATAGAAATCTTTGGGGCTATCCGTAAATCCCCAAATCTTTACTTCTTGGCTCAACCCTTTGTTTTGAATAATGGAATGGCATAGATCAGCATAGTCTTTTATCAAATAATCATATCCTATTAAATCCAGCTGCACGTTATATCCTTTTTCTTTTAGGATAGAAGCAGCTTTGATTGCGCTATGTTGATTTTTTCCTTCTTTTAAAGTGCCAGGAACCAATATTTTAATTGGGCTGTTTTTATCTCGCTGTCTTTTTCTGTTATTCATGTAGTATTTGAAATAGTCGTCGTCAACAGGGCAGACTATTTTCCGCGAAGGAACATGCAATTCTTCGGACCATATGCTTGCATACTTGGAAGAAGAAGAGTGGACTACATCAATTAAAATGTTATTCATTAGGAAGTCTTTAGCAGCTTTGTTTGCATAAAACTTATGAAGCGACGCAACATGAGGAATCTTATTCATTTTACATGCTATGCCGACCGATGGGAAAAAAGTTACCGAATGGACCAAGCCAACGTTATTCTCTTTAAGCCAAGCGGATATTCCTTTTGCGTAATACAAATCGTTATTACGTGGAAACACTATTTCGACAAAGTTTTCGGATTGCAAATAATGAACATTCAAATTGTATTTTTGTACCAATTGGGGAAGAGTAGGGATATCTCTTTGATAATGTGGCAAACAGATCATAATTTCTATCCCATAGCTTTTAGCCATAAGAGCATGTTTAAGCAAATGGAGAGTCGCTCCTCCAAGATCTGACTCATGAAAAAAGTAGGCAATTTTTCTTTTATTCAATTTTGCAATCAGTTCCGTAGCTTCTAATGCGGACAAAAATGAATCCATTTGGGCTTCAGTAGAATAATTCCGTATGATATAATTGTAAGCTTCCTCATAGATCATTAATCTTTTCTCGCTGTTCAGTCTAATCGCATGATCTATTGTCTCATACCATGATTCTAACGTATTTTCCGCTTTTAAACACATATGATTAGGAAGATTTTTGTAGGGTTTAACGTTGGAAAATATCCCAACGGCCCCGGAGATAGTTCCTTCTAAAAATTTTACAGGACTCTTACTTAGGGAAGCCTCAAAGATGCCATCTAATGGGCATATATGATAATCGAAATAAGAGTCCATTAATCTATCAAGATATTGATCATAACTATGGGTAAAGGGAACATAATATACAGGGCTTTTTAATTCTCCATATTCTTTTGGATTCATTCCCCAGAAATGAAATTCAACAGCATCTCTGTATTTGTCCGAAATTTTCCCTAAAGATTCCCAAATTGTTTTCAGTACATTTTTGCGGGCTGGTCCAGAGAACATGGCAATCTTGATTGCTTTATCCTTTTTCGGTTTATTTTTTCTCTGGAAGTAACAGGATGGAATGTTTGTCTTTAATTCAATAACATTTTTGTTATACTTCTGGCAATCCGCACTAATGATGGGACTATAACTGCCAACTAAATGACTGTTGCTGACTTGGTACTCCAGATTTTTATAATAAGTTGTATGTGGCTTAAGGTATTCAAATTCCGGGCTTAATTCATGAAATTTAAACATATTATCATCCATAAAGTAAGCTGTAGGTTTATTTATGGAAATATTTTCTTCCAGTAATTTAGTTGAGTTTGGACCAATCGTTCTTGATAAAATGAGAAGGGAATAATCAGAAGGCTTTATTACATCTAAGGCCGCTTCGTTTACAAAGAAGTAATCATATGGAAAATGATTTATTCTATGTGTATAGTTACGAATGGTAACATCAACAGAGGTCGAGAAATCAGGTTTGGTAACAGCAATTGTCCTTTTCTTAGATCTCGTAATATTTGCGGTGTATCTTTCAAGATCGGTTAAATAATAGGGGATGCTACATCGATAAGGAATGATCTGGGTTCGGTTTAGGTCATCTGCTTCAAATGTATTAAAGCAATTGCTGTGGATCTCTATATTATCAATCTCATATTGATGGATATTTACTGGCAATAGTGATTTGTCTCTAGAGCTTTCAAGATATTTTCTTATATAGCTTAGTTTAAAACCAATGTCGGTGCCCAAAGCATGTTTCTGACCGGCCGCAGCTTTGGTCACGGCTTTATCAATCCAATAAAAGGAGAATTTTTTCGACATTCTAAGCCATAAATCCCAATCAGAAAATCTTCTGATTACTACATGTGGATCATACATGCCTGTACTTTCAAAAATAAGCTTATGATGCAAGACTGAGTTATTGGCTATATAATTACCGTTCACGAGTAAGCCATAATTGAACGGTCTACCTAACATCCTTTGTGTCACGTTGTTTTTATCTTTAACATGCAGTTCGCAATTCCCATATACCAAACATGGTTCGTTATATTTAATGATTTCGTTATAAAGGGTTTCGAGACAACCAGGTAAGTATTCATCATCATCGAACTGGTAACTGATATATTTTCCACGTGCTTCGAGAATGCCCTCATTGACCCTTAAAGCGGGCAATCCACTGTTAAGATGGTGACGAATGATGACGATTCGGTGATCTTTAGTTTGATATTCTTTCAGAATTTGAAATGTATGGTCCCTCGAACCGTCATCAATGATGATGAATTCAAAGGAAGTAAAGGTTTGATTCAACACGCTTTCGATTGCTCTCCTAAGAGAAACCTCTCCTCTGCAATACGTTGGCATGATGACACTGATGGCGGGGTGTAAAGGGCTAAGGTTTGAACGTATGATTTCTCTATGCTCAATAAATCTTGATACTTTTAACATTAAATGTTTCCCCCTTCAAGGCTCTAGAGTTTGAAAAGAGTACTTTCTTATATTATTTTTTTGTACAATGTTTGTTTTACATTCTTATTTTATTATTGGTTAATTCATTTCGTTTAATATAATCTTTGATTATCTCTTCGGCAAGCTGTAAAGCATGAGTAATTCCATTGGTACGGTTCTAGGCTTTACAAGTCAAAGCTAACCATTTTTGCTGTTTATAATTATCATTCCTTTTATTCCGGTCATTACAGATCATTGGATATCTTATAATCCGCAGCATATGATTGTTTTACGGCTTTGATTAATGAGTAAAGCTTAGCCCTTGTCCTGCCTGCTAGAATGATTTCTTTCACTAATCTTTTCTTTCTTCAATAACTTCATTATATGCGCGGTGGAATATAGAGATATAGGCAGTCACATTAATCTCTTAAAATTTGGTACTTTTCCCTAATTTCGTTTTTTGTGTAAACGTGAATTTTTAAGATCAAAACGAATTAAATCTTTCAATTGTGCTGGGGTTTGATAAATCCCGCCAGTGTTCCCTACAAAGAGCAGTTTATGTTTGCATTCAGGAGTATCGGTTTGAAAGACAAAGGGATTTCAAACCGATCGCTCTAGCTCATAGATTTGAAGAAACAAAAAAACATAATTATGCTGGCAGTATTCATCTATTGAAACTGTTTCATAATAATCTAGATTCCAAAGGATATTGACATGTTGTGGATTAGGCTTATAGGGATACATTCTGCTAAAACAATGGCTTATACATTATAGTATCCTTCAAGGAAGGGGGTAGTTTCTATAGAACGCCGTAGTAATCTTTATACCAGTCAATAAAATGGCTGATTCCCTTTTCAATTGGAGTTTTCGGTGTAAATCCCACTTCAGCTACTAAATCTGTTATATCTGCATAGGTTTCAGTAACATCTCCTGGCTGTAACGGCAGAAATTCTTTTTTTGCTTCCAACTGGAGTTTTGTTTCAATGATGTGAATAAAATCCATCAAGTGAACAGGATTGTTATTTCCTATGTTATAGACTTTATATGGTGCATGGCTTGTGGAAGGATCCGGATGGTCTCCGCTCCATTTCGAGTTGGATTGCGGTTTTTTATAAATTAACTGGATTATGGCTTCTACAATATCATCGATATAAGTAAAGTCCCGTTTCATATTTCCGTTGTTGAATATTTTAATAGGTTTCCCTTCAAGGATTGCTTTTGTAAACAAGAAGAGGGACATGTCCGGCCTGCCCCATGGTCCATAGACGGTAAAAAATCGTAAACCAGTTGTTGGCAAACGGTATAAATTGCTGTAGGTATGAGCGATTAGTTCATTTGCCTTTTTGGTAGCGGCATATAAACTTAAAGGATGATCCACATTATCTTTGGTGGAAAAGGGTAATTTGGTGTTTGAACCATAGACAGAACTAGAAGAAGCGTAAATAAGATGGTCAATAGCATTTTTACGGCAAGATTCTAATATGTTGGTGAAACCAACTAGGTTGGAAGCAATATAGGCATGTGGATTTTCAAGACTATACCGTACGCCTGCCTGTGCTGCCAAATGTATTACAATGGTGGGTTGCCAATTAGAAAATATCTGCTCAATATCTTTTTGATCTTCCAGACGTAACTTTTTAAAAATAAAGTTTTTATTTTTTAAAAAGTTTAATCGGTCTTTCTTTAGCGAAACATCATAATAATCATTTAAATTATCAATTCCAATAACATGATGTCCTTCCTGCAACAATCTCTTTGTGACGCGTGATCCGATAAATCCGGCACATCCGGTTACTAAAATACGCAATGAAAAATCCCTCCATGATAAAAATCTTTTTTAGCTGTCTACTTTCCATTAATTGCACCGAAGAGAAAGACTTTAGCTTTCCCTGATAGACCTTTAGTAACATTGCGGGTATCATAAATAATCTTGGCTTTCTCTAATATCTCCTGAATGGGAATTTGAGTATGATCGACTAAAATAACAATGCAATCGATTTTTTGATAAAGTTGATCAGTGAGTGGAACGCTGACCATTTTTTCACCGTTTATGTTAATCTCATTAACATAAGGATCATGATAATAGACGGTGTTACCTAGCTTTTTTAAGCTTCCAATAATAGAGTATGCGGATGATTCTCTTGAGTCATCGATATCTTTTTTATATGTGACCCCATAAATAAGTATAGAAGGGGTTTCTCTATCTTCAACAAGTTTTTGTACTTGATTTACAATGTAATGGGGAATGGATTGATTGATTTGATTCGACAAATCGATAAATTGGGTGTCGAATCCATTTTGTTTAGCTTTCCATTGTAAATAAAGCGGATCGACGGGTATACAATGTCCGCCTATTCCGGGTCCCGGAAAAAACGGTGTATATCCAAAAGGTTTTGTTTTTGCAGCATGAATCACTTCCCATACATCGATATTTAATATGTCACAAAGAATGGCAAATTCGTTTATAAATGAAATATTGATAAAACGGAAACTATTTTCCAAAATCTTTGTCATTTCGGCAACTTCTGTAGATGATACAGTAATAACCTTTTTAAACACCTGACAGTATAAGTCATAAATGTATTTTGAACATGAATCGGTCACCCCGCTCACAACCTTGGGTATATTTTCCAGAGGGAAATGACTGTTACCCGGATCGACCCTTTCCGGAGAGTACGCAAGATAAAGGTCTTTCCCAACGATTAAACCGCTTTTTTCCAAAATGGGTTGAAGTACCTCTCTAGTAGTCCCAGGATATGTTGAACTTTCTAATATAATCAGTTGACCTTTCTTAAGCAAAGGGATAAGCTCCTTTCCCGCTGTTTGTAAGTAGCTTAAATCCGGAGTTTTATCAGCAGATAAAGGAGTTGGAACACAAATAATGATGGCATCAAAGTTCTTGATTTCACTATAGTTATTAGAGACCTGGAAAAATCCCTCTGTGATCATCTGATTGATAAATTTATCCTGAATATCTGGAATATAACTGATTCCTTTTGATAAACTTTTAACTTTATTTTTATCCAAATCAATCCCAAAAACTTGAAAACCTTTTTGTGCGAAAAGCAGGGCTAGGGGTAAACCGACATATCCTAAACCTATTACGCCAATTTTTAGCTTTCTACTTCGAAAATTTATATTTTTAGGCAATTGTCTAATCATCCTTTCTGGTGCAATCTACTATTTTATAAGCGTGTCGTAAAACGAATCTCTATACAAAAAACTTGCATAAAAAAGACCACATCCTTTGTTGCTTAGGCAGAGAGATGTTTATATTGGAGGTTGAAATGTTTTGGAAGACAATCAGCCAAGGAGTTTGAGGAAGCCGGCATAGAAGCCGTGCATATAATGAAAAAGAGCAAACTCATCAAAAGTAAAGTCTGCCCCAAATAAGGTTGCATTCAAACGTAAGTTGTTTGGAGTCATAATTAATAGATATCGAAAATTTATTTTTTCGACAAGTTAAGTTATAGATTATGGTTTATTACGATTGAATGATATCAATCATTTCTTTAATTCTCTGATAAAATGTATGTTGCTCTATCACTATTTTTTGAGCTTTTTTAGCAATGATCTGTCTCTGTTCTTCATCATTCATATAGGCAATCACTTTGCGTAGGCAATCCTCATAATCCCGGTAAGAGACCATTTCTTCTTCAGTAAAGAAGGAACGAAGATTAGGCTTTTCCTCTATTAGTTGAAAAGCTCCACATGCCACAATATCAAACGTTCGGTTATTGATACTTTCACTAATAATTCCAGACGTATTTTGATTATGCAAGAAATTGTGACTTCGATGAGGGTTTAATACAATGCTAGCTCCGTTGTAATAATAAGAAATCTCTTGTGGCTCAACCCATGTATCTTTAATCATGACTCTCGGGTTGTTTCTCCATATTTTTTGCAGTCTATTACGCCATCCTTTTCCAACGAGTGTGATTTGATAGTTAGTGTTTTTTAAGAGAAAATGAATGAGATTCACCCTGGTAGGATATGGATATCCTACCAGAAGTAAATCACTTTTGTATGCATGTTCCACTAATCTGGGTCTAAAGATAGTGTGATTTGTCCCTAACGGTAGATGATAGGCATTTGGATGAACTGATTGATAGTGCTTTAAAGCTCCAGTATCGATAGTAAAGACATAATCAAATCTATCAATAACTTGAATAGTCTTATCAAAATAAAAAGGATCTTCAGTCAGCCAACATGCCAGCTTAATACCACTTTCTTTTAAATATTGAATCGCTTGTATAGAAAGATGGTCTCCTAACATTGATAGAACCAGCTGTGGTTGAAAGGTGGTAACAATAGACTGTAGCTTTTCTATGGGCTCTGATGGATGAAAGTGGATCCATTCATAACCATTGTTATTTAGATCAGTCCTAATACTTTGCTCCAAATAATTGTAAATACCGTGGTAACCGGAAGAGATATATAATAGCTTCACTATACATTCACCAATCATAGATGACATTTTTTAACCTACAGAGGTTATAATGCTCTCAATATTGTCACAGCCAATCTGTATAAAATTCGTAACACTTGGAGTTAGCAAATCTTGATCTTGCAATGTAACTAGGCAAGTCGCTGGATTAAAGGATATAAACAATGCTGGCCCATAAACAAAACCTGATTTACCTACAACTGTTACAGTAGTTCCATGCTGTATGCCGGAGGCCAGGAGACATATGCTTCCTTCACATGTTGGATCCATGGATAATGTTCCCTCCTTTGTATCAATTAAGTTAGTTTTTAAAAACTAATACTACACTATATGTTAATAGGTACACTTAAGTGCAGAGGCTGTCCTAGTGAATACACCCTTTTTATAACAATTCCAAATTTCTTCCTTTTGGTTTGTTTATATTAACCAACGTATGTAATTGGTAAGAGGTTTAATTATTTCTTTAACACTTTATGCTAGTATCTATATTTTTTTCGTAAAAGATGCATAGACTACTAGGGAATCAAATTTTAATTGGGAAACAATACATCGACAGATTTTGTATGAATGGATTAACTATATGGGGGGTTGGTTTTGAATCCAAAGGTTTCAATCATTCTTACTAGCTATAATAAGCCTGCATTAGTAGGCAAAGCAATTGAAAGTGTACTGTGTCAATCTTTAGATGAGTGGGAACTTTTTATTATGGATGACAATTCTAATGAAGAAACAATACATGTCATTAAACTGTATTTGGGTGATTCAAGAATCGTTTATATGAATAGTGCTATAAAAGATGACGAGCGTTATCAAAAAACAAGATATGCCGTACTCATCAACAAAGCTATTCCGTTAACAAGAGGAACGTACATTTCTTATTTAACAGACGACACTGTCTATGTTCCAGAGAGGTTAGAAGAAATGACTTCTTTCCTTATAAGGAATCCTAAGATAGACATCGTTTATTCTTCTCAGCAGGTGAAATTTGTTGATTATCAATTGAAGCTGCTTTATGAAAGAGTAAGACCGGCAAGAAGTGTGCTGTCTAAAGCTGTCAACATTGTAGACCACTGTTCAGTCATGCATACGCGTTCAATATTAGAAGCGGTTTATGAAGAGTATGGGGGATATTGGGATGAGAGTCCTGTTCATTGGTACAATGGAGATGCCGCTTTTTGGGAGCGGTTAAATATTTTTCAAACGTTCCATCCCATTGATAAGATGCTTGATATAACATATAAAACACCCTACTCTTTTCAAAATTTATATAACAACTTACCTATGACAATTCCGAATGGAACGTTGGTAAGAGGCTCAAGTCATCAAGTTTTTTTGATTGAGGGACAGCAAAGAAGACTCATTACAAATGAGATGCTTATATATTTTAAATACGACCTAAAGAAAATAGTTACCATACCTGATCCTTTTTTATATAGATATGTGGAAGGATCTTCTATTGACAATTCAACTGCTATTCCAAATTTACGTGTCATACAGAACGAAAAAAACGAATTTTTTTATATCGAAAATAACAAGAAAAGACCAATAATGAATATATTGACTTTTCGAAAATTCAAATTTTCTTTCCGTGAAGTAATTAAAGTGGGCTCGGGGTTGTTGGACTCGATACCTTATGGATTGCCAATTTCCTCTATTTTACGTTGTGATACTTGTTTACCGGAAAGTAAAGTATTAACCTACGGCAATCAGTATTGGATTGTAATGAATTGCAAGCTCCATCCTATTGATAAAAAAGTAGTACAAAAGCTTAACAACCTGCATGATTGCATACAGGTTTCCAGAACCGAGATAGAAGTTTTTGAAAAAGGAGAGCCAATTATCCCACATCTTAAGAGCAATCTTGGATAGAAATACCATTGCCATTCTCGCATAGCAGGACCAATTCTTACACTATCTGCAAAAGGGATTAGCGATTTTAACAGCATCTTAAAATAACTTGAAGAACGTGCACCACTTCGTCGTAACGTAACACAAGAATATGTAGGAAACACAGCGTTATTCTTATTCAGTGATCTCGCAAGCTGTGTTATTGGTGAGACCATCCATGTGAATTCGAGGTATTATATTTTAGGATAATAATTCTATATGAATGGATAAAATGAAAAAACCTCTTGGGTCGTAAAAAAATATACGATTCAAGAGGTTTTTTGTGAAAATAAGTCTTTTAGAAAGAACTAAAAATTAAAAACAATGCTTACATTTTAGCGTAGAGTTGTACATCAATGGTGTATGTTCCTTTTTATTTATTAGTGCCATTTGTACAGGCGTGCATAGAATGTATAAGAAATATGGGACTACTCAACCACGCCCTTGATTTAGGAGTGTAATAAGCTGAATTTTGCCCTGTATTGTTACAACAAAGTTATATGCATATACCACTATATCTTGTGATACAACAATAAAGCACATAGACACGTTTTTTCAGTAGATTTCGCTAGTTATCTTGTATTTTTATGGGATGATTAAATAGTCATAAAATCATTGAATGTAAAGGATAATTAATATGAAAAATAAAAAATGCTGTAACAGATGTCCAGTCGCATTTCCGGCGACATTTCCCACACCTAGCCCACCTCTTTGTAGGCTACGGGTTATTAATCTAGGGGTAATTACTATTAATGATGCCAGCCCGGCCGCATCATATCCGTCAAGTATCAATGTTTCAGACTTGCCTGGTACCATTACTCAGGTGACGGTAACACTAAACAACATGAGTCATACTTTTCCAGTTGATATTGATATCTTGCTTGTCAGAACATTAGAGGAGAACGTTATTCTCGTGTAAGATGCAGATAGCAGTCTTGATATTAATGGTGTAACATTAATATCAAGACTTAGCACTATTTCCACTACCAGCTATAGGCCTGGTACGTACCAGCCGACTAACTATAGAGGAGACGATAAATTCCCTGCGCCAGCACCACCATACGGATCGATCGGTCTTAAGCGTCTTCAATGGAACGAATCCAAACGGTCGATGGCAACTTTTCGTACGTGATGAGTTCGGTGTTAGTTATATTTCTTTTTGGTTCCTTCAGCTGAAGCTGGAGTTTTTTTATTGATAGAAAGAGGAGATGCTTATAAATGAGAGATAGTATCTAAAGTTTATAGAGAATTTTTTTTGCTTTGCAACAAATTCCCCAACTACATTATGTAAACTAATGATGCTTTTATATGAAAAGTATAGGTAGTAAGTGTCAATCATATATTTCTCTAATTCAATTAAATTTTATTAAAACACAATAGGTTGAGAACTTATCTATAATATGTATCAATGTGTAGAGAAAAAACATCTCTACACATTGATGATTTAGGATTAAGCAATCTGAGTTGCTCGTAATGAAGCGAAGTCAGCTATAAATCCACCTGTAAGAAGTGGAACCGTGAATGTAGTACTGTTAATCACTTCAATACTAATCGTTGTAGGAACAGTTATCTCTATAAGAGAAGGCGAAGTTAATACGTCAGCCCATTCTAAAGCACCGGCTGCTGCAAGTGCTAAAGTGTCTGCAACTCTAGATTGTGAACCTCCAACAATAAAGTTACCGAAAGCATTAGTAGCACGTAATTGTCCAGTGAAATCCATACCAACTGAAGTACCAGCGGCACCAATAGTCGCAGCAAGTAAAATACTTACCGAATAGTCAAGTGCATATACTCCAGGTTCTTGTAAAGTTAACCCGCTTCCTGTAGATACTACGTTGTTTAGTGGACCTGTAAGAGGAAGAAGTAAAGTAGTAGTGGCACTAGTAAGAGGGGCAACTGGGTTGAGAATTGGTTGGTCAGTAGTAGTTGCAAATGCTGATCCGAATGCAGGTCTTCGTGGTGGGAAATCAGGTGGAAAGGCAGGAGGACACTTTTTAAAAAAGTTACTCATGTTTTTCACTCCTTTATATATTCTTCATTAATATTTAATGAAATAATGAGCTAAAGTGGAAGGGCGTGTTCCTATTTTTAAAAAAAAATGTTAATATGTGTATATTTTTGGTGTCGTAATAGAGTAAGGAGTGGAGGAGCTAATGGTTAGGAAAAAACATAATTTGACGGGGCAAGAGCTTTGGGATGATTTTTTACTAAGAAATACAATGGACAATAGTAGGAGAGATGAAGAGAGGAATATCTACAGTAGTACTACAGGAAGCAGTGAACGCCATAATATTCATGACCATATGAGAAAGTATAATGAGAGTATCTTATGTAATCTAATATACAAAATTAGAGAAGCTGAATATAAATAATTAGGGATTGTTCATTAAGAAATAAATGAATTACAAGGTACATATTTATATTATGTAAATGTTATCACGGAATCATTCGTAAATAATATCGTTAAATAAAAATAGTAAAACTTCTTAATATAAAGTTTATGTAATTATAACTTAGCATCTATCCAAGCATGGAACAAAATTATTAAGCAAATTCTTCCGTTTCTTGAATATACTTTTAGTAATACGTTTATGGAAATGGGGGATAGAGAATGGCGAAAAAAAAGTCGGGGCAGAAAAAAAATGTACCGTCATTATATATGAGATCAATAGGTGCTGAAGCACTTGAGAAGTATACACAGCGTACTTTTGTTATAAAGAAGGATACATTCACAAAAGAAAATCATATGGCACAACAAACAAGTCAAGAGGTACGGACGGATGAAAAAAATGTAGCGAAGTATAAAGAGCAGGCAGAAGAAAAAGAAGCAGATGTAGCGAAGTATAAAGAGCAGGCAGAAGAAAAAGAAGCGAATGTAGTGGAATATAAAGAGCAGGCAAAAGAAAAAGAAGCAGATGTAGTGGAATATAAAGAGCAGACAAAAGAAAAAGAAGCAGATGTAGTGGAACATAGAGAGCAGACAGAAAAAAATATAGCAAAGCAGGTCGAAGAAGTACAAGAGAGTGTAGTGTCAAAGAACAAAGAACGAGAAAAGAGCGGTGCAGAAGTACAGAATAATAAACACAAATTCATATCTTTCCGTGAAATGACAAATGAAGAAAAAGTCTATTATTTACTGAATCGCCCTCATTATATTCCGAAAGCAAATTGTTTTTTTAGAACAAAACGAGCATCTTATATAGGGCGTATTATTGCTTATGAGAATGGACGTGTCAAAATTAAATCATCAACAAAGTTAACTGAAACAGTGATTGATATTAACGAGATTATATTGATTCAAATGATTGGAACGTAACTCATATGTAAAAGGTGGTAGCAGGCTACCACCCGATGTTTTTTTAGTTTACATTTATTTTATACACCAGTAATATTTACATCTGGTAAACATTCAATAGCACAGAAACATTTTAAATCAACTGTGATACAAGAATTTGTAGCAACTAGGGTATTGCCGCTAGTAAATACTTCACAGAAAGAAGTGGAAGTATCTATAGTACCTGCAGCATTTCTTAAAGCAAGTACTCGCAATACGGCACAACAATCATCTACACTTTCTACACGAAAGATTGGAGAAGTTCCACAAACAAATGTAGTTGCCCCAGTTGGAACAAAAAAGTTTGCAAAAAACGTACCTCCAAATTTGGTGAATAGTGTAAAAGGACGCGTGTTTGCGATTGGCGCTGAAGCGTTTGCACCAAGAAACGGGATTTCGCAGCCTGTAGGACATCCACTACCTGTTGCGCAATCTTGTAATTCATCGATAAATTTTACAACATCGCATACACAGTTTGAGTGGTGACGATCATGTCTTTCATCATTACAACTCATGAATTTCACTCCTTATATTTAGTTTTCATTTACACTATTAGAGTATTGAAATAGGAGCAAATAGGTTACGGTTCTTAGTATGTTTTTTTTGAAGGATAAGCCTTTATTTGTCCTAATTTAAAAGGGAGTAATGTCCTTGGTGTTAGGAGTTACACTTTAGGCTTTGATACATGGGAATAAGGAGATGGAACAATGTTTCTAAATAGCTGGCTTTTATTTTTTATTTTTTCGTTGGCTGTGTTTCGGTTTACACGTCTCATTGTATACGATAAAATTACCAGCTTTATACGCGCTCCTTTTATTGAAGAAATACAAATTCAAGAGCAAGACGGGACCATGTCGACGTATATGAAGGTGAAGGGAACGGGACTCCAAAAATGGATTGGGGAATTGTTAAGTTGCTATTGGTGTACAGGTGTGTGGATCAGTGCTTTGTTACTTCTTTTTTATCATTGGATTCCTAAAGTTGCAGAGCCTATTTTAGCATTGTTGGCGATTGCAGGGGCTGCGGCGATTATTGAAACGATAATTGGACGCTTTGTTGAGGAATAAGGATAGGGGTTTCTACATTTTTACTGATGGACAATTGAAGAACCTGAATCTAATAGTCTAAAAATAGGTGAACGGAAGTAAATGGTTGTTCATATAGTGAATAGATAGAATTGCACAATAGAGGAGATGTTTGCCATGAGAAATAACCTGCAACCAAATCTATATAGCATGCAACAATGGTATCAACTGCAGCAACAACAGGCGCAGCAATTACAGCAGCAAGGATTTGTAAAGAAAAAGGGTTGTAACTGTGGAAAGAAAAAGAAAGTTTCTGATCAACAAAACCAAGATTGAATAAACACTCATGTTATTGTGAGTGTTTTTTGCTTTGTATGAAAATGGAAAATGAGAAAGCGATAGAGGTATGTGTGAAGTTATTTCGATATGATATTCCAAGGAAAGAAACTTGTACATGGTTAGGGAATATATTTATGGAGTAATGAAAAGATATCAAAGCGATTTTCTTGTTTCAAACAACAACAGAATTTCTGATTTTGACAGAATTATCTTTTCATAGTTTAGTGAGTTTATACGTTGGTTCCATTTACAGATGTGTGTATGTTATAGCTGCTTAGGGGATGGAGAAATGATTACTAATACCATCAAAATTTAGCAGTTTGCAACAGACGTATCCCGCAAGCATTGAATACCACAAAAACAATGTAAATCAACAGTGATACAAGAAGAGGTTGCACGTAATTCAGCATGCGAGAATGTTAAGTAAGTACAGACAGGATTTGGGCTAGTGTCAGGCTCTTTGCCTATAACAACGATTAACGCCCGAAGTACGGCACAGCAATCTTTATCTATACTTTCTACACGGAAAATAGGAGAGCGACAATTCTTATTTGTGGAAGGAACATATGCTTCGAATGGGTTTCCTGATTTTGTGAATAAAATAAATGGACGTGTGTTTGCTGCTTTTGCTGTATAGTGCGGACGGAGGAATGGGGCATTATACTGTGATGAATAAGCAGTGGTTGCACATTCTTGTAATTCATATATGAATTTGACGACATTACATACACAGCTTTCATCAAAGTATGTATCGTGCTCGTTGTTGCAATTGTGACTCATATTGTTCACTCCTTATTCTCAAGTTCGCACTATTAGAATATGAGTCGAGAAGAGTCGATATTACGGTAGACAAAGGTGATTTCTGTTAAGGCAATTGATAATTCCTTATGAATAACAACAATTAGGGTGTTGTTTCAGGAAAATAGAAAAAGTCAGCACCACATGTTAAGGTGCTAACTTTTTCGGTACATCTTTTCGTGCAATATATAAAAATCTCGATATATCTAATTTTTTCCCTCTAAAAAATTGCGGAGAGGAAATATAAAGTTCTTCTTTTGCGCGCGTGATGGCGACATACATGAGCCGTCTTTCTTCTTCTAAGGCTTCAGAAGTATCAGTTACGCGGTCATTCGCATCTTTTAAAGAAGACGAATGAGGCAGTATGCCGTCGCTTGCTCCAAGTAAAAAGACACATGGGAATTCCAGTCCTTTTGCATTGTGAATGGACATAAGGGATACGGCATCTTTTTCTTGCATTGTTTTTAATGCTTCCATTTCTTGTTGGCTTTGAATAGCAGTACTAACGAATTCTAAATAAGCGGGAATATCAGTAAAACGAGTTGCTGATTCCATAAGTTCTTCGAGCATTTCTTCTTGGATGTCTTTATGCATCGTAAAGGAAGAACGGTCATTGCTTTGTAAGTACTCTAAGTATTTACCTTTCCCCTTAATAATTTCTTTTAGTGCTTTCTTTGGTTCTAATTCTTTAATGAATTTAATGAAGTCAATCCGGTCGTTTATTTTTTTGACTTGAAATGGTTTTAAACTCGGGTTGAGCAATAGGAAATGTAGGAGGGAAGGGAATCTTCCTTCGCCATATTTCCACTGTTCACGTTCAATAAATGAGATGCATTCATCACGGCCAATATACATCGTTGGTAATATACTTGAGAGCGATTCGATTCGAAACGGTTCATATGCGAGTCGCAACTGATCAAGTACTGGTTTAATTAAAGAATGTTCATAGAACGATTGACTCGCACCATGTTTGATAAACGGAACTTTATGAATTGTAAGCTGGTCGAGTAAAGAACGACTTACAGAGTGTGTGCGATACAATAAACAAAAGTCTTTGTATGATCGTTCGCCGCTCGTCACTTTATCTTGAATGAGTTGCAGGATTTGATTTGCTTCATCAAGAGTAGTTGCAGGACGTGAATAAAATGGCTGTATGCCTTCTTCATGAACAGAATATAATTCTTTTTTAAATCGTTCTTGATTGAGTTTAATGACCTCGTTTCCAAGTCCAACGATAAATGGATTCGAACGATAGTTTGTATTTAGGGCAATAATGGTTGTATCTTCAAATTCTTTTGGAAATGATAAGATAATTTGATGACTTGCGCCGCGCCAACCATATATGGCTTGATCATCATCACCTGCGATGAATAAATTATTTCGCGGGGAAGCTAACAATTTTACAATTTCATATTGTGCATAAGACGTATCTTGAAATTCATCGACTTCAATGTAATGGAATCTATTTTGCAATTGCGTTAATAAAGGTGCGTTATTTTCAAGCATATAGAATGTTTCTAGTAAGATATCATCGAAGTCTATATATCCATATCTTTGTTTTACATCTTCATAACGTTCATACACTTCACGAAATTCTTGTTCAACAGGTGTTTTTGCTTGTACATCTTTTGGACGATTTAATTTGTTTTTTTCGAGCGAAATCATGGCGAGCATTGTTTCTGCGTCATAATCATCTTTTAAACGCAATTCTTTTAAAATTTTTTTTATCATAATTTGTTTATGTTTTTCATTTGCTAAAATCTGCTGGTTATATCCTTGGCTACGAAGCAATTTTAAAAAGACAGAATGGAATGTGCCCGCGACAACATAGCGACTTGCGGCATGATTCATACCAGGTAAGCTTGCTACGCGGCTTCGAATTTCTTCAGCAGCTTTTTGTGTAAACGTAAGCAGTAAAATATTGCGTGGATGAACATTTTTTACATTAATTAAATAACCAACGCGAGTTGTTAAAACAGATGTTTTCCCGCTTCCAGCTCCGGCCAATGTAAGAACTGGACCTTCTGTTGTTCTGACTGCTTCTAATTGTTTTTCATTTAAATAGACACCTTGCTGTTCCAAAGCGCGGAAATAAGCTGCATCATTATCCTTCTCGACAATTAAATTGGCAGAGGTTTTTGGAATATGATAAGTTGCCTGCGGAGCGCTAGTGTGCGTTAATGTTTTTTGCGAAAATTTTTCTTGAGTCATACATTCACCTTCAAAACTATAGCATCAACTTTTAACTTTAGCGGAAGAAAAAGAAAATAGCAATGTAAAAAACAGGAGGGGCTACCTCCTGTTTAGAAAATCATAATTCTTTTATCATCACAACATGCGGTATATCCGCTTCTATAAACACATCAGAAACAGTTTCATATCCGAGTTTTTTATAAAAGGATTCTGCATGTGTTTGCGCATGAAGCTTTAATTTTGGCAGCGACTCTTCCTTCGCATATGCTTCGAGCGCGTCCATAATGATTTTTCCGACTCCCTTTTTGCGATGGGAAGCGAGAACGCATATACGTTCCATTTTACCGATTCCATCAACGATGCGAAAGCGACCTGCCCCAACTGGAATATCCCGATCATATATAACGATGTGTTTAGAAGTTTCTTCAAATTCATCGTATTCTTCTTCAGCAGACACACGTTGTTCTTCAACAAAGACTTGTTTACGTACAGAGAATGCGTCTCTTAGCTGCTGATCTGTTTGTACGATTTGTGCTTGCAAATTAGTTGTTCTCCTTTCCAATATGGAATGTTTCATATACTGTCCATGTTTCATTTTCTAATTGATATAGAAGGTGGAAGCGGTCGATTGGTTGCTCGTAATAAAAGTCTTTCATACGTAAGCGACCTAATACATCAGCATGCTCTGCATCTGATAAATTTTGTCCAATTGTTAAGTGTGGTACAAAAGCGTACTCGCGTTCTTGCGTGAAGAATCCTTTATGCATTTCTTCGTTTAAGAATGTGAGTTCAGGTGTTTTTTCTACTTTAAAATAAATAACATTATTAACAGGTGCAAATGAGCTTACCTTTCCAACGTGAAGGGTAAACGGATTTGTTTTGTTTGCAATTGCATGTAGTTCTTGTACAATTGCTTCTAATTGTTCATCTGGTGCCTCAAAGGGTGTTTTTAATGTGATATGTGGTGGAACCAATGCATAATGCGGATCATAACGCTTACGCAATCCGTTTGCTTTATCTTGAATCATTTTTGATGGAAAAATCACAATGCCTAGTTTCATCTTTATATTCCTCCCTTTGTAAGTCTAGTTAGATTTTGAGAAAATAAATCTCTTTTTCTATTATATCAAATAATTCTGAACACTGCTCCCTATTATTTCATTGATAGAATATAAGAGAATGCTTTTGGTAAATCTGTTTGCCAATATTTCCATGTATGATTGCCTTCAAATTCTTCGTAATGTGTGATGAAGTTTCTTTCTGTAAGTAATGCATGCAGCTCGCGATTTGGCTCTACAAAATCAGAAACTTGTCCATCCGTTCTTTTTACAGCAGTTTCTTCTGTTCCAATTACATGATAAATTTCCAATGCTTGTGGTTCTGTAAAATCTTTTGTTAAATTAAGTACTGTTTCATCAACAAATGGTGATTGCATAACGACTTTTCCAAATGTATGCGGATACATAAGTGCTGTCATAAAGGACACTGTACCGCCTAGAGAATCCCCGATTAATACACGACCTTTGCCCATTTGGTATGTTGGATAATTTTCATCGATATACGGAACGAGTTCGTGGGCAAGGAAACGAATGTATGCCGCATTTTTTACATCGTTTGGAAAGTATTTTTCCTTACGATCGTGTACATTTTTATATGGAATACCGACAATAATAGTTCGGTCAATTTCTTCATTTTCACGAAGACGTTCAATTACGCGGTGCGCTTTACCAAGCTGAAAATAATCTCTGCCATCTTGCGCAATGACAACAGTGTGCTTGTGCAGCGGCGTATAATTAACTGGTAAATAGACAAGAAGCGTAATGTCTTCTTGAAGTGATGTACTGTAAAATGAAAGTTCTTCAATTCTCCCGATTGCTTGATTCATGTGTGATCCCCCTAAATAAAAATATGCGTGTTTCTCATTTTATATTTTACCATAATGATAGAAAGAATCTAAAAAATTAGTATTTATCCCGCATTAACGGGCAGTAAGACCCCCCACCTCAAGATTCAGAGAGAAACAAGGAAGGTAGGTGGGGGATCAACTGTCCGTAAAACCCCCACTGATTAAAGTTTCACTTTATATGTTGAAAGATTAAATTGGATTTATATATAATGAAGTGGGGATTTTTACAGAGAGAGGGGTAAAACAACTTTGAAACAAGAAAAATCAATTGCACTACCATTAGCAGTTTCCATTATAGCTATTTCATTTGCAGCTGTTTTCGTTAAGATGTCCTCAGCGCCATTTTCAATTTTAAGCATGTATCGGTTATGGATTATTGTAATCTTTATGCTTCCAATTGTTTGGAAAAAACGCGAAGAATTTCGCAGAATTCAAACGCGAGATTGGTATTTTTTAATAGGATCAGGATTCTTTTTAGCACTGCATTTCCTTTTATGGTTTGCATCTTTAAAGTTTACAACTGTTGCTAGTTCGACTATCATTTTAGCGCTTCAGCCAATCGTATCATTAGTTGGAGGTTTTTTTCTGTTTAAAGAAAGAACAACCTATTCAGCGATTGCCACAATGGGGATTGCTATCCTTGGTGTAATGTGCATTGGATGGGGCGATTTAGGGTTAAGCAGAGAAGCGATATTCGGGGATATTTTATCCTTTTTAAGTGTAATTGCAGTTGTTGGTTATTTATTCATTGGGCAAACCACGGTAAAAAAAGTTTCGCACTGGATTTATAGCTTTACCGTGTTTGCATTTGCGGGAATATTTATCGCTATTTATAACGTAATAATGAGTGTACCGTTTACAGGATATTCTACGTGGGACTGGTGGATTTTCAGTTTGCTTGCGATTGTACCAACCGCTTCACATATGATTAATAACTGGCTATTAAATTATGTGAATGCCACAACGATTTCAATGAGTATTTTAGGAGAGCCTGTTGGAGCATCGGTACTTGCGTTTTTCTTACTAGGTGAGAAACTGAATGGTATGCAAGTTATCGGTAGCGTTCTCGTATTATGTGGTGTGTTTATTTTCTTGTTGCAACAGCAAAAAAGTGTGCAAAAAGAACGAGTGCAAAGTGCAGCATTTACGCAAGAACTGTAGTGTATTTATAGATAATTGGAAAGCTGTTAGGGGGAAATCCTAGCAGCTTTTTTCTATATAAATTGAAAAAATGATATAAAAATCTTTCTTTTTGGGTAAGAGGGAGGATCCGCAGATGCATAGAAGCGGTCAGGGCCTTTTTTAATCCCATGACGAGTGGAATCAAAGAGAGAGAACGAGTGAAGATCTTCTTTTTGTTTACTTACAAATAAAATCGTTACTTTTACAATAAAGATGTTCAAAAGAAAGATTTGATTTTTATCCGTTTGCTTCTACTGCTCCACCGTTCTTTCTTTGCCCCAACTCTTGATCTAATAGCAATAAAGCAGCTGGATTATCCTTTGCTATTTTTAACCGTTCTACAATGGTTAAGGTTTGATTTTCCTCTTCAATTTGTTCCCTTAAAAAATCTAGAATAATAATCAGGGTTTGAGAATCTACTTGAGTAATATAATCATAAGCTTGCCGGTATGCGTTTGTTACAAAACGTTCATGTTCTAACGCCTTCTCAAAAGTTTCTAGTGGTGTACCAAAATCTGCAGATTGTGCTGGTATTGCAAGTATTTGTACGATTCCATCTTTTCCTGCTAAGTAATCAATAAGCTTTAACATATGTGTTCGCTCTTCGTCCGACTGAAGCTTTAACCAATGTGCCATACCAGTATAGTTTTTACGATTCGCATCGGCAGACATGGCTAAATAGATGGAAGACGATAAATTTTCGAGTTGAATTAAATTATTAAGTAGCTTTTGAACTTCTTCCTTAATCATTTGAATCACACCTTTTAGTTATTTGTCACAAAGTATCTTATGAAACTATTTTTTATACGGTTAATAACTAAGGTTTGTATTTGATTAGGTATCCCCGTAGTCCCTACGGCCTCAGCTAATAGAAGCTACTCAGTTATTCCATAAAAGGGCGCCATTCTTAAGTAAGAAGGCGTCTTCTTTTATTCGGGCCATTTTCTTGAATAAGAGAAAGGATTATTCGTAAGTAAATCGAAGTTAATTTCAGAAGATGTTATTTAGTTTAGCATTGGGACGTACTACTCAACATTGAGGAGGAAATCGATAATGAGCGACATACAGACGTTACGAGGACTAACCACAGTCAGTTTTTGGACGGATGATTTAGCAGCGGCAAAGAAGTGGTACGCCGAGCTATTGGGCATCGAACCATACTTCGAACGTCCAGGATATGCCGAGTTTCGCCTTGGTGACTACCAGCACGAGCTGGGTTTGATCGATAGCCGCTACGCGCCCGATGGTTCAGCGATCGGCCCGGCCGGTGCTGTAGTGTACTGGCATGTCGACGATGTAACAGCAACTTTCAAAAAGCTGCTGTCTATGGGAGCGAAAGAGTACGAGGCACCCACAGAGCGCGGCGAGGGGTTCATCACTGCTTCCGTAGTCGATCCCTTTGGGAACATTCTAGGCATTATGTACAATCAGCACTATTTAGAGGTTCTGGATTCGACTAGAAAAGCGTGACCCTCGCCGTCGGCATTCACAGTTCAACGAGGCTTGGTAAGTTGCACTGTGGTGTATAGTAATTATCTATGCAGTCGCAGCTGTCTCGTTTTATGTTATGCTTACCCCAACTGTTCGGTATTCAACGGTTATTTTGGAAACAAAAAGCACAAGAAAAGTGAAAAGGGCTTCACGAGATAATTTGGTATATAATGGGTGTAGAGGTGATTTTATATGTACTTTCCATCAAAAAAAGATGCATGGTTATATCCAATTTATTTAGTGGGAGTCGCTGCTTGTTTTGCTCCATTTCTTGCTGGGAGAGATTATTTTCTTCTATTTTTCACCATTCCTTTTGCGATTCTTCTTATTTGGAGCTGGTTTACAACAGGATATAAGGTAGAAGATGAAGAGATCATCATTCGATATGGACCGAGGAAAAAAAGAATTTCAATCAAAGATATAAGAAAAATTTCAAAAACAAAAAATCCACTAGCAGCTCCGGCACTGTCTTTTGATAGACTTGAAATACTTCACGGCACGCAATTTGAAACAGAACTTATTTCTCCGCGTGATACTAAGCAATTCGTTTCTCTTATACAAAGTATTCAGCCGCAAATTGAAATAGCAAATAACGTAATAAATGAGTGAGAAGCGTGTTCGTAAGGGAACACGCTTATTTTTTATCTTCATAAAAAGAATTACATAGGCTTAACAAACCAATGGAGTTACTTCGGATTTGTTATAAAAGGCTGAACATGAACAACACATAAATCTCGAAATTTCCCTTCAGCAGTTGTTACGATAATGACAGCTCGTCCAGGGTTCCTTCCAGTTATGATTACTTTGTCTTTCTCTGTGATAACTGTTATGACGTCCGGGTTCATATTTGTCCAAATAAGCTCTTGATTTGTTGCTTGAATTGGGAGAACAGAAGCAGATAATTCAGCGCTTTGTCCCACTTTTATTTTTAATTTGTTTTTTTGTATATGCACACCAATTACAGATACAGCAGAAGGAGCAAGTGAGATTTGAGGTTTTGACTGTATGTTTGGACAAGAAGCATTTGCCATAAGTGATAGTTTTTTTGAGTTTTGGTGTTGTAGTGATGCCATCATTCTAAACTCTCCTTTCTGTATAAGTGTTGATACTAATACTATAACGAAGTAGTGTTATGGTAGATTTAACGAAATATAAAGAAATTGTTAATTTCAAGGAGGGAATTGTCGGAAAGTCAGTAAAAGAAAGGAACCTCTGCTTTTATGATGAAAGCGGAGGTTCCTTATTTTAAAAATATTATGCAGTTTTTTCGAATTCCTCAAACTGCTTTTCAACTTCTTTTGAAGGTTTTGTTAATAAACTAATGATGATAATTGCAAGTAAGCTTGCAGCAAATCCTGGGATCATTTCGTATAAAAAGTCTTTTAAAAACTTAAATTGTGTCCACGTAATAACAGTTGCAGCACCAGCGATCATACCAGCTAGCGCGCCCCATTTTGTCATACGTTTCCAGTATAAGCTTAGTAAAACGACAGGACCAAATGAAGAACCAAAGCCAGCCCAAGCATAGCCAACAAGCGCTAGGATTGTGTCGTTTTGTTTAAATGCTAATCCGCAACCAATAAGTGCAATAACAAGAACGGCCATACGACCAACAAATACAAGCTCACGATCAGATGCAGAACGTTTAAAGAATGTTCTATATATGTCTTCCGTTACTGCACTTGATGTAACAAGAAGCTGAGAAGAGATTGTACTCATAATAGCTGCTAAAATAGCTGCTAATAAAAATCCAGTAATTAATGGGTGGAATAAAATGTTACCTAGTTCAACGAAAATCGTTTCTGGGTCAGAGAGCTTTAATCCCGCTTTTGAATAGTAAGCGATACCGATAAGGCCAGTAAACATAGCTCCTACTACAGAGAAAATCATCCAGCTCATACCAATTCGACGTGCGCTTTTGATTTCTTTGACAGAAGAGATAGCCATAAAGCGTACGATAATATGAGGTTGTCCAGCATAACCAAGACCCCAGGCAAATAATGAAATAATACCTAATACGGATGTTCCTTTAAAAATATCTAATAGCGCTGGGTCAATAGATTTAATTGTATCAAATGCTGGTCCAAGGCCGTTTACATTCATAATTGTTACGACCGGAACAAGGATAAGAGCAACCACCATGATGATTCCTTGAACGAAGTCTGTCCAACTTACAGCTAAGAAGCCACCAAATAATGTGTAAGCTACAACAACGCTTCCAACAATAAGTAGTCCAACATGATAATTTAAGCCAAATGAATTTTCGAATAATACAGCACCTGAGACGAATCCTGAAGCTACATAAAATGTGAAAAAGATCATAATAACAAGTCCAGAAACAAGACGTAGCATATGAGATGCATCATGGAAACGATGCTCTAAAAATTCTGGAATAGTAATAGAATTGTTTGCAATTTCTGAGTAGGTACGTAAGCGAGGAGCGACATAGATCCAGTTTGCGTATGCGCCAAGTGTTAGGCCAATCGCAATCCAGCTACTACTTAATCCAACGCTAAACATTGCACCGGGTAATCCCATTAACAGCCAGCCGCTCATATCAGCTGCTCCCGCACTTAATGCTGTTACTGCGGGGCCTAGTGTACGCCCGCCAAGCATATAATCTGTTAAGTTGGATGTTTGTTTATAGGCAAAATAGCCAATGACTAGCATCCCGAGCATGTAGATAGAGATAGAAATTAAAATTAACATCTGCGTACTCATGTAGTTCCCCTTCCTTTTGTAATGTCTTTTGATGAACTTTGCATATTTATAATCTATCATGATTATTTCAGAAAATCCATATACAAATACGAATTTTCTGAAATGTAAGCGTTTTTTGACATTGTTTTATTTTTAGAATATATAATTTTCTGACAAAAAACCTTGATTTTAATAGAGTATTTACTATTTTTACATAGAAACAGGTTATTTTGTCAATATAATATTCAATGAATGAATAAATAAAAATTTTTAAAAAGTATTGACTAATGAAAAAAGAAAAGCATATAATGAGTGCAACTTAAAAAATGCAAGCGTTGATGAAGAAGAGTACATATTATAAACATGTCAGAGAGCTGATGGTTGGTGCGAATCAGTATGGAATTAATATGGAATGGCCTTCGGAGCTTCCAAACCGAACCGAAAGAAGTAGGCTTTGGCGACATGATCTCATCGATACAAGAGACACGTATTATATTTTGATACGGCAAAGTGCGTTACATTTGTAACGAATTAAGGTGGCACCACGGGAGTACCCGTCCTTTCTATAGGATGAGTACTCCCTTTTTGTGTATAAATGCTCGTTCAAAAAGGAGGATAAAGAGAGCCGAGCAGTTCGAGGCGCGGAAGCCAGGAGGATACGAAGTGTAGATAGAATTACATGAGTACCGGACTGGCGACGCAACGAAGAAATGCGAAAGCTATCTTTACCGGACTTTTTGAACATCCTGTATAAAAATGAATAAGTGAAATCGCTGAGTAAGAAGAGTACGTATATTGGAGACGTTCCAGAGAGCCGGGGATAGGTGGGAGCCCGGTGCGGTGCCATATGCGGAATGGGCTTACGAGAGGTATGCTGAACCGAAAGAAGTAGGCAACCCGGGTTCCGCCGTTACAAGGATAGGGTATATATTTGTACCTGAATAAAGCGGGATGCTTCTGCATCCAAACGAGGTGGTACCACGGTAAATTTATCGTCCTCTACATATTTCGATATGTAGGGGACTTTTTTTATTTTAAATAGTGAGGTGGCAGTCATGATAACGAAAGAACAATTTAACGTGCAACAGGAACAGGGAAAGACATTTTTAGTAATTGATGAAGAAGAAGGAGATAGTGTGACGCCAATTGCTTTATATCGCCAAATGAAAGGTGAGAAAAAGTTTTTACTTGAAAGCTCGCAGCTTCATCAAGATAAAGGACGTTATTCTTATTTAGGATGTGATCCATACGGAGAAATAAAAAGTAGCGGTGCGGCGATAGAGATTACGATAAATGGGAGAACGAAGCAGGTAGAAGAAAATGTATTACAAGTATTAAAAAAGGTCCTTGCGCTATCAAAGGTGGAAAGTCCATTTCCATTTTGCGGGGGAGCAGTTGGATATATTGGCTATGATGTGATTCGGCAGTATGAAGATATTGGAGAAGAACTATTTGACCGGGTTGATATTCCAGAAGTTCATGTATTACTATACCGGGAGTTTATTGTATACGACCATTTACGCCAAAAACTATCGTTTGTATATGTATGCAGGGAAAAGGATACGGACTCTTTTGAAGAAGTGCATGAGAGGCTGCAAGTATATAAACGAAATATTTTAAAGGCAGTGAAAGAACAAGTTTCGAAAGTGCAGCCTTCCCTATCCTTTACTTCTTCCATAACAGAAGAAAAGTTTTGCGAAATGGTGGAGAAAGCAAAAGAATATATTCGAAATGGTGATATTTTTCAAGTTGTACTATCTCAGCGATTGCAAAGTGAATTTATAGGCGATTCATTTGCATTATATCGCAAACTTCGCATTGCGAATCCATCGCCATACATGTTTTATATTGATTTCCAAGATTATGTTGTACTTGGTTCTTCACCAGAAAGCTTACTTTCCGTACGAGATGATAAGGTGATGACAAATCCGATTGCAGGAACAAGACCACGCGGAAAAACAAAAGCGGAGGATGAAGAGATTGCGAAGGAGCTCTTAGCCAATGAGAAAGAGTGTGCAGAACATATGATGCTTGTAGATTTAGGGCGAAATGATATCGGGCGAGTGAGCGAAGTTGGTTCTGTTGCGCTCGATAAGTATATGAAAGTAGAGAAATACTCGCATGTTATGCATATTGTATCTGAAGTTTACGGAACATTGCGAAAACAAATGGATTGTTTTGACGCATTAGCTTATTGTTTGCCGGCAGGTACCGTATCCGGTGCACCGAAAATTAGGGCGATGGAAATTATAAATAGATTAGAAATGGAAAAAAGAAATGTATATGCCGGAGCAGTAGGATATATAGCTTTTTCTGGAAATCTTGATATGGCACTTGCAATTCGCACAATGGTTGTAAAGGACCAAAAAGCATATGTGCAGGCTGGAGCCGGTATTGTCTATGATTCAAATCCAATTGCTGAATATGAGGAGACGTTAAATAAAGCAAAGGCGCTTTTGGAGGTAATGAAATGATTGTACTCATCGATAACTATGATTCATTCACTTATAACTTGTATCAATTGTTAGGGGAATATGAGGAAGAGATTGTTGTACTGCGAAATGATAAAGTGACGATTCAAGAACTCGAAGAAATGAGACCAAAAGCAATTATTCTTTCACCAGGGCCCGGAAAACCAGAAGATGCAGGGATTTGCATCCGGGTGATTCAACATTTTTATAAACAAATTCCGATCCTTGGCATTTGCCTTGGACACCAAGCGATTGTTTCTGCATTTGGCGGTGAAATTGTAAGGGCAGAGCATATAAAACATGGGAAAACATCACGTGTAAAGCATAATGGCACATCGATATTTTCATATGTCGCGCAACCGTTAACTGCGATGCGCTATCATTCACTCGTGGCGGCGAAGCAGACGATTCCAAAGTGTTTCGATGTATTAGCGACAGCGATGGATGATGGGGAAATCATGGCAGTTCGACATAATTATTATCCACTTTTCGGGTTGCAGTTTCATCCGGAGTCAATTGCGACTGAAGAGGGCGGAAAATTAATCCGTGCATTTTTATCCAGTGTGAAAGAGGAGGAGCGAGTATGAATAGTTATCTTCGGAAATTAGTAGAAGGACAGAATTTAACGGAACAGGAAATGTATGAAGCAGGCCTTGTGCTCTTAAGTGAAGATATATTAGAAAGTGAAATTGCTGCTTTTTTAGCATTGTTAAAGGCAAAGGGTGAAACAGCCGATGAAATATATGGACTCGTTCGTGCTCTTCGGGAAAAGGCATTACCATTTGCAAGTCATATAAAAGGAGCAATGGATAATTGCGGAACGGGCGGAGACGGTGCACAAACATTCAACATTAGTACAACATCTGCTTTCGTACTTGCCGGGGCTGGTGTGAAGGTAGCGAAACATGGAAATCGTGCTGTTTCTAGTAAAACGGGAAGTGCAGATCTATTAGAAGAACTCGGTGTAAATATTGCATGTACGCCAAGAGAGATTGACTATTTATTAGAAAAAGTAGGTATTGCTTTTCTATTTGCACCAGCTATGCATCCAGCACTTAAGCGCATTATGAAAATAAGAAAAGAGCTAAATGTACCGACCATTTTTAATTTAATCGGTCCGCTTACAAATCCAATTGATTTAGAAACACAGTTTGTTGGCATATACAAACGAGATATGCTAATGCCTGTAGCAGAGGTATTGCAAAAGCTTGGTAGAAAACAAGCGCTTGTTGTAAATGGGAGCGGATTTTTAGATGAAGCATCTCTGCAAGGGGAAAATCATGTAGTGATTTTAAAAGATAACAAAATTATAGAAGAGAGTATTATTCCCGAAGAATATGGATTTTCTCATGTGAAAAATGAAGAAATAAGAGGCGGGAATGCAAAAGAAAATGCGAATATTACACTGCAAGTACTAAAGGGGAAAAAGAGTGTATACCGTGATACGGTTCTACTCAACGCTGGTCTTGCACTTTTTGCAAATGGAAAAGCAGGGACAATTGAAGAAGGTATTCATATGGCCGCTCAAAGCATAGATTCTGGAAAAGCATTAGCGAAATTGAATGCATTAATTCACGCAAGTCATAACAGATTGGAGAAGGTGAACTAAATGGAAACCATTTTAGACAAGATTGTCGAGCAGAAGAAAAAAGAAGTAGAAGTGCTGTACGAAACATATACACCGGTGAAGAAACAACGAAAGTCACACTCTCTTGTAGGAGCACTGCAAAAATTTACAGTGATTGCTGAAGTGAAGCGAGCTTCACCATCTAAAGGTGATATTCATTTACATGTAGACGTATTGAAACAAGTAAAAATGTATGAAGAGTGCGGCGTAGGAGCTGTTTCTGTTTTAACGGATGGTCAGTTTTTTAAAGGATCTTTTCATGATTTAGAAACGGCAAGAGTGCATAGTAACATTCCGCTTTTATGTAAAGATTTCATAATTGATAAAATTCAAATTGATCGGGCGTACGAAGCGGGAGCGGATCTCATTTTACTTATCGTTGCGGCATTATCAGAAGAAAAGCTACGAGAGTTATATGCATACGTGCAAAAAGTAGGATTAGAGGCAATTGTAGAAGTTCATAATGAGGCAGAATTAGAGGTAGCACTAGAACTAAACCCTCATGTGATTGGAATAAACAATCGGAATTTGAAAACATTTGAAGTGGATTTGAGTACGACAGAAAATCTAGGAAAACGATTGAATGAAGAAAATATGCTTTGGATTAGTGAAAGTGGAATCCATACGAAAGAAGATATCGTGCGTGTGAAGAAAGCTGGTGCAAAAGGAATTCTTGTTGGAGAAGCACTTATGACTGCACCTTCCGCACATGACTTTTTTCAATCGCTGAAGGTGACAACATGAAAGTAAAGATTTGCGGCATTACCGATATAGAAACAGCAAAGGTAGCTTGTGAATACGGCGCAGATGCGATTGGCTTTGTGTTTGCGAAAAGCAAAAGGGAAATTACACCTGAAAGAGCAAAACAGATTATTGATGAGCTTCTAGCTGATGTAATGAAAGTGGGCGTGTTTGTAAATGAATCGGTAGAAGTCATCCAGAAAATCGTAAATGATTGTGGCTTAACGCATGTACAACTGCATGGGGATGAAGGAAATCATCATATTAGAAGATTGAATATTCCGTCTATAAAAGCGATTGGTGTACATTCAAGCGAAGATATAGAGCAATCACCAGACTATGAAGCTGATTTTCTCTTATTTGATAGTCCGAAAGAAAAGTTTCATGGCGGAAATGGCAAAACATTTTCTTGGCAGTTACTAGATGATATGTCAGATGAAATTCGCAAAAAGTGCATTTTAGCTGGTGGATTACACATTGAAAACATTAAAGAAGCGATTGAAATTGTTAAGCCGTATATGATAGATGTCAGCAGCGGAGTAGAAACAGATGGCAAGAAAGATCGTGAGAAAATAAAACAATTTATTAGAAAAGCGAAGGAGTGTTCAATATGAATTACGCATATCCAGATGAAAAAGGTCATTACGGTATATACGGAGGACGTTACGTTCCAGAAACACTTATGCAATCTGTCTTAGAATTAGAAGAAGCGTATAAAGAAGCGATGCAAGATGAAGCATTTCAACAAGAATTAGAGCATTATTTACAAACGTATGTTGGAAGAGAAACACCGCTTTATTTTGCGGAGAATCTGACAAAGTATTGCGGAGGGGCAAAAATCTACTTAAAGCGTGAAGATTTAAATCATACCGGAGCCCATAAAATTAACAATACAATTGGGCAAGCGCTTCTTGCAGTGCGAATGGGTAAGAAAAAGGTTGTAGCTGAAACGGGAGCTGGACAGCACGGGGTTGCAACAGCGACGGTATGTGCCTTACTCGGTTTAGAGTGCGTCATTTTCATGGGAGAAGAGGATGTGAAACGTCAAAAGTTAAATGTCTTCAGAATGGAACTATTAGGAGCGAAGGTGGAAAGTGTTGCAGCAGGTAGTGGAACGTTAAAAGATGCAGTAAACGAGGCGCTTCGCTACTGGGTTGCACACGTGTATGATACGCACTATGTAATGGGATCTGTTCTTGGACCACATCCATTTCCGCAAATTGTACGTGATTTCCAAAGTGTAATCGGGAAAGAAACGAAGCGGCAATATGAAGCGTTAGAAGGAAAATTACCAGAAGCGGTTGTTGCTTGTATCGGCGGTGGAAGTAATGCAATGGGAATGTTTTATCCATTTGTGCACGATAAAGAAGTTGCTCTTTACGGCGTAGAAGCAGCAGGTAAAGGCGTTCATACAGAGAAACATGCAGCAACGTTAACAAAAGGAAGTGTTGGTGTCCTTCATGGTTCGATGATGTATCTCCTTCAAAATGAAGAAGGACAAATTCAGGAAGCACATTCTATTTCAGCAGGGCTCGATTATCCTGGAGTTGGACCAGAGCATAGTCTGCTAAAAGATATTGGCCGTGTTTCCTATCACTCAATTACAGATGACGAAGCGCTGGCTGCATTTCAGTTACTAACGAAAAAAGAAGGAATTATCCCAGCATTAGAAAGTTCCCATGCAGTGGCGTATGCATTAAAACTCGCACCTACAATGAAGCAAGATGAAGGGCTTGTTATTTGTTTATCGGGCCGCGGTGATAAAGATGTTGAAAGTATAAAACGTTATATGGAAGAGGTGTAAATGATGGGAGTAGAAAGAATTACAGCGGCGTTTCAAAATGGAAAAAAAGCATTTATCCCTTATATAATGGGGGGAGATGGCGGCTTACAAAAGTTAAAAGAGCAAATTCGTTTTCTAGATGAAGCGGGAGCGAGCATTGTTGAAATTGGTATCCCTTTTTCTGATCCAGTTGCAGATGGTCCAACAATTCAAAGGGCAGGAAAACGAGCGTTAGATAATGGAACAACGCTCGGAGGAATCTTTCAGGCATTAGCGGAAGTAAGACAAGAAGTAAATATTCCATTTGTACTTATGACATACTTAAACCCTATTTTAGCATTTGGCAAAGAACGGTTTATCGGAAGCTGTCTTGAAGCGGGTGTTGATGGAATTATCGTTCCAGATTTGCCGTATGAAGAGCAGGATATTATTGCACCGCTCCTTCGGGATGCGAATATCGCTCTTATTCCACTTGTTACTGTAACGAGTCCGGTTGAACGAATTGAAAAGATTACGAGGGAGTCACAAGGGTTTGTTTATGCGGTAACGTTAGCAGGGGTCACTGGGGTTAGACGTGACTTTAAACAAGAGATTCATAGCTACTTAGAAAAAGTAAAAGCACATGTTGATCTCCCGGTAGTTGCTGGATTTGGAATATCAACCACTGAGCAAATTGAGGAAATGATTACGTTATGTGATGGAGTGGTTGTGGGAAGTAAGGTAATTGAGCTTTTGGAAACAGAAAAAGAAGAGGAAATTTGTGAACTGATTGCTGCAGTGAAATAAGAAGAAGAGGCTGCCTGTTAAGGGGCCTCTATATTATATGAGCAAGTTTCAAATCATTAAGACCTTTCACATCAGTGGGGGGTTCTTCATCTCTCACTAATTATTAGTTGAGCGAATTGGCTTTTACGGACAGTTGATTCCCAAACTAATATGAAAACATCAAGAATGATTGACGTAAACCAAAGGTGTTGTTAAAATTGTTACTGGAAATAATGTAAAATATTTCACAAATCATAGTTTTTAATGTGAAAACATTCACAAATATTGAGTTTGTTTCTTAAAAATATTTTTAAAAAGGAGTTATACGTTATGAAAAGAATCGTAACACTAAGTACTCGTAAACTGACAGATACAGTAAAACATGGTGGATGTGGTGCATGTCAAACATCTTGCCAATCAGCTTGCAAGACATCTTGCGGAGTTGCAAATCAAAAATGTGAAAATATAATGAACAGATAGAAAATGAGAAACGTACCGCCCAACTGCTTCCCAGATGGGCGGCCATTTTTATCAAGCATGAACAAGAAGTGAAAGCTCCATTAACGGAAGTGTTACTTTATAAACAAAAGGAGTTTGATTATTAACCATGATTCATCAATATAAACTAAACGGATACAACATCGTACTCGATACTTACAGTGGATCAGTACATGTTGTCGACGACCTCGCTTATGAAATCATCGCGCTTTATGAGACTACTGCTGCAGAAGAAATCATAACAATGATGCTAGAAAAATACGTACATGATTCCGATATCTCTGAGAAGGACATTCGAGAAACCATTGCAGATATCGAAGAGCTAAAAAATGATGGAAAACTCTTTACTGAGGATGAATATAAGAGTCTCTCAATTGATTTAAGAAACCGCCAAACTTATGTAAAGGCTCTCTGCCTTAATGTTGCACATACATGTAACTTATCATGCGAATACTGCTTCGCCAGCCAAGGGAAATACAATGGAAGCAGAGCGATTATGAGTTATGAGGTTGGCAAAAGAGCTATCGATTACCTATTGGAAAACTCCGGCCATCACCGAAACCTCGACATCGACTTCTTCGGGGGAGAGCCGCTCATGGCCTGGAAAGTTGTAAAACAGATTGTCGCTTACGCAAGAAGTAAAGAAAAAGAGTACAAAAAAACGTTTCGATTCACCTTTACTACAAATGGCATGTTACTAAACGATGAAATCACTGATTTTTTGAATAAAGAAATGTACAATGTCGTACTGAGTCTTGATGGAAGAAAAGAAGTCCACGATCACCTTCGTAAAACAGTAACTGGAAAGGGGAGCTATGATTATATCGTTCCGAAGTTCCAAGAATTCGTCAAAAAGCGTGGAGATAAAGAATACTATGTGCGTGGAACCTATACTCATAACAATGTTGACTTCACCAATGACATTTTTCATATCGCAGATCTTGGTTTTGACAAGCTCTCGATGGAACCGGTCATCTGTAATCCACGGGAACCATATGCACTCACCGAAAAGGACCTTCCAGATATTTATAACCAGTACGAAATTCTCGCCAAGGAAATGCTAAAGCGTGAGGAAGAAGGTAATGGATTCACTTTCTACCATTACATGCTTGACCTCTCAGAAGGCCCTTGCATCCAAAAGAGAATTTCTGGCTGCGGCTCAGGAACTGAATATTTCGCTGTCACACCATGGGGCGAGTTCTTCCCTTGCCACCAGTTCATCGGGGATAACGAATACAGTATGGGAAATATTTGGGATGGAATTACAAAACAAGAGATGCAATGTCAATTTAAAGAGAGCAGTTGCTACTCGAAGACAGAATGTCAGGACTGCTGGGCGAAACTTTACTGCAGTGGTGGTTGCCCTGCCAACGCATTGCACGCAACCGGCTCCATCAATGGAATCTACGATTTTAGCTGTGACATCTTCCGTAAGAGAGTAGAATGTTCCATGATGGTTAAAGTAGCTGAATCCATGAGAACTATGAAAAAAAACAAACAAGCCGTGGCACAAGCATAAAGATATTATAAGGCTGAGAGATAAGTCAAAATTTGATTTATGCTCAGCCTCTTTGAAAATCTTCTTTTTCTTTTAGACAAAAACCCCCCTTTAGACAATCCGATTTAAAGGGAGATAAAGCTTCAAGGGCAACAGATAGTATTTCTTCACATTCAGGAATAATTTCTTCCTCTTCATAATAAGCAGGAATTAAGTTTGCTAGATTTTCAGGATTTTGCAGGGCGGATTCAAACGTTTCTTGCCCACATACGATGAGCTAACCTCTAAAATAGTGAAATAAATCATCAGAACATCCGCCAAAAATAATATAAGCAGCTGCCCATAGAGAAGATGTATAAGATTCTTTAAGAGCAGTTTGGAAATGGATTTCATAATCTGCAATTTCGCCCGTGGGCTGAGAAGTTAAGTGTTCCACTAGCTATTCGCTCGTTTCTTCTTTTTGATTCATTTCTGAAATCAGCTGCCAAAATTGTTCTTTGTTCATATCTATAACCCCTTTTGAGAAATATAGTATTTCTTGTAGTGTATCGTTTTTTCGATCATTCACTTGATAAAGAATAGTAAAAAACTGTTACAAAACAAATTGAATATTCTGTTAACTGTTATATAATAGTTACAATTGTATCTTATAAGAAACGAGATGATGGTATGGCTGTATTGTTAGCCCTTATTCCGATTATGATGATTTTTATTTGTTTATTTGTATTTAAGCAAACATCACTTAAAGCATCGTTAATTTCCTATATTGTATGCGGTGGAATCGTTTTACTAACACCAATGTTTCGACTGCAAATGGGGGAGGTTATGCATGCAACAATTAAGGGCGGGTTAATTTGTTTTATTGTAGGGTATGTTTTGTTTTTTGGTATTCTTTTATTTCACCTCATGAACAAAATGGGGTATATCGATCAAGTTGCACGTTTTATAGAACAAGTTACACATGATCGATTATTACAAATGCTCTTAATGTGCTTTGGAATTTGTCCACTTATCGAATCAGTGAGCGGGTTTGGAATTGGTTTTATGGTGGCAGCTCCGATTTTTCTTTCGCTTGGTTATAAACCGTTCCAAGCAGTTTTATTATCGTTTATCGGTTTATTGGCGAGTTCCTGGGGAGCTATGGCAACGGGAACGATTATTGGATCGCAGCTAATCAACATGCCATTAGTGAACTTAGGATCGAGTACAGCATTACTCAGTATTCCTTTCTTTGCATACTTTGTTTACCTTTCTTTGTATGTAGTTGGTGGCTGGCAAGCGGTGAAGGAAAAGTGGAAGGAAGGATTCGGTTTTTTTCTCTTATTTTCTATATCAATCTATCTTTCTAATGCATACGTCAGTGTTGAATTAGCGGGGATTTTAAGTTCCATTGTAACAATTACATTTGGGTTTCTTATCATTAAGATGACAGCGAGGCAAGGGAAGGAGTTTTTATCGGAGCATGCTGCAACGACGCAGCGAGAAATTTCTATCGTGAAAATTATAAGCCCTTATTTATTTTTAACAGTTTGTATTTTGCTCTCTCGTCTTATTCCATCGTTACATAATATGCTGCAATCTTATGCCGTCGTTGATTTACCAGCGTACTCTTATAAATTAGCATTATTATATTCACCTGGATTTTGGCTTGGGGTGACATGTTTATTTACCATCGTTTTTTTCCGTATTCCTTCTCCTATTATAAAACAGTCTTTATCGCAAACGATCAAACAATGGATACCGTTTGCGATTACAACGACAATGTTCATTGCTATTTCAGAATTGATGGGTGCGGCGGGTATGCATACATTATTAGCAGAAGCAGCAGGAAGTACATTTGGAACATTATTTGTCTTTGTTGCCCCGTTCATCGGTGCCATTGGTGGTTTTTTAACGGGAAGTAACGCAGGATCAAATGCGATGTTTATTAAACTACAAATGCAAACAGCGCAGAATGTAGGACTTCCGTGGCAATATGTTACGACTCTGCAAAATACAGCATCATCCGTAGCGACAATTGCTTGTCCGTCACGGATTACGCTGGGGGCCTATTTATGTAATATTCCATTTCGTGAGAATGAACTACTAAAGAAGACAACGCTTATGATTTTTGGAGCGGTGTTGATTGTAGTGATGGAAGTTGCCGGATGGTATGTATGGCAATAAAATCTTCTGCTTTAGGAGGATTTTCGTTTGTCAGGGGATAATTTATAAAAGAACAAGTGTTTCTATTATATGAAGAGGAGATGATCCCATGCCCCTAAAAAACTACGGAGTCCTAAAAGGTATAGCATTACAATCTATGATTGGAAAAGGGAAAACACCTCATTATCAAGTTCATTTGCAAGATGACTTAGGAGTAGACTATCGGATTGCAATTAATGTGAAATCGCAGAGTTATCCATCAGAAGTACTATATTTTGCAAGTGAAAATATTAAATCAGAAGCTATTACGATTTTACCGACATTACCTTTTGGTTTTACAGAAGTGAAAAATAATGAACCAAGGGTAGCTTTAGATTATGTGCGGGGAAATTTATTTGGTTCAAAACAGATGATTCCTTTGCCGCCAGAAAGATCGGGAGCGGACAATGATTTAAATGAAAAAATAGAACATTATATAAAACGAGCGATAGAGGAAAAGGCAATTATTTATGCATTTGGAGAACGATGGGGTCCAGAAAATGATACACATGATCGATATTTTCATTTTAAACCTGGTAATGGCATACATGATATTCATATGAATCAAGGAAATGTGGAGAAGTGGAAGAATGATGACGGCGCGTGGCAAGATGGTGGCATATTAATTCATTTTGAAAAAAGGAAGCAATGGGTTGGCATTTTCCTCGCATTTCAGTCGCAGTCTTGGTGTACAGATGAAGAGGGGCATGCGCGTGTCCCGGTGGAGCAGTGTAATTATATGACGGAAATTTAATAAAAACAGCTAGTTCATTTTGAACTAGCTGTTTTAATTTTGTAGCAAATAAAGCTAATGCATACAGCGATACATGAAAATAGTATCGCTATGCTTGAAAACGCAAGTACATACATATTATATTTCACTACATTTCCTATTAATTGATTACTATCATAATGAAACAGCCTTGCTATCGTATTGAATAGGATCAAGACGATGAATATCGTAATCACACCATCTAAAGAACCTTCTATATCTGGTTTGCTTAAGGCGATATGCGCAGACATACAAATTGCGATAAAAAGAAAAAGCCAGAAAGAAGGTGTGGATAAGTTATGAATCGTAAACAGGCTTTTTAACAAGAGAAACGATGACGACACAATACTTTGCAGCATATCAATATTGATAGAAGTAGATTGAGTGTTTGTTTCAAGAGCATGTATAAAGACCGAATAAGATTGTGGTACGAAATAATACATGAGAAGGATCAAGATGGCCATTCCCGAGAAAATAGGAGCAATTCCGATGAAGAAATTTCCTATTCGTTGATATATGCTTCTTTGATTATATTGATGCCTAACATAACCTAAATAACCGTTATTTGTATTGGTTGGAAAGAGCTGCATTGCCACAATTTGATGCCTAAATACGACACACATAATCGCATGTCCTAATTCATGAATAGGAACACCAATCCAAGCTGATAAAAGGAAGCCTTTTCTCCCAAAAGCACTCGTCCAATACTTTCGTGTAAGAGATTCTAAATATCCTAATAGAAAACCAACTAAAATGATGACACCTAGTAATGAAAATAATTGTATTAAGCTTGTAAGGAGTATATGAAAAATTGAGTATGCCAGTTCCATATTCTTCATCCAATCTATGTATTTTACTACTGTTTATCATACCATTTTGTGAATAGATTACTAGAATAGATAAGGTGGAAATGTATAGCATATATAGCTTTTTCTTGTAGGCATGTTTTCTGTCCGTATACATATATTGAATTTGTAGCAGCTTAGAAGATACATGCTAAGGGGGAGAGAAAACATGACGTGTCCAAAATGTAACACCGAGCATACAAATGAAGCAAAATTTTGTGGGAATTGTGGGCATGCACTGACAGATCAGGCGGCAGAACAAGGGGAACAGCAGTTGACTCGGTCAGCACCTACGCAGGAAGTAGTTTCGAATGAAAAGGTAGAGCAAGCAAAGCAATTTGCAAGTGGTTACTTTCAGTTTTTTAAGAATGCATTGAAAGCTCCGTCAGCAATTATGAAAAGTGGTCATATTGAGGTAAGGAATGGGATTGTCAGTCTTGTTCTTATTTGTTTCTTATTTGCTTGTTTATTTTATCGAATGATGAGTCAGGCTGCGTCGGTGGCAACGAGATTCGCGTATGAAGCGCAGGCACCTTCGTTTTTTGGAGAATCTGTTAAAATCTTTTTCTTTTTATTAATTTTAGTTCTCTTTGTTGGATTTATTATTTTTGTAAGTGGAAAGCTGATGAAATCATCTTTTTCCTTTTTAGAAACAGTAGGTGTTTGGGGAACGGTATCGACACCAGTTGTCGCTATACTTGTTATTGCACTTTTATTTAGCTTTTTAACAATTTTTCTAGCGGCATTCTTTTTAGGGATTGCTGTATCGTGGATGAGCGTATGTATGATTGTTTCAATAGTTAAGCTAGACCGAGGTGGATTAGATCCGGTATATACACTTATTATCGCAAATATTTTAATTTCAATTGCGGGCTGGATTATTCTTTGGTCTTATATACAAACAATTATTAATACCTTAACGGAAAGTTTCCCAGGCTTCTACTGAAAAGGTGGCTGAACGGATGAACGTTTGTACAAAATGCGGTTCACAATTAATGGATGGTGTGCATTTTTGTCAAAGTTGTGGAACGAGAAGAAGCGAAGAGGAATCCCATGTACGAAGGAAGATGAGTACAGCCAAAAAAATATGGATTGGAGTTATCATTCTTCTTATTCTCAGCTTTGGTGGGGCATATATGTATGGGGCAAATTATTATTCTGCAGAAGCGCAAATTGATAGGATGATTACAATCTTACAAGAAAGAGATACGGAAAAATTTATTGAAATTGTGACAACAGATGATCCACAATTTGTAATAGATAAGGAGAGTATAGCACCGTTATTTGCGTATATAAAAGAGTTCCCTTCTTATGTGAATGATTTAAAGGGTTCTATTCAACAACAAAAGAAGAAGCGGAATGATGTAGAAAAAGTAGACTTTGTATTAACGAAAGATGGGAAATACTTCTTTTTATTTGATCGATATAAGTTAAAAGCAAAAACGTATTATGCATCGCTTCTTACGGATGAAAAAGGTGCGTTGTTAAAGGTAAATGGGAAAGAATTAAATAAGGCAACTGATAAAATGTTTGAAAAGCAATATGGGCCATTTTTTCCGGGTATTCAAACATTTCAATCAGAGTTTAAAAATGATTATGTGAAGTTAACGCGTGAAGAAAAGGTTGTACTTATGAAGCAAAATCAAAATAATGTAACGGTTGATCTTTCGTTAAAAGGTCATTACATTACGATCCAAACAAATGTAGCAGGAGCAACATTATATGCCAATCAGAAACCGATTACGACACTGACGGGGGAAGAATTTAAGTGGGGACCGGTAGCTACGGATAGGAGCGTCTCTATTTATTTAGAAAAAGAGGGCGCAAGCGGAAAAGAACGAACAAAGGTGGAACATATATCAACAAACCAATATTATACATTATCGTTTCAACAAAAAACTGAAGAACAACAGAAACCACCTTCTTCACCACCAGTAACAACGAGGTATGTATATAACGGATTTTTCTTTCCTGATAGTCATATTCGTAAGTTAACGAGTGCAGAGCTAAACCTTTTAACAAAAGAACAATTGCGAATTGCTAGAAATGAAATATACGCTCGGCATGGACATATTTTTCAAACGAAAGATATCCAAGCCTATTTTTTAAAACAGTCATGGTATAGAGAAAATCCATATTATACAGGAGAGTTGAATGATATCGAGACGTATAATGTGGAACTTATAAAGTCAAAGGAGTAGGCAAATGAAACTACTTTCCCTGTTGTAGAAATGAAAAGTACATCATCAATAATGGTGATGTACCTTTTTTACTTATGTGGTTGCATTTCATGTAACAAATCCTTTTATGTGTTATGGCAATGATTACATTATTCCGATTGAAAAACATAGAAGAATTTAAAAGCAAGATTCCCTTTTGTTATTTCTGTATTGGTATGAGGGGAGCTCTGGGCGCTTCACGAGAAAAAAAGATATGAAAAAGAAAATTGACTCGGCTTGCTCTGCCAATTGTACTAGCATGGACATCGGATAAAGAACTGGAGGTAAGCATGGCTTCCGAATTTGGTGGAACTGTAATCTCAAGTTTACTGTTTAATCCTTTTGATGTGATAACAGTTATTGTGTCGTAAGAGAGGTTGATAATTTTAAGGATACCAAGTGGATAGACAGCATCGTCAGGTTGAGAGGTAGATGCAAACAGGGTAGATTTCCAAATTTCTTGAAAAAAGGTATTGCTATCAGCTGACCAAGCCTGTGCACCGTAGAGTGTTGCACTAATACTGAATTCCTGTTCAAGGGGGTGGGCGATTTTTGGTTCAGCAGGAGTAGAGATAAGAAAATTACTACACATTGATTCTTTTCACCTACTTTCCATTGCGATTATTATAGCATATTAATAATTGAGTTTATGAGGCACGACACTTTACCTATAGCGTTCAAAGGATGTTTAAATATAACAAAAAAAACATTCTTTTTGGGTGGGAGAGAGCATCCGTCCGTGTGTAGAAATGGTCAGAGCCTTTTTTAGCCCCATGCGAAGTGAAAATAAAGAGAGAAAACGAGAGCAAATCTTCTTTTGTTTTCAAAGCAACGACTTAGATGTAGAGAAATTAAAATGGATAATATAGTGATGAAAACCGACATAAAACCAGCCTTTTGGGTAGGAGAGAGCATCCGTCCGTGTGTAGAAACGGTCAGAGCCTTTTTCTACCCCATGCTATGTGAAACCAAAAGGAGAAAATGAGTGTAAGGCTCTTTTTAGTTTCGAATCCGAAATTTGTATGTAAAGGCGGACGTTGTTATGTTAGGACGGAATGGGTTCATTTGTAAACAAAAGTAAGAATATCTGGTACTTTGTATAAGATATTTATAGAGAAAAGGATTTATTTATGGTCAATTTGGAAAATGTAAACGATAGAGACGATACAAAGGAGTGGTTTGGTGAACTATGTAATCATGGGTGGAGACGCAGCTGGCATGAGCGCGGCGATGCAAATTGTTAGAAATGATAAAGATGCTAAAGTCGTTACATTAGAAAAAGGTGAAATATATTCATATGCGCAGTGCGGACTTCCATACGTTATTAGCGGTGCGATTGCTTCTACTGAAAAATTAATTGCCAGAGATGTTAAGACATTTCGTGATAAGTATGGAATTGATGCGAAAACAAATCATGAAGTAACAAAAGTCGATACTGAAAATAAAATTGTACATGGTATACATACAGAGACAAAAGATTCATTTCAATATCAATATGACCGCTTACTAATTGCGACGGGAGTTAGGCCTGTTATGCCAGATTGGGAAGGTAAGGATTTACAAGGGATTCATCTTCTAAAAACAATTCCGGATGCCCAGCGAATATTGGAGACACTGCAAGAACAAAATGTCGAGCAAGTAACAATTATTGGCGGCGGAGCAATTGGTCTTGAAATGGCTGAAACATTTGTGGAGCTTGGGAAAAAGGTACGAATGATTGAACGAAATGATCATATCGGTACGATTTATGATGCTGATATGGCAGCATATATACATGAAGAAGCAGCGAAACATCATATTGAAATTTTAACAAATGAAAACGTGAAAGCTTTTAAAGGGCAAGATAAAGTTGAATGGATTGAAACAGATAAAGGAACGTATAAAGCAGATCTTGTATTAGTATCAGTTGGAGTAAAGCCAAATACAGATTTTCTTGAAGGAACCAATATCCGTGTAAATCATAAAGAAGCGATAGAAGTAAATGCTTATATGCAAACGAATGTGGAAGATATTTATGCAGCAGGAGATTGCGCAACTCATTATCACATCATAAAAGAAACACATGATCATATTCCAATTGGTACAACTGCAAATAAACAAGGGCGCCTCGCTGGATTAAATATGGTTGATAAACGGAGAGCATTTAAAGGAACTCTTGGTACGGGCATTATCAAATTTATGGGGCTTACACTAGCGAGAACGGGTTTAAGTGAAAAAGAAGCGAATGGATTAAAAATACCATATAAAACGGTGAAGGTAGATTCAACAAATATGGCCGGCTATTATCCAGATGCCACAAAACTTTATGTGAAATTATTGTATCGCTCTGATACAAAACAATTACTTGGTGGACAAGTAATCGGAGAAGAAGGCGTGGATAAACGAATTGATGTCATTGCAATGGCCTTATTTCATAAAATGAGCATTCATGATTTAGAGGATGTCGATTTAAGTTATGCTCCGCCATACAACAGTGTCTGGGATCCAATTCAACAAGCGGCAAGGCGGGCGGAATAGCACTTCTTTTAGAAGTGCTATTTTAAATTTTGAAAACAGAAAATTATCTAAAATAGGTGTGAAATCATATTTCTCCTTGAAAAATGTAGTACTTATCTATTATATTTTCATATAGTATTTATTTTTTTACGTACATAAAAATACGATAGACATAAGCTAGTAATGAATGATGCTGGAGGGTAAGAAATGGCAATAAATATGAAAACAGTAGAAGAGTGGATCGCAGAGTCAAACGCAAGGCATGAAGAGGACTTTGGAGAAATTGTCCAAGAAGTAAAGGAACTATGCGTTGCAATTGATAATGCTACTTTAATTTACCCGAAAAATGTATTTTGCTTTGGAAAAAAAGCTGAGGTATTCTTCTTTTTCCAAGATCATGTTGTTATTGGTAAGGTGCAAGAAGAATATATTAAAGTTGAAAAATTAAAGTATGAGAACATTACAGATATAAGCCTAAAAACAAATGATAAAAATACAACATTACAGTTGCAATTCTCTAATGGGAATTCTATTATGCTAGATAGTTTAAATGATAACTGCGGAACGAAGAATTGGTTATTTGCAAGACAGATTAAGAGTATCTTTAAAGTAATTTAATTATGAAAAGCAGGCCTTATAAGGGCTGCTTTTTTATATTATTTGTTCCCCGCGATACAAAGGCATCCTTTTTCTTCGTAACATTTCACATGTCGAAAACCAGTTTCATTAAAAAGATCCGCCCTTTGCTAGAAGCATAGGGCGGATCTTTTAACTATGCAAAGATCCTTTTAGCCAAGTGCGAGGGCGATAAGGACCAACTGGAATTTGAATGAGGGTCGTTTTTCGAGTCGTATCAATTTCATAAAGTTTGTCACATAAACTTGCATCAAAACCTAAGAGCGGATGTCCTCCCATATCTATAGCTGATGCTGCTAAGACGAGCTTTTGTACAAGCATTCCAGCTTCCATTTGTTGAATTCGATAGCCCCTATAACCTAAATCGTTTTTCGAATAATCTTTATTTCCCATTACATGTAAGCAGAGTGGTACTTGAAAGAGGTTAACATTGTCCATTGTCATACCGGATTGTAAAGGTTGGCGGAGATCTCCAGATTGAATTTTTTCTAATGTATGAGCCTTGCTGTCATAGGAATAGGCACCATTTGGTAAACCTTCTACGTTATAAAAGCATCCGCAGAGTGAGACGCGCGATTTTGTTCTTATATGTTCTCCATCTAAGTCGTTTTGATAAGGGAAGGAAAGGCTTGCTTCTTGAAGCAAAGTAGATAGTTGTGTAGTGCTTATTTTCCTTAAAATAAAATCAATATCAGGCGAATAACGTTTTTGACAAACAGTTGTGAAATCGTATGATAATCGCTGTACCTGAGGAAGCTTTAAAGTTTCTGTGTGGTTTGGAACGAGTGTCTCTTCTGGCATCGTCCGAAATGCGTTCGTTGATTCTAGCATAGATGCTGCATTCATTCTTGTTATGAGAGGATAATCAGTAAAGTTTTTTGATCGAATAAAGTGTTCATGCTCTAACAAAGGAAGCTGTTGTGAGAGTTCATTAGAAGTGAAGTTTGTATTTGTATTATTTTTATGAAACCATTCTTCTATAGGCTGGTTAGATAACGGAATAACTGCATACACACTTTCTTCTTGTTCAGATAGTCCAAGTAAATGATTGATAGCTCTATCTAGAAATTGAAAATATACGCCCGATGTATAGCCAAATTGTTTAGAGACTTCTAGTAATTGACCGATGAGAACACCGGCATCCAGGCCTTGGAGACGATAAGAAAAATTATTATATTTGAAGAAATTTTTCCAAAACATTGTTGATACGAAAGCAATGCCGAAACAAGAAGAGATGTTGCAACGATTTCCAAGTGCCTCACTGAGATAAGAGTCAAAATTTCCTTCACGTAGTAATACGAGACGATGATGTGCAGCGTCATAATGATAGATTCCATGTGGATAATGGGTCATTTTTAAATACAAATATAATTCATTTGGATATAAAGCTCCTCCAGAAGGAATAAATCTTCGGTATATATTCGTTGTTGTTTGTTCTTCTAAGCCGAAGGAAGGCTGACAAAATTGAGTTAGGCCGAATGTATACCAGAGGCAATGCCCAATTTGTTCTAGGGTGGTGGGTTCATGAGACAGATTTTGATCTCGTAATGTTAATGGTACTTCTAGAGAAAGAGGAATGACAGGTAGATTACGGTATAGTTTATAAGGAAGGGGGGCGTCAGCCCAGTTGATTTCCTTGTCTTGGGGCATGATTTCATCAATGGAAAAATGCAGATGTTGTAGAAATGTTTCGAGCTGCATGAACAGGCCTCCTTATCAAGCGGTAATCCCCCCACATTAAAATTCAGTAAGAGAGGTGGGGGGAAGGTAGAAAAAACTACTAACTTAAAGTGTTACTTTACTGTTCTTTATGGAAATGGGTGCGGATGTGGGTTCAGTTGTTCTAATGTAAGTGGTTCACTGGCATACCCAAGTTTCATTGGTACGGTAAGTACTCTTTGTAGTCCTGTTGTACGAGTAAATTGATGCCCGAATGTCATTGGCAGCATACCAGGAATGAGTACTTTCACACAAGATAATCCGTTTTTCTGTATGAGAGGAACAGTTTGGTCAATGACGATTACTTCAAGTCCTGAGTGATGAAGTCGATCTAAAAGATGACGAAGGTCTGAAGTTAAATCCCTATCGGTCGATTTTAGCTGATGCATTTCTTTAAATGTTCGTACAGACCGATGATCATTTAATAAAAACTGAAGACGTTCTTCGGCTTCTGGTAAGCCGTATACCATACTATGATCTTCCATTTGAGTGACAAGGTAGGGATCGCGTAAACAATGTTCGTATTTTTGCTTGTTTGTTTCAAGATTTTTATCCATTGTAAGCAACATACCTGCTAATTCATGAATTGCACTTTTAATAGCTCGCAGTGGTTCCATGTGAGCACCACCTGCACAGACGAGATTCATTCCGTCTTGTTTTGTATTTTTTGCAATTGCCCATATACTTGGAATACCATGCTCCATCGTTGCATCAAAAACGTGTAATTCATAGCCTGTAATGGTACGCATTCGTTCAATCATCAATTGTAATTCCACATCGTCTGTAGAAGCTAGATCAAGGCGGGGAAGTGGTAATTGTGCATACCACGTTAACAAAAAAGCGTCGCGTTCGACTATTTCTAAAATACCATGGAAAATCGCTTCTTCTAAACTACCTCCAATTGCACAGCCATTTGAAGTTTCATAAACAAAAGCGTCCCTATGTCCTAGACTATAATATGCAATTGATTCTGGAAGTAGGACGGGACGATTTTGTGATAAAGAATAACCCCATACCCAATCTTGAGGATGATCAGGATCAAATGCTTTGAATGGGAAATCTGCTTTTTTATAATGTTCATCCATATGTACACCAATTGTGAGAGGATTAATGGCTACATCTTCGAAATCCCGATAGCTACCATGAACATTCGTCCGTTTTCCGCGAGGTGCCATTCCGCAGTAGCGTTCTAGCCCTTCTAAAATAGCCGTTGCCTCGCTAACCATGAATGAATGGGTTCGACCTGCAACTCCTTCGTTACCAAAAAGTAATGGCATATTTACGATAACATCAGCGAATGGTAATACGGAATGCTGCATTTTTCCGTTCAAAAGTCCAGTCCGGTAATCTAAATAATCTTTAGTTAAAAACGTATTTAAATCCTCAATAGAACGACATCGATAGCTTTCAGTATTCGTTTTAAAGCTCGGTTGCAGCGATAAATAAGCAGCAGCTTCAGTGTCGTCAGGTATTGTGCTACACACCGGACATAAAGGATCAGGAAGAAACAAATGGCGTGAACATTGAAAGGTTCGCATGTTAAGGAAAATGAGTTCTTCAGTTAAAGAGGTGTGACCTTCTGTTATTATTTTTTCTGTTTCAGCATGAATAAGATGACACATTTGTAGTAATCCAGTTTGCGTTGCACATATATCTCGTTGTACGTCATCATCTATCTTTAAGGAATGTTTCTGCTGTAACTCCCACATTTCTTTTTGATCAAAGCCAGCTATAAACCGCCTTGCATCAGCACAATGGGAACATCCTGTTGTATGTGGCTGAACATAAGGACCAATGATACCCTCACCGAATGAAGTGAAGCCCCGAAGCCAAGGAATGTTAGCGGATCGAAATATTTGTTCAGCTTCATGATGTATAGAGGGAGGAGAACCATCGTGTAATACGAGAGCAAGATGAATATTTTCAGGAAGTGGTTCTTCAAGTGTGTTTTGATGAATGGTAGGGTAATGAATAGACAATTGCTGATTTACATAGTTTGCAAGTAAGCCATCTCCTACAATTAATATTTTACGATCCATTAGTCCACCTCCTCTTTTATTACCATACCAATTACACTACCTAATCCTTCTTTTAAAAATGGTTCAATTGCCAGGTCGAGGACGTAGGGATGAAGATTATGCTCTTTTAAATTCTGTAAAGCCAGCTGTAAGAATTTTAATGGTGGAATTTCTTCTTCTTTTTGTACTACAACTCTAAACGAATTTGCATCGTGCAGAAGGGTAGATGATTCCCATAATATAGTAGAGTTATAGGGAATTTCATAGTTTTGGATATGAAGTAGTGCTTGTTGTAATGCGCCTCTTAGCGCTAATGTCATATTTAGGTTAGTATTGCCATACCACTGGTTGTGTATGCCGACCCAAATAACAGGGAAACCTATTACATCTTTACCAATTCCTATCTTTGGTTCCTCATGTATCGCGGAGAGTGCACGTAAATAAAATTGGCAATGTTTGTCGTGAATTTCTGTTAGTTGTAGTAGCGTAATTTCTTCTGTTGTGCTCAACTGCCTCGTTTGTAATGTATGTGTTAAATGATTTTGTAGTGCGCGATAAACGCCTTCTACCATAGTTTCTCCTGCTCCAATTCCAATGAATTCATCTTGATCAGGGATAAGGAAATTCACCATCTCGGTTACATATGTTTCAATTCCAGTTAGACCTGCCTCGCGGCGCGCTTCGTCATGAGTTAATCCCCCGCAAATTATAGAAGAGAGGAGAGATGTCGGTCCTTCTGATAATGGATTTGCGACTTGAATATAGCACTGGGACAGCGGTAATTGCTTTAAATTTTGTTCATCCCATAAGTGAAAAATCCCAGAGATTCTGGAAGCTAATTGGTCAAAAAAAAGAAAAAGTTCATTCGAATGTTTTTCGTCTGCATGTCGTTCGAGTGTTTCATCAAGGTCTTGTATCAATTCAATCGTAAAAGTTTCAGTGGCTATAAGTGGGTGTTTTATAAATGGATGCCAATTGCCTTCAAGTGTTTCTAAATCTAATAGAAAGAATTGCTTGTTTTTCTTCCTATTTGAGGAACCTGTAACATGTTTGAATAACTCAAAAACAATTGTATTTGCTAACATAGCACCAGCAATTGGGGAGAAGGAATCTGATATTTGATCTTTTTGAAGAGCAATCTCATGTATACGGTGCCATGCTGATTCCCAGCATTCTTCAGAATCAGAAGTAATGACAGGACCAGCTAAGCCTACGTGCTGTAAACATAAAGCAGGAAGAAAGTTTTTCTTTTCTTCTCTACAAATTGCATGTATAGCTCTTAGTTTTTCGATATTGCCATTTTGAGATACATATAGAATCCAATCAAAGGGCTGAAAAACTTCCTGCAAAGAACAATCGGTCGTTGTATCTATTTCTTGAACAAGTACATCAGAATCGGTAGCATATGCTTTTTGTATAAGTTCACTTAGCCGAGAAAGGTTTGTTTCATCAGGATCTGTCACTAAATAGTGAAACTCAGGTAAACCAGATTCAAGTAAAGAAGAAATTAATGAAGTGAAAATAGATCCGGATCCAATTGCTAAGACTTTAGATTGTCGATACATTTGGAAATTCAGGGCACCTGAGTGAGAGTAAGCTTCTAAAAATTCAATTTGTGATGCATATCGATTAAGTAGTGTATCCTCTAATTGGTGAGGAGCATCTTGACTCACATCACGTACAAAACCATTTTGGTACAAAACTTCTCCAATTTCAAATACTCTATTTTGATAAGGGAGGGGGAGACCATTTGTTAGTTCTTCTAAAGTGTGATCTCCATTAAACATAGGCATTAATTTTTCAATCCACTCATAGATACCATCACCCTGCATCCGAAATGAACTGGAGTTGTTTCGAAAATAGACACCCCCGTTTGAATCGGGGAGGAAAAAGGTATCCTTGTTCATTTTTAGCTTTGTGGAAGTTGGCAGCGTGCTCATTTTATTCCTCCTTATCAGTAAATTTGTTATAGGCACACATTATTAGTGTATGTAGTATGATTTGTCCTTTATGCAATCTAAAAGATTGCTATTTAATAAAAAAAGCTGTAGAAAGGCCGAATGTATCGACTCTTTCTACAGCCATGTATATTTAGAAAGTTAATCAACCTTCTAATAATAATGATTTTGGATCTTCAAGCATTTCTTTAACAGCAACAAGGAAGCTAACTGCTTCTTTACCATCGACGATGCGGTGGTCGTAAGATAGAGCAATGTACATCATCGGACGGTTTTCCATACGTTCTGCATCAATTGCAACTGGTCTTACTTGAATTTTATGCATTCCAAGAATACCTACTTGTGGGCTGTTTAGGATAGGTGTTGACATAAGGGAGCCGAACACACCACCGTTTGTAATTGTAAATGTACCACCTTGGAGTTCTTTTAATGTAAGTTTGTTATCACGTGCTTTTTTACCTAGATTACGAATTTCGCTTTCAATTTCAGCGAAGTTCAATTGGTTTGCATCGCGTACAACTGGAACAACTAAGCCATCTGGAGCTGCTACAGCGATTCCGATGTCATAGAATTTTTTAATGATAAGCTCGTCACCTTGAATTTCAGCATTTAACAATGGGAATTGTTTTAACGCTGCAACAACTGCTTTTGTGAAGAATGACATAAAGCCAAGACGAACATCATGTTTCTTCTCGAATGCATCTTTACGTTCTTTACGTAATTCCATGATTGCAGTCATATCAACTTCGTTAAATGTTGTTAACATTGCAGATGTTTGTTGAACTTCTACAAGACGTTTTGCAATTGTTTGACGGCGGCGGGACATTTTTACGCGCTCAACAGGTTTTTCAAATTCAGTCGTTGCTGCTGGTTTTGGACTTGTTTTTTCTTGTTTAGGCTCTGCTTTTGGTGCAGCAGCATGTGCTTGTACATCGTGTGGTCTCACGCGGCCAAGTGGATCCGTGCTGCGTACTTCATTTAAGTCGATTCCTAATTCACGTGCCATTTTTCTAGCAGCAGGTGATGCGATAGGGCGATCTGTATTTGGAAGACCTTGTAAAGCTGTTTTATTTGGCGTAGCACTTGGAGCTTCAGCTTTCGGTGCTTCAGTAATTTCTTGTTTAGGTTGTTCTGGAGCTGCTGGAGCAGGTGTACTTACTGCAGCTCCATTTGCATCTAAAATTGCAATGATGTCACCAACTTCAACAGTATCCCCAGGCTCTCCTAGTAGCTTCGATACAATACCTGAATCTTCTGCAATGATTTCTACATTGACTTTATCTGTTTCAAGCTCAACAACGCTGCCACCTTTCTCAACTTTGTCGCCTACGTTGATAAGCCATTGCGAGATAGTTCCTTCTGAAATAGATTCTGCAAGCTCAGGTACTTTAATTTCGATCATTTTAAATGTCCTCCCCTTATTTGCCTAACGGTGTGTTTTGTCTTCTTTTCTCTTCGGTAATCTCCAGTTTTCCAGCTTGATTGGGCAGAAATTCTTTACAATTGAGTAGGTAAGGAACTCTGCCCAAATGAGCTAGAGTGAATTGCTTTTTTAGTTGCTATAAACTTCTATTTCTTGTTTATCTTGACGAAAGTTATACTTTGTATCTAATGTGTGTGCAACGATAAGTTCTTGTTCTGCACGGTGCGCATGTGGGTCGCCACCTGAAGGGCTTGAGCGGTCTGGGCGTCCAATATAACCTGTTTTTACTTTATCTCCAGCAAGTTCAAACAGAATTGGAGCCATGTAATGCCATGCACCCATGTTTCTTGGCTCTTCTTGTACCCAAATGATTTCTTCTAAGTTTTTAAAGCGTTTCATAATAGATTGAACTTTTTCAGCAGGGAATGGGTACAATTGCTCGATACGAACAATGTGAACTTCATCTAAATTGTACTCATGTTTACCAGATTCAATTTCTGCTGCTAAGTCAATTGCCATTTTACCAGTTGTTAAAACAAGACGTTTTACTTTCGTTGGTTTTGTACCAAGGTTTTCTTGTTCTAACGCAGGTTGGAAGCGTCCTTCACTTAGTTTGTCACCTGATGAAGTTGTAAGTGGGTGACGTAATAAGCTTTTTGGCGTCATAATGACTAATGGACGAACCGCTTCGGTACCAAGAATTGATGCTTGACGGCGTAAAATATGGAAGTATTGTGCCGCGCTTGTTAAGTTTGCAACAGTCCAGTTATTTTCTGCAGCTAGTTGTAAGAAACGTTCTGGACGTGCACTAGAGTGCTCTGGCCCTTGACCTTCATAACCATGAGGTAGAAGAAGAACTAGACCTGATTTTTGACCCCATTTTGCTCTTCCTGCTGAAACATATTGATCAAATAATGCTTGCGCAGTATTTGAGAAGTCACCGTACTGCGCTTCCCACATAACTAAAGTTTCTGGAGCGAACACGTTATAGCCGTACTCATACCCAACAACAGCAGCTTCAGATAACGGACTGTTATGAACTGAGAAAGATGCATTGATATTTGGTAATCGGTGCAACGGTGAATATGTTTCGTTTGTTTCTGTATCATGTAGTACGATATGACGGTGTGCGAACGTACCACGCTGTGAATCTTGACCAGTTAAACGAATTGGCGTACCTTCTTGTAAAATAGAAGCGAATGCTAAAGATTCTGCAAGTGCCCATTCAATTTTACCGTTCTCTTCAAGAGCATCTTTACGGCGCTCAAGAATCTTTTTCACTTTCGGATATACGTTAAAGCCTTCTGGCCAAGTTAAAAGCCCTTCGTTAATTGCGCGAAGTGTTTCAAGTGGAAGACCAGTATCAATCGGCTGAATTCCTTTCGCAACAACGTCTGGAACTGTAACGTGAATTGCTGCGTCACTTGTATCTGCTGGTGGTACTTGTGCATATTCAGCTTTTAATTGCTCTTGTATAAACTGAGTAATTGTTTCAATCTCATCTGTATTTAGAACGCCAGCAGCTTCTAATTGGCTCGCATATAAAGCTCTTACAGTTGGATGGTTTTTAATTTTTTTATAAACTTGTGGTTGCGTAACTGCTGGGTCATCCATTTCGTTATGACCGTAACGACGGTAACCGATTAAATCGATTAAGAAGTCTTTTTTGAACAGCATACGATATTGAATTGCAAGGTCAGCAGCTGCAAGACAAGCTTCTGGATCGTCAGCATTTACATGGACGATTGGAATATCAAAACCTTTTGCAAGGTCGCTTGAGTATTTTGTAGAGCGAGAATCATAGCTATCTGTTGTAAAGCCAACTGAATTATTTGCAATAACATGAATTGTTCCACCAGTTTGGTATGCATTCAATCTGCTTAAGTTTAATGTTTCAGATACAATACCTTGCCCAGGGAATGCAGCATCACCATGAACTAAAATTACGAAAGATTTCGAAACATCTTGTTCAGGGTAACCAGCTTTTTTACGATTTTCCTGAGCGGCACGCGCATAACCTTCAACAACCGGGTTAACAAACTCAAGGTGACTCGGGTTATTTGCTAATGTAACGCGTGTGCTAGCTTCTTCAGAGCCAACAACTTGTTCTCTACCTAAATGGTATTTCACGTCGCCAGTCCAGCCAGCATTACTATTTACACCTTCTATTGTTGCATGTTTAAACTCAGCAAACATATGACTATATGGTTTTTCTAATACATGAGCGAGTACGCTAAGGCGACCGCGGTGAGCCATACCGATCATAACGTCATCTACGCCATTCTTAGCACCTTCTGAAATGATTTTATCCAGTACAGGTACAAGCATATCAACGCCTTCTATAGAGAAACGTTTTTGACCTACAAACGTTTTATGCAAAAATTGCTCGAAACCTTCAACTGCTGTTAATCGTTTTAAAAGAGCAGTTCGTTTTTTATTTGGTAGTGGTTGACGCAATGAATTTGATTCCACCATTTGATGCAACCACACACGTTCTTCGCTATCTTGTATATGAGAAAATTCATAGGCTAAAGATTTTGTATAAACATCTTTTAATCTATGAATTACATCAAGAGCTGTGTGAATACCATTTGGTGCATCTGGCCATACTGTTTTCGCTGGAATCGCTTTCAAATCTTCATCGCTTAAGTCCTGCATTGCTGTATGAATAAGGGATTGTCCATCGGTAGGATCTTCCATCGGATTAATATGAGCGGATAGATGCCCGAATGAACGAATGTTTTCTACAACTTGAACCACTTTAAGAATTTTTTCAATGTTTCCTGTACCTTGAGGAGAAAAATTTGTTTCTTTGTTGTCCCCTGTTACGACATTAGCTTGGAATGAAGGAGCCCCAAAAGTTTCAAAAAGCTCTTGTAATTCCGGATCAACAGAACCTTCATTAGTCACGTAACGATCATACTGTTCAATAACATAGCCAAGGTTCGGACCATGGAATTTGGCCCAAGGGTTTGTCGCTGTATTCTTCCTCGTCATTTGTTTAAACCTCCCAATGCATATATTCCTTTTTTCGTGTGAAAAGGATGCATTTCACTCTTTTCATAATTGATGAATGTAAATGTTATCTTTACTCTTATGTTATTACGATAATTTACATAATACCAAATGTTATTACTTATCCGTTTTGTAAAAAACATTCACAATTACTTATCACCTAAGTTAATCTTTCATGTTATAAATTAAAATTAGGGAAAAAATAGGTGATTTCATCTAGTACATTCATCATTGGAAAAGATTATCCAGATGAAAGTATAAAGGTAATTGTTAGAATTTTTCGTCAAAAACACCTTTGAATTATGTATATTAAAATAATAAGCGCTTTCAAGAATATTATACAACAATATAACGGAATATAGTATAAAAATAAAAGATTATGAATTTATCGTAAACTTTATTTCAATAGTGTTAATTATTGAAAGAAAAAGAAAAATTTGCTTATAAGTGATGATTATGATTTAAAAATGGCTTATAAGTCGTTAGTTTCTGCAAATATAGCAGAAAATTGCTGGAAAACGGTAGCTCATTTCATGCGAATAGGAAGAAAATTTGTATATGTCAAAAAAATAACGTACATATAGCTATATTAATTTTTCTAATTTGAGAAGGATTAATATAACGAAATTTTCCAGTGTAAATTGAAAAAAGACATAAAACTGTTTTTTAGATGGAAGTTCATGCATAGAAGCGTTCGGATCCTCTTTCTGTCCCATGCCAAGTGAAAACAAAGAGAGCGGGGCAGAAATAAGTAAGAAACCTAATATTTTGTTTGTATTCATTCGTTATAATTTACCACCTTGGTTATAAAAATAGTCATTATAAGGAGGGCGTTCCAGTAGGTACGGAATCTAACTTTGGAGTAGAGTGCAAAAGATTCACTAATATAAATCGCACCTTATGTAAAGGAAGCTTGACGTAAAGGTTCCTTTACTTTTATACTGTATGTAAGTAAGGAGGCGGAAATTTCCTTGAAAAATAAAATGGTAGAATACCGAAAGAAATTTGGATTCTCTCAAGAGAAGTTAGCTGAAGAGCTTGGGGTGTCTAGGCAAACCATTATTTCAATTGAAAAAGGAAAATATGATCCATCGCTTCCTTTAGCATTTGAAATTGCGAAAACATTCCAGACAACAATTGAAAATGTATTTCTTTATGAGGGGAAAGAACAGGAATGATAGAGAAGGGGGAATAATGATGAATTATTCACAGAAGTACTTTTTGATTATTGGAATGCTCTTTTTAATAATGAGTGGATTCATGGTATTGGCAGGGATTATGACACATTCTGCGCCGCCCACTCCGACATATACATTAGCATCGATGATGATTATGTGCTTTTGCTTAAGTTATCTTCACCCGCAATTTAAGGAGAAGGACGAAAGGATGAAGTTAATCCGTCAAAAAGGGATGTTTTATTCTTTTTTTGCATTATTAATATATTTTATTGTTTTTTCGTTTGGACTACATTTAGAAATCATTTTATTGACCGCTGGAGAACTACTTAATATTTTAGCTGCATTAACAATTAGTACAGTTTTTATTTCGTTTGTTGTTTTATCGAAAAGATATTAAGTGGAAAATGATAGGTCTTATATAGGAAGGAGAAAAAATGCAACTACTTTATACATTTGGTATCAGTATCGCTTTAGTTCTATTCATGTATTTCTTCGTTCGTAAAGACATTACGAAAGATAATACGCTTACAAAGAGAGGTTTTTATAAACTAATCGGGTGTTTAGTAGTGATGCTTGTGGGGATCATTGTGATGATTGTTTTGGTGAGTCAGAAATTTTAAAAGAGTGTAGAATGAAAACCCTGTTTTTGATGATTTTCAAAAATAGGGTTTTTATTTTGGTCACATTAGAATAGGAAGTGATGATATGAATTGTATCTTTTTAGGAAAGAGATTTCGCAAGTAGGGGTGCATGTATTAATGTTGCAAGAAAAGGTGTATATGAATATTCATATACACCTTTTTGTTTAGTACGAAAGATTAATTAGTAATAACTGCTGATTTTAAAATAGCTAAAGTAAATTTGTTAATTAATATTAATAGTTTGATGTGTTTCTGTAGGTGCTTGTACACCAACTGTTAAAATGAAAACGGTTATAACTCCTATTAGACTAAATATTACTTTTTCATTTTAGTATATATATCTTTTTCTAATGAATATAATAGTAGAATTTTGATAGAAAATTGCTAAAACAAAACGATTCTAGTATACAATAAGTTTGAATTTGGATTTCATTCTATTTAATTTTTATTACAATTATGTTACTACTCTTATTCTTACCTTGGAAACAATTATACTTATACATAATACATATGTTGAGTCAATGATTAAATTTAGGAAAAGGAAGGAATTTATGAGAAAACGAATTCTAGCATTAACTTTAGCGGCGGCTTTGGGACTCGGTTTTCAACCGAATAGTAGTTTAGCAGAAACATCAAATACTACAATGCAAGCGGATTCACAGCAAAGTGGATGGGAATCACAAAATGGAAACTGGTTTTATTATCAAAATGGCAGTAAAAAAACAGGCTGGTTGAAATATGGAGTAAATTGGTACTACTTAGATGAAGCAGCCGGTGGAGCAATGAAAACAGGTTGGTTGAAATATGGAGTAAATTGGTACTACTTAGATGAAGCAGCGGGCGGAGCAATGAAAACAGGCTGGTTGAAATACGGAGTAAATTGGTACTACCTAGATGAAGCAGCGGGCGGAGCAATGAAAACAGGCTGGTTAAAAACAGGTGGAAACTGGTACTACTTAGATGAAGCAGCGGGCGGAGCGATGAAAACAGGCTGGTTAAAAACAGGTGGAAGCTGGTACTACTTAGATACGGCAGCGGGCGGAGCAATGAAAACAGGCTGGTTAAACACAGGTGGTAGTTGGTATTACTTAGATACGGCAGCGGGCGGAGCAATGAAAACAGGCTGGTTAAACACAGGTGGTAGTTGGTATTACTTAGATGCAGCAAGCGGCGGAACGATGAAAACAGGTTGGAATAAGATTGAAACCAAAATGAATTATTTCAAAGATAGTGGACAATGGATAAATGCACGTGAGCTAACAGTCAGATCGACAGCATACTCAAACGATCCGGCAGAAAATGGTGCGAAACCTGGTCAACATGTTTATACGAGCATGGGAGACGATTTAACAGCCAATCCAAATTTAAAAGTAATTGCCGTAGATCCTTCTGTTATTCCACTTGGTTCAAACGTATATGTAGAAGGATATGGTGCAGCAGCAGCGAGAGATACTGGTGGAGCTATTAAAGGGAATAAAATAGATGTGTTCATTTCTTCCAAGCAGGCTGTTTGGAACTGGGGAGTTAGAACAGTAAAGGTATACGTCTTACCTTAAGATAGTTGTAGTGTTATATACATATTGTTAAAGAAGAAGAATGATTACTAGATATATTTTTTACTAGAAACAGCTTTTTCAAGTGTGGACTTGGGAAAGCTGTTTTTTTAGTGGTGATATAACAGGTTTTCTATCTTTTCTTTTTTTATTTTGAGAAAGAGATGAGAACATCGGGAGAACAAGGTGTTAAGTGGTGTGTAGTTCACAAGGAGAGGAGACATTGACGACTGAAATTGCAGCCATCAGTCAAACTATGCCAAGCGGATAGAGATAGAATTATTGATATGTATAAGCAAGGTGTGAGTATGTGAAAGATTGCTTTGTTACTAGGTGCAACGTATCAAGCAGTAAATAATAATATAAAAAAGGAGGATAAATCCTTCCCCCTTTTTTATCCCGCATTAACGGGCAGTAATACTCCCACCTCAAAATTCTGCGAAAGCAAAGAAGTTAGGTGGGAGATAAACTGCCCGTAAAAGCCCGATTGGTTCAACTAATAATCAGTGGGGGATGGAGAAAACCCCCACTGATTAAAGTTTCACTTTATCCTCATCACTTTTTAACGCATACTTCCAGTAAAGTGCCCCCAGTCATATGCTAACTTCAGGATTACAATTTCTTCATCTGTAAGTTTACGTCCTAGATAACCCTCAATGTAAGCACTTGTGGCTGTACTTACCCCGCGTTGTAGTCTTGAGTCGGAATGGTTATGAAAAAGATAATCTAAAAATTTAATCCTCTCAATGTTCTCCATGTGTTTCACGTACTCAATCATTTCTTCACAAGTGTTTGGATCATTGTTACCGTCTTCCTCATCTTCATGCATTGCTATGTAGTTTAGGTGTCGAATTTCTTCAACTGACCTAGTACCTCCGAAATGCTTTTCTGATAATACCTTTAACAATTCAAGTTTCTCCGTATCATCCATTTTATACATATATACTAAAATCTCATCGCATGACATTTTCTTAGTCATTACAGTTGTACCTCCTAAAGAAGTTTTGAAAAATTCTCGAAAAAATTTTAAAAGAAAAGGTTATTTTATTACAGCGAATGTAGTAAGGAAATTGCCTATAATGTAAAAGTTCATCACCTTAGAATCGCTTTGAATATGCCTTTATTTACTATTTGATGAATTCAATCCGCCTCGTATTTGGTACGAGGGCAGAATGTCGATATATTCATACATCCTCTCCAGTGCCACCCCCTTATTTACTGACAAAGACCTTAGCGAATCACCTTGCACTACAAAACGTCCTCGCTGATCTTGTTCGTTGATTATCTGTTGATTGTTGTTTCTTCATTGTTCTTATCTTTTCTGTTGTCCTTTCTATGTACCTGGCTGATGTATCGTACGCCCAGTATTGGTATTATACCGCCCATTCTTATCCATGTTCTAGCAATACGTTTTTGATTGACACTATTGATTGAGATTCATGCCTTGTCACTACATACTGTTAGCGAGTCAATCACTTGTGCTCACTAGTGTTGGGATTGTAATTCTATAAAAAATACACTAAAAGTGAATATAAACTAGTTTGTAACAGACAGTGTGGTATGGAACCTGAAAAATGTAAAAAACAAATGGTCGGCAAACTGCGAACTATTTTTTGTAAAATTTTTAAGAGTATAAAAATATTCTTCTGTATAATTACTTTCCTGTGGTAAAATCTACTATATAAATATTTAAAAGGGGAATATTAAAGTTACTCCTGAACAGTTGCGAAAAGTAGCATGGTCTATTCGGTCAACAATCACCAATGCAACGGCAACACAAGAGCGACTAAAGAAAGATATTGATATGCTTTGTAATGCTTAGATGGGTGCAACCTATATGAAATTTAATACAGATTTTCGAGATTCATCTCTTAAAATGGCACAATTTACAATCATATTAGAACCACTGGAGAAGTTTCTTCTTGATTCTGCTAATAAATTTGAACAGGTAGATAACATGGATGTTGCTATTGCAATGGCTTCTGGCATTCTTAATTCAAATAATGATGAAGTTGAAATCCTTACAGGTTCGGCTGAAGTGGCCGAAGGGAATCGAGTTGGAGGGAAATTAGAAGGTACTCTACTAAATGCAACTACTGACATCGGAAAAGGAACAACAATAAACAATAAATTGATGACTGCAAATTTAGAAGCTAACTTTGGTTTGGATAAAAAGACTATAATGGAGGATATCACCACAGGTGGTCTGTTTGGTTTTAAAGCAGAAGCTTCAAATTTAGAAAGTAATATTGAAAAAAAGGGTTTTATTGGAGAGAACACTACATTAACATCAAAATATCAAAATGTTAATTTTGCATTGGGGATTGATGAATACACTTTTAAAGCGGAAGCTGGATATACAGCACATAAATATGAAGCGTTATTTGAAAAAGTTGATATACCTGACATTATCCCATATTTCCGTGACAATGACTTTACTATGCGCTTTGAACTTGGAGTTGGCAATTTCGGTTTCAAGGTTCACGCCGGTGCTGAAAATGGAATTTATACTCCTGTATATAAAGACTTTGCTGTTGGATTTTTTGTGAAACGAGAGGAAAAGGAGTAGACATATGAGACCGATCAAACAAATGAGAACTCTATATTTTATAGGAGTACCTATTGTTGCTACTTTTTCTTTACTTATTCCACAGTCATTAGGGGCCCGTATTCTTACGTTTTTCTTAATACTTCTTTTTGGTGGAATAGGAGTGGGTTTTACATACCTAATAGAATTTATCGGAAAAAAAAGTAGGAGATTATTGGGGGAAACTAAAAAAATAAATGAAAGTTGCTGATGGAGAGAATAGACTAATAATTCTATTTCCATCAAAAGAACAAACGATACACACATTAGCGTAGTTGCTTATGGTGCAATTGGACTAGGTGGAATTACTCTAATTGATTATCTTATTAAAAAGAAAAGGAGCAAAAATAATTGATTATCTTATTAAAAAGAAAAGGAGCAAAAATAAATGAAACTATTACCTATAGGCTCAGTTGTTAAACTAGAAGATTTAGAACAAGTCATTATGATTATTGGAAGAATGGTTGTATCAGCAGATAAACGTGATTTTGATTATGCGGGTGTTCCTTATCCAGTTGGTTATCTAGGTGATGAAAAAGTATTATGCTTTAATCACGATAAGATTGTTGAGGAAATGCATAGAGGGTATATGACTGAGAGTGAATTAGTTTTACGTGAGAAACTAATAGAGTTGTAATGAAGAAGTGAAGTTAAAGAAACTAACAGGAGCAGGGAGAAATCCTTGCTTTATTTTTTTGTACATAATTACTAAGTAGCGTATCATTAAATTAGAATACCTGGGGGGAAATGCTATGAAGAAGCGCTCAGAGAGATTAGTGATCTAAGTCGGCAAATGAGTGGCTTCGTATTTTGGTGATGGAGGACGAATAAAAAAAGCCTACCTCGAAGGTAAGCTCGTTAGGATTACTTGATAGTGGATTTGGTACAGGAGGAGCTAAAATACACTTCGGTCAAGAGATGGGTGGATACTTTGGTGACACTCATGGCGGAGGGGTTTTTGCAAAGTTTGAGAAGAAGGACAAGGAGTAATGGGATGATAAAAACTGCAAAAATTGTAATGATGATAATGGTTGTAATTGCAATTGCTGTTGGACTAATAGGTCCATATTCAATTAAGGAAAAGGTAATATATACATTTGGTGTGGCTTTTTGGGGGGCAATGGGGATTGGTGCAATTACTTTAATGGACTATATTAAAAGGAGAATAAATAAATGAAACTTTTACCGATTGGAACAGTAGTCTCAGTTTATAGAAACAAAAAAAAGAGGACTACCTCTGAGCCAGCTGATTAGCTGACTAGAAGTAGTCCTCTTTTAACTTGTGGTGTCTGATGGAGACCTCCACAGTTTTAGCTTTTGAGAATGTCCTCCCAAGCCTTGATACTATTGAGTTTTATGACCCCGGAGAGGCTCGAACTCACGACCTCCACCCTGTCAAGGTTTGGAAGTTAGGATCTTATGTATATCAATTACTGTTATTACGTTTCTAACGAAAAACCACTTCACATGAATTATTTACTAATTTCATTATAAAAGGGTCATTTACTGTTGTAAAGTGGCTAAACCTTCAATGGTATTTGTTATAAGCATATTTTCCACTGAATTTGTTTTTATTGTTCTAATTATTATGTGAGACTATCAAGCGTTAGCTACGTAATTAAATGTATTCGACTTTGCTTCATATCTAAACACTCGTAAGAATTAAAACGTAAATTACATATGAAATTCAACTTATAAAATCACTTTAGTAATTTATGGTACTATAGTTTCACACAGTAATTTAAGAATAATAAAAATACATGCTTAAATAAGAAGACTTAAGGGGGAGACATAATGGCACTAAGACAACCTATTGCAGTTAATAAGGTGGAAAAACCAGTAATTATATTTAAAAACGGATTAGAATTAAAAGAGTTTTCTTCGATTCAAACAGCTTCAAAATGGTTGAAGGAGTATTCAGGTTATAAATACATACCATATAAGCAAGTAGAAAATGGAATATTCTTTGGTGAAACTTGGTCATATAATGGAGATAATTATGTTTTTACTACTGATGAAAATGTTAGATTAGCTAAATTAGAAGAGTTGGGTTTTGAAACAGAAAGCAAAAATGAATGTAACATTGAACCTACAGGTTTTTGGACATTTTTTTGTAATCCAAAGAAATGGGCTATTGATGACTTCTTAGCCTCAAATAAAGTTGAAGATACATTTTCAGTAACTAGTTGGCAAAGAGATTGGTTTAAAGAAGGACAATTAGGTGTAATTAGAGTTGGTCACGACCATAGAAATAAAGAACAGTTAAACGGTAAACTAAAGCTAAAGCGTGGTATATATGCAGTAGTTGAAGTTATGGGTGAACCTATCTATTCATTTGGAAGAGGCGAACATTACTATGAAGAAAGTAATCAAGAAAATTATCGAGTACCCGTTAGATACATAAGGAACTTGTTAGATAAACCTGTATTACTTGAAAATTTAAATTTAGAAGACCATGAATACGATAAATACTTAGTTGAAGGCTTTCAAGCTTCTTCAATGCCTTTGAATCCACAAACATTATTAAAGATATCAAAATTGGTAGACAAGCCTGAAAAAATCACTATATATCCGTATAAAATAGGAGAAGAATATTCGAGAAAGGATGTTTATAAAATCTTAAAAGTGCCTGAAAGTAAACAAGATGGCATTTGGAATACTGGTTATACGACTTATAATAACGATATCTACATTTTTGTAAACATTAACTCAGCTGGAACGACGGGTCATGACTATGATAATAAGTTCATTGGTGATGATCTACAATGGTTTAGTAAAAATAATCATTCCCTGAATACACCATCTATACAAACTATGTTAAACCCTAAAGGAAATATATTTATATTTACACGTGAAGACAGCGGCAACCCTTATTTTGTTTATCAAGGGAGTGGTAGAGTAAAAGAATATGAAGATACTAAACCGGTAAAGGTTATATGGGAATTTAATGATGAAAATGAAGAATACCCTAATAAAACTACTGAGGAAGTAGATAATTCAGAAAAATATACAGAAGGGGCTACTAAACAAGTGGCTGTTAACGTTTATGAACGGAACCCTGTAGCTAGAAGGAAATGTATAGAACACTATGGGTGTAGCTGTGTAGTATGTAATTTTAATTTTGAAAGAACATACGGCGATCTTGGCAAGGACTTTATACATGTTCACCACCTCAAAGAATTACATACTATCGGTGAAGAATATGAAGTGGATCCTATTACTGATTTAAGACCTGTATGTCCTAATTGCCATGCTATGTTACACAAAAGAAAGCCTGCTTACTCAATTGAAGAATTAAAAGGCTTTTTAACAATAAATTGACTAGTCTTAATCAGTAAATTTTTTATTCTCAAGGAAGTGATTTTTTGATAGTTAAAAAGGTTATAGGGAAAATTGTCGGCATTATTTTTATAGCTATGGGTTACCTTCTTGTAAAAGATTTATCATTTTCAGTTGATAATATCTTGAACATTATTTTACAAGGATGGTTAGGATACTTTATAGCCTACATTGGTGTGGGTTTTTTAGTGCCTGGAATACTTGAAAAAAGCAAGGTACTCTCATTTATTTATAATAAAATTTTGGTTTTACCTGCTATTGGTTTTATTTATTTTCAATATATAATTACACCTATAATAACAGTAATTATGTTTTTAGGTATCTATTTTTACCCTCCATGTGGATTCTGAAACTAGGGAAACACATGATATTATTGAACAATACAGTCAAGGAATTATATACATTTTAAGCTTGTTATCAGTTCTCTTCTTTGCCTATAAAAGTAACGTATTGATGGGATTTATCATTGAAACATTCAAAACTAAATTGTTTAGGAATTATCTTAATAGATATACAAACACAGCTTTCACAAGAATGTTCACATACATCATGATGATAATTATTTATATTTTATATAACTTCCTTACTTTTTCAAAAATCAATCCAAATTTTATTCCCTCTGAAATGTTAAATGTTATCAAGGAAGTATTCGTTACTTTTGTAGCAATTGATACCTTAATACAAATTATCGTAACTAAGCAACAAACAACAACAGTAAAGGATGTAGAAAACAAATAGAGGAAATATTAAATTCTCTCTTTAACTCACACGAGTTTAAGTAGTATTCAAAAAAGCGGTTTTCTCTTTGTAAGATTAACGTTTTTTTAGTATACTTAAGTTCTTTTATTTATTATGATTATCAATATATTCCTTTTAAGAAACTCTTGTAAAATGCCGTACGGTGAAAGAGTAAATAAGGTTGGGAATGGTAAGGTAACACCTCAAAAACAAAAGAAGAAGGTAGACCCTGAGAAAGTGGCAAAACGAGTATATGAAATGATTATAGAGATTTACATGCCCCAGCAAATAGCAACAAAATTAAAGGTTAACCCAACTATAATAAAAGATCATTTTAAAGCGGAAGGACTAATTTAACTGTCTTTCCGCTTTTCTTTTTATTTATCTTCCTTCCCAGATATTGACTCAACTATCTCTTTTGCAGATTTCCTATTGTTATTTAATTCAATGATGTCATCTAACTTGTTACGCACATCACTAAACCCCTTTTCAAAAGTAGCTTGTAACCCTGTATGTACATTCTTTAAATCGTCCACCTTACTTTCTAATGAGGATACTCTACCATCTAACTTATCTACCTTCTTTTCCATCGCTGTTACCTTATTTAATATTTGTTTGGCTAGTTCAATTTCTCTTTCTGTTGCCATGTAACAATCCCCCTAACTATCTCTTTTTGTCTGTCTAAGAACCCAGAATAGAACCCCTTCATTTCAGTTCTAATGTCAGTGAACTCAATTCTAAACTCTTTTAAGTCCTTATCCATTTCTTTCAGCATTTCATATATATCTGTTCAACAACATTCTTTTCATGTTCTGTCATTGCAGCTATTTCCCTTAAAAAGTTTTCAAAATCCGTCGCAAAATTATTTTTTATTAAAAGTGATTATTCATTATTAACAAATGGTAAGATACACCTTCTTGAAGTAAAGCAATCCGTTAATCAAGTATGATGTCAACACTTTCAAATAATAATAAAAATGAAAACTAACACTAACACTATTTGATATTCCAATATCTATCCACTTTTAACCCAGTCTCGTTATAAAATTCTTCTTCAAAAAACATATTAAAAAGTTCTGCTACGATTTCTGTTTTTAGAAATAAATAGTCATTGTAATATTTTCCAGTTTCTCGATAAGAAAATTTCCCTCCACCTCCATCCTTAAACATCTCCTTAACCAAATTTATAAAGTTCTCAAACTCTTCACTTACTTTTTCCAATTGCACCTTTGTTTCTTCAAATTCTTTTAATTGTTTTTTAAGTCTCGAATAGTCTGCTAATTCCCTTTCGATTTCTTCGTATTCTTTTTCACTTAATATAACTTGTCTAATCAATTCATAGTCCTCCTACGTTTATAATAAAATGCCTCGTAAGTTTAATAATAAGGCAATCAACTAAGAAATAAATTTAATTGATTTAGAATCTTCTTCTGCAACACGAGTTCCCATAAAAGGTTTTGAAAAAATGGTGTATATTTAGCAACCACTAGACGATCCCAAAAAAGACCCCTTGTCCCCCTGTGGGTGGGGGTGTGTTACATAAAAAGAGATAGCCTTGTAATGTAGGGGCGTTGGTGTGTGGTTAACCTCGTGCTTGTCACGTTCTGTCATTGCATTGTTTTCGCCTTTTCTTTCTTTTTCGTTTGTTCTATTGTTGTCTTATCTGTTGTGATGTGCTGTTGTCCTCGTGTCGTGTGTCATGCCTATTACTTCCCTTTTTCTTTTACTTTACTGGTATACTTGCCACTGATAGTAGGGTATATAGTACGCCCAGACTAGTCCTTAACCCTATCATCTTATCAATATAGTACCGACCAGTATTGGTATTATACAGCCCTTCCATATTTATGTTCTAGTAATACGTTTTTGATTGACACTATTGATTGAAGAGAACCCTTTGTGCTTGCATTACTGCCTCACTTACTCTAAATGTTTTGGCTTTTAATAAGATTATTTTTACTTACTAACTGATTCATTATTTTAAAATGTTATAATATTGCATATATATATATTATCAATTGGAGGGGAAATTATGGCTAGAAGAATTCGAGTACATGAACTGGAAAAAGACAAAAATTGCGTTGTAGTTTGGGGGATTGAAGAATTAGAAAAAGTTGATCCTCGAGATGAAAATTATAAATATGATATAAGTACAAAGTTTCACCAAGATCAACAAGCAATTGAGTTTTTGTTTTCATTAAAATATGAACAAACAATAAATTTCACACTAGTTTTAGGGTTTAACCAAAACAAACAAGCAATTGAATGTCTATTAAATGGTTGCAAACTGTTCCTAGTATATACCCCAGCTACTACTAATCCTGATAATGACTTTAAGAACATTAGAACTTATTCTGATGTATACCAAGGGACTACTATCCCAAATCTACCTGTACAAGTAATAAAAGATATAAAGAAATTTAAAAAGACATACAATAAACTAACCCTAAGTAACATTCATTTTTTAAGAGACTCACCTTCTAAGGTAGTCTTTTTTTATCCACACATGTAATAAAACACATAAAAAGTTACATTTAAAATGTTGATTTTAAAGGAGTTAGGACAATAGTAAATAAAAAAGAAGGAATTAAAGATGTACAGCCTAGTCGGTCATTAAAACGCCATTGTTCAGAACGTGATTACATACTTTTTCTTTTAGATATCAATACAGGATTAAGGATAAGTGATGTATTAAAACTAAAGATCAGTGAAATAAGGGGGAAAAGAAATTAACTGTTAAAGAGGGGAAAACAGAAAAGCCTCGTACAATCCACTTAGCTAATATATGCGAGTAATTAAATGATTAAATAGATACACTGGAAAGCACTAAATGGCTGTTTCATTCTCGTAAGGGTGATAAATATATACGTAGAATACCAATATACAGATAACTAAATGAAGCGTCCGAAATGGTGGATATTCCTGACGGTATTGAAACTTATACTGTGAGAAAGAGGTTTGGCTATTGGTTGTTATAAACAAAATAAAGACATAGCAACTTTACAGCAAATATTAAACTATTCTTATCGTGAGATTACCTTACGCTATATCGGAATTACTGGCGAGGAAATAGAAAATAGTTTATTAACCTTCTTATTGTAAGACGACATTGTATGATGTGTTGTCTTTTTATGCATACTCACATGCAGAACGATGGTTCTCTCTTTATCCTTGTCTAGCGTTGTGCAAAAAATATGTTCAGATGGAAAAATTGAACAACTAGGCTTTGTGGGGGAGTATGGCTAGGTATTATTGACCTCAATAATACCAAAATTCTTCCTCTGTAATTCCAAAAGGATTTCTTTATTTACTTCTTTTTATAATAACTTTTTCATAATGCAATGATCGTTTATTTAGCTTTACATTACTTAAATCCCTATGTAAATCAAAATACCTTAAATTACAATATGCTGCTATAATCTAACTATACAATTTAAATTGAAATTTATTAGAGGTGTGAAATGAAACTATTAGAAGCAGATACTAAAACCCTTGGATATCTATTATCATTATCGTACGGTACCCTTAATATCCCTTATAGCCAAAGACCATATGAATGGGGGGAAGAACACGTAAATAGACTTTTTAAAGATTTTTATTCAGTATATGTAAATCCAGAATCTAATCATGTACTAAACTTTATTACGGTTAGAATTGATGAGGATGATAACAATACTAAATATATTTTTGATGGTCAGCAAAGAACTGTAACTTCTTTATTGATGCTAACAGCAATTGTTAATGAGTTGAAAAAACTAGATGGTGACGCTATAGAATCTGCTGGTGGACTAACAAACCTATATTTATTTACTACACATTGGAAACATACTAATAATACTAATCATAAGATCGTTTTTGAAAATGAAGATGCAAATAAAATGCTTCAAGATTACATCTTTAAAGGTGAGGAAATTCCATCTTCCCATATTTTTTCAGACTATGATAATGCACTTTACTCCAATTACAAAACTATTATTAAATTATTACAAAAAACGTTTAATCAGAATCCTACTAAAGAGGAATTATTAGACTTTGCTGAGTCTATTTTAGAAAAGGTTCTAGTAATTATTATCGAAACACCATCTGAAAATATAGCTGAAGAAATGTTTGAAACGTTAAATAGTACAGGGTTACAACTTGAGGATTTTTATGTATTAAAGAATACACTTGTTAGAATTTTGGATGAGGAGAGAGTGAAACCGCTTTGGTCTACAATTGAACTTAATACTGATAGAATTAACAAAGGGAAATTTTTGAGTGCCTATGTAAATGCTGTTAACGGTAAAACACCTTCAAGTAACTTATATAGCCGTATCGCGAAAATAAAGAAAACGAATTTAGAATCAGAATCAGGTGCATTAGAGTTTATTAACGAACTTAAGAAAGCATCTGATATCTTTTTAAAGATCGAAAAACCTTCACAACGCACCGAGGGAAGCTTAGAGGAAAACTTAAAATATACTAAATACATTACTACACTTAGTTTATTGAATGCTAATCAATATAAACCGGTTCTCATCGCGATGGGATTAAAAGACTTTCAAATATCCGAAGTTAATAATGTTTTAAATAAAATTATCAGTTTACAAATTAGAAATATATTTATTTCCGATATTAACGCAAATACATTAGAACAATTTTATCCAAGTTTAGCAAAAGAAATTTATGACGGTGTTTGCACAAATGTTAATGAAATTATTACAAAAATAAATTCTGAAATAATTAGTGACACTCTATTGTATGAACACTTTAATAATAAAGTTATTAAATCGAGTAAAGATGAATCAATTATTAGGTTTATTTTAAAAGAGATTTATAATCATCAAAATCCTGAAATTTCGGTTAATAATAATTCTCGGGAAGTTAATTTGGAACATATCTTACCTAAAAAACCAGCTACAGGAAGTCAATGGTTAACTGACTTTGCAGATGATGAATTTCGTCATATTGCTACAAGGAAAATTGGGAATTTAACAGTTTTATATGGGAAATTAAATTCTTCAATTAAGAATAAAGATTTTATAATCAAACAGCCTGCTTATAGCCAAAGTGTGATTCCACAAAATCAAGTCCTATCAACTCTATCAGAGTGGAAGCAGCCTCAGATTGATCAAAGAACTATAGATTTGTATAACCAATTCACTCGTATATGGACTAAAGAATAAAAAGAAAAAACTACTGCTATATTTCTTATGGTGGTAGTTTTTTCTTTATGATCAATACTTTAAAAATCTATTTTAAACAGGATATATTCTCTTAGGCATGAGGGGAAAACTCACCTTAGAATAGGGGGCATTTTCTATATTACTAATCATATTCAATAACTATTTACCTATGATTTCCTATTGGGCTATATTCATAACTTAATAGTATTGACACCGAAAAGTCATTGCAGTATTATCAAGGTATCAATCAGTGTCATAACTTAGTGTCATAAAAAACTGTAAAAAAGGGGATAATACATAATGAAATACGGATACGCACGAGTAAGTACGGTGTCACAGGAATTAGAGGCACAATTAACAGCATTAGAAAATGAAGGCTGTGACAATATTTATTCTGAGAAGTTTACAGGAACTAAATCAGATAGACCACAATTACAAGAAGTTCTTTCAATCCTAAAAGAAGGTGATACATTAGTTGTCACTAAACTAGATAGATTAGCAAGAAACACTGTTGAGGGAATCGAGATCGTAAAAGGATTATTTTCTAAAGGTGTAAGAGTTCATGTTTTAAATGTGGGACTATTAGAAGATACGACAATGGGAAGATTCTTTTTAACTACATTACTAGCTGTGGCAGAAATGGAAAGAAACTTAATTGTAGAACGTACCCAGGAAGGCAAAGCCATTGCCAAACAAAAGCCTGACTTCAAGGAAGGTAGACCAAACAAATACAGTAAAAAACAGATAGAACACGCTTTAGGGCTACTAGAAACCCACTCATATAAGCAAGTAGAGGAAATCACAGGTATTAGTAAAAGTACGCTTATTAGGGCTAAAAGGAAGGTGATAAAATAATGGACACTATGGAAACTTTAAAAACAATGAATTTGTAATAAAGGCATCAGACCATGCTACAAAGCAAGTATTCGCCACTGAGATGGATTTAAAAGCTGGGCTGGATGTTTACCTTGATGTTATCCATGAATACGAACTAGATGTATCCGAGAACTTGTTGGCATTAGTTATACATTACTTAAAAAACCATTTTAATATGTAGGGGGCTGAAAATCTTCTTTTTTGTGCAAGAAAAACATTTCTGAGTCGGCTGTATAAAGAGGGCGGAGAAGTGGGAAAAGTGACAATTGCACAGAAAAGAACAACTAATCCATTCTAATGAATGCGGTCGTATCAAGGGCTGAACACTATTTTTTAACATTTCACTGATTGTGCATTCCATAACTGAATTCACACATGAAATTACGATATATAGTAAAACCCCTCAGAAATAACCTGAGAGGTTTCATATACTATTAAGATTATGTTAGTCACTATTTAGCTAGGTTCATAAACTCGTTACTGTGGCTATCTTTGTATTTCATGAACAAGTTATAACAATCTTTTCTACTCTTACCATTTACAATACTTCTAATAGTTGCCTTAGTGACAGGAAACATTGTTTCTAACTGGTAAGGCTGATAACCTTTCACCTTGTTTAGATACAGTATTTTATATACGTCCTTATCTGTCAATTTTACGTTGTTAAATCCAATACCATTCATAAACACCTTTCCTTTCCAAATAATTTAGCCTTTTAATTCGCATTTCTTATTCAATTATCATAATCTTCTTCATGTGGATTCTCATCAATTGGTTCTAGGTCTATAATTAAACGCTTAACAATTCCTTTTTCATCTGTTTCACCAAATACAGAAAACCAACCTCCATCACTTTCTGTCTCTATTTGTAGTCCTAAAATATCACAATCCCCTAATCGAATAGTTTCTGTGTCTGTAGCAAACTCCCCTAAATAAATAATGCTATTCTTAACGTTTGTTTTCATTGTTAGTACCTCCAAGTATTTGATTTATTGGGGCTTGTTATTGCCCCTTACAAAGAGGTACTTGCAATTTCGTTTTATAATAGGACATCAATTTGAAAAAATTTTATAAGAACAACAAAAAGGTTATATTCCTTACACAAAAATGCCAGACCTTGAAATAACTTTACTAATAAATCTCCTTTTATGATTCAAATTCTTAATGTTTTCCTAATGCTATTCTCGTGGGAAGATATGATGATAAAAAATAAAAGGATCGGCTACTATACCCATCCTCGTCTTTTCCTATATTCTTGGTCAACTTCTTCTATACATTCCTTTGAACAAACCATACGCCCCACCAAATCACCACTATACTCGTCGCAGTAGCACCAAGTGTAAAAAACACCTTCAGGTTCTTTAGGAACGTATATAACCTTGTTGCATTGCATACAGCGATAATACCAATGACCTTTGTATTTCTTTTTATATGGATTGAAAAAATATCGTTCTAGTTCCACACCATTTCCTCTTGTTATTTATATCAAACAATGAAAATACTATTGATTTCATCATTCCTCTAATAACTATTTACTGTCTCACGTCCAATCGAATCGTAGGACTCACTACATAACAATTATCTTTCATTCAATTATTCGTTTCTCTATACTCCGCTACGCTGCGTATGTGGTCGTTCCACTCCCACGTTGTTTACGACTAATATAGAATATTATTTTTTTTATTAACCGCACTATTCACATGGAGAGGGATAGTTTGTATCCCTCGGAGTGTGTATAGTGTATTTTTTCTTTCTTTAAGGAAATGGTTTTAAAAGCTTGATATATCAGCGTTTGTAGAGTTATTTGCTAGTTTTTTTATGCAAATTAAATCTCATTATTTAAGTACATTTCTAATAATGTCCGCATTCTTTCAGAAGGAATATAAACATTGATAGAGTCGTCATTGCGAATAGCACTTCTAAATAACCACTGGAGTAATTCTGATAGTGCAAATAAATCCTCATTTACTTTAATATCATGTGAATGGAAGAAGCGTTTAATCATTGGATTCATATACCTATTCGCTAAATAAATACAAGTATTAGCCGCTGCATATTCATTTGTAGCCCTGGCATTTATAGGAACAAACCTTTTACTTAGTCCAATTGGTGTTAAAATCTTTTTATTATCTTTGAAAGTTGTCCAAATAACATGTTTTGTAGAACAGTTTATTTTGTGACGATAAAAGTTATAGCTATTCTTCTTGATCATATCTTTATAGTACTTATTTTTGAGATTGATGTTTAAATGACTTTTACTAAAAGCATTATGTTTTTCACCTACTTTGTTTATATCTCGATTATCACTAGGAGAGGAATAATAAATGTTAATTAGTGATTTGAAACGCTGACGGTCTTCACCTTTTTTTCCCTTATATTCTGTTAGATAATAACCGAGTTTAGCATCGTACCCCACGGATTGATACGTAAACCTCATGTTAAATAAACGGTAATAGTAACACTGAATTTGCCCCTCGAACATATAGGTTAAAATAAATACCTCGCTGAACGCTTTAAATAGTTCGGTAGGGAATAGCCAATACATTTTACTTTCATCAAATAAAATTAAATTTCCCGCATTAGCTAAGTTTCTGATAGTTTGATAATTCCCCGAATCATATTCACCGTTATTCCATTTCACTTCACCTTTCGTTCCGATTGATACAATTGGAGTGCCTTTATCATCAGTAGAATTCAATAGAATTTTAATATCATCTTTTGTCATGTTAATTTCATCAATGGTATCTAATACCTCATCTAAGATTAGTACATAGTTTTCCGCTTCAATTAGCTGAATAAGTTCCGAGTCACATCTTTTAAATAATGCATGAGTAGAAACAATATTCTCACCATTAGCAATTGCTTGTTTAAGTGAATCCGATTTGTTTCGCCTACCGTTCTGTTCTGGTTGAACAAAAGGCTTGGTTGTATATTCAATAATCCGTTTAATTTCTGTTAGATACGGTGTAATAAAGATAAACTTTGTTCCTGTTGGACTTTCATTGATATATTGAATCGCCCAACTAGTTTTACCACTACCCATAATTGAATCAATGATGTTAATTTTTGTTTGTACTGAATGGTTTAATAACATATCTAAACTCCTTTTCCCGTATAGTTCTGTAAGATTTGTCTTACAAACACTCACTTGCAGGAAAAGAACAAAATAGGACAAATAAATTTGATCAGTAGTAATTATTTTTCTATCAGTTATTAAACAGGTCACACAAATATATTGTTCTATGGCTGTTATCGCTACTTGTTAGTAGTGGTTGTTTTGTTCTACAACTATCCGTAATTAGTGGTAGTTAAAATCCTTTAAATCACTTGACTTTTGGTTTTACTTTTCACTGAATTAACTAGATTTGTCTAGGAAACATGGGCAAAAGAATGACTACCTTTATAACATTTTGAAAAAAAACAAAGTGCTATAAAAGTAGACGTCCTTTAATACTGAATTGAACTGAGTTTGCTGAGGTTTCCACTGTATCACCTTGTTTGAACGCTAGATTTTCATCTGCAACGAACTTTTAACATGTCATGCTTGTCCAACATGCTGAAAAACTTAGGGAAGGTATTGTAACTACTGACATAACCTTAATTACTCGTAACCTAATATGATCTTTCTTATTCGTTGCTACCTGTACCATAGTACACCAAGCAACCAGCCGAACCGTTAATGGTCGTTCTCACCTAGACTCCTAACAACGCAAACAAGGAAACATTATCCGTTAGGACGCTTAATTTTATGACATTGGCTTAGCTAACCTGTTCAAGTGTTTAGTGTGGTGTTAGGTCATTCCCACATTCGAAAATCTCTGTACACTGGCTAAAAAAGACAATAGGAAACTAGACCTCTTGCATTATATTTTTGAAAAATTTATAATAGAGGTGCTGAATGTACGGAATTTCCGTTATTTGGTTTTGAATGTGAATTTTGGTCACCTATTGCCGTAGGTGGCTTTTTTCCTATTTATATATCTATCGTATTTAAAGGATTAAACTTGTCGTTTTGTTCTTTTAAGTCGTTTCCCCACATAGCAGCATACCGTTCTGTTACCACTATAGATGAATGCCTCATTAACCTTTGAACTGCAAATGTACTCATTCCCGATTGGATACAACGTTGACAAAATGTATGTCTAAATGTATGGCTGGAAAGACGTACATCTTTAAAATTCATAATCTTAGCTAGACGTTTAAAGACGTTTTGTACCGCATTAGGAGTTAATTGTTTATTGGAACGGTTTGTAAAAACGTATTCTGAAAGTCCTTTTTCTACAAAGGTCTGTTCGCAAAATGTTTTGTATGTTGCTAACTCCATAAGTACCTTATCGGCAACAGGAATAGATTCTCTTTTACGACTTTTCCCAAACACAGATAAAGTTTGATACTTGAAGTCTATATCAGTCCATTTTAGGGAACATAATTCTGATTGTCTTAACCCTGTACCAAGTAAAACAACGATAATGGAATAGTCACGATATGCGTAAAAGGTTTTTTCTCGCTGTTTGATCCTTCTATAGTAGTTAAGCATTTGCTTAATGTGATAATCCGTAAATACATCAATACGTACATCTTCTCGTGCCTTCTGTATTTTCTTAGCAGGATTATTTTTAATGACTTCACATTCAATCATATAATTAAGAAAAGCACGAATACGTTGCAACTTAGAGTTTGTAGTGGTTGCGTTGTTTCCTTTCTTTTGATAATGCAAGATGTATCGCTTCATAATACTTGCAGTAATATCCTCAACATTTATCACATCATGTTCTAAACAGAAATCCTCAAACTGTTTCAGAATGTCTCGATAGCTTTGTAGCGTTTTCGGTGTAACATTCTTAAATTCTCGATCGTCCAAGAAATCAAGGACAGCAAATTTTAACAACAAAAAAAACCACCCCGCATTTTTTGCGAAGTGGTTTCCGTTTAGTCGTACCGGTTTGGTAATGACCATAACATTTTTAATTGTTAAGAAACGTATCCAAACCCTTGATATAACTAACTATATGACCCCGGAGAGGCTCGAACTCACGACCTCCACCCTGTCAAGGTGGCGCTCTCCCTGCTGAGCTACGGGATCGTAAAAAATATTAATGGTATTTTATGTCTGATAATTCTGTTAAGTTGATTATACAGAACTAAGTGTCACATTACAATAGTTTTTAATTGCAATATTTAAACGGTTATATACTATTTGAAAATGAGAAGCGTATTGGAGGGTTGGACGGGTTAGAAGACAGAAAGGTTTAAATTATAATTATATATAATATATATCAATTTAAATTGAAAAATCGATATAATCTCTGTCTTTTTGGGGGGAGGATTATGATCTATAAATAGCGTAATAAATAAAAGGAGAGTATCACAGTGTTTAAAAATGTGATTGGTTTTATTATGGGAGGCCTTGTTTTATTTGGCGTTATACTCGGCGGCGTTATGTTGTTTCATAAAGCAGATAAACAAGAAACGAATGTTGAAAAAACTGAGACAATGAAAGAGGTAGATAAATCAAAAGATATTGGAATGAAGATAAGAGAAATGCATAGTGATTTAAATACGATTACAGGTTGGGAGAGGTATGAGAATCTTGAGAAGACCGATGCTCCAGCTTGGCAAGAGAACGAATGGGGATTCAAGTTAATTGATACCACTTTAAAAGAAGCTGCTTCGTTGACTAAAGGCAATTTAAAGGAAGATTTAGATCAAGCTAGAAAATTACTTCATATTTCAACTCAAAATCATGATACAACAGCTCTAATATATGTTCATCGTATTTTACATGATCTTGATATCGGACAAAACAGATTGAAAGAAAAAGATGTGTTTAATAGTGCAAAAGCGGGTGCTGGTAATGCGAGTGAAATACCTACTTATGATGATTATATTAAGCAACATAGTAAATAAATAGTTACTTTATCGTTGTTTTGGTAGGATATTCTTTTTACAATTGCATGTAAATAGTATATAACAGAAATAGAGAATAGATTTATAAATATTCATAGGTTAATTAAAGGAGCATATACGAATGGTAAGAAAATCTTTCAAGATACGTATATCTAGAAATAGAACGATCTCAATAAATGGTGCGATTCTTGATGTTGATGTTTCTCATGATGAGTTTTTAGATGAGTTTATTGAATGGGTAGATTCAAAGGGTTGGTCCTTCATGGGAATGACCGATGAGATTACAGAAGAGGAAGCAGGGAATAATTTAATAGATTTATTGGCTGATGAGAAGGATAAGAAAGAATGAGTCCTTCTTATTTTTATGCGTATGATGATGTCTTTCCTTGTAAAATTATGATATAGTGAAAAATGGCAATCAATTTTCCATTTAAATACCAATTTAATGTCGGATTGGTAGAATTAGTATATAAGGCAAAAGAAAATAGAAAAGGGAGAGTCATATGGTAAATTGCAAGAAAATTTCGGTTTTTATTATGGTTATTTGTTTATTCTTTTTAACGCCTATGACATTGTACGCTGAAACTGGTATTGCGCCAGCACCAGCACCAGCACCTGGTCAAGGTCCAAATGTATTTGGTCAGTTTGCAGTTTCAATTGATGCAAAAACAGGGGATGTTTTATATGACAAAAATGCACATCAACATGCATTCCCGGCAAGTATGACGAAAGTATTAACAGCTATTTTATTGATGGAACATGTGAAGCCGGAGGAACAGTTTACGTTTTCACAACCTGCATTAGATCAGGAAAAGAGTAATTATCAACTTGAATTTCAAGTAGGTGAAACAATCAATCGTAATACAGCACTAACAATTTTAATGGTATTAAGTGCAAATGATGTTGCGTATGCAATTGGTGAACGTATTGGGGGAAGTATAGAGAACTTTGCGAATATGATGAATGAGAAAGCAAAGCAGTTAGGAGCAAAGGATAGTCATTTTGTAACGCCGAATGGTTTACATGATCCGAATCATTATACGACGGCATATGATATGGCAATGATCACGAGAGGGGTTCAACAATACCCTGAGATTTTACAAGCTATGAATACGAAACGAACAACGGTTACAACATCTAGACAAACGGTTTCTATTTTTAATAAGGCTAATTATTTCGAAAATCCATATAGTATTGGTGGAAAAACAGGTTTTACAAATGAAGCACGCAATACACTTGTATTATTAAATGAGAAAGATGGTAATCGTATTGTCAATGTTGTGATGGCGTCACAAAGACCAGAGATTTACGAAGATATGCGTCAAATTGCAGATCATTCGTTCTCACAATTTGCTAAGCAAATGGTTTTAGATAAAAATAATTGGCATCAGAAAGCAACATATTTAGATAAAAATATAGATTGTGAACTTGAAAAAAGTGCAGAATTGATGTTGAAGAAAGATGAAGGTAAGAATGTAAAAACAATTTTTAGAACAGCTCCAGTTGATAAAGAAAAACTATATCAAAAGGGGATTCATCGCGGGGATGTAATTGGAATAGTAGACGTGACGAAAAACAATCAAAAGATTGAAAGTATTAATGTTCTTTCTAAGGAAGATGTTACATTTGCAATGCCGAAAAAAAATATAAAGCCGGCTGAGCCTACGTATCCTTTTGGGTTGATGGTAAGTATTGGAGCTGGAATTATTGCTTTAATAATAATCGGTTTATATGTGGTAAGACGAGCTAAAAAGAATGCGGTTTCAGAAGTGGAATAGGCAATGATCAATTGCCTATTTTTTATTGCGTTTTTCATTCGTTCATTATAGTATTGACTTGAGTTCTTTTTTAAGAACAACTTAGGATATCCTAGTTTTTACGTGCATATACATAATAAAGAGGAGGAGATAATGATGAAACTAGTTTGGAAGATTATGAGTAACGTCATCTCATTTGTTTTATTTGCGTTAATGGTTTTTTTAGCGTTTATTGTCATCTCATCAAAAGCAAGCGGCGGGGATCCGACTGTAATGGGATATCAATTTAAAACAGTACTATCTGGATCGATGGAACCAACATTTTTAACAGGGTCAATTATTGCAATCGAACCAACGAAAGATGGATCTAAATATAAAAAAGACGATGTAATTACTTTTAAAGAAAGCGATAAAAAAATTGTAACTCACCGTATTATTGATGTGAAAAACGTAAATGGGAAAGTAATGTATGAAACGAAAGGTGACAATAATAATGGGCCGGATTTAAAACCAGTCTTAGCAGAAAATGTTATTGGGAAATATGGAAATATTACAGTTCCATATGTGGGATATTTATTGAATTATGCGAATTCAAAAGCAGGAGCAGCCTTACTTTTAATTATTCCAGGCATATGTTTACTTGGGTACTCTGCAATTTCTATTTTTAGTGCAATCCGTAGCATTGATAGTGAAAAGAAAAAGAAATCTGCAGATGTAGGACAATCTGTATAATTCCGTTATTTTCTCCATTTTAGAGATTATAAATATAAAGATATTATTGGGGAAACCTTCAATACCAGTTAATAATGATGCACTTTTGGAGTTATTAAAGGAGAAGGGAATTAAGGCGGGAAACAAGGATACATTTAAAGTGAAATTTGAGTTTGTAGATAATGGGAAAAAATTAAAATCGATTCCAAGAAGATACGCTTGAGCTGAAATGGACATTTGATGCACAGCAAACAGTTGGTAGAGAGAAATAATTATATAAATAGGCTATCAAATTGATAGTCTATTTATATATATTATTTTCGAACTATTACACGGAGATATGTATACGAGAGATTAGATTGATAGAATTAAGTTTTTACCATGAAAAAGGTCATATGCCACAAAAATGTAAAAAATACTATATTTTTATTTGATTTTCGGATTTTATTCTATATAATGAAATTATGTTCTTTATAGAGAATTGAATACGAGTAATGGGAGAGGTTGGAATGATGAAATCATCAAAAAAAATAAAAACAATACTCATGTTACCATGTATGTGTTCAATAGCTTTCTATATGGGATCACAAGTAGTTACGTATACAGAGGCTGCTTTTGTAAATGAGACAAAAATACATTCTACTGTTTCAACTGCAATTGTATTTCCAAAAACGATTGATACTTTGGTGAAAGAAACGCAACAGCATGAGAATTTGATTTTAAATGGAACTGAAGGAATGAATAAGGAAACGCAAGCTGATTCTGTAGAAGTACTCGAACAAAAAGCGCAGCAATGGAGAGAACAGTTTGAAAAAGTGAAAGTGGAACGTGAAGCCTTGCAACACATATATACAGAAATAGAAGATTATTATAAGCAATCAGTAGAAAATGTAAGAGTAAATAATAGCGATTCAAGTAAGCAAGTGCTTCAATATGTACAAGCGGGTTTTACTAAAGTAGGGAGTATTAAGGATAATGTTGATAAGCAAATATCAGTACAAAAAATGGAAGAATTTATTCTAACCCTACAAAAGAGAATAGAAGAGAAAAAAGCGCAACAGGTTAATAACACGTCTGGAAAAGCAGAGCAAGAACAAGTCGTACCTTCTTCTGAGCAAAAAGAGTCAAACAGCCAGGAAGAAATAAAGCAACCATCAAACCCCAAACAAGAACAAGTCGTACCTTCTTCTGGGCAAAAAGAGTCAAACAGCCAAGAAGAAATAAAGCAACCATCAAACCCTAAACAAGAACAAGTCGTACCTTCTCCTGAGCAAAAAAAATCAAACAAGAAGAAATAAAGCAACCGTCAAACCCTAAACAAGAACAAGTCAATCAAGCTCAATAAGCGAAAAAGACCAATCCAGTATTACAACAGCCTGAAGAGAATAAAGAAGAAGTGCAGAAACAAGATTCAAGCGCTGTACATGAAAACCACTGATTTTTGGGTTATACCTTCTGCAAATGTAGAGGTTAACATAAAAAAATGAAGTTCAGGGGGAATATGGAATGGGAATTAAGAAAAAATTAGGAATGGGTGTTGCATCAGCTGCGTTAGGACTATCTTTAATTGGTGGAGGAACATTTGCATACTTTAGTGATAAGGAAGTATCAAATAATACATTTGCAGCAGGTACATTAGATCTTTCTGTAGATCCAACTACGATTATTGATGTTGATAATATTAAGCCAGGGGATAAAATGACACGTGACTTTAAGCTTGTCAATAATGGTTCATTAGATATAAAAACTGTGAAATTATTAACTAATTATAATGTAATAGATTCAAAAGGAGATAATTCAGAAGACTTTGGTAAGCATATCCGTGTGAATTTCTTCTGGAATTGGGATAAATTAAGTGAGCCTATTTTCTCAACGACATTGGCTGATTTAAAGGCTATGTCTCCAGATGCAGTGGAAGAAAGTATTTTTGCAGGTTGGTTTGCTGAAAAGGGTGGCTTGAAGCATGGTGATTCCGATTATCTTTGGGTACAATATGAATTTGTAGATAATAAGCAAGATCAAAATCAATTCCAAGGTGATAAACTTGAGTTGAAATGGACATTTGAAGCAGAACAAACAGAAGGGTCAGAAAAATAATAGGATTGATAGAAAAAAGGTAGGTTTTTCCTGCCTTTTTTTCATACCAATTCTTGTTATATGAGGGATGTACATGAATAAGAAGTGGTTATTTATCATGAGTATATGTCTGATTCTAGTAGTTTTCATTGGTATTACAAAAAATATTGACCAAGTGTATGCAGAGGAGCGGCGAGAAATAGATATAAGCCTTGAGCCAAAAGAAGTACTATTTCATGTTTCAAATATGAAGCCAGGAGACTGGGCAAATCGAAGTATACGTATTAGTAATGAAGGAACAAAGAAATTATCATATAGTATAAAGAGCGAGGCTTCAGAGGGGTCTGCGAAATTATATGAAGCTCTTACGGTCACTGTAAAAGATAAACAAGGAGTGCTGTACGAGGGAAGTCTAAAAGAACTTCAAAGTATGGAAAAGCGTACATTAGCAGTTGATAGAACTGACGAGCTTATCTATACGATACATGTTTCTAAAGAGTTAGGAAATGAGTATCAAGGATTACAAACAATAGTAAAATTTATTTTTTATGCAGAGGGACCAACTGGGAATGGTGAGGGTACCGAAAATGAAATGGGAAGCAATCAAATGCAACCTCCTGCATCCATAAATTCTAATAGTAACTGGCAGCTACCACGTACAGGTATGCAGCAAAGCAGTATGATTTTAATAGGGTTTGGCTTAGTATGGTGTGGATTATATTTTTATAAAAAGTATATTCAAATGAAGTATCGGAAGGATTAAGTCTTTTTAAGGATGAATAGAGAATAGTTTCAAAATTAATATTATTTTATAGTTGCAATTACACCTCTACGTTCTTTATAATGAACATAAGGTAGCTTTTAAAGAACAGATAAATTCAAGGGGTATTGTACATACATTGGCCGTAGAAAAATAACAGGCGTTCTATTGGTTATACCTCTTATCCAATCATTAAGAGATAACAATAAAAAAATAGCTAGGGGGAATTTACAGTGAGTTTAAAGAAAAAATTAGGTATGGGAGTCGCTTCAGCGGCATTGGGATTATCTTTAATCGGTGGAGGAACATTCGCTTACTTTAGTGACAAAGAAGTATCGAACAATACGTTTGCAGCGGGTACATTAGATCTTACTTTGGACCCTCAAACAATTGTAGATATTAAGGACCTTAAACCAGGCGATTCTGTTAAGAAAGAATTTTTATTAAAGAACAGCGGCACGTTAGCAATTAAAGATGTTAAATTAGCAACGAAGTACTCAGTTACAGATGCGAAAGGCGATAACGCTGGGGAAGATTTCGGTAAGCATATTAAAGTGAAATTTATTTGGAACTGGGATAAACAAAGCGAGCCTGTATATGAAACAACATTAGCAGATTTACAAAATGCTGATCCAGATCTTCTAGCAAAAGACATCTTTGCTCCAGAGTGGGGTGAAAAGGGTGGCTTAGAAGCTGGAACAGAAGACTACCTATGGGTACAATTTGTATTTGAAGAAAATGGTCAAGATCAAAATAAATTCCAAGGCGATAAATTAAACTTAGAATGGACATTCAATGCAAACCAAACTGAAGGCGAAGAGAGATAGTCAATAAGGGAATAACAGAAAAAAAAGCGGGGATTCCCCGCTTTTTTTTGTAAATAAAAAAAAGAGTGCCCCCCAGTATGCACTTCTTTTCGGATATATTATTTCTGGTTTCTCTTCCATTTTGTAAACTCTAAAAATTCACGAAATTGTTCTTTTGATACACCGGAGTTCATGGCTTCTTTGACGAGATGTGTCCATTCCGAATCCAATTGATTTTCGGATGGTGTTTCGTCATGAAGGAGCGTATCCACGGGAATTTGCAGAACATTAGCAATTTTTTCGAGAAATTGAATGGAAGGGTTCTTTTGTAAATTACGTTCAATGGAACTAATATAAGACTTTGCAACACCTGCTTTTTCAGCAAGTTCTGTTAAAGAAATCCCTCTTTGCAACCGAAGGCGTTTTATACGTTCTCCTATCATCTTTGTGCACCTTTCTGTAAGTATGTAGTCGGCTTATGATGTCATTATTATAACACAAATTTCGTTAAAAAGAACGACTCTGCTACTCTGCTAGTTTCTGGTAGGCTGGTTCATACGTTGGAAAAAGTGTTCGATATCTTGAATAGCGATCCCAGCATCTAAAGCTTCAAGCATTAAATCAATCCAATCCTGATCTAGCGTATCTGCCTTTTCTTTGTACAAAGTGTATTCCTCCCTAATATGTAATGAATCGTACAAAATAAACAATCTTTTAAACACATTATAATATTTTGAAAAGTTAATGTGGTAAAAATAATGTTAATTTATTGTATATTTTGTAGGTAAAATCAATAAAAAGTTATTGTTTTGTCATTCTATAAAGAAATTGTAATAGTTTTATCTAAAATTATCAATATCTTCAGAAATAACTGATATATGAAGAAATATTTTTGTGGAAAATATGTAATTTTTACAAAAATGTTACGAAAGTTACAAAATAGCACAAAATTAAACAAAATATTGAAAAATTACTGAATTTTTATTATTATCTAAATATTGGTACATATTTTATTGGGGGAGGAAAAAAGGGATGAAAAAGAAACCGTTTAAAGTGTTATCAACACTTGCTGTAGCAGCTGTACTAGGCTGCTCGTTTGGGGCTGGGAGTCAGTCTGTTTATGCAGAAACACCTGCAAAAACACCTACAAGTCCAATTGATGATCATTTAATTCCGGAGGAGCGTTTAGCGGATGCCCTGAAAAAACGTGGAGTAATTGATTCATCAGCTTCAAAAGAAGAAACAAAGAAAGCTGTCGAAAAGTATGTAGAGAAGAAGAAGGGTGACAAACCTGGAAAAGAAGAAACAACTGGTGATTCTGTTACAAAAGAAGCATCTGATTTCTTGAAGAAGGTTAAAGATGCAAAGGCAGATACAAAGGAAAAATTAGAAAAACCAGCAAATGGAAATGGTGCTGGAACAGGTCCGGTTAGAGGTGCATTAAATGGTAAAGTACCAACGACTCCTGCAAAAGCAAAAGAGTATAACGGGGAAGTTCGTAAGGACAAAGTACTTGTTTTACTTGTAGAGTATGCTGATTTCAAACATAACAATATTGATAAAGAGCCTGGTTATATGTATTCTAGTGATTTTAACCAAGAACATTATCAAAAAATGTTATTTGGTAACGAACCATTTAAATTAGAAGATGGGACAAGCATTGAAACATTTAAGAAATATTATGAAGAACAATCTGGTGGCAGTTATACAGTAGATGGAACCGTTACAAAGTGGTTAACAGTTCCAGGTAAAGCAGCTGATTACGGTGCAGATGCTGGAGACGGCCATGATAATAAAGGCCCATTAGGACCTCGTGACCTGATCAAAGATGCATTAAAAGCAGCGGTAGATAGCGGTCTTGATTTATCAGAATTTGATCAATTTGATCAATATGATGTAAATAAAGATGGCAATCAAAATCAACCAGATGGTTTAGTGGACCACTTAATGGTTATTCATGCTGGTGTGGGACAAGAAGCTGGCGGCGGTAAATTAGGTGACGATGCGATTTGGTCACATCGCTGGACAATTGGTCCAAAACCATATGAAATCGAAGGTACAAAATCAAAAGTACCATACTGGAATGGTAAAATGGCAGCGTTCGACTACACAATTGAACCTGAAGATGGAGCAGTTGGTGTATTCGCGCACGAATATGGTCATGATTTAGGACTTCCAGATGAGTATGATACAAAGTATTCTGGCGGCGGTGAACCAATTCAATCTTGGTCTATTATGAGTGGCGGTAGCTGGGCAGGTAAAATTGCTGGAACAACGCCAACAAGTTTATCTCCACAAAATAAAGAGTTCTTCCAAAAAACAATTGGCGGTAACTGGGCGAATATTGCGGAAGTAGATTATGATAAGTTGAACCGAGGGATTGGTTATGCAACGTACTTAGATCAAAGTGTAACAAAAACTGCTCGACCAGGCATGGTTCGTGTTAACTTACCAGATAAAGAAGTAAAAGGAATTGAACCTGCGTTTGGTAAGAAGTACTACTATAGTACAAAAGGTGATGATCTTCATACTACATTAGAAACACCTTTATTTGATTTAACAAATGCAACAAATGCAAAATTTGATTACAAATCGTTGTATGAAATTGAAACAGACTATGATTTCTTAGAAGTACATGCTGTGGCTGAAGACGGAACGAAAACATTAGTTGATACGATTGGTAATAAAAATGTAAAAGATGGTGCAGATACAACTCTTGGAAAATGGGTAGACAAATCTTATGATTTAAGCCAATTCAAAGGCAAGAAAGTGAAACTTGTATTTGAATATGTGACTGATGGTGGCTTAGCATTAAATGGCTTTACTCTTGATAATGCAACGTTAACTGTAGATGGAAATGTTGTATTCTCTGATGACGCAGAAGGTACACCACAATTCAAATTAGATGGATTCGTTGCATCTAACGGAATTGAACAGAAAAAACATAACTACTATGTAGAGTGGAGAAATTATGCTGGTGCGGATGAAGCGTTAAAATATGCTCGTGGTCCAGTATACAACACAGGTATGGTTGTATGGTATGCAGATTCTAGCTATACAGATAACTGGGTTGGCGTACATCCAGGGTATGGATTCCTTGGCGTAGTTGACTCTCATCCTGAAGCAATTGCAGGAACTTTAAATGGTAAGCCAACATTTAAAGATAGCACACGTTATCAAATTGCAGATGCAGCGTTCTCTTTCGATCAAACACCAGCTTGGAAAGTTGTATCGCCAACTCGTGGAACATTTGAATACAATGGATTACCAGGTGTTGCGAAGTTCGACGATTCTAAAGCTTATATTAACAAACAAATTCCAGATGCAGGACGTATCTTACCGAAACTTGGTCTGAAATTTGAAGTAGTTGGTCAAGCTGATGATAAATCTGCAGGAGCAGTTCGTCTATATCGTTAATTATGAAAAAGCTGTTGAAGGTTTTCTTTTCAACAGCTTTTTTTTTATGAGCAAATGTATTTTATATAAAATAAAAACTCATATATAATGAAACTTTAAGGATAGAAAAATGTTAAGTAAAAGTCGTTACCTATATGAATACAAATTGAAAACCTGATATAAAACCTTTCTTTTTAGGAGGAAGAGAGGATCCGGCCGAGCATAGAAACGGTTTAGCCCGATGCCAAGTGAAAATAAAGGGAGAAAACGAGTGTAGGTTACTTTTTGTTTTCATAGTAGTGACTTATATGTTAAAACATCAATGTAAATATAAGAGGAGGGGTAGCAGATGAATATCACTTCTATTGTGAACGAGCAAAAGTCATATTTTTATAAAGGACACACAAGAAATATAGAAGAGAGAAAGCAACATCTAAAAAAATTATATGAAGGGATTCAGCGTTTTGAGTCCGATATTTTTCAAGCGTTAAAATTAGACTTAAATAAATCCGATCATGAGTCATTTACGACAGAGGTTGGATACGTATTAAAGGAAATTTCATTTTTAATGAAACACCTTTCTTCATGGAGTAAGCCAAGGCGCGTTCGTACAGCACTGACACACGTTGGTTCGAAAGGAAAAGTTGTTCCAGAGCCATATGGTGTTACCCTTGTAATGGCTCCGTGGAATTACCCATTTCAACTTGCAATCGCACCTCTTGTAGGGGCAATTGCCGCTGGAAACACGGTTGTATTAAAGCCTTCCGAATTGACACCTAATGTTTCTAATCTCCTTGCAAACATGTTACGAGAGTTATTTCCCTCCGAACTTGTTGCGGTTGTTGAAGGAGGAATTGACGAGAGTACAGCATTGTTAAAAGAGCCGTTTGATTATATTTTCTTCACAGGCAGTGTTGGGGTAGGGAAAATTGTTATGGAAGCAGCGTCTAAAAACTTGATCCCTCTTACATTAGAGCTTGGCGGGAAAAGTCCATGTATTGTGCATAATGATGCAAAATTAGAAATAGCAGCAAGGCGTATTGTTTGGGGGAAATTCTTGAATGCGGGACAAACATGTGTTGCGCCGGATTATATATATGTTCATTCTTCAGTAAAAGAACAATTTATTGCAGCATTACGAACTGAAATTAAAAATCAATATGGCGAAAAACCTCTGCAAAATGAAAATTATGTTCGGATCGTTAGTAAACGTCATTTTGAAAGGTTATGTTCGTTTTTACAAGATGGCAAGGTTGAAATTGGCGGAAAATATAATGAAGAAACGTTACATATTGAGCCGAGTGTTGTAACGAATATTACATGGCAGGATTCGATTATGGCGGATGAAATTTTCGGTCCGATTTTGCCAATTATGGAGTACGAGAAAATAGAAGATATAGTTGAAATTATTCAGCGACAACCTAAGTCATTGGCTTTATATGTATTTTCAGAGAATAAAGAAATTCAAAAGCAAGTTACAAGTAATATTTCATATGGTGGCGGATGCATAAATGACGTTGTATATCATCTTGCTACCCCGTATTTGCCCTTTGGTGGCGTTGGAAGCAGTGGATTAGGAAGCTATCATGGCAAACAAAGTTTTCGCACATTTTCGCACTATAAAAGCATTTTGTCTCAATCTACAGTATTTGATATGAAAATTCGTTATTCTTCTACAAAAAGTGCTTTAAAATTTATACGAAAGTTGTTAAAATGATGATGGTGTTTATCAGTAGGCGTAGCCGTATGATAAAAACCCCTTCATGTGAGAAGGGGTTTTTCTGTTCGACATATGTATCTCTCGAAAATGAATCAACCATATTACATAAAGAATAGAAGAGTACGCTGTTAAACAAGTATTTTTGTTTGGATCGAAACAAAAGAGTTTATAGAAAACTAATATTTATTCATGAATATAAAGATTAAAAAATTTGAGGTAGATAGGACGGGAAAATGAAAAAGATTATTAAAGTTGAAGCGGTAGAAAAACATTTTGGAGGTCAAGTGATTATTCCACCTCTTTCTTTAGATATTAAAGAAGGAGAATTTTTAACAATTCTTGGACCAAGTGGATGTGGTAAAACCACTTTACTTCGCATGATTGCAGGCTTTGAAACTCCTACAAAAGGTAACCTCTTACTCGATGAGGAGAGAATCAATGATTTACCACCTTATAAGCGTCATATGAACTTAGTGTTCCAGCATTATGCATTGTTTCCACATATGACAGTTGAGAAAAATATTTGTTTCGGTATGAAGATGCAAAAAGTGTCAGTAGCGGAACAAACAGAGCGTGCGGAAGAAGCGATGCGTTTAACACAGCTTCTTGAATTCCGTAATCGTAAACCTGCAAAACTTTCCGGTGGACAACAACAGCGTGTTGCAATTGCAAGAGCAATCGTAAATAATCCGCGTGTGTTATTACTAGATGAACCACTTGGAGCACTTGACTTTAAGTTACGTAAAGATTTACAGCGTGAATTGAAGAATTTGCAGCGTAATTTAGGAATTACGTTCATTTATGTAACGCACGATCAAGAAGAGGCAATGAGTATGAGTGATCGTATTGTCGTTATGAATAAAGGGCACATCGAGCAAATTGGAACGCCTAAGGAAATTTATAATGAGCCGAAGACATTGTTTGTTGCGACATTTATTGGTGAAAATAATATTATTAAAAATGGGGAAAACTATGTAGCAGTTCGCCCTGAAAATGTGAAAGTACGTTCGGTTGAGCAACCGATTTTAAAAGAATACCATCTTGGACATATTGAAGATATCGAATTTGTTGGAAATATGGAGAAGCTGTATGTACGTGATGAAAAAACATCAGAATTATTAATGGCATACCAAACTGCAGAAGAAGCAGCGCAGTGGAGTATTGGAGATAATGTATACGTAGGCTGGGAGCAAGAGGATGAGGTGACCTTAAATTGAAAAAGGGGAAACTACTTGCATTACCTACAGTTACATGGTTACTAATCTTCTTTTTAATTCCGCTTGTATTCGTATTAGCATTCGCATTTTTACAGCGTGGGGCATACGGAACAGTGGAAATGCAATTCACGTTAGAAAATATATCGCGTGTGTTTGATCCTTTGTATATGAATACACTATGGGAAACAGTGAAAATTGCAGTTATTACGACGGTACTTTGTTTACTTATTGGTTACCCATTTGCATATACCATTACAATCGTTGATCGCAAATATCGCTCTATTCTTTTATTATTGGCAACGATTCCGTTTTGGATTAACTTCCTTGTGCGCTCGTATGCATGGATTGTTATTTTACGCTCACAAGGTCTTGTAAACACACTATTACTAAAGTTAGGCATTATTAGTGAACCGTTAAATTTATTGTATAATACACCATCTGTAGTATTAGGAATGGTATATTCTTTACTACCGTTTATGATTTTACCAGTGTACGCAGCAATCGAGCAGCTTGATAAACGTAAGTTAGAAGCGGCATACGATTTAGGAGCAACACCGATGAAAGCGTTTTGGCATGTAACATTGCCGATGACAATGTCAGGAGTTGCTACTGGTTCGATTTTAGTATTTGTGTCATCTATTGGAATGTTTGTTGTATCAGACGTAATGGGTGGATCAAAAGTAGCATTAATCGGAAACGTTATTCAAAACCAATTCCTAGGTGCACGTGATTGGCCATTTGGATCAGCGTTATCTATTATTGTGGTTCTGTTCTCTGTTCTGTTAATTTACTTATATTATCGTGCGACGAAAGTATATAAATACGGAAACGGAGGGGAATAGACAAAAATGAAGAAGTTTTTAATTTCGTATTCTTGGTTAATTTTATTGTTCTTGTATTTTCCAATGATGGTTCTTATGGTATATTCTTTTAACGATTCACGCATTAACGCGGAATGGGAAGGATTTACATTTCATTGGTATACAGATTTATTTCAAAAGCAAGATGTTATTGATGCATTTATAAATAGTATTACAATCGCGATTGTGACGACAGTTGTAACAACGGTTCTTGGCGTGATTTTCGCTATTGCATTACATCGTTATAAATATCGTTTTGAAGGGGCAATTAACGGCCTTGTATACTTGCCGATTTTAATTCCTGATATTTTAATGGGATTATCTTTACTTATTTTATTTAGTCAAATTGGTATGGAATTAGGACAAGCAACAATTATTATTGCACATATTACATTTAGTATTTCATTCGTTGTTGTCATTTTAGCAGCACGCCTTTCTGGTATGGGACGTGATTTAGAAGAAGCAGCGAATGATTTAGGAGCAACCCCATGGCAAACATTTCGCTATGTAACATTTCCTGGAATTGCACCTGGTGTTATTTCGGCGGCATTATTAACATTTACACTATCAATCGATGACTTTGTGATTAGTTTCTTCGTATCCGGTCCAGGGTCAACAACATTACCATTATATATTTACAGTATGGTGAAACGTGGTGTAACACCTGAAATTAATGCTCTTTCTACAATCTTAATTGTTGTGATTGTCGGATTAATGGTTGCATCAGAAATTTTCCGTAATAAAGGTGCCGACGGTGAAGAAAACTCTGGAGGACATCTTCCGTTATAAGAGAGTGTGCATGATAAAGAACGAGGAGGTAATGAATCGATGAAATTAATGAAAAAAGTAGCTGGCGTAGCACTTAGCTTTAGCCTTGTTACCGGTGTATTAGCTGGTTGTGGCGAAAAGAAAGAAGAGCTAAATATTTATAGCTGGGCTGATAACTTTGATGAGCAAGTAATTAAGGACTTTGAAAAGAAATATAACGTAAAAGTTAACTATGATAAATATGCAAGTAACGAAGAAATGCTTGCGAAATTACAAGCTGGTGGAGCAAATTATGATTTAATTCAACCGTCGGACTACATGGTTAAAACGATGGCGAAAATGGATTTATTAGAGCCGTTAGATAAAAACAACATTCCGAACGTAAAGAATCTTGTATCTAACTTTAAAACACCTGCATTTGACCCTGAGAATAAATACTCACTTGTATATACTTGGGGAGTAACAGGAATTGCATATAATAAAAAATATGTAAAAGAAACTCCAACAAGTTGGACTGATTTATGGAATGAGAAATATAAAGGCCATGTTACTTTATTAAACGATTCTCGTGAAGTATTGGGCATGGGGCTTAAGAAGAATGGATTTTCAAATAGCACAAAAGATGATGCGCAGTTAAAGACAGCAGCAACAGATTTACAAAAGTTACTGCCAAACTTACTTGCATTTGATACAGATAATATTAAACAAAAATTTATTACAGAAGATGCATGGATTGGAACAGTATGGTCTGGAGATGCGGCGTTTATTGCAAAAGATAATAAAGATGTAGGATATGTTGTTCCAAAAGAAGGCGGTACGATTTGGGCGGATACATTAGCGATTCCAAAAGGTGCAAAACATAAAGAACTTGCAGAGAAGTTTATGAACTATTTAATGGATGAAAAAGTAAGTGTGAAAAACTATGAATCCATTGGATATAGTAATCCAAATGAAAAAGCTTGGGCGCTTCACAGTAAAGAATACCGTGATAATAAAATGATCTTCTTATCACAAGATGAATTAAATCGTACAGAGTGGCTTGTTGATGTAGACGATAAATTAAAAGAGTACGATCGTTATTGGACAGAATTAAAAACAAAAGGGAAATAAAGATAGAAAACCTAACCTTTTAGGTGGGAGAGAGGATTCGGCCGTACATAGAAGCGGTCAGATCCTTTTTTCGTCCCATGCCATGTGAAAACAGAAGTAGAAAATGAGTGGAAGTCTTCTTTTGTTTTCCTAGCTGCGATGTATATATTGGAAATTAAAAAATGCGGTTTCTAAATAGAAATCGCATTTTTTCATAATAGGGGGAAAAAGCTTGAAACGAAAATCGCATCGATATGAGCTTGCTTGTATCATCTTGTTATTTATTGCATTTGCTCTCATCGCTTGGAGAGTACAAATGGATGGTATAACAACAATTGATTCATATGTGAAAGGACTTGTAAGAAGCTTACAAACAGAAAGTTCACTTAAGTTTTTTTCATATTTTACAAAGTTAGGTTCTGCAATTGGAATTGTTACGATTCTTATTATTAGTTTGCTGATCTTCTTTAAGAAACGCTATTATGTAGCAATGGTGGTTTATCCAACTGCTATATTAATTACTCACCTTGTTAATAAGGTAATAAAAGAAATTGTGAAAAGAGATCGTCCGAGTTTAAATGAGGCGCTCGATGCCCTTGGATATAGCTTTCCGAGTGGACATGCTATGCTATCCATTATTACGTATGGATTTCTTGCGTATATTATTGCTTCAAACATAAAAAATACGGCTGGAAAAATTATTATTACGCTTATTATGGCACTACAGATCCTATTGATTGGATTAAGTAGAATTATTTTATCTGTACATTATCCAACTGATATTTTAGCTGGTTATTGCTTAAGTGGCGTTTTATTAATTATTGCTATTTATTTTCATCGCTTGCTTTCAGAGCGGTTTGGAGCAAATCAAGAAAGATGAGAAACGTTCGAAAAGGCTCAGATTACTGAGTGTTTCGGACGTTTTTTTTATACCAAATTCTCTAATTGATTATGGGAATATGTGCTAAAATATATATAAAGCTCAATGAAAACCGACATAAAGTGAAACTTTAATCAGTGGGGGTTTCTCCATCCCCACTGATTATTAGCCCTCACCAATCGGGCTTTTACGGACAGTTCATCTCCCACCTAACTTCTTCGCTTCCGCTGAATTTTGAGGTGGGAGTGTTACTGTCCGTTAATGCGGGATAAACCATTTTTTTAGGTGGGAGAGAGGCCTCGCCCGTGAATAGAAGCGGTCAGGGCCTTTTTTAGCCTCATGCCAAGTGGAAATAGAAAGATGTACTAATTATTATAAAGTAGGTGAGAGTGTGTGAAGACAAATGTACATAAAATAGATAAATGGGGAAAACTAGGTACTTTTTTGTATCAATTTCGCTATACAGTTATTGTTGCATTAATCATGTTAGCGGTAGCGCTCGGGATTTTTGCACCAAAACTGCCAGGGGTATTAGGGGGCGATGGTTTTCAAACAAAAGGAGACTATCAAACGACAAAAGCAATTTTAGATAAAGACTTTAAACAGTCGCAAGATACACTTCTTCTCGTATTTCAAAAGAATAAAGGAACTTCAAAAGAGGATTTTCAAAAACGAATAGAAGAAATTATAACAAACATTCAAACGAAAGAAACGTATGATTCATTCCATCATCCATTAGAAAATAAGGAAATGCAGCAAGATGATATTGCGTATGCGACGATTTTATTTTCTGGGAAAACAAGTAAAGAGCGTAATGAAAAGACGTTACAATTTGCAAATGAAATAAAAAAAGAAAGTAATGATACTTTGAAAGTATCACCGACAGGCTTTCCAAAGATTAATGAAGAAATTAATGAACGGACACAAAATGATTTGAAAGTAGCAGAAATGATCGGATTGCCAATTGCTTTTCTTGTACTATTATTTTCATTCGGAAGCTTGCTTGCTTCCATCTTACCGATTGTAAACGGGGCGCTTAGTGTTATTAGTACAATGGGAATTTTATATTTTATCGGTGTAGATAAAGAGTTATCGATTTTTGTATTAAATGTTGCACCTATGATTGGGCTTGCCTTATCAATTGATTTCGCATTGTTATTTGTAAATCGATTTCGTGAGGAAGTGGCATATCGGACTGTAAAAGAAGCCATAGCTGTCACATATCAAACAGCAGGGCGTGCTATTGTATTTTCTGGATTATGTGTATTTGTTGGTTTATCTGGTTTGTTTTTCTTTGAAATTGATTACATTCAATCTGTTGCGATTAGCGGAATGATTGTTGTTGTGATGAGTATTTTATTTTCACTTACACTTCTTCCAGCGTTGTTATCGTTAATAGGGAAACGAATATTGAAAAAGAATCAAACTGCACCTCGCACTTCAAACATGTGGCGTAAGTTCGCTCAATTTGTGATGAAGCATCCTATTATGATGATTATTGTTGTTACATTGTTTATTATTGTCTGTTTATTGCCGCTTCGCACTGCAAATCTTCAATTTCCCGGTGTAGAAGCATTGCCAGAGAAAAGTGATACACGAATTGCATATGAACAGTATGAAGAGTCATTCAACAAAACAGTAAAAACACATGCTGATGTTACGCTAGTGCTAGAGATGAAACATAATGTCATAGAGAAAGAAAGTTTACAGAAGTTAGAAGATGTTATTCAAAAACTGAAAAAAGATAAGCATGTGTATAAAGTAAACAGTCTATATGATGAATTAAACGGTATGAATTCTGAACAACTAGCTACATTGTTACAATCCCCGCAGCGTACGCAAGTGGAGCCTGTACTAGAAGCGTATACAAAAGGAAATAAAACAACTCTTCAAATTTTCTTGGATACAAAGCCGAGAACGGAAACTGCGAAACAATGGGTTCGTGACTTTAAAGACACGTATAAAGATGACAGTATTACGTATTATTTAGGGGGTATGACAACATTTCAACAAGAGTTAGAGGACGAAATTAAAGATAAAGTTGTGATTGGGATGTCAGTTATATTCGGTTCCACTTTCTTTATTTTGCTATTTGCATTCCGTTCTATACTCATTCCAATTAAGGCTATTGTGATGAATATACTTAGTTTAAGTGCAACCATTGGTATTGTGATTTGGTTATTTGAAGGAGGGCACTTTGGACTAGAGGAAAGCTCCGTTTTATTCGTGTTACCAATCTTTATATTTGGCCTTGTATTTGGCTTAAGCATGGACTATGAAGTATTTCTTATTTCACGTATTCATGAATTGTATGAAGAGACAGGAGATAATGACAAGGCAACGCTAGAAGGACTTGTATCAACAAGTCGTATTATTACATCAGCTGCTCTTATTATGATTGTTGTAACAGGAGCATTCGCTTTTACGGATATTTTACCAGTAAAGCAGATGGGACTTGGTGTGGCACTTGCTATTTTTCTTGATGCAACGATTATTCGGCTTATGCTTGTACCGAGTTTAATGAAAATGTTTGGAGATTGGAATTGGTGGTTACCTTTTCGAAAGAAAAAAGTAAAATCATCAGATTAAAAAAAAGCGCTTATCTTGTAGAGAGGCCACTGAAAAACGGAAGTTTTTCAGTGGCCTTTTGTTGATCTATCGCTCTTTTCATATATATTTATTGGCATATCAGTTGCGGCTATGAACACAAAATCGGATCTTCTCTCATTTCCTTCCTTTGTTTTCACACGGCATGGGACGAAAAAAGGAACTGACTGCCTCTACGCATGATCAAATCCTCTCTCATCCAAAAAGAAAAGTTTTTAGAAGTTTCTCTTATAGATGAGCGCTTTTTTTATGAATAGCATTACCCTCTTTTTGCAAATAGTATGTGATAAGAACAATACATATAGAAGCAGGTGAAGACAATGTTTCGCTATTTTAAATTTAAGTTAAATGATACTGTACAGTTTGCAGAAAATGATGGGCACATGTATCGCATTGTCGGTTATAGGCTAGAAAAAGGCTTTTATCCAAAAGATGAATGGACTCATATTATTTATGAATTACTTAGGGAATTTGATGGGTATACGATGGATGCTGAGGAAGAGGAACTTGTGAAAGTCATTCAAGTGGAGGAAGAATATTATAAAATACATGAGATGTCTGGTTATCGGTACCCAGTGAAAATGAAATCAAGGCCAACAGTTTCTAAGGAAGAAACGATAGATGATCTATTAGATGCTTACAACGACTATAAGCGATTAGCGGACTTTTTTAAAGATTTATCTTATGACCAAAAAGCTGAAGAAATGTTACGAGAAATAAAGAAATTACGTGCTTAGAGGGCAGTCTATTATGGAGACTGCCTTTTGTTTTAAACAATGCATAATGAGTCATTTTCCGTTACAATAATAGAATCAATAAAAATAAGGTGGATAAAGCATGGAAATGAAAAGAAAGGGAGAATGGTGCGAAATTACGGTTCCTGCTAAATGGAGTGGTATTAGCATTGATTCTTTATTAAAAGAAGAATGGGGCGTCCCTAAAAAACTATTACACAAGCTTCGTATGGAAAAAGGCATTATTGTCAATGGAGAACGAAAAGGGTGGAGTGAATCTTTACAAGAGGGAGATAAACTGCAAGTTCATATGTTTATCCAGGAAGAGTATGGTGTCCAGCCAGAGTTCGATGATTTAGAAGTAATATTTGAAGATGATCATGTACTAATTGTAAATAAGCCTGCACATATGGATACGCATCCTTCTAGTAAAGGGGGAACAGGAACACTTGCGAATCTCGTTGCTTTCCATTTACAAATGCAAGGTGTGGAAACCAAAGTGCGTCATATTCATCGATTAGATAAAGATACAACGGGTGGTGTTGTATTTGCAAAACATGGAATCGCTGGTGTTATTATGGATCGATTATTAATGGAGCGTAACATTAAAAGAACGTATTTGGCATTGGTGGAAGGGAAAATAAAAAAGAAGCAAGGAATAATTGACGCAGCGATTGGAAGAGATCGACATCATGCAACGAGACGTCGTGTGTCCCAAAAAGGTGATCATGCTGTAACGCATTATAGAGTAGAGAAATATTTTAAGAAGCAAGATGTAACACTTGTAACATTACAATTAGAGACAGGAAGAACGCATCAAATTCGTGTTCATATGAGTCATAGTGGTCATCCGCTTATTGGTGATATGTTATATGGGGGACAAACAAAATATATGTCTCATCAAGCTTTACATGCTATGCGGATTGCTTTTTTACATCCTATTACAAAAGAAGAGATAACAGTAGAGGTTCCACTTCCTAGTGATTTAAATAAAATCATGGAATCTTTTGAAATGTCGCATAAATAAAATTTTTTGTTTGGTTGAGAAAGATATTTTATGCAGGAAATTTTTTTTGAAAATCGAAGCCGTAAATAGAAAAGAGAGGTGAAGAGTACTTGGTAAGACATAAATATATTATGGGTATATTTCTTGCTAGTTTTCTATTTACGTTGTTTCTATATCCATATTTACCGAATGATTTAGCGGTCCGTTGGAACCAGAGTGGTGAACCAAATGAATATGCGAGGAAGCTAGTGGTTGTGTTATTTATTCCGTGTCTGATTATTTTTTTTCATGGTTTATTGTATATTATTTCACATTACATATATAAGTTTAATGAACATAACTACTATATTGTGATGAGATTTAAAGAAAGTGTATCGCTATTTTTATTATTTATTCATATGCTTATTCTTGCCATTGGTACGGGCATAGATATACCATTTCAAACCGGTCTTATAATAGGTATTAGTGCGTTTCTTTTTATGGTTAGTAAAGGATTTAAAAAGAGAAAAAAAGAGGAACCGATGGTGTTACAAAAAATACGTTTGTTTAGTCAACGTATTTTTCAATGCATGTCGCTCATCATACTACTTTGTTTATTTTTGAAACTGAAATGGGGATTTTATCTACTAGTCGGTGTCATTAGTTGTGGATCTATTTCTTTTATGTTTTGTATTTTGTATGCATATATACTAGAAAATTACGAAATATAAAAAGGAGTCTTCTGTAGCAGAAGACTCCTTTTTATATAAAATTATTTAGACATTCCAACATATAAGTCGTGGCTATGAAGAACAAAAGGAGACCTGCACTCACTGTCTCCTTTTGTTTTCACATGACATGGGACACAAAGAGGATCCGACCGCTTCTATGCGCGGCCGAATCCTCTTTCACCCCTAAAAAGAAAGGTTTTCTATCAATTTTTATACTTATTTCGTAATAAATTGTTGTGTCCAGTAGTTTCCACTTTCAACATAACCAACACCGATGTGAGTATAACCACTATTTAAAATATTTGCACGGTGACCTTCACTATTCATCCAAGCTTGTACAACTTCTTCTGGTGTACGTTGGCCTTGTGCGATGTTTTCACCTGCAGATTTATAAGAAATACCGAACTTCTTCATCATATCGAATGGAGATCCGTATGTTGGGCTATTATGATCGAAGTAGTTATTTTTTTGCATATCTTCAGATTTAGCGCGTGCAACTTTACTTAATTCAGCGTCAACTTTTAATGCTGGTAAGCCTTGTTTTGTACGCTCAGCGTTTGTTAATTCAACAACGCGTTGTTCAAATTCGCTTAAAGAACCTTTTGATTCTTCAGCAGGCTTATTTTCAGCCGGTTTTTGTGTTTCGTTGTTGTTATTGTTATTGTTATTGTTATTTTCAGCTGGCTTTTGTGCTTCTGGTTTCGCTGTTTCTTCAGCAGGTTTGTTTTCAGCTGGTTTTTGCTCTACAGGTTTCGTAGTTTCTGGTGCAGGGACATTTGGTTGCTGACCAGGAATGAAGCAGTTACCTTGTTGGCCTTGTACTTGATTCAATTGTGTTAGAGAGTTAATTCCCATAGATTGTAAGTATTTTTGTAATTCTTGTTGATTCATATGTTGCATAAAGACTTTAGTTTGCTGAATATTTTGAACCTTAATTGTAGATGGTTGTACTGTTGCTGCTTCCGCATTAAGAGTAGATGCTCCGAATGTAAATGCAGTCGCTGCTACGACAGATAATAAAACACGTTTTTTCATGACATGTGTCCCCCTATATAAAAGTTTTTTAACTGTTCTCACACAGATTTGTTTTTGACAGCCTGTCCGACTGACAAATTCATCGTAGCATACAAATTGCCGGAAAAAGGATGGAAAAAAATACATAGACTATAAAATTACCTATTTTATCCTAGAATGAAATAAGAGATAAAATACGAGAAAACTAGAGTGTAAAAGGAATTTTCAGCATTTTCTGCCTTGCTTATGAAGGGGTGTTTTTGGTTGAAATTACCTTTTTGGAGTTTGAGAAACCTATTGTACCAAGGGTTTCTTTGTTTTTTTGAGGAATATAATGGATGTATTTTTACGAAAATGTAATCTTTTTGTTATTCTTTTTTTATAGACGGTAACATATTTTTAATCTTGTAGCGGATAAAAAAAGCGGCTATCTCTTTACATAGAAGAAGGAGATAGCCGTTTTCATATTGTTACATATATTACGAATTGTATTCAATTGCTTCTAATAATAAATCTACAATGTGAATGCCTCTCATTTTATGAGAGAGTTTTTCTCGTTCAATGCCGAGTTTCATTTGTAGTAAGCAACCTGGATTTGCAGTGACAATGGTTGCCGCGTCTGTTTCATGAACACGTTCCATTTTGTAATCTAAAAATTCCATGGATAATTCAGAGTGTACAATATTGTAAATACCGGCAGAACTACAGCAACGATCTGCTTCTTTCATTTCACGATATGTTACACCTTGAATTGCTTGCAGTAGCATACGTGGCTGAAAAGATGTCCGCATAACATTACGCAAGTGACAAGAATCTTGATACGTGATAATTTGCGGTGGAAGGCGTAAATCAGTTCGTTTATGAAAATCTAACTCTACTAAAATAGCAGTAATATCTTTTATTTTCGTAACAAACTGTTTTGCACGTTCTGTCCACTTAGGATCATCTTTTAATAAGTGATCGTAATCTACGAGATACGCTCCGCAACCACCAGCGTTTGTAATGATGTAATCAATTTTTAAATCTTCAAAGGCTTGGATGTTTCGTTTGGCAAGTTCTTTTGCGCCACCTTTTTCCCCGGCATGACCGTGCAGTGCTCCGCAACAACTTTGTTCTTTTGGGATTACAACATCACAGCCAGCAAGTTGAAGGAGTTTCATCGTAGCGTTGTTCGTTTCCAAAAACATCGTATCCATTAAACAGCCAGTAAAGAAAGCAACACGTTTTTTCTTCGTTGTTTCAGCTGATAAAAATTCAGGGCGATTTTTCATTTCTTTCATTTTAGGTACTTTTGGTAAGACGAGATCCATTGTGGCTAGTGTGTCTGGGAACAACTTCATAATGCCTGTTTTATGCGTTAGTGTTTGTAAACCAGAGCGCTGATAAAAGCCAATGAGTCCTGTTAATGTTCGCATGCGACTTTGATGAGGGAATAACCCTTCGAATACAATTTTGCGAACAGCTTTAACTGGCATAGAGAATTTTTTATTTTGATTAATAATATCGCGTGCTTCTTCTAATAAATGTCCGTAGTTTACGCCAGATGGACAAACGGGTTCACAAGCGCGACACCCAAGACAAACATTCAATGTATTTTCAACATCTTCATCCGGTTCAATTAAACCGTCAACAACGCCCTTCATTAAAGCGATGCGCCCACGCGGAGAATGAGACTCTTTATATCCAGATTGAATGTAAGTAGGACAAGTCGGCAGACAAAATCCGCATCGCATACAGTTTAATAATTCATCTTCGCTTAGACGTTCTTTAAATTCTTTTTGAATTTGTTCTTTGTTTAAGGTTGTCATCTTTCTACCACCACTCTTTTACGAGAGTCCTTAGCAAACATCTTTCCAGGATTCATAATATTGTGTGGGTCGAAAGCTTGTTTAATACCCTTCATAGCAGCGATGCCTTCTTTGCCTAACTTTAACTCTAAATAAGGAGCTTTCATAGCGCCAACGCCATGTTCCCCTGTGATGGTACCACCAAGTTCAATTGCTTTTTCGAAGATTTCTGCAAAGGCTTGTTCAGCACGGTGCATTTCTTCTGCATTACGAGCATCGGTCATACATGTTGGATGTAAGTTTCCATCACCAGCATGCCCAAAAGTACAAATAGCAATATCATATTTTTTAGCGATGGCATTAATTGCTTCAACCATAGGAGCAATTTGAGAACGTGGTACAGTAGCATCTTCTAAAATTGTAGTAGGTTTTAGTCTTGCTAAAGCGGAGAGGGCACTACGGCGTGCTGTACGAAGTGCATCTGCTTCTGTTTCATCCTTTGCAACGCGAACATCAACCGCATGCATAGAACGGAAAACTTCAGCCATTTTTTCAATATCACGGTTAACAACTTCAGGAGAGCCATCTTGTTCGATTAGGAGAATTGCCTTTACATCCGTTGGTAAACCAATCTGTGCAAATTCTTCTACTACTTCAATTGTTGGCTGATCTAAAAACTCAAGTGTTGCTGGAATGATTTTATTCGCAATGATTGCTGATACAGCACGAGCTGCTTCATTGATGTCTTGATATAATGCAAGCATTGTTTTTTTTGTTTCAGGCATTGGGACAAGTTTTAAAATGGCTTCCGTTACAACACCAAGTGTGCCTTCTGAGCCGATGAATAGGCGAGTTAAATCATAACCAGCTACATCTTTTGCTAATTTGCCACCAGTGCGAATGATATCACCATTCGGTAAGACAATCTCAAGACCCATCACATAATCCCGTGTTACACCGTATTTTAAACCGCGTAAACCACCCGAATTTTCATTAATGTTACCACCAATTGTAGAGATTTTCATAGAGCTTGGATCTGGTGGATAAAATAATCCTTTTTCTTCTACAGCTTTAATAATATCAAGCGTAATGACGCCAGCTTGTACAGTAATTGTTAAATTTTCTTCATCTATTTCTAAAATGTTATTCATATGGCGGAAGATCAGAACAACCCCGCCTTCAAGTGGACATGTTCCTGCACAAAGATTTGTTCCAGAACCGCGAACGTAAACCGGAACTTTATGTTCATTACATACCTTTAATATGTCAGCTACTTCGTTCGTATTGCGCGGTGCGACAACCGCATCAGGCATCGCTTGGAAATTTGGAGTTGCATCGTAACTATACGTTAATCGTCCCATGTTGGACGTATCTACATTATCTTTGCCAACAATAGATACGAATGAATCAATAATATGTTGTTCTAACATTAGAAAATCCCCCTCAAACTGTTAACTTGTTTATCCTATTCATAAGAGTTTGACTCATTTCATCATTCAGTGATGTGTTACAAAATAGTTACTGATCGTAAGAAAATAAGAATATACACGTTGTAACAGTGTTTTCATTATAATCATAAAAAAAATAGGGGATTTCTTTCTATGTATAATTAACTAAAGTTTAATTGGTTTTGTTATCTTTTTTTGTATGATTATCTAATAAAAGAAGTGCGAAGTATAAAATAATTAAATCTTTAAATTGTTTTGGGTCGAGTCCTGTGTAATCTTCTATTTTTTTGAGTCTGTAATGTAATGTATTAATATGAATGTGTAACATCTCTGCTGTTTGCTTGTAGGACTGATTATGATCGATAAATAAGCGTAGTGTTTGCATGAGTTCAGTTGCAGGCAGCAAACTGTAAATAGTGCGTTGAAGAAATTCTTCACTAGTTTCAGTAGTGATATCTTGCAGGCACATTTCTAAACGTAAATCTTCATTAAATATAATGCCTTTCGTTTCAAAGGCTACTGAAAGTGCACGCAATGCCTGTTCGTATGATATATGCATTTCATCTGGCATGACAGTTTGTCCAATACCGATATATAGTGTAATTGGAAATAAAGATTCACAATCTTGTTTCAGTTTTTTTAAAAATTGAAACGTTCTTTTTTTTGTTTCCATAGTAGTAAATAGTATAAAACGGTCATTTCCCCAGCGTACAAATAGCTCTTCTTTCGTTAACAAGTTGCGAATATGCTGCCAAATTTTGCGTTGTAGCATCGTATCATCTTGATCAAAGGAAAATAAAATAAGTTGTTTTTTCTTATGTAAATCAATGCCGAGTGTTTTCGCACGATCGAGAAAACTAGGAGACCAATCATTGCTCTGTAACCAGTCAAAAACAAAAGCTTCATAGGAGCGGTGTTCAAGTTCTAGTTGTTCTAAAAAATAATTTTCATGAATTAATAATTCGGTCATTTTCCGTAATATTTCCCCGTATTGTGAAATATTTTCAGGTTCCCCTGTAATACCGATGACACCGATTACTTCATCGTGGAAAAGAAGAGGGAGATTCACTCCTGCTTTTACTCCTTGTAAATGCTGTTCGTCTTCTTTTGTAACAATAACGGTTTTCTTTTCTTTCGCACAGCGAAGGGCACCTTCGTGGAATTGTCCAATTCGCATAGCATCGGTGCTAGCGATAATGGTACCTTGTATATCAATAATGATAATATTTTCGGTAATTAGCCTTCGAACTTCACGGACAATTTTGTTTGCTAAATCAGGAAAGAGCATAAATTGTACACCTCTATTTCTATTTGTTGTACCATTATATATGGAGCTTTATAAAACAGGAAGATTTCACACTTTCCTCACAAATATTTGCTATTTTACTATTATAACGAAATCATCTAAAGATGGAGGGAATCTTTTGAAGAAATACTTTTTTCTGCTATGTTTTTTGTTTCTATTAGCAGGATGTCAAGGGAAGTCATATACACCGATTGCTAAAAATAAAAGTATTCTTATAACAACCAATATTAAAGAAGGTAGCATTAGTTTTATTGACGAAAAGTCGAAAAAGACAGTAACAACATGGGAATTCAAAGAGCCTATTACAGGAATCGCACTGCTGCCAAGTGGGGAAGACATACTTGTATATGGTAAGCAATTAGAATATGTATATATATACTCATTAACAGAAGGAAACGAAGTGAACAAATGGAAGACTGGAAAAGGGATTACGAATGTGATCGTAGCAAATGATGGAAAACAATTATTTATGGCTGATCAAAATGAACAAAAAGTACGTTTCTTTACGATAAATGGAAAAGAGACCGGAAGTGTTTCGGTAGGAAAAGGCCCGCTAACAATGGTGCAGAATGATAAACAATTACATGTATTAAATTTTTATGATACACAGCTATCTACAATCGATTTAGAGAAAAAGAAAGTTATACAATCTTTTATGGTGCCGCCAGCATCAACTGGAGCCATGGTTAGTGCTGATGGTAAGGAGATATGGATTGGTGGGCATGGTGATGGTACGCAAGTGAATGAGAAAGTCTTAGTTTATTCATTAAGTAATGGAGAGATGGTACGTTCTTTACATGCACCATTTATGCCGGTTAGTCTTGCGGGAGATGAAAAGTTCGTGTACGCATTAAGTCACGGATCAAATACATTAAGAAAATTTGATATACGAACATACCAAGAAGTGGGGTCCCTTGAGGTAGGATCTAATCCATTTTCTTTTTTGAAAAACGAGAAAGAAGCTTATGTAGCTAGCTATGATAGTAATGAAGTGTATGTAATTGATATACAGAATATGAAAATAAAACAAACGATTGCAGTTGGAAAGGGACCATTTCAATTGACGCAGCGAGAAGGGAGAGAGAAATGAAGAAGCATAAAGTGTTACTTGTAGATGATGAAAGTGATATGAGGCAGCTTGTTGGCATGTATTTAGATAATTTCGGATATGAATGGGGAGAAGCGGGGAATGGAAAAGACGCCCTTCATATGCTTCATACAGATCATTACGATTTTGTCATTTTAGATATTATGATGCCAGAGATGGATGGGATTTCAGTTTGTAAAGAAATCCGAAAAACCTCCGATGTACCAATTATTTTCTTAACAGCAAAAGGAGAAGAATGGAATCGTGTGAATGGCTTAAGGATGGGAGCAGATGATTATATTGTGAAGCCGTTTAGCCCTGGAGAACTTATCGCTCGTATGGAAGCAGTATTAAGAAGATATACAAAGCAAGAAGAACAACAAGAAGAGCTTCAATTTGGTCCAATCCGAATTAATGAAAAAAGCAGGAAAATTGAGACGAACGGTGAGACAATCTCCCTTACGGTAAAAGAGTTTGATTTACTGTATTTCCTTTGTGGGCATAATGGACAAGTATTCAGCCGCGAGCAATTGCTTGAAAAAGTATGGGGATATGATTATGCAGGAAGTACAAGAACGGTAGATACACATGTCAAAACGATGCGTTTAAAACTTGGAGAAAGTGGAAACTACATTCAAACGGTTTGGGGTGTAGGTTATAAATTTGAGGTGTAACATGTTTACGATGGTACAAAAGCTTTGGCTTACGGTGGTATGTGCAGTATGTGTAACAGTTTCTTTTCTTTATTTCGTGTCCTTATATTCATATGAAAAGTTATATGTTCAAAATATCGAAGATTCATTAGTAATGGAAGGGAAGCAACTCGTATCACAATATAATAAACATGAAGGTGTATCGGTATTTGAAGAGAAAGTCCAGGCGTTTGACCGTATCTCGATTGCGGATATACTTTTTGTGAGTAATCCTCGTGATTTAAGTGCTTGTTTACCTTTTGATGTACATCACCAATCTCTTATTAGTGAGAATGATAGACAAACATTATTAGATGGAAAGACGGTTACAAAAGTTGGATATGAAGAGCATTTCGATCGTAATATTATGGGGGTTGTCATTCCTGTTTTAGAAGGTAAGAAGTTAGTTGGGATTGTGTACTCGTATATTCCATTAAAGAGTATTAAAAATTTAATCTATGATATGGGACTTATTTTAGCTCCGTTAGCGTTCATTATGGTTTTACTTACAATCTGGATTGGCCGAAAAATTATTATTGCAATTACAAAGCCAATTTCACAAATGGAGCGGGTTGCGAATCATATGGCGACAGGGGATTTTTCTGAGCGTATTACGATTTCGTCAGAAGATGAAATCGGGCGTTTAGGAAAAGCATTTAATAAAATGGCCAATTCATTAGAAATGGAAGATGCTAAACGTAAGGAATTTTTAGCAAATGTTTCTCATGAACTGCGGACGCCACTTAGTTATATTAAAGGGTATAGTGAAGCCATTTTGGATGGTGTAGCAAAGGGACAACAGCAATCGAAATTTACGCAACTTATCCATAAAGAAGCGGGGCGCATGCAGCGGCTTGTGCACGATTTGTTAGACCTAGCGCAGTTGGAAGGAGAGCATTTTCCATTAAAGAAACAACCGATTGTATTTGCGCAGCTTATTGAAGATGTACTTGAAACGTACGAATTGAAATGTACAGAGAAACAACTATGTATTTCAATGGATCTTGATCCAGATATTATTGTAATGATTGATGAGGACCGGATGCAACAAGTGCTTCATAACTTGTTAGATAATGCTATACGTTATACAAATCAAAATGGTAGTATTGCCATACGTTTGGAGAAAAAAGATAAATCTTGTGAACTGAGAATAGAAGATACGGGACTTGGAATTGATTCGGAACATCTAGAGCAACTCGGAGCAAGGTTCTACCGGGTAGATAAGGCGAGAAGTCGTCAGCATGGTGGGACTGGTTTAGGGCTTGCCATTGTAAAACAAATTGTGCATATCCATGAGGGAGAGTGGCGAGTCGAAAGTGAGAAAGGCAAAGGGACAACAGTAATTATAAACTTACATGTGAATGAAGAAGAAAGTATGTGTTAGGAAAAGCATACTTCTTTTCTTTTATCCCGCTATTTTAGGACAGTAAGACTCCCACCTCAAAATTTGGAAAAAGCAAAGAAGTTAGGTGGGAGATCGACTGTCCGTAAAAGCCCGATTGGTGAGGGCTGATTAAAGTTTCACTTTATCTCGCTATTTGCAAGCAGTGAGCCCCCTCCTCAAGGTTCGGAGAGAGATAAGGAAGAGAGGTGGGAGATAAACGGCATGTAAATAGGTAATAAAGGTGAATTACATAGAACCCCCCATATATAACCTATTAATGGATATAATAACCATGAATTCCCTCCATATAGCAAAAATTTGACGATTTTATGAACAAAACATTTGTACTTCTTACCAATTCGTTCTAAAATAAATATGGATGCTAAGTTCTTATAAATTGTTTTAATTGTTGTTTGGATGATACTGAGGTGATTTAACTGGAATACAAATCTATTAAACCGAAAAAAATTTACGAAGAGGTATCTGAAGCCATTTTAACAATGATTAAAAATGGTACGTTAAAACCTGGTGACAAACTTCTTCCTGTTCATCAATTAGCTGAGCAGTTTCAAGTTGGCAGATCTGCAGTTCGTGAGGCGCTGAGTGCTTTGCGAGCAATGGGCTTAATTGAAATGAAACAAGGGGAAGGAACATATGTGAAAAACTTCGATTCTTCAGCATTAACAAAGTCTTTAAATCATACGTTGTTAATGAAGAAAGAAGATATTTTGGATTTATTGGAAGTGCGAAAAGTGCTTGAAGTGGGGGCAGTTCGAGCAGCTGCAGCGAAACGTACAGAAGATAATTTACAAAATATGAAGCGTTGGTTAGATGAAATGGCAAAAAGCATTGGAGATGAAAGAGCTGGTGAAAAAGCGGACTTTCATTTTCATATGGGGATTGCAGAGTCTTCACATAATAACATTTTACTTGAACTCATGAATCATGTTTCAGAAATGATTGCTGAAACGATTGGTGAATCAAGACGCATTATTTTATATGGTGAACAAACAACAGCAGAACGACTTTTAGAAGAGCATCGAGCTATTTATGATGCGGTATTGGAGCGAGATGTAGAATCTGCACAGCAAGCAATGCTAGATCATTTAACAAATGTAGAGCATATTGTCACAGGTAGAAGAGATGTAAATTCGTGATTTAGTCTTTCGAAAATTCAGTTTTCTGATAAAATAGAGGAAGATTGAGTAAGCGTTTTCTTTAGAAAAGGGAAGAGACAGGCAGAGTTGGCATGCCTTGCTTCTTCTTCTTAAGTCATCTGATGACCATATGAATTTAGGCGAAGTTGTAATGAGGGGGAATTATAATTATGAAAGTTACTTTGTTTGTTACTTGCTTAGTTGATATGTTTGAAACAAATGTCGGTAAAGCAACGGTTGAATTGTTGGAGCGTTTAGGTTGTGAAATTGAATTTCCAGAAGCCCAAGTTTGCTGTGGACAACCAGCATATAATAGCGGTCATGTAGAAGCGGCGAAAGAAGCGATGAAGCATATGATTGAAACTTTTGAAGATGCAGAATACATCGTTACGCCATCTGGTTCTTGTGCGACAATGTTTCACGAGTATCCACACGTTTTTAAAGATGATCCCAAATGGGCAGCACGTGCACAAAAAGTGGCAGATAAAACATATGAACTTACACAATTTATTGTAGATGTGTTAAAAGTTACAGATGTGGGGGCTAGCTTAGAAGGAACAGCTACTGTTCACAAATCTTGTCATATGACACGTATGCTTGGAGTAAAAGAAGCACCAGGGATTTTACTATCAAATGTAAAAGGATTAACAGTAAAAGAATTACCAAATGTCCAAAATTGTTGCGGGTTTGGGGGAACGTTTTCAGTGAAAATGACGCCAATCTCTGAGCAAATGGTAGATGAGAAAGTTGATAGTGTAATGGAAACGGGTGCGGATTATTTAATCGGTGCTGACTGTGGGTGTTTGTTAAACATTGGCGGACGTATTGAGCGTTTAGGTAAAGAAGTAAAAGTAATGCATATTGCTGAGGTATTGAATAGTCGCTCATGAAGGGGGAACGTAAGCTATGTCTATGAAAATCAGTGAGAAAAAATTTAATGATCGCGTTGGCGATGGAATTCAAGATTCATTTATGCGCGGGGCAGTATCTTCTGCACAAACGCGTTTATATACGAATCGTTTAAAAGCAGCCGATGAATTAGGAAACTGGGAAGAGTGGCGTGAACTTGGTGAACAAATTCGTCAGCATACGTTAGAAAATCTAGATTACTATTTAATGCAACTGAGTGAAAATGTATCTAAAAGAGGCGGGCATGTTTTCTTTGCGAAAACGAAAGAAGAAGCAGCACAGTACATTCAAGAAGTAGCGAAAAAGAAGCAAGCTAAAAAAGTCGTGAAATCAAAGTCGATGGTAACGGAAGAAATTAGTATGAACCATGCGCTTGAAGAAATTGGCTGTGAAGTGTTAGAGAGTGACCTAGGTGAGTACATCCTGCAAGTAGATAACGATCCACCATCCCATATTATTGCACCAGCACTTCATAAAAACAGAACGCAAATTCGTGATGTATTTAAAGAAAAGCTTGGGTATGAAAATTCTGATGATCCATATGAAATGACAAAGTTTGTTCGTAAACAACTTCGTGAAAAATTTATGGATGCTGAAATTGGGGTAACGGGATGTAACTTCGCAGTTGCAAATACAGGATCTCTTTGTTTAGTAACAAACGAAGGGAATGCTGACCTTGTTATGTCGATTCCAAAAACGCAAATTGCAGTAATGGGTATGGAGCGTATGGTTCCAACGATGGAAGAACTAGATGTTCTTGTTGGGTTACTATGCCGTAGTGCGGTTGGACAAAAACTAACAAGTTATGTAACAGTAGCAGGACCAATTCAAGAAGAGGAAGTAGATGGACCAGAAGAGTTCCATTTAGTTGTTGTAGATAATGGACGCTCTCAAATTCTTGGATCTGAATTCCGTCAAGTCTTGCAGTGTATTCGCTGTGCAGCTTGTGTAAACGTATGTCCTGTATATCGTCATGTGGGTGGACATTCTTACGGCTCTATTTATTCAGGACCAATCGGTGCTGTATTAACGCCGCTTTTAGGTGGATATGATGATTATAAAGAATTGCCATATGCATCTAGCTTATGTGGGGCTTGTACGGAAGCTTGTCCGGTAAAAATTCCACTACATGATTTATTATTAAAACATCGTCAAGTTATTGTTGAAAAAGAAGGACGAGCACCACTTGCAGAAAAACTAGCAATGAAGATGTTTAGTATGGGTGCCTCTTCAGCAGCGTTATATAAAATGGGATCGAAAATGGCTCCGGCAGCAATGAGTCCATTTACGTCTGGTAATCGTGTAACGAAAGGTGTAGGGCCGTTGAAAAACTGGACGGATATTCGTGAGTTCCCAGCTCCAAGTAAGGAAAGATTCCGTGATTGGTATAAAGAGCATAAGAAAGGCGGGAACGACTGATGACAGGGACAATTCAAAACCGTGATTCTTTTTTAGAGAACATTGCCAAAGAACTTGGGCGTGCACGTAAAACAGAAGGCGTGCAGCGTCCAGCATGGAAAAATAATGTAAACGTGGAAACATTGAAAGATTATTCAGAAGAAGAATTACTGGAAGTATTCAAAAAACAGTGTACAAACATTCATACGACTGTAATTGAAACGAAAAAAGATGAACTAAGTACAGCGATGCAAAAAGTAATTACTGAAAACGGTGGCGGACCTATTTTATTATCAGAAGACGAGCGTTTTGCTGCCTACGGTTTGAAATCGTTATTTTCTAAAGAGCTTCCAAGTCAAAATGTTGAAGTGAATACTTGGAATCCAGAGAAAAAAGAAGAGAACATTCGCTTAGCTGAAAAAGCGAATATTGGTATTGCTTTTAGTGATTATACGTTAGCAGAATCCGGTACAATTGTTGTGCAAAGTCATAAAGGACAAGGGCGTTCTTTACATTTCTTGCCTACGATTTATTTTGCAATCATTCCACGTGAAACAATCGTACCACGTATTACACAAGCGGTTCATGATATGAATATGCGTGTAGAGAATGGAGAAGCAGTAGCATCTTGTATTAATTTCATTACAGGTCCAAGTAACTCAGCTGATATCGAAATGAATCTTGTTGTAGGTGTACATGGACCATTAAAAGCATATTATTTTGTAGTGTAAAATGGGGAAAAGCAGGCTAAGAAATAGCCTGCTTTTTTATTAGAACAAAGATAATGCGAAATGGAAGTACCGCACTCTTTTTGTTATATTTTTTGGGGAAAGGAGAGGGTGGTATGACATTTTATTTATATGCTTTTGTAATAGGAACGGTTCTTGGTTCTTTTTATACCGTTGTAGCAGTACGTATTCCGATGGGACAATCTATTATTGCTCCGCGTTCTTATTGCCATGGCTGTCACCATACGCTAAGTCCGAAAGAACTTATTCCAATTGTTTCATTTTGTTTGCAAAGAGGTCGCTGCATTTATTGTAAAATGAAAATATCCTTTATTTACACATTGTTTGAGGTGATAACAGGGGCAGTATTTCTTTTTTTTTCGTATGTGATTGGAATGGAGAAAGAACTCATTTTTATATGGACGTTACTTTCTTTACTCATTATTATTACGATGACAGATTTGTTCTATATGTTGATTCCAGATGTTGTTTTAGTCTGTTTTGCTTGTTTATTTCTAATAGAGCGTATTTTTATTTCGCTCGTTCCTTGTTGGGATAGCTTGATAGGCGGAGTAACGATATTTATTGTGTTATATCTCGCCCAAATCATATTTCCGAATGGACTCGGAGGAGGCGATGTGAGATTACTTTCATTGCTTGGATTTATATTAGGAGTGAAAGCTATTTTTATTGCACTTTGCTTTGCTTCTAGTTTGAGCCTTTGTTTTTTTGGAATGGGTATGTTACTAAAACGTATTACATTGAGACAACCATTACCATTCGGACCGTTTATCGCACTGGGGACGGTATGTTATTTGGTTATGGTATATTTGGAGTGAGAGGAGAGATAGAGAATGAACGTGTATATGGATGATCAAAGACTTTGTCCATTCGGTTATAGTTTAGTAACAACGGTGGAAGATGCTCTCAAAATTGTTAAGAACCATGATGTGAGGATTCTATCTCTTGATTATAATATGGGATGGCGCCGAAAAAATGGTTTGGATTTTTTAGAAATTTTTTGTAAGGAAGGTCTGTACGCACAGGAAATTCATTTACATACAAACGATTCAATTGGTATGCAGAACATGTTAGATCGGATAAATAAAGGAAAAGAAGCGAGAGAGATTTCTTCAAATATACAGGTGAAATGTACGGGAAGTTAAAAAGCTCCAAGGGGTCCTTGGAACTTTTTTAGTGTTTCATATGTGCTTGTAAAGACATAATTTCTTCTTGTTGAATCGCTTCTAAGTTATCTTCTGCCACTTTAGGCTCTGGATTTTTTTTAGTTAAATAATGATATACCATACCAACGAATACGGATCCGCCAACAATGTTACCAATTGTAACCGGAATTAAGTTATGGATAGCACCAGCGAAAGAAATTGTATCAGGATGTGGTGATAATAAAGATATTGCAAATAATGATAAGTTTGCAATGCTATGTTCATAACCGGATAAGAAGAAAGTAAAGACAAGAAACATCATCATAAGTATTTTTGCTGTATCTCCTTTTACTTGAGAAGGTAGGAAACATGCAAGGCACACAAGCCAGTTACATAAAATCGCTTTGAAAAATAATTGCATTGTAGGTGTTCCCATTTTTGTTGCAACGACTGTACTCATTAAATGTCCATGATTGATTGATTGGAAAATACCAGTTGCATAAAATAACAATGCAAAAAATACTGCACCTGCTAAGTTACCTGCATAACAAGCAACCCAATTACGAAGTGTATCGCCAATTGTTGTTTCTTTTCGCAGAGTTGCGACTGTAAAATACATTGTATTTCCTGTGAATAATTCAGCTCCACCATATATAATTAATATGAGTGCAATTCCAAAAAACATAGAAGATGCTAAATATGTTGCGGGTGAATTTACAACATTGAAGAAATTTCCTAATTTAAAACATAGTACAATAATAAAACCAATATAGATGCCAGCTAGTGCAGCGCGAATGAAATATTGCATTGGATTTGCATCCAACATTTGTTTCTTTTTTTGCGCAAGTTGTACAACGTAAGCTAATCCTTGTTCTAGCATAAGTAATACGCTCCTTTAGTACATTATCTGTAAGTACTCTTCATATGAATAAGGTACACGTATTTACTCCTAGTTTCAATAAGTTTGTGCAATATTTCACAAAAAGGACATACCTTCCAAATGAAAGCGTTAACAAATTGTGGTATGATATCATATGTTTGTAAAAATAGAGAGAAATGGAAACCTTTTATGTAATAAAATGAAACTTCTATCATTGGAGTCTTATCTTTCAAGGATGACCAACGGATTAGTTATCCTCCATATATCTATTTTTGAGGGGCTAGTTAGTGAGGTCAATGAAAAAAGCGCTGTTGTTACAGCGCTTTTTCATCCAAATTCTTTTGTGTAGTTTTGACACTTGTATCTTTTGAGAAAAACCAACCACCAGCTGCGATTCCGATTAATACAAACCAGAATCCTAATTTCCATGGAGTAGACTCTGGGAAACTGTGTGGAATAACGCCTAAAGCAGGATGAGCCAATGTATAAACAGCTAATTTAACACCAACCCAACCAACAATTAAGAAAGCGGCAGTTTCTAAACCTGGTTTGCGTTTTAATAGTTGTACGAAAGCTGATGCAGCAAATCGCATAATAATCAATCCAATCATACCACCTGCAAAAATAACCAGGAATTGTCCAGTATCAAGGCTACCAATTGTACCAAGACCTGTTTTTGGTAAAGTCATCGCTAATGCTACAGCTGCTAAAATAGAATCAACAGCAAACGCAATGTCAGCAACTTCAACTTTAAATACTGTCCACCAAAAGTTTTCTTGTTTTTTCTTTGATTCTTTCTCTTCATTTTCCTCATGCGAATTCTTTTTAACGTATGTTTTGAATAAATGGTTACCAGCGATAAACATTAAGTAAATGGCACCGATTGCTTGCACTTGCCATACGTCGACTAAGAAGGAAATCATAAATAATGATCCGAAGCGGAACACGAAAGCTCCTGCTAATCCATAAAACAATGCTTTTTTTCTTTTTTCTTCTGGTAAATGTTTGACCATGATAGCAAGAACTAGCGCGTTATCAGCTGCTAAAATTCCTTCTAGTGCAACTAAAATTAATAATACCCAACCATACTCCAATAATAATGATACATCCATGTACATTCTCCTCTCATTTGTATAAATATTAAACAAGTGAAGAGGTTTCCCCACTGTTTAGTTTCCCCATACTCCAGCCTATCGACGGTGGGATAAACTGGAAAAAACAAAAAAGACCTCTGCCGTTGATAGGCAAAGGTCTTGCTAGACATATGTAATGAAAATGCCAACAAAGCCGGAAGAACAGAGTTCTACGTAATGACGACTTTGTTTCCAAGAATAGATTCTTGGACGCTACTCCCCTTTGGAGATATGCTATTGTATTTTCATTATATGGGTGATGTAAATGTTTGTCAACCTGTTAAAATGTCTTCGTTTGGATATTTTATCTTTCTTTGTTTTTTTCGTGCAAAAGAAAATGCTAATGTTAAAGGGCCCATCTTTCCAAAAAACATCATAAATATAATGGTTAGCTTCCCGATTATTGTAAGTTTAGGGGTAAGTCCCATACTCAGACCGACAGTCCCAAATGCCGAAAATACTTCAAAGGCACTCATTAAGAGGGGAACATGTTCAGTGATACTTAAAATTAATATGGCGAAGAAAATAAATGAGATTGAAATGACTACAATGGCAAGTGACTTTACAATCAAACCATCTTTGATTGATTTTTTAAAAATAACAATATCATCTTGTTCTTGTAAAAATTTCAGTACGCCTAATAACATAATTAAAAAGGTTGTTAATTTAATGCCTCCACCTGTTGAAGCACTACCAGCTCCAATAAACATAAGTAACATCATTAGTAAAAGTGATGGTTTTGTTAATTGTGCCATATCAACAGTATTAAATCCAGCTGTACGCGTGGAAACAGCTTGGAAATAGGCTGCGAGCCCTTCTTCAAACGGTGTAAATCCTTTCATGGAAGTTGGATTATGGAATTCAAATATAAAAATTAAAATTGTAGCAGCTATATTTACAATAAGAGTAGATGAGAGCATAAGTTTAGAGTGTAGCGTAAGGTTTTTAAAGTTACGTTTTCTCTTTATATCCACTATGACTGTGAAACCAATTCCACCTAAAATAATGAGAGAAGAGATCACTATGTTGACGAGTATACTATGAGATTGTGACATTAAGTTATCAGTCCAAATGGAAAATCCAGCGTTGTTAAATGCTGAAATAGCATGAAAAAAACTATAATATAATCCACTTGCAACACCGTATTTGGGAATCCATTCAAAAGCAAGAAGAAGTGTAGCGAAACATTCAATAGTAAAAGAAAATAGAAATAATGATTTTGCAAGACGAATCACTCCGCCGACATTTGTTTGGTTTAACGCTTGCTGTAGTAAAATTCGATTTTGGAGACCGATTTTTCTCCCAAGCATAATGGCGATTAATATAGCAAAACTCATAATGCCAAGACCGCCCACTTGTATGAGTGTTAAAATAACAAGTTGCCCAAATACGGTGAATACGTTCCCAGTATCAACAACACCGAGTCCTGTAACTGTACATGCAGAAACAGTTGTAAATAATGCATCTAGCCAAGAAATTGAAGTTGTAGTGGAGATAGGTAGTTTTAATAGGCATGTTCCGATAATGGATAGTGCAATAAAAGATAATGTAAGTACATGAGGTGGGCTCATTCTGATGTTAATCCGTTTCATAGCATACATCTGTCCTTTCGGTTTGCTCTTTGTAGTATGTGAAGAAGGATTACAATGTATGTTGTGAAAAAGAAAGGAGGCAGAATGTGTCTGCCTCCTGAAGCTATTGTTTATAGGATTATCCACGTAATTGCTGTTGTGCTAAGGAAACGAGACGTTTTGTTACTTCACCGCCGACAGACCCGTTAGAACGAGAGGCTGTATTAGAACCTAAGCTTACACCGAATTCTTGAGCAATTTCATATTTAAATTGTTCCAATGCTTGCTCAGCTCCAGGAACAAGTAATTTATTTGTTTTTACCATTGATTACACATCCTAATTTATATTCCTGTTTATTTGTTTTTAATGAGCAGTGAAGAGATGTACTCACTGTATAAACTGGTATCGTTAGTGTATGTGTTATATGTTTGACCATACACGGAAGTAATCGGTGCGATTAGAAGTTATTGGATATGAAAAAAGAGTAGCAAATGTGCTACTCTTTTTTCAGTATTGTTGCTGTTCCTTCGACAACTAGGTCATTCAATTGATTATATACATTTGTTTGCAAAGTAATAATTTTTTTATCATCACGTTTTTTGATTACTTCTGCGATTACGCGTAGGGTGTCACCAATTTTTACAGGTGCTCGAAATGATACATTTTGTGATAAATAAATTGTATTTTTTCCTGGTAATTTTGTTCCAAGAACAGTAGAAATGAATCCTGAAACAAGCATACCGTGTGCAATTCTTTCTTTAAACATTGTTGTTTTTGCAAAAGAGTCAAGAATATGAATTGGATTCACATCCCCGGTCAGTTTTGCAAAAGCGATAATGTCTGCATCGGTAATCGTTTTTGTTAATGACGCTTGATCGCCAACTTGAATCTCATCATAATGAAGCTCTTGAACAGACTGCGCTTCTTGAAATAGATTCATGTTTTCCTCCTTCTTTTCCATAGCGAAAAATGTAAGCCATCTTGATGTAATGGGAGGAAGAAAGAGTTTAGTTTGTTCTGCGGTAAGCTGCCACATTTTCCTTACTTGATGGAAGTAAATAGATTTTTTGAGTTTTCCTCGAACTTTTGTACGAGTTCCAGTTGTGTAGATTTGAACTCTTCCAAAAAACCCTCTAATTGTTTTTGAACCTCGTCACGTTGAAGTTGTTGTTGTTCAATGAATTGTTTAGTTGTTTCTTCAAACTGGCCACTCGTTTGAGTAAGAATTGTCAAAGATGTTTTTGTTGGAGACACAGTAAGTTGATGAAGATGATTAGAAAGTTCGTTCCATTTTTCTTGCCAGTCGTTAATTTGTTCATTTAAGGAGTTGCCTGTGAATTGCTTCACGTATTCTGTATATTGATTATTAAATTGAGTAGTGAATAGTTGAAGTTCTCTTTCGAGTTCCTCTACCCCTGCTGTTAATTTATGCAAAGCATCCTGTTGTTGTTTTAATGTTTCTAAAGTAAGGTGTTCCAATTGTTTCCCTGCTGAAGAGAAAAGGGAAAGAGAATGTGACCAGTTTTTCCAAAATGCATCGACAAGTTCGTATGGTTTAGTTTCCATGATTTGACCTCCAAATGTTTTTTTGCATATTGTGAACGCAGATCATTCTGCTGTACCACCAGGTGAAGATGAAGAGTTTTTCTCATCCTTTTCTGGAGAAGTAGAAAATGGAAAGAATGCGTTGGTGTATAACGTGAAAAACGTCCGCAGCATATTTTGATAATGCTCAAAAGAGGTCGCGCATGTTGCTAAATATTGCTCTCCATATTCTGTTAAAGAATAAATTCGCTTTGCTGGCCCACCTTCACTTGTATCCCAAGTAGAAGAAATAAGGTTTTCTTTTTCTAACTTGCGTAATGTTCTATACACATTACCTTGATCAACGGAAGAAAAGCCGATATCCATTAGCATTTGAATCAGTTTGTAACCGTGAAGACTCCAGTCTTTTAGACATAGAAGTAAGAAGGGAACTAAGAAGTTTTTTGGCATGGAGTTTGGTTGTTTCGCTTGGTTTTTTTCAAAACTTTCTTGTTGGTCTGGTTCATTATGTAGCATGATTGTGCATCACCTCATGAATCAGTTAAATGGAATTTTTTTGCTTATAAGTGCAATTTACACCTATCTGTTTTCAATGTCAATACATTTGTTGGAAGAAAAAAATAAAATACAGACTTGAAGTTTTATTCAGAATATTAGAAAATAGTGAATAGGTTGAATTGTTTTGAAAACGAATAAAGGAGTGTAGGAGAAGTGATTGATCAAAAATTCGATCCACTACAAGCATGGAAAGAAGCTTATGAACAGACTGAAACATTTTGGGGAAAAGCTCTAAATGAAACAATCAAAACAGAAGAGTATTCTGCTTGGATGGGAAGCGTTCTAGATTTGAACTTGTTTTATCAGAAGATGTTAAATGATGCAACAAAGGGCTATTTAGAAAAAGTGAATATACCAACTCAAGAAGATATTGCAAGAGTAGCGACGCTTGTTATTAACTTAGAAAATAAAGTTGATAACATTGAAGAATTTTTGGAAGAAAAAGCAGAATCTCTAGGACAATCTCCTACGCTAAAGCGTGATGTAACAAAAGTGAAACAAGATATTGGAACTTTAGAAAATAAAGTTGACAAGATTTTAGAATTACTTGAAAAACAAAATGAAGTGTTAGCAAAATTACAGGAACCCGTGAAAGAAGCGGCGAAAGCACCTGTGAAACCAGAAAATAAAAAATAGTTATGAAGCGCCTTGTTTATATGCTTCAAAAAGGGAAGGGAGAATCCTTTTTGCAGATAGTATAACGGCGAAAAAATATCATATATAGTGCTTTTTATATAAGTGCTAATTCGATTCATTCATTATCATTATCATTATCGTCCACAAATTCAATAAAGGGGGAAAAGAAATGACTCAATTAAATGGTAAAGTAGCAATCGTAACAGGTGGAGCAAAGGGAATTGGTAAAGCGATTACAGTAGCATTAGCAAAAGAGGGCGCAAAGGTTGTTATTAACTATAATAGCAGTAAAGATGCAGCTGAAAATCTAGTGAATGAATTAGGATTAGAAGGTCATGATGTATATGCGGTACAAGCAGATGTTTCTAAGCTAGAAGATGCAAAGCGCCTTGTAGATGAAGCAGTGAATCATTACGGTAAGGTAGATATTCTTGTGAATAATGCTGGTATTACAAGAGATCGTACATTCAAAAAGTTAAATCGTGAAGACTGGGATCGCGTAATTGATGTGAATTTAAGTAGCGTATTTAATACAACGAGTGCGGCACTTCCTTACATAACAGAATCAGAAGAAGGTAGAATCATTAGTATTTCTTCTATTATTGGACAAGCTGGTGGATTTGGACAAACAAACTATTCAGCAGCTAAAGCTGGTATGTTAGGGTTTACAAAATCGTTAGCGCTAGAACTTGCGAAAACAAATGTAACAGTGAATGCGATTTGCCCAGGATTCATTGATACAGAAATGGTAGCAGAAGTACCAGAAGAAGTTCGTCAAAAAATCGTTTCTAAGATTCCAAAGAAACGTTTCGGACAAGCGGATGAAATTGCAAAAGGTGTCGTATACCTATGCCGTGATGGAGCGTATATCACAGGTCAGCAATTAAATATTAACGGCGGATTATATATGTAATGAAGCAAGAAGAAAGTGCATATCCATAACAGGAATGCACTTCTTTCTTGAAGAAGGAAATCAATCAAAAAGGAGATAGTAAAATGACTACATTCGTAACAGAATGGGAAAAACAATTGGAATTATACCCAGAAGAATATCGAAAAGCATATCGTCGTTTTAAAAGAGCGAGTGAAGTTCTACTACGTGAACCAGAGCCGCAAGTTGGTTTAACGCCAAAAGAGGTTATTTGGACGAAAAATAAAACGAAGCTGTATCGTTACATTCCAAAGCAGGAAAAAACACATTCTGTTCCAATTCTATTAATCTATGCGCTAATTAATAAGCCATATATTATGGATTTAACACCTGGCAATAGTTTGGTGGAATATTTAGTGGACCGTGGTTTTGATGTGTATATGCTTGATTGGGGTACATTTGGGTTAGAAGACAGTCATTTGAAATTTGATGATTTCGTGTTCGATTATATTTCAAAAGCAGTTAAAAAGGTAATGCGAACTGCAAAATCGGACGAGATTTCTTTACTTGGTTACTGCATGGGTGGAACGCTAACATCCATTTATGCAGCTCTTCATCCACATATGCCGATTCGTAATTTAATTTTTATGACGAGTCCATTTGATTTCTCTGAAACAGGATTATATGGTCCATTATTAGATGAGAAATATTTTAACTTAGATAAAGCGGTAGATACATTTGGAAATATCCCACCTGAAATGATTGATTTTGGAAATAAAATGTTAAAACCAATTACAAATTTTGTTGGTCCGTATGTCGCTTTACTCGATCGCTCAGAAAATGAACGCTTTGTAGAAAGTTGGAAGCTTGTTCAAAAATGGGTTGGAGATGGCATCCCATTCCCAGGTGAATCATATCGTCAATGGATTCGCGATTTTTATCAAAATAATAAATTAGTTAAAGGTGAACTTGTAATTCGTGGACAAAAAGTGAAGCTTGAAAACATTAAAGCAAATGTCTTAAATATTTCTGCGAAACGTGATCACATTGCATTGCCATGTCAAGTAGAGGCGTTGCTTGATCATATTTCTAGTACGGATAAACAGTATGTATGCCTGCCAACAGGACATATGTCAATTGTATACGGCGGAACAGCTGTAAAACAAACGTATCCTACTGTTGGAAATTGGCTTGAAGAACGCTCTAATTGAAATAAAGCAGTGATTTTTATGATAGCTTGAACAAATATCTTTTGTGTTCATACGAATGAAATGAAAAATCCAGCTAGGACATACTAGCTGGATTTTTTTCATATAAAATAACAAAACATAAAAGAGGGGGAAATTAAATTTTAGGAGCATAGTTATGAAATTAACATTAGGGAAGTTATATTGGAATGAAGAAGCTTGTATGCCTTGTTATCCGCCGTTAGAAAATGATATGATATGTGATGTGCTTATTGTAGGAATCGGAGGAGCAGGCGCTCATATTGCATATTTTTTAACGAGATTAGGGATGAGCGTTACCTTAATTGATAAGCGAAAAATTGCATACGGAAGTACGATTGCTAATACAGGGCTATTACAATTCGTTCATGATAAATCATTGACTTCTTTGATTCATACATTTGGGGAAGTAAAAGGAGTACGGGCTTATCAGCTTTGTTATGAGGCGCTGCGAACATTAGAACAGATTGTTCCAAAGTTAGATATTGATCCTTATTTGATCCCGAGAAGTAGCTTGTATTATGCAAGTCAAAATGAAGATGTTTCGTTTCTGCAAGAAGAATATCGTACATTACAGCGTTACGGATTTCCTGTTGAGTATTTTACAGCATCTGATATTAAGAAACGATATTCATTTACAAAACCAGCGGCACTATACACACATGGGGATGCGGAAGTGAACCCGTATATGTTAGTGCATGGTCTTATACATAAAGCAAACCAATTAGGGGCCTCTATTTTTGAAAATACAGAAGTTATTCATATAAAGTCTATTCAAAAAGATTTCGTTTCTTATACAAAAACAGGTAAGAAAATTGTAGCAAAGGCAGTGATTATGGCTACAGGATATGAAGATATATTTGGAAAAAAAGAAGCAAATACAACAGTAGAAACCTCTTATGCAATCGTTACAAATGAGCAAGAGCATTTTAATGGATGGCACGAGCAATCATTAATTTGGGAAACAGCTCGGCCATATTTGTATTTTCGTACGTATAAGAATCGAATTATTGTAGGTGGATTGGATGAATCCATGCAACTTCAGAAATTTGGTGATACAAAGCTATTGCATAAACGGGATTTGCTTACTAAAATGATACAAGAGATGTTTCCAAATCTTTCAAATGTAAGAGCTGAATATTATTGGGCTGCTGCATTTGGAGGAAGTCATGATGGACTTCCTATTTGCAAAGAAGATAGTAAAATCTCTAATTTATATTATGCATTACCCTATGGGGGAAATGGGACTGTATATGGAATGGTATTTGCAAAACTATTTCAGCAGTTATTTGCAAATAAAGAAAATGGTGATTTTTCTTTGTTTAATCGATAGAAAAAAGGTAGCGAAGTGATGGAATGAGAGAGATAAAAAAATTTTTGCAAAAATTACGTCCGGTACAGCTTATTGTTTTATTTTATTTCATAGCAGTAATTGTTTCGGTCATTTTATTAAGTTTTCCATTTTTCATTAAACCGGGGGTAAAGTGGACGTTTATAGATGCGTTATTTACATCGGTTAGTGCTGTAAGTGTTACAGGGCTTTCCGTCGTTTCTATTCCAGATACATTTAATACAGCTGGTATTATTGTTTTAGCGCTTGTATTACAATTAGGCGGTTTAGGAATTATGGCACTTGGTACATTTGTGTGGATGTTAACAGGGAAAAAAATTGGCTTGCAGCGAAGACGATTAATTATGGCAGACCATAACCAAGGGAATTTATCGGGGCTTGTTGAGCTTATGCGTTCTATTTTAATTTTGATTGTTTCAATAGAAGCGGTTGGAGCAATCCTCTTGGGTACAAGATTTTTACTCTATTTTCCAACTTGGCAAGAAGCGTATTTTCACGGTTTTTTTGCAGCTGTTAGTGCGACGACGAATGGTGGATTTGATTTAACAGGTCAGTCGCTTATTCCATATAAAAATGACTATATTGTACAAATTATTCATATGCTGCTTATTATTTTAGGAGCAATCGGATTTCCGGTGTTAATGGAGGTAAAGCAGTACTTAAGTAAGGAAAAACATCAATTGTTTCGTTTTTCATTATTTACAAAATTGACGACAACGACATTTTTCTCTCTTGTTATTGTTGGAACAATTGTTATTTTTTTATTGGAACGCAACCAGTTTTTAGTAGGGAAATCATGGCATGAAACAATCTTTTATACACTGTTTCAGTCCGTTACAACGAGAAGTGGTGGGTTAGCGACAATGGATATACGGGACTTGTCACAGCCAACGCTTTTATTTATGAGTGTCTTAATGTTTATCGGTGCTTCTCCAAGCTCAGTTGGAGGAGGAATACGTACGACAACATTTGCTGTGAATATCCTTTCCCTATACACATTTGCAAAAGGTGGTAGAACAGTACGCGTTTTTAAACGTCAATTGCATGAGGAAGATATTTTAAAAGCGTCTGTTGTTATGACAATGGGGATTTTATTATGTGCTTCTGCATTATTTATTTTATCAATGACTGAAAACGTACCATTAATGAGTTTAATTGTTGAAGTATGTTCTGCATTTGGAACGACTGGATTATCAACAGGTATTACTTCTGATTTAACCACAATTGGGAAACTTGTATTAATTGTCCTGATGTTTATTGGTCGTGTTGGTATTTTAACATTTATTTTGGCTAGTGGTGGAAGAGAACAACCACCTCGCTATAAATATCCGAAAGAGAGAATTATCATTGGATAAAGTCAAACCATTCTACCTGTGAAGGTAGAATGGTTTTTTAATCGTTAATGCCAAATTGAGGGTGCATAAATGAATCTTCGGCTCTATCTGCTTTGTTCTGTAACAATTCTTGATTTTCTTCTGAAATCCATCCGATATCATTTGTTGGATGAATCCACTCCTTTCCAGCCATGATGGCTGGATCAACTTCATCACTCCAGTTGTTAAGTGGGCTATTTTCTGAATTGTATTTACTATCTCCAATTACAACATCACATTGATTGATAAAAGGTTGTTGCATTTGTTTTCCTGTACCTTTAAAGGAAGGGAAATTCATCTGATGTGGAAGCGTCTCGTCTAAAATGGGTGAGTCAATTTGTTGGTTTTTCTTCAAAATAATCGTTCCTTCTTTATTATAGTAGGAAATGTAAATTCCTTGTTCATATATAATGTTCCCTTATATATGTTACTTTGTACTTGTTAACACTTCCCATCAATAATTTTCGAGTGTTTTCTCAAACTAAGATAGAAAGTGATATGTCATTACAGTGAGGGAAGGTATTGTAAATGGTAAAACGAAAAGTAAAGCAACATGCAGCAATGAATCATAATAAAACCCCAAAAGAAAGTCTGCCAGATGCGGAATTTGCGGTAGAGTATGAAAATGAAAATCCAGCGAAATATGCAAATCGTAATTCAAAAAAGGGTAAGCAAAAATGAGGCGTTTTTTACAAACGCCTCATTTTTTTGTGGGATTTTTAATCATTTTTTAATTATTTGTAAATTTTCTGTTTTTTTGCTGGGGAAAAATATGAAAAAACACTGAAGTAGCAACGTATTACACAAAAACAAACAACAAACAAAAGATTAATGTTGGTTTAATACTGTTTTTACACTGGGCGTTTATATTGGAGCTATACATAAGAAAAATAAAAGGAGAGAGAAATAGTGAAAAAACATTCTTTAAAGCTGTAGCAACCGGGGGAGTATTTTCTTTATTAATGGGATGTGGTGCTAAGAAAGAAGAAACTGCTGAAGCGAAAGTGAAAGATGACAAATTGTCTGGCTCAAAACCAGCAAAATTGGCAGGTGCTGGAGAATATCCAGTTGGTGTATCTATGATTTATAGCGATCTAAAAGAAAAACCAAAAGGCGTACCAATTGAAGTTGCTCTTCCGAAAGAAGGACTGGGCTGGGAAGTAGAAGCCAATGCATTAATTAAGAAAGATAATGCGAAAAACGATAAGATTGCCAAGGCATTCCTAGATTTGGCAATTACAGATGATGTCGTGAAGTTGTATTTTGAGAAAAATGGATTTGCAACGATTAAAAATGATTATAAACTGTAAGATGTTTTCCCGAAAGATGTAACAGACAAGTTATATAAAAATAATGATTTTAAATGGGCAGTGGATAATCACGGTAAAATTTTAGAATGTTGGGAAAAATAATTTGATCAAAAAGAAGAACCGAAAAAGTAAGTGGGAGAGAGAAAGATGGGGTGAAGTGATGTCTGTTGTTGGAGAAGAAAGAAAGCGTAGTATTCTTGAAAAGGTAGAATTTAAAGGGAAAGTGAAAGTTTCAGAGTTAGCACGTGAATTTTCAGTATCAACAGAAACCATTCGTAGATATTTAGAAGAGCTTGATCGGGAACAGAAGTTGAAGAAAGTATATGGAGGAGCAGTCCAGCTTCCAGGAGCCGGTATAGAACCACCTATGTTAGAAAGAGAAATGCTATATATTGAAGAAAAGAAAAGAATTGGTTATAAAGCAGCAACTTTTGTAGAAGATGGAGATGTAATTGTTATCGATGATGGGAGCACGCCACTCCAAATGGTTCCTTATCTCGTACATCGGAAAAACTTAACTGTCGTGACGAGTTCATTTCCTGTTGCAACCCAATTGATTTCTTCTATAAATAAAAAAATGTTTGATGGTGAAGTATTGTTCATTGGAGGAAAGGTGTCTCCAAAACATTGCCGCGTATCAGGGTCTATTTCACAGCAAGTCATTCGTCAGTTTCATTTTCATAAGGCATTTATTTCAATTGATGGATTGTTACCTAGCTTTGGAATTTCGAGTTTTGAATTGGAAAAAGCTAAGTTATCAGAAACGATGATTCAATTAGCGGAAAAAACATTTGTTTTATGCGATCATACAAAGATTGGGCTCAAAGGAAATTATCGAATTGCTGGTTTGTCTAGTATTGAGCATGTCATTTGTGATAAAAAAATGCCGCATAGTTGTGAAGAATTTATTTCAAAAAATAATATTCGTTGGACGATTAGTTAAATATAAATTTAAGTGAAAACCCCTGATATACGCATCTTCTTTTAGTTATGAGAGAGGATCAAACCATGCGTAGAAGCGGTCAGATCCTTTTTCTGTCCCAACAAGCCAAGTAAAGCAGCAAGAGAAAATAAGTGCAAGTCCTCTGTTGCATTCATAGCGGCGAATTATATGTTGGAAAATTAAAATGGATGTATAATATGGTGATACGAGAGGATTTGAAAAAGTTTTGCAGCGGCACAAAAGATGGACACATTTTTCAGTTTCCTTCATATAATTTACCAATAGAAAAAAAGTTGACTGGAGGAAAGAAGGGGAAGAGGTGTCGGAACGCTTGTATAATAAACTTATATTATATGCGAATATACTACAAAAGCTCGGCATTATTAACGAACAAGAAAAGGGTGAAATGCTACAAATGATGAATAAAAAGGCTCTGTGAAAGAGTCTTTTTTTTGTTATGTAACATTTTCCTAATTTGCAAGTGAATGCAGAAATCATATTGACAAAAAGAGATTCTCATGTGATAATTCAATTAAATTTTTCGAATAATCAAAAAATATTTCTTCTACATAGAAATGGTAAAATCATTATAGTGATATTCTCATGGGGGTGACGAAATGTTATTTTTTTTAAAGAAATGGCAAGAGTTGAGGGATATAAAGATGGAATTAGCTCTTCGTGATTGGTTTTATGGTACAAAAATTAGTCTATCTATGCGGACATCACAAGAGCCATTAACATTTTTAGTAAATATTGAAGGGAGAGACAAAGGGTTATATGCAGAAGAGGACTTTATTGTAGTAAATAGTATGTGTGAGCCTGTATTTGAAAATGATGAAAAACCTGCAACTGAGTCATTTATGCATGCTGATATTTATAAAAAAGGAAACGCAGATTGTATTTTACAAGTTCAAACTGTAGATAGTCATTTAATGGCAGAGCTATATGGAAAAGAAGGGGAAGTCACATTTGAAAAGCGGACTGTAGAACGTGTTTTTGGAAAAGAAGGTATCACAGAGATTACAATTCCAATTGTAGAAAATGAAAAGAAGTTCGCTGATCTATTAGAGAATCATGTTCCTAATTTTATAGAAGGCGGAGGAGCTGTACTTGTTCATAATTATGGAATGCTTGTATGGGGAAAGACGCCAGAAGAGACGAAAAAATGGTTAGAAGGATTAGAGTATTTAATGAATTATCATGTGAAATTATTGATGATTAAAGGGACTAAGAGTTCTTCAGTTATATAATAAGAATCATGCACTACGCGCAAACTAATAAATGAAAGCGTTTTAAAAAGAGATTTCACTCATAAAATATGGGTCTCCTTATTATATATAGATTACATGTCGTCATGTGAGGAGGAACGTATTTTGCGAGTTAAATATCATTTTCTGCCGAAACAACAGGTGATATTTTGTAAGGATAATGATTTGGGGGAACAGGCGTTAAAACTGATGAATGAGAATGGGTATAGAGCGATTCCTGTTCTTGCAGAAGATGAGAAGGAATTTAAAGGGATTATTTATAAAGTAGATATTTTAGAAAGTAAATGTAATGAAGGTTTAGACGATATAGGTGTGGCAGATATTATGGAAGATAAATCTGCACATATTTTTGAAAAGGATTCTTTTTTTCGGGCCTTTTATGTAATTAGGCGTCTTCCATTTTTAGCTGTGTTGAATGAGTATAATGAGTTTGTTGGCATTTTAACACATTCTAATATATTTGATGTCATTGAAGATTCATTTGGGATGCAAACAGGTGGTTATATAATAACAATCGCGACGCAAGATTGTAAGGGGACAATTAAGGAGTTAGGAACGCTTCTCAAGTCTTATCATATTGGTGGATTATTTACATTGGATAACGGTGATCAATATATGCGCCGTGTTATCGTGAACATTACAGATGACTTAAGTGAAAAAGCATTAGAAACATTAATTGCAAAAATAGAGAAAAAAGGGTTTCGTGTTAGTCATGTAGATCATATATGAGGTTCTTATACGAATGTTTGTAAAGTGGCATTGGTGTAAGAGTAATATGAAAAATAGAGAACAGCATATAGCTGCTCTCTATTTTTATTTGGAAACAGGTGGTGGTGAGAGGGCGAGATCGGATAAGAAAATAAAGTCTGCATGTTCACGAACTTTAGGGATATTGGACTTGATAACATGAGATGTAATTTCCCCAGGAGGACCAACATGACCGATTGCCACTACGACAGGTTTTTCTTTAATTCTTTGTAAGAGTACCTGTGCTTGCTTTGTGATATGGGATGGTGTATAAACGTCATCAAAGAATAATTGGTTTTCTACAATAGGAACGCCTAATTCTTTTCCGATTTTCGGTACTACGCTATTAGGATTTGTTTTACTATCTAAATAAAAGAGGTTGTGCTTTTTACATACTGATAGTATGATTCGCATAATTCTTTCATCAGCCGTTACTTTAGAGCCCATATGATTGTTCATTCCAATGGCATGCGGAACTTCTTGAATCGCTTGTTCAATCCGTTTTTCAATTTCATGATCACTTAAATCGGTTGTAATAGCTTTAGGACCAAGCCATTCTTTCTTTCCTTTAATAGGTTCCATTGGCATATGAATAATGACTTCATGTCCTTTTTGATGGGCAGCTATTGCATCTTGTTTTGTAGATGGAAGAAAGGGCATAACGGCTACAGTAAGTGGAATGGGAAGGGATAGCATCCTTTCCGTTCCCTTCATATTATTTCCGAAATCATCGATTACGATGGCAACCTTATTTGTATGTGCATATGTTTGAAGAGGGAAAATGCCAGTAAATAATGTAATGAAAAAAATAATGATATGTTTCCGCATATAAGAAGTTCCTTTCTGATTGAATAATTGGCTGTAAATGACGCTCCATCAAAGTTCTAGTTAGTGAACCAAAAGATATGTAACTTATGTGCACTGACAGAAAAAGTCTGATTGGTGAGTGCTAATAATCAGTAGGATGAAGGGAACTTTTACTGACTTAGTTTTCACTTTAGAGAAAATGGATCTTTTTTAATAAAATAGGATAGGCTACTTTATTTGTGAAGATGGAGATACAAATCTATAATTATGATTTGCATTTTTGACATAAATTAAACGGGAAAAATGTCGAAGTAACGTAAGTTAAAAATTTAAAAAGCAGAGTTTATTGATCGTTTACAAAAAATAACATGAAAAAAATGTCTATTATTGCGAATGTATTTACAAAGATAGAATAATTTGTAATAATTCTCAAAGTGAGGATAAAGATTTGTAAATTACAGGGAGAAAATGTTAAAAATTCTGATTATTCCAATTCAAATGAAGTATACATTGTAGCTTGAATGCATGGAGTGAAAATGAAGTAGAGAGTATGGAAGAATAATGAGGGGGATATGGATGTTTACAGCAAAACGGAGGTACACAATGGAAAAGCTTTCGCGTGATATTCATATGAAACGTGAAGAAATGATTCATTTAGGTTTAACAAACGGATTAAATAGTACGGAAACAATTCAAGTGAGTCAAGAATTGGACAAGCTTATTTTACAGTACCAACACTATAAAGAACAACAAACACCAAGATGGTTAATATTTATGAAGATACCTTTTTTTCACATAGAACATGCGGGAAAATCAAGTGCTTTTTGGAAAATGTTTGTGACTGCTTTTATGAAATAAACATAATTATCCTCCTTAGAGAAGGATAATTATGCGAGATCTAATGGAAGTTTTATATGGACAGTGGTTCCTTTATTTTCTTTGCTATCAATCACAATTTGTCCATCATACATTTCTATAATTCGTTTGCATATGACAAGGCCAAGACCTGTTCCGGTATCTTTGTTGGTAAAGAACGGATGAAAGAGGTGTTTTTGAATATGCTTTGGGATACCTTTTCCTGTGTCAACAATGTGTAATTGTGCGTATTCTTTGTTACTGGTAACCTGAATTGTTAACGTATCACCAGACGACATGGCTTCAATTGCGTTTTTTGTAATATTTAAAATCACTTGTTTCATATGATCTTTTGAACAACGTATATGAACAGGATGCTCTGGTAACTGCAAGGTGAATATAATGTTATACAAATGTGCTTCCGATTGAATAATTAATGCTACCTCTTGAAGGATATCTCTTACATCATACTTTTTTTCAATAATCGCTGTTGGTTTGCCAAGAATAAGAAATTCGTTAACAATTTCATTAATACGTTCTATTTCTTGTTCAATAACAGAGAAATAGAATTGGTCTTGCTCTTGTGTATGTTTTTCTTTTAGGAGTGTTACAAGGCCTTTAATTCCGGTAAGTGGATTCCGGATTTCATGAGCTGTACTAGCTGCAAAAGTACCAACTAATTCAATTTTTTGTATTTCATTTTGTTGTCTCTCCAATTTTGTTTGTCGTTTCAGCAAAATATATTGAATGAGTAAAAATAAAATCGTCATTAAAAATAAAGTAACGAGACATTCTACTATAACCGTTTGGTATAAAGTTGTTTTATGAATAGGTAATGGAGAAACGGAAACTTGCCAGTTTAATTTTTGTAGCGGAGTAGAAAGTGTATTCGTATGTGGCTTACTTGACTCGTTATTATCATCTCTCAAAAAGATAACGCCATGCTGATCGGTCACTTCAAAATGATACTGTGGCTTGATTGCATTTAAAGCAGATGAAATATAATCAAAACGTAAACTTGCTAACAATAATCCAGACGCTTTCTTGTCTTTTGTAAAAATGGGCGTGGCGATTAAGATGGCTTGGTGGCCAAGAACACGATCTGTAATGACAGAGGACACAGTTGTTTTTTTAGTTTTAAAAGCTTCTAGTATGTAACTTCGATCGGCGACGCGAATGGGAGTTACTAATCCTTTAGATGCTACCGTAATGAAAGCATCTTTATTCGCAAAGTATAGTCCAGAAAAACGTTTGTCTCTTTCGTCTGTATCACGAAGTATTTGTTCAATTCCAGTCATGTTTTCTGTTTCTGTATTTACGACCATAGAAAGCATTTCTAAAGCGGAAATTGCTTCGCCGATATGATGGTCTAAATAGTCCCTATATACAAATAAGGCAGTATGAGCACCTAGCTTGTTTGCCTGTTGCATCTGATATGTATGATAGGAATATAAAACTGTACCGATTCCAAGTGTGGGTAATATGGCAAGTAATATATATAGAATGATGTTTCGTAAATTCCGGTTCAAGGTTGTTACTCCTTCTTTTTATTATCATTATATATAAACTGTGTTAAAATTGTCATGCTTTTATTTAATATGTAATTGTTAGTATATTTTTAGTATGAAGAAAGAGTAAAACTGAGAAGTGATTGAGCAATCACTCGGAGACAAAAGGAGCCATTGATAGCTACTTTATGAATGACCTCTTTATTTAGTAGATTGTATCGAGTGCTTATGAATTTAGGTGAAGGGTTGAAATTGTATGAAATTGAATGATGGACGAGAAGATATTTCTCAATCTTTAAAAGTGTTTATTGCACTATCGCGTGTGCACCGTGCTGTTATGGATACGACAAATAAATCAATACAAAGTAATGGATTAAATCCAACTGAGTTTGCTGTGTTAGAATTGCTATATCATAAAGATAGTCAGCCGCTTCAACAAATTGGAGAGCGTATTTTAATTGCAAGTGGAAGTATTACGTACGTTGTCGATAAGTTAGAAAAAAAGGGGCTTGTGAAACGAATTCCATGCCCAAATGATCGTCGTGTTATATATGCGCAGTTAACAGAGGAAGGAGAGACCTTCATCGCTTCTATTTTTCCAAATCATGAAAAAGTTATACATGATTCCTTTGAAATGTTAACAAAAGAGGAGAAGGATGAGTTGTTATCTTTACTTAAAAAAGTTGGAAAGTATGAAAGATGATATATGTAAGTACAAATTGAAAAAACAACAGAAAACCTTTCTTTTTTGGTGGGAGGGACCGTCCAGAGCAATGCGTAGAAGCGGTCGGGTCCTTTTTCAGCCCCATGCCAAGTGAAAACAAAGGTAGAGCACGAGTGCAGGTCATCATTTGTTATGCGAAGCAGGGAATTATAGGTTGAAAAATCAAAATGCCATTTATATAACATGTGTAAAAAGCTTTCGATGCAAAAGAATCAAAGGCTTTTTTGTTTATCCCGCTATTTGCGAGAGGTAATACTCTCACCTCAAAATTCAATGAAAGAAAAGAAGTTAAGTGGGAGGATAAAGAAAATCTCCACAAATGGAAGTTTTACTTTATATCGGTAGTAGACTTCATTCACAGTTCTAGAAGAAGTATAGAAGGAATGTTACAGCTTCTGACGAATTTTGCTGAGGAATAAAAGGAGATTCAGAAAAAGAAATGGAATTATAGTAATGGTACATATAATTGAGAGGAGGCACATTCATGTCATTTCAGAACTATGAATATAAACGCCCGAATACGGAAGAGTTACAAGAGAAATTTACTGCAGCTTTAGAACAATTTGAGAATGCAAAGACAGTAGAAGAACAAAAGAAAGTCATTGGTGTAATTAATGAAATTCGCAATGATTTTGGTACAATGGGAAACATTTGTTACATTCGCCACTCTGTTGATACAACAGATGAATTTTATAAGGAAGAACAAGATTTCTTTGATGAGTATTCTCCTATTGTACAAGGCCATACAACGAAATATTATAAAGTATTGATGAATTCTCCATTTCGTGAGGAGCTAGAGGCTTATTATGGGAAACAGTTATTTGCTTTAGCAGAATGTGATTTAAAAACATATTCAGATGAAATTGTGAAAGATTTACAACTGGAAAATAAATTATCTTCTCAATATACACAACTTTTAGCCGCTGCAAAAATTGACTTTGAAGGGGAAGAAAGAACACTATCACAGCTTGGACCTTTTATGCAACATAAGGATAGGGATATGCGTAAAAGAGCAAGTGAAGCTTATTATGGTTTCTTAGCAGAGCATGAAGAAGAGTTAGATCGTATTTATGATGAACTTGTAAAAGTAAGAACGAAGATTGCGAAAACACTTGGTTTTAAAAATTTTGTTGAACTTGGATATGCAAGAATGTATCGCACAGATTATAATGCGGAAATGGTAGCAAATTATCGTAAACAAGTACTAGATTTCATTGTTCCAGTTGCAACAGAATTACGAAATAGACAAAAGGCACGCATTGGTGTAGGCAAGTTAGCTTACTATGATGAGAGTTTTGAATACGCAACAGGTAATCCGACTCCAAAGGGAGATGCAGAGTGGATTATTAATCATGGAAAGACGATGTATAAAGAATTATCAAAAGAAACAGATGAGTTCTTTAACTTTATGTTAGAGAATGAATTATTAGATTTAGTTGCGAAAAAAGGAAAAGCTGGCGGCGGTTATTGTACATATATTGAAAATTATAAAGCTCCGTTTATTTTCTCAAACTTTAATGGAACATCAGGGGATATTGATGTGTTAACACATGAGGCGGGACATGCGTTTCAAGTATATGAGAGCCGCAAGTTTGAAATTCCAGAGTATAATTGGCCGACGTATGAAGCGTGTGAAATTCATTCTATGAGTATGGAATTTTTCACATGGCCATGGATGAAATTATTCTTTGAGGAAGATGTAGATAAATATTATTTCTCTCATTTAAGTTCAGCACTTCTATTTTTACCATACGGTGTATCTGTTGATGAATATCAACATTATGTATATGAAAATCCAGAAGCATCTCCAGAGGATCGTAAAACGGCATGGCGTAATATTGAAAGAAAGTACCTACCACACCGAGATTATGAAGATAATGACTATTTAGAACATGGTGGTTTCTGGCAACGTCAAGGCCATATTTATAGCTCTCCTTTCTATTACATTGATTATACATTGGCTCAAATTTGTGCACTGCAATTTTGGAAGCGAGCAAGAGATAATAGACAAGAAGCGTGGGAAGATTATGTGAATCTTTGTCAGCAAGGAGGAAGCAAGTCTTTCCTAGATTTAGTAGAGATAGCAAATTTAACATCGCCATTTGCTAATGGGTGTGTGCAAGGGGTAATCAATGAGATCCAAGCATGGTTACATGCAGTAGATGACACAAAATTGTAAAAATGATTCTTAGTTTTTACGTATTTTGTAATCGACACATGTATAAAATAATGAGATAATATAAGAAAATTCAGATTTATTAAAAGGGGTGTTTCTAAATTAGAAGCGCCTCTTTTTACCAAAAAAGAGGGGGGAGAATTATGCTTCATTCTAATATGAATGTTAGTTTGGAAACAGTTTTGCAATCGTTACACTCTACAAGAAACACACTATTATCAGAAATTGAGATGCTAAATGATACGGAAGTGAATGTGAAACCGCGCCGTGATAAATGGAGTATCATGCAAATTCTACATCATCTACATCTAGTTGAACAATCTGTTACATCATCTCTTGTGTATGCCTTACAGAAAAAAGAAAGAAAAGTAGTTCCGCTCAAAGATCTCCAACTTACTCTTGATCGAACATACAAACGAGAAGCTCCTCAACAAATTCAACCAACAGAAACATTGATGAAAAAACAACAAGGAATTCAATTGCTTGAACATTCACGGGCAGAATTATTGCATACGCTGCATAGTATTATAGATGAAAAAGAATTGTTTGAAAATTCTTTGAAACATCCTGTGTTTCATGAACTTAATCTATATCAATGGATTCAATTCCTCGATTTACATGAACAGCGCCATCTTACACAGTTAAAAGAAGCAAAATATGCGATTTTGCAAAGGTGAAGAAAAATTCTCATTTACATGGGAGTTATATTGAATAAATAAGAAGAAGCGGGGGAGGAGTTATCTCGCTTCTTCTTATTTTATCCCACTATTTGCGGGCAGTAAGATCTTCCCCTCAAAATTTAGCAAAGGTAAAGAAGTTAGGTGGGAGGAATGAAGAAAATGGATTGATGCACATTTTTATCTCTTATTTTGGAATAATACAGAAAGAGAACAGAGAAGGAGCTGAAAGCATGTCACACAAGAAAAAAGAGCAAGAGCGTAGTTGGAAGGCGCGAAAAGAAAATCAAAAACCGCATGGGAAAGTAAAGACTTTTGCTGAACTTGTTGATGAAACAGAAAAAACGTGATGAAATCTTCATCACGTTTTTTGTATGAGTGGAAAGGTTAATAGGAAGTTTGTACCAATACCTTCTTCACTTGTAATATCGATTTTTCCATCCATTGCTTTGACGATGCTGAATACGACCATCATCCCAAGTCCGGTTCCTTTCTCTTTTGTAGAATAGAATGGAGAGCCAAGGCGCTTTATTTGTTCTGTGTCCATACCGATTCCATTGTCTTTTATATATAATTGAACATGTTTATGGTCGGGAACTAGTGTGAGGGTAAGATCGCCACCTTTAGGCATGGCTTCAATACAGTTTTTTAGAATATTTAACAAACATTGATTGAATTTTTGCTTTTCACCAGTAATAAGAAAAGAGCTACTTTGTTTTATGTAATGTATGCGAACATTTGATAAATTAGCTAATGGCGTAATAAGGGATAGTGCATGGAGTAATTCATTTTCTAGTTGTAACACTTGTTCTTTTTCAATACTTGGTTTTGCAAATGTTAAATAATCTGTGAGAACATGATTTGCCTGTTCAATTCCATGTATAGCTATTTCTGTGTATAATTTCCGATCTTTTTCAGAGCATTCATCAGATTGTAGAAGTTGTAAAAAACCTTTTGTTGAAGTCAAAGGATTACGAATTTCATGGGAAATAGAGGCAGCCATTTCTCCAATGAGATGAAATTTCTCAGCGTTAATAAGTTCTTCCTGTAAACGAGCTTGCAATCGAAGTATGTTCAATAAATAGAGAATAAGAATTGTACCCATTGTTGCGCATAGTTGATACGCAATAATATGAGGGAGATAGTCTTCAGAATTAGACACTTTGATAAGGAAAACAGAGACCCAAACGAATCCGTATGTAAGACTATATAAAATGGCAAGCATAAGTTTTATATGATTAGACCCTTTGTTAAAAAATTTATATGTGGAAAGTAAAACAATATATAAGAGAATCGAGCCAATGGCGGATGGAATGATTCCTATTCCTCCTAATAAGAAACGGTATACGTTTAATACAACTAAAACAGCCCCACCGGCAATAGGTCCTCCTGTTAATGTGCCAACAATTAATACAATGTGACGCATATCAAATTGAAATCCAGTATTCGTTTTGGCTGCAAAAAAAATGCAAAGTATTGTGGTAGTACTACAAAGTAATATAAATATAATTGAATTTAGTTTAGGTGAATGCTTGCCTTTTTGATTCCAAAATAGGTGATATACTAGCATTATAATGAGAATCAATAATATGTTTAAAAAGAGGTGAATGATAAAGAGCTTCAGTTTTATGCCCCCTCGCTATTCTCACGTGTATAGTATTAATTAAGTATAATCATACTATTAAAATGGAAGAAAATGAATCTGAATTTCATTAAAAAAAAGAAAAATCAGAAGTTTCCCCGAGAGAGAGACAGTATGTTACAATATGTGGTGTCAATGAAAGAAGAAATTCCATGTATAACATGGGAGAGGTTCGCGAACTCCCTCTATAAAAAACTATGGAAACAACAATATCCTTAGGTATTGTTTTGTTTTTTTATTATGACAGTTCAAGAACGTTCTTTCTTCTTATTCGTAGTAGAGAAGGAGAATGAGTGAGATGAAAAAAGAAAAAGCAGTTGTTGTTTTTAGTGGTGGGCAGGATAGTACCACATGTTTATTTTGGGCAATGCAGCAGTTCGCAGAAGTCGAAGCTGTGACATTTAATTATAATCAACGTCATAAGTTAGAAATTGACTGTGCAGCTGATATTGCGAAAGAGTTAGGAATTAAACATACAGTACTTGACATGAGCCTATTAAATCAACTTGCTCCAAATGCGTTAACGAGAACGGATATGGAGATTACACATGAAGAAGGTGAATTGCCATCAACATTTGTAGATGGACGAAATTTACTATTCTTATCATTTGCAGCTGTGCTAGCAAAACAAGTTGGAGCACGTCATATTGTAACGGGCGTATGTGAAACAGATTTTAGCGGTTACCCTGATTGTCGTGATGTATTTGTGAAATCGTTAAACGTTACTTTAAATTTATCTATGGATTATCCATTTGTTATTCATACACCACTTATGTGGATTGATAAAGCAGAAACATGGAAATTGTCAGATGAACTTGGCGCATTTGAGTTTGTTAGAGAAAAAACATTAACATGTTATAACGGAATAATCGGTGATGGCTGCGGTGAATGTCCAGCTTGTAAACTTCGTAAAGCAGGTTTAGATACGTATTTACAAGAACGCGAAGGAGCGAACGCATAATGGAACAGAATTTTTTGGGATTTCGCATTGTAGAAAATTTACAAAAAGTGGACAAGGACATTCAACGTGAACAACTGAAATATCATAATAAACGAGTGATGGTAAGTAAGGAATTTACATTTGATGCAGCGCATCATTTGCACTGTTATGAAGGGAAATGTAAAAATTTACATGGTCACACATACAAAGTTGTTTTTGGAATTAGTGGATATGTAAATGAGATTGGACTTGCTATTGACTTTGGAGATATAAAAGAAATTTGGAAAAATGAAATAGAAATTTATTTGGATCATCGTTATTTAAATGAAACATTACCAGCGATGAATACGACGGCTGAAAACATGGTTGTTTGGATATATGAGAAGATGGAAGAGGCACTTACAAAAGAAAACCGTGCAAATGAATATAAAGGAGCACGGGTTGAATTTGTTCGTCTATTTGAAACACCAACAAGTTATGCGGAAGTAAGACGGGAGTGGATGATCGGTGAGTAAGATTCCTGTTTTGGAAATTTTCGGGCCGACCATTCAAGGTGAAGGAATGGTTGTTGGACAAAAGACGATGTTCATTCGTACAGCAGGTTGTGACTATAGTTGCGCGTGGTGCGATTCCTCCTTTACATGGGATGGATCGGCGAAAGAACAAATTCGGCAAATGACTCCAGAAGAAATTTGGAGTGAACTTGTTGAAATTGGTGGAGAAAATTTTTCGTATGTAACAATTTCAGGTGGGAACCCAGTGTTATTGAAAAATCTAGATGGTTTTCTGTCTTTATTACAAGAAAAGAAAATTCGCACTGCCATTGAAACGCAAGGAAGTAAGTGGCAGGAATGGTTGCTTCATATTGATGAAGTAACGATCTCACCGAAGCCGCCAAGTTCACAAATGAAAACAGATTTTATTATGTTAGATTCTGTTATTGAAAGATTAGCAGGAAAAGATTTTAGTTTGAAAGTTGTCGTGTTTGATGATCACGACTTTGAATATGCGGTAAAAGTGCATGAGCGTTACCCACATGTACCATTTTTCCTACAAGTTGGAAATGATGATACAAAAACAGTAGACGATGCACTGCTTATTCGGAATTTATTGCAAAAATATGAATGGCTCATCGAAAAAGCTGTTCAGTGTAAAGAGATGAACGATGCAAAAGTATTACCTCAGCTCCATGCGTTAGTATGGGGAAATAAGCGAGGCGTATAAGGAACTATTACGAATTGAATTGAAGGGATGTATAAAGAATGGCAGGAAGATTAGACGAAGATTTAAAAGATGTAACGTTACTTGGAAATCAAAATACAAAATATTTATTTGAATATAGTCCGGAAATTTTAGAGATATTTGATAATAATCATCCAAACCGTGATTATTTTGTAAAATTCAATTGTCCTGAATTTACAAGCCTATGTCCCAAAACAGGACAACCAGATTTTGCAACGATTTATATTAGCTACATTCCAGAGCAAAAAATGGTCGAGAGTAAATCTTTAAAGTTATATTTATTTAGTTTCCGTAATCATGGTGATTTTCATGAAGATTGTATGAATGTTATTATGAACGATTTAATTAAATTAATGGACCCACGTTATATTGAAGTGTGGGGGAAATTTACACCACGTGGTGGCATCTCAATTGATCCATATTGTAACTATGGTCGCCCTGGTACAAAATACGAACAAATGGCAGAATATCGTATGATGAACCACGATTTATACCCTGAAACAATCGATAATCGTTAATGAAAAAAGGATCTGTATGTAGCATACGGATCCTTTTTTTCTATTATATTATGCATGTTGATTAATAACTGTATAGTTTTTATGATTTACAACTGTAAGAGGTTCCATATCTAGTTCTCTAAAATTCTCCATGATTGTTATATCGACAATAACGGAGTTTTTATTCACTTTTTGAACGCGGCCTTGCATTCCACCTTTAAATTCGATAATATCTCCAGCTTCTGCGATTTTCATAAGCAACTCTCCTTGTTACAGTTTTGCCAAAAAAAGAACAAGTTCGTTCTTTTTTATTTCCCTTTATTTTGAACTATATTCCCCTGTTTGTAAATGTTTCCATGAGAAAATTTCAAAAAATAGTCATTTTTCGTAAGATATGTATAAAGTGAAACTTGAATCAGTGGTGATTTCCTTTATACTTCCCTGATTATTAGCTCTTACCAATCGGACTTTTTCTTATTTTAGGAGAGGGAATAGATAAAGAAGTGCCTTATATCACTATATCGGGGTATAATGAAATGGGGGCGGTAAAATTGGTATTCAAAATGGTTGGAAGTTGTATAATGATTCTTTTATTCTTATTTTCATATAAGCAATTAAAAATAATTCGTAGTCATGAAACAGGGACATATTTTGATGGATTAGATGGTGTACATGCTTCTGTTACTCATGAGAGCGGTGCAGATATGTAAGGGTGTATGCCTTTCGCTTTCTCCGTGGTATGATGACGATAAGAGAAAGTGCATAATAATATAGGGGATAAGCGGTGAATGGAGAGTGAAGAAGATGCGAATTTCTTTTATTCGTCACGGTCGCTTACATAATGTTACAGAATCAATGACAGTATCATCGTTTCGTAAATGGATGGAGCGATACGATTTAGAAGATATGGAAAAAAGTAAGGACATACCAACTAAGACAATTGAAGCAATTGAATCTGCAAAGCTTATTGTAACGAGTGATCAAAAACGTGCGGTACAGTCAGCTGCAGAATTAACGAATTCTCTTTCTTTTATACAAAATTCTCTTTTTCGAGAGGCAGAAGTACCATCTGAATTTTTTATTCCTGAATGGGTGAAATGCAAACCCGAAGTATGGACATTTATGGGGCGCGCATTATGGATGATTGGATATTCTAAAGATGTTGAGTCTTATCGTGAAGCGCAAGGGAGAGCAAAGCAGGCAACTGATACGTTAGTAGGATATGCGTTAGTGCATGGACATATTGCACTCATAGGGCATAGTTATTTTAATACGATGATTGGGGCTGAACTGCGTGCTAGAAGATGGTCTGGTCCCCCTATTTTTCATCGGAAGCCATGGAGTTGTACAGAATATACATTTCATGAAGCGATGAATGGAAATATATTGAACACTAATTTAACATAAAAGCACACGATTATAATGAAGAATCGTGTGCTTTTTTTTAAGAAACGAACGCTTTTTTATAGAGTGGTTTCACTAAATGAGCATATGGCTCCCCAACAAGCATAACCGTTTTATCCTCTTGGTAGCCAAGCTTTTTATATAAAGAGAAAGCTCGTTTGTTTTCTAAATTTACAAGTAATGCAATTTTTTCATGGCCTTTTTCATAGGCATCATTTTCTGCTGCTTGAATCAATTTTGAGCCGATTCCTCGTCCGCCATATGTGCTTGAAACGGATAATGTGTCAATATAATATTCATCGAGTTCAGCTTCTTTTTCTAGTGTAATAGATGAATCTTGATGGATTTTTCGTAAGTGTTTTACAATTGGAATATCCAGTTGTTTTGCATGACTGCCATGATAGGCTACGATGATTCCAACAGCTTGTCCATCTTGTTCTTCAACGAAACAGTTCTTATAGCTAAGCCGATTTTCTTTTTTTGAAAACCAAGTTTCCAGCCCTGTCAATACGTCTGCTTCGGTCTTTGCACCTGTGATCTTTTCAGCAATTTCGTGCAGAGCGTTATACAATAAAGGAGCTATTGCCTTCGCATCTGTCTTTTTTGCTTTCCGAATCATATTATCCCTCCTAGTTGTCATTCTTATTGTAACATAAAATAAAATTCCAACCAGTGATTCATCAATTCCTTACATTGTATAAGATAAGCTCGAATATCGAATGGAGTTAGCAGGGATGGACCGCTATGTTAGTATATGATATAGGTTGTGAATGTAAGAAATTAAACATTGTCGACTTGTGGAAGATAGGATAAAATATTGCAGAGAGGTGAAATACATGGATAAACAATTAGCAAATACAATTTTAGATCAACTGAAAAATGGAGAGATAGAAGAGTATATTGTAACTAAGGATGTATTTTATACGTTTCGTGAGGTTGTAGTAAGTCGAGAAGATTTTAAACATTTCAGTGGGAATGCACAGCGCGGTGGAAAAATTATTTATACATATACAGAGAAACCACGTTCTTAATAGATAGAAGGAAAAGGAGAGGAGAATTATGGGGGAATTTAAACAAGGTATTTTACCGCATTGGGACTACATGTGGAAAGATAGTGCAGGAAATCGACTTGTAGGAATGGTTATGTTTCCTGAGAAACGGAAACGTACAAAAGAAGTGATAGAAAAGTTAAAAGTAGCATATGAGCAAGAAACCCAAATTCGAGCAACTGTGAAATTTCAGCATATGAATCAATATGTAGAGGGCATGGTTGTATATTTTGATGAAGAAGCACCAGTGTTTACAATGCAAGATAAAGAGGAAATTTTCCATCATTTATTTATAAAGGATATTTTACGTATTGAACATTGCGAATGAGTAATGCTTTGTTTACAGTTTTTTGAAATTCTCATCACACTAATGAATAGATTAGTGTATCATAATAATTGTCCTTTTCATTATAATGATATTTTTTATTATGTAACAAACAAGAAAGTATATGTATTTGGTGTAATAAAAGTTTCATTCATAAGTAAGAGGAGAATTCCTTACTTGGATAATTTAAATAATGTGTAACCGGTTTCGAACAGATTACAACTTCAAGTCTGTTCTTTTTTGTGTAATGCTGGAGAAATAAGTTTCTCCAGCATTTATTGTTTTTTACAAAAAATATTGGAAACATTTTTGTGAAAATGGTTAAATTCGTTGACAACTTTTTTGAAAAGCACTTTATTGACATGAGTTTTAGAATGTTGTTTCATAGTCTTTGTATTGAAAAAAAACGACGTGCTATGTCGAAAAGTAAAAGTTAAAAAAAGAAAGAATTTATACATATATCTTGTGTCTTGTTTTGAAACGTAATACAATATATAGAGAAATCATGAAACGACATCTAGATATTAAAGAAAGAAGGGGAGGGTCGGAAATGTTGGTTGCATATGATTCTATGACAGGAAACGTGAAGCGTTTCATCCACAAATTAAATATGCCGGCCGTTCAAATTAATGAGGATCTAGTAGTAGACGAAGATTTTGTTCTTATTACGTATACAACAGGTTTTGGAAATGTGCCGGAACGTGTTTTAGAATTTTTAGAGCGCAATAATGCAAATTTAAGAGGCGTATCTGCGAGTGGCAATCGCAACTGGGGAGATATGTTCGGAGCAAGTGCAGATAAAATCTCAACCAGATACGAAGTACCTATTGTATCAAAATTCGAGTTATCTGGAACAAATAAAGATGTAGAATATTTTAAAGAAAGGGTGCGGGAGATTGCGACACATTGAACTGAATAATGAAATCACGCAAATGCAAGACGGTTTCTACCAGCTTCATAAAGACAAGGAAGCATTAGAGGTCTTTATGGAAGAAGCGGGAGCCAATACCGTTCATTTTAATAGCGTGGCAGAGCGAATCGAGTATATGAATGAGCATGATTACTATTACAATGTTCTGGACGAGTATAAGTTGGAGGAAGTAGAAGAAGTATACAACGTTGCATACGGTGAAAACTTCGAGTTCCAATCTTATATGGCAGCATCTAAGTTTTACAAAGATTATGCGTTAAAAACAAATGATCAAAAACAATACTTAGAGAGCTACGAAGATCGTGTATCAATTGTATCATTATACTTAGGACGCGGTGATGTTAACAAAGCAAAACAATTTGCAAGCATGATTGTAAAACAAAACTACCAACCAGCGACACCAACCTTTTTGAATGCGGGAAGAAGCAGAAGAGGAGAAATGGTGTCTTGTTTCTTGTTAGAGATGGATGATAGCTTAAATTCGATTGGATTTAATATTAATACGGCGATGCAGTTATCAAAAATTGGTGGAGGAGTAGCTTTAAACTTGTCCAAACTACGCGCACGCGGTGAGCAAATTAAAGGTATTGATAACGCAGCAAGCGGTGTTGTACCAGTTATGAAATTGCTTGAAGATTCGTTTTCATATGCGAATCAGTTGGGTTAACTTATGGCTCAACTATAAAACCGGGTCAATTGCTGGAACGCCTGAGTATATCTAGGTAGGATACTACGAAGAAATTACGTAGCGCCCCCTAAAAATCCAAGATTGCAGGAAATCAGCAGCCGAGCTCCTAAGTCTATTAAATAGGGAGAAGGTTCAACGACCAAGTGGCTATGTAGGTGACTATATAGCTCGAACCTGGCTTCTCAAACCAACCAAATTCAAAGGGTGTATCCAGTTATGGGGAGAAAAAAGAGCTTTATAACAAAAATATGTCCTATTTGTAAAAGTAAATATTAGGTTAAACAAAGAATTTGGTGAGAAGAAGATATGGTCTGAACTCTATAGCGATATAGAGAGGATAGCAGAAATGACTATCCCCCATACGTTTTAAAGGTATGGAGTAACAATATGCAAAGAAAAGGTGCCGGAGCAGTATATTTAAACATTTTCCATTGGGATATTATTGAATTTCTTGATACAAAAAAAATAAATGCCGACGAGAAGAGCCGTATTCAGTCTCTATCAATCGGTATTATCGTTCCAAGTAAGTTCTTTGAGCTTGCTGAGAAAAATGAACCATTCCATGTTTTCGCACCTTATACAGTATATAAAGAGTACGGAAAACATTTAGATGATATAGATATCGATGAAATGTACGATGAACTAATGAGCAATCCGAAAGTGAAGAAGAAGCCACTTGATATTAGTGCGCGTGATATGCTTATTAAAATTGCAATGATTCAGCTTGAGTCTGGTTATCCATACTTAATGTTTAAGTCAAATGCGAATAAGCAACATCCATTAAAGGATATTGGAACTGTGAAGATGTCGAACCTTTGTACGGAAATCTTCCAGTTACAAGAAACATCCGAAATCAATGACTATGGTACAGATGATATTATCCGTCGTGATATTAACTGTAACTTAGGATCATTAAACATTGTAAACGTTATGGAAAATAAAGAAATTCGTGAAGCGGTTCATGCGGGCATGGAAGCTTTGACAGCTGTTTCTGATATGACTGTTATTCCAAATGCGCCGACTGTGAAAAAAGCAAATGATGAGCTTCATTCAGTTGGACTTGGAGCAATGAATCTACACGGATATTTAGCAAAAAATAAAATTGCTTATGAAAGTGCAGAAGCGAAAGAATTTGCTCGTACATTCTTTATGATGTTAAACTACTACTCGATTGAAAAGAGTATGGGTATTGCGAAAGAAAAAGGCGAAACGTTTAAAGACTTCGATAAGTCGGATTATGCAAACGGCACATACTTTGAAAAGTATGAAACAACAGATTACAGTCCTGTAACGGAGAAAGTACAGCAGCTATTTGAAGGAATCTATATTCCAACAAAAGAAGATTGGACGAGTCTAAAAGAAGAAGTGCAGAAGAACGGTTTATACAACTCATATCGTTTAGCTATCGCTCCGACACAATCGATTAGTTACGTTCAAAATGCAACTTCAAGCGTAATGCCAATCGTAAGTCAAATTGAATCAAGAACATATGCAAATGCGACAACATATTATCCAATGCCATATTTATCAAAAGATACGTTCTGGTATTATAAATCTTCTTACGATATGAATCAGTTTAAATTAATTGATTTAATCGCAGAAATTCAAGAGCATATTGATCAAGGGATTAGTACAATTCTTTATGTAAATAGTGATATTTCTACTCGTGAATTAGCACGTTATTATATTTATGCACATAAAAAAGGCTTGAAGAGTCTGTATTATACAAGAACGCGTAAGTTAAGCGTAGAAGAGTGTGTAGCTTGTACGGTTTGATGAAACTATAATTGACTAATATAGAGTAAAGAATAAGACATCATGAGCAGGGTTTTTTGACCCTGCTCATGCTTAGTTATAAATTTTCAGATGTCTAACTTGAGGTTAAGTTTTTATTATGGAATGAAAGTTTGACCATAAGCTAGAAGGGCTTAATTATAGAGAGAAGGGGCGATTCAATGCGCGCTGTAAACTGGAACAAAAAAGAAGACGATTTTAGTTTAATGTTTTGGAAGCAAAACATCGCTCAGTTTTGGACAGAAGAAGAAATTGCGGTATCTTCTGACAAAAATACTTGGGTGCAATTATCAAAAGAAGAGCAAATTGCTTATAAGCGTGTGCTAGGGGGGCTAACACTTCTAGATACAAAACAGGGCGGCGAAGGGATGCCACTTGTACTTGTTCATCTTGAGAATTTACAAGCGAAAAGTGTATTAGCTTTCATGGGTGCTATGGAAGAAGTACATGCGAAGAGTTACAGTCATATCTTCACAACACTCGCAACAGAAGAAGAAATTGATGAGATCTTTGAATGGGTAGATAGCCATCCATTACTTGAGAAAAAAGCAGGTATTATTACAGGTTACTATCGTCGTTTATTAAAGCCACAAGTAACGAAAAAAGAATTATACATGGCTATGGTAGCGAGTGTATTCCTAGAAAGTTACTTGTTCTATAGTGGATTCTTCTATCCATTATACTTAGCAGGACAAGGTAAATTAACTGCAAGTGGCGAAATTATTAACTTAATAATTCGTGACGAGTCAATTCACGGGGTATTCGTCGGTATTTTAGCACAGCAAATCTTCGCAGAACTTTCTGCAGAAGAACAGCAGGAAGTGCAAAAGGAAACACAAGAGTTATTAATGGAACTGTATGAAATTGAAATGGCATATACAGACGAAATTTATACATCCATCGGTCTTGTGGAAGAAGTAAATCGCTTCGTTCGTTACAATGCGAACAAAGGGCTTATGAACTTAGGGTTAGAACCACGCTTTGAAGAAGAAGAAATTAATCCAATCGTGTTAAACGGTTTACGTACAGATACGAAAAACCATGATTTCTTCTCTGTAAAAGGAAATGGTTATGTAAAAGCAACAAATGTTGAAAAGTTATCGGACGATGATTTCGTATTTGACTTTTAATAAATAGTATTGAAAAAGCTGTCTTTCATGTAAAGACAGCTTTTTTTGTTATGTATAGTTTACATAATGTTATTATTTCATGATACGTTTTTTGTATTTGACTGATTAAAGTGTTACTCAGAGGTATGAGAGATTGAATAACTTATGTCGAAATGAATAGAAAAACGAGGATAATGAGCGAGTATTCCACCTAGACATTCTTTTTTTACACTGAGTTTTTGTATTTAGAAATTTTGGCTCAAAAATTGCATGAATATTTAAAAAATAAAGGAGGGGGAGTTCATTATGCGTGGCAGGATGTTTACAGTTCACTGAAAGCGTTTTCTGTTTAGTTACCAATCTTTACATGGAAATTAGATAGAGAAAGCAGGAGGAATGATAAGTGGGAAAAGTAGTTGGTTTAAAACGTTCATTAGGACTATGGTCAATTGTTATGCTAGGTGTCGGCTATATGACACCGATGGTGGGATTTGATACATTTGGAATTGTTTCTGAAAAAACGGGCGGGCATGTTCCAGCGGCTTATCTGATTGCATTAGTGGGGATGTTGTTTACAGCTGCAAGCTACGGCAAAATGGTAAAGGTTTTTCCTACTGCGGGATCTGCTTATACGTATACACAAAAAACAATTAGTACAAGGCTTGGGTTTCTTGTCGGATGGTCAGCGTTATTGGATTATTTGTTTTTACCGATGGTGAACGCGCTATTAACGAGAATTTATATGTCAGCACTTTTTCCAAGTGTTCCAGATTGGGTATGGGTAGTTGGTTTTATTCTATTCATTACACTTATAAATATTATTAGTGTAAATGTTACTGCAAATTTCAACACGTTCTTAGTAACATTTCAAGTGATAGTAATGATAGTGTTCGTTTTTCTCGTTATAAAAGGCTTATTAGCAGGAGAAGGAACTGGAGAAGTTTTTTCCATTCAGCCGTTTTTTCAATCAGATATACAAATATCACCGTTAGTTGCAGGAGCTACAATTCTTTGTTTTTCATTTTTAGGCTTTGATGCAGTAACGACATTTGCAGAAGAAACACCAAACGCAAAGAAGACGATTCCTCGAGCGATTTTTCTTACCGCTCTAATTGGCGGTATTTTATTCATCGTTACGACGTATTTTACACAATCCTTTTTCCCTGATGTATCTGTATTTAAAGACAAAGAATCAGCGGCTCCAGAAATTGCGCTATACGTTGGTGGGAAATTCTTTCAAAGTTTCTTCTTAGTAGGAACTTTGATGGGGACAATAGCATCTGGCTTAGCTTCTCATACAAGTGTATCGCGATTATTGTATGTAATGGGGCGAGATAATGTAATCCCGAAGAAAATATTTGGATACATTCATCCTCGCTTGCGAACTCCAGTGTATAACATTATTTTTGTAGGAATTATTGCACTCTCAGCTATGTTCATGGATTTAGAAACAGCAGCATCTCTTATTAACTTTGGAGCGCTTATTGCGTTTACATTTGTTAATTTATCAGTCATTTCTTACTATGTGATTAAGAAAAAGCGATATAAAACAGTAAAAGACTTTTTTAGTTTTTTAGTTATGCCTACTTTAGGAGCAGGTACTGTAGCTGTACTTTGGTTTAACCTCAATATTCATTCACTTATTCTTGGACTTAGCTGGGCTGTTATTGGAATCGGCTATCTTCTGTATATTACGAACATGTTTCGTTCAGCTCCTCCTCAAATGCATTTTGAAGAAGTGCAGGAAGTATAAAATAGCAAAAACATCGGAATGTATCCGGTGTTTTTGCTATTTTGAGGATTGAAAAGTCATGCAAGTTTGCATAAATCATTCAACTATTCATAAGGAAGGAAAGAAAAAGTATCAGTGAGAAGGCTGAAACGATACAATCAGCATTCTTTTATCATTTGGCACGATTATTGCTTTCTAATCACTAGTAAAAATAAATAAATGAGGTGTTATCGTGGCAATTCAATCAGAAAAAGAAGAGGTAATACAATCTACTCAAGAAAAAATTGAAGTAGAAAATCCTTTAGAGGAATTTCAAGCTATATTAAAAGAGGCACTCCAGGCATTGCGTTATCCAGAGGAAGTATTCGATTTTCTTAAAAGGCCGATGCGTTTTTTAGAAGTAAGTATTCCTGTTCGAATGGATGATGGAAGAACAAAGATATTTCAAGGGTATCGTGCCCAGCATAATGATGCAGCAGGGCCAACAAAAGGTGGCATTCGGTTTCATCCAGATGTTACAGCAGAGGAAGTAAAGGCGCTTGCCGGTTGGATGAGTTTGAAATGTGGAGTGACTGGACTTCCATATGGAGGTGCGAAGGGCGGGATTATTTGTAATCCACAGGAGATGAGTTTCAGAGAACTAGAGTTACTTAGCCGTGGTTATGTAAGAGCAGTAAGTCAAATTGTTGGACCTACTAAAGATATTCCGGCTCCTGATATGTATACAAATGCGCAAATTATGGCTTGGATGCTGGATGAATATGATCATATTAGAGAATTTGATTCTCCAGGTTTTATTACTGGAAAGCCATTAATGCTAGGAGGATCACAAGGGAGGGAAACAGCTACATCTAAAGGGGTATTTTACACGCTTCAATTAGTCAGTGAGCTAAAACATATTCCGCTTCAAAATATGCGAGTGATTATTCAAGGGTTCGGAAACGTCGGGAGCTATTTAGCAAAATATTTATATGATATTGGTGTCAAAGTAGTAGGTGTATCTGATGCATTAGGTGGCATTTATAATCCAGACGGTCTAGATGTTCCTTATTTACTAGAAAATCGGGATTCTTTTGGCGTCGTATCGAACCTCTTTAGTAAAACAATCTCTAACCAAGAGTTGTTAGAAAAGGAATGTGATGTCCTCATTCCAGCGGCAATTGGAGGGGTGATTACGAAACATAATGCGAAAAAGCTTGGATGTAAGATTGTCATTGAAGCCGCGAATGGTCCGACAACAAAAGAAGCGATAGCAATGTTAGAAGAGAAAGACATTTTAGTTGTCCCAGATATTTTAGCGAATTCTGGAGGAGTTATTGTTTCTTATTTTGAATGGTGCCAAAATAACCAAGGATATTATTGGACAGAAGAATATGTAGACCAATGTTTAAAAGAGAAAATTACATCTAGCTTTTCTAATGTATTTAACACGTCAAAACGTTTTGGAGTAAATATGAAAATTGCTGCTTATATAGAAGGTGTTCGTAAGATTGTAGAAGCATCTCGTCTTCGAGGTTGGTTGCATTTTTAGTACAGAGGGAGGGAATATATGAAACTGGATATTTTGCTAGAGCAAGTTGAAAAACAATCAATTGGTTATTACTGTATTGTATCAAATCAGCATCGATATGATCTAGCAGTTACGTATTCACAGCAGTTTTTTGGAAAAGCAATGGTTACCTCTATTCAAAATGGAAGAATGATTCTATTAAGTCAAGAAGATATTGCAGAGGAACAATATTGGGCACCTAAGCTAGGGATTGAGGTAGAGGATATAGAGGAATTTCAGAGCTTTTTTCATATGATCCTTCAGTCACAAATGTTAGCAGAACAATATTAATAGAGTAAAAGAAAGGAATGATGCATTTTGTATTATGAGATTGTTACAAGTCCATGCTATGGAACGGTTGAAAAAGTATCTATTAATAAGGACTCTCGAATTTATGAATGGGAGCCACTATTTGCTATTAAAGATATGGATGGTAAACTGGAAGTAATCAAAATGGGATGTAGTGGAGAAGTACAGTCTTTAGAAGTAGAAGCAGGAGATAAAGTCATTCCAGGTATGGTGTTAGCTTATATTCAGGAAGACATTTTAATTAGTGGCAGTGATTAATAATAGAACAACGAGGAAGATGGAAGTATTCATCTTCCTTTTTTTGTTAAATGAAGGGAGATGCACTTTGTTATCAGATTAATTAAAAAAATCTGCATTTAGTGATACAATACAAATTAAGTAGTTCAAAGGAGGAATAGCAGAATGTTTTCCATTGCTCATAACAAAATTAGACCTATTGTTTCTCTGCCTGTCGATCAATCTGAAACGGAATGGAATATAGATGTTAATCATATAAAAGAATCTTTTTTATTTCTAAAAAGAGGAGATCAACTATTTGCATATGTCCATGTGAGGGATTTGCTGTTAAAAAGTGAGGGAATAACGATCCAAGCATTGCTCTCAAATGCTGTTTCACTAGATACAATATGTCATCTTAGTAAAAATATTTCCTTAACAGCTCTCTTTCAAATTATTGGGGCACCCATTGCCATAGTGAAAAATGAAAGAGGAGAGTTAACAGGGTACATAAAAAGAGAGGACATTTTTGCAGAATTATTTAAACAAGAAAATAAAAGTGTAGATATACTGAAAATTATTTTAACGTCTATACCGATGGGGATTTTTGTAGTAGATCGTGAGAAGAACATTGTCAATTGTAATGAGTCAGGTTTGAAGATGATTAAATCAACTCCTGAAAAAGTACTGAATGTACCAGCAGAACAGATTTTTAATGGAGAACATATTAGCAGTGTATTTGCAACAGGAAAAACGATTTTAAATCAACTACAATTAACAAATGAGATGGGAGTATTAGTTGACTACAGTCCTATTCCAAGTTTCGACCAAACAATTGAGGGAATGGTCATTATTGTGCAAGATTTACCGATGGTTGAGGATATGGCAATGGAAATTGAGTATATAAAGGATTTGAATAAAGATTTACATGCAATCTTATCTAGTATTTATGATGAAATATTAGTAGTTAATCATAAAGGGGAATTAATTCGTTATAGTGAAACTGTTATCAATGACTTTTGGGGAAGCGATTTGAAAGAACTTTTAGGTAAAAATCTTTTAGATTTAGAGGAAAAAGGCTTATTTAGTCCATCTGTTACGCGATTAGTGTTGGAACAACAAAAAAAGGTATCCATTGTACAAGAGACAAAGAATGGAAGAAAGATATTAGCCGTTGGAAATCCTGTATTTAGTGAAAGTGGAGAGCTGCATCGTATTATTATTGCTTCAAGAGATATTACAGAAGCCACAAGGTTAAAGACGGAATTACATGAGATGAAAAAGATATCTGAACAGTATAAGAAAGAGTTGGACAGCTTTAAAAATAAAGATCGTTTTCTTAAGAAACTGATTTATTGTAGTCCTAAAATGGAGCAAATTATAAATCAAGCTAAAAAAATAGCTGATTTTTCTTCCAATGTTCTTATTTCTGGAGAATCGGGCGTTGGAAAGGAAGTGATTGCGCAAGCAATCCATCAACTTGGAAACAGATCATCAAATCCATTTTTAAAATTAAATTGCGGTGCGATTCCCGAAACTTTGTTAGAAAGTGAATTGTTCGGCTATACGAAAGGTGCCTTTACCGGTGCTGATAAAAATGGAAAAGAAGGATATTTTAAGCGGGCAGATCGAGGGATTTTATTTTTAGATGAGATTGGAGAAATGCCGTTACATCTGCAAGTGAAATTACTCAGAGTGTTGCAAGAACAAGAAGTAATTCCAATCGGAAGTACGATACCTACGAAAATAAATGTTCAAATTATTGCTGCCACAAATAAAAGTCTTGAAAAAATGGTCGAAGCTGGCACGTTTCGAGAAGATTTATTTTATCGCTTAAATGTCATTCCACTGCAAGTGCCTCCGCTTAGAGAACGAATGGAAGATGTTCCGATACTCGCGTTTCATTTCTTACAGCAGTTAAATGAAAAATATAATAAAAATTATCAGTTAACTCCTGATGCGCTTAATTTACTAGAGTTTTATTCATGGCCAGGAAATGTAAGAGAATTGCAGAATATGATTGAACGCTTAGTAGTATCCGCAGATGATTCGGTCATTGATGCTGAATTTGTTAGTAAATTTCTAACTCCTGGATATGATTTTAAAAAATCAAAGCCGGTGATTACAAGGGTTTTACCATTACATGAAGCATTGCATTCTGTAGAAGAACAATTAATTTTACTTGCGATGAAGCAGTATAAAACAACAACGAAGGCAGCGAAGGCTCTTGGGATAAGCCAGTCTTCTGTTAGTCGTAAATATCAAAAAATCATGAATGAAAAAGAATTGTCGGTTGATACAATTTCGTATTTTTAAAGGAGAAAGAGAGGAGTCTACGTAGACTCCTCTCTTTGTTGTAATTATGCGGAATGTCATAACTTATGCAAAATTGCATAAGTTATAATCGATTCTTTGAGGAAATCGTCAGTTTTTGTATGATTGCTTCGTGTTTTAAATATTGGCACAATTATTGCTTATATAATATATGAACGATCGACAAAGGGGGATTAGATATAGTGCTAGATTTAAAAATGTATCTAAACGGTGAATGGAGAGATTCTAGTAATCAAGAGAAAAGAACGATTATCAACCCTGCGAATGGCAAGGTTATCGCATATGCACCTGAGGGAACGATTGAGGATGCGAAATACGCGATTGAAGTGGCGAGAACAACTTTTGATAGCGGGATTTGGTCAGAAACATCAGCTGCTGAAAGAGCATCTTATTTATTTAAAATAGCAGATGAAATTGACAAAAATAAAGAAGAACTTACACGTCTTGAGACGATGGATAATGGGAAAACACATCGCGAGGCAGAAGGGGATATTGGAGATGCAGCAGCTTGTTTCCGTTATTATGCGGGGCTGATTACAAAACCAGACGGACAAACATATCATGTAGCTGATCCAATGCAGGCTATGGTTGTAAGAGAGCCAGTTGGTGTTTGTGGGTTAATTGTTCCATGGAATTATCCTTTGCTGATGAGTGTATGGAAGATTGCCCCTGCTTTAGCAGCGGGAAATACGATTGTGTTTAAACCATCTGAAGTTACACCAATTACTGCAACGAAGTTATTTGAAATCTTCGAGAAAATAGAATTACCAAAAGGTGTTGCCAATATGGTGATGGGTGCCGGGCCAACAGTAGGGAATGAAATTGCAGCAAGTAATAAAGTTGATATGATTTCCTTTACTGGCGGAACAAAAACAGGAAAGCACATTATGAGAACAGCGGCAGATAATATGAAAAAGATTTCGCTAGAACTTGGCGGGAAATCTCCAAATATTATTTTTGCGGATGCAGATTTTGAAACGGCTGTTGATTATGCATTATTTGGTATTTATGCAGGTTCTGGACAAGTATGTTCAGCAGGATCAAGAATTCTTGTAGAAGAAAGCGTTTACGATAAATTTGTTAATTGTTTCGTAGAACGAGCAAAGCAAATTAATGTTGGACCTGGTGATAATCCAGAATCAGAGATGGGGCCACTTGTAAGTCAAGAGCATATGGAAAAGGTATTACGCTATATTGAAATTGGAAAAGATGAAGGAGCAGAAATTGCTTGCGGAGGGAATCGTATAATGGTGGATGGGAAAGGTGACGGTTTCTTTATTGAACCAACAGCCTTTGTCAATGTGAAACCTGATATGCGTATTGTACAGGAAGAAATTTTTGGACCGGTTGTAGTAATCCAAAAGTTTAAGGATGAACAGGAAGCAATTGAGCTAGCAAACGGTACGGATTACGGCTTAGCTGGAGGGGTATTTACGGTTGATGGTGCAAAAGCGATGCGCGTGATTCGCAAGCTACGCGCAGGGATTACGTGGATTAATAGTTATCATCCAACATACAACGAGGCACCTTGGGGCGGATATAAACAAAGTGGTATCGGTCGTAGTTTAGGAACATTTGGTTTAGAGGAATTTCAAGAAATTAAGCAGATTAATATAAATCTAGAAGTAGAACCAATTGGTTGGTTTGCAAATAAAAAGACTGTAGAGGTGAAATAGATGGGCACGAATGTGAAAAATAAATCTAACGAACAAGATGTGAAGAATACGAGTGTAAATGATTATATTACGAAAGTACTGCAATTAATCGAAAAAGAGAAGGTTTCTGAAGAGGAAGCAAATTGGATTCAAAAAGAGACGGTAGATGGATTTAGAGAACACGTCAATCCTGGTTTTCTCGCATATAGAAAAACGGTAACAAAAGATGGGCAATTTGCAGCGGTAGAATGGTCCGACGAAGGATCTTGTTTCATGGACATCAATGGTAAAAAATATATTGATTGTTTAGGAGGGTTCGGGATTTATAATGTTGGACACCGTAATCCGAAAGTGGTAAAAGCTGTAACAGATCAATTAAAGCGTCAAGCGTTGCATAGTCAAGATTTATTAGATCCACTTCGTGCGATTCTTGCAAAGATTTTAGCGGATATTACACCAGGAGATTTGAAATATGCATTCTTTACAAATAGCGGGACAGAAAGTGTGGAGGCAGCATTAAAATTAGCAAAAATGTATAGTGAGCGAACAACTTTCATTTCAACAACGCGCGCCTTCCATGGTAAGAGCCTTGGTTCATTATCTGGAACAGCAAAAGGAATGTTCCGTAAACCATTCTTACCATTAATTCCAGGTTTCCGTCACGTTCCATTTGGTGATATTGATATGATGAGAAAAACATTTGAAACATGTGCATTAGTAGGAGAGGATGTTGCAGCCATTATTTTAGAGCCAATTCAAGGCGAGGGTGGTATTATTTTACCTCCAGAAAACTACTTGAAACAAGTAAGAGAACTCTGTGATGAATTCGGGTCACTACTTATTTTTGATGAAGTACAAACTGGAATGGGACGCACTGGGAAAATGTTTGCTGCGGAATTATACGATGTAGTACCAGATATTATTTGTCTTGCGAAAGCATTTGGCGGAGGTGTAATGCCAGCAGGTGCAATTGTGGCAAAAGAAAAGGTATTTAAAAGTTGGTTTGATAATCCATTTATGCATACAACAACGTTTGGTGGAAACCCTCTTGCATGTGCAGCTGCAATCGCAACAATCCATGTGTTATTGGAGGATAAATTACCAGAACGAGCTGCGGAAGTTGGAGAGTATTTCTTAAACGGATTGAAAAAAGCAGCCGAAGGACATGAGGATAAAGTTTTTGAAATTCGTGGTCAAGGTTTAATGATTGGGATTGAATTCCATAAAGACGAAATTGGCTATGAAGTATCGAAGGCAATGTTTGATCAAGGTATTCTTGTTGCGGGAACATTAATTAATTCAAAAACAATTCGTATTGAGCCATCGCTTACAATTAGTTATGAAGAAGTAGATACAGTAATCAATGCATTTAAATCAGTGTTATCAGAAGTAAAAGCACAATAATTCTTTTACACAATAACTTTTAAATACAAGCCAGTAAAACCATCATGTCGCCTTTTTCTTTCTTATTGGTTTTACTGGTTTTTACTATAGGAGGATAAGGAGTGGAAGGAGCACTACAAGGGCTTACAATTATTGATTTATCTCGGGTTCTTGCTGGTCCTTTTTGTACGATGATTCTCGGTGATTTAGGAGCCGAAGTGATAAAAGTTGAGAATTTAGGAAATGGTGATGATACGAGAGGATGGGGACCGCCTTTTGTAGGAGGAGAAAGTGCGTATTTCCTTTGTGCAAATCGTAATAAAGAGTCTATTACATTAAATTTAAAATCAGAAATGGGAAAGGAAGTTTTGAAAAAGCTTATTTCTCATGCGGATATCGTTGTGCAAAATTTTAAGCCTGGAACACTTGAGCGAATGGGACTTGGGTATGAAGTATTAAAAGAGGTGAAGGAAGATCTTATTCTCGCCTCTATTAGTGGTTTTGGTCAAAGTGGTCCTACTTCCCATCTTCCTGGTTACGATTATATGATTCAAGCAATGAGTGGACTTATGAGTATAACCGGAGGAAGGAATGAAGAGCCTGCAAAAGTAGGAGTTGCCATTTCAGATGTACTCACAGGTCTTTTCACGTGTATCGGAATTTTAGCCGCTTTGCAGCACCGAAATAGAACGGGAGAAGGACAAGAAATTGATATTTCTTTATTTGATTCACAGTTAGCAGCATTAGTAAATGTAGCGAGCAATTATTTATGTACAGGTGAATTACCAGAGAGACTTGGCAATCAGCATCCGAATATTGTTCCGTATCAAGTATTTGAAGCGGAGGATGGTGATCTTGTTGTTGCGGTCGGAAACGATGAGCAGTTTCATAAGTTTTGTTTGTTGCTAGGTAGACAAGATTTATCCAGCTTAGAACGTTATAAAACAAATGCAAGTCGCATTCAGCATAAAGATGAGCTCGTCAACATGATTGCTATTGAAATGAAGAAGAAAAAGAAAGAGGAATGGAAACAACTTTTGGATGAAGCAGGAATTCCAAATGGACCAATTCTTAATGTGAAAGAAGCGCTAGAAACAGAGCAAGCCGTGGCGAGAGATATGACGGTTCATATGAAACATCCAACAATTGAAAATCTTAAACTTGTAGGTTCACCATTAAAGCTTTCAAGGACACCAGTACAGATGCAAAAATATCCACCACTCCACGGGGAACATACAGAAAAGATTTTGCGGAAATTAGGGTGTTCTCAGGAAATCATTACGAGAATGACAAAAAATCAATGGATATAAGGAGGCAGTACAAATGAATTTTTCGTTAACAGAAGAACAACAAAGTGTTAGAAAAGTAGTGAGGTCCTTTGTAGATAATGAAATTATTCCATATATTAAAGAATGGGATGAAAAAGGACATTTTGAACAAAAAATCTTGAAGCGTTTAGCAGAACTGCAATTTATGGGCGTTTGTATCCCAGAACAATATGGCGGAGTGGGCATGGACTATAATACGCTGGCTATTGTTTGTGAAGAATTAGAACGCGGTGACACTGCTTTTCGTACAGCTGTATCTGTACATACGGGGCTAAATAGCATGACACTCCTTCAATGGGGAACAGAAGAGCAGAAACAAAAGTACCTTGTTCCACAAGCGAAAGGTGAAAAGATTGGGGCATTCGGTTTAACGGAACCGAATGCAGGATCAGATGTCGTTGCGATGCAAACGACTGCGGTAAAACAAGGCGATTATTACGTCTTAAATGGATTAAAAACGTGGATTTCGTTATGTGATGTGGCAGATCACTTTTTAATATTCGCGAAAACAAATTCGGAATTAAAGCACCGCGGTATTTCTTGTTTTATCGTAGAACGAACATTTCCTGGAGTATCGACAAAAGCGATAAAAGGAAAACTTGGTATTAGAGCTGGCAATACAGGTGAAGTATTTTTAGATGAAGTAAAAGTACCGGTAGGAAACCTGCTTGGAGAAGAAGGAGAAGGATTCAAAATTGCCATGGCTTCATTAGATAATGGGCGTTTTACAGTCGCAGCAGGTGCATGCGGACTGATTCAAGCAAGTTTGGAAGCAAGTGTAAAGTATTGTGAAGAGAGAAAAACATTTGGAAAAGAAATCGGAAAACATCAGCTTGTGCAGCAAATGATTGCGAAAATGTCTGCGAACCTTGAAATATCACGCTTATTGGTTTATAAAGCTGGGTGGTTAAAAAATGAAGGGAAACGTAATACACGTGAAACTTCTTTAGCAAAATGGATCGCTTGTGACGCTGCATTTGAAGCGGCAAATGATGCAGTGCAGGTGCACGGGGCATATGGATATTCAAATGAATTTCCAGTAGAACGATATTTACGAAATGCAAAAGCTCCAGTTATTTACGAAGGAACACGTGAGATTCATACCATTATGCAAGCGGAATACGCACTTGGTTATCGCTCTGATAAGGAACTTCGTAATATGTTACCGAAGTGGCCTTTTGAAGAAAGTGAGGCAGAAATGGTAACGAAATAAAATAGGAAGGCAGTGCAACGAAGGTTGCACTGCCTTTTTTGTTATATTTTAAACTTACAAGTATTTACATATCTTTTGTCTTAGTGTACTATTTAACCAATACACTAAGACAAAAGGAGGGGGGAAATGAAAATTGAGTTTTCTCCTAACATACCGATTTATATTCAGGTGATGGAATACATAAAAAAAGAAATTGTAACAGGTCATTTATTACCTGGTGACAAAATTCCTTCTGTACGTGAATTAGCGAGTGAGTTACAGGTCAATCCAAATACAATTCAGCGTACATTTCAAGAACTAGAGAGGGAAGGTATCGTTGTAACACGCAGAGGAATGGGAAGATATGTAACAAGCGAAGGAGAGAAAATTATGGAGCTGCGCAAAGATATGGCAAAAGAACTGCTTCATTCTTTTATAAATGGAATGGACAATTTAGGGTTTTCAGAAGAGGAAATTCTCTCGATTCTTCGTTCTTCATTAGAAGAGAAAAGGGAGGAGAACTGAAGATGGAGTTGCTAAAAACGGAAAACCTTTGGAAACGATACGATTTAAAAGCAGTAATTCGGGATTTACATGTAACAATTACAGAAGGGAAAATTATTGGCCTTGTTGGTGATAACGGTAGTGGCAAAACGACATTATTAAAAATGATTGCAGGTTTGCAGCACCCTTCGGAAGGGCATATCACAATTGCAGGTAAGAAGGTAGGTTTAGAAACAAAAAAGATTGTTTCATTCATGCCTGATCGATCAGTATTTGATGAGTGGATGACTGTAAAAGATGCTATATTTTTCTATCGTGATTTTTATCAAGATTTTGATATTCAAAAAGCAGTTGATACGATTGCTGAATTTAAAATACCGTTAGAAGAAAAAATTTCAGCATTGTCAAAAGGTATGGTTGAAAAGCTGCAGCTGATTTTAACATTTTCAAGAAAAGCGAAACTTTATATATTAGATGAACCACTTGGCGGAATCGATCCAGTTTCACGCGAACATGTGTTAGAACTTATATTACAGTTTTATCGTGAAGATTGTACAATTATCATTTCGACGCATTTAATTGGCGAAATTGAAAACATTTTTGATGAGGTTATCTTTTTGAAGGATGGCGAAATTAGACTACATGAGAATGTAGAAGAGCTTCGTTTTCAGAGAGGAAAAGCTATAAATGAGTTGTTTAAGGAGGTGTTCAGTAAATGAGTTCACTTCTTCGATATTTATATAATTGTAATAAAAAGAAGATATGGATAATTTATTTTGGATTTATTACTATATCATTAATTTTATTATTTAATATGAAGGGGTCCTCAGGGATAAGGGGTTCAAATAGACAAGATATAACATTAATTATATTTATATTATTATTTTTATAACTGCATTTTCTATCTTCTTACTGGCGTTATCTTCTTTCAGAAAAATAGTAAGAGGGTCTATGATTCGATATGTTGCCATTTCATCAAAGAAATATATATATGCGAATTTATTATTTTTATAATAATGTTTACTCTATTGGCGTTAATAGGAATTGCTTTTTACATATTCTTTCTATTAATATATATGAGAATAAAGCAAATAGAGGGTACAACAAGCCATTAATAGTTTATACAATTATGGGCTATTACACCATCTGTTCTCTATCTTCTTATGGATTATAGATTTAGCGAGTACATTAGTTTCTCTGTATTTCATAATCATAGTTGTAAAACTATTTAATGTGAAATCCTCATTAAATAAAATGTTATTTATAATTTTCTTTGTTGTTTTCGGTGGAATCCAGTTTGTTATAACTAATATGCTAGACAAAATAAATATATATGTATTTTCGATAAAAACGTTGGGGTTATAGATAAAAATGGCTTTTTTGAAACATCTTTTATTTTAGTGATGCTTCAAATATTTCTTATTTAATTTTAGTTTATTATTAATTTTTTATTGGTGGTAATAACAAGTCATATCATCGACAAAAAACTAGAAGTCTAAAGGAGGAACAATCATTGGGAAACGTAGTAGTGAAATTAGAAAACGTCCATAAAAAAATAGGGAAAAATGAAATTATTCGTGGTCTTTCATTTGAAGTTCGTGAAGGGGAAGTATATGGATTTCTTGGACCGAATGGAAGTGGGAAAACGACGACAATTCGGATGATGACTGGTCTGATTTCAATGACAAAAGGAGATATTGCAATTTGTGGTCATAGCATTCGGACAGAACGTGAGAAGGCGTTAGAACAAATTGGGGCGATTGTCGAGAATCCGGAACTATATGACTATATGACAGGAATGCAAAATTTAAAGCATTTTGCAAATATGGCAATTAAGCCGATTAGTAGAGAACGAATTACTGAAATTGTAAAACTTGTAGAATTAGAACACGCTATCCATAAGAAAGTGAAAACATATTCACTTGGAATGAAACAACGTCTTGGAATTGCGCAAGCGCTTCTGCATAACCCGAAAATTTTAATTTTAGATGAACCGACGAACGGATTAGATCCAGCTGGTATTCGTCAAATTCGTGATTATTTACAACGATTAGCGAAAGAGGAAAATATCGCTGTCATCGTATCAAGTCATTTATTGAGTGAAATTGAATTGATGTGCGATCGTGTTGTTATTATTAAGCAAGGACAGTTTGTGCAAGAGTATAACTTACATGAACAAGCGAAGCATGATGAAACGGTTGTAGTGGCATTTGAGGTAGATCAAATTCAGAAAGCGAATGAAATCATTAAAGGTAAGGAACAAGGAAGCGTAGTTGTGACTTCTGTAGAAAAAGAAAAGATTCCGCAAATTGTAAAACAACTTGTGCATGCTGATGTACTTGTATATGGCGTTACAGTGCAAAATAAAACGCTAGAAGATGAGTTCTTAGCGATTACAGGGGGAGTGAGAGCGTAATGTTTAAATTAATTCAAAATGAATTGCTAAAGTTACATGCGAAAAAAGGTATGTACATATTGATAGGTGTGATTGCTGCATTGGAAGTTTTAGGTGTCCTTCTCCTATTAAAATGGGGTGAAGCTAAAGATTTTAATGGAACATATTTAGACTTTACGAAGTCAGATATTGGTTTAATTCTATTATTTGCAACAATTTTTGGTATTACAATTGCTTCTCGTACAATTACAGAAGAGTTTCAAAAAGGGACGATTAAGCAATTATTAATTCGTCCAAGAAAAAGAATTATGATTTTATTTTCTAAATATATTTCTGTATTAATAACAATGTTATTTATTATTTTTGCTGGTACGTTAATTGCAATGATTATTGGTGCGATTGCAATGGATGGAGGAAAAACTGATTTAACGTTAGGCATATTGCTTAAATCAATCTCATATCAACTTCTTGCACCGTTCTTCTTTGCAACACTTGCCTTTTTCTTGGCAAATGTTTTTAGAAAATCCGTATTACCATTAATCATTACATTGTTCCTATTTTTCTTGCAAGGGCCAATTAATATTGTCCTTATGATGTTTGCAAAAGGAATTGCTAAATTTGTTGTGTTTTTCCATTTGAACTTAAGTGTGTACGACAGCAACAAATTAATCAGTGGCGGAGCTGAACCACCATTTATAGAATTTAATTTTACAACATCGTTATTGCTAGTACTTGCTTATTTTGTAGTATTACTCGCTGCATCAAGTGTATTATTCCAAAAACGTGATGTATTATAATAGAAAAAATCCCCGCTTTAACACGGGGATTTTCTTTAACCAACTTTTTCTTCTGTTTTTTCACAATCCCAGCATTCTGTGTTTTCTAAACCAGGAATGCTGTCGGCGTAGAAGACAGAATCTTTTCCAGCTTCTTTTTGCTTCATATTTTTCTTTTTGTACTTTACGTGTCGAAGGACTTACCCCGTCACCTAGTAAACGGATCATTTCACGAATGTGACGGAACTGAACAAATCCAGCTCTTATTGTAAAATAGCAACCTATAATAATTAATAGTGCAATTAAAATATAACCCTACAAATATTCGTTTGTTGTTGTAATAAACTTATGAATCGGAGTAATGACATTTTCAAAGAAATTCATGTGCGTAATCCTCCTTATTCTTATCATGATAATATGTTTTGAAAAAATAGGTATAAAAAGCGACATTTAACATTAAAACAGAAAATATTGCAAAGAGGAATTTTCAAAAATAGATTTCCAATTATATATTTTAATAGGTAGAGTATTTAAAAGTAAACTGAGAAAAAAAGGAAGAATTTTAAGGATATTCATATTAAAATGTAGATATATCATCTTGGAGGTGTTTTTTATTCAGTACGCATTTTCACGGATACGACTTCGTAGTTTTTTTGCATGGATGATTTTAGGAATGTTAGTAACGTTGCTACCCCTTACCTTTGCAGGAGCTTCAGACAGTGCCATGGATGTTGCAATGCAAATTTTGGTGTTTTTTATCTTTCCATTACTATGGTTATATTTAAAAACACGAAAAAATAATATTTTATTTACTAGTTTCTTTGATAAATCGTCACGATTAAATTGGAAATTAATTGTAGTGGCAACTGCAATGGGAATGATTTTTTCATTCGGTGCATCTTTTATCCAGTTTTACATACTAGCACATATTTTTCCTGACTTTCTTGTTGATATGCTGAATGATGATGGTGCAATTGATATGAGCAATATTTACACACAAATATTCGGTTTCATTTCAGCATGTATTTTTGCACCGATTATGGAAGAAATCATTTTTCGAGGTTTCTTCTTGCAGCGTATGGCTTTGAAGTGGGGAATAAAACGAGCAGTAATTGTGTCTTCTCTTATTTTTGGTTTAGGGCATTTTGATATTGTTGGTGCTTTTATATTCGGAGTTGTAATGTGTCTCCTTTACATAAAAACGAAAAATATATGGACGAATATTGCTGTTCACGCATTGAATAATTGTATTGCAACTGTTATCCAATTAACGAGTGATGAGGGAACAAATGATACGATTTCGATTGCTGAATTACAGGGACAAAGTAATTTATGGATTGGAATCGTTGTGATTCTTATTAGCTTATTATGGTTAGTACCTTTTATTCGAAAGAATTGGCGAACTGTAAAAGAAATAGGAGTACCACCTCTTCGGTTTATCAATGAAGATAAGGAAATCCTATCAGTATCGCAACAAAATAAAACATATAGTCGAGTTGTGTTAACAGAGCGATTTATGGCTGTAGAACTGCCAGATGAAGCTGTGAATCAGCTTGAATTAGAAGAGAATGATTATGTAGCGATTACGATAGAGAATAATCAAATTGTTATAAAGAAGGCAGAACATCAATAAGAGTATACAAAACGAAAAGTAGCAGCCCTCCAATATAATCGAGGAGAGCTGCTATTTTAATGGATCACAATTTCAACGTGGAAGTTGTTTCCGTTTTTTACATATTTAATATCTGTAACTGTGCGAACAGCTTTTAAAATCTCCACCTTTTCCCCAATTCGAGGGATGGTGGGAACATTATCCCAAATACCAAGTAAATCATCTTCTTGAGTTGTTTTTTCGTAAAACCAAATTTTCAATGTAATGCCCCTTTCTCGAACTTTATGTATTTTAATACATAATAAAACATTTTTATTCTTTTTGTAAGGGCTTTTTCGTTAAATTTTGAATAAAAATTAATTTTGTTCTTCTGGAAAAATGTGTTCAATATCAGGAGTAAGGGATACTTCTGATAATACGATATGAGAAACGGTTGTTGCATATGAAGAAACATTATTAATAAATTCTTCAAGTTCCACTAATGATGGAACAGAAATTTTAACGATATAACAAAGGCTTCCTGTTACGCGATAACAAAAACTTGCGGATGGATAAGATTGAATGAATTGTTGCATACGTGTTGTATCACCATTTTTTAAGGTGATTTCTAAAATGCAGTCTAAAACGAGTCCAGCTTTTTTATAATCAATATCAATTGTATATTTTTGAATGACTCCTTCGCTTTCTAATTTACGAACACGCTCTGAAGTAGAAGGTGCGGATAAATTTACTCGTTTTGATAACTGCCGCATAGAGAGGCGACTATCATTATATAATTCATTTAAAATTTTACGATCAATACGATCTAATTGCATTTGTAAATATACCTCCAATAAACTAATAATTTTTGCAAAGAAAATTTATAAATAAAGATTCATATGAAATGTAAAAAGAACCTATTTCATTTTACAATAAAATAGAAAGGAATAGGGGGAGAAATGATGGAGCGAATTTCATTATCAGATGTAGGAGAAACAAAATTTCAAAAATTACTAGGGCATCGCCCAAATATATTACAATCTTGGAGCGCTTTAGAAAATACCTTATATGAAGCGGGAACACTTTCTGAAGAGTTGAAGGAGCAAGTAAGGAGAACCCTTGCTTTTGGAAATGAATGTCCGTATTGTATGGCGAAGGGAAAACCAGATGATGTACAAAAGGTAGAAGAGATTAGCACTGCTGTAACTTTCGCACATTTATTTGTACATAATCGGTCAGCGATAGATGATCAGATGTTTAATGCGTTAAAACAGTATTGGAGTGAGGCGGAGATTGTAGAACTCTGTGCATATATTTGTTTTATTACTGCTTCACAACAACTTGGATTTTTATTTCAATTACAGCCAGCAGAGTAGGAGGTCAATGATGTCGAAGCAAGCAGCACTTATTATGATTGATGTGCAAAAAGCATTTGATCTACCGTATTGGGGAGAACGAAATAACCCTTCGGCAGAAGAAAATATGAAATGCTTATTAGAAGAATGGAGAAAAAGAGAGTTAACTATTATTCATATTCAACATGTGAACAAAGAAAACGTAGAGTCAATGTTTCACCCAAATACAGAAACAGTTAAATTCAAAGAAGAAGTGCAACCATTACAGGGAGAAATAGTCATTCAAAAGTGTGTTAACAGTGCATTTATTGGAACTGATTTAGAAAAGCTACTAAAAGATAAGAACTGTAACTCAGTTATTATCGTTGGATTAACGACGAACCACTGTGTAGAAACAACGACACGGATGGCTGGAAATCTAGGATTTTCAACGTATTTAGTAAGTGATGCAACGGCTACATTTAATCGAAAGGGACCAGATGGTGTACAATACTGTGCAGAAGAAATTCATAATATGACACTCGTAAATCTTCATGAGGAATTCGCTACTATTGCTACAACATCGGGAATATTAGAGAAGGTAAGGAGGGGCCAGATATAATGAATAATGATTGATGCTATTTTAATAAAATATTTGAATAATTATGTAGAAAAAAATAAGAATATTTTGTATAATCGAAGTACAATCATTTTGAAAACAGGGGTGGCAGCATATGGAGCAAATTCCAGTAAAGAAGATAGAAACAGTACTCGTTTTAGCAGAAGAGGATAAACAAAAACAAAGAGAATTTTATGAATTGCTATTAACAACTAATTTTTATGTTGCTGGATCTATCGAGGCGGATGATTCTGCATCAGAAGGAACACTTCGGTTACGTTATTTCCAAGGAGAAGGCAGATGGATCGTACCGTTCTTTACGCAATTAGAATTTGTGAAAGAAGTGTTGCCAGAAGAAACGCCCCTTATTACGATACGTGGAAAAGAATTATTTGAAAACCTAGATAAAGAAGCAACAGCGGTATTGAATGTTGGCACAGAGCTTAGCAAAACATTTATTCCGGAAGAAATTGCAGATATAGCTTCTGGACGTATATTTAATTATTATCAGTAAAAAATTGTTGTCAGCCCTTTATAGTCAAATCGGCATAAGGGAACATAAAAAAGGAAAAGCGATATATGCTTTTCCTTTTTTGTGCAAATGAAAAAGTGTATAGAAAACTGCTTTTTAATTCGATATGAAATTCACACCGGAAGGAATAGAAAGTGTATTCCTTTCAGTGTCCATTGTGACAGTAACACCAAGAGGAATTCCGATATTCGGTTGTATATGCCCAATAGGAAGTCCAAATAATACAGGAATGTTGTAAGAAGCGAGATAGTTATACAATATGTTTTGTAATGATAGAGACTGCTTTGAGGCCATACAATCATGACAGCTTGTGAAGACAACTCCTGCACATTCCTTCAGTTTTCCTGCTAAGCGTAATTGGTTAAGCATGCGATCAATGCGGTATGGCTCTTCTCCAACATCTTCAAGTAATACAATTTTATTTGCTGTATAGATTTCGTAGGGAGTACCTAGTGTACTTACTAAAACTGTTAAATTCCCTCCTATTAATGGCGCAGAAACAATGCAGGTAGATGGAGCGGTGATGCATTCTGCTCCGGATAAAATAGTTGAATATGGATGGAATAATTGATTGAAAGAAGACAAGGAGAGAGAATCGACTCCTTTTCCTAATTCTTCAATCATCGGTCCATGAAAAGTAACAAGTCCTGCATATTGTGAAAAAGCAATATGCAAAGCAGTAATGTCACTGTATCCCCAAAAAACTTTTGGATTATTTCGGATGAGCTCATATTGAATATAGGGAAGGAGACGGCCGCTTCCGTACCCACCTCTTGCGCAAAAAACAGCTTTGACTTCAGGGTTTGCAAATGATTCATGTAAATCCTGAAGGCGGATTGTATCATCTCCGGCGAGATAGCCGTATTTCTCGTAAACACTTTGACCGATTCGTACGGATAGGCCCATTGTTTCTAATACTTTTTTTCCAGTAAGAACGTGCTCTAGTATTGGTGGTCCTGCGGGAGCAATCATCATGACAGTATCACCTTGTTGTAAGACATTTGGATGAATCATGTCATCTCCTCCTTCACTTTCAATATATTCACTTATAGGGAGTTCAATCCTGTTAAAAGAAGGAGAAAGTTTCTTGAATCAAGAAAAATATAAGAGCGAATAGGAAGGGAGAAAAGAACAATGTTCATAAGTAGAGTAACTGATGTATTACAAATAAAATATCCAATTATTCAAGCAGGAATGGCAGGTGCGATTACAACACCAGAACTTGTTGCGGCTGTATGTAATTGTGGTGGACTTGGGACACTCGGGGCTGGTTATATGAGCCCGGAACAAATTCGTCAATCTATTGATAAGATACGAGAGTTAACAGATAAGCCGTTTGCAGTCAATCTGTTACTGACGAAGGAAATACAAATTGAAGAAGACAAAGTGGAAGCAGCTAGAACTTTATTAGAGCCGATACGAAAAGAATTAGGTATAGATGAGCAGAATGAATCTTTGCAACTCCCGAAAAGTTATAAAGAACAACTGCAAGTATTAATAGAAGAAAAAGTACCAGTTGTCAGCTTTGCATTTCACACGTTAGAACAAGCTGAGATTACATTATTGAAGAAAGAGGGTATAAAGGTAATTGGAACAGCGACAAATGTAGCAGAAGCAAAGGTGCTTGCTGAATTAGAAGTAGATGTAATTGTTGGACAAGGTAGCGAAGCTGGAGGGCACCGCGGAACTTTTATTGGGAAAGAACAAGACTCTATGATTGGCACATTTGCACTAATCCCACAAATGATAGCGGCTGTACCCAATATTCCAATTGTAGCAGCAGGAGGCATTATGAACGGACAAGGCGTTGTAGCTGCTTATGTATTAGGAGCAGACGGAGTTCAAATGGGGACTGCATTTTTAACAAGTGAGGAAAGTATTACACATGATGTACATAAAAAAGCGGTGCTGCAGAGTACGGATACAAGTACAATTGTAACGAGATCCTTTTCTGGAAAGTATGCAAGGGGAATTCGAAATCCATTTATAGAGCAACATAAAGAAAAAGAAGAACGACTCCCAATGTATCCAGTTCAAAATGTATTAACCTCTAAAATACGTCAAGAAGCTGCGAAGCAAAATAAAGGGGACTATATGTCACTTTGGGCTGGGCAAGCTTCTTCATTAGCAAGAAAAGAGTCGGCAGAGCAAATTATTGAGCGAGTGATGGCAGAAGTAAAAGAAACAGTAGAAAAATTACAAAATGTATATACAAAAAGACCGCTTGAATAATTCAAGCGGTCTTTTTGTTAGTTTGCTTTATAAAATTGCTGGATGGCTTCGTCGATATATACCCAGCCTTTCCATCCTAAGTGCATATGATCTTTTAAGAAGTATTTATCATACTCATGGTTTGAGAAGTCAGCAATTGGATAGCCAGCTTGCTTAATTTGCTCATGGACTTTCTTGTAGTATAATTCGCGTCGTTCTTTTGGGAATCCAGCATAATCATACCAAGGACCTTTTACAGGAACAGAGATGAAGAGTGGTTTTGCACCTGCTTGTTTTAATAAATCAAGTACAATTTGTAAATCTTCATATTCTGGAGATTGGTCATAAGCATCATTTTTTAAGTAGCCTTGGCGTTGCTTCAATTTCTTTTTAATTTTGCTATTGAAGTAATCATCTTCGATACCATATTCATTTGATTGAGATTCTAATTTACCAGTTTGATCTGCGTGTTTACGCGTTTCATCCCAGTTCATTTGTTTCAATGACGGATCGAGATTTTCTTTATGCGGTTTAATATTAAACATTGCTGTAAATATGTCTTTACGATCTAAAATATTGCGGTAAAGATAAGCGAAAGGTTTCGCAGCAAGTGCTTTAATGTTGTGCTTTGGATCATCATAGACAATACCTTCTAAAGATATTTTTAATAACGTCTCTTTCTTCACAATCTCAAAGTTTAATAAGCGCTTTGCAATTTGCTTTTTCATTTCAGGCTTTAGATCATTATTGAAAAGGAAATGATAGCCTTGTTGTTTAGAAAAGTTAGGTGCAAAGTGTGTTTCATCAATTCCTTGTGGTACAAACCACTGTGGTGAAAGGACAAAGATCATTTTTTTATCTTTTAATTGATCCATTGTAGATGCAAAGTTTAGCACATGGACAAGGTCCTGTGTTCCGCCACGACCAAGAAGGAATGGCGTGAATCCTTCGGGTTTTACTTTAAAGTAATTGGATGGGTGAAAAGCATCCATTCTTGCAAATTCCGATGAACCATACATCGGAAGGTATTTCGGATCTTCTAACATTTTTTGCTGTAAAACCATACTTTGTATTTTCTCTGATTTTAGAGAAGTTGCGGCTTCTTCTACTTTTTTATCACTTATAAGCGGAAGTAGAAAGCGTGTTGGAATAAGTAAGAATACAGCAAAAAGGGCCAATGCTAAGAGCATCGGTCCAAAAGTTGCTTTTTTCATCGGATTTCTTCCAACTTTTTAATAATCATGTTTGGTGTTGCCCACTCATCACGATCAAAATCAGAAATAGATACTTCGATATCTAGACGCTCTTGGAATTCTACTAATAAAGATACTGTACCGAAAGAATCAAGGATACCTTCTTCAAATAATTGTACATCTGGATTTTCTTTTACAATATCATTTTCACAAACTTCTTCTAAAATATCTAATACTTGATCTTTAAATTCTGCCATTTTTAAAATCTCCTTTATATCCGAAATATATTATGTGTAACTTCTTAGCTGTAAGAAAAGAAGTTATTCATTAAAAGTATCTGTTAAGGTGACCAGAGAAGATTAGGAAACCGAAACATACGAAGTGGAACGTAATTACAATTGCAAGGACATGCATGAATTTATTATTTGGCCAAAACTTATGCTTTTTGTTTTTTCGCTCGAAAATATCAAACAAAATAAACAAAGCAGCATGATAAAGGCCGTAAATAATATATTGATAAACATGATCACCTAAAATGTGCCATACGCCCATAATGAAAAAGTTTAAGAATGCGCCGATATATGAAATCGTATAGCGATTTTTAATTAACTTTTTCTTTGTTGCGAAAAAGACAAAGCGCATATAAATAAAGTCGCGGAACCAGAATGATAAGCTCATGTGCCAGCGGTTCCAGAAATCTTTAATGTTACGACTGATGAACGGTTTATTAAAGTTTTCTGGTGTTTTAATACCCATCATATAACTTACACCGATTACGAATGCACTATAACCAGCAAAATCGAAGAATAGGTATAAACTGTAACTATACATATAAATAACATTAGATAAAAACGTATCTTGATTTGCAAATACTGCATCAACAAAGTGCTTCTGTAGTAAATAAGCAATTATAAATTTATACAGAAACCCTTGGAATATACGGTTCATCCCTGTGTATAGTAACTTTTGATATTCTTCAGCACTTGGCGGTTTTTGAATATCTTTTTGGAATCTTCGATAACGATCGATAGGCCCAGTTGAGATAGCTGGGAAGAACAGAACGAACTCCCAAAAATTAAAGAATGTGAAGTCTTTAATCAAACCATCACGAACTTCAAACACCATTTGTACGGCCCTAAATGTTACATAAGACATACCAAGGAAAACAATGAACTTTAGTTCAGGTACGAATGGTGCGATTTTTGTTAACACTAGTGGCAAAATCGATAAAATAACAGCCATGCAAAACATGAACGTATTATTATTTTGTTTTCGTAATAGTAAATAGCCTTTAATCAGGATGTATTGCCAAATAATAAAGGCTGCTAACATCATCGCTTGCTTTGGTTTATCAGAGAAGATAATTGCAAGCATAACTAATGTTAGAAAAGCATTATATTTGCGCAACATTTTACCTTTTAATCCAGCTATAATAGTAGGTACTAATAAAATGCCCACTATGGCGAAAAAATAAAATGATCCGTATGCGGTCATGCTGTAACCTCACTCAATAATTTTTTGCGATCTACCTTTCCATTTGGTGTCATTGGAATAGAAGATTGATACATGAATTTTCTTGGAATCATGTAATTTGGTAATCGCTCATTGAGTTCTTTTTTGATTGCAGATGTTAATTTGAATTCTTTTTCAAACGAATGCTCTCCTGGAACAACAACCGCTAATAAGTAATCATATTTTTCACCTTTTTTAATTGGAATTACGACAGCTCCTTCTACGTAAGAGCAACCACGAAGGTGATGTTCAATTTCTTCTAATTCCATTCGATAACCATGTAATTTAATTTGGAAATCAAGACGACCATTATAGAAAAGAAGACCATTTTCTACATAGCCAGCATCCCCCGTTTTGTAGGCACGTTCACCATCAATAACTGTGAATGCTTTTTCTGTTAATTCAGGGCTTCCTAAGTATCCAACGCTTACGCTTGGGCCAACAATTACGATTTCACCTTTTTCACCATCGGGTGCAATCGTACCATCTTCTTTCATAATAAGAAGGCGGCAATCAGATTTACAGTAGCCAACTGGAAGTGATTGATATGTATCAACAACTTCTTTTGTCACATGAATGCCTGTGACAGCTACAGTAGCTTCGGTTGGACCGTACGTATTCATAATTGTTGCTTTCGGGAAGCGCTCAATTAGTTTTCTTGCTACGTCATTTGATAATACTTCACCGCAGAATAAGAATGTTTTCATATTTGGCAGCATACTTTCAGAGAAAGATGGCTCCATTAAACACATTTCTGCAAAAGAAGGTGTGGATGTCCATACTTGTACATCAGATTGTTCTAAAGAAGCAAATAAGTCTTTTGGACGTGCAATCATATCTTTATCAATTGCCCAAAGCGTACCACCTGTTACTAACGATGGATAAACATCCATCACAGATAAATCGAATGAGAAAGGTGCTTGGTTTAAGAATACTTGTCCCGTTTGTAAGTTGAAATCTTCGACCGCCCATTTTGTAAAACTTACAAGACAATTATACGTAATTTGTACACCTTTTGGATTACCAGTACTCCCTGATGTGTAAATAATGTAGAAGTTTTCATCATCTTTTACCGCATGAGTAGGGTTTGGTGTTTCTCCTTTATGAGTAAAGAGAATATCTTTTAAGTTGTTTTCAGATATGATGCGAACTGGTAAATCAGTTACTGCTACTTCTACCGGAGATAAAAGTAATTTCGCACCAGAGCTTTCAGCAATACGTTGTACACGATCAGCTGGAATAGATAGATCTACTGGAATATAAGCATGTCCAGCTTTTACACACCCTAAAAAGCTAATGATCATCTCTGGCTGCATATGGCCATAAACCATAATTGGTGAGCGATCATCTGCATACTCAGAAGAAATCCAATGAGCTAACGCATCAGAGTCTTCCTTTAATTGTCTGTACGTAATTTTCGCATCTCGCCAAACGAAAGCGGTTTGGTCAGGAGTTTCAACTGCCCACTTTTCGATTTGTTCTAATAACTTCATAACGTTCCCACCCTAAAATTCATTGTAAATAAATGTGCTTGTGTTTGTATCATGGAAACCATACAACCAAAGCAAAGCAAATAAAATTGCAAGGTAATAAAAAGTTTTTGCAACCCATTGTGTGAGTGGTCGAGACCATATCTCTTTTAATCTCTCCATGTCTTTCCCTCTCTTATGAAATAGTAACTATATGTAGGTATCTTAACCTACTTTGTTGTGAAAAAAACAAGATTCCACATTTTAGGTAAATGTAAGACAAAAGGCCCTTTTTTGATAGTAGCACTAAATACTAAAAAAGAAAATCCCTAACTTAGTAATTATATTACATTCTATATGAATTTGTAATGGATTCATTTTTTTAGATGGGTAAGTGAGTATAAAAGTGTTTTTTGAAACTGAACATTTTACAAGGAAATTAAGGAATCATAGTGAGATAAGAAAAGTGACGGATGAAAAGGAGGTTATCAGGAATGGAGCGTTTAAGCAAAAGGTGGCAGGCATATGTGTCAGAGGAAAATATTATAAAGTGGCGGAGGCATCTTCATCAATTTCCTGAACTATCATTTCAAGAAGAAAAAACTTCACAATTTATATATGATACATTGTGTTCATTTTCAGCTTTTGAGGTGACAAGACCGACGCTATATAGTGTGATGGCAAAGAAAAAAGGAAAGAAGGGAGGCAAAATAGTGGCGATTCGTGCAGATATGGATGCCCTGCCAATTCAGGAGGAGACGTCTAAAACATATGCATCAGTTAATCCAGGAGTGATGCATGCGTGTGGGCATGATGCACATACCGCTATTTTATTAGGTACAGCAGAAGCTATAGCGAACATGAATGAGGATTGGGAGGGGGAAATTCGCCTTTTATTTCAACATGCAGAAGAAGTGTATCCTGGTGGTGGACAGGAGATGGTAAAAGCTGGCGTCATGGAAGGTGTAGATTATATTATTGGTTTGCATGTTATGTCTGGATTGGAAACGGGAAAGATTGGGATCGTATATGGGCCGATGATGGCGGCCCCAGATGTATTTACAATTGAAGTAAAAGGGAGGGGGGGGCATGCTGCTAGACCGGAAGAAACGATAGATCCGATAGCAGTTGGTGCACAAGTTATTACGAATTTACAGCATATTGTATCTAGAAATACAAGCGCTTTTGTGCAAAGAGTTGTTTCTGTAACACAATTTCATGGAGGAACAGCGGATAATATTATTCCTGATACAGCATATTTAATGGGGACAGTCCGCTCTTTCGATCAAACCTTGAGAAAAGAAGCGGAGGAAAGGATTGAGCAAATTGCTAAGGGGATTATAGAGGCGCATGGCGCAGAATATACGTATACGTATCGCTATGGATATGATCCGGTTATCAATGATGGATTTATTACAAAGATAGTAGAAGAAAGTGCAGTAGAGTTGTTTGGAAAAGGGAGAATTGTAAAGCTAGTTCCTTCAATGGGAGGGGAAGATTTCTCGGCATATTTAAGAAAAGCACCAGGCTGTTTTATTAAATTAGGAACTGGAAATGAGAAAATCAAGACTTGTTACCCTCATCATCATCCAAAATTTGATGTGGATGAATCAGCTTTAATGAATGGAGCAGAGCTATTTTTACAAACAACGATGAAATTATTAAAAACGTAAAAGAGTATGTAGGAGTTGTATTTCTCTATTTGCGGAGAGCAGTTTTAAAATGATTAAAGTTTCATTTTACTGTGTACAAAAAAAGGCAACTGCGATTTACGCAGTTGCTTCTATTTCTTTCCGTTAGAGAGGGCTGAGAAAGAACTATGCTCATTTATAGTATATGAATAGCTGGCGGACAAGCTTGTACCTTTTCATTATTTTTTTAAAAATAGTTATTGACTTTGATAATCATTTTCAATTAATCTAATGATATAGTCGTTATTGATAATTATTATCAATAGAATAAGCAGATTAAAGAATAAATAAGATAGAGATGAGGAAAACATTTCGCCTTGGGCAAAGGAATTTAAAAAATAAAGATAAACATATGGAATGGCAACGAAATATGATTCGTGCTGAATATGTAGATGAGAAGAAGACAAATGAAATAGAAAAAGATATACATAACCGAGGGAGAGAGTCAGTTGAGTAAATTTGTAATGATTTTTGCAAGTATGAGTGGAAATACAGAGGAGATGGCGGATCATATAGCTGGGGCAATTCGTAAAACAGGAAACGAGATAGAAGTAATCGACATTATGACTACGCCAGAGGCTTCTGTATTAGAAGCATATGACGGGATCATTTTAGGAGCGTACACGTGGGGAGATGGTGAACTTCCAGATGATTTCTTAGACTTTTATGATGAAATGGAAGAAATTCATTTAACAGGTAAAAAAGCAGCGGTATTTGGATCTTGTGATTCTGCTTATCCGAAATACGGAGCAGCTGTTGATATTTTAGAAGAAAAGTTACGAGAGCGCGGTGCTGAAGTAGTACTAGAAGGGTTAAAAGTGGAATTAACGCCGGAAGATGAAGATGTAGAGAAATGTCTTCAATTTGGTGCTGAATTTGTAAAACACCTTTCTTAATGGCGAGAGGGAGATGAAGATGGGTGCAGGGGAAAATATCAATTAAAACGATGACAGATTATCATCTATATGATTTTATGCGTTGTCCACATAAGTTTTATTTTCGCCATATAAAAAGAAGAGAACCTTCTTCATTTGAATGGCAACAGATGGTGCAATCGATTGTAAATCAAATTATTTGTGAATATTACACATCACCAGCAGAAAAACAAACAACAGTGCGCTTGTTAGAACTATTAGAAAGATATTGGGATAAAGTGCGTATTGGAATGTTTGCTTCTAAAGCGGAATACTATATTGTTCTTGCCAAGCTAACGGATCATCTATTAAAGTTTGTAAACAATGAAGCGAGTAAAACACCGCCTTTATTTTTATATGAGAAGTTGCAAACATACATGGAAGAGTTAGGTGTACAAATTGCATTGACTTTTGAAGTGGGCGAATGGTCCGTAAAATCATTTGTAATCAAAAAATATGTTGTCGATGCAAATGAAGAGATGCTTGCTCTTTGCAAGAAGTTAACGGCTGTTTTTAGCCATAAAGCTTTTGGAGTTCTTCCCGAAAAAATTGAAATTGTTAATTTAATAGAAGGAACTAGGCATAGCTATGCTCCAAAAGAGCAAGATATGATAGAGGGGATGGACGATTTATATAGAATGAAAGAAATGTTACAGCAACCAGAACATTACACAGACCGTACATTTCGTTCCGAATGTATTGGATGTGCTTTCCGTATTGACTGTAAAGTAGACGAGGTGCAAGAGGGACTGGTGCAGAAAAAATTTATATTACACTGAGGGGTGCTAAATTGCATCCTTTTTGGTATTGACATGAAAAGCTTTTCATCATTTACGGTATATATGTAGGGGGAAACTTCGTAATGGGAGGGCTAATTCATGACAAATGAAGTGAAAGTGTTTCAATGGTTAAAAGAACAACAGGCTCCTTTCTCTATTCAATTGCAAATTTTGCAGGCGTTTCAGATGTATAAATTAATTGTAGAAATGGATAAAAAATTAATGATGTATGAGGAAATGGAGAATAGCGAAAGAAGTTAATTCGTTCCCTGTAGTATCGTTTGTAATCTTCTTCGATTCTTCAGTATTTCCTGTTCATTATTGGTTTCAAAGCTATGAATAAGGTTATGAAGCAATGGACTATATTGATAAAATTGTATGATACGCTTAGAGAAAGATGAATCTTGGTGGGGAGTGAGATTGCAGTACCGTTTATATAAATCATCTGTAAATTCACTACCAAAATCGTTATATAATCCAGCAAAGTCAAAGGCAGGATCTCCAATTTGAGCATCACCAAAATCAATAATCCCAGCAACACTTCTTTTCTCATCATCAAATAAAATGTGATGATGTGTCAAGTCAGCGTGGATCATTGTTTTTTTGAAATTAGATGTATGCATATGTTCAAAAAAATCTTCAAATAAGCAATCAAAAACTCTTCTTTCTAGCGGTGTAAGTGTGAGGACAAGATAATTATGTAATTTCGTTTGAATTTGTCGCCAATATAAGATAGGTTTTTCAACAGAAAACTCCCACTTTTTAGCATCTTCTATTGGAAGGGTATGTAAAGAAGAAAGAAAAGTAGCAATTTGCATGATGCGACAGAAAAACAAAAACGTCTCCAGGAGCTGGGGACGTTTTCGTTTTTTACAACATTCCAACAGAACCAAGCACTTGCAAGGAAGGGCATTCACAGGTTCTCGTTTTGTTGACCGATTTCTTTTTTTGCGATTTCTAGATTCCCTTGTTCCACTTGCTTATGCACATTTACGGAATCACCCGCATAACCTTTTTGTGTTTTTACAACTCTTTTAGAAAAGATTGAGGATTGTTTTTCCATATAATTCTCCATTCATTAAAAGTAGACGAAAATGATGAGTACAAGTAATATTGCCCCGAAAATACTAATTCCAATTAAAAAAGAAGTGTTTTTATATTGAGGTGGTTTATGAATGTCATGCCTATATCCAGGTGAGATTTCAGGAGAAAACTCCTCGTCATAATGCTGCTTTTGTTTCTTTTCATCCATAGATTTACACCTTTCTTTTTCATTATGTTACACGTTTAATGAGGAACTATACATGAAGAAAAAAGCCACTTTAATTAGTGACTTTCTTGTGGTGTATATTTACGTTGTACTTGAAAGAGACGAATAAGTAAGAAGGTAGCTCCAAATGCAAGTCCGATAATAAGACCAATCCAATAGCCTTTCGCCGCCCAAGAAGTATAGGTTGCCAATATATAACCGAGCGGTAGACCGATGATCCAGTAGGCAATAAGTGTCATAATTAGGGCCATATTCACATCTTTATAGCCGCGGAGTGCACCTTGTACTGGAGTAGCAATTGCATCTGAAATTTGAAATAAAATGGCAAAAATGAGAAACTCTTTTGCCAAATCATGAACAGCAATATCTGTTGTATAAATAGAAGCAATTTGATCGTCAAAGAAAAAGAGTAGGATAGAATATAATAAGGCAAAAGCAAGCGCCAAACCAATTCCGATAAAACTATATTGTTTTGCATTTGTATAACGATTTGCTCCAACTTCAAAACCAACTGCAATTGTCATAGCCATTGCTAAACTTAAAGGTGTCATATATAAAAGTGAAGCAAAGTTCATAGCTGCTTGATGTGCAGCGATTGTTGTCGTACTAAAATTACTCATCATGAGTGTTACAGCGGCGAAAATGCTCGTTTCAAAAAAGATGGCAAATCCGATAGGTACCCCAAGTGTTAATAATTCTTTCCAACTTGAAATGGAAAGTCGGTATAGGCGCCTGAATATGCCGAAAGATGCAAATGGTTCTTTTGTACGGATAATAATAATCGTAATAAATAAAATGCACCAATATGTTGCGGTAGAAGCAATTGCTGCACCAACGCCGCCTAGTTTTGGAAAGCCGAAATGCCCAAAAATAAATACGTAGTTTAAAATGACGTTAATAGGTAAGGAAAGTAATGTAATAATCATTGTTGTACGTGTTTTTCCTAATGCATCAATAAACCCACGTAATACAGTATAGACAAATAAGGGAATGATACCAATTGCAATAATGCTTAAAAATTGGGCAGCAATGTATTCAACCTGTTCCTCTAAATGCATGCCATTTAGAATTGGTGAAACGGCAAAGAAACCGATCAGAATAACAAGTAAACTAACTCCAATTGCTAAATATACGGCTTGTATGACGATATGAGGAACCTGCTCTTTTTGTTTTGAACCAACAAGTTGAGCAATAATAGGGGTAGTAGCCATTAAAATTCCTGTTAATCCAGTACTAACGGGAATCCATATACTTGTTCCAATTGCGACGCCAGCTAAATCAGTAGCACTTGCATGTCCTGACATTGTCGTATCAAAAAAGCTCATTGCAAATAAAGACATTTGTGTTACAAAAATCGGAAAGAATAGTAATACAAATTGTTTTATTTTTTGTAAGAATGAATGGGTTTCTTTCATAAAATCTCCTTTCCATATAAAAACAAACTCTTATTATCATACAATTTAATCAAAAAATAGAAAAGAAATACGCGTATGTCCTTGCGAAATAGAGGAAAAAAAAGATGCACTTTGAAATTGGATAAGGTATTATGATAAGGTGTGAAAAAAGTATATATAAGGTATTAAGGAGGCACTACTCGTGGCTGATTGGTTAATTGGTTTAATCATGGGAGCTGTTGAAGGATTAACGGAATTTTTACCGGTTTCATCAACAGGACATATGATTTTAACAGGACATTTAATTGGATTTGATGATGATAGAGCAAAAGTATTTGAAGTTGTCATCCAATTGGGATCGATTTTAGCGGTTGTCGTTGTATTTTGGAAACGTTTATGGTCATTAGTTGGGATTGGCAAGGTAACACAAGGACCATCTTTAAATTTATTACATATCATTATTGGTATGATTCCAGCAGGAGTACTTGGTGTTTTATTCCATAGTAAAATTAAAGAAGTTTTATTTGGACCAGGCCCCGTTGTTATCAGTTTAATCGTTGGTGGTATTTTAATGATTGTTGCTGAGAAATTTTCAAGACCAAGTACAGCGAAAACATTGGACGAGATTACGTATAAACAAGCATTCACAATTGGAATGTTCCAATGTTTAGCATTGTGGCCAGGATTTTCACGTTCTGGATCTACAATCAGTGGTGGATTATTAGCTCGTGTATCTCATACAGCAGCTGCTGAATATACATTTATTTTAGCGGTACCAATGATGGTTGCAGCATCAGGGTTAGATTTAATTAAAAGCTGGGATGTATTAAGTTCAGCAGATATCACATTATTTGCAACTGGTTTTATTACGGCTTTCCTTGTAGCAATGCTTGCGATTGTTTCATTCTTAAAATTATTAGCTCGTGTAAAGTTAACACCATTTGCTTATTATCGTTTTATTTTAGCTGCGATGTTCTATTATTTCTTCATTATGTAATAAAAAAACTGCCATTTGGCAGTTTTTTTATTTTACTATTTTTTTAATCATATTTTCCATCACATGTTCCCAAAGTGAAGTGTCATCAGCTAATGTAGAACGGAAATTAGCATACATGTCTTTCTGTTTTTCTTCAAATTGTGGATCATCTTTTTCAGGTAATGTAGCACGCATAGAAGTTACTAATTCTTGCACTTTTGGAGCACGTGGTCCCCAAACCGCTTGTTCATTTCCATCCTTATCAATAAAAATAAAGATTGGAATGGCACGGGCTGTTCCATTTGTTAAATATTGATCCATTAACTCTAAATTTTCATCACGGATGAGTAATTTCATTTCAATATTGGAAACTTCGCAAATACGTTTCATAACAGGTACGCAAAGAAGAGCGTCTCCGCACCAATCAGCGGATAGTACAATAACACGCCATCCGTCGTTTTGACGTTCTTCTAAAACAGGAAGCAATTCGTTCGGAATTAAAAAGTTATTATAAATATGTAGTAATTCATACTGGTTCACAGTCATGTTATTTACGTATGTATCAAAGGACATACCTTTATCAGCCCATTGTTGTAATGTCATATGTAACACCTCTTTCGTATATTCTGCCTTTATTGTATCAATTTTTATAGAGAAAAGCTTGTAATCTTACTCTTTCTTTTTGTTATCAGTAGACCATAATTTATCCAAGATAAAAAAGAAAAGGACAATAAGTAGTTCAGCTTTATTGGAGATCGTTACACTTTCTATCCAATCATCTGCAGTATGAATAACGAGCCAATCAAGCGAGATTTCTATGAGGGAAAGCAGTAAAAAGGATAGCCATTTTGACATGTGCGTGAGCAGGGGGGTTAAAAGTACTTTGAAAAATAAAATCAAGAAACTACTAATTCCATCTAGTATAAGGGCTAATAAAAAAAAGAGAAGTAGTGCAGTTCGTGATGTATATTCTACACCAATGAGACGAAAAACTCCGACATACATAAAGAAAATGAGTGCAAAAGCAATAATTATAAGAAGGGTAATACTACTAATAACAATCGTTTTATCTTTTCCACTTAGATCTGAAAACTTTTCTTCGTCTGGATTCATGATATACCCCCAAAAAGTTCATCTTATAAAGTGAAACTTTAATCAGTAGGGGGCTTCATCCCCCACTGATTATTAGCCCTCATCAATCGAGCTTTGCCCCCACCTAACTTCTTTGCTCACGCTGAATTTTGAGGTGGGGGTCTGACTGCCTGTTAATGCGGGATAAAAGGAAAAAAATTCATATTTTATTATATCATGAATACTTGATGGGAAGTGAAAACAAAAAAGGTGCGACGAATCGCACCCTTTTTGTGGCTGATGTGAGTTTCAGCATGTTAGAAAAGCAACCCGTATCATTTATTTCCAAATAGATAATAAATGATACGGGCTCTAGTGAATAACGGAGATTTTTTACTATTGGGTTTTGGGGGTGTATCTATCAAATAAGTGAATACATTATGAGTGATTGTATGGGAAAAAAAGATGACAAAATGTAAAATATAAGGTAATATAATTCATAATGTTGTTATTTAACTATATGAAATAAAAGGGAGATGTAAACGGTGTCTCATAATCGTGAACAATTAATGGAGGATCTATCTGCAAATGTTTTTGCTATGTTTCGTTCATTGCGGAATGATATGGGGAAAATTTTTGGAGATTACATACCATGGAATGAATTTCTCGTGCTCCGTATATTAAATCGTAATGAAAAAGAGATGGTTTCTCGCGTAGCAAATGAACTACACGTATCAAACAGTCATATTACAGCTGTTACAGAAAAGCTAATTAATAAAGGTTTTGTAATGCGTTCACGTTCTACATCTGATCGTCGTGTTGTATATTTGGAAATTACGGAACAAGGAAAAGAGTTAGTTGCAAAAATGGAATTGGCAAAAAAACAGTATTTAAAAGAAAGGTTTTCGGCCCTATCTGAAGAAGAAATGCATCTAATGATATCTATTTCGAAAAAACTTATATAGAAAAAAAGCCAGATGAACTATGGCTAATCGAGAATCCTTCCTTGTTTTAGGGAGGTTTTTTTATTCATACTAAAATGAAAAATCGAAATTTGTTACATAGAAGAATGCGATGTGTATGATTGGGATAGGAAAGACATACTAACAATGATGGAAGATGAAAGGAGGAGGAAAGATGACGAATCGCAACGGGAGTCAAGGAAGTGGAAATCAAGGTTCACCAAAAACAGGGCAGTTTCAACAAGAGTTTAGTTCGGAGCTTATAACTGGTAATGATAATAAGGGAAAAGAATATCGTTCGAACAAAGGAAGTAAGTCAAAAAAGGAGTGAATAGATTCACTCCTTTTTTGTTAGGAAATTTGAATTGTATTTTAAGATAAGAAAATAGACCATCTTGTTAATACAAGATGGCCATGGAAGGGGACAATTTATGTCAATTTTAATTAGGGATGGAAAGCTGTTCGAGACACTGGGGAATGTCTCATTATTAGGGAGGAACAGCTTCGATAGATATAATATAAAAGATAGATGTGACCTCAATGTGAACTTGAAGTGAAAGGTATGGGAATTTTAAAAATTCCCCTCTTTTTAAATAATAGAGGGAAGGTAGAACATAGTTAGAGATCCCATAGTCTAATGAATAGTGCATAAAAAATAGACCATCTCGTTAATACAAGATGGCCATGGAAGGGGACAATTTATGTCAATTTTAATTAGGGATGGAAAGCTGTTCGAGACACTGGGGAATGTCTCATTATTAGGGAGGAACAGCTTCGATAGATATAATATAAAAGATAGGTGTGACTTCAATGTGAACTTGAAGTGAAAGGTATGGGAATTTTTCAGTTGAAATCTATGGAAAAAAGGATTATGCTCAACTATATTATAAGAGTATAAAGATTTATCCAAAATAATGAGTTTGCTCTAAAAGTATGAGGAATTAAAAAAAAGTTAGGTGGAAAATTACTTTCCGAAAGGTTTTGCTCTTGCAAAACGAACGATTAACGTATGGATATCGGAGTTAGTTACTTTATTAAGGGAGTTAGTGAGATGGAAGCAACAATAAAAAAAGGATTGTACAATCGTTTAATCCGACTAAATCCGCCTCAAATTTTAGCAATGGGCTTTTTTTGTTTAATTATTGTCGGGGGAATGTTATTAAAACTACCGTTTGCGACAAAAGAATCAATTAGTTGGGTAGACGCATTTTTCACAGCAACATCGGCAGCGACGGTAACTGGTTTAGGAGTTGTAGATACCGCAAGTACGTTTACAATGTTTGGTCAAATTGTCATTATGTTGTTAATTCAAACGGGCGGGCTTGGATTAATGACAATTGCCATTTTAATTGTATGGGTATTAGGAAAGAAAATTGGATTGCGTCACCGATTATTAATTGGAGAAGCATTTAACCAAACGAATATTGGTGGTCTTGTAAAGTTAGTGAAACGGGTTTTTATTTTTTCTATTTGTATCGAATTAATAGGGGTTGTTTTTTTATCTATTCGATTTATTCCGGAATTTGGTTTTGGAAAGGGACTGTATTATAGTATCTTTCATGTTATTGCAGCTTATAATAATGCTGGCTTTGCCCTTTGGCCTGATAATTTAACACGTTATGTAGGAGATCCTATTATTAATATCGGGATTTGTTCTTTAATTATTATAGGTGGTTTAGGGTTTACAGTATTAATTGATATATGGTATAGCCGTAGTTTTCAGAAACTATCACTTCATTCGAAAATTATGATTGTTGGAACAGTAGCTCTTAATGTTATTGCGATTATTGTAATTTTTCTATTGGAGTATAATAATGCGGAAACATTAGGACCTTTATCTTTAAATGAAAAACTATGGGCCTCATTCTTCCAAGGAATTACCCCAAGGACTGCAGGATTTAATACGGTTGATTATGGAGGAATGGAAGAATCGTCAATATTGTTTACGATGATTTTAATGTTTATAGGTGCAGGAAGTGTTTCAACAGGTGGAGGAATTAAGTTAACGACATTTGTTATTTTAATTACATCGGTTGTAGCCTTTTTTAGAAAGAAAGAAGACTTTGTTTTATTTCGTCGCACAATTAAAATGTCGACGGTAACGAGAGCATTGGCGATTGCTGTTGCTAGCCAAAGCCTTATTTTTGTAGCGGTATTTTTGCTGATGCTAACAGATGATTTTAGTTTCATTCAATTGTTATTTGAAACGATTTCTGCATTTGGTACAGTTGGATTATCGATGGGGATTACAGCGAAGTTATCAGCTATTGGAAAATGTATTATTATGTTTGTTATGTTTTGTGGATTAATTGGTCCGTTAACACTTGTGTTTTCTTTAGCGCGACCAGCGAAACAAAAGATTCGATATCCATCAGAAGATGTTTTTACAGGATAAGGTATCTCGCAAAGTGCGAGATACCTTTTTTTCTTTAAAAGAGTGAGAATAATAAGCCAATAATCGCCATGCGGAATAAGAGCGCGACAAGTGCAGCAATACCACCTACAATAGCAGCAATACTACCAGTTACAGTAGCGCCGCGATTATAAGCGTAAATGCCAAGTAAAACAGAAACAAGCCCAAAAAGTGTAGGGAATGTAAAGAGAGATAATACAGCAAGAGCAAGTGCAATAAAACCAGCAGTTGAGCCTGCTGTTTTTGATTTTACTTCGTCTTTATCGTTATAGTTAATACGCTGAGGAGCAACCTCTGCTGCATACTCTTCTTTATAATCTCCTTCTTCAGTTCTATGTCGTTCATCAAATTTATCAGTCAAAATAATGTCTCCTTTCATAACAAGGTTCATTAGTAGTATGTATATCTTTTTCTTTTTTATCCAGTAAGAAATAGATTGTTTTGCCATTGTTTGATTAGGATGAATAGGAGGGGATTTATCCTGGTTTTATATTATAGGTTGAAGAAAGTTCATAATAGATCGTTGTTTTTTTATGAATTGTAAAACTTGGTATGAGTTCCTCTATTTTGGAAAGTATAAAAAAGAATTAAGAGGAAAAAGGTGGTTTAACTGATGGAACATCCAATTGAAAACTTAATGAAAACTGCAATGACAAATTTAAAAGAGATGGTTGATGTGAATACAATTGTCGGAAGCCCTGTTTCAACAGCGGATGGAAAAGTTGTTTTAACTGTCTCAAAGGTTGCTTTTGGGTTTGGTGCAGGAGGAAGTGACTTTAAAGGAGAAACGTCTGTAGGAAAAAATTTGTCAGGACAAGGACAACAAAAAGAGATGAAACAAGGGCATCCGTTTGGAGGTGGAAGTGGTGCAGGAGTTTCAATCGATCCAGTTGCGTTTTTAGTAGTAGGATCTGGTGGTGTGCAAGTGTTACATTTACATAGTGGTACACACTTGATTGAAAAGGCACTAAATACAGTTCCTAGTACTGTAGATAAGTTTGTAAACGGTCGTTAAAAAGTGAACTTGCATTTTTTAGGAATTATGATATATTAGGAAAAGTGTGCTTAGAACTAATGAATATAACTGAAATGTAAATATATATAGGATTTGTGAAATAAGGGAGAGGTAGTTATGATTAACATCAAGAATTTTACGGTCGGCTTATGTATGTTAGTAAGTGGATTTGTTGTGTATGTAGTAAAAGAAAAGGCTCCATTCTAAAACAGACAGATTCGATGTCTGTTTTTATTTTGTTAAAATAAGTATTGACTAATTTATTTTTAAATGTTAAGATTTAATTTCGTGTCTCAGTTACAGCTAGTATATATTGGATATTTCTTATAAATGCAACATGAAAAGTTTGCGAAAGATCGGGTAATTTTACCAACAACTTTTGTGAATAAACCCAAAAAATTGTATTTGTAAGCTTATACACATACTAGTGTATCAAGGAACGGTCAGAGGAACCGTGTTGATGAGAGAGAGGTAGGGCTTTCATCCAGTATATGTTACTTTCCCGTTAGGTGAATATAAAAAAAGAAGTCTCCTTTTCATTCATAAGGAGGCTTCTCTTTTTGGATAGGTTACATATAATAGACACGTTATGTTTTATAGTCTGTTTTCAACTTGTTGACAAATTTCATCTGTTGTTAAACCACTTGCCTTAATCACAGAACCTTTTGTAGATACATTACTGATTCCCATTACATTAGAATCCTGCCCGGTTACGACGCAACAATCGCATCCTTGCGCGTCATTTTCAGAGCGTAGTGAAATTACTTCATATCCTTTTTGTTGTAGTGCTTGTTGTACATCTGTTAAAGAATCTTCAACACCAATTTTCGCCATAATTTTCACCTCCTACCATCTAGTAATATGCTCAAATTTTTAGCGGATATTTATATATTTGAGAAAAAGATGATAGGGGATGTAAATTCAGGATAAGAGTGCTACTTTATTAGTCGTTATATACACCAGTTAGCATTTGACTTACAAATTGATCATTTAATTGATCTTGGGAAGAATCATCATTTGCTTGAATGTCAATTGAGGCGATAAAGTTGTTGTTCTGTTCTTCGTTTGGATACACCTCTACATAATTGTTAAATTTACACAAACCTTTCGTGTCCATTAAATCAAATAGTTGTAACATTTCTACTACCTCTTGTCTTGTTCCTTTAATTTGTACACACGCCATATTATTTTCCTCCTTCATTTGACAAGTTGTTTTTTTAAAATAGGATTATGAAAGTTACATGAAAAATATGATTGTTATTTTTATACAATATTAGTTTGCTTTTTCCCCCTTTTCAATCAAAATTCGTTTTTATTTCCGTATATACGAAAATGGACGTCCGTTTATTGAATACAATAGATTCGCATTATTTGACAAAAATCCTTCTTCTAAACAAATATTTTTTAGGAAGAAAAATGGCGAAAAAATTTTTTTGACATTTTGTAAACGTTAACAATGTTGATAAATCAATATAAATGAGTGTGTATATAGATTAAAAATTATAAATTTTCTAAAAATTAACTTGATTTATTTAAAAAGGAGAGTAAACTAGGAAACAATAAAAAATTCACAGAACATAGGGGGCGCTTTTAAGTGAATGAGCAATGGATTTTCTTAAATGGAGAATTTGTTCCAAAAGACGAAGCAAAAGTTTCAGTATATGATCATGGTTATTTATATGGCGATGGGGTGTTTGAAGGGATTCGTGTCTACAGTGGTAATGTCTTCAGACTTAAAGAACACCTTATTCGTTTATACGAGTCAGCAAAATCCATTATGTTGGAAATTCCATATACGTTAGAAGAAGTAACAAATATTGTTGTTGAAACAATTCGTCAAAATAAGCTATCGAACGGGTACATCCGTTTAGTAGTATCACGGGGAGCTGGGAATCTTGGATTAGATCCTGATTCTTGTTCGAAACCGAATGTTGTTGTAATTGCGGAACAGTTATCTTTGTTTCCGTCTGAATATTACGAAAAAGGTATACCTGTTGTGACGGTTGCGACGCGTCGTAATCGCCCAGACGTATTAACACCACAAGTAAAGTCTTTGAACTATTTAAATAATATTTTAGTTCGAATTGAAGCAAAGCTGGCTGGCGTGCAAGAAGCACTTATGTTAAATGAGCAAGGTTATGTTGCAGAAGGATCTGGTGATAATGTTTTCATTGTAAAAGGAAATAAATTAATTACACCGCCAAGTTCTGCAGGGGCATTAGAAGGTATTACAAGAAACGCTATCTTGGAAATTGGAGAAAAGCTTGGATATGACGTAAGAGAAGAATTATTTACAAGACACGATGTATATGTAGCTGATGAAGTATTTTTAACAGGAACTGCCGCTGAAGTGATTGCAGTTACGACAGTGGATGGAAGAGCGATTGGAGCTGGAAAAACAGGTCCACATACAAATCGGTTATTGGAAGAGTTTCGTAAATTAGTTGTAGAAGATGGAGAGAAAATTTACGAAGAAAATAAAGTTGGATGATAGAAGCGTAATGAATTATAAATTTGTAAAGCGTTGATAGGGAGGAGTAGTTGATTGTGAAGCCTCACAGAGAGTCGGTGGTTGCTGGAAACCGATGGTTCACGTCGACGAACATCGCCCTTGAGTGCTAAGCTGAAGCGTTTGTCTAGGCTTAGACGGTAGCTCCGTTATTAGCTAGACTCATCCCCTGAGTCACTGAGGCAAGAAGTATTCTTGCAAAGAAGGGTGGTACCACGAAATCTTTCGTCCCTTCAGCACATAGCTGGAGTGTGGACGTAGGATTTTTTTATTGCATAAAAAGTTTTTAAGGAGGTTTAAAAGAGAGATGTCTTCGAAAACGGAAGAGAAAATGGCAACTGGTGCACAGCTGTTGTTAGAGTCGCTAGGAAAAGAAGAGGTAGAAGTTATTTTTGGTTATCCTGGAGGGGCTGTTCTACCGCTATATGATGCGATTTATGATTGTGAAATTCCTCATATTTTAACGAGGCATGAACAAGGGGCGATTCATGCAGCAGAAGGATATGCGCGCGTTACTGGGAAACCGGGTGTTGTGATTGCGACAAGCGGTCCGGGTGCAACAAATGTGATTACTGGTCTTGCAGATGCAATGATTGATTCGCTACCACTTGTTGTTTTCACAGGTCAAGTAGCTACAACGTTAATCGGAAGTGATGCTTTCCAGGAAGCGGATATTATGGGGCTCACGATGCCAGTAACTAAGCATAATTATCAAGTGCGCAGGGCATCGGATTTACCAAGAATTATTAAAGAGGCATTTCATATTGCACAAACGGGCCGACCAGGACCAGTCGTTATTGATCTTCCTAAAAACATGGTAGTAGAAAAAGGAGAACGATGTAGTGACGTGCAAATGGATTTACCAGGCTATCAACCAAACTATGAGCCCAATCTACTTCAAATTAACAAGTTATTACAAGCGATTGATGTTGCAGAAAAGCCGCTGATTTTAGCTGGAGCAGGTGTATTGCATGCGAAAGCCTCGCAAGAATTAACAGATTTTGCACGAATGCACTGTATACCTGTGGTGCATACACTTCTTGGTCTAGGTGGATTTCCGCCAAGTGATCCATTATTTCTAGGAATGGGAGGGATGCATGGTTCATACACGGCAAACATGGCTTTATATGAGTGTGATTTGCTCATAAATATTGGTGCGAGATTCGATGATCGTCTCACGGGGAATTTGGAATATTTTGCAAAAAGGGCTATGGTCGCGCATATCGATATTGACCCAGCAGAGATTGGGAAAAATGTTCCTACAGAAATTCCGATTGTAGCTAGTGCGAAGCATGCTTTGCAGGCATTGCTAGAGTGTAAGGGGAGAAAAGAAAATCATAGTGCATGGTTATCACTTTTAAAAAGCAGAAAAGAACAATATCCATTTTTCTATGATCAAGATTCTGAAGTGATCAAACCGCAAGCGGCAATTGATATGTTATATGAAATTACAAAAGGAACAGCAATTGTCACGACTGACGTTGGTCAGCATCAAATGTGGGCCGCTCAATATTACCCACTGAAAGACCCAGATAAGTGGGTAACATCAGGGGGGCTTGGCACAATGGGATTTGGATTTCCAGCTGCTATTGGTGCGCAAATTGCAAGACCCAAAGAATTAGTTGTAGCGGTTGTTGGTGATGCGGGCTTTCAAATGACATTACAAGAACTGAGTGTATTGAAAGAACATTCCTTGCCAGTTAAAGTTTTGATTTTAAATAATGAGGCGTTAGGAATGGTAAGACAGTGGCAAGATGAATTTTATAACCAAAGATATTCGCACTCGTTGCTTTCTTGTCAACCGGATTTTGTAGCACTAGCCCATGCATACGGAATAAAAGGGATACGAATTGAAAATCCGTTACTTGCGAAGGAGCAGTTGCAAGAAGCGATCGATTTGCAAGAGCCAGTTGTAATTGATTGCAGAGTATTACAGTCTGAAAAAGTTATGCCGATGGTTGCTCCAGGAAAAGGGGTTCACCAAATGGAGGGGGTGGAAAAGAAATGAAAAGGATTGTTACGGCGACAGTTCGAAATCAAAGTGGGGTTTTAAATCGGATTACGGGTGTTATGACCAGGAGACATTTTAATATTGAAAGTATTTCTGTTGGACATACAGAGTCATCCGATATTTCACGAATGACATTTGTTGTTCATGTTGAAAGCGAACAACAAGTGGAGCAGCTCATTAAGCAACTTCATAAACAAATTGATGTGTTGAAAGTATCTGATATTACAGAAGAAGCGATGATTGCGAGGGAGCTAGCTCTTATTAAAGTAGCGACAACAAGTGTATCGAGAGCTGAATTATATAGTTTAATTGAACCGTTTCGAGCCGCTGTAATAGATGTTGGGAAGGATTCCATCGTCGTACAAGTAACAGGTACGCAAGAAAAGGTAGAAGCGTTAATTGAACTCTTGCGCCCATATGGATTAAAGGAAATTGCAAGAACAGGTGTTACAGCATTTACACGTAGCATGAAAAAACAAGACAAACAAATTATGTTAATTCATTAATCATGTAAATATAGGGGGAAAAGAAAATGGCAAAAGTTTATTATGAGAAAGATGTAACGGTAAATGTATTAACGGGGAAGAGAGTAGCGATTGTAGGGTATGGTTCACAAGGTCACGCTCATGCACAAAACTTACGCGATAATGGTTTTGAAGTAATAGTTGGGCTAAGGCCAGGGAAGTCATGGGAAAAGGCGAAAGAAGATGGTTTTTCTGTATATCCAGTCGCGGAGGCAGCAAAGTTTGCTGATGTAGTAATGATTCTACTTCCAGATGAATTGCAACCGGAAGTATATGAAGCAGAAATTGAACCGAATTTACAAGCTGGGAATTCACTCGTGTTCGCACATGGATTTAATATTCATTTTAATCAAGTTACACCACCAGAAGATGTAGATGTATTTCTAGTAGCACCGAAAGGACCAGGACATTTAGTACGTCGCACATTTACCGAGGGCGGAGCTGTTCCAGCGTTATTTGCCGTATATCAAGATGCTACTGGAACGGCAACTGAAAAAGCACTGTCTTACGCAGATGGAATTGGAGCAACAAGGGCTGGAGTATTAGAAACTACATTTAAAGAAGAAACAGAAACGGATCTATTTGGAGAACAAGCCGTGCTTTGCGGAGGTGTTACAGCACTTGTAAAAGCAGGATTTGAAACATTAGTAGATGCTGGTTACCAGCCAGAACTTGCTTATTTTGAATGTTTGCATGAACTAAAACTTATTGTTGATCTTATGTATGAAGGTGGACTTGAAAATATGAGATATTCCGTTTCTGATACAGCACAGTGGGGAGATTTTGTATCAGGACCACGTGTTGTAACAGAACATACGAAGAAAGCGATGGGTGAAGTGTTAAAAGAAATTCAAGATGGTACATTTGCAAGAGGCTGGATTGCGGAACATAAAGCAGGTAAACCACATTTTCATGCAACGAATGCTAAGGAGAATGAACATCAAATTGAAGTTGTTGGACGTAAATTACGTGACATGATGCCGTTTGTACAACCGAAAGTAAAGGCGGAGGTTAAATAATATGAAACAGATTTTGTTCATGGATACGACGCTTCGTGATGGCGAACAATCACCCGGAGTCAATTTAAATGAACAAGAAAAATTACAGATTGCCAGGCAGTTAGAAAAACTCGGAATTCATGTAATGGAAGCGGGATTTGCAGCAGCTTCTGAAGGTGATTTTCATTCAGTAAAACGTATTGCAGAAACGATTCAAAATGCTTCCGTTATGAGTCTAGCGAGGGCAAAGGAAAGTGATATTCAAAGAGCATATGAAGCGGTAAAAGGTGCGGTATCTCCGAGATTACATGTTTTTTTAGCAACGAGTGATATTCATATGAAATATAAGCTTTGTATGTCAAAAGAAGATGTATTAGATAGTATTCATCGCTCTGTCACTTTAGGGAAGTCTTTATTCCCGACAGTGCAATTTTCGGCAGAAGATGCAACGAGAACGGCTCGGCCTTTTTTAGCAGAAGCTGTAGAAGTTGCGATTCGTGCTGGAGCGGATGTTATTAATATTCCTGATACAGTTGGCTATACGAACCCTGAAGAATATTATTCTCTTTTTAAATACTTACAAGAATCTGTTCCTTCTTATGAAAAAACCATTTTCTCTTGTCATTGTCATGATGATCTTGGTATGGCAGTAGCAAATTCATTGGCGGCTATTGAAGGAGGCGCACTGCAAGTAGAAGGTACAATAAATGGAATTGGAGAGCGTGCAGGCAATGCTGCTTTAGAAGAAGTAGCAGTAGCTTTGCATATTCGGAGAGACTATTATGAAGCCCGGCCTTCTATGGTATTGAAAGAGATTAAAGCAACAAGTACATTGGTAAGCCGATTAACGGGTATGATTGTTCCGAAAAACAAGGCAATTGTTGGAGCGAATGCATTTGCACATGAATCAGGTATTCATCAAGATGGTGTATTAAAAGAAGTAACAACATATGAAATCATTGAACCAGAACTAATTGGTGAATCGCAAAATTTATTTGTACTTGGAAAGCATTCTGGTCGTCACGCTTTTACTGAAAAAATGAAGGAACTTGGTTATGATTTTACGGAGGAAGAGCGAGATATGGCATTCAGTGCATTTAAGAGATTAGCAGATCGTAAAAAAGAGATTACAGAAGAAGATTTACGTGCGTTAGTGCTAGGAGAAACGGCATTTTCAACACAGCAGTATAACATTAAACAACTGCAAGTACATTTTGTCTCAAACAGTACGCAATGTGCAACAGTTGCACTGGAAGATGAGGAAGGTAATGTGTACGAAGATGCAGCAACAGGGGCAGGAAGTATTGAGTCAATTTATAATGCAATTCAAAGAATTTTAGGACTGGAATGTGAATTAGCAGATTATCGGATTCAATCCATTACACAAGGTCAGGATGCACTAGCACATGTTCATGTTGAATTGAAAGAAGGAACTCATCAAGTTGCGGGCTTTGGTGTTGCACAAGATGTATTAGAAGCATCGGCAAGAGCCTATGTGCATGCAGCAGGAAAATTAAAGGCTTTGTTATTGCTTGCAAAATAATGTTTGAGAAGTGGGGGATCTCCCCCGCTTCACTCGATAGAATTCAGAATAATCAGTAAAATACAAAAAGGGGTGCTGATCATTGGAAAAACGTATTGTTTGCTTAGCGGGTGACGGTGTTGGACCAGAGATTATGGAGAGTGCAAAGAAAGTATTAAACATGATAGAAAGATTATATGGTCACCATTTTTATTTACAAGATGAACAATTTGGGGGAGCTGCGATTGATTCGTGTGGGCAACCATTACCATCAAGAACCTTAGCTTCATGTTTAGCAAGTGATGCTGTATTACTAGGTTCAGTTGGTGGATCGCGCTGGGACGAAGCGAAAGAAAGGCCGGAAAAAGGATTGCTGGCGCTTCGAAAAGGACTTGGTGTATTTGCTAATGTTCGTCCTGTCACTGTAGATGCAGCAACGGCCCATTTATCCCCATTGAAGGCGGCCGATGAGGTGGATTTTGTTGTCGTTCGTGAATTAACGGGTGGGATTTATTTCTCCTTTCCAAAAGAAAAAACAGAAGAGGTAGCAACAGATACGCTAACTTATCACCGTCATGAAATTGAACGTATTGTTTCATACGCTTTTCAATTGGCAAGTAAACGTCGTAAAAACGTCACTTCTATTGATAAAGCAAATGTTTTAGAGTCGAGTAAACTTTGGAGGGAAGTAACAGAAGAAGTAGCGCTACGCTATCCGAATATTGAACTTGAACATATTTTAGTAGACGCAGCAGCTATGGAATTGATTCGTAACCCAGGAAGGTTTGACGTTATTGTAACAGAGAATTTATTTGGTGATATTTTAAGTGATGAGGCCTCTGTATTAGCGGGGTCGCTCGGGATGCTTCCATCGGCAAGTCATGCAGAAAATGGACCTTCGCTATATGAACCAATTCATGGATCAGCGCCAGATATTGCAGGGAAAAACAAAGTGAATCCAATTGCGATGATGCGTTCAGTTGCAATGATGCTTGGACAATCTTTTGACTTAAGAAGAGAAGGAGAAGCAATCGAAGAAGCGATTTTCGCAGTCCTTCGATCTGGGAAATGTACAGCTGATATAGGTGGAAATGAAACAACAACCTCTTTTACAAAGTGTGTACTACAAGAAATGGAAGAACAAGCATTAGTAGGGAGAGGAAGATAATGACTAAAAGGTTACTAGATAAATTGTGGGAAAGACATATTGTGACGACAAATGAAAATGGATTAGATGTATTGTATATCGATCTTCATCTCGTACATGAAGTGACATCACCGCAAGCCTTTGAAGGCTTGCGGCTTGCAAATCGTAATGTTCGGAGACCAGATTTAACATTTGCAACGATGGATCATAATATTCCAACAAAGGATGTTTGGAATATTACGGATCGTATTGCGAAGCAACAATTAGATGCGCTTCGTGAAAATTGCAAGCAATTTAATATTCCATTAGCGGATATTGATGATGAAAATCAAGGGATTGTCCATGTTATTGGTCCAGAACTTGGACTAACGCAGCCGGGAAAGACCATTGTATGTGGCGATAGTCATACGGCAACGCATGGAGCATTTGGAGCGTTAGCATTTGGAATTGGTACAAGTGAAGTAGAGCATGTGCTAGCCACTCAAACATTGTGGCAAAGAAAACCAAAAGCAATGGGAATTGAATTGAAAGGGGAATTGTCAAAAGGGGTATATGCAAAAGATATTATTTTACATCTTCTTGCTACATATGGGGTAGCATTTGGAACTGGATATGTGATGGAATTTTACGGAGAAGCAGTTGCGAATATGGAAATGGAAGAGCGCATGACGCTTTGTAATATGGCAATAGAAGGCGGGGCGAAAGCTGGAATTATTGCGCCAGATGAAAAAACATTTGCCTATGTAAAAGGGCGCGAGTATGCACCAGAAGAGTTCGACTCAGCAGTAGCGAATTGGAAGGAACTTTATACTGAGCAAGATGCGATATATGATACTCATATTTCCATAGATGTTGCCCAATTAGCGCCGTATGTAACATGGGGAACAAACCCAAGTATGGGTATGCGTATCGATGAACAGTTACCGGAAACACGTGATAAAAATGATGAACGAGCTTTTGCGTATATGGGACTTGAATCGGGACAAAGTGCATTTGAAATTCCGATTCAGCATGTATTTATTGGTTCTTGTACAAATTCCCGTTTATCAGATTTAGAAATTGCCGCGGCTGTTGTGAAAGGAAAAAAGGTAAAAGAAGGGGTACGAGCGCTTGTTGTACCGGGATCTAAAAGGGTGCGAAAAGCAGCGATGGAAAAAGGGTTGCATCGTATATTTGAAGAAGCTGGATTTGAATGGAGAGAACCTGGGTGTTCTATGTGTCTTGGGATGAATCCAGATCAAGTGCCTGAAGGAGAACATTGTGCATCTACTTCCAATCGGAATTTTGAAGGACGGCAAGGGAAGGGTGCAAGAACACATTTAGTCAGTCCTGCTATGGCAGCCGCCGCAGCACTTTATGGTCATTTCGTTGATGTAAGAAAGGAGAGTTATGATGGAGCCGTTTCGTATTCATAAAGGTACTGTTGCCGTACTAATGAACGATAATATTGATACAGATCAAATTATTCCAAAACAATATTTAAAGAGGATTGAACGAACGGGTTTTGGGCAATTTTTATTTGATGAATGGCGTTATGGGAATGACAGGCAAGAGAATCCGGATTTCCCATTAAATGCACCTGAGCGAAAAGGTGCAAGTATACTCATTACAGGTGAAAATTTTGGCTGTGGTTCATCACGAGAACATGCGCCATGGGCACTTGCTGACTATGGATTTCGTGTTATTGTTGCGGGGGGATTTGCAGATATTTTTTATATGAATTGTACGAAAAATGGCATGCTGCCAATCGTTATGGAAAAAGAAATGCGTGAAAAGCTAGCAGCAGTTAATCCAAGAGATGTCATCGAAGTTGATTTAGAGAATGAAGTGATTACAACCTCGCTACATCGTTTTCATTTTACAATTGAAAACATGTGGAAAGAAAAATTATTAAATGGTTTAGATGAAATCGGAATCACACTTCAATATGAGCAACAAATTCAAGAATATGAACGAAATATAGCTCGCTAATTTGTTTAGCGAGCTATAATAAAAAAATATAAATAAGGCTCGAATCTCATTTACATTCTGAATTTTGTGTTATATACTACGTGAAAATAAGAGGAGAAGGGAGTAAGGATAATGTTTACATTACAATCTGTTAATATGCTTACACAACTACATCATCATACATAAACCCTTGAACCTAGCGTGAACAACGTGTAGGTACAAGGGTTATTCCCGTTGTACCTACACCCTATGAAAGGGCCTTGTAGGTATTTTTTCTACAAGGCCCTTTTTATTTTGTTCGTGATTGCTATGTTGAGCATACATTAAAAGGGGAAGTTTACTGATGAGAGCTTAAAGGAGTGTGAATCGGTATGACAAAATGGAAGCGAGCAAATCCAGATGGAACAAGAGATTATGTATTTGAAGAGTGTACGTTAATAGAAGAAGTTGAACAAAAATTACGACGTAATTTTTTAGAAAGGGGATATGAAGAAATTCGAACACCCACAATTGAATTTTATGATGTTTTTGCCTTTCGTAATAGGCCGATAGATGAAGAGAAAATGTATAAGTTTTTTGATCAACAAGGGCGTATTATCGTTTTGAGACCTGATATGACAATTCCTCTAGCAAGGGTAATGGGAACGCTCCGAGAGGATTTGGCTTTGAAACTAACATATAGCGGAAATGTATTTCGGGCAAACGAATCATTATCTGGAAAATACAATGAAATCATTCAAACAGGAATTGAAATCATTGGGATTGATAATATACGTGCTGAAATTGAATGTATCGTAAGTGCAATTCATGCTCTTCAAGTTGTAGGGATTCAATCTTTTACAATAGAATTAGGGCAAGTTCAGTTATACAAATGTATTGTTAAAAAGCTGTCATTTGGAGAAGAAGAAGAGTCGCTCTTACGTACGTATATTGAAAGTAAAAATTATGCGGAGCTGTCCCGTTTTTTACAAGAAAACAATTTAGATCGAAGTGATGAAACTGTACAGTTACTGGAAAGATTACCAAGATTATTTGGAAAACTTGAAGTGATTGAAGAAGCGGAAAAACTTGCTTCAAATCATGAGATGAAGCAAGCAATCGCACGGGTAAAAGAAATCTATAAAACGATTGAAAAATTAGGGTATGGTTCGTATATATCGATTGATCTTGGGATGATTCAACATTTACATTATTATACCGGAGTTATTTTTAGAGGTTATATATACGATGTTGGAGGAGAAATCGTTAGTGGCGGAAGGTATGACGAATTGCTTGGTAATTTTGGAGAATCAATGCCAGCGGTTGGGTTAGCTGTACAGGTAAACCAAATTGTACGGACATTACAAGAACAGCAAAAAACGTTCCAGCGAAAAGGTTTAGATATGATCATTCATTATTCTTTGGAAACGATAGCCGAAGCAGAAAGGCTACGTGGGTTACTTCAGAAAGATGGATGGAAAGTAGAACTGTCTATGTTTGAGAATTTACAAGATACATTTCAATTTGCAAAGAAGAATGGGATTACAAAAGTAATTGAAGCGACTGGAAAAGCATTAGTGGAATATGTATGGAAAGAAAAATGGGTGATACAGAAAGAAGGGGAAACTTCATGCGTAACATTCAAATTGCGTTAACGAAGGGAAGACTTGAAAAGCATGTCATCCCGCTATTTGAAAAAATTGGAATTGATTGTACGGAATTGATGGATAAAGGAAGGAAGCTTGTATTCCAAAGCACCAGTATGAACGTTTCATTTATTCTAGTAAAAGCAGTAGATGTTGCGACTTATGTAGAACATGGTGTTGCAGACATTGGGATTGTTGGAAAAGATATTTTAATGGAGTATGAGAAAGATATATATGAAATGGTTGATTTAGAAGTAGGGGGTTGTAAGTTTTGTGTCGCCTCTATTCCAACATATAATCCGAAAGGTTATCGAAAAAAGAGAATTGCTACAAAGTATCCACATATTACTTCCAACTATTTTCGAGATAAAGGAGAAGATGTAGAGATTATAAAAATAGAAGGTTCTGTGGAAATAGCTCCTTTGCTCGGATTAGCAGATGCAATTGTTGATATTGTAGAAACTGGAAAAACATTACAAGAAAATGGATTGATTGTATTTGAAGAAATGTATTCCATATCTGCTCGAATGATTGTGAATAAAGCTGCTTTAAAAACAAAAAAAGACGAAATATTCGGTATTATCAATAAGATGGAGTGTGTAATTACTTCTGGTAAATGAAAAAAGGGGGATTGTGATGGAGATGATTTATGGGGAGTATACAGAAGCGTTGAAGAGAATAAAACAGCTAAGAGAACAGGCTAATATAATAGAAGAAACTGTACAGCTACGTGTAAGAGAAATTGTTGAAGAAGTAAGAAAAAGACAGGATGAAGCGCTAATTTCTTATACAAAGGCTTTTGATTGTACCGAAGTAACAAAGTTTCGTGTTACCAAAGAAGAAATTGAAAAAGCGAGTAAATATGTAGATGTTTCATTTCTAGAAGCTTTGCAAGAAGCGAAGAAAAACATCATTTCATACCATGAAAAACAAAAAAGACAATCCTTTGTAGATTGTGAAAATGAAGGAGTGATTCGTGGCCAACTAATTAGGCCATTGCAAACAGTGGGTGTATATGTACCAGGAGGAACTGCATCTTATCCATCATCTGTACTCATGAATGTACTACCTGCCAAAATTGCTGGCGTTCAGAAAGTTGTAATGGTCACACCGCCAGGGAAAGAAGGATTAGATCCACATATTTTAGCAGCTGCTGAAATTGCCGGTGTAGATGAAATCTATACAGTAGGTGGAGCGCAAGCGATAGCAGCATTAGCATATGGGACGGAATCGATTCCGAAAGTTGATAAAATTGTCGGGCCGGGGAATATATATGTGGCTTTTGCAAAACGTGAGGTGTTTGGAGCTGTTCATATAGATATGATTGCAGGGCCATCTGAAATCGTCGTAATTGCTGATAAAACTGGGAATGCGTCTTTTATCGCAGCAGATTTATTGTCGCAAGCTGAGCATGACGTGAGAGCAACAGCGATTTGTATTACAACTTGTATAGAACTTGCAAAAGAAATAGAAAAGGAAATAGAAGTGCAACTTCAGGCATTACCAAGAAGTGAAATAGCTCGTGAATCAATAGAAAGAAATGGAGCGGTTCTCGTTGTTCCTTCGTTAGAGCAGGCGTTTCAGTTATCGAATGAAATAGCACCGGAACATTTAGAGTTGCACATAAATGAACCGATGAATGCTTTAGGCTATATTCAGCATGCAGGTTCGATTTTTATTGGTCCATATGCACCAGAACCGCTCGGGGATTATTTTGCAGGTCCGAATCATGTACTGCCAACAAGCGGAACAGCACGATTCTTTTCACCGTTATCAGTAGATGATTTTGTGAAAAAATCAAGTTTTGTATCCTATACGAAAGAAGCGCTACAAAGCGTTCAACATCATATTACAACACTTGCGGATAAAGAAGGATTACATGCTCATGCAAGAGCGATTCAAATTCGGTTTGAGGAGGAGAAATAATGCGTGAGGCAAGTCAAGTGCGGGGGACGACAGAAACAAGAATTAAACTGAGCTTACAACTAGATGAAAGTACAAATGTTTCGATTCGAACAGGTGTTGGTTTCTTTGATCATATGTTAACTTTGTTTGCAAAGCACGGCCGATTTGGTTTGCAAATTGAAGCAGAAGGTGATGTGTTTGTTGATGCTCACCATACTGTTGAAGATGTTGGGATTGTGCTTGGAAACTGTTTGAAAGAAGCATTGCAAAATAAAGAAGGTATTAATCGCTATGGAGCAGCATATGTACCAATGGATGAGGCTTTAGGCTTTGTGGCGGTTGATATAAGTGGTAGATCTTATCTCGTATTTCAAGGCGAATTGAAAAATCCTAAGTTAGGGGATTTTGATACAGAGCTGACCGAGGAGTTTTTCAGGGCGGTTGCGCATGCGGCAAATATCACATTACATGCTCGCATTTTATATGGAAATAATACGCATCACAAAGTTGAAGCGATATTTAAGGCATTTGGACGCGCATTGCGTGAGGCGGTAGATAAAAATGACAAAATTGTTGGTGTAAATTCTACGAAAGGACTGTTGTAATTGATTGCGATTGTAGATTATGGGATGGGAAATATTCGCAGTGTTGAACAAGCGCTAACGCGTATTGGGGCTGAACATATTGTAACCGATGATAAAGAAAGAATATTACAAAGTGACGGTGTAATTTTACCAGGAGTGGGAGCTTTTCCAAAAGCAATGGTTGCCCTGCAGGAAAAAGGTCTTGTTTCAGTTATTCAAGAAGTTGGAGTGCAAGAAAAACCACTCCTTGGAATTTGTTTAGGGATGCAACTTTTATTTGAAGAAAGTGAAGAGATAGAAAGAACACAGGGGTTAGGTTTGTTACCAGGAGTAATTCGAAAGCTGAAAGTTCCTTATAAAATACCGCATATGGGTTGGAACCAATTAAAGAAGAAGCGGGAATTTGAGTTATGGACTGGAGTAGAAGATGGTTCCTTTGTGTATTACGTTCATTCTTATTATGCAGATTGTCCAGATGAGGTTGTATGTGGTAGTAGTGACTATGAGATTGATATTCCAGGATTTGTTGCGAAAGGGACTATATTTGGCGCGCAGTTTCATCCCGAAAAAAGTGGTGATATCGGGATACAAATATTAAGAAATTTTAAAGGAGTGGTAGAATCATGGAAATCTTCCCAGCTATCGATTTAAAACAAGGGCGGTGCGTTCGGCTATATCAAGGAGAATTTCAAAAGGAAACGGTTATGAATGAAAATCCAGTTACTCAAGCGTTACAGTTTGAAAAATTAGGAGCAAGAACATTGCATATTGTTGATCTGGACGGAGCTGTTGCTGGTCAATCAATGAATCTTTCTGTAATTGAAGATATATGTAAAGCAGTTCGAATTCCAGTTCAAGTAGGGGGAGGAATACGCTCTCTTGAAACTGTTGAAATGCTACTGTCAGTAGGAGTAGAAAAAGTTATTTTAGGAACAGCAGCATTGTATAATCGGCCTTTTTTAGAAAAAGCAGTTCGTTTATATGGAGAGAATATTATTGTGGGTATTGATGCGAAAAATGGTTACGTTGCAACGAGAGGCTGGTTAGATGTATCTGAAATTTCTTACATTGAGCTTGCGAAGAAAATGGAGAGTGCTGGCGTACAAACAATCATTTTTACCGACATTGCAAAAGACGGTACACTTGAAGGACCAAATTTCGAACAATTACAGCTACTGCAAGAAGCGGTGTCACTTCGTCTTGTTGCATCAGGCGGAGTGTGCTCATTGCAAGATGTACAGAAGTTAAAAGATATGAATGTATATGGTGTTATTATCGGAAAAGCGCTATATGAAAAAACAATTGATTTAGAAGAGGCATTGCAGGTGACAAAAATATGTTAACAAAGCGGATTATTCCATGTTTAGACGTGAAAGGCGGCCGCGTTGTAAAGGGTGTGAATTTTGTAGGATTACAAGATGTGGGTGATCCTGTTGAAATAGCTGATTTGTACAATCAAGCAGGTGCTGATGAAATTGTTTTTTTAGATATTACAGCAACACATGAGGGAAGAAAGACGATTGTGGATGTTGTAGAGAGAACGGCGTCAAAAGTATTTATTCCACTTACAGTTGGAGGGGGGATCTCAGCGGTTCAAGATATGTACACTTTGTTAAGAGCAGGAGCGGATAAAGTTTCACTTAACTCAGCAGCAGTGAGGAATCCAAAGTTAGTTGGAGAAGGAGCCAAACATTTCGGTTCACAATGTATTGTGGTCGCAATTGATGCAAGGAAAGTACGTGGAAATAAATGGAATGTATATGTAAAGGGTGGACGAATTGATACGGGAATCGATGTTGTTCAATGGGCAAAACAAGTGGAACAGTTAGGCGCTGGAGAAATTTTACTTACGAGTATGGATGCAGATGGAACGAAAGATGGCTATGATTTTCATTTGACAGAAACAATTTCACAAGTGGTTTCGATTCCAGTTATTGCGTCGGGGGGATGTGGAAGCGCTGAAGATATTGTAAAAGTGTTTCAAAAAACATCGGCAAGTGCTGCATTAGCAGCCTCTATTTTTCATTATGGTGAGGCAACAGTGCAAGAGGTGAAGCAAAAATTGCAAGAAGCGGAGATTGAGGTGAGATTATGACACCAGATTTTTCAAAGGGATTGCTACCAGCTGTTGTAGTGGAGGAAGAAACAAAAGAAATATTGATGCTAGCGTATATGAATGAAGAAGCGTATGAAAAAACGTTAGAAACGAAGAAAACATGGTTTTATTCACGTTCCCGGCAAGCGTTATGGAATAAAGGAGCAACGTCAGGGCATGTGCAGTATGTTCAATCACTGTATCTAGATTGTGATCAAGATTCGATTGTAATTATTGTTAAGCAAGTAGGGCCAGCTTGTCACACGGGGGAGAAAACATGTTTTCATTATAAAATCATATAAGGGGGGAACTGAAGGTGGAAGAGGTAATGAAGTCTTTATATGAAACAATTCAAATGCGGAAAGAAAGTCCAATTTTGGAATCATATACAAATTATTTATTTACAAAAGGTGAAGATAAAATTTTAAAAAAAATAGGAGAAGAGTGTACAGAAGTTGTAATCGCTGCGAAAAATGATAATAAAGAAGAGCTTATAAAGGAAATGGTCGATGTCATGTATCACTGTTTTGTTTTATTAGTTGAAAAAAATATTTCATTAGAAGATGTGTTAGAAGAGGTGAAAGAGAGACAAGGAAAGTTGTCAAAAATAGGGGAGCGGAAAGAAATTGATACGTTATAAGGGGGAGAAAGAATATGAAAGTAGATTATCACCTTCATTTAGAAGAGGGACCGTATTCGATAAGATGGTTGGCGAAAATAAATGAATCAATGGAATATTTTCAACCACTCAAAGAGGAAAAACATTCTATTGAGTGGCTCATGAAAACACAAGAACGGTTAAAAAAGCGCGTGCAAGAAGGTCCGTTTACAGTGGAATGGATTGATTTTTATTTAGAAGAAGCGTTACGAAAAGGAATCAAAGAAGTGGGGATTGTGGATCACCTTTATCGTTTTTATGAGGCAAAGGGGTATTACGAGAAGTATGTAGATATTAGTGATTCAAAGCTGGGACATTTACAAAAAGAATGGCTAGATCAAGTACGGGTAGCCTCGATTTCTGATTTTACAAAAGCAATCCAAGAGGCCAAGGAACGTTGGAGAGAAAGAGGAGTAGTACTGCGCCTTGGGATTGAAGCTGATTATTTTATCGGTGGCGAGCAAGAGTTAGAAGATTTATTAGCATTAGGAGATTGGGATTACGTAATTGGTTCTGTACATTTTATTGATGGATGGGGATTTGATAACCCAGATACGAAAGAATATTTTGAAAATCATGATTTATATGCATTATATGATACGTTTTTTGCAACAGTCGAAAAAGCAATCCATTCTAAATTATTTGATATTGTAGCTCATCTGGATAATATAAAAGTATTTAATTATCGATTAGATGAAAATGTACAGATTCCATATTATGAAAGTATCGCTAGGGCATTAATAGAAACAAATACAGCAACAGAAGTAAATGCTGGGTTATATTATCGTTATCCTGTTCGAGAAATGTGTCCAAGTCCACTTTATTTACAAGTGCTAGCGAAATATAAAGTACCAATTACTCTTTCCTCAGATGCTCATTACCCAAATGATTTAGGGAATTATGTCCAGGGAAATGTAAAAACATTACGTAATCATGGTATTTCTCATGTAGCTACATTTGAAAAACGGGTGAGGAAGATGCAACGTATAGAAAAAGAACCAACAACGATTTCAAAGTGAAAATGATTTTGTGATGAAAACCTTTCTTTTTGTTCAAAATAAGAAAGAATGACAAAGGAGGGTTTGAAATGACAAAACAACAAAATAAACAGAACTTACAAGTGACGAATCAAAGCTATACTTCCCAAACGAACGAGGAAGTCAATTCTGTAATCCAAGAACAAATTAGTGATACGGTAGTAGAAGGAACAATTGATGCGAAACTTGGAAAACAATCTAGTGAAGAACAATAAATAAAAAGGGGAGATAAATATCTCCTCTTTTCTTATGAGAAAAAGTGTCAGTTTTCAAAACTACAATCAAATTTCTTGGCTTTTTCAACTTAGATTTCTTACAATATAATATAGAGAATTCCTATTTTTTTATAGAAGAGGTGCTTAGTAATGGCAAAAGTATTAGTAGCAGGGGATATTCCAGAAATTGGATTACAGTTATTGCAAAATCACGAAATAGAAATGTATGACAAGGAAGACTTAATCAGCGCTGAAGAATTGGCAACGCGGGTTGAGGATAAAGACGCGCTATTGAGTCTACTTTCAACAAAGGTAACGAAAGAAGTAATTGATGCAGCAACCGATTTGAAAATCATTGCTAACTATGGTGCAGGTTACGATAATATCGATCACAAGTATGCGCTAGAAAAAGGAATTGCAGTTACAAATACACCGAAAGTTTCAACAGAAGCAACAGCAGAGTTAACATTTGCTCTTCTCTTAGCTGCTGCTAGACGGATCCCGGAAGGAGATACATTATGTCGTACAGTGGGATTTAATGGCTGGGCACCACTCTTTTTCCTCGGACGAGAAGTATATGGAAAGACGATCGGAGTTATCGGTCTGGGAGAAATTGGGAAGGCGGTTGCGAAACGTGCTAAAGCATTTGGAATGAACATTCTTTACACAGGCCCAAATCGTAAGTCAGAGGCAGAAAATGAATTGGAAGCAACGTATGTAACGTTAGAAGAACTGTTACAAACAGCAGATTTTATTACGATTAATTGTGCGTATAATCCAAATCTCCATCATATGATTGATGAAGAGCAATTTAAAATGATGAAGAAAACAGCATATATTGTAAATGCAGCACGTGGTCCAATTATGAATGAATTAGCGCTTGCTCATGCGTTAGAGACAAATGAAATTGAGGGAGCGGCCCTTGATGTATTTGAGTTTGAGCCGAAAATTGCAGAGAAATTAAAGGGATTGAAAAATGTTGTTCTTACTCCGCATGTTGGAAATGCAACGTTTGAAACACGTGACGCAATGGCTGAAATGGCAGTGCGTAACATTTTAGCTGTATTAGATGGAGAAGAAGCATTGACGCCTGTAAATCAAAAGGAATTAGTTACAAAATAAAGAAAAAGCCTTCTAAACTGGAAGGCTTTTTCTTTATTTTTCTTTATTTGCTCGTTTTTTATGAGAAGGTCTTTGCCTGATAAATTGAGATAACATATACAAAATATAAAGTGGGACGGCAATAAATAAAAATACTGATATGTTGCCAAAGCTTGTTTTATACATTGTATAAATGATTCCAATTAAAAAGAGTGTAACAATAATACTATATCGTGGAATTGGTACATCTTTTAAACTTGGGATACGAATACGACTTACCATTAAAAATGCAAACGTTACAAATACTGTAATGAGGACAATTTTTGGAATGGTATGTGAAAATAGTGTTAAGAAGGCAACGAGTCCTCCTGCTGCAGTAATAGGAACGCCAGTGAAATACTTCATAGAAGTCGAGGAAGGCGTTACATTAAATCGTGCTAAACGATATGCTCCGAACAAAGGGAATAGTCCTGCTATGTATAGTCCGATAATTCCATAGTTGGAAAAGGAAGTGTAGTACATTAAAACTGCGGGTGCAGCTCCGAATGTTACAACATCTGCTAGTGAATCAAGTTCTTTCCCCATTTGTGAATCCACTCGCAATAAACGAGCAACTCGACCATCAAGACTATCTAACATCATCCCGATTAGTACTAAAATAGCAGCTGATTTATAATACCCTAAAGATGCATAGCCGATTGATAAAAATCCACTGTATAAATTTCCGAGCGTAAATAAGTTTGGAATTGCTGCTCTATACAAAATCTGATCCCTTGCTTTCTGTAATAAATTCTTAATTAGTGTATGAAAGGTTACTCATTTTATCATACCATAAATTTCTTACCACGTACGAAAAAATTACCATTTTGTGAAAGATTTCATAAAGTGAAACCGCATGTAGTAATGTGTTTCATTAAGGCGGGCTTTCAGGAGTAGTTTATCCTTCGCCTAACTTTTTTATTTTGACAGAGCTTTGAGTTGAAGTACGAAGATTACTACTATATTTATTTTGATTCTTCGGCATATAAGTTGCTACTATGACAACAAAAGGTGACGCTTTCCATCCTGTTTTAAATGGGCATGAGGTGAGCGTTTCTACGTATGAATGGATGCGCTCTCTCGCCTAAAAAGAACTGTGTTAGTTGGATTCATATAGATAAAGTTACCATGTGTATGAAAGGATAAAGATGTAGTTAAGAAAGAAGCACCCTCAAATTCTTAATATTCGAAGATGCTTTTAAGATTATTCAAATTTAGTTATCATTGTTCCTGTTTTGTATTTATTGCTAGGATCAAATCGTAATAAATCTCCATAAATAAGTTTATCAGAATAACTTAATTCTGTTTTCGCTTTTTCAATATACGGCTGGCAAGTTGCCAAATCAATTGGTTCACCTGTGCTCTTTTTATAGCACACATTTTTTGTGTAAACATAATCGTTTGTTACAAAACTACCATCACGCATAATCATAAGTGGGTTTTCGTTTTTAGTAAATAAATCAGTACCAAATTCAATGGATTGGTTTGTTTTAATACCGAGTAAATGAAGCAATGTTGGTTTTATATCAATTTGTCCAGATACTTTGGAAATAATTTTTCCTTCTTGACCAGGAACATGAATAATAAGTGGTACACGTTGTAGCTGTATCGAATCGAATGGCGTTATAGATTCTTTACCAAGAAATTGTGCCATAGCAGCATTATGATTTTCAGAAATTCCGTAATGATCTCCATAAATAACAATAACGGAATTATCGTATAACCCCTCTTCTTTTAATCGATTGATAAATAGTTTCAGAGCTTCATCTGTATAGCGAACGGTTGGGAAATAACGATTTAATACCTCGCTCTTAGAATTATACTCATTAATATATTGATCTTCTGGATTTAAAAGAAATGGAAAATGATTTGTTAATGTAATAAATTTTGTATAAAACGGTTGTGGTAAAGATTTAAGTTTTGAAATCGATTGTTCAAAGAACTCTTTATCTTTTAATCCCCAACCAACAGACATTTGTTCTGTTCCGATATAATCATTTAGATTAAAGTAACGATCATATCCAAGTGCTGGATACATTACATCCCGATTCCAAAATGTTTTGTCATTCGAATGGAAGACGGCAGAATAATATCCATGTTTCTTTAACTGCTCAGGAGTTGCTGTGTACTCATTATTTGCATGAGTAAAGAATACAGAGCCACGATCTAATGGATAGAGTGAATTTTCCACAATAAATTCGGCATCAGATGTTTTTCCTTGTCCAGTTTGATGATAAAAGTTATCAAAGTAATAACTCTCTTTTATAAACTGATTTAAAAATGGAGTGATTTCTTTTCCATTAATTTTCTTGTTGATTACAAAATTTTGTGTTGATTCCATTGAAATTAAAATGACATTTTTTCCTTTTGCAGCTCCAAATAAATTTTTATCACCTTGTTTATCTTTGGAATTCATATAGTTTTTAATTTCAGAAAAACCATCTCCGCTTGCGAATACACGCTCTGTAGAAGATTTAGACTGAAGTGTAATATCAAATAGATGATATGTGTATAAACCTAGATTTTTCACAACAGTTTGACGGTCAAATGAGTGTGAAAACAATTGTGGTTTATGAACGACAGAAACGATAATTTGCAATGCGAATAAAGCTGTTACACCACTAAAGAAGCTTCGTTTTTCAGATCGTGATAGCGGTGTGCTATCACAAAAACTTGGGAATTTACGAGAAAGGAACATTAGAATAATTACATCTGAAAATAGAAGTAATGTTTTGTACGTAAATAGTTCTTTAATACTTGTTCCTAAATCCGCCATGTTATTTGTTTGGAATAGAACAGGAAATGTGACAAAGTCATTATAAAACCCATAAAACATCGCGTTTCCAAATAAAATAAATGACAGCAAAAAGCTGATGCCAATAATAAGCCGATTTCGATATTTTGATGCGAATAAAGCTAGACCAAAAAATAAAAGTAATGAAGCAATTGGATTAAACAAAAGCATCATTTCCTCGAAGAAGCCATCAATTTTAATATCGAAGGCTAGCTTGTACACAATATATGTTTTGATCCATAATAAAACGACTGCAACAAGTGCAAATCGTAATTTTGGAAGCAAATGTTGTAACATAATATACTCCTCTCCTATACTTATGACAGTTCTAGTGATTGTACTTTAATGAATAGAAGTTTCACTTTATATATACGAACAGCCCTATATGTTTATGATTATTATACTACGTGTACTATTATACGAGAACAAAACAGAATTGTGGATGCTTTTTGTAATAATGGAGTAGAAAAAGAGAAGTGGGAGACAATAAAGTGAAACTTTAATGAATGGATGGTGTACGATCTGTTGATTTAAATAGTGTGATAAAAACGTTGCGTAAGGATATGGAGGTTGTAATGAGAAAGTTATTTTGTTTAGCATTATGTAGTGTTTTTATATTATTTGCTTCTCCAGCAGCGATGGCGGCACAATATGATGTGCCTTTAGTAGAGGATGCACTCTATTCTGTATTGTTTCCGAAAATAAATGTTGCGATTGAAAAGCATTATGGAAAACTAAAGCCATATGATTGTCCGAAAATTGTGAGTCTAAAAAAAGTTTATAGTGGTACATATTTATTTCAAGCTGTCATTGAAGTGACGAAATATGAAGCTGTAGGAGGGAAAGTACTTCCACCATTTGAAAAAATTAGCATTACATTTAACAATGATGAAGGAGAGTGGGTTGTGCAAAAAATAGATATAAAGCGCTTACCGAATGGTACAAAATTAAATTGTAAAAAACCAATATAAAAAATTGTTTGACAAATAATTTATTCGTTTGGTATTGTTAATATCAACATAAGATGTTTGAAAATTAAATAGACTTACCTCATCTACTCTCAAAGGTAGAGGCCGCGATAGGAAAGAGTAAGCTATGGGAGATTTAGTGGAATCTTTGATCATAGATTGAAAGGGACTATTGCCGAAATATAAGGATGATCACCTCATTCATATATTGGGACTACATTGAATAAATGTAGTACTGTCATAAGATTTTATTTTATGGAGAGCTATTTGGAGATGTTGATGCGGTTTCTTATTTGAGAAGATAACAACTCGTTTATTTTTTCATGATACATGATTCCTAATAAGAAACGCGTGTGAACATTGTTCCGCGCGTTTTTTGTTTACCTAAAAGCGTGCTGCAATGAATAGAAGAAGATTGGGGTTATGAGTTTTAGAGGAAATAAGGGAGGAATTCAAATGTATTTACACGGCACAAGCCGAATCAATGACCAAGGACACTTAGAAATTGGAGGATGCGATACAACGCAGCTAGCAAAACAATATGGAACACCACTTTATGTATACGATGAGGCTGCTATTCGTGAGAAATGTCGCGCATTTCATCGTGCATTCCAGGAAAGTGGGTTCTCTTACCAAGTAGCATATGCAAGTAAGGCGTTCTTGTGCATGGAGATGTGCCGAGTAGCTCGTGAAGAAAATATGTCTTTAGATGTTGTTTCTGGGGGCGAATTATATACTGCTTTACAAGCTGGTTTTCCAGCATCACGCATTCATTTTCATGGTAATAATAAAACGGAAGAAGAGATTATAATGGCGCTGCGAGCGGATATTGGCTGTTTTGTGGTAGATAATTTCTTTGAAATGGAAATATTACATGATTTAGCACAGCAGTATGGAAAAATTGTAAATATATTAATTCGAGTTACACCTGGAGTAGAGGCGCATACTCATGAATATATTACAACAGGGCAAGATGATTCGAAATTTGGTTTTGGAGTTTCTACTGGTCAGGCAATGCAGGCAATTCAAATAGCACTAGAGAAATCAAATTATAATGTGTTAGGTATTCATTCACATATCGGATCGCAAATTTTTGAAACAGCAGGATTTGTTAGAGCGATTGAAGTATTGCATAATTTTCTAGAAGAGATAAGAGAGCAGACTAGTTATGTTGCAACAGTGTTAAACGTCGGTGGAGGTTTTGGAATTCGCTATACGGAAGCTGATACACCACTTACACTTGAAACATATGTGCATGCTGTAACTGATGTGGTTAGAGAACAATTTACACAAAATAATTATCCTCTTCCTGAAATATGGATTGAACCAGGGCGTAGTATTGTTGGGGATGCAGGAACAACAATTTATACAGTAGGCGCTGTAAAAGATATTCCAAGCATTCGTAAATATGTATCAGTTGATGGGGGAATGACTGATAATTTAAGACCAGCTTTATATGGAGCACGCTATGAGGCGATGCTTGCAAATAGAGGAAGAGAAAATGCTAAAGAGGTTGTGTCGATTGCTGGAAAATGTTGTGAGAGCGGAGATATGCTTATTTGGGATATAGAGTTGCCGCAAGTTGTTTCAGGAGATCTGCTAGCAATTTCTTGTACGGGAGCATATGGATATTCTATGGCTAACAATTATAATCGTATTCGCAGACCAGCTGTAGTGTTTGCGAAAGGCGGGACATCACAAATTGTTGTTGAGCGCGAAACATATGAAAATATAATTGGGAACGATCGCATATGTATAAAAGAGCTGGTTTAAGTGATAAAAGGAGTTGTTCGAATTGAGCAACTCCTTTTAAAAAAATATAAAATATATCGGAAAACTAGGATTGAAAAAAGTCAGAATTATGATAAAATACAAATACAAAGCTTATCAAGAGAAGCGGAGGGAACTGGCCCTACGAAGCTCAGCAACCTGCTTATAGAAGCAAGGTGCTAAGTCCAGCAAAATGGCATCCATTTTGAAAGATAAGGTAAATATATTACCGAACAGTCTTTTCGAAATGGAAAAGATTTTTTTTATGAATAAAAAGGGGGGCTGTTCGTGGGAGTGCGTGGACATTTTGACGAAGTAGCTGAGAAAATTCAAACGATGCTTGCGGATATGAAATATGGTTCTATTACAATTGTTGTGCAAGATGGAAAAGTGATTCAGCTGGAAAAAAGCGAAAAAGTACGCTTAAAGTAAAAAGCGCTGACTAGAAAAACTAGAGGCGGTTTTAATCTATTTGATTAGGTTAAAACCGTCTTTTTGCGTTACAGGGGGGAAAAACATGTTGACGTATGAAACATGGAAAGAGGATGTCATTTCTTTTTCTGAGGAAAGTGGAACAAAAGGAGCACTGCAAGTATTAGAGTGGGCCTATAACCATTATGAGAGTGAAATTATATACGCATGTAGCTTTGGGGTGGAAGGTATGGTTTTGTTACATCTAATAAACCAAGTAAATCCATCTGCGAAAGTTGTATTTTTAGACACAAATGTTCATTTTCAAGAAACATACGATTTAATTAAACGAGTACGAGAAAAGTTTCCGGATTTAGAAATTATTGAAAAACAACCTTCGCTCACGCTTGAAGACCAAGCAAAAAAGCATGGGAATAATTTGTGGGAGCATAATCCAAATCTTTGTTGTAAATTAAGAAAAATTTTGCCGTTGGAAGAATCTTTATCAAGTGGAAAAGCATGGATATCAGGACTGAGAAGGGAACAATCTGAAACACGTAAACATACAAGATTTATCAATCAGGATCATCGCTTTCAATCTATTAAAATTTGTCCGCTCATTCATTGGACGTGGAAGGAAGTGTGGCGTTACGTGTATAAGCATGATTTACCTTACAATCCGCTGCACGACGTTGGTTATCCAAGTATAGGTTGTGAAAAATGTACGTTACCTGTAGGAGAAGGTGGAGATTCAAGGGATGGAAGATGGGCTGGAAAAATGAAAACGGAATGTGGCCTTCATTATCAATAAGGTCTTGATTGATTTCAAATATATGCGAAAGAGGCGTACAGGAAAATGAGTAAAACAAATATATTAGTAAATCGTATTGATGAAACGTATGAAATAAAGAGAATTACAAAAGAAATTGAATTAGACAAAATTGCTTTAAGTGATTTAGAGCTCCTTGCAATAGGAGGATACAGTCCTCTTACTGGATTTTTAGGGGAGAAAGACTATCAATCTGTTATAGAAAAAATGTGTTTAGCAAGCGGAGCGGTATGGAGTATACCTATTATGTTACCAATAACAGAAGAGAAGGCAGACCAGCTTCGTATTGGCGAAGAGATTCGTCTTGTTAAAGAAGGAGTCACATATGGTGTTATTCGAGTAGAAGATATTTTCAGACCAAATAAAGAGAAAGAAGCATTGCTTGTCTATAAAACGACTGATCGTGCACATCCAGGTGTGAAAAAGTTATATGACAGGCCTGATATTTATGTTGGGGGAGCAATCACACTTGTGAAGCGTTTTGAAAATGATAAGTTTGCTTCGTATCATTTAGATCCAAGTGAGACACGTGCAGAGTTTGCAAAACGTGGATGGAAAACGGTAGTAGGCTTTCAAACGAGAAACCCTGTGCATCGTGCACATGAATATATTCAAAAGTCTGCACTAGAAATTGTAGATGGCTTGTTTTTAAATCCGCTCGTTGGTGAAACAAAATCAGATGATATTCCAGCTGATGTACGTATGGAAAGTTATGAAGTACTTTTAAAAAATTATTATCCGAGCGATCGTGTCTTTTTAAGTGTTTTTCCAGCAGCGATGCGATATGCAGGGCCGCGTGAGGCAATATTTCATGCGTTGGTTAGAAAAAACTTTGGCTGTACGCACTTCATTGTTGGGCGTGACCATGCTGGAGTGGGAAATTATTATGGAACATACGAAGCGCAAGAGATTTTTACGAACTTTACAGTAGAAGAGTTAGGGATTACACCACTCTTTTTTGAACATAGTTTTTACTGTACAAAATGTGAAGCGATGGCTTCTACGAAAACGTGTCCACACAGTAAAGATGACCACGTTATTTTATCTGGTACAAAAGTACGAGAAATGTTACGAAATGGGGAAATTCCGCCAAGTACATTTAGCCGTAAAGAAGTTGTAGAAATATTAATTCGTGGTTTGCAAAAAGAAGTCGTTACAAAATAAGGAGAGAGTAAGATGGGAACAAATATAACTTGGCATGCAGCATCTGTTTCAAAAGAAGAAAGACGAAAGAAAAGTGGCCACCACAGTTTTGTACTTTGGTTCACCGGGTTATCAGCTTCTGGAAAATCAACAGTAGCAAATGCGGTTGCTAGGAAACTGTTCGAAAAAAATATTGGGAACTATGTACTTGATGGCGATAATATTCGTCATGGTTTGAATAAAGATTTAGGCTTTTCCGAAAGTGATCGGACAGAAAATATTCGCCGGATCGGTGAAGTGGCAAAGTTATTTGTAGATCAAGGGACAATCGTACTAACAGCATTTATTTCTCCATTTCGAGTGGATCGCCAGCAAGTAAGAGATATTCTCGAAAAAGACGAATTTATTGAAGTATTTGTAAAGTGTCCAATAGAAGAATGTGAGAAACGTGATCCAAAAGGACTTTATAAAAAAGCGAGACAAGGTGATATTAAGCAATTTACCGGTATTGATTCGCCGTATGAAGAGCCTGTAGAGGCAGAAGTGGTAGTAGAAACACATCTTTATTCAATCGAACAATGTGCAGAACAAATTATCGGTTACTTACAAGAGCGTAGTTTTATATAGGGGGAATAAAAATGAGTTATGAAAAAGTGTGGGCAAACAATGAAAAGTTAAATGCTACAGAGAAAAAGAAATTAGAAAAAGACGGATTAGAAATTTTTAAAGCGATTCCGTACTATGCTGAAAATGGGTTTGATTCTATTCCGAAAGAAGAGTGGGATTCCTTTAAATGGGCGGGTTTATATTTACAGCGCCCAAAAGAGGAAGGGTATTTTATGATGCGTGTGAATATTCCTTCTGGTATTTTAACAAATGAACAAGTAGAAGCATTGGCTTCTATTGCAGAAGATTATGGTCGTGATGTTCTTGATATTACTACAAGGCAGGCGATTCAATTCCATTGGCTTGAAATCGGTCAAATACCAGACATTTTTAACCGCTTAGAAAAGGTAGGGTTATCAACAGCGGGAGCTTGTGGTGATATTACAAGAAATATCATTGGGAACCCTCTCGCTGGTATTGATGGTGATGAATTATTTGATACAGCACCAATTGTAAAAGAGGTATATGAATTCTTCCAACATAATGAAGAGTTCTCGAATTTGCCTCGAAAGTTTAAAATGTCAATTAGCACAAACGTATATAATGCAGCAAATGCTGAAATTAACTGTGCTGCCTTTACTCCGGCTACAAAAGAAATTGATGGAAAAACGGTGGAAGGCTTTCATTTACAAGTAGGCGGGGGATTATCTGCCCGTCCGTATTTAGCGCAGGAGTTAGATTTATTTATCCTTCCTGAGCAAGTGGAATCGGTCGCGATTGCCATTGCTACAGTTTTTCGTGATTTCGGATATCGTGAAAAGCGACATTTAGCACGTTTGAAATTTTTAGTTGCTGATTGGGGACCAGAGAAATTTAAAGAAAAGTTATTGGAATATACAGAGCCTTTACACAATAGAGGGGAAAATGCTTTAAAAGGATGGAATGCAGGTTATTTTTATGGTGTTCATAAGCAAAAACAAGGGGATTTATCCTACGTTGGTTTTAATGTACCAGTTGGTCGCCTGCACTCTGAGGAGTTCTTTGAAATTGCTAGAATTGCGAAGCAGTACGGCAATGGTGAAATTCGTACATGTAACTCACAAAACTTCATTATTCCGAATGTTCCGGAAGAAAATATAGAAGGGCTGCTAAAGGAACCTTTATTTGAATCTATTTCTGCAAGTCCTAAATCTTTCATAGGATATGCAGTATCGTGCACAGGGATTGAATATTGTAACCTTGCATTGGTAGAAACGAAAGAAAGACTACGGAATATTGCGGATTATTTAGATACACAGCTTGCTTTAGATGTTCCTGTTCGTATTCATATGGTAGGGTGTCCAAATTCATGCGGACAAAGACAAATTGCGGACATTGGCTTACAAGGGGTGAAATTGAAAACGAAAGAAAAAGGAATTGTGGAAGCATTTGAAATTTATGTAGGTGGTACGTTATTAGATGGAGGTGTCTACAATCAAAAATTAAAAGGGAAAATTGATGGAGAAGACCTTCCGAATGTTCTTGTATCGTTTTTAACATACTTCAAAGAACATAAACTGCCAGCTGAAACGTTTTATGAATTTGTAGAACGCGTTGGAGTAGAAGATTTACAATCCGCGTTAAATACAATTTTAGAAGAAGTGATTGCATCTTAGGAGGGAACAATATGGACTTGTATCGTTTTGAAGCAGTGTTGGCAAATGGTGTTGTTCCTGTAGTAGTTGTTGCACAAAGTGAGGAACAGGCATTTCGGCTTGTGGAAGTAGAATTAGAGAAGTATTTCTTACCGTTGCCAGAAGTAAAGGAAATCTCGTTGCATGAAAAAAAGAAGATTCGAAAAGGTGCAGCATTTGTTATTCATGAGCAGGAGTCATTGTAATACGAAATATTGGAAAAGTAATAGAAAATCTTTTTAGGTCGTAGAGAGGATCTGGCTATGCATAGAAGCGGTTAGGGTCTTTTTTAGCTCCATGTTAAATGAAAACAAAGACGGTAACTTCCATTCGTAATAGGGATGGAAGTTTCACTTTATAGTAGAAATGAGGAGAGATGATGGGAAAAGTATATATTGTTGGTGCAGGGCCGGGAGATCCGGATTTAATTTCTGTAAAAGGAGTCAAGTGTATTAAGCAAGCGGATGTTATCTTATATGATCGTCTTGTAAATAAAGAGTTACTTTCTTATGCGAAGCCAGATGCTGATTTAATATATTGTGGAAAACTACCAAACTATCACACGATGAAACAAGAAACTATCCACGCCTTTCTTGTTAAATATGCGAAAAAAGGAAAAATTGTAACACGTTTAAAGGGCGGAGATCCATTTGTATTTGGAAGAGGTGGTGAAGAAGCGGAAGTGTTAGCAAAGCATGGTATTCCGTTTGAAATTGTACCTGGTATTACAGCTGGGATTGCTGCTTCGGCATATGCGGGTATTCCTGTAACGCACCGGGATGCGAGCGCAAGTTTTGCTGTTGTAACAGGGCACCGAAAAGAAGGTGCTGAAGAAGAAGTGAAGTGGGAAAATTTAGCGAAAGGCGTTGACACGCTTGCGGTTTATATGGGAGTAAGCAACCTTCCTTATATATGTGAACAACTTTTGAAACATGGAAAAGGGGAAGAGACACCAGTTGCTATTGTGGAATGGGGCACTACATCATCTCAGCGAACGATTACAGGAACGTTAGGAACGGTGGTAACGATTGCTGAAAAAGAACGAATCCAAAATCCGAGTATGATTGTAATTGGAGAAGTTGTTCGTTTTCGTGAAAAAATCCATTGGTTTGAACAGCAAACTAACGTTACGTATCCGGTAAGCGGAGTGTTATAAAATGAAAGCTGTGTTATATATATGCCATGGAAGTAGGCTGAGAGAGGCGAAAGAGGAAGCAATAGGTTTTGTTTCTTCTTGTATGAACCGTGTATCAGCTCCTATTCAAGAACTGTGTTTTTTAGAGCTAGCAAGGCCTTTTATTTCAGAAGGTTTTGTTAATTGTATAAGAAAAGGAGCAACAGAAATTGTTGTTGTTCCGGTTTTTTTATTAGCAGCAGGACATGTGAAAGAAGATATTCCAAATGAACTCCAAAAAATGAAAAATAAATATCCTTATATTACAATTACTTACGGAAATCCGTTTGGTGTTTCGGAATCGCTCGTATCGGCTACGTATGAAGGGAGCGGTATTAAAGAGTATGAAAGTGGAGTAACCTTGTTGCTTGTTGCAAGGGGGAGTAGTGACCCTAGGGCGTTACAAGATATTAGTCGTATTTCTTCTTTATTTGAACAAGAAGAAAAAGTTAGAAGAGTAGAAATATGTTATTTAGCTGCGGCAGAGCCTAGGTTTGAAGAGAAGTTAAAAGAAGTCGCAAAGCGAAAAGAGGAGAATATCGTTATTCTACCTTATTTACTATTTACTGGTTTATTAATGAAACATATTGAACGAGAAGTGCGTGGATATGATTCTTCAAATATATATGTAAGTCCCTATTTAGGGAAAAACCGTGTATTTCAAGAAAGGTTAATTCAGAAAACAGAAGAAATATTAAGGGGAGATGAGTATGTATCCACTTACAGTACGAATTGAAAAGAAACGTGTTGTTGTCATAGGCGGTGGCAAAGTGGCATCGTTTAAAATCGCTCCTTTACTAAAAGAAGGAGCAGATATAGTTGTAGTGAGTCGTGAATTAGATGCGAGTTTAGTAAAGCTTGTAGAATCTAAGCAGATCCGTTGGTTTCAGAAAGAATATGAAAAAAGTGACATTGAAGGAGCATTTCTAGTGGTAGCGGCTACAAGTGACACAAAATTAAATGAATCTATTGCAAAAGATGCGTCATTAAATCAACTTGTTAATGTAATTACCAATCCAGAAAGCGGAAATGTTCATTTTCCGGCAGCGATTCATCGAGGGAAGCTTAATATTGCCGTTTCTACTGGGGGTGCAAGTCCAAAACTTGCGAAAAAAATTAGGGATGATATTGCGGCGAAATACGATGGGGTGTATGAAAATTATCTTGATTTTTTATATGAAGTAAGAATGAAAGTGAAGAAATTGTCTCTAGAAAAAAGAAAGCAGAATATTTTATTACAAGAAGTGTTGAAGTTTGAGTATATTCAAGATCAGCAAAAAAGAGAAAGATTTTTACAAGAGTTAGATGAAAGGCTATGTGTAGAATAGAATATACCTATTGTTGAAAATATAAATTAAAAAACCGAGATAAACCTTTCTTTTAAGGTAGGAGAGAGCATCTGGCTATGCGTAGAATTGGTCACATCATGCCAAGTAAAAAAAGAGAGAAAATGAGAGTAGGTGACCTTTTGTTTTTCACAGCAACGATTTATCCCGCATTAAAGGGAAGTAATACTCCCACCTCAAAATTCGATGAAAGCAAAGAAGTTAGGTGGAAGATAAACTGCCCGTAAAAGCCCGATTGGTGAGGGCTAATAATCAGTGGGGGATGAAGAAACCCTCACTGATAGGGATTTCACTTTATATAGCCAGATAAATTAAATTCTTCTTTACAAATATAACAATCTACTCTATAATCACAAGTAACTTCAATATATGAAATCGATGAGCAAGAAGAGTACGTATATTTGATACGTTCAGAGAGCTGGGGTAAGGTGTGAGCCCGGTACGATAAAATATACAGAATGGGCTTGCGAGAGGTATGCTGAACGATTTAGTAGGCAACCCGGGTTCCGCCGTTAAAAGGATAGGGTATCGGAATTTTTCCTGTACCTGAACAAGTGGGATTGTTTAATCCAATCGAGGTGGTACCACGGTATTCTATTACATATATCGTCCTCTACATGCATAGTAGCGTGTAGAGGACTTTTTTTATTTTCTAAAGGGAGGTGGGCGAGTATGAAATGAAAGTGTATAATTAAGAAAAGTATAAATATTCAGAAAAGGAGAAATTACGATGAAAGAAACACAGCAATGGACGTCGAAAATTGGTTTTGTACTCGCAGCAGCCGGAGCCGCAGTAGGACTTGGAGCAATATGGAAGTTTCCATACGTTGCAGGTAATGGCGGGGGAGGAGCATTTTTCCTAGTCTTCTTATTATTAACTTTGTTTATTGGTATGCCTCTTCTTATAGCTGAGTTTGTTATTGGTCGTAGTACACAAAAAGAAGCGGTTACTGCATATAAATTGTTAGTACCAAATAGTAAATTATATCCATGGATTGGTCGTATGGGCGTTGTTACTTGTTTTAGTGTATTATCCTTTTATAGTGTCGTAGGTGGATGGATTTTATTATATCTATATTATAGTGTGACAGGGAATTTTTGGAGCGGGGCAGTTGAATATGGCAAATTGTTCGAACAAACAATTTCGAATCCTGCTAGTGCAGTAGGCGCTCAGCTGATCTTTATGCTTTGTACTATTTTCGTTGTAAGTAAGGGTGTAGAAAAAGGAATCGAAAAGGCAAGTAAGTATATGATGCCGCTATTATTTATTTTGTTTATTGCTATTATTATTCGTGCTCTTACACTTGATGGTGCATGGGCTGGTGTAGAGTTTTTCTTAAAACCGGATTTTTCAAAGTTAACAGCAGATACGATTTTATATGCGATGGGACAATCTTTCTTTTCACTAACAGTAGGAGCTTCGGTAATGGTAACATACAGCTCATATTTAAAGAAAGAAGAGCATTTAGCGAAATCAGCAACATCAATTGTGAGCTTAACAGTTTTTATTACAGTGCTTGCCGGACTAGCGATTTTCCCGGCGATCTTCGCGTTAGGGGTTAAACCAACAGAAGGACCAGGTTTATTGTTCATTGTTCTCCCGGCAGTATTTGCAAAAATACCATTCGGACAATTTTTCTTTATTATGTTTTTAATTTTATTCTTCTTTGCAACCTTAACTTCTGCAATCTCGATGCTTGAAATTGTTGTTGCATCTGTAGCGAAAGATAATGAGAAGAAACGTCCTTCAGCATCATTTATTATTGGATTACTCATTTTTGCCGTTGGAATTCCATGTGCTCTATCATTTGGTGTTATGAGTGATGTGAAAATCTTTGGAAAAACATTTTTTGACTTAGTGGATTTTGCGGTAAGTAATGTATTGCTACCGCTAGGGGTACTAGCAATTTCATTGTTTGTTCCGAATAAAATGAGTAAAGATTTATTAATGAAGGAATTAGAAGTTACAGAAACGAAAGGAAAAACATTATTTAACGTGTGGTTTTTCTTGTTACGTTATATTATTCCAGTAACAGTAGTAATTGTATTTTTGAATGCAATTGGTGTGTTTAAAATGTTTACAAAATGAGCGGGGTATCTTTCCCCGCTTTTTAGTTTGTTTTTGGTTTTTGTAGTAAACGGTTGTATGCTTTGTAAGCTACAGTTGCTGCAATAAATGAACCAATTAAAAAATAGTCGAACCACCTAATGTAAATAAACGCCCAATAAATGTTTCTCGTGCTTCTTGTAGTTCTTCATTCATGTTTATCCCCCCAGATGAATAGGCATTTTGTTTTAGTCTATGTAGAATGCCTACAAATTGTTAAAAATGGATCGATTTTCAGCATAAATAAAAAAACTCGGTATGCACCGAGTTTTTTTATTTATAATCCGATATAACTAGAAGGATCAACAGCGTTCGTTTTACCTACATTCCATTCACCGATATGAAGTTCAAAATGTAAATGTTGTCCGAAAGATTGACCGGTATTTCCCATAAATCCTAATTGTTCACCTTGTTTTACAGTTTGTCCATTGGATACAGAGCGACTGCTCATATGAGCGTATACTGTTGTATAGGTTGTACCATTTATACGGTGCGATAAATACACGACATTTCCGTAACTAGATGACATTTCAGAGCGGATTACAACCCCGTCAGCAGCAGCGTAAATAGGTACTGTTCCAGAAGCAGCGATATCAATACCTTTATGATTATCTAAGGAACGAGCGCCAAATCCAGACGTTTTTGAACCTGCGGCTGGTTTAATAAAACCGCCTTTGTTTGTGATCTCTGCTGCGGAAGCAGTTGGAGCAGATTGTGTTTGTGCGGATGCTTTTTTTGCTTCTTCAGCTTTTCGAGCCTCTTCAGCTTTTTTCTCTTCCTCAATTGCTTTTTGAACAGCCTGACGTTGGTTTTCTAAAATGCTTTTAGATTCTTCTAAACCTTCAATCTCAGAATCTACCTTTGATACTTTACCATGTAAGTCGTTAATAAGTACCTGTTGTTCTTGTTGATTTTTTTGAAGCTCTTGCTGCTTTTGCTCTAACTTTTGCTTAGATTCGTTTAGTTGCTGTTCTTTCTTTTCAACAGCTTCTTTTTCTGTTTGTACAGTTTCTTGATCAGTTGTTTGTTTTTTTACAATCTCTGTATCGTTGTTTAAAATCAAGCTAACAGAATATATATTATCAACAAGATCCGCAAAATTGTTTGAGTTCATCAATACTTCAGTTACGATATTTGTTCGAGGTTTTTCTTGCATGGATTGTAGTCGGTTCTTAATGACGTCTTGACGAGTATCGATATTTGTTTGCAATTGCTCAATACGTTTTTTCTTTTCTTCAATTGTTTGTTGTGTTTTACTAATTTCTGTTTTTATATCGTTTAGATCAGCCTCATTTTTATTAATAGAAGCTGTTAACTCATCAATCTTTTTTTGTAAGTCTTGTATTTCTTGTTCCACCTGTTCTTTTTCTGCTGTTTTGTTTTGTAAGTCTTGTTGGTTACCCTCTAATTCGGACTGAATATTAGATAATTTATCTTGACTTGTTTCTGCATATGTAGGTGACTGCAATGGAGAAACAAAAATAGTGCTTGCTGCTAATACGCTGAAAGCGACGTATTTCTTTTTCATAGTGGTCTAGCTCCTTTCCCTATGATGTATATATCATAATTGGAAGAATGCTGTCTATTATTGTAATCATAATGTAAAGAAAGTTTTATAAATGTACTATGAATTGTCGGAAATGAGGTAATTTTTGTATATTATGTCGTTTGGTGTAATTAAAATAGAGGAGAGAAAACATTGATAAACACTCTAAGGAATCGTTCTCATGTTAGGTTTTCTGACATGGGGTTTATTTTTGTCAAGAAAATTATTTGTATTCACGCAAACTTATTTTGTTGTCAGATTTCATTTTTTGATTTATCATTTTTAACAGGGACAAAAATGTAGTGAATTGTCGAATAATATGTAATACTCTTAATTTCTTAGTTTTATAGAAATTAAGAAATGTAGAGTTAAAGCATCTAAGAAGGGGGTTGCAGCAAGTATGAAAAGAATTGGACTTGCATGGCAAATTTTAATAGGTCTTGCGCTTGGTATTGCGGTAGGGGCGATTTTTTATGACAATCCGGCAGTAGCGAAGTACTTACAACCAATTGGTGATATTTTCATTCGATTAATTAAAATGATTGTTGTACCGATTGTCGTAGCGAGCATCGTTGTTGGTGTTGCTGGCGTTGGTGATGTGAAAAAGTTAGGGCGATTAGGCGGAAAGACAATTCTGTATTTTGAAATTATTACAACAATTGCAATTGTTGTTGGTCTACTGGTAGCGAATATTTTCCAACCAGGAAAAGGCGTAAATATGGATGAATTAACAAAGACAGATATTAGTAAATATACTCAAACGACAGAGCAAGTGCAGAGTCACTCTTTTGCTGATACATTTGTAAATATTGTTCCGACAAATATTGTGAAGTCGTTAGCTGATGGCGATATGCTCGCTATTATTTTCTTCTCAGTGTTATTTGGTTTAGGGATTGCAGCAATCGGTGAAAGAGGAAGACCGGTTCTTCAATTTTTCCAAGGTGTAGCGGATTCAATGTTTTATGTAACAAACCAAGTTATGAAATTCGCACCGTTTGGTGTATTCGCATTAATTGGCGTTACAGTTTCTAAATTTGGTCTTGCTTCATTAATTCCATTAGGTAAATTAGTGATTGTTGTTTACGGATCTATGATTTTCTTCGTGGTAGTAGTATTAGGACTTACAGCAAAAATATTTGGTATTAACATTTTCCAATTCTTTAAGATCTTAAAAGACGAGCTTATTTTAGCGTATTCTACAGCAAGTTCAGAAACGGTTTTACCGAAGATTATGGAGAAGATGGAAAAATTCGGTTGTCCGAAAGCGATTACATCTTTCGTTATTCCAACTGGTTATTCGTTTAACTTAGATGGATCAACATTATACCAAGCTATTGCGGCGATTTTCTTAGCACAAATGTACGGTATTGATTTATCTATTACACAACAAATCACATTACTACTTGTATTAATGGTTACATCTAAAGGAATCGCGGGTGTACCAGGAGTGTCATTTGTTGTATTATTAGCAACATTAGGTACAGTAGGTATCCCAGCAGAAGGCTTAGCGTTTATTGCTGGTATTGACCGAATTTTAGATATGGCACGTACGGCAGTTAACGTAGTGGGTAACTCTTTAGCAGCTGTTGTTATGTCTAAGTGGGAAGGTCAATATGACGATGCAAAAGGACAGGCTTATTTAAAAGAGCTTTCCGAAAAACAGGCAGCTTAATAGCTATTGGCAGAGCCCCCCGCATAAGATGTGGGGGCTTTTTTGCATAAAAAAGGAGTTGGTAATAATGAAACGAAAATACGGAGATGGCTCTACTTGGGAACGGTTAATAGAGAAAACATATGAAGTGAAGACAATTGAGCAAGGAATGTTAGGTGTGCTGCATATGCAAAAAGTGAAAGAGCCCAGTTACAAGCAATATAACAACCAAAAACTTTGCATTGTAAATGACAGATACACGTGGGTGCAGTATTTTATAAACAATAAGAACTTTGCAATTACAGCTATGTTAAATGAAAATAAGGAATTAGTGCAGTATTATATTGATGTGGCGAAAAAATATCAAATAGATGAACGCGGTATGCCATATTTTGATGATTTATATTTGGATGTAGTGTTATTACCTAATGGTGAAGTATATTTGTTGGATGAAGATGAATTAGAAGAGGCTTACATAGCTGGAGATATAGCTAAAGAAGAATATGAAATAGCTTGGAATACAGCGAAGTGGGTTATGGAAACAATTGAAAAAGGACATTTTTCTTGGATTACAATTTTAGAAAAAGCAATTCAAAAGCTAAAATGATTCTTTTTCTTCTATGATGCGGATTTATTCGTACTTATGTATAAATATCAAAAAATACCAACTGTTTTTATACAAATAATAATTGACTTTTGATTTGTAAGCGAGTAAAGTTAGGGAAGAAATTATTATTAAAAATAAAATATGAAACCTTCTTATAAAGAGAGGCGGAGGGACTGGCCCTACGATGCCTCGGCAGCGGACTCACGATAGAGTGCTGTGCCAAATCCAGCAAGCATATGCTTGACAGATGAGGAGAGTGTTTCTTATAGATGTATAAGACCTCTTCTTTTGGAAGAGGTCTTTTGTTATGAGATAGAAAAGGTTTAGAACTAGGGAGAGATGCTATTTTGAAACAAACGAAAGGGAATGGCTTAGCATTATTACCGCTTGGAATATTTTTAGCGCTATTTATTGGTTCTGGAATTATTACAGGTGATTTTTATAAATTGCCGATACTTGTAGCAATTTTAATTGCTGTAGGGACTGCATTAGCAATGAATAGAAAAGAAAGTTTTACCGCAAAAGTTGAACGGTTTGCTAAAGGGGCTGGTAATCCGGATATTATGATTATGGTGTTAATCTTTGTGCTTGCAGGTGCATTTTCTGAAACAGCAAAAGGAATGGGTGGGGTTGATTCTACAGTAAACTTAGCGTTGTCTATTTTACCGCAAGGATTTATCGTTGCCGGAATTTTTGTTATAGGGTCCTTTATTTCATTAGCAATGGGAACTTCGATGGGAACGATTGCTGCATTAGCACCAATTGCAGTCGGTATTAGCCAGCAAACAGATATTTCTATTGCACTAGTAATGGCAACAGTTGTTGGCGGAGCGATGTTTGGTGACAATTTATCATTTATTTCTGATACAACAATCGCAGCGGTTCGCTCGCAAGGTACGGAAATGAAGGATAAGTTTAAAACAAACTTTTTAATTGTATTACCAGCTGCTGTTATTACAATTGTACTATTGGTTGTGCTTACACTTGGAAATGATACAGAAATAAAAGCTCATGCATTCGATTGGGTGAAAATTTTACCGTATGCGGGTGTGTTAATAACAGCGTTACTTGGTTGGAATGTACTTATTGTATTAACGGGCGGAACAGTTTTATCAGGCATTATCGGTCTTATTGATGGGAGCTACACATTGGCAAGCTTCTTTAAAAGTGTAACAACAGGAATTAATGGCATGATGGAGCTAGTACTCTTATCGATTTTAATCGGTGGAATGGTTGAAATCATTCAATATAATGGTGGTATTCAGTATTTAATGGACGTATTAACACGTAATATTCGTTCGAAAAAAGGTGCTGAATTTGGAATTGCTGGATTAGTAAGCATGACAAACATGTGCACAGCTAATAACACAATTTCTATCATATTTACTGGCCCTCTTGCAAAAAATATTGCGAATCAATATGAAATTGATCCACGAAAATCGGCGAGTGTATTAGATCTTTTTTCATGTTGCATACAAGGATTGGTTCCATATGGGGCTCAAATGTTAACGGCGGCAGGATTTGCAGCATTGTCACCAGTTGAATTGTTACCATATGCGTTTTATCCAATTTTGGTTGGGGTTTGTGGTGTAGTTTCTATCTTAATAGGATTTCCACGATTTTCAAAAGTAGCGGAAAAAAAGCAATATCATAAAACGGCATAAAGAAAGAGAGTACCTTATATAAGGTACTCTCTTTCTTTATGTATTTCCCTTTGAGTATGTAAGGAATTCTATACAATTATTTCTAATTTAACTTATTTGAAAAGAATTCATAATCATATTCTACATATTCACTAAAGAAGGTGTTTTTTAGATCTTTAGTTTGCTTTATAGGGAGCTAATATAAGGCTGACTAGAAATAGGTCTTAAGTCTGAGGCGAAAACGGTTCTTAAGCTCGTTATGGGAAATCAAAAAAATAGGTAAGATAAGAGTATCAAATCGAAGGGAGGCAAGCACAAGATGAAACAATTTCTAGCGTTTATCGCAGCCGGTATTTTGGCTTTAATTGCTCTTGGTAGTCTTGCTGGTATTATAGGATTCGCAATTGGAGCAGGGATTGTGTACTGGAGCTATAAATCATTTGTGCGAGCACAATCATTTTTTGGAAAGTTAGCTTGGGGAATTGCTGGTTTAATCGGCTTGTCAATCGCCCTATCTCATTCCCCGGCATTAATCGGTATCGTAGCAGTAGTAGTACTATACTACGGATACCGTGAGTGGAAAAAAGAAAAAGATGTAGTGGTTGATTCTGCTTCAGAAAGTTCTAAACGATATAGCAACTTTGAAGATGAGTGGAACAAGTTAATGAAAAACTAATATAAAATAACTGAAACCATAAAGTAGAAGAGAGGAAGATTAGAATGAAACAATCTTTATTCGGACGTGTACGCGATGCAATCTTAGCAGATTTTCATAATGTATTAGATGAGAAGGAAAGAAAAAATCCGATAGCTATGTTAAACCAATATTTACGCGATAGCGAGCGTGAAGTAACAAAAATTGGGAAATTAATCGAGCGTCATAAAACATTAAAATCTAACTTTGCTCGTGAACTTGAGCAGGCTCGTTATTTCGTAAATAAGCGATCAAAGCAGGCGATCATTGCACAAGAAGCAGGAGAAATGCAATTGCATGAACGTGCATTAGAAGAAGTAGCATACTATGAAGGGCAAGTATCACGCTTAGAAGAGATGTATGCGGGTGTAGTGGAGCAAATTGATGAGTTAGAACGCCGTCTTTCTGAAATGAAAAATAAGCTGAAAGAAATGAATGCAAAGCGTATGGAATTGATGGCACGTGAAAATATGGCCCATGCGAACCGTCGTATGAATACGGCTCTTCATAAAATGGATGAGAATAATCCGTTCTTACGATTTGAAGAAATTGAAGATCACATTCGTGATTTAGAGCTTCGCATGAATGAAGATCATGAACGTGATACATTTGATATGAAAATTGCAAAGCTTGAGCGTGAAATGAAAGAAAAGGATGAAGTATCTTTAGCAAAAGAAGTAACAAAATAATTGTAGTACATTATAAAACGGGCTTATGATATAGTGATAGAAGAAAAGGTGTTGGTAAGCAATACCTTTTCTTCTATGTATATGTAACAAGAAGGAGGGGAGCTGAAATGAAGAAACAATTTTCGAAATCACAACTAGTGGGGATGCTCCTCATCATATTTGGATTTGGTCTTTTTCTTGATATGGTTCTCGGTCATTTTGAACCAGGTGCTCTTATCTTTGCATTTATTATGATTATGTTCGGAAGACATTATCGGAAAAAGAATCGATATGTGAGAGGGAATGTGTTTTTATTCGTCGGAGGGATTGTTTTTTTATTCTTTCTGTTTTCATCAGCAGCCTTCGTGCTCGTTGTATTTGCTTGCTTAGCTTTCATCGGTTATCAGCTTATTCAAGGACAGCAGAAGCCAAAAACTGTACAGGTAGAAATTAAGGAAAAAGGATATATAGATGAAGAAAAACAAATCTATCGTACAGAACCATACCTTAAGAATATAATGGCTGGTAACATAAGAATGATGGACCATATTTATGAGTTAGAAGATATTAATGTCCAGTACGGGGTCGGTGATGTTGAAATTGATTTGACGACGGCGATGATTCCTGAAGGGGAAACGGTCATTGTTATTCGGGGTGTTATTGGTAACATTCGTTTGTATGTTCCATATGATATTGAATTATCTTTAAACCATTCTGTTATCATTGGGAGAGTTTTGCTTCCTGGACATGAAGAAACAGGTTTTAATCGAAATGTTACGTTTAAGACAGAACAGTATAGAGAAGCTCCTCGTCGTATTAAAATTATTTCTTCGCTTGTCGTAGGCGATACGGAAGTGAGGAAAGTATAATGAAAAAGCAAGGAAATATTTCATGGATGTACATTCGTTATTCTATGTTATCTTCTGTTAGTATCGCACTTATTTGTACAGTTGTATATGTATGGAAAAGTGGGCAAGACGTATATGATTTATTGTGGAAAGAATCCATTGCTTCTGTTCCAATTGGCTTGTTAATCATAAGTACAAGTCTTCTTATGGGAGGAATTGTAGGGTATGCAATCGGTTATTATATGCAGCAACGTATTCAAGGATTAAATACTTTCTTGTTTGAAGTAGAGCGCGGGAATTTCCCAAAGGACGTTTCGTTTACTGCAGAAGATGAATTTCATGAAGTAGAGCGAAAAGTAATAGCGCTTGCGCGAAGATTAGAGGAACAGGCTGGGCTATTTCAAAAGGTGACGAATGAACGAGCTCATTGGAATGAAGAAATGAGACAAGAAGCTATTTCACAAGAAAGGCATCGACTAGCAAGGGAACTGCATGATTCAGTGAGTCAGCAGCTTTTTGCAATGTCTATGATGATGTCGGCGATTAATGAACAGGTAGATCATATGCCAGAAACAACCAAAAAGCAATTGCAACTCGTGGAAAATATGGTTGTAAATGCGCAATCGGAAATGAGAGCATTGCTTCTGCATTTACGTCCTGTACAATTAGAGGGTAAAAAATTAACAGAAGGTATAGAAGAACTGCTAACAGAACTTTCTAGAAAACAACATATGAAAATAGAATGGTTGATTGAACCTATCCAATTAAAAAAAGGTGTGGAAGATCATTTGTTCCGTATTGTACAAGAGGCATTGTCTAATACATTGCGGCATGCAAAAGCAAAGAAAACGGAGGTACGCCTTCGCCAAATCGATCAGTATGCGATTTTGAAAATCATTGATGATGGTGTTGGATTTGAAGTAGGTGTCAATAAAGCTGGCTCATACGGTTTAAGGTCTATTCAAGAGCGTGTCCATGAAATTGGTGGAACATTAAAAGTGTTAAGTTTTCCAAATAAAGGTACGCAAATTGAGGTGAAAGTACCGATTATGATAGAGAGGGGGGAGCATCATGATTAAAGTATTACTTGTTGATGATCATGAAATGGTTCGAATGGGTGTATCGGCCTATTTATCGACTCAACCGGATATCGAGGTGGTTGGAGAAGCTGAAAATGGAAGAAAGGGTTCTGAATTAGCGTTGGCATTAAAACCAGATATTATTTTAATGGACCTTGTCATGGATGAAATGGATGGTGTTGAGGCAACGCGTACGATTATTCAAGAATGGCCTGAAGCAAAAATTGTCGTTGTCACAAGTTTTTTAGATGATGAAAAATTATATCCTGTTATTGAAGCTGGAGCAACAAGTTATTTATTAAAAACATCAAGAGCAAGTGATATTGCTGATGCAGTGAGGGCGACTTATGATGGGGAAACAGTACTTGAGCCGAAAGTTACTGGTAAAATGATGTCTCGTATGCGTCAAAAGAAAGAACAACCTCTTCATGAAGATTTAACAGAACGAGAGTTTGAAATTTTATTATTAATTGCAGAGGGGAAAAGTAACCAAGAAATTGCGGATGAGCTATTTATTGCACTCAAAACTGTGAAGACACATGTAAGTAATATATTAAATAAATTAAATGTAAGTGATCGTACGCAGGCGGTTATTTATGCATTTAGACATCAATTAACGAAATAACAAGAGACTTCCACTGAAGATGACTTGTTTCATTTGTGGAAGTTTTCTTTATTGACGTATCTGTTTAAAAGCGTTATCATTTTTAGTTCAAACAGTACATACAGAGGGAGAAATGATGTATGTTAGTTCAAACAGTATTTGAAATGGGGAGAAAAGAAAAGTTAGGAAATTATGTAAACGCATTGCAAGCACTTCGTGAGCAATATGATATTGAAACAGATTGTATTGCGATTATTGAAGCAACAGAAGAATATTATTTATTTCTAATAAAACAAAAAGAGTGCTATGATGTTGTGAAAGTAGAAACAGTTGACACAAATCTTGAATATTATACGAAAGCATATAAAATAAGTAGTTTTAATCATACTTCGTATCAAATGTAAAAACCCCTTCAATTGAAGGGGTTTTTACTAAGAAGCCTTAGGTTTAGAATGTTTTTCCATTAGTGGTACAGGTTTTGCGCCCTTTAACTTTGCAATTAGAAAACCAATAATTGCTCCTGTTAGTGCTGGTAAGAGCCAACCGATTCCTTCATTATATAATGGGATAGATTCAAAGTAAGAAGTAATGAATGTGACTGGCACATTCCCTTGTTTTAATCCATCAAATATACTTATGACTGCAGCTCCAATTAAAGAGCCAACATAAACAGAACGATAACCACCGAAGTATTTATGAAGTAGTGATAATAGTACGAGTACGATAGCGATTGGATATACAACTAGTAGAATTGGAACAGAGATTGCAATGATTTTTGTTAATCCTAAGTTTGCTACTAGAAGTCCTAATACACAAATTGTACCAGCTAGACTTTTGTATGAAAATTTTGTAAATAGAGTTGAGAAATATTGGCTACATGCAGATACAAGTCCAACGCATGTTGTTAAACAAGCAAGCGTAACGGTGAGCGCTAATAAAGAAAGACCGTATGGGCCGAATAATTGTTGAACGATAACTGTAAGTAATTGTCCGCCATTTTTTGCATATCCAAGTGAAACGCTAGTTACACCTAGCCACCCAAGTGCTCCATATACAAGTACGAGCCCTATAGCTGCAATGAGTCCTGCTTTTGTCGTTGCGATTGCAATTGCCTTGCGATCTTTTACACCTTTTGAGCGGATTGTATTCACGACAATAATTCCAAATGCAAGAGCCGAAATTGTATCCATTGTTAAGTACCCTTCCATAAACCCTTTGAAAATTGGAGAAGTTTGATACTCTTGCATTGCTGGACCGGATTGTCCAAGTGGTGTAAAGACACTTTTTACAAATAATACGAAAATAGAAAGTAATAAAATAGGTGTTAACACATTTCCAATTCGATCTACTAGTTTAGAAGGATTTAAGCTGAGCCAATATACAATGGCAAAGAAAATGATTGTATAAATCAATAATGTGAATCCGCTAGTACGAACTGCTTCTGGTAAAAAGGAACTAACACCCATTTCGTAAGCGACGTTAGCGACACGCGGAATTCCCATAGACGGACCAATGGCTATATAGACAATGACTGTAAAGAAAATTCCGAACATTGGATGAACATGACTTGCAAGCTGTTGCATCCCGTTTCCTGAAAGAGAGATGGCAATAACAGTTAACAATGGCAAACCAACCCCTGTTAGTAAAAAGCCAAGCATTGCTGACCAGAAGTGTTCACCAGCATTTTGTCCAAGCATTGGAGGGAAAATTAAGTTACCTGCTCCAAAAAATAAAGAAAATAGCATAAGACCTGTGGAAAAAATATGTTTTTTTGATACAGTGTTCATTGTTTTCCTCCTTTAATAAAAATTCATTCGTAAAAACACAAAAAACTCGCCCCTTAATAAAGGGACGAGTTATATTTACCCGCGATACCACCCTAGTTCATACACGTAGAAATACATCTATATGTATGCGGCTTTGCAACGTACAACATGATACGTGTTCCTTGTAACGGGGGACGACCGGTAAGAACTTACTACATCGTTCGGTTCTACTTCTCGGAGATGATTTTCGGTTACGCACTGAACATTGGCTTTCAGCAAGGCGCCAACTCTCTGGGGAACAGCTTTATAACGTACTCGTTCTCGTCAATGAATTTTGTTCAAGTATTCTGAAAGTATTTTCACATGTTTTTTTCATAAAGTCAATAGATTTTTTGAATAAAATTTTGAGGGAATGTATCTATATGAGAAATGGAACGAATATAGTTTGCAAAAGCTTCTTGATCTGTCGGACCTTCAGTACGATTTCTTCCTGCTTTGAAAGTCATAAATTTATCTCCCCCATTTGCTAAAAAAGAATTGGTAACAACAGAGTATACTTGATCATCTTGTAAAGGGGTTCCATTTTCTAATGAAATAGCTTCGATTAAATTATTTTTCCAGTTATAGCGAATTCCAGAAATTTGTAGCATGCGAGTTTCATCTTTCCATTGCTCTTGCAAGACATTTCGAATATCTTTTCCAGACAAATCCATTTTGATTAATGGATTACCGAATGGTTGTATGAGGAAAGTATCTTCCCACGTAATTTTCCCTTTTTGTAAATTATGCCGGATGCTTCCAGGGTTTACAAAGGAGATATCAGCTTGCATACTTTGACGCTGAGCTATTGCAATGAGAGTTCCTAATTTGGATTCGCCGTGCGCATTTTGCCCTCTTGTTAATTCATATTTGGTTACTCCCAGTTGTTCATCTACTTTAGTTTGAATTTTTGAGGCGTAAGAATCTATCCAGTTTTTTGTATGTAAATCCGGAGGAAGTGCATGTTGATAGATTGGGACAATGGTTGCACCTTTTTTCGTAATATCTTTCGTTTTACGATTTAATGTAACAGTGACATTTGAAAAGGCTTTTCCATATGAATATGCTTGAACGAGTAGTTTTCCGTTTACATTTCCATTTATATAAGAGTGGCTATGTCCACCGAATATCATATCAACGTCGGTATCTAACTGATTTGCTAAATCAGCTAAAGCCCCATTTGTGTTCCCTCCTGTTGTATTGCCACCAAGATGGGCGAGAATAACAAATGCGTGAATACCTTTCTTTTGTAGTTGGTATACATAGGAATTAATGGAAGAAGCTTCATCTAAAAAGAGAACAGAGGACATATTGGTATGCATTGTTAGAAATGGAGTATCTTTTGTAACGACACCAATGAAGGCAATTGGAATACCATCAACCCACTTAATTGTATAGGGAGGGAAGAGAGGCTGCTGCGTACTACTATTTAAAACATTTGCACATATATAGGGAAATGAACTGCCTGAAAATGAATTTGTTTGTGTGGTGGTTTCGCCACTAATTAGTTCTTTCAAAGTAACTGGGCCTTTATCGAATTCATGGTTTCCTAGTGTGCCAACATCAAATTGAAGATGATTTAAAAATTCCATTGTTGGCTTGTCATGGAAAAGTGCTGAAATTGGAGGACTCCCACCAATCATATCACCTGTATGAACAAGTAAGGTGTTAGGATTTTTATTACGATAAGATTGAATATAAGCAGCTATGTAATCAGCGCGTCCTACAGCTTTACCATGCAATGTTGAAGTGGTATTCAATTGACCGTGAAAATCATTGAGGCTGAGAATTTGTACGGATACATCGGTAGGTAGAGAGGAAGGAAAAAGAAATAAAAAAATTAGTTTGATAAGAAAAGGGAGTAATAGGAAAGAATTCATAGTAACACTCCTCTAGTAAACTGATTTTAGGTAGGAAGTTTCACTTTATTGTATGAGGAGTAGGAGGGAATCTTTTGTAAAAAATACGTAAAGGTATGGAGGAAATGTAAAATTTTTTGAAAAATATGATAATTAAAACAAGGAAGCAGGAATCTTTTTTATCGATAGAGAATAATACTACAATCCACTTGCTGGAAAGAACAAACCAAAAAGAGGTGACGGAAATGCTTGCGATGGGTGTATTGTTTGGAATTATAGTAATTTGTGGTTTCATATGGTTATATTATTCGCGTTCGTTTAAACAAGCAGAAGTGTTACTCTTTCAAAAAGGTAGTTTGTTGACAAGTCAATCTAGATATTTAGTATGTTCAAAGTGTGGAAGTGCACAGGCTAGAAGTGGAGGGTATCAAGAGTGTTGCAAAATTAGGTTATGAAAGAAGCCTCACAAAATTATGTGAGGCTTTCTTAAGATTTTGTGGCACTCCAAATGGTCCAGCGATCTTGTTCGATAATTGGAGCTATGTTGTGTAGCTCAGTATGAATATGATGTAGAAGATGAGAAAGTTCATTATCCGTTAATTCGTATAAAATAGATCGGCCTGTTCGTGGTGATAAATCTTGTAGTAATACTTCAATAGAAACATGGATTTTTCGAACTTCCCACATTGTTTGGAGGGGAAGTGGATGCATACCGTTTTGTTTTATTAATTGTTGTATGCGTGTTGTTTTTGGTCTTCGTTTTTCCTCTATTTGAATGAGTTTTGGATAGACGGAGAAGAAATATCCACGAATATGTTCTAGGCTGCCGGGAATTGTACAATCTTCAATAGTGCGATCTTGAAGAATAAGCATTCCATTTTTCTTTAAGATACGTGAGGCTTCTTGTAAAAATTTCGGGATGTCTTGTAAGTGATGGATAACAGCACGAGAAATCACAATATCAAAAGTTGCATCAGCAAATGGCATATGGTGGGCATCACCGTGAATGAATGAGATGTTTTGGAAAGAAGTACAATTTTCTCTAGCTGCTTGTAACATTTTTTTTGAGAAATCGAAGCCGACGATATTATTAGCTCCCATAAGTGCCAGTTCTTTTGTATAAATACCACCGCCACAGCCAATGTCGACTATATTTTTATCGCTTACATTAATTATACTTTGGATCATTTTGCGCCAAGAAAGATCTGCATTTCGGGCGGCATAGGTGTATTTATTATTAGTATCATGAAAATTAATAGACATATGAAAACCTCCCTTCGTGTTTAGCATATCTCATTTCATCATACATAACGTTTTTGTTTTATTTTCAAGAACAATAAGCTTTTCTTATTGTTCTAGATAGGAGGATTCGGAGTGGACAGAAAATATTTACTAATCCTATTCATTTTTTTATTAGCATCGTGTAGCCAAGTTGAACAAAAAAAAGAGAAAAAACAAGTAGAAGAGACGGTGAACTCTATGCAGGAAAGTATACAAGTAACAATTATACAGAAAGGAAAGGTTGAAAAGGTTTTAAAACAAGAGGAAGCAAAAAAAGTAGTGAATATCATGAATAAGGCTGAAAAACAACAAATAACAGGGAGCTTTGGAGAGCCGGAGTACGAAATTCAAATTGAGAACAATGGAAAGAAGAAAACATATCGTGCATGGTTAAGGGGAGAAGATCGACAAGGTTGGCTACAAGATGAAAAAGGCATGTATATGCTTACAAAATCTGATACAGAACAACTCTTATCTATACTCTCGATTGCTCCTGAATCAACAAGTGATGGTACACAAGTGAATGTATTAACAGAGGTGACAAAAAAGGATTTGCAAATTACCGCTTTTCACATTAAAACAAATGAAAAGAACATAAATTATACGGTATTTTATACAATTTCAGATTCTTTATATAAAACACTGGAAAAAGAAAAAGAATACTATTTTCAATTAACTTTTCCTGCTAAAGTACAACAAGTGATTGGAAGTAAAACAAGTGAAATAATAAAAGGTGAGAAAGTGAAAGAGGGCTATAAACAATACGAAGTGAGTATTGGTGTGCCAATAGAGAATGCGTCAGCTTCTCAAATAAAAGCATTAGAAACTTACTACGATAATTATGATTTACAAGTATTAAATCATAAAAAAGAAACAGTAGGCGCATTTCAAAATATTATTCAAATTGTAAAAGATTATGGTGAAAAAATGAATTTGCAAAGATAGAGAAAGTTTTTCCTAGGAAATGATAATAGAGTGAACCGAAACGGTTCACTCTATTATTTTGTTTTGGTAGATGGCTCATTTAGTGATTTTCGTGTAATCAGATAGGAAATCATAAGAGCAGAAAGAATAATAAAGATAATAAAGAGATGTTTTGGTAAGAAATCTAATAGCAAGACATAGCCAACGGTATAAAAGATTAGTGACGAAGCTAAAAAGGAAAGGGTGCTAATAATGAAAGATTGTAATGTCATTTCTTTTCTACCTCCTTTCATTATTAGTTTTGGCTAAAATTGGATGAAATAAACATGGTTTCTAATAAAAGAAAAAAATATGGCATAATAGAGAAAAAAGAAAGAGGAAGGAGAGAGGTATGAAAAATAATACAAAAGGATTATGGGGAATTGTAGCCGCTGTAGGAATATTTTTGCTTTCTAAGTTGAAATGGGTATTTGCGATTTTTAAATTCGCAAAATTTTCAACAGTATTTAGCATGCTATTATCACTTGGGGCATATGCCACTATATATGGATGGAAATTTGGTGTAGCACTGATTTATCTGCTTTTTGTTCATGAAATGGGACATTTGTGGGCGGCGAAACGAAAAGGTATACCTACGTCTCCAGCGATTTTTATTCCATTTATGGGTGCTCTTATTGGAATGAAAGAGATGCCAAAAAGCGCAAAGGATGAAGCTTATCTTGCTTATATGGGACCTCTTTTTGGACTGTTGTCATTTTTACCAGCAATTCCGCTCTATATAATAACAGGGGAACCGTTTTGGGCTCTTGTTATTTTACTTGGAAGTATGTTGAACTTTTTTAACCTAATTCCAGTTTCTCCACTAGACGGGGGACGAATTATTTCTGTTGTAAGTACAAAAATTTGGATGTTAGGTCTAGCTGTATTGCTCGGATATTCTATTTTCTTTAAGAGTATTATGGGTGGATTCATCTTTATAATCGGTTGTATGGAACTGTATAGGGTGATGAAGCGAAATAAACCAATTGAAGAATTAGGATATAAAGTAGATGTGATGAAAGTTTACCTTGCAAAATTTCAAGAAGAATTCCAAGAAACAGAAGCGGTTCACCGAACAATCTATATGATTCATCATGAAATGAATTTGCTAAGACAAAGGGAAAGAGAGAATAAATTAGAAACGGGAGAGCGTCAAAAGATTGAAGTAATAGAATATATACTACCAAAATTTGAACCGCTTGATTATGTACCGTATGAAGATGAAAAAGAGGAGCATTTCATTCGTATAACAGAAGCTTTAGAAGTATCAGAAAGAAAAATGAATGAATGGGAAAAAGAGAAGAAACAACAAGAAGACTATTATAAAATTGATACAAAAACAAAATGGACAGTGTTTGCTTGTTATATTGGTTTACTTGCGATACTTGGTTACACTGCTTATGAAGGATATATCGTTTTACAAGATCATTTACCAAAGCGAAATGCGTAGAAAAAACGTGTCGAAATGGCAAGAAGTATTTACGGAGGAATTCTGCTTCTACAAGAGAATGTTACAAATATAACAGTATATAGAAATAGATGTAATATTCATAGTAGAAAAGGAGTTTGGTGAATGAAGAGAATTTTAGGGATAATGGGAATTATTATTATGATGGGAATTGCAAGTTATAGCTTAATGAAAGTGTTTTTATACTATGCAAGTAAACCAGCGGGAATTTCTGCGATACCACAAGTAGAAGATGTGAAGGAAAAGAAAAAAGTTTTAGAATTTATTCGTTCGACACATGAAAGTTATAACAACTTTTTAAATTACGGCAAGGCCGAAAGATATACAGAAGGAGATTGGGGTCATCTCTTGCAGTGGTTTCAACAACAGGAACCTGCTTTAAAAAATATACATACAGAAATAAAAAACGAGAAGATAAAACGAGATGTGAGACGAAGTTATGACATATTGAAAAAGGGCATAGAGAGCCAAAATATCGAATATGTTGTTTATGCACATCGTGTTTATCACGATTTGGATATCTTGGTAAATAAATATACAGGTGAAACAAATGTATGGGGATATACAGAGTTTGGAGACGGAAAAGATGCACAAGTAATTGAACAAGCTCTACAATCTCAGTCGTAAGCTAGCCTATTTTGGTTAGCTTATTTCCTTTTGGGAAAGATAGGAAAAGTGTATAAAGTGAATATGAAATGAGTGTTAAATTTAAATCGTTCATACATTTTTCACAAAAGCACCATGCTTATAGTGATTAAAATCACAACCTTCCATTTTTGCTTCGTTTACAATAACAATATACAAGGAAATAGAGGAGTGGGATATAATGTTAAGTGAAAAAACAATTGAAATTGTAAAATCAACAGTACCATTATTACAAGAAAAAGGTGTTGAAATTACAACGCGATTTTATCAAATTATGTTCTCAGAACACCCTGAGTTATTAAATATTTTTAACCATACAAATCAGAAAGTAGGAAGACAGCAACAGGCACTGGCAAATGCTGTTTATGCCGCAGCGACGTATATTGATAATTTAGAAGTTATTATTCCAGTTGTAAAACAAATTGGTCATAAGCATAGAAGTTTAGGAATTAAAGCAGAGCACTATCCAATTGTAGGAAAATGCTTATTACAGGCGATTAAAGAGGTGGCAAAAGCGCCACAAGAAGTGTTAGACGCTTGGGGAGAAGCATATGGTGTGATTGCTGATGCATTTATTAGTATTGAAGCAGAAATGTATGACGAAGCAGCGAAAAAAGAAGGCGGTTGGAAAGATTTTCGTAACTTTGTTGTGGTGAAAAAAGAGAAAGAAAGCGACGTAATTACATCGTTCTATTTAAAACCAGAAGATGGAGAGGAATTATCTTCATTCTTACCAGGTCAGTATGTAACGGTTCAAATAAATATAAATGGTGAAACGTATACACATAATCGTCAGTATAGTTTATCAGACGCCCCTGGAAAAGATTACTATCGTATTAGTGTGAAACGAGAGACAGCTTCAGAGACGCCGGATGGAAAGATATCTAATTATTTACACGATCATGTACAAGAGGGAGATCTATTGCCACTAAGTGCACCAGCAGGAGATTTTGTATTAAATATGGATTCAAACTTACCGGTTGTATTAATCAGTGGTGGCGTCGGTATTACACCAATGATGAGCATGTTAAATACATTAATTGAGCAAGGTTCAAATCGTAAAGTATACTTTGTTCATGCAGCATTAAATAGTCATGTACATGCGATGAAAGAGCATGTGCAGCAAGTAGAGAGCGATTATGAACAAGTAGAAGCATACACTTGTTACTCTTCGCCGACAGAACAAGATCTAGAAGCAAAAAACTTTGATAAAGAAGGTTTTGTTGATTTAGAGTGGTTACAATCAATTATTCCTACAAATGAAGCGGACTTTTATTTCTGTGGCCCAGTACCATTTATGAAACATATTAATAAAAATTTAGTAGAATGGGAAGTTGCACCTGAACATATTCATTATGAATTTTTCGGACCGGCAGCAAGCTTGGCATAAGGAAAATAAAAAACGAGGTGTTAGTTCACCTCGTTTTTTATTTGTTTTCTTAATAAGCGATTTACTGTTTCACGACGTACGCCGATAAGTTGACCAATTTCCGCTTGTGTTAATATTTCGTAGATAGGAATTCCATCTAAATACAGTGAGAACCACTCTTGCAAACGATGGAGACGTTCTGTTGGAGAAACAGTTGTTAATTGATCGATTCGCTGTTGCATCATGCGTAATTTTGTTTGGAGCTGCATGGCGATATTAGCATATAGCTCTGGATTCTCTTGTAATTTTTCGTACCATGTAGTTCCTATAATAGGTTCGACCTCTGTTTTAATTAAAGCAATTGCTGTACCATGATACTCTTTCGGTGAAATTAAAGAGTGATGAGGGATTGTCTCACCAGGAACGATAATGTTAAATAAAAATGGTGTTCCGTCTTCTTGTAATCGAATGACTTTTAATAGGCCTGTTTTAATAAAGTACAAAGGCCCTTCCTCACCTTGGCGAAATAATATATCCCCTTTATGTAGAATCAATGTTAGCACCTCATTTAAGTATTCCTATTTGTTCATTTTACCTGATATATGTGCGTTTGTATTAAAAGTATACATATTAAAAGAAGAAAAGCTTAGAAAGCAGTAATTTTGTTGACGAAATGTATGCTATTACAGTAGTATACTATTTAGTGTGTAATAGTACTAGCAATGAATACGCTGTAGGGGGTTTAGTATATTGTTAGATGCGAAAATGACTGATATGAGAATTCCAGCTAATGCCGTCATACATGTGGAAGAGATGAAGGGTGGAGTCGTTCTATCAGTTGAAATAGATGGTCAAATTATTTATACAATGGCTTATGACGAAGAAACGGATAGCTACGCTGAATTGTATGATAGAAATGATAAACGAGCACGTCAAGTACACGAAGATTTTATGGGGTGGTCACTCCTTCACTAAAAGATGTCAATATGGCATCTTTTTTTGTTGAATCGATAGATTATACGAATTCATGTAATAAATAGATAAAATTTGTAACAATTGATTTTGCATTGTTAGCACATTGTAAAGGCAAAGTGTCTTTTTTTTCGCTATTATAGGGATAATAGTCACAGCTATAGGAGTGATCAACTTGAGTAATTTACATATTTCAAACTTAATGTTGTTGTGTGTGTGTGCAGTATTATGTGTCGTATTAGGAACATTTTTATATTCTTGCGTATAAAAAACGCATTCTAAAAAGAACGCGTTATAGGAAAGAGCTAATGATTAGTCTAGTTCCAAGGATAATTAATGTAATACGCAATAAATTAATAATTGCATTACCACTTAATTTTGTATTAATATAAGCTCCAATTTTTCCGCCAATCCAAGCACCTGGAATAAGAATCAATGCATAAACCCAGCTAACATTGCCAAGAGAGATATGAGTCAAAGAACTTACAATTGCTGATAAAAAGACAATAAACATAGAAGTTGCAACAGCGATTTGTGCGGGGAATGCAAAAAGAAGCATCATTGCGGGAACAAGCAATACACCGCCACCAATTCCAAATAATCCAGATATGAAACCAACTACAAATGCGATAATAATTGAAAGAAACGGTGGAAACTGATAATGAACAGTATTACCTTCAGCATCTGTAAAAGATCGTTTAATCACAGTTGCATTTGAGAGGGAAAGAGGTTTCAATTTATCACGTAACATGAGAAGGATAGATACAAAAATAAGAAAAATTCCAAAGTATAAAGAAAAAGAATCTTGATTCAAAAATTTGTTTGCCCACGATCCAATAATTCCTCCAGGACCGCTCCCTATAAATAAAATAAGTCCACTTTTATAATCTACTCGCTTATGTTTCATATAAGTAAGAGTAGAGGAGAGACCGGTGAAAACTACGGTCACAATTGATGTTCCAACTGCGAGTTGTGGTGATAAACTATGCAGTCCAATCAGTAAAGGCACGATGATAATTCCCCCGCCAAGTCCTACTAGACTTCCGACTGTTCCTGCGATTAATCCAATGAAAAGTAACATGATGTATTCCAAAATTGCCAACTCCTCGGTATAACTAATACAACATTCATTATACACATTTTTTGAAAAGAAATAAGATTGTTCACAAAAAAGTCGTCTTCCTAGAAAAATAAGGAAGACGACTTTTGCTTAGAAAATTAAATGTAATAGGTAATAGAATAGAGCAGCTAATGAGGCTGAAATTGGAAGTGTAATCACCCATGTAATTAACATGCGCTTTGCAGTTCCCCATTTTACACCTTTTACACGATGTGAAGCACCTACCCCTAAAATAGAAGAAGAGATAACGTGCGTTGTACTAACTGGTAAATGAATAAATGTTGCCCCGAAAATTACAAGAGATGATGATAAATCAGCAGCTACACCGTTTACAGGGCGAATTTTCATAATTTGTCCACCGACAGTTTTAATAATTTTCCATCCACCGACGGAGGTACCAAGACCCATTGCGATCGCGCAAGATAATTGTACCCAAAACGGGATATCGCTAGAAGTATGATAGTTATTTGCCATAAGAGCCATCGTAATGATTCCCATTGCTTTTTGTGCATCATTCGTACCGTGCGTATAAGCTTGTAATGCAGCGGTAAAAATCTGGAATATACGGAAGTTTTTGTTCGTTTTCGTTAAGTTAAAGTTTTTAAAGAACACTTTAAAAATACTATATACGATGTAACCAATAACAAAAGCGATAATTGGTGAAATGATTAAAGCTTCAAGAATTTTTATGAACCCTTTAAAATTTAACGAGCTAAAACCAGCAGCAGCAATTGCTGCACCTGCGATTGCGCCAATGATTGCATGCGAAGAACTACTTGGAATACCATAGTACCAAGTGATCAAATTCCAAGCTATTGCCGCAAGCAAAGCAGCTAAAATTACAAGAGAACCATTTGGTAAGGCAAATGGGTCAACGATATCTTTTGTTATCGTTTTTGCTACACCTGTAAAGGTCATTGCACCTAAAAAGTTCATAATAGCTGCCATAATAATTGCATGTCTAGGCTTTAGAGCTTTCGTTGAAACAGCCGTTGCAATAGCGTTTGCTGTATCGTGAAATCCATTGATAAAGTCAAACGCTAAAGCGCAAATGACTACTAAAACAGTCAGTATTAAGAGTGTATCCATGATCAAACTCCTTACGCGTTCTTCATAATAATTGTTTCTAATACGTTTGCAACGCTTTGACAGCTATCAGCAACTTCTTCTAGCTCTTCATAAATCTCTTTGTACTGAATAATCTTAATTGGATCTTTTTCACGAGAAAATAAATGCTTAATGGCATGGCGACGGATATCATCACACTGTGATTCGTAATCCTTAATTTTAATTGCATTTGTGCGAATATCCACTAATTTCTTATTCGACATAAGTTCAACGGAATTGGCAATCTCAATCGCACATTGATTAATTGCCTCTACAAACTTAATCATGTATTCATCAGCCTCTGTAATAGAATACATTTCGAATAAACCAGCACTGTGATCTAATCCGTCTAATACATCATCCATACTCATTGCAAGCTGTAGGATGTCTTCACGTTCAATAGGAGTAATAAACGCTTTGTTTAGCTCCATAATGATTTCGTGAATAAATGTGTCACCTTTTGACTCATATTCTTTCATGCGCATAGAAAATTCTTTTAAATCGCTAGCATTTTTAATTTTATACTCCACGAAAAATTGCGCGCCTTCTTTTAAATTTTCGGAAACATTCATTAACATTTCAGAAAATTTATCTTTTTTAGATTTAAAGACCATTATTGTTACCCCCACTAAAAGTAATATATGTAAAATATATTGGCTAGTCAATTCTAACAAAAAACTGTCGTTTTTTAAAACATTTTATCGAAAAGTTTACAAAAACTTAACATAATACACGTTGATGCATTAATAATATTAATAGCGACTAATGAATATCTTACTTGTAGAATGTCCTTTTCTTGTAAAAAGTATGAATGTGAAAGAAATACTTTACACTTGAGGAACTATTACGTTATCATAATAAATTTAAAAGGAGGGAGTTTCTTCCTTTTCTAACGAAAGTGTAAACAAATGAAGGAAGTGAACAAATGAAATTGAACAACACTCATTTCAAGAAAATTCTTGAGTGGTTCAACAAGAGGAAGAAACTGCGTAATACATTATTTATTTTTGGCGGTTTTTTCGTTACTTTATTTATTGCAGTAAATATAATGATCTCCATTCAAGACATATCTGCATTAAAACAGGCTGTTCCGCAGCCAACACTTATTTATGATGCAAATAAAGAAGTGGCAGCAAAGCTATCCTCTTCCAAAACAGAAGGGATTAAAAGAAAAGATATTCCTGATATTATGGTTCAAGCGATTGTAGCAGTAGAGGACAAAGAGTTCTTTAGCCATCATGGTATCGACTATAGTGGGATTATGAGCGCTATATTAAAAAATATTACGGCGGGAGAAGTAGTGGCTGGCGGTAGTACAATTACACAACAGCTTGCGAAAAATGTATTTTTAACACAAGAACGTACCTTCTCACGCAAATTTAAAGAGTATTTCCTTACCAAAAAAATAGAGCGTACGTATACAAAAGATGAAATTATTGAAATGTATATGAATCAAATTTATTTTGGTGAAGGGGCTTGGGGGATAAAAAAAGCAGCGAAATCATATTTCGATAAGGAAGTAAAGGAATTAACAATAGCAGAAGCTGCAACAATAGCGGGGTTAATTAAGGCACCATCAACCTATTCACCATATAAAAATTTTAATAAATCAATTGAAAGACGTAATGTCGTTTTAGCATTAATGAAAGAGCAAGGGTATATTACAGAAAATCAATACAAAAAAGAGAAAGAAACAGGACTTGCCTTACGACGAGGCGTTGATGATAAATACAAAGGGAAATATTCACAATATGTCGATTATATTGTCCGAGAGGCGATGGAGAAATATGAATTGACACAAAATGAAATTTTAGCTGGTGGATATCGTATTTATACAGAACTTGATCCGAAAAAGCAACAAGCGGTAGAAGATGTTGTGAATAATGATAGCTACTTTAAAGGAAGTAGTTCCGATCAGTTGCTGCAAACGGGTATTGTACTCATGGACCCGAAAACTGGTGGTGTACCTGCATTAGTCGGCGGGAGAGGGACATATCAATTCCTCCAATTTAATCATGCAACGCAGTTAAAAAGACAACCAGGTTCAACATTAAAACCTTTTGCAGTATATGTACCAGCATTAGAGCAAGGTTATGAAGTGTATGATGTTTTAAAAGATGAGCCACTTAGTATAAAGGATTATACGCCTCAAAATAGCGATCATACTTTTCATGGGGATGTTACGATGTATGAAGCGGTTGCAAAATCGTATAACGTCTCAGCTGTTTGGTTATTAGAACAAATTGGATTAGAAAAAGGTTTGAAGTCATTAGAGCGCTTCGGTATTCCAATTCAAGAGGAGGACCATACTCTTCCTATCGCGTTAGGAGGAATGCACAATGGAACCTCTCCATTTGTAATGGCCCAGGCTTATGCAACATTGGCAAATGATGGCGTACAAATTGAAGGACATGCAATTCGTGAAATACAGAATACTGAAGGAGAAATAGTAGGGAAATGGTATAAAAAAGAGACTCGTGTAACAAGTGAGAAGATTGCTCAAAAAATGACATATTTATTAAAAGGCGTTGTTGAAAAGGGAACAGGCGAAAAAGCAAAAGTGAAAAATGTCGATACTGCCGGTAAAACAGGAACGACTCAGCTAGTAGATGGTCCAAGCAGTGGAGCGAAAGACTCATGGTTTGTTGGCTATACTCCAGATCTTGTTGGTGCAATTTGGGTAGGATACGATAAAACCGATAGTGAACATTATGTTCCAGGTGGTAGTCAAATTACAACGACAATGTTTCGAGATATTATGAAAAAGGCTTCCGAAAATTCTGCCCAAAAAGCATTTCAGTTGTCACTTATTTCAGAGGCTGATTATTCGAAACAATTAAAGACAATTGAAGAAGAAAAAAGAAGAAAAGAAGAGGAGAAAAAACGTCAAGAAGAAGAAAAACTAAGACAAGAACAAAAGACGGAGTGGATCGATAAAGTAAAAGAGTGGATTCCATTTTGGTAAGAATAAAAAGAAGTGAATGATTATAAGGCCACTGAAGAATGTAAGTTTTTCAGTGGCCTCGATTTTTTTATGAAATAAAAATTTATCCAGCATTAATGGGCAGTAAGACCTCCGCCTCAAGATTCAAAGGAAAGTGAGGAAGATAGGTGGGGATGAAGAAAACCCTAATGATTAAAGTTTCACTTTATTCATTGAGACGAACGATTGCGTTGGAATGAGATTGCGAATTGTAAATAATCGAAATTGTGCCTTTGCTGAGTGGCTCATAGGGTAGTTCTTCTTCGTATTTTCCAGTATTTTTATTGTGAATCGATAATACGATCTCATCGATTTTCTGGTTCTTATATTTCTCTTTAATTTTCTTTGCAATCTGATTCAGATCATGGTGAGAAGAAGCTTCTGTAATCATCATTCCCTTAATAACTCTTTTTTCTTTAGATGAGGAAGGTGATATGGGTACGGTATGTGGGTTTACAGATAGAAGTGTATAAGGAACTATATTATTATTTTCTGCTGCTTTTGATGCAGTAGTGTATTCTAAAGTCAAAAAGAGTCCAAAACATAAAATGATGCATGACATAAGGACGATCCAAAAGCGTATTGACAATAAGACTTTCATTTTCATCCCTCTTTCATATGATTGTCTTTGTTATTATCATACAAAATAAGCATTAAGCTAGAGTAAATTTGAAGTAAAGAAACGTAAAGAAGGAAATTAAACATTGAAGGTGGCTAGTTATTTTCTACTGTGTATATCGAATTTGGAATAGGGAAAGAGACATTATTTAGGCGTGGGCTTACAGGTAGAGTGATTATATTGATATGGTAAAAGAAATGAAAGGGTTGAAGAGAAAGCCAACCTAATGAAGTTTTACAGTGTTACTATGAAAGAGGAAAAGGAATGTCGGTTAGAGGAAAAGATTAATGAAGAAGCTAGGCCATGTGCTGGAAATTAGCGAATCGTATATTTTGAATATAATTAAGTAACTGCTATAAGCCTGTCCTTGTTTGTACTAACGGAATTGAGATGATAAAAGTTGTACCATCTAGTATATCATATTTTATAAAGATGCTCTTGAAGAAAATTGAAACTTTGCTAAGTAGGCTGAAGTATTTCTTTTCGTTAATTAGGTGTGTATTGATTAATAGAGATGGGATAAGGAGGGGGAAAGGTGATTTCTATTGGATTAACAGGATGGGGAGACCACGATTCTTTATATACAGATTCCTATGAAAATAGAAATAAATTGCGAACATATGGTGAGTATTTCCCTATTGTTGAAGTAGATAGTTCATTTTATGCTATGCAACCAGTTCGAAATTATATGAAATGGGCTGGGGAAACGCCAAAAGATTTTTCGTTTATTGTTAAAGCGTATCAAGGGATGACAGGACATATGCAAGGAGAGATTCCATTTTCAAATATTGATGAGATGTTTGAAACATTTAAACAATCGATTGTGCCGCTTCAAGAAGCGTATAAATTAAAGGCGATATTATTCCAATATCCACCTTGGTTTGATTGTCAGAAGAAAAATGTAGATTTACTTCGTTATACAAAAGAAAAGATGGAAGGCTTACCGTGTGCCATAGAGTTCCGGAATCAAACGTGGTTTCATCCTAGTATGCATGATAAAACATTGCAATTTTTAGAACAGGAAGAATGGATTCATACGATTTGTGATGAACCACAAGCTGGAATTGGATCTGTTCCACTTGTATTAGAGGCAACGCATTCTGAAATGGCATTGATTCGTTTTCATGGTCGCAATATTCATGGATGGCTTGATAAAGGGGAAAATTGGCGAGCCGTGCGCTGTTTGTATCGTTATAATAGAAAAGAGTTAGAGGAATGGGTAGAAAGATTACAAATATTGCAGAACAAGACGAAGAATATATATGTGTTATTTAATAATAATTCAGGCGGGGATGCTGCTGATAATGCAAAACAGCTTATGAAGATGATGCATATTACATACGGTGAACCAAAACCGGAACAACTCAATTTATTTGAATAAACGTAAAAAAGAAAAACACTGTACAAACAGGGGGAATGTACAGTGTTTTTCTATATGAAAAAGAGGGGTAACAATGTTACTGAGCGTTTGGTTGATTCATCAATTGTTGGCTTCGTAATAAATGATAATGGTTATCATTATCATTGTCAATACTTTTCTTGAATTTTTTTATGGGAAATTTAAAGTTTACAAAAAATTAATTTAATAATATAATGAAAGCGTTTATTTGATAATAATTATCAATGTTAATTAAGGGAGCGGGAATGAATGAAAAAGCCATGGAAAGTAATGACGACAGTCGCTGTTGTTTCTTCACTTTTACTATCAGTAGGGTGTGCCGGGAAAAAAGTGGAAACGTCAAAAGAAAAAAATACATATCGTGTACCGGTGACTGATTATTCGTTTGATACAGCAGCGAATATGTTTGCGTATACAGAATTTGAATTGTCTGGGGAGCCATTGGCGGAAGGACTCGGATTAGATTTAGATATATTGGACGCACAAAAACGAAATAAACCAACGAAATTTGATTATATGGCCGGAATTGAATCATATGAGTATTCAGAAGAAGCAATGTATGAGGTTGTTGAAAAATCAGGTCTTGGACTGCATTTACTGCACGCGCCAATTGTACAAAAAATGACCAAAGAGGAAAATAAAGATGTTCCTGCTTGGCTAGAGGATAGATTTTATACATTGGCAGATAGTGTAGGGTATCCGCGTAAAGAAATATTTGCAAATATGTATCCGACATTTATGGAATATGCTGGCGGTGATCCGCACTATACAAAAAAGGTGGATACGTCTGTATATGCAGAAAATGATGATAAAACATATGTACCGGCGTACCAAATGGATTTTAAAACATTACGCTGGGATCGTGCGAAGATGAATAAAACATTAACACCAGCAGCATACGGTTCAACATTTTTAAAACAAACATTGTGGGCTGGAGACTTTTTAGGTGGTTTCCATACATTAGATAAAGATGAAGAGTTAGAAGCAACAGCGAGTACACAAGACCAAGATGCAAATGTTCGTCTTGGAAAAAGTAGTGCCGATGGAATGCAAGGAGTGATTCTAACAGAAGAGATTTGGAATAAGCTTGCATATATTCATGATGGACTATTTTATGATGCGAATGCGAAACAATTAACGAGTGGAATTGGAAGTAAATATAATCCAGATAACGGTCTTGTTTATTTGCCACATGAGATTAAAGTAAATGAAGAAGAGAATGGTGAAATTGCAAAAGCTGGTGGTTTAGAAGTGAAAGATGCACGTAGTATGCTTCGCGATCAGTGGATGATGTTATGGCCAACAGCAGAATTTTTTGGGATGACGGATCAACGTCCTGATAATAAAAATGTAAATCCAGCCTTCCAAGCAACATTTGATGGTGCGCCATTTGCCAAAGCGGCACCAGAAAATATAGATCTTGATGCGGCGAATGATGTAAAAGCAGATGACCCATATTCTTTAAATCGTGATGTAATGCTCCATATATTTAAAAATATTGAAGCGATGCACTATAATAAAGAAACAGGAGCATTTGTTACAGAACATAGTGGAACAGAACAAGGAAAACGAATCGATACATTTGATGCAAGCTATATGGTAGAAGCACTTCGCATGTTTCAACGTGCAATTGATGGGATGCCAGTGGGATATGCAAGTGGTGCAGAGGCACAAGGTTTACAAACAGAAGAAGGAAAACGTGCGCTTGCTATGATTAAGACACAAGCAGACTTCTTATTGAAAAATATGAAAACAAAAGATGGTTTCATAGCAAATGGCTATACAATCGGTAAAGGGGCAGATGAAGAGCCAGTAACATTAGAAGCACAGCTAGGGGCAATTCGTGGATTAACAGCGGCCTTTTTAGCAACGAAAGATGAACTATATCGTGAGGAAGCACGGAAATTATATGATTTAATTGATCGTAAAATGTGGAATAAAGAAGCACACGCATATGAAACGAAAAAAGGTGAAATGAAATATACACCATATACAGCTGGTAGTGTATCAGCAGCTTTGCGTGTTGCACTTCAAAATTTAAGTAACACAGATGCAGATAAAACGAAATATGATTCATTGGAACAAAAAGTAATTACTTCTCGTTATGTTGATTTTTATGAGCAAGTAATCAATGGACCATCATTAAAAGAAGGAATGCAAACAAGTGAGTTTTGGGATACTGGTGATGTTTATATAAAAGGGAATCTTGGAAATGCCGATAAGGATAATGTACCACAAATTCAAGCAGGACATGGTAAAAACGGTATTGCTCCGGTTCTTGTAAACGTTGAAGTGAAAAAAGAAAAATAAATTTATGATAGTATTAAGACCGAACAAGTGCAGAAGCTTGTTCGGTTTTTATGAAGTAAGGGTGTAGTAGAATGATATATTCATTGACGAGTATTGAATGAAATGTTTTTTTATAGGCTAATATCTATCAGTTTGATTGTTAATTATTAGGTATATAAAAGTGCTAGGAATATTGTTTAGAGAAGAGGGCTAAAGAAAGAAGGGTTAGATGATGAGGCGCTTGTTTATGATGGTTATGTTGCTCCTATGTATTGGTGTGTTTGCTAGTTGTGAAATGAAAATGTCAGGAAAAGAAGTAAAGCGTAACGATGCTGTTCACAGTAATAATATTATAGCGAGCAAAGATGACAAATGGATTTATACTGCAAATATTGATGTAAATACAGTAACTGTTACAGATGCAAAAAGTAGAAAAGTAGTGTCAGAGATTCCAGTTGGAAAAGAACCGAGACAATTAACAATAAGTCCGGATGAAAAGACACTGTATGTCTCTTGTATGTATGATAATAAAGTAGATGTTATATCGTTAGAAAAGAAAAAAGTGATCGATCGAATTGGAACAGAAATAGAGCCCTTTGGTATTGTTACAAACCCAGATGGGACAAAGTTGTACGTATCAAATTTCCGCTCAGGAAATGTATCAGTTATTGACATTGAAAAGAAAAAAACAATTCAAAAGATTAAAATTGGTGACCGTCCGCGAACATTAGCGATGACAAAAGACGGAAAAAAATTGTATGTGCCACATTATTTAGATGGAAAAATTAGTGTTATAGATACCGAGAGTAATAAAGTAAAGAAAGTAATTACACTTGCTGCTTCTCCGGATAAAGAAGATCGTAAAAAGAGTCAAGGAACTCCAAATACATTAGAGCAATTTGTAATTGCACCAGATGGTAAGACAGCGTGGGTACCACATATGCTGACGAATACAGATACACCAATTCACTTTGAGGAGACTGTGTTTCCAGCGGTCTCAATTATTGATTTAGAGAAAGACGAGGAAATTACAAAACAACGTAAGCAATTATTTGAAGCGATGAATGTGAAAGATACAAAAAATGAAACAATGATTGTGTCTAATCCATATGATGTAGTTTTTAATGAAAAAGGGACGAAGGTATTTGTTGTTATGTCAGGTAGTGAAGATCTGGTTATGTTTGATTTAACTCGCGGAGGCAATGCGACACAAATTGTAAGACGTATTCCAGGAAGTAATCCGAGGGGGATTATTTTACTTCCGAAAGAAAATACGTTGGTTGTTCATAATGCGATGAGTCATGATATGGCATTTTTACAAACAGGTGGAGATGATTCATATGCAAAAGTTAAAGCTGATAAGAATACGGTTAAGTTAATCGAAAAAGATTCTTTATCAAAATTAGTACGTGAAGGAAAAGAGATTTTTTATAGTGGAAATAGCGATAAATATGCAACAACAATTACTGGGAACAACTGGATGAGTTGTGTGACATGTCATAGTGATGGAGAAATTAATGGATTATCATTAATGACACCAAAGGGGAAACGAAATGTACCAAGTAACGTCTTAACTACTAAAACGGGTCTATTCATGTGGGATGGATCACGGGATGATTTTACAGATTATATTCATACTGTACAAGGTGAAATGGGGGGGATGATGGAATTGGATCCAGGAAAAGAGATTCCAAAAGATGTCCAGCATATGTATGATGCACTGCTGGCATTTTTAGATGATCCTAATTCATTCCCAGTACCAAAGAGCCCGTATCGTCAAGCTGATGGCTCATTAACCCCTAAGGCCAAAGACGGAGAGCAATTGTTTAAAGGTAAGGCAAATTGCTTAACATGCCACGGCGGAGAGAATTTGACCAATAGTACAAAAGCGATAGATGAAAATGGAAAGTTGACAACGAATAATACAAATTTCCTTTATAGTATTGGAACTGCGAATGAAACGGATACAGGCTATGAGGGTGACGCACGCGGTGGTTTTCAAAATAAGCGGCAAAAAGGATTTTTTGATCCTCCAACACTTCGTGGTGTATGGGCGACAGCGCCATATTTACATGATGGTAGTGCAAAAACAATTGAGGAAGCAGTAGAGAAGCATCAATATGAAGAAAAGCCACAGTTATCTAAACAGGAATTTCATGCGATTGCAGAATATGTAAAAGCGATTCAATAGAAAAAGAACAGCTTAGCGCTGTTCTTTTTCATTTACATATTGTTGTAAGTCAAATGGAGTTATTTCTTGAATAAACTCTCTTGAGATAAGTGATTGAACAAGAGTGCTTTCTGAAATTGTAGTACCTGTTTTTTTTTGATATGCTTGTTTTAATAAGCCGAGTTTTTCTGCTGTTTCTTTTGGTAATTCAATTGTAAGTGTGTTCATAATTTCTCCCCCTTAGTACTAGAGTACCACTCCGAAATAAGAGAAACAAGAAAAGAGAAAACGAAACATAAAAAAGGTTACCAAGTTTAAAGTTGGTAACCTTTTTTATGTATAAGAACCATGTTTGTTTTTATGCAATACCGATATATTTTAAAGTTTTTGATGGAGTACTATGATCAAAGAAGTGTTGTAAAAATGCAATATCAACACCAGATTTGTATGCACAATATCCCCAAGTTTTGCGAAGTGTATGTGAGCTAATCCCTTCTAAACCAACTTCTTTTGCAGCTTTGTTTAAAATATACCATGCATGCTGTCTTGTAATGGATTTTGTTCCTTTTTGTGATTTCAGTAAAGGTTCATTTCGCATCCAAGTTTTACGTTCTCTCATATAATCTTCGATTGCATGCTGTAAGTCTTCGTTTACAGCAAACCATTTATGTTTCTTTACTTTTTCATTGTAAAATAAAATGGAATGGCGAACATTTTCATTTTCGTCAATAACGTCACCGACTTTTAATTGTAAAATCTCGCTTACCTTTAGACCAGAATTTACAGCTAATACGAATAGTAAGCCATCACGTTTCGAAGATTGTAAAAGTATATTTTTGATTTTTTCTAATTGTTTTTCGTTTTGGATAGGTTGTCCTGCTTGTTTCATTTCACGCACTCTCCTCTTTTATGTGTGTAAAGGAAAGGATTAACTTGGTTACTACTATAAAGGGAGAGTGTGAATTTCATGTGAACTCCTCGTGAAATTAAGACAAATTATTTGACTTCTTTTACTTTTTGTAAATCAAAATAAAAAACGACGCTATCAATGGTATTGTATACGCCGTATTCGGCATGATGAAGTTCTAATATGTTTTTGACAATGGATAGGCCAAGTCCAGTTCCTCCTGTGTGACGGCTACGGGAAGCGTCTAAACGATAGAAACGATCCCAAATTTTTTGTAGACTTTCCTCTGGAATTGGGTTACCAGTGTTCTCAATTTCTACTTTAACCTTTTCTTCATTCTCGATGATTCGAATGTAAATTTCTTTTCCCTCTGGTGTATAGCGAATTGCGTTGCTAAGTAAATTCACAACAACTTGTTCAATGCGATTACGATTCGCTTCAACATATATAGAAGGGTTTGCATCGATATCTACTTGTAATTGTTTTTCTTCCATACTAAATAATAGCTTCGTATACACTTGTTGAACGAGTTCACCAAGTGAAAAAGTATTCATTTCTAGTTTATACGTACCCGATTCTAGTTTGGCTAATTCTAGCATTTCAATAATGAGTCGATTCATGTTTTCTGTTTCTTCTAAAATAACATCGGTATAGTAAGTAGTATCTTTACTTACGCCATCTTTAATTCCTTCTGCAAAGCTTCTAATCACACTCAGCGGTGTTTTTAATTCATGAGATACGCCAGAAATAAATTCTTTTCTCGTTTTTTCTAATTGACGCTCTCGTTCGATATCTTGTTGTAATTTTGTGTTTGCGACGTTTAATCGGTCTATTCGGTCTTTTAAGTTTACTGATAATGTATTAATGCTACTAGACAAACCACCAATTTCATCATCTGCTGAAACCGGTAATTTTTCAGTGAAATCAAAATTAGCCATTTTTTTTGTAACACGATTCATTTTAATAAGCGGTTTAACAATGATTTTTGAATAATAAAAGGACAATAAAATAATAACGAGAAATACGATAATTAAGGCATAGACGTAATAATCTTTTAAAACGAGCATTGCTTCATTAACAGGCTGTAGGGAAGTCATTGCGAAAGCGAATTCTTTAATCTCTCCTTTTTCAATAACTGGTTGCACAAAAATTTGACTTTTGACTTCATCGTCTTCACCTATTGTATAAGTAGTCAATTTGTTGGAATTTGTTTTACCAAGTATGACAGACAATTCCCAATGCTGAACGCCTTGTAAAGTTTCCAAATTATTCGCAAGACGAATGTCATTTTTTGAAGGAAGGTGTATTTTAGATACAGTGCCTTGAAATTTATGAATGCCTAGTTTTGCGTCTTTTGTATACCTATTTCTTTTTAAAGCACTCCAATCGATATTAAATAATTTAAAGTCAGAAATGATATTATCATTTTGCCATTCATTATAACGATTTCTAAGTGTAACAGGGATGATTACATCTCCCTTTAAAATGCCTTCTACGAAAAGAACATCATTAATTTTCAACTGTAGATTCATAAATTTCGTGTATTCATCGTTTGTTAAAATATTGTTGAGTGGAATCGAATATGTTTTATTTGATTCATCTATAATTTCAATATAGTAATTATTTTCATCTTTTATAATTCCATTTGGATCTAATAAAACAACCTCAGCATTTGTTTTTTCATGAAATTCTTGTTTGAGTTTTCTTATTTCCTCAAATGTCCGGTCACTCTTTTCATAACTGGATAAAAACTTTTCAAAAGCTGTTTGGACGGTTTGAACTTTTTTGTTAATATAAAATTTTTCTAAAAACAATGATTGTCCAAGGAAAAAAAGGAGGAAGGTAACAGTAAATAATGTTGATGTTAATAAAAATAGTTTAAAGACAATACTTCTTTTTTTCACTTCTTCACCTCATAAAAGAATACTTGCATAAATATTTTCTTTAGCCCGCTATTTGCGGGCAGTAAGACCCCCACTTCGAAATTCAGCAAGAGCAAAGAAGGAAACAACTGCCCATAAAAGCTCGATTGGTTCAACTAAATAATCAGTGGAGATCAAAAAACACAGATTAAAGTTTCACTTTATTATAACAAACGATAAAAGAAAGTAGGGATTGAAAATCTGTCTCTATTTGGAACAGTTTTTTATAAAAAGTCATATAAGGTGATTATTTAATTTAGAAAATGATAAAAAAGAACCTGCCAGACGTATGACAAGTTCTTTTGTGCCTTATTGTTGGATGGCAGCGTCTAAAGCGATTTCAATCATTTCGTTGAATGTAGTTTGACGTTCTTCAGATGTTGTTTCTTCTCCAGTGAAGATGTGATCACTTACTGTTAATACAGATAATGCATTTACACCATATTTCGCTGCTAATGTATAAAGTGCAGTTGTTTCCATTTCTACAGCTAATACACCGTATTCACCAAGTTTTTTCACCATATCCATGCTCTCACGATAGAACACATCAGCGGTTAAAACATTACCAACACGAACATGTAATCCTTTTTCTGTTCCAGCGTCATACGCTTTCTTTAAAAGATCAAAGTTTGCCGATGGTGCAAAGTCAAATCCAGGGAATATTAAACGGTTCATGTTAGAGTCTGTACAAGCAGTCATTGCAATAATTACGTCACGCACTTTTACATCTTTTTGAATTGCGCCACATGTACCTACACGAATTAAATTTTTCACTCCATAGCTTTGAATTAATTCGTTAACATAAATAGAAATAGAAGGAACACCCATGCCCGTCCCTTGAACAGAGACACGTTTTCCTTTATAAGTTCCAGTGAATCCTAACATACCACGTACGTTGTTGTAGCAAGTTACATCCTCTAAAAATGTTTCTGCAATATATTTTGCACGTAGTGGATCGCCAGGTAGTAAAATTGATTCAGCAATTTCGCCTTGTTTCGCTTCAATATGGACGCTCATAAAAATCCTCCTTGTTATGTATAGATATAAATTAACATCATCTGCATTATACACTAGGAATACTGTCGATTAAAATCTTTTTCTTGTTTGTAGTATGTACAACAAACGTTATTTCCAGTGATTTTCGGTTTTTGGTTGTTTTTTCTTTAAGAGAGTACTTTATTTTATAGAGGATTTTTCTAAAAAAAATAGAATGAATTTTGTAATAATATTATATTTACAGGCATAGTTGTACGAATGGTGTCACGACTTATAAAAAAGTATGGCAGGTGATAATTTGAAAAATCTTGTCATTGGACTAATTGCTTTACTACTTATTGTAGTTGGTGGATTCTATATGCAAAAGTTTAAAGGAACAACAGAAACGGCAGGGGACATTCAAGAAGTAAAATGGGAGATAAAAAATAGAAAAGGAAATGAAAAAATAGATATTACATTTCAACTGTTTAATAAGAATAACAACGAGGTTCGTGGAGTGAACGATCGTATTAGAGCTATTATTGTGGATGAGCAGTTCAAGGAAATCCAGCAAATAGACCCTGCCTTTGCTGGAAATGGTTCTTATAAGCTATCTTTAAGCGGAACGAAAGATAAAGGTTATACGGTTTTCTTATATGAGGATCAAGGTAAAACAGAACAGTCCTTTTCTAAGAAGAGTTTTGGAGGAGAGGAAAAAGAAAAGAAACAAAAAAAATTAATAGAAGATACAGTGCTTACGAAAAAAATTGGCGATTACCAAATGTCGCTATTATTTGAAGCTTTGCATCCGAATGAAGCAGCTACACTGACATTTCAATTACAAATGAAAAAAGGGGAGAATGTGAAATTTAGTGCGGGTACTGGAGAACAGGGGGCACTTTATATAGTCGATGAAAAACGAGAACATTTTTTATATGCAGTCCCTGTAAATGAAGAAGAGCAACTACAATATCGCATAGCCTTTCCGGAAGAAGGTTTATATAAAATATGGGGCACATTTTATATAAACGGAAAAAAATATAAAAAAGAGTTTATACTCCAAGTTCAGAAACGAAAAAGCAGCTAGTCATGTTAGCTGCTTTTTCGTTTTCCTATTAATTTTGTTACGGCAAGCATTGTAATGGGTAAGGAATGGTTTTTTCGAAATGCTAAGTATTTTCCGCTCCATGTGGGTTTGTATTTTTCTTTAAAATGCCGTAAACCGCTAAAACTATACGTATAACGCACATTATTGAAAATTGCTGCAGCAACGCGCTCAGACCAGAAGGATTGTGTGGATAAGCCAACATTAGAGAGCGGGGCCATACCGATATTGAAAGAATGGTAATTGTTTTCTTTTGCCCATTGGAATAAATGGATGAAAATCGCATCCATAATTCCACCAGGTGCATCAGGATAATAGCGCATTAAATCAACAGAAAGTTCACCAGTTTGGTAAACAGGCATAAACGTTGTAAATGCGATGATTTTTCCTTCAGCATCAGATAAAGTTGCAATAGGGGCACGATTTATATAGTCGCGATCAAGGTATCCAAGAGAAAAACTTTTTTCTTTTTTTCCTCCAAGCCAAGCGTCTGAAACTTTTTTTAATTCCTCATATAACTCGTCTGAAAATGGTGGTTGATGTATGGAAAATGTATAACCTTCACGCTCAAAACGGTTAAAAGTCGCACGTAATCCAGCACGTTTTTTACCTGATATAGTAAACGTATTTAAATCAACAACAGCCTCTTCACCAAGTTTAAAGAAGTTATAGCCGAAATCATGATATAAGCTCATCCATTTGCTTTCAATTTGATAGAAAACACAAATATATCCGAAGCGATCTGCTTCAGCTAAAAATTCTTGTAGTACGATGCGGAAAGAAGACGGATCTCCAATCGGATCACCGAGTATCACAAGGCGTTTACCTGTTGTTGAAAATAAAAGAAGCGCTTTTCCATCACTACTGAAGAAGAATTGTTTATCTCCTAGAAACCCTAAATGACTTAGTACATTTCCGCCATATTCATCTAAGAAGTTTTGCAGACGTTTATCGTTTGCTGGTTGCCCAGGAAATATGCTACGGTAGCGGTTCGCGATAAGAGAACCAATCAGTAAAAAGGTTGGAACAAAGAAAGCAGCTGCAAGTGCGCTTCGTTTCACTTGTGTAATATTACGAACGACAAAATCTGGCTTGAAAGCTTCTTTTGCACCAGCAAATAAAATACCTAGATTTTTGTACAAATATAATGTTAGTAGTAAAAAGATAAATACTTTGACTACATCAGAGAGTGACACTTCCATTCTCTCACGCACAAATCTTTTACGGAGCATATATAATACGGCAAGTACAATTAATAAAATAAAAGTCTCTTCAATATCAATTCCTTTTAATGTGTTAAAGATAGCCGCTCCAATTAAAGAAATAATTGTCATATAGTAGGAGCGCTTCGTTCCGTAGTAGATCCCTCTTGATAGAATAAGAAGGAGGATACCAAATGTTAAAGATAAGCTAAAAGAAAATTGAATCAGGTGTTTTGGGGCTAAAATATGTAACGCATGAGCACGGTTTATACTTGTTGGTAAAATGGTTGATAAGATAACCATTAAGCCAGCAAAAACAGTTAAGGCAGCGGATGCCCATGATCCTAATTTGCCTAAGAAATCACGTTGTAATGTCCAAATGACACCTGTTGTTTCTAAAGCAGGTGCGATAAACGGCTTATCTTCCATCTTTTTAAGAGCAGCCCCTGTCATTTCAAAAGCTGCAAAAATTAAACCGAGGCAAAACGGTAAAATATAGTATACAAGGCGGTATAGTAACATAGCAGGTAGTAATACGCCTGTATCAATACCGTATTGTCCTAAACCAGTCAAAAAGACAAGATCAAATGAACCAAGGCCACCTGGTACAAGACTAACAACGCCAGCTAAAGCCGCAATGACATAAACCCCTAAAAACTTCCGGAAATCGATCTCAATTCCAAATAATATTAAAATAACATACATGACGATCCCGGCAGATAGCCATTCCACTAAAGAAACAATGGAGTATAAAACGGTTGGGTTTTTCTCTTCCTCTTGTCCGTCTACGTTTTTTTGTTTTCGATTTTTAAGTTTAGAAAACCCAATGTATATCGGTACAAAAAGAGCAAAGAAGACGAGTACAGGCCATAGCCAAGGCTTTTCATGCAGAATAAAACGTGTATCGAGTATTCCGATAAGACCGAGGAATGAGAGAATGGCTAATCCATTAATAAAGGCGGTTGTCATCCAAGCGATACTTTTGATAAGTTTACCATTCTCTTTTACGTGGGGCCGATATAACATTGTTCGTATACCTGCTCCAACAAGACCACCAAAGCCAAGAAATCCGTTTAAAGTGTTAGCAGTCCATGAAACACGGAAAATCTTTTGAATAGGTACATCTGCTTTTAAATAGCGGAGCATAACAAAGTCATAAAAGAACATTGTTGAAACAGCAAATGCACCGAGCGTAATAGCTAAAAAGACTCCTCCAGTCGGAATGTTTTTAATTGTTTCAATTGCTTCTTGAAATGAAATGCCTGACAATTCTTTCCGAGCTTGAAAGAATACAATTGTCAAGACAACAAATGGGAAAATGATTTTTCCGATTTGTAAGAAACGTTTCCACGAAAACGACATAAATACAACTCTCCTTGCATAAGAAAACTGAGACAATATTCTTATTATGACAAACTTCATGAAAAATAAAAAGGTAAATTGCAGGATATAAAAACTATTTTTTATATAAATATAGAAATATTATATATTTTTGTTAAGAATTAATGAGGGATTAAAATTTGTTTATTCAGAAAAATAAGTTAAAATAAAACAAAATAAGGAAGAGAGGGAAAGCGGATGGTTATAATAGGTTACGCGGGCTATGAGCTAGAAAAAGCACAACCTAATACATCAGAAGATTTTTTTAATCGATCTGAAGTAACTTATATTTTGGGTGAACAAGAAAAAACATTTTCTGTATTATATGTTCGTTATTTTGAAGAAATTTTACAAGAAATTACTCCGTTTGAAGGAAATCCAGTTTTTAAAATAGAAGAACAAGACATATATTTACGTGATATTGTTGCTCTAGCTTGTTTTGTTAAAAATAAAGAACTTCATGGGCAAAAGCGTGTATATATTAATGTAATAGAAGATTTTCAAAAATATTTTGATGATAAAACAGTGGTAAAAGTACAAAACATAATGGCTGAGCTACATAAAAATAAAAAAGTAGAAATAGCGTAAAATGGCAAAGGAGAGAAAAGGATATGTCTAATTCAATGGTTGAAAATCAAACGCATCAAATTTCCGAATTTTTAGAAGAGGTTATCACTTTAATGACTGATTTTGTAAATTATCATACATTACCTTCTTTATTAGAGGAGTCACCAGAAGGTAATAAACATTATTATGAGGGCTTATTATCAACATTAAGACGATTACTTGTATTTTGTGAAGAGGGATTGGATGCGTGCCTTGTTTTACTGAGTAGCCAACCATTTCGAAAAACGGCTGCCGAGAAAACATTATATAAAATCTATCATCAAGTAATTGCTGAATTCTTTTCACCTAAAAGTGATCAGTGGTATGAAAATAGTCGCTCGGCATATACAGGGAAAAATTCCATTATTTTTCAACAAGTGCCACCTCATTCCATTGAAAAAGTAATGCAAGAGTTAGAAGGTAAGTTTCAGACAATGCGTGAGGAGCTGGAATATTACGAGACGGACTATCAAACGAAGATGTTACACAAGTATTAATATAAGGTTGAAAAAACGTTCTTTTTAGATGTGAGAGAGGATCCGGCCGTGGATAGAAGCGGTCAGATCCTTTTTCGGTCCATGAGGCTTGAGAACAGAAAGAGAGAAAGAGTAGAGGCTTCTTTTTATCTTCATAGCCGTGATTTGAATGCATATGAATTGCCAACTTGAAAGAACAGCATTCTATTCAGGGTGGAGTTAGGCTGAACGTAAAAGCTCAATTGATAATGGTTAATTAAAGTTTCACCTTTATATAAGTATTAGAGAATACGCGAAGAAGCTAGCGAAAGACTAGCTTCTTTTACTGTTTTGTACGGTATATACGATGCGGGCGCTGAATATAGTTAAAGTGGATAGCATTGAGGGGGTGCCGCGTTGTATGAACCAGCAAGGTGTATTTACAGATTACTTTCATGAAGTAGAAAGTTGGTGTGAAAGTGTTCTTCATGTATTAGATAGTCGTGCAACTGAAGTGTATGACGTTCATATGCTTGCCTATAAAATTCAAATGTTATTAGATCGTATGAAAGAATATGAGGATGAGCCAGATGCTGAATTATTATATGAGATAAGTGATGATGTGGAACACATTCAGAATCACTTACAAGAAGTATTTATGCAAGAAAATGAACAATATGAGTTGTATGAAAGGGCGTATACTGAGCGATCTGTTCCAATTGGAGGCCACACGCTTCCTCCGCTACCTTATCCGTATCATGCGCTAGAGCCATATATTTCTCGAGAAATTATGATGCTTCATCATGATAAGCATCATCGTGGTTATGTAGAAGGACTAAATACAGCAGAAAAAATGATGGAAGAAGCAAGGAAAACAAACAAATTTGATTTAATCAAGCATTGGGAAAGAGAAGCAGCTTTTCATGGTTCAGGCCACTATTTACACACGATATTTTGGAATAACATGAAAAAGGATGGGGGCGGAAGTCCAAGGGGGGCATTGTCTCGACAAATCGAGAAAGATTTTGGAAGCTTTTTACGTTTTCAAAAACATTTTACAGAAGCTGCATCGAAGGTAGAAGGATCCGGATGGGCGATTCTTGTGTGGGTACCCCGTTCAGGAAGATTAGAAATTTTGCAAAGTACCCTTCATCAATTATTCACACAGTGGGATACGATACCGTTACTTGTGCTTGATGTATGGGAACACGCATATTACTTGCAATACCAAAATCGAAAAGATGAATACATTAAAAATTGGTGGAATGTTGTGAATTGGCCGGATGTTGAAAAGCGATTTGAAAGCGCAAAACAGCTTGAATGGACACCGTATTAGACGCATAGTTGTGCGTCTTTTTTGCTGGGATAGAAAAGAATATTTCGTTCATATTTTAAAGGGCCAAGCATACACTTGTACAAAAAGTGCCAAAGGACGTGGTGGGGGAATATGAGACGAACTTGGATTGTAATTGCACTTATTGTAATGTGTGCAAGTATTATACCGATTCATACATATGCACAAATGAATGATGTAAGTGCCCGTAATGCTATATTGATGGAAGAACATTCGGGAAGAACTTTATATGGAAAATCAGAACATGAACCACAGAAGATTGCTAGCATCACGAAAATTATGACTGCCTTACTTGCTGCTGAATCAGGAAGAATGAAAGAAGCTGTACCTATTAGCGATAAGGCTGTTCGAGTAGAAGGTTCGGCAATTTATTTAAAACCTGGAAAAAAAGTACCGCTAGAAGATTTAGTTTATGGTTTAATGCTTCGTTCGGGTAATGATGCAGCACAAGCAATTGCTGAAAACGTGGGAGGAAGTATAGAAGGGTTTGTATATATGATGAATGAAAAGGCGAAACAAATCGGAATGGAAGATACACATTTTTCAAATCCACATGGTTTAGATGGGGACGGCACGCATTATTCATCTGCATATGATATGGCACTTTTAACACGCTATGCAATGGGGAATGAAACGTTCCGGAAAATTTTTGGAACAAAAACATATCAATCGAAAGAGTGGGATTATCCATGGAAAAACAAGCATAAACTTGTAACCTCTTATTATGAATTTGCGACAGGAGGAAAGACCGGGTTTACAAAAAAAGCTGGGCGTACACTTGTTACAACAGCTTCGAAAGATGGATTAGATTTAATTGTAGTGACGCTCAATGCATCTAATGATTGGGACGACCACATGTATTTATTTGATCAAGGATTTAAACAATATGAGTTAACGAAAGTTCTAGGACAAGGGGCACTTTCTGGGGTGAAAGAAAAGAAGTATATAAATCATGTTTATACCAAAAATGATTTCTCTGTGCCATTAACAGTTGATGAGAAAAAAGAAGTTTTGTTAAAAGTTGAACTTGATAAAAGTGTAAAGTTAAAAGATGGAGAAAAGATAGGAACAACAAGTATTTATGTAGGTAAGGAGAAAGTAGGCGAGCGTAATTTATTTTATAGCAAGCGGAAATTAGTTGTTACAACTGGGAGATATTGGAATGACGTGAGGGGAATTTTCTCTCATATGTTAGGTGTTGGAACAGATGGTTAACCTCGTATGGGTAGCGATGGCGGTCATTGGAATTGTATATGCGATGGTGAACGGAACGATGGAGGAAGTGAATAAAGCAGTTTTTGAAGGATCGAAAGATGCAGTAACAATTTGTATTGGGCTGATTAGTGTTTTAGTCTTTTGGCTCGGTTTAATGAAAATTGCTGAAGAGGCAGGTTTATTAAAGAAATTAGTCTCATTTTTTATGCCAGTCGTGAAAAGACTGTTTCCAGAAGTACCAAAAGACCATCCTTCGATGGGGTTTATTTTATCGAATATGATGGCAAACTTTTTTGGATTAGGAAATGCAGCGACGCCGCTAGGTATTAAAGCTATGGAACAGCTTAAGGAATTGAATGGGGGAAAGGATTCGGCAAGTCGTTCTATGGTGACATTTTTGGCTTTAAATACATCTGCAATTACATTGATACCGACTACTGTAATTTCAATTCGGATGACGTATGAATCGGCGAACCCGACTGAAATTGTTGGTGTTACGTTTATCGCACAAGTATTATCGATGATTGGAGCGATTTGGATTGACCGCTATTTTTACCGAAGACGGAGTAGAAAGGGGCGGAAAAAGTGAGTATCGTTAATACAATTTCATTATGGGTGATTCCATGTGTGATCGGTTTTATTCTATTATATGGCACGATAAAAAAAGTTCCAACGTACGAATCATTTGTAGAGGGTGGAAAAGAAGGAATTCAAATTGCTATTTCTATTTTACCATTTATGGTAGGGATGCTTGTATCTATTTCTATTTTTAGGGCATCAGGGGCGCTAGATGCTATGATTTCCGTCATGAAACCAATGTTAGATTTGATTCACGTGCCAGCAGAAATTGTGCCGCTTGCGCTTATACGTCCCATTTCGGGTTCGGCGGGATTAAGTATTACTACAGATTTAATCGCTACATATGGGCCGGATTCATTTATTGGTAGGCTTGCTTCTACGATGCAAGGAAGCACAGATACAACGTTTTATATTTTAACAGTGTACTTCGGAGCTGTTGGTATTCGTAAAATGGGGGATGCATTAAAGGTAGGTTTGTTTGCTGATTTAATTGGGATTATTTGTTCCATTGTGTTTGTTTCTTTATTGTTTCAGTAATCGGTATTCATTTTTTGCGCCAATTCGCTTATAATACGTATACGACCGCTATTAAGGGTAGGCTTAATAGTGGTTTTTTTGTGGAGTGTTTTTGACAAAATAATGAACTTTTGTTGTGAACAACTGTATGAACGTAAACAATAATAAAGGATAAAAGTAGCATTTGACCTTTAAAGGTTTGCACTACAGCTATGTTGTTTATGGTAGACGAGGGAAATTGCTGTAAACCTTAGGCGGTTGCCAAGTCTTTCTAATGAAGGTAAGATAAATTTGAGGTGAATTAAGGAAATGGAACGATTACAAAAAGTGATTGCGCAAGCTGGAATTGCGTCAAGAAGAAAAGCTGAAGAACTTATTCAGCAAGGAAAAGTGAAAGTTAACGGTAAAGTAGTGATTGAGTTAGGAACGAAGGTAACCCCTCAAGATAAAGTAGAAGTAAATAATATCCCTCTTGAAAAAGAAGAACCTGTTTATTTCTTGCTATATAAACCAACTGGTGTTATTTCGAGTGTATCAGATGATAAAGGAAGAAAAGTTGTAACAGACTTTTTCCCTGAAATCAAACAGCGCCTATTCCCAATTGGACGTTTAGACTATGATACCTCTGGTGTATTACTTATGACCAACGATGGTGATTTTGCAAATATATTAATGCATCCAAAATATAAAGTGGAGAAAACGTATGTTGCAAAAGTAAAAGGACCATTAACAGGAGAGAAAATTCGCATGCTAGAAAAAGGTGTTGTATTAGAAGACGGTAAGACAGCGCCAGCACGTGTGAAAATTATTTCTTGGGATAAACGCAAAGAGATGGCAATTGTTCAATTAACAATCCATGAAGGACGTAACCGTCAAGTTCGTCGCATGTTTGAAGCGCTGGGCTGTAAAGTAATGAAATTAAAACGTGAACGTTACGCTTTCTTAGAAGCAGGAAGCTTACGCCCTGGTGATGCGAGAGAGTTATCACCTCATGAAGTAAAACAATTACGTGCGCTTGCTTCTACAAAACCGAGATAAGTGATAATGTGAAACTTCCGTCCGTGGAGGAGTTTTATCTCCGCACGGATGGTTAGTTATAACCTTTTTGCAAGTAGTTATGAAGACATATATACAAAAAGAAATGAACGCTCGAAGTAAGGGACAAGTTAGTAGTTACAGAAATTGTTTACATACAAATTCATCAAAGAGAGGGGAGCGAGTATGAAGAAGAATCGCTTACTATTTCGTATTCTCATCTTGCTTATTTTAAGCGTGGCAGTAGGATTTACACTTTATCAAGGTTTTTTTGTTGATAAAGAAAAAATGCAAATCGGGAAAAAAGCACCTAACTTTGTTGTTTCAGATTTAGAAGGAAAGAAAATCGAATTAAAGGATTTAAAAGGAAAAGGTGTATTTTTAAACTTTTGGGGAACATGGTGCAAACCGTGTGAAAAAGAGATGCCTTATATGAATGAATTATATCCTAAATATAAAGAAAAAGGTGTTGAAATCATCGCATTAAATGCGGATGAAACGAATATTGCAGTGAAAAATTTCGCGAATCAATATGGATTAAAGTTCCCTGTCGCGATTGATAAAGGGCAAGAAATAATCGGCACATATAGTGTTGGTCCACTCCCAACAACATTTTTAATCGATAAAGAAGGAAATGTAATTGAGAAAATTACTGGAACACAAACGATGGAACAAATGGAGGAATATTTAAAGAAAATTACTCCTTAATAAAGACAGCCTATACATAATGTGATAGTAAAAGTGTTTGCTAGATGAAGGTACTTTGCTTTGTCTTAGTGCCTCTCTTGAAAATTCTGAGTATTGCGGTAACTTGAATTTGGAAGATACAATGATAAATAGAAACAAGAGGCGGTGAGAATATTGGGACAGATAAAGTGTGAATGCGGACATGTAAATCCCATCGGCACAATTTTTTGTGAAGCTTGCGGAAAACCATTTGAAAACAAGGAAGGCACGAGGTTATTAGACATGCGATATGAGGGGAGTGCCCGGCGTTCTCTTACTCATACGAAAACGATAGTAGATAAGGTTTGGAGTTTTTTTTCTTCTGTAAAGGTAGGGGTATGGCTCATAGTTATCACTCTATTAGCATCAGCGGTTGGAACCATATTTCCACAAGAAATGTACATACCTCCAGGGGTTACGCCGAGTGAATATTATGAGCAGGAATATGGTTTTCTAGGACAATTATATTATCAATTGGGTTTTAATAATTTATATAGCTCATGGTGGTATATGATTTTAATTGCTTCGATTGGTGTATCACTTGTGATATGTAGTTTGGATCGTGTAATCCCGCTTTATAAAGCTTTAAAAAAGCAGGGTGTAAAAAGGCACCCAAGTTTTTTAAAGCGACAACGATTGTATGGAACAGGATCTCCGAAAGAGGGAGATTTAGCACATATTCAAGCCAATTTAAAGAAAAGAAATTACAATGTAAGAGTCGATGGTGAAAATATTTTAGCGGAAAAAGGAAGGTTCTCTCGTTGGGGTCCATATGTGAATCATATCGGTCTTATTATTTTTCTGTTTGGAGCAATGTTACGGTTTCTGCCAAGCATGTATGTGGATGAAGCGCTATGGTTACGTGATGGGGAAACGAAAGAGATACCAGGGACCGATGGGCAATATTATTTGAAGAATGAAAAATTTATAAAAGAAGTTTATGACAAAAGTAAAGATGACGAAGTATTTAATGATGCAATTGACCGAGTGGGCGATAAAATGATTGCTAAAAACTATCAAACGAATGCTGTATTATACAAAGCGGTAGGAGAAAATGTTGCCGGACAAAAACCAAAGTTAGAGAGGGTAAAAAAAGGCGAGATTAGAGTAAATGAACCGCTCAAATTTGATCAGTTTGCTTTATACCAATTAGATTTTAAAGAAAATGAATTTAGTAGTATGTCTTTTTCTTTACAGAAAAAAGATAATCAGCAAAAATGGAAACCTATTAAAGTGAATCTAGAAAATCCAAAAGAAACGTACGATTTAGGAGATGGGTATTCTATAAAACTATTAAGTTATTTCCCTGATTTTTATTTTGATGAGAATGGTCAGCCGAATACAAAAACAAAGATTCCGAATAACCCAGCTTTCGTTTTTAAAATGTTTACACCAGAGACACCAAAAGGAGAAGTGAGCTTTGTAGGTATACAACAAAATATTGAACCAGAAGGAAATAATCAATATAAAATGACCTTTGCAGGGGTAGAAATGCGAAACGCTACGGGGCTAATTGTAAGAAAAGATTTGACGCTATGGATTCTTGGTATCGGAGGGTTTATCTTCATGGTTGGTGTGATTCAAGGTATGTATTGGAATCATCGTCGTATTTGGATACAACGTGTTAAAGATGAATGGTGGATTGCTGGTCATACAAATAAAAATTGGTTTGGCTTGCGGAAAGATATTGAAAAAGTACTTGAAGGAACAACAATTCCACAACCATATGACAAAGTAAATGATCAAAAAATTAGTTAAGGTGGGGAGAGAGAATATATGGTGCAAATAAGCAGTAATTTCCTGTTTACCGCTTTTATTCTATATTTAATTGCAACACTGTTCTTCGGAGGAGCAATTAAAGAAAAGGGACGGAAGTGGGCAAATATAGGTATAACCATAACAATTTTAGGATTTGCCGCTCAAACTGTATACTTTGTAACAAGGTGGATTGCTTCAGGGCATGCCCCAGTAAGTAATTTCTTTGAGTTTGGTACATTCTTTGGCATGATGCTTGTTGGTGCTTTTATTGTTATGTACTTTATGTATCGTGTTAGTATCGTCGGATTATTTGCTTTACCAGTAGCGCTATTATTAATTGCATATGCAAGTATGTTTCCAAGGGAAATTTCACCGCTTATTCCATCGTTGAAAAGTAATTGGCTACATATTCATGTAACAACAGCGGCAGCTGGACAAGCTATTTTAGCAATTAGCTTTATTACGGGTGTTATGTATTTGCTTAAAAATGTAGATCAGTCAAAAAGGACGAAACGGACATTTTGGTTAGAAGCAGTGGTGTTTACACTCGTTTGTGCTGTCGGATTTATCGCGGTAACAACAGTTTATTCAGCAACAAAATATGAAGCGAAATTTCAATGGGTGGATAAAAATGAACAAAAAGTAGAGATGAAATATAATCTTCCTGCGCTAGTTGGCCCACATGAAGGGGAATTACTAACAACTGGAAAACTTGAACCGATTGCAGAAATGCCTGCTATCATAAACGCAAAGAAATTAAATACCGTGATTTGGTCATTGTTTATTGGAACGGGACTTTATATTGTATTAAGATTAATTTTGCGAAAAAGGGTATCTGCGGCCCTTCAGCCAGCAGTGAAGAACGTTAACAGTGATTTACTTGATGAAATTGGATATCGCTCTATTGCGATTGGATTCCCAGTTTTTACGTTAGGGGCGCTGATTTTTGCGATGATTTGGGCGCAAATTGCGTGGACACGTTTTTGGGGATGGGACCCAAAAGAGGTATGGGCGCTCATTACATGGCTCTTTTATGCTGCAGTTTTGCATTTACGTTTATCTAAAGGATGGCATGGTGAGAAGTCAGCATGGCTTGCGGTAATTGGATTTGCGATTATCATGTTTAATTTTATAGCGGTAAACTTAATTATTGCTGGTTTGCACTCATATGCATAAGGTGTTGCCTCTTTTTTAGAGGGGGAGTACACGATTCAGTGAAGCATGATAAAATAGGAAAGTGGTTGTCACTTTCCTATTTTATTTTTGTCAATTTCTTTTCTTTTTTGAGAAAAACATGGCAAAATAAAGGTTGATTTTGTAAAATGATGTCGAGGCCTAAATGTCCTGTTCAAAAAAAATACATATTTTTGGAAAAGAAATGAACAAATTTTATTATTCTTGTGAAGTATAATGTCTAAGGTGGAAGACTAACATTTTAGAATTATCTATTATGAGATAAGAGTAAAAACCGTATTACATCGTAGAAAGGTAGGTGTGAACCGTTGTCATGTATTTTTACGGGCAGCGGGAAGCAATGGAAAATGAACCAAGAATTTTAATTGTAGATGATGAAGATCGTATTCGCCGTTTATTAAAAATGTATTTAGAAAGAGAACAATATACGATTGATGAGGCTGATAATGGTGATGAAGCTTTAGAAAAAGCATTGCAAAATGATTATGATTTAATCTTATTAGACATCATGATGCCTGGAAAAGATGGGATTGAAGTATGTAAAGAAATTCGTGAGAAAAAAGCAACACCAATTATTATGCTGACAGCTAAAGGTGAAGAAGTAAACAGGGTGCAAGGGTTTGAAGTTGGCTCGGATGATTATATCGTAAAGCCATTTAGTCCACGTGAAGTAGTTCTTCGTGTAAAAGCAGTCTTGCGCCGTTCTGTAACAACAACATTCTTTACACAAGATACAACAACAAAAGATGTTATTGTATTCCCGCATTTAACAATTGATAATGATGCACATCGTGTTACAGCTGATGGCGATGAAGTTAATTTAACGCCAAAGGAATATGAATTATTACTATTTTTAGCAAAGGCTCCTGATAAAGTATTTGATCGTGAACAATTGTTAAAAGAGGTATGGCAATATGAATTCTTTGGAGACCTACGTACAGTAGATACACACGTAAAGCGTTTGCGTGAAAAATTAAGTAAAAAATCATCTGAAGCAGCAAAGATGATTGTAACTGTATGGGGTGTTGGTTATAAGTTTGAGGTTGTGAACGACTAATGCTTTGGAGAAGTGTAGTAGGAAAGCTATGGATGACAATATTGCTGCTTGTTTCATTTGTTCTGGGCTTTGTTGCCATTTTGCTTTCCCAGTTTTTTGATAATTACTATATTGAAATGAGTGAAAACAGGCTTACAAAAGTAGCGACAAGTGTTTCGGAATTAATTGAAGAAGGTGCAGACGAAAAAACGATTGAAAATATCGCGTATAAGTTTGCTGATCCGCTCTCACGAATTATTATTGTGAAGGGAGATCATGAAGTTTCTTCTTCACCGAAACAAGAAGGATTGGTAGATCTTACAATAGAAGATCTGAAAAAGGATAAAGATTTAGCGGCTGTTTTTATCGATAAAAAAGAAAATAAAGAAAAAATAAAAAAAGTGTCTGATGACAAAACGAATAAGAATTCCGAAAATGATATTATGATTGTTGGGAAACCACTGCAATCACCTAATCATAGTGCGGTGTTTGTGTATCAATCATTGCAAGTTCCAAAACAAGGTATGGAAAAAGCGACTGATTTCATTTTTCTATCAGCAGGAATTGCAATTATTTTAACAACGTTCTTTGCATTTTTCTTATCGACACGAATTACAGCTCCGCTTCGTAAAATGCGTGAAGTGGCCTTTGAAGTAGCACGCGGGAAATTTGATACGAAAGCACCTATGGTTTCGCAAGATGAAATAGGAGAGCTAGCAACAGCGTTAAATCAAATGGGAAAACAATTGAAGTTTAATATTAATGCGCTGCAACAAGAAAAAGAACAACTTTCCAGTATTTTAAGCAGTATGGCAGATGGGGTTGTAACACTGAATCAAGAGGGTGAAGTTGTTGTTATTAATCCACCCGCGGAGCACTTTTTACAAGTTTGGCAAGAAGAAAAAGAGTTAGAATTAAGTAGGAATTTGCCGCCTGAACTTGTTGAATTGTTCCATCTTGTAGTAGAGAGTGAGCAGCAGCAAGTTATTGAGATTAATTTGCAGAAGGGCAATTACGTTGTGCTTATGACACCGCTATATAATCAAACGAAAATTCGTGGTGCTGTTGCAGTACTTCGAGATATGACGGAAGAACGCCGTCTTGAGAAAATGCGTAAAGATTTTATTGCGAATGTGTCTCATGAATTGCGTACGCCAATGGTTATGCTTCAAGGATATAGTGAGGCAATCTTAGACGATGTTGTTCAAACGAAAGAAGAAATAAATGAGTTTGTACAAATTATTTATGATGAGTCTGTTCGTTTAGGGCGCCTTGTAAATGAACTTTTAGATTTAGCACGGATGGAAAGTGGTCATGTAGAGCTGCATATATCTGAAGTGGATATTCATCCATTTGTTGAGAAGATTGGTCGTAAATTTCAAGGGATTGCACAAGATAAAGGCGTGCAGTTAACCGTTGATTTCCGTAACCAAATTGCGGAGCATCCGTTTGATCCAGATCGTATGGAACAGGTATTAACGAACTTAATAGATAATGCAATTAGGCATACAAACGCAGGTGGTCATGTAAAGCTTGTTATTGATACGAAAAATAATGGACTAGTCTTTGAAGTACAAGATTCAGGTGCAGGTATCCCTGAAGAAGATATTCCATTCTTATTTGATCGCTTCTATAAAGCTGATAAAGCAAGAACACGTGGGAAAACAGGTGGGACTGGTTTAGGACTTGCAATTGCGAAAAACATTGTACAAGGTCATGATGGGAAAGTCTCTATATCAAGTGTTGTTGGAGAAGGGACAACATTCTCTGTATATTTACCAGGTCAATCAATATAAGTGATATCATTGTGAGTGAATACTGAAGTTCTAGTATTTTTTATTCTTTTTGAGTTTATAATATGTTCTCAATGGAATGAAGAATATTAGAGCTTTTTGTTTTATTGTGCTATTTGTAGATGATAGTCTCTTTATGAAAGTTGATTGAAGGCTAAAAGGTTAGACTAAAGAATAAATCCATATTGATTCGCTGGCATATAAGTCGGGGTTATGAAAACAAAAGAAGATCTCCACTCATTTTCTCGTTTTGTTTTCACAGGGCATGGGGCAAAAAAAAGGTACTGACCGCCTCTATACACGGCCAAATGCTCTCTTCCGCCAAAAAAGAACGGCTTTATGACGTTTTTTCAATGTATACTTACATTTGTGATGGATAGTGTAATGAATAAAAGTTCAAAAAAGAGGTGTAAAATATTTGAAACTATATACAAAAACGGGGGATAAAGGACAAACAAGTGTTATCGGTGGTCGAGTTGATAAAAATCATATCCGTGTAGAAGCATATGGAACAATTGATGAGGCGAACTCTCATATTGGGTATGCGATGACGATGATTCAAGAAGAATGCTTTCAAGACATATATGATGAGCTTGAAAAGATTCAGCATGAGTTGTTTGATTGCGGTGGGGATTTAGCAATTATGCAGCAAACAATGCCGTATACAGTAACAGAAGAGATGGTTATATATTTAGAAGAACGAATTGATCATTACATAGAAGAAGCTCCGCCACTAGAACGTTTTATTTTGCCTGGTGGGAGCTCGGCGTCTGCGATGATTCATGTTGCGCGGACTGTAACGAGAAGGGCTGAGCGTCATATTGTATCGCTCGGAAAGCAAGAAGAAGTAAATGAAGTTGTATTACGATATGTTAATCGATTATCTGATTATTTATTTGTAATTGCTAGGGTGATAAACGCTCGCCTTAGTGTAAAAGATGTTGAATATAAACGAAGTGCAATTGTTTTTCGTAATAAAGAAGAGAAGGAAGTGGAGTGATTCGCTTTCTTTTTTTGTATACTTTTTTCCGTAATATACCACAATAGAGAAAGTGTGGCGGTTATCAAAAAACGGAGGATGTATATGAAAGTTTTAAAAATCGGGATACTTGTCGTTGGGATGTTTTTTAGTTCTCAAGTATATGCTTATGCTGAGGGTGAAGGATGGACATGGCCTGTAGATGGAAGAATTAGTGACTATTTTGGAACAAGAAATGGAAAACACTATGGCATTGATATAGCGGCCTCAATCGGAACGCCGGTTGTAGCGATTCGAGGTGGAACGGTAACAAAATCTTATTTTTCAAACAGTTATGGACATGTAGTGTTTGTTAAACATGGAGAATATGAAGTTGTTTATGCTCATCTAAATAAGAGATACGTACTTCAAGGAGAGCGTATTGCAAGAGGTGAGGTAATTGGCGAAGTAGGGAACACAGGTGAATCACGAGGAGCGCATCTACACCTAGAAGTTCATAAAGGCGTTTGGACGTTTGGAAAAAGAAATGCAATGAACCCGCTGCTTGTTTTAAATGAAGAAAAAAACCAAGTGGCTTCATCATCGATGTATATTGTACAAAAGGGAGACACACTTGTTAGTATTGCTCGTAAGTTTGGTATGACTGTTTATGAGATAAAAGTAAAAAATGCATTGCGACACGATCAAATTTATCCAAATCAAAAATTATATATAAATTAAAAAAGAGCTAGTAGAACTAGCTCTTTTTACCAAAAAATAAAGACACATATAAATCCAGAAATGGCTAAATAGCTATAATAATAAAAGACCTTTGCTCTTGTTTTTTCGTTCGTTCGAAATAATACAATGGTTGGTTCAATTAGTCCAATTGTAAAGCAAAGTAGACCAAGAAGCATACAACCGATAGAAAAAGCATACAGGGCAACTTGTACTTGTTGGAATGGAATAATCCATTTTAATAAAAATGCAATAAGTGCGGTATAACAGATGCTACCAATGTATTTGTTTAAAGTTGTATTGGAACGAAAACCAGGGAGCTTTTTCAAAAAGGATCGGGAAACAACTTCTGTTTGTAAAGAAGTATGTTCTTCTATTATTTTTTGGGCTTCTTTTCCTTTATGGAAGAGAGAAAGAATCCAATTACGCTTTCCTTGGAACACAAATTGTGATGTTGTTAAATAGTGATCAATTTTCACTTTGTTCCAATCGTTCCAAGGATGACGTTCACATAGCTTTAGCTTGCTTTCTGTTGTTTTATCATACTGATAAACACTAATCCCTTCTTCGTCAAAGGTGGCATAGTACGTTTCTCTTGAAAATGCGCCTAAATCAATTGGACAGTAGAAAAGTAATTCCTTTTTTAAATAAAAGTATTCTTTCCTTAAGTTTTTTTTCATCATTTCTTGAATAGAGTGTCTTTTTTCTTTCTGCATGACATTTCCTCCGTATTAAGAAAATGCTCTTATCTTAACAATTCAACATCTTATCACTTTTCTTTATGTATGACTAGGGAATTGCGAAGGAAAAAGTCGAATTGTAAAAAATATGGATTGTGTTGTCAAATAATTAGCTAATTGTTATTATCCCGCTATTTGCGAGCGAGTATTAAGGTTAAAGGAAATCAAAGACATTAGGTGAGAGGGAAGTTGCCTAATAAAGCTTAGTTAATGAAGAGGATAATTAGTGTAGGGAGGAAAGAACACGGATTAAAGTTTTGCTATTATGAGGTATTTGTAATGAAAAATTGCTTACTATTCGTAAGTTATAAACATTTTTATTCACAACTGTATGATGATGTTGTATAATGGTGAAGAAAATAGAATATCGGTCTATCTTCGGGGCAGGGTGAAAATCCCGACCGGCGGTGATGAACAGTTGCTTTTCGTTCTAAGCCCGCGAGCCGTTAAGGCAGGATTTGGTGAGATTCCAAAGCCGACAGTACAGTCTGGATGGGAGAAGATGGAGGTTCAAGCGTTCAAAAAAGATAGATCTTTGAACGTCTGTTTGATGTGCCTAAAAATTCTCCCTTTGTGTAAAACACAAAGGGTTTTTTCATGATAGAAATAGGCATAGCAGAACCTTTCCACTTTCCATGAGATGATCGATGGAAAAGGAGAGAGAAGGATGAAACAAAAAAACAGTGTAGTACAAATGGTGAGCGTAGCAATGCTTAGTAGTATTGCATATTTGCTTATGATGTTGGATTTCCCATTTCCAGGGCTTCCACCGTTTTTAAAAATTGACTTTAGTGATGTCCCAGCTTTAATTGCAGCGATTATTTTTAGTCCGATTGCGGGTGTTGTTGTAGAAGCAATAAAAAATATTCTTCACTACGGAATTCAAGGGAGTTTAACGGGGGTTCCAGTTGGAGAAATAGCGAATTTTATTGCGGGATGCTTATTTATTGGACCAGCAGCTTTCTTATTCCGAAAATATCGTACAGTAAAAAGTTTAACAACAGGGTTAATGTTAGGGACGGTTACTATGGCAATAATTATGAGTGTGTTAAATTATTTCATCATTTTACCAGCTTACACTTGGTTTTTAAATCAGCCTGCTATGTCTAGTAGTGGTATGCGACAAATAATTGTAGTGGCGATTCTCCCATTTAATTTAATTAAGGGAATTGTTGTAACAGTTGTATTTGTAGCACTGTTCTCACGTTTGAAAGTGTGGGTATTTGCAAAAATGAAAAATGCATAGAAACTTTGGTCATCAGCGAGCGAGTACCGCTGACGGCCTTTTTATTTGTGAGTTAGATGAATAACAAAAAATCCCCCTCATTTTATGAGGGGGATTTTTTGAAGTTAATAAAAAGACTATTCAAATTTTAAAGCGTCGCCATCGAATGATTCGTCAGCAACTTTAATTGAGTCAGTTGGGCAACCTTCAAATGCGTCCATCATGTCTTCAATTAATACATCTGGAATTTCAACGATACCTTGGTTATCATCTAATGTTACAAATGCAATACCTTCATCATCGTAGTCATAAATGTCTGGTGCAGCAGCTCCGCATGCTCCACATGCGATGCAAGTGTCTTTATCAACAATTGTATATTTTGCCATATTTTTTCCCTCCTGATAATATGTATGTGAAAATATTCGCTATAAAAATTATAACCTTATTGTAAAACGGTTTTTCAAACTTTTCAACATAAAATTATAATGATAATCCTTATCAATTAGAGTGTCAACTTATTTTTGATTTATTTCACAAGATTTTCAAAATGCCTAAATGCTGTACAGTTTGATACAATAGAAAATATAGATGTAATTGAAAGGTGGAGGCAAAGATGCAGTTACAATATACTTTACTATATTGTATAAAACAATTAAATGGTGAACGAACTATTTCTTCCATTTATCACCTTTTAAAAGGAAAACGTTCTTCACAAACATTACAAGATGGAAATATATTCCATACTTCTTTTCTGTTTGGAGTATACAAATCATTACAACGTGCTGATTATGATCAGGAAATTGAATATGTATTACATAAAGAATGGATTCAAAGTGTGCATGAAAATACGTACATTTTAACTGATACTGGAAAGAAACAACTGGAAGCTTGGAGAAAAAACCTTCCTTTTCCGCAGTATTTACACGGTCTGCACTATGGTGATCTTGGTGAAATGTTTTGGAAACGACTTTCGTTAATTATTCAAACTGTATCAAATTTACAACAACAAAATGCAAAGTTTATTCCAATCCAACAAGATACAGAGGTAATGATGTGGGTTAAGCAGTTTCTCATCGGGATACCATATGCAAGAAGTGAACTTGCAAAAGGTTTATGGAAAGAAATGCATCTGCTGCTAAAAGATATGTCGCCAATAGAAGCAACAATTTTTACATATCGATTAACTGGATATGAACGAATTGGATATACTTTAAAGCAACTTGCAAAAATTACAAACCAAGATGTATTTCGTGTATATCTTTTATTTTGGGGTACTGTTCATTTCTTTATTCAATCTGTTCGGGATAATGGAAACGAATTTCCATTACTAACAAAAATTATTTCTTATCCGAATGAAAGAGAAGATTTGTTTAGTTTGTCAACACAAAAAACGTATCAGTTATGGAGGCAAGGACGTTCTTTAGATGAAATTGCAACAATTAGAAAGTTAAAGGTTGCAACAATAGAGGACCATTTTGTTGAAATTGCATTGCGAGAAAGAGATTTTTCTATCGAAATGTTTATGAAAAAAAACAAAATCAAGCATGTGCAGCGCATTATTGAAACATTACAAACACGTAAGTTACGTGTGTTAAAGCAAGCGGTAGGAGAAACGGTTTCTTATTTTGAAATTCGTCTTGTGTTAGCGCAAATGGGGGTTGTAAATGAGGCTTGAGGATTATTTGTATAAGTGGTTTGGTTATAACGAATTTCGTCAAGGGCAGAAAGAAGTTATTGCGGATTTATTACAAGGAAAAGATGTTGTAGCAATGCTTCCAACTGGAAGAGGGAAATCAATGTGTTATCAGCTTCCAGGTCTTATACAAGATGGGACAGTACTAATTGTTTCGCCATTACTATCTTTAATGGAAGATCAAGTAACGCAGCTTAAATATGTAGTGAAGGACCGTGTGATTGCACTTAATAGTTTTCGTACATTAATTGAAAAAAAGAAAGCCATAAAAAGATTGTCTTCTTATAAATTTGTTTTTGTCTCGCCTGAAATGTTGCAATCTGAAGTAATAGTAAGAGAACTAAAAAAGATTCATATTTCGCTATTTGTTGTAGATGAAGCACATTGTATTTCGCAATGGGGCTACGATTTTCGAACGGACTATAAAAAAATAGATCAAGTTATAGAAGATATTGGACATCCTCCTGTATTAGCGTTAACAGCTACTGCAACAAAAGAAGTATTGCGAGATATTGTAAACAGTTTAAACCTTACGAATGTAGTAGAGCATTTGTACTCGATTGATCGCCCAAATATTGCAATGGAAGTACAATTTGTACAAACAATAGAAGAGAAAAAAGAAGCACTTCTCACGCATGTAACTTATTTACAAGGACCAGGAATTATTTATTGTTCAAGCAGAGCGTGGACGGAGCGTCTGACAGAATATTTAAGGAGTAAAGGTATAGCAGATGTTGCATTTTATCACGGTGGAATGGAACATGAAGAGCGGATGTTAATTCAGCAGCAATTTATGAATGATCAACTGCAACTTGTTATATGTACAAGTGCATTTGGTATGGGGGTAAATAAGGCGAATACAAGGTATATTATCCATTTTCATTATCCAGCAAATATTGCTTCTTATTTACAAGAGATTGGTAGAGCGGGAAGAGATGAAGAGACGAGCATTGCGATTTTACTTTGTAGTCCGTTAGATCATGATCTACCGATTTCTATTATTGAGGATGAATTACCAAATAAACAACAAATTCAATTTTTATTTTCCTTACTACAAGAAAAGATGTTTCACACGAAAGTATTATCAATAGAAGATGTGGAAGAAATTTGTTATAATGCTGCGAGGTTTAGTGAGCAACATTGGCGTTTTGTACGTTATCATTTGGAAAAGATGAAAATCATACAACAGAAGAAGCTCATTATGGAATCCTTGTCAGATGAGATAAGGCGAAAATTAATGTTAGAAATAGATGGACGTCTTCAGAATAAATATAGTCAACTAGAAAGTATGAAATCGTGGCTACAGTATAAAGGATGCAGACGAGAAAAAATGCTACATCAATTTGGATATAAGAAGGAAGCTCAGATAAAAAATTGCTGTGATTACTGTGGTATTTCAAAAGAGGATTACAAAAAAAGACGAGCAAGGCAATCAATTTTCGACTATAATTGGGAAGCGGAGTTACAATTGCTCTTTGGTATGAGGGAACGGAGGAATGATGAACATTCAAAGGCGTAGTATCGAAGACATAAGTCCGAAAGAAATACGGCTGAATCTCTATATAACACAATTGATAATTATAGGTGTTGGCTGCGTGTTAGCCTATATATTATTTCCAAATAGAAATGAATTTTTTGGTTTATGGAAATGGGAACCCATTTCCATTCTTGTAATAGGTAGCTTGGTGGCAGGCAGTATTGTCTTATTTGATTTTATTGCAATGCAAGTGTTGCCGGAATCGTGGTTTGATGATGGTGGAATTAATGAACGAATGTTTCAAGGGATTTCTGTAATACAATTATTCGTTATTACGTTTGTTATTGGATTTGCAGAAGAGTTTTTATTTCGAGGTGTATTACAGACATATTTTGGGCTTTTTATTGCAAGTGTTATTTTTGCTGTTTTACATATTCGATATGTGAGGAAACCATTTTTATTTTGTTTTGTATGTACGATTAGTTTTCTGTTTGGATATGTATTTCAATGGACAGGAAATTTATTTGTAACAATATTTGCACACTTTCTTGTTGATTTTATAATGGGACTTCAATTAAGAAAATAAGTGGAAGGTGGTGGTGAACAGCATGAGAAAACAAATTCCCGATTTTGAAGAAGAGTTAGAAGAAGAGCTGGAAGAAGAGCAAACAGAAGAAGGTTTACCGCCGCGAAGTGAGATTCATAGAAATAAAGAGAAGAAAAAATCTAAATTTAAGATTAACCACTTTTTTGTTCGGGTTTTAACATTTTTATTTATTTTGTTACCGCTTAGTATTTTATGGTATACGGATAAATATATCGAAGTGAAAAGTGCACAAAAGAATGATACAGCTGGAAAAAATGCGTTCGAAGTGATTTTTTTTGATTCAAATAAACATGGCCAAGAGGAAAAGAAGCAGCCGAAAAAATTTGAGACGCATATTGTAAAAGAGGGAGAGACATTCGAAAGCATTGGGAAACAGTACTTTCCGAATGAAGATGGAGCTACAATTATTAAAAACTATAACAATTTACAAGACGGTCAGTTAGAAGTGGGAAAAGAATTAAAAATTCCTGTTAAAGAAAAAGTAGAGAAGGAATAGCAACAGTAAAATAATTGTTGTATGAGTGAACTGAAAAAGGTGAATGAAGCCTTTCATAACAGATAAGGTCTTATTCACCTTTTTGGTAATATAGTTTAATCGGATTCTATTTTGTTCGGAGGGAAGTTGAGAAAAGTATATGTTATGGATTGGAATAGGTGGCGCATTCGTATGTATTGGCTTTATTTGTCTTTTTATGATGTATAGAGAAGCAATGCGTAATACATTGCTAGAACATACTTTATCATTTGTAAATTTCCCAGAAAGCTTTGGAAAAGTTAGGCTATTTTTTATTTCAGATATCCATAGGAGAGTTATTTCACCTTCCTTAATTGAAAAGGTAAAAGGAAAAGCTGATTTTGTTATTATTGGTGGTGATTTAGCAGAAAAGGGTGTATCGTTATCACAAATTACTGCTAATCTCCAAACATTAAGTAAAATTGGTCCTATATATTTTGTGTGGGGAAATAACGATTATGAAATTGACTATCATGAATTAGATGCGTTATTACTAGAACATGGTGTGAAAATTCTCGATAATACAAGGGTGTTGTTTGAATCAGAGTGCGGCGACCAGCTTTGTTTATTAGGGGTGGATGATGTTGGATTAGAACGAGATCGTTTAGATTTGGCGCTAGCGGATTGTCAAGAAGAAGGTTTTCGTATTCTGATTAGTCACAATCCTGATATTGTAAGCAAAATGTCGGGACACGAACAAATTTCCCTCGTATTAAGTGGCCATACTCATGGGGGGCAAATTCGTTTATTTCATTCTAAACGTTATCTAAAAGGTGGTGTATATGAGTATCCGTGTACAACGTTATTTGTGAGTAATGGGTATGGAACGACATTGATACCACTACGTTTTCGAGCGCCAGCTCAAACGCACTTAATTACTTTGCAAGGAGAAAATTAAGAGATATTTGGTTTAAAGGTGGGGAAAACATGCCAACTGTAAAAGGAAAATATAATATAAAAGCAGTTTCGAATATGCTCGGAATTCAGCCAAGTACACTGCGGGCTTGGGAAAGACGATACCATATTATTGCCCCAAAGCGTAATGATGCGGGGCATCGCCTTTATACAGAAGAGCATGTGAGGATCTTAAAATGGTTAATGAATAAAGTAAATGAAGGATTTACAATTGGACAAGCAGTCCAGTTACTAGAGAGCAATCGATTGCAAAATCACAATCCAGCTGAGATGACGTATAGTAAAGAAGTTTTTTTAGTGGACGATATTCTTCGTTATTTGTTAAAATTTGATGAAATACATGCCCGTGAATTATTAAACGAGGCATTTGTTATATATACAATAGAAAAAGTAATCACTCATATATTTATCCTAATTGCTGATAAATTAGAGACTATGCGGAAAAATGATGAGATAACTTCTGTACAAGAGCGTTATATAGAATCATTTTTATGTTCACGAGTTGGAATGATTTATCATAATACGCAAACTAATTTTACATTGCCAAAAGCCTTGGCCATATGTGCACCAGGAGAATTAAGTGCATTACACCTTTTTCTTTTTACAATATATTTACGGTTGAAAGGCTATCAAGCAACATATTTTGGGACAGGCCTAGAGGAAGATGAGATTTATACAGCCATTAAGCAATACGTACCTAAATATGTCTTTATATCATGTTCAAAAGAGAGATATTTGAAAAGTACGCTGAATTTGATTAATGAGTTGCAAAGCAAGAATCCGAAAATCTGCACTGGACTTGTTGGGTCTGCAAGTCAGTTTATTTCAGATAAAGATAAGGATGAACTTCAAAATATATTCATCGGTGATACAAAAAAAGAATGGGATGAATGGTTAAAAGTATCGGAATAGTTGTTCGAAAAGAACCATCTATTTTCTATTTCATATAATAAAAATTAGATACAACGGTTACGTAGGGAGGTTACAAGATGAGGTTGGAACGATTGAATTATAATAAAATTAAAATTTTCCTAACATTTGACGATTTATCTGAGCGAGGGCTGACGAAGGAGGATTTATGGAAAAATGCTCCAAAAGTGCAACAGTTATTTCGTGATATGATGCAAGAAGCAAATAAAGAACTTGGATTTGAAGCAGACGGTCCAATTGCGGTTGAAGTTTTTTCTTTACAGGCACAAGGAATGGTTGTAATTGTTACAAAAGAAAATCATGAAGCGGATACAGATGATGAGTTTCGTGATGATTTTATTGAGATGCAAGTAACTCTAGATGAGAACGAACATATATTGTATGAATTTGCAACATTTGAAGATGTGATTACTTTGGCGGATCGTTTGTATAATCTCGGTGTAACCGGAGGGAAGCTTTATTCATGGGATGGACGCTTTTATCTTTGGATGGAAGAAGAACCAGCATTATTAAAGGCGGATATTATTGCCATTTTAGCGGAATACGGTAATTCTTCTACAGTGACAATTTATCGTATTATGGAATATGGAAAAGAAATAATGGATTCTCAAGCAATTCAGCAAATATATAAGTATTTTATCGTAAAACAAAACCTCAGCTAGTATAAATAGCTTGAGGTTTTGTTAGTATTTTGCGATGGTAGGAGATTAAAATACATTATAGTATAAAAAACATTTAAATATATAAGTATTTTACTTTTCTAAAAGTGATAAAAGGACTATAATAATAGTGAAAACGCTTGCAACGAAAAAAAGTTTGTATATATTTGTTAGCGTTTTCTATTGCATTCCAAATTTAACGGTGTATACTAGGCAATGAAGGTTTACTAAACAAGTGAAATTACAGGGGGTTTACTTACTATGGTAGCCGAAAAGGGAGCTCAAACACAAACACAACAAAGGGAACAACACTTTGAATTATTAAATTCAACACAAATTGTTATTAGTGAAGCCTTAGAAAAATTGGGTTATCCAAACGAGGTATATGAATTACTTAAAGAACCAATTCGTATGATGACAGTGAAAATTCCAGTTCGTATGGATGACGGGACTGTTAAAATATTTACAGGATATCGCGCACAGCACAATGATGCTGTTGGTCCAACGAAAGGTGGAATTCGCTTCCATCCAAACGTAACAGAAAACGAAGTGAAAGCACTTTCTATTTGGATGAGTTTAAAATGTGGTATTGTCGATTTACCATATGGTGGAGGTAAAGGTGGTATCATTTGTGATCCACGAGAAATGTCTTTCCGTGAATTAGAAAGATTAAGCCGTGGATACGTACGAGCAATTAGCCAAATTGTTGGTCCAACAAAAGATATTCCTGCTCCAGATGTATTTACAAACTCACAAATTATGGCATGGATGATGGATGAATATAGCCGCATCGATGAATTTAATTCACCAGGATTTATTACAGGTAAACCGCTTGTATTAGGTGGATCTCATGGTCGTGAAACAGCGACTGCAAAAGGTGTAACAATCTGTATTCGAGAAGCTGCGAAAAAACGCGGTATCGACATTAAAGGTGCTCGTGTTGTTGTCCAAGGGTTTGGAAACGCTGGTAGCTTCTTAGCCAAATTTATGCATGATGCTGGTGCAAAAGTAATTGCAATTTCTGATGCTTACGGTGCATTGCATGATCCAAATGGATTGGATATCGACTACTTACTTGATCGCCGTGACAGCTTTGGAACAGTAACGAAATTGTTTAACAATACAATTTCAAACAAAGAGTTATTAGAACTTGATTGCGATATTTTAGTTCCAGCTGCAATTGAGAACCAAATTACAGAAGAGAATGCTGCAGATATTAAAGCGAAAATTGTTGTAGAAGCAGCAAATGGTCCAACTACATTAGAAGCGACTAAAATTTTAACAGAACGCGGTATTTTACTTGTTCCTGACGTATTAGCAAGTGCTGGTGGTGTTACTGTATCTTACTTTGAATGGGTACAAAATAACCAAGGTTACTACTGGTCAGAAGAAGAAGTAGAACAACGTTTAGAAAAAGTAATGGTAAGATCATTCGATTCTATTTATGAAACATCACAAGTTCGTAAAGTGAACATGCGCTTAGCAGCTTATATGGTTGGTGTGCGTAAAATGGCAGAAGCTAGTCGCTTTAGAGGTTGGGTATAATAGATCAGGAAGTTTAGAGAGAACGTGGTTTCCTTCAAGGAAACCACGTTTTTTTATTGAAGTACATTATAGGGATTATAGAAAAGGGGAGATGAAATTTGCAAAGGAAGATGGATGTAAGTAAGCGAGTGGATGAATTGGAAAAGAGAATTGTATATTTAGAAGGGAGTTTAAAGAAAGGAAATTCAAGTGAGAAGGCGAGTGTACTGCAAATCTTTGGAGAAGGAATTATATCTTTATTATTTGGAGTATGTATTGTTGGACCAGTGATTGCTATCATCTAGGGAATTATAATATTACTTTTAAAAGGGATAGGATAAAGTGAAAATTCCATAAATGGATGTTAATGGAAGATGATATGTTAAAAAATGGATGGGAAATCATAAAAAAACAAAAGAACACTTGTTCCGTACGAACATTTGTGCTATACTCTCTTTAGATAAACAAAACGGAAACAAAATAAGGAGAGATTGATAATGAAAATGACAGCAGACCAAAGATTTATGATGCCAACAGATGTTATGGAACGAGTAGAGGTTTTACGAAAAAAACATGTGGAACGTTCATCTTTGTTACAATCAGTAAATAAATTTTTCGGTTTAGATACAAAGGAAGACTGTGTTTGGTTTTATGGATTTTATGGAACGGCTGTAAGTATTTTATTATTTATGGTATTTACTTCGAATATTTTTGATTTTCTATTTGCGTAAGAAATGCGATATATAATTATTTTGATTTTTTAGCATATAAGTTGCTGCAACGAAAAACAACAGGTTACATGTACTCCTTTACTCTCTTTGTTTTTACTTGGCATGGGGCAGGAAGAGGGTCTGACCGATTCTATGCATAGCTGGATACTCTCTCCCACCTAAAAAGAGAGGTTTTGTATCGGTTTTTAAATTTGTATTTATATAGACATTAAAGCTGAATATATATAAGGAAGAGAGGTAATTTTCTAGAGCGGAGTTGATAGATATGGTGATGTTCCCTATAGAACGGAATTATATTGGATATGGGAGCTCGAGGCCAGGAATCCGCCTTTCAAAGGTGAGGTTCATTGTAAGTCATGACACTGGGAATCCAGGTAGCAATGCCATAGGAAATCGTGATTACTTTAACGAAATTCAGCCAAAAGCATCAGCGCATACTTTTGTAGATGATAAAACCATTTTAGAAATCGTTCCAATTGATGAGGTTGCATATCACGTAAGATATAATGTACCGACAGATAATGATTTGTTTGGTTATGATGCAAATAAAGCCGCGATTGGTGTTGAAATGTGCTACGGAGGAAATGTTAACTTTTGGGATTCATATACACGATTTACATGGTACCATGCTTATTTATGCCATACATTTAATTTAAATCCGAGAACGGATATTGTATCGCATAAAAAGCTAGATCCGACAAGAAAGATTGATCCAGAAAACGTACTAGGGCAACAAGGGATAAAATTCACGCAATTTTTAGCGGACGTCTATCGAATGTACGTATCGTTTAGATGACAAATATATGAAAAATGAATACAATAAAGATAGGTGCCTACTGCTGAAAGTAGGTTTTTTCTTGTTTTGTAATAAATAAATAGAGATTGAAGCAGAAGACTAGGAGTGAACCGAGTATGCAAAAAGAAACAGCTATTATAATCGGGGGCGGACCATGTGGATTAGCAGCGGCGATTTCACTGCAGGAAGAGGGAATCAATCCACTAGTAATTGAAAAAGGAAATATTGTGAACGCGATTTATCATTATCCAACTCACCAAACATTTTTTTCCTCTAGTGAAAAGCTTGAGATTGGTGATGTTGCGTTTATTACAGAAAATCGTAAACCGGTGCGTAATCAAGCGCTTGCGTACTATCGTGAAGTGGTAAAACGTAAAGGTGTGCGTGTAAATGCATTTGAACGTGTAGAACAAGTCCAAAAAGAAGGAAACGTATTTAGAGTAAATACGACGAAGCGTGATGGGAATAAGGAGACATATACTGCGAAATATATTGTAGTAGCAACGGGGTATTATGATAATCCAAACTACATGAACGTTCCAGGAGAAAATTTAGATAAAGTATCCCATTACTTTAAAGAGGCACATCCGTATTTTGACCGTGATGTAGTTGTAATAGGAGGGAAAAATTCAAGTGTAGATGCAGCGCTAGAACTTGTAAAAGCTGGAGCGCGTGTAACGGTGTTGTATCGCGGGGGGGAATATTCACAGAGCATTAAGCCGTGGATTTTACCTGAATTTGAAGCATTGGTGCGTAATGGTACAATTCAAATGCAGTTCCATGCTCATGTGAAAGAAATTACCGAACATACACTTACGTATACAAGTAACGGAGAGTCATTTACAGTTCAAAATGATTTTGTATTTGCGATGACGGGATACCACCCAGATCATAGTTTCCTAACAAAAATGGGAGTAGAAATTGATAAAGAAACAGGGCGCCCGATATTTACAGAAGAAACAATGGAAACGAATGTTGAGAATATCTTTATTGCGGGTGTTATTGCAGCTGGCAATAATGCGAATGAAATTTTTATTGAGAATGGAAGATTTCATGGTGGAGCAATTACACAAACAGTTGTATCAAGAGAACAAAAATAAGCTGTCGAATTTCGACAGCTTGTTTTATTAATCTTGCATAAACATTTGTTGGATTTTTTCTTGAGAGTGAGCGCATTCTAAAGCAACAAGTAGCTTAATTCGAGCTTTTTGAGCGTTTAAACCGTATGTGAAGACAATTCCCATATCTTTTAATTGTTTTCCGCCACCCTCATAGGAATATACGTCTTGGACAATTCCGTTAAAGCAGCGGGAAACGAGAATAATTGGAATTCCTTTATTTATTAAGCGTTGCAGGCTAGGTAGCGTTCTTGGTGGTAAATTACCTTGACCAAGTGCTTCGATTACAATTCCATCTACTGGTAAGTTTTCAATGGCTGCTAGTAGTGTATCATCCATGCCAGCGTAAGCTTTTAACACAACAACATTTTTAGAAACTTGTCCAACTACGTATGTTTCATGATGTACGAGCGCATGATGGAAGACAACTCCACGCTTTGTCACCATACCGATTGGTCCGTATTGAGGACTTTGGAATGTTGCAACATTACTTGTGTGTGTTTTTGTTACATTTGTTGCACAGTGAATTTCATCGTTTAACACGACAAGAACACCTTTTCCAAGTGCCTCGTTGCTACTTGCAACTTTTACAGCGGATAAAAAGTTATATAAACCGTCAGCACCTAATTCGTTGCTAGAGCGCATTGCCCCTGTTACAACAATTGGGATGTTAGCTTGTACAGTTAAATCTAAAAAATATGCAGTCTCTTCTAATGTATCTGTACCATGTGTAATAACAACACCATGGATGTCTTCATTTTTTACTCTTTCGTCAATGATGACTTGTAATTGTAACATCTCACTAGGAGTCATATGAGGTGATGGGAGATGAAAGACATCTTCAACAATTAAATCAATATTATCCTCTAAATCAGGAATGAATTTTAAAAGAGGATTTTGTTCTCCTGGTTGTACAACCCCAGTTTCTTTATCTTCCTCCATTGCGATTGTTCCACCTGTGTGTAAAACTAGGATTTTTTTCAATGCGTATACCCCTTTCCAGTCAAAAAAATACATTTAGAACATACCATGTTTTTGCTAGATTCGACAATGGAAATGTATAAAAGTTTGTATTAGAAATGAAAATAAAGTTATCTGCTTTAAATTGGAGATATTTGAAGTGAGAGGTTTTTGAGTTTTTTCTATTACAAGTTGTTGGAATAGGTAGGAAAATGAAAAGAGGATATTTTTTGAAAAAAATTGAGGGCGTTTTAATTCGTATATTATTAGTTCAATTTATTTGTCTCTGTATTATTCAATTGCTTTTTACGCAAGAATCTACAGTGAGGTATTTATCAAAAATCGTTTATTATGAAGGAGTTACAGGGCAAGATACAACTGATGTTTTACAAGTGAATAAGTAGTTTTCATTTTCTTCTAGTAAGGATTGTGCTACAATAATTGAGGATTTAATCGACATGAAACAAGCGCAGAGAAGCAGGGGATTTGTACCTGCTTTTCATTTTGTTTTATAAGTGAAAAAATGAGGTGCTACAATGGATAAACGAATTTCAATTGCGATAGATGGTCCAGCGGCTGCTGGAAAGAGTACAGTTGCAAAGATTGTCGCGAAAGAACTTTCTTATGTGTATATTGACACAGGTGCGATGTATCGTACGCTTACATACGCCGCTCTCAAACAGAACGTAGATATCGAAAATGAAGAAAGTTTAATGCAAGTTTTAAAGAATGTAGATATTGAGTTTCAACAAGGTGAAAATACACAGCTAGTGTTCTTAAACGGTCAGGATGTATCTGAAGCGATTCGTACACCGGACGTAACGAACCGCGTATCGATTGTTGCTAAACATCGTCTTGTTCGTGAAGAGATGGTACGTCGTCAACAAGCTCTAGCAGAAAAGGGCGGAGTGGTCATGGATGGCCGTGATATTGGTACCCATGTGTTACCTAATGCGGAAGTGAAAATTTTTATGCTTGCTTCTGTTCAAGAGAGAGCGGAGCGTAGACATCTTGAAAACACAAAGAAAGGTTTCACTTCTAGTTTAGAACAACTGAAAAAAGAGATTGCACATCGTGATAAATTGGATTCAGAACGTGAAGTTTCTCCGCTAAAAAAAGCGGATGATGCGTTAGAATTAGATACAACTTCCTTATCAATTGAAGAGGTTGTCAAAAAAATTATGGATATTGTTTCTGGAGCATTTGCAAAGTAAAGAAAGGGGGAGACCTCTTTCTTTTTTATTTAAAAAAATAAGCATAGAGGAGAATAGTGAGGCGCTTTGCTTGACAAATAAGTCGATTTGTAAGAAGTTAGTAAAAGAAGAGGAAGTGTCAGAATATATTCGCTATTATATTTTAAAACATACTTTATTCGATGAGATTTTGCTGTATACTATTTATAGAGGCTTCTACATCTTCTATGAAGTGTAGAACACACAATAGATTATTGTGTGTATGAGAAGCGAGTATGTGCTAAAACATTCTTATAACATGCAAATGAAAGCATTTGTTTTCATTTCGTATATACATAAAAAAGCTTTGTCAATTCTGTAGGGAGGTATTTCCATGGTAGAGAAAATGAATGAAGAAGTTGTGGATTCAAAAGCATTACAAGTGGGTGACGTTGTTACAGGTTCTGTAACAAAAGTTGAAGAAAAACAAGTTCTTGTAAATGTTGGATACAAAACAGATGGCGTTATTCCAATTAGTGAATTAGCTAACGTTCATATTGAAAAAGCAAGCGATGTTGTAGGATTAGACCAAACTCTTGAATTAAAAGTTATTAAATTAGAAGACGATGATCTTGTATTATCGAAGCGTGCTGTTGATGCAGAAAAAGCATGGATAGAGCTGCAAGGAAAATTCACTTCAGGTGAAGTGTTTGACGTCACTGTAAAAGATATTGTGAATGGTGGTTTAGTTGTGGATCTTGGTGTTCGCGGATTTATTCCAGCTTCACTTGTAGAAATGCACTATGTAGAAGATTTTACTGATTATAAAGGAAAAACATTAGCGGTGAAAATCGTTGAATTAGATCGTGAAAAGAATCGTGTTATTCTTTCGCATAAAGCAGTTGTAGAACAAGAATTAGAATCGAAGAAAAAAGACGCGATCTCTTCTTTAAAAGAAGGAGACGTTGTGGAAGGTACAGTTCAACGCTTAACTGACTTCGGTGCTTTTGTGAATGTCGGTGGTGTAGATGGTTTAGTACACATTTCTCAAATTTCGCATGATCGCGTTGAACAGCCTTCTGATGTGTTAACACAAGGACAAAGTGTAAAAGTCAAAGTGTTATCGGTGGATGCAGATACGCAGCGCATTTCCTTATCGATTAAAGCAGCTCAGCCAGGACCTTGGGAAAATGTTGCTGCTGAAGTTAAGACAGGTGACATTCGAGAGGGGATAGTGAAACGAATTGTTGCATTTGGTGCTTTCGTTGAAATTTTACCAGGTGTAGAAGGACTTGTGCATGTATCACAAATTGCAAATCGTCACGTGAAAAACCCAAACGAAGTATTAGAAATGGGACAAGAAGTGAAAGTGAAAGTGCTTGAAGTGCATGCAGCAGAAAAACGCATTTCTTTAAGTATAAAAGAAGCTATTGAAGAAAATAATGAAACAGAAGATTACAGCCAATATGAGCCAACTTCTGAGTCGGCAACTTTCCAATTTAGTGATATTATTGGTGAACAACTGAAAAAATTAAAGAAATAAAGAGGGGTACAAGTGGTAAGGGCAAAACGAAAATTAGAACATATTGAATACGCTCTTTCTACCGGACAGTCTCGTATACATGGCTTTCATGACATTGCTTTTGTCCATCAAAGCTTGCCAAATTCAAGTTATGAAAGTATTACATTTGAAACGGAAATCGGCGAACTTTCACTAAGTTCGCCGATTTTTATCAATGCGATGACTGGTGGTGGTGGAGATCACACATTACATATTAATGAACAGTTAGCGCATGTGGCCAAGCATCATAATCTTGCAATGGCAGTTGGTTCTCAAATGGCCGCGTTAAAAGATGAAAGAGAAGCAAACTCTTATCGAATTGTTCGCAAGGTAAACCCAAATGGGATTGTTTTTGCAAATTTGGGTAGTGAAGCAAGCGTTGAACAGGCAAAGCGAGCGGTTGATATGATTGAGGCGAATGCTTTGCAAATTCATTTGAATGTCATTCAAGAATTAACGATGCCAGAAGGGGACCGGGATTTTACAGGCGTATTAGAGCGGATTGAAAAGATTGTTCTTGGCGCTGAAGTTCCTGTTATCGTGAAAGAAGTAGGGTTTGGCATGAGTAAAGAATCTGTACAGAAATTAGCTGATGTGGGCGTTACAGCTGTAGATATAGGTGGTTATGGTGGTACAAACTTTGCTGCAGTTGAAAATGAGCGAAGACAGCGAATGCTTTCCTATTTTAACGATTGGGGCATTCAGACGGCAGCCTCTATAATAGAAGCATCCTCAACAAATAATAACCTCCCTCTTATTGCATCTGGTGGTATACAAACTGCACTTGATGTAGCAAAAGCAATTGCGCTAGGAGCGCAATCAACTGCCTTTGCCGGATATTTTTTGCGTATATTGATGAATGATGGTATAGAGAAATTAATTGATGAAATAGAACTTTTACATACGGATTTACAGTTTATTATGACGGCTCTTGGAACTAGTACGCTTACTGAGCTTCAGCAAGTGCCGCTTATTGTGAAAGGTGATACGTATCACTGGCTGTCGCAGCGTGGGATTGATACGATGAATTACAGTATGAGATAGGGTTTTAATAGGAGATGAAAAGAAAAAATCAACCATTGGTTGGTTTTTCTTTTATATATACGAAAGGTGCATTTGCAAAAATTATTTTACACTAACATTAGTCTATGTGTATGAAAAGTGCTTTGAGATAAAATGAAACTTTAATCAGTAGGGGTTTTCTACATCTCTCATCTAGCTTCTTTGATTTTCTTAGAACCTTGATGTAGGAATTTTCTTACCTAAATCTAGTTAAAATCATGCAGTTTAACGAAAATGAACTACATCTAAAAGTTGAATGAAAAATTTTCTAATGTTTAAGTAAAAAAGATGGTTTCGATGCTGTAGCGAAACCATCTTTTTTTGTGTTGATTAAGGGTTCCATTCAATTGGGTGCTATGCTGAATTTTTGTAAATTAGTAGCTGTTTGATGTTTAATGCTGATTTTGTTGACGAGCTTGTTCTGGTGTATCAAGGCCTGTTGCACCAGGATATTGCAATGATTGATTACGATCCGATTCAACGCGGCGTGATTGTTTTAATTTCTTTTCTTGGCGATCTTTTCCCATCGTTACCTACACCTCCCCTCAATAGAAAGTGTTGCTGTTATAAGAAAAAACTATGCAAGAAGAAGAAAAGGATTAGTTTTCATAAAAAGTTCCCATAATGGAAATGATAGGAGGGGAAAATATGGATGGAAGCTATTTTTATTTTTTAGCGTGGATGGGCTGGATTGTTACAACATTTTTTTTGAAAAAAGATGAAATGCGATGGAAAATGAGTGCTGTTATATTAATGTTTATTATTTGTTCACAGATTACCGTATCCATTGCTTCTTCCATTATATCAATAAATGCATTTATACTCGGCGGTATTTCGTTTTTTGGTATTGCTCTATATTCTATATGGAAAAAAATATACGCTTTATTGTCGGCACTTATTATTGCTATGTTATACACAAGTTTTCATTTGTTAGAGGTGTATGACCCAATTTGGATTGTTATTGATCGAACTTTTATGTTAAGTGGTGCTCTTGTGTATGCGTCAATTTTATTACAAAGAGATCGCTTATTACGTCTATGTTCTTTATATGCTGGAGCATTACAAGGAGAAATATTGGTAACCTTTATTTTTCGAAGGCTTCATTTTCCATACGAATTTGGTAGTTTGACGTTTTTTGATATCATGGCTGTTTCTACGCTACTTGTTATGATGATGTCTTACATTGTAAAAGTATCGGCGTATAGAGGGCAATTTAGAAAAAAACATGTAAAAGAAAGGCAAGGATAATACATGACTGAATATACACCAGCCATTTTATGTGGCGTCATTGCTGGAACAGTAACGCGGATTTTGATGCTTCGTACAGATACGAGGCAATATCCGACACGTTTACATGGAAAAATCATTCACATTGCTATGGGGTTAATCGCAGCAGCTTTAGGAGCAATTGCTATTCCATCTATTTTGAAAAAGGATTTTTCAGCAATTACTTTTCTTACATTAGCGGCATCTCAATTTCGAGATGTAAGAAATATGGAAAGGAATACACTGCAGCAATTAGATGGATATGAGCTTGTACCACGTGGAAACACGTATATTGAGGGGATAGCATTAGTATTTGAAAGTCGTAACTATTTAGCGATGTTAACATCATTTGTGACAACATTTACATATATAGGATTTCATTCATGGATTGCTGGGGTAGTGGCTGGATTAGCTGGATTTTTCGTTGCTAAAACATTAATGTCTGGTAAAAGGTTACGTGACCTTGTGGACGTTGAGCATGTTCCTCTCCGTTTTGAAGGAGCAGGACTATATATTGATAACATTTATATTATGAATATTGGATTACCAGCAAGGCAAGAAGAAATTATGAAGTACGGAATGGGCTTTATTTTAAAGCCTAAGTCTATCGATGCAAGGGTAACGATTTCGAATCTTGGACAACGACAGGCAATATTGCATGATGTCTCCGTTGCATTGGGCATATTCAGGGATTCTGGAACCCCAGCGTTAGTCCCGTTAGCTAAGCGTGATTTAGGGGATGGAAGAGTAGGGGTATTTGTACTCCCGCAAGATCAAGATGTAAAAAAAGCGATTGCTGTCATAGGAAATGTACCGACTTTAGAAAGTGCAGTTCATATGTCATCGGAGGCTCCTAAAGGAAGGGGAGATATGCGATGATGTTAGAAAGTTACATTCTTGCTGTAATTACGATGACGCCAGAAAAGTTTGCGGGTGGAGCACCGTTATTTGTTTGTGAGTCAACAGAAGAAATGGAATTTGTAGCAAATAATTTAGAAGCAATTCTAGACGGTATTGCCCACCGCTTGCAAGAGAATGTATATATTATTGTGAAACATTAGTAACGTGTGATATAATATGAGATGTTTTGATATGATGAGAAATATTCTGGAATGCAAATCCCTTCTTGCACAAAGAAGGGTTTTTTACATAATAAACAGAAGCAAGCTGAAAGGATGAAATGATATGCCGAAACCAGTAGTGGCAATAGTAGGGCGCCCGAACGTAGGAAAATCTACTATTTTTAATAGAATTGTTGGAGAGAGAGTTTCAATTGTAGAAGATATCCCAGGTGTAACGCGAGATCGTATTTATAGCGCCGGTGAATGGTTAAACCATGAATTTAACATTATTGATACAGGTGGAATTGATATTGGAGACGAACCGTTTTTGACACAAATTCGTCAACAGGCAGAAGTTGCGATTGATGAAGCAGATGTTATTGTTTTTATGACAAATGGTCGCGATGGTGTAACAGCTGCAGATGAAGAGGTTGCAAAAATTTTATATCGTTCTAAAAAGCCGGTTGTACTAGCGGTGAATAAGGTTGATAATCCAGAGATGCGTAATGATATTTATGATTTCTATGCATTAGGATTTGGCGAGCCATTCCCAATTTCAGGTACACACGGATTAGGTTTAGGTGATTTATTAGACGAAGCAGCAAAGCATTTCCCTAAGATTGAAGAAGAGGCATATGATGACGAAACAATTCGTTTCTCATTAATTGGGCGTCCAAATGTAGGGAAATCATCACTTGTAAATGCATTGCTTGGTCAAGAACGTGTAATCGTAAGTAATGTAGCAGGAACAACACGTGATGCTGTCGATACACCATATAGTAAAGATGGTCAAGATTACGTTATCATTGATACAGCTGGTATGCGTAAAAAAGGAAAAGTATACGAGAGTACCGAAAAGTATAGTGTACTTCGTGCATTAAGAGCGATTGAACGCTCTGACGTTGTTTTAGTTGTTTTAGACGGTGAAGAAGGAATTATTGAGCAAGATAAAAAAATTGCTGGTTATGCACATGATTCAGGACGAGCGGTAATTATTGTTGTGAATAAATGGGATGCAGTTAAAAAAGATGAAAAGACAATGAAAGCATTTGAAGAAAATATTCGTGCGCACTTCCAGTTTTTAGAATATGCACCGATTGTATTCTTATCTGCGAAAACGAAGAAGCGTACACAGACGTTATTACCAGTTATTAATGAAGTAAATGAAAGTCATAGCATTCGCGTACAAACAAATGTACTAAATGACGTAATTATGGATGCAGTAGCAATGAATCCAACGCCAACACATAACGGTAGTCGTTTGAAAATCTTCTATGCAACACAAGTTGCGGTGAAACCACCAACATTTGTTGTCTTTGTAAATGATCCAGAATTAATGCACTTTTCATATGAGCGTTTCTTAAAGAATCGTTTGCGTGAGTCGTTTGGCTTCGTAGGAACGCCGATTCGAATTATTTCTAGAGCAAGAGACTAATGGAGAGGATGTGATTTTATGAAAAAAATCACAGTAGTAGGAGCAGGGAGCTGGGGCACAGCGTTAGCGATGGTATTAGCTGACAATGGTCATGATGTACGTATTTGGGGAAATCGATCAGAGCTCATGGAGGAAATCAATATGAAACATGAGAACGGTCGATATCTGCCAGGGATTACATTGCCAAGCACAATCGTAGCCTATCCTTCCTTAGAAGAAGCATTAGTAGATGTAGATACAGTACTTTTAGTCGTGCCAACGAAAGCGTATCGCGAAGTACTGCGAAATATGAAAGGTATGGTTTCACAGCCAATTACTTGGGTTCATGCAAGTAAAGGAATTGAACCAGGTACTTCAAAACGTATTTCAGAAATGATTGAAGAAGAAATTCCAGCGCATCTTATTCGTGATGTTGTTGTTTTATCAGGACCGAGCCATGCGGAAGAGGTTGGACTTCGTCAAGCTACAACAGTCACTGCAGCTGCTAAACGTATGGAGGCAGCTGAAGAAGTGCAAGATTTATTTATGAATAGTTACTTCCGTGTATATACGAATCCTGATATCATCGGCGTGGAGCTTGGCGGTGCATTAAAAAATATTATTGCGCTAGCTGCTGGTATAACAGATGGCCTTGGCCTAGGTGATAATGCAAAAGCGGCTCTTATGACGCGCGGTTTAACAGAGATTGCTCGTTTAGGAAGAAGGATGGGCGGCAATCCGTTAACATTTGCAGGTCTAACAGGAATGGGTGACTTAATTGTAACTTGTACAAGTGTTCATAGCCGAAATTGGCGTGCGGGAAATATGCTTGGAAAAGGGCATTCTTTAGAAGAAGTACTAGATAGTATGGGAATGGTTGTTGAAGGTGTACGGACAACGAAAGCGGCATACGAAATGGCTAAGAAAATGGAAGTTGAAATGCCAATTACAGCAGCTTTATATGATGTATTATTCAATGGGAATAACGTGAAAGATGCGGTAGGCTCATTGATGGGGCGTGTTCGTAAACATGAAGTTGAAGCGATACCTGATTTATTATAAGTAAAAGCTGTATGCGTGCAACAAAAAGCACGTATACAGCTTTTTTGTTTTTCTAGGTCTTTTCACCATTTATTTCTTTTTGCATACAATGGATTGTAACTTGAAGAGAGGGTGAAGGAAATGGATAATAACATTTTCAATAATATCGAGAAAGAAGCGAAAGTAAATAAAGACGATATTTTTAAATTAGCGTCATCTGTACAAAATGCGAATTTACGTGATGAGAAAGTACTTCGTCAATTAATACATCAAGTCGCAGTAATGGCGGGTAGAGAGGTACCAAAGGAGCAAGAAGATCAAATTGTAAAAGCAATTATTAATAATAATATGCCAACAGATTTTAGCTCGTTAAGTAAAATGTTTAAAAAATAAAGTATGAGAAACAAAGGGTTCGAGGGTTGCATACGATAGCTATGAAGTATGAAGAAATGGGATTAGAGCTGTTTGTGGGCGTATTTGGTCAACCGAAGCGAAGATAATACATTCGCTTCGGTTTTATTTTTGATGGAAATATCGCTATCTCAACATCTAGTAAAAAGTAAAGGGGAGTTTCATCAATTAAAGTCTACTTTTGGTAGTTTTATTTACTTCGTAAAATCCCGATTGGTGAGGGCTAATCATCAATGAGAGAGGAAGAAAAACCTCATTGATTAAAGTTTCACTTTATATATAATAATTTTGATTTTTCAGTATATAAGTTGTTGTTAAGAAAAACAAAAGGTGACCCGCACTCATTTGCTTTCTTTACTTTCACATGGCATGGACAAAAAGAGGGTCTGGCTGCTTCTATGCATGGCCGGATACTCTCTCCCAATCAAAAAGAAACGATTTTTCCCGTTTTTTAAATTTGGACGAAGTCACGGTTATGAAAACAAAAGAAAATCCCCACTCATTTTCTCCTTTTGTTTTTACATGGCATGGGGCAGAAAAAGGATCTGACCGCTTCTATGCATGGTCGGATGCTCCCTTCCATCCTAAAAAGAAAGGTCTTATATTATTTTTATTTATTTAAAATTTTTAATTTGTTAAAATAATATAAAAAATAACTTAACAATTAAGGGGTGGGTATATGTCTGAAGGCCTTATCAAAATGTGGTTTTCTTTAGGGGCAATGGGATTCATGTTTATTGCGGTAGTTTTTATTTTATTAAGCAGACATAAAATGAAGAATAAAATTTTGAAAGGGATTACAGCGATGGTTGCTTATACACTTATGATTGTATCTGGGATTGTTATTTTCCTTGTTGTGTTTAGTGGACCGGTTGAACAATAAGAATGAATAATCACCACTCTTTGTTTTCGGATAGATTGTGAGGGGGTAGGTGGCGATGCATAAACGATTGTTAATAGATGTGAGTGAGAAAATAAAGGGTGGATTGTTTGTGAAAAAAAAATATATGATTTTAATATTTTGTTGTATAAGCCTTTTATCGGGATGTATGTACCCTAGAGAAAATATGAAACAAAATGCCATACCTTATGAAGATCAATTGCAAGCTGTTCAAAAGGCGGTCAATACATATAAGGAACAAAATAGTGGCTTATTACCAATTAAAACACGTGATATGAATACACCGATTTATCAAAAATACCCCATTGATTTTCAAAAGATTGCACCACGTTACATACAAGAAGCACCTGGAAATGCGTATGAAAGTGGTGGGGTGTATCAATATGTATTAGTAGATGTAGAAACAAATCCAACGGTAAAGTTACTTGATGTCAGAATGGCAGAGCAAATACGAGATGTCCAGTTGAAGTTACAAATGTATCGCGATGATCATCAATATCCTCCTTTTAAAAAGGTTATTGCAGACGGTGTGTATGAACTGGATTTCAAAAAAATGGGATATAAAGATGTACCACAAGTAACGAGTCCATATTCTGGAAAGGGATTGCCACTTGTAATCAATGAGAAAGGAGAGATTTTTGTTGACTATCGAATGGATTTATATGAAATGTTACAAAAAAATGGAGGAGAAATGAAAGAGGGGGAAGATATTCGGAATATGCTTTTCAAAGATACACCATTTGTGCCAGCATACTCCTTACCGTATACGGTAAAAAACGGAGAACCAATTTTTTTTAAATGATAAGTCATGAACCTTTCTTCTAGCGAATAAGTTCTAGAAGAAAGGTTTTTTCATGTAATACAACTTATGATGAAAACAAAAAGTTTCTTTTTAAATAGTCATATGAATTTAGGACAAAATCATATGATATATTGTCCACACTTCTAGAACATTTTATATGATAGGAAACATCCATGAAAGTTATTACATGTGAATACAAATTTGTATTATTCCCAAAAATTTTGAGGGAGGGAATCACTTGGAAAAGGTTGATATTTTTAAAGATATTGCTGAGCGCACAGGCGGTGATATTTATTTAGGGGTTGTAGGAGCTGTTCGAACAGGGAAATCAACGTTTATTAAAAAATTTATGGAGCTTGTTGTTATTCCGAATATCGAAAATGATTCAGATCGTCAGAGAGCACAAGATGAATTACCTCAAAGTGCCGCTGGACGTACGATTATGACAACAGAACCGAAATTTGTTCCAAACCAAGCGGTTTCCATCCAAGTTGATGACGGTCTTGAAGTAAATATACGATTAGTAGATTGTGTAGGTTATACGGTTCCTGGAGCGAAAGGGTATGAAGATGAGAATGGCCCGCGAATGATTAATACACCGTGGTATGAAGAGCCTATCCCGTTTCATGAGGCTGCTGAAATTGGAACGCGTAAAGTAATTCAAGAACATTCTACTATTGGGGTTGTCATTACAACTGATGGAACGATTGGAGAAATTCCAAGACGGGATTATATAGAAGCAGAAGAACGTGTTATCAATGAGTTAAAAGAAGTAGGTAAACCATTTATCATGATTATTAATACTGTACAGCCGTATCATCCAGATACAGAAAAGTTACGTCAAAGTTTATCAGAGGAGCATGATATTCCTGTATTAGCAATGAGTGTGGAGAGTTTGAGAGAAACAGATGTTTACAATGTACTTCGTGAAGCTTTATTTGAATTCCCTGTTTTAGAAGTGAATGTAAATCTACCAAGCTGGGTCATGGTATTAAATGAAGGACATTGGTTACGTCAAAGTTATCAAGAAGCTGTTCAAGAGACGGTGAAAGATATAAAAAGACTGCGTGATGTAGACCGCGTTGTTTGGCAGTTTAGTCAATATGAGTTTATTGATCGAGCAAGCTTAGCGGGGATTGACATGGGGCAAGGGGTTGCGGAGATTGACTTATATGCACCTGATGAGTTGTACGATCAAATATTAAAAGAAGTTGTAGGGGTAGAAATTAGAGGGAAAGACCATTTATTAAAGCTTATGCTTGATTTATCTCATGCGAAAACGGAGTATGATCAAGTTTCAGATGCTTTAAGAATGGTCAAACAAACAGGATATGGTGTGGCTGCACCTGCTTTAGCTGATATGAGTCTAGATGAGCCAGAAATTATTCGCCATGGATCGCGTTTTGGTGTGAAATTAAAGGCTGTTGCACCGTCTATTCATATGATTAAAGTGGATGTTGAATCTACATTTGAGCCGATTATTGGTACTGAAAAGCAAAGTGAAGAACTTGTCCGTTATTTAATGCAAGATTTTGAGGATGATCCGCTTTCGATATGGAATTCTGATATCTTTGGACGCTCGCTGAGTTCAATTGTTCGAGAAGGGATTCAAGCGAAATTGTCTTTAATGCCTGAAAATGCACGTTATAAATTAAAAGAAACGCTCGAAAGAATTATTAACGAAGGATCTGGCGGATTAATTGCCATTATTTTATAAGCAAAAGCTCCCTGTGCTCGCAGGGGGCTTTTTTTATCCCGCTATTCGCAGGCAGTAAAATTTCTATTGAAAAGTGAGGAGGACAGGGAGACCGGTCTGGAAACGCTCGCTTCGTGATGAAAGTTTTGCTTTATAGGGGAGTAGGTAGTAAATAAATAGCAATTATCTAACAATTTGTAGCATATTGTCAAGTTTCATCGTTTTTTCACATTTTCGCAGTAACAATTTCTTTAAAAATATTGAATTATACAGGAGAATCGTATAATATAGGCGTTGATAATGATTTATCTACATCTTTGTAGTATAGAATTTGTAAAAATTGCCTACAAATGAAAGTAAGACTCATTTTATGATCATTATACAGTCTTATCTTTGGGAGGAGGTGAATGGCATGAACAAGACAGATTTAATCAATGCTGTTGCAGAAGCAAGTTCCCTTTCTAAAAAGGACGCAACAAAAGCAGTTGACGCTGTTTTTGATTCTATCTTAGAAGCTTTAAAACAAGGTGATAAAGTACAATTGATCGGATTCGGTAACTTCGAAGTTCGTGAGCGTGCGGCTCGTAAAGGACGTAACCCACAAACTGGTGAGGAAATTGAAATCGCTGCAAGTAAAGTACCTGCATTCAAACCTGGTAAAGCGTTAAAAGATGCGGTTAAATAATCCTTACATATTAACAGGGAAGAAGAGTTTCCTTTTTGGGAACTCTTCTTTTTGCTTTTAAAATCATAAATATGCTAGAATGTGTTCGTATCACTTTTAGGTTTTTCGGGAGGGTTAAGCGGATGGCAAAAGTTAACTTAGAACAAATCGAGCAAGCAGTGCGTCTTATTCTAGAAGCAATTGGAGATGATCCAAATCGTGAAGGCGTACTTGATACGCCGAAACGTGTTGCAAAAATGTATGCAGAAGTATTTTCAGGTATACATGAAGATCCAAAGGAACATTTGCATAAAGTGTTCGGAGAAGATCACGAGGAGCTTGTATTAGTAAAAGATATTCCATTTTATTCGATGTGTGAGCACCATCTTGTTCCGTTTTACGGAGTTGCTCATGTTGCATATATTCCACGTGGTGGAAAAGTAACAGGTTTAAGTAAATTAGCTCGTACTGTGGATACAATTGCACGTCGTCCACAGCTTCAAGAACGTATTACTTCAACAGTCGCTAATTCTATTATGGAAGTACTAGAACCTCATGGCGTGATGGTAGTTGTTGAAGCGGAGCATATGTGTATGACAATGCGTGGCGTGAAAAAGCCGGGGGCAAAAACGGTAACTACAGCAGTGCGCGGTGTACTGGAAAATGACGCAGCGGCACGTAGCGAAATTTTGTCTTTTATTCAGACAAAGTAAAGGAAAGCGGGAAACTGCTTTTCTTTTTTATTTATGAGTGTTATATGAATAGAAATCTAAATTGTAGTTTGTTTTGCTTCTCCAAGTTTTGGTTATAGAAAATAGAATGTATGTGTTATAATAGGTTTTATGAATTAGAAAACAAGGGTGATTTTTTGTGTGTGACATCTACGGAGGGTATGCGGATATAAAGGAGCAGTTGCTAGCAAAACTGCGCCATCCTTATTTTATAAACTATATTGAAGAACCATTTATTGATGAAGAAAAAGTAGTGCTTTTGTATGCAGCTTTAAAAAGTGCAAATTTACATAAAGAACAAATTGACCATTATGTGGTAACTATTATGCTTGTGCAGATTGCTCTTGATACACATGAAAGGGTGTCAAATAAAGCAGATAAAGAAACGAGCGGATTTCATAAGCGTCGTCAACTTACAGTTCTTGCAGGGGATTATTATAGTGGACTGTATTATTATTTACTTTCAATGAATTGTGATATTGTACTGATTCGTGCGCTTGCTGAAGGAATTAAAGAAATTAATGAACATAAAATTATGTTATATCAGAAGGCATATCAAACGGTTGATGAAGTTATTGGAAGTATGATGAAAATTGAATCCGCACTTCTGCAAAAAACGTGTGATCATTTTCATGTATCATATTGGAAACCGTTTATAGCGTATGTATTAGGGAGAAATCGTCTTCAAAAAGAGTATCAATTGCATGCTGAAAGACAAAATGCACCTGTTTTTCAAGCGGTTCAAGCGACTCTATCAAATGATGGTGGCAGAAACGTGAAAACCGTCTATAAAGAGTGGTTGGAAGAAGTGGGCAAACAAGAACGTGCATTTCTACAAAATCATAAAGAAATTGGGGATGTAGTTTCTACTTTAAAAGGTAAATTAAAAACATAAGCAATTTTATATTGGAAGAAGGTAAGAGCATGCAGCAATCAAAAGAAGAAAGAGTACATGATGTATTTGAGAAAATCTCTGATAAATACGATGTAATGAATTCGGTTATAAGTTTTCAAAGGCATAAAGCATGGCGAAAAGAAACGATGCGAATTATGGATGTACAACTTGGAAGTAAGGCGTTAGATGTATGTTGTGGAACTGCTGATTGGACAATTGCACTTGCTAATGCTGTTGGTCCAAACGGAGAGGTACATGGTTTAGACTTCAGTGAAAATATGCTATCTGTCGGTAAAGAAAAGGTAAAGGCATTAGGATTGACGCAAGTGGAGCTTCTACATGGAAATGCAATGGAACTTCCATTTGAAGATAATACATTTGACTATGTAACAATTGGGTTTGGATTACGGAATGTTCCTGATTATATGCATGTATTAAAAGAAATGACTCGTGTTGTAAAACCAGGTGGAAAAGTGATTTGTTTAGAAACATCACAACCAACGATGATTGGTTTTCGTCAGATGTATATTTTGTATTTTAAATACATTATGCCGTTGTTTGGCAAAATGTTTGCGAAAAGTTATAAGGAATATTCATGGCTTCAGGAGTCTGCTAGCACATTCCCTGGAATGAAAGAGTTGGGGAATATGTTTGAATCAGCAGGACTTGAGCGTGTACAAGTGAAACCATTTACATTTGGTGTAGCAGCTATGCATTTAGGGTTTAAACCAAAATCAAATTAGAAAAAAGACGTTTTAGGTTAAGGTGAACAATATGAAGTTACAACTTATGTACTCTTTTTTACGATCAGATATTAATGTGATAGAAAAAGAATTAAAAAAGGTTGTTGCCTCAGAGCAACAACTAATAGAAGATGCGGCACTGCAGCTTATTGAAGCTGGCGGTAAGCGAATTCGACCTGTTTTTGTGCTTCTTGCAGGGAAATTCGGTGACTATAGGCTAGATACGATTAAACATGTGGCAGTTGCGCTAGAGCTCATTCATATGGCTTCTCTTGTTCATGATGATGTAATTGATGCAGCGCTTTTACGAAGAAATAGTGCAACTGTAAATGCAAAATGGGGAGATCGTATTGCAATGTATACCGGAGATTATTTGTTTGCAAAGTCTCTTGAGTGTATTACAAATTTAGAGGTTCCAGAAGCTCACCAGGCATTGTCATATACAATTTTGGAAGTATGTAAAGGTGAAATTGAACAAATTAAGGATAAGTATAATTATAATCAAAATTTAAGAACATATTTACGAAGAATTAAGAGAAAAACGGCATTGTTGATTGCGGCTAGCTGTCAGCTAGGAGCCATTGCTTCTAGTGCGAGCCGTGACACTGTAAATCGCTTGTTTTGGTATGGTTATTTTGTTGGGATGTCTTATCAAATTATTGATGATATTTTAGATTTCGTCTCAACAGAAGAAAAATTAGGAAAACCTGCTGGTGGAGATTTATTGCAAGGAAATGTTACACTTCCAGCTTTGTATGCAATGGAAGATCCGAAGCTTCGTGAAAAAATTGTATCTGTTCATGAAAATACAACTGCAAGTGAGATGAAAGAAATTATTCACGATATAAAAACAAGTCCAGCAATCGACCAGGCATTTGCGTTTAGTGAACGTTATTTACATAAAGCATTAGAGGTAATAAAACCATTGCCACGTGGACAAGCAAAATATGCACTGCAAAATGTTGCAAAGTATATTGGAAAACGAAAATTTTAATGACTTTTTTTTACAAATAAAATAATCTCTCTATTTCAAAACTATTGCACAATTGTGATAAGGGTGTTAATATGTGTGTGGGGATATACAATTACATACATAATTCAGAAGTGGAGAGATTTTTTATGGAAAAAACATTTCTAATGGTAAAACCAGACGGCGTACAACGTGCCTTCATTGGGGAAATTGTAGCTCGTTTTGAGAAAAAGGGCTTTCAATTAGTTGGTGCGAAATTAATGCAAGTTACTCCAGAAATTGCAGGAGAACATTACGCTGAGCACAAAGAAAGACCTTTCTTTGGTGAATTAGTAGATTTTATTACATCTGGTCCTGTTTTTGCAATGGTATGGCAAGGTGAAGGTGTAGTAGATACTGCTCGTAATATGATGGGTAAAACAAGACCTCATGAAGCGGCACCAGGTACAATTCGTGGCGATTTTGGTGTAACAGTTGCGAAAAATATTATCCATGGTTCTGATTCTCTAGAAAGTGCAGAACGTGAGATTGGTATTTTCTTTAAAGAAGAAGAATTAGTAGACTACTCAAAATTAATGAATCAATGGATTTACTAATTATTTTAAAATAATTTGTAAACGCTTTAATTACTGTGGTAATAGTGGAAAGTGCAAGGAGAGTGTGAATACTCTTCTTGCACTTTTTTAGTTTCAAATAGTTACGAAGTAAAGCCTGGTATGATATATTGATACATAAAGTGAAACTTCTGTGAAGGAAGAATAACTTTTGAATAAGTGTATAAATTGAAAAAAGATATAAAACCTTTATTTTTAGATGGGAGAGAGAATCCGGACATGCATAGAAGCGGTCAGAGCCTTTTTCTGCCCCGTACTGAGTGAAAATAAAGTGAGTGTAGGCACTTTTCGTTGTTCATAGCAAGAACTTATACATTGAGAAATAGATGTATATAGTAGAAAGTACGATAATTTAGTGGTTTATATACATATAAATCGAAAGAATGATATAAAATCTTTCTCTTTAGGAGGGAGATGATCTGTTCATGTATAGAAGCGAGTGTAGACTTTTCTCTTTCATTAATGCGGGATAAAATAATTTGAAGAAAAGGGGAGTAATCGATGCGATATATTACAGCTGGTGAGTCTCATGGTCCACAGCTTACAACGATTTTAGAAGGTATTCCAGCAGGTTTATCGTTAGTAGCAGATGATATAAATGAAGAGTTAGCAAGAAGACAAAAAGGATATGGCCGCGGAAGACGTATGCAAATTGAAAAAGATCAAGTGCAAATTGTCAGTGGTGTTAGACATGGATGTACACTTGGGTCTCCAATTGCACTTGTTGTTGAAAATAAAGATTTTACCCATTGGACAAAGATTATGGGAGTAGATCCGTTAACTGAACAAGAAGCAAAAGAGATGAAAAGACAAATTACAAGACCGAGACCTGGTCATGCTGATTTAAATGGTGCAATTAAATATGGACACCGTGATATGAGGAATGTACTTGAACGTTCTTCAGCACGTGAAACGACAGTTCGGGTGGCAGCGGGGGCTGTTGCAAAAAAAATTTTAGTAGAGTTAGGTGTAAAGGTTGCAGGACATGTAATTGAAATTGGCGGTGTGCAGGCGGAAAAACTTATATATGACTCCATAGAACGACTACAAGAAATTACAGAAGCGTCTCCTGTTCGTTGTTTAGATGAAGAAGCAGGTAAAAAAATGATGCAGGCAATTGATGATGCGAAAGCAAGTGGGGATTCAATTGGTGGGATTGTTGAAGTAATTGTCGAAGGCATGCCAATAGGTATAGGAAGTTATGTTCATTATGATCGAAAGCTTGATGCAAAATTAGCAGCTGCAATCATGAGCATTAATGCTTTTAAAGGTGTGGAAATTGGGATTGGGTTTGAAGCAGCGCATAAACCAGGAAGTCAAGTACATGATGAAATTCTTTGGGATAAAGAAGATGGATATACAAGAAGAACAAATCATGCGGGCGGATTAGAAGGCGGTATGACAACAGGGATGCCGGTCGTGGTTAGAGGTGTCATGAAACCAATTCCCACCCTGTATAAACCCCTTCAAAGCGTTGATATTGATACGAAAGAATCTTTTTCAGCGAGCATTGAACGTTCTGATAGTTGTGCTGTACCAGCAGCTAGTGTTGTAGCAGAAGCAGTCGTTGCATGGGAACTAGCAGTAGCTTTAGTAGAGCAATTTGGAGCGGATCGTATGGATTATATTCGTGAAAATATGAAGAAACATAATGAATATGCGAGGGGATTTTAATGGAAAAAATACATATTCAGACGAAGTCTAAAGAGTATGATGTATATATAGGAAAAGAGGCGTTGTCACATTTGACAACGCTTGTTCGAAATATGAAGCCAGTTGTTTCTAATATAATGATTATTTCTGATGAATCTGTTGCATCTTTTCATTTAGAAGAAGTTATGAGTGCATTGCGAGTAGAAAAACATGTTTTTTCATTTGTTGTTCCAAGTGGAGAAAAAGAAAAATCATTTGAAAATTTTTATGCGGCTCATACTGCAGCGCTTGAAAATGGGATGGATCGACATTCTTTAGTTGTTGCACTTGGTGGAGGAATGATCGGTGATTTAGCTGGTTTTATTGCGGCGACATTTATGCGTGGTATTCGCTTTGTTCAAGTTCCAACAACGTTACTAGCGCATGATAGTGCAGTTGGTGGAAAAGTTGCGATTAATCATCCACTAGGAAAAAATATGATTGGAGCGTTTCATCAACCAGAAGCAGTGCTCTACCATATACCATTTTTAAATTCGTTACCGGAAAAAGAATGGCGTTCAGGATTTGCTGAAGCAATAAAACATGCTTTGATTGGTGATGTGGAATTATATCGTTGGTTAAAGCGTGAAGTGAAGATATTAGAAGATATAAGAGATGAAAAGTTAATTTATATTCTAAAGAGAGCGATTCCTGTAAAAGCGAATATTGTGGCTCAAGATGAAACGGAACAAGGGGTGCGTGCCCATTTGAACTTTGGGCATACATTAGGACATGCGCTCGAAAAAGAGATGGGATATGGCAACATCACACATGGCGATGGGGTTGCCATTGGTATGTTATTTGCCATATTTTTAAGTGAGCAAATTTATAAGGTAGACCTTGGCTATAAAGAAATGAAGCGTTGGTTTTCTCAGTATGGTTATCCGCATATGCCAAGGGATTTAAATATAGAACGTCTTGTACAGATTATGAAACAAGATAAAAAAGCAAATGCAGGAATAATTCGTATGGTGCTTATGCAGGAATATGGGGTAGTGAATGTCGTATCTATTTCAGATGAGACTGTCCATACTGCATTAGAAGCATTTCAAAGAGAGAAGGGATCTATTTGATTCGCGCAATTCGTGGCGCGATTACAGTTGAGCATAATGAGGCTGAAGAGATATTGACCACAACAGAGCGTTTAGTGAAAGAAATGACAATTGAAAATGAAGTTTGTCCTACTGATATTGTATCAGTGTTAATTTCTACGACAGCTGACGTGAATGCCTGCTTTCCGGCAGCTGCATTAAGGGGTTTGGAAGGCTTTACTTATGTACCCATAATGTGCGTGAAAGAAATAGATGTACCCCATGCTTTGCAGAAATGTATTCGTGTAATGATGACAGTCATGACAAAAAAGTTACAGCATGAAGTCAAGCATGTATATTTAGAGAGGGCAACCATACTTCGGCCTGATCTAGTAAAATGACAGGGGGAATCAAAATGAGAGTAAAAGAGCAGTTATTAACTTTGAAAGCATATGTACCTGGCAAAAGCATTGAAGAAGTAAAAAGAGAATATGGATTATCTAAAATTGTGAAATTAGCATCTAATGAAAACCCGTTTGGGTGTTCAAAACGTGTAACGGACACTTTAGCTTCCTTAAATACGCAATATGCTTTATATCCAGATGGAGCAGCTTTTGAGCTTCGTGAAAAAGTAGCTGCACACCTGCATGTGAAAGCAGAGCAACTTTTGTTTGGTAGTGGATTAGATGAAGTTATTCAAATGATTAGTCGTGCTTTATTACACAAAGGTACAAATGTTGTAATGGCAAATCCAACTTTTTCACAGTACTACCACCACGCTGTGATTGAAGGAGCAGAGGTTCGTGAAGTGCCGCTTAAGGAAGGCATTCATGACTTGGATGCGATGCTTACGAAAATTGATGAAAAAACACAAATTGTATGGATTTGTAATCCGAATAATCCAACAGGGACTTATGTAGAAAAGCAAAAGTTACTTTCATTTTTAGAGGCAGTTCCAAAGTCAGTGCTTGTTATTATGGATGAAGCATACTATGAATATGCGGGAGCTGAAGATTATCCGCAAACATTGCCGCTTCTTGAAAAATATGGAAATCTTATGGTACTGCGCACATTTTCAAAAGCATACGGTTTAGCTGCCTTTCGTATTGGTTATGCCGTAGGGAATGAAAAACTTATACAGCAATTAGAAGTGGCGAGATTACCATTTAATACGTCGACTGTTGCGCAAGCGGTAGCATCAGTTGCAATAGAAGATCAGGCATTTTTACAAGAGTGTGTAAAACAAAATGCTGAAGGGTTAAATCAATATTATATGTTTTGTGAGGAATACGGCGTTTTTTATTATCCATCACAAACAAATTTCATCTTCTTAAAACTTGGGATACCTGGTAATGAAGCATTTGAAAGATTAATGCGAAAGGGTTATATTGTTCGTTCAGGTGCTGCGTTTGGTCTACCGGATGGCATTCGTATTACAGTTGGTTTAAAAGAAGAGAATGCTGAAATTATTGCTTTGCTTACAGAGCTTGTGAAAGAACAGAGGAAAAAAGAAGAAACATATTCTTAAGAAAAGTCACGGCTCCCGTTTAAGGAGTCGTTTTCTTTTCGGGTTATACATATTTGCGCGATGAAGAAGGAAAGCGGTACAATAAAGATACACATACAAATTGAAAAGACGAGATGAAATATTTCTTTTTAGGAGAGAGAGAGGATCTGGCCGTGCATAGAAGCGGTCAGCGGTTTTACTTGCTGGCTTACAAGGAGAAGGAGTAACGGTAGTAACCGAACCACTACAATCACGAGATCATACGGAGCGAATGCTACGTGCATTTGGTTGCGAAGTAAATGTAGAGGGGCGAACGGTTTCTTTACAAGGTGGTCAATCGCTTGTAGGAACAGAAATAGAGGTGCCGGGCGATATTTCATCGGCTGCCTTTTTCTTAGTGGCTGGTGCAATTGTACCAAATAGTAAACTCGTATTGAAAAATGTTGGTTTAAATCCAACACGAACAGGAATTTTAGATGTGTTATCAGAAATGGGAGCACGTATTTCAATTTATGATGTTCGAAATAAAGAGCTTGAACCATGCGGAGATATTACAATTAAAACTTCTGAATTGAAAGGAATTGAAATTGGTGACTCGCTTATTCCAAGATTAATTGATGAAATTTCTATCATAGCTTTACTGGCAACACAGGCGACAGGAACAACAATTATTAAAGATGCAGAGGAATTAAAGGTGAAAGAAACAAACCGTATCGATACAGTTGTTGATGAACTTCGAAAACTCGGGGTGAAAATTGAAGCGACGCCTGATGGTATGATTATTCATGGAAATCAGAAGTTACAAGGGAATATCGTTAATAGTCATGGAGACCATCGCATTGGTATGATGCTTGCAATTGCGTCTTGTATAGCAGAAGGAGAAGTGCAAATTGAAAATGGTGATGCAGTCGCTATATCTTATCCGAATTTTTTTGAGCAGCTAGAATCTCTGTGAAGATTCTTTTCTGCTCCTTTTAGTTGCTTACATGACAACTGTTGTTTATGATTAATGAACAGAAGAGAATATTATAAGAATTAAAGGAGACATTTATGCAAAAGTTTGAACAGGCTGTTTCTTATATTGAAAATGGGGAAGCGGAAAAAGGATTAACACAATTAAAAGAATTGGTAAAACAAGGGACGGATGAAGAAAAGTATGATATTGCTCGCTACTATCATACGCTTGGATTTATTGATGAAGCGTTAGCGATTACAGAAGATTTACGTTTGTTATATCCAGAAGAAAGTGAGTTTACAATATTTTTAGCAGAATTATATATTGATTTAGATAAAGAAGATGAGGCAATTGAAGTGCTTCATGATATCTCTGAAGACGATGAACTGTATGTTCAATCTTTACTACTTGTTGCGGATCTATTTCAAATGCAGGGCTTTGATGATGTTGCAGAGCAAAAACTATTAAAAGCAAAAGAAATGATGCCAGAAGAGCCTGTTATTACTTTTGGACTAGCAGAACTTTATAGCAGTAAAGGCGAGGAGCAAAAAGCGATTGCTTATTATCAGTCATTACTTTCTGATCACAAAGTAATGGGAGGCGTTGTAATTGCTCTTCGCTTAGCTGAAACGTTAAGTGCAATTGGAAACTGGGAAGAAGCAATTACGTACTATGAAGAAGGATTAGAAGAACAAAAAGATATTCATTCTTTATTTGGGTATGCATTTACACTTTATCAAGGTGAAGAGTATCAAAGGTCGATTGGAGCTTGGAAAGAATTAAAAGAACTAGACCCAGAATATGCATCCTTATATATGTATTTGGCTAAATGTTATGAAAAAGAAGGCATGCTTCAAGAAAGCTATGAAACACTTCATGAAGGAATTAAAATTGATGAATTATCTGTGCCTCTTTATGTAGAACTTGCAAATATTGCAGCGAAGATAGGGAAAGTAGTAGAAGCAGAAGAATTGCTTCAAAAAGCATTACAGCTTGATCCAGGACATTTAGGTGCGATATTAAAATATGCATATATCTTAAAAGAACAAGAGAAATATGAAGAACTAATTGCGGTTGTAGAAAATGCAATGGATAGTGGAGAACAAGATACACAATTACTTTGGGACCTGGCATTTGCGAAAAAACAATTAGAAATGTATTCTGATGCATTAAAACACTATGAGAGTGCATATACTTCTTTTAAGAATCATCCGGATTTCTTGGAAGAGTACGGTTATTTCCTATTGGAAGAAGGGTTGCGAAAAGAAGCGAAAGAAGTATTTACACGCTTACTACAACTGGATCCAACACAAATTCACATCGAAGACTTGCTATATAATTTAGAGGATTTTTCATAAGTTGGAAGGAAAGTGAATGCTGCTTCTTGAATCTAAATAAGAAAAGAGAAAGACAGAGGAGGGACTGAGCGCTATGAATACCCCTGTTTCTGTAAACGAGAAGAAGGATTTTGTAAAATGGTTTTTAAACAATTATCAACTGAAACAGCGTGAATGTGTATGGATTTTAAATTATTTAATGAGTCATGATCAATTAATGCACAAAGTCCACTTCGTAGAACATGCAAAATATTGCCCTCGTGGTTTAGTGATGTCAGCAAATTGTGTAAAAGATACACCGTTTCACTTCTTTAAACAAAATGTTATGACGACGGATGCAGAAAAATCGTTTCATGACATTCGTTTAAATCGAGATGAGGATATTTATATTCAACTTAATTTTAAATCATCGTTCCAAAATGCAAATTATGTAGCAGTATTAGAAGAAAATCCGTACTTGCCAAAGCATATTGAAGTAAATGAAAAAGATCGTTTACTTGCAGAACGATTTTTAGAAGAGAGTGTATTTTCATTTCGGAGGAATCGACTGTTAAAGCAAATTGATGAAGCGCTGGACAATCAAGATAAGGAAGCCTTTTGTAAGTTAACAGAGGAATTGAAAAGTTTGTAGGGAATGATGATTTTATTTAATTTTGACAAATTTCCGACTGTTTAAAGAAAAACTACCTATATCAGGTAGTTTTTCTTTTTTTACCTGTTTTAGTATGGTTTAATATATATAAAGTGAAAGTTCTGTCATTTAGGGTGGGATTATATGCAAAGGAGGGAATGTATGGTGAAATGGGCTGTAAAAGATGTGGAGCAATTTGAACGAGCTAGAGAGTATGTGGATACTGGTATTATACCCCTTCTTTCTATTTCCGTAGCAAAAGAAATGAAGAGTATTGTAGCACAAGGAGAATTTATTGAAATTTTAAGTATGGAGCTAGAAAGAGAGTATAAAGGAAGGGTATTTTTGTTACCTCCTTTTACTTATTTAGCAGAACAACAAAAGGAGGAGCAAGGACGTTTGCAAAATTGGACAAGTCATTTGCAAGAGCAAGGATTGAAACATATTGCTTATGTTACAAGTGACTTTGCATGGAAAGAGGGAGAAGCCGCATTACAAGGTAATTTATTTTGGCTACCAGCTTTATCGCTAGAAGAATTTAGTGATCAAGCAAAAAGAGAAGTAATTCATGCGCATATAAAAAATATAATGGAATTATTAACTGAAAAATGGGAAAATAAAAAATAAGCAGATAGTTCCTATGATTGTGAGTAGTATGATATTGACCTGCGCATGTGGGTATTATATCATGATAGTGTCCTAGTTTTTATTTTTATACTGCTTTGTCACGGGGGGACAATTTCTGATAGAGGGGGGAAATTTTCGTGAGCGAGAAAGAACATCGTGTGTCAAGAAGACAATTTTTAAACTACACGCTTACAGGTGTAGGAGGTTTTATGGCAGCTGGGATTTTAATGCCAATGACGCGCTTTGCACTTGATCCAGTTTTAAGGAAAGAGGCAGGGGGAGATATGGTTGCTGTTGCACAAGTGAAAGAGATTTCAGCAGAACCAAAACGCTTCGACTTTAAAGTGAAACAAGTTGATGGTTGGTATAAGTCAGAAGAACCAAAATCAGCGTGGGTGTATAAAAATGAAAGCGGCGACATTGTAGCGTTATCTCCCGTGTGTAAACATTTAGGATGTACGGTAAACTGGAATTCGGACAAGAGTCATCCAAATCAATTCTTTTGTCCTTGTCACGCGGGGCGTTATACGAAAGATGGTACGAATGTGAAGGGAACTCCACCGCTCGCACCGCTTGATTTGTATGAAGCAAAAGTAAAGGATGGAACGCTTTATTTAGGTAAAGCAAAGCCACAAGGGGGTGCGAAATAGATGCTAAATAAAATCTATGATTGGGTGGACGAAAGGTTGGATATTACACCAATATGGCGTGATATTGCAGACCATGAAGTGCCAGAGCATGTAAACCCAGCGCATCACTTTTCAGCATTTGTCTATTGCTTTGGGGGGCTAACATTCTTCGTCACTGTGATTCAAATTTTATCAGGTATGTTTTTAACAATGTATTATGTGCCTGATATTAAAAATGCTTGGGAATCTGTTTATTATTTACAAAATGAAGTTGCATATGGACAAATTGTTCGCGGCATGCACCATTGGGGTGCTAGTCTTGTAATTGTAATGATGTTTTTACATACCCTTAGGGTTTTCTTCCAAGGTGCATATAAGAAACCTCGTGAATTAAACTGGATTGTCGGTGTTCTTATTTTCTTTGTTATGCTAGGTCTTGGTTTTACCGGATATTTATTACCATGGGATATGAAAGCGTTATTTGCAACGAAAGTGGGGATTCAAATCGCGGAGCAAACACCGCTTATCGGCCCTTATATTAAAACATTACTTGCTGGTCACTCCGAAATTGTCGGGGCTCAAACATTAACTCGCTTCTTTGCTATTCACGTCTTCTTCTTACCAGCAGCACTTCTAGGCTTAATGGCCTTCCACTTCATCATGATTCGCAAACAAGGTATTTCTGGTCCGCTATAAGAGATTGCTAATTTGAAAGAATAGGAGAAAAACTGAATTGAAGGAGGGAGATTATGCATCGCGGCAAAGGGATGAAGTTTGTGGGAGATTCACGAGTGCCTGTAGCGCGTAAACCGAATATTCCCAAAGATTATTCTGAATATCCAGGGAAAACAGAAGCATTTTGGCCGAACTTCTTATTGAAAGAATGGATGGTTGGTGCGGTTTTTTTAATCGGTTATTTATGTTTGACGGTGGCGCACCCGTCACCACTTGAGAGAATGGCGGATCCTACAGATGCGGGATATATACCACTTCCAGACTGGTACTTCTTATTTTTATATCAATTGTTAAAATACTCCTATGCATCAGGTCCGTTTACTGTAATTGGTGCGTTTATTATGCCAGGAATCGCATTTGGAGCACTACTGTTGGCTCCATTTCTGGATCGAGGTCCTGAAAGACGTCCATTGAAACGTCCGGTTGCAACTGGATTTATGCTTCTAGCAATTGCTTCTATCATCTTTTTAACATGGGAATCTGTGGCACATCACGACTGGGAAGCTGCAAAAAAACAAGGTGCTATTGTTAAAACGGTTCAAGTTGATAAAAATGATGAAGGTTATAAACTTGTGCAAAAAAATACGTGTTTAACATGTCACGGTGATAACTTACAAGGTGGTGCTGCAGCGCCGGCACTGCAAAACTTAACATTAAAACCAGAGGAAATTGCAAAGATTGCAAAAGATGGAAAAGGTGCAATGCCTAAAGGGGTATTTAAAGGAACGGATGAAGAGTTGAAAAAACTTTCGGAATTCATTGCAAAATACAATAAAAAATAAGAGAGAGCTGACTACAATTTTTGTAGTCAGCTTTTCTATTTAGAATAAAAAGTTTGGTATAATATATAAATACATTTTAAATTTCCGCATATAAGTCACGGTTATGAAAACAAAAGAATTTCTCTACTTATTTTCTTTTTCTGTTTTCACATGGCATGGGGCTAAAAAGGCACTGACCGCTTCTACCCATGAGTGGATATTCTTCCCAGCCAAAAAGAAAGGGTTTATATCGTTTTTTTCAATTTGTATTTATATAGAATGGGGCATTTTGATGTAATAAAGAACTACTATATTTGAAAGGTGTTGTACATATAGATTGGCTTATTTGTATGCTTTATTAAGACAGCGTTCCGTTTTATTATTTTTGCTCATCACTAACATTTTAGGGACAATATATGGATTTATTTGGTATGGAGATCAATTGATGGAAACTTCAGTCATATTTTGGCCATTCGTTCCTGATAGTCCGATTGCAAGTTTCTTTTTTGTTTTTGTGTTACTGGCCTTTTTATACAATAAAAATTGGGGGTTAATAGAAGCTTTTGCAATCGTTTCCTTAATGAAATATGGTATATGGGCTGTTGTTGTAAATGGTATTATGTTTGTGGTTAAGGGAGAACTTGGGTTTATCAGTTATATGTTGGTGTTTTCTCATTTTGCAATGGCCGTGCAAGGTCTACTGTATGCCCCGTTTTATCGTATAAAAAAATGGCATTTTATTGTGGTGAGCATATGGACGTTACATAATGATGTAATTGATTATTTGTTTTGGCAAATGCCGAGATATGGTATCATGCATTTGTTTGTAGAACAAATTGGTTATTTTACATTTTGGCTAAGTATTGTTGTGCTAGCTATTACATATTATTATTGTTTAAGCAGGAATCGAAAGCGATTTTCGCTATGAAATTAAATGAAGAATTGGGGAAAATAAATGAAGGAAAATAAGCTAGGGATAAGGGTGTTAGATAGTTTTATAAATTCCATTGTTGCATACTGTATAGCATTTTTTATTTTTGCACTTGCGACTACAATTGTTGTATACGGAAAATGGTTATACTATGCAGATATAAACTTTTTAAATATACCAGATTTGGCTAATATGACAGAGCTAGAGATTAAGAAAAATTATGATGCACTAATTACGTATCTCTCGCCTTTTTACCAAGGGGCATTACAGTTTCCTACATTAGATATGTCAACAAATGGAAGGGTTCATTTTGTTGATGTGAAAAATATTTTAGTGAACATTCAATATGGAATGTGTATGGCGCTCGTGATCGCTTTACTGGGCGGGTGGTATTTATTACGTAAACGAAAAACGAGATTTTTATTACATGGCGCAATTTTGACCATTATATTTCCGATTGCGCTTGTTTTGCCTATTATAATTAATTTTGAAAAGAGCTTTGTTCTATTTCATAAACTTCTTTTTAGTAATGATTATTGGCAGTTTGATAGCGAAAAGGATCCTGTTATTCTCATGTTACCAGAACAATTTTTCATGCATGCAGCATGTGCAATTTTGTTATTCATTTTATGCGGTAGTGCTGTTTGTTATTTTACGTATCGCTATTTACGAAAAAAGGAAAGAGCTTCTATGAACCATCTTAGTTCATAAAGAGAAACTTTAATTAGTAAAAAGTTTTTATCTTTATTAATTATGTGTTTGCACCAATTGGGATGAAGTGAAACTTTACTCAGTGGGGGCTTCATCCCACACTGAGTATTAGTTGAACGAATCGGGCTTTTACGGACAGTTAATCTCCCACCTAACTTCTTTGTTTTTGCAGAATTTTGAGGTGGGAGTCTTACTGTCCGTTAATGTGGGATAAAATATTTTTCAGCTTTGTTCTGTTCTATTCTTGTCCACCTAAACATATTTTGTACTAGTAGTTATAGGGGGGACCGGAATGAAGAGAGCCTTAATTGGAATGATAGCGTGTTTGATTATATTGTTTCCAGTACGTATATATGGTGAAGAATGGAATGAGTTGACGGGGCTATTAGATGATTCTTTGCAACTTGTAAAACAAGAAGAATATGAGAAAGCAACGGAAGTATTACAGCATTTCTCAGAGCAATTTGTATTACGAGAGAATAAAAAAGAGAATAAACTAACACCTACGCATTTTCGGGTAATTTCTTTAGCGTATGACAAAGCGCAACAATCACTTGAGGAAGAAAGTGTAGATCGTCAAATAAAAATAGATGATGTATTGGCATTACAACTGGTGGTAGATGCGGAAGTGTCTAAGTATCAACCGCTTTGGATAGAACGAGAAGGGCGTATTATGGGGGCTTTTGCTAAAGTAGAGAAGGCACTTCAAATAGAAGATGATGAACGATTCCAACAATCACTAAATACATTTTTACATGAATTTGGTGTGATTTATCCAAGTTTAATGATTGCGTTGCCAGAAAATCAATCACAGCGTGTAAATGCCCATCTATCGTATTTGGATGAATTTCGTAACGTTATGTTAAAAAATAAAAGTGGGCAAACGCAATTAGGAATTATAAAAGGGGATTTACAAAAAATATTTCAAACAGCAAAAAAAGATGAAGTGGATTCTTCTCTAATATGGTTTATGACAATTACAGGTGGCCTCATTTTTTTTACATTAACATACGTTGGCTGGAGAAAGTATAAGGGAGAGAAAGCAAAACGTACTAGTGGGATACATTCTAAAAACCGATAAGGTTACGAATTTAGACATGGATTGTAAGGTTTCTTTATTGACAATGTTTAAAGAAGAAAATAGAATGGAAAGTACTAATAATTACGACTTCAATGGAGGTTCATGATGGCTTTTTATTTGGTGTATTTCGCGATCATTATGATCATACCGTTGTATGCACAATCAAAAGTACGCAGTGCTTATAGTAAGTATTCGCAAGTGTATTCAACATCGGGTATGACAGGAGCGGAAGTAGCTCGAAAAATTTTAGATGAAAATGGTTTATATAACGTAGCTGTAGAAGAAACACCAGGGCATTTGTCAGATCACTATGATCCAACAGCTAAAACGGTTCGCTTGTCAACTGATAACTATTATGGTCATTCAGTTGCTGGAACAGCTGTAGCAGCTCATGAAGTAGGGCATGCGATTCAAGATGCGAAAGATTATAAATTTATGCGTTTTCGCCATTCCCTAGTTCCTGTTGCAAACTTCGGATCGAATATGTCATGGGTGTTTATTATGATTGGTATATTTGCAACGATGTCAAAATTGTTGTTATTAGGAATTGTTTTAATGGCAGCAGGTGTAGTTTTCCAACTTGTTACATTACCGGTTGAGTTTGATGCTTCAAAACGTGCGATGCAGCAAATTGAAGCACTTGGAATTGTATCAACAGATGAATATGGGCAAGCTCGTAAAGTATTGAACGCAGCAGCATTAACATACGTGGCAGCGGCGGCGGTAGCAGTATTTGAACTACTTCGTCTCGTATTAGTTTACACAGGTATGCAACGTAGCGATGATTAAAGACTATCGATTTCGATAGTCTTTTTTATAAAAGATAGAACCCGTACTCTTTTGGAGTACGGGTTCTATTACGTTTGAGTTCCTTGGCTATGTTGGTAATTCAAACTTAATTGTTTGACCTTTTGTAGTATCTTGTAAACTCATATCAACGTAATGAATTTTAGGGAGAAAGTTATAATAAGAAGTATAGAGACAGTGACTATGAGTGAAGGTGATGAAAATGAAATATCCAGATTCATTGGTGGAGCATGTGAAAGGCCGTAGTGTTAATTATGCATTAGAGGGGTTTTTATGTGGACAAGGTCCCGAAAAGCCGAAACTGATGCTTGTTGGAGAAGCTCCTGGAGAAACTGAAATTCATAACGGAATTCCGTTTAGCGGGAGGGCAGGTAAGGAGTTAATGGGATTTTTAGAACGGATTGGTCTGACAAGAGAGGAGGTTTATATTACAAGTGCCGTTCGGAGCCGACCGTATAAATGGAGAGAAAAGAGAGAGCGAAACGGACAAGTTGTTCAGAAGAAATATAACCGAACACCAAATCAAGGAGAAATACTTGTGCATGCTCCTTTGTTAGACTATGAATTAGAACGGGTTCAGGCGCCGGTTATTGTAACTCTTGGAAATATTGCATTAAAACGTTTGGTAGGAAATGATAAAAAAATCACAGATGTTCATGGCCAATTATTAAAGCAACCGGTGCAGAAATTGAAGAATAATCAAAGTACAGATTTTACATGGACTGAGAAAAGGTATAATGTTTTTCCAACATTTCATCCAGCCTCTATTTTTTATAATAGGAGCTTGTTGGATCTGATTTATGAGGATTTAGAGAAGTTGAGGGAGTACATATAGCAAAAGCTTACATTCTGTATGAATGGGCAGTAAGACTCCACCTCACCATTCCGGAAAAGTAAAGAGTGAGGGAAGGGTTAATAATCAGTGGTGAATGAAAAAATCTCACTAATTACAGTTTCAATTGATAGTGGTTTAAAAAATAGGAAAGCTATCGGATTCGATAGCTTTCCTAATTTATATGTTTAGAAAGGTTATCTGTTTAATTGTGTAAGGGGTTTTTATTCTCATCTAATGTAAATCCTTCACCAACTACATCATGTACGTCACTCACTGCAACAAATGCATGGGGATCTACAGAAGTAATAATATTTTTTAATTTTACGATTTCATTTTTCGCAACAACACAATAGAGTACATTTCGTTCAATCTTTGTATAGGAACCAACTGCTTTCAAGAAAGTCGCACCGCGTTCCATTTCAGATAAAATTTTAGCTGCAATTTCGTCATTTTTGTCAGAAATAATGGTGGCTCCTTTTGCTGCATATGCTCCTTCTTGCATAAAATCAATTACTTTTGCGCCGATAAAGACAGCAACTAACGTATACATGCCTTCGCGATACGATAAGTATGTAAGAATTGAAACGACGATGACAACAGCATCAAACATAAACATTGTCTTTCCCATACTCCAGCCGATATACTTATGTGCTAATCGGGCGATAATATCGACACCACCAGTTGTTCCTCCATATTTGAATATAATTCCTAGTCCAATCCCGATAAATGCTCCGGCGAACAACGCTGCTAATGTCATATCGTTTTGTAAGTTCAAATGTAGATTTAGTGACTCATAACGCTGGAAAATCCATAGAAATAAGGAGACACTAAACGTTCCAATTAATGTGTACAGGAAAGTTGTTCGACCAAGCAATTTCCAACCGACGAAAAAGATTGGGATGTTTAAGATTAAGTTTGTATAAGAGGGATCGAGTGAAAATAGAAAATATAATAATAGCGTAATGCCTGTAAATCCACCTTCTGCCAAGTGGTTTTCAATATTAATATTAACGATACCAAAAGAGAAGATAGCGGAACCAAGCAAAATAAATATAATGTTTTGAATCTTTAAGTTGGTTTTCATGTAGCAAGCCCCCTAATATGTAATTGTTACTTCGCTCCGCTGAAATAGCTCATGACGAAGAAACAACATAAGAATAGTAAGTCACTTGTATGGTTGTAATTGATGAAAAGTAACTGTTTACAGGAAGAACGTTTGCAAAAGAAAGTTTCACTTTACCCCGCTCAAACGGCTGGTAGAAGATAAAGCCAAGAAAAAAGGGCAGACCAGCCGTAAGAGCCCGATTGGTTCAACTAATCTTTTGCAAGAAGAACGTTTGCAAAAGAAAGTTTCACTTTATTATAGTCTATCCAAAAAAACGTGGCAAATGGGGACGAAAGAGGAATAATATTTGTCAAATCGCGATGAATTGGCTAACATGAAAGAGGAAGGATTAGAGGTGAACAACATGGAACAAAAAACGATGAAAGATATGCAGAAGGAAGTAGATGCATATATTAGTCAATTTAAAGAAGGTTATTTTAGTCCGCTTGCAATGATGGCTCGCCTGACAGAAGAGATGGGTGAACTTGCAAGGGAAGTGAATCACTATTATGGTGAGAAACCGAAGAAAACAACTGAAAAAGAACGAACAATTGAAGAAGAACTTGGAGATGTATTATTTGTTATGATTTGCATGGCAAATAGCTTACATATTGATTTAGAAACAGCACATAACATTGTGATGAATAAATTTAATACACGTGATAAAGATCGCTGGACACGTATTGACGAGGGAGAGAAAGAATAATGGAAAATATTAAAGTAATTATTGCAGGGCCAAGAGGACGTATGGGGCATGAGGCAGTCCTTCTTATGGAAAGAACACCACATTTTCAGTTAGTAGCAGCAGTTGATTATAAGCATGGTGGTGAAAAAATTTCAAACCTTCCAGGCATGCCTGCATTAGATGCACCAATCTATGCTGATTTACATACTTGTTTAAATGAAGTGGAAGCAGATGTATTACTAGATTTAACGACACCAGAAGTCGGGAAAAAACACGTTACACTTGCAGTTGAACATGGTATTCGGTCAGTTATCGGTACGACAGGGTTTACAGAAGAAGAACTTCAGCATTTGACAGATACTGCAAAAGAAAAACAAGTCGGCACTATTATTGCTCCGAACTTTGCGATTGGTGCAGTACTTATGATGAAGTTTTCTCAAATGGCAGCGAAATATTTCCAAGATGTTGAAGTGATTGAATTGCATCACGATCAAAAATTAGATGCACCATCAGGTACAGCTGTAAAAACGGTAGATTTAATTCGTCAAAATCGTGCACCAAAACAACAAGGTCATCCAAATGAAACGGAACAATTAAAAGGAGCGCGTGGTGCAAATGTGGATGGGATTCATATTCATAGCGTACGCTTACCAGGGCTGATTGCACATCAAGAAGTATTATTTGGCGGAGATGGCCAAATGTTAACGGTTCGTCATGACTCATTCAACCGAGCATCATTTATGTCTGGAGTAAAATTATCTATTGAAACAGTAATGAATCTTGATCATCTTGTATACGGTTTAGAGAATATCATTGATTAAGGGGAGAGAAAACGGATGAAAATTGCTTTAATTGCACATGACAAAAAGAAAGATGATATGGTTTCGTTTGCATACGCATATAAACCGATTTTTGAACAACATGAACTTTTTGCGACGGGAACAACCGGGTTGCGCATTATGGAGGCGACTGGACTCGCTGTTACAAGATATCAATCTGGTCCTCTTGGTGGTGACCAAGAGGTTGGTGCAATGATTGCGAAAAATGATTTAGACATGGTAATTTTCTTCCGAGATCCGCTAACAGCACAACCACATGAACCAGATGTAAATGCATTGCTTCGTTTATGTGATGTGTATGCAATTCCGCTTGCAACGAACATGGCAAGTGCTGAAATGTTAATGCATGCATTAGATCGGGGAGATTTGGACTATCGAAAGTTAAGAAAATGAGGGGAACAACTATGAGTGGATTACATATATTAGCGTTTGGTGCTCATGCCGATGATGTTGAAATCGGCATGGCAGGCACTATTGTAAAATATATGAAACAAGGATATAAAGTTGGCATTTGTGATTTAACAGAAGCTGATTTATCTTCAAACGGAACGGTGGAATTAAGAAAAGAAGAAGCGCAGAAAGCTGCTCGGATTATGGGAGTTGAAACGCGAATTAATTTAGCGATGCCAGACCGTGGTTTGTATATGAAAGAAGAATATATACGTGAAATCGTAAAGATTATTCGTATGTATAAGCCAACGCTAATTTTTGCACCATATTATGAAGATCGTCACCCAGATCATGCGAATTGTGCAAAACTTGTGGAAGAAGCTATATTTTCAGCAGGTGTTCGCAAATATATGCCAGAATTTTCGCCGCACCGCGTGCAATCTTTTTATTATTATATGATTAATGGTTTTCATAAACCGAATTTCTGTATAGATATTAGTGAACATGTTTCTGAAAAAGTGGCAGCATTAGAAGCCTATGAAAGCCAATTTACAACTGGAAGTGATGGTGTGAAGACACCTTTAACGGAAGGATATGTCGAAACGGTAATCGCTCGCGAGAAAATGTTTGGAAAAGAAGTTGGAGTTATGTATGCCGAAGGATTTATGAGTAAGAAGCCGGTTTTATTACATGCTGATTTAATAGGAGGATGTAAATGAAATTGAAAATAGGTATTACATGTTATCCTTCTGTCGGTGGTTCTGGAGTGGTGGGAACGGAACTTGGAAAGCAACTAGCTGAACGAGGTCACGAGATCCACTTTATTACATCGGGTGTTCCATTCCGATTAAATAAAGTATATCCAAATATTTATTTTCACGAAGTAACAGTCAATCAATATTCTGTTTTTCAATATCCACCGTACGATTTAGCGTTAGCAAGTAAAATGGCGGAAGTTGCACAGAGAGAAAACCTTGATATTTTACACGTGCATTATGCAATACCGCATGCCATTTGTGCATATTTAGCGAAACAAATGATTGGGGACAATATTAAGATTGTTACAACGTTGCATGGAACGGATATTACTGTACTTGGATCAGATCCATCGCTAAATAATTTAATACGCTTTGGTATTGAACAGTCTGATGTTGTGACAGCCGTATCCCATTCGTTAATTCAAGAAACGAATGAACTTATAAAGCCAAACAAAGAAATTCAGACAGTATATAATTTTATCGATGAACGTGTCTATTTTAAGCGAGATATGTCACAACTCAAGAAAGAATATGGTATACGCGAAGGTGAAAAAATACTCATTCATATTTCGAATTTCCGCAAGGTCAAGCGTGTACAAGATGTTGTTCAGGCGTTCGCGGAAATTGTAAAGGAAGTAGACGCGAAATTACTCCTTGTTGGTGATGGTCCAGAGTTCTGTACAATTTTACAATTGGTGAAAAGCTTACATATTGAAGAGCGTGTATTATTTTTAGGAAAACAGGATAATGTTGCAGAGCTTCTTGCTATGAGCGATTTAATGTTACTTTTATCGGAAAAAGAAAGCTTTGGTCTTGTTTTACTAGAAGCAATGGCTTGTGGTGTGCCGTGTATTGGAACGCGGGTTGGGGGCATTCCAGAGGTTATTCAACATGGTGAAACAGGATATATATGCGAAGTTGGTGATACGTTTGGGATAGCCAAACAAGCGATTCAATTGCTTAAGAATGAAGAAACTCATCGAAATATGGCAAAGCGAGCAATGGAAGCAGTATATGAGCAATTTCGTTCAGAAAAAATTGTTTCACAATATGAAGCGATTTATTATGACATACTAAGGGATGACAAAAATGAAACGATTTAAACAAGCTGGAGCAATTATTGAGACATTAAAACAGCATGGGCATGAGGCGTATTTTGTTGGAGGAAGTGTGCGTGATTTCATTATTAATAGACCAATTGGTGATATTGATATTGCAACATCAGCTCTTCCAGAAGAGGTGATGCACTTATTCCCAAGACATGTCCCTGTAGGTCTTGAACATGGTACGGTGATTGTTGTTCAAGAAGGCGTTCCATATGAAGTGACAACGTTCCGAACAGAGAGTAATTATGAAGATTTTCGTAGACCAAGTAGTGTTCAGTTTGTTCGTTCATTAGAGGAAGATTTAAAGCGTCGAGATTTTACTATGAATGCGATTGCGATGAATGAAGCAGGGACAATTATTGATTTGTTTTCAGGGCAAGAGGCCATTCGTAATCAAGAAATTACAACAGTTGGGAATGCTGCGGATCGTTTTCAAGAAGATGCATTACGCATGATGCGCGGTATTCGCTTTGTTAGCACATTAGGATTCTCTTTGGAGGAAAAAACGAAGCATGCGATTGAAAAGTATGGGCATTTACTGGAACATATAGCGATTGAACGAATTACAGTTGAGTTTGAAAAGTTGTTGACAGGTACACATTGTGTAAAAGGGCTTCAAAAGCTAGTAGAGACAAAGTTATTTACTCACTTACCGTATTTACAAATGTCAGAAGAGAGAATTTTAGAAGCTGCGCAATATAACTGGGATTATTTTGAAACTGATATTGAGGCCTGGGCATTTTTCCTATATTGCATCGGAGAAGAACATCCATCAGTTTTCTTACGACAATGGAAGTTTTCAAATAAAAAAATAAAAGATATTGTCGCTGTTATGCTAGCTATTCGTGCTAGAAAAACAAAGTCATGGGATGCAGTTTTTCTATATAAAACAGGTATTCAAGTTGCTCTAATGGCAGAAAGAGTATATCAAACAATTATAGAGAATTATAATATGTCGTCAGTAGATCAAGTACAGAGGTTATTTCACTCACTACCCATTCAGAATCGTCAAGAAATGAATGTAAGTGGTAATGATTTATTAAGTTGGACAGAAAAAACGCCAGGACCATGGGTGGCAGAAGTTTTGCAAAAGATTGAAGAAGAAATTTTACAAGAACGATTAGAAAATGAGAAAGAGAAAATAAGGGAGTGGCTACACGGATGCAATCTACTATAAGAAAACAATTATTACAAGTTTTTTCTGAAGCAGATGGCGAATTTGTATCTGGTCAAACAATTAGTGACAAGCTTGGCTGCTCAAGAACAGCTGTTTGGAAACATATGGAGGACCTTCGCAGTGAAGGGTATGAATTAGAAGCTGTACGTCGCCTTGGCTATCGGATTGCTAGTAAGCCGGATAAAGTAACAGCCAACGAAATTCAATTAGGTTTACAGACAGAATTCATAGGGAGAACTGTCTATTTTGAAGAATCTGTAGAGTCTACGCAGCATATTGCGGCAAAACTTGCGTATGAAGGGGTAGCTGAGGGAACAATCGTCGTTGCGGAAGAACAAACAGCCGGCCGTGGTCGCTTGAGTAGAAAATGGCATTCGCCAAAAGGAACGGGAATTTGGATGAGTATTATTTTGCGTCCAGCTATTCCTGTTCATCATGCCCCTCAACTTACTTTGTTAGCAGCTGTTAGTGTGGCACAAGCGATTGAAAAATGTACAGGTGTGAATGTGGGAATTAAATGGCCAAATGATATTTTGATTGAAGGAAAAAAGGCTGTTGGTATTTTAACAGAGATGCAGGCTGATCCAGATAAGATTAATGCTGTTATTATGGGAATTGGAATTAATGCAAATCAAAGCAAAGAACATTTTGCAGATGAGATTAAAGAAATTGCAACATCTTTAGCAATTGAATCAGGAAAACCAATTGTGCGAGCAGAGCTTATGCAACAGATCTTTTTACAGATGGAAAAATTATATCAAGAATATGTAAAAAATGGCTTTTCAGTTATTAAACTTCTATGGGAAAGCTATGCGATAAGCATTGGGAAAGAAATTACAGCTCGAACGATGAAAGATACGATTACAGGTATAGCAAAAGGGATTACAGCAGATGGTGTACTGATGTTAGAAGATCATACAGGTCAAATTCATCATATTCATTCTGCTGATATAGAAATTAAGTAAAGAGAAGTTCCGATTTGGAGCTTCTTTTTATTTGTACATTGGATAATGGTTGAATTGTTAATATCACTGTTTCTTTGTTATTTAGATAATTTCACATACCGTAATGAGATAGAAAATTATTTTTTCGAAAAAATGTAGCAATTTTATTTCTTAGTTTGCTATAATTAGTTCGAATATGGGCAGTATCTGGTTGAACTGCACCATTATTTTAAGCGATGAAGAAAAATAATTTGGATTCTGCCTTGATCCAACAACGGACTGGGACAGAGGGATGAATTTTGCCGACTAACACAACCCTTCTGCCCTTTTGTGGCCAGAGGGGTTTTTTATATGATTTCGGCCATCTCCTCTCTCCTGAATAAAGGAGGAGTAGTTTTTGAAAACGACAACGGATTTTTTGAAAATGAAAGAGAAAGGTGAGCCGATCACGATGCTCACGGCGTATGACTATCCATCTGCAAAGCTTTCAGAAGAAGCTGAAGTTGATATGATTTTAGTAGGAGATTCGCTTGGAATGGTTGTACTTGGATACGATTCAACAATTCCAGTGACGGTAGATGATATGATTCATCATACGAAAGCAGTACGCCGCGGAGCAAAGGAGACTTTTATTGTAACGGATATGCCGTTTATGTCTTACCATGTATCACTGCAAGAAACGATGCACAATGCGCGCCGTATTGTACAAGAAAGCGGAGCGCATGCAGTGAAAGTAGAAGGTGCAGGCGAAGTTGTATCGATTATTCATTATTTAACAAATGCTGGAATTCCTGTTGTGGCACACCTTGGCTTAACACCACAATCTGTTGGGGTATTAGGTGGATATAAAGTGCAAGGGAAAGATGTTGAGAGTGCAAAGAAATTATTGGAAGATGCGAAGAAATGTGAAGAAGCGGGAGCGATAGCAATTGTATTAGAATGTGTACCAATGCAGTTAGCGAAGATGGTATCAGATGAGCTAGTAATTCCTACAATTGGAATTGGTGCAGGAAAAGATGTGGATGGTCAAGTACTTGTTTATCATGATTTAATCTCGTATGGAGTAAGCCGAGTTCCGAAATTTGTGAAGCAATATACCTCAGTTCAAGAAGAGATTGTACGCGGAATCACGCAATATGTTGCTGAAGTGAAAACAGGGCAATTTCCGGAAGAGAAACACTCATTCACAATGAAAGAGGAAGAGTATGTAGCATTATACGGGGGAAAACAATGATGAAGATTATAACGACAGTACTAGAGATGCAGCAAGTTGCAAGTGAAATTCGTGCAAGTGGGAAGGAAATTGGCTTTGTTCCAACAATGGGCTATTTACATGAAGGACATGCGACTTTATTGCGTCAAGCAAGAAAAGAAAATGAAGTTGTTATTTTAAGTGTATTTGTAAATCCATTGCAATTTGGACCAAATGAAGATTTAGATCGTTATCCAAGGGATATTGATAGAGATGAAAGAGTAGCAAAAGAAGCTGGTGTTGACTACTTATTTTATCCGAGTGTAGAAGAAATGTATCCAGCAGAACAGACAACAAAAGTGGAAGTTGTAAAACGGACTGATGTGTTATGTGGAAAGCAACGACCAGTACATTTCGCAGGTGTTGCGACTGTATTGATGAAGCTATTTAACATTACATTACCAAATCGTGCCTATTTCGGTATGAAAGACGCACAACAAGTAGCTGTTATCCAAGGATTTGTACATGATTTTAATATTCCAGTTACAATTGTGCCTGTTGATATTGTTAGGGAAGAAGATGGATTAGCAAGAAGTTCACGCAATGTATATTTATCAGAAAAGGAACGCGAGGAAGCACCGAATCTATATCGTAGTTTATGTATAGCGAAAGAACAGATTGAAGAGGGAGAACGTGATCCAAAGGTTGTTACAAGTCTTGTGAAGGAATATATTGAAAAACATACACAAGGAATTGTTGATTATGCGGATATATATGCGTATCCAACTTTAACAGAATTAGAAATGATTCAAGGAAGAATTATTCTTGCTATTGCAGTTAAGTTTGAGAATGCACGATTAATTGATAATCTGACATTAACGGTTAAATAAGGGGGAGTCATCTATGTTTCGCACAATGATGAGAGCGAAGTTACACCGAGCTACTGTAACAGAAGCAAATTTAAATTATGTAGGTAGTATTACAATTGATGAAGATTTAATGGATGCAGTGGAGATTGTAGAAAATGAAAAAGTACAAATTGTGAATAATAACAATGGTGCTCGTTTAGAGACGTATGTAATTAAAGGAGAGCGCGGCAGTGGTGTTGTTTGTTTAAATGGTGCCGCTGCAAGGCTTGTACAACCTGGAGATAAAGTGATTATTATTTGTTACGGTCTCGTAGCGGGAGAAGAAGTATATAAACAAGTACCCAAAATTGCGGTGTTAGATGATAACAATCAAATTATTGAAATGTTAGGTGCTGAAAAAGCAGGTACAATTTTATAAGCAGAAAGGCTATTCCTAATGGGATAGCCTTTTTTATTTCTTCCGCATGAAAGAGGAGTAAGACCCCAATCTCAAAATCCAGTGAAAGCAAAGAAGTTAGGTGAGGAGCGTGATGTCTGTAAAAGCCAGATTGGTGGGGGACTCATAATCAGCGGAGGGTGAAGAAAATCCCCACTGATTAAAGTCTCACTTTATAAACGAAATCAGCCGATTTTGTGCATCTTTTCATTAAGATGATCCAAAACGTGGTATAGTAACAGTATATGAATTTTTGTTGTTTGAAAGGTAAGAAATTGAGGTGTTACATATGAGTAAGCGTTATGTCATTGTCGATTTAGAGACGACAGGGAACTCCTGGAAAGATGGGAAGGACAGAATTACACAAATTGCAGCTGTTGTAGTAGAAGATGGAGAGATACTGGAGATTTTTTCATCTTTTGTTAACCCGAAGAGAGAGATTCCCCCATTTATTACAGAATTAACAGGGATTGATGAAGATCTCGTGAAACAAGCCCCGCTATTTTGCGATGTAGCGCCGATGATAGTCGAACTATTACAGGGTGCCTATTTTGTTGCACATAACGTTCACTTTGATTGGAATTTTTTGAAAGAAGAATTAAAACAAGCTGGATATGGGGAAGTGAACTGCCAAAAAATTGATACGGTCGAATTGGCACAAATCTTATTACCGACAGCTGATAGCTATAAATTGCGTGATTTAGCAAAAAAACATGAATTAGAACATGATCAACCGCATCGTGCGGATAGTGATGCTCTTGTGACAGCAGAATTATTTTTACAATTTCTAAATCAATTAGAACAATTACCGCTTGTCACATTACAATCTTTATATGAGCTAAGTGATGTATTTCAAAGTGATATAGCAAATATCATTTCAGAAAATATTTTAAATAAAGTGATGCTTGGTACAGAATACGAAAAGGAATATGAAATATATCGAAATATTGCGCTTCGAAAACGAAATTATTCATTAGAAATTGGTGAGGATTGTTCATCTAAATTTGATGCTTTTTTACACAAGTCAATGGAGCAGCTTGAGCTGAAGATGCCAACTTTTGAAAAAAGAGAAAGTCAACAACGAATGATGAAGGAAATATATACGGCATTAAGAGATTCTCGTTTTTCATTGATTGAAGCAGGAACAGGGACAGGGAAAACACTGGCTTATTTGCTTCCAAGTATTTATTTTGCAAAGAAAAAAGAAGAGACGGTTGTGATTAGTACGCAAACGGTACAATTGCAACAACAAATGATTGAAAAGGAAATTCCTTTATTGCAAAATATATTACCATTTCCATTCGAAGTGGCTCTCTTAAAAGGAAGAAAACACTACCTTTGCTTACATAAATTTGAATATGCATTGCAAGAAGAAGAGAAGAACTATGATGCTGCGCTTACGAAAGCAAAAATTTTAGTATGGTTACTGCAAACGGAGACTGGTGATCGTGACGAGCTGAATATCCCAGAAGGCGGGAAGTTACTGTGGGATCGTATTTGTAGCGATACATATAGCCCAGGTGCTATGCAAAGTAATTGGTTTAGTCGCTGTTTTTATCAAAGAGCAAAAAACAAAGCATTATTTGCAGATATTGTTATTACAAATCATGCGCTACTATTTCAAGATTTTATTAGTGAAGATCCACTGTTGGCGTCTTGTGAGCATATTATTTTTGATGAGGCTCATCACATTGAAGAAACAGCGACTAGGACACTTGGAGAGCAGTTTTCATGTATGTATTTTCAATTGATCTTATCGCGCTTTGGTACGTTAGAAACGGATGATGTGCTATCAAAGGTGTATGAAATGGTGAAAAAGTCTCACCATTCGTCACGCTCAACTTTCCGGATGGTGAGTCATAGGTTGAAGGAAATTAAATTCGATGCCGATGAATTATTTCAAATGTTACGTGCATTTATATTTCAGCAAACAAAGCAAGAAAAAGGGGCAAATAATATGCCGCTTATTTATCGATATAATACAGGTCAAGAGGATGGAAAGCTATGGAGAAGTATAGTCGAGTTAACAAATCGCTTTGTATATGGGTTAAGAAAAATACTTATTGCATTAGAGAAACAAGCGGATGTATTACAAAGTAAGGTGGAATGGGAAGTGCAAGTTATTACAGGTGAGTTTATGCATCTTATTGAATTGTTGCGTAAAATGGTTGACTCGTTGCAGCTGCTTATATTAGAAAAAACAACATGTGTAACGTGGATGGAAACGGAAACGAAAGGTACAATTCATTCCACTGTGTTATATGCACAACCTGTCCATATAGGAGAAAGGTTTGCAGATGAGTTTTTAGCAAAAAAACGAAGTGTTATTTTTACTTCAGCGACGTTAACTGTCAATGATACATTTGATTACATGAGGGAACAACTTGGATTATATGACTTTGCACCAGACACATTAACAGTTCCATCGCCGTTTCATTATGAGGAACAAGTAAAATTAATGGTTCCGATAGATGTTCCTCTTATTAAGCAAGTAAGCGAGGATGTGTATATAAGAGAAATATCACATCATATTACAAAGATTGCTAAAGCGACAAATGGGAGAATGCTTATTTTATTTACATCATATGACATGTTAAAGGAAACATATACAAATTTAAAGCAAGCAGAAGAATTAGATGATTTTGTATTATTAACACAAAGTGTTCATAATCGTAGTCGGAGTCGCTTAGTTCGGAAATTTCAAGAGTTTGATAAGTCAATTTTGTTAGGCACAAGTAGTTTTTGGGAGGGCATTGATATTCCTGGAGATGCATTAAGCTGTCTTGTTATTGTTCGGTTGCCGTTTACGCCACCCAATCAGCCGATGATGGAAGCGAAAAGTGAATGGATCCGAAATAAGGGGGAAGATGTATTTACCAAGCTAGCACTTCCACAAGCGATTCTTCGCTTTAAGCAGGGATTTGGTCGGTTAATTCGCACAATGACGGATACTGGAACTGTGTTTGTGTTAGATCGTCGTTTGACCAATTCTTTTTATGGAAAAAGATTTATGCAATCTATTCCAAAAGTTCCTCTTTATGAAGGAACGTTAGAAGAACTACTGGATCGATTAGAAGAATAAATTGAAGTTTTATGCAATAGGAGTCTTCATTCTTTACGGATGATCTGTTTTTTACCAATTGTTTTTGATGAAGATACTTTCCTTTTTATTGCTTTGAGATAGAGGAAATTGTAATCAGTAAGCATGGGGAAAAGTGACTAAGAAAAAATATGCCTGAAGTACGATGTACTTCAGGCATGGAATGTGGGTAGGAGGAAATTTATTTTTCTTACATCTTGTATACAAATGTTTCAGTTTTGGGTTTGAACCCTTTTTTTGCTGAACATGTCCTGCTATAATAGATGGGTGATGAAGCAGGGGTTGTAAAGAATGTACTCTTATTGTAACCGTATTGCGTTCTTCTATAATTAGAAATTTTTGTGTAATGGAGGAGCTTACATGGAGAAGAAAATCGAAGTGCTATCAACGACGCGTATTAAATATTCGTCTGATTTATATAAAATTGTTGATAGTTTGAATCGCACTTTAAAAGAACAGGACCTCATGTTCGGGTTGGCATTAGACGAAAACGAAAAAGAAACAGCAGTATTTACGATATACAGAACGTAGTGATACAATGAAAAAATGGATTTTTGCCATCATTATCGTTATTGTTGCCATTGGATTATATGGGGTGCATGTTTATAATGCAACAATGGAAAAGAAAATTCCGAAAGAGTCAAAAGTTGTAGAAATTGCAAAAGAAAAAGCAAAGCTTACAAAGGTAAAATCTGTTGATTATTTTAACGGAGAATCTTCATATGCAGTCGTACAGGGTGTAGATGAAAAAGGGGAAAAAATCATTGTTTGGGTACCTGAGAAAAAAGGAGATGTTTTGGTAAAGAAACAGAGCGAAGGTATTTCTGAAAAAGATGCTTTGCAAATTGTTGCTAAAGAGCAAAAACCAAAACAATTCCTGAAAGCAAAATTAGGCGCTGAAAACAATGTACCATTATGGGAAGTTACATATATTGATGATGAAAATCGTTATATTTACTATTATCTTGCATTTCAAGATGGTAAGTTTTTGAAGCGATATAGCATTGAAAAATAGATGTAGGGGGAACCACAAATGAAATTAGCAAAGCGAGTAGCTGCCTTAACACCGTCTTCAACTTTAGAAATTACAGCAAAGGCACAAGCATTAAAAGCTGAAGGACATGATGTAATTGGATTAGGAGCAGGGGAACCTGACTTTAATACACCAGAGCATATTATGGATGCCGCACATAAAGCGATGTTAGAAGGACATACGAAATATACACCGACTGGTGGATTAGCAACATTAAAAAAAGAAATTGCGCAGAAATTTACTCGTGATCAAGGATTAGCGTATGATCCAACTGAAATTATTGTATGTAATGGTGCGAAGCATGCACTTTATACATTGTTCCAAGTGCTGCTTGATGAAGGAGATGAAGTTATCATCCCAACTCCTTATTGGGTAAGTTATCCTGAACAAGTAAAACTTGCTGGTGGTAAGCCAGTTTATGTAGAAGGTCTAGAAGACAATCAGTACAAAATTAAGCCAGAGCAGCTACGCGAGGCAATTACGGAGAAAACGAGAGCTGTTATTATTAATTCACCGAGCAACCCAACAGGGATGATTTACAGTAAAGAAGAATTACAGCAGCTTGGAGAAGTATGTTTAGAACACGACATTATAATCGTTTCTGATGAAATTTATGAGAAATTGGTTTATGGTGGCGTGGAATATACTTCAATTGCCCAGCTTTCTAATGCATTAAAAGAACAAACACTTATTATTAATGGTGTGTCTAAATCGCATTCTATGACAGGATGGCGTATTGGCTATGCAGCAGGAAATAAGCAGCTTATTAAAGCGATGACAAACTTAGCAAGTCATAGTACGTCAAACCCTACTTCAATTGCTCAATACGGCGCAATTGCTGCGTATGCTGGGTCACAAGAGCCTGTAGAAATGATGCGTCAAGCATTTGAAGAACGATTAAACATTATTTATAATAAATTAATTCAAATTCCTGGTTTCACTTGTATTAAACCACAAGGTGCATTTTATTTATTCCCGAACGTAAAAGAAGCTGTAACGTTAGCTGGATATGAAACAGTAGATGGGTGGGCAAAAGCGTTGTTAGAAGAAGAGAAAGTAGCTCTTGTTCCAGGAACAGGATTCGGCGCACCAAATAATGTTCGTTTATCTTATGCGACATCTCTTGAACAATTAGAGAAAGCGTTAGAGCGAATTAATACGTTTATGAAAAGTAAAGTACAGGCTTAAACGTTTTTACGCATAAGTTACTTTAAACAAATGAAGATGACCTCCCTATCTATAGGGAGGTTTTTTGACGAATTGTGGCAAAAGGAAATTGCAGTAGGTGTGATATACTAGAAAGCGAGGTGTATGGTCATGAAGAAAAAAATGATGTTACAATGGTTTGAACAAGGGAGCATTGCAATTCCCAAATTGCTTATGATGCAATATAAAAAATTAGGGTTAAATGAGATGGAATTTATGGTGGTACTCCATGTGCATACTTTTTTAGAGTCGGGTAATTCTTTTCCAACTCCTTCAGAAATTGCAGAACGAATGACAATAACGGAAATGAAATGTATGGAAATCATTCAAGCGTTAATTCAAAAAGGTTTTTTAGCATTAGAAGGTAGTCAAAAATCTGAAGCGATGATGTGTGAAAGTTATTCATTACAGCCACTTTGGGAAAAAATCTTGTATTTTTTAATGAACGAAACAATAGAGGAAGAAAAAGAAGAACAAAAACAACTTCAAGTAAATTTATATACAATTTTTGAACGGGAATTTGGTAGACCATTATCGCCTTTTGAATGTGAAACATTAGCGATGTGGCAAGATCAGGATCAACATCATCCGAATTTAATTCAAGCAGCTCTTCGAGAGTCGGTAATGAGTGGAAAACTTAATTTTCGATATATTGATCGTATTCTCTTTGAATGGAAAAAGAATGGAATTAAGACGGTTGATCAAGCACAAGATCAAGGTCGGAAATTTAGAGCAAATCAACACCGTTCACAGCAAGTAGTAAAACAAGAGACAAAATATACAGGGAAAGTGCCCTTTTATAATTGGCTTGAGCAGTAATATAGGAGGAAAGGTATGTTAAATAAGACACAAATTCGTTATTGCTTAGATACAATGGCAGACATGTATCCAGAAGCACATTGTGAATTAAATCATGATAATCCATTTGAACTTGTAATTGCGGTTGCGTTATCCGCACAATGTACAGATGTCCTTGTAAATAAAGTAACGAAAAGTTTATTTCAAAAATATAAGACACCCGAAGATTATTTAAATGTGTCTTTAGAAGAGTTGCAACAAGATATTCGTTCAATTGGGTTGTACCGAAACAAAGCGAAAAATATTCAAAAGTTATGCCGAATGTTGCTTGAGGACTATAATGGAGAGGTACCACAAGATCGTGATGAACTAACAAAACTACCAGGAGTCGGTAGGAAAACTGCAAATGTAGTTGTTTCTGTAGCATTTAGTATCCCAGCTATCGCTGTCGATACACATGTGGAACGGGTGAGTAAACGCTTAGCTATTTGCCGTTGGAAAGATTCCGTTCTAGAGGTAGAGAAAACACTAATGAAGAAAGTACCGATGGAAGAGTGGGGAGTTACGCATCACCGCATGATTTTCTTTGGACGTTATCATTGCAAGGCACAGCGGCCGCAATGTGAAGAATGTCCGCTATTAGAAGTGTGTCGCGAAGGTAAGAAGCGAATGAAGGGGAAATAAAAAAGATGGAACAAGTTGTACAAGTACCGGATGAGTTTCAATGTAATCCTTTTTTTGAAGAGGATATAGACAAGATTATCTATCATAAAGATCAATCTTTTATACAGTTGCTAGAAAGCCATTATTTCTTATTTGATATAGAAAAACAATATGAGCCATGGAATGAAATAGAAATGGGAATTCCAGCTGTATTAGATATATGGAAAGACAAAAAAGAGGATATCTCGATATTTTTTCGGGATCGAAAGCGAAATGAAGCAAAAAGGCCAATGATTCACTTTGCAGCTCATTTATTATCGAGTTTATATTGGTTAAACGGAAAACCAGTGTCAGGGTTAAAGGATATTAAAAACAAGATTGATGAGCTACAAATAAAACCGATTAACTTTATGGAACGTTATTCATTTATTACAGAGCAACCAAATCATTATCATTCCTATATTCAATTGGCACAGTTGTATGTAGAAATAGAAAAGTTGTATGCAAAAAAGATAATACAAAAAAAGAAGTCACCATCTCGTTAGAGAAAGGTGACTTCTTTTTTGTATTATTGTGTTGGATTAACCTCTCCACCTGTTGGTTTATCAGGTTTTGGTTTATCAGGTTTTGGTTTATCAGGTTTTGGTTCATCAGGTTTTGGTTCATCAGGTTTTGGTTCATCAGGTTTTGGTTCATCAGGTTTTGGTTCATCAGGTTTTGGTTCATTAGGTTTTGGTTCATTAGGTTTTGGTTCATCAGGTTTTTGTTTGTTAGCTTCGTCTTCAGCTTTTTTCTGTGCATCTTGTTGCTTTTTAGCCTCATCATCAGCTTTTTTCTGTGCATCTTGTTGTTTTTTAGCTTCCTCATCGGCTTTTTTCTTAGCCTCATCATCAGCCTTTTTCTTAGCCTCATCTTCGGCTTTCTTCTTAGCTTCTGCGTTCTCGCCAGGAACAGTGAAGGATACGCCAGCTGCATCGCTTATGCCGGTTCCTTTTTTCGCTACTACTGAGAAGCTATAAGTTACACCTGGTTTCACTCCGCTAAGTGAAGCACTTGTACCATTTACAGAGAGGCCACCACTAGAACCGTCGTTTGCTTTATAGCTTGCAGAATAAGCAGAAACATCTGAAGGTCCGGACCAGCTCAGGTTAATCGTATTAGATGCAGCATCATACGATGGTGTTACACCAGTTGGTGGATCAACTTTGATTTGCTTAACAGCATCTTTTTTCGCGCCTTTTACATAAAGTTCTTCATTTAGACGTTCTACAGAAGAAGGTTGTTCAAAGCGAGATGTATCTGTAGCAAACTTACTCATCATTTCTTTGAATATTTGCTGTGCAATTCGAATTGAAGGTGATTTATCTGCAATGTAGTTTTCTTCAGAATCTTTTTCATATCCTGTCCATACTGACATCGTATATTGCGGTGAATAACCCGCAAACCAACTATCTCTGTTAGCACTTTCTGGGATATTGTATAGTTGTAATACTTTTGGATCATAGTTTTGTGTTCCTGTTTTACCAGCAACATCGATTCCGGATACATAAGCAGTTGGACCTGTACCACCAGAACCAGGTTTTACAACATCGCGAAGAACATCAGTAATCATATATGCTGTGTAGTCTTTCATTACTCGCTTCTCTTTAGGTTTAAAGTCTTTCTCTTTTCCATCAGGAAAGACAACTTTTGTTACAAAATGTGGCTTGTTATAATTCCCTTCATTACCAAAAGCAGCATACGCACCAGCTACTTGTAAAGGAGTAGCGTCGTTACTACCAATTGCATCGGCTTCCACTGCAGTTCCATTACGGAATGTCATTCCAAGTTCTTCAGCAAATGCTTGTGATTTGTCTAATCCAACTGCTTGTGCTGTTTTTAAAGCAGGGATGTTTAATGATTTTTTCAATGCTTCACGTAAAGATACATCACCTTTATAACTATTTGTAGCATTTCGGATTTTTTTACCGTTGGAATATGTATATTCTGAGTCATTTAATTGATGGTATGTTGACCATTGCATGTATTCAATAGCAGGACCATAGTCAAAAATTGGTTTCATAGTCGAACCTACTTGGCGTTGCATATCAACGGCCATATTATGTCCTTTGAATACAGTTTTACTTTCTTTTCGGCCAGCACCAATTGCACGAACTTCACCAGATTGTGTATCCATGAATACGAAAGAACCTTGGAAACGATCGTTTGGATAGTTGATAATATCTCCATCCAGTAATTGTTCAGCGTATTCTTGAGCGTTCAGATCAATTGTCGTATAAATCTTTAATCCGTCAGATCCAATATTTACATCAGGCATTTCTTTTTCGATTTCTTTTACAACTGCGTCTAAAAAGGCTTGATTAGGCATTTCTTTTATTTCTTTAGGTTTAAGAACTCCTTCTTTTACTGGGATTTTTATCGCTTCATCCATTTCTTGTTTTGAAATAAAGCCATGTCGATTCATTAATGATAAGACTGTATTACGACGTTTTGTTGCTCGATCAATATTTTCGTCTTTTGTTGGATCATAAATGTTTGGACCTTGAGGTAATCCAGCAAGCATCGCTGCTTCGTGTAATTTTAAATCTTTTAAGTCTTTTCCATAATAGTTTTGCGCTGCTGTTGCAATCCCATAAGAGCGATTACCAAGGTTGATTTTGTTCAAGTACATTTCTAAAATTTCATGTTTGGAATATTGTTGCTCTAATTTATAAGCTAAATACCATTCCTGTACTTTACGTTTTGATGTTTTTTCCATCGTTAGAAAATAGTTTTTAATTACCTGTTGGGTAATTGTACTACCACCTTGAGAACCAAAACCACCAGTGACATTTTCAAAAATTGCTTTTCCTGTACGTTTAAAGTCGATTCCATTATGTTGATAGAATCGAGCATCTTCTGTCGCTAGGAATGCACTTTCTACCACTTTTGGAACTTGGTCGTAAGTAATATTCGTTCGCTTTTCAGCACCATATTCATAAAAGAAGTTCTTGTCTTTATCATAAAATTTAGTTGATAGTGGATTGACAAGTTTTGCTTTATCTAGCTTTGGAGCATCCTTTACCATTACAAAAAAAGCGGAAACTCCAGCTATAAGACCAACAATACCAAGAAGTAGGCAACCAATTAAAAACTTCTTAAAAAAGGAACCTTTTTTCTTTGGTTTCTCCGTTTGGTTGTTTTCTTGTTGTTGATGTTGTGCATGTTTTCGTTCTGTACGAGAACGATAATTTTCTGACATTATACTTTCTCCTACCTTTCATTTTCTCCCCAAAAGTCGAAAAAAGAGCCTTATTGTTGACTCTATCACGAAAAATAAGCCATGTCTAGTACACGAATATAATCGATTCGAGGGTGATAACCGCATGATAACAAGTATCCATGCTCTTCGATTTCTTGTTTCTTAATCGATTTGCGTCCACCAGCATCTTGGCGATTCCAAAATGAAATGACATGTTTTGCATCGAGTAAATAAAATTCATCATAAAGCGTAAATTTAATAATAACAAATGCAATTCCATTATGAGCTATTACCTGTTCCATATGCTTAATTTGATGAAGATGAAAATTTTGCAGTGGAAAACTTGTTTTATTTTTTGTTTCTTTCGCTTCGAAGTCAATGTATTTTCCCTTGTATACACCGTTATAGTCCGTTGTAGAAGGTTGTTTAAAATAAGCTTCTTTCACAACGGCAGCACTTCGAGCGGGGTAATCCACTTTGACAATTTGAAGAGGGGTGGGTTTTTTATGTACACATGCGATATTATGGGTTAAATAATATTGATTTGTTTCATTTAGCTCCTCTTCAAGAGACATACCTCTATTACCATAAGTATGTTCTTTAAATTGTGTTTTTTGAGGCTGTAATGCTTGATTATACCTTTTTCCGTTTGGATACCGAATGGTCATAGTTTGTCCACTCCAACTTACCTAGAATTACTTACAAAGGTGATTATATCAAAAAAAACAAAAAAGATGCGATTTTTTTCAAGAGAGATGTGGTGATTCATGTATGTTTATGCAGAATGAGTACGGGGGAATAAATAAAGAGCGCAGGAAAGTCTCTTGTACAATGGAAGAGAAACACTTAATAGCGCATATTAAACAACAAACAGCTCTAGCAAATATAGATAATATTTCACGCACACATACTTATCAAGAATATTACTTGAGAAATAAAGAGATTCGGTGGGCATTTTTGGCAAGTATGGTTTCGAGAAATTCTGGATGGAATATGACAGATTTAGCAGGGGAATATTATCAAAATATTTTATCTGAAAGAATAAGAAAACAAATCTTCCTTACATATGAAAGCGCGAATTGGCTTATTTTTTCAGATGCATACCCACAATTGTTATTATATGAATACAGTAAGAAAATGACTAAACCTCTTTTTCATTTATTACAGTTTTTTAACGTATCTATTTTTATGGAGAAGGAATGGAAAGATTTTTGGGATAAAAGAGATCTCAATCGCCTTATTACAGCACTTATTATTAATGAACAAAATAAGATTCAAAAACCGATTATTGAACACCCATATTTTCAAAAACACGTATTTCAAACTGTACTGTTTAAATTTCAAGAACTCTGTCACTTTAATTTTGTAATTTTCCCGACAACAGAAGGTAACCTATATGGTTTTTCGGTTTATCAATTTGAAAAGCTACAAAAACGTATAGAACTTGGGAAAAATTTAGCGTGGTTATTATTTCATCCTGAATATGAAGTATTATTTTATGATTTTTCCTTGCGAACATTCCCTACAGGATCAAGAATGGATTATGAGCAGTATTTTACAATGCCAAAAGAGAAGGATACACCGCGATTAAGGGATGCTTTTGCAATTGTGCTACACCAAAATAGCTTAGAAAAAGATTGGTTTCATCAAAAAATGGATATTGAGGCGTTGTTTTTGTTTCAGGAGCCAAAGGAGGAAGTTGAGATTACAGAATGGTTTCTACAAAAACAACATCAATTATATATTTTTTCCACATTGAATCGCTTTTTTAAAAGGAGTAATGACTTCATGATATAATAAGAAAAGTCCCGCCTTTTGATAGGAAGGCGGGACTAATTAATTACATGAATGAATCGACATTTTTTATATAGCTTCAGTTGAAACTGTATAAAAAATTAAGGAAGCTAGGTGGGAGATAAACTACCCGTAAAGTTCCAATTTATGTAGCAGGAAAGTTTGGACCATCTAGCTTCGGATTTCCAGTTTCAGGTTTATTTTGTTGTTTGTTTTGTTTTTTCTGCTTCTCATTTTTATTTTTAGCCATGGTTAACACCTCCCTTTTGTATTGTTACCATTTCTATAAAACTCATACAAACCGATTTCTTTGCCGAATATCAACTAGTTTTGTCAACCGTGCAGGAGTGATAAGTGAATCGTCGAAATAACATGACAAAGGAAAAGCAAAGAAGGAGGCGTTTTATAAATGGCCATGGTTCAGAAGGAAAATGTAATGAAAAAAATGGATCAAATGTTAAGTGCTCTTGATTTGCTGGAAATGAATGTTTCACTTAGAGTTAATCATTCTTTAAAAGATAAGCGTGAAGATATATGTAATAGAGGAGAAATAACAGAAATGCACATTCAACATATGGAGAATAAATTATTACATCACGAAGAAAAAGGAAGTTGGCTCCAAACGTTTCAAAACGTCATAGTAAGTGCATAAGAGGGTGGAAATAAATTGGATTATGGAACATTAATGCAGTCTTCAATAAAATTAATACGGTACAATGATGAAACAATTATAAGAAAAAGAGAAGAAAAAGAGTTTGATTTTTATCAAGATATGAAGCCTTTTGTAGATATGGTTGATCGGGAGTTAGAAGTGTGGAAAGAATTAGCTTATCAATGGATAAAACATGAGAAGCCTAAGTATATACACGTGCAACAAATTGACCAAGTATATGAAAATTTACAAAATAATGCACTGCAATGTTTTGTAAATAAGGGAAAAGGTAAGCGGTTTTATGAAACACATCAGGCGATTTTATATACATTGCAAAATATAGTAGATCAATGTAAGTAACAAGAGGGGAAACCCTCTTGTTTTTTTATGATTCTACAGTTGTATGTGTGGGCTTTGCCCCATTTATTTCTAATTCGCGTATTAATACCCGATATTCTGAGATGCAGATTTTCCCTTCTAAATAGTGATGTCTAGCAAAATCAAGCAACTCATTCATATCTTCTGTAGAGTACCCCTTTTTTTGAGCGAAAGCTTGTTTTAAATCCCCTAATATCATGTTGATTCCTCCCCCATGAGAATCTTCTTCTCTACTATCGTAACATGAAAAGGCTTACTTTCTTATTTTTTTAAAAATTTAAACTTCCGACAAAAACAGACATTTATAAGGTTACACATTTTATTTTATAGGTACATATTCTATATGTAGAAACTTAGTTAGAGGGGGGAAATACATGTTTCAACAGCCGAATGCCTATTCGCAGTCAAATGCATATACACAGCCAAATGCCTATTCGCAGTCAAATGCATATACACAGCCAAATGCCTATTCACAACCAAATGCTTATCAATATAATGAGGATACATATTTACGTTATAATATGTATCCATTCGCTCCTTATTACGGAAATCAAATGAATTATTATCAACCATTTGAAGTATCTTTTATGAATCAGCAACCACAGTCTTATATGAATCAACAATCTTATGTACCGCAGCAACCACAGTCTTATGTGAATCAGCCATCAATGTTTTACCCACCGAAACAGCCTTTTCAACCATATCCAACGATGAATAAACAAAAGCAACAACAGCAGCCAAGTCAATTTTCTAGTTTCGTATCTCAATTTAAGACGTCAGATGGCAACTATGATGTGAATAAAATGATGAATACAGCAGGTCAAATGATGAATGCGATGAATCAAGTCACTGGGATTGTAAAACAAGTTGGCGGCTTTTTTGCTAAAGGATGATAGTTGCGTGTCCAAGTTATCATATTTAAATGGCTATCATATAGACAAATTTCCATTAAATAAATGGGTATATATAACAAGCGGCTTTTATCCCTTTCTCATATTGTAAAGTGTAGTCAGATTTTTTAATGAGAGAGGAGAGAAAAAAACTATGTATCATTGTCATCCTTGTTTTGGAGGGCATAAACCTGTAGGACCTATTTGCACAACACCTCCTGTCGTTCATCCAACAAAGCAATGTGTAACGAACACTTTTTCCACAACGGTGGTACCACATATTCACCCAACTCATACAACACATGTTCATCATCAACAAGTTAAAAGTCAACATTTCTTCCCGCAAACAGTTTCAAATGTGAATGTTGTAGAACCTGTTGCTCCAGGATTCGGTGGAGTTGGCGGATTCGGCGGACCTGGTGGAGTTGGCGGATTCGGCGGACCTGGTGGAGTTGGCGGATTCGGCGGACCTGGTGGAGTTGGCGGATTCGGCGGACCTGGAGTTGGCGGATTCGGCGGACCTGGAGTTGGCGGATTCGGCGGACCTGGAGTTGGCGGATTCGGCGGACCTGGTGGACCATGTGGCCATGGCCCGCAAGTATCTCCATTCGGACCAGGACCAAATGCAGGACCACAAGTATCCCCATATGGACCAGGGCCAAATGTAGGTGGAATGTTTAAAAAGTAAATGTTATGTTAGAACTAGCGGAATGCTAGTTCTTTTCTTTTGAAAAAAATGGAGTGTTGATATGAAAGTTATTGCGGTAACAGGATATAAACCATTTGAACTTGGGATTTTTAAAAATGATCATCCGGGTGTTTCTTGTATAAAAAAAGCAGTACGTCGTAAATTACTTGCTTTTGTAGAGGAAGGGTTAGAGTGGGTCATTATAACTGGACAATTAGGTGTAGAACTATGGGCTGCTGAAGTGGTTTTTGAAATGCAGTTAGAATATCCTGATTTAAAACTTGCCGTGTTTACCCCTTTTTTAGAACAAGAAGAAAGTTGGAAGGAAGGGAATCGAGAATATTATGAATCTATTCTCGCACAAGCAGACCATGTTGATAGTATTACGAAAAGAAAATATGAAAGTCCTGAGCAATTTCGGTTGAAAAATCAATTTTTTATTGAAAAAAGTGAAGCTTTGTTGGCTGTATACGATGAAGAAAAGCCGGGAAGCCCCAAATATATTGTAGAAGCAGCAAAGAAAAAAGGTGAAATAGAAAATTATCACAGTTATTTCATTCTTTTTTCTGATTTACAAGATATAATAGAAGAGGAACAGTGGGATAATGCAGAGTAATATGTAATATAGCTCATGTATATAGGATTGACAAAAGACATTGTTTCTGAAAAAATTTAGTTAATGAAAGTTTTGGTAAAAATTTGAGGTGAAGAAAATGATTTCGGATAAAATTAAATTAACAGCGAAAGATATTTTGGAAAAAGAATTTAAAACAGGTATGAGAGGTTACCAGCAAGAAGAAGTAGATAAGTTTCTTGATATGATTATTAAGGATTATGAGGCATTTCATAAGGAACTTGAGCAATTACAGCAACAAAATGTTCGTTTGAAACGTGAATTAGAAGAGCAAAAAGCAGCGGCAGTGCAAGTACCGCAACAACCAGCTCCAACACCGGTTGCACAACCTGTATACAACAATACGAACACGGATATTTTAAAGCGTTTATCTAATCTGGAAAAAGCTGTATTTGGAAGTAAGTTATACGAGTAATCTAGGGATAGAAAAAGATTAAAGCATTTTACATATAAAAAAGCATTGCAAAATCTTTTTGTTTCCACTATACTAATATTTGTCATAACGTTTGGGTAATCGCTGCAACGCCAACGTTGTAGAGGAAAGTCCATGCTCGCACGACCTGAGATGGTTGTAGTGTTCGTGCCTAGCCAATTCATAAGCTAGGGTATTCTGGCTGTAAGGCTGGATTAACGGCAGGGAAAAAACCTAAGTCCTTTTGGATATGGTTTGACTACCTTTAAAGTGCCACAGTGACGAAGTCCTTGAAGAAATGATAGGAGTGGAACGAGGTAAACCCCACGAGCGAGAAACCCAAATAATGGTAGGGGAATCTTTTCCAAGGAAATGAACGATGGAAAAGGACAGGTTCGAGTAACCTGTAGATAGATGATTGCCACCGGAGTACGAGGCGTGGGCCGTTTGCAGTACAAAGGAACAGAACATGGCTTACAGAACGTTATGAACCAATTATGGAATGACTCAGCTCTCCTTTGTAAGAGGAGGGCTTTTTATTTGTATGAAGTTATAACTTGTGAGTTAAAATGGTAAATAAGAAAATACTTCGTAATATTTAATAATTAATAGAAGGAAAAGCTATTAATTATTGTTTGATTATACATAAGAGGTGAATGCAAATGGGAAAAGTTACTTTAATTGCAACAGCAGCAATGGGAATTGAAGCTTTAGTTGCAAGAGAAGTTCGCGATCTTGGTTATGAATGCCAAGTAGAAAACGGAAAAGTAACATTTGAAGCGGATGCAAAAGCGATTTGTCGCACTAATTTATGGTTACGCACTGCAGATCGTGTGAAAATTAAAGTTGGTGAATTTAAAGCAACAACATTCGATGAATTGTTTGAAAAAACAAAAGCATTGAACTGGGGAGATTACATTCCAGAAAATGGAGAGTTTCCTGTAATTGGGAAGTCTTTAAAGTCAACATTATTTAGTGTTTCAGATTGTCAACGTATTGTGAAAAAGGCTGTTGTTGAGAAATTAAAGACAACATATAGACGTACAACTTGGTTTGAAGAAGATGGTCCTTTATTCCGTATCGAGATTGCGATGCTAAAAGATATTGCAACATTGACAATTGACGCGAGTGGCGTTGGTCTTCATAAACGTGGATACCGCGTTGACCAAGGGGAAGCGCCTTTGAAAGAAACATTAGCGGCATCTTTAATTAAACTTACAAATTGGAAGCCAGATCGTCCGTTTGTTGATCCGTTTTGTGGATCTGGAACAATTCCGATTGAGGCAGCTTTAATTGGTCAAAATATTGCTCCTGGTTTTAACCGTGAGTTTGCATCAGATGCATGGGGTTGGATTGGTAAAGAAAATTGGCGTGAGGCTCGTCAAGAAGTAGAAGATTTAGCGAATTATGATCAACCATTGCAAATTATTGGATCAGATATCGACCACCGTATGATAAGAGTTGCACAGGACAATGCTGATGAAGTTGGACTGGGTGACTTAATTTCATTTAAACAAATGCAAGTAAAAGATTTCACAACAAAAGAGGAATATGGCTATGTTGTAACGAATCCTCCATACGGAGAACGTTTAAGTGAAAAAGCGCTTGTTGAAAAATTATATAAAGAAATGGGAGAAGTATTCCGCCCATTAGATACGTGGTCACTGTATTTATTAACGAGCTATGAAGCGTTTGAAAAATGTTATGGAAAAGATGCATCGAAAAAGCGTAAACTATTTAACGGTTTTATTCGTACAGACTATTACCAGTACTTTGGTAAACGCCCACCTCGTAATTCATAGTATAAAACCTCTTTGACGCGCATATACTGGCTATTATGTAATGTGCAAAAGGAGGAATAAATATGGATGGTTTCCAATTGTCAATGATTCAAAAGGCCATTCATCGTACGTATGATGAGCTTGGAAAAGAAATTAATCTTCAGGGTGTAGTTGCAGATGAAATACAGAAAGCACAGGAAGAATATTTATCTGCATTATCATATGAGACATTGATTGATAAGCGTTACTTAAAGTCATTAATAGAGTAAAAAATTTTCCTTTATATAAAGGGAAATTTTTTTCGCTCATTTCTATGTATTGCAACAGGGGAAAGCAACTGCTATTTAGATATAGCAGTTGCTATATCTTTTTATAGAAAAACTTTTTGGTTGGAGGCTAAGGATGTTTACTGAGAAGAGATTACCATTTGAAGTAGGGAAACAAGATAATTTTTATGATAAGTTGAATGAGTGGATTGGAGATGTGTTTTACGATATCCTCCCAGAAAAAGGTTTTGAAGAACGCGATGAACAAATTTTTATGGCATTCCAATTAGAACGAGCGTTTCAAGAGAAGAAAGTTATGTTCGCAGAGGCGGGTGTAGGAACGGGAAAAACGATTGTGTATCTTTTATATGCAATTTGTTATGCGCGTTATACAGGAAAGCCAGCTATTATTGCTTGTGCCGACGAAACGCTAATCGAGCAGCTTGTGAAAGAAGAAGGGGACATTGCGAAATTATCAGAAGCATTAGGGTTATCTGTTGATGTACGTCTAGCGAAATCAATGGATAATTATTTATGTTTACGTAAACTTGAAGATGTAATGAGTGGACGAGCTCCAGAAGTAATTGAAGATCTATATTATGAATTACCTCAGTTTGTATTTGATCATGGAACAATGCAAAACTTTACGCATTACGGTGATCGAAAAGAGTTTCCATTATTAAATGACGAAGAATGGTCAAAGGTATCTTGGGATTATTTCCAAGACTGCTTCACATGTGATTCTCGTCACCGTTGTGGTCAAACGCTCTCTCGTGAACATTACCGTAAAGCAGCAGATTTAATTATTTGCTCTCAAGATTTCTATATGGATCATATTTGGACATATGATGCTCGTAAACGCGAAGGGCAAATGCCGCTTTTACCAGAAAGTAGCTGTGTTGTCTTTGATGAAGGACATCTTGTTGAGTATGCAGCGCAAAAAGCACTAACATACCGTTTAAAACAAACGATGATGGAACAATTATTAACAAGATTATTACAAAATGATATTCGAGAAGAGTTTGCTCATTTAGTAGAAGAGACAATTTGGCAAACAGAGCGTTTCTTTGATGTATTAAGAGAAAGTAAAAAAGAAATTGCTGGATCAGATCGTTTAGAAATTACAGTAACAGAAAAAGTGATTACAGAAGCGAAACGACTTTATGCAAAAATTGCTGAAGTTGGTGATGCTCTTGTATTTGAAAGTGAAATGTATACAGTAAACACTTATGATTTAAATATCGTTGATGAGCATTTAGATGTACTGGAACATTCACTTCGTCTCTTTATGCATGAGAAAAATGTAATTACATGGGGAGAAGAAGGTGATGGTGCCTTTACGTTAGTTATTATGCCACGTGCGGTAGAAGAAGTGCTACAGGAGAAAGTATTCTCGAAAAAGATTCCGTATATCTTCTCTTCTGCTACATTATCTGAAAATGATTCATTCGCATTTACAGCAAATAGTTTAGGAGTAAAAGATTATTTATCATTCTCAGTAGCTTCTCCATTTGATTATGAAGAGCAAATGAAAGTATACTTACCATCGTATAACCAGGAAAATGAATGGGAACGAAAATGTCAGTATACGCTTGAGAACATTCAAAAAACAAATGGGCGTACGCTTGTATTATTCCGCACAACACAAGAACTTGCGGCGTTCAAAGAATATGTGAATAAAGAACAAATGTCTGTTCCGTTCTTATATGAAGGAGATCAAGAGATTAGTCAGCTTGTTTCCCGCTTCCAAAATGAACAAGAGACTGTGCTTTGCGCTGTCCATTTATGGGAAGGTTTAGATATTCCGGGTTCCTCACTATCACATGTCATTATTTGGTCGCTACCATTCCCTCCAAACGATCCTGTGTTTGAAGCGAAACGTAAGCATGTTAATGATCCGTTTTGGGATGTTGATGTACCATATATGATTTTACGTCTTCGTCAAGGAATTGGACGTTTAATTCGTACGAGCGAAGATAAAGGTGCTATTTCGTTATTCTTATCAGAGAATGAAAATGAAAAGGTTATTGAGGCTGTAAAGAAAGTACTTCCAGTAGAAGGTACGGTACTATAAAGTAAAACTGTAATCAGTGGCGGTTTTCTGCACCTCTCACCAATGGAAAAAGCTTAGCGTTTGCTAAGCTTTTTCTTTCTATATGGAAAAGGACTTTATATCTTTATGTCGAAATATAGGTGAAGTAGAAAAAGGAGGCAATAAAATATGACAATCGCTACATATGAAATAGAAAAAGAGTTTTTAGCACACGTGAAAAAGATAAATAATTATGGGGAAGCATTAAGCCTTATATTTTGGGATTTACGTACAGGAGCACCGAAACAAGGTGTGGATCAACGCTCTGAGGTAATAGGAATGCTTTCATCAGAGGTATTTTCATTATCAACTTCTGATGAGATGGAAAGATATTTAAAAGAATTAGAACAGCTAATAGTAGATAATAAAATTTCCGAAACAACAAAGAAAATTGTAGAAGAGTGCCGCAAAGCGTATGATCGAAATAAAAAAATTCCACAGGCCGAGTATGAAGAGTTTGTAAAATTGCAAGCAAAATCGGAAAGTGTTTGGGGAGAAGCACGTGAAAAATCTGATTTTGAAATGTTCCGACCATACTTAGAAAAAATTGTTGAATATAAGAAAAAATTTATTACATATTGGGGTTATGAAACTTATAAGTATAATACGCTTTTAGATATGTATGAGCCAGGTATGACAGTAGAAGTGTTAGATCATGTATTTGGACAACTACGTGAGCGTATTGTTCCACTTGTAAAAGATATTGGTGAATCAAATAAAGAATTAAAAACAAATGTCTTATTTGAACATTTTTCAAAAGAACAACAAAAGAATTTTACTTTAGAGTTACTAAAGCAATTAAATTATAATTTCGAGGCTGGCCGTCTTGATGAAACGATACATCCTTTTGAAATTACATTAAATAGAGGGGATGTTCGCATTACAACTCGTTATGATGAGAATGACTTCCGCATGGCAGTTTTCGGAACAATTCATGAATGTGGACATGCTGTATATGAACAAAATGTCTCAGAAAAATTAGAAGGAACACCGCTTTGCAGTGGTACATCAATGGGAATTCATGAATCGCAATCGCTATTCTTTGAAAATTTTATTGGACGTAATAAATCGTTCTGGAAGAAAAATTATGAGCTATTAAAACAATTTAGTGATGGACAATTTGAAAACGTATCTGTAAATGAATTTTATGATGCCATTAATGAATCAAAGCCTTCCTTTATACGTATTGAGGCAGATGAACTTACATATCCGCTTCACGTTATGGTTCGTTATGAGTTGGAAAAAGAATTATTTGATGGAACATTAGAAGTAAAAGACTTGCCAGCAGCATGGAATGATAAGATGGAGAGTTATTTAGGTATACGCCCAGAAACGGATGCGCAGGGTGTATTGCAAGATGTACATTGGTCAGATGGATCGTTTGGCTACTTCCCATCTTATGCACTTGGTTATATGTACGCAGCACAATTTAAACATAAGATGCTAGAAGAAATTCCAAACTTCGATGCATTGCTAGAAGAAGGAAATGTGACACCAATTCGTGAATGGCTTACAAAAAATATTCACCAATATGGTAAAACAAAAAAACCACTACAAATATTAGAGGATGTAACAGGTGAAGGGCTAAATGCGAATTATTTAGCTGATTATTTAGAAGCAAAATATAAAGAGATTTATGAGTTATAAAAAAAGAGAAGGAGCTGTTTATGTGCAGCTCCTTTTTATGAATTAACATTTTACTGTATATGTGCGTTACTTAAGGAGGAAGAAGAGTGAATTATACTTTTGAAGTGATGACACAAGATCAGGCAGAGGATATTGCATACAATTGGCATTATGAAGGGGAATATTCTTTTTATGACTTGGAAGCAGATCAAGAAGATTTAGCTGAATTTTTAGACCCTAACATGCGCGAAGAAACCACATTTGCTGTTAGTGAGAATAATGAGCTTGTTGGTTTTTTTAGTTTTCATAAAATAGATATACATACAGTAGATATTGGCCTTGGAATGAAACCGAGTATAACAGGAAATGGATTAGGAGCAGATTTTGTACAGGCTGGCTTAGTGTTTTGTAAGGGAAAATACAAACCGCGGTATATAACATTATCAGTGGCTACATTTAATGAAAGGGCAATTAAAGTTTATAAAAAGGCAGGGTTTGATGGAGTTGGAACATTTATTCAACGAACAAATGGGAGTCAATTTGAGTTTTTAAAAATGATTTATCCCACTGTTTGTAGGCGATCAAACACCTAACTTGAAATCTGGTAAAAAGGAAAGAAGTTAGATGGGCACTGGCTAACTGTAAAAGCATGATTGATGAAGGGAAATAAAAGGTCCTTTAATCATATTTGTGTTTAAGCAATATAAAGGGGAGCGAAATTAAAGTGAGCAAATTAAGTGAAACAAGTAGGTTTGAAAATAGATTTACAGAAGATATTATTGAGGTAGCAGCTGTTACAGGGGCATCGGGCGTTGGTGCAGGAAGAGCAGGTGACGCTATTTTGTGGAATGCGTCAATTCCTTTGATTGCATGGAAAGATTTGTGTAACAATGAAATTCTTATAGAAGAAAAGATAAGAATTGAATGGTTAGCTGATGATGCAGAATTGAGACAATCAAGAGAAATTTTAAAAGAAAATACAGTTGTAAGGTTGCAGGTACGTAGGGCAGAAAATGCGATGATGCTTGTTAAGGTTTTGGATGAAACATATAGAGATGATGAATTAGAAAAGATATTACAAGACTCAATGAAGCCAGTTTATTATCAGGATAAGATATTGGGTGAATTTTTACTTGATAAGAGAGTGGAATTATTTGAAAAGCAAATTTCTTGGGCTGGTGAAGAATGTAGTTTGTATTTTGATTGGAATAAAGACGCACATATTATGACATTGGCCTTAGAAACGGCATATGCATTTTTCAAGGAGCAAGATGAATGGAGCAGAAAAATTAAACTGTATGCAGCAGCAGAGTTAGTGGAGTTAGCGAATGAATGGTTACAGGATGATGATGAGACAGAGATAGATGAGATTACACAGGAAATGTTCATTGATTTTATGAAGTTAGAAAGCATAAGTGTTTATCCAAACGGTGATTTTACGATATATCTTTCGGATGGAGATATGTTTTGGGGACATTGCATTGTTGTAGATGGAAATATTAATGGGACTTTTAATTCGGCTAATATTGCAGGGTAAATTTGTTCAGTGAATGATGAGCTAAAGGATTTTAGCATAATAAAAAGCAGAGGGGCTTCCCTCTACTTTTTATTTACCACAATTTAAAGCCTTTCGAACCAGGCGGAGCATTTTGAATCATATCAATAAATGGAATGGTATAAGCGAATAAAATAAGTAGCGCTGTAATGCCAATCCAAAGCTTCCAATTATCAAAAACTAATGGTGTACGTTCAGATGCATCCGCTACTTCGCCGATTGGGAACTCTGTTTGCCCTTTTGGAGCAAAGAAGACGAGATCTAAGTAGATAATAATCGCAATTATTATCCCGACAAATAAAATCGCTCCACCAACTGCTTGTGCAATTTGATATGGAATCCATTCAAGTGCTTGCTGTGCATTTCCATATGTAGAAAAAGCTGAGCGGCGAGGTGCTCCGAGTAACCCGGCGAAGTGCATACCAGCAGACATGAAGAACATACCAATCGCCCATACGCAAGTTTGGATTATGGCAAGCCGGTTCATTTCCTTTGTCATAACGCGCCCTGTTAAGTGTGGAATAAGCCAATAGGCGATTCCGAAAAATGTTAATACAACAGATGTAGCTAATGTTAAATGGAAATGCCCTGTTACCCATACAGTATTATGAACGACCTGGTTTAGTTGGTTACTTGCATTGACAAGTCCACCGGCACCAGCTGGAATAAACATTAACATACCAACGAATGGAGCGAAAAATCTAGCATCTCCCCATGGGAGCATGCGGAGCCATCCGAATAATCCAGTAGCTCCTTTAGAACGACCAAACTGCTCAAAGGTTGCAAATAAAGAAAAGGCAGTCATTAAAGAGGGAATAACAACCATGAAGGTTAATACAACTTGCAAGTATTTCCATCCAGGATCAATACCTGGTTCAGTTAATTGATGATGGAACCCTACAGGCATAGAAAATAGTAAAAATAAGATGAATGATAAACGAGCTAGTGAGTCACTGAAAATTTTACCGCCAATAATTTTCGGAATAATGACATACCAAGCCATATAGGCAGGAAGGAGCCAAAAATAAACGAGTGGATGACCAAAGTACCAAAATAATGTTCGGCTGACTAAGACATCGATTTTGTCAGTAAGCCCCAAGCTCCATGGGATAAATTGAATAAGTGCTGCAGCTGCAACGCCAAGTGTTGCAACAAGCCATAGTGCCATTGTTACAACAGCCATAAAGCTTAACAAAGGACCTATTTTGCCTTTGTTATGTTTTTTCCATGTACGATACTGAGCAAACATTGCAAAGCCGCTGAACCAACTTCCAACAATAACGAGGGTAAGTCCAATGTAAAATCCAGGATGTGCTTTTAATGGAGCATAGAACGTATAGAGTACAGTTGCTTTATTGAGCAGGATAAAAATTGCAGTAATTGTTGTTCCAATTGTCATAAGCCAAAAGCCAATCCAGCCTGTTTTTCGGACACCTTTTGAGAGGACACCAGTTGTTTTACTCATACAAGCAAATAAGAAGCCAATAATAAAGAACGTTGTTAATACGAGTCCAAGTAAAACGCCATGTGTTGTTAATACTTGATAGTAGCCAATGCCAGCAGGTAAATTGAATTTTCCTGAACGAACGAGAACTTGCAGTAATCCACATAACCCACCTAGAAAAAGAGCAATAAATGCGATATGAATATGAGCCATTGCTAATTTCGCATCTCGTTTACTTATTTTATCTTGCAGTGCAATCATTTCTCGGTCACCTCTACTTTCGCGCTCATCATATGATGGCCAGTGCCACAATATTCATTACAAACAATTAGATACTCCCCAGTTTTTTTGAAAACTTGTGAAGCTGTGCTTACATATCCAGGCTCAACCATCATATTAAGGTTTGTACCTGCGATTTCAAATCCATGTACAACATCTTTTGTCGCAACAACAAAATCTACCTTTGCACCTTTTGGTACTTTAATTGTATTTGGAGTAAAAGAAAAAGCTTGTGAGACAATCGTAACTTGATAATGATTTTTCCCCACCTTTTTAACACCGGGTTGATCAAATGGTGCGGTTGCGTGAACCTTTTCGGGGTCAATTGTAGTTAAACAACTTGGTGGTTTGTTTCCCATATAAAAAGCACTAATTCCTAAAACAGCCAAAAATACGAACAGTGAGCCGACACCGAAAATGAGCCAAATTTTTTCGTATTTATGTAAGTGCATATCTCCATCTCCCTTTTCAGAACTATATCTTATAGCCGATTAACAAAAATTTGATAGACGCTAAACCACGTGAAAATAATGAAAAAACCAATAAAAAAAACAGAGATTAAAGTTCCTTTTAACGAACTTTTTTGAGTGTTTTCAGTTTCTGTCTGATGTAAATTATGTTCCCCCATGATACCCCTCCTTGGATAAATGAAATCTTACATTTTCATAATACAAAAAATTTAGATAATTTCACCGCGTCCGAATGTGCTTTCAAAAAGTGTTCATTGATACAATAAAAACTATGTCTATGATGAGAACTTATAAAGTCGCGGATTCTTACAAGTTTTGGAATGTTAATTTGTGAAAAAAATGTGAAATGAATGATCTTTTGAAATTGTTGAGAAGGGTGTGTATGATTGAATTTGGAAAGCTTTTATCGAGGGGAGATTTCATGAGTACAATAAAAACGAAAAAAGAAATAAATTTGATGCGCGAATCTGGGAAATTACTAGCTTCGTGTCATCAAGAAATTGCAAAGATGATAAAGGCGGGGATGACTACATTGGAAATTGATACATTTGTTGAAATGTATTTAGAAAGACATGGTGCAACGTCTAAACAAAAAGGATATAACGATTATCCATATGCAATATGTGCGTCTGTGAACGATGAAATGTGCCACGGATTTCCAACTAATCAACCGTTACATGAAGGAGATATTGTTACGATTGACATGGTGGTAAATTTAAATGGTAATCTCGCTGATTCTGCATGGGCTTATAAAGTAGGAAATGTTTCTAATGAGGCAGAAAAGTTACTACTAGTAACGGAAAATGCTTTATATAAAGGGATTGAGCAAGCGGTAGTTGGAAATCATGTAGGAGATATTGGCTATGCAATTGAAAGTTATGTAGCTTCGGAAGGGCTTTCTGTAGCAAGGGATTTTACAGGGCATGGAATTGGTAAGGAAATCCATGAGGAACCTGCAATTTTTCATTTTGGAAAGCCAGGCCAAGGACCAAAACTACAAGAAGGAATGGTTATAACGATTGAACCCATTGTAAATGTAGGTATACGATATTCAAAAGTAGATTTAAACGGATGGACTGCAAGGACAATGGATGGGAAATTGGCAGCGCAATACGAGCACACGGTAGCAATTACAAAGGATGGACCAGTTGTTTTAACGAGTCTATAAGAGAGACATACAAGATGTAAGAGTTTTCAAAACTCGAACAAAAAAGATATTTTTATAAAGTTTGTACGTGTTTTTCCTAGAAATACTTTTCAAAATAAAAAAAGTGCGTTATAATCCTTCTATAAAATAAATAGGTTAGCTACACTCATATAATCGCGGGGATATGGCCTGCAAGTTTCTACCGAAGTACCGTAAATACTTTGACTATGAGTGAGGACGAATATATTGCTGGTTTAGCATTCTTTTTTGCGAAGCTCCAAAAGCGCGTCTCTCACTTGTAACGAGTGGTGGCGGCTTTTGGAGTTTTTTATTGCATAAGAGGAGGAACAAACATGAAAGTATTACAAGAAAAGATTTTAAATGAAGGAACGGTTTTATCTGGTGATGTATTAAAGGTAGATGCATTTTTAAATCATCAAATTGATCCATTACTTATGCAAGAAATCGGAAAAGAGTTTGCACAGCGTTTTAAAGAAGAGAACATTACAAAAATCGTGACGATTGAATCTTCAGGAATTGCACCAGCAGTTATGGCAGCTTTAGAGCTTGGTGTAAAAGTAATCTTTGCAAGAAAGCGTAAATCGTTAACGTTACAAGATAATATGTATGTGGCGAAAGTATACTCATTTACAAAACAAGAAACGAATGAAATTTCATTATCTAGAAATCATATCCATAAAAACGATCGTGTATTAATCATTGATGACTTTTTAGCAAACGGTCAGGCTGCTTTAGGTCTAATGAGTTTAGTAGAGCAGGCTGGAGCAAGTATTGCAGGTATCGGTATTGTAATTGAAAAAGCATTCCAAGATGGAGGAAAGAAACTACGTGAGAGTGGTGTTCGTGTAGAATCACTTGCAGAGATCGCATCCCTTGATAACGGTACGGTTACATTTGTTCAGCATGAGACTGCGGAGGTGAAATAGTCATGAAGCAACACCCATTTAAAATCGCATCCCTTGGTGTACAACATATGCTTGCGATGTATGCAGGGGCAATAATTGTTCCACTTATCGTTGGCGGGGGGCTTGGCTTAAATCAACAAGAATTAACATACTTAGTATCCATCGATTTATTAATGTGTGGTGTCGCAACGATTTTACAAGCTTTATCGAATCGATTTTTTGGAATTGGTCTTCCTGTTGTACTCGGTTGTACATTTACAGCGGTTGGACCCATGATTGCAATCGGTAAGCAGTACGGTGTTTCTTCTATATATGGAGCAATCATTGCAGCAGGATTATTCGTTGTTATTTTCGCGAAGCTATTCGGAAAGCTTGTGAAGCTGTTCCCGCCCGTTGTAACGGGCTCTGTTGTTACAGTTATTGGAGTTACATTAGTTCCGGCAGCTATTAATGATATGGCTGGGGGCGTAGGTAGTAAAGATTTTGGCAGCCTTGAAAACTTAGCGTTAGCATTTGGGGTTTTACTATTTATTATAATTATGTATCGCTTCTTTGATGGATTTATCCGCTCTATCTCTATTTTACTTGGACTTTTATTTGGTACAATTATTGCAGCGTTTATGGGGAAAGTAAGCTTGCAAGCGGTTGGAGAAGCAGATTGGTTTCATGGAATTCAGCCGTTTTACTTCGGTACACCAACATTTGAATTAACACCGGTAATTACGATGGTTCTTGTTGCTTGCGTTGGGATTGTGGAAGCAACTGGTGTGTATTTTGCTTTATCGGATATTTGTAATAAAAAGATTGGTGAAAAAGAGTTAACAAAAGGTTACCGTGCTGAAGGATTAGCGATGATTTTAGGTGGCATTTTTAATGCCTTTCCGTATACGACCTATTCTCAAAACGTCGGTCTAGTGCAATTAACAGGTGTACGAAATCGGGTTATCATTTATACGTGTGGTGGTATGTTAATTGCTCTTGGTTTTATTCCAAAGATCGCAGCTATCACAACGATTATTCCAAAACCAGTGCTTGGTGGTGCTATGCTAGCGATGTTTGGTATGGTTATGGCATATGGTATTAAGATGTTAGGCAGTGTAGACTTTGCGAAACAAGAAAACTTATTAATTGTAGCATGCTCCGTTGGTATTGGACTTGGCGTAACAGTCGTTCCAACTTTATTCTCTCAGCTTCCGGAAAGTATCCGTATTTTGACAGATAACGGTATTGTGCTTGGAAGTGCGTCAGCTGTACTTTTAAATATAGTATTTAATATGGTTCCAGAGCGCAAAATGAAAGTAAAAGAAGAGCAAGTTCAAGTGCAAAGTGCTGTAAGGGAAGCATAAGTAAAAAAGCAAGGTTCTCATCATGAGACCTTGCTTTTCTTTTTGAAGGGCATTAATTTCCCATATGTCCCTAGGCGCCAAATGTATTCGAGTGGGCCGTATTGATAATGAGAGAGCCACCAGCGGCTCATAAAGATTTGTAGTATATAAAAACCAATGCAAAATAGTGGGCCTACCCATAATGGGACCGGTAAATAATTTTTGAAAAATAGACCAAAAACAATCAATGTTATTACTGTGTGTGAAATGTAGTTGGTTAGTGCCATCCGTCCTACATATTGGAAAGGTTGTAATAATTTTTGCCATTGTTCCTTTTGTAATAAACGCATAAGTGTGAAAATGTAAAAGATAAATAAAGTTTTACCACTAAACATTGTAAAGCCACTCATGTAGATTGGCTCATAAGGTTGTTTTGTTACAAAGTAACGAATCATAAAGAACCACATTGGGATTGTTAAGATAAGCATAATAATTTGCCATTTTTTTAGTTTTGAATCTAATTCTTTTGTTCGGCGGAACATATCTTTTTTACCAGCATATAGGCCGAGTAAGAATAATCCAACTGTTTCTGGGAGCATAGAAATATTTAACCAAATGGATTCAGAGTAAAAGGTGTGAAAGCGATCTTGCACTTGTAATCCCCAGTTCTCTAGCGGCATAATTGGTAAGGATGTTGTCAATTCTTCTATTGGTACAAATGCAATTATGATACTGGTTAATAATATGAAAAGTTGGAAAAGAGCTAATAGAATGAATGAACATACCAAAATGGTGTGTGGCTGTCTTTTGTAAAATAATAACAAGAAAAATCCTGCGATTGCATAAGTATGTAAAATATCACCATCCCATAAAAGGACGTAATGCAAGAAGCCGAATAAGAATAAAATGAGAAGTCTACGAATGAATAATGTTTTTGGATGATCCGTTTTCGCTTCAGCACGCTGCATAAAAATGAAAAAGCCTAATCCAAATAAAAATGAAAAAATAGTATAAAATTTTGTTTGAATAAACATATCATAAAATAGGCGGATATAACTGTCTATTCCTTCGTAACTTCCTGTAATGTCACGGGCATCAACACCAGCAATAACGGGCCAGTTAACCAGGAAGATACCGAATACAGCAATTCCTCTAATAATATCGATAGAATGAATCCTTTCGCCTTGTGAAATGTTTTGTGTCATTGGTTTCCTCCTTTAAGTCAATCTCTTTTATTATACAATAATGGAAGGAAAAGGAGATAGTGGGTATTTCCAATTTTTGAAACTGTTAAGATGTTTGTGATGAGATATAATAAGGAGGCACAGCAAGTTTTTCACTCCTTTAAAACAGGTAGTAAAGAAGCTCTTTATTTTCAAGGAGCTTCTTTTTTAGAAAATAATATTGATAATGATTCTCTTTAATGATAAAATGTATACAAAAGTGATAATCATTATCAAAAAAGGCTGGTGTCCTAAATATGGTATATGCATTAGTTGCAGGAACGGTTGCTGTGTATGCTGTCGTTACAAAATATGTGTTAAATGGAGTCGAAGCAACAAAATGAACAAACTTACATAGAATCCCTTTCATCTGTAAAAAGAGTGAAAGGGATTTTTTATTTTTAATGAGAATATCCTGAAAATTTAGTATGATAATAGGGTATATACATCTTGGAATAAAGGGGAACAAGGGGATGACAAACATAGTACAGACAAACAGTATGAAAAAACTTGTTTGTTTTTATGAAGAATGGCAAAAACATGGTGATACGGAGAATAGTTTGAAGTTGTTTGAGGTGATTCAAAAATATAAGCAAGAACAGCTTATGATTGCTTTTTGCGGTCATTTTTCTGCTGGGAAATCGACAATGATGAACCACTTATATAAAGCACAGCTATTACCAACAAGTCCGATTCCGACAAGTGCAAATGTTGTTAAAATTGAAAAGGGACCGAACCGTGTTGTTGTAACAGTGAAATCTGGAGAGCATTACGAATATGATGGTACATACTCAGCGGAAGAGCTGAAGCAGCTTTGTAAAAATGGAGATGAGGTAATAGGTGTTCACATTTATCGAAATGATGCACCGATTCCTGATGATGTTATGCTTGTTGATACACCTGGAATTGATTCAACAGATGATGCACATCAATTAGCGACAGAATCAACACTCCATCTTGCAGATGTTATTTTTTACATGATGGACTATAACCATGTTCAATCTGAAGTGAATTTGCAATTTGTTAAAGAATTGAAGCAGCGTAATAAGACGGTTTATCTTGTTATCAATCAAATCGATAAGCATAAAGAAAGAGAGCTATCATTTGAGGATTATAAGAAAAGTGTGAGCCAATCCTTCTCTAATTGGGATATTGAAGTAGACGGCATTTTTTATACTTCTTTACGAATGATGAACCATCCACATAATGAAATTCAAAGGTTAGAGAATTTACTTGCCTCTATTATGAAAGAGCGTGAGCGATATGCGGAAAATGGTATGGAAAGAGAAACGGAATACTTATTACAAGAGCATTTTTCATTCATTCTTTCAGAAAATGAAAAACAATTAATGCCCTATCAAAAAGAATTAGCATCACCTTTATCGCTTGCGGACGTAATGGGAAAGAAAGAAGAACTTATTGAAAATAAACGATGCGTGGCTAGTAAAGAATCGGATGTGAAAAATGAATTTATAAAAGGATTGCAAGCGATATTAGATAATGCTTACTTAATGCCATTTGAAATGAGAGAACTAGCAAATCAATATTTAGAAACAAAATTAACAAAATTTAAAGTTGGCTTGCTATTTGCGAAAGGAAAAACAGAGCAAGAAAAACAACGGCGTTTAGATGCATTTTATTCAGCGTTAGGAAAGACTGTTGAGACGCAGCTTGATTTTCATGTGAAAGAATTTATTGTAGCTTTCTTAAAAGATAAAGAGATGTTTACTGAAGAAGTAGGGAAAGACATATATGCACTGCAAATTTCTTTCGGTCCTGAATTATTAGCAGAAACCATTAAGCAAGGTGCAGGATTTACAGGAGATTATTTGCTTCTTTATACAGCTGACGTTGCGAATGAGTTAAAGAAAAGATACTTTAGGAGAGCACAACAAATTTTCGAAAAAAGCACGAGCGTTTTACAGCAAAAAATGGTGAAAGAGATTGCTCATATTGAACAAGAAATTGAACAATATACTCTGTTACAGACTGCGAAGGAAACAAAATTACAATACATTAAGGCGTATGATAAATACGAGAATTACTTACAAGGTGTTTGGAGCGAACATGTACCAGTACCAGATGGATTACAAGTAGAAAAAGTATTACAAGGTAAGAAGCAGGTTGTAAATGAGAAGTTTACATTACAAGAACAAGAGATACAAAGCGAAAGCATTTCTTATAATGAAGAAAATATAAGAACAACGGCAACATTGAATATTCAGCGTATATTAGAACAAGTAAAAGATGCGGAAATGATACTAGAACCTCTTCCGACACTTAAACATTTGCATCAAGAAGTTGTAGGGAAAAGAAAACGTGTTGAAACGAAGCAATTTACAGTGGCTTTATTTGGAGCTTTTAGTGCCGGGAAATCATCATTTGCAAATGCGTTGCTTGGTGCGAATGTACTTCCAGTATCACCTAATCCAACAACGGCGACAATTAATCAGATTTTACCGATTACAGACGATAAACCTCACGGCACAGTAATTGTTCAGTTTAAATCGAAGCAGGCACTATTAGAAGATATGAAAGCAGTTTATAAATTGTTTCATTATGAAATTGCGACATTTGAAGAAGCGTTATCACAAATAGATACGATCCTAAAATATCCATCACCAAGTGGAAAACAAAAAACAACGTTTAGTTTTTTACGTGCGGTACAGAGGGGATATCAAGTGGTTTCTAATCATTTGGGAGAACAAGTACAAGTTACGTTAGAAGAGTTCTCAGATTATGTAGCGAACGAAGAAAAATCGTGTTTTGTTGAATATATGGAACTGTACTATGATTGTGTTTTAACGAGACAAGGCGTTGCACTTGTTGATACACCAGGAGCAGATTCTATTAATGCTAGACATACGGACGTTGCATTCCAATATATTAAAAATGCTGATGCGATTTTATTTGTAACATACTACAATCACGTCTTTTCAAGGGCGGATCGTGAATTTTTAATTCAGCTTGGGCGCGTGAAAGATACATTTGCGCTTGATAAAATGTTCTTCTTAATTAATGCAGCAGACTTAGCACAGTCTGAAGAGGAACTTGAAATGGTAAAAGGATATATTGCAGATCAGCTTCTGCAATATGGTATCCGAAATCCACGTTTATTTGCCATTTCAAGTTTATGTGCGCTTGAGGAGAAACAAGGGAAGCATATAGCAAAAGAAAAGTACGGGGTTTTGAAAAATTCGGGGATTACAAAGTTTGAAGAATCATTTACATCCTTTATGATGCGCGATTTAATGCTTGTATCTGTTCATTCTTTATATAGTGCACTGCAGAGCGCAGATAAGCTTCTTACAAATATGATACAAGGAGCGAAGCAAGGAAATGATGAGAAAGAAAAACAAATAAAAAAATATGAAGCAGAACGTGAGCAGCTACTTCATATTATTTCATCATATAGTGTACTTGCGGAAGAACAGGCAATGCAAAATGAAGTGAAAGAACTGTTATATTATGTAGAGCAGCGTCTCTTTTTACGTTATAACGATGTGTTTACTGAATTTATTAACCCAGCGTCCCTTCGAACAGATGGGGATGTGAAGATTAAATTACAAGAATGTCTCATGGAACTTGTAGCGTTTATGCAACATGATTTATTACAAGAAATGCGAGCGACGTCGCTGCGTCTTGAAAAATGGATGGATGAAGCGATGCTGCGAGCAAGGGGTGAAATTGCAGTAAAATGTAAGTTGGAAAATGAATCGGTTTCTATAAATGGCACAGCTGACTATGAATACAAAGGGATTCTGCACAAAGAGCCGTTTCCTTCTATAGAGGTAAAGCATTTTAAAAAGGCATTATCTCATTTCAAAAATGAGAAAAGCTTTTTTGAAAAAAATGATAAAGCAGCGATGCAAGAAGATACGAAAGAGTCGCTTGAGCCTGTCGTATCTCAATATGTAGCAGATGAAGAAAAGTTATTTATTCATCATTATAAAGAAGAATGGGAAGTAAAATGGGACTTATTCCGAACAGTGATGCAGCAAGATATTGGGCAGTATTACGAAAGTGTATTATTCGCTTTAGCAGAGACGATTGATGTGTCACTATATGAGAAAAGTAAGGAACAATTGCAGAAACAGTTAACAGCAATCGAAAAAGAAATTCAAATTTGATAAACCCTATGAAAAAAAGATGCGTTCAATTTTCTTTTGGAGTACAGCATCCAGTGATTTTACGAATCCTGCAAATTCGTCTGTAGAAATCATATGGGTAAGAACTAAGCGTCTACCATCTGGTGTTTCACCGCATAAGACGAATGAAGAAAACTCATATGTTTTTCCATCTACAACTAATTTTGGATGGGAATATGTTCCGTTTTTCTTTTTCTTTCCATCAATCGAGATGACGTTGCACTTTTTCTCATTGTTGTCCATGGTGAATCCCTCCTTTGTATTACTTATGGTAGACAAGGAGGGTTTAGAACAAGAGAGAGAAGGGAATTTTTATGGAAATTGTAATGGAACTTATTTCACAAGAAAAGGCGCCAATGTCATTATTGTTGCTTGCTGATCCTAGTGAGAGGCAAATTTATTCCTATTTGAAGAGAGGTCTTATATATATCGCTAAACATGAAGAAAATGTTATAGGTGTATATGTATTGCTTGAAACAAGACCAAAAACAATGGAAGTTATGAATATCGCTGTTTCAGAAGAAATACAAGGGCAAGGAATTGGAAAACAATTATTACAGCACGCGATTGTAACTGCCAAAGAAAAGCACATGCATAATCTTGAAGTAGGGACAGGGAATTCTAGTATTTCACAGCTAGCTTTCTATCAAAAATGTGGTTTTCGTATTTTTTCTATTGATTTTGATTACTTTTCGAAGCATTATGAAGAAGAGATTATTGAAAATGGAATTGTATGCCGAGATATGATTCGATTTTCAATGGAAATTTAGTCGTTTTTTATGAAGCTACTTGGCAAGAAAGTATAAATTATTTAGGGGGAAGAGAAGATGGAAGTACATAAAGCAATTACAGCACATTCTCGTAAACAAAATGAAATTGTGACAACGTTTTTACAACTAGAAGCACAGCGTGAAGCGGCGATTGAGGCGGCAGTAGCACTTGCGTCAAATGGAAAACATTTCTCAGTAGATGCCATTAACATGGTAACGAAGCAAATTAATGATCTTGCTAAACGAGGTGTCGCACCACAACGTAAAATTGTAACAGAAGATATGGTTATGGAGTATGTAGGTCGTCTGCAAGAGAAAGAAGGTCGTTAAGTATGATTGTTACAGTCGAATGGTTGCGTGATCATATAGAAGATGAACATGTCCGTATAATCGATTGTCGTTTTGACTTAGCTAATCCAAATTGGGGCAGAGAAGAGTATGAGAAAGAGCATATTCCTCATGCATTATACTTTGATTTGAATCTTGATTTATCAAGTCCTGTTACCGAACATGGTGGTCGTCATCCGCTACCAACGATTCAGGATTTTACCGAAAAACTTGCTCAAGCTGGAATTGATGAACATACGACTGTTGTTGCATATGACAGTCAAGATGGTGCGATGGCTTCACGTTTATGGTGGCTATTAACATATGTAGGACATCAAAAAGTGTATGTATTAAATGGCGGTTTTCCAGCATGGAAAGAACGAAATTTATCTACAACAAGGGAAGTTCCAACTATTGAACGGAAAACATTCACCCCGAATGTACAAGACAACATGCTCGTAACGATGGAAGATGTGAAAGAAAAAATTCGTACAAATGCAGATATTACGTTAATTGATTCTAGGGAGCCGAAGCGTTATGCTGGTGCTGAAGAATCTGTTGACCATAAAGCTGGTCACATTCCAACAGCTGAAAACTATTTTTGGAAAGATGTAATCACAGCGGAAGGTCAGTTCAAAGGTAAAGAGGAGCAAGAGGAACGTTTTCATCTCCTTAATAAAGAGAAAGAAACAATCGTCTATTGCGGATCTGGTGTAACAGCATGTCCGAATGTATTAGCGTTACAAGCAGCTGGTTTTCGTAACGTGAAGTTATATGCTGGGAGCTGGAGTGATTGGATTTCTTATCCAGAAAACCAAATTGTAAAAGAAGGACAGTAACCTCTTGCATGCAAAAATATTTTGTATTAAAATAAGGTCACAAGCAAGAAATTACTTCAAAACATTACATTTTACACTTTGCATGCAATGTGATAAGATAACGACAAGTAAATAAAACATCCTGCGGTGTACGTAACTTATTTATGTCTAAAACCGATGTTAGTTATACGGAAGCTCAACATTTAGCGACCATCATCAAGCCTTCCATGTGGAGGAAGATGTACGGTAGCTGTGAGGGCATCCACCTGCGAGTAGCGGGTTTTTGGACATTTACGAGGGACGGCACGTGCGGGGGTCTTATTTCAACTAACAATATATAAAAATTCCTACGGTGTACGTAGCTTATGTATGTCTTAAACCAATGAGTATAATACGGAAGTTCAATATCTAAATGTAAACAGCATGCCATCTTTTTAAGAAGGAAGCTGAAAGCATTTATGAGGACATCCACCTGTGAGAGCAGGTTTATGGACATCTAGAGAGAACGGCATGTGTGGGGCTATATAAAAACCTTACGTTTTATACGTAAGGTTTTTTTGTGATAGAGAACTTTTTTCGGCACGTTAGAAATGAGGGGAATTTCATTGTGTGAAAGCATAAAAATATTAGAAATCAAATGAAACTCCCAATGATGGGAGTTTCATTTGATTGTTACCCCGCATTAACTGTCCGTAAAAGCCCGATTCGTGAGGGCTGATAATCAGTGGGGGATGAAGAAACCCTCCACTGATTAAAGTTTCACTTTATCTGTGTTCACCTGTAAAATTTCCATAATAAACATAGCATTTTCGGTCTTCATCAATCTCTCTTGAATCTAATGTGAATTCCATAAATAGTTCGTTCTTTTTTATGTATAAAATATCGGAATGGAGATACGTTAAGAGCTCGTCATGGTTCCATACATCTTTATTTTCTATTAAAATCGAATTTGCTCCTTGTAGTTCTCTAATCTCAAAACCCACATGGGAATATGTGGGTTCTGAAGGATCATCGAAGAACGTTTCTTTTTGCACATATAATACGGCTGTTCCGTCGGGATCCATCGCGGTCGCTGTTACGACATATGTATCCCCTTCTTTAATAAAGTACTCACAAGTCATCCTTGCGACGGCTTCAGAAACAGAAATATCGGCATAGTTCCATAGGGCAGGATATTGTTTTGTTTCATCATTGAGTCGATATTCTAACCGCAATTGTAATCCCTCTTTCTTTTTCTTCTACTCTATCATGAATTCTTTTATAATAAAAATATAATATATAAAGGAGCGTTGGAAAGTGACAAAAACCAAATGGTTAGTAACAGGTGTTCTTACTTCTTTAATGACTAGCACTTTATCCGGCTGTACAGAAGATCTCCCCCCAAAACCGAAAGATAAGAGTTGTGCTGATTGGGATTGGGATGATGAACTTGGTGTATGGCGATGTGATGACAGCCATTCAAGTTATCATGGGCGTTATTATTACGGTGGTACATACTATCAAAATAAATCAACCTTCAAAAATTCTTCTGAATTTAAGTCCTATCAAGCCTCGTCCAATTTTAAAGGGGGGATTGGAAGCGGTTCAAAGGGCGGATTCGGAGGTTAGATTATGTCGCTTTACATAAAGAAACGAAGTCAATTTTATGCAAGGTTCCCTCACTTTTGGTCTGATTTATATGGAGGAGAGTATAGCCTGTTTCATGTTTTTGAAATCACAGAACAAACGATTCGAGATTTACAGTTAGCAACAGAACGAATGGGAAACGTATTTTTTAAGACTGCTAGACTTCTTCGGACTCTGTCTGATGCTCAGCTTCTTGAACTTGGTTTTCCACTTTTAAGTTTGCCTTTTATCAGAATGAAATCAATGTTTCCTGAATCGGTTATTTCACGATTTGATTTTGCGATGACAGATAGTGGTATTAAAATGCTTGAGTTTAATAGTGATACTCCGACTTTTATCGTGGAATGTTTTCAAATGAATGGAGAAATTTGTAAAGAATTAGAGTATCATGATCCTAATGAAAATCAGGAGCGTCTGCTTTCTTCTGGAATCACCAAAGCCGTGATGGAGTCTACTAAAGGAATAGAAAATCCTAATGTTGTCTTCACAGCTCATCATGAACATATAGAAGATTGGAATACTGCCTGGTATTTGAGTCAGTTATGTCAAGTTAGAAATAAGGTGGTGCCAATGTCTGAACTCAGAATTACTGATGACGCTTTACTTGATGCAGATGGTGTACCAATTGATGTGTTATATCGCCAAACATATCCTATTGAAGACTTAGTTGAGGACCGGGATCCTAACACAGGAGATCTTGTAGGTGTCGAATTATTACAACTTATAAAAGAAGGAAAACTTTTTATTATAAATCCGATTTCATCTTTTTTGCTTCAGCCAAAATCGGTTCAATCTCTCATTTGGGGATTAGCGGAGGCGGGTGCTTTTTATACAAATGAGGAACAAAAATGGATTAAAGAATACATGCTTCCTACTTACTTAGAAGCAGACCTATTTTTAGGAAGAAGTTCTTTTGTTCAAAAACCTTCGTTTGGTAGAGAGGGTGACACAGTTACAATTCGTGATAAAGAAAGCAATATTATGAATCAAAATGTATATCAAACGTATAAAAAAGAGCTTCCTGTATTCCAAAAATATATAAAGCTCCCAGTTATTTCTCTTGAGACTGAAAAGGGGAATGAGGAGCTCTCGTATGTGTTTGGATCATTTTTAATTGCTGGGAAGCCAAGTAGTATTGGTATACGTGCTGGTGAAAAAATTACGGGGAATGAATCTTATTATTTACCTGTCGGAATGAAAAAGGAGGATTAGAAATGATAAATTTCTTACTTTATTTAGCAGTCTCAATTGGTCTTTTATGTATCGGTCTTTTTCTTATGGAAGTAACAACAAAAGTGAAGGAATTTTCGTTAATGGCGAAAGGGAATAAAGCAGCAAGCTACGCACTTGGAGGAAGACTTCTTGGCCTTGCCATCGTTTTGTATTCGACTGCTGCTCATTCTGTTTCATTAATGGATATGGCTTTATGGGGAGCGATTGGAATATTAGCGCAAATTATTGTGTTCTATTTAGCTGAATGGCTTACGCCGCGCTTTAATATCAATCAAAGCATTGAAGACGATAATCAGGGTGTTGGACTTTTTCTTATGTTTTTATCAATTTCCATCGGAATCGTGATTGCTGGATGCTTAACATATTGAAAAACCTTACGTTTTATACGTAAGGTTTTTATTTTTCATTCGTTAATCCTTCTGAGATATAATCAATAAGTTTAGCCGTTACTTTAGGGAATAGCTCAGTGCCTATTCCCTCTTTATGTAACCGCAGCATCATGATAGCCTGTATAACACCTGTAATATAATAAACTATTTATAAATAGATTTTTAAATAAAAAGTTATTTTTATATTTGAATAAGTTAAGTTAATTTTGCTTTAATATAATTTTCTTAACAAAAATAGAAAAAAGTTATAAAAATGGAATATTTTTTACGGTTATATGTGCTAGGTGTGGCTACAACTAAGAAAATATCTGAATTTTGAGGTGGGAGTGTTACTGTCCGTTAATGCGGGATAAAAATTTATATGGTATCAATATAGCAAAAAATGTGGCTTATGCTCAATGGACTTGGAGTGCTGGGAAAACTTCAAGCTTCACCAGAGCGGATAAAGCCGATGTTAGAAGTTCGTCCTGAATATTTAGATGAAATTTATTATGAAATTATAGAAAAGTATGGAGATGTTGAAGTATATCTTATTCAAGCATGTAACATTGAAAGGAGAAGTATACAAAATCTTAAACAGTTAGTGCTAGAATAGCTGTGCTCCTAGTCGATTCATTTTCTAGGAAATACTTGTCGTAATTAGGAAAAAGTTTGAATTCAAAGTGTTGACATCTATTTTAAATAGGAGTAACATTTTCTATATAATAAAAAATAAGTCTCTGTTAGGTGAGGCTCCTGTATAGAGAAATGCTACTGCCCAAAAATGTCGAGAGACGCCAATGGGTCAACAGGAATGATCGAATTAAGGTTTTTCTTAACGTAGCTGGTAACGTACCTATGCTATACAGTGCTAAAACTCGGCGAGGGAGAGGTTCGTAGATTTCTATGTTTATTAGGAATCGCTTATTTATGTATGTAATGACCTTTACTCGCTTATGAGTAGAGGTCTTTTTATTAACAAGCTATGAGAATTATCATAGTTATAAGTATTGACTAAAAAACGAAAGAGGAGGTGAGGAGCATGTCAAATTCTGACTCGGTTCCGTTACCCATATACTGCAAAACAAAAATATATGATGTAGGCAGGAAACGACTTGTTCCTCCCTCTATATTTATCATAAGGTAACGTTCAGCTTTATCGTTGTAAGTTGAATGTGGAACACTTTAGCAGGGTGTATAAATATATGAATTGTTAAAGTGAGATAAATTGAGAAACAAAGCGTTTCTTCCTATGTTGTAAAGGAGGAGACGATAATATGTTATATGTAAATAAACTTGTGGGTAACATGTCTCATAAACGAAGTAAAAGAGTGATGAAAGAACAATCTATGTTAAAACAAAATAAAGACTTGTTAATTGAAATTGCAACAAGAGATGTGAAGTCTGTATTTGCTTATTTTAAAACAACAAGAGATGGTCTTTCTATTAAAGAAGCGCAGAAGCGTATTCATGTGTACGGGAAAAATGAATTATCTTCAAAGCGAGCAATTCTTTCTGATGTAATGATGAAATTAGGCGAAATGATCCCTGTATTTGCAAAGCAACGTGTTCATAATGAGAATCAATATGAGATTGTAACGGTTACTGTTTCTAGAGTAGCAGGGGGTACAGCTGTAAGTGTGAATTGTGAATCAAAAATAATGCAACTTCCAGTTGAGGAGCTAGTTCCAGGGGATATGGTTTTTCTTTCAGCAGGTGATACAGTTCCAGCTGATGTACGTATTATTTATGCAGAAGATTTGTTAGTCAATGAATCGGTGTTAACAGGGAAAGAAACAAATGTAGAGAAATTTGAAAGCTGTTATCATCTTGAACGCAAACGTTTTATTCCATTAAAACGCATGAAAGACTACAATCCACTTCAACTTGAAAATGTATGCTTTAAAGGTACACATATTGTAAAAGGAACTGCGAAGGCTGTGGTTGTTTCAACAGGTAAAAACACGTATTCTGGATTGCTTCATACATGCTGTAGCCAAACATCTTGAGCTGTTAATGGTGCTAAATATATGAAAACATTGTATAATAGATAAAGTTGAACAGAAACGTAGAATGGTAATCTGTTTATATAACCTTACGTGATAACGTGAGGTTATTATTTTTTGTTAGTAGGAGAGGAATTATGAAAAAAGTATTGTTAGTTGATGGGATGGCACTATTATTTCGTGCTTTTTACGCAACAAGTGTTTACGGCCAATTTATGAAACGACAAGATGGTACCCCAACAAATGGGATTCATGGTTATATGAAACATTTATTAACAGCAGCGCAAGCGATTGAACCAACGCATATTGTAACATGCTGGGATATGGGGAGTACGACATTCCGAACGGAATCGTTTTCAAACTATAAAGCAAATCGTGCAGCGCCACCAGAAGAATTGATTCCACAATTCGATCTCGTGCAAGAGATGACTTCAAAATTATCAATTCCTGTGATTGGTATGAAAGGCTATGAAGCTGATGATTGTATTGGTACGTTAGCAAAAGAGTACGCTATTGAGGCGGAAGTATATATTTTAACAGGCGATACAGATTTACTACAACTTGTTGATACAAATGTTACGGTAATGCTTCTTCGTAAGGGAATCGGAAACTATGAGTATTATACACCAGAGAAGATTATGGAAGAAAAAGGCGTAGAACCTTGGCAAATCGTCCACGCGAAAGCATTTATGGGTGACACGAGTGATAACTATCCAGGTGTAAAAGGGATTGGTGAAAAGACAGCATATAAACTAATTCAAGAACACGGAACAGTAGCGGCAGTGCTAGAAAATATAGCGGCATTAACAAAAGCTCAGTGCACAAAAATTGAAAGTGATTTAGAAAACTTAAACATATCATTACAATTAGCAAAAATTCATTGTGAAGTTCCAATCTCCTGTTCGTTAGAGGAAGGTTTGCATACAATTGATGAAGAGAAAGTACGTTTTGTTTGCGGAGAAATGAACTGGGGAAGACCTGAACTGTTTATAAATATGCTGTAAAAGCAACGCTAGAGAGATTACTGACCACTATAGATAACGTCTGATCGAATATATTTTGATTAGGCGTTATTTTTTATGTAGTACCGTTTAATCGATTGAGTTATCAGAAAAAATATATAGTTTTCATTTGAAATTCAAATAGATTTCACACGAATCTTTTATTATAAGACTACACAGATAATTACTTATCTTTTATATACATAATCCTTTGATAAGTTATTTGTAATCATAAAGGAGGAAAAGAAATATGCGAAAAAAATTAGAAAATCCTTTAAACAGTTATTGATAGAGAATAAACAATTGTTATTGAACGATAAAGAGAACATAAGAGAAATAGAAGAAAAAATCGAAAAGAGGCATGTGGCATATTCTACATCGAGTAATTGAATAAGGTGAAATTTCTTATAAAATCCCTTCATTTATACTCTGAGGGGATTTTATTTCAAACTGACTTTAAAACAAGCTGGTAATTATAGAAAGAAGGAGAGAATTTGGGTGAATTAATAGGAGAGATGGCAGTACAGTTCATTCTTTGTGTGCCAACAAAAAAGAAAAGAATAATGAATAAAAAGTTCAAGTTACTAAGACAACAAAAATGGTTTCAAGAGAGATATGGTTCTGTTATTATGTTTCAATCAGGGGTAAGAGAGTTTGTTTTAGAGTATGATATCGAAAAAATGTTGAAAAATGATTTAGACATTATGGTATTTCAGAAAGAATTGAATGGGATATTGATAAAATAATGTGCTATGATATTGCAGATAAATAATAAGTGTGGGTAGGAGATGAGGGGGATATAACTGTAACCTCCTCTTTTTTTGTAACTGCTGAATCCGCTTTTCTCCCCAGTCATACATCATTTGTAAAATAGGTGATAAGCTCTCGCCCAGTTCTGTTAAAGAGTATTCTACTTTTGGCGCGAGATGAATTATCCGTAAAATCCCGATTGGTTCTCCTATAAAGTGAAACTTTTTTATTAAAGCATTAACTTCCTCTTTTGAAAAAAGGTTTTTTAAGAGCATATGCTGTATATAGTTATTATTTACTTCTAAAAAATTGTAAGTTAAGGGGGAATAATAATGAAAGCGATTAGTAAGGGGGGCGCTGCTATGGAAGCCATCACAACAAATAGAAAATTCAGGTGTTAGCCGTTTTATGAGGTGGCTCAACCAAGAGAAGGGTTTATCTTTTGCAAATCAAAAAGAATTATGGAAATGGTCTGTTGAAGAACTTGAACCATTTTGGGGAAGTATTTGGGATTATTGCCAAGTCATTTCTATTACGCCGTATCATCAAGTTTTAGAATCAAGAAAGATGCTCCGAGAACATAATTAAGCTGGAAAGAGCTTCAGGAAAAAACAACGATAGTGGCCAATTCTTTAAAAGAATTAGGGGTTAAAACAGGAGATCGTGTTGTTGTTTATAAGCCTAACATTTCTAAAACTATAATTGTTTTTTTATTTCTAAAAATGACTGCAGGGCCTTTGAAGCTCTTTGTAATGTGTGATTCGACATAGCTGATTTATTCTTTCTAATAGTTTATTTATGAATATTTTGATTTTAAAATAAACTAGTTTATAACTCAACGATGAAGGGTCACATTGATTACACTTTATAGTATAAAAGTTTATTGTTTTTTAATAATTTCTTCAGTCAATAGTGCTGCATAGTGTGTGAGTTTGTTGTAAATAGAGTGAATCATACAAATAGTTAACTTAGATAAATTATTAGGAAAATTAACAAATAAGATATCAAGTTATAACATCTTGTTTTTTCTACATTTTTTCAATATATGGAATTTTTGTCGTTATTAGACGGAAATTTTGTAAAAAATTCTAAACATTGATGTTATAATTTATATAAAATATTAATATGACATGGGGCGATTGTATGGAACAGAAAATAAATTTCTCGCTTTTAGTGAACATCGTAAAAAATAGCATACTACAAATTATATTAATAACAATATTTTTCTATCGATTAGTCTAGTATATGTATTTTTTATAGTGAAGCCAGTTTATGAAAGCTCTACACAACTTATAGTAAATCCATCTGCACAGTCCAATGCAAATGTTATATACAATGAGATACAAGCCAATTTACAACTTATCAATACATATATTCTTGTATTGAAGAGCTCTGCTATATTAGATCAAGTAAAAACGAACCTTCAACTTAAAGAATCCACGAATACACTACAAGAAAAAATCACAATTAAAAACGAAAAAAATACGCAAATTATGTCAATTATAGTACAAGACTCAGATCCGAAAGTTGCAAAAATTATCGCTTCAGAAGTTGCAAAGGTATTTTTAGAACATTCACGAAATAAAATGAATGTTAAAAATATAGATATTCTTTCTGAAGCAAAGGAAGCTGAAAATCCTGTAAAGCCAAATAAAAAAATATATGTATTAGCAGCTAGTGTGTTTGGAGTTCTATTCGGAATAGGTTATGCAATCGTAAGAAATAAATATAATGATAAAACATATTTGACTGAAGAGATAAAATTAATGAAATAGATTCTAGTTCAATAAGAAAAATAGGATTCCAAAAATTAAATTTATAGCATAAAAGTTTAGAGCTAGCTTCCTTAGCAATGTTAGAAATAATGGGAGCGATGCGTTCGAGTGATTCTTTATTATGTAATAGGGGAGTGCTGTAAGTGTATAAGTTTTGAAGAGGGGGAAGAAAAAAGCAGGAGTAGAAACAGGAGTTACAGGCTGTCCAAAAACGAAATTGAAATTTGGAATTTTACACATTAAATAGGAAATGAAGACATTCCTTGTGATCATGGCAGGAAAGGGAAATGATAATTATATATTTGTATATATATTTTAAAAATAATCATAGAGAAGGGAAAGGAAGTATCTGTAATAAACAAAGATGTTGGAGGAGATACAAATAAGTATTTTCACTGAAAAAAGGCTAGTATTTGGATCGTGAATTAACCTATTGTATATAACAGTTACAATATAAAAATTTGGATGTAGTATATTTCGGTAATTATTTTTCTGAATATTATAATAATTATAAAATTAGTTCGTCGTTTTTTTAATGATTATTCCCTCAAGGTATATCTGAAATATACGATGTCATATTAGTTAATGCTCAATAATTTAATGGAATTATAAGGACGCAGATCTCGAAAAACTTATGTGAGGGAGTTATTTTTGTGGTCAAAAAATCTATAGAGAAGCTAAAACTTAATGAGATGCGTTGTAGTGCAGAGGGGCTGTCTATTTCAGTAACTGACTTTATAATGAATCATGTTTAATAAAAAATAGCTACATACAGTTTGAGAATTTTAGGTAATACCTCTTTTACCTTTATCAATAGAGGTACTCGGCTATGCTGTGGGTAAATATATTACCTTAGATGCTTGTCATCAGTGGTGTAGTGTGAGGGAGGGTTAGATGCCCTATTAATGAATAAAAACTATCAGGTTTTTTGTGGAGGTATATAAAGGTCATGAGAATATTTCATAATGTGAGGACCGCCAAAACAATGAACTTAAATCAAGCAATGTATGAAAAAAAAATGTTGCATATACAAGAAAGAAAAAGATACATCATTGGCAAACGTTGTATAGATATTATCGGGGCTCTAATAGGGATTATTATATTACTACCGGTTTTTGTGTTGGTTGGCATATGTATAAAATTAAGTGATTCTAAACATCCTGTGTTTTTTAAACAAGAGAGGGTCGGGAAGGATGAAAAAATATTCTATATGTATAAATTTAGAACAATGGTACATGATGCGGAAAAGAAGCTACAGGAATTATTGCCATATAATGAGGTGAGTGGAGCGATGTTCAAAATGAAAAATGATCCTCGTATCACTAAATTAGGAAAAATTTTAAGAAAAACAAGTATTGATGAGTTACCCCAGCTATGGAATGTATTGAAGGGAGAGATGAGTCTAGTCGGACCGAGACCGCCGTTAGTGAGGGAAATAGCAGAATATACAGAATATGAAAAGCAGAGATTACTTATAATACCAGGTTGTACAGGATTATGGCAAGTAAGTGGTAGAAGTCAATTATCGTTTGAAGAAATGGTTGAACTAGATTTAATGTATATACAGAATCGAACCATTCTATATGATATGAAGATTATCGCTAAAACAATTCGATATTTATTGAAAAATAGTGGGGCATATTAATTTAGGGGATGAGTGAAATGAAAGTATGTGTAGTTGGATTAGGATATATTGGTCTACCAATTGCTAGTTTACTGGCATCACAAAATTATAAGGTTCACGGAGTTGATATTGATGAAAATGTTGTTCGTATGATTCGTAATGGAGATACTCATATTATTGAACAAGATTTGGATTGTTTAGTAAAAAAGGCTGTGAAAAATAAAATGTTAACGGTTTCGAATAGACCAATACAGGCTGATACATTTATTATTTCTGTACCTACACCAATTTCAGTATATTATGAGCCAGATGTAAGCTATGTGAAAAATGCAGTGAATTCCATTGTCCCATTTTTAAAAAATGGTGATCTTGTAATTATTGAATCCACATGTCCAGTTGGTACCACTGAAATGGTTACAGATGTAATAGAACAAGAAAGACCAGACATAGTGGTCCGGTCTAATCAAAAAGAAGATGAAAAAGCTAGAGTCTATGTTGCTTATTGTCCAGAACGTGTACTTCCTGGACGAATATTACAAGAGTTGAGGGAAAATAATCGAGTAGTAGGAGGGATAAATGAGGAATCTACTAAGAAAGCAATAGCCTTCTATGAAGGATTTGTAGAAGGGGACTTATTAGGAACTAATTCTAGGACAGCTGAGATGGTTAAATTAACAGAAAACTCCTTCCGAGATGTCAATATTGCATTTGCTAATGAACTATCTATCATTTGTGAACATTTACAAGTTAATGTTTGGGAGTTAATAACTTTAGCAAATCATCATCCAAGGGTGAATATATTAAAACCAGGACCAGGAGTAGGGGGACACTGTATTGCAGTTGACCCATGGTTTATAGTAAATTCTGCACCAGAACAATCCAAGCTTATTTATACAGCGCGTGTTGTGAATGATAATAAAATGTATCATGTTATACAAAAAATAAAAGAAGAAACAATGAAACTTAGTAAGCCGACAATTGCTTGCTTGGGTTTATCTTTTAAGGCAAATATTGATGATTTACGAGAAAGTCCAGCATTAAAAATTGTTGAGAGTCTAATAGAAGATATGCATAAAAAAGAAATATTGGTTGTTGAACCTTATATTTCAGAATTACCTGCTACTATTCAAAAAGAAGGAATGCGTTTAACAACAATTGATGAAGCACTGGAAAAAGCGGAGGTTATCGTTTTGTTAGTTGATCATGATCAATTTAAATCTATTAATACAGAAGCGCTCGAAAATAAAGCAATAATAGATACGAGAGGGATGATCACATATTTTACAAGAAAAGAGTATCATACACAAGTGGAATACAATTCCTAAAAAAAGATTTTTTCAAAAGCTATGTAGTAAACCTATTATTATGTGTAAAGATCTAGTTCGTAGAAACTGGATTGCTCGTTATCCTATTGTAGCATCATATATAGATTTTTCTGAGTTTGTTCCAAATTGGCGTTTTTTCTTTCAGTTGGATGAAAAAGAAAATTTAATGAAACAATTAAGTGATGAGCAATTAAGAGAAATTCAAAGTGAAGCGAATGAAATATGTAAACATTTTTTTGATTTACTAGGTTCGGGACGGTGTTATGTTGGTGAGAAGTTACCGTGGCATAAGGATTTTAAGGTAGGATATGAATGGAAACGACAGTACTATAAGGATATAGAAAGAATTAATCTATTTAACGCTGCCGATGTGAAAGTCCCATGGGAGCTTTCTAGATGTTATCACTTATTTACTTTAGGAAAAGCATATTGGATTAAGCAGGATTCAAAATACGTAGAAGAATTTATAGTTGAAATTGAAGATTGGATTAAGAGCAATCCCGTTGAAATGTCTGTAAATTGGACTTGTTCAATGGAAGTCGCTATTCGAGCGATAAACTGGATGAGTGCATATATGTTTTTTGAACAATCTCCAAAAATAACGAAAAAATTCAAAAATGAGTTTTTTCAATCGTTGTATTTGCACGGAATATTCATTTATAAAAATTTGGAAAACAAAGGAGAATATCAAGCAAATCATTACTTAACAAATATAGTAGGACTTATTTGGTTAGGGATTTTTTTTAGAAATTTAAAAATTACAAAATCAAGTTCATATCAGCCAAATATGTGGTTAATATTTGCGTTAAAAGAGTTGGAAAAAGAGTGGGACAAGCAGGTTAATAAAGATGGAACAAATTTTGAGTCTTCCACTTCTTATCATCGATTAGTAACGGAAATGCTGTTGTTAACATCGATCTTGTGTGAAAAAAATGGGATTGAGCTTCCGAATAAATATATTATTTTATTAGAAAAAATGTGCGAATTTATAAAAGATATTACAAAAAGAAATGGGTTGTCACCAATGATTGGTGACGCAGATGATGGAAGATTACTGATTTTATCCCAATACGGAAGTGAAGAGAAAAGAAATTTTTGCCATATTTTATCAATAGCAGGTGAGTTTTTTAATCGGGATGATTTTCGTTCCTATGCAACTGGACATGAAGAAAATGCATTGTGGGTATGTGGTTCTTTTCATCTGGTAAAGAGAAAGCAAGAATATATTTCTAAAGCATATCCTGATGGGGGATATTATTTGTTAAAAAATAATCAAATTTACTGTTTTGTTCGCTGTGGAGAACTGTCTGTTCGTGGGAGAGGTGTTCATAGTCATAATGATATATTAAGTGTGGAATTGAATGTGGGCGGAGTAGATTTTTTTATAGACCCAGGAACGTATTTATATACGGCGGATTATAAAATGAGAAATGTCTTTAGAAGCACAAATATGCATAATACAATTCAAATTAATGATGAAGAGCAAAATAATATATGTGAAACATTGTTATTCTCATTACCAGAACAGACTTTTGGAGAATGTACTTTATTTAAAAACAATCATTTTATAGGTAAGCATAGGGGATTTATAGATTGTATACATGAGCGAGATATCAAATTAGAATCGAATCATGTAGTGATCAAAGATAGCTTTTATGATAAGAAAACATTAGAAAAGAAAATTTGCTTATATACGGCGTATTTTATTCTCGATTGTGATGTGCAGATTTATAATACGAAAGATGGATGGAGACTGTTTAAAAATGGTATAAATCTTCAAATGGAGGTTTTGGGTGGAGATTTTAGTTTGGAAGAATGTATGATTAGCAGAAGTTATGGTAGAAAAATAAAAAGCAAAAAATTAGTTATAGAAGGTAGGGACAAAAGTTTAACATGCAATATAAAGGTGCTTTAAAAAGGAGTAACGATGAGAATGAAAAGATTTCTTTCGAATAAGATGAGACATGCATACTATAAAATACCTGACTACGTAAGGTGTGGGAAAATCTATAGAGAAATGTATATGTTATTGAATAAATCACAGTGGTGGGATAAAAAAAAACAAGAAGAATATCAAATGTTACAGTTACAAGGATTACTAGAGCATGCGTATGAAACGGTTCCATATTACAATAGGATTTTCAATGAATGGGGTATTAGGCTTAAAGATATTCAATGTATAAATGATTTGAAGTTAGTTCCATATTTAACAAAAGAGACAATTCGAGAGAATTTGGAAGAATTTATATCAAGGGGGTATAAAACAAACAAAATACAATATGTAACAACGGGAGGGTCAACAGGAATCCCATTTGGATTTTATCGGCATGATAAAACAGAGTTAGCGAAAGAATGGGCATTTGTGACTCATATTTGGGGAAGGGTAGGTTATAACATATATAGGGAAAATAGAAGGGCAATTCTCATGGGACAAGGTGTTACAGCAGGTGAGAAATGGTTTGAATATCGAAAACGTCAATTGTATTTATCATCTTCACAATTAAATGAAAAGAATATAGAGACATATTTTAGGAAAATTGAATTATTTAAGCCGGATTTTATTCAAGGATACACCTCATCTCTTTTTATTTTAGCAAGATATATGCTTGAGAACAATATTGAGCTTACGTGTTCACAGTTAAAAGCAATTTTATGTGTATCAGAAAATATTTTACCAGAGCAAAGATCGGTTATTGAAGCAGCTTTTCATAAAAAGGTTTTATCATTTTATGGGCATACAGAGCATGCAGTAATTGCTGGAGAATGTGAAGAAAGTACAATGTATCATTTTGAAAGTCAATATGGAGTTGTAGAATTTATTAATGGTGAACAAGAAGTGAAACAAGAAGGTGAAATTGGAGAAATAGTCGCCACTGGGTTTCATAATTTTGTTATGCCATTTATTCGTTATCGAACTAGGGATTTAGCTGTATATACGAATGATATATGTACATGTGGTCGGAATCATGTGTTGGCAAAGAAAATTTTAGGTAGAAAGCAAGAAGTTGTAGTAACAAAAAACGGAAGTAAGGTAATTTTAACAGGAGCATATAAAATAATATTTGCATTACAGGAACAGATTGAATTGGCTCAATTTTATCAAGATTGTCCTGGAGAAGTCTTGTTGAGAATTGTGAAAAAAAAATCGTATAAAATTGAGAGCGAACGGCAAATTTTAATGGAGCTCTACAAAAAATTTGGTAATAGTATTAACTTTAGAATTTTATATGTAGATGATATTGAAAGGACGCAACGAGGGAAACATTTATTTCATATTCAAAAGTTAGAAGTTTAAGGAAGGAGATTATATGCGGATTGTTATGATTGCACCATATCCCCCTCCAATTGGTGGAGTATCTGTTCATGTTAAGAGAATGAAGAGGTATTTAGAAGGGAAAGGAATAGTATGTTCAGTCTACAATGAAGCTAAAAGAGAAGATGCCACTAATCAAGTGTATAAGATAGATCGATATGTTAAATTTATTTGGAGAATCCCTTTTTTGAAATATGATATTTTACATTTTCATTCACCAGATATAAGAATAAGAATGCTATTAGGGTTTTATAAAATGTTTAACAAAAGAATTATTTTGACGGTGCACGGAGAAAGTTTATATCTTCAGTTGAAAAATGCAGGAAGATTAAAACGTTTTTTTCTAATCCATAGTTTACGTCGTATTGATAAAGTTATTTGTGTAAATGCAAGGAATACGGAAGAATTACTAAATTTAGGCTTTCCAGAAAAAAATGTAATGACACTCCCTGCATACGTACATCCAATTACAACGCAACGTGATGAAGCAGAAATTCCGAATGAAGTTTGGGACTTTATACAGAAAAAGTCCTTTTTAATTTGTGCAAATGGATGCATTCGTATTTTGAATGAAAAAGATGTGTACGGTTTTGATATATTAATTCAACTGTTAAAGCGTCTCCATGCATTGGGTATAAAAGCAAGTCTACTAGTAGCAGTATTGGATGTAGAAGGGCAAAACAAGTATGAAAAATTATATTATCAAAAATTGAAGGATCAGATTAATGAATATCATTTAGCTAATTATATATTTTTTTATGAGGTAAAAGATACAGAATTTTATCCGATTTTGAAGAAGAGTGATTTGTTTATTAGACCTACAGTAATGGATGGATATGGTGTATCAATTGCGGAAGCCATTTATTTTGGTATTCCTGCTATTGCCAGTGATGTTTGTAAAAGACCTGAAGGAAGTATTTTATTTTCTTCTCAAGATGTAGATGAATTAGAGAAAAAAACGTTAGATGTCTTTCAAAATTATGCAGCATACAGAGAGAAGTTGTTTCAATATAATTCATTAGATTATGCTGAAAGTTTATGCAATGTCTATAGGCAAATTGTTTCTATAGAGGAGTAATAATAGATGAAACATGTAAGTGATGTAATGATTAAAATGAGGTTAGATATATCTGCACTTTGGAAGAAAGTTATAGATGTTGGTTTTTTTCATTTGTTATCAGCTAACTTGTTTATTCAATTAGCGGGATTTAGTGGTCAAATCTTCTTAACTAGATGGTTAACAGTTGAAGAAATAGGAAGGTTAAAAGTTCTTCAGTCATTCACAGCAATTTTTGTATTATTAGCAACTGTGGGAATGAATACAGCAATTTTACAGAAATGTGCAGAACAGCCGACAGTAGAATTGAAAAATTTATATTTGTTAACAGGAATCAAGATTAGTTTATATAGTTCAGTTTTTGTTACAATTGTTGTATTTGTTTTAGCAGATATGCAACTTATTTCAAATAATCCCGCCATTAATCAAGCGATGAAAACATATTGTTTAATTGTTCCTTCCATGGTTATTAATGGAGTCCTAGTGGTATATTGGCAGGCGTTAAAAAAAGTAAAATTACTTTCAAGGGTCCAAATTTCAAGTAGGTTAATTGTATTGATTATCGGTATGGTATCAGCATTTTTTTTTCATTTTCAAGGCTATATTATAAGTCTAGTATTAGCGAATTTCGTTATAGTTCTCCTTTGCTTATATTTAATCAGGAACGATTTAAAAAACTTTTTTCATGTGAAAATGGAATGGATTTATATGAAAGGTTTTTTAAGGCTAGGCATATTTGCATGTTTGACTAATTTATTAGGACAATTATTATCTACAATTAATATTATTATGGTCAGTTATATGACCGCTGCTAAAAGTGAAATTGGATATTATAGTGTAGCGCAGTTAATAGTTAGTGCTTTAATGATGATTCCTCAGTCATTTAATGGAATTATGATTCCTTATATTTCTGAAAAATCAAAAGATATAAAATCAGTTGGAGAGATTGTGAAAAAGTACCAAAAAAGAATGCTTCTTTTAATGACTATAATTACTATGATTGTTGGCTGTATCCTTCCAATTGTTATTCCTTTTGTATTTGGGGAAGTATACAGAGCATCTATAAAATATTTTTATTTTTTATTAGCAGGATTATATTTTTGGAGTTTGTATTCTCCAAAAGGGATTACAATGATGAGTATTGGGAGAGTAGAAGGGAATTTTTATACAGGCATTGTTGCTGTTGTTGTAAATGTATTGTTAAATTATATCTTTATTAAAGAGTATGGAGTATTAGGGGCTGCAATTGCTAATTCGATTACGTATTTTGTGACTATTTTTGTTAATCATTTTTTTTATCAAATGATTATAAGGAAAGCAGCGAGGAGTATGAATTATGAGTGAGACTACGTGGCCATTACAGGATTTAAAGCAGCATAAATATATAAAAATTCATTATAGCATGTGGTTTTTTTTAGCATTATTTGCATTTAATGAAACTGTTCGATCTGTTTTTGAAACTAAACTCGTATCATTTAATATATTATTTTTAATGATCAGCATGAGTGCTATAATTTATTATTTAAATAAAAGACGTATAGCATTAGTTCCATTTTATCTTGCTTTATTTATATCAGCAGTTGTAATAATGAACAGTATATGGTTTCTCCATTATGATAATAGACAATTAATTTTAACAATTGTGTCTATGTTAATCCCGGTATATTTAATGAGTATTCGATTAACAAAAACTGAAGCATTACATGCACTACAAAATTTTTTATCTTTTTTTAATTTGTTGATAGTAGTTTTACTCTGTTTTGGTTTAATAGACTATTTGACGAATCGAGCCCTTCAATTGGAAATGGCTGGAACGATATTTAAGAATAATGATTTAGGTAGGTTAATTTTTAATGAAAACTTATCAAGTATTTATCGTTTATACTCATTTATGGGACATCCGTTAACAAATGCAAAGTATTTTTTATGCTTTTTTATTTTGAATTTCATTTATAATTCACAAAGAAAGGAAATGCTCCCATCTCCTCTTATCATTGCTATTACAACGATTGGATTACTATTAAGTGGGAGTAAAACGGCGCTATTTTTATTGTTGCTGTTGTTGTTTGTTCATCGTACAAAGTATCGTTCTCTTTACTTTGCAGGTATAGTTATATTCCTGCTTTTTTTATTTCAATCGAGTTTGTTTCAAGATAATTTATTGCAGCGATTTACAAATGGAATTGAAAATAATGATATTTCTTCAGGACGTAATGATTTAATTACAGAATTGTTAACAAGTGAAGGGGAATTACCGAATTTTTTATTTGGTAAAGGTGAAAATTACTCTCGAATTGTAGCGCAAAGCTTTCATGATGATACACAAAATTTTGAATACCCATTAGTAATGCTTGCTTATGATTATGGCTTAGTCGTAGTAGGAATAATATATTTCTTATGCTTTTTATATCCAGCTTATGTATTACTAAAGAAGAAGGAATATCGAATATTTATTTATTACATAGTTTGGTCGGTGATGATTAACTCATATAACGCTATGGCGAATTTAGGTAATGATACATTTGCACAAGTTTGTTTTATTACTTTAATAATCCAAAGCTTGGTAAATGACGGAGGAGAAGAAATATGAATAAATTACTAATTGTTGCATATTATTTTCCACCATATGGATCAGTTGGTGGGGTCAGAATGACAAAACTAGTCAAATATTTTCATCGATTAGGGTGGGAAATAAAAGTTGTAACTGTGGACGAAATGTATTACGACCAAGATGAGATGGATCATGACAAGTTAATAGATATACCGACAGTAGTAGAGATAGTTCGTACCAAAAGGTGGTCTTCATTTACAAAATTTAAAGAAGAAGGATTATATTGGTTTCTTCCTTTATATAAAGAATTAAAAAAGCAACTTCAGAATACAAAGTTTGATTATATTTTATATACAGGTGGCCCATACTTCCATTGGATTATAGCTCCTATCCTTAAAAATAAAACTGACATACCATATCTTTTAGATTTTCGAGACCCATGGTTATTAACACCATATAATCAATCTATAATTAGAAAAAAAATTGCTAGTGTAATGGAACCAAAGGTTATCAAAGGAGCAAGCTTAATTTTAAATGTTACAGAAGAGGCCACAAACATGTATAAAGAGCAGTACAAGCATGAAAAAGATAATAAATTTATTACGATTCCAAATGGATATGATTCAGAGGATTTTTTAGATGTTGCAACAAAAAAATTAAGAATCGAAGGATTCACATTTGTTTATACTGGGAAATTTGGGAACTTTCGAAATCCTTTACCTTTATTATATGCGATCCAGAAATATAATGAATGCCATGAGAAAAAAATCTATTTTATTCATATTGGCAAACAAGAAAGTATCATTCAAGAATTTATCGAAAAGAATCCGGTTATGAAAGAATTTATATACGAGATAGGGTATTTGCCTTATCAAGAAGTACTTCAATATATAAAAGGAGCAGATTATGCAGTCCTTATTTCAGGAGGGCATCCTTATGAGCCTACTACAAAAGTATATGATTACATGGCATTACACAAGCACATCTTATGTATAAACGATATCCAATTTGGATATTTACATAATCTATTGTCGGAACAGAAGTTTGCTACTGTAATAGAGAATAAGGATATGGGAATTTATGAGATGCTAATTCAACTGTGTCAAAAAAAGAAAAATGATGTGGAATATATAGAAACAGAAACTTTTAATCGGAAGTATATTTATGAAGAATTGGATAATATCTTGAAGGAGAGCTGTTATGAAAATACTCCTTGTGTCTAACATGTATCCAAATCAGACTTATCCATATTATGGCGTTTTTGTAAAAAAAACTGCAGATTTATTAGAAAAAGAAGGGATACAATTAGAATATTTGGTTATGTATAAACAGGTTTCTTTATTTCAAAAAATGTTGAATTATGTGATGCATTATATAAAAATTATGAAGAAGCTCTTGTTCAATTCCTACGATATTATTTATGTACATTATGCATCGCATAATGCGTTACCGATATTGCTGACAATACTGCTAAGAAGAAAACTAAAAATATATATAAATGTTCATGGAAGTGATGTTATTCCAGAGACAAGGATTCAAAAGCTATTACAGCCACTAGTATACCTATTATTAAAGTACTCTAGGTTAATTATTGTGCCATCTACATACTTTCAAAATGTTATTCGAGAAAAGTATAAGGTGGATACGCCGGTTGGAATATTTCCATCAGGTGGAATTGATAGAGAGGTATTTTGGCCTACGAAAGTGGATGTTACTACATTAAATTTACTACCAAATTATCGCTATATTGGATATGTTGGTAGAATTGATTATGAAAAAGGATGGGATGATTTAATTTATTCTTTTTCAGCATTAATAAAGTCAAATGCTATTCCGTCAGTGAAATTAATTATAGTGGGAGATGGGAAAAATAAAAAAGATTTAGAGAAACAAATTCAAATGTTATCACTTCAGCAAGAGGTTATTTTATTTGATTTGGTTTCTCATGAAAAACTGTCTCTTTTATATAATATTTTTGATGTTTTTGTATTTCCTACAAGAAGAAAAGGAGAAAGCTTAGGGCTAGTTGGTTTAGAAGCGATGAGTTGTGGGTTACCAGTTATTGGTTCTAGAATCGGTGGTTTAACAAGTTATCTTATAGATCAAGAAAATGGATTGCTTTTTAGGCCTGGAGATCGAGAAGATTTAACAGAAAAATTGTATAACTTTTTTTCTTCTCCAGATTCCCAAAAAGAAAAAATGCGCCAAAAAGCTATTCAAACAGCGATGTTATATGATCAATATAGAATAAAAGAAGAGTTTATCAATTTCTTTTATAAAGGGGTAAGTTATGAGAAAGCAAAAAATGAAAATTTGTCTCACTAGTTCATCGGGAGGACATTTATCACAACTTCTTCAAATTATTCCTATCGCTAAGTATTATTCATATTTTTTAATTACTGAAAAAAACTTAACAACAGATTCTTTACAACAACAACATAGAGTTTACTATTTAAAACAACAAGAGAGAAAAACTCTCTTTTTTTTATTCGTATTTTTACGAAATATTTGCTTAGCTTTCATTTATATTTTGAAAGAAAGACCAAATGTAATTATTTCCACAGGTGCTGGTGCAACTTTTCCTGTTTGTTTATTTGGAAAACTTACGGGTGCTAAAATTATTTTTATTGAAAGTTTCGCAAAAGTGCACTCGCCAACGATTACCGGAAGGATGATTTATCCAATAGCCAATCGTTTTTATATTCAGTCACAAGAATTACAAAAATTTTATCCAAAAGCAGAATATAAGGGGGGAATATATTGATATTTGTTACTGTTGGGACACAAAAATTCCCGTTTGATCGTTTAATGCGTACTTTGGATGAACTAGTATGTAAAAAAAGGATTACTGAAGATGTATTTGCACAAATTGGGTATTCGAACTATGTACCAGAGCATTTTAAAGTTAAAAAGTTATTAACTCCAGAAGAATTTTTAGAATATATGGATTGTGCTAACGTTGTGATTACTCATGGTGGTACAAGTTCAATTATACAAGCATTAAAACGAAGAAAGAAAGTATTAGTTGTACCAAGAAGAAAGAAATACAAAGAACATATTGATGATCATCAAGTTGAAATTGCGCAAATGTTCTGCGAATCTGGAATGATAGAAATTGTAGACGATATTTTATGTTTAGGAGATTTATTGGAGAAGATAAAACAAACAGATTATAAAGTTTATGTAGAGAATGAGTCAAAATTAATAAATGATTTAGCTTTTTATTTGCAACAAATATAAGTAGAAAGGAAGAGGAGAATGGAAATTGCTTTGATAGGTTGTGGATATGTTGGGTTAACAACATCAATTTGCTTAGCAGAATTGGGACATCGAGTTATATGTGTGGACATTGATGAGCATAAAATAAAAATGTTAAGCCAGGGAAAAGCTCCTTTGTATGAACCAGGAATCGAGAGCTATATACAAAAACATACTCGGGCTAGAAACATGTTATTTACGAATAAAATAGGAGAAAATATTCAAAATGCAGACTTTATTTTCATTGCGGTAGGAACACCTCAAAAGGAAGATGGTTCTGCAGATTTGACAAATATTTTTGAAGTAATTCAAAGAATTGCAAAGTATATTGTGAAAGATGTCATAGTGGTTGTAAAAAGTACTGTTCCAGTTGGAACAAACGAGAGAATAAAAGAAATTCTGAATAAAAAGAAAAATGGTAATATTATGATTCGAGTTGCTTCAAATCCAGAATTTTTACGAGAAGGTAGTGCCCTACAAGATACGTTTCAAGGGGAAAGAATTGTAATTGGGGTAAGTGAAGATAGTGTATTTCAACAAATGGAAGAATTATATGCCCCGTTGCATGTTCCAATTGTAAAAACGGATATAAGAAGCGCAGAAATGATTAAATATGCATCGAATGCATTTTTAGCTACTAAGATTAGCTTTATAAATGAAATGGCAAACTTATGTGAAAAGGTTGGTGCGGATATTGAACAAGTAGCATATGGTATGGGGTTAGATAAAAGAATTGGAAATGCATTTTTAAAAGCTGGAATTGGATATGGAGGATCTTGTTTTCCAAAGGATACAAATGCTCTTATGCAGATCGCTGGAAATGTAAAATATCCATTTCAGCTCTTAGCTTCAGTTATTGCTGTTAATCATGAACAGAAAAGAAAATTTATAAATAAATTAAAACAATTTTATGGTGATATAAAGGGAAAACAAATTGCAGTACTAGGGTTAGCTTTTAAGCCGAATACAGATGATATTCGTGAAGCACCAGCTATTAGTATCATTGAAGAATTGCATAGAGATGGAGCGAAAGTAATCGCATATGATCCAGTTGCTATTCGTAACGCAAAGTCAATATTGCCCAAGGAGATAACATTTGCAGGAGGAATAGATCAAGCAATTACAAATGCAGATTGTGTATGTATTTTTACAGAGTGGGATGAGATTAAGAATTATCCATTATCTCATTTTCAGGATTTAATGAAAGAAGCAATAATATTTGATGGACGAAACTGTTTTGCGTTAGAAGAAATGAAAAATATAATATACAATATCATTGTATTGGAAGAAAATCAGTTATATCAGAACTTGTAAAATAAAAAATAGCCTTTTGATTGTTTTTATTTAAAATTTCTACAATCAAAAGGCTGGTTTGAAGTTCATTATTGTTTTAATATCGCATCCCATATACCTCTATCGTATATATAACCTTCTACATTTGCTTCCAATACGTTGGAAAGATGATTTTTTCCATTGGAATAGCTCATATATTCTTGTTGTAATTTATATAATAAATCTTCTGTTCCGATTTTTATGAGATTTTCAATTAGTTGGTTTTGTTGATTTGCATCCCAATACCCTAATAATTTTAAATTCGTTAATGTAGGGACAGTATTCATCCAACTTTCGTAGCAATAGAATGCATCACTTCTAGGACCTGCTGCATCAGTCGAATTAAATTCTTTTAACATTCCGGTTTTTCCAAGAACAGGAGAGGAACCTTTTAGAATGTAGGCTTTTTTATTAGCCCCTGTGTTTGTTACCACTTCACTATAAGTGAACTTTGATAAGGTGTGGAAAATTGCTATAGGATTAGATAAGGAAATTCCTTGATATGAAAAGGAGTGTTTTATACCGATGCCAGTACCACCAAAAAAGTCGTAGCCTCCTTGTTCCATAAGTTGTTTAGGAGTATTTATCCACGTATTATAAATGTTAGTAAATCGTAATTGCTGAAATGTATTCATATAGAGTGTATAGTCAAAGGTACGAAGGAGTTGAGTTACAGTTGCTTCACCAAAATAGTAGGAGGATGCAATCATGACATTGACGTATCCATTTCTATAATTGGGGTTGTTTGTTTTTCTGAAGTTTCCTTTTTGATCTAATCCAGTATAAAAGTTGTTATCATCATCATATGACCAATGACCGGCAACAGTAAATGCCCGCATCAACCAATTAATTTTTTTAATTTCTGTTGCAGAAAGCTCATTCCAAATTGAAGGGATGTGCTTTGCTAGTAGGAAAGATTGCGCAATAATATTATGTGTACGACCATCAAGTCCACCATTGGCATTAGGTTCTTTTCCAGAATCAATTAGACTTCTAATATGCTGGAGAGTACGGGTTTTAACCGTTATATTGAGAGAAGTTTTAAATTCGGGGTTATAGAAGCAACAAAGGGTTAGAAAGTAAAGAGCTTTTGCACGTTTTACAATAATGCTACTTGTATCTTTATAGTAAGAAGGAATGATAGCAATTACCGATTCGGATAAAGCCTGATCTACTAAAAAAGGGTGAAAAGGAAAAGAGGAGTTAAAATTATTCATACTATAAAATCACTCTTTCTTTTAGGAATCTATTAATACTATGTATATGTAATGAGTACATTTGAGGATTGGATAAGTGCATGATTTTTGGAAAATAAGGAGGTATCTTTTGAAAAAAATGTGGATTATAGGTTTGCTTTGCTTGAGTATAGTGATTTTGATATATGTGTTGGTACAGAAGAGTAAACATAGTTTACAAAATTCGAAAGAAGAAAAGATGGTACGTATTGCGATGGAAGAACCGCTACTTGCATTTGACGGAGAGCGAGAAACTAAAGCTATATATGTGAAACAGGCAAAATCATTTTATTTTTTAACTTTATTTTCCTATAAAAATCCAGATAGAGTAGATGTAAGAAAGAAAGTTTTACTACATCTTCGTAGTCTTATAAGTGGTGGGAAGGAACCGAATGCTAACGGTGGGCTTGAGGGAAGAACGCACAATATAGTTGCCCAAACCCTTGTATTAGTAAAGCATAATAAAGAAATATGGAAAGAGTTACGTGCAGACGAAAGGGATAGAGTCGACTTGATTATGCGTTCTTTAGCAATTGCTGCACATTGGTCATATGATGATGATAACAACTTTTATACTGGATTAGATCAGAAAGGAAACTTTAAAAAATCGTATAATCCGAATTATACAAATGGTTATGGAAATGTAATATTAGCTGTAACAATGTATTTTGGGGTGAAGGAAACTAGGGCCATTTTTCAAGAGTTTTCTTATGATCAATATTTAGATGAATTTTGGAAATACGGGTATCGTAATATTCAGGGCTCTTGGTCACGAACAGGTAAGGATTTGATGGAAAGAGGTGGAAAAGATCAAAAAGGTGGATACGGAGAAGGAGTGAAAAATGATTTTACATATAAAGGATTAAAGCTTAATGATATTATGGGTATTTTTAGAGAGATAACTGTAAATACATATAGTAAATTTGTGAAAAATGGAGGGGCTGATGGGAAAGCTTATATACTGAAAGGAGATTCTCCTGTTGTAGGACAGTTAGGAATGCTTAAAGAATTTGCTTCCTATGATGCAAAAGGCAAGAGAAGTGATGCTTTTTATTCTTATGAGAGTTGGATGAATACAATTCCAACGATGATGAATTTGAAATTATTACATTACTGGGAGGATCAATCAGGAGAGGTAAAAGAGCGAATTGATGTAGGGACAACAGATTTACTGTATAAATTAGAGAATGGATATAAAGGGTTTGCCAATGGGGAACAATACATAATAACAGAATTAGAGGTTAATAAAGAAGGGTTTTTATATGACAATTTTATTTGGAGTTATTGGTTGCGAGAAAAATGAATATTGTAATGTTCCTATCTAAAATATAGATGAGGTTAAACTAAAACGAAGTTAAATGGTTAAGTTTCTGGCAGGTGGTGAGCCATTAGCGGTGAGATAAAATTGATTGGTAATTGGCATGCTGTCATCACACTTGTATAAGAAGTGTTTCAGAAAAGACATCGATTATGCTTATTTATGGATTATGATGAGGGAGATAGTAATAGAATTGTGAAGTTAGATGGAGTGGCTTTCGGGGTAAATAGACGTAATTTTATACAGAGAAGAATTGAACAATCTGAACAATGCATAGTTGTAAAGGACAAAGAAAATTATATTGTGGGATATGGAATGAGCGTGCAAACTCCAGAAAATAGAATTATAGGACTAATCGTTGCACTAACCGATAATATCGCAAGTGGCATTATTCATCATTTGGCAAAAAATCACAAAGGAAGACTTAGAATTGATGTACTAGAAGGAAAAGAATTTTTTATGACAGTGCTCGAGACAGCTGGATTTCAAAAGGTAAATCAGCCACCAATTATGTTGAAAAACAGTACTCAATTTTTGAAACGAAATGGTGAATTATATGGAATTGCTGCACAGATATTTGGATGAAAAAGATTCCTTTTAAAAAAGGAATCTTTTTCATCCAAATATCATTTTTCTACTCACGATATTGATTATGAATAGGGGAAAATAACTCTTCCTCAACATCTCTAACAATAGAAAAATGATCGACATTATAATGACCATGTAATGTTTTATTATGATGTTCAATAATTTGCTTGGCTGATAAAATCGTAGAATCATTCGTGGAATGCCCGTTTTTGATTAAAGTGACATCGAATCCCTGTACAGTTGCTGTTCTAACGGCGGTATCAATACAATGCTCGGTTTTGCAACCGCCTATAACAAGATGGCCAATTTCGTTCTCTCTTAAAATCGTATGTAGAGGGGGATTATAAAAGGAATTGGTTGCTTGCTTGTCTATGATTTGTGCTGCATGCGGGATTCTAATTTCCTCATGTACTTGAAATCCTTTCCCTGTACCGGAAGCAACATCAGTATCTCTGACGAAAATAATAAGAGCATTTGATTGAATCGCTTTTTGAATGGCTATATTTATGTTTGTTAATAATTGATCTTTATGAAATACTGCAGTTTCTTGTTCGTTACCATCAATAAGTTCTTGTTGCGCATCGATAATTAATAGTGCTTGTTTCATTACATATCCCCTTTTTAATTTTTTGTTAACTTCGTTATTTGTGGACAACTATCCTTTCAGTCCAAGGTCCCAACTAGAGCAATTAAGTTAGGAGAGGTGTGAAAAAGTTAACGTTCATTCGAGTTCACTATATCTATTTCTAGATGCTGTCAGTGAATCCTTTTCATTTATAAGAGATTGTCAAAGAAAGTTCATTCTCATAAAGCCTAAAAACATGTATGATAGGAAGTGGAAAATTTTTTGGTAGGTGGGAACAGCATGCAAACAGTACAAGATTATTTTCATTCTTACACACAAAAGGATTTAAATTGTCAGAGGACGCACAAGGATTTATTATGTTTGGTCAAGGGTATACCGGTGCATCTGATGGGCTTGTGAATGCAGCAATTGAGGCAACAATCAAACATCAATTGCAATTTGATGGCAGTTATTTTATCGCTTTATTAGAGCGTTTGAAAGAGGAGAAAATTACTGATAAAAAAAGCGCAAAGGCTTTTATGAGGACGTTACAAGCGTAACATCACGCAGCCTGCGCTTCTTTTTTTGTTTTTGAAGGAAGCTCAACGAAGATCATGCCTAAGAAAATACAAAGACAACCAAGCACTGCAGAAATAGAAAGCTGTTCGTTTGCGACAAGAACACCTGTTAATGCGGCGAAGACAGGCTCCATTGCGAAAATAATGGCAACTCTTGTTGGGGATGTATGTTTTTGCGCAGCTGTTTGAATAAAAAAAGCGATCGATGTTGCAAACACGGATGTTGCAAGTAGAGCAAATAAAAAAGCATAATTCGTCCATAAAGAGATTGAGAATAATTTTCCCCAGTCCTCGAATAAAAAAGCACAGATAGAAGAGAAAATTCCAACAGACAATACTTGGGCTGTACTTAATAATAAAGGTGATATCTTTTTAGAGAAGACACCGTTAATGAGAATATGCGCTGCAAAGGCAATTGCACAGCCGAGAACAAGTATATCGCCAATATTTAATTGAAAAGAATCACCAGCAGTTAGTAAATATAAGCCTGCTGTTGCAGCGGTAATACCCAGTATGATAAAAGGTGTAGCTTTTTGCTTTAAAAAGATAAATGAAAGAATTGGAACCATAATAATGCTGAGACCAGTTAAAAATCCAGCTTTAGAAGAAGTGGTATAGAGTAATCCGAATGTTTGTAATAAATAACCGATAAATAAGAAAAATCCGACAATTAAACCAGCAATACTACTATGTTGCATTTCTTGCTTTGAAGTTTTTTTCGAAAAGATAAATTGAACAAATAATAAAATGATTCCAGCAAATAAAAAGCGAATACCATTAAAAGTAAATGGTCCAACAAATGACATGGCATTTTGAACGACAACAAACGTGCTCCCCCAAATAAAGGAGACAAATAATAAAGCGAGAGGAGCAATCCAACCTTTTTTCATATTAAAACCTCCATTAATTTTCTAAAATGGATTTTCTCGCTAATTCATCGGCAACTTTGTTTTGACTACTTGGAATCCACTTTATAAAGAAAAGGTCAAATTTTTTGATGTAAGCTAGTGCTTCTTCTAAGAGTGGTGCATATGTTTTGTTTTTTGCATATTCTTTTTCTACAGCGCGTTCAACAAGCTGTGAATCTGTACGAAAAGATACAATGCTATAATTATGTTCTGTGCAATATTTTAATGCAGCGAGTAATGCATGATATTCGGCTTCGTGGTTAGACATGCTTCCAAGTGGTATTGATAATTGCACAGGTGGCTGTACACCTTTAATAAAAACTCCAGCACCAGAAGGACCTGGATTTCCCTTTGATGCACCATCAATATATACTTCAATCAAAATTGAAAACCTCCATTATTATATAGCGTTAGCTGATAGTAATCCCTCACCTAATTTTAAAGGTGAGGGATAGAATATGAAAAATGCACTTTATCCAATTGTAATGCTGTAGTGGCATGTAAATGTTCCATTTGCTTGTAAGGATTGTACGCCTTTTTTCTCTTTGAAATCTTTTGCTGGTTCTACTTCATCAGCAATTCCATACCAAGGTTCGATACATAAGAAAGGAGCGTCGTTCCCTGGTGTCCAAATACCAACGAATGGGAAACCCTCAAATGCTACTTTTACAAATTTATTATGTTTATGAGAGCGAATAGAAATTTCATTTGTATTCATATTTTCAAAAATAAGGGCATCATTTTTGAATAAATCGTATGTAAGTGGTAATTCTGCCTCGTTTTCAACAATTAGTTGTTTTTCTTTTGAAAGAAATGGTCCTTTTAAAACGCTTGTTTCTAAATGTTCAGGGCTATTAAATGATAGATGGTAATCTGTAAATGATTCTCCTTCTACTAAGGGGCAATTGAATCCTGGGTGTGCTCCGATAGAAAATAACATTTCTTTTGAAGTAGGGTTAATCACTTCATAAGTAACATGTATATTTTGATCGTCTAGTACATAAGAAACATACAGTTCAAATTCATACGGATATTTTTGTAAAGTTTCTTGATTACTAGTAACTGCATAAGTAATTTTTGTTTCACTTTGCTCTTTTATTGAGAATATAAGGTCGCGAGCAAATCCGTGCTGTGTTAATGAATAAGGTTTATCATCTACATAATATGTATTGTCCACTAATCTACCGACAATTGGGAATAAAATTGGTGCACGGCGCCCCCAATATTTAGAATCTCCTTGCCATAAATATTCTGTGTTGTCTTCTTTTAAGCGAACGCTCTCTAATTCTGCACCTTTTTCAGAGATGGAAACGATCACTTTTTCATTTTGAATTGTTGCAATCATGAAGTAAAACCTCCTGAATATTTCATATTCTTTATTATACGTTGTCTATAAGAAAAAAGGTAGTGAATGAGAATAATCTATTGACGAATGATTGGCTATTGCGTACAATATAAAATTGTTGTTTAAAAACGAATCACGTGGTTCGAAACCATCCCACGTAAAAAAACTAAGGAGATTTTGTCATGAATATAAAAACATTAGTTGGTAATGGTATTTTAGCAGCATTATATATTGCTGTTTCTGCACTTATTCAGCCGTTTGGCTTTACGAATGTACAATTTCGTATTTCAGAGATGTTTAATCATCTTGTTGTATTTAATAAGAAATCAATTTATGGAATTGTCTTAGGTGTATTTTTAACAAATCTCTTTTTCTCACCTATGATTGCGTATGATTTAGTATTTGGAGTGGGGCAATCCATTCTTGCGCTTCTTGCTACGATTATTTCAATGCGCTTTATTAAGGGTGTTTGGGCTCGAATGATCTTTAATACAGTTATCTTTACAGTTACTATGTTTATGATAGCGATTGAACTTCATCTTGCATTTGATTTGCCATTTTTATTTACATGGCTTACATGTGCAGCTGGTGAATTTATCGTAATGGCGATTGGCATGCCTGTTATGTATTGGATTAATAAACGAGTGCAATTTGAAAAAGTAATGTGAAGAGAAAATAAAGAGGCTGAACCAAATCGAAATGATTGGATGGCCTCTTTATTTGTATATAAATAAGTGCTCTTGATTCATTTTGTAGGCAGTAAATGTTAAAAAAGGTGAAAATCAAGACTACCTCTCATGAAAGAATCACTTTATTTACTGTAACAAGTTGAATCAATCACTAAGAAGTAGTGACATTCGTCATATTAATAAACCGATGTTCGGTATCGGCTTTAAAATAGAAAGAATCTCCTTCAAATAGTTCTTCGCTGAAATTTCCATTCCCTAATTCCACTTTCAAGTTTCCTTTAGAAATATATATGAATGGAGAGTGAGACTGTTCCTGCTTAAATTTAGGATAGTAATCTAATTTAAGTGTAGCCTAGGAGATTACTCACAATATGAATTGATTCATTCGCATACAATACAGTGACTCTTGGTAAAATATAATAAAATAAAAATACGAATTCTTATATAAGGGGAAATTAACATGAAATATAAAATATATTGGCTGTATAAAACAAAGTCGAGTCTTCAAACAGAATTAACAACAGATTATATGAACATAGAAGAATCACTTCAATTTGCAACTGATTTTGAGAAAACTGGAAGAGTAAAGGAACTATTATTTTATGACGAAATGGGAGCGGAATGGACGTTAAAGGAAATGAAAAAGCTCAGTAAGCAAGTAGAAGAAGAGCCACAAGATATTCATATTTACTTTGATGGGGGATATGATCTGGAAACGAAAGAGGCTGGAATTGGTATTTGTATTTACTATAAAAAAGGTCATAAGGTGTACCGAGTTCGTCGAAATGCTTATATAGAAGGTATATATGATAATAATGAAGCGGAATATGCAGCATTATTATATGGAATGAATGTACTAGAGGAATTAGGAATCAAATATGAACCGGTTACACTACATGGTGATTCTCAAGTCGTCCTTCAGCAATTAGCTGGAGAATGGCCGTGCTACGACGAACATTTGGATCATTACTTAGATCAGATTGAACAAAAAGCAAAGCAAATGAAATTAAAGCTTGTCTGTGAACCAGTAGCAAGGAAACAAAATAAAGAAGCGCATCAATTGGCCACACAAGCATTAGAAGGGACAGTAATCGATAGCCATAAAGAAATAATGGAATAGAGAGGTGCAGTGGTGAATAAAAAGCAGCTCATTACAGAGGTAAATGATCTATTAGAAACATATTGTGAAGGATGTTTTTTGCAGGAACACTATAGAAAAACTCATAGCAAATATTATGCCCATTCTTTTTGTATTCGGCAGTGTACTGTGGGCGAGAAATTAAAAGAATATGGAGCGAGATTATCGTAAAAAACCATCCAGAGATAACTCTGGATGGTTTTTTAATGCTTAGCTTCTTTCAATTGATGTTCGCATAGACTTAATTTTTTTTCTTCATTCATTAAAAAAGGCTCGTCTAAATCTGTTGCAACAGATTTCATTGTTTCAAGTTGAGAGCGTGCAGATTCGACTGCGGTTGTCGCATGTTGTAATGATTCGGGATCCATTGTAATTGTTGCAGAACCCACCATTTTTTGTGCTGTCTCTACGCGGAATTTTACTTCTTCAAAATCATTTACATGTGAACCCATTATCGATTCCTCCTTTGTATTCTGTCACATTTCACATAGTTTTTACTCTGTAAAAAGGAAATATACAAAGGAATAACAAAGGAGGCTACCAATTACGGTAACCTCCTGTTATATGTTGGATTAAAGTTTTACTACGTTAGCAGCTTGAGGTCCACGGTTTCCTTCAACGATGTCGAAAGATACTTCTTGGCCTTCTTCTAAAGCTTTGTAGCCTTCGCCTTGAAGAGCTGTGAAGTGTACGAATACATCGTCAGCGCCTTCAATTTCGATAAATCCAAAACCTTTTTCGTTGTTAAACCATTTTACTTTTCCTTGCATGTTACAATTCCTCCTAAAAAGCGATTACTTTTGCATTTAGTGAAGTTCATTCGAAATGGTAGCGGATTCATAAAACTGAAAATGCTATATTATCGAATATTCTGCTAAATGATATTTTAAATATACACGAAATGGTAGATTTTAGTCAAGTAAGCGGTTTTAAGTTTTTGTATTTTTAAATAATTTTTCACATAAGTTTTTTTATGGTATAGGACAAGCTCTTTTTTTAATATGTTTAAGAGAATGATGTACATAATGAGGTGAGAGAATGAATCAGTCTTATTTATTAGATAATGAAGGGATGAAAAGAAGGAGGGATATACCAATATGGGTTTCGCAAGAATTTGAAAATTTTTCTAATGTTGTATTGGATCCCACCTTTCCCTGTTATTTTGGTTTAACGGCTTTAAAGAAAAATGAACTTCGCTATTCATTCTTGTCTCATGACGATTGGAGTCATTTACCACAGACAATGCAATCCTTTTTGGAGTTGATGAAAGAACGACCTATTGTAAGAAGAGGGTTTTTTCTTTTTGTAGAACCAGAATGTGAAGAAAAATCACTTGCGCATTATCGTTCCTATTTTTGGAGAGTGCTACAATATTTACATGAGGCCGATGAACAACCATGGCCTGAAAGAATTCCGAGAAATCCAGATCATTACTTATGGGAATTTTCATTTAGCGGGGAGCCTATGTTTGCGTTTGGGAATGCTCCTGCTTATAAGCAAAGAAAAACGCGACATTTAGGAAATTCACTCATTATAGGATTTCAGCCGCGAATCATATTTGACGGATTAGAAGGGGATCGATTAAAAGGCGCTTATTCGCGGCAAATGGTCAGAGAACGGGTAGAAAGATGGGATCAATTGCCGAAACATCCGAATATTAGTCATTATGGTGACCTAAAACATCGTGAGTGGAAGCAATATTTTATTGGAGATGACATCGAACCAATTACAGGTAAATGTCCATTTTATCATAAAACAGAGAAATGACAGCTGCCTTTTGGCAGCTTTTTTGTATGTTTTGGATAAAAAAGGGTAGTTTATATATGTATATTTTTCATAAAAGCTAGTCTATTTTTAACAATATTCTTATTAGTTAATAGTAAAAAGATATAGAAAGGATATCGCGATGTTTGGAGCAATTATACAGCAATTTATACTAGGAATGTCATTAGCTGCACCGGTAGGACCGATTAATATTGAAATGTTGAAAAGAGGGATTGAACGTGGTTTTTGGCATGCTTGGCTTGTTGGAATAGGGGGAATGAGTGCAGATATTTTATTTATGCTTTTGATTTACTTTGGATTATCTTCTGTATTTATGTATACATATGTACAAGCATTTATGTATTGCATCGGCTTTTTCTTATTATTTTATTTAGGATTTCAAAGTGTAAAACAAGGAATTTTTCATTCAAATATGGAATATAAACAAGAAGAGATAGGTGGACTTCGTCAATCTTTTATGGCAGGATTTTTAATTGCGATATCTAATCCGTTAAACCTTGTCTTTTGGTTCGGTGTATATGGGAGTACACTTAGCTCGCTGCTTACGAAAGTAACGAAACAAGAAGCATTTTTATATAGTCTTTGTATCATTGGAGGCATTATTTTATGGAATTTAAATATTGCCTTTTCTGTTCATTTTGGACGAAAATTGCTTAAGCAAAAGGCACTCGGTTATATTACAACGGGAGCTGGCTTTATTTTAGTTGGGTATTCAATTCATTTTGCGTATAAAGTATTACAGTTGTTCATATAAGACCGAAGGGGAGATTTCTATGTATCGAACCACAGTTAATGGAAAAGAAATTATCATTACATTAGCACCCAAAATTAGAAAAGAAGTAACGGATAGAAATCCTCTATATGAAGCCGTTCTTCAAGCTGTTGAAAGATTACTTCAAACAAAACAACCAACATTTGCTGTAAATCATGAAATATTGGGACTTATTATTGGGGAGGTACAGAGGGGCGAAGTAACTGTTTTTGCAGTGGAACACATTATACCAAAACAAAATATATTTGGTTCGCAAAATTTCTTCTCTACAATAGAACGGCGAGCAAATTTGTAATGAAAAAACCATAACATAGCATAGATAAAGTAGAAACGGTCGTAACGATATGTTACGGCTGTTTCTTCGAAGAAAGGGGATAGGGTGAATGAAAAGAGTGTTGAAAGAGTTCTTTTTGCAACATGATATTATCATTATGTTTGGAGTACTAATTCTTTTTATCATTATTTTACAAATGCAATTATTTACAGGAATAGTGGCCATATCATGTCTTGCGGGTATCATTTTTTATACAATTAATGAATATGTGACACATCGGTTTTTATTTCATATGAAACCTCCTAAGAATCCATTTCTACTGAAAATATTGAAGAGATTACATTATGATCATCATGTGTATCCTGATGATTTAAAACTATTATTTTTACCAGTTTGGTATAGCATGCCGGGATTTGCAATTTATTTGTTCATTTTGTATGGAGTGACAAATCATGTAACGATTACACTCTCATTTGGAATGGGGATGATTGTGATGCTGCTTGTTTATGAATGGAAACATTATATAGCGCATAGACCAATTCGTCCGTTGACTCATTTTGGTCGATGGTTAAAAAAACAACATATTTTGCATCATTATAAAAATGAAAATTATTGGTTTGGTGTGTCGAATCCAGTGTATGATTTTTTATTTGGTACGTATAAAAATGGGAAAGATGTTGAATTAAGTAAGACGGCACGCGATCTAGAGAAAGAAAAAAATCAGGAAGTAGTACGATAAACGTTGGCTTTATTTTACAAAAATATATTAAAAAATTGGAAAAATATGACGAGAAATGTCTAGCGAAAAATCTTTGCAGAGAAGAAGGAATTGTCTAAAATTAAGTATAAGTTTCTGAATATTTATAAAATTTAGTCTTTAGGTATGCGAAGGGATTAGATTTAAAGAATGAGGGAGAGGGGAGAGGACAAGTGAAAAGAGATAGTTCAGCACGTAAATTACAAAGTGAGGTAAATTATACAGAAGTCGTTCAGTCTGCAGAATTTCAATCATTGCTAGAAAAGAAGCGGAAATTTATTGTCCCGATGAGTATTTTCTTTTTAAGTTTTTTTATTACATTGCCGATTTTAACTTCTTATTCAAAGGTATTAAATACACCAGTATTTGGTGATGTGACATGGGCTTGGATTTTTGCTTTTGCACAATTTGTTATGACGTGGGCGTTATGTATGATGTATAGCAAAAAAGCGGAATCATTCGACAAGGCGTCACAAAAAATTCTTCAAGATATGCAAAAAGGGAGGGGATAAATTTGAACATAACGGCGTTTGCACTATTTTTGATTATCGTTCTCGGTACGCTCGTTATTACATATTTTGCATCGAAAAAGACGAAAAATGCGAGCGAGTTTTATACAGCAGGGGGAGGCTTGACTGGTTGGCAAAATGGTCTGGCCATTGCAGGAGATTATATGTCAGCTGCTTCTTTTCTAGGAATTGCAGGAGCAATTGCATTAACTGGATTTGATGGTTTCTTTTATAGTATAGGTTTTCTTGTTGCTTATTTAGTTGTATTATATCTCGTTGCTGAACCGCTTAGAAACTTAGGGAAATATACATTAGCGGATATGATCGCAGCGCGTTTTGATGCAAGAAAGGTGCGCGGAGTTGCAGCTTTAAATACGATGACAATTTCAATTTTCTATATGATTGCACAGCTTGTAGGAGCAGGAGCACTTATCAAATTATTATTAGGAATTGAATATACGACATCGGTTTTAATTGTTGGAACGCTAATGACAGTGTACGTAATTTTTGGGGGTATGACAGCGACGAGTTGGGTACAAATTGTAAAAGCGGTTTTACTAATGGCAGGGACATTTATTATTTCAGTAATTGTATTTGGGAAATTTAATTTTAGCGTAACAGAAATGTTTGCGCAGATGAAAACTGCAACACCATTAAAGGAAGCATTTTTAAATCCAGGAGTGAAGTATAAGGATGGATTGGATACGCTTTCTTTAAACTTAGGTCTCGTTCTTGGAACGGCAGGGTTACCTCATATTCTTGTTCGTTTTTTCACTGTTCGTGATGCAAAAACAGCACGTCAATCGGTTGTATACGCAACATGGTTAATTGGTGCGTTTTATATTATGACGATTTTCCTAGGTTTTGGTGCGGCTGCATTTGTAGGGAATGCGGCAATTATTCAGGCAAATCCAGCTGGTAATATGGCAGCACCTTTATTAGCAAAGGCACTTGGTGGAGATTTCTTATTTGCTTTCGTTTCTGCAATTGCATTTGCGACGATTTTAGCAGTTGTGGCGGGGCTTGTTTTAACAGCAGCCTCTGCATTTGCACATGATTTTTATAATGAGATTATTCGTAAAGGTAAGTCAACAGAAAAAGAACAAGTATCGATGGCACGTTATGCTTCCATTGGAGTAGCAATATTATCTATTATTTTAGCGTTATTTGCTCAAACATTAAACGTTGCATTCCTCGTGTCTTTAGCGTTTGCCGTTGCTGCAAGTGCGAATTTGCCAGTTATTTTGTTTACAATTTATTGGAAACGCTTTAATACAACAGGAGCGATTTGCGGAATGGTTGTTGGTTTAGTTTCAGCTATCGTATTAGTTGCGCTAAGCCCGAATGTTTGGAGTCCCGAAGCTGGGAAAGCAATCTTTGTTGGAGAAGCCTTATTCCCTTATACAACACCAGGGATTATTTCTATTCCACTTGGATTTTTAGCAGCATACTTAGGAACAATTTTCTCAAGTAAGAAAGAAGATGCAGCGAAATTCGATGAAATTCTTGTCAAATCTAACACAGGTCATGGAGTTAGTGACGTGTCTGCACATTAAGAAGAAAAAGAGCTTTCCAGTTTCTTGGAGAGCTCTTTTATTTTGTAATTTTGCTTAAAAATATTACGTTGCAGTTGGTAGGATTTGTTTCGTTCATGTGGAATGAAAATAAATAGGAAAAGTTTGATCTCACCATGGCACCAGCACAGCTTAAAGAAATATAAGTTGTTTTGGAAGGTGGAATGTATGATGAAAACGAAACAAACAGATGCGATCCTTGCAAAGGATGAAAAGTATGTGTGGCATGGAATGCGTCCTTTTAGTCCAAATAGTACGATGGTTGGAGCCAAAGCAGAAGGTTGTTGGGTGGAAGATATAGAAGGTAAACAATACTTAGATGGTATGAGTGGTCTTTGGTGTGTGAATAGTGGGTATGGAAGAAAAGAACTTGCTGAAGCAGCGTATGAGCAATTGCAAACATTATCATATTTTCCAATGTCTCAATCGCATGAACCCGCAATTCAGCTTGCTGAAAAGTTGAATGAATGGCTTGGAGGAGAATATGTTATCTTTTTCTCTAATAGTGGATCAGAAGCGAATGAAACAGCATTTAAAATTGTTCGTCAATATTATGCACATAAGGGTGAGCCACACCGTTATAAATTTATGTCCCGTTATCGCGGTTATCATGGAAATACGATGGCGACGATGGCAGCAACAGGACAGGCGCAACGTAGATATCAATATGAGCCATTTGCTGCAGGTTTCTTACATGTGACGCCGCCAGATTGTTACCGAATGCCAGAGATTGCAGCACAAGATATTTATGATGTAGAGTGTGTGAGAGAAATTGATCGTGTTATGAAATGGGAATTAAGTGAAACGATAGCTGGATTTATTATGGAGCCAATTATTACAGGTGGTGGTATTTTGATGCCGCCTCAGGATTATATGAAGGCTGTTCAAGAAATCTGTCAAAAACATGGTGCATTACTAATTAGCGATGAAGTCATCTGTGGTTTTGGACGAACGGGAAAAGCGTTTGGTTTTATGAATTATGATGTAAAACCAGATATAGTTACAATGGCGAAAGGAATTACAAGTGCATACTTACCATTATCGGCAACAGCAGTGAAAAAAGAAATTTATGAAGCATTTAAAGGAACGGGAGAATATGAATTTTTCCGTCATATTAACACGTTTGGTGGCAACCCAGCTGCTTGTGCGTTAGCGCTTAAAAATTTAGAAATTATGGAGAATGAAAATTTAATTGAGCGTTCTGCACAAATGGGATCTCTTTTATTAGAACAGTTAAAAGAAGAGATTGGAGATCATTCACTTGTTGGAGATGTTAGAGGGAAAGGTTTGCTTGTTGGCATTGAAATGGTAAGGGATAAAGTAACAAAGGACCCACTTGATAATGCTACAATTACAAGTATAGTGAACACTTGTAAAGAAAAGGGACTCATCATTGGGCGTAATGGAATGACAACAGCAGGCTATAACAATGTTTTAACTTTAGCACCGCCTCTTATTATTTCAAGTGAAGAAATCGCTTTTGTTGTCGGGACATTGAAGACAGCGATGGAACGTATTGTATAAAGAAATAGAAAAGCGAGCCGAAGAGGGTAGGGGCTCGCTTTTTGTGTCTTGTTTTGCTAATGAACACCGTGTTCGCTATTCCAATTTCCTTGTTGCTTACGAATAGAGATAATTTGTCCAATATGATAAGCGTTATGAATTGTAAAGTTTAGTAGAACAGCGGTCCATGTTTCTTCAGTTTCCGCTGAGCGTGGGAGGTCGAGTTTCGTTTCATCACAAGTATGTAAAGCGGTTTGCCACTTGTCCATAATCGTATCAATTTGGGCGACTGTAGAATTCCAATCTAAATTTCTTGGATTTTGAAATGTATCATCATTCGTTTCGATATGCTCTTGAACAGAAGAACCATAAAATCGCTTTAGAACGCGATCGTTCCAGAAAATTAAATGATTAACGATTTCCCAAATAGAATTTGTTCCATCTGTATTCTTCCAAGCAGCTTGTTCTTCTGTAAGGCCATCAAGTGCACTTTGTAGTGAGACAAACCAATTGTTTTCATTATGACACGCAAGAAGTTGCTCTAAAAAAATATCTTTACGATTCATGAAACACCTCCAAAAAATTTATAATGATACATATATGTTTCATTCGCTTTTTTAGATGCATATTCCTATTTCCTGTATAAATAAAAAACGAGATGATAGTCTTTTGAAGACAATCATCTCGTTTTTATATTATAAAACTAGTACTCTATATAGTTACTATGCACTTTGTTTTAATTGCTTATCTTTTACACCAAACGTATATTTTAACATTGGCGGTGTAATCATTGTTGTTAAAATAACGACGATAACGATTGCTGTAAAGTAATCTTGTGCTAGTAGTCCAGAAGTAAGCCCCTGTCCTGCAATGATAAGTGCGACTTCACCGCGGGAAACCATACCAGATCCGATAATTGTAGAAGATTGGAAATCAAATCCTGTTATACGTGCTCCGAATCCGCAACCAATTAGCTTTGTTAACACAGCAATGATTGTTAATGCTAAGATAAACCACACTTTATCTCCAATACCTGCTAACGTAATATTCATACCGATACTTACAAAGAAGATTGGGACGAACATTGCATAGGCAATTGGTTCTACTTTCTTTTCTACTTCATGTTTATAATCCGTTTGAGAAATCGCAATACCTGCTGCAAATGCTCCGATAATACCAGCGATTCCTAATAGTTCACCAAAATATGCAAAAGCGAAACAAATGATAAGGGCTGCACTAATAATAGATTCTGATACGCGTAGTGGTGATAACCAGCGCATAATCATTGGAACGCCTTTCCAACCAATTAAGATAATAGCTGCGAAGAAAACCACTTTTTTCAAGATGATTATAGTTAAGCTTACATCAGCTGATCCTAGGAAACTCATAGCAAAGGCTAGTAAAATAACAACAAGAATATCATCAAAAACAGCAGCGCCTAGCATCGTTGTACTTTCACGCGTCTTCATTTTTCCTAAATCACGAAGTGTTTGTACAGAAATACTAACACTTGTTGCACATAGAAGTAATCCTAAAAAGACTGCATTTGCTTGTTCCATTCCCATTACAAGACCTGCAACGTAACCACCTACAAATGGAAGAACGATACCACCAACAGCAACAGCCAACGAAGAATTACGATTTTCATTTAGTTCTTTTAAGTCTGTTTCTAAGCCGGCCATAAACATAAGGAGAATAACTCCTACTTGACTTAACTGTGTGAGTAAGTCGGAGTTGTTAATTAAACCGAATACCGCCGGACCTATTACAATACCAACGATTAATTTTCCGAGTACAGAAGGTTGACCTAGTCTAACGCTAATATCACCAGCGATTTTTGTACTTAATAAAATTAACGCAATTTGAAAGAAAAATTCCATCTCATCTCCCCTTTTCATTTTTGTTTTATTATACGATTTCTCGGAGTTTGCTTAATGTAAAACACTATGTAACACACATTAAACAAGAGGTCTTTATACGAGTTCTTTTGAACTTGTAACTTGAACCTGTAATAAATATATAATAACTTTCAAGAAAAATCAATGTTAAATTGGCAGATTTTAAGTAGGAATGATTCATTTTGAATAAGGAATATATGTCTATATAATAAAGGGATAAATCTATTTGAAAGAAACGGAGTAGGAAATATGTTATTCAATCAACGTTTTACAATTGGTGAAATGGCAAAAATGCATAAGATTGCGGAGTCAACATTACGTTATTACGATGAAAAAGGTATTTTTCATCCATCCATTGTTGATCCACAAACAAATTATCGATACTATACAATCGACCAATTTTCACTTTTAGATACAATTAAATTTTTACGGCAGTTAAATATTTCTTTAAAAGAAATTAAGAAGTATATTGATGAAAGGAATCCAGATTATGCCTTGAATTTGTTAGAAAAACAACAAGAAATGATGTTGAAGAAACAAAGGGAAATTGAATATGCATTGGCGAAAATGAACCATAAAATCGAAATGATGAAAGAGGCTACTGCTTCTAAAGCGAATCATGTAACATTTAAGAAATTACCAAAAAGAAAAATTACTGCATTAGCCATTGCACCAAATGTAACGGACGATATGCTCGAGTATTATATACATTCGCTTCAAAAAAATATGAAGCAGATAGATGATAGTTTATTTTCAGGGGATATTGGTGTGACAGTGTCAAAAGAGGGATTACTTCAAAATGAATTTCAAGCATATAATAGTGTCTTTATTTTGCTTGATTATATGCCGTTTCAAGTGAAGATTTCAGATGCTATTCAAGAGGGGATGTTTGCTTGCTCCTATCACCATGGACCGTATGAAGAAACAGATGGAACGTATAAGGAATTGTTAAGAAACATTGAAAAGAAAGGGTACGAAGTGTCTGGAGATGCAATTGAGCTTGCTTTGATTGACTGGTCTGTGACGGAAAATCCAAAAGAGCAAGTTACAGAAATACAAATTCCGGTAATAAAAAAGAAGTAAGAGGTTGTATAACAAAAATGTATTTTTAATTCTCACTTGACCTTCAAGTTACTTGAAGGTTTAAAATGTGAACAGAGAATTGAAAAGGAGCATTTTATTATGGAAACAACTGAGAAATTAAGAGAAAAACCAATAAAAAATTTATTTATATCTTATTTAATACCGGCGGTTCTTGGAATGGTATTAATGTCGGTGAATATTGTAATCGATGCCGTTATGATTAGCAGAGGAGTCGGAGCGAATGGCTTAGCGGGAGTAAACGTTGCCATCCCAGCATTTTCTATTTTTTTCTCTATATCATTGTGGATTGGAATGGGCGGAGCTACACTATATTCCATAGCATTAGGTGAAAATAAAATAGAGCGAGCGAGATCCATTTTTACTCAGTCTATGACAGTAGCTGTTGTAATTGTTGGTGCTTTAATGATCATCTGTTTATGGAGAATAGAAGATTTGGCCTATTTATTTGGAGCTAATGAAGTAATCTTACCATATGCATTAGACTATTTAACTGTATTATTAACATTTGGAATGATATACGTATTAGAAAATATTTTAAGTACATTTATACGAAACGATGGAAATCCAAATTTAGCGATGGCAGGACTTGTTGTAACAGCGTTGTTAAATATTGCTTTTGATTATATTTTTATTTTTATTTTTGGTTGGGGTGTAACAGGAGCGGCGGCAGCGACTATCTTGTCAGCAGCAATTGGTTTTCTTGTTTTATTAAGTCATTTCTTTAGAAAAAGGAGCATTTTAAAATGGACGAAATTTCATTTTGAATGGAATACAGTCAAACAAATTATGGTGATTGGTTTTCCAAGTTTCACCGCAGAAATAACAGTAGCGATTGTAACGATTGGTTTTAACATAACCTTTATGAAATATGCAGGAGAATTAGGTGTAGCATCTTACGCAATAGTGAATAGTATTCACTCCATGATGCTATTAGTATTCTTAGGTGTTGGAGCGGCATTGCAACCAATTGCAAGTTTTCATTACGGTGCAAATTTACCTGAACGGTTGAAGGAAGGACTAAATCTTGCAGTTAAAACAGCTATTGTACTTGGATGTGTAGCAATTGTGAGCGGATTATTCTTTGGGGAATACATTATTGGTTTATTTGATGTTCAATCAGAAGAGTTACTGACACTAACTGTAACAGGAATGAGTCTATTCTTTATTCAATATGTATTTTTTGGCTATAACATTGTATATGGAGAGTATTTCCAATCGGTCAGACAAACAAGAAAGTCTATCTTGATTATTCTAAGCCGCGGTTTATTACTCATTATTCCACTCTTATGGATTATGCCAAAGTTGTTTGGAGTAAATGGAATTTGGCTTGTAATGCCTGTATCTGAAGTATTAACAGCGATTGTTGTATTTTGGATGAATCGTATTTCTCATCCAGTATCAGTACGGAATATAGAAAGAGAGCATGTAGCATGATAGAAATCCCCTTAATTTATTAAGGGGATTTCTTATTTTTTAAGCTAACCGTAAAAGAGCCATCTGTTTCTTGAACAGAAGCAAATGCAATGTTTTTGATGTCTTCAAATCCTTTTTTTAGTAACTCATTACGGAGCCATTTCTCATTTTTATGGATTAATTTTAAATTATCATATTGGATATGAGCATCAACAATAAGGGCGATCGGTAGACCAGCATATGTAACATCCATATGCATATCTTTAGGAGTAAGAGGAACAAGTTCTCTTTTAGGTAAAATGCTAATTGCGCCATTTGCTTCTAAAATCGCATATTCGATTTCATTTACGCTAGGATATCCCGCCACTCTAAGGTTAGAAAGTAACTCAGCTATTGGGTATCTGCTTTGTTTTAAGTTCTCGAATAGGATATTTCCATGTTTAATTAGAATCGTAGGCTGACCAAGGATAAAACGATTGAGCTTATTAAGTAAACTAAGTTTCGTAATGACAAGGTGAAGGCATGTAATAACAATCATACCAACAATACCTTCCCATATACCATCGACTGGTATAGCTTGAAAAGCTAGATAGGATAAAAAAATAATGGCACCAAAATCATGTGGTGTAAGCTGTGCCAATGCTGACTTTCCTAACAGCTTAATCGCTATAATAAATAATAAAAAAAAGAATGTTACATTACATAAAAAAGCAATCAATGTCTGCACCTCTCGTATAAAATTCATGCTGTAAATTGTGTATACCTTATCCAATATTCCCTTATTACTTACAAATATTACTTTTTTAGGTTAATTTAGGGTTCGTTAAGGATTTAAGCTATACAAACAATCGTAAGGATACTATGATAAGAAAATAGAAAAAATAGGAGTATATATGCTAATGAAAAAAAAGATTATGAAGTATAGTTTAGTAGTGATGATTATTATAGTAGGCTATATGGGGTTTTTACAATATAACATTTATAAGCATGGTCATATGAAAGCACCAGATGATGCAGACTACATGATTCTTTTAGGTGCAAAGGTGAAAGGAACAGAGCCTTCTTATTCTTTACAATATCGCATTGATAAAGCGGCGGAATATTTAAAAACACATGAACAAACAATCGTTATTGTATCTGGTGGTAAAGGAAAAGGTGAAGATATTTCGGAAGCGCTGGCTATGAAACAAGGATTAATGAAGCAAAATATTGCAGAACAAAGAATTATAATGGAAGATCGTTCAACAAATACAGATGAAAATATTGAATTCTCAAAGTCTCTTATTCCAGCAAATAAGAAAAAAGGAATTCTTGTTACGAATGATTTTCATATGTTTCGTGCAAAAAAGATTGCTGAAAAACAAGGGTTAAAGGTAGATGGACTTTCTGCTAAAACGCCAAAGCCTATTATTATTCAGTCTAATGTTCGGGAATATTTCGCGATTACACAGTATTGGCTAACGAATCGAATATAATGACAAATCTTACAAACATGTCGTCTTATTGAAAGGTAAAGCGATAGTTTCTAAAGTAGTTACATGACATAATAAAGGTAACAAAAACAACGAAACTTTAGGAGTGAATCGCATGAAAGGCAATAATATTTTATCTTCTCTTTGTTACTTTAGTATTTTCTTTGCACTATTTCTATTTCCAATCATCGTCTATTTTATTGCAGAGGACGATGTGAAATCTCATGCGAAAAAAGCATTGTGGACACATATTTTCCCATATGCAATTTTGTTTGGCGGACTAGCACTTTTTGGTGTATTCGGTTTAAGTTTTGGAGAATCAGCAAGCGTTGGAATTGGTATGGTTATAACATGTGTAACTTTTGCAGCTGTAGGAATTTATTATTTCGTTTGGAATATTGTTAAAGGTGTTAGAGTGTTGAGAGTAGCTTAATATGTAAAAAGGATCAATCGTAAAGATTGGTCCTTTTGTATGATTATTTCCTGGTGAGCATATCCTTTGTATGTAGGAAAAGAATGTGTTACTTATTGAGTATTCAGATTATAAAGGGTGGGGAAAATATGAATGAAATGATACATAAGATGGAACAACATGCATCAGTTCGGAAATATAAACAAGAACCAATTCCGAAGAATATAGCGGAAAGAATGGTACAGGCGGCGCAGCATGCAGCATCATCACATTTTGTCCAAGCGTATTCAGTTATATATGTAACTGATGAAGCATTAAAGGCACAATTAGCAGAGCTATCTGGAAATCGGCATGTAAAAGATTGCGCAGCATTTTTTGTTTGTTGTGCAGATTTAAAGCGTTTAGAAATGGCCTGTGAGAAACATGGGACAGAGATTAAGAGTGGTAATGTCGAGGACTTTATTGTAGCAACAGTAGATGCATCCTTGTTTGCACAAAACTTAGCACTTGCTGCGGAATCATTAGGGTACGGTATTTGTTACATTGGAGGAATTCGTAACAATCCAGAAGAAGTAAGTGATTTGCTTCATCTGCCAGATAAGGTGTACCCGGTGTTTGGAATGACAATTGGAGTGCCGGATGAAAGCCATGGAGTAAAACCACGTTTACCAGTCGCAGCGATCTTACATGAAAATGCATATGATGAAAATAAATATGAAGAATTACTAGAAGAATATGATCGAACAACGAATGAATATTATAAGGCAAGATCTACGAATCAAAAGGATGTGACATGGACAGGATCAATGAGCGCTTTCATGTCAAAAGAGAAGCGAATGCATATGAAGGAATTTTTGAATGGAAAAGGGTTTAATAAACGATAAAGTTTGAAAGCAAATCTGAAGGCAGAGGATTTGCTTTTTTGCTGAAATTATTAAACAACTCAATTTGTTTGATGAGGGAGAAGAGAAAGAAACATTTCTATATTTTAAAAACATGAAAGAATTTAGTGAAAAGACTTTAGCGTAAGCTAAGGTCTTTTTTGTAGGGAAATTTCTGAAATTACATTGACGTTTACATCACAAATTGTTAATATACTGAATAATTTTGCAAAATTATAAAATTGATTCGATGGAAAACGAATCAAAGAGAGGGGAATTTATGTTGCAAGTTACACCATGGTTTCAGCGACATGTCAAAGTTGTATATTCACCATTTCGCGAAATGCTAGTAAGTTTACATGTTTTATGTAATCCTGCCCATCATGTAAAACGATTAGAGTGGGCAGAAAATATATTAAATCAGATGGATCAGGAGGAAAAAGAAATATTATATGAGATTAATAAAAACAGCGATGATTGGTTCCGTTTCATAGATTGGTGTTCTGAATTTCAAGCTGAAGTCTATGTTGAAGAGGGAATTGAAAAATTACGAATAACGGATATCAAAAGTTTTCAATCATTTTTTCCTAAGTTAGAGAAAGAAATGGTTTGTAATTTTTTGTATCAATATCATCAGCGCTATTTTGCGCGAGAGCTGTTTCAAATTGAACCATGGCTTGAACAATCTGTATATGATGTGAAAGAAACAATCAAACAAAATCCGTTGTTACTTTCGAAAAGATTGCATCCGAGATTTTTAATTGATGAAAAGGAAATAACATTTTTAAAAGCCCGTACGTGGCAATATTGTTATGAGGATTTATCAGCTATTACATTATATCCATCAACTTTTGTCGCACCCCATTTATTAATAGATAACCTTATTTCTACTCATATAAAAGTTTACTATGAAGTGGAAATTGCATCGTCTTATGTAGATGAAGTTCCAAAGGATCTGATGCGAATTTTACAAGCCATATCTGATGAAACGAGGCTAAAAATGTTAAGAGATTTATCCTTTCAATCTTTTTGTACACAGCAATTAACAGAGCGATATAGTCTTACAAAATTAACGGTTTCCAGTCATTTGAAAATGTTAGAGTCTACAGGGCTTATACAAAAGGAACGAAAAGGTTATTACGTATTTTATAAAACAAATCGAGAACGATTAGAACAAATTCGTGTTGATTTAGACCAATTTATGGATTTCCCAATTGTTCAAAAATCGGAGGAGGAGAGAGCATGTGGCTAACGTTTAAGGCTACATTTCGTCGTGATTTCTATACGATGCGTAGAGCATACCCATGGTCATTTTTTCTAGGGCATATTTTAACTGGTGTATATATCGTATTGTTTGCTTATTTAACGTATCATTTTATGTTTCAAGGAAAGCTAGATGCTAATTTTGCAAAGCTAGGGAAAACGGATGATTATCTTTCTTACGTTATATTAGGAGCAGTTTTCTATTCATTTTCTGTTTCTCTATTAATGATTGTGAGCAGGACATTAATAACCGAACTGCGTGAAGGGACACTTGATGTTTTATTATTAACGCCATCATCTCGGCAAGGATATTTTCTAGGAGCAGCTGCGCAAGGAATATTGCGTGGGGGACTTGAATTTATCGCAATTTTTATTTTTGGTTTGTTTTTTGGATTACAGTTTCGAGAAATAAATATGATACCAGTGGTACTTTTGTTAGTTATTTTCTTTTTTGCAATATTCGCCCAAGCGTTAGTGTTGGGTGCGTTTATGCTTTATTTTCGTGATACATATTTAACACGGAATACATTGTTTATTTTTATGAGTCTTGTGAATGGAGTCTTTTTTCCAGTAGGATATCTTCCCGCATTCCTACAATCTATGAGTCTATTCATGCCACTCTCACATGGTTTATCAGCATTTCGATTGTGCATGATTGAGGGTGGAAATTTAACTTCTATACAAATTGAACTTCTGTGGTTATTAGGATTAGGGGTAGCGTATTTTATTGCAGGTGTATGCGCGATGAAACGAATGGAGAAGTATGTGATTGAAAAACATTTTGCATAGGAGGATTTATCATGATACAAGCAAAGCAACTTGTAAAGCGGTATGAGTTAAAAGAGAAAATAGGTTTTTTTCGTAAAAAAAGACAAGTAGTTGAAGCGGTAAATGGACTAGATTTAACCATTCAAAAAGGAGAGATTGTAGGATTGCTAGGTGTGAATGGAGCTGGGAAGACGACAACGATAAAAATGCTAGCAACGCTTCTGGAACCAACTTCAGGTATGATTGAAATTGATGGTATAGATAGCACGAAGCAAGATTTACTTGTAAAGAAAAAGATTAATATGATTGCAGATGGAGAACGCATGTTATATTGGCGTTTAACAGGGAAAGAAAACTTGCAGTATTTTGGAAGTTTGTATGGATTAAAAGGGGTTGAATTAGAAGAACGTATTCAGTTCCTCTTACAGCAAGTAGAGCTAAAAGAAGCAGCTAATATACCTGTAGAACGATATTCAAAAGGAATGAAGCAGCGTTTACAAATTGCAAGAGGCCTTATTAATGACCCAGACTATTTATTTCTTGATGAACCCACATTAGGGCTAGATGCACCTGTAGCGAAAAAATTGAGAGAAATGGTATATCGTTTGGCAAAGGAACAAAATAAAGGGATTTTGTTAACGAGTCATTATCTTGAAGAAGTAGAGGAACTTTGTGATCGGCTTTACATCATTGAAAAAGGTCGGCTTCTTTATGAAGGAACTCCTGAAAACATTATCCAATCGATTGTCCGTGAATATCGCTTAGAAATTGTAATTCCAGAAATGCAGGATGAAATGATAGAACGATTAGAACATTCTTTAGGGATGAAAGAAATTCAACATGAGAAAGAACAGATGGGTGAACATATACGTTATCAATTGAAAGCGTCTTTTGATATGACAACAATGGTTTTATCATTATTAACAAAATATCAAATTCGTATATTACAGTTAGAAACACATAAAGCAAGGTTGGAAGACGCGATATTACAAATTGCAAATGAGGTGAGTGCATGAATATATTTTTAGCGGAATGGAAAAAGAGTCATCGCAATCATTTCCATAGTAAGATGGTCTATTTTTCTTTGTTCATTTGGCCGGTGTTACTCTTTGCAACTGCTTATTTTTCGGTGAAGCCATTTGATACTTCAAATAGTAGTACACTTGCAAAATGGATGGATCCAAAGCAGATTAGTTTTTTTCTCCTTACAGGTTATATTGGATATGTTTTCTTTTGGAGCCTCGTTCAATCGGCATGGCAAATGTCATGGGAACGCCAAAATGGAACACTTGAACTTATCTTTTTAACACCAGCATCGCGTGTATGGATGATGTATTGCCGGGCAGGAGCAAATTTAATAGAAGGAGTATGGATGTTTACGATGTTTTCGATTCTCATCGCATTGTTTCTGAATGACACACCGATACCACCAGTTAAAAATATTGTATTTGCTTTTATGATTTTATGTATTTCGGCTGTTGTGTGGGGGGGTTGCTTAAATACGATTTTTTTATTTTCACGAGATGCTAGTATTCTATTTACAATATTAGAAGAACCGATGCAATTTTTTGCGGGTATACGCATTCCCATTGTTGTATTACCACTATGGGGCAAAGTACTAGCAGCTTTGTTTCCATTAACGTATGTACTTCAAATTTTCCGTTCATTATTAATGGAAGGAAAAAGTATTATAAATGTATTTCCAGAGTTAGGTTTATTAGCTAGCTTATTAATCATTTTAATTGGAATATCATATGTGCTTGTTCGAAAAGCAGAAAAGCATGCGAAACGAACAGGAAATATGGTTTTATTTTAAGGAATGGGGAGAGAGAAATGGGAATATTTCAAGGTGCAGCGGCATTATGTAAAAATAATGATGGGAAATTGTTAATGGTATTGCAAGGGCGCCCAGATGTAAAAGAAGCAGAACTAAAATGGTCTATTCCATCTGGTGGGAAATTGGAAGAGGAAACATTTGAGGAGTGTTGTATACGAGAAGTGAAAGAGGAAACGGGATATGATGTACGTGTCATTAAAAGTATGTACGAAAAGAAGGGGAATAGTAATGGATATGATGTTCACATTGTGTATTATAAGGTAGAAGTAATTGGAGGAAATAAAGAAATATGCGATCCAGATGGATTAATTTATGAAGTGGCTTGGAAAAGCAGTGAAGAAATAGCAGGTATTACCCTTTCTTTTCTAGAAAATAGAAAGTTATTGCAGGGATTCATAGATTGTACAGCAGGTGATGAAACCTAAGCGCTGATACACATGAAAGGAAAGAAAAAAGATGATATACGAATTGCAGAAAGACCAGTTTATGAATTGCAAACATCTTCTACAAAAGGAAAGGCATATAGAAGTGCAAGCTATCATTGAAGGGAATAATTCGGGCCGTATATTTGTTGACAATGCGAGCGAACCACGGTCTGGTTTAGTTTGGCTTGGAAATTTAGATGGTTTTGTATTTATTGGTGAGGCAAATAACAAAATGTTTAACCTTGAAATAAAAAAGGTTTTAAGGGAACAAATTGCACAAGAAGCAGCCTGTTTGGACTTGAAGTGGTTTGAAGGATTTGGTCATCAAGTAGGGTGGGATCGTACAATTAGAGAAATATTATGTGAACAATCATACGAGGAATCCAATCAAAAAGTATACAAATTATATGAAAGTGCGTACAAAACATATAATGAACCAATCATTGATGAGGTATATACAGTATTAAAAGTAACGAAGGAAAATCTTGTGACATACTCTTTGCTCAAGCAATCATTTTTCGTTTCACAGATTACATCATTTTGGAATTCGGTGGAATCATTTTTTGAAAAAGGAATTGGGTATGTGATTTTGCATGAGGATCAAGTGGTAAGTCTTTGTTTTCCAGGATTTGTAAGTGGGAATATGCATGCGGTAAATATCGAGACAATTTTGGAACATAGAGGGAAGAATCTTGCCAAGAAAGTCGCACATATATTTGTTCAAGAATGTTTCAAACAAGGGTATGTGCCCTATTGGGACTGTATGGAAGTGAATAAACCTTCAATTGCTATAGCAGAGAGCCTAGGGTTTACAAACATTTTTGATTATATTGTATACGAGTATCAATTTTAATTTGACTAAAGAAAATAAGAAATACCTCAAGGGAAAAGAATGTATTTGTTCTTTTTCTGCTTGGTATATTTTTTTCAATATATTTGTAATTGCAGTGGGTGTACTTTTAACTTTGAAATATTTGATGTAGAAAAGCGACTTGTAAAAGTCGCTTTTCTTTATAAATGTGTAATGCCAAAATGATGGGAGAAACACTATTAATAAAAAAGCCTTCACATTAATTATTTGAGCAATCATATTGCCCAGTGAGGTACCGATGATATCTAGTTATTAAATCATCTACAAATAGGATCGTGATAGTGTAGTCCACTCTTCTAAAGAAAGTTTTTCTGTAATATGTTTTAGTTCATCTGGAACATTAACGAAACTAATAAACTCAATACTATTATCATCTGGATCTTTAAAATAGACAGAAGCATTGCCTTGGTTAGGGCGAACAAAAGGTTTAGTGGTAGTTCGATTACTAAATGGAACGGGCGTAATATTTCGGTCTTTCAGCCACTTAATAGATGTATGAAGAAACTCGAAGTCTACTTGAAACGCAATATGGCGAAGGGAAGGATGATACGGCGTTTTATATTCTTATCCTTCCCAAAGTCCGAGCCAACTTTGTTCTTCTACAATCCAAAAGAAGGCAGTATTCTCATATCTTTTATATAGTTTTAATCCCAATGATTCATAGAATGGTATGGATCTTTCTAGGCTGCGAACGGGTAGATGTGATTCGTATAATCCTTTGATCATAAATAATCCTCCTCTTTAGATAATATACTGTTCTTATTTGTAATTGTAATCTATGTCCTTCTAGGTTAAATCAATAAAAAGAATGGAGAATGATTCATACAAAAGTATGAAATATTCTCCATTCTTTTATTTTATATTACAAAAAGTATACATTAATCTGTTTAATATCTCAAAAATTTATTTAAAGTTACTTTTAAATGAATATATTTTCTATAAAGTTAAAAATATTACGATTTCATTACAAAAAGCATTGATTATATTTGTATATAATAATATAATTCTCCTTGTGGAAATAAAAACAAAAATTAAACATTATTTAGGTGATATGGAAAATGAAGAAAGTTATTTTGCCGGTTTTAATGTCTGCAATGTTTGTAGTTCCTGCAGTATCACATGCAGAAAAACAAGAGAATGTGAAAAAAAATGCTCCAAAAGCAGCACAGACAATGCAACAAAGTGGTTGGGTAAAAGAGGGAGATACATGGTATTTCTATGATCAAAAAGGTATGAAGAAAATAGGTTGGCTACAAGATGGTGGAAAATGGTACTATTTTGATGGAAATGGAAAAATGAAAACAGGTTATATTCAAGATCGAGATGCAGGTTACTTATTAGGAAAAGATGGTGCCATGTATTCAAATAAAGGTTGGGTTCAGTATGAGGGAGATTGGTATTACGTTCAACAAGGCGGAATTTTACATTATGGTACACTTGAGTATAATGGTAAAACATACTTCTTGAATCCAGATAACGGAAAAATGTGGAAGAATAATTGGGTAGGTGCATACCCTGATGGTAACTATTTCCTTGCGGATGGATCAATGGCAACAGGTTGGAATTTAATTGATAATCAGTGGCATTACTTCGGAAACGGGGCTGCGTATAATGGTTGGCTAAGCTATAAAGGAAGCTGGTATTACTTTGTTGGTGCTAAGATGCAAACAGGTTGGGTACAAGATAATGGGAAATGGTACTATCTGAATGCAGATGGCACAATGAAAGCAGGAGGCTTGGAACAAGGAAAAGGTTGGTTAAATGATGGAGGAAAGCGTTATCTCTTTGGTATGGATGGTGCCATGCTGACAGGAAAAGTGTATGAAGGTGGGATTTCATGGTACTTCAATGCAGATGGATCAATGGTAACAGGGTGGAAACAACTGAACGGTTATTGGTATTACTTTGATGAGAAGAATGGTACAAGTACACAAGAATGGCTTAGTTATAATGGAAAGTGGTATTATTTTGTTGATGTTATGCAAACAGGCTGGATAGAAGTTAGAGGCACATGGTACTACATGAATGCAGATGGAGCAATGAAAACAGGTTGGGTACAAGATAATGGAAAGTGGTATTATTTACAATCTAACGGTGCTATGGCAATAGGTAAACATTTTATTGATGGCAAATGGTATTCATTTAAAGATAATGGCGTTATGATGTAAAGATAACATTTTAACTCTCTTAAAAGATTTTAAGAAGTAAATATGGCGGCTAAAATGTTATCCAAACTAAAAAAGTGAAAATATAAAAAAGAAAAGGTGACACACAGTATATATCACTTATGCGTGTCACCTTTTTTGATTTGAGTTTCTATAAAAAGGGATGTGAAACAATTGGTGTTACTGTTTACATGCCTCAACATCAATGCCAGCAGCAATTAATTTCTTTTCGCCTTCCTGTTCAATAATTTTTTGTAATTTTGATAGGAATGAATCAAAGTCAGTATGTTTTGCAACTTGGAATGTCATTTTATGTTCAATTGGAAGCCACGTATCGATGTCAGCTTCGTTATGCTGAATTTTAACTTCAAGTTTATCAAGAGCATTTGCCACTTTTGCTTCGTACGTTTCTTTTGCTTCAAACTCCATCCATAAATCATAGAGCTCATTCCCAAGGGGACCTTCTAATGTATGTTTAATATTTAAAATGGCCTTTTGTTCATTTTCTTGTTTTTGTAATTGTAATTGTTCACTGTTCATTGTGTCAAAAGCAGGGATATCACCAGCTTCCGCTTCTACAAGGTCGTGGATAATAACCATTTTTAATAGTTTCTCTATATTTACTTCTTGATCTAAATAAGGCTGAACTAAAATAGTCATAAGTGACATACGCCAAGTATGTTCAGCAACACTTTCCTGACGTCCGTTTGAAAGCCAGCTATGTCTCATTTCATATTTTAGTTTTTCTGCTAGTGCAATGACTTTTAAAATATTATGTTCCATATGGATCCCCCTCATATTGCTATAAGTTAATCTTAATATAAAAATAGAATGTGTCAATTTTACGTTTTATTGACTAATAATTCGGAAATATTATAAAATATTTTTATAATATTTTTTTATTTTTATAAAAGAGAAAGAAGAAGTTGAAATTGCAAAAATGTTGAGTGGGAGTGAATATAAATGTACCAACAGACGGCAATTCATGCATTAGATCTTTTGAAAAACATTGCAAATGGAACAAGAAATATCCAGAAAGTAGAAGAGGAATGTAGAAAAATAGAAAGAGAGTTCCATGTGACGTATGAAGAATTGATGGACTTATATAATAAAATGATAGCTTTTCAAAGAGATATTGAAAAAATGGGTGGTTTATTTGCATACGAACAATCTCAAATGATGTGGTTGAAATCTGAATTAGAACTTTTATATGTTACATACCAATTTTGTCAGCAGTATAATTTAAATATTGCAGGTACTTCAAAGGCAATTAGTAAGGAGAATTTGCAATTATTTCCGAAAACAGAAAGTCAACTACAGAATACATATTATAAGTTGAAAAACAAAGAGCTATCATTTGAAAATATTAAAAAGGGAAAGCCAGGACGTAAGAAAAAACATGAATCAGAACAGTATGTGAATGAGAAGGAAGTAGAAAGTGTAGTGGTTCAAAGTGAAAAGACAGAAGTAAATCTAGTTACTATATTATCAGGGATTGTCGATAATTTTGAAACAATTGGTGCAGAGGGGAAAAAACAAGAATTATATCAATTTATGGAAGGGATTTATAAACTTTCGAGTATGGCGGTTGGGCATATAAAGGAAGATAATACACAAGATATACAGAAAGAGCTTCAAAATCTTCGTGCTGAAAACGAGAGATTAAGGCAGGAAAAAGATGAGCTTATTTCTAGTATGAGCGAAATGACAAATCAAATGAATCGATTTATTGAGAGTTCAGATATTGATCAAATTCGAACATTACCGTCTTTTGTGAATATGTGTAAGCAATATTTGGAGAAAAACAAATATCAGTATGACAAAATGGATACAAAAGAACAAATAGTACCTATGAAACAATGAGAGCTACTTTCTATTGGTTTTTATGAAGCTGATAGAAAGTAGCTCTATTATTTTTATGTTAGAATCAAGAAAACTTACAAATTAAGAGGAGAAGTTAATATGAACCAACAATTACATCCACGCGTCGGTGTCGGGGCATTTATTTTAAACGGGCAGGGCGAGTTATTGCTTGTACAGCGAAAGAAGGCACCGGAGCAAGGGCACTGGAGTCTTCCTGGTGGAAAAGTAGAATGGATGGAAACAGCGGAAGATACAGTTGTTAGGGAAATTGAAGAAGAGGTAGGACTAGAGATCGAACTCACGTCGTTATTATGTGTGACGAATCACATTTTACCTGATGAAGAAGCGCATTGGGTATGTCCGACGTATATTGCAAAAGTAACTAATGGGATGGCAGAAAATCTGGAACAACATGCTATTAGTAAGATTGGCTGGTTTTCATTAGATCGTCTTCCAGAACCACTAACCTAAACTTTACAAAATGCTTTGAAAGAATATGAGAAACTGAAATAAGTATATGAGAATAAGTTGTTATTAAGAGACGAGAAAGGAATAGCTGCTGTTATTAGCAGTGAAATAAATGTAGTCGGGCTATCTTGCTATAAAGATAGCCTATTTTCATTAATTAAAACAAAATTCAGAATTTTGTTGACTGTACATTTGTTTCTTTTTATATTAGTAGGTATAACAATAACTACTAAAGGGGTGGGAATATGACAGAGGCATTATTTTTACAGGATGTGTATAGGAAAAGTTGTCAAACGGAGATAACGAAAGTTGATGGAGAGCGAGTATTTGTAAACGAAACTATATTTTATCCAACTGGTGGAGGTCAGGAGTGTGATACAGGTGTATTTACACAAGGTGAACATACTTTCGAAGTTGTAAAAGTAAAGAAAGAGAAAGGTGAGATTGTTCACTATGTGAAAGACAGTATGAATCTTAAGCTTGGCTCAGTTCAGCTAGAAATTGATTGGGAGCGCCGTCATAACTTAATGCGTCACCATTCTTTACTACACCTTATTGGAGCAGTGGTATATGAAAAGTACGGTGCATTATGTACAGGAAATCAAATATATCCTGATAAAGCGCGTATTGACTTTAATGAATTACAAGAGTTAACGAATGAACAAGTGGCTGAAATTGAAAGAGAGACAAATCACTTAATCCAGCAAAATAAAGAAATTTCTACTAGATTTATAAACCGCGAAGAAGCAGAAAACTCCACAGGAATGATTAAAACAGCAATCAATCTTCTACCACCTACTATTCAAGAAATTCGTATTGTAACCATTCAAGATATTGATGAGCAAGCATGCGGAGGGATGCATGTAAAACATACAAATGATATTGGTACTCTTGTTATAGATAAAGTAAAAAGTAAAGGAAAGCAAAATCGTCGTTTTGAAGTACGCGCTGTCATGTAAATACAAATAGAGGTAAATTGAAGTGAGGGATTACAATGGATGAAATTATGAAAGAATTACAAAAATTAGGTTTTTCGCAATATGAATGCAAAGCATACATCGGTTTATTAAAGCATTATCCGGCAACGGGATATGAAATTAGTAAGCAAACGGGAGTACCACGTTCTATGATTTATGAAGTACTTGGTAAATTAATGGATAAAGGTGCAGCACATTTAGTACCTTCAGAACCAGTTAAATATGTCCCTGTATCGGCAACGGAATTAATGAAACGCATGAAAAAGGATTTTGAAAAGTCATTTGACTTTCTTGATCGGAAGTTAAATTGCTTGGAGCAGGAGCGTCAAGTGGATGTAATCTCTCATATTCGCACTGATAAACAAATTTTGAAGGAAATAGGTAACATTATTGAGCGGGCAGAGGAAGAATTATGGATTTCTGTATGGGAACAACAAGTGACCGAGCTGGAGTCCCTTATTCATAAAAAGGAACAAGACGGTGTACATGTTTTTTCAATCCTTTTTGGGGCACCTCAAACAAAAATTGGAACAACATTTCACCATAATTACATGACGCCAGATGTCGTGAAAGAGCGAATGGGGGGGCATTTAACAGTTGTTGCACGCGATGGGAAAGAGGTGCTGATTGCCAATTTTTTAGATCATAGTACATCGTGGGCTGTAACAACGTATGATCCAGCATTAGTGCTTGTCGCAACAGAATATGTTCGTCATGATATTATGGTCGAAGAAATTACACAGGAATTTGGTCCGGATAAACTAGATGCACTATGGCGTGGTAATGCAGATTTAGTTCACGTTGTAACGGGTAAACGCTTGATGCACGAAACGAAGGGGGAAGAGTGATGGCAAGGGCTGAAGCACAGATGACAATGCACGGAAATGAAACATTTCAGCAAGGAGTGAAAGACTGTTTACCAACTGTACTAGGTTATTTAAGTATTGGTATCGCAGCTGGTGTAATTGAAAAAACAGCAGGGTTTTCGTTAGCAGAAATTGCGCTCATGTCTACTTTGATTTATGCCGGGTCCTCACAATTTATACTCGCTGGTATGTTTGCGGCTGGAGCACCTGCATCTGCAATTATTTTCACCGTATTTTTTGTTAATTTACGTCATTTATTAATGAGTGCTGCACTGGCACCATATTTAATGAAAGTCCCTTTCTTGAAAAATATGATTATTGGTTCGCAAATTACAGATGAAACGTTTGGTCTTGCAGTTCAGCAAGCATCAAAAAAGCAATATTTAAGTGAGAGATGGATGCTTGGATTAAATGTGACAGCATATTTAAACTGGATCATTGCAAATATCATCGGTGGTGTTTTTGGTGAATGGATACCAAATCCTCATACGTATGGCATGGATTATGCACTACCAGCTATGTTTATTGGTTTATTTGTATTGCAGTTAATGAGTAGTCATCCAAAGATAGCAATTCATCTTAGTGTTGCGATTGTAGCTATTGTAATCGCATATAGCATGCACTTTTTCGTTCCTGCAAGCGTAGCAGTTATTATTGCAACACTTACAGCAGCAACAATAGGGGTGGTGATTGAAAAATGGAAGTAAGACTAGATGTGTTATTGCTCTTAATTGGTGCAGGGGTAGTTACTTTAATTCCGCGCTTATTACCTCTCATTGTATTTAGTAAAATACAAATTCCAGATTGGGGGCTAAAGTGGTTAAGTTATATACCAATTGCTATATTGGCAGCGCTCCTTGCCGAAGTACTCTTTATGAATAAAACGATGCAATGGGATTATATCATTGCGGCCATTCCGACATTTTTTGTTGCGATCTATACACGTAGTTTATTAGGGACCGTGTTAACTGGGGTGATTGTGATTATTTTGTTACGTTTATTTTTATAGCAAGGATTCTTCATGTACTATATCGAACAGTATAATATCACGAATATGATAGGAGTGGTGTTATGCTCATTTTAACAATAGGTGTTATTCTGTTTACGTTGTTTATCTTCTTCATCATTGGCCTACTTACTTTTACAATGCTTGCTAATAAAGCAACTCCGCAAATTTACTACACACCTTGTAATTCCATGACAATGCAATCGTATAAAAAAAATAGAGGGAAGAGAAGTTGATTTTAGACTTTTCTTCCCTCTATTTTTTGATTTTTAAAATTTGGATGGAGCGTAATCATTTTTAAGTGAACACATGGAAGGTTCTATAAAACAAACCTACATGTTCGAAATACCTTGTAATAACATTCCAAAGAGTAGACTAATAAAAGAGAAAGCACCGACGGATACAGAAATGATTCGGTTATTTTTCCATTCTTTTATGAAAACCATCAAACCTAAAATACAAAGAAAGTACCAGATTGGTAGAAAAATAAAATCGCTAACATTGTCAGGAAGTAGGGTATAAAAACTAGTTAAAACTAAAATCCAATGTCCAAGAAATAAAGTGATAACAACAAGGGAATGCCGATAAGGGCGGTTTACATATTTTTGATTTTTCAGAGTGATGAAAATGAAAGTTAATGTTATGAGAATGATTAGAAAAACGAAAGCAAGCAAAAGTAATGTAAATGTCATATTAAAACTCCTTTAATGCATTTGTTTCATTATAGCTTTTTCAATAAATGAATCTATCATTTCATATGCTTGTCTTGTAGATTCTTCGTTATATTTTACAGTATAAGGATTTAGAAATCCATGATCTCCTGGAAGCTGCTTTATATGTAGAAATGGGTTGTTTTGTTCTTGTAATGTTGTAATAAGAGAAGAAATTGAACAGTTCAATTCTATTTCTGGAAAAATTAAAAGAGTGGGACATGTTGGAATAATATAAGGATAGTCTCGTATGCGAGAGCCGTAGCAGCCAATAATAAAATGAACTTTTGGATTGTTACTGCATAGCCAAGAGATGGTCGCACCAATACTAAAGCCTATGATCCCTATGTATGAATAGTCTTTTGAAAGTGTTTGAATCATTTCTTCAATTTTCTCTTTTCCATGTTGAAATCCAACATTTTGCATAAAATGGAAGTAAGCTTTTTGTTCATCATCATAATGAAAAGGAGAATCTAGTTGTAAAAAATTCGGGCAGAAGATATCAATCTGTGGTGAAGAAAACCTTGATATTATATCCTGCATATGTTCATTTATGCCGTATATCTCGTGAACAACAATAAGAGCTACTTTTTGATTCATAAGTTACACCCCCTACCTATGAAAAACATATTCTTTTTCAACAAGACAAATTCGCATATGGAATTGTTCATACCATTGTTCACGCCCTCTTTGTCTTGCTATAGTATGTGCTGCATTTTCTCTCCATTGTTTAATTGCTTCAAGTGACTCCCAATATGAAATTGTAATACCGAGACCAGATGCATCTCGTACGCTGTCAACGTTTATAAAGCCAGGTTGCTCTTTAGCGAGCTTTTCCATTTCTTCAGCGACATCGTTATAATCAGTCGTGTCTTGCGAAAGTTGGGAAGTGAATATAACTGCGTAATAAGGAGTGTTATGTTGTTTTTTCGTACCCATACGATCCCTCCAAATGTAAATATGAATTGTATTGTAACATAAAGATTGAATAGTATGTCTTTTTAGTGTGAAAAATTTTAGGAAATATCATGTACCGTATTAGGATAGATGTTAAAAAAATAGAAATTCACGTTATTTGTGGAGTAATGCTCTAAATGGTTGGAAAGGAAAATTGGTGGCCTTCCATTTCATATAACACAAAAGAAAAATCCCACTTCATGTAAAGCTGAAGTGGGATTGCTTATAGTTCCTCTAGACTATTAATTGGAACAGTTAATTCACGATTTGGGTTTGTTATATCATATATTCGGGCGGTTTCATTGCTTTCATCAACATGTTGAATCATAACAGGTAGGCCTTGAAAACGAACATGCGCTTGTTCTGATGACTCGGACAGCTCTTTTGCACGTTGTACATTCATTCTTACATTCCTCCCATCTCTATTATTGTTGCTTAAAGGGAGGAATAATATACCACTTTGGAGCCGGTTTAAGAATTTTGTATTATTTGTAATGTTTCTTTAATAAACACGGTAAATGTCGAATCAGGGAATTCTTGTATAGCATAAAAAGCTTCTGTTGCTTCTTGAAGCGCTTTTTGCTTATTTTTGAGCTCCATATAACAAAGGGCACGGTAAGCTCCGCCGGTGATAATCCATGCTTGGTCTAGTGGATGAAACATATAATCTGGGATTGTCGCTTGTTCTAATGCTTCTAATGCCGTTTCATATTGCTTAAGACCGTATAAAGCTTTTCCTTTTTCTAGATAATAAATCCCGTCTTCTTGAAAGAGTGGTTTATCTTGAAGTTTCTCTCTAAACAAGTCTAGATGTTTAAGAGCTAATGCATATTCGTTCGTTATTGTATTATAATAATAAGCTTTTAATATATCTATAATCGCAATAGATAAAATGTTTTCCGTGAAAACGGCAAATTGTTCAGATTTTTTTATATATTGTAGATATTTATTTTCATCGGCTACTATTACATTTTGGTAGGAGAGAATTCGATAAAATTCATCTGTTTTATAATACACTTGGTTTTCTTTTGAGAAGGCAAGAGCTTGCAAGATAACTTTTTCACAGTCTGTATAATTACCGTATGCAAGCAAAACAATTGCCTCACACAAGAATAATTCTATTTGTATAATAAGATCCATCTCTAATTGCTTTATTTCATACTCTTTACGAATAGAGGTAAGAAGTTCTAGGCATTCTTTATATTTTTTATGGACAAATAAGACATAACAAAGTTTTAAACTAGTTTGTGTACTCTCACGATATAAAGTATACTTTTGAAAAATTTCTACAGCTTTTTCAATATAGGAATGAATGTTGTAATCTTTCATATTAAATGCAACGCTTATAAATTGTTTATATAAACGAGCTGTACTTAAAGTAGATGGCAGTTCTTTTTGAACAATAGGTAGTAGTGTACGATACACTTCCTCAAATTGATTATTTTTTATAGCTTGTTCCATTTTTGGAATAAGCTCTGTTACTTCTTCATTGTCTTCCTCAAGTAAAAAACTTGCTTCACATTCAAGCTTACTAGCAAGATATTGTAATGTCTTCATAGAAGGTGTTGCCTTCCCATTTTCAATTTGACTCAGCATACTTTTCGTTAGTTCTGAGCCAGCTAATTGTGTCTGAGTAAGACGCTTTTCTTTTCGTAATGCTTTAATTTTTTCACCAAGAGTAGTCATATGGTTGCTCCTTTATCGTAAAAAAAGTTAAATACAATTAAACTTTTTGTTGTCAAAATCTGAAAAATGATTATATAATAAGTTTAACACAATTTAACTTTTAAGGGGAGAGTGACGTAATGGGGGATGTAAGTATAAATCAAAATGATCCCAGAATCAAAATTGCAACGAGAAATATCATTTTGATGATGATTGGAAAAATGACTTCTTTATTAGGTGCAGGGATTTATACGTTTGCAATGGGGTTATATGTTTTAAAAACGACGGGATCAGGAGTTGGATTTGCAACGACACTGATTTGCGGTTCTATACCAAGGGTCGTATGTGGACCAATTGCTGGGGCAATAGCGGATCGTGTAAATCGACGATGGCTTATTATTGGCACGGACTTATTAAGTAGTTTAACAATGATTACCATGTTTATTCTTTCTACTATATTTGGGCCATCACTTCTATTTATTTATATTTCGGCAGCACTATTATCAATTTGTGCAAGTTTCTATTCTGTTTCATTCACTTCTTCCATTCCAAATCTAGTGGATGTGGAGCGGATTCAAAAAGCGAGTGCTTTAAATCAGACAGCAGATTCATTATCAAGAATTTTGGCACCGATAATTGGTGGGATAATATTTGGGTTATTTTCAATTACATCCTTTTTTCTCTTAAATGGTGTTACATTTTTCTTAGCTGTTATTGTACAATTATTTATCGTATTTGATTTGTATAAAAAAGAAGTAGAGCAAGATAAGGCGCATGTTTTAACAAGTATAAAAGAGGGGTTTCTATATGTGAAACAACAACATGAAATATATGGACTCATGAAAATTGCGCTTTGGGTAAACTTTTTTTCTAGTGCACTTTTTGTTGCACTTCCATATATTATTGTGCAAAGCTTACATTTAACTTCTAAGCAACTTGGCACTGTAGAAGGTATGTTAGCTGTTGGAATGCTAATTGGAGCGATTGTTTTATCTGTTCGTAAGGAAATGAATAACCCGTTTCGATCTATTTATATTAGCTTGTTTTTATTTGCAAGTTTAAGTTTATTTACCGTCTTTCCATTAATTGTTACGATTCCAAAGATAGCAAGTTTTATTTATTATATTGTTTTTATGCTTCTTAGCGGCATTTCAATGATGGCAATAAATATTCCAATGCAAGTACATATTCAAAAAACAACAGATCCAGGATATTTAGGGCGTGTTTTTGGGCTTCTTGAAACAATTGCTACAGCAATTGCTCCGCTTGGAATGATTTTATATGGATTTTTATTAGATATGCTTCCAACTAGTATCGTAATGTTAACATTGGGAGTAGGGCTGCTAGTAGTAGTTTTTTTAGGAATGAAACAGTCGAGAATGAAAAAAACAAGTAGATGTGTCAGCTTAAATTAAGAATTAACTATATTTATATGTAAGCACAAATCATCCAGTTATATTTACTGGATGATTTTTTCTTTTTGAAAGTATTTTTTAGCTGTGTTACATTTAATAAAGTATGCAGGGAATGAAAGTCGATAAGATGTGTAACAAAGAAAGAGGAGAAAAGCATCATGAGAAATATAAGTTTTGTTATGCTTTGTTTGTTTTTCCTAATGGCTGGATGTAGCAGTAATTACGATATCCAAGTTGATACAGGTATGCAGGCATTAAAAGATGAGAAATATAGTGACGCAATTATGTGGTTTGAAAAAGCAGAAAAAGAAAAATCTACGAACGAAGCAAAAGCCTATAAAGAAGTTGCTAGCCTGATGGATCATGGTGCAACGGCGTTAAAAGATGGTAAATATTTAGAAGCAAAGGATGACGCGAACCAAGTATTACAAAAGAAAAAGGATGCATCCCTTGAAAAATCTGTAAAGTCAAATGCAGAAAATATGCTTCAAAAGGCAAAAGACATTGAAGAAAAAGAAAAGGAAAGAATTGCAAAGCAGAAAAAAGTGGACCAAGAAGGAATTGATAAAGTAATTAAAGCGGTAGATAGTATTGATGAAGTAAAAGAAAAGCAGAAAAAAATCGGGGAAACATTGGATAAAGCTGAAAATGCAAAAGAAAAAATAGAAGCGAAGAAAAACTAATAGAATAGTATTTGAAAAGGTATGTATGAGGCTGTCGTTTGTTACGACAGCTTCTTCTTTTTGAACGTTTTTTAACAAATTGAAAAATATAAAAAATGAATAGGTAATATTTGGTATGATGGAAATATTGAAAGGGTTTTCTACAAATCATAAGGGGGCTATGAAATGAGAAAATTAGATGGAAAAGTTGCTTTTGTTACCGGTGCTGCGATGGGAAACGGTGCGGGAATTGCACAGGTGTTTGCTGAATTAGGAGCGAAAGTATTGCTTGTTGATATTTCAGACAAGGTTCATGAAACGGCGAAGGAGATTGTTAGTAAAGGATTAGAAGCAGCAAGTTATGAAGTAGATGTTACTGATTTTGCAGCTGTAAAAGAAATAGTAAAAGATGCATATGAGAAATATGGAAAAATTGATATATTAGTGAATAACGCAGGCGTTATTCGACTTGCTAATTTTTTAGATATGTCAGATGAAATGCGTGATTTCCAACTTCAAGTGAATATTAACGGTGTATGGAACTTTTCTAAGGCAGTCTTGCCATATATGATTGAGAAAAATTACGGAAAAATTGTAAATATGTCTTCTGTAACAGGGACGCTAGTTGCGGATGAAGGAGAAACAGCTTATGCGACAACAAAGGCGGCTATCTGGGGATTTACAAAAGCGCTAGCACGTGAAGTAGCCAAGCATCGTATTACGGTGAATGCAATTTGTCCAGGTTATATTATGACGCCAATGGCAGAGCAAATTGCAAATGAGTCTGATCCAAATGAGCCAAATACTGTTATCGATGGCATTGCTTCAGGTGTTCCGTTAGGACGTTTAGGGAAAATTGAAGAAGTAGGACAATTAGCTGGTTTTCTTGCATCTGACGAATCAAGTTACATAACAGGAACACACATTGTAATTGATGGTGGAAGTACATTGCCGGAAACCGTTTCCGTTGGTGTGGAATAATATTTAAATGTAGGAGAAACCTTGATATTCGTAAGGTTTCTCCTATCAAGGATTGTTTAGAAAATTTAATTTTGTTACAAAAAGTTGAATTTCCGACATTTTACAAGAAAAAGGATTATAATAAAATCATAACCTATTACAAGGAAGTGTAACTTATGAGTACTGTAGCTATCGTATATGGTATTATTCTTTCTACTATTATCACTTTATTTGTTGTTGGAGTATCACGTTATATTCACAAATGGAAAGAAGGGATTGCAAAGTTAAATCATATTGAAGAAGAGTTTCATGATTTAATGTTACATCACAGTAAGTAATATGGGTTTATTTTTTAATTAAATAATGTGAAGGATATCACAAAACATGCTAGCATTGTGGAGCATGTTTTTTTGTTAGGCTCTTTTCGTAAAGATTGTTGTTTTTGAAACAACAGGTAAGGGATTATTTACTTTTTATGGTATTATATAACCGAGGGCCTACTCAATTAGCGGGCAGTTTAGCTGAGTAAATTTTCGTTCAATTTTTGTAAAAGGGAGAATTAAATGTTGATAACTATTCAAAAAGCAGTCATTTCGGATGCCGAGAAGCTAACAGAAATAATGAAAAAAACATTTGATGAAGAAGCAAGAAGATGGCTTTTAAATCAAGAAATTTTAGATTACAATATCCAACCTCCTGGTTATTCTTCAGTTGAAATGACCAAATATATGATTGAAGAATTAGTTTATTACAAAATAATATATAACAAAGATATTGTTGGTGGCATTATAGTGACCACAACAGCTATTTTAAGATTGCTAATCCCTCTCTTTTTATCTCTCCCTCCTCGTTTCTTGGGCTTCCTGTCTAAAGTTCTCCTTCCTTTTAGAGACTCTTTAAAAAAGGTCTCGACAATCCCTTTTAACATTTGAAATCCCATTGAACGAAGAGCAAAAAGAATTTTATGCCTCCAGTAAAAAGCTGTGGAGATGTGGATTTTTAGACGTTTTGCGATTTTGGATAAAGTGTACCCCTCTACCATCATTTGAAAATATTTTGCCGACTTACCAAGATAACGAGTGCCAGAAATGGGAGTGTTCGTTAGGGCATTAAAAGACTTGCCGCAGTCACGACATAAATATCTTTGTCTATTCCTGTACTTACCGTTTCGCTTCAGCTTCACACTCCCACAAGGGATGCAGCCTAACCCTTCTTTAAAACGAGTTTCCCTAATGGTAGTAAACGCGTCCTTCATATCTTCATTTTCATTATCAATGAAGTCTTCTTTTAAAAGGTTAAATAGCTTAATTTGTTCGTGTTTAGGTAAATCTGAAAAATTGGCATAAATATCTTTCAACATATTGAACCCCTCCTGAAAGAGTGATTTTATCACCTCTCATAAGGAGGGTCAAAATAGCAACAATTTATACGAAAAGAGCCTTTTGTTATGTAAAAACGATAGTAGATAGGCACATTCGTTCCATTTCTTCCATACGATATAATGTTAAGTATGAAATGTTGAGAATAGAAAAGAGGGATCGGATGGCTAATTCAGGATATGTTCCAGATAATAAAAACTTAAAGAAAAGTTCTGGGACACCAAATCTTTTCTTTGACTCACGGGAAAATGTATTTTTTAAACGAGATGATAAAAATATTGCTTATGAAGTGGCTTCAACACAATTACCAGCAATGATTGGAGGAGCGTTTGTCGATCTTTTTATGACGAAAGGTCATATGAGGGAACCACATTGGCATCCAAACGCTTGGGAATTAGATGTCATCGTTTATGGAGAAGCAATTACTTCTATTTTAAATCCAGAAACGAATCAACTGCAAAATTATCGAGCAAAAGCTGGGCAAACGGTATTTATTCCAATGGGTTGGTGGCACTGGATTACGGCTGTATCGGAAGAAGCCCATTTACATCTCTTCTTCAATAATGATCAATTTGAAACAGCTGAGGGTTCAGATGTCCTTAGAATGACCCCACCAGAAGTATTTCAAGTCGCTTACGGTGTTAATGCTGAACATTTAGCTAAGGATCTTGCACCTATTAAAGAATCTGTTGTGATTGGACCACCTAATTTAAAGCGTTTTACGGATGAACAGCGGTCTGATATAGTGGTTGTATTAAACGGAGAGGTGACTTCGTGTGAGATAGAGTAGCCCTTGTTCTCGAGTGAGGGCTATTTCATTTGTGTGTTTCTAGCAAAATACTGGATTTTTTACATAAAACCCCCTTATATATTTGATATAATGAATATATTGATAAATGGTATTTTGTTAGGGGGAGCAATATAGTGAAGGTGTTAAAGGTTATAGGATGGAGTATTTTTATTATTATAGCAATCATCATAGCGATTTTAGCGATTATGGAATATTACTATTCAAAAGAAGATCCAAACTATGTGCTAGATTACATAAAAGAGCATAAGAATGAGCAAACATGTTCATTAATGATTAGAAGAAATGGTGAAATTTTAGCTACTGTGAATGAGAATAAAAAACTACCGTTAGCAAGTATGGCAAAAATAGTAGTAGCAGTGGAATTTGCAAAACAAGTTTCAGAAGAAAAGATAAATCCACAGGAGCAAATTCCATTACAAGATTTAGAAAAATACTACGTACCAGACACAGATGCTGGAGCACATCCTGCATGGTTAGAGGATGCAAAAATAAGAAATGCAATAAAAAATGAAAAGCTTTCTTTAGAAGAAGTAGCCCGAGGTATGATTCACTTTAGTTCTAATGCAAATACAGCCTATTTATTAGAAAAATTAGGACTCGAAAGAATAAATAATAGCTTAAAAGAATTAGAGCTAAATAGCCATGATGCATTCTATCCATATACATCCCCCTTATATATGAGAGGATATGTAGAAAAAGAACTGAATGTACCTAAAGATCAATCATTAGAAGTGTTACGTAAAATGTCTATGGATGAATATAGAAAGCATGCTTTGAAAATACATGAATGGATGAAAGATGAAGCGGAATGGAAAAAACACAATATACCATTAAAAGTTGACATGGAATTTCAACGTATTTGGTCTGATAGGCTAGTAAGGGCAACTGCAAAAGACTATATGAATCTAATAGGGAAAATCAATAATAGAACTGCTTTTCCAAAGCCAATGCAAGATGAGATTGAGAAGATTTTTAATGGAACTGTTGGAGATAGTATATATGAACATGCTGGTAAAAAAGGAGGTTCAACTCCATTTGTATTGACAAATAGTTTTTATGGTACAGATAAAGAAGGAAACAAGATTGAAATAGTCTTTATGTCTAATGATTTAGATTCTATGGAATTACAAAAACTTAGGAATAACTTAGATTATTTTATTCGATCTGTAGTAATGAGTGAGGAATTTAGAAAAAAGTTATAATAATATAATTTTATTATGTAAACAAAAGGTGCTTTTTTCATGAAGTGCCTTTTGTTTGTTATACAGCAAAAAATATTGAAAGGAATTGGTCAATATCTAATAGAATCAATTTGGATAGAAGAGAAAGTAAAAAGGAGGAATTTTATGACTCAAATATATTTTGTTCGTCATGCTCATTCTGTCTATACACCGGAGGAAAGAGAACGCCCATTATCAAAAAAGGGATGGAGCGATGCAAAAAACGTGACTCATTTGTTGAAAGGAGAAGATATTGATATTGTAATCTCTAGTCCGTATAAAAGAGCGATTCAAACGGTTCAAGGGGTTGCAAACCAATTCCAATTGCCAATACAAATTGAAGAAGAATTGCGTGAGAGACTACTAAGTAAAGAACCGGTAGAAGATTTTGAGGAAGAAATTATGAAAGTGTGGGAGAATCCCATCTTCTCGTTTAAAGGCGGGGAATCAAATGATATAGCACAAAAGCGTGGTGTTACATGTATTCAAAATATATTAAAACAATATAAAGGAAAAAATATTGTAGTTGGTACCCATGGAAATATTATGGTGTTAATAATGAATTATTTTGATTCTACATATGATTATCATTTTTGGAAAACACTCGACATGCCAGATGTATATAAATTGACTTTTAATGAAGAGAATTTACTTTCTACTGCAAGAGTAGAAGAGCGCACTAAAATATAGAAACAGGTCATCCTGTGAATAATTTGTAAAATTTTATCGAGAAAGCAGGAAAGAACAGGTTTGTTAGAGAAGTATGCTTTTGTACCATAAAAAATGTGATAAAGGAGGCTGTTTACATGTTTGAGAAAGAGAAGGGGTTAGTAGGTCATCCAGAAGGACTCATTGAAGTTCATAACGTATATGAAATTGTGCCACCTGATGGAACAATTATTGGTATGGCAACACCAGAAGAGATGGAAGTTGCTGCTGAACTCGAATTACAGCACTATGCCTATTCTCGTTTACTAGAAGCAAATATTCAGTTAGACGGTTCCTCCTACAAGGATATACTTCAGGAGTTCCAGGAGTATGAAAGAAAGTCAATAGGATTTTGGCGGGCATTACATAAACGCTTAGCTGTACCTTGGGCATGGGTACTCCGTGTTGATGTTGCGAATGGACCTATATATGTGAATAATGGAAACTCGTATTATGATGGTGATGAAGACGAGGAAGATTATGAATAGATGAAAAGGCAAGAAAGCAGTGAAGGCTGCTTTCTTTTTTGCATGTTTATTTAATTCTAGAATGCTCATTGTTTTCAGGGGCATGTACGTCACTTACTTCGAAGGAATGGATTGCCTGAATTATGATATCAGGGCGATCACTTTCGATTCCATGGCTAGCATTTTGAGCGAGGATATACCGGCTGTTTTGAGAGAGTATACGTTGTTCTTGAATAAGCTCTTGCCATGTTTTTTCAAGCTTTATAGCTTCTTCATCAGGCATTCCCCTTTGAATCATTTGTCCGATAGAATGATTTGGGTCTCTTCCAATGACGATTAATGGTGTTTTTAATGTTACTCCAAGTTGTTTTATTCTTTGTGCACAAGATTTCCACTCTGAAAGCTCAGAAGTAGTAGCCTTATATAAGAAAGGTGATGTAAGAAATTCCACATATTGTTTTTGTTTATAAGATGACAAGTAACGGTATGGATTTAACGATGTAGATTGTAGTTCTTTCCGAAGTGATTCAGAGTTCATATTGGAGTAACTCCTATATTTTTGTAACCATATATCATCTGAATCGGTTTGATTAGAGATAGGTAAATCAAGCTCATCTAATCGATGTAAGTTCATAGAAGTAGAATCAACAAGAATCAAAGCTTTTAATTGATTGGAGTGTATCATAGCAAACTGTTGCGCACATAATCCTCCATAAGAATGACCAACTAAAATAATGGGTTGTCGAATAGTGAGCGCATGTAATAATTCGTGCAATTCTTTTGTCGCTTGTAGTGTCGTACGTAGCTCGTCACCAAATTCGCTTTTCCCATAACCGGGGCGATGAAAGAGAATAACTTTATAATTGAGAGAAAGCTTCTCTGCAATTGGCATCCAATCATAAAAAGAACAACCCATTCCGGTTTGAATAACTACTATTTGAGAACCAGTTCCTTTTATACAAATTTCCATTTTCTTTCCGAGTACTTCTACAAAATGATTCATTGTAATCTCCCTCTAGGATTGAAATGTTTTTTGACAAGCGAATACGATACACCAAATACCGATACCGAATAGTACAGATGTACTTAGCGAAAAAGAATTTTTTAATCCAATATAAACAATAAATAATAGGAGTGCTGATGCAGGGAATCCATATAATACTCCTAAAGCAAATTGACTTAAATCTTGTTTACTCCCGCCTTCAACAGAAATCCAAAACAAGCTGAGTAAACTTATAAGTGGAAGGGCAGCTATGAAACCGCCAAGCGTACTATAATGTTTAGCAAATTCAGTTACACCGCCAATGATTAAAGCAGAGACGATGACTTTAACGAGGAAATGCATATTTTGCCTCCTTTGCTAGTAATGAAAAGGCCTTTTCGATTAATTGTTGTTCTTCTTTTGAAAATTGGAATTCTAATACTTTTAATTTTTCTTCATCTAATAATGTATGTTTCGTTAACATTTCTTTGCCTTCTGCAGTCAATGTTAGATTAACGACTCGTTCATCTTGTTTATTTCGTTCCTTTATAACGAATCCTCTTTGAATCAGGCGTTTCACATGCTCGGATGCAGTATTATGAGATAAGCCTAATTCAGATGCGACCTTACCAATTGTAGTTTCCGTTTCTCGGGAAATGATTTGCATAATCCGAATAGCTTGGTGAGAAAGGTTGTCTTCATATTCATACCGTAAGTGATAATAAATGGTCTCCCAATTCTGATTGATGTTCTTCATGATCATAATCCTCCACTTTTATTTATATCGTATGATAAGATATATTCGTTTTGTAAGAAGTAAATTCCTTCTATGTTACATAAAAATATTGAAAAAGTTTATTTTTGTTGAAATATACGGTACTCTTAGTGTAAAGGTATACAAATAGCAAGAGAGAGGATGAGTGAAGTGCATACATTTAAATGGATTAGTCATGAAAAGATGTATTTAGACCAAGTGCATGTTGAAAAATGTGGTCCTCTTTCAGTTGGTATATATGGTGGAAATCAAGAGAGTGATGCGTATGAAAGAGGAGATGCAGTACTAGCTTGGTGGGACCCGCAATTGGAATTTGAATTTGTTATGATCTTTGATGCTCATCATAAAACGAAAAATATACATTATATAATAGAAGCAATTTCTGAAAGAAAAGAGAAGTTACAGGAATTATTCTCATACCCAGTTCATCTTGCATTTCATCATACACATATGTATTTATTAGCGTTATTTACAGATGAGTCGTTTATTGAGAAAAGTGAACAAGAAAATGAAGAACTAGCTTGTTTGATCTGTTTGCGAAAAGGTGAGTTTTTATATTGGTTATCAGTAGGAGAGTGCTTTGCTTATTTATTTCATTCGGAACAATTACAGAATGGAAAAGGGAGATTAAATAAACGTAAATTTTATGAATATATTGGAAGAAAAAATGTTTTTGCTGCTAATTCGCCGTGTTTCACTTCAGGGGTTCGTGGATTAGAGAAGGGAATAAATCATATTGTTTTGGCAACAGATGGTGTGTTAGAGTGTGATAAGCAAACGTTTAATGATGACCATTCCTTACTTGAAGTACTACATAAAGGAGATTCTCTTCAGATTCAACCTGCATTAGCGAATGTGCTTGAATGGAAGGGAAGAGATTGTGCGACTATTATTGGTTGGTCAATTGATACAGAAAATAGAGAATGTGCGAATTAACATTTTTATAAAGTGAGCTTAGGATAGATATATTCTAATCTCACTTTATTTTTCTTGAATAGAAGTGAAATTTAAATAATCAATGCAAATAAACCTTCAGTATATTTCTAATATATAGAAGGTTTATTGTATATATGGAAACACATTTACTCTGTGAAAATGAAAAAATGATAATAAATATGAGAGAAAAAATTTTCCTGTACGTTATATAAGGTGTAAAAGCTTTTACAAAAAATAAGGGGAATTGTGAAATGAAATCAAATGAGAAAAATTTTATAAAAAGGCTGCAGCGGCAAAAAGAAGATGCGCTAGAGTTTATTGTCGATACATATTTGCCATTAATAAAGGGAATAACGCATAAGGTTCTCATCCCGTTAAAAAATGATGGACTGATAGAAGAATGTATCAATGATATTTTTCTTTCGGTTTGGAATAATGCAAAGAAGTTTCATGGAGAGCCGGAAGATTTTAAAAAGTGGATTGCAGCGATTGCGAAGTTTAAAGCAATTGATTATTACCGAAAAGTTAATAAGGAAGAAGCGATTATTTTAGATGACTTTGATGTAAATACAGGGCAATCGGTAGAGGATGAATTGATCGTAATAGAAGATAGAGATGAGCTTATGAAGCTAATTAATGAATTAGAGCCTGTGGATCAAAAGATTTTTATCATGAAGTTTCTTCTAGGATTCAAGGCGGAAGAAATAGGAGAAAAGCTCGGTTTAACGCGAGCTGCGATTGATAATCGAATTTATCGTGGGAAAAAGAAATTACAAAAAAATGCTACGAATCTTCGCTTAGGAGGTAGTGTAATATGAAAGACATCTACGAATTATTAAATGATGTGGATATAGACGAAAAAGACTTAGAGGAAATGAAGGTCTATGAATTTGAAAGGGAAAAAGTGAAACGTAATTTAAAACAATCGATACATAAAAAGAAAATAATGAAGAACTGGAAAAAGGGTGTCGCTGCTGCATCTGTTTTAGTAGGGTTGTCAGTTGCAACGCTTGGAATTGGATTTCCGACTTATGCAGGGGGGCTTCCAATAGTAGGTGATATTTTTCGTTTTTTAGATAATGGTAGAACGGGACTTTATGACAATACCAAAACTAACATGGATGAAAAAAAAGGGCTTCGTTATGATTATAAACAACATGCCACAGAAATAAATATGACAAAAGAAAGTAACGGAATTAAAGTTACAATAAATGATGCGGTTTTTGATGGGAAAACAGTTTCATTAACCTATTCTATAGAAAGTAATCAGGACTTAGGAGAAAATCCTAGCACTTTTGATTTTCTAAAAATAAAAGAATCGGATGGGACATCAGGAAGTAATCAAATTTCTAAAGTTGATGAAGGAAAATATGTAGGTTTAGTGACCGCAAGTTATTTTGCTGATAGTAAAAAAGATACGGTAAATATTGAATGGGATATACAGAGTATAAATGTTTCAGAAAATCAAAGAGAAATAAAAGGGGATTGGAATTTTAGTCTTAGTCTACATGCGCCAGAAAGTAAAGAACAATCAATTCGAGGAAGTTCAGAAAAAGAAGGAGTAAAAGTAAGTTTGGAGAAAATGGAAGTGACGCCTATGTCATTTATTATTTTTTACAATCAAGAGCATTCTAAGGGGTTACTAAGCAACTGGGATGATGTGGATGTTGAGTTAGAGATTAAGGATGATTTAGGTAATCGATATGCAGGTGAAGGTAACGGAGGAAGTATAGATATAGAGCAAAATAAAAGTAATTGGAGTGCAACATTCCAAGGACTCAATGAAAATGCAACAAAATTAATTGTGACTCCTCATGTAAATATGCGAATTCGCACTCCCGAGAACTATGGGGCGGTAGAGATAATTGGTGGGAAAGAGAAGAAAATAGAAGTACCCAAAAGAGAAGCGAAAAGTAGAGATATTGTTTTAGATGATATCGTAATTGATATAAAGAAATAAAAAGGAAAGGACTGTCTTGGTAAATAAGCAGTCCTTTTTCTTTTATTAAGAAGTTGTAACTAATAAGGCGTGAGGGTGCTGCGTTTTATATTCTTCTTTCCAAGGAATGTTTAATTGCTCCCAAGCTTGCCCACTATCTAAAGATTGAAATACACCATTATTATTTAAAGTGTAAAATGTATGAGGTTCTGCTGGATTTGTTGCAAGCATAGAGATAACAGTTCCGATTGCTGACGGTAGCCCTTGCTGCACTTTTTGGAAAGGAGTGTTTTTTGTTTTTCGATAAATATAAGATTCATAAGGTATACGATGGTGAGCTAGGTCAGCACTTGGTGCAGCAGAGACAAGTATTGTATCACAATCACCAGGATCAATAGCCATACTATATAAATAGTGATGCTCTAAACCTTCACTGCACGAAGTCCAACTGTTCCCACCATTATAACTTTCAAGATACGCACGGTCAGGTCCGCCCATAAACCCGTCGCCACATGATGCATACAGACGATTAGGGGCCTGAGGATGCATAAGTAGTTGGTGAGCATCGATAGGAGCGCCGAATTTTTTATCCTCCCAAGTTTGCCCATTATCTTTACTCTGGATAACAGCTCCGGCTTCAATTGAAACATGGATCGTATCTTGCTTCGTTGGATCAACTGTAATCCAACGAACATGATGTGTAAATGGACGTGGTGGAAATGCCCATGTGTATGAAGAGAGCAATGATTTCATATTTTTATATTCCCGCCATGTTTCTCCGCCATTCTCTGAATAGAACAAAGTGCTAGGTTCTGTTCCTACATAAACAACACCGTAACCGTTAACTTGTTTTAAGGGATTGATAGCGAGAGAAGTAATAGCAGAATGTAAAATACCATCTTCTTTAGGAAAGTCAAAATAGCGGTAAGAATCTCCAATTGGTCTCCAAGAATCACCTCGATCATCACTTACCCATAAGCCACGGCCAAATGTTCCGCAATATATGCGATTTGGTTGAAATGGGTCAACTGCAATACAAGTAGGTTGCATATTTTGTAAGTGATATTGAATTTGAAATTCTTCATTTCTTTCTTCCACGACAAGAAGTTCACGTTCCATACAAAGGAATAATCTCTTCAATTTTATATCCTCCTTTACATTTCTTATAGTATTAAACAATATGAGAAAGAAAAAGAAGTAGTCTTATTTTTGGTTGAGAAAAAAAGGAAATGGTAATAGGAATAACGAAATGGGTATAAGTAAAGGGATGGATCGTGAATAGATTTGGATAAATTGGTAAATTCTATAGCATAATAAAATGCAAGAATTATTTTTTAAGGGGATCTACATGGGACATTCACATCATCATGGTCATGCACAAAATAAAAAAGCATTAATGATAGCATTCATATTAACGACGGGCTTTATGATTGCCGAGGTCATTGGAGGGTTTGTAACGAATAGTTTAGCACTTTTATCAGATGCTGGGCATATGCTAAGTGATGCAGTCTCTCTTGCTTTAAGTTTGCTTGCGTTTAAAATTGGAGGAAAAACATAAAGAACCACTTTGCAAAGTATGAAAGAAAAAAGATGATAAAAAGTGTCATAAACCATCTCGCGAAACATACATATATATAATGTGGCCACAAACAGTTTGTAAAGTAAATATTTCATGAGATTACTTTACTTCTAAAATATCATCTTTTATAATCAAAGTGTTAATTGATAGAGATTATCATTTTCAATCATTGTAGAAAGGAGTTTTTAAAAAGATGAGTAGTCAACTCCGTTTTGCTGTTGAAAATCGTAAGAAGCAGTTAATTGATCAGTTAATTGGGGCAGGGGTGTTTAAAGTTCTCGGCCGACAACTATACGAGCTTTCCTTAGAAGAACTAGAAAAAGAGTATAGAGACATGGAGAAATATGCCGAAATTCGCGCATAGTCATATAGAATAGTAAATGAAGACCCCCCTAAGTTAAAAAAACAAAAGAGGGGTCTTTATTTATTTAGTAGAGATAATTTTTTGTATTTCTTTCATTGGCCGTAACCAGTTTTGAGACATGATTTGTTCAATATATGCTGCATCCTGGTTTTTTAATGCTTCGATGATTAAATTGTGTTCTTCAATCGATTGACGTGCAGGAATGAAGTTCTGGAAAAATAGGTATTCTAGGCGTAATACATGAAGTTGGATATTTGCTAAGAACGGTTCGATGTATGTATTTTTAGCGATTGATACGATGGTATTATGAAATTGTATATCTAAATGTAATGCTTGTTTTGAATTTTTTTCATCTATGGCATTTTCAAATGCTTCGTTTATTTCAGAAAGTCTTATTAAATCAGCTTCCATTATTTGATGAATCGCCTGTTTTCCAATAATTGTATGAAGGCCAGCGATCGTTTCATAAATGACAGATACATCTTCTAGTTTTATAGGGGAAATTTTTGTTTTTTGTCCTGGAATCATCTCGACCAGTCCTGAAAGTTCTAACACTTGTAGTGCTTCTCTAACGGGTGTTCTACTCACACCTAAAGCTTCAGCTAGCTCTCCGTCATTAATTTTTTCATCAGGCTGTAAAACACCTTCAATAATCCAATCTTGTAATTGATTTAACACAAGTGACTTAGCGGATACTCTTTCTTGTTTTCGATAGTTTTGAGGAATAGGCATGACCAGACAGTTCCTTTCATTTTATGTTTTGTTTTTTTGTCTCGACAAGTCGTAGTTTCGGTTTTCCTTCATCAGGTTTTTGACTAAGTACAAGTACCATTACAATAACACAAAGAGCGCCTAATAATTGAAATGATTGAAACGGAACATGCAAAATGAGAATAGAAGAAATGATAGCTGCAAGCGGTTCTGTACAACCAAATAATGTAGTTTCCTTCGGTGTAAGATACCGTATGCTGTCTAAATATAAATAAAATGCAATGAGTGTTCCAAAAATAACAATGAATGTAATGAGAAACAGGTTGTTAGGCTGTAAATATTTCATGCCTGATAATAAGATAAACTCGTTTGTGGAGAAAAAGTGTAAGATGGTTACACCAACTCCTCCAATAATCATGCCCCATCCAACAATGACAGATGAAGACCATTTCTCTAATAATTCCTTTGAATAAAGGCTATAGAATGCTAGTGATAGACCAGATAAAATACCCCAAATGATAGCCGATGTTGAAACAGCTAAATTATCAATGGATCCATTCGTTAGTAAAAAAAAGGTTCCGATTAAAGATAGTGCGATAGAAATAAAATCAATTTTCGTAGGACGAATATTCCATTTAAAGATGAGATAAACAGTTATAAATATTGGTGCTAAATATTGTAACAATGTTGCGACTGCAGCATTTCCTTCCTTAATAGAAGCAAAATAGGTGTATTGCACTGCAAGCATACCTAACAATCCAAATAGAATCATTTTGTTTGCATCGGCTTTTTGCTTCCAAATGCCGAGTACTTCTGATTTTTTACTGCCAAATGAGGAGAATAAGAGCAAAATACTTCCGGATATAAGTAAGCGGATTGTAACTAACCATTCTGTAGAGACATTTTCTTGTTGAAAAAGTTGTTGTGCAGCAGTGCCAGATAATCCCCATAAGCTTGCACCTGTAATGACCATAATAATGCCTTTCAACCGTCCTGAATCCATAGATAGGTCCTCCTTTCAGAAAGGAAATTTAATTGAAATATTAAGTACAATATGCAATATATCACAAGTAGCATTTAAAATAAACAGAATTTTAAAATATTAAAACTGAATAAGTGATAGCTATAATTATGGTAAAATATTGTAAAGGAGGGATTTGATGATTGGCGGATTTATAATTTGTTTCCTTGTAGGCATGTTAATGATCATTTTGGGATACCAAATTCATATAAAAAAGAGGTTATTTCTCTTAGCAGGATACCAAGAAGAGACATTTGTAGGGGATAAAGAAAAACTTGCAAAAATAGCTGGGATTTTTTCTTACGTAATGGGAATCACTGCCGCTCTGTTGCCATTTGGATTAGAAGCAATTGGCGACGCTGCAGGGATTGTTTATGGGATTTTTGTTGTTATAAGTACAATTGTACTCGTTATATGGAGTAATGTAATAAATAAGCCTAATAGATCTAAAGAATAAATGAAAAAAAGATGGTAACCTTTTGAGGAAACCATCTTTTTTCTACTTTACATTATGATACCACGGTAAAAGGTGGAATTGGATCAACAAAATCATCCCACTCCTGCCTCATTTCTTCATCAGTTAATAAGCATGTATCCAAAGAGCGTTCAATTTCATATTGATTCATTTCAATGCCAATAAAGACTAGTTCTGTTATTCGATCCCCGTACTGCTTATCCCAATTTTTTAGTATTTCTGGTTCTTCTATAAGTATTTGCTGGTGATCAGCTTCAGGTAATGCAGCAACCCATTCACCAGCTCCTTGAATGGTAATGGAAGAGCCAGCTTGAGATAGAAGTCCCATCATGTGGTTACGAGATGCAAGCCAAAAAAAACCTTTTGCTCTTACTACATCTAGTGGCCATTTTTTTAACCAATTCATAAGTCGAACAGGATGAAATGGACGTTTGCGACGATAAACAAAGGAACTAATGCCGTATTCTTCTGTTTCTGGTGTATGGTGTTCGCTATTTAACTCCTGAATCCAGCCAGCTGCTTGACTTGCTTCATCATAGTTAAATAAATTCGTATTTAAAATTTCATTTAGTGGTACTGCGCTAAATGAAGATTCAATGATTTTTGCACTGGGATTTAATTTTTGTAATAAAAGATGGAGTTCGAGAATATCTTCTTTTTCTAGTAAATCCACTTTGTTCAAAAGAATAACATTTGCAAACTCAATTTGATCTATTAGTAGATCGATAACTTCTCGTGTATCTGTTTCATCAATTGCTTGCTTTCGATCTAGTAAGCTTTCACCAGCTGCAAAATCATCCCAAAATCGATTGGCATCGACTACAGTAACCATTGTATCAAGGCGACATTTGTTCGTTAAATCAATTCCTAGTGCTTCATCTATATACGTAAATGTTTGTGCAACAGGGATAGGTTCACTAATGCCGGAAGATTCAATCAAAATGTAGTCAATATCTCCTGCCTCTACAAGACGGTTTACTTCAATGATTAAATCTTCTCGAAGTGTACAACAGATGCAGCCATTTTGAATTTCTACTAATTTTTCTTCTGTACGAGAAAAGCCTCCTTGTTTCACAAGTGCGGCGTCAATATTTACTTCGCTCATATCATTTACAATGACAGCTACTTTTAAGCCCTCTCTATTTGTCAAAATATGATTCAATAATGTTGTTTTTCCAGAACCTAAAAAACCACTTAAAACGGTAATGGGTACCTTTTTCATTGTATATTCCTCCTGTTAAATCGTAATCATTACGTTTTATGATAATTGACTTTAGAATGAAATGCAAGAATAAATCATAATGATTACGATTTGCGAATAGGAATGAAGTATGAAAAATGTTTGGAAATTGTCATAGAAAAAAGGGACAAGCATACGTTTAAATATGAATAAAACGGAGGCGAGGAAGTTGGTTTTTAATAGAATATCAAAAGAGTTAATTGGGACGCTTCTCATTGCAATCTTTCTTTTTTTATTATTTTTTGTAGATTTTACAAACCTAGTAAACTTGCACAAGAGTATTCCGAAAGAATGGCTGAATGTGAATGCAATTTTTTTAAGTATTTTCTTTGAAGCAGTACCGTTTATTTTATTAGGTGTTATCGTTTCATCTATTATTCAAGTGTTTATTACGGAAGATATGATTCAAAAGGTGTTACCTAAATCTCCTATTGTAGCGATGATTCCAGCTGTCTTTGTAGGCGTTATATTTCCGATGTGTGAATGTGTCATTATTCCTATTGTAAGAAGACTTATTCAAAAAGGATTACCGCTTCATATTGGCATTGTTATTTTAGTGAGTGCGCCAATTATGAATCCGATTGTTTTTTTATCAACATTTTATGCTTTTCAAACAAATACCACTGTTGTATATGCTCGTTTTGGGATAACAGTTCTTGTTGCTCTTCTAATAGGAATTGTTGTGTATTACTGCTATCGTGGAAAAAGTGTTTTAAAAGATATGACAATATCGGCGCATGAAAATCAAAAAAAGAGCTGGAAAGATGTTGCAAGTCATACAGTTGATGAGTTTTTTGATACAGGAAAATATTTATTGATTGGTGCTTGCTTGGCAAGTATATTTCAAACGTTTTTAGATCGGAATGCGTTTGATGTAGTAGCACATAGTGAAGTGGTTTCACCATTTGTGATGATGGGATTTGGTTATGTATTATCTCTTTGCTCAGCTGCTGATGCTTTTATCGCCGCATCTTTTGGACATATATTTTCGACCAAAGCACTGTTAGCATTTCTTGTATTTGGTCCAATGCTTGATTTTAAAAATACGTTTATGTTATTTGCTTATTTCAAAAGGAAATTTGTATTCTTTTTGATCGGAATTGTAATTATGTCTGTGTATGTTGTTGTCCAGTTGACAATGTGGTGAGGGAGGAGAAAAGATGAGTAATCAAGAACATAAGACATTTCATCGTTATATCCGTGGCATTATGTTAATCGGTTTGGCCATGCTGCTATTTAAACTGCTTGTAACAGGGAATATTGATCACTTTATTGCTCCTAAAATGACGAAGTTTACATATGTGGCTTTTGCTGTATTTCTACTTTTAGGGTGCTTACAAGTATGGAGAAATGGGGGAGAGAAAGAAAAGGATTGTCATTGTTGTGAGCACCATGTACTCCCAAAATCAAGAATGAAGGGTTTTCTTTTATATGCACTATTTGTTATTCCGATTGTTAGTGCTTTTTTATTTTCCAATGTAACAATTAATGGTAGTCTGGCAGCGAAGAGGGGAATGAATCAGAGTGTACAGGCAAAGAGTGTAGAGCAGAAAGTACCGCAAACGAAACAGGTAAGTTCTGATTGGAGAGAGTTACTAGTTGATAAAGAAGAAGAACCAATTCAAAATCTTCCTGCATCAGGGCAGTCACCGGGAGAATTAGAACGAAATATGATGAAACAAAAAACGATACAAGTGGATGATAAAAATTATATTCAAACGATGGATATAATTGGCCAAGACGTTCTTGGATTTAAGGGGAAACAAATTACATTTACAGGGTTCACTTACAAGGATAAGGAAGTGCAAGGAGATCAAGCGGTAGTTGCTCGGTACGGCATTACATGTTGTGTTGCAGATGCCGCTGTGTGGGGAATGATTGTTTCTGGAAACGGGATAAATACTTTCTCAGAAGAGACGTGGGTGAAAGTCACAGGAATATTAGATGAAACGACATATAAAGGAACGCTATTTCCACTTGTAAAAGTAAGTAAAGTAGAAAAAGTGGAACAGCCGAAAGATCCGTATGTGTATGATGCTTTAACGCAGTGATAATTTGAAACAACTAGTAGCATTGACAAAGAATAAAGAAAAGACCTTATGCATTAATGGATGTTTCCTTTATATTAAGGAGATATTTATATAATGAAATGATGGAAAATAAAAAAACTGTTGAACGATTTAGTTCAGCAGTTTTTTTTCTTTTAGATTGTTTTTTAGGAAAATATAAATAAAAATACGGTTTTTAATAATTTTCATTGCGAAATGTCAGCTCTACTTTTACAATAGAAAAGGTGTATATTTATTATACTAAAAAAACAAATCGGAATAATGTGAAAATTACAGTTTGTCTTTGTGCATTGTATACAAAAGTACAAATTAGGCGACATACATCATGTTATCGACTTGTAAGGAGAGAAGCAAATGAAAAGTGTAAGATTACCATCAATTCCAGAAATCATTATTCTTTTATTACTATTTCTTGCTGTTGTCTTTTCCTTTCAAACGATCTTTAATTTGCCGATTCAATTAGCGCTATTTATTTCATGGTTTTTAGTAATTGCGCTTGGACTAAGGTTAGGGTTTCGTTATCAAGAATTGCAAGATGCAATTACGAAAGGAATTTCCAACGGGTTAGAAGCTGTTCTTATCTTAGTTGCTGTAGGAGCATTAATTGGAACATGGATTGCTGGCGGTGTTGTACCAACATTGATCTACTATGGATTAGAATTTATTCACCCAAGTATATTCTTATTAGCAACGTTAATTATTTGTTCTATTACTTCTATTGCAACAGGTACATCATGGGGAACAGTTGGTACAGCTGGTATTGCTATGATGGCAATCGGTGAAGGTCTTGGCTTACCTCTTCCGCTAGTTGCTGGAGCAGTACTTTCAGGGGCATACTTTGGCGATAAGTTATCTCCACTTTCTGATAGTACAGTACTTGCTGCCTCTATGGCAAAGGTAGATGTTATTGCACATGTTCGAGCGATGCTTGTACTAGATGTTCCGGCATACATTATTACCGGAATTATGTTTACAGTTGCTGGTTGGATGTATAGTGGAGACAACGTTGATTTAAACAAAGTTGAGTTTTTAAAAGAGGCATTATTAAAGCAATTTGATATTAAAATTTGGATGCTTGTTCCAGCGGTTATTGTTATTGCACTATTAGCAATGAAAAAACCGTCAATGCCAACGATTGCGATGGGAGCTCTTCTCGGCGCAATTTGGGCAACTCTTTTCCAAGGTATGCATTTTGGAGATGCAATTGGAACAGCATATAATGGCTTTTCCATTAAATCAGGTGTTGATTTCATTGATAAGCTGTTAAATCGAGGCGGAATTAATGGTATGCTCGGTTCAGTAGCGGTTATTATTTTCGGGTTAGGTTTCGGAGGATTACTTGAAAAACTAGGTGTTTTAAAAGTAATCGTATCAAAATTTGAGAAGAAACTAAACTCGGCAGGAAATGTAACTCTTTCTACATTAATCGTTGCTTTCTTAGCAAACGTATTTGGCTGTGCGATGTATGTATCACTTATTTTAACTCCAAAAATCATGCAAGACAGTTATGATAAATTAAAACTTGATCGCCGTATTTTAGCGCGTAACTCAGAAGTGGGTGGAACACTAACTTCGGGTATGGTTCCATGGTCTGATAATGGGATTTTCATGGCTGGTATATTAGGGGTTGCAACATTATCATATATTCCATTCATGTGGATGAGCTTCGTGTCATTAGCACTAGCAGTTATATACGGATATACAGGAAAATTCATTTGGTATGTTGATGATGCTGAAAAGGGAAAACAAGCATCATAATAACTAGGATTATCTCTTTTGATACTAAAACAACCCGTAAGTTCAATGCGAACTTACGGGTTGTTTAGTTTCTGGTGATATTGGTATATTTCCCCCATCAGAAAGCAAAATATATAGTATTAAAAACAGGAGGAGAGCTATGACTGAATCATTATTGCTAGAGTATGGAGGAGTTATATTAATTCTGATCGCATTAGAAGGTGTTTTATCTGCGGACAATGCTCTTGTACTTGCTATTATGGTTAAGCACTTACCTGAAGATGATAGAAAAAAGGCATTATTTTATGGATTATTTGGGGCGTTTCTGTTTCGATTTGGATCATTATTTTTAATTTCATTTCTTGTGAATGTGTGGCAGATGCAAGCAATTGGTGCAGTTTATTTATTGTTTCTTTCTGCTAGAAGTTTAGTTAAAATATACCGAAAAAAGAAGTGGCAAAGAGAAGGACATGGAGAGCGGGAGAAAAAGGTTGAAAAAAATACTTTGAAAAAGAAAAGTGGTTTTTGGTTAACAGTTCTAAAGGTAGAAGTGACAGATATAGCGTTTGCAATTGATTCTATTTTAGCTGCTGTAGCCCTTACATTGACAATTACCCCGTTAAATAAAGGGATGATAGGTGGTCTTGATGCAGGAAGATTTTTCGTTATTTTAACAGGTGGAATGATTGGTTTAGTCATTATGAGGTTTGCAGCTACTTATTTTGTAAAGTTATTGCGTGCAAGACCTGGTCTTGAAACGGCGGCGTTTATGATTGTTGGGTGGGTTGGAGTGAAACTTATTATTTCAACGCTAGCGCATCCTATGGTTGGAATCATCGATAAGGAGTTTTCTCAATCTGTTACGTGGAAAGCAATTTTTTATCTCGTATTAATTGCGATTGGTGTTTGTGGTTGGTTTTTCTCTCCTGATCCATCTGAAACATAATTATTAATAAATATAAGTGAGAATCCTTATCATTTAAAGGGAAGTCTGTTACAATAAAAAACGTAGCGATTATATTTTCAAGGGGATGAAAACATGGAGTACAGAATTGAAAAAGATACTTTAGGAGAAATGAAAGTTCCAGCTGATAAATTATGGGCAGCTCAAACACAACGCAGTAAAGAAAACTTTCCGATTGGAACGGAGCATATGCCGCTTGAAATTGTGCAAGCATTTGCGATTTTAAAGAAGAGTGCCGCAATTAGTAATCAAAAATTAGGAAAGTTATCAGAGGAAAAAGCGGTTGCAATTGTAGAAGCTGCTGATGAAATTTTAACAGGAAAATGGGATGAACATTTCCCACTTGTTGTATGGCAAACAGGTAGTGGTACACAATCTAATATGAATATGAATGAAGTAATTGCAAACCGTGGGAATCAAATTTTAAAAGAAAAAGGACTTGATGGACATATTCATCCAAATGATGATGTGAATATGTCCCAAAGTTCAAATGACACATTTCCAACAGCACTTCACGTTGCTTGCGTGATGGCGGTAGAGAATCAAGTGTTACCAGCAATTACAAAATTAAAAGAAACGTTAGAGAAAAAAGTAAATAAATTTCAAGATATTATTAAAATTGGTCGTACGCATTTGCAAGATGCGACACCTCTTACATTAGGTCAAGAAATTAGTGGTTGGCATCGTATGTTTGAAAAAACGGAGCGTATGATTGCTGATAGCAATACATATATGAAGGAACTTGCGATTGGTGGTACTGCAGTTGGAACAGGAATTAATGCTCATCCTAAATTCGGTGAGATGGTAGCAGAGGAAATTAGCCAGTTTACAGGTAAGCAATTTGTATCAGCGCTAAACAAGTTTCACGCATTAACAAGTCATGATGAAGTTGTGTTTGCACATGGTGCATTAAAAGCGTTAGCAGCTGATTTAATGAAGATTGCAAATGATGTACGTTGGCTTGCAAGTGGTCCGCGTAGTGGCCTTGGTGAAATTATTCTTCCTGCGAATGAGCCAGGAAGTTCAATTATGCCAGGTAAAGTAAATCCAACGCAAAGTGAAGCGTTAACAATGGTAGTAGCGCAAGTTATGGGAAATGACGCAACAATTGGATTTGCAGCGAGCCAAGGTAACTTTGAGTTAAACGTATTTAAACCAGTAATTGCATATAACTTCTTACAATCAGCTCGTTTGTTAGCCGATGCAACGATTTCGTTCAATGATAAATGTGCGATTGGTATCGAAGCAAACGAAGAAGTGATTAACCAAAATGTAAATCGTTCTTTAATGCTTGTTACAGCATTGAATCCGCATATTGGCTATGAAAATGCAGCGAAAATTGCGAAGCATGCTCATAAAGAGGGATTAACGTTAAAAGAAGCAGCATTACAATCGGGATTATTAACAGAAGAACAGTTCGATGAAATTGTAGATCCGAAGAAAATGATTGCACCGAAGGAATAATTTTAATCCATAATGGAGAGCCAGGTTCTAACTTAAGAATCTTGGCTCTTTTTAAATAGTAAAATACTAGAACTGAAAGGGGGAAGGAGAATGAAATACGCCATTTCTACACTAGTATCGTATTACAATTGTTATCAAGAACTTTATACATATACTTTTACATGCAGGATTCACCGAATTGGACGAGCGTTGCAGCAATAACTCCAGCAGTATCTACTAACCACTTCTTTGATGTTGACTACATACAATTATTCTTCGTTTTTATCTTTCATCGCAGGATTTGTTACACTTAAATTTATTGAAAGAAAAGAGTTAGCTTAAAAGAAAATCTGGTAATTGGAGCTACAAGATAATGCTTATGGTCTATGAAAAAAGATCCATGTCAGTGAAAACATGAATCTATTTTTCATAATTTTCATGAACGAGTAAATTTGAAAATCTCATCAGCAGCCTTAGCATAGCCACCCGCATTACGAAATGATTGACTAATTTTTTTCGTATTGTTCTTATAAATAGGATTCCTTAGCACTTCAATAACAGCTTCTTTGATATCCGCCGCCGATAGTAGTTGAATATTTAACATCGTTCCTGCATCAAGTTCTCTCACTCGTTCAGCAATCGTATGCTGATCATTTATGATAGGAAGCATAACTAAAGGTACTTCAAAATAAAGTGACTCACTGGTGCTATTCATTCCACAATGGCTAATAAAGACATCAGTTTGGCGAAGTACATCTAGCTGTGGAACATAGTTGCGAATAATAAAATTATCGGGTATATCCTTTAGCTGCTCTGCCTTTAATTGTTTACCTGTACTAAGCACCACTTTAACCTTTAAATCTTTTAAAGCGGTAAAGCACTTTTGATAGAATTCTGGCTGATTGTTCATTATTGTTCCCATAGAAATGTAAATCACGCGTGTTTCTTTTAATAGATTCATTGGAAAATCGTTTGCAGTTTCATTTTTAGTAATGGAAGGTCCGACAAAAATATAGTTATTTTTAAAAGCGCTACTATTTCTTTGGAAATAGGAAGAAGTGAAGACGATATTTAAATCTCCTGAACCAGGGCAAAGCAAGAAGTTATCAGATAATGGAAGTTCATATTTGTTTTCTAAATATTGTTTTCGTTTGGCGATTTCTTCTAATTGTAAAAATACTTTTAGCATAGACAAACGTTCTTGTTTTTGTTCCATATCATCTATTCCTGTCAGGGACATATTTATTTGTGAATCTTGTGAATATGCAAAAGTGGTCCAAGTGGCAATAGATAGTAACTCGCTTTGGTTGGCAATCCATTTTCCAGGTAAAGACTGTGCATCGTATATGATATAATCATACGTTTCGTTGGAAATGTCCTCTAGAATGGCGTCGGTGATCATTTCCATTGCATTTAGAAATTGCAATAAATATTCTTGAGGCTGGGAAGACATAAGCCCCATACTTTCTGCAAGTTTTCTTTGTGCCTTTTGATCAACGGGACGGAACTGGGCACCGACTTTTTTGATTTTTTCTTCAAAATGATTGGATGAATAATAGACAATATGTTCTCCTCGTTTTACTAAATCATTTACTAATCCAAGTGTTGGATTTACATGTCCTTCCCCACCAATGTTAATGTAAAGCGCTTTTTTCATTTTTATCCCTCCAATAAATATAGGTTGATATATACCTCAGCAAAGAGAATACAAGTTTTCTCCCGCTATTTGTGGGCATTAAGCCCCCCCACCTCAAGATTCAGAGGGTAAGTGGGAGCTGGTTAAAGTTTCACTTTATTAGTAATGATTCCTATAGCAACTCGAAATACAAAATATGGTGATTGTTATAATAAAATCGTTACTTTTTGTGGATGTATATTATATTTTTAAATGAATAACGTTATTTTAAAAATAAACAAATTATAATTTTGTTTGAATTATAACAGATATTTTTTGTTTTTGTCTATAAAATGATGAAAAAGTGTTTAGGGATATAGATTGTACTTATATGGGGCGGAAGCAGTAATGTTATCTTAAGAAAAAGATAGATAAGAAATAAGAGAGTTTTATATTTTATGTAAACGTTTTTGAATTTGTTTGTAAAATAAGTAAACGAAATATTGAAAAGTTTATTTTTGGTATGATAAGATGATGAAGTAGCAATAAACGATAGCGTAATTTGTTTGTATTGATAATAAACTGTTTGGAGGATTGTTTGGTATGAATGATATTTCAGAGAAGTTTTGGGATGCTTCAGTTGAAGAGTTGAAACGAGGTTATGTATTTGAAGAGGATACAGAAGAATACACTTGTTTAGCTTGTGGTGAAGCATTTATAAAAGGTGTTATTTATCAAAATCATAACGTTTTATATGAGGCAGAAAAATTTACTCAGCTTCATATAGAAAAGGAACATACATCAATGTTTGAGTATTTATTAAGTCTTGATAAGAAGTTTACCGGTTTAACAGATTTACAAAAGAAAATGGTACATTTTTTTTATATGGGTTTAAATGATAAAGGAATTGTAAAGGAGATGGATGGGGGCAGTACATCAACAATTCGTAATCATCGATTTACATTGCGAGAAAAGATGAAACAGGCTAAGGTGTTTTTAGCACTAATGGAACTATCGGAAGAAAAATCAAAAGTGCAGTCTAAATTTTTACCGATTCACCGCACAGCTACAATGATAGATGACAGGTACAATATTACAGAAGAAGAGAACAATGAAGTGCTGAAACTGCACTTTACGGAAGGATTAGATGGACCACTTGTTAAATTTCCGAAGAAGCAAAAGCGTAAGCTTATCATATTAAAACATTTAGTGAAAAAATTTGATAGTGGTGAGAAATATACGGAAAAAGAGGTGAATCAAATTTTAGAAAATGTGTATCCAGATTTTGTAACTTTGAGAAGGTATTTAATTGAATATGGTTTTCTAGATCGAACAGCTGATGGAAGTAAATACTGGGTTAAGTTATAAGGAAAGATAAAAGAAAGGAGAAACGAAATTTGAAATCACCGACAGATAATAATCAAGAAGGTGTAGAATCACAAAATCAACAAAAGGAAGGGAAGCCGATATGGAAATCAATGTCTATGTTTTTAGTTCCCTTACTTTTAAGTAATGTATTACAATCAGTTGGACAATTATTTGGGATGGTAGTGGTAGGGCGGTGGCTTGGTGAACAAGATTTAGCTGCTATTTCAGCATTCTTTCCATTATTTTTCTTACTTGTTTCGTTTGTAATTGGAATTGGCTCTGGTAGTTCTATTTTAATTGGTCAGGCTTTTGGAGCGCGTAATGAGGATCGTTTAAAGGCTATTGTTGGTACAACACTTACATTTACTTTTATCATAGGAGTTGTTTTGGCAGTAGTAGGAAGTATATTCGCCATGGATATTATGCGCTTTATGGGGACACCGGAAAATATTATTGATATGAGTGTACATTATGCACGTATTTTATTTATTTCCATGCCAGTTCTATTCTTATATTTCGCATATACAACATTTATGCGAGGAGCAGGAGATTCTAAAACGCCATTTTATTTCTTGATTGTTAGTACAGTATTGAACATGATATTATTACCTGTTCTTATTTTTGGCTGGCTTGGAATGCCAAAACTTGATGTTTATGGAGCGGCTTATGCTTCTGTTATATCAACAATTATAACATTCGTTGTTATGCTTATTTATTTAAAGAAGAAAAATCATCCATTGCAATTGGATGAAACAGTGCGAAAATACCTTCGTATGGATTGGGAATTATTAAAGTTATTACTACGCCTTGGTATTCCAGCGAGTATTAATATGATATTAGTTTCGTTATCTGAAATTGCAGTTATTGCATTTGTAAATCGCTTCGGTTCTGATGCGACCGCAGCCTATGGAGTCGTGAACCAAGTAGCAAGTTATGTACAAATGCCAGCGGTCAGTCTTGGAATTACAGTATCCATTTTCGCCGCACAATCCATTGGTGCGAATCAATTTGATCGATTACAGAAAGTTGTTCGAGCAGGAATTGTGATGAACTATATCATTGGCGGTATATTAATTGCTTTTATTTATTTATTCTCAAGAGAAATTTTATCACTGTTCTTAACAAATACGAATACAATCGAAATCGCCCATAGTTTAGTTATGATTACATTATGGAGCTATTTAATTTTCGGTCATGCTCAAATTATTGGTGCAACGATGCGAGCAAGTGGAACCGTATTATGGCCGACTGTTATTGGTGTCGTATCAATTTGGCTTGTGGAAGTTCCAGTGGCCTATTACCTTTCGTATCACACAAGTCTTGGTATAAAAGGTATATGGATTGGATACCCAGCAGCGTTTATTGTGAGCTTACTGTTACAATATGGATATTATAAATTTTCATGGCAGAAGAAACGGATTACACGACTTGTTAGTTAGATAGAAGGTAAATAAAAAATATCCCTAAGTTTTCAGCTTAGGGGTATTTTTATTTTGTATGAGTACAAAGAACTTATAAATAACTTTTCAAAGTTACATCAAAATGATGTCGCATAAGTTTTCCATCATACATATAGAATTCCCAAGCTTTCTCTGGATCTCCGATAATCTCAAAGGAATTTTCGGTTATATACAAAGCGCAATTATCTTCTAAAGCGATTCCTTCTGTATTACGTGCACGGTTTTGTAAGAATAAATGAAAAGCATTTGCTCGATCTGGTTGATTGTAATGTGGACAGAAGTGTTTGTTTATTAAATTCCAACCATCACTTTCCATATAGCCGTCCCCTTGATAATTAGAACGAAGTCCGGTTGTAAACCAGCACATAGCACCAGCGCTATATCCTGCAATGAATGTCCCATTGTGTACGGCTTCTATTAACTTTTCGTCTATTTTGTTTTCCTTCCACTTTTTAAGCATATTGATATAATTTCCTCCACCTAGATAGATAAAATCAGCAAAATGCATCATTTCACTTATTTTATCTTCGCTAACGCTTTCTTTTATACAGCGTAGAATGTGAACATCACATTGTAACTGCTTCTCAAATGTTTCTCTAAATTCTTTTATATAACCTTCATCATCATTGCTTGCTGTTGGGATAAACAATATTTTTGGAGATTGTTTCCCAGTTAATTCTATAAGTCGTTGATTTATATGGAAATGATCTGTTTGTTCAAAGTAACCTCCACCAATTACAGCTAATTTCATAATGAAGCACCACCTAATAGATTTTTGTTATTGATAAAGTTTCGCTGTAGAGAAGTTTCTTTCCTTCTGTAACAAAATATGAAAATGGGAATGTGTTCTAAAATAAAGAAGGGATTTATTTCTAAGTTCGAATCATTCTATATTTGACCTTTTATTCTTGTTGTACTACAATTTGTAGTGTGAAGGAGGTTTAGCATGTTCACTCAAAATTATAAGTTAAATGAGCAAGGTTTAAATCATTTCTTTGGGTCACTAGAAGCGAGGATTATGGAGATTATTTGGAGTACTCCGGATATTACGATTAAAGAAGTACAGCAAAAACTAAGTGAGGAATCTCCTGTAAATTTTAATACAGTGATGACTGTGATGAATCGGTTAGTTGAAAAAGGGCACTTGCAAAAACAAATGGTAAAAAGAAGCGGTGTATACCGTGCTGTACAAACGAAAGAATCCTTTTTATCAAATCAAACCAAAAAAATGACACAAGAATTAATGGGGGAATTTGGTGATTTCGTTGTGAATCACATGTTAGATGAACTAGACCAAGCTGATCCTGCTTTGATAAAGAAGTTAGAAGAAAAACTCAATCAACTGAAAAAAGAGGACTAGTATGATGAAGTGGAAAATACGAAAAATAATATTGTCAGCAAGCATCATTAGTATTCTCTTTTTTGGAATGTTAGTGTACTACGTTACATATCCATTTTTCTTTGGAAATAAGGCGTTTTTTCTATCACAGTTTTGTCTATTTGAGTTGCAAAAACATATGAGGGAATTATCAATCATTCGCATTATAATGGGAGGATTATTGTTATTCACCTTATTAGTTGTATGTAAAAGAGTATGGAAACAATTTTTTCATAGCCAAAAATTAAAGCGGAATCTAGTTAGGATTACTCGTAAAGAAAAACAATTGTACTTGTTGCCGGCATTAGAAGTTACAGCATTTACAATTGGATTGATTCACCCGAAGATCGTTCTTTCAGAAGGTGTGTTTCAGTCGTTTACAGAAGAAGAAATTGATGCGATTGTACTGCATGAAGAATATCATCAAAAAAATCGTGATCCCTTAAAATTATTTCTTTTTACGGTGTTAGCTGAAGGAATGATGTATATCCCGGTATTGAAAGGAATGTTACAGCGTTATCATACGTATCAGGAGTTATTGGCGGACAAATATGCGATGGATCAAATGAAATCATCGTTTGAATTAGGCAGTGCATTGTTAAAATTAATGAAAATAAAAACAGCATCTAATCCGTTTATAACAGCTTCTTTTGCGAAGACGGCAATCAATTTGCGTATTGAACAAATTGTTAGCCCGTCATCTATAAAGCTTAGCATGCCGTTACATACAAATTCCGTTTACATGACCATGGGGCTATTTCTTATTTCGTTTGTACTGATTATTGGAGAGTGCATATAGCCTCTTTTTTTAATTCAAAGCACTACTTTTTGTAGTGTGTAGGAGGAGTAAAATGAACACAGCAGACTTGACGATATGGCTTGTAGTAGGCGCGGGGATTCTTTCATTTGTATCCCCTTGTTCGCTGCCGCTATATCCATCTTATTTATCATATATTACAGGTGTTTCCATTCAAGATTTAAAAGAAAATCGCGGTATGATGCAAAAAACAGCACTGATGCACACGTTGTTTTTCATAATAGGTTTCTCTATTATATTTTATGCACTAGGTTTATCTGTAAGTTGGATTGGTGTTACCTTTTCCTCTAATCAAAGACTGCTTCAACAGATTGGTGGAATCTTTATTATCGTCATGGGTTTATTTATGACAGGACTAATTCAGCCAAAGTGGCTTATGTCCGAAAAGAAATTTCATTATAAAAGTAAATCGACTGGATATATCCGTTCTATTTTTGTTGGTATGACATATGCAGCTGGATGGACACCATGCGTAGGGCCAATATTCTCTGCAGTATTAATGCTTGGTGCGACTAATCCAGATGAGGCACTCCTTTATATTACAGCTTATACACTTGGATTTGCAGTCCCATTCTTTGTCATGGCATTTTTTATAGGTAAAGTAAAATGGATCGTTACATATGCTAGTGCCATGATGAAAATCGGCGGTAGCATGATGATTTTGACAGGTATTTTACTTTATACGAATCAAATGACGAAAATAACAGCATTCTTTATCAGATTATTTGATGGCTTTACAGGATTTTAAAAATAGGGGGAAAGAAAGTGAAAAAACTAATTGCAATTATATTGGCTGGGGCACTTATTTGGGCTGGAGTTAACTTTTATAATTCCAAGAAAGAAGAAAAAGAACGGAAGGCAAAACAAGCAGCACTGCAAGAGAAGGAAGTATTACCTCAAGTGGGATTTAAAGCGCCGAAAATCACATTAAAAGGATTAGATGGAAAGCTTTATTCATTAAATGATGCAAAAGGAAAACCATATATTATCAACTTCTGGGCATCGTGGTGTGGACCGTGTGAAATGGAAGCGCCGGATTTAGTGCGTCTTTATGATAAATATAAAGGAGAAATCGAGATTTTTGCGGTGAATGCAACGGTTGGAGATCCAGTACAAGAAGCAAAGGCGTTTGCGGATCGTTTTGAATTTAAGTTTCCTGTTTTACTAGACATAGATGGAGTGGCTGGGATTGATTATAAAGTTGTTTCATTGCCAACAACGTTTTTTGTTGATAAAGATGGGATCATTGTAGACCAAGCGCGAGGGGTATTACCCCCAGATCAATTAGAAAAGAAATTTAAACAATTAATTGAGAAGTAAAAGGGGACATCATGATGATGATGGAATGGATGGTGAAAGTACAGCCGATTTCCCCTATATTAGGGGTTTTAATGGGATTTGTTTTGATGAAATTGAAGTTAAAGAAACAATCTATCCCATATGAGGGAATCATGGATACGCTAACAAATTGCTTCTTTATCATTATGCTAGTATGGAAATTTGCACCGGTACTTTTAAATCCGAAGTGGGCTGTTCATGCACCGTGGCAAGCATTATTAGCTGTTGGAGATGTAAATCACATTATAACTGGCTGTTTCATTGCTAGTGGATATGCTATATGGAAAAGTAAAAAGGCTAATTTTTCACTTTGGATCTTACTAGATGTACTTCCATTTGCAATCGGAAGCATTATTATTTTTTATTTTCTATTCCATCAGCATGTTGGCATGAACACAGCAATGCCGTGGGGTATGAAACTATATGATTCAAAATTTCTCTATCATCCTATATACATGTATGAAATTATGATAGCAATCTGCATAATGGGATGGCTGTGGATAAAAAGTGAGAGATTAGGAACTAGAAAATACATGAGTTATTTTCTAATTGTAGAAGGAATTGCTCATATTTTTATTTCACTGATAAGTGAGCAGGTTCCGGTATTGTTTGGTTTGTCCACGCAGCAATTACTTATTTTTGTTGTAATTAGTATAGGGATTGTATTGTTCCCGAAAAAATAAAAACAGCAATGTACGAACAGTGGTTCATACATTGCTGTTTTTATTTTTTTATAGATTATACGAATTGGTCTCTTTTTATGTTATCTCTCTTTACAACCATCATTTAGAGGAGTATATTAACAATCAGAATAGCTCAATGTAGATTTTACAGCCAAATAATAAATCGCTTAATCCACTTCAGGAGCGGGGGAACCACATTTGTGCATTTGTCACTAGGGGTGAATCCTTTTATAGGTAGGGCTACTCTCAAGGTCCGAATCCGACAGCTAACCTCGTCAGCGTTTTGAGAGGGGGGACTTGTGTGTAAAAAACACTAGGTGCAACCTGGTGTTTTCTTTTTATTCTCTTAATGGTAAAATATTACATTTGTTTTTGGTGTAATGGGGACAGAAAGGGGAAAGAGGATGAACTGGCTTACAAGTCTAATTACAATTGGCCTATTCGTAATTGTTGCAAAACCAATGGGAGACTACATATACAATGCTTTTCAGCGTAAGAAATCATGTCAAAAGGTATTTGGCCCACTGGAAAATATCTTATTTAAAGTTGCTGGGATTAAAGGGCATAGTCAGACCTGGAAACAATATATGTTTTGTTTAATGGTGACAAATTTTTTCTTTATTTTGGTTGTATATTCGATATTTCGCTTACAAGGAATACTTCCGTTAAACCCTAATCATTTTTTAGGATTAGAACCAACATTAGCATTTCATACAGCAATTACATTTATGACAAATGCGAATTTACAACACTATGGGGGAGAAAGTAGTTTATCATATTTCTCTCAAATGGTGGGTGTGACATTTATGATGTTTGCGGCACCCGCAACTTCATTAGCAATTGGTATTACGTTTATTCGTGTACTAGCGGGGAAAAGAATAGGAAACTTCTTTGTTGATTTTGTACAAGCTATTACAAGAATATTATTGCCAATTTCATTTGTCGTATCGTTGATATTTGTGGTTTTAGGAACACCGCAAACACTGGATCCAACAATTGTTGTGAAAACGTTGGAAGGAACGACACAAGAAATCCCTCGTGGGCCAGTAGCATCTTTACTTTCCATTAAAGAACTTGGTGACAATGGAGGCGGTTTTTTTGGAACAGTTTCTGCGCATCCTTTTGAAAATCCTAATATGCTAAGTAATGTGCTACAAATGATGTTACAAATGTTAATCCCGATGGCCTTTCCATTTGTATACGGAAGAATGGTCGGTAATCGGAAACAAGGTAGAATGTTTTTTATATCAATGTTCATTCTCTTTATTATGGGATTTTGTACGCTTGCTATATCTGAGTTGAAGGGGAATCCATTGTTAAACCAATTAGGGATAGAAAGTTCACAAGGAAATATGGAAGGGAAGGAAACTCGCCTTGGCGTTATATCTTCTGCTTTATATGTAACTGTTACAAGTGCCTCTGGAACAGGTGGTGTTAATACAACACACGACACATTAACGCCGATTGGTGGAATGGTTCCACTTATAAACATGCTTTTAGGTACCGTGTTTGGAGGAATCGGACTTGGGTTTATGAATGTCGTCATGTATGCAATGATTGCTGTATTTCTAGCCGGATTAATGGTGGGACGTACACCAGAATTTCTTAATAAAAAAATAGAAGGGAAAGAAATGAAGTTAATAGCAATCACGATTGTGTCTCAGCCATTACTTATTCTTGGAGCTGCAGCAATTGCATTTTCTACGAATCTAGGAACAGATGCAATTTCTAATCCAGGTTTTCATGGTTTAACACAAGTGATATATGAATACACTTCGTCTGCTGTTAACAACGGATCTGGATTTGAAGGATTAAGGGATAACACGCCTTTTTGGAATCTTTCAACGGGAATTGTTATGTATATTGGTAGATATTTAGGTGTAATTACAATGCTTGCTGTCGCAGTTGGACTCAAAAGGAAAAAGGTTGTACCTGAGACCATAGGAACCTTTCAAACTGATAATCGTTTATTCGGCGGGATCTTGTTAGGTACTATATGTATAATAGGTGCACTAACATTTTTGCCAATGCTCGTGCTTGGACCAATCGCCGAATTTCTGACCATATCATAACCATGTTGCTTCAAAAAGAAGGGCAATACATATTACTTATGGTATTGCCCTTTTAATGTGTTTTAGCTGTATGTATTAGAAAATAGGTGGGGTAACTGAAAATAAGACAACTGCATTTTGATTAAAATTATTTATCCATTTATGTTTTAAATATGCTGGTATTTTTACACTATCACCCGTTTCTAATACATACTCTTCTTCATCTAAATGCACCGTAATCTTTCCTTCTAAAACAAATGCTAATTCTTCTCCTTTATGCTCTAGAAGATTTTCCGAGGAAAAAGTGTTCGGAGGCACAGTCATAATTGTTGTTGCTAAATTTCCTGTGAAATCAGGTGATAACAATTCATAGGATAAATTATCAATAATCATTTTTTTTCGTTTATTGGAACGTACGATTAAATCGTCTGTATTTGTTTCTTCAAGTAAAAAACTAAATGTTGGAACATCAAGAGCTTTAGCCAATACCTTTAATGTTTGGATGGAAGGGTTAGCGGAACCACGTTCAATTTGACTTAACATAGACGGCGTAATTTCAGCCATTTTTGCTAGTTCTTTACTACTTAACCCTTTAGCTTTTCTTTGTTTTTCAATCTTTTTACCGATATCTATATTTTCCATGATTCATTCTCCTTAACAGTTATTTAATTGTATTTAAAAAAATTAAATTTAAATTAACGAAAAGCGAATTTTGTGTTAAACTATATTAAAATTTATTTAATTATAATTTATTTTACAACTTGCTACAACAACATGGGAAGGATGAGATAAATGAAGGGGATGGAGGAGACAAACATAGAGACATGGAAAGAACAATATCCACTGTTAAACAATCTTATTTCAATGGAAGAAGTATTTTGGGCGAATCCGAACATTGAAAAATTTCAAATTGCGATAAAAGATTCACCTCTTACTCAAGAAGATGTAAAAGATGCGGAGGAAAGATTAAAGCGCTTCGCACCATATATTGAGAAAGTTTTTCCTGAAACGAGAGGAACGAACGGAATAATAGAATCACCTTTAGTGAGAATACCGTCTATGAAACATTCTTTAGAGCAAAATTATGAGCAACCTATATTAGAGGGATTATTACTAAAATGTGATAGTCATCTTCCAATATCAGGATCAATAAAAGCAAGAGGTGGCATTTATGAAGTGTTGAAACATGCAGAAGAACTAGCTTTTCAGCACGGGATGGTAACGAAGCAAGATGATTATTCTATTTTAGATAGCGATAGATTCCGAGACTTTTTCTCGGAGTATTCCATTGCGGTGGGATCAACGGGTAATTTAGGACTTAGTATAGGTATTATGAGTGCCAAGTTAGGCTTTAATGTGACTGTCCATATGTCAGCCGATGCAAAAGAGTGGAAAAAGGATTTGCTAAGAAGTAAAAATGTAACCGTTATTGAATATGAAGCGGATTACAGTAAAGCGGTAGAAGAAGGGCGTCTGCAAGCAAATGCAGATCCTACCTGCTATTTTGTGGATGATGAAAATTCTCATGATTTGTTTTTAGGATACGCGGTGGCAGCATCTCATTTACAAAAGCAACTAGAAGAGTTAGAGATCACAGTAGATGAAGATCATCCTTTATTCGTTTACCTTCCGTGTGGAGTAGGTGGTGGGCCTGGAGGAGTAGCATTTGGCTTAAAGTTATTGTATAAAGACAATGTCCATTGCTTCTTTGCAGAGCCTACTCACTCTCCATGTATGTTACTTGGTTTAATGACGGGGCTTCATGATAAAGTTGCTGTTCAAGATGTTGGTATTGATAATGTAACAGATGCGGATGGTCTTGCGGTAGGGAGACCGTCTGGATTTGTCGGTAAAACAATGGAGCCTTTTTTAAGTGGTAATTATACAGTTAGTGATGAGCAGTTGTATAAATTGCTAACGGAACTTGCTGATACAGAGAAAATTTACTTAGAGCCTTCTGCACTAGCAGGTATGATAGGTCCAATAAAATTATGTAAAGAGGGTAAAGAGTATTTGCAAAAGCATAATATAACGGAAAAAGTGAGTAAAGGTACACACATCGTTTGGGGAACTGGTGGTAGCATGGTTCCTGAAGAAGTGATGATGCAATATTATCAAAAGGGTTTGAATTTAGCGTTAGAGGAACGAAAGTAATAAAGGATGAGGCTTGAATGCCCTCATCTTTTTTATTTAAATAAGATTACCTCTAAGATTGGATGGGAATTAGCTCAATTTACTGTATATTCACTTAGTCATTCTAATAAATGCTAAAATTCTTTGTTATTTTTAACGCGGTTCATTATAGTATAGGTATAGGCTTTTATAAAATATAAAGGGTTACTAATATGAATTGAATATAATGAAGAAACTTCATTTTACATAACAAGAGGGTGTGTATATACAATGTCATTACAGTCAAAATATTTAGCAGGTATTTCTCTTGGAGTAATGGGGGTTGGCTTTGCAGCGACTATTCCATTCCAAGGTTCAATGATAGGTGCAATTGTACAGGGGGGATTTGAAGCGGGATTAGTAGGTGGACTTGCTGATTGGTTTGCAGTTACAGCGTTATTCCGCCATCCGATGGGGATTCCAATTCCGCATACAGCGCTGCTACCTAAAAATCGGAAACGGGTTACAAAAGGGCTCATTTCTACACTGGAAAATGAGTGGCTAACGAAGGAAAGTATAACAAGCAAAGTGAAAGAAATGCAATTAGCGCAAATGGTGTTACAGATTGCTGAAAGAGAGATGCAATCTGATGCTGTGAAAAAAAGTATTGTTACGATTGCTGAAAAAGCGATTCTTCAAATTGATACCGAAAAGTTAGCTACTGTCATTGAAAAAGAATTAAAAACGTATTTGTATACGATAAATACAGGAAATATACTAAAGGTCCTTATTGATCAATTAGTTGTACAAGAATACGATGAAAAAACATTTGATTATATGTTGGTGAAAGCGAAGGAATGGACGGCTCAAGACGAGGCTAGTTATCAGCTTGGGAGTTTAGGGATGAAAGCAATGGAAAATATTAAAGTGGATGGATTTTTGCAGTTTACGCTTAAATCGTTCATGAATATTGTAGATGAAGAAAAAATCGGAAACATTTTGCAGAAGTTTGTGATTAGTAATATTAGTAGTTTACAAAATCCTGATAATAGTACAAGGCAGCTTATATTAATGAAAATTCGTCAAGAACTTATCAATGTTAAGGAAAATGAAGCAGTATTACAAGAACTAGAGAAGTGGAAAGATAACTGGATTGCAAATTGGGCTGCTGCTGAGAAAATAAAAGAAATGCTAGGACAAGTACAAGAAAGAGCGGCGGCTTTTGTTAAACACGAAGAATTTACAGATAAATATCTTCTACCGTTCTTAACAAAGCAGATGAATAAGATAAAAGAAGATCCAGCAACTGTTCAAAAAATGGAAGACTGGTTGCAAAAGCAAATTGTAAACCTTGTTGAAAACAATCATTCTAAGATTGGAAAGCTCGTACAAGAAAATCTTGATAAGTTAGATGATAAAACGCTAATTGAGATGATTGAAAATAACGTCGGTAAAGATTTGCAGTGGATTCGAGTGAATGGTGCTGTTTGTGGTTTTATGATTGGGTTGGTTTTGGAAGGAATTAAAGCGCTTATATAGAAAAAAACCTTCCACGTGATATGAAATGTGGAAGGTTTTTTAGTAATTGAAGAAGTTTCCTCCTTCCAATGTTTTTTGATCCATTTTCTTGCTCTATAAAGCTTCATTTCGACTGTTTTGACTTCAGTATTTTGTTGAGCAGCAATTTCTTGATAACTTTTTTCTTCTAAGTAATGTGCGAGAACGACATCACGATAATTCTCTGGAAGTTCTCTTAGTTTTTGAGCAATCAGCAATTTTTGCTCTTTCCTCAGTAACAATGCCTCAATATTATGAGAGGATTTTATATCTTCCTGAGTTTCGTTTGATAAGGAGAGCTCTACTTTTTCCCTTTCTTTCTTTCTCTTATAATCAATGGCATGATTTGTAGCAATCCGTGCCATCCACGTTTTTAATCCGCGGAATTGATAGTTAGGGAGAGAGGCGTGAATCTTTACGAATACTTCTTGTGTGATATCTTGTGCATCTTCCTCATGTCTTAAAATAGAAAAAATAACTTGGAAAATATAATGACGATATGTTTGTACAAGGATAAGAAAAGCATGTTCACTTCCTTGTTGTGCTTTTTCAATTAATTGTTTTTCCTCAATGGTTCTCTCCCTCCTTTTTGACGCATTCTATTATATAGACGTAAGAAATGGGAAGTCCCCCTACACATGATGTAAAAAAAGAATAATATATTTTAAGAGAAGAGGCTACTTCAAAAGGTGTGAAAAAATGTTATAGAGAAGTATATAATGAGAAATAGGGAAATGTTACATGGAGAAAGGATGTGAATGTTAGTAGAGGAACTCCTATACTAACAAACATGAAAATAAAAGTATTGATAGCCGATGATAACTCTTTTATTAGAGAAGGCATGAAAATTATTTTAAGTACATACGAAGAATTCGAAGTGCTAGAAACAGTAAATGATGGGCAAGAGGCTCTAGATTATTGCAAAAAACATGATGTAGATATTGCACTTTTAGATGTTCGAATGCCAAATATGAATGGTGTAGAGGCGACGAAGCTAATTTGTGAGGAGACAAAAACAAAGCCGCTTATTTTAACGACATTTGATGATGATCAGTATATTTTGGAGGCAGTAAAAAACGGAGCGAAAGGTTATTTGTTAAAAAATAACGACCCGGAGCGCATTCGTGATGCGATAAAAGGAGTATATAACGGGCAAACTGTTATGCAAGACGTAGTGCTTGATAAAATTAAGTGTAACTTACTGGAAAATAAAGAAGAGGAGTCGAAAATAGATAAGACTCTTTTTACAGAGAGGGAACTTAGTATTATTGCATTAATTGCAAAAGGTTTCTCTAATAAAGAAATTTCAAAACAGCTTTTTATATCAGAAGGAACAATCGCAAATTATATTACGTCTATTTTAGGGAAAACGGGTCTTGAACATCGTACGCAAATTGCGATTTACTATTTAACAGGGAAAGTAGACTGATTTTATGGAGTTTTGGTTAATTGTAAGTAAATTAATTGTCTTCTTATATATAGTGTTCAGTTATATTCACTCAAATGTTACGAACTTACCGTGGGTTATATTTACTTTGCTTTCGTACCTTTGTGTAAACGTGACAATTTCTATTTTAAAAAAAGATGCGTATAAAAAAATATTAATTGGACTATCAATCGGTATTATCGCTTTGTTTACATGGAGGATTCATCCGTTTTTTATTTTGTTTTTACCTTTGAACTTATACGAAATTGTATCTTATTACATAGAAAAGAAATGGCAGATCTTTTTCATTATGATTCTCCCTATCGTTTTTGCGGATGAAAGTGTTCAAATGACATATGGACTCATTACTGCATTTTGTTTTCTTGTTTTAACGATGGCAGACCGTTACATAGTACGATTACTAAAACTTGAAAAGCAAAATGATAAGATGCGAAAAGATATGCAGCGGCTCACAAAAAGTTTAAATGAAAATAAAGAATACATAAGGCAATCAGAATACACATTTAAGTTAGAAGAACGAAATCGATTATCACAAGAAATTCATGATAAAATTGGTCACTCCATGACAGGCGCACTTATTCAAATGGAAGCAGCAAAGAGATTGATGGAAATAGATAAAGTGAAAGCTGCGGAGTTATTGCAAAATGCGATTCATATTTCTAAAGATGGGATTGAAAGTATTAGAATTACCCTTAAAAATATGAAACCACCAACTGAACAAATTGGAATTCATCGTATGAAATTATTCATAGATGAATTTGCGAGTAAGCATGAAATACAAATTCCGTTTGTGTATAAAGGAAATTTAGATACGATTTCTCCAATTCAATGGAAGGTCATTGGGGAAAATGTAACGGAAGCATTAACAAATGCAATGAAATATGCAGAGGCAACCGTTATTTCAATAGATATTCATGTGCTTAACAAGATGGTGAAAGTACAAGTGAAGGATAACGGCAAAGGAGCACCTCGTATGAAGAAAGGACTTGGAATTATTGGGATGGAGGAAAGGACTGCATCTGTGAATGGAACGGTTATTGTAGATGGAACAAGTGGTTTTTCGGTAACGATGTTATTGCCGATTCAATAAAGACATGATTGAGATGAATGATCTCATATGAAAAAAGTGAATATTCTCATGTGAAAAGAATGAACTTCTGCACTGAGCAGGTTCATTCTTTTTGTTTATAATAACAGCAGAGAAACTGAAATAGGGGTGAAATGATGAACGCATTAGAAATAAAAAATTTAACAAAAAAATTTGGTGATTTCATCGCAGTAGATAATATGTCTTTAGCTATTAAAGAAGGAGAGATATTTGGATTTCTAGGATCAAACGGTGCTGGTAAAAGTACAACAATTAATATGATTGCTGGATTGTTAAGAAGTAATGAAGGTGAGATTAGCATACTAGGAAAAAATACAAAGAAACATAATCGTTTTGCGAAAATGAACATTGGAATTGTACCGCAAGATATAGCAATTTATGAGGAGTTAACCACCTATGAAAATGTGAAATTCTTTGCGGGTTTGTATGGATTACGAGGTGCAGAATTAAAAGCGAGAGTAGAGGAAGCACTGCAGTTTGTAGGACTAAGTGATAAACATAAAAGTTATCCAAAGAACTTTTCGGGTGGGATGAAACGAAGACTTAACATTGCTTGTGCCATTGCGCATCATCCGAAGTTAATTATTATGGATGAGCCGACAGTTGGAATTGATCCGCAGTCAAGAAACTATATTCTTCAGTCTGTACGGAAATTAAATGAAATGGGTAGCACCATTATTTATACGAGTCACTACATGGAGGAAGTAGAGGAGATTTGTACGAAAATCGCAATTGTTGATCACGGGAAAATTATTGCAGAAGGTACGAAAGAACAATTGAAAGCTATTATTACAGATACAAAAGATATTTGGATTGAAGTAAAGTCAGTTGAAAATATAGATGTGAACAAATTAAAAGAAATTAGTGGTGTTAAGGCTGTTCAAATAGAAGAAAACGTAATTAAAGTGAATTCTGATACAGGGGTTAACAACTTAAACAAAATCGTTCAGCATTTTATCAATAATGATATAGAAATACGTTCACTTGAAGAGCAAGCACCTAACTTAGAAACAGTATTCTTGACACTGACGGGGAGAAATCTACGGGATAAATAAGATTTACTAGTAAAAAAAAGGAGGTTCATCGATTGAACATCTTCAATATAGCCATAAAGGAAATCAAAAGTGACTTTCGAGATATAAGAACATTAGTTTTTATGTTAGCATTCCCAATAGTACTTATGCTTATTTTGGGAACAGCTTTAACGAATGCATTTAATAGTGACAATCTTTCTATTAAAAATATAAAGGTACTATATAAAGATGAAGCAGATAGTAAGTTCTCACAGTCCTTTGAAGCATTTATAAAAGAAACAAATAAATCGGGAATTCACTTTAAAAAAGTTTCTACGGATGTAGATGGAAAAGAAGAAGTGAAACAAAATAAGTATGCCGGCTATGTAGAAATGAATCAAAACGGCGTGAAGTTATATGAGAGTGATCGGAATAGTATTGAAGGAAGTATCATTGAAGGGATGCTTACTACATTCGTTGATAAGTACAACGTAGCGGTAGAAGTTGCGAAAGTAGATCCAGGGAAAGTTAGTACAGTTATTTCAAATGGAAATCATGATGATTATATAAAAGAGACATCTTTACAAGCTGCTAAGAAACCAGGTTCTATGGACTATTATGCGATTGCGATGACGACAATGATTGCCATGTATGGAGCGATGGGAGCAAGTTATTTGATTCGTGGAGAGCGATTACGAAAAACGGGTGACCGTTTAATTGCCTCACCTGTTAGTAAAGTGGAAATTTTTGTTGGGAAGATACTTGGTAGTCTTGTAGCAAATGCACTTTGTCTTCTTCTCGTCGTTTTCTTTAGTAAATTTGTTTATGGGGCAAATTGGGGTGACCATCTTGGAGTAGTTTTTCTTATTTTACTAACAGAAGTATTCCTTGCAATTAGCTTCGGATTAGGGATCGGATATATTATGAAAACAGGTGAGGCATCTAAAGCGATTATTATGGTTGTTGTACAATTAGCTTCTATTTTTGGAGGTGCATATTTCGTAGTTGAAGAAAATATGATTACAAATTTATCACCATTAACATGGGCGAATACAGCGATTATGAAAATTATTTATGCGAATGAAGTAGGAGCGGCACTTCCGGTAATCTCTTTAAACATTGGAATTTCTGCATTGTTTTTATTAATTGCGATTATCGCATTACGCAGACGGGAGGGGCTATAACATGAAAGATATTTTATGGCTCATACAAAAAACATTATCTGTACTTTTGAAAAATAAAAAAGGATTACTTCTTATTATTGGATTGCCAATAGTAGGGTCATTAATGGCATTTTTAATGTATGGAAATGTAGGGCAAGGTACTATGCATATTGGGATTGTAAACAATGAAAATCATTATATAGCAAATGATACGGTGAAATTTATAGAAGGGTTAAATCATGTAAAAGTGAGTAAAATTAAGGCGTCAGAAATAGAAGAGAAGCTTGCCTCGAAAAAACTTGATGGAGTGATTACGTTAGATTCAGGTTTTTCGCAAAGTGTTCGAGATGGTAAGCCGAGTCATATTCAAATTTCCTCGATTAAAGGTGCTCAAGTAACAGGGTTTATAAGATCGTATTTGTATAATTATATTGATAATATAGCTGCAATTAGTAAAATTGCACAAAAGGATCAAAGTACGTTTGATAACATGTATGCAGGTTATCAAAAAAGTTCATTTAAGCTAAAAACCACGACGCTTAAGGATACTTCAAAAAACAAAGATATGACGAATCAAACAGTTGGTTATCTTATTATGTTTATGTTGTTTTCAGCAGTGAATTTTTCAGAACGGATTTTGAAAGAAAAAGAGAATAGAACGTATTTCCGATTGTTATCAACACCGATAGATGGGGAGAAATATATATTATCTAACGTTGCTGTTAATATGGTTATCATGATGGTACAAATTATTGTAACGGTACTGTTTATGACCAATGTATTTCATATTGATACAAATATGCCTTTGCTTGTTATGATTGGAGTACTGATGATATTTGGTTTAATTGCAATTGGTTTATCGTTAGCAGTTGTGTCTTTTGCTAAGAATTCAGCTTCTGCTAATGTAATGCAAAATATCATTATTACACCAACATGTTTGCTTGCGGGATGCTTCTTTCCATTTGAAATTATGCCAGCATCTGTGCAAAAAATTGCGGAATTTCTTCCTCAGCGTTGGTTATTAGATACGATAGGGGAATTGCAGCAAGGGACACCGTTTTCTGATTTGTATTTAAACATTTTAATTTTATTTGCCTTTGCGATTGCCTTCTTCTTAATAGCTATCTATAAGTTTGGCCGAAATAATGATGCGAGGAACTTTATTTAATAAAAAGGGGTGCGGTATAATGGAGGGCACTGAAAAACTTGCGTTTTCCAGTGCCCTCCAATGATGTGAAACGAAAAAAGGTAACTTTCCGTTCAATTTTGAACGGAAAGTTACCTTTTTCTTATGCTTTTTTTACTTCTTTTCCTTTATTAAGGTCATGATTCGTTTTAAATTAACTGCGAATATGGCCATCGCCCCTTGTATTTGCATGCCAATGAGACTCGAGGAAGATGCCACATCATACCCGTGTCTATGTTTGAGTTCACTTTTTTATAAGGAGGACTTTTTCAGTGCCCTCGTATAATGCCGCATCCTTTTTTTGTAATTGCTCATAAAATATAATCTCTATTGAAATACTATCTGAAGACAATTATTTTGCGCGGAAGGAAAACAAAATGGCAAAAAAAATATTACGCATCATTTCTATTATTATTAGCATAGCAATCTTTTTAGTTGTTTGGATGCATATTGATGTAACACTGGGGAGGAAAATAGAAGCTGATAAAAACCAACGGAAAGAATATGTTCCTCATTATAGTGATTTTCAATTATATGTAGAGGGGAAACCTCTATATAGTCAATTATTTTCTGATATAAAAGAAGCAAAGCGTTCTATTTTTACTTATTTCTATATTATTTCGAATGATAAAAGTAGCCATACTTTCTTAAATTTATTAAAAGAAAAAGCAGAAGAAGGAGTACAAGTATACTTATCGGTCGATTGGATTAATGATTTGTCTTTCGAAAGAAAATATAAAAATGAATTGCAGGCAAGTGGTGTTCATTTTACATACAGCAGGAAACCGGAGTTCCCATTCTTTTTTTATTCGCTCCATCATCGCAATCACCGCCGCATTACAACGATAGATGGGAAAATCGGGTATAGTGGTGGATTTAATATAGGTAATGAATACCTAGGGAAAGATAAGCGCTTTGGATATTGGCGGGATTATCATATGCGATTGCAGGGAGAAGGGGTAACAGATTTAGAGGAGCAGTTTGTATTAGATTGGAAGCGAGATACTTCAGAAAAAATTGTGAGAACAGCTGAGCCTGTTATTAAAGGAAAAACGTTACACACTATGTCTAGTTACAATGGACATAAAGTAGTTACGAAGTATATGGAATTAATACAACAAGCAAAGCGTTCTATCGTGATTGCTACACCTTATTTTATACCAAGAGATAAAGAAATTATGAATGCTTTAATTCAGGCACGAAAGCGGGGAGTATCGGTAAGAATACTTTGGTCTTATAAACCTGACGTTCCGCTTATTAAAGAAGCAGCCTACCCATATATTCGTCAGTCGATTGAAAATGGAATCGCTGTATATGGATATAAAAAAGGGATGTTTCATGGGAAAGTAATGGTATTCGACGATGAAATAACTGTGATTGGTACAACAAATTTTACTTCGCGTAGTTTTCATATTAATGATGAGATGGACTTTTATGTATATGGTGGCCCGATGATTCAACAAGTGAATCAAGTGTTAACACAAGATTTTCAAGATTCAAAAGAGATCACTTCATCCTTTTTTGATCGTTTATCATTCTTAGAGAAGTGCAAAGAAAAAATAGCGTGGGTGTTTAATTATTATTTATAATAAAGGTAGATATGGGATTCATGTAAAATAGTTCTATTGTTGTGAAAGGAATTTCAAATAGTAAATGAAATACTAAAGTAATTTGTATTCAAAACGCTTAGAGAATAAACTCGAAGCGTTTTATTGTTTATTGTATAGTATTTTTAATTCAATCTTTTAAAAATAAAATTGCCTATAGATCTTTTTAAATAGTAATGTTTAAATTCTCTACCGACATTATCAAGGACACCAAACTCTTGATAACCGTGCTTTTTATAAAAATCTAATGCTTGAAAACTTAAAGTATCTACTTTTATGAAATCACAATTCTTTTCTAAAGCTATTTGTTCGATTTCTAATAAAAGTTTAGTTCCATAACCTAGTTTGCGTATGTCTTCATCCATTATAAAAGTATGAATCTCTAACCAATTCCAGCAAATTTCACCTAATATTCCTCCGCGAACTTTGCTGTCTTCATCCTTAAGAAATAAATGAATCTCCTGATATCTTCCCCTTAAATCTGTTGGGAAATGCTTTAAATTATATTCATAAAGTTTATTATTAATGTTGTCTTTATTAGTTGCATTTAATTCTTTCGTAATATGTAAATCCATTCGTTTTTCCTCCTACAATTTTTTGTGAAATGATGAATATGAAACGAATTTCTTTATTGAATAAGTACATCATCTCAATATACTTATTCTAACATAAAATTCTTAACATTCTGTTTTGTGCTATCTAATATTCAAAAATAATAATTCAGTCTAGCCTCTGACTTAGGCATATAACATCTACTGTTAACTCCTGGAGAGTAATACTATTTTGAGTTTTATTTTACCGTTTCGAACCATATAACAATCAAAAAGCGAGAATAAGTTCTATAATATTTCACACGCGGAACCGTATTTTTCCATTAAAATATCCTTTGAAGGATAAATATAGATGTTTTGGAGGTGGATTAGCATTTGAATCGTCAAATTGCTATTCGTGAGATTGTGGAGCGCATGCTCATGCTTAAACTAGATCACCCATTAAGAGTCGGTGTTAGTGGTATAACAGCTTCTGGGAAAACAACATTTGCAAATGAGTTACAAAAAGAAATTCATTTGCAAGGAAGAAAAGTCGTTCGGGCGAGTATAGATAATTTTCACAATCCAAAGATAGTTAGATATTCACAAGGTAAGGAATCAGCTAAAGGATATTATGAAGATGCTCATGATTATCAAGCATTTGCTGAGCGCTTATTGGTTCCATTAGGACCTGATGGAGATATGCGATATGTGATGAAATCACATGATTTAGAAACGGATATGTATACTAAAACGGAATCTATACTGGCTTCAAAAGATATGATATTTATAATAGATGGTACTTTTTTATTAAAAAAAGAGCTCCAACATTTATTTGATTATAAAATATTTGTAGAAACAGATTTTGAAATTGCAAGAGAACGTGGTTCAAGTCGGGAAGCGAAAGCCTTTGGGAATAAAAAGAGGGCAGAGGAAATATTTTTACAAAGATATCATGCGGCTTGCCATATGTATATAGAAGAGCATGCACCAAAGCAATGTGCAGATGTAGTTTTTATGAATAATGTTATTGAAGCACCAAGAGTTGTATTTCAGAATTTGTGATTTTAGCAATGGTATTGATAGCGATTATTATAAGGTAGTTTTATGAATAGTGAATAATGGGGCACTGTTTGCTTTTCAATACCGCTAGGGTACTACTTTTTTAGAAAGAGTAAGGTGCGGCAAAATGCCGCACCTATTTTTAAGGTCAAAGTTACAGTTGTTCTATTCGAGAAAACATTATTTTTCTTCTACGAGTTCTGTTAATTCATGATTAATTAATGTGCCAATATGCTCACCTAAACATATTTTTTTCATAACTCCTGGTTCATCGAAGTTAAAAACATGTGTTGGTAAATGATAGTCACGAGCAAGTAATAAGGCTGATTGGTCCATCACTTTGATGTTGTTTCGAACAACATCATTATAATTTAAATGACGATACATTTTTGCTGATTTATTTCGTTTCGGATCACTTGTGAAGACACCATCTACACCTTGTTTTGCGACTAAAATCGCATCGCTATTCATTTCAATTGCGCGTTGGACACTTGGGTAATCTGTTGTAACGAATGGTTGCCCGTTTCCGCCGCCAAAGATGACGATATATCCTTTCTCTAAATGGTGAACGGCCCGTAAACGAATATAGGGCTCTGCCACCGCTGTAAACGGGATAGATGTCATAACACGTACTTCTTTATCTGTCTTACTCGTGAGTACGCCGCGTAGCATTAAACTATTCATAATTGTACCTAATGTCCCTATATTATCCGCCTCCACGCGGTCAATCCCCCATTCCTCAGCTAAATTGCCCCTGAAAATGTTCCCTCCGCCAACGACAAGAGAAACTTCAATACCTAAATCGACAATTGATAAAATCTCAGTTGCGATATGTTCTAAACGTTTGGAGCCAAAACTATTTCCATCTTGATCAGCAAGAGCACCGCCGCTGAGTTTAATTAAAACACGCTTGTATGGTTTCATTATCATCACTCCTTATTTTGAAGAAAAGGTTTTTCTGGTGGAGTCCGTAACTATCACTGAGAATTAGTTCTCATCATACTTGGATTCTTATAGGCAGTTTATTCTTGATCTAATTGCTTTGCTCATGTGAAAAAATTGCATGCAAGTAGCATATCGATTTGCAATAAAAAAGGAGCAGAGGCGAATGCCTTTGCTCCTTTAAGAGAAATTGAAATAGGAAAGGAAGAGTTGTAATGAAACCTTTCGTAGAATTCTTCATAACCTCCACTCCTTTTCATTTTATTTATGTTCAAATAAACTTATCTTTTAGATTATACAAAGAAATCAGATATTTTATCAATGCTATTTTCACTTTTTTATCACCAAATGGTGTCAATGAATATTTAAAGAAAAAAATTCGAATTTTTTGTGACGAAGTTGTAGGTTTTTGTCTGATTTTGTAGGTTTGCTTATATCATGTGAGTAAGCTTTTATTATTATAAATTGAAAGCGTTCGCATGAAGGGATGAAAATATATGAAAAAATTCGGATTGGCGACACAAATATTTGTCGCACTTGTGTTAGGGATTGTAGTAGGGGCAATCTTTTATGGCAATAAAACGGCGATTTCTTATATCGCACCAATTGGGGATATATTTATTCATTTAATTAAAATGATTGTTGTACCGATTGTTATTTCAGCATTGATTGTTGCGGTAGCTGGTGTAGGAGATATGAAGAAACTAGGAAAACTAGGCGGTAAAACAATTCTTTACTTCGAAATTATCACGACAATTGCGATTTTAATGGGATTAATCGCAGCGAACGTGTTCCAACCAGGAACTGGTGTTGATATGAATAACTTACAGCAAAGTGACATTTCATCATATAAGCAAACGGCTGATGCAACAGAGAAAAAAGGCTTTGCAGAAACAATTGTTCATATTGTACCGAAAAACGTATTTGAATCAATTGCACAAGGAGATTTATTACCGATTATTTTCTTCTCTGTGTTATTTGGTTTAGGAGTTGCGGCAATTGGAGAAAAAGGAAAACCGGTGTTTCATTTCTTTGAAGGTGTACTTGAAGCAATGTTTTGGGTTACAAATCAAGTTATGAAGTTTGCACCATTCGGGGTATTTGCGCTAATTGCTGTTACGGTTGCAAAATTTGGTGTGGCAACACTACTTCCTTTAGGAAAATTAGTGCTAGCTGTGTATGTAACTGTTATACTATTTGTTATTGTTGTATTAGGGATTAATGCACGTATGGTAGGTGTAAATATTTTCACCTTAATGAAAATTTTAAAAGAAGAACTTATCCTTTCGTTTACAACAGCAAGTTCAGAAGCTGTTTTACCTAATATAATGAGGAAAATGGAAGAGTTTGGTTGTCCGAAGGCAGTTGCATCTTTCGTTATTCCAACGGGTTATACATTTAACTTAACTGGATCGGCTATTTATCAGGCGTTAGCAGCATTATTCGTCGCGCAAATGTATGGTGTACACATGTCTTTAACGGAGCAAGTAACATTATTATTCGTTTTAATGTTAACGTCAAAAGGTATGGCAGGGGTTCCTGGTGCTTCATTTGTTGTAGTATTAGCGACATTAGGTTCAATGGGATTACCGTTAGAAGGTATAGCGTTAATAGCTGGTATTGACCGCATTTTAGATATGATTCGTTCGTCTGTCAATGTGTTAGGAAATGCATTAGCAGCCATTGTTATGTCGAAATGGGAAGGCGAATTTGATCATGATAAAGCAAAACGATATGTAGAAACTGTCAAACAAACAGAAGCAGCATAAGAAATAGATGAGGAGTGAGCAATAATGGTAACATTAACTGAAACTACAAAAAGTGTACGAATTGAAAAAGATTTTTTAGGCGAAAAAGAAGTGCCAACGCATGCTTATTATGGAGTTCAAACAATGCGTGCTGTAGAAAACTTTCCAATTACAGGGTATAAGATCCATGAAGGATTAATTAAAGCTTTGGCAATTGTAAAAAAAGCAGCCGCACTTGCGAACACTGATATAGGAAGATTGGAACTGAAAAAAGGTAGCGCAATCGCTGAGGCTGCACAAGAGATTCTTGAAGGGAAATGGCATGATCACTTCATCGTCGATCCAATTCAAGGCGGCGCGGGAACTTCTATGAACATGAATGCAAATGAAGTCATTGCCAATCGTGCTCTTGAATTATTAGAGATGGAAAAGGGAGACTATCATTATATTAGTCCAAATAGCCACGTGAATATGGCACAATCAACAAATGATGCATTTCCAACAGCAATTCACATTGCGACATTAAATGCACTAGAAGTGTTATTACAAACAATGGGTTATATGCATGATGTATTTGAATTAAAAGCAGAACAATTTGACCATGTGATTAAAATGGGGCGCACACATTTACAAGATGCTGTACCAATTCGTCTTGGGCAAGAATTTAAAGCATATGCTCGTGTAATTGGACGTGATATGAAACGAATTCAGCAATCCCGTCAACATTTATATGAAGTAAATATGGGTGCAACAGCAGTTGGAACAGGATTAAATGCAGATCCTGAGTACATTGAAGCAGTGGTGAAACATTTAGCTTCAATTAGTGGATTGCCTCTTGTTGGAGCAGAAGATCTAGTAGATGCAACGCAAAATACAGATGCATATACGGAAGTATCAGCTGCACTAAAAGTATGTATGATGAATATGTCTAAAATTGCAAATGATTTACGCTTAATGGCATCTGGTCCGCGTGTTGGACTTGCAGAAATTATGCTTCCATCTCGTCAACCAGGTTCATCTATTATGCCAGGGAAAGTTAACCCTGTTATGCCAGAAGTGATTAACCAAATCGCATTCCAAGTAATCGGTAATGACCATACAATTTGTCTTGCTTCAGAAGCAGGTCAATTAGAGTTAAATGTTATGGAGCCAGTACTTGTTTTCAACTTACTTCAATCGATTAGTATTATGAATAACGGTTTCCGTGCCTTTACAGATAATTGTCTAAAAGGAATTGAAGCAAATGAAGGACACTTGAAAGAATACGTTGAGAAAAGTGTAGGGATTATTACAGCTGTTAACCCACATATCGGCTATGAAGCAGCGGCTCGTGTTGCAAAAGAAGCAATTGCAACTGGGCAGTCTGTCAGAGACCTTTGCGTGAAAAATGGTGTATTATCCCAAGAGGAATTAGACTTAATTTTAGACCCATATGAAATGACACATCCGGGGATTGCAGGAGCAACTCTTCTAAAGAAAAATTAAAAGAAGAGGGGGACATTCCCCTCTTTTTTGTTTACAATATAGAAATGGCATATATGAATAAAGGTAGGGATGGTATGAGTAAATTTACAGTTTCCTCTGATGGGACATTAGAAACAACATTAAGAGGAGTAGAAGTATTAGCAACGCCGCTTTTAAATAAAGGTGTCGCTTTCACGAAAGAAGAAAGAGAAGAATTAGGACTAAAAGGGTTATTACCGCCAGCGGTATTAACATTAGATGAACAAGCACGCCGCGCGTATGAGCAATTTTGTTCGCAGCCGGATGATTTATTAAAGAATGTATACTTAACAGCGCTACATGATCGTAACGAAGTATTATTTTATCGTTTGCTTACAGATCATTTGCGAGAAATGCTTCCAATTGTGTATACACCAACTGTTGGTGTAGCAATTCAAAGATATAGTCATGAGTACCGTAAACCGCGTGGGGTTTACTTATCAATCAATGATCCTTCTGGTATTGAGGAAGCGTTTACTAACATAGGAGCAACAGCTGAAAATACGGATTTAATCGTTGTAACGGATGGTGAAGGAATATTAGGAATTGGAGATTGGGGCGTTGGCGGTATTAATATTGCCATCGGAAAACTAGCTGTTTATACGGCTGCAGTTGGAATCGATCCTAGTCGTGTATTGCCTGTTATTTTAGATGTTGGTACGAATCGAGAGGATTTACTAAATAATCCGTTTTATATCGGTAACCGTCATCCTCGTATAACTGGCGAAGTATATGACGAATTTATTGATACGTTTGTAAAAACTGTATATGACAAGTTTCCGCAAGCATTATTACACTGGGAAGATTTTAGCTCACGTAATGCACGCAGGATTTTAGATAAATATCGTGATCAAGTATGTACATTTAATGATGATATTCAAGGAACAGGTGCTGTTTCATTAGCCGCTGTATTATCAGCAGTGAAAGCTTCTAGTGTTCCTTTATGTGAACATCGCGTTGTAGTATTTGGCGCTGGTACAGCTGGAATCGGAATTGCCGATCAAGTGCGAGATGCGATGGTTCGTACGGGCTTATCAGAGCAAGAAGCTAACGAACGTTTTTGGTGTATTGACCGCAATGGTTTACTTACAGATAACATGAAAGAACTTCTTGATTTCCAGCTCCCATACGCACGTAAGGAATCTGAAGTGAATGAATGGGGACAAGATAGTATGATTGGGCTTGCAGAAGTTGTAAAACGTGTAAGACCGACGATTTTAATTGGTACATCAACAGTAGCTAGTGCCTTTACAGAAGGAATTGTAAAGGAAATGGCTTCTCATGTAGAAAGACCAATTATTTTACCAATGTCTAATCCAACACCGCTTGCAGAAGCAAAACCGGTAGATTTAATCCGTTGGACAGAAGGAAGAGCACTAGTGGCAACAGGAAGTCCGTTTGAACCAGTTACATATAATGGTGTAACGTATGTAATCGGACAATCAAATAATGCGCTTATTTTCCCAGGTCTTGGCCTTGGAACAATAGTTGTTCGTGCGAGTGTAATGACAGATGGTATGTTTGCAGCAGCGGCAGAAGCGGTGACAAGCATGGTAGATACAAGTCAACCAGGAGCACCTATTCTTCCGGAAGTAGAAGAACTGCGTAATATCTCAGAAATAGTAGCAATTGAAGTAGCTAAAGCAGCAGTTGCTGAAGGTGTTGCTCGCGAGGAGCTTAGTGATAACGATATCAGAAAAGCTGTGAAAGAAGCAATGTGGCAGCCTATATATCGCCAAGTAAAAGCAGCTAAACAGGTAACACTATAGAAATAAAGCCCGTTTATATGATAAGCGGGCTTTCCTTGTTCAATTTTAGGGAAAATATATTTCATAAATAGGAAGTGGCATCTTTGAATTGGAATCAATTGTGGAAGAAAGATATGTCTCTTTTAATCATTTTAGTGTTAATTGTTCCAATAGCTGGAGAGCTGAATTTTCATCCGTTTAATGATACATTTCGTGTGAGTTTTGGAACCCCAATTTTTTTCTTTTTATTATTATTTTTACGGAAAATACCGGCTGCTGTAGTCGGTCTACTTGTTGGAGTATCTGTAGTAGGATTTCGGGTTTGTTTTGATTGGATGTTACAAGGTTCTTTTCAGGTAACGGATTCTTTTTATTTGCGTTATCCAGTCTTTTTTTATTATTTTGTTTATGGAAGTCTTTTTTCGTTATGTAGAGTAAATAAATTCCATCAAAAACCAATTGTAATTGGATGTCTTGGGATTACAATTGAGATTATAGCAAGTATGTCAGAACTAGCTTTTTATCATGTTTTAGTACTTGGTACAACGATTACGATTTCCGAAATAAATAAATTGATTATTATCGCGGTTTTTCGAAGCTTCTTTGCCCTTGGTTTCTTAAATATGATGAGTTTATATGAAACGAAATTAAAAGAAGCACAGGTTCGGAAAGAAAATGAAAAGATGTTGATGCATCTTTCCAATTTATATGTGGAATCTGTACATTTAAAAAAGACACTTCAAAATGCAGAATTAATTACACAAGAAGCATATCAATTATATCGAAATTTACAGGCTAGTAATGGTACAAATGATATAGAAGTGCACAGTAAAAAAGTATTGAAAATTGCTGGGGAAGTACACGAAATTAAAAAAGATAATCAAAGAATTTTTGCGGGATTATCAAAGCTTTTATTAGATAAAAATCTTTCTGAGTACATAGAAGGTCATGAGTTGATAGAAATGATTGTTAGGATAAATGAAAAGTACGCTCAGCTATTAGGAAAAGAAATAACATTTTCTAAAAACATAGAAGGTGAGCACAATGAGTACCATGTGTATACTGTATTGTCGATTTTAAATAACTTAGTGGCAAATGCTGTAGAAGCAATAGAGGGTGTTGGTGAGATTGTAATAAACACCTATAAACAAGAAGGAAATGTAATGTTTGAAGTAATAGATAATGGTCCTGGTATTGCACAAAAATATAAAGAGTTAGTATTTAAACCGGGATTTACTTCGAAGTATGATCAGACAGGGACACCATCAACGGGAATAGGTTTGTCATACATAAAAGAGATGGTTACAGAACTAGGCGGAGAAGTAATCCTTCAAGATGGAGAAGATGAAAGAGGATGTAAGTTTGTCGTATGGTTACCTGAGTCTAGTTTAACCAGGGAAGGGTGATGGGATGTTTTATTACATCGTAGATGATGATGAAGTATTCCGCTCTATGCTATCACAAATTATTGAAGATGAAGATCTTGGAGAAGTAGTGGGAGAAGCGGAAGATGGTGCTTGTATAGAAGTGGATCAGTTGAATTTTAAAAAGGTAGATGTTTTATTTATTGATTTATTAATGCCAATTCGCGATGGCATTGAAACAATACGTCATATTGCACCGTCGTTTACAGGAAAAGTAATTATGATTTCTCAAGTTGAGTCGAAACAATTAATTGGAGAAGCGTATTCTCTAGGTGTTGAATATTATATTACAAAACCATTAAATAAAATTGAGGTTGTATCTGTTGTGCGAAAAGTGATGGAACGCATTCGGTTAGAACGATCGATACAAGATATTCAAAAATCATTGAATAATGTGTTCCAATGGGAACAACCACAAGTTCGAAATGAACCATTGCAAGAAGAGAAAAAAATAGCGGACTCAGGTCGTTACTTATTATCGGAGCTCGGAATCGCGGGAGAGAACGGAAGTAAGGATTTACTTAGTATGCTTGAATATTTATTAAGTCAAGAAAAAGAAAAAACTTTTGAATATGGTTTTCCGGTGTTGAAAGATATTTTTCAACACATCACAGTTAAGAAATTAGGAGAAAGTGCTTTGGAAGTAGAAATTGATAAAGAAAGAAAGGCTTCGGAACAAAGAGTGCGTCGAGCAATTTATCAATCTCTGAACCATCTCGCTTCCCTTGGTTTAACAGATTTTGCGAATCCGAAGTTTGAAAGTTATGCACCAAAGTTTTTTGATTTTACCATTGTTCGTAAGCGTATGACAGAAATGACAAAGGAAGAATTAACAACATCTGGGCACACGAGAATTAATACGAAGAAGTTTATTCAAGTGTTGTATTTTGAGGCGAAACGGTTAATGGAGATAGAATAGAAAAGAGGATGCTTACAAGTGAGCGTCCTTTTTTCTATGATTAAAATTCTGAATATTTGTTGTTTTGTGGAAATAAAAGGGTATAATTGAATATAAATTTGTTTTGGAATACATATATAAGGATGTGAAATGAAAAATGATAAGCACTATTTTTAGTTACTTGTTGCTTGGAATTTCTCTATCAGCACCTGTTGGACCAATCAATATTGCCCAAATTAATAAAGGAATAAAAAATGGTTTTTTAAGTGCATGGCTTGTTGGAGTAGGAGCAATGTCAGCAGATGTTATTATGATGTTCTTAATTTATTTTGGGGTTTCTGTCTATTTAACAACACCTGTTGCGAAGTTGATCATTTGGGTATTTGGTTTCTTTACGCTGTTGTATCTTGGGTATGAAAGTATAAAAGATGCTTCTAAGCAGGTGGAGAGTAAAGGGAACGGAAAAAAAGAACACCCAATGAAATCATTTGCTTCAGGATTTTTAATTGCTATTTCTAATCCACTTAATATTGTATTTTGGATTGGTATTTATGGAGCCGTTTTGACAAGTGCGATTGGTACAGTAGGAAAAGAACGAGCTTTATTGTACAGCATTACAATATTTGTTGGAATTATGATTTGGGATTTATTTATGGCGACTTCCATTCATTATGGAAGAAGGTTTGTAAATAACCGTATGATGAAATGGATTTCTATTTTTGCAGGAATTGTTTTAGTTGGATTTGGGATGTATTTTGGATATGAAGCAATTAAAGGAGTTGGGGATCTCATATAAGAGAAGGATAGCAGCCAAGGAAGAAAATAATTATGCCTTAGCTATCCTTTTAGAAATATAATTAGAGCATGTCTTGTTGGAAATGGTAAAAGCCCTCTTTTCTATTATTTATTAATAATGTGATATGAATATTATTCAAGAAGGAACTCTTATGTCCTATCAAAATCGTTTAGTTTAACATGCAACTTTTAATCTTCATGAATAGTGGACTTATCAAACATGTTCGAAATTCTAAACAAGTTTAACTGAATAAATAAAACAGTGGCCTAGGCCACTGTTTTATTTTAATTTACCATTTGTATCTTCCGCTTTTCCAGGTGAATGCACTTTTTGTATTTTAGAGTGATCCACATATTCATCTGAAAACTCCATAGCATATTTATCACGATGATGTATGTTAGATGACGGACGTAAATCTTCATCTTCATGTAAAACCATTCTTTTCATGTAAATATGAAAAAATATTTCTACTATACCAATGAGAAGAGCTGCCCAAAAGGAGGATGCTGTAATATTACGAGTTAAATCTATATTTGTAAGAAGATAAATTAACACCCAGATTCCTAAAAAACTCAACCCGAAATCTGCAATTGTAGCAACCGTATTTCCGTACTTAGGTAACATCAACAAATCTCCTATTAAATAGGCTGCTCCTGTAATTACTAAAGAGATAAACAATATCCTAGGGATTGAAATACCTTGAAAAATGCCTAATATCATGAGTAGTACAGCGCTAACTGCAGTATATTTAATTAATAAGGCCACAACATGTTTCATTAGTGTCCCTCCATTTTTTACTGTGTAAGTAAGGATAAAATATATATCAACATACTCTATATTTAGATTGTGTTGATGCTTAAAAAATACAGGAAATTATAAACATAAAATTGATGCAATAATCCCATGAAAAATATTTATTCGGCTATAAATCAGAATAATCTTTAGTTAGATGGGTTAATCATAAAAAAGAATTCCATATTTCTTCGAATATATTTGAATGTTTTCCCAAAGGGGGATTAATTTTGAGCACAGTAGAAAATGCACTATCCATTTTTGCTTTAGGTGGAGTAAATGAAATAGGGAAAAATATGTATGCCATACAATATTCAAATGATATTGTGGTAATTGATTGCGGTTCTAAGTTTCCAGATGAAAGTTTATTAGGAATTGATTTGATTATCCCGGACATTACATACTTGCAAGAAAATAAGGATAAAATTCGAGGTTTAGTTGTTACACATGGACACGAAGATCATATTGGAGGGATCCCGTATCTATTAAAACAATTAAATGTACCAATTTATGCAACAAAATTAACAATCGGTTTAATTGGAATTAAATTAAAAGAACATGGGCTTCAAAGTTTAACACAATTATTTGTTATTGATTCGGAATCGGTTATTGAATTTGGTTCAATAAGTTTGACGTTTTTTAAAACGAATCACAGTATTCCTGACTGCCTTGGTATTGCTTTTCATACACCAGAAGGTACTGTAGTACATACAGGCGACTTCAAATTTGATTTGACTCCTGTAAATAATCAATACCCAGATATTCATAAAATGGCTAAAATCGGAAGTGGTGGCGTTTTAGCTCTACTCTCTGAAAGTACGAATGCAGAACGCCCTGGATTTACTCCATCAGAACGATCTGTAGGTGAGCGCATTGAAGAAGCATTCATCAAAGCTCGTAGAAAAGTCATTATTTCGACCTTTGCTTCTAATGTTAATCGTGTACAGCAAGTGGTAGATGCGGCTATAAAAACGAATAGAAAGCTTGCTTTGCTTGGGAGGAGTATGGTTAATGTAGTGTCTGTTGCTTTAGAACAAGGTTATTTGAATATTCCTGAGGGAATGTTAATAGAAGCAAATGAGATCAATCAAATGGACCCAGAAAGGGTAGCTATTCTTTGTACTGGAAGTCAAGGTGAACCTATGGCTGCTTTATCCCGTTTAGCCAGTGGAAACTATCGACAGGTAGATATCCTATCTGAAGATACTGTCATTTTAGCTGCAACTCCTATCCCAGGAAATGAACGTAATGTTTCACGTATTATAGATAATTTATTTTTATTGGGAGCCAATGTTATTTATGGATCGGGCAGTTCAACGGGAATGCATGTTTCTGGACATGCCTATCAAGAAGAATTAAAATTAATGCTTACTTTAATGAAACCTAAATATTTCATTCCTATTCATGGTGAATTTAGAATGTTACATCATCATAGTCTATTAGCAGAGTCCGTTGGTGTTAAGAAAGAGAATATTTATGTTATTAGTAATGGTGATGTAGTTGATATAAAGAACCAAGTCGCTTGGAAATCCAGACGAATACCTGCAGGGAATATATATGTAGATGGATTGGGTATTGGAGATGTTGGAAACGCTATCTTACGTGATCGTAAGCAGCTTTCTGAAGATGGTATGCTTGTTATAGTTATCACTCTTAGTAAAACAGAAAGGAAGATTATTTCTGGTCCGGATACGATTTCTCGTGGATTTGTATATGTTCGTGATTCGGAAGACTTTTTGCAGAGAATTAACCAATTGGTTGTAACAACCATTAACAATTTACAAAAAGAAAATGTTAGTCAATGGAATGTTCTTAAAAAAGAAATAAAAGAAGTACTTGGACAGTTTGTATACTCACATACAAAAAGAAAACCAATGATTCTTCCTATAATAATTGAAGTTTAAACGGACTGTTTTAAGTAATTGCTGTTTGATATTACTGTGTATACATGTAAAATGTTGTATAAGAGTAGATAAAAACATTAGAAATGTTTGTATTCTAATGTTTTTTTATATAACGTTAAGAAGGTAAATTTTTTATTTTTAGGGAAGGATCAAAATAATGAGCTTTACATTAAATAAAACAATAATTAAACGATTATGTGGAGAAATCTCATATAAAAAGGGTGAGGCCTATTATAAGACAGACAAGGTTGATATTACTAATTACGATACTCAGAGAAATATTTGCGAGGCAACAGTGAAGGGGAACGGAGATTTCTATGTCAAGATAGAAACTGCTCATAATGGTGATATTGTTGGGGAATGCAGTTGTCCTTCACTTGCTTCTTTTCATACATATTGTCAACATATTGCAGCTGCACTATTATATATAAATAATTTTCAACGAAGTGGACAATCGTTAGAAGTTAATTCAAACAAGGATTCCATGAACTCTAAAGATGCTCAACTAGCGAGTGGTATGTTGAATTTATTTGATGAAAAGCCACTGCGACCTAAAAGTAAGCAACACCGATTTGATACACGAAAAATACTTGATGTGGAATTCATTTGTATTCCAGTATCTTCTAAAAACGGGGGGGCGCTGTTTGGTATTCAGGTAAAGTTAGAGAAGTTATACACTGTATATAAGCTTAGAGAGTTTCTTAATAGAGTGGAGCAGAGAGAGTCCTTCATATGTTCAAATGATTTTACTTATACACCAGAGATCTACAGCTTTCAACAAGAAACAGATGCTGTTATTCAACTGTTGATTCAAATGTATCGGAATGAAAAAATGTATGTAGAATCGTTACAAATGGACTGTGAACAAAATGAAAGTATGATTTTAATTCCACCAACTTCTTGGAAGGAGATGCTTTCTCTGCTTTCTAATAATTCATTTGTAAGACTACAACATGATGGGAAATCATTTCATAGTGTGCATGTCTCAAAAGGGCTGCTGCCTTTAGCTTTTGAGTTCAATAAGGGTGTAAACGGAGGATATACACTTCAGATTGATGGATTACAACAAGTTCAAGTCATGGATACATATGGTTATGCTCTTTTTGAAGGGAAGCTATATCATTTAAACGCGGGAGATTGTAATCGACTGGTTGATTTAAAAAGAATGATGAATCGTTCTGGCAGTAATCAATTTCATATTTCGGCTGAGAAAATGGAACAATTTGTAGCGAAAGTAGTACCAGGTTTAATGAAGCTAGGAAATGTTCGAATTGACGAGGTTATATCGGAGCACGTTGAAACCCCTCCTTTGAAAGCGAAACTATTTTTAGACCGAGTTAAAAATCGATTATTAGCAGGGCTTGAATTTCAATATGGAAATGTGGTTATCAATCCGTTAGAAGAGGATGGACAACCGTCTGTCTTCAATCGGGATGAGAAAAAAGAACGAGAGATTTTAGAAATTATGAATGCGAGTGCCTTTGCCAAAACGGAAGGCGGGTATTTTATGCATAATGAGGAAGCGGAATATAATTTCTTATACCACGTTGTTCCAAAACTAAAAAGTATACTTGATATTTACGCAACTACGGCTATTAAGTTGCGTATTCATCGAGGAAACAGTGGGCCTCTCATAAGAGTAAGGCGGAAAGAGCGAATTGATTGGTTAGCATTTCGTTTTGATATAAAAGGGATTCCTGAAGCTGAGATTAAAGGTGTGTTGGCAGCACTTGAGGAGAAACGTAAATATTATCGATTAGCAAACGGTTCTTTACTATCGCTAGAGAGCAAGGAATTTAATGAAGTTAACCAGTTTATAAAGAAATCGGGTATTCGCAAGGAATTTCTAAAAGGAGAAGAGGTGAATGTACCTCTCGTGCGCAGTGTGAAATGGATGAGTTCACTTCAAGAAGGAAGTGTTCTAAGTTTAGATCAATCCGTTCAAGAATTAATGGAAAACATTCGAAATCCTAAAAATATGAAATTCGTTGTACCAGACAGCTTGATTTCAGTACTTAGAGAGTATCAAAAAGATGGATTCAAATGGATGAAAACACTTGCACATTATCGATTTGGCGGTATTTTAGCAGATGATATGGGACTTGGAAAAACGCTGCAAAGCATTGCTTTTATCGTTTCAGTTTTACCTGAAATTCGAGAGAAGAAACTACCTGTATTAGTCGTATCGCCTTCTTCTTTAGTGTATAACTGGCTTAGTGAAATAAAGAAATTTACTCCGAATATACGAGCTGCTATTGTGGATGGGAATCAAACAGAACGTAGAAAAATTTTAAAAGATACTACAAAGTATGATGTCATTATTACGTCATATCCTTTATTACGAAGAGATGTAAGGCAATATGCACAGCCGTTTCATACATTCTTTCTTGATGAGGCACAAGCATTTAAAAATCATATGACGCAAACCGCAAAGGCAGTGAAAACGATTCAAGCAGAGTATCGTTTTGGATTGACCGGAACGCCTGTAGAGAATTCTTTGGAGGAACTTTGGTCTATTTTCAATGTAGTATTCCCGGAATTGTTACCAGGACGAAAAGAATTTGGGGACTTGAAGCGTGAAAATATTGCAAAGCGGGTGAAGCCGTTCGTATTACGTCGTTTGAAAGAAGATGTATTAAAAGAGTTACCAGAGAAAATTGAGCACTTACAGTCTTCAGAGTTACTCCCAGAGCAGAAAAAAATATATGCAGCATATTTAGCAAAATTGAGAGAAGAAACATTAAAACATTTAGATAAAGATACATTGCGTAAAAATAAAATTAGAATCTTAGCCGGCTTGACGAGACTTCGGCAAATTTGTTGCCACCCAGGTTTGTTTGTAGACGATTACAAGGGAAGTTCAGCTAAGTTTGAACAACTACTCGAAATTGTAGAGGAGTGCAGAAGTATCGGGAAAAGAATTCTTATCTTTTCGCAATTTACGAAGATGCTTTCCATTATTGGACGTGAATTGAATCGTAAAGCTATACCGTATTTCTATTTAGATGGGAATACGCCATCAGCTGAGCGTGTAGAACTATGCAATCGATTTAACGAGGGGGAAGGCGATTTATTCCTCATCTCTTTAAAGGCAGGCGGTACGGGGCTGAATTTAACTGGGGCTGACACTGTTATACTATACGATTTATGGTGGAATCCTGCGGTCGAACAGCAAGCAGCAGATCGTGCTTATCGAATGGGACAAAAGAATACTGTACAAGTAATCAAATTAGTAGCACATGGCACAATTGAAGAAAAAATGAATGAGTTACAAGAGAGTAAGAAGCATTTAATTGCAGAAGTGATTGAGCCAGGGCAGGAGAAGTTATCTTCGATTACGGAGGAAGAAATTAGAGAGATTTTTATGATTTAACATAATAAAAAAGCTATTCTTCCATAGATACGAAAGAATAGCTTTTTCATTATGAACGTAATAATCACATTTTTCTTCGTTTAAAATAAGTGGACATTAAGGCTAGTTATCATGCTTTGGATTACTTGTTTTTACGAGGGTTTTTAGTTATTTTTTTGTACCTTTACTTTTATAAGGTTTCGCATTTTTCTTTTTCTTAGCGCTAGATTGCCAACGGTTCCAGCCCTTACTCCCTGTTCCTTGACCGGTACCTTTCTTAGCTTTTGCTTTCGTTTTACTCATATTATCACTCCGTTACTATTCTATAAAAAATCTATTTTGATAGCAGTCAATGTCTTTGAAATATAATCTTGATCTATGACTATGTTTGTTCCTATTCGTTATGGATCAGAACAAACAACTGAATGATATAGTATATCATAAAATCGGCAGTAATTTGATGTATTATGAAATCATTATCGAAATTTGCATAGATTTCTTCGAATTGTAGAACGTTATACATATGAAAAGAATTGCAAGGGAAATGAAAAATATGAGAAATACAATGGATTCTGTTTTTCGGACGCTTACCCTTCTTGTCATATATATGATGGTTACTTTAGGTAAAGGGTTTTTCGAATCGAAGTTACAAAAGAAGCGATAACTCTCATAAAGTTTTAAAGAATCGCTAAAGAGTTAAAATAAAGAATTGAAAAATATTTTTAAATTTTTGTTGACTTTCTTGTTTTTTTGTATAGAATAATCATTAATAAAATGTTTCAGAGATGTGACAACAAAACGACTGTGAAAGGACGAGTAGTAGTAGGACGTAGTCAAAGCGAGTCAGGGGTGGTGTGAGCCTGATACGAAGCCTGTTATGAAGAACCTCCTGGAGTCGCTAACCGAAATCCTTTGGGGGAAAGTAGACTTAGCCGGGAACTTCGCCGTTACAAGAAGAACAGTATCGAGATTTCTCTAATCTCCGTACTGAATAAGTGAGCAACCTCTGTTGCTAATTTGGGTGGTACCGCGGAACCAAAGCCTTTCGTCCCAGTTTTTTGGGAAAGAAGGGCTTTTTTTGTTGGCTTCTTTCCACTACATCCAAACATTTTAGGAGGAAACCACCATGTATCAATCATTAATGACAGTAAGAGAGACACAAATCGCAATTAAGGAAGTTAAAACATTTTTCGAGGATCAATTAGCAAAACGTCTTGAACTATTCCGCGTATCTGCACCCTTATTCGTAACGAAAAAATCAGGTTTAAACGATCACTTAAACGGTGTAGAACGTCCAATTGAATTTGATATGCTTCATTCAGGAGAAGAATTAGAAATTGTTCACTCGCTAGCGAAATGGAAACGATTTGCATTACATGAATATGGCTACGAAGCTGGTGAAGGTTTATATACAAACATGAACGCGATTCGCCGTGATGAGGAACTTGATGCAACGCATTCAATTTACGTTGATCAATGGGATTGGGAAAAAATTGTCCAAAAAGAATGGCGTACAGTAGATTACTTACAAGAAACAGTACGAACAATTTATGGAATATTCAAAGATTTAGAAGATCATTTATTTGAAAAATACCCGTTCCTTGGTAAATATTTACCAGAAGATATCGTGTTTATTACCTCTCAAGAATTAGAAGATAAATATCCAGAGTTAACGCCGAAGGATCGTGAGCATGCAATTGCGAAAGAGCACGGTGCAGTCTTTATTATTGGAATTGGTGATGCGCTTCGCTCAGGTGAAAAACACGATGGACGCGCATCTGATTATGACGATTGGAAATTAAACGGTGACATCTTATTCTGGCATCCTGTACTACAATGTTCATTTGAATTATCATCAATGGGAATTCGCGTTGATAGTAAATCACTTGATGAACAGTTAACGAAGACAGGTGAAGATTTCAAACGTAATTACGATTTCCATAAAGGAATTTTAGAAGACGTGCTCCCGCTTACAATTGGTGGTGGCATTGGACAATCAAGAATGTGCATGTACTTTTTACGTAAAGCGCATATCGGTGAGGTTCAAACTTCTGTATGGCCTGATGACATGCGTGAAGCGTGTAAGAAGGAAAACATTCATTTGTTTTAAGAGGGAAATATGGTAGAGTTAGTATAGTCATATGGACACAATTTACTTAAGTTTTTACAATGGATTTTAAGGAGAAAGTGTCCGTATGATACTTATATCGAGGGATTTTATAACTGCAAAAAAATCCATAGTAGCATTGGTTTTAAAAGTCCTCGAGCAATAGAAGATCTGCTAAAAAAGTAGCTTAGATGTAACTTTTTTTGATCAAAATATTGACTCAAATCCACTAAAAAGTAAAAGGTAGTCGAAGTTAGATGATGGAAATATATATTGTGAAAATCCCTATAAAAATAGAAAATAGATTATTTCAACAATTATTAGAGTGTGTTTCTAATGAAAAGCGAGAGAAGATTGAAAGTTTCCATAGGAAAGAAGATGCTTATAGAGGACTTATTGCCGATCTTCTTGTTAGAAGTTTGGTTATGCGAAAATATAACATTTTAAATAAGGAAATTGAATTTCAAACTAATTTTTATGGAAAGCCTTGTTTATATGGTTTTTCTAATTTTGAATTTAATATTTCTCATTCAGGTGATTGGATTGTTTGTGCTGTTGATAAATTTTCGATTGGTGTAGATGTTGAAATGATAAAACCAATTGAATTTGATATAGCAAAAAGCTTTTGTACAGTAGCGGAATATGATGAGTTGCTTTCTATAGATTCGCTAAAGCAACTAGATTATTTTTATGATCTTTGGACTATAAAAGAAAGTTATGTAAAAGCAATAGGGAAAGGATTAACAATTCCTCTGAATTCTTTTTTAGTTAAAAGACACAACTCGAACCATATTGAAATAATAAAAAATAATAAAAAAACCCCGTATTTTATTAGACAATATGATATTGATGATCAGTATAAGCTATCAGTATGTGCGATGCATAATAGCTTTCCTGCTTATCCTCAACCTATTAACTTTGTTAGTATAGCGCAAGAAATATTAGATAAAAATGTATTATTTTAAGATCGTACCTTATATTAAGAATTGTTGGTTAACTTAATTTTTTCTCGGAATTTTTATGTATATAAAATGTAGTCAATGTATGCGGGGCGAATAAGCAATGATTTTCTCTTTCTACCGGATTTAAGAGAGAATAATCAGCAAGTATAGGAACAGAGAAAGAAAAGGATACGAAGTTAACAGTACAGCCTATGACAGGAATGATCGAGTTAAAGCGTAATAAATAAAAAGAGTTTTATAGAAATGATATTTAGGCATAAAACTATTAATAAAAAAGCAGGTGCTAAATGGTTGTAAAATATCGATTTAGTACCTGCTTTTTATTGTATAACTCTCTTTTGATTTGTGTATTTGGGGATTTCTTAATTTTCTTGACTGGAGGAGAGAAGCATGTTTTGTAGTGTCTTTTTATATAAATCGAGAGGGATATGTTGCTGATTCATATTATAAAATATGGACATGCCATTTTCTAATGAAAGCATGCTCCATGTTATTTCTTTTGCAGATAAAGTAGATTTGTAGCCTTCCTTTAGTAGCAAACTGTCGATAGCTTTGGAAATTTGCTCTACTGCTTCTGTTATCATATTTGACCATTTATGACATACGGATTCTTCGCGCATTGCATATAGAAGGAATTCCATGCTAAGCATGCTCCATGCTTTTGTTTTCTGTCTAACTAAATGAGAATACTCATCCATCGTTTCGATAAAACTTGCTAATGATTGCTGCTGTTCTATTACTTGACGGATGTCTTGTACATATGAAGTCATTTGTTGTTCCACAATAGCTAGAAAAAGATCTTCTTTTGTATGAAAATGAGCATAAACAGCACCTTTACTAAATCCAGCATGTTCTGCAATTTTATCAACAGAAGCTCCATAGAATCCTAGTTTAGCGAAGGTTTCAAAAGCGGACTCTAAAAGTAATTGTCGTGTTTCTTGTTTTCGTTGTTCCTGTGTTAATCTTCGGCGGCTCATCGTATTCCCCCTTCTCTTGACAAGTATATCATATGGTATTAATATACCGAGTAGTATATAAGTTCAAATTAGTATATAATTTGTGAACGATATATAGTGTGAAAATAAAAAGTAGGAATAAAGTTTTTTATTGTAGTAAGATAATCTAATAGAAGGGAGAAGAGATATTATGCGAAGGGAAAAAGAATTAACAAATTCGAAACGACAGTTATCGGAAATTTTAGCCCAAACTGTTAAGACTGGCATAATTAAATCGAATTTGGTCCCAATGTTTGCTGGATTGACATTGGCTTTATATAAATATAAGATTAGCCCATCTGAAAAAATTCCAGAGATTATATTTGCCTTCATCGGTTCAATCTTAATAATAGGTGCAGCGGGGGCTTTTAATAACTTGTATGATCGTGATATTGATTCTATCATGGAGAGAACAAAAAATAGACCGACTGTAACTGGAGAAATCAGTCCTAAAGCTGTATTATGGGTTGGAATATTGATGACGATCTCTGGTTTAATATTTCTTGCGCTTACTACATATTTAGCGGCATTATTAGGATTTTTAGGTTTATTTTTGTACGTTGTACCTTATACAATGTGGAGTAAAAGAAGAACGATTTATAATACAGAAATTGGAAGTGTTTCGGGCGCAATGCCGCCACTCATTGGCTGGGCCGCTATGTACCCAGATATCACACATCCAGCTATTATTGGTCTTTTTATTATCATGATTATTTGGCAAATGCCTCATTTCTATGCGATAGCGATTCGCAAACATGAGGAGTATAAGGCTGCAAATGTTCCAATGCTCCCAGTAGTAAAAGGGATTAAAAGAACATATATACAAACAAATGTGTATTTAATCATTTTAATTATAATTAGTGTTCTTTTAGGTTCGTTAAGTATTGGTCTTATGCTAGTATCACTTCTTTTAAGTATTTTATGGCTTGCCTTAAGTATTTATGGTTATAAAAAAATGGACTCAGAGAAATGGGCAAAGTCATTGTTTATTTTTTCGCTTTTCCATATGACGATTTTATTTTCCACAATTATTATTTACTCCCTTATGGGTGTTTTTTTCGGAAGCTGAATATAGAGAGAATGAAAGGTGTTTATAATAAGTTGATTTGTAAAGAACAAGAAAAAACAATTTCTCTTGTATAAAAGGGGAAATGTTTGGGCTATGGAGAAAGTCTTCTCCATAGCCCAATCTTACGTAAAGCCGTCTCGTTGAAGTTAAATCTTCAGTATGGCCTGATGATTTATGTGATGCTTGTGAGAGAAAATATTCATCTGCTTCAATCAAAAAAGAAACAGTGCTACTTTTATATGAAGTAACACTGTTTCTTTTTTTTGAATTTCTTATCATACAACAAAAAAATATTCTTTGTTAATCAGTGGTGCGTACGACTTTTACAAAGATAATAAGACAGCAACAGAATAGAGTGACAATTCCTCCAAATATAAATAAAAGTAAAGAAAATGGAGTTCCACTGTTTAAAAGGAGTGTTATTACTGCATAAGATATTGGAAGCAATCCAGTAGTCGCAGCTGTGACAAGACTCATTACTCGTCCGAGTTTATCGACAGGTGTTTTTTCTTGAAGTAAAGTAATGAAAAATATATTGCTAAAAGTTACAACTATCCCAATTAACCCGAGTAATAGCATAATCAGTATTAATTGATTGGTGAGTCCTAGTAATAATACAAATATTCCACAGAAAGCTAAGCTGCTTGTAGCAATTAATGCTCTTTTTTTCTTGAGTTTAATTCCAGCTACAACGAGTGCTCCAAGAAACATTCCAACAGATATAGAAGTTTCTAAGAAGCTAAGTGTTAATGCATTTCCTTTTAGAACGGATGTTGCAAGTAATGGAATAGTTACAGATAAAGGGCCTGTTAAAAAAAATCCTCCCAATGTAACCGTTACAAGTAAAGCTGTAATAAAGCTACTATTTTTCACAAAGGAAAAACCTTCATTCCATTCTTGGAGAAAAGAAGGGCTTTCTTCTAAGGTGTTTTCTGTAACTGTATTGGATCTTTGAAGAAATAATACTAGGAACGCACCAAAAAATAATAAAATGGCTATTACTGCAAATAACATGTGAAATGAACCTAAAGTTAAAAAAATTCCTGCAATCATTGGTCCACCAAGAGAACAGACTTGTTGTGTAATTTGAATAATTGAATTTGCTTGAGCTAGTTGTGTTTCGTGGACGATTGTTGGAATAATTGATGATGCAGCTGGCCAGTAAAAGGCTTCTAATATACCAAATATTAATGCGAAAATTAACATTGCTGTAAAAGAAAGTGATTCGTATACAAGACATATAATCATAAGAACTAATAAGAGGCTACGGGTAGCATCTGAAAAGAACATAATATGCTTTTTTTGTATACGATCTGCTAATACTCCTCCGAAAGGCATCAATAGAAATCGAGGGATAGCTGTCATCATTAACACAAGACCTAAGGAAGCCCCTAAATTTAAGTGTTTTACAACGTACCAAGACTCTGATAATAAATAAACAGCGGAAGCGATTCCTGTAAATATATTAGAAATCCATGCTAATAAAAAGTTTTTATTTTTAAATAATGATAATGTATTGGGATTTTCAGTAGATTTGCCCGCTGTAATTGTTTGTGCATCCATTCACATTCCTCCTAGATTTTATTAGTACCATTGTGAAAGAGATAAAATTTTCATATGGAATTTTTATACGATAAGGGATTGGTCTGAAAAGGTATGTGTGTTATATCAATAAATTTCCATAAAAGAGATCAAAAGATAGAGGACAGAATTATATTTAAATTAATAAATTATAAAAATAAAAAATGTATACATATTCCAATCACTAGATTACTACATAAAATTACAATTTGCCACAAAAAATGAAAAAATTAGAATATTGACATTTTTTACAAAAGGCATTTAATATGAATATTATGAGTTTTGATTTTGGTAATTATATGAATTTTTAACTACGTAAGGAAATTATTGATTTTTAGTTACTTTTCTTTCTTCTTAGCATGTAGTGTTTAGCAAATAAATGCATCAAGTTATTTTCTCCATTGTTGAGTTAAACGCCTCCTAGCATAAGTAACATGAAAAATGAACTTTTATGTTATTATTTTTAAAATTACTTCTTCGATTTGTTTTATTTATATTCAATAAAGAATAGAGGTGCTAGCGCAAAAAAGTTATGTAGATAAATTTATATTTTTAAAATTTGTTTTTGCAGTTTATGATTAGAAAATGATTCGTAATTGATAGAAAGATAAGAAGGAGCTTAGTGATGGAATTGAAAAATAACTATTCGTCGTTGCTTTTGAAACATAGTCTAGATCAATTGCCAATAAGAGAAAGGAATTTATGTTTTAAACAAATTCATTTCAGTTTTCATGATAAATTTGAGCTTCAGCGATTTACAAGCATAATTAACCAGGTTGTTACAGGGGAGCAATATTTTTTATCTCCTCAAAGAGAAAATGAATTGAACCTGTTAGAAGGACAGAAGATAAAAGTCACTTTTTATAGTGAATTTGAAGTTGAAAAGATGCAGTATACATATAAAGAAAAGAAAATGTTTTGTGGAAAAAGAAATCAGGAAGAGGACTTTTTTATAGATTTTACGATTTTTCAAATTAGTAAAGAACAGTGTGAATTTATTGTTAGTTTTAATTTTGGGAAAATTAAAATATGTTCACTTCAAAACATACTAGCATTGCTATTTAGCATGTATTATTTTGAAAGAGGTATACAAAAGAACATCCAAATGAAAGAGAAGTATTGTATACAAGAAAAGGAAAAACAAGATGCGCTTTCTTATTGGGAAAGATACGTAGCAGATTATGAAGAGATTGTTGAAATACCGAAGCAATATAGCAAAGAGGGATCTAGTCCTGATTGGGAGATAGTTAGCTTAAAAATAGAAGAACAGTTCTTTCGTAAAATGGTAAAAATGGAACAAGAAACTCATATATCCATTAGTACAGTCTTACAAACCATGTGGGGAGTTCTTTTGCAAAAGTATAATAATTGTGATGATGTAATATTTGGTACAAATGCAAAAGGAGAGCAAATTGAGTCATATAATACAATTCTAATGCGTATCAAAAATAAGAATGACGAATCATTCCGTGAGTTGTTAAAAAGGATACATAATGAATCTATTCAATCTCAAACTTTTACTCATGCATTATTATCTGATTTTGAAGGAGCAGACCATATAACAAATGCTATGTTCTTTGAAAAAAAGGACGTCTTTCCTTCTTTAGAACAATTTCGAGATGAAAATATTATAGAGTATGAATTTTCAGAAATAATAAAATTTGATTTTAGTGTATATGTATCGATGGATGACGGACTGACATTTAAATTTAACAAAAATGTTTATACGAAGGAATTTATACAGGAATTGATTGGAAATTTTAACTATGTTATGAGCCAAATTATAGAAAATCCAATGATCGTAATTAAGGATTTGAACTTAATTACGTTACAGAAAAAACACCAAATTTTGTGTGAGTTTAATGATACAGATGCTGATTATCCTAAAAATAAAACGATTTCTTGCTTATTTGAAGAACAAGTGAATAAAACACCTAAAAATATAGCATTAGTATATAAAGATACCAGTATAACATACGAAGAATTAAATCAAAGGGTTAACCAATTAGCACGTATTCTACGTCGAAGCGGTATACAACCAGGGGATTTTGTAGGAGTACTATTAGATCGATCTCCTACAATGATAGTTGCAACCTTAGGTATTCTAAAAGCTGGCGGGACGTATGTACCTATTGATCCTGAATATCCTCAAGAGCGTATTAGTTATATTTTAGAAGATAGTAAGGTGCAGTTGTTGTTGACTGAAGGGACATATAGAAAAAAGATAAGTAAATATAAAAATGAAAGATTGATAATAGATGAACTAGATTTTTCTCAAGAAAATGACAGTAATGTATTAGAGATAAATACATCAGACGATACAGCCTATGTTATTTACACTTCAGGATCAACTGGGAAACCAAAAGGGATTTTAACATCACATCGTAATGTTATTAAAACGATTGTTAATAATAAATACCTTGAGATTAATGATAGAGATAATATACTTCAGTTATCAAATTATGCTTTTGATGCTTCTACATTCGATATATATGGCGCATTATTGAATGGTGCAAAATTAGTTTTGGTAACCAAAGATACGGCTTTAAATCCATTTAAATTAGGAGATATGATTCAGAAACAAAACATTACGATTTCATTTATGACAACCGCTTTATTTAATGTTGTTGCAGAAACGAACATAGCATGTTTGAAAAATTTAAAGAAAGTATTATTTGGTGGAGAAAAAGCATCTATTAAACATGTACAAAAAGCATTTGAATTACTTGGAGAAGGTCGCATTTTAAATATGTACGGGCCAACTGAAACAACTGTGTATGCCACGTATTACGAAGTTACAGATTTAGTGAAGAAAAATAAAAAAGTTCCTATTGGAAAACCAATTAGTAATACAAAAATATATGTATTAGATAAAAATAATAAATTGCAACCTCCGTATGCTATAGGAGAGATTTGCATTAGTGGAGATGGAGTAGCAAAAGGATATTTAAATCGCTTAGATTTAACAAGAGAAAAATTTGTAGCTCATCCATTTATACCAGGAGATACGATTTATAGGACAGGAGATTTAGGGTACTGGCTGCCTGATGGGAATATAGAGTTTATAGAAAGAGCGGATCATCAAGTAAAGATTAGGGGACACCGCATTGAACTAGGGGAAATTGAAAAATGTCTAATGAATTATAGCGATATTAAGGAAGCCATTGTGATAACGAAAAATGATGCACATAATCAAGTTTACCTTTGTGCATATTTAGTTATGGACAGTAGTTGTGAAGTCTCTAAATTAAGAGAATATTTAGCGGGCATCTTACCTAACTATATGATTCCATCCTACTTTGTTCAGCTAGATTCCTTGCCGCTTACATTGAATGGGAAGGTGGATAAAAAAGCTTTACCAAATCCGGATGTACAAATAGATTCGCACTTTTTGGCGCCTTCTAATGAAGTGGAAGAAAAATTAACTTCTCTGTGGAAATCGGTGCTCAACATAGAATCAGTAGGTGCAAATGATAATTTTTTCCATATAGGTGGGCATTCCTTAAAAGCAATGGTATTAATTGCATCTATTTTTAAAGAGTTTGGAATTCATATCTCTATAAAATCTATTTTTGCGAATCCAACAATTAAAGAATTGGCGCAATATATAGCTAGTTTAGAGAAAGAGAAAGAGTATAAGGAAATCACTCGTATTGAAGAAAGTGAATATTATCCAGTTTCTTCAGCTCAAAAAAGGCTGTATGCAATTCAAAAAGTGAAAGAATCTAGTACGAGTTATAATATTTGTAATGCTTGGCATATTGAAGGGAATCTAGATATAGCTAGGTTAGAATATGCACTTCATACTTGTATTGAAAGACACGAAGCGTTACGGACATCGTTCCATTATGTAGAAGGAGAATTAGTACAAAGAGTGCATTCAGAAGTAGATTTTAAACTTTTGTATCATGAATCTACAGAAGACACTCATACGATAATTTATTCATTTGTAAAACCATTTGTTTTAAGTGAAGCGCCGTTACTTAGAGCTGCAATAGTTAAATTAAAAGATAAACAGTATATTTTTATGATTGATATTCACCATATTATTGCTGATGGAATATCGATGGGACTGTTGTATAAAGAAATCTCACAGTTATATCAAGGAGAAGTATTAGCGCCACTAAAAATTCAATATAAAGATTACGCAGTTTGGCAACAAAATGTTGTACAGCAGAATACATGGGAGAAGAAAAAGGGATATTGGATAAATCAATTAAATGGGGAACTACCTATATTACAGCTCCCTACAGATTATATACGTCCTCCTGTGCAAACCTTTGAGGGGAAAAAATTTAATTTTTCTATTGGAGTAGAACTATCAGCTCAGCTTAGAAAATTAGCTAGTGAGAAGGAAGCTACTTTATATATGGTGTTGCTTGCAGCCTACCATGTTTTATTAGCAAGGCATACGGGACAAAATGAAATTGTAATTGGTTCACCAATTGCGGGTAGAACACATGGGGATTTGGATTCTGTATTTGGGATGTTTGTCAATACAATTGCATTAAGGAACATTTCTAAGGATGATCAAACGTTTAATAAATTCTTATCTAATGTGAAAGAGTCTGTAATCGATGCTTACGAACATAGTGAATATCCATTAGAAGAGCTTATTGAAGAACTCAATATTCGTAGGGACGTGAGCAGAAATCCACTATTTGACACAATGTTTATTTTGCAAAATATGGAGTACTCTAAACTGGAAATTCCAAGTACCTTATGTAATCAGTATGATTTAGGTTGGAAGCAATCTAAATTAGATTTGTCATGGGAAATTTATGATTTCGACACAATGCAGGTTTCGGTAGAGTACAGTACATCCTTGTTTGAAGATACTACCATTCAAAGAATGGCACAGAATTTTGTAAATATTTTAGAGCAAATCGTTTTAAATCCAAATATTAATTTAAGTGAAATAGATATTCTTACAATGCAAGAAAAACAGCGGCTGTTAGTAGAATTTAATGAAACGAAAAAATCATTCCTTAACGAACATACAATTCAACAAATGTTTGAAGAACAGGTAAAGAAAACTCCGAATCAGATTGCAGTTGTTTTCCAACAACAAAATATGACATATAAAGAATTAAATGAAAAGGCAAACCAATTAGCGCGACATTTGCGCTCAAAAGGTATAACGAGAGATCAGTTTGTTGGAATTATGGTGAATAAATCTATTGAAATGGTCGTCGGTGTATTAGCGGTATTAAAAGCTGGAGGAGCTTATATTCCAATTGATCCCAAATATCCATTAACTCGTATTTATACTATGCTACAGGATAGTGGAGCGAAATTGTTACTTACACAAGAGCCAATTCGTGTCCCGGAAGAATATGAAGGAGAAATTTTGGAGATAGACCGTACTCAATATTATCAAGGAGAAATAAGTAATTTAGAAATTATTAATAAACCGTCGGATTTAGCTTATATGATTTACACTTCTGGTTCAACTGGTAATCCGAAAGGAGTTATGATCGAGCATCAAGGAGTATGTAACTTTAGCCTAGTTGCTGAGAAATACGGGATTAAAGAGGGAGCTCGTGTTTTACAATTTGCTTCATTTAGTTTTGATGCTTCTGTAGCAGAAATATTCCATACGTTGCTTACAGGAGCTACTTTATATGTTGAGCCGAAAGAAACGTTGCTCTTAAATGTAACAAAATGGCTGAAAGATAACAGAATTACATCGGTTACGTTACCTCCAAGTCTGTTAAGAGTAATGGAATATGATTCGCTTCCTGATTTGCAAACAATTGTTACGGCAGGGGAGTCTTGTACAAAAGAACTAGTTCAATTGTGGGGAAAAGAATACGATTTGATTAATGCTTATGGACCTACAGAAGCTACAATTGGAGCTACCTTTGCGTCACTATCTAATCAGAATAATGTTATATCAATTGGGAAACCTGTCGCTAATAAGAAAATTTATATTATTAACAAGCAAACTCAGTTACAGCCAATAGGTGTTCCAGGTGAACTATGTATTGGTGGGATTGGATTGGCTAGGGGATATTGGAACCGTCCAGATTTAACAAAAGAAAAGTTTATTCCTAATCCATTTGAAAAAGGTGAATATATTTATAGAACAGGAGACCTAGCACGTTGGTTACCGAATGGGAATATTGAATTTCTAGGAAGAATAGACCATCAAGTGAAAATTAAAGGACATCGAATAGAGATAGAGGAGATTATGAATGTGCTTCTTAAACATAAATCTGTTAAGGAAGTAGCAATCATAGACTGGAAAGATGAATATCAGCAAACATATTTATGTGCATATATTGTTTTTCAAAACACATGTACGATTTTAGAGTTGAGAAAGTATTTAACATCTGTATTGCCAGATTATATGATCCCTTCTCATTTTGTGGAGCTTGAGAAAATTCCATTAACTCCTAATAATAAGGTAGACAGACAGGTGCTGGCGTTGCACAAACCTAAGGAAATGCTTCAGCCTAATATGGAACGAGTAGCACCTAGAAATGATATGGAACAGCTCCTTGTAGAAATATGGACCGAAGTTCTTAAAATGGACCAGATTGGAATAAATGATAATTTCTTAGAATTGGGTGGAGACTCGATAAAGGGAATTCAAATTGCTGCCAAGCTAAACCATCACAATTATAAGCTTGATATAAAAGATTTATATGAATATCCTACTATAGCTCAGTTGGCACCCGAAGTGAAAAAAGATCAGACGGATGTTGAACAAGGGATTGTTTTTGGAGAAGGTCCTCTAACACCTATTCAAGAATGGTTCTTTAAACAACATATAGATAACTATAATCATTGGAATCAAGCAATGATTTTAAAGAATAAACAAGGATGGAATGAAAAAAGTGTTAGAAAAATATTGGAGAAAATAGTAGAACATCATGATGCTTTACGAATGAGAGGAAAGAATAAAGAAACTCAATTTGTAGCGGGCTTAGATAAAGAAAATTTTCAATTACATGTTTTTGATTTGAAACATGAAGAAGATATAGAAAACAAGGTTGAGAAGGAAGCCAATCTTCTTCAAAAGAGCATTGATTTAAAAAATGGACCTCTTGTACAAAGTGGATTATTTCATACAAAGCATGGTGACTATTTATTAATTATTATTCACCATTTCGTGATAGATGGAATCTCGTGGCGTATATTTTTAGAAGATTTTTATAATGGTTATGAAAAAGTGAACGATGGTAAGGAGCCAATTTTTCCGGTTAAGACAACTTCTTATTTAACATGGAGTAAATGTTTACAAGAATATAGAGTAAGTGAGGACATGAGAAAAGAGTTAGCATATTGGAAAGAGATAGATCAACGGGGTGTTCCTTCATTGAAAAAAGATATGGATGCTCCTGATCAATATGCTTTAAAAGATAGTGAAGTAGTAACGGTTACGTTAGAACAAAAGTTCACAGAATCTCTTTTAACAAATGTACATCGTGCATATCGTACTGAAGTGAATGATTTATTATTGAGTGCACTTGTTCTCGGGATTCAAAAGTGTATGGGAATAAACAGGGTATCGGTTATGTTAGAAGGACATGGGCGAGAAGATGTTATTAAACATGTTAACATCGCAAGAACAATAGGATGGTTCACTTCAATTTACCCAGTAATTTTTGAATTGAAAAATACAGATTTATCAAATGCAATTAAAGAAGTAAAAGAAACATTACGGAGAGTTCCTAACAAAGGGGTAGGTTATAGTATTTTAAAATATTTAGATGTATCTAAGGATGAAGATAAAGTATTCTCAGGAAAAATACCGGAAATTAATTTTAACTATTTAGGAGAATTTAATGATGAAAATGAAGTGGAAGGATTAGCCTTTACTTCTATACCAATAGGGAAATGTATGGATCCTTGTACAAAAATAACAGCTGCAATAGAAATAAATGGGATGGTTGTAAATGGAGAAGTAAACTTTATTTTTCGATATAATCCCAATATGTATTATAAAGAAACGATTGAAAATATAGCAAATATGTATATTCATTATTTAATACAGATTGTACACCATTGCGAAGGACGAGAAGATGAAGTGTTGACTCCTAGTGATTTTAGTACAACTGATATAGATTTAGAAGAACTAGGTTCCTTTTTAGAATCATTAAATTAAAGTTTGTAGAAGGTATTGAGACAAAGCTAGGGATCTTTCCCTGCTTTGTTCAATAATCTTCACAGAGATATTAAATATAAAATATGCAATGTTAGTTGAAATAGTTTTTGATATTAAAAATATTTTATTAGTTGAGGTGATATATGTATGATACAAAAGAAGAATATTAAAGACTTGTATGAATTGTCTCCGCTTCAGCAAGGTATTTTGTTTCACTATTTAAAGGACAAAGATTCGCATGCTTATTTTGAACAAATGGAATTAACGATTGAAGGTGAGCTGAATTGTTCTTACCTGGAAGATAGTTTGAATGGTTTGATTCAAAAATATGATATTTTACGTACTGTTTTTATTCATAAAAACTTTCAACAGCCTGTCCAAGTAGTTTTAAAAGAACGTACAGTGACACTTCAATTTGAAGATTTGTCTCAATTACATGAAAACGAAATAAATAATTATATTGAAACGTTTAAGCAAGAGGATCGTAATAAAGGGTTTGATATAACACAAGATGTATTAATTCGTTTTTCATTATTTAAGGTGGGACAACAAAAATATAGGCTGATTTGGAGTCATCATCATATCTTGATGGATGGATGGTGTTTAGGACTTATTCTAGAAGATTTATTTACATTTTATTACCAAAGAAAAAATGGTGAAAAGCTCTCGATAGATGCAAGTTTACCATACAGTAGGTATATAAAATGGTTAAAAAAGAAAAATAATGAAGCGGCATGTGAATATTGGAATCATTATTTAGAAGGATATGAAGAACTATGTGGTGTCCCACAGCAAAATATCATAAAACAAAATGCTAATTATAAGGGAGCAAATTATAAATTTGATTTAGGAACAGTTTTAACTGCTAAGTTATCCCAATTAGCAAAAGAAAATCAAGTGACTTTAAGTACGGCTTTTCAAGTGGTCTGGGGTATTTTACTCCAAAAATATAACAGAACAAATGATGTTGTATTTGGTACAGTTGTATCTGGAAGGCCATCAGAAATCAAAGGTATCGAAGAAATGGTAGGGCTATTTATTAATACAGTTCCTGTACGTGTAAATACCAATAAAACAGATTGTTTTATTGATGTAATAAAAGAAATGCAGCAGTCTGCTATTGCATCTAATAAGTATGACTATATGTCTTTATCAGAGATTCAAGGAAATGCTTCGGGACATCAGGAATTGTTAAATCATGTGTTAGTGTTCGAAAATTATCCGTTAGATTTAGAAGCATTAGATAAAACTGCTACACATGGATTTAAGATTGTAAATATAGAGGCTTTTGAACAGACGAATTATGATTTTGATATCACGATTTATCCGGGTGAAAAATTAGAGGTCGTATTCAATTTTAATCAAGAAGTTTATGCTAAAGAGTTTGTGGAAAGAATGGCTAGTCATCTTCAAATGATTATTGAACAAGTAACTGCTACGCCTAATATAAGTCTGCAAAATATTGAAATTATTTCTGATCTAGAAAAAAATGAAATATTAGAAACGTTTAATTATACGGAGAAGAATTACTCACAGCAAAAAACAGTTCATGAATTATTTGAAGAGCAGGTAAGAAAAACGCCAGAAAATATAGCCTTAGTATTTCAAGAAACAAAGCTTACGTATCGAGAACTAAATGAAAAAGCAAATCAGCTAGCAAATTTATTGAGAGAAAAAGGAATAAAGAGAAATGAATTTGTTGCTATTATGGTAGACAGGTCTATTGAAATGATAGTTGGTGTGCTAGCGATTATAAAAGCTGGAGCTGCTTATGTACCTATCGATTATTCTTATCCAATAGATAGAATTGAATATATGTTGGAAGATAGTAAATCTAAAATTTTGCTAACACAAAGTGGCTTAAGGTCTATTTCGAGATATGAAGGAGAAACGATTGAAATAGATACACTTTCGCTAGAAGATTATAATTCGGATAACTTGAAACGTATTAATGATTCTGAAGATTTAATTTATATGATTTATACATCAGGTTCTACCGGGAAACCAAAGGGTGTAATGATTGAGCATAAATCAGTATGTAATCTAAGTTTGATGGCAGAATTATATGGAATCAGTGCTGGAGCTCGTACTGTACAAGTGGCATCTTTTAGTTTTGATACATCAGTAAGTGAGATTTTTGGTTCATTATTAAATGGTGCAACATTATATCTAGTAACAAAAGAATTTCTTCTATCTGGTGAGAGGTTTGTGAAATGGTTAAAACAAGAGGCCATTACAACTATTGAATTTATTCCATCTATGCTACGAGTATTACCTTATGAAGACTTACCGCAATTACAAACGATTCGTACAGGAGGAGAAGCATTAACAAAAGATTTAATCGAGAAATGGGGAAAGGGCCGTACATTTGTTAATGCATATGGACCTACTGAGACTACCGTAGATGCGACAGTTGCAGTATTTCAAAATGATACTGAGAAAATTCATATCGGAAAACCAATATGTAATAAAAAAGCTTACATTGTCAACGAAGACTTACAACTTCAGCCAGTTGGAATTGCTGGTGAATTATGTATCGGAGGAGAAGGATTAGCTCAAGGTTATTGGAATCGTCAAGATTTAACAGAAGAAAAATTTATAGATAATCCTTTTATACCTGGAGAAAAAATGTATAAAACAGGAGATTTAGCAAGATTTCTTCCAGATGGGAATATTGAATACCTTGGAAGAATCGATGATCAAGTGAAAATAAGAGGGTATCGTATTGAATTAGGGGAAATAGAGTTAACTTTATCCAACTGTGATTTTATAAAAGAAGCGATTGTTACTACTTATCAAAATGAACAAAGTGCTACGGAACTTTGTGTATACTTCGTGGCACACAAAGGATGTACAGCTTCTGATATAAAACGGTATATAACAGCTGGATTACCAGATTATATGGTACCATCCTATTTTATAGAAGTTGATTATATGCCTCTTACACCTAGTGGAAAGGTGAATAAGAAAGCATTGCCAGCACCACAAAATTATAAAGGAAATGAAAATCAGCTGGTGCTACCTACAAATGATGTAGAAGAGGGGCTCTTGCAAATTTGGAGGGAAGTTCTCGGGAGAACACAGCTCGGAACAACAGAGCATTTTTTTCAAATAGGGGGACATTCATTAAAAGCGATGATGCTACATTCGCGCATTCATAAATTGTTTCATATAGAAGTTCCATTGCGTGAAATATTCGCACGTCCTACCATTAAAGAACTTGCAAATTATATAAAGGGAATGGAGAAAAATGAATATAAACCAATCTCACCTGTAGAGAAACGTGATGTGTACCCTGTGTCATCTTCTCAAAAACGAATGTATGCGATTCAGCAATTAGAGGGAGAAGGAACAACTTATAACATGCCTCTTGTATTTGAATTAACTGGTGAGCTTAATATTGAGCGTTTACAAACAGTCTTTCAACAATTAGTAGTACGACATGAGGCTTTTCGTACCTCTTTTCATTTGATGGAAGGAGAGTTGGTGCAAAAAATAGTTGATGAAGTTCCATTTACAATAAAATATAGAAAAGCTGCTGATTTGGAATGGAAAAGCATAATGCAATCATTCTTGCAACCGTTTCGATTAGAATCCGCTCCTTTATTAAGAGTGGAGCTCGTTCAACTTACTCATACAAAATATATATTATTAATCGATATGCATCATATTATTTCTGATGGAATGTCGGCTGATATTTTGATGAGAGAAATGATAGAACTATATAAAGGAAATCAACTGACAGAGTTGCGAATTCAATACAAAGACTATGCCGCATGGGAAAAAGAGATTATGGATACAGATGAGATGAAAAAACAGGAAGAATATTGGCTAAATCAGTTTGAGGAAGAAATTCCTGTTTTAGAAATACCTACAGATTATCCGCGTCCTGCGACTAAAACATATAAGGGAGATATATTTAGTTTTACATTACAAGAGGAAGTTGGGAAAGAATTAAATCGATTTATAAAGCATAATAACGTTTCGCTTTATATGATGTTGCTTGCTTCCTACAATGTGCTTTTATCTAAGTATACAAGGCAGGAGGATATAGTTATTGGTTCCCCAATTGCTGGGCGTTTTCATTTGGATTTAGAACCTATTATAGGGATGTTTGCTAACACATTAGCGTTGCGCAATTACCCAATAGGAACAGAACGGTTTGGAGGTTTCTTAGAAAAAGTAAAGAAATGTGTGATTCAGGCTTCTGAGAATGCAAACTATCCGTTTGAGAAATTAGTGGAGAGATTAAATGTACAACGTAACTTAAGTAGAAATCCTCTATTTGATACAATGTTTGTTTTAGAGACTGCCCAAAAAGAAATGGAGCATGAATTTGAAGGTGTCACTTACAAAGTGCATAATATGGAGTGGAAAAACTCTAAATTTGACTTGACATGGTATGTGAAAGAGGAAGAAAAAATTGAAATCTTAGTAGAGTATAGTACAGATTTATTTAGTGAAGATACCATAGCACGTATGACAAATCAATTTTCTCATATTTTGTCACAGGTGATGCGAAGTCCTGATATGTTAATACAAGATATTGAACTAGCAACTGTTGGTGAAAAGGAACAAATACTAACAGTATTTAACAACACTAAACACGAATATCCAAGATATAAAACAATTCATTCTATATTTGAAGAACAGGCAGAAAAGACACCAAATCATATAGCTATTGAGTTTGGTAATGATAAATTAACATATCAAGAGGTCAATAAGCTTGCTAATCAATTGGCACATATGTTGCGTGATAAAGGAATTAATAGAAATCATATTGTTGGTATTTTTATGGAACGTTCTTTGGAAATGATGATAGGAATATTAGGTGTGTTAAAAGCGGGTGGAGCATATATGCCAATCTCGCCAGCTTATCCTGAAGAGAGAATTCAATATATGGTTAGGAATAGTGATGTGGATCTTATATTAACGCAAACACATTTATCTAAACATATCAATCATTTAGTAGAAGAACATATTTGTTTAGATGAGAAGAATGGAATCGTAGGAAGTACAGAAAATCTAGAGCACATAAATGAAGGTGCTGATTTAGCATATGTATTATATACATCAGGATCAACCGGGAAGCCAAAGGGAGTAATGATTGAGCATCACACTGTTTTAAATAGAATTCAATGGATGGTTCATGAGTATGACATTCATGAAGATGATGTGTTACTGCAGAAAACACCAATTGTATTTGATGTTTCTGTATGGGAGTTGTTTATGTGGTTTTTTGTTGGGGCACGCGTGCATGTATTAGTACCTGATGGTGAAAAGTCACCTGAACAAATTATTAAGGCGGTCCACGAGCATAAAGTATCAACAATTCATTTTGTCCCATCTATGTTTAATGTGTTTTTAGAGTATCTGGAGGAAAATGAAGGATTAAAAAGATTAACTACCTTAAAACGAGTTTTTACAAGTGGAGAAGCATTAACTGCTGATCAAGTTTCTCGCTTTCGAAGCACAATGAATAATGTAAACCACACACTGCTTTATAATTTGTATGGTCCTACGGAAGCTACTGTTGACGTTTCTTATTTTAATTGTCCGATGAACAAAGAACTAGACATTGTTCCAATTGGAAAACCAATACATAATGTTACGTTATATATTATGGATTCTATCGGGAAGTTGCAGCCTGTAGGCGTCCCAGGAGAATTGTGTATTGGTGGGAAATGTTTAGCTCGTGGGTATATGGGACGAGAAGATTTAACAAAAGAAAAATTTATAACAAACCCTTTCGTACCAAATGAAAAATTATATAAAACAGGAGATTTAGCAAGATGGCTGCCTGATGGGGATATTGAATATTTGGGTAGAATAGATAATCAAGTGAAAATAAGAGGTTATAGAATTGAATTAGATGAGGTAACAGGTCAATTACTTAAACACGAAAAAGTCAAGGATGGTGTTGTAATAGCACGTAATGATCATTCAGAATCTTCATATCTTTGTGCGTACTTTACTTCTAGTGGCACATGGAATATTACTGAGATGCGTCAACATTTTGCGCAAGGATTGCCGGATTATATGATTCCTTCTTATTTTGTAGAGTTACAATCTATGCCGTTAACACATAATGGAAAACTGGATCGTGGCAAGCTTCCGTCACCTGAAACACAAATAAGAGTATCTGAAACATCCATTGCTCCTAATAGTGAAATGGAAATTCTTCTAGCGGAAATTTGGAAAAAAGTATTAGGGCTTGAGCGGATAGGTGTTGAAGATAATTTCTTTGAACTAGGGGGGGATTCAATTAAGGCTATTCACGTTGTAGCACAATTGAATCAACATGGTTTAAAGGTAGAAATGAATAAAGTATTTAAACACCCGACTATTAGCGAGATAATTCCTTTTATTCGAATGAGCCAAATGAAAATAAGTCAGGATTCAGTAGAAGGTGAAGTGGCATTATCGCCTATACAGCACTGGTTTTTTGAACAAAAAATGATAGATGAGAATCATTGGAATCAAGCTGTATTATTACATCATCCAAAAGAATGGGATAGTAATATAATTCAAAGAACGTTTTGTAAAATAATGGAGCACCATGATGCACTAAGAATGGTATTTAAGCATATTAAAGAGGGAAGATCACAAATAAATCGTAGTATACGTGAGACGGACTTTTTATTTCATATGTTTGATTTGACAACCGAAGAAGATATTGAAAGTCGAATTGAGCAAGAAGCAAATCGTTTGCATCAAAGTTTTACATTAGAAGAAGGACCACTTGTTCAGTTAGCGCTTTTTAAATCTCGAAAAGGTGACTATTTACTCATTATTATTCACCACTTAATTGTTGACGGTGTTTCTTGGAGAATTATTATGGAGGATTTTTCTCATTGTTATCAACAAATTATGAGGAAACAAGAAATTGACTTACCTTTAAAAACAACGTCTTATCAGGCGTGGAGTAGAGAATTAAAGGAGTATGCGGATAGTAAAAAGTTAATAAGTCAATTGCCTTATTGGAGAGAAATGGATCAAACACATATTGCTCCATTACCGGTTGATTCAGATGTAACTGGGCATGGAAACAATATAAAGTTAGTTATCGATGAAATGAATACAAAATCTTTACTAACACAAGTACATTCGGCTTATCAAACAGAAATAAATGATATTTTATTAGCGGTGCTTGCATTCACAATCCATGACTGGACGAAGGAAAAGAGAATGGCAATTATGCTTGAGGGACATGGTCGTGAAGAGATTATTGAAGGGGTAAATTTAACGAGAACAGTTGGTTGGTTTACTTCTATGTATCCTGTTGTATGTAATTTAGAGGGATTAAGTGTATCACAAGTTGTTAAAACAGTAAAAGAGACATTAAGGAAGGTTCCCGATAAAGGAATTGGATATGGGATTTTAAGATATTTATCTAACGCAGAACGAAAGGACAACTATACGTTTTCGTTACAACCGGAGATTATGTTTAATTACTTAGGAGAATTTGATCAACAGGGTGAAAAAGCAGAAGAGTTTAGTATGTCAAATATTTCAACAGGAGAAGCCAATAGTGCTTCATCTAAAGAGGTATATAAATTAGACATAAATTGTGCGGTTATAAATGGAGAGATGGAGATTATTTTTGCTTACAGTAAAGAACATTATCACAATAAAACAATTCAAAATCTAAGCGAATCTTTTAAGAATAATCTTCTGTCTTTTATACATCATTGTATAAATCAAACGGAATCAGAGGCAACACCGAGTGACTTTAGTGTAAATGATCTTACATTAGAAGAGCTAGACGATATTTTCGAATCACTACAAAAATAAAATACTATATTTATATTTTATGAGGTGAAATCCGATGTTTGATAAAAGAAATATAAAAGATTTATATGAGCTTTCTCCAATGCAAAAAGGAATGTTATTTCATGCACTAAAAGACGAAGAGGCTCCTTCACATTTTGTACAGGGATATGCAAATTTATATGGGGTAGTTGATCCTAATATTTTAGAAGAAAGCTTTAATGGAATTATACAAAAATATGATGTTTTGCGTACTGTGTTTCTTTACGAGAAATTAAATAAACCGATTCAGGTTGTATTAAAAGAAAGAAAAGCATCATTACACTTTGAAGATATTTCTCACTTGAAGGAAGAGGAGAAAATACAATATCTTGAAAATTTTAGAGAGAATAGTTATAGACAAGGATTTAACTTAACACGTGATATATTAATTCGTTTATCACTTATAAAGGTCGGCCCAAATCAATATCAATTGATTTGGGACTTCCATCATATTTTAATGGATGGTTGGTGCTGGGGACTAGTGTTTGATGATTTACTTACCATGTATCAACAACGTATGAATGGACAAGAAATCGAAATTCAAAGTGTAATGCCTTATAGTGAATATATTAAATGGCTCAATAACCAAGATTATGATCAAGGACGTGGATTTTGGAAAAGATATTTGAGTGGATATGAACAAAGCGTTGTAGTGCCTCAACAAATAGAAGGAAATGGTCATAAATATACATTTGGTGAAGTGAAATTTCAGTTAGATGAAGAAATAACATATTTGTTAGAACAATTTGCAAAGCAGCATAAAGTTACATTGAATAGCGTATTTCAAACGATATGGGGAGTGTTATTACAAAAATATAACCAAACAGATGATGTTGTCTTTGGTGCGGTTGTATCAGGGCGTCCTACACAAATTCATAATATTGAAAGTATTGTGGGATTGTTTATTAATACGCTACCCGTACGAGTGAAAAACGAAATACAGGATTCATTCGTTGATTTATTATACAAAGTGCATCAAATGAATATAGAGGCAAAGGATTATGAGTATATTTCTTTGTCTGATATTCAAGTGGATTCAGACTGCTCCGGGCAGCTCATTAATCATATTATAGTGTTTGAAAATTATTTATCTACTATGGATACAGTGAAACAGAAAAGTGAGGAAAATGGCTTCTCGTTTGTAGAAGGGGGATCATTTGAACCGAATAATTATGACTTGAGTGTTATTGTTCATCCAAATTCAAAATTAACAGTTAGTTTTGAATTTAATCAGGAAGTATATTCACAAGAATTTATAGAAAATATATCTCAGCATTTGAAAAAGATAATAGTTAGTATCTTAGAGAATCCATACACTTTTATTCACCATATAGATATTTTATCTGAGCAAGAAAAGAATTTACTCATGAGTGATTTTAATCAAACGGATGCAAACTATCCAGAAGACAAGACTATTCAAGACCTATTTGAAGAACAGGTAAGACAGAATCCTGAGAATGTGGCATTAGTATATAATAATGAAAATTGGACATATACACAATTAAATAGAAGAGCTAATCAAGTCGCAAGAGTATTACAACGGAATGGCGTAGGAAGAGAAGTGATAGTAGGGATCTTAATGGATCGCTCTTTAGAATTAATAGCTGGTATTTTAGGAGTATTGAAAGCTGGAGGATCGTACCTTCCGATTGATCCGTCATATCCTACAGAACGCATTCAATATACGTTAGAAGATAGTAAAACTAATATATTACTAGTTTACAAAGGTGAAGATATTCCAGAACATTATAATGGGAAAGTTATAATGATGGATGATATGAAATGGGATGAGGAAGACACTACAAACCTTTTGAATATGAATGAACCTTCTGATTTAGCCTATATTATATATACATCGGGATCTACTGGAAATCCAAAAGGTGTAATGATAGAGCATCGTAATGTAGTACGGTTGCTATTTAATGATAATAATTTGTTTGATTTTAATGCAAATGATATTTGGACGATGTTTCATTCGATGTGTTTCGATTTTTCTGTTTGGGAAATATACGGTGCTTTATTATATGGAGGGAAATTAATTATTGTCCCACCTAATGTAACAAGAGATACTACAGCATTCCTTCAACTTTTAAAAGAACATAGAGTAACAGTCTTAAATCAGACACCATCAGCTTTTTATGTATTATCAAATGAGGAAATGTCATGTGAGAATGAAAAAGATGTATGTGTCCGAAATATTATATTTGGAGGAGAAGCATTAGTTCCAAGCCAACTGAAGGAATGGAAAGAAAAATACCCTACAACAAAATTAATTAATATGTATGGAATAACTGAAACAACGGTTCATGTTACGTATAAGGAAATAAATACGGAGGAAATTGAGAGAAATGTCAGCAATATAGGAACTCCTATTCCGACATTAAAAGCGTATATTTTGGATGGAAATAAAAAACTACTACCTCTTGGTGTACCAGGTGAACTGTATGTTAGTGGAGAAGGTGTAGGTAGGGGATATTTAAATCGATCGGAATTAACGAGGGAGCGCTTTATTGAAAATCCATTTGTACCGGGCGAACGGATGTATAAATCTGGAGATCTTGCACGGTGGCTGCCAAATGGAGAGATGGAGTATTTAGGAAGAATAGATGATCAAGTGAAAATACGTGGCCACAGAATTGAATTAGGAGAAGTTACAGGTAAATTACTCACATATGAAGGAATAAAAGAGGGTATTGTTGTAGCACGTAAAGATAATAAAGGAATGAGTTATTTATGTGCTTACTTTACAAGTGATGAAACATGTAATGTATCAAAAATTCGTCAGTATATGATTGGAAATTTACCTGAATATATGGTGCCATCTTATTTCATTGAATTACAATCGATACCGGTAACTTCGAATGGAAAAGTAAATCGTAAAGCTTTACCAGAACCGATGAACTATAGAAGTACAGAGGTGGAATATGTAGCTCCGGGAACAGCAATTGAATTTGCATTATCTCAAATTTATCAAGAACTTTTGGATATTGAACAAATTGGAGTCCACGATAACTTTTTAGAACTAGGCGGTCACTCTTTAAAAGCTGCTATGCTAGTTTCTAGAATCAACAAAACATTAGAGGTAGCAGTTCCGCTTAAAGAAGTATTTTTACGTCCGACGATAAAAGAAATGGCTGCTTATATACAAGAATTAGAGTCTCATACAAGTGAAAGAATGCGACCAGCAATACAACAAGAATATTATCCTGTTACTTCTCAACAAAAGAGAGTTTATGCAATACAAGAATTTGACAATACAGGTGTAAGTTATAATGTTCCTTTCGCTTTTGATGTAAAAGGAAATTTAGATGTAGAGCAATTACGTAATGCTATACATTTACTAATAGAAAGGTATCAAGTTCTTTGTACTTCTTTTCATCTTATGGATGGAGAGCTAGTTCAAAAAATACATGCCGATATAGATATTAATATACCGTATATAGAAGCTCAGAATCTAAATTTTGAAGAAATGTTAAATGATTTTATCAAACCTTTTAACTTAGCAAAAGATAGTTTATTCCGTGCTAGGATAGTTAAAATAAGTAATCAACATCATATTTTATTATTTGATATTCATCATATTATAGTTGATGGCATCTCAATTAACATACTTATGCAAGACTTATCCTTACTTTATCAAAATAAGTTATTGCCAGTTCTACAAATTCAATATATTGATTATGCAGTGTGGCAACAAGAATGGTTTCAATCTGAAGAGTTTAAAGAAGTGGAAGCTTATTGGATAGAAAGATTTTCGGGAGAGTTACCAATTCTAGATTTACCAACTGATTACGTCAGACCATCTATTCAAAAATTTGATGGCCGTAATTTGCTGTTTGAGTTAGATAAAGAAGTTGTTGTAAATTTAAAGAAATTAGCAATAGATACTGGAACGACGCTTTATATATCTTTAATAGCTGCATACAATATATTGTTGTCCAAATATACAGGGCAAGAGGATGTAATAATCGGATCACCACTTTCTGGAAGATTGAATGGGGATATAGAAAATACAGTAGGAATGTTTGCGAATGTTTTACCATTAAGAACGAAGGTAGATGGAGATACAACCTTCAAAGAATTAATTGCTGAAATAAAGGAAAACCTATTTAATGCATATGAACATTCTGAATATCCATTAGAGAGACTGTTAGAAAAATTAGATATTCAAAGAGATATAAGCAGGAATCCATTATTTGAAACAATATTTACTCTACAAGATACAGGAGGAAAAGCGAGTCTGGAAATACCGGCATTAGCTATTTCCAGTTTTGAAATGGAAGATCAAGCATCTAAATTTGATTTAGCTTGGGAATTAAACGATAACGGGGAAGTAATTCAATGTAATCTCACTTATAATAAACATTTGTTTAAAGATGAGACTATTCAGAGAATGGTTGAACATTTCACACAAATTTTATTGCGAATTATTGATAATCCAAGTGTCGCGATTAAAGAAATAGACATGTTGACTGTTTTAGAAAAAAGAAATCTATTATTGGAGTTTAATAATACAACTGCTAACTATGCGAAGGAAAAAACAATTATAGAATTGTTTGAAGAACGGGTAGAAAAATCGCCTCACCGTATTGCAGCTATAAGTGGAGAAAAAAAATATACGTATTATGAACTGAACAAGCGTGCAAATCAATTAGCTCGTGTATTACGAAAAAAAGGTTTAAAGAGAAATGAGATAGCTGCAATTATGACCTATCCTTCACTTGATATGCTTGTCGGAGTACTTGGTATTTTAAAAGCTGGGGGCGCTTATTTGCCAGTTGATGCTACTTACCCAATGAAGAGGGTTCATTATTTGTTAGAAGATAGTAAGACGAAATTCTTGTTGGTACAAGAGCAGACTTCTAAACCGACCATGTTTGATGGAGAGATTATAAATGTAAATAATGAGCAGCTATATGAAGAAAATGGAGAAAACATAGAGACAATAAACGCTGCTGATGATTTAGCATACGTTATTTATACATCAGGATCGACTGGAAAACCTAAGGGAGTAATGATCAAACATCATAGTGTTAATAATCTGTGCTTGATTGCACAAGAATTAAAGATTGATAAGGATAGCCGAGTATTGCAATTTGCATCATTTAGTTTTGATGCATCAGTTTGGGAAATATTCCCTGCTATTATCTCGGGTGCTACACTATATATAGAAGATAAGCAGCAATTGTTAGGTACAGGTTTTACTGAATGGTTAAAGGAGAATAAAATTACGACAGTAACACTCCCGCCATCCGTATTGAGGTCTTTACCTTATGAAGATTTTCCTGATTTAGTTACAATTGTCACAGCGGGAGAACCGTGTTCGTTAGATTTAGTCCAAGTATGGGGAAGGAAGTATAATTTTATAAATGCCTATGGCCCTACTGAGACAACAGTATGTGCTACGCTTGGACATTTAAACCCAGAAGTAAGATCTATTTCAATTGGAAAACCTATTCATAATACCAAAGTATATATTGTAGATAAAAACAACCAATTGCAACCAATTGGTGTACCGGGACAATTGTGCGTAAGTGGAGAGGGACTAGCTAAAGGGTATTTAAATCGTTCACAATTAACAGAGGAACAATTTATAGATAATCCATTTGAGCCAGGACAGAAAATGTACAAAACAGGTGATTTAGCAAGATGGCTTTCTGATGGAAATATTGAATACTTAGGTAGAATCGATAATCAAGTAAAAATAAGGGGACATCGAATTGAAATAAATGAGATTACCGAAAGATTATTACAACATGAAAGTATTAAAGAGGCCGTAGTCATTCCAGTTGAGGAAGAAAATAAGAATAAGTCGTTGCATGCATATATTGTTTTTGATAAAACATGTTCAGTGTCTTTCATTCGCCAATATTTAAGTATGGACTTACCAAACTATATGATTCCATCTTATTTTATTGAGATAGAGGATATTCCATTAACTGCTAATGGGAAATTAGATGTGAAGGCTTTACCAAAACCTATTGTTGATCATTCTTTGTGCGTTTTACCAACAACAGAGGAAGAGCGAGTTTTAGAAGAAATTTGGAAAGCGGTTTTAGAAGTAACGCAAGTTAGTATTCATGATAATTTTTTTGAAATTGGTGGAGATTCTATTAAAGCTATACAAATAGCTGCAAAGCTTAAACAATATAATTTGAAATTGCAAATTAAAAATATATTTGAATACCCAACGATCTATGAATTAGCTCACTATGTACAAAAGCATCATGCTCAAACAGAAAATGAAATAGTGTCAGGAGAAACAACATTGACACCTATTCAAAATTGGGTTTTTGAGCTTACTAGTAACCCTTCTCATTGGAATCAGGCAGTAATGTTAGTCAATGAAAAGGGGTGGAATATACAAGCTGTTCAAAAGGCTATGCGAAAAATTACTGAGCATCATGATGCACTTAGAATGGTATATGTCAACGACAGAGATTGTATTACGCAAGTAAATCAAAGAATAAATGGAAGCCATTTTACAATGAAAATTTTAGATTTTACAAATGAAGAACATGTAGAAGAGAAAATTCAACAAGAAGCAAACCTTCTACAAAGGAGTATTGATTTAAGCGAAGGTCCTTTAGTAAAGACTGCAATCTTCCGAACGAAACAAGAAGACCATTTACTGATTATTATTAATCATCTTGTTATTGATGCTGTTTCATGGCGAGTAATTATGGAAGATTTCGAGAATTTATATATGGCCGAACTTAATAAAGAAGAATACATTCTTCCGGATAAGACTACATCTTTTCAAATGTGGAGTCGAGAGTTACAAAAATACGCAAGTAGTGATATGTTTTTGAAAGAACTTCCATATTGGAAAAGGTTATTGAATGAGAGTGTGGACAAGCTGCCAGTCGAAAATGACACATTAGATTACAGCCATAGGTTTAAAGATATGGACATGATTGATTTACAGTTAACAGAAATAGAAACAACACCGTTACTTACGCAAGTTCATGCAGCGTACAATACGGAAATTAATGATATCTTATTAGCTGCTTTGGCACTTACTATTAAAGAATGGACGAATAGTAGTAAAGTTTCTTTCGATATGGAGGGTCATGGAAGAGAAGAAGTAATAGATAATGTAGATGTTACGCGCACTGTAGGGTGGTTTACATCATTCTCTCCAATCATTTTTAATTTGGAAACGAATAATCTATCGCAAATTATTCCAAGTGTAAAAGAAACGTTACGCAAAGTACCTAACAAAGGTATTGGTTATAGTATCTTGAGATTTTTAACCCCACAGGAGAAAAAAGAATCAATAGAATTTAAATTACAGCCTGAAATTATGTTTAATTATCTAGGACAATTTCAAAATGGTTTAGAGCAAGAAGAAATTCAATCATCGTCTATGCCTTTAGGAGACTTAATAGATCCTATGATGAATTGGAATTACAAATTAGATATTAATGGTTATGTTGTGGATGGTAAGCTAGAATTTACTTTTCGATTTAATAAACATCTATTCTCTCGTGTAACAATAGAAACGTTAGTGAAGCGCTATAAATACCATTTAAAAGAGATCATTCAACATTGTGAAAATAAGGAACTACTATTGTATTGATTGACAGTAGCACAATATATCTAGGCCTTCAATTTAAAAAAGTTGAAGGTCATTCTTTTATCTTGCACTACTAATGAGCAGTAAAAGCATTCTCAACCTACAGTAGTTTCGATTAATAAATTATATATAGGTGAGATAGAACAAATATACAATATGAAAATAAAAAGCATGTAAATTTTATATAAAGAAGAATAAAATTCAAATTATTTTTATGCTGTACTAATTAATAGTAACGCTCGTGATTAAGAGTTCATAAAGGATTTAGGCCGAGAATGAAATATTTGTAAGAGCTTAATTTTTAAGTGCTTGTCTGAAATAGAAGGTGAAGAAAACTTGCTACTTTAAAAAGTTCCACGTTATATTACTATTTATTTTAGGGAGGAAAAATTTATGTCTATCGTATCGTTTCAAAATAAGTGGTTTATTCCTCTAGAGGATAAAACAAAAATTCGCACAAGATTATTTTGTTTTCCTTATGCTGGTGGCAATACGTCAGTTTATAGGAATTGGAGAGAGAGCTTGTCGCCTGAAATTGGTCTCTGGCCTGTCCAACTGCCAGGTCGTGAACAACGGTTATTAGAAGAACCAATTTGTGATCTATTTGAATTAGCCCGGAATATAGCTGATGAAATAGAACCCTTATTAGAACATCCGTTTTCTTTTTTTGGACATAGCATGGGAGCCCTTGTTAGTTTTGAGGTGGTCAGAGAATTAAGGCGTAGAAACTGCCCGCAGCCGATAAAACTTTTTGTATCAGGAAGGCATGCTCCTCAAATCGCTAATGTGAATCTACCCATCCATAATTTAAGAAAAGAAGAATTTATAAATCAATTAAGAAAATTAAATGGAACACCAGAAGAAGTGCTAGAAAATGAGGAACTTATGCAATTCTTTCTTCCTATGATTCGTGCTGATTTCCAAGCGGTTGAAACATATGAATACATTGAAGAACAACCTTTAAGTTCTTCAATTGTTGTTTTTTCGGGGATGGATGATACAGAGGTTTCTATGAATGAACTTACGAGTTGGAAGAAGCAGACTATAAAATCATGTAATGTGGAGATGTTTCCAGGAAATCATTTCTTTTTACATAAACAAAAAAAAGGAATCTTACAAACAATAGAAAATGAAGTGAAAGATTACTACATATAGGAATATGTATTTTTTATAGGAGAGAAAAGCGAACCTCCATCTCGAATTTAAGAGAGTTGGAGGGTTTGTTGTTACTAATGAAAGTGCTACTGCATAGGCCTTTTATATATATTTTAAGAGGATTTTGTATGGAATTTACTTAGATTTTACTTTCATCGACTATACTGATTACAAATAAACCTTTATCAAATGCAATCGTAGAAACAATTTTTTGCTTTATAAGGTGAGGAGGTTAAGATATGGAACTAATTATTAATCATGTAACAAAGGCTTATGATAAAAAAATAGCGCTGAATGATTGTAGTTTACATTTGAAACCAGGAGTTTTGGGATTACTAGGTCCAAATGGTGCTGGGAAATCTACATTGATGCGCATTTTAGCAACAATTGAACAACCGACGAGTGGTAATGTAACGTGGGATGGAGTTAATATTCAAAAAAAACCAAATCAATTACGAGCGCAGCTTGGATATTTACCGCAAGATTTTGGTGTATATCCAAATATGAATGCTGTGGAATTTTTAGAATATATGGCTGCAATGAAAGGATTATCAGCACGATCCTCCAAAAAACGTATCCATGAGTTGCTCGAGGCATTGAACTTAACAAATGACAGAAAGCGCTTATTAGGTGGATATTCTGGTGGAATGAGGCAAAGAGTAGGAATCGCACAAGCTTTACTGAACGATCCTAAATTGCTCATTGTAGACGAACCAACAGTTGGATTAGACCCTGAAGAAAGAATTAGATTCAGAAACTTATTATCTAGCTTATCTTCTGATAGAATTGTTATTTTATCTACGCATATCGTTACAGATATTGAATCTATTGCCACAGACATTGCATTATTGTCAAAAGGAAACCTACTAGCTCATATGCATCCAGAACAGCTTTTAAAGCATGTTGAAGGGAAAGTTTGGGAGTGGGTAATACCGGTTTCGGAGTTAATACATGTTCAAAAGAAATATACGGTAAGTACTGCGATTCATCGTAGCGACGGTATTCATGCACGTATTGTTTCAAATAAGGCACCTCATTCTACAGCTCGTATGATACCTGCTTCTCTTGAAGATGCATACTTATATTACGTTTCTGCGTTAGGAGAGGATCAAATTGAACAATGTATTTAATCTGTACTATTTAATTAAAAATAATTTAATAAGGCAAATGAGAAGCTACCCTTTCTTAATTGTTATTGGATTAACGATATTTTTAGGATATGCTTGTGTACCAGCAGCTTCTTCAGGATACGAAGTGTTTTATATTGGTGGAGTAAGAGGCGAATATAATTCATATTGGCTTGGCGGAATGGGAGCAATGCTTTCTTCCTTACTTTTATGGCTATTTGGATTTTATATGCTAAGAAGTCAAGTTACTGATGATCAGCGATTAGGAGTAGGGCAACTAATTGCTTCATCACCAATTAGTAATTTACGGTACATTTTTAGTAAAACTATTTCAAATTTTGTTGTATTACTTGCTATTGAGACAGTATTAATTGTTGCATTTATTATTATGCAATTTATACGTGGGGAGGATCTTTCCTTCCAAATAGGTGGATATTTATACCCTATCCTTTATATCGTTTTTCCTTCACTTGCTCTTCTTGCGGCACTTACTACTTTCTTTGATGTTTGCCCGGGATTAAAAGGGGTAATTGGAAATATTGTATTCTTCTTCCTTTGGGTTTTTTTGGGGATTATTGCAATTGCAAGCCCAAACAGTTACTGGGACGTATTTGGTTTAGATGTCATAAGATCGGATATGCTTCATGATGCAGCAAGTAAATACGAATTTTTAAAGGGAAGCGAAGAAGGTGGGAGTTTTGGTTATTATCCAGTAGATGGAAAAATACAAACATTTCAATGGGATGGGGTCGATTGGAATAGTGAAATTTTGTTGACTCGTTTTATGTGGTTTGGTGTAGCAATTTTATTTATCGTAATTACTGCCTTTTTATTTAAGAGATTCAATACATCTCATTCTCAAAATGGTTTATTAGCAAAGGTAAATGAATTTGGTAAAAGAAGTGAAGTAGTTCTTGAAACGAAGCAGAACAATAAGCAACTTATATTAACTTCTATTACGAGAAGTAATCGCGTTAGTATGCTAAGAATGTTGAAAGCTGAATTGTTACTTATGTTGAAAGGTTTTACAATTTGGTGGTATGTAATTGCTATTGGACTTATTGCGTTTGGTTTACTGGTTCCTTTGCATATTTCAAAAAGCTGGTTACCGTTAATTATGATTTGGCCAATTGCAATTTGGTCACAAATGATAACTAGAGAAAAATTTTATCATACCGATCAAATTATTATTTCTAGCTGTTCTCCTTTTTATAAGTTTTTTTCAACTTGGATTTCGGGAATCATTGTTAGTTTTATGATTTCAAGTGGTCTTTTGGTTAAGTTTATCTTATCTGGGGAAACTGAATTTCTTATCTCATGGCTTTGTGGCATAGTATTTATTCCAACCTTAGCACTGGCACTAGGAATATGGAGTGGTTCCCGTAAATTGTTTGAAGTTATTTATATGTTATGGTGGTATTTAGGTCCAGTTAATGATATTCCATATTTAGACTTTTTAGGATTATCAACAGCACAGCCAATGGTGTATTTGGCCCTATCTGTTATTTTATTATGTGTCGCTATTATAGGACAACAACAGAAAACGGGAAAATTATTTTCAGTTTGAAAAATGAAATAATTAAAAGTTTATATTAAGGAGCGATTATATGAAAAATATAAAGAGTAAATTATGTTTAATTTCATTAACTGGTATGCTAGCTGCAGGATTGGTAGCGTGTGATTCGGCAGAAAGTGGTGCAGATGTAGGAGCAAGTAAAAAGGTTGGATCTCAAAATATTAGTGAAGTTTATGTGAAAACTGACGGACAAAATATAGAATTCCATTCTACGAATGAAAGTGAAATTAAAGTGGATTCGGGGAAAATAAAGAATCCAAAAATTAAAGAAGAGGGAAACAAATTAGAGATCGATGCAGGGGAATCTTCAGCAGGGATTAATTTCAAAACAGCAACAATGCATATATATGTTCCTAAAAAAACATATGATAAAATAGAAGCAACAACAGTATCAGGAAAGGTTACGGCAAAAGATATAAGTGCTAAACAACTGAAGTTATCTAACGATTCAGGTGATACTACGCTTGAGAATTATAAAGGTGAAAATATTACAAGTACTTCTAAATCAGGAGTAATTACCTTTAAAGGGATTGAAGGTGATTTTGATATTCAAAATAATACTGGAGACGTTAATGTATCTATGGTGAAAGATTTAAAAAATGAAGGTAAAATCAAAACAGAATCAGGAAGTGTGGACATTAGTTTTACAAAGGAACCGAAAGGTCTAGCGGTTGATTTTTCAACACGGGCGGGTAAAATTAAAAACGAGTATCCTCTTTCTTCTGGTGAAAAAGGGAATGATAATAAAGTAAAAGGGAACATTGGATCTGAAAAATCGGATGGTGCAAAATTAATAGTACAATCATCAACAGGAACGATTAACTTAAAGAGTGGAGAATAAAGGTATAGAAAAATATCGTTAGAGACTTGAAGTGGGCTGTGGTAATGAGCAATGAAAAACACCTCCTTAATTCGCGTGCTAAAAATGCGGATTAAACGGAGGTGTTTTTCATTTGAAGAAAAGAATAAATTCCCCAGAAGAAGCGGAATGTCTAAGTATCAAGTTCAGATTCAATTCAAAATTAAGGGGCTTTTTTAGTACTATGACAAGTATAGATTATGTAATTGGAAGTGTAATATAAAGAGAAGTTCCTCGGTTCACTTTACTTTCTACCTGAATCGAGCCACCGTGTGCACTAATGATTTTGTGGGCAATGGTCATTCCTAAACCAGTTCCTTCGCTAGAAACATGTGTCGTCGTTCCTCGATAGTATTGCTTAAATATGTTTCGAACAGTCACTTCATCCATACCAATACCATTATCTTCGATTATAATCTGTACATTCTCGTCTAAATAAATAGATGTTTTAATATGTGTTCCAATAGGGTTATGTAAAACGCAGTTCATGAGTAAGTTTTGTAAGGATCGGTATAATAATTTTGTATCAATAGGAATTACTATATTTGTTACATCGGTGTGGAAATGAAAATGATACTGTGAAGAACAGGGATTGTTTGTAATATCTGCCACGATTCTTCTTGTAAATTCAACAATATTTGTTTGTTCTTCGACAAGCGGTATTTGAGAGTCGTTAAGACGAAAAGACAGATTTAAGTCTGCAATTAATTCCTCCATATGTGCTCCTTTTTGCTTAATTTCTTGTAGGAATTTTTGTTTTTCCTCTTCACTCCACTGATGTTCACGGGATAACATCAGTGTGGAATATCCAGTAATGTAAGTAAGTGGTGTTTTTAAGTCATGTGAGATTCCAGCTATCCATTCTTGCTTCATATTGTCCAAGCGATTTCTTTCGATTTCAATTTCTCTTAATTTGCTTGCCAAATGTTCAATATTTAAAATAACATCTTTATACAAACGGTAAGGTCCCTTTAATGTGTTAGATTTTTTGTTATAAATATGATGCGTTTTTGTGGGTTTTTCATCATAATGTCCTTTTGCTAAGTTAGAAATCCAAGAAATGATAATAAATAATGGTTTTCCAATATACCATCCATACACAATACTACCTAAAATAAGAGTACATATGAATATAAGTATTACAATTACATCATATGCATTATTTTTTTCCGTCATTCCCACGAGAGGGAAGATGAGTTCAAATGTTATCATTAAAGTAATGCCCATAAATATGAGGCAAATAAACAAGCTAAGGATGAAATGAAGGCTTAGACGTATGTTGATTTTCATTTTGTTTGCTCCTTATTTGGTGGTATAAATTTGTAACCAATCCCTCTTAAATTAAGAATGAATTTTGGGTGCTTTGGGTCTTCTTCTATTTTTTTTCGTAATTTAGAAATGTGCATTACGACTGTTTTATCATCTCCGATAGAAGAGGTTCCCCATACATATTCATATAATTGTTCGGCAGTAAAAATCCGGTTTGGATGTGTACACAAAAACGTCAGTAATTCTAATTCCTTTGCTGTACAATGAACAGGTTCTTCATTGACGGTAATAAGACCTTCATCTGGGTAGATTGAAAATGAGTGAAAATGTAATTCAGATCTTTCTTCTTTGTTTTCGACTTGAAACATATTTTGTCTGCGGAGTTGTACGTTGATTCTTGCGACAACTTCTAGAGGATTGAAAGGTTTTGTAATGTAATCATCTCCTCCGATTCCGAGACCTGTCAATTTATCTAAATCACTGGAACGTGCTGTAATGAATAGAATGGGGGTGGTCGTATAATTACGTATTTGCCTACACAACTCAAAGCCATCTATATCAGGAAGCATGACGTCTAGTATAATAATATTGAATACGCGAGATTTAATTAAATCTAAAGCTTCATTTCCAGTTTCAGCTGTTGTAATATGGGTGAAGTTTTCCTTTTTCAGTGTAATTGAAAGCATGTCCAATATTCCTTTTTCATCATCTACTAAAAGAATGTTTTCTGTCCTCATTATGTAACCTACTTTCTGATATTATATTTTTATGTTTTATCTATAAAATATATAGGATTGTTTTCTTCTTAAATAGTTTATCATAATTGAAGTGTTTGAAAATATGGAATTTTCGTGTAGAATAATATGTTTTCTTTGAAGAGGGAATGGTAATAATAAAATAAACAACAACGAGACTCTTTCTCGTTGTTGTTTTTGAAAACGAATATAGGATTAGTGCATTTGTACTAATGGTTCAATTTTTGCCATAAATGATTGATGAAGTGCTTCTACACCATCTACTAAATGGAGGCGATCAATGACAACAGATACTTTAATTTCAGATGTACTTACCATTTTAATATGAATATTTTCGTTTTTTAATGTAGAGAACATATCAGCGGCAACACCTGGATTGGATACCATACCAGATCCAACAATAGATACTTTAGCTAGATGATTTTCATATTCTACAGATTCATAATGAAGCGTTTCTTCATTTTGTTCTAATACTTCTAATGTTTCTTTTAAATCACTCGAATGAATAGAGAAGGATAGATGTACAGTACCTTCATTTGTAATGCTTTGAATAATGATATCAACATTAATGTGAGCAGTAGCCAATGTAGAGAAAACAGTTGAAAGTGATCCTTGTTCTAATCCTTTAATTGTTACACGTGTAATATTATCTTCAAATGCAATACCTTTTACGATTGATTGTTGTTCCATGTTACATTCTCCCCTTACAATAGTTCCATTTTCTTGTTCCATACTTGAACGAACTTCTAAAACGACGTTATGATTTTTAGCGAATTCAACAGCACGTGGGTGCAGTACACCAGCCCCAAGATTTGCGAGTTCTAACATTTCATCATAAGAAATTTCATCTAATTTATAAGCATCTTTTACAACGCGTGGATCAGTCGTGTATACGCCTGTTACATCTGTATAAATATCACATTTTTTGGCTTTAAGCGCAGCTGCTAAGGCTACAGCAGTTGTATCAGAACCACCACGACCAAGAGTTGTAATTTCGTTTTCTTCGCTTAATCCTTGGAACCCAGCGACAATTACAATTGTTCCTTCTTGTAAATATGATTGAATGCGTTCTGTATGAATATCAGTAATCCGTGCGCTACTATGCACAGATTCTGTAGTAATACCAGCTTGCCAACCAGTTAGTGAAATAGCATTGTATCCTTTTGCTTGCAGTGCCATTGTTAATAGGGAAATGGTTACTTGTTCACCAGTTGTTAGAAGCATGTCCATTTCGCGTTTACTCGGATTTTCAGTAATAGCGGTAGCGAGTGCAACGAGTTCATCTGTACTTTTTCCCATTGCAGAGACAACTGTAACAACGCCGTGTCCTCGTTCATATTCTTCAATAATTAAATCTGCTACATGTTGAATGCGCTGGATACTTCCGACAGAAGTACCACCGAATTTTTGAACAATCGTTTCCATTGCAAATTCCTTCTTTCATCCATTTTTTATCCAAATTAGGAAAGGTGTAAAAACATATAAGAGCGATATACAAGTCCCTAAGTATTCCTGTAGTTACCGGAAAGAAAAACAAAAAACACCATCTCAAATAGGTGAGGATGGTGCTGTTACAGGAAAAGGGAAACAGAAAAAGGAGCTAATAAAAAAACCGCCAAAAAAGGAATATCATATAAAACATGATATCTCTTTTTTGTAGATAGCTCTTCACATATACACGTCTGTATATATGACAGTTCTGTTTCTATTCGAAAACAGCCCCAATTGATAAATGCAGAGAAATTTATCAATTTCGGCAACACTTCCTTTTTTCTAAACTCATCGACATCTCTGTGTCTCCTTTAGAATACTTATAAGCGTTGCAACCTCTATCTCACGTTTTGGGCGAGAGTGTTTGGTTTATGAAGTTATTTGGTAACATTTGTTTTATAATAATTAAAATATTTTAGGAAATCAAGTACTTTATAAATATTTTGAAAATTTAATCTTTTAAATAAATAAAAAGAATTATTTGAAAAATATAGATAGAATTGGATTATATATATACATTAGTAATATAGATGGATGGGAGGGCGAGAGGGTGAAGAAGCAGAAACCGATTTATGTTCAAACAGAAATGGAAACAAGGATGGACGAATTATGGAAGTATACACAAAATCCAACGTTACATACAGAGTGGGATGCTCGTTTTACTGAAATATCATATTTGGAGAAACAAGAAAACGCACCACAACGCTTTTTATACAAAACGAAAATTGGCTTTGGACTTGAAATAGCTGGTGAAGGGGAATCGGTAGGGGAATTACAAAAGGAAACAGGAGAAAGAATATCTTCACTAAAATTTTGGACATACAGTGAACTTTCATTGATAAAAATAGGAAGGGGCTATTGGAAATATACACCGAATGGAAAAAATATTTGTTTTGAAACGCAGTATGATTATGAGACGAGGTTTAGAGGTGTAGGGAGAATTATAGATTCATATGTATTTCGGCCGCTATTAGGGTGGGCTACAGCATGGAGTTTTGACGCTTTAAAGTTATGGCTAGAAAAGGGACTGCATCCCCGCTTATTAATAAGAAAAACGATTATGTATTGGCTTACGTGTTTCTTACTAGCATTTGTATGGGGGTATCAAGGGCTTGTACCTAAAGTGCTTTTTGCTCATCCGGAAGAAATCAGGATGCTTTCTGCACTTATTGGTTTAAGCGAAAATAGCATTCTTACTCTTAAAATAATTGGTTTTTTAGAAATAGGATTCGGGATCATATGGTTGTTGCCATTTGAAAAAAGTAGATTGTTTTTATTTCATATTTTTATTCTAATAGGCTTGGCCGTTGCAGCAGGGCTCACAAATATTTTAAGTTTTATCCAACCATTTAACCCCATCACCTTAAATCTTATATTAATTGGATTATCAGTTATTGGTTATATAAACAGTGGTGATTTACCAAGAGCGAAAAATTGTAAGAGAAAAAGAAAGGGGTAAATGCGTGGCTAGCATCTATGAACGATTATTAGGAGAATCTTATCAGCAGCTACATCCAAAATTACAAAAACGTTATGCAATTACGGAAAACAATCATTTTATAGGTGAAGGGAAAATGGATGAAATTGATGAAGGATCATTTCTTGTCAAAATGCTTTTAAGAGTTGCATCGAAGTTTCGCATGTTCTTTTCAGAAAGAGGAAAAGAAGTGCCGTTTACGATACATAATACTGCTGAAAAGGATGCGAAAGGAAATGTTTTTGTAAGGTGGAATCGAATGTTTCAGTTCGGTAACAAAAAACGTTACTTCAATGCTGTTATGTACTTGGATACGAAGCAGAATGAAATTATTGATTACTTTGGTGAACCGCATTTGCTTGTATCAACACTGGCATTTTATGTTGATAAAGTAGGGGCAATGCATATCTCATCAAAAAAACAATGGTTTTACATACTTGGGAAGAAAATACCATTACCGAAATTTTTATATGGAGAGGCGAAAATTACAGAGAGCTATGATGATGCCTTAAATTGTTATAAAATTCATGTTCAAGTACGAAATCCCTTACTTGGCCTGCTTTTTTCTTATGAGGGAACGTTTATAGAAAGGGATCAAAACAGATGAAAAATATAGTTGTTGGACTTATTTGTTATATGATTTTTCTTATATTAGAATGGTCGAAACTAAATCCTATAGAATCAATTATATTGCTATCTATTCTTCTATTCATACCAATGTCACTTTGTATTATTGATAAGGAGAAAAGAGATGGGTCTCAGGTTTTATTTTATAAAACGGTATCGTTACTTTATCCAGTTGCTGCAATCAGTGCGATGCTTGCCTTTATAACAGATTATTTTTTATTTGCAATGATTTGGTTTATATATACAGGCATTATTGCATTATTCGGCGTAAGTAGGTTATTAGAAAGAGGACGGAAGCCGTTAGAAGAGACTGCAATTGATAGTGGGTTTATTTATTTGTTTTTAGGGGGTTTTTGGTTCTTTGCCTCTGTAACAAATCTATCAATTATGCAGTTTAGTTCTGACATCGTTTTACTTACGGCAGCTCACTTTCATTATTCAGCATTTTTACTTCCTTTATCTGTAGGATTACTCGGAAGAAAGCAACAAAGGAAAAGTAAATTATATAGGGTTGTTACATTTATTATTATAATCTCACCGATGACGGTGGCGATTGGTATTACGTATTCAAGGACATTCGAATTTTTTGCCGTATTAGTCTATCTCATTTCACTTTATGCCTATGGTATTTATGTATGGAAAACAAAATTTACTTCGATAATTGCAAAAATACTTCTAATCATTTCATCGAGTACACTTATGATAACGATTTTGTTTTCACTCGTATACTCATATGGAAACTTCAAACAAGTTATGACGATCACCATTGCACAAATGGTTTGGATTCATGGTGTTGTGAATGGCTTTGGGGTAGCATTGCCTGCCGTTGTTGCTTGGATGCTTGAAAGGAATGTGCCAGCTTACATTCATTATGGAAAACCGATGAGTCGTATGAAGGGGAAAATGAATGTGGAAGGAACGAATGTCGTAGAAGAGAAGATATATACAGGTCTTGTAAATCAAATGAGTGATTTTCATAGTATGCAGTTTGATGAAAGAAAAGTAGCTCCACTTATCATAGATTTTTATGAGCATACGAAAAATTATCAATTAAAAGCAAATATTACGTGGTCTCGCTGGTTTCGTCCCTTTGCCTTTCTCTATGAAAAAGTTAGTAGACATATGCAACAAATTCATTTAGGAATGGGAAATAGATGGGAAGTGATGCATGGGAATATCATTACGATAAAAGATGAGCGAGATGGTAGAGAAGATGTGAGGGCATGGATCAGAAAAAATGAGCATGATGAAACAATTTTTGTAGCCCTTTACTCGCAGCATACATATAACGGAGAGACATATATGAATATTGCGTTGCCATTACCATATTCGAATATGACAGGTATTTTAAAATTACGTAATGATAACAAGGATCTTATCATTACTAGCCAGTTAAGAAAAAGCACAAAAGGAGACGAAGGGATTTATTTACATACTCGTTTCTTTACGCTTCGATTACCATTAGCTGAGACGTTTACGATAAAAGAAGAAAATGATAAGACTTTGACAGCGCATCATCAAATGTGGATGTTTGGTGTGAGTTTTTTAGAGATTGATTATGAGATTGAGAGAGCGAAGGAGAGTAGACATTAAAATATGTTTGTGTACAAGGCTTGGAGAATCTTCCAAGCCTTGTATTATGTGTGTGTAACTGTAAGGGATACTTGTTTATCCAGTCAGTACACATAATGATATACTCCTTCTCTCCAAATGATACTTCCTATTATATTTTAAAATATTTTTAATTTCATGAATTGAATTCAGTTATAGATTGTTTATAAGTAGTATTTTACATTGAAATGTATTGATATTTTGTGTGTAAAAGTCTTAATAATTTTAAAAAATAGAAAATTAAATGTTATAATAAAAGGAAAAATAAGGAAGATGTTTAGAGGAAGGGGATACATATGCAAGGAGAGGTACAAACGGAAAATAAGGGGAGTTATGTAAGTAATTTATTGTTACCTGTTACAAAATCACGCTATTTTACTTTTTTATGGATCGGGCAACTTCTTTCCGTTCTAGGAAGCTCTATTACAATGGTAATTCTTCCAGTAGTCGTATATACGTTAACAGGTTCAACAGTTGTTATGGGAATGACGATGGCTATGTATATGCTACCGAATATTCTTGTCTTACCGTTTTCTGGATTAATCGTTGATCGTATAAATCGAGTTAAGTTAATGTTATGTACGGATATTGTTCGGTGCATATTGATGATAACACTTGCGGTGCTTATGTTTACAGATACTTTAACAATCACGATTTTATATGTACTAGTAGCAATATATGGACTAATGGAAGGGTTATTTCAACCGGCATATGCAGCAGTGCGAGCAAGGGTATTTGTGCCAGAAATTCGGAATGCCGCTAACGCATTAACGCAAATGAGTAACCAAGGCGTTCGTTTAATAGGTCCAGCGCTTGGTGGTCTTATTGTTTCGGTTGCATCGGCGGGAATTGGATTTGGTTTAGATGCATTGACCTATTTGCTGTCTTTTATTTGTTTATTGTTTTTAAAGGATGTAACGGCTAAAAAAGTACAGGAACAGACAAATCAAAAAATGAATTTCAAAAAAGATTTTACAGAAGGCATTGTTGTCTTAAAAAGCCATCCCTGGCTTTGGATTACAATTTTAGCATTTTCATTTATTAATATTTGTTACGCGGGAATTATCGTTGTATTAATCCCTTGGTTATTTAATGTACATCATCAGTTTGAACCGTTCGTCTATGGACTTGGAATGGCGTGTTCTGGAGCTGGGGCTGTTGTGGCAGCTCTTATTTTTGGCGGGAGACAGAGGTGGCATAAACGAGGATTGCTTGCCTATGGAGGTGTCCTTATTAGTGGGATGTCACTTTTACTAATGCCTTTTGTTTCATGGGCTCCAGGATTAATAGGGTTAATGGCATTAGAAGGGTTTGGGATTATGATTTTTGGCCTAATATGGGAAACGAGCTTACAAGAACTTGTGCCAGAAGAAGCGTTTGGAAGAGTAGCAAGTCTTGATATGTTAGGATCGTTTGCATTATTACCGTTAGGTTATTTAGTTGTCGGCTGGTTGGCGAATATAATTGGTGGTACTGTGACGGTTACGATTTTAGCCATTGCAGCAATTGCCGTAGTAGTAATCGCACTACTTGTTCCGAGTATTCGCCAATTTGATTAATAGATGCGAACAAAAAAACAGTAAGCTCCGTTAAACGATAGAGCTTACTGTTCATTAAATAAGAATGTTTGTGTAAATTGCTGTTCTGCTTTTTCTGGGTGACCGTTATAACTAAATTGATTTTCTTCCCAGCTAATAACAATGTCAAATGAATTGGCGTCTTCATATAATGGGAATTTCATTTGTGTAAAACTAGTTTGTCTATATGACACACTCATATCAGACTTGTTAAAAGGCTTGAAAGCGGCTTTTGATTTTGGATTATTGTGGCGTATCTCCACTGATACATTAGATACGTCTTTGCCGATATTTTTTATAAGCAAGCTGTATGTACGAAACATATCTTCTTTTGATTGCGATATTTGAGGATTTTTAGCTTTATCAACTTCAATATACCACTGCTTAGATTTTGATGTAGCAGGAAGCTCTGTAAAAGTAAAAGCGCTTGTTTGAAGTGGAACTGCAAAACATAGGAAAGCAAGTAAGAATAATATTTTTCTTGTCATGTATGATTCTCCAATTCGTTACAGCTAATAGTTTTGATTTTGTTAGCATTTGCTAATTGGAAAGGAGTTATGCACGCATATTTGATTTAACAGTTAGAGAAAAGTGATGTTACGTTCATCTTTAGTTTGTGAATGAAAGTGGATATATCAGTGCAAAAAAAGACTGTGTAGAATTTTTCTACACAGTCTTTTTGTATTTAAATGTTTTAAAGAATGTGAAATTAATTGGTTGCATTTTACAAATACTAAAATATAACATATAATCAACAATCATATTAACGATGTTAATATGATTGTTGATTATATGAATTGCGAGGTGTCTTGAATGAAAGGAAGAGACGTTGTTTTAGGGTTATTGATGGAAAAAGAGTTGTCTGGCTATGACATAAAAATTGTATTTGAAGATGTGTTCACTCATTTCTTTGATGGAAGCTTCGGTATGATTTATCCAACTTTAAGACAGTTAGAGAAGGAAGGGAAAATTAAAAAGGAGGTTATAATGCAAGAAGGAAAGCCAAATAAGAAGATGTACTTCATAACGGATGAAGGAAGAGAAGAGTTTTATCAATATATGAAGACTGATGTAGAGAAGGATGTGTTACGTTCGGACTTTTTAATGCGAATGTATTTTGGTAATTATGCTGATGGAGAGACAATGAAGAGATGGATTGAAGAAGAAATTGAAAGGAAAGAAGCATATATTGCAGATCTTCGCTTGAAATATGAGAAATGGAGAGAGGGTATAACATTTGTAGAGGAGATTTCGCTCGATGTTGGTATTGCATCGTATGCTGCGCAAGTTGAGACATTAAAGAAGAAATTAGTCCAGCTTACATTAGGAGAAAGGTTTTAATGAGTAAAGGTTAGAAAGTAAGTTTAATTAGAGAAAAACATTCTGCAGCTGCATTAGTGGAATGTTTTTCTGTTTTATATCAAGTAACTACTAACTTAAAGCTCTTTCGAAAATATGTTTTGAACCAATTCTGTAAAACTCTTTTCTTTCCTTGGTACAATTGATAAGTCTTCATGCCAAATCTCAACGATTCCCCAGTTATTTGTAGTGTGAAAGCCTATTGCATCACCGGCAAAGTTATCACCAAATAGTAAAACATTTTTCAGTTCTGGATTGTCATCCGCATCATATATTTCATCTGTTTCAATAAGTCCTCCGTAGAACATAAAATAGGAATCAAAAACAGATCCATATCCGATTTCCTTTAAGAAGATAATATAATCTTGAGGTACACCATCAAGGATGGATTCGTCATCAATAATGGAAGTAGCTAATTTACTAAAATCATAGTCAGTTGGTGCATCATGAATCTTTTTTATAATATCTTTGTATACCATTTGTAAACACTCCAAACGTTTTAAGTAAACCTATAGTATAATGCTATCTGTTTTGTTAACTTTAATTATTTTTATAAGCTATAAATCTTATGTAATTTGCTTACTTATCTTTTATATTACTAACCCAGGATATACATCATTGAATAAATACTATTATCACAACAAAAAATTATCTAAGTTAACTGTATTTTGATAAGACAGAAAAATCAATATGATTTCGTTTTTTTTTTTTGAAAAAGAAAAAATTTCGGTGTTATATGTACAAGAAGTGGCGAGTAACTATTTTATATTTTGAGGTAAGTTATATGATTGGAATTTTAATGTTTTCTTTGGGGATAATACTAGGGAAGGTGTGCAGTTTTTTGTTTAAAAAAGTACCCTAAGAACTGAAATGCCTTTTCGCAATTGGTATGGGTGGGTGATTACAGATCGAGCAACAAGTGCATTATCTCATTTCGCATTTTGGATATTTTGGAATTATAATTGCTTTAGTTGGTGGAATTATTGGGTTACCGATACCTGATGAAACATTGTTAACATTTGTAGGATACTATGTATATAAAGGGAAAATGAAATTTCTGTTTGCGTTACTAAGTGCATGGATTGGATCGTCAATTGGTATTTCTATTAGTTATGTGTTAGGAGTAAAACTTGGGATTCCATTCTTGAAAAAATTTGGTCTGAAAATACATATTACAGAAAAGAAAATAAATCGGACACAGGTTTTATTCCGAAAAATTGGTCCTGCGCTATTGTTTATTGGCTATTTTATTCCCGGAGTTCGACATGTTACTGCCTATTTAGCTGGGATTTCCCGCTATCGATTTTCGGCATTCTGCCTTTATGCGTATTCGGGAGCATTATTATGGAGTTTCACTTTTATTAAGTTAGGGTTAGTGGTCGGAGAAAAATGGCGTCAGGTAGGACATTATGTTCACCATTATGGTTTTGTTCTTGTGATTCTATTATTGATTATTGCGTGTTTGGCTGTTTTATACTTTCGATTCAAAAAAGATAGGCGATGAGCGATGGATTATCATAATAAATATTATTTTAAGGCATATGCAAATTAGCGATGTGTACTGCTTGCAAATAATGACAGGAATTTATTATATTATCGATTTTGTTGACAAAATGAAAGACCGACTTCTATGTGTGAGTCGGTCTTTTCTCTATTCAAATCATGTAATCTTTCATTGTCTGACGATGCGAATTATGGCCTCATTACAAAATAAATAATCAGCATATAGCTTGTTGAATTATGGTCTTGTCTTCATTACTAATTTTAATCTCTTCATTATATTCTTTATACAAGCCATAAATCGTTAGTATTACAACAACTGCAATATCAGCCTAATAATATTTATCCCGCTATTTTTGGGCAGTAATACTCCGACCTCAAAATTCGGCGGAAGCAAAGAAGTTAGGTAGGAGATAAACTGCCCGTAAAAGCCCGCTTGGTGAAGGCTAATAATCAGTGGGGGATAAAGAAAAAAAACACTGATTAAAGTTTCACTTTATCTAGTTATTTTTATTTTTGGTCCCTCTTTTTGCTGATTTAAGTAAGGAGTAATCCTATAATGAATGTGAATTTTAGTGTGTTTGTTAACATTGAATTTTTTTATATAAAATTTTAGATAAGTTGAACTATCAAAACGAAAAAGAACCTTACAAAAATGTAATGTTAATGTCACAAAATAAGATAGTACATTGTGAGTAATCCTATTAAAATTGAATAGATTATGATTTGTAGGTGGAAAATAATAAAAAATATAATAAGAATTAGAGTCCGATGCTAAATTACTTCATAAGGTATATTTTGTTGAAATGTAGCGTGGACTATAGCATTAAAGGAGATTAGTAATGAATTTTAAAGACTTAGATTATGAATGGTTCAACTTTATAAATAATAAAGTACAGCAATATCCATTAATAGATAATGTAATGATACTATTTGCGGAATATGTACAATATGCTTTCGTATTACTACTCATACTGTTATGGATAAAGAATAAACCTAATTTTCGTGTAATGGCTTTTCAATCGATGGTTGCGTTTGCTTTAGCGTATTCCATAAATAGATTCATAGAGATATTGGTTTATAGAGAGCGTCCTTTTGTTTCCAATAACATCACACAACTTGTAGATCACGCGGCCAATTCTTCTTTCCCAAGTGATCATGCAACATCAGCTATTGTTATTGCAGCTACACTAATATTATCTGCCTATCGCTTTAAATATACTTGGTTTTTCTTAGCACTCGGTGTAGCGTTTTCGAGAGTATGGGTAGGAGTGCATTATCCACTTGATGTAATTGCAGGAATTGTACATGGAGTATTGATAGCATTATTTACGCAGTACGTTGTATTTAAAATACGTCCTGTCGCTACGTTAATTGCAAAACCTATTTTTCAAGGGAAAAACTAGTTTTATAAAATGAAAATATTTGTGCCTAAGAAAAAACTGCCTTAAATCAAAGCATTTAGGGCAGTTTTTTTGTTTTTCTCTTTTAGAACTAAAAGAACGGATTGAAATACTATTGAATATGAAACAGTAAACATAGTACATTTAAAAAAGGAAATCTTTCATAAAGAGGGTGAGAAAATGCTCGATAAAGCTGATGGTTCAATAAGGAATCATATGTATACAGCAGAAGAACAACAAAAGCTATATAAACGAACGTTAGTAATCGTAAGTATTTCACAAATGTTCGGTGGTGCGGGGTTAGCTGCTGGAATTACTGTAGGTGCACTTCTTGCACAGCAAATGCTTGGAACAGATGCATTCGCAGGATTGCCGTCTGCTTTATTTACAATGGGATCTGCAGGAGCGGCTTTAATAGTAGGTAGGCTTTCTCAACGTTATGGACGCCGGATCGGGCTTGCGACAGGATTTATGGTAGGGGGGATTGGTGCTATTGGTGTTGTACTTGCAGCTTTAACGAATAGTATTATCCTCTTACTTGCTTCCTTACTCATATATGGTGCAGGCACGGCTACAAATTTACAAGCTCGTTATGCCGGTACGGATTTAGCGAATAAGAAGCAACGGGCAACTGCTATTAGTACTACGATGGTTATGACGACTTTTGGAGCAGTGGCGGGACCAAACTTGGTTGGCGTAATGGGGAACTTTGCTCTCTCTATTGGTATTCCTAAACTTGCTGGTCCGTTCATATTATCAGCAGCTGCATTTTTGTTAGCAGGTCTCGCACTGTTCGTTATGCTTCGTCCAGATCCATTAATAATAGCGAACATGATAGAAACATATAAACAGGAACATACAAATAAAGGGCATGCGATAGTTAACAAACCGATAGCAAATAAAAGAGGTGTTACAGTCGGGGCCATCGTTATGATACTTACTCAAATTGTTATGGTTGCCATTATGACTATGACTCCAGTACATATGGAACACCATGGTCATGGATTAAATGAAGTAGGTCTTGTTATTGGATTTCATGTAGGAGCAATGTACCTTCCATCACTCGTTACGGGAATTCTTGTTGATAAGATTGGTCGAATGGCAATGAGTATTGCTTCCGGAGTCATACTACTTAGTGCGGGAGTGGTAGCTGCCATTGCACCGAGCGATTCTTTAATTCTCCTGATTATTGCTCTTTCTTTACTTGGATTAGGATGGAACCTTGGATTAATAAGTGGCACTGCTCAAATTGTTGATGCAACAGAACCTTTAACACGTGCAAAGACACAAGGGAAAGTAGATGTTTTGATTGCGCTGGCAGGTGCTTCTGGGGGAGCAATGTCCGGCATGGTGGTAGCGAATTCGAGTTATGCGGCATTATCATTAGCTGGAGGGGCGTTAGCTTTATTGCTTATTCCTGTTGTGATATGGTCTAGAAAAGGTGAAGAACGTTAAATAAAATAGAAGTCCTGAAAGTTTTGCAGATTGATTTGTACTGACAGAGAAAAAGAGATGGATAGATAGTTACTAAAAGAAATCAAAGAAGTTACTGCACAAAATGAATCTCATAAAATTGTAAGAGGTATATCTTCTTTTAATAGCTTAGTAGAGGATGAAGCCCTCCGCTGATAAAAGGTGTACTTTAGTAGAAGGCTTGTCCGCAATCATATTAGTAATGTGATGCATTAAAGGATGTTCGCAAGCGGTTGTCGAGCTTCCTCTTATAGGAGAACTTAAATTATAATGATTGGGGCAACTTTTTAGAAAAAGTTGCCCCCTTTGTCTATTTTCTTTCGTTTTATACGAATTACAGCGATGTTTAGGAACAGAGGAGGGGGGATGTTGAAAATGTATTGCTAGTTTACTACAAGTGCTACATCGCACTGGATGCTTTTGAATTTAGCAACATTGCAAAATTAACCATGTATTTTCAAAGTTTCTTCGCAATAAATCTTCTTTTTTGATCCAGAAATACAATAAACCGGTGTCTCCCCAATCCATTTCAGACTCATCGTTGGTATCAAGTTGTAAAAGTAACATCCAATCTTGAGGGCTGCCAGATAAACTTCTTATCTCTTTATCTGAAGGATATCCGTTTCCTAAATACATTCCGTTTGTAACAAGATGGCACTCTTCTGCCATTGCTTCTGATTGTAGAGCTTGTGCTACTCCGAGTAAATGATGCAATCCATCGATATACAATTCTTCTATTTCTTTATAAAGATCCCATTCATCATCATTTGATAAACCTGTTTCTCCGACTTTTTCTTTTGCTAATGTCCAAGTTTCTTGAAGGGAAATGATTGAAGGAGGGAACACTTCTGTTTGAAGTTCTCGTCGTTTTAGGCTGTCTATATTTTCCGTGTACAGAACACGATGTCCTCCGGTATCTCTTAAGTCAAACCCCCATGGTTGTTCTTCTGCGTCATAAAAGAAATACAGCATGCCTTTTGTAGGTAGTGGGTTTCCTTTGTGATAGGATTGTACTTCTTCTAAATTCAGTTGCCCAATAAAGTGTAGCGGTATCTCGTTGTATGTTGGAATCTTTAATTCATCAGGTAAATCTGGAAAACCTCCTAATTTTGACGTTCCTATTGCTATTTGCTCATCAGATCCTTTACGTAGATGAATTTGAATTGTTGGCTCAAGAGAATTTAAAATATGCTTTTCTAGATGAATGGCATTATATTTTTCGAGTACATTTTGTAGCGTTTTTTGCATTATGTATCACCTCGTTTTTATTGTACAACAACTTATAGTTTCACTAGTGTTATTTTCTGAATAAAATCAAAAATATTGAAAATTATGTTAAAATAGCGTTAGTGTAGGAAAAGGGGGATTATTTTATGATAAAAGATCGTCTTGCTCAAGTAGATTTAACGAAAAGAATGGAATCAAAATCAAAGTATAATAAGAAACTTGAAAAGTATCAAAGGCGCTTGTTAGCGTTGCAGCAAATTTTACAAAAAGAAAAAATAGCTGTTATCATGGCCATGGAAGGTTGGGATGCAGCTGGAAAAGGGGGAGCCATTAAACGGATTACTGAGCATCTTGATCCGCGTGGATTTCAAGTAAATCCAATTGGTGCGCCTGCTCCTCATGAAAAACGTTACCATTACTTGCAACGCTTCTGGAGGGAAATTCCTCAGTATGGCCAAATTACTATTTTTGATCGCTCTTGGTACGGTCGTGTATTGGTTGAGCGTGTAGAGGGGTTTGCTACAAAGGAAGAGTGGACGAGAGCATATGATGAAATTAATGATTTTGAAAAATTATTAACAGATGATCATTACATAGTAGCAAAATTCTTTTATCATATTAGTAAGGATGAACAGTTAGCGCGATTTAAAGATCGAGAGCAAAATCCTCTTAAGAGATGGAAAATTACAGATGAAGATTGGCGCAATCGTGAAAAGTGGGATGAATATGCCCGGGCAATGGAAGAAATGTTTGAGAAAACGGATAAACCGAATGCAAGATGGAATATTATCGCTAGTAACGATAAATTATATGCACGTGTGAAAACATTGAAAGTGATTATTTCATTAATTGAAGACTATTTTTTAGAACATGGAATAGAACTTCCATCATACTATTATGAAATGAAAGAGAAAATGCAAGAGGAAAGCGAACACGTGCAAAATATAAGTCATTAAATTTTTAAGGGAGTGAACCCTATTCATCATAAGAAGTGTACGCAAAAAATGAAGAATATAATCGAAAATTAATGAATTTGTTTATGCCCGTAAGTGAAGTTTATTCTTGTGAAAACTACATAATTATGCTAAAATTTATGTAACTTATAATGAACGGAGGGGTCTCCTTTGATTTTAATCAGATTACGTCTCAATACTTTGTGCCGATAATTGAATAGCGCTCAAAGGCTCTGTCTGTGTGCAGAGTGAACGGGATTGGTCTGCCTATTTTAAGGGAACCCTTTATTGAACTGATATGTGAAAAGAGGGAGGGACGAATACGCCCTCTTTTTGTTTTGCCTTTATAATAGAATGATGTGATATATGTGTATGTTTTTTTAGGGATACGTATATCATTTGTGACGTATTGGCCATGTAGCAATTTGAAAGCTATGCTTTCTTTTGTTTATTTGTCGTACTCTCATCCGTTTACGAAAAACACAGGCAGTGACCTGTGTTTTTTATTTTACGTAATCGAAATGGAGGAATTAATATATGGAAGAACTAGTACAAAAAGCGATATTAGTCGGAGTGAATTTAAATAATGAAAGTGATTTTGAATATTCGATGGAGGAGTTAACAAATCTTGCGGAAGCGTGTGATGTGGAAGTTGTAGGGCAAGTTGTGCAAAATTTACATCGCGTGAATCCATCGCATTATATCGGAAAAGGGAAAATTGAAGAAGTTTCTGCTTTTGTTAAGGAAGCAGATGCGAATATGGTTATTTTTAATGATGAATTATCACCTTCGCAAATTCGAAATTTAGAAGCTGATTTAGATTGTAAAGTCATTGATCGTACCATTTTGATATTAGATATTTTCGCTCAGCGTGCGAAGACGAAAGAAGCACAGTTGCAAGTTGAAGTAGCACATCTGCAATATATGATGCCTCGTTTAATTGGTCTTCGTGAATCTTTAGGGAGACAAAGCGGCGGCGTTGGTACGAAAAATAAAGGTGTCGGTGAGAAGAAATTAGAGCTCGACCGTCGTAAAATTGAAGAACAGATTGCAGTATTAAATAAAGAGTTAGAAGCGCTTGTTGCGCAGCGTCAAACGCAGCGTAAACAGCGTAAGAAAAATGAAATTCCAGTTGTTTCATTAGTTGGATATACAAATGCGGGGAAATCAACAATTATGAATACGATGCTTGAGATCTTTAATGGTTCTATCGAGAAGCAAGTATTTGAAAAGGATATGTTATTTGCGACACTGGAAACATCGGTGCGAAATATTGAACTTCCAGATAATAAATCATTTTTATTAACAGATACAGTTGGTTTTGTAAGTAAATTACCACATCATCTTGTGAAAGCATTCCGTTCAACCTTAGAAGAAGTGGCGGAGGCAGATTTATTGATTCATGTGGTAGATTATGCAAACCCGAATTACGAACAATTAATTGAGATTACAAATCAAACTTTAAAACAAATTGGTGTTGAAAACATCCTGACGATTTATGCGTATAACAAATCAGATATGATGGACGTTGAAATTCCAAAAGTGCAGGATAATCGGGTGTATCTATCAGCAAAACAACAAATTGGTATAGAAGAGCTTGTAGAAATGATTCGTTCACACATTTACAAAGAGTATACAAAGTGTGAAATGCTTATTCCTTATGACCAAGGGCAAGTTGTATCCTATTTTAATGATCATGCACATGTTGTATCTATGAGTTATGAAAATGAAGGTACAAAACTTTCACTTGAATGTAAGACGAGTGATTTTGAAAAATATAAGCGTTTTGTTATTTAAAATGAAAAAAACATTGATTTTATTTGAAATTTCTAGCTATACTAAAAATAGCTTTAATGAAATTGAAAGAACGAAAGGGTGACCCAATTACATGAAGTACTAATCCTATTTACGAAAGCAAACAATTGAAGGTTGTTTTTAGCAGATCATTACTCTGTTATTTGTGATGCCTTCAATTTGTGTTTTTCAGAATAGGATTGGCTTTTTATAGTTGGATCTAAAAGGGGTAGTCTCTTTTGGTGTACACCTATATAATGATTTATGCCTCCTATTCTGAATGGATATAGGGGGCATTTTTGTCTCCTAAACTTGATAAAAAGGAGATGTTACTATGTTTTTATTAGAAGCAAATCATATAAAGTACTATGTACAGGATCGTTTATTATTAGATGTGGATCAACTGCAAATTCATCAAAATGCTCGAATTGGGTTAGTAGGTAGAAATGGAAGCGGGAAAACAACGTTATTTCAAATGTTAGCTGGGAAAATTTCTCCAGAAGAAGGGAACGTTATTCAACATACTAGGTGTGAACTTTTACCGCAGCTTAAACGAACAGATACAACCAAAAGTGGTGGTGAAGTGACGCAAGAATATATTCAAAAAGCTCTTGTGAAAGACCCGGAACTTTTACTAGCAGACGAACCGACAACAAATCTTGATACAGAGCATATCGAATGGTTGGAGAAGAAACTAAGGAAGTGGCAGGGGGCATTTATTGTTATTTCACATGACCGGGCATTTTTAGATACTCTTTGCACGACCATATGGGAATTGCATGAAGGGAAAATAAAAGAGTATACAGGCAACTATAGCGATTATGTAAAACAAAAAGAAGTAGAGAGGCAACAAGAACAAGTAGCTTATGAAACCTATGACAAAAAGAAAAAGCAGCTAGAAGAAGCATTAAAATTAAAAGAGAAAAAAGCTGAAAGAGCAACAAATACGCCAAAAAAGGTAAGTAAATCCGAAGCAAGAATTACAGGAGCAAAGCCATACTTTGCCAAAAAGCAAAAGAAGCTACAAAAAACAGCAACGGCCATTGAAACGAGATTAGAAAAGCTTGAAAAGGTAGAAAAAGTAAAAGAGCTCTCACCAATTAAGATGAATTTGCCGAATGCAGAAACGTTTAAAAACCGGATTATTCTTCGTGTAGATGGTGTAACAGGTAAAGTTGGGGAACGTGTGCTTTGGAGCAAAACAAGTTTTCACATTCGAGGCGGTGATAAATTAGCGATTATCGGTTCAAATGGAAGTGGGAAAACGACATTTGTAAAAAAAATCATGAACCAAGAATATGGTATTAAGCTTTCACCAGCTGTTAAAATCGGCTATTTTAGTCAAAACTTAAACATATTAGATACGGAGAAATCAATTATCGAAAATGTCCAGCTCTCTTCAAAACAGGATGAAACACTGATTCGAACGGTTCTGGCGAGAATGCATTTTTTCAGAGATGATGTCTATAAGCCTGTAGGGGTTTTAAGTGGCGGTGAGCGAGTGAAAGTAGCATTAACAAAGCTATTTTTAAGTGATATTAATACTTTAGTTTTAGATGAACCGACAAATTTTCTTGATATGGAAGCTGTTGAAGCATTAGAATCTCTTCTAAAAGAGTACGAAGGGAGTGTAATCTTTGTCTCACATGATCGCCGGTTTATCGAAAATATTGCTACACGAATTTTAGCAATCCGTAATCAAAAGATTGAATTATTTGAAGGGAACTATCAGCAATATAAACTCAATCAAGTGGAAAAGACGCGAGATACGAAAGAAGATAAGCTTCTTTTACTTGAAACAAAAATATCGGAAGTGCTAAGTCGCTTAAGTATCGAACCGTCCGAAGAATTAGAAATAGAATTTCAAAAACTTTTAAAAGAAAAAAGAGAATTATAATTAAAGTTGATTAGAAAAAAGTACATCACGACTAATGGAGTGATGTGCTTTTTTTTCTGAGCTAGATATTGTCTCTTTCATTCCTTATGACTAAGGGTAAGTTGTATCCTATTTCAATAATCATGCACATGTTGTATCAACGAGTTATGAAAATGAAGGAATGAAAATTTCACTTGAATGTAAGACGAGTGATTTTGAGAAATATAAGCGTTTGTCATTTGAAATGCAAAAGGCGTCGATTTTATTGGGTCCTTATCTGTAAGTTTATATTTACTAATGCCTCCAGTATATTTAACTTCTTTTTAATTATTTATATATTGATTTAAAAAATAAAAAGTTTATTGATACAATCAAATCTAATGATTACTATATAAATATAATAGATTGAGTGATTTATATAAAACCTAAGTTGTGTTGCTGGAAAAAGAAATAAAACCAGTATAGAATAGGAAATGTTTTAAAAATCAGAAATTATTACAGTAGGTGTAATATGAATCGATTACATTTTCTGTCTTTTAGAAAGGAGAGAGCGAACTATGCAGGCAGTGTCAAAGGACAAGACAGTAGCCTCACCGACGCTTTATCGTATTTTATTTGCGATTAGTTTCGGTCATTTTTTAAATGACTCGATGCAGGCTGTTGTACCAGCGTTATTTCCTATTTTGGAAAAGTCGATGAATTTATCATATATGCAAGTCGGGTGGATTGCATTTGCGCTGAATATGACGTCATCGATTATGCAACCGGTATTTGGAATGTATTCAGATAAGAAACCGTCACCATTTTTACTGCCGCTCGGTATGTTTTCAAGTATGCTCGGGATGATTGGTCTTGCATTTGCACCTAACTTTATTATCGTTATTATTTCTGTTTTATTTATTGGATTAGGATCAGCGGTCTTTCATCCTGAAGGAGCACGCGTTGCTTATATGGCAGCGGGGGCAAAACGTGGGTTAGCGCAGTCCATTTATCAAGTAGGAGGAAATACAGGGAATTCCCTTGCACCCATTTTTACAGCGTTAATCTTTGTTCCGCTTGGTCAAATAGGAGCGCTTGGATTTACAGGTTTTGCGGTAGTGGGTATTGTGTTACTCATTTTTGTTTCAAATTGGTACAAAAATGAATTGATCAATGGTGCTGTCAGAAGAAAGAAACGCGCAGCACTTGAAGCTGAAAATGCAATTGTGAGTACACATATTAAATTTGTAATCGTTCTTCTTGTTTTCTTAACTTTTGTTCGTTCTTGGTATGGAGCTGGCATCGGGAATTTCTATCAATTTTATTTAATAGAGCATTACGGTTTGTCTATTAAAAATGCGCAGTATTTCGTATTTGCATTTATGATTGCTGGGGTACTTGGCACATTCTTTGGCGGACCTTTGGCAGATCGATTTGGTAAGAAAAAGATTATCGTATTTTCAATGCTAGGTTCTGCACCGCTTGCACTTTTATTACCACATGTTTCTTTGGGATGGGTTGTTCCATTATTTTTATGTATCGGTTTTATTAGTTCTAGTAGCTTTAGTGTTATCGTTGTTTATGCACAAGAACTGGTTCCAGGGAAAGTTGGAATGGTGTCAGGATTAATTGTAGGTCTTGCATTTGGCCTTGGAGCGTTAGGGGCCGTTGTTCTTGGGAAATTAGCAGACGTGTATAGTTTACAATTTATTATGGTATTATGTAGTTCTTTACCATTAATTGGGCTTACATCATGGTTACTGCCAAGCGACCGAAAATCAAGATAGAATAGGGGATGCGCTATGAAACTATGTCACAATGTTACAGAGTTAATTGGAGATACACCAGTCGTACGATTATCACGATTTGTTCCAAAAGATGCAGCTGATGTATATGTGAAATTAGAAATGTTTAATCCATCTCGCAGTGTGAAAGACCGCGCTGCTTACAATTTAATTCATATGGCGGAAGAGCAAGGTCTTATTAAGCCAGGAGATACGATTATTGAACCGACAAGTGGAAACACGGGAATTGGTTTAGCGATGAACGCAGCTGCGAAAGGATACAAAGCCATTTTAATTATGCCGGATAATATGTCAAAAGAGCGGATTAACTTGCTTAAGGCATATGGAGCTGAAGTTGTTCTAACACCGGCAGAACAAAGAATGCCAGGAGCAATTGCCAAAGCGATAGAACTGCAAAAAGAAATACCAAATAGCTTTATCCCGCAGCAATTTGAAAATCCAGCAAACCCGAATATTCATCGCTATACAACAGCTCTTGAAATTTATGAACAAATGGATGGAGAGTTAGATGCTTTTGTAGCAACTGCCGGAACAGGCGGAACGATTACAGGGACAGGAGAAACATTGAAAGAGAAACTACCAAATTTATATATTGCAGTAGTGGAACCGAAAGGATCTCCTGTTTTATCTGGCGGTGTGCCTGGACCTCATAAACTAGTTGGAACAAGCCCAGGATTTATTCCGCAAAACTTAAATACGGAAATATATAATGAAATCATTCCAATTGCGGATGAGGAAGCACTTAATACAATGAGAAATCTAGCAAAACAAGAGGGAATATTAGTAGGACCATCTTCAGGTGCCTCGGCCTATGCCGCAATTATGATAGCGAAACGATTAGGTGCTGGTAAGAAAGTATTATGTATTGCGCCTGATACAGGAGAGCGTTATTTAAGTATGGGGTTGTTTGAATAAGAAATATAATGAAAGAGATTGTATATGACACATACAATCTCTTTTTTGCTTTCTAAGGAGATAATTTTAGTCTATTTCCTCAAGTGCAGTTCCTTTAGGTAAGTTAGCACATAAACTCTCTAATGTTGAATATCTTTCTAGATTAGAAAATAAATAATAACCTGCACCATCGTGAGCAATAGTAATAAAGCTGGTGTCCTGTTCTATTTTGAAGTGGGGAACTGAACGTTCTTTCTTCCTCCTAAATTCATAGATCGCTTCTAATGGAAAGGATAGATTTTGAGAATGGGAAATTGCATAAAATTCATTTTGAGCCGCTATCCAAAATGTTGCTTCTAAAGCGAGTATCAATGCATTTGAATTGTCAATCTGTATTGTAAAACAGGGCGGGTGATAGTGTATATGTTGGCTAGAAGTCCAATATGTCTGTACTTCATCTAGAAAGTTTAGTGTATAGGTAATACCTAATTTATCAAGTGTGGATTGTATCGTTTCATAGTCATCGTAATAAGTAAATGTAAGATATAGGGGATATTTGTTATGGGTAATTAAGAGATTCTGCAAAAGTACCTTATTGTGTTCAACATAATCTCCTTCAGTACCTTTACTCATAAAATAAATGGCACTTATATGCCCGTCTATCTTTAAAGAGCGATTGAGCTTGTCTAAAAAGTGCTCATTAATTTCTTCTTTTTGAATCCATACTTTCGCCATGTTTTCCTCCCTGTAAGGAATAATTTAAAAACAAAGAAGAGGTGTAATATTAATCTAAGTTACACCCCTTTTTTGTTTTATTTTACTAATTTTTTCAATACAGGTAAACGATTAATCTGATCGCCAAGAATGCGTGCCGCAAGTCCACTTGTTAATACGAAAGTAAGATAAACAAATCCTCCAACTACGCCGCATATGATAACGATGAGTAATGATTCAATATAAGGTTGTCCAGGGATTAGCCATCCTATAATCGCTTTTAATCCGATTACGACAGCGGACATTGCTGCGGAGTAAATGGTAATAAGAAATACCGTTTTAGCTGTTTCTGCAATATCAAATTTTGCAAATTTGACAATACAATATAGCATAATGATATCAGAAACGAGATATCCAAGGATTGTTCCAAGTACGGCACCATGTCCACCTAATAAGTATAGAAGTGGCGTATTCACTACGACTTTTACAAGAATACCAATAGAGAAGGCAATCATTGTTTTTCGTTGATAATCAATTCCTTGCAAAATAGCTGCAGAAACAGTGAAAATGGCGCTTAATATGGCTGATGGTGCATAAGAAATCAAATATTGTGATCCACCTGATGCGATATCAGGGCTCACATAGACCATACGAAATGCATCATATGCGATGCTAGCGAGTCCGAATGCAGCAGGGATTGTGAAGAATAATAACACTTGGAAAATCTTTGTGATTTGTTCTTGTAATTCTTCTGTTTTTCCGCCTGTAAAGGATTTCGTTATCGCTGGAATAATGGTAAGTGAAAATCCTGTTGCGAGTGAAGCGGGAATCATAATTAATTTTTGTGCATAGTTCGTTATATAAGCAAAAACACTATTAGCTGTTTTTAGTGGTTCTCCAAGGGCTCTAAGGGCATCAGCAACCGTATATTGATCCACCAGTGTATAGAGCGGAATAGCAATTCCTACAAATACAATTGGGATTGCGTAACGAAGTAATTCCATATAGATACTTTTTAATGGGATATGAGATGATCTTGATTTGAGTTCCCCTTCAGGTGGTTTCAAATTATTGTATCTTTTCCAGTACATGATTAAAATTGACACACTGGCAATTGCTCCGATAACAGCACCAAATGTAGCGACTGCAACCGAAGAGGCTACAGAACCACCTAATAATTTTGTAACGATGAAACTACCAACTAAGATGAAAACGACACGTGCAATCTGTTCTACAACTTGGGAAACAGCACTTGGCTTCATATGCTGAAAACCTTGGAAATAACCACGTGTAACGCTCATTGCTGGTACGATAATAAGTGCGAAACTTAATGCTCGCATTGTAAGTGTCACATCAGCGATAAACCCAGGATCAGGTGTCTTCGAGCGAATGATAAATTGTGATATATAAGGTGCGCTGACAAATAAGATTAAAAATCCAGCAAAGCCCATTAATAGCATCAATCTTACGCTAGAATTATATAGTTTTTTACTTGTACTATAGTCGCCTAATGCGTTGTATTTTGCTACAAATTTAGATACAGCAATTGGGATACCAGCTGTTGAAAAACTGAGTAAGATGCCATACCAAGAATATGCATATCCATATAAAGCAACCCCTTGTGTACCAACTAATAATTGAAAGGGGAAGAAGTATATAAAACCTAAAATACGTGAAATCATTGTGGCACCGCTTAGTAAAGCGGTCCCTTTTAAAACTTTTGAAGTAGACAAAATTTTTCCTCCTACTCGTGCTCTCATGTAACTATCCTATACTACTATAAATCTGCCAGTGTATTTAATAAAGTATAAACAGTAAGTGGTGTAATAGTATTCATCGAAAAGTCATATTTTGAGTGTTTATAGTGAAAAAATAAAGGTATGATACATAAATATTCACAACACTAGTTGACACTATTTTTAATGTGTGATAAAAATGATATTAATCAATTCGGAAAATAATATTTGAGCAATGAAAGGGTCAAGTAATGAAAATCTCCCTATTTCAGAGAGCTGGTGGTTGGTGTGAATCAGTATATAGATTATTCATGAAGTTCGTCCTGGAGCATCTTTCATAAATCTCATATCGTGAGGAAATGAAAGACGGTAGTGTATACCGTTATCAAATAAAGTGGTGAAGAATTTTTTTCACAACTAGGGTGGTACCGCGATATATATCGTCCCTACGTTTTTACGTAGGGGCGTTTTTTATTTCGGGATTATTCTTGTTGTATCTTCATAACTAGGGTGGTACCGCGATATTCTATCGTCCCTACGTTTTCGTAGGGACGTTTTTTATTTTGGTGGTTTCTTAGTATTCTTCACAACTAGGGTGGTACCGCGATATTTTCATCGTCCCTACGCTTACGTAGGGGCGATTTTTATTTTTGAAAGGAAGTGGTTGAATTAGAAAGGAAAGTGGATAGAACAATAAAAGTAAGGATGAAATGTAATAAAAAGAACAGATAAAAGAAGAGAGGAGATAGAAAGATGGATTCACAGCAATGGACATCGAAATTAGGTTTTGTTTTAGCTGCGGCTGGTTCAGCGATTGGACTTGGAGCAATTTGGAAGTTCCCATACATGGCCGGTATTGGAGGGGGCGGTGCGTTCTTCCTTATTTTCATCGGTTTTACTTTATTAATTGGTTTACCGTTATTATTGGCGGAATTTGTAATCGGAAGAAGCACACAAAAAGAGGCTGTTGATGCGTATAAAGAAATAGCTCCTAAAACATTATGGCCGTGGGTTGGTAAGCTAGGGATTGTAACATGTTTCATATTGCTTTCTTTCTACAGTGTTGTCGGAGGTTGGATTTTATTATATTTATGGAATGCAATTACAGGTAGATTATGGGAAGGAAATGGTGCATACGAAGCAACATTTGGTGAAATCATTTCCAATCCATATTTAGCAGTTGGCTCACAGCTATTATTCATTCTTATTACTATTTTTATCGTAAGTAAAGGTGTTCAAAATGGCGTTGAAAAAGTAAATAAATACTTTATGCCAGCACTATTTGTTCTATTTTTTATATTAATTATTCGTGCTCTTACATTAGATGGAGCATGGGAAGGAGTTCGCTTCTTCTTACAACCGGACTTCTCGCATGTAACATCTGAAATTGTTTTATATGCGATGGGACAATCGTTCTTCTCTTTATCTGTCGGGGTAGCAGTAATGGTAACGTATAGTTCATATTTACCGAAAGAAGAAAGTTTACCACGTTCAGCATTTTCAATTGTTGGTTTAACACTTGTGATTACATTGCTTGCGGGGCTAGCGATTTTCCCTGTAGTGTTCGCATTTGGAATGGAACCATCGCAAGGACCAGGACTACTATTTATCGTATTACCAGCTATTTTTAGTAAAATGGCATTTGGAAAACTATTTTTCATTGTTTTCTTATTACTATTCTTCTTTGCGACAATCACATCAGCGATTTCTATGCTGGAAATTAGCGTTGCCTCTTTAACAACAAAAGGTAAGGGGAAACGTGAAAAAATGGCATTGATTGTTGGATTGTTAATCTTTGTGGTTGGAATCCCATCAGCCCTATCATACGGTGTATTAAGTGATGTGAAACTGTTTGGGAAAACAGTCTTTGATTTAGCAGACTTTGCAGTAAGTAACGTTCTTATGCCACTTGGTGTATTATTAGTTGCGATTTTTGTTCCATTAAAGATGAAGAAAGATGTATTAATGAGAGAACTTGGTGTAAGTAAAAATAAAGGATATAAATTATTTTTACTATGGTTATTCTTACTTCGCTATATAGCACCAATTGCAATTATTGTTGTATTTTTAAATGTAATTGGAGTAATTTAAAAATACAAAAGGTCTTAGCACATCGAGATGCTAAGGCCTTTCCCTATAAAATTATCTTTTTTGCAATTCGTTTACAGTTACAAATTGATAACCTTGTTTTGATAAAGAATCTAAAATACCTTCAATAGTTTGTAGGGCATTACCAGAATCGTCGTACATCGAATGTAACAAAATGATAGAACCCGGTGTTACATTTTTATTTACATAGTTTATTTTGTCAGAAGGAGCAGAGTAATAAGTATCAGGTTCAAGATCCCAAGTAATTGTTTCGATATGATGCTTGTTTAAATAGTAGGGCAAGCCGATTAATTTTTTTCCATTCGGTGGCCGGAAATCAATTTGATCTGTATATCCTGTTGCGCGAATGAATGTATTTGTTTTTTCAATTTCTTCTTTAATAAAAGAAGGTGTCTTAAAAATCATTCGATTATGAGAATATGTATGATTTCCAAGTTGATGTCCAGATTTTACGATTGCTCGCCCTAATTTTAAGTTTTTCTCTAGTTCAGTTCCAATAACAAAAAAAGTAGCTTTAGCATTATATTTATTTAAGAGTGGTAATATTTTTTCTGCATTTTTTGTAGGACCATCATCAAAGGTTAGTGCAACAACCTTTTGATTTGTTTCTACTCGATTTGTTAATTCACCAAATAATTGATACGTTCGTGAATTCATGAGTTTATAAGCTCCAAAGAGTAGGAGGAAAAGAGTGATTAGTATAATGAATGATGTAATGATTCTTTTTTTCATAAAGTGACCTCACATTATTTTTCATTTCAATTTGTATGTATTATATCAAAACAAATAAATTACTACTTGTCTAAAAATCATGAGGATGCAAGAAAGAAAAAGTTGTCATATAATAAGAATCAAAAGGTATATTAGGAGGTGTTCATATGGCGATTACAACACAATTGCCAGACACTGCAGCGTCTCATGCAAAGCCAAGTATGGAAATGGCGATACTTTGCGTGAGGTAGACAAGTAATATACAATCGCCAAAATGAGTTCGTATCATTTCTTTTATACTCGGCTTTGCACCTTATTAAAATGAATCAGAAAAAATAAGGGGCGAGCAGAAATGAAATACGTAAAAGCAGCGACCGTTTTACCAGAAAGCTTAATTGTAGAAATTCAAAAGTATGTACAAGGTGAAACAATTTACATTCCAAAACAGGAAAATACACATTATAAATGGGGTACACGTTCTGGGGGAAGAAAGCAACTTGATGCACGAAATAGAGATATTAAACAAGCTTTTAAAAATGGAACTTCTATTTGCGAATTAGCGGAGGAATACTTTCTTTCTTCGGAAACGATAAAAAAAATTGTGTATTCAAAATAAAAATGGAGAGCACTGATTATTTGTTTAGAAATAATCAGTGCTTTTTATGTATACTTTGTTTATAAATCGTTTTCGGCATTTTATAAAATAAGTGTATTGTATACAATAAAAAGAGATTAACGATGTGTATGGAGTGATAACAATGGAAGCGTTTATTAGAAGTGATCAATATAATTTTATAAAATCACAAACTCATATTTTAGCGCATGGACATGCCACGGCAAACGATAGAGGTGTTATTGCTGCTCTAAAGTCTCTTGCGATAGAAAAAGTATTACATGTTTTTGAAAATCTTACTGATGAACAAAAAGAATTAATTGATACGATTTTGACGGTTGAAAATAGAGAAGATGCAGAAGCATTTTTATTCAAGTTACATCCGTATGTTATTCCGTTTCAAGAAGTTACACTACAAGCGTTAAAAAAAATATTTCCTAAAGTAAAAAAATTGAAGCTTCCTGATATGGAAGAAATAAATATGAAAGAAATGTCGTATCTAGGTTGGATTGATAAAGGAACAGGCAGAAAATTTATTATAGCAAGAAATAAAAATAAGTTTGTTGGTCTGCAAGGAACATTTCAAAGTATTAATAAAAAGGGTATTTGTTCATTGTGCCACGGTCACGAAGAAGTAGGTATGTTTCTAGTTGAAATAAAAGGTGATGTGCCAGGTACCTTTGTTAAGAAGGGAAACTATATTTGCAAAGATAGTGTAGCGTGTAATCAGAATATGATTTCACTTGATAAATTGCATGATTTTATTGAAAGATTGAGGAAGTAAGTACAAAAAAGGACGATGTTTTTTTCGTCCTTTTTATGCTATCAGGCATGAATTATTCAATTGTGCATAGATAGGAAGAAGGTGGATAGTGGCGAATAAGTCATTTTCTACATGGCATAATTTTTGCATTTTAATAAAAAAGATTTAGATTAGAAAATCTTCTTTTGAATGTAAAAATCATGTTTATAAAGGGGAAATGAGAAATGAAATATCCACTAACGCCAGATGTAAAACCAGAGTTTTGTACGACAGGTTCATTTATGAGATTGCCTTCAAATAATGAGCAAGCAAAGGTTGCAATCTTGGGGATGCCATTTGATACAGCTGCTTCATTTCGCGTTGGGGCACGTTTTGCTCCCCAAGCAATTCGTCAAGCCTCTATGACGTTGTTTCCATATCATCCAATTCACCATGTATACCCGTTCGATGACACAAATGCGATTGATATTGGTGATGTTTCTGTGATTCCACATAATATTCATCGCAGCTATGATTTAATAGAGGAAGCTGTTTTTGGATTAATGAAGCAAGGAATCATTCCAATAGGACTGGGTGGAGATCATTCAGTTACATTAGCAAGTCTTCGTGCAGCAGCAAAAGTTCATGGTCCAGTTGCGATGATTCATTTTGACTCGCACACAGATACATGGGATACATATTATGAAGAAAAATATTGGCATGGTTCGCCGTTTATACGTGCGCATGAGGAAGGGTTATTACAACCGGAAAAAGTATTCCAAATTGGAATTCGCGGAACATTGAATCACCCTGGTGATATAGAAGCTAGTAATGATTTGGGATATAACGTCATTACAACAGCGGAATTATGTAATCGTAGTTTTGAAGGCGTTCTTAAGCAAATGAGAGAAACGATTGGCGATACACCTTGTTTTTTAACGTTTGATATTGATTTTGTAGATCCATCTTGTGCCCCTGGTACTGGGACGTTAGAGGTTGGAGGATTTAACAGCCGTGAGACGTTAAATATGGTGCGTTCTTTAAGTGGTTTTAATTATATTGGTTTCGATTTAGTGGAAGTATTGCCACCATATGATCAAGCGCAAATTACATCTCTTTTAGCTGCTACACTTGTGCACGATTTTGCTAGTTTAATTGCATTGCAGTTGAAAAATGAAGCGAATAAGTAGAGAAATGATTTATTATATTGGAAAATAAAAGGGTCAATGAGAAGAGCTTCTCATTGACCTAAAGTATTCCCGTTGTTCATGAAGCAGAAATTTTGAAAGATAATAAAAGTATGCTAACCATGGCAAGACGTCAGGTAATCAAAAAACACTACCTGCTCAAATTGTTGAAAAGGTAGTGAGAGAAATGATTATTTCTTTTTCCAATTTTCTTTAATAAAATCTTCACGACCAGATTCTTTGCGCTCCTGAGCATATTTCTCAGGATTTTTTTTATAAAAATGTTGGTGATATTCTTCTGCTTCATAAAAAGGAGCAGCTGGACGGGTTTCTGTTACAATCGAATCTTTAAATATACCACTTTCTGCTAGTGTTTGCCTTGATTGTTCAGCTAGTTCTTTTTGGCTTTCATTATGATAAAAAATTGCTGTGCGATAGGATGGACCACGGTCAAAAAATTGTCCGCCATCATCAGTTGGATCAATTTGTGGCCAATATAAATCCAGTAATTTTTGATATGGAAAAATAGAAGGATCAAATGTAATTTGAACAACTTCTAAATGTCCGGATGTTCCTGATTTAACTTGTTCGTATGTTGGGTTTTCGATGTGGCCACCGGCATAGCCTGAAACCACTTTTTGAATGCCTGGAAGTTCGTCAAAAGGTTTTACCATGCACCAAAAGCAGCCACCTGCAAAGGTTGCGAGTTCGTATGTTTTTTCTGACATTACCATAATCCCCCTAAATAGATATGTTTTATCTAGTATTATATAAATTGTTTTCTTGCGCAATAAAAAAGATTTGCAAATATGTGTTTTTTTATAAGCAAGAACCGCCGCTCACATCGATTAATTGTCCAGTAATCCAACGACTGTCAGGAGAAGCAAGAAAAGCAGCAGTGTCTGCAATGTCTTCTACTTCACCTAAACGCTGAAACACTGAAATTTTAGTAGCATACTGTTTCATCATTGGATCACTTAGAAGTTCAGCATTCATATCTGTTTTAATAAAGCCTGGGAGTATGGCATTAACAGTTATTCCTCGTGCTCCAAGCTGTTTGGCTAAGGTAAAAGTCATTGTGTTGATGGCGCCTTTTGTCATACTATATGCTACGAAATCAGGTAAAGAAATGCGTGTTGCAGCAGATGAAATATTAATAATGCGGCTATTATCATGTAAACGTGACAGTGCTTGTTGGATAATAAAGAAGGGTGCTTTTGCATTTACGGAAATCATTCGATCAAAAAAATCTTCGGTTGTTTCCTCAATAAAGGCTCCAGGACCGATTCCAGCGTTATTTATTAAAATATCAAACTTAGTTTCACCGGTACGTTCTTGTAACTCGGCATCTAAAGATTGATAAAGAGATTCTACACCATGCAAAGATTCAAGGTCTCCCTGTATAGAAAAAGCTGAACCACCATTTAATTGGATTTCACGAACTGTTTCTTCTGCATCATTCTCTCGATTTCCGTAATGAACAGCAACTAATGCACCATCGTTTGCTAAGCGTTTCGCAATAGCACGTCCAATTCCACGGCTGGCTCCAGTAACCAATGCAACTTTTCTTTTTAACATATTCACATCATCTCCTTAATAATTTTACATATGTATGAAGCTGTCTTTTCTTGTGTGAATAGACAAGCCTTAAGTAATATATGAGTGTTTGATTGAGATTCATTCCTTTTTTGTTTTGATAAAAAATATTTAGTTTAAAATGTTCGGATTGTAATTTGAAATATAAATTTCCAAAAAACATGTTGACAATGAAAAGAACAAAGTCCTATAATACGTGTAACAACTTAAAAGTTAATTGAGAATTTTCTAACTTTTATATATGGTATGTGCAAAGAAGAGGAAAGTAGATGATTATGAAAGTTTCAGAGAGCTACCCCGTGGCTGTGAGGGTGGCAACGATCGAATCATTGAAGATCACCTTGGAGCATCGCTTACGAAAGGGAAACTGAGTAGAGAGCGGCGGTATCGTCTCCGGTAAATGGACGAGGGTCTGACAGGACCTACAGAGCTTATATTTCGTGAGAAGTATAAGGAAGCTGAGTGGTAACGCGAAACTCTCGCCTCAGCAATCAAAGCTACTATGATGTAGTGATTGATTGCTGAGGCGAGAGTTTTTACTTTAGAAAAGAGAATAGAAGAATGCAAAGAAGAGGAGAGTAAACGATATAGATTGTGTCAGAGAGCTACCCCGTGGCTGTGAGGGTGGTAACAATCGTATCGGTTGAAGATCACCTCAGAGCACTGCCCTCGAAAAAAATAAGTAGAGAGCAGCGGAGTTGTTCACGATAAAAGAACAAAAGTCTAATAGGACTTACAGAGCTTATATTTCGCGAGAAGTATAAGGAAGCTGAGTGGTACCACGATTCCCTCGTCTCAGCAATGGATTACTACACGTTTGTAGAAAATCGATTGCTGAGGCGAGGATATTTTTATAATGAATTTACAGAAGATTTAGAAAAATATATTCTTCTCAGCAATCGATACAAAGATGGATTGCACATAAAGAGATAAAAAAGAGGAGCGATGTAGGATGAGAAACCAGTATATCTATATGAATGGAGAATTAGTAGAGAAAGAAAAGGCTGTTGTATCTGTTTATGATCATGGATTTTTGTATGGAGACGGCGTATTTGAGGGGATTCGTAGTTACGGCGGAAATGTATTTTGTTTAAAAGAACATTTAAAGCGTTTATATGAATCTGCGAAATCGATTTTACTAACGATCCCAATGACAATCGAAGAGATGGAACAAGCAGTTTTACAGACACTACAAAAAAATGAATATGCAGATGCATATATTAGATTAATTGTTTCAAGAGGAAAAGGCGATTTAGGGCTGGATCCAAGAAGCTGTACGAAACCAAGTGTCATCATCATTGCTGAACAGTTAAAGTTGTTCCCGCAAGAGTTTTATGATAACGGTCTTAGTGTTGTATCTGTTGCATCTCGCCGAAATATGCCAGATGCACTTGACCCACGTATTAAGTCGATGAATTATTTAAATAACGTATTAGTGAAGATTGAAGCAGCACAAGCAGGTGTGCTTGAAGCGCTTATGTTAAATCAACAAGGATATGTTTGTGAAGGATCGGGAGATAACGTGTTCATTGTGAAAGATGGAAAAGTAGTAACGCCACCTGCATATTTAGGGGCTCTTGAAGGGATTACAAGAAATAGTGTCATTGAACTTTGTGAACGGCTAAATATTCCTTGTGAAGAAAGACCATTTACTCGTCACGATGTATATGTAGCAGATGAAGTATTTTTAACAGGAACTGCTGCGGAATTAATTCCAGTTGTAAGAGTGGATTCAAGAGAAATCGGAAATGGAAAGCCAGGAGAAGTAACAAAACAGTTAACGGAAGAATTTAAAAAGTTAACGAGAGAGCGAGGAGTGCGCGTTCCGGGACTAGCAGAAAGTTTAGCTTAACAAACAGGGGAAGGAGTTATTGAAATGGTGGAACAACATGCAGTGTGTGATGAAGTATATAGCGGAGACGTAAAAAAAGTAACAGGTGCCGGATATGTGATTCAATGTTTAAAGAAATTAGGTGTAACAACTGTGTTTGGCTATCCGGGCGGAGCTATTTTACCAGTTTATGACGCGCTGTATGGCAGTGGTTTGAAACATATTTTAACGCGTCATGAACAAGCTTCCATTCATGGTGCGGAAGGATATGCGAGAGCTTCTGGGAAGGTCGGGGTAGTATTTGCTACCTCCGGTCCAGGGGCTACAAACTTAGTTACTGGTTTAGCAGATGCATATATGGATTCGATTCCTTTAGTTGTCATTACCGGTCAAGTAGCGACACCTCTCATTGGAAAAGATGGATTTCAAGAAGCAGATGTTGTGGGAATTACAATGCCGGTTACAAAACATAATTATCAAGTACGGGATGTAAATCAGTTATCACGTATATTGCAAGAAGCATATTATATCGCTAAAAGTGGCCGGCCAGGCCCAGTATTAATTGATATTCCAAAGGATGTTCAAAATTCTATTGTAACGAATGTTTTTGAAGGAGAAGTTCAAATTCCAGGTTATAAGCCACGGATCAAACCAGACAAAATGCAGCTGGAGAGCGTGGCGGAGGCAATTTCAAAAGCAGATCGTCCGCTACTGTATATCGGTGGCGGTGTCATTCATGCAGATGCATCTGAAGAGCTTCTAACATTTGCGGGGCGGAATCAAATTCCAGTCGTTTCAACTTTAATGGGACTTGGTGCTTATCCATCGGAAGATCCGCTGTTTTTAGGGATGCTCGGTATGCATGGGACGTATGCTGCAAATATGGCAGTAACGGAATGTGATTTGCTTCTTGCATTTGGAGTCCGTTTCGATGATCGAGTCACAGGAAAGTTAGAGCTATTTTCACCTCATTCGAAAAAGGTACATATTGATATTGATCCGGCCGAACTTCATAAAAATGTAACGGTAGAATATCCAGTTGTAGGGGATGTAAAGCGGTCGCTACACATGTTAAAAAATATGAGAGTAGAGTGTCAAACAGATACATGGGTAGAGAGAGTAAGAACATGGCAAGAAGAATACCCGCTGTCATATGAACAGAGTGAATCAAAATTAAAGCCGCAACATGTGATTCATTTAGTAAGTGAATTGACAAATGGTGAAGCAATTGTGACGACAGAAGTTGGGCAGCATCAAATGTGGGCAGCGCATTTTTATAAGGCCCAAAAACCGCGAACATTTCTAACATCTGGTGGACTAGGAACGATGGGATTTGGATTCCCAGCAGCAATCGGTGCTCAGCTCGCATTTGAGGATAAGCCAGTTGTCTGTATTGCGGGAGATGCTTCATTTCAAATGAACATTCAAGAATTGCAAACAATTGCTGAAAATAATATTCCAGTGAAAGTTTTTATTATTAATAACAAGTTTTTAGGTATGGTCAGACAGTGGCAAGAGATGTTCTATGAAAATCGTTTATCAGAATCACAGATTGGATCACCTGATTTTGTAAAAGTATCAGAAGCATATGGAGTAAAAGGTTTGCGCGCTACAAATCCGATTGAAGCGAAACAAGTCATGTTAGAAGCATTTTGTCATCAAGGCCCAGTTGTTGTTGATTTTTGTGTAGAAGAGGGCGAAAACGTATTTCCAATGGTCCCTCCTAATAAAGGGAATCATGAAATGATTATGAAGAGGTGGGAAGAATGAGTCATACTTTTTCACTCGTTGTCAATAATGATCCTGGAGTTTTACTAAGAGTAAGTGGGATTTTTGCTCGGCGTGGTTATAATATTTCTTCTTTAAATTTAAATGAAGGAGAAACAAGGGAGATTTCGGAAATGAAACTTACAACAGTTTGTACAGAAAATGAAGCGACATTGCTCGTAAATCAGTTAAAAAAGTTAATTGATGTCTTGCAAGTAAATAAATTATAAGGAGTGTATGAAAAGATGAAAACATATTATGAACAAGATGCAAATTTAGAGGTATTAGCAGGGAAAACAGTAGCGGTAGTTGGTTATGGATCACAAGGTCATGCGCAAGCGCAAAATTTACGTGACTCTGGAGTTCATGTTGTAGTAGGTGTTCGTCCAGGGAAATCTTTTGAGGTAGCGAAAGCAGATGGATTTGAAGTAATGTCAGTTTCAGAAGCAGTACGAACCGCAGACGTTGTACAAGTATTATTGCCAGACGAACAGCAGGCACATGTATATCGAAATGAAGTAGAAAAGAACCTTCGTGAAGGACAAATGTTACTTTTCTCACATGGATTTAATATTCATTTTGGACAAATTCAGCCACCAAGTTACGTAGATGTGGCGATGGTTGCACCAAAAAGTCCAGGGCATCTTGTTCGCCGCGTATTCCAAGAAGGGAATGGGGTCCCAGCTTTAGTTGCAGTTCATCAAGATGCGACTGGAAAAGCATTCGATGTTGCTCTTGCGTATGCCAAAGGAGTTGGCTGTACACGTGCTGGTGTAATTGAAACATCATTCCAAGAAGAAACAGAAACAGATCTATTTGGCGAACAAGCTGTACTATGTGGCGGGGTAACTGCACTTGTGAAAGCTGGTTTTGAAACATTAACGGAAGGTGGATATCGCCCAGAGATTGCATATTTTGAATGTTTACATGAGCTGAAACTGATTGTCGACTTAATGTACGAAGGTGGATTGACAAATATGCGTCATTCTATTTCAGATACAGCGGAATTTGGTGACTATGTAACAGGGGCAAGAATTGTTACAGATGAAACAAAGAAAGAAATGAAACGAGTTCTTGCGGAGATTCAACAAGGCGAATTTGCAAAGAAATGGATCTTAGAAAATCAAGCAGGACGTCCAACATATAACGCGATGAAAAAGGCAGAGCAAAATCATCAACTGGAAAAAGTGGGAGCTAATCTCCGCGAAATGATGAGTTGGATTCAAGAGCCAGAAGGAAAAAAGTTAGTAAGAAAATAGAGTAAGATTAGCAGAAAATGGACAGGAAAGGATTGGGGAAAATGAGAAGCGATATGATTAAAAAGGGTTTTGATAAAGCACCACATCGAAGTTTATTAAAAGCCACCGGTTTAAAAGATGAGGATTTCGATAAGCCGTTTGTAGCGATTTGTAATTCTTTTATTGAAATTATTCCGGGACATAAACATTTAAATGAATTTGGTCGTCTTGTGAAAGAAGCAGTACGTGCGGCAGGGATGGTTCCGTTTGAGTTCAATACAATCGGAGTAGATGACGGGATTGCGATGGGGCATATCGGCATGCGCTATTCGCTTCCAAGCCGTGAGATTATTGCTGATTCAGTTGAAACAGTAGTAAATGCACATTGGTTTGATGGAATGATTTGTATTCCAAACTGTGACAAAATTACACCAGGTATGATGATGGCAGCATTACGTGTTAACATTCCGACTATATTTGTTTCAGGTGGGCCGATGGCAGCTGGGAAAACATCAAAAGGAGAAGTGGTCGACTTAAGCTCTGTTTTTGAAGGAGTAGGGGCTTATCAGTCTGGAAAGATTTCAGAAGAAGAATTAAAGGATATTGAAGATCACGGCTGTCCATCTTGTGGTTCCTGTTCCGGTATGTTTACTGCAAATTCAATGAACTGTTTATGTGAAGTATTAGGACTTTCTCTTCCGGGAAATGGAAGCATTTTAGCGACAGACCCAAGGCGTGAAGAACTAATTAAGCAAGCAGCTGAAAAATTAAAAGTATTAATTGAACGTGATATTAAGCCAAGAGATATCGTGACAGAGGAAGCAATTGACGATGCATTTGCATTAGATATGGCGATGGGGGGATCAACAAATACAGTATTACATACGTTAGCAATTGCACAAGAAGCGGGACTTGATTATGATATGAGCCGAATTGATGCAGTTTCAAGACGTGTTCCACATTTATGTAAAGTGAGTCCAGCTTCTAATTGGCATATGGAAGATATTGATCGTGCGGGCGGCATCAGTGCTATTTTAAAAGAGTTAAGTAGAAAAGAAGGTATACTCCATATGGACCGTATTACAGCCACTGGCCATACACTGCGGGAAAATATCGCTCATGCAGAGATTCAGGATAAAGAAGTGATTCATTCTCTTGAAAATCCTCATAGTGAAGAAGGGGGCCTGCGTATATTAAAAGGAAACATTGCAAAAGATGGTGCTGTCATTAAAAGTGGTGCAACAGAGGTAAAACGATTTGAAGGACCGTGTGTTATTTTTGAATCTCAAGACGAGGCGCTTGCAGGGATTATGCTTGGAAAAGTGAAAAAAGGGGATGTTGTTGTTATTCGTTATGAAGGACCAAGAGGTGGACCTGGTATGCCGGAAATGTTAGCACCAACTTCAGCAATTGCAGGTATGGGATTAGGTGCAGATGTTGCACTATTAACAGATGGTCGCTTTTCGGGCGCATCACGAGGTATTTCAGTTGGACATATTTCCCCAGAAGCTGCTGCTGGGGGAGAAATTGCACTTCTCGAGCAAGGAGATATTGTATGTATTGATGTAGAGGAGCGTTTACTTGAAGTGAGAGTAAGTGATGAAGAATTAGAAAAACGTAGAAAAGAATGGAAAAAACCAGAGTTAAAAGTGAAAACAGGATGGCTTGGACGTTACGCGCAAATGGTAACATCAGCGAATACTGGTGCAGTGCTAAAAATGCAAAACTTTGATTGAATCCATATAAAAAGAGATGAGGAATGATATGAGATGGTGCAAAATGTAAGGGAGAGAGTGAAAATCGAAGATATCCTTGTGGCTCATAATCACATGAAGGATATCGTCAATAAAACACCGCTTCAGCGAGATTCCGTTTTATCTGAGAAATATGAATGTGACGTATATGTGAAACGGGAAGACTTACAGGTCATTCGTTCGTTTAAAATTCGAGGGGCGTACAATTTAATTCAAAATCTATCAAAAGAACAATTACAAAACGGAGTTGTATGCGCGAGCGCTGGTAATCATGCACAAGGGGTTGCTTATACGTGTAACTTATTGAAAATTCGTTCTAAAATTTTTATGCCAACAACAACGCCTAAACAAAAAGTATCTCAAGTACAATTTTTTGGAGGTGCTTATGCGGAAATTGTGTTAGTTGGAGACACATTTGATAGCTCTTTCCAAGAAGCGCAGCGCTATTGTGAGGAAAATAGCATGATGTTTGTTCATCCATTTGATGATCCTTATGTAATTGCAGGGCAAGGAACGGTCGCTGTTGAAATTTTACACGATATGGAGAAACATGTGGATTACGTTTTCACCGCAATTGGTGGCGGTGGTTTAGCATCAGGTATTGGTACATATGTAAAAGGTGTGAGTCCTGATACGAAAGTAATCGGTGTGGAACCAAAGGGAGCAGCATCGATGAAAGAAGCTTTTTTACAAAATGAAAACGTCGCTCTAGAAAAAATTGATAGCTTTGTTGATGGGGCAGCGGTTAAAAAAGTAGGAAAACTAACTTTTGAAACTTGTAAAGAAGTGCTGGATGACATTGTATTGATTCCTGAGGGAAAAATTTGTACAACAATTTTAGAATTGTACAAGAAAAATGCAATTGTTGCTGAGCCAGCTGGTGCTCTTTCCATTGCGGCACTCGATTTTTACAAGGACGAAATTAAGGGAAAAACCGTTGTTTGTACGTTAAGCGGTGGCAATAATGATATCGATAGAATGCAAGAAATGAAAGAGCGCTCTCTCATTTATGAAGGGTTAAAACATTATTTTATTATTGAATTCCCGCAGCGTTCAGGAGCATTGCGAGAATTTCTTGATAAAGGTTTAGGACCAGAAGATGACATCACTCGTTTTGAGTATATTAAAAAACACAATAAAGAAAATGGGCCTGCACTTGTTGGGGTGGAGTTAAAACATAAGGAAGATTATGAGCCATTAATTAGCCGTTTTCAAAAAAATAATATTCAATTTATGGAGCTAAATAAAAAGCCTGTTTTGTTTGATTTGTTAATTTAATATAGAAAAGAAAGGAAGCTTTTTAGTAAAAAGCTTCCTTTCTTTCTAACTACGTTTATTTTTAATTGTTCCAGTTTCATCAATTTCTACATCAGTTGAAACGTTTTGTAAGTATTGTAATGTTTTTTTCTTTTCCTCAGGAGTGACTGGTGAAATTTGATTATTACGAATGCTATAAGGATTAAATGACATTTGTACATCTTTTCCTTTAAATGTAAGAGTTAATACACCTGTTTCAGCACTTTTCCCTTTTACATAGTTAGGGAACAAGAAGTTTCCTAATGAATAAGCGACAGGGACTTTGTTGTAGTATTCAAATCCTTGTAACCAATGTGGGTGACTTCCAACAATCGCATCAGCACCAGCTTCAACTATTTTCGGTACATATTGTTTTTGATAGTCTACAGGTCTATTGGATTTTTCAACGCCCCAATGCATATATACAATCAGATAATCGGCGTCTTTCTTTTGTTCTTTAATCGTTTTTGTTACTAGATTGATATCATATCCATTTGCAACACCTGGCTTGTCTTTACCAGCTACCCAAGTAAAGTCAGGCATAAAGCGAACAAAGGAAAGGAATTTGAATTTTTTTCCCTTTACTGTAATTTCCCTAGCTGTGTATGCGTCATCCGCATTCTTTCCAGCTCCTACATAAGGAAGTTTTAGTTTTTCTACGTGAGAAATCGTATCCATTAAACCATCCTGTCCATAGTCAAGGGTATGGTTATTACCAATATTCACAATGTCATAGCCTGTGTTTTTAATAGCCTGTAATGTGGAAGGATCGCTTTTAATCCAGAATAACTGACCAGGGGCCTTTTTCTCCTGTGTTGTAAAAGCAGATTCCAAGTTTATAAATGAAATATCAGCTTTTGTTATTTCATTTTTCACATGTTGAAACGGATAATCAGCACCGTTTTTTTGAATAACCGGTCGTAATTGCCAATCAAACATTGTATCACCAGAGAAAGTAACTGTGATTTCGGGATCTTCTTTTTTCTTTGATTTTTCCGCTTTACTGTCTACTGCAGCTTTATTTGTTGCTTTTGAAGTAAATGAGTTATTTATCAATAAAACAATCGGCGTAATAAGAATTACTATTAAAATAAATCGTTTAAATAAAGTTGTCATAGTTATCTTTCCTTTTTTCATTTTTATCCCGCATTAACGGGCAGTATGACCCCCAGCTCAAAGATCACATGCCCGTAAAAGCTCGATTGGTGAGGGCTGAAAATCAGTGGGGATGTAGAACCCCGACTGATTAAAGTTTCGCTTTATATAATGACTTACTTTTAGAGAGTTCAATCTTAGAAGTTTCATATAATTATGTAAAAGAATAAATAAATATCTAATAGTTTATGTATGCTAGACACGGTATATAGGATGAAAGATGTTTATGTTAGGTTTTAAGTATGCATTTGGAATACATCGTATACTCTTTGCAATATTACGGTAACATGAAACGAGGAGAGAATACAATACATAAGTGGATTTTACTTATAGAGGTTTAAAAATTCTGTTAAAATCCTGTGTATTTTATTGTATGGTAGATATAAAAAAGAAAAATAATGCTTGAAGAGGATGGAGAAGGCATAATGGTTATATTAGGAGCAGTAGTGAACGGGCTTTGTATAATAATCGGTACTATGTTAGGGAAATGTTTAAACAGTATTCCTGAAAGCATGAAAGGGACAATAATGCATACAATCGGTTTAGCTGTTACCGTACTTGGTCTTCAAATGGGATTGAAAAGTGAAAACTTTCTTGTTGTAATTATAAGTCTTGTCATTGGTGCAATGGTTGGAGAATGGTTGGAGTTAGAAGAAAAATTAAAGAGTTTAGGAGATTGGCTAGAACAAAAGGTTGGATCAAAAGGAGAAGGTAGTATATCTCTTGGATTTGTGACAGCTACATTAATTTTTGCCATTGGAGCAATGGGGATACTTGGAGCTTTAGATAGCGGTATTCGAGGCAATCATGATGTATTATTTACAAAAGCAATTATTGATGGGTTTATTTCTCTTATTTTAACGACAACGCTCGGAATAGGCGTACTATTTTCAGCAATACCAGTCATTTTATACGAGGGCAGTATTGCGATTTTCGCGACGCAGATTAATAGTTTTGTACCAGAGAAGTTGATGAATCAGTTTATCATGGAAATGACTGCGACTGGTGGAATTATGATTTTTGCAATTGGACTCAATTTGCTTGGATTTATTAAAATTAAAGTGGCGAATTTATTGCCAGGGATAGTGGTAGTTGGAATTATTGTTTCTATTGTATATGGATATAATTTGTATGCTTAGTTAGGCTATTTGTATGTAAAAAATTAATATGCTTTTTTCATAAAATGAACAAAGCCACCTATAAATAAAATCACAAAGCTCCCAATTACGACAAATACTAGTGTTTGAAAAGAGATATAAAACAGCCCAGAGTCTTCTTTAGGAAGCATAGCAAGAAATGGTTGTGTCCATGGATAGATGGGACCAAACCTTGCAGAATTTGCAATTATCATAGCGGGTGATTTAGAGGAATTGATACCGAGTTATTTATCGATTCTTTCGGGGGTCATGGTTGTGAATGCAAGAGAGTGTCAGGACTATAAAGTCCACATGGTTATGCGGCTTGTTACTAAGTAAATTCAAACGGGTATAGAGGCAATAGGAACAGCATGTGTAATCGAGTTATTTTGATTAAACTTTATTAAAAGTAACATATATTTTCTTTTGAATCGTATCACTAAACTTTTTCAGAGGAAGGGTGTAGAATGGGTATCTAAGAAAGAAGGTGCAAAAATGGCCAGCTGGAAAAGAAATTTAATTATTTGTTGGCTTGGTTGTTTTACCACTGCAGCAGGTATGAGTTTAGTGATACCATTCTTATCCTTTTATATTGAGGATCTAGGAGTAACGGGTACATCGGAAATTGCACAGTGGTCAGGGATTGCATTCGGTGTAACTTTTTTAATGGGTGCGATTGTATCGCCGATATGGGGGAAACTAGGTGATATACATGGACGGAAATTGATGCTTATTCGTGCGAGTCTTGGAATGGCGATTATAATGACACTTATGGGGTTTGTCACGAGTGTGTATCAATTAGTTGCACTCCGTTTTTTAATGGGGGCTGTATCTGGTTTTCTCTCCACTGCAATGACATTTATTGCAGCAGAAACACCGAAAGAGCATTCTGGTTGGGCGATCTCTACTATATCAACTGGTGGTGTAAGTGGTTCATTACTTGGACCAATGCTTGGTGGGTATTTGTCTGAATTAATCGGAATGCGTCATGTATTTTTAGTAACGGGTGCTTTTTATTTCTTTCATTTTTAATTGTTTTTTTCTTCTTACATGAATCGAATCATTCTGTTCAAGCGAAAAAAAAGCAACCGAAAAAAGTATGGACGATGGTTCCGACGAAACATTTTATTATAAGTTTATTTGTAGCAACTTGTATGATTCAACTTGCAAATATGTCCATACAACCTATTATAACGTTGTATGTGAAACATTTAGCGGGTCCTCATACGGCTCATATTGAAATGATTGCAGGGGCAGTGATGTCTGCGTCAGGTTTAGCCGTGATTTTAGCAGCTCCTAAACTAGGGAGATTATCGGATCATATTGGTCCACAAAAAACTTTAGTTGTAGCATTGTTCGTTGCAGGAATTCTTATTATCCCCCAAGCATTTGTGACAGCTGCTTGGCAATTATTAATACTGCGCTTTCTATTAGGGATTGCACAAGCTGGATTGTTACCTTCCATACAAACTCTACTAAAACAACATACACCACATCATGTAACTGGACGTATCTTTGGTTATAATCAATCCTTTCAGTTTTTAGGAAATATGATTGGACCAGTACTCGGTGGACAGATTGCTGCGCATGCCGGGTTTCACTATGTATTCTTCTCTACATCATCGCTTTTATTCTTAGCTTGCATTTGGGTATATTTCAATAGTAAAAGCGCAGAGATGCAAGAAAAAGAGCATTTGGAAGTTAGTTAATTAGGTGAAGAATATACGGTGTAAATATTGAATAAAAATAAAACAAAAAGGATGAAGCAAACGGTGCCTTATCCTTTTTGTTTGAAATCAATTAAAACTGGAAGCAAAGATAACTTAATGTTCCAAGCTCATAGCTACGATGAATGACTTTTCCTTCAGCATTACCACTTCCCATAGCGATGAAAAGCGGGATAAAATGCTCTGCTCTTGGAACGGCTAAATGTGCGTGAGGAGCAGCAGTTTCCCAGTTAAACAATGAATTTTTATCGTTATTTTGCATATGATTTATAATCCAATCATCAAATTCAACAGCCCATCGTTCAGGAGTCACTTGATCCCATTTGAGTGCACGTAAATTATGGACAGTAACACCGCTGCCGATTACTAAAATATTCTCTTGACCAAGTCCTTGAATTGCTTGTCCAATTTCATATTGCTCTTTTGTAGAAAGGAATGGATTTACTGAAATTTGAACGACAGGTATATCAGCATTTGGATACATACGGTGTAACAGTGTCCATGAACCGTGATCTAATCCTCGAGTTGTATCTTTGTGAACGGGAATTCCGTTATTCTTAAATTTTGTTTCTAACATTGTTGCAATGGCTGAAGAACCTTTTGCTTTATATTGTATTTCATCCGTTTCGGGAGGGAATCCGCCGAAATCATAAATTGTTTCATATTCATTATCTGAAGATGAGATGGTTAATACTTCAGTTTCCCAGTGTGCTGTAAAAATAACGATTGCTTTTGGTTTATATGTTTCTCCAAGTGTTTTTAGAAAACGTGTATAATCTGTATCTTGAATAGCAAGCATTGGTGAGCCGCGTGCTAAAAATAATGATGGTATCATAATTACTACCTCCTAAAAATATAATAATTACTTTATGTAAGTAACTATATAATTATATTTGTTATTCGTCAAGATAATAATTTGAGGATTCGTTTAGAAAATACAGTGTTTGTCATAACGAAAACAATTGCATATAATACATAGTAAGAAGAATGAATAGTGATTCATTTTTTTAAGGACATAGATTGCTATTGTTCTGCAATAGATTATACAGATTTGGAGGCCGTCAAAATGAATATACGGGAAAGCTTTGTTACGGTGTTGGATGGATCTGAAATTTATTTACGTAAGTGGCTGCCGGAAAGTGAGCCTCGTGGAATTATACAGATTGCACATGGTATGACGGAACATGCTGGTGTCTATACAGAATACATTGATGCCTTATTGAAGGCTGGTTATGGTGTATATGCTCATGATCATCGGGGACATGGGAAAACAGCAAAACAAGAAGAGGATTACGGCCATTTCGAACCGAATGTTGGTTGGAATCAAGCTGTTTCTGACATAATCTTTGTATCGGAACTTGTTCGTAATGAACATAATTGTTCGCTTTTTTTATTAGGACATAGTATGGGCTCTTTCTTATCTAGACGTGCTGTGCAACTCCGCGGTGAACTATATGATGGATTCCTTATTTCTGGGACAGGTGGAAATCCTGGTTTTTTAGGTGTTATAGGTCATAAAGTGGCCACAATTGAAATGAAGCTTCGCGGTGCAAAAACGAAAAGTCCGACGTTGAACTTTTTATCATTTGGAAATTTTAATTCGAACTTTAAACCGAATCGGACAAAGTTTGATTGGCTTTCTTCAGATACAAGTCAAGTTGATAAATATATAGAAGATCCATTATGTGGTTTTATTTGTTCAACGAGTTTTTATCGTGAATTGTTTAGTGGTGTGCTTGAAGTGAATAGACCAGAAGAATATAAAAAAACGCCGAAAGACCTTCCTATACATATTTTTTCCGGAGATCGTGATCCAGTGGGAGATATGGGGAAAGGCGTAAAAGAAGTATACGATATGTATAAAAATTGTGGTGTGAAAGATGTAACACTTCGCCTATATGAAAATGGAAGGCACGAAATGTTCCATGAAGTAAATAGGGATGAAGTATTTCAAGATTTGATTTCTTGGTTAAATGAACATAGTGTATAAATGGGAAGCCTCACTTTTTTGAAGTGAGGCTTTTATTTTAAAAAATTGGAGGAGAATTATGAGTGAATTGTAGAAGTAGATTTTTAAAACATAGCAATAAAGGGAGAGGAAGAAATGATAGTGCGAGAAGCGTTATTAAACGAAGCAAATGAACTCAGTGAACTAGCACTAAATTCAAAAGCAACTTGGGATTACAGCGAAGAATTTATACGAGCATGCAAGGAAGATTTAACAATTACGGAAGAGTATATTATCAATAACTACGTATATGTTTTAGAAAATGAAGGAGTAAAAATTGGGTTTTTCTCGTTTTTACGTAAAGAAGGAGATGCTCTTGATTTCTTATATTTACATCCAGATTATAAGGGAAAAGGTTATGGGAAACTTCTATGGCAACGTGTTGTGGAAAAAGCAGTTGAATTAGGAATGAAGAGTTTTACGATTGATAGCGATCCTAATGCAAAAGGCTATTATATAAAAATGGGAGCAAAATTAATAGGGGAGACACCTTCGACAGTTTTTAAAAATCGTACTTTACCACTTTTACAGTATGATGTATAAAACCGAGTGTACATAGGAGATGCTGAAATGAGAGAGTTAGAAATTGCACAGATACAAGAGATTTTAATGCAATCTTGGTCAATAGAAACAAGCTCAAAGTGGACGCTAGAAAATCCAGCAAAAGGGCAATGTGGTGTCACAGCACTTGTTATACATGATTTGTTTGGAGGGGAAATAAAGAAGACGCAAGTTGGCGAAGGTTGGCACTTTTACAATGTTATAAATGGAAAGCGATATGATTTTACAGCAACACAATTTTTTGAAGAGATAGCTTATATGGATATTCCTTCTAATAAAGAAGAAGCATTTGCAGACACAAATGAAAGGCAATATCATGCTTTAAAACAAAAAGTGCATATCGTTATGCAATAGAATTTGTCTGAAGTGAAATATCTTTTGACTCTTAATGTTTAATGAGTTACTATAATGGTGGTAACTTATTAAAGGGAATATACTTCATAGAGTTGAGAGGGGAAATACTTTTGAAAACAGCTTATGTAAGCGCTACGATTGCAACTTTAAATGAACAGAATGAAGTGTTACAAAATGGATATATCATTGTAGAAGATGATAAGATTATAGAAGTACAAAGTGGAGAATTTTCTAATCAGGATCAAGTGGATGAAGTAATCGATTTAAAAGGAAAGTGGTTATTGCCAGGTCTTGTGAATACGCATACACATGTTGTAATGACTCTTTTACGTGGCATTGGTGATGATATGTTGCTCCAGCCGTGGCTTGAAACAAGAATTTGGCCACTGGAAAGTCAATTTACGCCAGATCTTGCAGTTGCGAGTACAGAACTTGGTTTATTAGAAATGGTAAAAAGCGGGACGACAACATTTTCTGATATGTTTAATCCGATTGGTGTAGATCAGGATGCCATTATGGAAACGATTCGTAAGAGTGGAATGCGTGCAGCAGTTTCAAGAACGTTATTTAGCTTTGGAACGAAAGCGGATGAGAAGAAAGCAATTCAAGAGGCTGAAAAATATGTAAAACAATATTATAGCGAAGGTGCCATGTTAACAACGATGGTTGCCCCTCATAGTCCATATACATGTTCTACAGAAATGCTAGAAGAGTGTGCGCGAATTGCGATGGAAAATCATACAATGGTCCACATTCATCTTTCGGAGACAGAGCGTGAAGTACGTGATATTGAGGTGCAATATGGTAAACGTCCAGTAGAGTATGCAGCAAGTTGTGGCTTGTTTAAGAGACCAACAGTTATTGCTCACGGCGTTGTGTTAAATAAAAATGAGCGCGCTTTCTTAGCAGAACAAGATGTTCGTGTTGCTCATAATCCAAATAGTAATCTAAAATTAGGATCTGGTATAGCGGATGTTAAATCGATGTTAGAAGCAGGGATAAAAGTTGGTATTGCAACAGATAGCGTCGCATCCAACAATAATTTAGATATGTTTGAAGAGCTCCGCGTTGCAACTTTATTGCAAAAGGGAATTCATAAGGATGCAACGGCATTACCAGTTGAAACAGCTCTTTCACTTGCAACAAGAGGAGGTGCAGAAGTAATCGGTATGAAACAAACAGGTTCCATTGAAGTAGGGAAGTGTGCGGACTTTATTACAATTGATCCATCTAATAAGCCTCACTTACAACCAGCAGAAGAAGTATTATCGCATCTTGTGTATGCAGCGAGTGGAAAAGATATATCAGATGTTGTAATTAATGGAAAACATATTGTGTGGAATGGTGAATGTAAAACTTTAGATGAAGAGCGAATTATTTTTGAAGCGAGTCGCTATAAACGAGGACTGAAAATGTAGTTGAAATAGAGGAATTGATAAAGAACGCTCCCCTTTTTAATAGTAATACAAGAGAGGGGAGCGTTTTTTTATGTGAATTTTATGTGAAACGAATAAATATTCAATAGAATATCACGACTTTATACTGGTCTTTCTGCTATAATGTATAGCGTTTTATAATATTATTCGAATTTAAGGAGAAAAATTCATGAAGCAGAAAAAGAGCCGCTTACTAGCAATTACACTTGTCACATCTTTAATTTTATCGGCTTGTAGTAGTAAAGCGAATAAAGTTAATAAAGAGGATCAAAAACAAGTGTTAAACGTAACAGTATCAGAAGAAATCCCTTCTCTTGATACAGCAAAAGCGATGGATGGTACATCATCACATGTGATGCAAAATATATTTGAAGGATTGTATGTGATGGATAATCAAGATAAGCCTATACCTGGTGTGGCGAGGTCATTTGAGAAAAGTGAGGATGGGAAAAGATATACATTCCATTTGCGTAAAGATGCAAAATGGTCAAATGGGGAATCAGTAACAGCACATGATTTTGTTTTTTCTTGGAAACGGACATTGAGTCCTGAAACAGCATCTCAATATGCATACATGCTATTTTATATAAAAAACGCAAAAGAAATAAATAAAGGTACATTGGCTACTGATCGACTAGGAGTAAAGGCATTAGATAATTATACGCTAGAAGTACAGTTAGAGCAGCCTGTTCCATATTTACTGCAATTACTAGCATTGCCTATTTATTTACCACAGCATGAATCATTTGTGAAAGAACAAGGAAATCGTTATGGATTAGAGCCTAATAACCTTATATATAATGGAGCGTTTGTGTTAGAAAAATGGAAGCATGAACAAGAATTTCAATTAAAGAAAAATGATACTTACTGGGATAAGGGGAAAGTGAAGCTAGATGAAATAAACTTCCATATTGTAAAAGATACAATGACAGCTGTAAATTTATATGAATCTGGTACTCTTGACCGTGTGCCTATTAATTCTACATTTGTAGAACGATACAAAAACAACAAAGAGCTACATGTGTCAAGTGAGTCAGCCATAGCTATGCTTCGATTTAATGAAAGAAATGCTTCACTAGCAAATAAAAAAGTTCGTCAAGCTATTTCTTTAGCATTGAATAAAGAGGAATTTGTAAAGCACTTTATAAATAATGGTGCAACTCCTGCGCAAGGTCTGATCCCAAGAGGATATAAGAATGAAGCAACTGGGAAGGATTTTAGAAAGGAGAATGGGAATATTGCTAGATATGATTTGCAAAAAGCAAAAAAACTTTGGACAGACGCTAAAAAAGAGCTTGGCACGGAAAGTGTTACAGTTGAGCTCCTGACATTTGAACAAGATAATGCAAGGCGTATGGTAGAGTATATAAAAGGAGAGTTGGAAAAGCATTTACAAGGTTTAACAGTGCAAATTAAGCAGCAACCATTCAAGCAAAAATTACAGCTAGAACAAACAGGCCAATATGATATATCTATGGTAGTGTGGGGACCAGATTATAAAGACCCGATAAGTTACTTAGAATTATTTACGATAAATAACCCCAATAATAAGATGGAATATTCGAATTCTTATTATGATGATCTTATAAAGAAAGCAAAATATGATATTGTACTAGACCAACAGAAAAGATGGAAAACCTTACAAGAGGCAGAGCGAGTAGTCTTGGAAGATGCTGCAATTGCCCCACTTTATCATACTGGTTCAGCATATATACAGAAGGAATATGTCAAAGGTATTGAGAAGCATCAATTTGGTGGGGTGTATACGTATAAACATGCTTTTATAGCTGAAAAATAAAAATACTGAGGTGGAAAAGAGCTAATTGCTTGATACAGAAGTATTAGCTCTTTTTTTATTGGTTTTTGAATCATTAAAAAATCTAGAAAAAGCTTCTTCAAGGGAAATGTTGCATTTAAGTTTGAAAATTATATTTTAGTTAAAGTAGAGGAATTGTGTTATTCTTTTTATTAAACAGATTTTAGTAAAGAATAAACGTTTGTATCATGTGGAATCCCGTTTTGATACAAATAATTTTGTAGAACTCCTTCTTTCTTAAATCCTAGTTTTGTTAACAATTTATTAGATGATTCATTTTCCAGAAAAACAATTGCTCCGATACGTGTTAAATGAAGAATATGAAAACCATATGATATAACTTGAGAGACCGCTTCAGTAGCATATCCATTTCTCCATTGCTCAGGGAAAAGTGCATAACTTATGTTAGCTCTTTTATGTTCAGAAGACCAATCGTGAAAGCCGATGGTTCCAATAATACCTTTCGTCCCCTTTAGTTCAATTCCACATTTTATACCATGTTTTTCATTGTAACTTTCTACAAAATTTCTAATGATTTGTTTTACCTGATCTATACTTTTTAATGGATTTTGACCATAGTAACGTAATACATCTGTATTAGAAAAGCAATTTAATATACTTTGTGCATCAGATTCTGTAAGTTCTCTCAAAATGAGTCGTTCTGTTTCTAATATAGGAAACATTCTTCCACCCTTTTGTATAAAATTTATTTATTATTCTATATTAAAATCAGAAAAAACAAACTTTTGAAATATTGATCGTGAAATAATTATAATGAGAACTTTAGAAACTGGCTAAAAAGAAATGATAATTCTCTTTTGCTACATGTTAATATAATTTTATGGAATATATTTCAAATGATTATGGAAGAGGATGGGTTATGAAACAACAATCTATATTAATCGTAGATGATGACGCAGATATTGTTCAATTAATTGAAGTACATTTACGCCAAGAAGAGTTTCGTGTTTTAAGAGCTTATACCGGGGTAGAGGCATTAAATATTTTAGATATAAATGATATACAACTGGTTATTTTGGACATTATGATGCCTGCCATGGATGGAATTGAGGTATGCCGAAGAATAAGAGAACGACATAATATTCCTGTTATGTTCTTAAGTGCAAAAGCGACAGATATAGATAAGGTTATTGGACTAAGCACAGGCGCAGATGATTATATAACGAAACCATTTAGTATGATGGAGCTCGTAGCACGGGTGAAGGCACAATTAAGAAGATATACATATTTCAATCAAGTTCCAAGCGAAGTACATAAAAACAAAATTAAAATCAGAGGTTTGGAGATAGATGAATTATCCAGAAAAGTGATGTTGTACGGGAAAGCTATTAATCTTACAAAAACGGAATACGATATATTACATCTTATGGCTAAAAATAGAAACCGGGTATTCACATTAGAAGAAATATATGAAAGTATTTGGAGAGAAAGAGCTCATGAAAGCAATAATACTGTCATGGTTCATCTTGCAAGGTTAAGAAATAAGATAGAAGAAAATCCAAAGAAATCAACAATTATAAAAAATGTTTGGGGAGTCGGTTATAAAATTGAAGACTAAATTATTGCAAGGGATTAGGATGAAATTTTTTCTTGTTTTTATAAGTAGCATTTTATTTTCTACTATTTGCATTATAGTATTTCAAAGTTTGGCTGGAAGTATGCATGAGGATGTTATGAGATTAGAAGAAGAATATTCTTTTATTTACTTTGTTATTTTTCTCATTTTAACTTCGCTCTTTTTTCTACTATTATCAAAGAATATGATGAAAAGATTGGAGCAAATCAATCAGGGTGTGAAACAGATAAGTAAAGGTAATTTGGAAGTACGTATACCGGTTTTGAAAAGTGATGAGATTGGAAAGTTAGCGACCGATATTAATGGGATGGTAAAAAGTTTAAAGGAGTCGATTGAAAAAGAAAAACAATCACAAGAAATGAAAGATGAAATGATTCATAACATCTCTCATGACTTACGAACACCTGTAACATCTTTAATAGGTTATGTTGATTTATTGGAAAGTAAGCTTCATTCCAATATTGAGGAATGTGATCAGTATGTAGCGGTATTAAAGCGAAAAAGTGATGAGTTAAAAAATCAAATAGATGATCTACTAGAATATTGTCATATAAACTATAAGGAAATTCAGTTACATAAAGAAATAATAGAAGTTAAACCATTAATAGAGCAAATCATGATTGATTTTGTACCGCAATTAGATGAGGAAAAGATGCATTTTAACATTGAGTGCAAACAAACTGTGCAAATTGAAGTGGATATAAAATTAATCATAAGGCTAATGCAAAATGTAATCAGTAATAGTATTTTATATGGGAAGTCTGGAAAGAAAATCGTTATTGAACTGTTAGTTGAAAACGTGAATGCCCAAATAAAAATAAAGAATTATGGGTCACGCATTTCAGACGAAGACATTCCGTATGTATTTGAAAAATTTTATCGTGGAGAAAAGTCAAGGAATGCTCATACTGGTGGAAAAGGGATGGGACTCGCTATTGCTAAAAGTATTGCTCAGATCCATGAAGGTGATATAACAGTGGATAGTAATAAAGAAGAGACAACATTTATAATCATTTTACCTATATATAAAAAAGAATCGTAAGAAAGTCGTAAGTATTTCTTTCATATGTCTTAAAGTCTGTTTTGTATCATAGCGAATGAAGATATGAAAACGGAGGATATAATATGTGGAAGAAAATCATACTTACTATTTTTGTTGCAGTTTTGTTGATAGGTTGGAGCTTAATTTATTTAGCTAGAGGTATCGTATCCATCTTTGCTTGGTGGGGAATACAAGCTTTTAGTTTCTTTTCTATCGTTATTTTAATCATCACAATAACTACAATTATTTGGAAGTTGTTTTCTAGAAGGCGTATAGATAAAACAATTATTTTGATTTTGATTTTATCTATAGTTGTAGCTTGGCCAGCAGGATGGTTTGTTGGAATAGGACAAATTGCTTACCCGGCAGATATTGATTCTACAGAACCAAAAGTAATAGTTCGTTTGCCATTGAACCAAGCTGTGTTAGTAGGATGGGGAGGGGAGCAACTAAAAACGAATTATCACGCCTGGGCACCAAATCAGCGCTGGGCATACGACCTTCTCATTCCTCCGGCTGGGATAAAAAGCTCAAGGTTAGAAGATTACGGTATATATGGTGCAGAGGTAGTAGCTCCGGCTTCTGGAACAGTTATATCGATTCGTAATGACAAACCTGATTTGAAACCAGGAACTGATGATTTTGATTCTATGACTGGTAATCACATATACTTACGCTTAGATGAAACAGGAACATATCTTATTATGGCTCATTTGAAGAAAGGATCGGTACGAGTGAAGGAAGGGCAACATATAAAAGAAGGAACAGTGGTTGCGAAAGTCGGAAACTCAGGAACTTCAAGTGAGCCACATTTGCATATTCATCATCAACGGCAAGATCCATCTCAGACAAGTATGTTTCTTTCGGAAGGATTACCATTATATTTTCGGGATATTGATGGGCCAGCTATGCCGAAAGGTGGCATTCGTATAGAAAATGGAAATGAGGTGCCGGTAGGAGATGTTATTTCACCTTTATCCCGTATTAACGGACAGTAAGACCCCCACTGATTAAAGTTTCACTTTATCATAAAAAAGACTCCCCTCTACATCTCAAGTAGAGGGGAGTTTTCATTAGCTAGTAAATGTTTGATACAGTAAGAAAATATTTAAAGCGATAACTAGCGCAGCGATTAACCAGGCGATTGCGCTGGTAATACGATGATTGACTAGAACGCCCATAATCTTCTTGTTACTTGTAAACATAATGAGTGGTACTAGTGCAAATGCAATACCAAATGATAATACAACTTGACTCATGACAAGGGCGTAAGTTGGATTCACACCTAATGCGATAATAACAAGAGGCGGGATCATTGTAATAAATCGTCTTACATATAAAGGAATATGCATGCGGATAAACCCTTGCATAATAATATCACCAGACATTGTACCGACTGAAGAACTAGATAAACCAGCAGCTAACAATCCGATTCCAAAAAGGCTAGCTGATACAGGCCCAACTAAGTTGCTGAATTGGTTAAAAGCAACGTCTAAGTCTTCAACATGTAATCCGTTTTTAAAGAACAAGGCAGCTGCTACAATGAGCATACTTGCATTAATCGCTCCAGCAATCACCATTGCGATAATAATATCAATGAATTCAAAGCGGAAGATCTTTTTACGCTGTTCATCTGTTGTACCGATTACACGTCGCTGCGTTAAAGCAGAATGTAGATAAATTGCGTGTGGCATTACGGTTGCACCTAAAATTCCAGCTGCAAGTAAAATACTATCTACACCTTGGAATTTTGGGATAAATAGTCCCGAAAGAAGAGGACTTAGCTCTGGTTTCGCATAAAATACTTGTACACCAAATGCAACAACAACAATAAAGACCATTCCTGTAATAACGGCTTCTAATGGGCGAAAGCCTCTGCGTTGAAATTCAAGAATAATGAATGATCCGACTGCTGTAATTAATGCAGCAGGTAGCATTGGAATGCCGAATAATAAATATAATCCTAAAGCAGCACCGATAAACTCAGCTAAATCAGTAGCCATAATAACGAGTTCACCTTGTATCCATAAACCAATTGAGACGGGTTTTGGAAAATGCTCACGAGCAACTTCAGGTAGGTTCTTTCCAGTTGCAATCCCGAGTTTTGCAGAAAGAGATTGAATTAATACCGCCATTAGGTTAGAAGCAAGAATTACCCAAAGTAACAAATAGCCATATTGTGATCCTGCTGCGATATTTGTAGCAAAGTTCCCAGGATCAATATAAGCAACGGATGCAATGAACGCCGGTCCTAGAAAAGGTAGTAATTTTTTTAATCCTTTTGTCTCGCCACTTAAAGCTAGATGGGCAGATTGAACTGTTGTACTTTGAGGAGGTGCTTGTTCATCTTTTGTTATAGCTCTATTCATAGTAGTTTTCCCCTTTAGTTTCTTAGCTTAATGCAATTATTGTATTTATTCTTATTATTTATTTCAATACATTTAAATATCTTAGTTGATGTTTTTATTTGAGCATAAATGTTTCCTTAATGCAAATTATATGACCGCGTACAATAAAAGGTGTGCTTGAAATAACTATGTAATAAAAATAAATAAAACAGCTAACATACAGTTATAACTTCTGGGATTGTGGGAGAATTGACCTATAATATGGAATGAAAAAGGCTGTTTTTTAATTGTAAAATAGGATTCACAGCATATTAATTGCTGGAAACCAATTTGTATGTTATATAATATATTGGGATTACATCACAACCGCATTGGATTGTTATGTAATCTCGTTTTTCATTTGCGTTAACTTCTGGGAAAACATTGTAAATAGGAGAAAGTTATTTGAACAATAGTTAACATATCTTTTCTTATTCTTATATGTTCCGATATGATCGTTAACTTATACATGATTTTAAAATATCGAATTTAGATAGGTGGTAAAAATAAAATGTTAAATACAAAACCATACAGAGTATTGCTATACTACATGTACACTACAATTGAAAATCCTGAAGAATTTGCTGCGCAGCATTTAGAATTTTGTAATTCACTTGAGTTAAAAGGAAGAATTCTTGTAGCAGAAGAAGGAATTAACGGAACTGCGTCAGGTACTGTTGAACAAACAGAGAAATATATGGAAGCAATGAAGAACGACCCACGTTTTGCTGGAATTGTTTTTAAAGTGGATGAAGCTGATGAACATGCGTTCAAAAAAATGCACGTGCGTCCTCGTCCAGAGCTTGTTACACTTCGTTTAGAAGATGATATTAATCCGAAAGAAACAACAGGTAAGTATCTTGAACCAAAAGAGTTTTATGAAGCAATGCAAGAAGAAAATACAGTTATCATTGATGCGAGAAATGATTATGAATTTGATTTAGGTCATTTTAGAGGCGCAATTAAACCTGATATTAAATCATTCCGTGAATTACCAGATTGGATTGATGAAAATAAAGAAATGTTCGAAGGCAAAAAGATTTTAACGTATTGTACAGGTGGTATTCGCTGCGAGAAGTTTTCAGGCTGGTTAGTCAAGGAAGGTTTTGAAGATGTAAGCCAGCTTCACGGTGGGATTGTAACGTACGGAAAAGATCCTGAAGTGCAAGGTGAATTATGGGATGGACAATGTTATGTATTCGATGAGCGTATTGGTGTACCAGTGAACCAAAAAGAACATGTTATTGTTGGGAAAGATCACTTTACAAAAGAACCATGTGAGCGTTATGTAAATTGTGCAAATCCAGAATGTAACAAGCAAATCTTATGTTCCGAAGAAAATGAAGAGAAATATTTACGTGCATGTTCACACGAATGCCGTGTTCACCCGCGTAACCGTTATGTGGCAGAGCATGAATTAACAGAAGAGCAAGTGGTTACTGCATTAGAAAAAATTGAAGCAGAAAATCAAGTGAAATTAGGATAATCGTTCACTTTCATAAAAAACGGATCTTATCGCAAAAGATAGGATCCATTTTTTTATCGTTTTAACCGAGCCCCCCTCCTCTAAGAGAAGTGAAGGGGGAGTTCAATTCTATTTAGATAATGAAAAAGATTACACATTGCTTGTTTGCAGCAGCTTGTTTATACAAATCCTTAATTTCTAAAAAGTAACTATAGACATATTCTAATATTTCATCTGAGTCGTCATCTTCAACAAGTGGATAAAGTTGTTCATCCATTAATTCTTGAAAGTTGTACATGTTGTTGAAATCAAATTCGCTTAAATCTTTTATTGCAGAATAGGCCTCTTCGACTTCATTAGTTGTAAGATAAAATGTACCGAGAGAATCGTTATCTATGATGGAGTCATTTAATGGTACGACATGTCCAAGTGGTGGCTCACCTCCGCCAATCTCACCACATAAAGTAAAATGAAGTAACTGCCATGACTTATCGATATCTAGATCGGACTCTTTAAAATAAAGATCTAACTCTTTATTTTTGATTTTACTTAATTCCTCATCTGTAACTAATAGATACTGTCCAATCATCCCCATAATAGCCAGCTCCTCTAAAGGTTTTGAATTTAGTATATCACTTTTTATGTAGGTATTTATTAAGGGATGGAAAGAATAAGTAAAGAGTATTTCAACTCATTTATAAGATGTGAGAAAATACAGATTACTTCTGGTGAATCAAAACAAGGGAAATGTTTAAATAAAAGAGTAGGCATAAAATTTTGTGGCTTACTCTTTTTATAATCGTTCATTTAGATGTTAAAACGTAATAGTTAAAAGAAGGGTTCTGCGTTTTTTCTTCTTGAAATTTTGATTTTTATGGTGGAAGTAAAGCTTTCGTATTATTGATATTTGCTAAAAAGAAGAGCATCTACTTACTCTTATTATAATCAGATCTTGTTAAACCGTAAACAACAGTATCTTCATATACTCCCCAGTATAAACAGCTTTGTTTAAATGTTCCCTCATGTTTCAATCCTAATTTTTGCATGACTTTAGAAGAGGCAGGATTTTTAGTGAGAGCATCAGCATAAATACGATTGAGCTGTAATTCTTCAAATGCATATGTAACGATGACCTGCCCGGCTTCTGTGCAGTATCCTTTACTCCAATATGATTTACCTATCCAGTATCCTAGTTCTCCTTTGTTATGTTTTTTATTAATAAAAAGGTATATGAAACCGATGAGCATATTTTGCTCATTAACCATTGCAAAGTGAAAACTCTCTCCTTTATCAATAGCTGTATGAGTGGAGGTAATCCACTCTTCTGCCCAGCCATCTGGATAAGGATGAGGAATAATTGTAGTAGTTTTCACAACCTCTTTATCTCCTGCTAATTCTTGAACTTTAGGAGCATCATTTAATTCAAATGGACGTATTGTTAATCTCTTAGATAAGAACATTGGATATTGCATTTCTTCTCATCCTTTCTAACTATATAAGTAGTTATTAAGTGTATAATACATAATTTTTAAAATTGAAATGCTATTAATCTATTCGTTAATAAAATGATGAGTACTATTATATAGTTCTAGTTGAAATAACACCTTGTTAAAAAGTTGAATCTTCTGTTTAATTAATGAGTCAGATGTATAATATAGTTATGCTACAAGGAAGTAAAATTTTCATGTTTTGAAAGAGGGGAGTTTTATATGCGTATTTTAGTATTAGGAGCTGGAGGAGTCGGAGGATATTTTGGGGGCCGTTTAGTAGAGAAAGGGGAAGATGTTACTTTTCTCGTTCGTAGTCGACGGAAACAACAGCTTGAGAAAAATGGTCTTGCTATTCGTAGCATAAAGGGAGATTTTTCCTTTATCCCACAATTAATCACAAAAACTGAATCCATAGATCCATTTGATTTAATTTTATTTTCAACAAAAACGTATCATTTAGAAGAAGCAATAAACGATTTGAAGCCATTTGTTGGTGAGAAGACAATTATTATACCACTACTAAATGGTATAGCACATCTATCTGCATTACAACGGGTATTTGGTGAGGATAAAGTTATTGGAGGTTTGTGTTTTATCGAAACAACATTAAACGGTGAGGGAGATGTTGTTCAAACTAGCTCTGCTGACCGACTTGTATTTGGGGAAATTAAACATCTAAATACAGAGCGAATACATGAGATTGCCGATACATTAAAGGGTACAAAAGCAAGTTTTGTTTTGAGTAATCATATCGTGCAAGATATGTGGCATAAATATTTATTTATTACTGTTATGTCAGGCGTGACTACGCTAATGCGGGCGCCAATAGGATCGATCCGTGAAAGTGATGGGGGCCGGGACTTGATTCGGAATTTATTTGAAGAAGCAGCACAGATTATGAAAGCATCTGGAGCCCCAATTCAGGATAATATTATTGACGAACATATGAAGACGATTGAGAAGATTTCATATGATATGAAATCTTCTATGCAGCGTGATATGGAAAAAGGTTCATCTATCGAAGTAGAGTACTTACAAGGATATTTATTGAAATTAGCAAAGCAATTTCATATAGATGCACCATTGTTAAAGATTGTTTATCAAAATTTGAAAATTTACGAAGAGATGTTGTAAGCGAGCATTCCAACAGTCTATAGAGAGATTCGTAGACCTGCTGATGTGGCAGGTTTTGAGAAGGCATTTCCTAGTGAGTTACTGTAAATGAGATATAATTGGCTTTTTGTCTCTTGAAACAAGTTACATTATAAAGAGAAGGAAGTTAGTTATTACAAGGAGAAGTGGTTACATTGATTAAGTTTGTCCAAGTTATATTCGGTAAACCTTGCAAAAAAGGTGATACGTTCCAAACTAAATTTGCACGTTTTGTTTATTGGAATGCAATTGTAGGCTACTTTTTTGCAGTGATTCTTTTTGGGATAGGTTCACTTTTTAATAAAATATTCATTCCCTCCCTTGTAGGCTCTTTGTTGTTTCCGTTTATATTTAGGTTGGTTTATTATGTGAATTTAAAAATGAATGGTCTCGAAAAAGAAGATGGATATAAAAAAATATAAATTAGATAAGTGTATATGAACATTCAATATTTTTATCCCGCATTAACGGACGGTAAGACCCTCGCTGATTAACTTTTCACTTTATATGATTTGAGATTTATGAACAATAAAAGTGTTTAAAATTGAAAGTCGATATTATAAAAATAGTATCGGCTTTTTCAAATTAACTTAAAGGTATGGTAATAATTTCTATCTGTTTAAAGAAAAGTTTGGAGGAATGAAATGCATCGGCTAAACCTTAAGAGATTTGAAGTAACAGATTTTAAGGAGTACTTTCAACTAGTATCGAATGAACAAGTTATGGCACAAATTACAGAACGAGCGATTCCGTTGAAAGAGGCTCAAGTAAACTATCAAAAGTTATTAGAACGTAATGAAAAACATGAGTTATATGGCTCATATAAAGTTTACGATAGTGTAACGAATGAATTTATTGGTCTTGGACATTTAACGTTAAATGAAAAAGAAAGAGAAGAAGCTGAAATTGGCTATATGATATTACCTACATACTGGGGGAAAGGATATGGTACCACAATTGCAAAACAATTAATTGAATTAGCTAAGCAAACAAAAACGAACGTACTGAAAGCAATTATTGATTCAGAAAATATCCCCTCTAGAAAAATATTAATAAAGCAAGGATTTACATCAGAGAAAATTTGTGAAATTGATGGACTACCTGGAGAAATATTAAGTAGGATTATATAGGGAAACGCCCTTTTGTTTTGGATAAATTATTTATTATCTTTATTTGTTGGTATATCATCTTGTCACTTTGTGGGATCACTGTATAGTGAATGATTCTCTTCAACTAGTTGACCTGAAATTTGTCAGACAAAAAATTACCTTTAAATATATCATTCTTTTTAGGCGAACTTGATCGGATACATTATGTTCATTCATAAAGTACTATCCTACATAATCATCACAATTTTTCTATTTCTAAAAATTTAAGCTATTTTTTTAAAATTTTTGTTTACTTTTTCTAAATAAGGGAGTATGATAATCGACAGTTTCGAATTTCTAAATCGCTGAAACCTGATGGTACGGGGGAACCGTTTTTGTGGATTGATACATAATCCAAGGGGTGAATCCTTGCAAAAGAGGTAGGGCTACTCACAGGCCCGAATCCGACAGCTAACCTCGTAAGCGTTATATGAGAAGGAAGGTGGAGCTTGTGCGACAAAAAAATTAATGTCTACAAGTCTATTTGTTCTGGCTTGTAGACATTTTTTGTTTTCTGAAAAATAGTGTATTAATTTGACTAAAAGAGAAATGTACGTACAAAGTTATTGGAGAGTGGACAGCAGTGGTTTCAACTATAAAGAGGTTTTTAATTGGAAGACCATTAAAATCAACTGAATTAGGAGAGCAAAAGCTTAACAAAACGAAAGCATTAGCGATTCTATCTTCTGATGCATTATCATCAGTTGCCTATGGTCCGGAGCAAATATTAATTGCTCTATCTGCAGTGGGTGCGTTAGCATTTTGGTATTCCATTCCCATCGCAATAGGAGTATTAGTTTTGCTAACAGCTCTAATTTTGTCTTATAGACAAATTATTTTTGCATATCCTCATGGCGGGGGAGCATATGTAGTATCAAAAGAAAATTTAGGTGTTAATCCAGGATTGATAGCTGGAGGATCCTTATTAGTAGACTATATTTTAACTGTAGCGGTAAGTGTATCAGCAGGGACAGATGCGATTACATCTGCTTTTCCTAGTCTACATGCTCATAATGTGGTTATTGCTATCATATTTGTCTTATTTATTACAATCTTGAACTTAAGAGGTGTAACGGAATCAGCTTCTGTTTTAGCTTATCCCGTTTATTTATTTGTTTTAGCGTTATTTATATTAATCGGTGTAGGTATATATAACATTGTAACGGGTGAAGTTTCACCTAATTTGCATACACCAATTGGTACACCAGTAGCAGGGATTAGTTTGTTTTTACTTTTAAAAGCATTTGCATCAGGTAGTTCTGCTTTGACAGGTGTTGAAGCCATTTCCAATGCGATTCCAAACTTTAAAGATCCGGCTCCTAAAAATGCTGCTAAAACGTTACTTGCGATGGGCTCCTTACTTGCAGTGTTATTCTCAGGAATCGTATATTTAGCTTACTATTATGGTATTACTCCAAGTAAAGAGGTAACAGTTGTTTCACAAATTGCCGAAGAAACATTTGGACGGAACTTCATGTATTTCTTTATTCAAGGAACAACAGCGTTGATATTAATCCTTGCTGCTAACACTGGTTATTCTGCTTTTCCTTTATTAGCAGTTAATCTTGCAAAAGATAAGTTTATACCTAGAATGTTTACAGTTAGGGGAGACCGATTAGGGTATTCAAATGGGATTATCATACTTGGAATTGCTTCAATTCTTTTAATTATTGCTTTCCAAGGGCAAACAGAGCATCTTATTCCACTTTATGCAGTAGGCGTGTTTATTCCATTTACATTGTCCCAGTCTGGGATGGTGGTAAAATGGATTCGAGAAAAGCCTCAAGGATGGATTTTAAAATTAACGATTAATTTAACTGGTGCTATTATTAGTTTTATAGTTATGAGTATGTTCTTTTTAACTAAGTTTGCACAAGTTTGGACAGTTTTAATTTTCTTACCTGTCATTATTATTGTTTTTCATCGAATTAGAAAGCATTATGAAGCGGTAGGTGATCAATTAAGTCTTAAAACTTGTGAACCAATTGTGCCGATTGAAGGGAATGTCATAATTGTTCCTGTTGCTGGCATGACTCATGTAGTAGAGAACTCATTAAATTATGCTAAATCCCTTTCACCAGATCAGGTCATAGCTGTTTACGTTTCTTTTGAAAGAGAAGATGAGAAGAAGTTTGAAGAAAAATGGAAGAAATGGCAGCCTGAGGTTAGACTGGTGACACTACATTCTCATTACAGAAGTATTATTCAGCCGCTAACCAAATTTATTGATACAGTTCAATATAAAGCTAGCGAATCAAATTATCGGGTTACTGTAGTAATACCGCAATTTATTCCTAAGAAAGGCTGGCACAATATTCTTCATAACCAGTCTAGCTTATTGATTCGTGCATTCTTGCTTTATAAGAGAAATGTAGTTATTACGACTGTACCGTATCATTTGAAAAAATAGAGATTATAGAACAAGCAATTTCTAAGGTAGCTTTACTTATGTAGAGCTACCTTTTTATACAAATAGGTTTTATATCTTATCTTTGTGTATCCAATCCTTATTTAAATTCGGTATTTCGAAACTTTTTACCACTCCAAAAGTTATTCTTTCTAACCTTGTTAAAATTCCTATCCATTTACTTTCACCAATTCTTTGAACGACCCTGGTTTTTAAAATGATTATCTACATTTTATGAGTATATTTAATACTATTAATACAATAAAGATATATAGTTTTTGATTTTTTCTTTAAGAATATTATTACAAAAGTGCATTTTCCACATCCACATTCGTCATTAAGTAGAAGGGGGGGGATATCTGTTTCTCCATACCAATCTATCTTTTTAAGAAGTTGTTAAAATAGAGTGAATGATAAGACGGAAAAGGATTTGATTTACAGAAGAGCAAGGAGAGGATATATTTGTGCACAAATAATTTTAAGGGTACGCTAGGAAATCTCTGATTTATCAAGAAAAATTAAATTTAGAATGAATTATATAAAGAAGCTTCTTGGGGGGAGGAATATTAAATTTCAATACATATTTTATAGTAGGAGTAGATTTTAGTGGAAATTGAACAATACGGTGGTCACTATACTTTCAATTAGGAAGGGAAAAACATGAAATTTTTGTCTCGTTTTGTCCGGCATTTCCGCCGCTTGCAGTGGAAACTGACTTTATTTTATGTATTAACAACCATTGGTGTTCTATTAACCCTTGAAGTGATAGGCTTTCTTATTTCACTTAGTCTAGTGAAATATAATGCAGACCAAATGTTTGAACAACAGATAAGCATACAGGCCCAAAATATATCTTCTAACTTTAATGGACCATTGATTAATCAAAATCAACTGAAGAAGGCATTAGAAGATTGGCCCATAGAAGTAGGGACTGAATTCGATGGATTTTCTGTGGTGACTGATCCAAATGGGAAATTACTTGCAAGTGCTGGAGAGAATGTGCCTCAGTTTATTGATTTTAAAGCAGAATTCCCTGCGAAAGTTTATCAAAATATATATACAGCTCTGTCACTGAAACCATCTGAAGCACGTAAATTAAAAACATATAGCTATCATAAAGGTGAGGTTTTATATATTGTTGCTCCGTTATCTAATGAGAAAGATGTTCTTGGGGTATTAGTAGTTAAAGCAGAAAACATACATTTTTCTTTGTTCGATTTTTGGAAGGCTACTTTTCAGTTTTTTGGATTTAGTATTTTGGCTTTCTTTATTGGTGCAGCAATTGTTGGTATTACTTTTGGAATTATCACCTCTCGAAGTCTCGTTCGTCGTATTCAAAAGATATTAAACTCTACAGATCAATGGAGTCAAGGAGATTTCACAACATTTGTATATGATCCTTCAAAGGATGAATTGGGGCAGTTGGCACGTAAGTTGAATCAAATGGCGAAACAATTACGTACCTTACTTAGAGTGCGGCAAGATTTAGCGACACTTGAGGAACGCAATCGATTAGCTCGTGAGCTACATGATAAGTATTAAGCAGCAACTGTTTGCTACATCTATCTGGTTGAATACTAGTAAATCTCTTATTGGAAAAGATGATGATACCGCTAAAGACCATTTGTTAAAGGCAGAAAACTTGTTACATCAAACGCAGCGGGAGTTAAGTGCATTAATTCGGGAACTACGTCCTGTCGCACTTGAGGGCAAGAATTTGGCACATGCATTAAAAGATTATGCGGGGATGTGGCAAGAACAAACGGGTATCATGGTTAATTTGGAGACAAGTGGACAGCAACAAGTATCTCCCATTATTGAAGAAACATTTTTTCGCATCACACAGGAGGCACTGAATAATGTTGCACGCCACAGTCAAGCAAATATGGTAATGATTCATCTAGAGTGCGAAGAAGTTGTAACTCTTTCTATTCATGATAATGGTTGTGGGTTTGATATTCAAAGGGGGACTCGACAAGGAGTAGGTTTGTCCTCTATGCGTGAACGGATTCATGCGTTAAAGGCGAATATCGATATCCAAAGCGAGATAGAGAAAGGTGTGAAAATTACCGTTCAATGTAAACAAGCAGACATTCGGGAAGATAACAACCCGAATGCCAATGGTTATTTAGAAGAGGTGACAGAAAATGGAGAAGGAAGATCTGATTTCGATTTTAATTGTTGATGATCATGCAATTGTAAGACAAGGATTGAATACTCTGTTCACAATTCAACCTGACTTTCGCGTGGTTGGAGAAGCAGAGAATGGTGAGAATGCTACGGCCCTAGCTGCTGAGCTTGTGCCAGATATCGTACTCATGGATTTAGTGATGCCGGGTATCAATGGTGTAGAGGCGATACGAATGATTAAACAAGTTAGTCCTCGTTCTCAAGTGATTGTGTTGACTTCTTATCATGAGGACGAGTACATTTTTCCAGCGTTACGTGCAGGGGCAATATCATATGTGCTTAAAGACATTGAGCCTAATCAATTGGTTGAAACGGTAAGGAGAGGCGTACAAGGTGAATCCATTATGCATCCACGGGTGGCTGCACGGGTTGTTAATGAGATTCGTGCTACGAAACAGGCATCTCCCAATCCATTTTCCGAGCTAAGTGAACGAGAATTGGAAGTATTACGATTGATTGCTAGGGGGCTCACGAATGCTGAAATTGCTGAAAGTCTTTTCATTAGTGAAAAGACAGTGAAAGGCCATGTTAGTAACATTTTAAGTAAGCTTCATATGCTTGATCGTACGAAAGCTGCTGTTTTTGCATGGGAACAAGGGTTTATGCGTCCGAATCAGGAAAGAGATTATTAATTTATATTTAGAAAGTTCTCATGCCAATTCCTTTACATGGAATTGGTTTTTTGTTTTCTAGCGACATTTACAAGAAGTGGGCCTAGAATTTTAATCATGTAAACTCCTGTTTATAAACGGATCTTTAGACCTGTATGTAAACAGGTCCGTGGATTCGTTTCAAATTGTTTTTCTTATTATAGTATGAACTTACTCATTATTATCCACTAAGGAGTTGGAGACTATGGTTTTCAAATTAAATCATATACGACAGTCGACTGATAATAACTTAGAATACACATTGAAAGATAGGAAGAGGAATCAAAATAAACTACTGTCAGATTGGCATAGATGGGTTGCTTATATAACTGCAATCTGGTCTCTCTTGTATGGGATCTTGGGGCTTTATTGGGCTTTAGGAGGCGCAGGATTTCCTTTTGGTGAAAATGATTCAAGAGGGTTTATGATGGGATCATTTTTAGCAAACATACAATCAGATGCGGGAGGAGTGACAATCGCTTGCATTGGAGGGATTGGAGCAATCGCTGCATTGGCTACAATCCGAATGTGGGGGGAAATGATTCCACGTGCAGTCCTGCTCATTTTCGCATGGATAATGTGTATGACTCTAGTGTTTGTGATTCCTGATGTCCGGGTATTACAGAATTTCGCTTATTCATTCATGCTACACTTTCAACTCATTGATTGGTCTGTAATAAATCAACTTCTATGTATGGTAGGGGGATTTTTGTGGGGAGCCACAGCCTTGGCTTATCAGCGGCGGAGCCGGGAAGCATGTGTGAATTGCGGGCGCCAAAAGGAGACTCAAGATGCATCAATTGCCAGAAACAGTTTGGGGAAATATGCAACCTACATTGCTATCGTGATGGCACTTCCTTATGGTATTGTCCGCTTAGCGTGGGCTGCAGAGATTCCATTGGGAGTGAGTGATGCAGCAGCAACATTAATTAGCAATCAATCATTTACGGAACGTTTGATAGAGGCCGTACTTGGTGGATTACCTATATGCGGTGCTATTCTTACATTGGGACTTATCCAAAAATGGGGAGAAAATTTTCCTCGTTGGTTCCTTTATTTGGTTGGAAGACGTGTTCCTATTTGGTTCGCGGTGATACCAGCAACATGTGCATCTGTTCTTATCACTCTTGCAGGATTAAAAATAAGTCCGATTATCATTTCAAAAATATTGGACGGTTCCATCAATACTGGAAATTGGGGAGAATTAGGGCCTTCACTATTTTGGCTTCCATGGGGAATAGCATTAGGAGTGGCAACTAATGCTTATTATCAAAGAAGGCGGGGACAGTGTAAATATTGTAGAAGATTTTAGCATTATAACTTTCTAATAGAAGGAGTTGTTCTTTCATGTTGTTAAATAATGAGAAAAAAAACAAAACTGGAATTCATATTTTTAGATGGTTCTCATTATGGCCTAAATGGATTGGGTATACTGCGGGTGTTTGGTCATTGATGTATTTGATACTAGGTCAGTATTGGGCGTTGGGAGGAAAAGGTTTTCCACTTGGGATAGGGGATCCACATTCTGAATACTCAATGCTAGCTGGTTTGAGGCCTGAGATCGGTGTACCTATGATGGTTGGATTTGGATTAATGGGAGTCATTGTAGCTGTCCTGATGATTCTTGGCTGGGGCAAGGGACTTTTCCGAATGATATTGCTCACGTTTGTGTATATGTTAGTAGCAATTTTATTATTTGCAGTTATCGATTACCGTATTTTGGCAACTGCGGCATATGGAATTGTCTTTCTGGTTGGAGCGCCATTTGATTTTCCATCTGAAGCTAATTTTTTTGAACACATGATGTATGGGACGGTTGTAAATCAATATATTAGTATGCTCGGATCCTTTCTATGGATTGCTACTGCTTTAGCCTACCAACGCCAAACACGAAATGCTTGTCCGTATTGTGGCCGAAATAGTAATCCTTCTAAATGGACATCACAATCCTCAGCAGCATCTTGGGGGAAATGGTGCACTTACATTGCTATTATAATTCCTATCTGTTATTCCATAACAAGATGGTGTTGGGCGATAGGCATTCCACTAGGAACGACTAAAGAATTACTTGATTCTTTTGAACGTGATTCACCTGGAATTTGGTTAATGGGTGCGTCTTTGGCAACCGTAGCGCTTGGAGGGGCAATTCTTACGCTAGGGCTTATTCAGCGATGGGGAGAAATTTTTCCGCGTTAGTTTCCATTTGTTGCTGGTAAGCGTGTACCTCTTTCATTAGCGATTATCCCGGCTTCACTGGTTTCCATTATGGTTACTTCAGCTGGTTTGATGTACATCCGAGGTTTTATTAATAAAGGGGGCCTAGATCATAGGGGATGGGCATTGGAAGGTCCAGAGTTATTATGGCCAATTTGGGGAGTGGCTCTGTTTGGTGCTACGATAGCTTACTATTATCGGAGGCGTAATAAATGTAGACACTGTGGTAGTTTGTAGTGTACTTTGTTAATCAAAAAAATAGAAATAGAATAGGATTTCTCAGTAAACTTTACCATTTAATTGGTGCTAGTGAGCGCTCGCTTTTAGACAATGAATATAGGATATAGATGGGACTTACTACCTATGAATAAAAGAGCAGAAAGGGAATGTTTTTATCAGGAGGATGAATAATTCATTTTCTTTTTTATAAAAAGAGAAAATGAATTATTTTCTGCAAGGGAGAAAAAGTTTTAAAGTAAGGAAATCTGCTTTGTGAAAAGAGTGTATGCATAATTGCATACACTCATAATAATTATATTGAAATAATAATTGTTATGACGATTCTTTTAGAGATAAAGGTGCTTTTCAATGAAACATACTCTTATTAATATTTTATAAAGTTAATGTTACTTTATATTGAAATAAAGACAAAAAGCCTATGGAATAGCGGAAGAAAAATACACCTTTACGATAAAAAATAGCTGTGTTTAAATGAGGCTACAGTATAAAACTTGAATTTAAACATGGCTATTCGCTTCATAATTTTATTAATGGATTGTAGAAAATGAATAATATTTTTGTGTAACATATGCAATCTATAAATTAAACTTTCCTTCTCGGTTTTATAGGGAATTCATTCAGTAAATAAAGGTATGATGAATGGCTTATATGATTTATTTTAAGTTCAAGTAATACTACATTTTAAACTTAGTTAGTGGAAAGAGGTGGATATAGTAAAACATTATTCTTTTTATTAATATATTGTTGTTAGTTTGAACTAAACAAGTAAGAGTTGAGATGGTTAGTAAGGAAATATAAAAACTAGCAGCTAGAAATAAAGTTGACACATATCTGAAGAGATCTAATAGATATGAGAACGTTTCCTATATTTGTCTATTGCAAAGAAATAAACAGTATTAAATCTATATAAAATATAATTAGTTACTAATATATTAGGAGGAGTTAAAGTGAAAAAGACTTTACTTACAGGGCTATTGGTTACGGCAGTATCTACAAGTTGCTTAACACCTATAAGTGCTTTCGCAGAAAGTAATCAATCAGAATTTAAACAAACAAATGTTCAAAATATTATGGCTAGAAATACATTATCAAATTCGATAAGAACTTTAGGGTCAAACACTCCTTTAATACAAGCCTATGGATTAGTTATTTTACAACAGCCAGATATTAAAGTAAGTGCTATGAGTAGTTTGACAGATTTTCAAAAGATCGCAAAAACGAATGTCCGTGAATGGGTAGATGAGTATAATCCGAAATTAATGGATCTAAATCAAGAAATGATGAGATATAGTACAAGATTTAATAGCTATTATAGTAAATTATATGATTTAGCTGGAAAAGTGAATGAAGATGAACAAGCAAAAACGGATTTTGTAAGCGCTTTCGGAAGACTCCATAGTCAATCACAAACAATTCAAGATGACATGGAACAAACTTTACTTGAGTTAAATCGCTTTAAAGCTTTATTGGATAAAGATAATGCAAGTCTATCTCAAAAGGCTGAAACAGCAATTCAATCATTAAAGGGCTCAAATGGAGATATTGTACAAATAAGAGCGGATATAAAAAGAATTCAAGAAGAGATTCAAGCGGAACTTACAAAGATTTTAAATCGACCAAATGAAATTATTAAAGGCTCAATTAATATCGGGAAACAAGTTTTTACAATTACGAATCAAACAGCTCAGACAAAAACAGTAGATTTTGTATCGATTGGATCTCTTAGCGATGAAATTGTAAACGCTGCAGATAGTCAAACAAGAGAAGCTGCGAATAGAATTCAGCAGAAGCAAAAAGAATTACTACCACTTATTCAAAAGTTATCACAATCTGAAATTCAAGTAACTGAAATTACATTTATTGAAGATCAGGTAAAAAGTTTTACGGAGCTAATTAATAGACAAATTACAACTTTGGAGTATTTGGTGAATGATTGGAAGTCAGTGAATGAAACTATGCTTCAAATGAAAGAGAATCTTGCAACAGGTGTTTCTATTGATAGTAGTACACTCCAAAAACAATTTAGTCAACTTAAAAGATTAAATGATGAGATGGCTAAACAAACGAAGCAATTTGAAGATTACGTGACAAATGTAATGGTACATTAAATTTCTTGCAGACCATACATCACAATAATTAATGATATAGGGAGAGAAGAAAAATGACAAAAAAACCTTATAAAGTAATGGCTCTATCGGCAATCATGGCAGTAGTTGCAGCAGGTAATATCCTTCCAGCACATACATATGCAGCGGAAAGCACAACAAAACCAATTCCGATTCATGCTAGTGTATCAGATGCATCGGACAAGTACTCTGAATATTCATTAGGGCCAGACGGTCTAAGAGATGCGATGGCAAGAACAGGTTCAAATGCTTTAGTAATGGACCTATATGCTTTAACAATTATTAAACAAGCTAATGTTAATTTTAATGGTATAACGACAGTTGATGATTCTTTAAAAACAAAAGTTGTTCATCATCAAGATGTTGCTAGAGGAAATGCAAATCATTGGTTGGATACAATTAAACCGCAATTGATTTCTACGAACCAAAATATTATTAATTATAATACGAAATTCCAAAATTACTATGAAACGCTAGTAACCGCTGTAGATAATAAAGACAAAGCAACGCTAACAAAAGGACTTACAAGATTATCTGCTAGTATTACAGAGAACAAAGAAAAAGTAGATAAGTTAGTGGAAGACTTAAAAAAATTCCGAAATAAAATGACAACAGATACGCAAAACTTTAAGGGTGATGCAAATCAATTAACGTCTATTTTAGCAAGTCAAGATGCTGGTATCCCACTTATGCAAAATCAAATCACAACGTATAATGAGGCGATTGGTAAATATAACGCAATTATCATTGGATCATCAGTTGCAACAGCTTTAGGGCCAATTGCAATTATTGGTGGAGCAGTTGTAATTGCTACTGGTGCAGGGACTCCACTAGGAATTGGACTTATTGCAGGTGGTGCAGCAGCGATAGGAGGAGGAACAGCTGGTATTGTTTTAGCGAAGAAAGAACTTGATAATGCGCAGGCAGAAATCCAAAAGATAACAGGACAAATTTCGCAAGCTCAATTACAGGTAGCTGGATTAACAAATATTAAAAATCAAACTGAATATTTAACGAATACGATTGATGTAGCTATTACTGCACTGCAAAATATTTCAAATCAATGGTATACAATGGGATCAAAATATAACTCTTTACTTCAAAACGTTGAATCTATTAGCCCTAACGATCTTGTTTTCATCAAAGAAGATCTAAATATTGCTAAAGATAGCTGGAAAAATATTAAAGATTATGCTGAAAAGATTTATGCTGAGGATATTAAAGTAGTAGATACAAAAGCGTAATAAATCACTAATGCTTTATATGGAGATTCTTGATAATTTTTTCGGATATATAAAGTATGTGATGCAGGTCTCCTGTTCAATTTTGAGCAGGAGATTTTTAATCTCATTATTTGTGAACAGAGAGACACAGGGAATGGTTGAGATAAAGAGAATTTCAGCTGATAGAAGTTGCACTTTATACAAAGTAGGTGGAGATATGAATAAGAGGTTTTATAAGAAAATCATGTTGTCAATGATGGTTCTTGGGGTTACGACAAGTAATATTGTACCACTGCATCCTCTTGCAGCAGAACCAAAAAATCAAATCCATTCATTACAAGAAAGTGATAAAAACTATTCCCTTGGTCCTGCTGGATTCCAAGATGTAATGGTGCAAACAACATCTAGTGTATTTGCAATGGATTCGTATGCGAAAACAATTCGGGAGCAACAAGAAACAGATTTGAGTAGAATCAGTTCAATTAATAGCGATTTACGAGAAAACATGGTTAAGCACCAAAAAGATGCAAAAGTGAATGCATCTTTTTGGCTAGATGAAATGAAACCTCAAATTTTGAAAACAGATCAAAATATAGTGGAATTTAATGGGACGTTTCAGTCTTATTACAGCAGTCTAATAACAGCTGTTGACCAAAAAGACAGAGGGAAATTGAAATCTGATTTAGAAAAATTATACAATGTTATTTTGACTAATCAGAGTGAAGTGGATAAGCTGTTAGGAAATCTAAAAACGTTTCGAAATAGAATGGCAGAAGATACAAAAAGTTTTAAGGATGATTCCAATCAATTAACCTCAATTTTAGCAAGTACGAATGCTGGAATTCCACTTTTAGAGCAGCAAATCAATACTTACAATGATTCAATTAAAAAAAGTAATGATATGGTTATTGCTGGGTCAGTGCTTTGCGCGGCGTTAATTACTTGTCTTGCAGGTGGACCAATGATTGCTATTGCCAAGAAAGATATTGCAAACGCAGAGAGAGAAATCGAAAATTTAAAGGCGAGAATTTCTGGTGCGCAGGCAGAGGTAGCTATTTTGACCGATGTGAAAAATAAAACAATAAATATGACGGAAACAATTGATGCAGCCATTACTTCTCTTCAAAATATTTCGAATCAGTGGTATACAATTGGTGCTAAGTATAATAATTTGTTACAAAATGTAAAAGGTATCAGTCCTGAGGAGTTTACTTTTATCAAAGAAGATCTGAATACAGCTAGGGATAGTTGGCAGGATGTCAAAAATTATACAGAAAAATTACATGAGGATGTAAAAGTAAAATAATATAGAGAGTAAAGAAAACGTATATGTTGTAGTAAGGAGAAAAAAGAGAGACTTATTGGTGAAAATTTTCACGCTATAAATCGGTCATTTTGAAGTGATTTATCCGTGGGAAGTTGGCTATTAATTCAGATGGTCGAATTTTCTAGAATAAAGCGGTATAATGCTTGTAAGTATGATGTATATGAGTATAGAAAATGTAAGGAAGGACATATCGTTAGTATGGATAAAGAAAAACAACAACTAAGCGTTGAAGTTGCAAGATTATACTACCAATCTGATTATAGCCAACAAGAAATTGCTAATAAATTGAATATCTCCAGACCAACCATTTCAAGACTGCTAAAATATGCGAAAGAAAAAGGGTTTGTTCAAATTCATATAGCGGATCCATTTGCTGATTTAGATAATGTAGGTAACCTACTTAAAGAAAAATATAATTTATTAGAAGCGCACGTCGTATTTTCCCCTGTACCAGAGTACACGGCGATTACGGAGTATATTAGTAAGTATGCTGCTGAATATATGGAGAAGACTGTTACAAATGGTGATATCGTCGGTGTGAGCTGGGGAACCACTATGTATGAAATCGCGAGAAAAATTGTGCCTCAACATGTAAAAGGGGTAGAGGTTGTTCAATTAAAAGGGGGTATTAGTCACTCAAGTGTTAATACCTATGCGAATGAAACAATTGCTTTATTTGCAGATGCCTTTCAAACGACACCTCGAAATTTGCCACTCCCAGTTATATTTGATAATGCAGTGACAAAGGAATTGGTAGAACAGGATAGACATATCCATCACATTATTGAAATGGGAAAACAAGCGAACATTGCAATTTTTACTGTGGGAACTGTACGAGATGAAGCGTTATTATTCCGATTAGGTTATTTGGATAAGAACGAAATGGACATATTGAAAAATCAAGCTGTTGGTGACATTTGTTCACGCTTCTTTGATGGAGACGGTAATATTTGCAGCGAGGAAATTAATAAGCGTACAATTGGAATTGATTTAGAAGAATTAAGGTTAAAGAAACGTTCTGTTCTGGTTGCTGGAGGTTCTCGAAAAGTGAAGGCAATTGATGGTGCGTTAAGCGGTGGGTATGCAAATGTGTTGATTATAGATCAGCATACCGCGAAAGAGCTTTTAAATTATAAAAAAGGTTAAAAAAGAAGGTTTCTCAAAAGTATAAATTTGAGAAACCTTCTTTTCGTATGTGGCTGTGCAACATGTGCGTTTTTCAATAAAAATTTCATGATGAAATAATGGTTTGGATAAGAAATTTGTGAAATAGATTTTTATTTCACTATATCAAAAAAATGAACAAAATTTCAAATGTGTGTTTACATTTGTTCAAAGTGGGGTTAGAATGAAGTTGTTAAAAGATATAAGGAGTGAAGAAAATGAACATTGCTAAGTTAATTGATCATACAGTTTTGAAACCGAATACGATAAAAGAAGATGTGATGAAAGTTTTAGAAGAGGCAAAGAAATATAATTTCGCTTCTGTTTGTATTAATCCTACATGGGTAAAATTAGCTGCTGAAGAATTAGCAGGACATGATGTGGATGTTTGTACAGTTATCGGATTCCCTTTGGGTGCAAATACAACTGAGACAAAAGTATTTGAAACAAAAGATGTAATTGCAAAAGGTGCAACTGAAGTTGACATGGTAGTCAATGTCGGTGCTTTAAAAGATGGCGATAATGAATTCGTTGAAAATGATATTCGTGCAGTTGTACAAGCTGCAAAAGGAAAAGCGCTTGTAAAAGTTATTATTGAAACTTGCTTATTAACAGATGAAGAAAAAGTTCGTGCTTGTGAATTATCTGTAAAAGCTGGTGCTGATTTTGTAAAAACTTCAACTGGATTCTCAACTGGTGGAGCGACTGCTGAAGATATCGCATTAATGCGTAAAACTGTTGGAGCAAACGTTGGTGTGAAAGCATCAGGTGGCGTTCGTACACGTGAAGATGCAGAAAAGATGATTGAAGCTGGTGCTTCTCGAATCGGTGCAAGTGCAAGTGTTGCAATTGTATTAAATGATCAAGAAGGCGCTTCAGATAACTACTAATTCATAAGAAATTGGAAGTAATAGATACACAAAATGTTAAAGAGCATGGTGTATCTATTACTTTAATAATTGAAAAATATGTAAGCGGATACGAAAAAGAGGGAGAATGTTATGAAATATGTAATCGGTATCATAGGCTTGCTTATTGTGTTAGGCATTGCATGGCTTGCTAGTAATAATAGAAGGAAAGTGAAATATCGTCCTATTATAACGATGATTGTACTACAGTTTATTTTAGGTTTCTTACTATTAAATACGAGCATCGGAAATGTGTTAATTGCTGGGATTGCAGATGGTTTTGGGCAATTGTTAAAGTATGCTGGTGATGGTGTTAATTTCGTATTTGGCGGGTTAGTAAATCAAAAAGAATTTTCGTTCTTTTTAGGGGTATTAATGCCAATTGTTTTTATATCAGCTTTAATTGGTATCCTGCAACACATTAAGGTATTGCCATTTATCGTGAAATATATTGGTTTAGCTTTAAGTAAAATAAATGGAATGGGGAAACTTGAATCGTATAACGCTGTAGCTTCAGCGATTCTAGGACAATCAGAAGTATTTATTTCGGTTAAGAAACAGTTAGGTTTATTATCGGAAAGAAGATTATATACATTGTGCGCATCTGCAATGTCAACAGTTTCTATGTCGATTGTTGGATCATACATGGTTTTATTAAAACCGCAGTATGTTGTAACCGCTTTAGTACTTAACTTGTTTGGTGGATTTATTATTGCTTCTATCATTAACCCTTACGAGGTTACTGAAGAAGAAGATATGTTAGAAGTACAAGAGGAAGAGAAAAAGACCTTTTTTGAAGTATTAGGGGAGTATATAATTGATGGCTTTAAAGTTGCTATTACAGTGGCAGCTATGCTAATTGGTTTCGTTGCTTTAATCGCTTTCATCAATGCTATTTTTAAAGGAGCGATAGGTATCTCATTCCAAGAAATTCTTGGCTATGTATTTGCGCCGTTTGCATTTATTATGGGGGTTCCTTGGCATGAAGCTGTTAACGCAGGTAACATTATGGCGACAAAACTTGTATCAAATGAATTTGTGGCAATGACCGATTTAGCACAAGGGAATTTTAATTTCTCTGGAAGAACAACAGCTATTATATCCGTGTTCCTTGTTTCATTTGCGAACTTCTCTTCAATTGGAATTATTGCAGGAGCTGTTAAGAGCTTAAATGAAAAACAAGGGAATGTAGTAGCAAGATTCGGTTTGAAATTACTTTTCGGTGCAACGTTAGTAAGTTTCTTATCAGCAACGATTGTTGGCTTAATATATTAAAAGTTTCATAGAATATAAAAGGAATGGTGATTAAGATGAGAATGGTAGATATTATTGCGAAAAAACGTGATGGTAAGGAATTAACAACAGAGGAGATTCAATTCTTTATTAAAGGGTATACAGATGGGTCAATACCTGATTATCAAGTGAGTGCATTGGCAATGGCTATCTTTTTCAAAGACATGTCTGACCGTGAACGTGCTGATTTAACGATGGCCATGGTTAACTCTGGAGAAACAATTGATTTATCAGAGATTGAAGGCGTTAAAGTAGATAAACATTCAACTGGGGGTGTTGGGGATACAACAACATTAGTTTTAGGACCATTAGTAGCTGCTTTAGATGTACCAGTTGCAAAAATGTCTGGTCGAGGTTTAGGTCATACAGGTGGTACGATTGATAAATTAGAAGCGGTAGAAGGCTTTCATGTTGAAATTACGAAAGAACAATTTATTGATTTAGTGAATCGTGATAAAGTTGCCGTTATTGGACAAACAGGAAATTTAACACCTGCCGATAAAAAAATCTATGCATTGCGCGATGTAACTGGAACAGTGAATTCAATTCCATTAATTGCGAGTTCGATTATGAGTAAAAAAATTGCAGCTGGTGCTGATGCAATTGTTCTTGATGTTAAGACAGGTGCAGGTGCATTTATGAAAACAGAAGAGGATGCAAAAGAATTAGCACATGCGATGGTACGAATCGGAAATAATGTTGGTCGTCAAACAATGGCTGTTATTTCAGATATGTCACAACCACTTGGCTTTGCAATTGGTAATGCTCTTGAAGTAAAAGAAGCAATTGACACATTAAAAGGGGAAGGTCCAGAAGATTTAACGGAATTAGTCCTTGTATTAGGTAGTCAAATGGTTGTACTTGGGAAAAAAGCAAATACGTTAGAAGAAGCACGTGAAATGTTGATAGAAGTTATGAAGAATGGAAAAGCGATTGAGAAATTTAAAGAATTTTTACGTAATCAAGGTGGAGATAGCTCAATTGTAGATCATCCAGAAAAATTACCACAAGCGAAATATGTAATTGATGTGCCAGCTAAAACTTCAGGTGTGGTGTCTAACATTGTGGCAGATGAGATCGGTATTGCTGCTATGCTTTTAGGAGCAGGCCGTGCAACTAAAGAGGACGAAATTGATTTAGCAGTTGGTTTAATGCTACGTAAAAAAGTTGGCGAAGTTGTAAAAGAAGGGGAACCACTTGTTACAATTTATGCAAATCGTGAAAATGTGGAAGATGTAAAAGCTAAAATTCATGAAAATATTTCTGTATCAGAAAAGGCTGAAACTCCAAAATTAATTCATACAATTATTACTGATTAATGATTAGTAGCATGAAATTTACTTTGAGGAGGAAATAGTTATGGATAAAAAAAGATACATTGCAGAAGCATCAAAAATGTTGTCAAAAGCTTATATTCCGTATTCTAAATTCCCTGTTGGAGCAGTGTTAGTTACGAAAGAAGGTAAAATTTATACTGGTTGCAACATTGAAAACGCTTCTTATGGTTTATGTAATTGTGCGGAAAGAACCGCCATATTCAAAGCAGTATCAGAAGGAGAACGCGATTTTAGCTATTTAGTAATCACAGGTGAAACAGATGGACCTATTTCACCATGCGGAGCTTGTAGACAAGTCATTGCAGAGTTTTGTGATCCTAAAATGCCAGTTTTATTAACAAATCAAAAAGGTGATGAAAAAGAAGTAACGGTGGAACAATTGCTTCCAGGTGCTTTTTCGATAGAGGATTTAATCTAATTTCAAATGAATATAAGAAAGAAGCTGTCCTGAAATTCATATGTTGGGAGAGCTTCTTTTTTTGTGAAGAATATGCTTTTATTTAAGCATTGAGATTCTGTTTATGAAAGACATTTTTCTATTTGAATGAGAATTTGCTGGAGATGGATCTACCGTTTTGTAGGATTACTCTTTTTGTCTGCTTCTTATCTATTTCAATCTCGTAAACTGTCCACAAGGTTAGTTGAAGTTCCCCCTAATGGTATTTGTACATCTATAAATAGTTTCGTACTAAAAGGAGGGGGACTATGAATAGGTTGGTAGAAGAGTAGAAGGAAGGGAGGACTAAAATGAAACCGTATCACATCATTGGAAAAAGTATTAAACGAAAAGAAGGTGCACATAAAGTAACGGGTAGAGCAAAATATGTGGATGATGAAATTGAGATAGGTACTTTATACGCAAAACTCTTAACGAGTATGTATGCGCATGCTGTTATTGAAAGTATTGATATAAAGAGAGCCGCGGCAATTCCTGGTGTTCATGCTGTAATAACAGGCGCAGATTATCCTATTTTGGTCGGTTCCAGTATTGTAGATCGTCCACCGTTAGCCTACGAAAAAGTTCGGTATTTTGGTGAGCCTATTGCAGTTGTCATAGCGGATAGCGAAGCGATTGCTAAACATGCATCAGCGCAAATACGTGTTACATATAAGAAACTTCCTGTAGTCCACGCCCCGCTGCAAGCCTATTTAGAAAGAGATATACTCGTACATGAAAATATAGAACAATATGAATTGGAAGAAGAAGTGTATCCAGAAGCGCGTACAAACATTGCAAATAGAACGAAAATTCGTAAGGGAGATATTCGAGAAGGGTTTGCAAATAGTGAAGTTGTTGTAGAGGAAACGTTTTCTTTTCGGCAATCTGATCATACTGCAATGGAGACGAGATGTGCGAAAGCAGAAATTAAGCCAAATGGAGAGGTTATTATTCATTCTACTTCGCAAGCCCCTTTTGAAATTAAAAGGTTGCTTAGTAAGGCGTTTCAAATTGATGAGGAAAAAATAATTGTACATGTGCCTTTAGTTGGAGGAGCGTATGGTGGAAAAACAACGGTACAACTTGAGTATTTAGCATATCTTGCTTCTAAAGCAGTGGGTGGGAGGCGTGTTACCCTTCGGAATAGTAGAGAAGAAGATTTTGTAACATCGCCTGTTCATATTGGTTTACAAGCAAAAGTAAAGCTTGGATGTACAAAGAATGGGAAATTGCAAGCTGCAGAGATTTTATATTTATTTGATGGCGGTGCGTATGCTGATCGAGCAGTGACCATGAGTAAAGCGGCCGGATTAGACTGTACAGGTCCATACTCAATTCAGCATGTATCGTGTGATTCGCTTTGTATGTACACGAATCATCCATATGCGACATCGTTTCGTGGATTTAGTCATGCCGAGTATACATTTGTAATTGAAAGAATGATAGATATATTGGCAAAGAAAGTAAATATATGTCCGCTTGAGTTTCGTATGAAAAATACAATTGAGCGAGGAGATACAACACCAACACAAGTATTAGTCACAAAAAGTAATACTGGGGATATTCGGGCGTGTTTACAAAAGTTAAAATCGCTTATTAGTTGGGAAGAAGGGAATCGTATTGTTTTACCAAATGGGAGGATACGGGCAAAAGGAATTAGTTGCTTTTGGAAAAATTCGACTACACCAAATAATGCTGGAGCGGGTGCGACTATAACCTTTAATGGTGATGGGAGTGTAAATGTCAATTGTGGTGCAGTGGAAATTGGACAAGGAACGAAAACAACTTTAACACAAATGGTTGCAGAAAAGATGAATATGAATGTTAAAGATGTATCTATTATGATGGAAGTCAATACACAAATAGCGCCAAAACATTGGAAAACAGCTGCCAGTCGAACGACACACCTTGTTGGAAATGCAGTTGTAAAAGCGACGGAAGATGTAATGAAGCAGTTACTAGATACGGCGGCAAATGTACTTGGGATACCAGCAGGTGAATTAACAATTGCAAACAAGGCTGTATATGTAAAAATAAATCCAGATATTTACGTACCATTTTCAAAAATTGTTTTTGGATATGTTGATTCGAGTGGGAATATAGCAGGTGCGCAAATAATCGGAAGAGGTACATATATCTTTGAAGGGATAACAAAGATTGATTATGAAACAGGAAAAGGGCAACAAGGACCAGAGTGGGGAGTGGGAGCACAGGCAATAGAGGTTGAATTTGATCCACAATTATATACGTATAAATTAATTAAAGCAGTAACGGTTGCAGATGCTGGAAGGATTTTAAATAGAAAAGGAGCAGAAACACAAATTATAGGGGCTATGAGTATGGGATTAAGTTTTGCGACGAGAGAAACATTTCACTATGACTTGTATGGGAGAGTTCTTAATAATCAGTTTCGTTCTTATAAAGTGATGCATTATGGGCAACACCCAAAATACATTGCTGAATTTGTAGAAGTACCGCATGATCAAGCTGCATTTGGGTCTAGAGGGCTTGGTGAGCATGGAATTATCGGTATGCCAGCTGCTTTAGCGAATGCGTTATCTATTGCAGCTAGTATTTCACTTCGTCAATTACCTATTAATCCTGAATTGATTTGGAAAGTAAAACAAGCGAAGGAGAATGGTGTATATGATACCATTTGACTTTGAATATTATCGTCCGAATTGTATTGAAGAAGCAATCCGATTATTTCATCAGCTGGATAAAGAGGGAAAAAGGCCTATTTATTATGGAGGAGGCACTGAAATTATTACAATGGGGCGTTTGCAACAAATAATTGCGAAAGCGGTCATTGATTTGAAAGATATTCCCGAATGTAATATTTGTGTGTGGAATGACCTAAATCTTATTCTTGGAGCTACATTAACATTAACACAAGTTCAAGAGGAAAAAGTATTCCCTCTTCTTGGAGAGACTGCCGGAAGAGCTGCAGATCACACAGCAAGAAATAAAATTACGCTTGGTGGCAATATTGCAGGGAAAATTATTTATAGAGAAGCAGTACTCCCTTTTTTACTAGCTGATAGCACATTTGTTATTGCAGGAAAAGAAGGTATAAAGTATATCAAGGCACAGCAAGCGTTTATTGAGAAGTTACAATTGCAAAAAGGTGAGTTTCTTATACAAATTGTCACCGATCAAAAATATATAGAATCTCCTTATTACAGTGTGAAAAAAAGGCAATTAGAGAAAATTGATTACCCACTTGTAACAGTTGCTGCGTTAAAAAGTGATGAAGACATTCGAATTGCATTTAGTGGATTGTGTGCCTTTCCATTTCGGTCGCTCGCAATAGAGGCAGTGTTAAACGATTGGGATATTCCAGTAAGGAAGAGAATTGAGCGCGCCCTTCTTCATATTCCTGCACCTATATTAGATGATATACGAGGTTCGCGTGCTTATCGTATGTTTATTTTGCAACATGTGCTTTATGATGTGCTGATGAAGCTTGAAGGGGTGAAATAATGGGGAAAGGGCAATTTATTCTTCATGTGAATGGGGAAGATAGAGAAGTGATTGTCAGAATGGCAGATACGCTATTATATACATTACGACATAACCTCGGTCTAACTGGAGCTAAACCTGGATGTGAAAACGGTGATTGTGGTGCTTGTACAATTCTTGTTGAGGGGCTACCAATTAAATCTTGTATTATGTTAGCCGTGGAAGCTATTGGTAAGCGGATTACAACGATTGAAGGCTTACGGGAAACGCCTATTCAGCAAGCTTTTGAAGACGAATGGGCTTTTCAGTGTGGGTATTGTACGCCTGGGTTTATTATAAATTGTCATGCGCTCGTTACACAAAAAATGGATGTGGATGATTCAGTTATTGAAGAATGGTTAAGTTCTAATATTTGCCGGTGCACAAGTTATCAAGAGATTGAAGAAGCTGTGAAATCTGTCTTGCAAAAGCAACGGGAGAATCAATGATGACTTCTGTTCATACTGTACTAGAAGCGCTACTATCTTGTGAACAACGGTGTGCTTTAGCGACGATTATTCATGTAGAAGGATCTGCATATTGTAAAGAAGGAACAATGATGCTTTTTGGTGAAGATGGAACGAAAGTCGGAATGTTAAGTGCAGGTTGTTTAGAAGAAGAGGTTTCTGTTTATGCAGCTGAAGTAATAGAGAATCAAACTTGGTTTATCCATCAGTTTAATACAAAAGCAGAAGATGATTTATCTTGGGGAATGGGATGTAATGGTATCATTCATATATTAGTTGAGTATATAGATGAGGAGTACAAAGCTTTTTTGCAAACACTATATGAATACCTTAAGAAGGGTATTTCAGTTCGGATGATAAAAAATATTTCTTTAATACAAACTTTATTTATCAGTGAGAATGGTGACACGTTTGGGAATGAGGAAGCTTTATTTCCAATTCATTCCTTACATGGTTTACACGGTAAATGGTTTTATCAACACTTTACACCAAAGCCAAGACTTTTTATTTTTGGAGCGGGAGAGGATGCAAAACCGCTTGTTCGGTTTGCAAAAGAAGTAAACTTTTTTGTAACAGTTTGTGATTGGCGTGAATCGTTATGTAATTCTTCACATTTTCCGAGTGCAGATGTTTGTATGAATGGTTTTCCGAAAGAGATTGTACCACGACTTCTATTAAGAGAAGAAGATTTTGTTGTGATTATGACTCACCATTTTCAACGCGATCAGCAATTGGTCGAACTTTTATTGGAACAATGTTTTCGCTATATCGGTATTTTAGGTCCACGTCACCGCACTGCTCGTCTATTAGAAGGAAGGGCGATACCTAAAAATGTTCATTCTCCGATAGGGCTTGCAATTGGGGGAAAAGGGCCAACTGAAATAGCGATTAGTATAATAGCTGAAATCATCCAAGAATTAAGGGGGGAGTAAAATAAAGATTGCAGGGATATATTTAGCTGCTGGAAACAGTCGGAGGATGGGACCCGGAATACACAAGCTGCACCTTCCATTACAAGGGGAACCACTTGGGAACTTAGCGTTACAAGCAGCAATTTCTTCAAGGCTCTCACATATTGTTGTTGTTGTTACGAATGAGCCTGCTTGGATGTTAAAAAGAATGCACCGTGAAAATGTGCACATTCTTTCTTGTCCAAATGCTTGTAGAGGACAGTCGTACTCTCTTCAATGCGGCATTGAGAAGGCGAAACGAATGAATGTAGATGGAGTGATGGTCCTTCTGGCTGATCAACCATTTGTGACAGCTGAATTTATTAATAAGATAATAGGTTGCTATGAGCAAAATAAAAATATTCATTTTGTAGCAGCGAGTTATAGGGGAATAAGGCAACCGCCTGTTTTATTTACAAAGAAAGTATTTCCACTTTTTCAAGAATTGAAAGGGGATGAAGGAGCACGTGCGATTTTTATGGAGCCTACGATAAATGGAATTTCGTTGTTGTCTCAAAATGACAAAATATTTTTCGATATCGATACATGGGAAAAGTATCAACAGGTGAAACAAGAATATGTGGATTGATATGATATTTAAATTACAATGTAGTATAGGTATAGAACAATATCTATACTATAAAAAGAGCCAGAATTTCTCGATTTAGAAATTGGGCTCTTTTTATGTTGATACTATTTTGTGAAATTGGTCGTTTGAATCGATTTTGGATCTCATTTTTTAAGGTTCGTACGACTTTGTGCATGCTGTAAAGCAAGTGGAGTAACATTTTCTCCATTAGGATCTATAATTGTTGTATTTAATAAAATGGAATCTAAACTCCCGCGAAATTCTTTCATATAGCTTTGTCTTAACATTTGTTGCTCCTGTTTTTCAGTTTCTTTTAGTCCGGAAGTTCTTTCTTTTTTCGCTAATTCATTAATACGAAATAAAATATTTTTCATTTTGCTCACTCTTTTTGATAACTATAAATTAGTTAATTACTAATTTATAGTTATTCTAATGTTTCTTTTGATTATGTCAATAGTTGTAAATGAAAAAGCCATCCTTTTCGCCAAGAAGGGTGGTTAACTATATTACATTAGATTTATCCATCATTTTTATAAATGATTTCTATTAAAATAATTCATTTTATTTATTTGTATTCTAAATATATAATAGCGATTAGGTGAGTGCAAAGGAACAGCTACTTAATGAGTAGTTAGGATAGAGAATCACTTAATTTGAAAATATGTGAGATTGTTGCTAAAACCAACTAATTTCATGAGAATGATTATTTTTGATATCTCGTTAAACAAGGGACTGCATTTTCGCGTAAGAAGAAAACTATGTAACTTTCATATTCATTTTCTCATTATTATAGAGATAGGGTTATAACAAGAAAAACATCAAGAAATTATATGATCGTGCAACAGGAGGAGTAAGTATGGAGCTGCGTCATTTGAAAACTTTTATTATTGTAGCGGAAAGCGGTGGCTTTACACGGGCTGGAGAACAACTTGGGTATACGCAATCGACAATTACTAATCATATTCGATCATTAGAAGAAGAGATTGGAAATCCATTATTTGATCGTCTTGGAAAAAAGGTAATTTTAACTGATGTAGGGGAGCATATGCTTTCTTATGCGCATAAAATATTGGAATTATCAAATGAAGCATTGGAATCATCTCAAATGAACGGGAAATTTTCAGGGACAATACGCATTGGAGCGAATGAGTCTTTAATGATTTATCGATTACCTGCTGTTTTATATGAATTTAAAAGGAAGTATCCGCAAGTACATATCATTTTACAACCATCAGAGAGTCAAGAATTACACAATGAGCTAAAATCAGGAAAATTTGATTTTGCTTTATTTACACATCCGGAACAACTGGGTACAGACATTGTTACTCATTCTCTTGTTCAAGAGAAGATTGTGCTTATTGCTCCGCCCAAACATCCACTAACAAAAAAGGTGAGCGTTAGTCCTGCTGATTTAGAAGGAGAAATGTTGTTGCTTACAGAGCCAGGGAGTTACCGAGATTTGTTAGAAAGACGGATTAAAGAAGATGGAATTAATTGTTCTCATATTCATTTTTGGAGTATTGAAGCGATTAAGCAAACCGTTATGTGTGGGCTAGGGATATCTTATTTACCGTTTATAACGGTAAAGGAAGAAATCGAGCAAGGCAAGCTAAGTGTACTACCATGGACGTATAGCGAAGATTTCGTTACAACTGAATTGGCATATCATAAGAGTAAATGGTTAACTCCTACAATGAAGAAATTAATTGAAATGATAGAGAAACATGCAGAGAAATGGAAAGAATTCGCTTGATTCTTTGAGGTGAAATGAGGCTGAAAAATATATGTATTGGGGTACATAGGGGGAAAAGTAATGAATGAAAGAGTAATGAATGAGAGAGTAAAAGAAGTAGCACTTGTCGTAATTGGATCATTATTGTTTGCGATTGGAATTAACTTTTTTGCTATTCCAAATCGACTATCTGAAGGTGGCGTTATTGGACTTACAGTTATTACATATTATTTGTTTGAATGGTCACCAGGTACTGTAAACCTTTTAATAAATGCAGTATTACTTGCAATTGGGTATAAGTTTTTTGATAAAAAGACAATGGTGTATACAATACTGGGTATTGTCTCTTCATCTTTCTTTTTATATATCACAGAAGATATAGCGACTCCGGTAAATCATGATACATTGTTAGCAGCTCTATTTGCGGGTGTTTTCGTTGGCGTTGGTTTAGGATTTATGTTCCGTGCAGGTGGTACATCAGGTGGATCTGCAATTATAGCACAATTAGCAAACCAATATTTAGGTTGGAGTGTTGGAAAAGGTGTACTAATTATTGATATCGTCGTTATTGCAGGTTCAGTATTTATTATTGGACAGGAAAAAGCGATGTATACGCTTGTAGCGGTATTTATCGGTGCAAAGGTTATTGATTTTATTGTGGAAGGATTGAATACAAAGACTGCTGTAACAATTATTTCAAACTATCCAGATATGATTAGAGAATCCATTATGAAGAGTATGACACGAGGTGTAACAGTACTAGAGGGAAAGGGCGGTTACACAGGAAATAATAAAGAAGTATTATATATTGTCATTAATAAACAAGAACTCATGCAATTAAAGAGAGTCGTGAGTCAAAAAGATGAAAATGCGTTCGTTGTCATTCATGATGTACGTGATGTATTAGGTGGTGGCTTTAAAGCAAGTTAAAAAAGTTGGTCTTCAATTTTGAGGGCCAGCTTTTTTGTTTAAATCTAAGAGGATAATGTGATGGCAATGTATCACTATCCCGATATGTTACGTTTTCAAGCGTACAAATCTAATAAAAAGCGAAACACTTTGATATATAAGGGTTTCGCTTTTATTTTGAGTATGGCTTGAATGCGGCATAATCTATTCTGGGGTATTTGTTGGTTCAATGTTAAAAGAAATTTCTTTAGCTGCTTCTAAAGCTATTCTTTTAGCCTCTTGTTTATAAAATGATGCTGCTAAAATATAGCCGCATCGATCTCCCATTGATTTAGGTGGTTTTAGGATAGTTCCCTTTTTAGGTTTTATATATACTTCTTCCACACCTGGATATTTAGAGCTGCGTTTTTTTCCTGTAACTCGAATTAATTTCCCTCTAGAATCGACTGTTAAGTAGTGAGTATACACATATTTATAATGTTTTTTATTCAGCGAAGGTTTATTTCCTAACATTAACTGAATAGTTTCCTGTACTAAGTTGATTCCATGTCCAACTTCAATCATACGATTCATAGCTCCGCCTGATATCCTTGGGTTTATCTCAATTAACTTCCAAATACCATTTACTCTACGGAGCTCCAGATGACAAGCACCATTTTTTATATTAAAAGCATGTACAACAGAATGAATAGCGTTAAGAAGACTATAATATAGTCTCGGGTCTAATCGTCCTAACAAAGAATAACCAGTGACGATAAAACGTTCACCAAATGTAATTTCTTGTTCAATTACTGCAATAATATGAATCCTTTCATTGTGAACTAAAACTTCAACTAAGTACTGCGGTCCATCTACATATTCCTCAAGTAGAATTTCTTCATTAGGTCGTTTGTTTAAAAGGGTTTGCATAGATGAAATTAACTGATTTCTATCCTTTGCTAATAATACATCTTTTGACCCTGCTGATTCAGGGGATTTAACGACAAGAGGAAAAGTCATCTTTTTAGTTTTAAGAAAAGATGATAAGGATTCTGTTGGTTTGTAAATTAAATAATTGAGCGAGATCGGTAAATTCTGAAGCACTTTACGGGTCAATATTTTATTTTCCATATGATAAATTGCTTCAGTAGATACCATACTTTTACAGAACTTCTCAGACAAACATGCAGCGACATAAACAAAAGAATCCATAAAACTAAAAATTCCTTTTATATTTTTTCCTGTTTTTTCTAGATTTTGGATTGTTGTAATTAAATTATCATAATCATTTATATCAGTAAAAATCATCTGATGTACATCTGGAAATTCACTTCGTTCTTCAAGAAATCTTTTTTTTTCTGTTAACAAAATCGTAAAGAAATTAAGTTTCTCTGCTGCTTTAATTGCTTCCCTACTCGATCCAGATTTATTTGTTTCAATAAAAACAATAGTATTCATAATCTTACCCCACCCTATCTTTAATCGCTTTTATAAAAATAAGCTCTGTTATCTATATAAATAGAATATAAAAATGGGACAAAGCTCGTTCTTAATTTTTTGAAAATTGGTTAAATGCGGAAAAATTAAGAATATATATAAGTTGAATTTGATCTGTATGTTGAAAAAGAACTTTAGAAAGAGGGGAAGGGAACCAATATGACTATAATTGGTATGCTTCATCATCGAGAAGATCCAAGAAACGTGAGGAGAGCATATGCTTGTGCCGCTGTAGCAAAAGCTGAAGGTGTCAACTTCTTTTACTTTACCCCAGGGAAAGTAAATATAGAACATCAAACGATTTTAGGAAAAATCTATGAAAACGGCGAGTGGATTGAAAAAGAATTTCCTTTTCCCGATGTCATTTATAATGCAAGCGCTCCTGTTAGTGATAAAACGGAGAAAATCTTTGATTATCTATACGATAGGATTCCATTCACAAGTCATTCGGTTGGAGATAAATTAAGTGTATATAACAGAATTAAAAAAGCAAAAGAGTTTGAACAATATCTTATTCCTTTTTATGAATTAACTGATGCTAGGAAGTTTTTTGACATGATTAAGCGCTATAAAAAAGTTATTATCAAACCGATGTCTGGACATCAAGGTGGGGGCATCGTTTTTATTGAAAAATATGGGGTAGAGCATTACAAAATGAATGAGGCAGGGCAAGTCTCCTCTATTAATGAAAAACAATTGTTAGACTTTATATCTCATAAAATACAAGAACAAGATTACCTAGTTCAACCATTTATTTCATGTCAAATGAAAACTGGTCATGTTTATGATTTCAGGCTGCATGTTCAAAGAAACGGAGAAGGAAAATGGGTCATTACTTCAATTTTTCCAAGGATAGGTCCATTGGGAAGCATTGTATCAAATATGGGTAGTGGTGGTTATAGCACGTATCTAGAAATTTTTTTGAAAACAGAGTTTGATGACAATTGGTACAATATTCAAAGGTATTTGGAGCGGTTTGCGGTAAGCTTTGTTAACCATTTTGATTCTTTATATGACAGTATATCGTTTGATGAATTAGGAATTGATGTTGGAATTGATGCGGACCAAAAATTGTGGCTGTTTGAAGTGAATTGGAGACCAGGTGCACCTAGTATATTTAATCTCGAATTAGATGTAGTTAGAAACACGATTCACTATGCTAGATATTTAGCAAATACACACAAACAAAACAAAGGATGAAATATGTAAAAGGGTATCTAACGAATTCTTGGAATAAATAAAAGGAAAGAAGCTGTTTCAAAATGTTGTTGAATTAAAAACTTTTGGGATAGCTTCTTTTACTTTGGTCCATCCATCATTTTTTATAAATGGTTTCTATTAAAATAATTCATGTTATTTGTATTCTAAATATATAATAGCGATTAGGTGAGTGCAAAGAAGCAGCTGTTTCATGAGTAGTTAAGATAGAGAATCAATGTTTTTTTAGAGAATCTCTCAAGTTAAAAATATATGAGATTGTTACTAAAACCAACTAATTTCATGAGAATGATTATTTTTATGGGTGTCTCGTTAAATAATGAATTGCATATTCGCGTAAGAAGAAAACTATATAACTTATATATATTAATTTTTTCATTATTATGGAGATAGGGTTATAACAAGAAAAACATCAAGAAATTATATGATCGTGCAACAGGAGGAGTAAGTATGGAGCTACGCCATTTGAAAACTTTTATTATTGTAGCGGAAAGCGGTGGATTTACACGGGCTGGTGAACAACTTGGGTATACGCAATCGACAATCACCAATCATATTAGATCCTTAGAAGAAGAGATTGGGATTCCATTATTTGATCGTCTTGGAAAAAAGGTAATTTTAACTGAGGTAGGAGAGCATATGCTTTCTTATGCACATAAAATATTGGAATTATCAAACGAAGCATTGGAATCATCTCAAATCAATTTTGAGGGCCAGCTTTTTTTGTTGGAGTAGGTAAGTAGATTGATTAGTAGAAAAGAGTATAAGTATTAAGAGGATCTTATGATTCATCTTAAATTGAATAACATGTATATACAAAATGAAAACTAGGGATTGTGAAATAATAAAATGCAAATAGATTTTTTACTCTATCGGTATTCACAGATTTTGAGAGCTTTACCGTTTTTAAATGAGATTCTCATCATGAAGTAGCAGTCAATAGCATGATGAATCATGTTATTGCCCAATAAATAAGAGACAATGTGAAGTAAAATATTCATAGGAACTATCGTGAATATAAATAGCATGAATTATTTAAATTCTTTATATTTGAATACCATTTTATTTCAACAATTCACTTACACTATTGTTTTGAGAGAGGGATTTTTATAAATAGAATGAATTGTTGTATGATTACGTGTATACATTTTGTTTTATTTTTATAGAGAGTGAGCTTATTTCAATGTTCGTATGGTTGGTCAGTTCTATGTGAATACAATCAATTATTTCAGAGGAGGATATAAAAGAATGGACAATAGTAAGTTTATCGGCTATCTAGGAACGTATACGAGAGGAAACAGTGAAGGGATTTACAATTTTACGCTGGATACACAGACAGCAACAATTAAGGAAGTAAATTTAGTAGCTAAATTAGATAATCCTACATACCTAGCTATTAGCCGAGATAATCGATTCCTGTATTCTGTTATAAAAAAAGGTCAATCAGGTGGAGTGTCCGCTTTTTCTATTAACAATTACACCAAACAGCTCGAATCAATAAATAGCCAAGTGTTAGATGGTGCATCACCATGTCATGTGAGCATTGATAAAACAATTCAAACGGTAGTTACAGCAAACTACCATAAGGGAACAATTGAGTCTTATATAGTAAATAGAGAAAATGGAGTTTTAAATCCAGTAACATCTGTTGTTGAGCATAAAGGCTCGGGTCCAAATAAAGAAAGACAAGAAAAGTCACATACACATTACGCAGGATTTACACCTGATAACGGATATGTGGTAGCTATAGATTTAGGGATTGATCAATTGATTACGTATAAAGAAAGTAGAGGTGTTTTAACGGAAGTCAACCGATTGTCGGTTAGACCGGGAAGTGGCCCAAGGCATCTTGTATTTCACCCAAATGGAAGATACGTTTATGTTATGACGGAGCTTAGTTCAGAGGTAATTGTTTTAATGTATAATAGCGAGAGTAGTGAGTTTAAAGAGGTTCAATATATTTCCACTATTCCAGACGAATTTAAAGAAAATAATCAAGGGAGTGCAATTCACATATCTTCCGATGGTCGTTTTGTATATGCAGCAAACAGAGGGCATAATAGTGTTGCTATTTTCAGTGTGAATCAAGACACAGGGGAACTTACTTTTGTTGAATCTGTATATACTGAGGGGGATTGGCCACGAGATTTCATATTAGATCCTACTGAGAAATTCCTTATCGTTATAAATGAAAGAACTAGTAATCTTGTGCTATTTTCAAGAGACGAGTCTCTTGGGAAATTAAAGCTTTTGCAGTCTGATGTTGTAGTGCCTGATCCAGTATGTATTAAGTTTTTAAATATATAATGTTTTGGTATTGCTGTATTTATGTAATATAATGAAATACTTTAAGTTGAAGCGTATGTTTATTCCTATGAGCATACGTTTTTTTGTTAATGATAAGTTTTTAACTGAGAAGCTCTCCTCCTCTAAATGAAGTGGAAGTAGGGAGAATTCAATGAGAGCTTGCTATTGATGAAGGATGAAAAGATAAATATTTTTCTTGGCGAGAAAATAATTAAAGTATAATATACTCACGTTAAGTAATGTAATTCTAAAAAGTAAGTTATGTATTTAATATAAGTTTTTTATAGGGAATAAGATAGAAATGAGAGTATTTTTCATTCAACTATTATGATGATTATTATTTCATTACTCATGGGCAGTTCTATAGGAAAAGATTGTTTTTTTATAGATGAAAGGAGGAATAACAATGATGGCGGTAACTGTTACAGTCAATATTCAAGGGAAAAACTATCAAACAAATGTTATTGCGTATGCAGGAATGACAAAAGAAGCAATTGAACATTTGGCTGAAGTAAAAGTAAGAAAACAATGGTCATTATAGGTTTTATTTATATCTGCAAAGTATCTGCATAATTTCGAAAGCTTAACGATAAAAGAGATTAGCATTACGAAAAAAATGTAGTATTACAGTAGTATATATTTGAAAAAGTTAAAAATAGGTTTGTAATCAGTTGCATTTTATACCCCTTACCCGTATAATGTATATAAAGATTGGTAATTACAATAACTGAGGTGATATGAATGGGTCATTGCGAAGGTAATGAAATCAATCCAAAAATGGTTCCTCGAACAGAAGAGGAAGTGCAAAATGTTATAAAACGTTTAAAGCGTATTGAAGGTCAAGTACGTGGGGTTCAAAAAATGGTTGAAGATAATCGGTACTGTGTTGATATTTTAATTCAAATTTCAGCGATTAATGCAGCTTTAAATAAGGTAGGTTTTTCTTTGTTAGAACGTCATACAAAACATTGTGTAGCAAAGGCGATTCATGAAGGGAATGGAGATGAATCTATTCAAGAATTAATGAGTGTGATGAAACAATTTTCAAAATAGGAGGAGTATAAAATGGATAACCAAAAACATGTTACGCTTGGAGTTACAGGAATGACATGTGCAGCTTGTGCAACTCGGATTGAAAAAGTACTAAATAAAATGGATGGAGTAGAAGCTAACGTAAATTTAGCTATGGAAAAAGCAAGTATTAAGTATGATCCGTCCCAGCAAGAAATCTCTAATATAAAAAATAAAATTGAAAATCTAGGTTATAACGTAGCGGAGGAAAAAGTTACTTTAGATATTGAAGGAATGACATGTGCAGCTTGTGCAACCCGAATTGAAAAAGTGTTAAACAAAATGGAAGGCGTTTCGAATGCAACTGTAAATTTAGCTACAAACAGCGCGGTTGTAGAATACAATGAAGGCTTAACTTCTACAGAAAGTATTTTAGAAAAAATAAAGAAAACGGGGTATAAGGGGCAATTACGTAACGAGGATATAGATCATTCAAAGAGAAAAGAAAAAGTGATTAAGGAGAAAAAACGCCAACTTATCATTTCTATTATTTTGTCTTTACCGTTACTCTATACAATGGTAGGACATATGCCATTTGATACAGGTCTACCGATGCCACATATTTTAATGAATCCATGGTTTCAACTTCTATTAGCAACGCTGGTTCAATTTTATATTGGTGGTCATTTCTATGTGGGTGCTTATCGTGCTCTTAGAAACAAAAGCGCGAATATGGATGTACTAGTTGCCTTAGGAACATCAGCAGCGTACTTTTATAGCTTATATGAGGCATTGAAAACATTGGGAAATCCTGCGTATGTGCCGGATCTTTATTTTGAAACAAGTGCAGTTGTAATTACATTAATTCTAGTTGGAAAGTATTTTGAAACATTAGCAAAAGGACGTACAACAGAAGCAATTTCTAAATTATTGAGTTTACAGGCTAAAGATGCACTTGTTGTACGTGATGGTCAAGAAACACGAGTACCGCTTGAAGAAGTAGTTATTGGAGATGCAATCATTGTAAAACCGGGTGAAAAAATACCTGTGGATGGTATAGTGATCTCAGGGATATCTTCAGTTGATGAATCTATGATTACTGGAGAATCTATTCCAGTTGATAAAAAAGAGGGAGACGCTGTTATCGGCGCGACTATTAATGCAAATGGAATTCTAACTATTAGAGCTGAAAAAGTTGGAAAAGATACGGCTTTAGCAGGCATTATTAAAATTGTTGAAGAAGCTCAAGGTTCTAAAGCGCCTATCCAGAGATTAGCAGACGTTATTTCAGGTATTTTTGTACCTATCGTTGTAGCTATTGCTTTAGTTGCTTTTATTGTATGGTATTTCTTTATCATACCAGGCGATTTACCAAAAGCATTGGAAGTTGGGATTGCAATCCTTGTCATCGCTTGTCCGTGTGCGTTAGGTTTGGCTACACCAACTTCTATTATGGTTGGTACAGGAAAGGGAGCAGAGAAAGGGATTCTCTTTAAAGGAGGTGAATTTTTAGAAGGGACGCACAAAATCAATGCTGTGTTACTTGATAAAACAGGAACAGTAACAAAAGGGAAACCAGAAGTTACTGATGTATTAGAATTTGAACAAGGCATGTTGGATTATGCTATTTCAGCTGAAAGTGCTTCTGAACATCCATTAGCGCATGCCATTGTTGAATATGGAAAGAAAAATGAAATTGTCTTGAAAGGTTTAAAACAGTTTGCTTCAATTCCAGGCCATGGAATTGAAGCAAACATTGAAGATAAAAAGGTTCTTGTTGGAACACGTAAATTAATGAATGAACAATCAGTAGAAATATCACAACATGAAGAAGTCATGAAAGAATTAGAGTATCAAGGTAAAACAGCAATGATTGTCGCAATTGATGGGAAGCTTGCTGGAATTATCGCTGTAGCTGATACAGTAAAAGAAAGCTCAAAGACTGCGATTCAATCACTAAAAGAAATAGGAATCGAAGTATACATGGTAACAGGTGATAATAAACGTACAGCTGAAGCGATTGCGAAGCAAGTTGACGTTGATCATGTATACGCAGAAGTATTACCTGAAGATAAAGCTAAAATTGTAGAAGATTTACAAAAGCAAGGGAAACGAGTAGCGATGGTAGGAGATGGTATCAATGATGCGCCGGCTCTTGCGAAAGCTGATATTGGTATGGCTATTGGAACTGGTGCGGATGTAGCGATTGAAACTGCAGATGTCACTTTAGTTGGTGGTGATTTGTCACATATACCAAAAGCAATTGAATTAAGTCGTAAGACAATGAAAAATATTCGTCAAAATTTATTTTGGGCATTATTCTATAATGCAATTGGAATTCCTGTAGCTGCGGCTGGATTATTGGAGCCTTGGGTAGCAGGAGCAGCGATGGCATTTAGCTCAGTATCTGTTGTGACTAACGCGCTTCGCTTGAAACGCGTCAAAATATAAATTAAATGGAGGAATGTATTATGACTATCACATTAAACGTACAAGGAATGACATGTAATCACTGTAAAATGGCAGTAACAAATGCACTAACAGAGTTAGAAGGAGTACAAAATGTTGAAGTACATTTACAAGAGGGAACTGTAAATGTAGATTATGATGACACAAAAGTAGAGGTAGAAAAAATGAAAGAAGTTATTGAAGATCAAGGATATGATGTAAACTAAGAGATAGTCTCAATTATTTTTAGGCAAAAGGTCGCTTTTATAAAGGGCCTTTTTCTTTGAATAATATATATTTAGGATAATGATATGTTATATTGTTCAATTAATCGGATTTATAATAATAAAGACTCGATCCATTTGAAATATGTATATAAAAATATAATTTTATAAAGAGGTATTCATAATTATATGAAAACAATAACGAAATTTCATATTACTTTTTATGTTATTATATTTTGATAATGAACAATTGATGTAACAGTCTGTTCGTAATCTTTAGATAAAAAAATTATTCATCCTGATGATTTTCTTGGTGAAGATCATGAAGTGATCTATAAAATGAAGTTATCTAAAGATAAAGAATTACATGCTTTATTAAGACAACTTCATTCAAATGTAGAAGTAAAAGAGGATAGAAATGATTACGATTTATATCGTAAAAGAAAGTTCGTCTTATTGACCCTTCACTTTTTACTAGAAAAGGATTAGTTAAAGCGTCTATTTTATCAGAAGAAGTAAGAAATATGAGCAATATAGCTTATGAAAAATCTATAAGAGGAATGTATGTAAAGGTAACTTCTAACTAATTTAATATGCTTATTATAATGAATAGTGTGTGAAAAGAAATTTATTCAAAGAACTTATCGAAGAGATTTCTTTTTGTTGTGAGATATATGTAGATGTATGTAATTGAATTTTTTAGTAGTCGAAAGAATCTATGACTTTAACAGTGTATTGTTAATTTTGGATAGCAACTATATGCGTATGAAATGGATGGTATGACAAGAGTTATAGATTCTCCCTATTGTGAAGGTGTGAAGATTAAGCGTATAATATTATAGGTCTTGCACTTACGAGACAAATTGTGAATGATAAATAGGATAGTTATTTTATCGTCGCTTATAAAAAATAGATAAAATGAAAGTAACACTGGAATTCAGATAGGGAGTTATAAAATGAAATTAATTATTGCCGAGAAACCCGATCAAGGTTTGGCTCTTGTTTCTCAATTTAAATATCGCCGAAAAGACGGTTATTTAGAAGTAGAAGCAAATGAGTTATTTCCCAATGGAGCTTATTGTACATGGGCAATTGGTCATTTGACGCAGTTATGTAATCCGGAATATTATCACGCTGAGTGGAAAAAATGGTCACTCGATACATTACCAATGATTCCGGAGCGTTTTCAATTTGAAGTCACAAAATCAAAATATAAGCAATTTAATGTTGTGAAACAGTTGTTACATAATCCGCAAGTAACGGGAATTATTCATGCAGGCGATGCGGGGCGAGAAGGAGAATTAATTGTACGAAATATTATCAACCTGTGTAACGTACAAAAACCGATGAAACGTCTTTGGATTTCTTCCTTAACGAAACAGGCCATTTACCAAGGTTTTAAAAACTTACTTGATGAATCAGACACAATCAATACGTATTATGAAGCATATACAAGGTCGTGTGCTGATTGGGTCGTTGGTATGAATGCATCGCGTGTTTTTAGCATTTTGTTAAAGAAAAAAGGAATGAATGATGTGTTTTCGGCTGGTCGTGTACAGACGCCGACATTAGCTTTAATTGTAAAACGTGAAAAGGAAATTGAAGATTTTAAATCAGAGCCGTTTTGGGAAGTGTTTGCAACTTTTAATATAGAAGGAAAGAAATATGAAGGAAAGTGGGAGAAAGATAATGAGTCTCGCTTAAAAGATCCTGAGATGGCAAATAAAATCGCAGCATTTTGTCAAAATAAACCGGCTGAAGTAAAAGAAATGAAAACGGAGCGGAAGGAGTTTCAACCACCGTTTTTATTTAATTTATCCTCACTGCAAGCAACAGCGAATAAAGCATTTAAATTTTCACCGAAAAAGACCCTTGATATTACACAAGCGTTGTATCAAAAAGGGATTGTGTCGTATCCTCGTTCGGATTCTAACTATGTAACACAAGGAGAAGCAGCAACGTTTCCTGATATCTTGCAGAAGTTAAGCCAGTTTGATGATTATAAAGATTTGTTACCAGCACCGATTGAGTCCATTATGAATAATAAGCGGTATGTGAATGAGAAGAAGGTTACAGATCACTACGCCATCATTCCAACTGAACAAGTAACAAATCCAAGTAAACTATCTGGTGATGAAAAGAAAATTTACGATATGATTGTTAGAAGATTAATTGCGGCTCATTATGAGGTCGCGATTTTTGACTATACAACAATTACAACGCTTGTGGATGGTCGGGCAGAATTTATTTCAAAAGGGAAACAACAAATTCAAGAAGGATGGCGTAAAGTTATTTTTCAAGATGATAAAGATGATGAAACGATTCTTCCGATCGTAGCAGAAGGTGAGCAAGGGAAAGTCGTAAAGGTGAAAGTGAAAGAAGGAAAAACGCAGCCACCAAAGCGTTATACAGAAGGGCAACTCATTACATTAATGAAGACGGCTGGAAAGTACTTAGATAATGAAGAGCTTGAGAAAGTATTAAAGAAGACAGAAGGTTTAGGGACAGAAGCAACTCGTGCAGGCATCATTACAATGCTGAAAGATCGTAAATATATTGATGTGAAGAAAAACCAAGTGTATGCAACAGATAAAGGGAAAGTATTAATTACCGCAATAGGTGATAAAATTTTAGCTTCTCCAGAAATGACGGCAAAGTGGGAACAGCGCCTTGCGGAAATTGGAGAAGGTACAGCTTCACCAGCAACCTTTATGGAACAAACAAAAAAGTTATCAGCGAAAATTATTGAAGATGCGATTGAAATGTCTGAGAAATGGGACTTTACTGGATTGAATGTAGAGTCGATTGAGCGTAAAGGGTCGAAATTTACAGTAGGTAAAAAAGTGGGGAAATGTAAAAAGTGTGATGGTGATGTAATTGATAAATCAACTTTTTACGGTTGTTCGAATTATAATACAACGCAATGTGATTTCACAATCTCCAAAAAAATACTAGGAAAAACAATTTCGCAAAAGAATATGACGAAGCTATTAAAAGGTGAACAAACTGATTTAATTAAAGAGTTTAAAAAGAATGATAAAACGTTTGATGCGAAGTTGGAGTGGAAAGAGGATAGGATTAATTTTGTGTTTGAGAAGTAAGGGTTTCGAAGAATAAAAAAGTTCCTTACTGAGTAATAAACTTTGTAAGGAGTTAGGCGTGAAGAAGGTTGCAAATTGCAAAAAAGCATTAATTTTAAACTTTAAGACAAGAGCATGATAATTGGATGTCATGCTCTTGTCTTTTTTCATATTTTGTTGATGGACATTGAACTACCTCCACCTTCACTTCGTTTAGAGGAGGAGGTCTTCTCGGCTAAAATGATAAAGTTGTTACATTTATTATCAAGGCCTAAATCGTAAAAAGTCATAAAAAATAAGGGGTGATACATATTATACATGACTAATATGTATCATCCCTTTTACTTTTTGTTTCACAAGCGCGCCCGATTGCTGAAGATTGTTAGTGATGTAAAACACCCTTTAGCCGAAGAAGGAGAACTATTATTTTACATTTTTTCAAAAAATTTAAATAATATAATGTGTATATTTTTAAAGCATGTTACATTCAAAATGTATCAAACAAATATAAACAAAGAAAGGAAGAAAGAATTTATGAAATTTAAAGTCGAAACACTTCCAAACTATCGTATCGCTTATGTGCGACGAGTTGGTCCATATGGTCCTGAAAATATTGAAGTAATGGAGAAGTTAAAAGAATGGGCTAGGGAGAAAAATCTTCTTAAATCGGCAATCCTACTTGCAATTCCACAAGATAACCCTGAGACAACACTTCCTGAAAACTGTAGGTTTGATGCTTGTATTGTGATTTCAGAGGGTTTTCAAATGGATGATTCAATTTGCGAAAGTGAACTTTCTGGTGGAAAATACCTTATCTACGAAGTCAAACATACAGCAGAAGATATTCAAAAAGCATATGCTGATATTTTTCCATCTATACAAAACTATGGATATCAAATTGATAACAAACCCATTTTAGAAAGATACACTGATGATCTGGTTAACAACGATTATTGCGAAATATGTGTACCAGTAAAACCGTAATAGTTGCTTAGCTTGTTTCTTGTTTGATATTTTATCATCAACAAAAATAAGAGATAGAAAGAGAAGAACATGAAGTTATAAGTACTTATAACTTCATGTTCTCCTTTTATTAATCTGTTTCGTTACTCTCTACAATCTTTATTATGTTTTGAAGTAAATATCCATTGCTTTGTGAGTGAGCTTCAACAATCTGTCCCGATTGTTGAACATGCAGGTGTTGATTTGAAATAAAGTCGCAATGTTTTGAATAAAGTAAAACCGTTTGTAAAAAAGTTTAACAGTACTCCAACAGAAGTCCTCTTCCTCAAGCGCGTGCAGGACATAGTCCAGTGGTAGGGAGGGGAACGTATATTCGTTTCTTTGTTTTTAGGAATCCGAAACACTACAATGAAAAAAGAGGAGGGTGATGACAATGTTGCTGAGCCAAAAATATGAAATTTTCCCAACGAAAGAACAGAAAGAAATGTTAGAACGTTGGTTACAATATTGTCGTCAAACCTATAACTCTGCTCTTTTAGATAAACAGAGAAAATATAAAGAAAATAAGCAATTGTATACACGTTCTGACATGCAAAAGCAACAAGTAATTGCTAAGAAGAGATATCCTTTTCTGAAAGAAGTGCCATCACAGCCCTTACAAGAAGTATTTTTACGACTTAAAAAGGCATATGATGGCTTTTTTCGTGGGGATACAAACTATCCTAAATTGAAAAAGTATAAAGACTATAATAGTCTCACTTTCCCTCAATTTGGATTCAAATCGAATGGGAAACACGGCTTTGCGATGTCATTTGCAGATAACGGAAATTTATATAACAAACAATTAGGAGAAATAGAGATTCATCTGCATCAGCCAATAGAAGGAGCGATCAAACAGCTGATTCTGAAACGCCAATCGAAGAGATGGTACGCTATTTTTAGTGTCGAAAGACAGGATGTACCTCCCTCTATTGATATGGAAAATGCAATTGGTATAGACGTAGGGCTGAATCAATACGCTGTTCTTTCAAATAGAACGGTATTTGAAAATCCAAGATTTCTTCTGCAAAAAGAAAAACAACTGAGGAAAGCACAGCGTAACCTTTCGAAGAAAAAGAAGAATTCTGCGAACTATAAGAAGCAAGTAGAACGGATTCGGAACCTTCATGAAAAGGTAGCGAATCAAAGAAAAGATTTTTTACACAAATTAAGTTATCATCTCACGCAAGTGTATTCGGTGATTTGTATAGAAAATCTTGATATCCGCCAGATGGTTCGGAATCGAAAGGTTTCGAAGTCGATTTCTGATGCAGGCTGGGGCGCTTTTCGTAAGATGCTTTTGTATAAGTGTGAGAAATTCGGAGGCCTACTTGTGAAAGTAGATCCGGCGTATACATCACAAGATTGTTCTAGCTGTGGGAATCGTGTAAAAAAATCACTTTCGATTCGGACACATATTTGTACAAAGTGTGGAACGGTGTTAGACAGAGATTATAATGCAAGTCTAAACATTTTGCGGAAAGGATTAGAGCAATTACTTGTGAGAACGATCGAAGAATGAAACTGTAGGGCAAGGTTGTGTCCAAACAGTATAAACGACGCCTGTGGAGAGTATGTAAGACTGCTTGGATTCCCAAGCAGCAACGCTCTATGAAACAGGAAGCCCCTTCTTCAAACGACTCGTAAGAGTGTTAAGGAGGGGTCATTCACTCAAAATCTTGTCCTGAAAAAATGGACTTTATTCTCTTCTGGTATTAATGAGTAAAAGGAAATTCGTACTGAAATGGGGAATAATACATCACTATCTATTAATGAGGGAGAAAAGACAAAATGAATAACATTAATTTAATAGAATGAGGGGGATTATTTTGAGCAATCGAGTTTTAAACCTTACTAAAGCAATTCATAACATAATAGATGAACAATTTTCTGGAGCTATTTACATCAAGGATAACAATGAAGTCTTATTTGAATCAGCATTTGGTTATGCGAACAGGGCTGATAAAAAATTGAATACTGTTCATACACGCTTTGGAATTGCATCTGGCTGTAAGTTGTTTACAGCTGTTGCTATTTGCCAACTCGTTGAAAAAGGTTTACTAACATTTGAAACTCGTCTTGAAGATTGTTTGAACATAAAATTTCCACATTTTAACAAAGGTGTAACAATTCATCACCTTTTGACTCACAGTTCTGGAATACCGGACTATTTTGATGAACAAGTAATGGATAACTTTGAAGACCTTTGGAAACAAACACCTATGTATCTCTTGAATGACGCAAAAGATTTTCTTCCTTTATTTCAAAATGGGGAGATGATGTTCCAACCTGGAGAAAAATTCCACTACAATAATGCTGGATTTATTGTTTTAGGTTTAATCGTGAAACAACAATCAGGACTTTCTTTTACCGACTATATTGAAGCAAATCTCTTCCAACGATGTGGAATGAATGATTCAGGATATTTTCCTTTAGATCGACTTCCTAAAAGCACTGCCTATGGATACATAGATAATAGAGATGGAACATGGAGAACAAATATCTACTCGATTCCAATAAAAGGTGGAGCTGATGGGGGTGCTTTTATCACACCATCAGATATGATCAAATTTTGGGAGGCATTGTTTAATCATCAGCTTTTAAGTAAAGAATGCACAGAAATACTTTTAAATTCGCAAATCCATGTTAAAGATGGGGTAGATTACGGATATGGACTTTGGATCACTAAAAGTGAAGAATCTATAATTAAGTATCATGTAATGGGATATGACCCTGGCGTGAGCTTCCATTCTGCTTTTTATCCTAAATCAGGAATCAAGATAGCGATACCTTCAAACAAAAGTTCAGGATCCTTTGAAGTAATGAAGGGGATTGAAGAAATTTTTGAGATATGATTAAACTTTTTTATAAAACCTAAACTTAGATCTGCTGAATGAGAATCCATTTTGATCAATCTTTGAACAGCTCCCTGTCAAGTAGACAGTGGAAATAATAAAAATACTTTAAGCGGCTTGAACCCTGTATTCCAATGGGCTTAAGCCGTTTAATCTTTCTTGGTAACGTTCGTTATTGTAAAACTGGATATAATCATCTATTGCTTGTTGTAACGCTTCAAATGCTTCATATTTATGTAGGTAATATTTTTCACATTTCAATGTTCCCCAAAACGATTCCATTGGTCCATTATCTATACATTTTCCTACACGGGACATGCTATGAATCATGTTTGCTTTTTCTATTTTTCTCTTAAACCCATGTGACGTATATTGATACGCTCGATCACTATGAATCAATGGTTTTTCATTCTCTTTTAATATAGTGATAGCTTGGTCCAATGTTTGAAATACCAATTTATTATTGTTTGAATGACCCAATACATAGCTAATAATAGAGCCATCATAAAGATCTAAAATGGCGCTTAAATATGTTTTTCTTCCGTTTCTTAATTTGAACTCTGTGACATCTGTTACCCATTTTTCATTAGGCTTGCTTGCAGTAAATTCACGATTGAGGCGATTTTCAGCGACATATTGCGCTGACGAGGGAACATAGCGTTTTCTTTTCCGACGAATCACGGACTGTAATCCAGCGATGTGCATTAAGCGATAAATGCGTTTATGGTTAAACTTTTTATGGTATCTTCTATTAATATTTAATTTCATTCTTCGATACCCATAAATGCCTCCTACATGTTCATAAATAGCTTGAATATCTTGAAGAATTGCTTCATTTTCTAACTCTCTAGCTGTTGGCGTACGTTGTAGCCATTTGTAATAAGCGGCACGAGATACACCGGCAATTTCACATAAAAGGATCACTGGCAGATTTTCGTTCGCATGTAAATCTTGAATTGCTTTATATTTATTTTGTAGACGAATGCCTGTTAACGACGCCTCCTTTCGAGTTCCTCTAACTTTTTTAAAAAAGCATTTTCTGCACGTAATCGTTCATTTTCTCGCTCTAATCGTTTCATTTCCAGCTTAAACTTTTCTTCATCTGTTAATTCATATTCCTCTTTCTTTCGACCGCGTTTGTCTTGTAGTGCTTTTTCACCATGTGCTTCAAACTTCTTGACCCATTGATATACCTGTTGATAAGAAACTTCATAGCTTTTGGCTGCGAGTTGATAGTTTTTCTGATGTTGTAGACAGTAATTTACAATTTGAATTCGTTCTTCTAATGTTGTTTTTCTTCTACTTGTCATAGAGTTTTTCATTCCTTTACCAGTATCATTTAATTCTCTATGACTATTATACTTTTTAATCCATTTTCCCAAAACCGCAGTACTGGATATATTGTATTTTTGGATAACCTTGCTTAACGAATAGTGTCCTGATAGATAATCATTGACCGCTGCTAACTTTAGCTCTTTTGAATAAGACTTCCAAGAAGTCGCTTCTGTTAAACCGTCTTCACCATTCATTTCATATCTTCTCTTCCAATCTCTAATCGTACCAGGATCAACAGAAAACTTAGCTGTAATGTCAGCTATTGAATGATGACCATCTTTATAAAGAGTTAAAATAGCCAGTTTTTCAGCTTTAGAATACTTTATTCGAGCCATAGAAAATACTCCCCTTAGATAAACAAATTTTATTTTTTATCTGTCTACCTAATGGGGAGCATATCACTTTTTTCAAAATGGATTCTTTTTATTTATCGTAAAGTTGGCGCTATCCCATCGTTAACAAACTAATATTTTGAGGTATCTCCTATCAACTCATTTCTTCGTTTTGAGCAATAAAGAGTTTTTACCTTGATGGCGAAGTATCGGCTCCACTTATAGGTGATATTGATGCCCTAAAAAATCATAATATTTTTATAAAAAATGGAGAGAGAAATAGTATGAATATACCACCTACTGCAGTAAAACCAAATGAAGTAAAGAAAGTGATATATTTTGGAACTGCAAATTCAGATGTGTATACGTATCTACTCTTTTTCATTACGGATATTGTATTTTTTTAACCGACGGATTAGCGAGGTTTGAGTAATTCCAAGAACTTTTGCAGTTTTACGTGTAGTCTTATTTTCCTTAATTGCCTGTTCAATAATTTTTTTCTCTATCCTTTCGATAATCTCGCTTAAATTGGTGCCTTTTTTCAGAGACTCTAAAGCTTCTTTCTCCGTGTTTACTGAGAGAAAGCGCTCTGGTAAATCATGAATTGAGATTTCTTCCTTTTTAGCCATAATAACGAGCTGCTCAACAGTATGTTCTAACTCACGTATATTGCCCGGCCACTGATAACGTTGTAAAACATCAATTGTTTGCCTCGATAAGGTACGTGTCTGGTTGAATATCTTGTTATATTTTTGTAAATAGAAATGGAGAAACGGAAATATATCTTCTTTCCGCTCGCGTAGTGGCGGGATGTTTATTGGTAAGACATGAAGTCGATAATATAGGTCGGCTCGGAATTTTCCCTCTTTTACCATTTCCTCGATCTTGCGGTTTGTTGCTGTAATAATGCGAATATCAGCCCTTACTAACTGTGAACTGCCAATAGGCATATAAGTCTTATCCTGCAGTAATTGAAGGAGCTTAGGCTGCAGGTGTAGCGGAAGTTCACTAATTTCATCCAAAAAAAGCGTTCCTTTTTCCGCTATTTTCACCAGTCCTGGCTTACCTTTTGAATTAGCACCTGTAAAGGCTCCTTTGTGGTAGCCGAACAATTCAGATTCGAGAAGTGAATCAGGAATTGCTGCACAATTTATGTGGACAAAAGGTTGACTGTTTCGTTCGCTTAACTCGTGAATACGCTTCGCAACTACGTTTTTTCCAACTCCTGTTTCTCCGTTAATGAAAACAGTTGAATCAACACTTGCCACTCTATCCATGATTTCAGCAAGCAAATTATTTACTTTGCCATGTCCAATAAAGGACTGTTCCTCCTTGCTTAGAGTATAACGGGTATTTATTTTTTTTATTTCTAGTAAATACCGCTTCAATACGGGGGCTAATTCTTCCCATCCTAGTTGGGAAATATTTTCCATCCAATTATTTATATCATGACCATGTGCTACAAAATAAATAGGGTTTTCCTGCTCGTCCAAAATAATTTCCCCTGTTACTGTCATCTTATTTCCACCGGTAATTTCTTGTACAGCGGTTACAGTACTTCTATTTTGTAAAGCCATTTCGATTACGGATGGAGTGAACGCACCCTCTTTTTTCAGAACGAAAATATTCCTACCAATCAAATCTTCCTTACGTTTATTAAGAATCTTACAACATGCTTGGTTTACCCATATAATCGTTCCGTTTTTGTCAACAATATTCATCCCGCTTTCAAGACTGTCGAGAATTTTTAAGAGATATTTGCTTTCAATTTGGACAGGAATGTCGTACATCGCTTGAATCCTCCTATGAAGACATCTAATTTGAACCACTAGTGGTTCAAATTAGATGTTAATTAGTGAAAAGAACGAACCATTTATGAATCTGTTGAAATGAATTTAATTCATTATATCTCATACTAGTTGGATTTAAAGTGATTTTTTATAATTTTCTGTCTTTTTGCCATAATTTCGTTCCAAATTTATGGCATGATTATTGCAATATAAAAGTGTACCGCATGGAATTATTAAATTATACAAGGAGGTATGTAATGAATTTTTGCTAACAGAGAAAAATATTTTGTCCTAGGAATGTCGTTTAATTTATGTTGGATTGTTTTGTGTACTGTTTTGGCTTCACTAATTATGTTTATTATTCGGGGGAATTTTTTACACTTTGTGCTTTTGAAATAAATTCTTACTAACTGTTTAATGACAGCGCTTTAATGTCACATCGTTATAGTCAATAGAACAATCAAAAAAATATGGAAGTTAAAAAAGGATGGTGTATTTATGAATGCAAACCTAGTATTTATCAATGGTGAAGTTATTACATCAGATAGTCAAAACTCAATAGTAGAATCTGTAGCAATAAAGGATAATCGAATAATTGGGGTCGGTTCAAATTTAGAAATGAAGGAATTCATTGGGGAGAAGACTGAAGTCATTGACTTAGCAGGCAAATCTCTTCTTCCTGGATTTATTGATTCTCACACACACTTGATTTTATATGGGGTTTTTCAGTTGAATATTAGTTGTAAAGAAAGTCACATTGACTCTGTTGCAGCTTTGCTGAATGAGCTTAAGAAAAAATCGTTAGAAACTCCAAAAGGTGAATGGATAAGAGCTTGGGGGTTTAATGAAACCACAGTAAAGGAAAAGCGGTATCCAACGATTGCTGAGCTAGATGCCATTTCAACTGACCATCCAATCATCATCTCTCGTACATGTGGGCATATCTGTATCGTAAACACGGCAGCGTTGGAGAAGGCTGGATTTGACGAAAAGACACCAAATCCCCAAGGTGGAGTAATTGAAAAAAATGAGAAGGGAGAAATTACAGGTAAATTATTCGAAGCTGCAAATATGAAGATGAATGATGTAGCGAGCTATACAGATGATGAACTTATGAAAGCTGTTAAAATCGCGTCAGATCATTTCATTTCAGGGGGAATCACAAGTATCCATGAAGCAGGTACTTTTGATTCTAATTGTTATCGTTTGTTACAGACAGCTATAAAAACTAAAGAAATCCGTGTTCGGGTATATGCGATCATTGGTACCATAAATGAATCGGATAAATTTGTAAATAAAATGATGAATGCAGGGATAATAACTGGTACAGGGGATGAGAGATTTAGAGTCGGGCCAGCTAAAATATTTTTAGATGGAAGTAGCTCTGGTCCAACGATTGCAACTCGAAAACCCTACTCCAGCGATCCTAACAATTACGGGATTCTTTATTATAGTGAGGAAAAAATATACGAAGTTCTAGGTGAAGCACATAAAAAAGGCTATCAAATTACTGTACATGCTCAAGGTGATAAAGCCATTGAAATGTATTTAAATTGCGTAGAAAGAGCGTTAAAAGAATCTCCAAGGAAAAATCACCGTCATCGAATCGAGCATGCAGGGATTTCAACCCCGGATTTACAAGAAAGAATGAAACAACTTGAAGTTATCCCTATTCCAAACCCACCATTTCCATATGAATATGGCGAGATATATGTTCACAATTATGGTGAACGTGTTAATTATATGTACGCTGCTCGTGATTATATAGATAAAGGCATTGTTACAGCGGGTAGTTCAGATGCACCGGTTACTGATTATAATCCTTTATTGGGAATTCATACTGCAGTTAATAGAAAAAGCCAATTTGGAGCAGAAATTGGCACTAATCAATCTATTAGTTTACTAGAAGCTATTAAACTTTACACATGGAATGGCGCTTATGCAAGTTTTGAAGAGGATATAAAAGGCAGTCTAGAGGTAGGGAAATTAGCTGATTTAGTTATTTTAAATGAAAGTATTTTAAAAGTTGAACCAGACCGTATTAAAGATTTGAAAGTGGAGACAACGATTGTTGATGGAGAAATTGTCTATCAAAAGGAGAATGATTTAATGATGAAAAATTAGATCTAAGCAAAAGGATTTGTTAATAGAAGGAGTTTCATTACAGTTCTATTCATTTTGCATTATTCTATTAACCAATCCTTTTATCCCGCATTAACGGGCAGTAATACTCCCACCTCCAAATTCGGTGAAAGCAAAGAAGTTAGGTGAGAGATAAACTGCCCGTAAAAGCCCGATTGGTGAAGGCTAATAATCAGTGGGGATGAAGAAAACCATCACTGATTAAAGTTTCACCTTATGACATTTGCTCTTAATCCACAAAATTCAAACTATCAAATAGGAGGTCGAGCATATTTTGAAATTTATTAAACTATTACTCTTAATCCCCTTTATAGGGGTTGTAGGATTCCTACCATTTGCAAATAAAATTGAGCCTTACGTGTTAGGAATGCCTTTTCTTTTATTTTGGATTGTATTTTGGATGGTATTTTCCTCGATTATTTTAATCATCGTTTACAAGCTTGATCCTGATAATCAAGGGAGTGAGGCAGAATGAATATATCGTTATTTATTATTTTTATTTTCTTAATCTTATCTCTCTATTTAGGGATAGTAGCAAGAAGAGGGAAAAATATGAATTTGCAGCAATTTGCAGTTGGTGACAGAGGTTTTGGAACCTTGTTCGTATTTCTATTAATAGCCGGAGAGGTTTATACGACTTTTATTTTTCTAGGCGGAAGTGGTTGGGCGTATTCCAAAGGTGCTGCTGCATATTATGTGCCCACGTATATATTTCTAGCATATATAATATCTTATTGGATTGCACCTAAAATTTGGAGATACGGAAAAGAACATGGCATTATTTCAAAACCTGACTATTTTGCATCTAAATACGATAGTCGTGCAATGGGGATTATAGTAGCTATTGTGGGAAGTTTAGCGATTGTACCATATATTTGTATACAAATGAAAGGGTTAGGGATCATTGTTTCAGAAGCTTCTTACGGAGCTATTTCACCAGTAGTTGCAAGTGTTATAGGTGCAATAGTTATTACAACATATGTAATATTCTCTGGTATTCATGGCTCAGCTTGGACAGCTGTGATTAAAGATATTATGATTTTGGCAGTAGTTATTTTCTTAGGTATATATATCCCTATCCACTATTTTGGTGGGATTCAGCAAATGTTTAAGTCTGTTCAGGCTGTTAAACCTGAATTGTTAACGTTAGCCAATCAGGGACTAAGTGTACCGTGGTTTATCTCTACTGTCCATTTAAATGCAATATCTTTTTATTTATTACCGACTTCTTTCTCTGTGGTTTTCTCGGCAAATGGTGAAAAAGCACTTCGCAAAAATGCAATTACCTTACCGTTATACACCATATTATTATTGTTTGTTTTTTTATTGGCTTTTCAGCTATCGTAAAAATCCCTGGTTTACAAGGAGCAGATGGAGATCTTTCTCTTTTAAGATTATCTATTCAGACATTTGATCCTTGGATTATTGGAATAGTTGGGGCAGCTGGTTTACTAACGGCTTTAGTACCAGCATCTGTTATGTTAATGTCCGCATCTGTTGGTTTAACAAAAGGGGTTTACAATGTTATTTTTCCAAAAGCCACTGAAAAACAGCAATTAGTAGCCTCAAAACTATTCATCATTATCCTTTCTTTGACTGCTTTAATCTTCACAGTATCTGGTGGGACAGCACTCGCACTGTTAAACATCATGTCATACAGTCTTATCGCACAATTGGCACCTGCATTATTCCTTAGCTTTTCCCAAAAAAATTATATTAATAAATATGGCGCAATGACTGGAATTATTACAGGAGTGCTCATTGTATTGTATGCCACGATTTTCAATATAAAAATCGCAACCTTTTTTCCAACAGTCCCACAAACTATTAATGACATTAGTACGGGAGCAATAGCATTATTTATGAATATTGTAATAACCATTATTGTAAGTGTAGTTTCAAAAAATATACCGATTAAAAAGGGGACCCGTCACATTACCATCAAGTTAAGAAATTAATTATTCCCTAAAATGAAAAAAATGAACTGAATTCTCGTAGACAAATATAGTGAGATGAAATTTTTGTTTTGGGGGCATCAAGCTAACTAAAATGAGATACCCCCAAACCGAAAAAAAAGGGGAGTATACCATTTCTACTCATCAGTTAGCTGTAGAGTGACAATAAAGTTGTTTGAAAAATAATAAAGTTATTTAAAAAGATGGTTTGAATTGGAATTTTATATCATCTATTTCCTTTATCTTATATAATGAAAGTAATAATATTCAGATATTTATATAGTTAAGAAAAAGGCAAAAAAGAGAGGGAATTATAATGGGGATTAATCCAATAACTAATGATAATAGAAAAAAGGTAATTTCATTTTTTAAAGAGCATTGGGAAAGCTCAGAAATGGTGATTTCTTCAGGTGTATTTCAGTGTGATACATTAGATGGTTTCATCTTTGAAGAACATAATCAGATTAATGGTTTAGTTACATATGTGATAAAAGAGAATGAAGTTGAAGTTATTTCGTTGGATAGTATTCAAGAAGGAAAAGGTATTGGTTCGGCATTGATGGAAAAAGTTGAAAACATTGCGAAACAAGAGGGATTCAGTGAAGTAAATTTAGTAACGACAAATGATAATTTAAATGCTTTGAAGTTTTATCAAAAAAGAGGTTATCGAATTATTTCTATTATTCCTAATGCTGTTAATGAAGCACGAAAAATAAAGCCTTCTATTCCATTAATCGGGAATGATGGGATTCCATTAAACGATGAATTAAAGTTAGCTAAAAGAAATCTTTAGAGGGCCTATTTTAATTATTCGCTTCTCAAATTAAACAACTTTATTGTTTATAAAATAGCATTTAATAAAACAGTACGGTAATTTTTTAATAACTTTAACAACTGCCTATCTATAAGTTTGATAGGTAGTTGTTGTATTTCTAGGCACAAAATTGTTTCATTAAAAAAATGTTTTAGACTATAGAAAAAAGTATTAGACTATTTCCGTAGTCTTTTCAGAATAAATTAGTTAAAAAGAAAAGACTACATACTATACGCGAAAGAGTATAAAACAGAGGAATTATATAAGGGGGTAATTGTTTTTGGAGGAGGACGTAGCCCATAGCGGGAGGCGTATCCGCAGATGTGAAGCATCGAGGACCTTAAAAATAAGAATAATCAACTAAACAAAGGATTATAAATTGAATAAAACAATCAGCTGTCTAGAAAACTATTAGACGATACAATATAATAATAATGCCAATGCATCTCTTTTTTTAATGTGGGTACGCTTTCGAGCAGTAATTCTTTAGACTATTTTGGAGCATTGGTTTACAAAGAAAAAAGACTCCGCAGCAAGAGGGTCTTTTTTTATGTTTCTTGCTTATCATAAGAAAATAAGTTCGTTTACAATGAATATAGCCAAAGGTTTTTATTGGTAGTAAACTCATTATCCCAGTAAATTAGTTAAACAGATAAGAGATTTATCTAAGGTGTGCAGAGCCTTGTGCCCACAAGTAGCGGAGTGCCCCAATTGCATATAAGAGGTCTAGGATATATAATGCTAGCCCCAATCCAGTTATGGTCGGAAACACCTTAAAAGGTCACTGCACACATTCATTATAACAAATTAAACAAAAAGATAAAAATCCTGTAAATTAGGCAGGAATAGGATACTAGATAAAGAATTTTTCTTTTAGAAATTTAAAAGACTATATGCAAGTGAAATTCAAAAAGGTATATAGTATTTAATGAAATTAGCGATTGAAACTCTTTAATAATTTGGGGCTGGTTCTTGGCTAGACCTCTTTACTTAATGTGAGATTTACCATCTGGCGTTATAGTCCTGACATACTACATTGGGCATTAAGCTCTAACGGAAAATTGGACAGTCAGATGTATATATCGCTAGGAGGATTTACGTATGAGTGAAAACACAGTAGTACCCTTTAGTTTTATAGAGGAATCCAAAGAAAAAGAGAAAGAAACTAAGAGGAAGATGTACCAGTTATTTGTAGGAATTGACATTGGTGCCTCTTTTCATGTTGCTAGTTGTATCTCCTTCCAAGCCTTTTTAGACCCAAAAGGACGTGAATGGAAACGGGCAAAGACAATGAAATTTAATGCGGACAGCCTGGGAATGACACAGTTCTTCCAAGCCTTAGAACAAATGGAAAAACAATTAGGAATTCATAGGTCGGATTTCCTAGTTTTACTAGAACCAACAGGTGGTCACTACTCTTACCTGCTTCAACAAGTCCTTTCGAACGAAAATTTTGATGTATACCTAGTGGAAAATTCCGCAGTAAAAGACTTCCGTGAAAAGCATTTGGGAATTACTGAAAAATCAGATGCGGTAGATGCAAGGGTAATGTCCTATATGGGATGGCACAAGATTTTGCACCCTCATATGAAAGGAGTTAGCCTACTTAAACCAGCGTCTGTAACTCAATCTATTTTTCGTTCGTTAACTCGCGACCGATGGTTATTAAATACTCAGTTAACACGGCGTAAAAATCAAGTGCAGCAACTTTTAACTGTTACGCACCCAGACCTCAAAGTAGCATTTAAAAAACTTGGTACTACTTCTGTGATGAAGTTCGTATTGAAGTATCCTACTGGTAAAGATCTAAAGCTAGCCACACAAGAAGAACTACGACAAGCAATGATTGAATCTGGGGCAAAGCGAATAGCTACGAAGGCGTCTAAGGCACTAGCCGAAGTAACAGCAAAGTCTATAACAATTGATGTCCCTCATTTAGTTGGAAGACAAAATTGGGTAATTGAGGAAGCGTTACGTATTGAAGAAAGTATTAAAGGGATTGACAATCACATCCAAGAACTACTTCACGGAAATTCAAGCAAAGGTATTAAACCTCATCCTTATACAGAGTTATTATACTCTTTCCCTTTTATGAGCGATAATTGGGCCTGTACCCTTATCGGAGCCATTGGTGATGTTGAACGATTTAATACATATAAAGAGTTCAAAAAATACCTTGGTGTTTCGGCTGAAAATAAACAATCAGGGACATCAGTAAAGGGTACGAGAATGACCTTTAGTGGCGTTCGGGATGCACGTCGTGTTCTCTTTCAAATGGCGATGATTATCATTGCGATGAAAAAGCAACCGTCCGTATTCAGCTCCTATTATCATCGTCTAGTAGAACGTAAAATGAATGGAAAAACAGCAATTGGGCATATGTGTGGAAAGATTGCCAAAATCCTTTATATGATGCTTAAAACGGGGCAAAAATATGACCCTATAAAACACGCACAAGCAACAGGTATTCCTTGGGATTCTGTTTATGACAAAAGAACAAAAAATGTCAATTCGGAGAAGTTTTATCAAGAAGCATTAAAGCTTGGAGATTCAACATCTGACGATGTTGAATTAATTGAAACAGATGTTGATTTAAAATAAAGTTTGATAAAAACGACTTACTAAGTAAAATGGAGGAATATATTGTGGGTAAGAGTTTATCAGAAATGTCACTTGAGGAATTGTGGGAACTGTTTCCGATTATACTAAAAGAACATAATCCAATATGGAAAAATTGGTATTTACAAGAAGAAAAACTACTTAACAACATAATCGGTAATCAATATGTTGAACGAATCAATCACATAGGAAGTACTTCTGTTAACGGGTTATTAGCAAAACCAACGATAGATATATTGCTTGAAATAACAGAAGATTGTGATTTGAAGTTTTTAGTGAATGTGTTGGAGAAAAAGGGATATATTTTTGAAAAGCAACCACAAAAGCCTTCACCTCATATGATGTTTATGAAAGGTTATACAGAAAAAGGATTTGCCGAAAAAGTATTTCATCTTCATGTTAGGTATATAGGGGATTGGAATGAATTATATTTTAGAGATTTTTTACGACTGCATAAAGATGTTGCCCAAGAATATAGTAACTTAAAAGTGAGCTTAATGGACAAATATGAACATAACAGAGACGGATATACGGAAGCAAAAACAGAGTTTATTAATACATACACTAAAATTGCAAAAACGGAATTTGAATACAAATATACCCCAAACTAATAAGCATTTTATTTCAAAGCTCATTAAGACATAAAAAATACTAATTTCCAGTAAGTGTTTTAAAAGGTAAAAAACAGCTATTTTCAACACAGAAATAGTGCTATTTCCAAGAGGAATTTTTTATTTTCCTTTTTTTAAGCACTACACTACATTAAAAAATAGTTGTAGACTGAAAAATGTTTTTTGTACAGGAATGCCCCTTTTGTTAACATAAAACTAATCTCAATAAAATATGGAAGGACAAGGAATAATTCTCGGCGACCAAACCGAGACTTTTTTGATCATGTGATAGAACGTGAATTAGAACCACCCAAATTCTCATTCTTTAGAATATAGCTGTTTCATATCTATCATACTTAACGATGCATATGTAGACAATTACTTCACAAAACATATAGAATTTGTTAGATGGAATCTAACTATTATCCATAAGAAACTTCGCCATACTCATGTAAAGAAGAGTCACTAAGAAAATCAAGGACCATCTCATTGAAGATATCTTTTTTCATTATGCTGAGTGGATCGAATGCATCTTGGAATAAAGCAAGTGTGCTATTTGGGATATACTTATGAATCGTTTTTGCTGCTTTTCCTTCATCAACACCTGTTACAACTTTTCCTGCTCCAGATAGAATTAAAGTAGGGGATTGAATGAGATGTAATAAAGAAGTATGAACAGGAAATTTTGCTTTTTTCATCATTAATAACATTTTTTTGTCTATTGAAAATGAATCGCGTAGTATTTGTTGCGTGTACGGTTCGTGTTTGTAAAATTTCATCATTAAATCAATAATTGTTGAATAGGGTAGCAAGCTAAAGATGAAATTGGAAAGTTGAAGTACCCATTTAGAAGTTTTAGTTGGGAATTCACTATAGCTATTAGAAATGATCAATTTTTTTACATAGGAAGGATGATGAATGGCTACTAATGTCGCAAGAACTGCTCCTTGTGAAACACCAATTAAGTGAAGATGTGTAAGACCTAGTGTATCTAAAAATGAAATGATATCAGATACGATTAAGTTGTAATCATATATATTACCTGGGAAGGTTTTTATCGATTTCCCATGACCTCGATAATCGAGAAGAATCATTTGATATTCTTTAGAAAATGATTCAATTTGTGGTTTCCACATTTTCCAAGATGCTCCCATTCCGTGTAAAAAAAGGATTGGTTCCCCTTGTCCAAAAGACTCGTAGTGAAATTCACCGTTTTTTGTTTTAATAATTGGCATGAATAAGCCCCCCCTTTTTTTCAGTTAACAAAAGTAAGATTACTTTTAAAATACAATATATGGAATGTATAATCAATATAATTTTGAAATATTCATTTCATTTCATTTCAAAATTACAAAGTGAGTCCGCTTTAATCGTGAGATGCGTTTTCATACGTTTGATAGAATAAACCCTACTATCTAGTCTAATAATTTATTTTAATAAAATTTCTTTTCTCTAAATAAAAACTATTCATTAGTCTAAATCCTTATTTAATTAAAACAGGAAAATAAAACTAAAGGAATCCTATTAAACCAGCGATACTCAGTCTAAAACATTTTTTTAATCAAACAACACTATAACATGGTATAATTTAGGTGAAAATAGAGAGTGGATAGGAGAGAAGACTTTAGAATGCATATTTTACAGACAGAACGTTTAATTTTACGACCATACGAATTAAAAGATGCTGTTAGAGCACAAGCGTTGGCTGGAGAAAAAGAAATTATTGAAACAACTGTGGCTATACCCTATCCTTATCTACTAGAACATGCTGAATCTTGGATTCAACAACATCCTCGATTAATAGAAAATGGAGACGCTTATCCGTTTGCTGTTGTGTTGAAGGATGAAAATATACTAATTGGAACAATGACATTGCGTATTGATAAACAGCATAACAAAGGGGAACTTGCCTATTGGCTAGGTAAGGACTATTGGGGGAAAGGTTATGCGACGGAATCAGCAAAAAGGGTAATAGATTTTGGATTCTGTAAACTCAATTTAAATCGAATTTGGGCACCTGCAATGAGTAAAAATCAGGCATCAACACAAGTAATGAAGAAAATTGGGATGACCTATGAGGGGACATTAAAACAAGATATTTTAAAATGGGGAACATATGAGGACGTAGATATTTACGGGGTATTGAAAGATTCCTATATGAATCACAGATAAACCAAATATATTTACTTCCGAGAACGATAATTATGTAAAGGAGCTGTCCATATGGACGGCTTATTGTATTTTTTGCTTAGCGTGGTTTTTTTCCGAAATGCTGGCGGTATCCCTTTTATTTTGTTGGCATCTATTTCCTATATGGAGTTTATCATACAAAAAATAATTCTGCATGCAAAATTCTCCGTACGACTTATTAAAAAATATTTCGATATAGTAAGTATTAACAGAGCAGAAAAAATTTGATTGGGATGCTCCTGTTAAAAAATAATAAAGTTCTTTAAAAAGGAAAAAAGGAATGTTAATAAAATACATGTTAATATATTAATAAACTTATTTAATTACTTGTATATAAGAATGATTATTTGAAAAGGTGTGGATTATGAGGGAACTATAGAAAGAAGACTTTCGTATTTATATAAAGGTGAATTATTTGCGGTAATCAATTTTGTTCCGTTAAGTTTTCTGATAAATACTGTCTATCCTAAATTACATTTATATTCACTATATTCTTTTGGATTTCATTTCTTCTTTTGGAATTTCTCTTACTACAAGGTACAGTTTACTGGTACGTAAAAGGAAAAGACTAAAAAGGGAAAAGACATCTATTACCCCTGTTTGGATTATTCAACGATTAAAAACTATAAAGAAAATGAATATTGTATTGATTTTCACTGGGCTTGTTCCGTTTGTTATTGATTTGTTTTATTGGTATCCCTCATTACCTTTAGCAGGATTATATGTTTCTGGATTTATTTATGTATTCGCATTACTTGAGTATATTAATTACTATTATGTTCAACTTTCATACGATTGCATCTCTGATATTAAATATCTTCTAAAGTCAAAGAAATTAAAACAAGCGTGTATAAACAAGGATTTTAAACGTATTTCATAAAAAATATCATGTTGGCATACGGCAACGATTCGTACATTGACCCGCCACATCTGAAAATTTTTCCAATTAAACTTTTGGGACAATTCATATGGGACGCTTTTATCTTAGGAAAATCAACAAATAGTCTAATATCCCAATTAAGTACACTCTATTGGGATAAATTTAAAAATATATATTGTTAAAAATGTAGATTTGAAATAAAGTCACGATTTTTTAAAGAAAGTTGCGAAGCTTTTCCCCTTTAGATATTATTGTCTAAAGGGGTGTTTTTATGTCTAAAAGAAAAAGAACATCTAAAATTGAGAAGTGGATTAAAGAAGGTCGTGGTTCAGGTATTGGTTCAAAATATAAACCATGGTTAAAGATCCAAGATGTATCTTCGCTAGGTAGATCTACTCGCTTGAAAGGAATTAAGACAAAAAGGCAGCATGAGTTTTTATCAGATTTAAACGTGTGGGTTTCTTCTATCTATAAAATCAATTTGTAGCATACTTTTGATCAAACTTTATTTCAAAGCTAGAAGAATATAAAATGTATGCGATTTTTTGCCCAATCCCATATGTCTTATTCTATGGAGGAAATATGTTTAAAGATAATTTTAAAATTAGTAATATTCCCGCGGTTTTGTGGGGAGAAAAGAGTGAAAAAATTTTTATTGCAGTACATGGAAACATGTCAAATAAGGAAGATGCAGTTATTCAAATATTAGCTGAAGAAGCCAATCAAAAAGGTTATCAAGTGTTAAGCTTTGATTTACCTGAGCATGGAGAAAGAAAAAATGATAATACTCCTTGCAAAGTACAGTTTTGTGTTAATGAATTATCTATAATTATGAATTACGCAAAAGAACATTGGAAAGAAGTAAGCTTGTTTGCATGTAGTATGGGAGCTTATTTTAGCCTTTTAGCATATCAAAATGATGTGTTAAAAAAGGCATTATTTTTATCACCAGTAGTTAATATGGAACGAATTATCGAAAATATGATGAAATGGTTTAATGTAACACCAGAGCTTTTGCAAAAAGAAATGACTATAGAAACACCTATTGGTCAAAAGTTATATTGGGATTATTTATGCTATGTAAAAGAACATCCTATTAATACATGGAATACAGATACATATATTATGTATGGAGCCAAGGATGAACTGTGTAAATTTGAAACTATTAACTATTTTACAAAAAAACACCGTTGTGAATTAGAGGTCATGGAAGCAGGTGAACATTATTTTCATACTGAAGAACAGTTGAAGGTATTTGAGCAGTGGTTACACAAGCATATCGATTAACAAATTACAATTTATCTAAAGATTTAATGAAGAACCTGCTAGAGAAGAATTGTGAATATATAAACTGATATTATATTTGAGAGACATTATAAATGTGAATTTATTCACTTAAATTATCGGGTGCGTTTGTTCAATAAGGAGCATTAAATCATCAAACTTTTTTATAAAAAGGGAGTTCTGAAAAATAGAAAAGAGCCATCGCTTTGATCAATCTTTGTTCAAAACAATGGCTTTTTATATGCAGTGAAATCAAGGATTTAGAGTGATTTTTAACAATCTTTATTCTAAACCAACAAAAAAATAATTTAAATATCGTATCTCGGGTTCTGAAAAGTAAAAAATATACAGGAATTCTATTTTTTACAGATGTGGCGGGTTATTCTTTGAATCGTTTCCGTACCCCAACTAGTTTATCTATCCACTGTTAATTAAATAGGGGTCTCGCCACATCGCTATCCAGCTAATAGGGGTCACCATACATGCCCGTCAAGCTAAGAAATCAAGTTGCCCCTAAAATAAAAGTAAGCGTCAAATATTCCCCACCTACTAGTTGTAAATAACTCATGAGATAATCTCCTTACATACTACATGTGGAGGTTTTTTTATGAAAAGACACCTATTAAAGAAAGAATGGGAAACTTATATTCAAGACTATAAAAACAGTGGGTTATCCAAAGTTGCCTGGTGTCAAAAACAGAACCTACCGGTTCATCAGCTATATTACTGGCTACAAAAATTATCACTTGAAACTGAAAATCAAAATAAAAATGAGTGTGTAAATTGGATTTCTATGAATGTCCCTGTCGTAGAAGAAAACGTACATGCCACGATTCGAATTCACATACAAGAAGCAACCATTGAATTTTACCCCACAAGTGCTCCTACAAGTGATGCAGGTAGTGAAACAACAATAATATCAGAAGTAGCTATTGAAAAGGTATATCTTGCACAAGGGGCAACAGATTTACGTAAATCAATTGATGGTCTAGCGGCTATTGTAAAAGAAGAATTTGAGTTAGACCCCTTTTCTTCTTGTTTATTTGTTTTCTGTAATAGCTCACGCGATAAACTAAAAATTCTTGTTTGGGAACATAACGGTTTCTGGTTACATTATCGCAGATTGGAAAAGGGAACGTTTTACTGGCCAATTGGGCATCGGGGTGCGCCACTTACCATATCAAGACGACAACTGAGATGGCTTCTTGATGGATTTGCTTTTCATCAAAAACAAGGGCATCAAGCCGTACATGCGAGAACCATTCTATAAAAATCATATATGTAAAAGGAATTTGGATAATTTTGTCGAATGGATTTATCTGTGAAAACAACACTCTCACATTCAAACCAACCCACAATTGAATCACTTCAAGCTCAAGTAGAGGAACTCACGGCAAAAGTGAGATGGTATGAAGAACAATTTCGTCTTAGTCAACAAAAACAGTTTGGTACGTCTAGCGAAAAAACACCTAATAATCAAATCGATTTAGAACTGTTTAATGAGGCTGAGAAAGAAAGTGATTCTGAAACCCCCGAACCAGCTGTTGAAACGATTACCTATCGTCGCAAAAAGAAACGCGGTCATAGGGATGAGTCTGTCCAAAACCTTCCGATTGAAACGGTTGAATATCGTTTACTTGATGAGGAACAGGTTTGTTCGTGCTGTGGTGGTGCTTTGCATGAGATGAGTGTAGAAGTCCGAAAGGAACTGACGATTGTTCCTGCGGAAGTAAAGGTAACAGAACATAAGAGATATGTATACGCTTGTCGTAAGTGTGAATTAGACGAGGTATCCACACCGATTGTAACGGCCAAGATGCCAGCTCCTGCCTTTCCTAAAAGTATCGCTTCTCCATCGATTATGGCCTATATTATGACACAAAAATATGTAGAAGGATTGCCTCTTTATCGTCAGGAAAAACATTTTGAACGAATGGGGATCTTCTTATCACGACAAACGATGGGAAATTGGTTATTATATGGGGCTGATCGCTGGTTAGTGACTTTGTATGAAAGGATGCATGAACATCTACTTACTCGAATCATTCTTCATGCGGACGAAACAACCTTCCAAGTCTTACGCGAACCCGGGCGGGCCGCAACAACGAAGTCCTATCTGTGGCTATATCGTACAGGACGAGAGGATATCCCTATTGTCCTCTATGACTATCAATCTACAAGAGCAGGCGAACATCCGAAACGTTTTTTAACTGGTTTTGAAGGATATTTACAGGTAGATGGATATAGTGGTTATCATCAAGTACCGGATGTCAAACTTTCGTCTCGCATGCGAGACGAAAGTTTGATGAAGCCTTAAAAGCTTTACCTGAATCACAGAAGGGGAAAAAAGTGAAGGCGAGCGAAGGCTTACACTTCTGTAATCAACTCTATTCGATTGAAAGGAAGCTCAAACACGTCAAGCCTACCGAGCGATATAAGCAGAGACTTGAAAGAAGCAGGCCCATTCTGGACCTTTTTTCGGCATGGCTTCATGAACAGAAAGATCGTGTTTTACCAAAAAGTGCGCTAGGAAAGGCCATCACTTATTGTTTGAATCAATGGAATCATCTTGAAGCTTTTTTATTAGATGGTCAATTAGAAATCGATAACAACAGAAGTGAACGTTCTATTAAACCGTTTGTAATCGGGAGAAAAAATTGGATGTTCTCAAATACACCGCGAGGTGCTAGAGGAAGTGCGATCATGTATAGTGTGGTGGAAACCGCAAAAGAGAACAATCTAAGTCCCTATCATTATCTTCGTTATTTGTTTGAAACGCTTCCCAACATCAATTTAAACAATAAAGAAGAAATTGATAAAGTCTTGCCGTAGTCAAAGGATTTACCATCTAGCTGTAGAGTGCCGAAAAAAAGTGAAGCAAACAAAAAATAACTCCAAAATCAACTTTTATTGTATATTTTGGAGTTACTTGACGTTTACCTTCTAATGCTACTGATAAGAGTTTCAACGTGGGTAAACTAGGCATATTATAGCCATTTTCTATATTTGATAAAGTTTTTTTATTATATAAGTTTCATTATGTCATAATTTAAAGTTTTCGAGAGGAGAAATTATATGAATCCTATTTTATTAGATGTTCCGTTACAAATAGAAACAGACAGACTAATTCTTCGAGCACCACTTCAAGCTGGTGACGGGAATGTAGTAAACCAAGCTATTAAGGATTCAATTAGTGAGTTAAAGCAATGGTTGCTTTTATACCAGTCAATTCCTACTGTTGAAGAAACGGAAATTATCCTGAGAACTGCCCATATAGATTTTTTGAAAAGAGAAAGCTTTCGCTATCTTATCTATCATAAGGGTACTAATGATTTTATTGGAACTGCTAGCCTTCACGGAATTAATTGGAAGATTTTTAAATGTGAAATTGGATACTGGATTAACACGCAATTTAGTGGCAATGGATATATGACAGAAGCAGTAAGTGAGTTAACAAACCTCGGATTTCAGTTACTCAAATTTAGAAGGATTGAAATACGATGTGAATCTAATAACATTAAAAGTCGTACGATCCCTGAAAAACTAGGTTTTGAGCTTGAAGGGATATTACGTAATGAAGATCTTTCAGCTGACGGAAAAAAACTAACTGATACCTGCATCTATGCAAAGGTAAATTAGCTTAAAATTTTAAAATTCCTTGTACAACTAAAACATGCGATAGTTGTACAACATATCTTATGTCCCATTAAAAAAATGTTTTAGGCTATAGAATAAAGTATTAGACTGTTAAAAAATAGTTGTAGACTGAAAATGTTTTTTTGATATGAAAACACTCTTTATTAACATAAAATCAAAGTATCATAAAACCTTTAAAAGTCCCTTTAGAAGAACTGAAGGGACTTTCCATTCACATTAGTTTTCACTTGGATTGGCAGCAAAGATTATTTGTTCTAACACCTGTGCCACACCTTCTTCATCATTGTTTCTGGTAACAAAAAACGCAATTTCTTTTAACTCAGGAATAGCATTACCCATTGCTACTGGTAATCCAGCTTCCCTAAATAAGTTAAAATCATTCCAGTCGTCCCCAAAAGGCATAACACAATCCATAGGTATTCTCTTAGCTGCACAGATATCAATAACAGCACGCTCTTTCGACACATCTTTATCCATAATTTGAATCAAGCTTTCCGAGTCAGTGCATATGATGTTAACTTTATCTGCAAAGAGTTCCTGTAAACTTTTATAGTCATAGCATTGAGAAATCAGTATTTTGGAAACTTGTGTCTTTCTTAGTTCATCAATGGTTATTACTGTGGGGTTTGTTGTAACTTTCATGACCTGTTTATAGTCTAAAGTTTGGCAGCTGTACCAAAGGTCTTCAGACTCTATAGAAATATAAGCATCTGGCTGATTTGTATGTATATCGTTTAGAATTTCTTCCGTCAACATCTGTTCAATTGGGTAATGTTTTCTGCCTAACTGATTATCTACGGATAAAGCACCGTTATAATAAACAACAGATGCTATTTCCTGAAGCTCTATACATAAAAAGTCATTAACAGATCTTGGTGGTCTTGCTGTTGCAAAAATAATAGCAAGACCTTTTTCATGAGCTGCCAAAATGGCTTTTTTACTTCTTTCAGACACTTCTTTTTGTGAATTTAATAAAGTTCCATCGAGATCTAAGACAATAGCTTTGACATCATTTGTGAGTTTCATGTATATTTCCCCTTTTTTAATATATCAACACTCTTTTAATGTTCTATATTGAGCTATTAAATCCTGTATACCGTATACTTTTATAGTAGGAAAATCCGAGCTTTAATAGACACAAATAAAAGAAGAAACCTATATTGTTTCTCCTTTTCCATAAAACATTCTATTTTGTCCTCAAAGTTTGTTTAATAATTGATTTAAATCTTGTTTCGTTTTTGTTGTTAAAGATTTTATTCGTTTCACATCTATTTTTTCTTTTTCCGCCGCAACAATTAAAGGATACATACTTTGTCCAATCATTTTATAATCTGTTGGATGATTCGCTTCTAAGTCTTTTTCGATTACAAATAAAAATCTCACATGTATATATTATTCATCATTATTTCTTCAAGTAACAAGATAAGATAGTTCAAAAAGTTATATTAAGTCTGTTACAGTAATTTATAGGATACATAATTTGAGAAATGAGGAAAAACAATGAACAGAATTGAATTTATAAGAAAAGAGGAGAAAAAATATCACGACTATTGTTACGATAATTATAAACTGTTTGAAGAAGGTTCGTGGCTACATAAACCTGTAAAAACGGTAATAGATCTAATTCCATTGTTTGAAGGAAAAGACGATCTTAGTGTGCTTGATTTAGGTTCTGGAGTGGGCAGAAATAGTATCCCATTGGCTCAAGCTATAAAAGAAAATGGCGGTACAGTTGTGTGTGTTGATTTATTAGACTCTGCTTTGCAAAAATTAAATCAATACAGTGAGGAATATGAAGTTAAAGAAGTAATTCAAACTGAAAAAGCTGATATAGGAAACTATGAAATTAAGCCTAATAACTTCGACTTCATTGTTGCAGTTTCAAGTTTAGAACATGTCCAATCAGAAGAGGTATTTGGAAAAGTTGTTCAACAAATGGCAGACGGAACGAAGTGCAACGGAATAAATTGTATCATTGTAAATTCTGAAGTTGAAGAAATTGATATGGATACCAATAAGAAATTGGATGCACTAATGGAGATAAACATTTCAACAGAAGAAATGATGAATAAATTAAGACAAATATATGATGGTTGGGAAATATTGAGTATCCTAGTAAAACCGCTCGAATATAAAATTATTCGAAATGAAAAGTCTGTTTTATTAAAAACAAATGCAATTACATATGCTGTGAGAAAAAATAATCTATAAGGGGTCAACATACATTACTATCAATCTAAGATGAATTTATACCCATAATTCATAGAAAACGTTATTCTTTTTGTAGAAATATACAGAAAGGATGGCGTTTTTGTATGAATCTATCGATTCAAGATGAGTTTTATTTGTTCGCTGAAGAACTACAGCGATATCTATCTCCACATATTCTTCAACAACTGGGCCAAGATACAGGTTTTGTAAAACGTAAAAGTAAGTATGGCGTACGAGATTTGGCTGCTTTATGTATTTGGATCAGTCAACATGTAGCAAGTAGTCCCCTTACTCGATTATGTAGTCAGCTTTATGCAAATACAGCTACACTTATGAGTCCAGAAGGACTTAATCAACGTTTTAACCGATGTGCTGTTTTATTTCTACAGCGTGTATTTTCCCTTTTAATCAAAAGCAAACTAAACGATTCTTCTCAAATCTCAAACCAATACATTTCTTATTTTCAACGTATACGTATTTTAGATGCTACTATTTTTCAAGTACCCAACCATTTAGCTCCTATTTATCCTGGTTCAGGAGGATGTGCACAAACAGCTGGTATTAAGATTCAACTAGAGTATGATTTACATAGTGGGAAATTCCTCAATTTTCAAATGGAACCAGGTAAAAATAATGATAAAACCTTTGGTACAGAGTGTTTGGATACCTTACGACCAGGAGATTTATGTATTCGAGATTTAGGATACTTTTCTCTAAAAGATTTAGACCAGATGGATCAACGAGGGGTATTCTATGTTTCACGGTTGAAATTAAATAATAGAGTATATGTGAAAAATGAATCTCCAGAATTCTTTCGGGATGGGGCAGTAAAAAAGCAATCTTTATATGCTTTACTTGACCTTGAACATATCATGCATCAGATAAAACCAGGAGATACTTATGAAATTCGAAATGCCTATGTTGGACAACAAAAATTACTCTCACATATTTTCGACATGTATTCGACAATACAAAAAAGAATCTAATTAGGGGTAGTGACAGGGTTGCTGTCATAGACCGCAAAGTATGAATCAATAAAATTATAAAAAGTGAATGAGGCACTTTTGGAAAAGGTTTATGGTAATCATTTTGGCAATTATTTTTGGTAAGATTGTATGCGATTGATACCAAGCACCTTAATTAAGATTAAATGGGTTACAAAAAATTATGTTTTTTGGTAACTCATTTACTTATTTTATATAATTTGAAGAATTTACTTTGCAATTTTAATCGAAAGTTACATAAGGTTTCTAAAAAAATGATTAAGTTGTTTCTTAAACGAAATTTCTTCATAAAAATTTTGTAGAAGTTTGGGTTGAATATCGTCGTAAACGAGCTGGCTAATTAAAGCTATTATTGAATTTGTAAGTTGGATATATCTATAGTTATCAAACCAATTAACATTTCCGGTTATTTCATTACACATATTTGGGTTGTTTGTAACAAAATATGATCTACAGCTAAACGGTCTAACATTATAGATTGAACATTCTCCTTTTGTAATATCAAGAAAAGGACAAGGTGCAAGAGAACTCTGTCTATCAGTCCAAAGTGAAGAAGGAACTTTTCTTCCTGCCTTAGTTTCCCTTAAATTATATTTAATAACTTTTTTGATTTTGTTATTCATATGTATATTAATTCTTTGAGCTTCTATTTTTTGAAGTTTAACTTCTTGGAAGCAACAGGCGATACACCCCTTTTTACAAGGAGCGTTTTTTTGTAATTGTTCTATTGCTGGATCATATGTTGAATATAATTTTTCCAGGAGTTCTAAACCAAACTCTTCATCTATAGAATTATGAGATTTTAGTTTAGATAAAATTTCACGGATAGTGTTCAATAATTCTAGGGTTAGACTTACGTTTTCATACGAGAAGTTACCATCATAAAATTCGAGACCTTTTTCCCATTGGTTATCTGATTCTATATGACAATGTTTGAACTTTAGTCCAGAACCACAAGGACAAGGTTCATTTCTTTTGATTTCTATTATGTGCTTATAATTTTCTTGAAAAGCTTTCATTAGTAAGGAATCCAATGCTGTTATCTCATACATTTTTCATGCACCCCTCTAATCTATCCCCTTTTTATAAGACATTTTAATATTTCATTCAGGGGTTTTGGAATCTTCTTGGTTTCTGTAGAAAGAATATACTTCTTCAAAAAGCTGTTTCACTTCTCGGTCAGTCATAGATGCTAGAGATCTACCGATAACTGTAAATCCTATTTTCTTGATAAGGAAATCAACACGTTCTTTCCTGTTTTTTGGATTTCTTACTTTAACAGGTTCTTTTTTATTCAAATTACATTTTTGCAAAAGCTTATTCGTATTTTTAAATTGTATCTCTCTGTTACTTAATGTGAGAAACATTGGTTTAAAATTAAATGTCAATTTTAAAGGTTCTATATATCTTGTATCTTCCACTACAAAATCAAACTTCTTATAAAACCTCACTAATTTCATTATGAAAAACTAGTTTGCATATGGTCAAAATGTTCTTTCTTTTCATAAATTGGATAAGGAATAAGGTGAATCACCTCTACTTTCCCTTTAAAAATTCAATTATTTTTCTCATGAAATATGTTCCATAACTCTTATTTCGTTCTTCTTTCTTTATATAAATTCTAATAACTCCAAATCTTCCGGGCATGGAGTTTATAAAGTCTTTAGCATATGTATTATCTAATAAAAATTTATCCCTACTATCTTTATTACTCTTATCGACTATTAACAAAGATGCATATCCAACTCTTTTATAATCTATTATCAAAGGTGTTTTTTCACCATCAGTATTAAAATTCATATCAAGTCCCCCTTTCCACAAAGTAACGCCTCTATTAATTTTCCATAATTACATAAATAAAGCTTTTTAATTAAAATTAGATTCGGAATGTATCAAGTACATTATCTTTTTCTTCTTTATTAATACCAATGTATCTTAGGGTAATTTGTGGTGTACTATGATTCAATATTTCTTGTAGCATAGCAATATCTTTTGTTTGCTTGTAAAACCAATATCCAAATGTTTTACGCATAGTATGAGTACCTAATGATTCTACTCCGGCAAAATCTCCGGCTTTTTGTAACTGTCGATAGGCTTGAATTTTACTAATGGGCTTATCACCTTTTCGAGAAGGAAATAACCAGGTACTTTTTAAATCTTCAGCATATGGAAGTACTTCCTCAAAAATGGATGTAATATTTATGATACGCTCCTTTTTTGTCTTTCCTTCTTTAACTTTAAATTCTTTCCGTTTTTTACGCTTCAGTTTTAAAATTTCATTCTTTTCCATTTTAAGTAAATCACTTACACGTAACCCAGTATTAATACCAATTAGAAATAATATATAATCACGATCTGAACAATGACGTTTGAGCGACCATTTCATATCATTAAGCTGTTCTATGCTCCGAATTGGTTGTACATCAATTAAATGTTGCTTTTTATCCATCTGTTTTTCAATCCCTTTATTTTCAATGATTTGAATGTATACTTTTTTGTCTTTTTTATAATATCAATGAAATTAGATGAAAGTCAATGTTTAAGGGGAAATGAAAGTAAACTTTTATTTAAAAGTTTACTTTCAAATACCGAACGACTAGCCAGCACTTACACCCAAAAACAAGGGAGAATAGCATGATAAAACATTTTTACACCCTAAAATCATGTTATTATAAAGAAATTTATGACTGCTCATAAAAAGACGATGCAAAGAAGACCTTGGCATCCACCAGAGGAAGATTTGTATCGCATTCCTTAATTAAAATATAACTAGAAAGGAAATTAATAATATGGCAGTATGTGTAGATTTATTTAAAGAATATGAAAATGAAGAGGAAGTTGTTTATCGTTTTTTTCCTTGTGAAGATGAAGAAAAAGCAGGGAAAATTCAATTCAATAAACTAGAAAAAAAATCTATAGAATTAGAACCAGCTAAAGGTGAAGGTGCAAATTACTATTTTCTTAAAGCAGTTGGTGCTATACAGAAACATGTTAGAAATTCATCAAACTCTGATGAGTTCCCTGAATTTTTATTTTCACAGTCATAAAATAAAATTATCAAAAGCCAGATTGTCTTTAATCAATCTGGCTTTTTACTATTTTGAGAAAAGTACTAATTATGATTTATTCATTTAATACTAATTAGTCTGTATAAAGAGAGATTTGAAGCGAAGACAAGGAGAGGGCTATATTGCCTATGAGGGGTACGGAAACGATTCTGGGTATGAGGGGCCAATCTGGGATTTAATTACAAATGAAAAAACAACTTTATTTAAGCTCTTTTAATCTACGATACAGAGCGGCCTGACTCACTCCTGTAATTTGGCATATTTCCTTAAGGGGTACAGCCAACGTACTAACATAAAACCCACGCTAAGGAAAAGAAAGCTTGATATAAAAGGGTTTCTAGCGTAACAAAAAGGATTGTGATAAATAATGTTACGAATTATTTTTGATACAGTATTTTGTTACAGCTAAATTGGCTAAGTAAGGACTAACACTTCTTAAAACCAATGTTGTAACAAAAGCGTTCATTTTAGTTACAATCCTTAGCGTACAAAAATCAAGGTTTTCACTTCCAAAAAATGTCTTAACATGGGTTTTATGTCATTTGGTTGGCGGGACCCCACTTTGAATCGAAAGATTCATAAAAAACGTCATCCTTTCTGTATATTTTTACAAAAAGAATAACGTTTTTTTCGGTTTATATATATAATTTCATTTATTTTTCTTGGTGCTCCGCATCCCATTCGCTTAAATAGGATGCATATTCTAATTCGTCTGGATTATCATGTAGCATAGAAATAAACTCTAATTTATTTCCATCACAATCCAGAAAATATACACTTGCAGCTGGCATCCATCTTTGGACAATTGGCTCTTGATTCCCTTTTCCCTGACTTCCTATCACTTCTATTCCAAGCTTTTCTAACCACAATTTAGAAGTCTTTAAAAACTCTAAATCTACACCAAAAGCAAAGTGTTTCGTCTCAAAGTCTTCAATATTATGTACTTCCCATAGTCCAAGCATTTGTTTTTTATTTTCTCCTACCCAAAAGAAAGCCACTCTTCTTTTAGATAGTTTTCTTGCTAATGCTAACCCTAACTTATTTTTATAGAAATCTATCGCCTTTTCTAAATTTCTTACATGTAAATGAGTTTCGTATATGCTCTGTATCATTATTTTTATTCCTTTCTTTATTGTAATTTTTATGTCGATATCTTTTGGTTATTATAATACAAGTAAAAATATCTTAAATCATCCTACTTTTGTATAATTTTTCTTTCCTGCAAAAGTAAGATGTACGGATTTCATTCATATAATTTGAGCTGGTGTTGATGGTTTTAAAATGGAAAGCTTATTTTCAAATTAGATGAAAAAGAGATGCAATTATGGACATTCATGTGTACAAGGATAATAAAATTATTTAAAAAATAATAAAGTTAATTAAAAATTTTTATATCACTACAGGGCAGGTTATTGAACAAAAATTCATATAATTTATAAATATTCTTTTAAAAAGTGCTTGAAAAACATTTTAACTAGCATTACCTTATCTAAGAAAGGGGGACTAAAATATGAAAATAACTATTGAAGAATTACCTGAATCAAAAATCGCTTATTTTCGAAATGTTGGGGAGTATGGTGAAAAGCAAAACAAAGATTTAATGGAGTCTTTTAAAAAGTGGGCACAGTTGAATGGTGTATTTAATAATTCTACAATTTTAGGTATACCACAGGATAACCCTGAGGTTACTCCTAAAGAGGAATGTCGTTATGATATTTGCGTTATTATAAATAAAGATTTTAATGTGGCAGAACCAGCTCAAGTTGGTAAATTTTCTGGTGGAAAATATGCTGTTTTCTTGCTTGATCATACAAAAGAGACGATCAATGAATTTTGGGGTAATATTTTTTCTGAAATAGAAAAAAATAATCTATCAATAAGAGAACAACCAATTGTAGAAAGATATACTTCACAAATGATTGATAATCATTTGTGCGAAATATTAGTTCCTATACAGTAACAGATTTTCTGACACTACCCCTTAAATAAGTTTGTAAATATACGTACTTAAACTAACAGGGGCTTTAGCCGAATAAAATTAAAGAACTTTATTATCTTTTTATAAATAAGTTTGTGGAGATTAATACTTTTTAAACAACTTTACATAGCTTTACTACATTCAATATGTAGTAAGGTTATTGTCTTCTATATTGAATTTAAACATCTTTATTATTACTAAACATCATGTGAAATTTTCGTTTTGGGGGGTACTTAAAAATCTTAAGTTGATGGGCATGGGTAGCACCACATCGCTATCAAGCTAAGGTTAGGAAAGGTCAGTTTCAGAAGAAATTTTTTTCTTTTTCTAAAAATCAGTGTGGATCATTGGAAATTTTGCATATCAAATAAACCCTAACGGGTTTCACTTTTTTTATTAAGCTGCTTGATTGTCCGACATGGTACAATTGTAAACGACACCTAATATATCAAAGACTGTTTTCTTCTTGTATCGATGAGATTTCCGTCCGTTTCGCTGTAGGAGGTTAAACAGACGAAGAAGAATCTTTGATAATCCTTGGGTGTCTTTTTGCATTGCTCGAAACAGAAGAAAAAAATAGTCTTTAATCATATATATGGCTTTATATTCACTCAGCTCTTGTTTCTTTTTTATGAGAAGTAACTTCCGCATTTGAAACATAATAGAGGAACAGAGTAGAATGGCAATCAGTTGCCCATACAAATGGCATTCCAATCGTTCTCGTTTTTTCTTTTTACAATGATGAATGTGAAAGAATGATTTCCACGTTTTAAATAAAATTTCGATTTGCCAGCGTAAAGAATACCAATCATGTACTTGTCCCATCGGGACAATATCTGTAGGGGTATTTGTCATATATACATTGATACCACTGAGTCGTTTACTACGAGGAGAATACTTCATTCCTTTCTTCTTTTCTCTTACAGCTTGATCTTGTAATCGTTTTTTTGTTGTTCTTTTGTTAGTCGATGTACAATCACACGAGTTGGTACTTTATCAGTCATTCCTACATAGGCTTCGGATATTTCACATGTTTGTCCTGGCTGAAGAGAGTTCATTAAGACCTCCATATTTATCTGTATATACTCTGTACCTTTCTTAATTCTTCCATCTTGAAAGTAATCAGGGTTGGGATTTTTTGATAAATACGTGTATTCGACTTGATACGAGAGATATAGTAAGCTTTTTATCTTGTATATGTTGAAGATCTTTCAAATGAAAATAACCTAAATCTCGGATACATAAATCATTCGCTGTTATAGTTGGGACACACAGAGAACCGTAGGTTCGATCATGTTGTTTACCTGGACCTGTATGAATATGTAGGAACTGTCCGCTTAACAGGTCATACTCAAGTTGAATTTTCATCCCAGCTGTATGGCTGCATCCTCCTGCACCTGGATAAACGAATGAAAAGATATCTGGAAGTTGAAATGCGGTGGAATCCAGAATCCGAATACGCTTGAAAACAGAAGTGTATGGAGAAGAAATCGGTATAAATGAGGCTAATTTTTGGTTTAGAAGTTCGGCTAATATGTGTTGTAAAAATTGAACGGCCGCTTTATTAAATCGTTGATTTAGTCCCTCAGGACTGATGAGAACTTCTGTTGACACTTCTAAACAGCTAGATAGCTGAGTTAAAGAAGTCGTAGCGACATTTTGGCTCATCCATACACATAAAGCAACTAAATCTTTGGCTTGGTACTTACTTGTTCGTTGCACAAAGCCAACATCTCTAGCAAGATTTCGTAAGATATTAGGGGATAAAAAGCTTTGAATTTCTTGAGCAAATAGTTGTAATTCATCAGATACAGAAATTGACATACAAAAACGCCATCCTTTCCTATGATTCTACAGAAAGAATAGCGTATTTTTTCATTTTAGGGGGGATTTTGTTTTGTTAGCTTGATAGCGATGGGGTAGTGGCACATCGCTATCAAGCTAAGCTCATGTAACGTCAATGATAATCAAGATTGTTTCTTTTTTTCGAAAGTCTATATGTAGATGCTTTAAAGATTTGCATACGAAATAAACCCTAACGGGTTTCCTTTTTTGAATTAAGCCGCTTGATTATCAGACATGGTACAATTGTAAACGACACCTAATATATCAAAGACTGTTTTCTTCTCATATCGATGAGATTTTCGCCCGTTTTGCTGTAGGAGGTTGAACAGACGAAGAAGAATCTTTGATAATCCTTGGGTGTCTTTTTGCATTGCTCGAAACAGAAGAAAAAAATAGTCTTTAATCATATATATGGCTTTATATTCACTCAGCTCTTGTTTCTTTTTTATGAGAAGTAACTTCCGCATTTGAAACATAATAGAGGAACAGAGTAGAATGGCAATCAGTTGCCCATACAAATGGCACTCCCATCTTTCTGGTTTTATCTTTTTACACTGATGAATTTGAAAGAATGACTTCCACGTTTTAAATAAAATTTCGATTTGCCAACGTAAAGAGTACCAATCATGTACTTGTCCCATCGGGACAATATCTGTAGGGGTATTTGTCATATATACATTGATACCACTGAGTCGTTTACTACGAGGAGAATACTTCATTCCTTTCTTCTTTTCTCTTACAGCTTGATCTTGTAATCGTTTTTTTTGTTGTTCTTTTGTTAGCCGATGAACAATCACACGAGTTGGTACTTTATCAGTCATTCCTACATAAGCGTCGGATATTTCACATGTTTGTCCTGGTTGAAGAGAGTTCATTAAGACCTCCATATCTATCTGTATATACTCTGTACCTTTCTTGATTCTTCCATCTTGAAAATAATCAGGGGTGGGATTTTTTTGATAAATACGTGTATTTGATTTAATACGAGAGATATAGTAAGCCTTTTTATCTTGTATATGTTGAAGATCTTTCAAGTGAAAATAACCTAAATCACGGATACATAAATCATTCGCTGTCACAGTTGGGACACACAGAGAACCATAGGTTCGATCATGTTATTTACCTGGACCTGTATGAATATGTAGGAATTGTCCACTTAATAGATCATACTCAAGCTGAATCTTCACCCCCGCTGTATGGCTACATCCTCCTGCACCTGGATAAACAGATGAAAATACATCGGGAAGTTGAAATGTAGTTGAATCTAGGATACGAATACGTTTGAAAATAGAATTGTATGGAGAAGTAAGCAGCTTTGTTGAAGATAACTTTTGGTTGAGAAGTTCGGCTAACACTTGTTGTAGAAATTGCACGGCTGTGACATTAAATCGTTGATTCAGTCCCTCAGGACTGATGAGCACTTCTGTTGATGCTTCTAAACAGCTACATAACTGAGTTAAAGAGGTTTTAGCGACATTTTGACTAATCCATACACATAAAGCTACTAAATCTTTTGCTTGGTACTTACTGGTTCGTTGTACAAAACCAACATCTCTAGCAAGATCTCGTAAGAAATTAGGAGATAAGAAGTTTTGAATTTCTTGAGCAAATAGTTGTAATTCATCAGATACAGAAATAGACATACAAAAACACCATTCTTTCCTATGATTCTACAGAAAGAATAGCGTATTTTTTCATTTTAGGGGGTATTTTGTTTTGTTAGCTTGATAGCGATGGGGTAGCACCAACAAAACGCGAATTTCGTACGCTAAGGTACAATCGAGCTTGATTCCTAAAAACACAAGTCGTGGAACAAGCAATTCTATCGTATTAAAGAAGATAATTAGGAGTTCCTTATCTTGTTTTATTAAAGTGTTCGTTCGATAAAACATATAAAAGGCAGACCATTTTACTGGTCTGCCTTTTGAAGTATCATTTAAGCTTTCTCGTTTTCCCAATCTTTTCTAAGTAACCCCATAATATGAATGTCATGGTAACTACCGAACCTAAATAATTCTTCTTTTAAAGTCCCTTCTACGGAAAATCCGCATTTTTCATAAGAAGCGATAGCTCTTTTGTTGTAACTAAACACTTGGAGCTTGACTTTATTTACATTCATATAATTGAAAATAAAGTCAACCAGTATTTGCATTGAATCAGTTCCATAACCTTTCCCTTGATATTCAGGACCTATTGAAACGCCAACGTGACAAGTACCATTTTTCCAGTTCACTAAGTAAACAGCTATTGTCCCAATAAAGATTTTTTCATCTTTAAGTTCAATACCAAACATGTAATCCTCTTTATCAGAACTTATTTCATTAAGAAATTTTTCATGGTCACTCTCAGTAGGAGGAAATGGTATTCCATCATTCATTAATAACCGGCTCTCCATTACATCTTCAATGTTATAGTAGTTTCCGTAATCCTCTTTTGTTATTTTTCGTAGAGTGACTTTATTACCTGTTAAACATCTTTTACTATATTGCTTAATCAAATTAATATCCCCCAATTAATACGCAGGGGTATGCAGTAAGGGTTATTTTACTGTACCCTTGCGACGTTTTTTTTGTTCCTTTAGTTTTTTTAAAACATCTACTGCAATGCTCGTTAACATAGGCTTATCTCCCTTTTCTCTAGATAATAAAAGTATACATTACATTATAAGAATTTTCAATCATTTCATCGAGGCTAATGAAAGAAGTAAACATTCAAGGGGTAGCTAAAAAAATCGTTCCAAAAACGACCGTTTAAGGAACTCTATTTAGTTCTAACAAAACTGAAAGAAATACGGTCAAAAACCAGTTCTAAAACTCATTACCAAAAACAAAATCCCATAACAAACATTAAATGTCGTTTATGGAACTTTGTTAACGTACGGTAAGACCCAGTTTTTTAACTTAGAAATTCCTTAGCGTACGAAATTCGCATTTAGTTGGCGAGACCCCATCGCTATCAAGCTAAGAAGAATAAACCCTGACGGGCTTCAATTTTTTTACTATGCTACCTGATGAGTAGAAGTGGTATACTCATAAACAACACCCAAAATTTTGAATGGGAGGAAATGATATGAGGATCACAATACAAGAATATGTGGTCAATGAAATAGATTCAGGACCGTATGGAATAACCGTAGGAAAAGACGGGGCATTGTGGTTTACGGAACAGAAAGGGAATCGAATTGGTAGAATAAATGCTAATGGTGAAATAAAGTCTTTTCCCATTCCGACAGCAAATGCAGGAGTTATGTCAATTATTTCGGACCAGACTGGTGACTTATGGTTTACGGAATATAACGCAAGCAAGATTGGTAAAATGTCGATGAACGGTCTTTTTGAAGAATATGTACTCCCTGCAACGAACGCTGCACCTTTTGGCATAACGGAAGGACCAGATGGAGCAATATGGTTTACAGAAATGAATAACGGTAGGATTGGAAGAATAACAAAGTCAGGGGAAATCACCGAGTTTGAATTGCCTAACTCCAAATCATTTCCCTCTTTTATTACTCTGGGATCAGACGGGGCATTATGGTTTACACAGAATCAGAACAATACGATTGGTAGAATAACCACTAAAGGTGAGGTGACAGAATATCCAATCCCAACACCTAACTCCGGGCCAGTTGGAATTGCGAGCGGACCAGATGGAGCAATATGGTTTGTGCAAATCATGGGCAATAAAATTGGTAGAATTACGTTCGAAGGTGAGGTCAAAGAATTTGTTATACCGACGCCGAACGCTCGCCCTCATGCCATAATACCCGGGAAGAACGGAGATCTTTGGTTCACGGAATGGGGAGGTAACCAAATCAGCCGAATTACAGTTGAAGGAGTTATTACGGAATATACGATACCTACAAATAATGCAGAGCCACATGGTATCACGTTTTGTCCGGATGGCGATATTTGGTTCGCTGAAGAGTGTAATCAAATTGGACGTCTAACAATCATTACGTAATAGGGATATCGTCCATATGTTCTTATTAACGGCAAGATTTAACTCTTAACCAAGCTAAGATAGCAGTTGCCATTGCGTATTTACCTTGATAAGGAGTAGCACCACATCGCTATCAAGCTAACAAAACAAAATTCCCCCTAAAATGAAGAAATACGCTATTCTTTCTGTAGAATCATAGGAAAGGATGGCGTCTTTGTATGTCAATTTCTGTATCTGATGAATTACAACTATTTGCTCAAGAAATTCAAAGCTTTTTATCCCCTAATATCTTACGAAATCTTGCTAGAGATGTTGGCTTTGTGCAACGAACCAGTAAGTACCAAGCCAAAGATTTAGTTGCTTTATGTGTATGGATGAGTCAAAATGTCGCTACGACTTCTTTAACTCAGCTATCTAGCTGTTTAGAAGTGTCAACAGAAGTTCTCATCAGTCCTGAGGGACTAAATCAACGATTTAATAAAGCGGCCGTTCAATTTTTACAACACATATTAGCCGAACTTCTAAACCAAAAATTAGCCTCATTTATACTGATTTCTTCTCCATACACTTCTGTTTTCAAGCGTATTTGGATTCTGGATTCCACCGCATTTCAACTTCCAGATATCTTTTCATTCGTTTATCCAGGTGCAGGAGGATGCAGCCATACAGCTGGGATGAAAATTCAACTTGAGTATGACCTGTTAAGCGGACAGTTCCTACATATTCATACAGGTCCAGGTAAACAACATGATCGAACCTACGGTTCTCTGTGTGTCCCAACTATAACAGCGAATGATTTATGTATCCGAGATTTAGGTTATTTTCATTTGAAAGATCTTCAACATATACAAGATAAAAAGCTTACTATATCTCTCGTATCAAGTCGAATACACGTATTTATCAAAAAAATCCCAACCCTGATTACTTTCAAGATGGAAGAATTAAGAAAGGTACAGAGTATATACAGATAAATATGGAGGTCTTAATGAACTCTCTTCAGCCAGGACAAACATGTGAAATATCCGAAGCCTATGTAGGAATGACTGATAAAGTACCAACTCGTGTGATTGTACATCGACTAACAAAAGAACAACAAAAAAAACGATTACAAGATCAAGCTGTAAGAGAAAAGAAGAAAGGAATGAAGTATTCTCCTCGTAGTAAACGACTCAGTGGTATCAATGTATATATGACAAATACCCCTACAGATATTGTCCCGATGGGGCAAGTACATGATTGGTATTCTTTACGCTGGCAAATCGAAATTTTATTTAAAACGTGGAAATCATTCTTTCACATTCATCATTGTAAAAAGATAAAACGAGAACGATTGGAATGCCATTTGTATGGGCAACTGATTGCCATTCTACTCTGTTCCTCTATTATGTTTCACATGCGGAAGTTACTTCTCATAAAAAAGAAACAAGAGCTGAGTGAATATAAAGCCATATATATGATTAAAGACTATTTTTTTCTTCTGTTTCGAGCAATGCAAAAAGACACCCAAGGATTATCAAAGATTCTTCTTCGTCTGTTTAACCTCCTACAGCGAAACGGACGGAAATCTCATCGATACAAGAAGAAAACAGTCTTTGATATATTAGGTGTCGTTTACAATTGTACCATGTCGGACAATCAAGCAGCTTAATAAAAAAAGTGAAACCCGTTAGGGTTTATTTGATATGCAAAATTTCCAATGATCCACACTGATTTTTAGAAAAAGAAAAAAATTTCTTCTGAAACTGACCTTTCCTAACCTTAGCTTGATAGCGATGTGCCACTACCCCTATATCTAGAAAAACTAACACTAAATTTAACAATCTATCCGAAAGAATTCTCCTTTCTCAAGCGTGTGTAGGGCGATAGCCCAACGCTAGGTGGGAGATGAATTTCGGTTTGGCATAGCCAAAAGATTTTTGATAAACTAGACACATGAAGTTCTTTGATAACTTGATATATAAGGTTGCAGGAAGAAAACAAAGTGCGAAAACCAAGCCGTTCGGTTCCTGCGTAAAATATCAACCGTAAAAAAGAACGTCCAAGCGTTGGACATCTAGGGGTGGAAGAACCCGAAGTAACGCTCAGGGAGACGAAAGGTTGCTTTTGTCGTGGAACTGAGAAGCCCCCACTTCAAAATTCGTTAGAATTTAAGTGGCGGGTAGTTCACATGGTGTTAATATTTTTATAGTATAAAATGAAAGAAAAATTCGAAAAATAATATTGCAATATATTATCCTCCGAACTATAATAAATAAAAGAATACTTGTAATTCAAATAAAATATTCAGAATCTTCAATTAGTTAAAATTGGAAACGAGACAATTGATTTTGTAATGGAGGTTATATCATGACGAATAAAGTACCTTTTTCGTTCGTAGTAGTTATCGGATTAATGTTATTTGCTCTCTTTTTTGGAGCAGGAAATTTAATTTTCCCTGCGATGTTAGGTCAATCGGCTGGAACAAATATTTGGTCAGCAAATGCGGGATTTTTAGTAACTGGGGTTGGACTACCATTACTTGGCGTATTAGCATTTGGAATTTCAGGTAAAGAAGATTTACAATCACTAGCAAGTCGTGTTCACCCTGTTTTTGGAATTGTGTTTACAACAATTCTATATTTAGCAATTGGTCCATTATTTGCAATACCGAGAACGGGTAATGTTTCCTTTGAAATTGGTCTTAAACCTTTTGTACCAGAAAGTTTAGGTTCTATGGCTTTAATTATTTTTACAATTATATTTTTTAGTATTACTTGTTTTTTTTCGCTCAATCCTGCGAAAATTGTCGATATTGTTGGAAAAATTTTGACGCCAATTAAATTAACGTTCATTGGAATTTTAGTAATCGTAGCTTTTATTCATCCGATAGGAGAAATGCAAGCACCTGTTGAAACGTATACATCTAACGCGTTCTTTAAAGGATTTCAAGAAGGATACTTAACAATGGATACGCTTGCATCTTTCGTATTTGGCATTATTATCATTAACGCTATTAAAGAAAAAGGTGCAAAAACGAAAAAACAAATTATGGTTGTTTGTGCAAAAGCAACGATGATTGCAGCAACAGTATTAGCAATTCTTTATACAGCGCTTTCTTATATGGGAGCTTCAAGCGTAGCAAAACTTGGGCACCTAGAAAATGGTGGGGAAGTTTTAGCGAAAGTGTCAAACTACTACTTTGGTTCATATGGTGGAATCCTATTAGGATTAATGATTACAGTAGCTTGTTTAACGACTAGTGTAGGACTTGTTTCAGCATGTTCTTCATTTTTCCATAAACTATTTCCAAAGGTATCTTACAAAAAAATCGTTGTTATTTTATCTGTTTTTAGTGCAATTGTTGCGAATGTAGGATTAACACAACTAATTGCAGTTTCTGTTCCTGTATTAACAGCGATTTATCCATTAGCGATTGTACTAATCTTTTTAACATTTTTCCATTCATTATTTAAAGGGAGAACGGAAGTGTATCAAGTAAGCTTACTGGTAACATTTATTATAAGCTTATTTGATGGATTAAATGCAGCTGGAGTAAATATCCAAGTAGTGAATCATATATTTACTAAATTTCTTCCGATGCATGAAGTAGGTCTAGGATGGATATTCCCAGCCATTATTGGTGGATTTATTGGGTACGGTATTAGTCATTTAAGAGTGAAAAATGAAATTCATTCTAGTGTAGCAAAAGTAAATAAGTAGTGATATGTAATAAAAAAGTTGTAGAATTCATTTCTATAACTTTTTTTGTTACTATAGAAGGTAAACTGTGGGAGTTTGTATTTGATGATATTAATCATTTAATCTGAATGATAATATATGTATGAAGGTACATTTCGCGCTTTCTTCACAAATGATTCACTTGACGACATCTTTGAATATGATACAAGAAGGATTGGGTTTAGCTATATTAGCTGAATTATCCTTATCAGATTTACCACCGAATGTTCAGACAAGAGAATTGGAACCGCAAGTGTAGAGAGAAATTGTCCTGGCTGTACCTTCACTAGCTATTCAACTATTTATTGTAGAGTTCCAAGGGCTATTCGCAGAATGATAATGAGATGCTTGTTTGTTTTTAACTATAATAATGTCCAAAAAAATCTATAAAAATGATTGACTTATTTTTAAGTTGTAACTATAATGATTACACCGAGGTGGTAATTAGGATGAAAATTAGTAGCCGCTTTTCTATAGCTGTTCATATTTTATCAATTTTGAAAAACAATCCATCTTCTATTTGTACTTCAGAATTTATGGCCGAGAGTGTAAATACAAATCCGGTTGTAATTCGAAAAATAATGTCTTACTTAAAACAAGCTCAGTTTGTTTATGTAAATCGTGGGCCAGGTGGGGCTGGATTACTAAAAGGTTTAAGTGAAATTACATTATTAGATGTGTATCATGCAGTAAATGTAGTTGAGGAAGATAAGTTATTTCATATTCATGAACAACCCAATCCAGATTGCCCAATTGGAGCAAATATTCAAGCTGTATTAGAAGTGATTTTAGTTCAAGCGCAATCTGCGATGGAAGAAGTTTTAAAAAATATCACAATGGAGCATTTGTTTGAATCGTTACAAGAGAAAATGAATGCTTGAAACATGCAAAGCTCGATAAAAAGAGAATGCATATTTTTTTCTTATTGTTGTAACTGGATTTGTTACATTAAAATAAAGTGAAAAGAAGGTAAGGTGTCATTATATGACTGTAAAAATGAAAGTGTACTCTGATTTTATTTGTCCGTTTTGTTTTTTAGCAAAAGGTCCATTAGATGAGGTGGCGAAGGAGAAAGATGTAGAAATCGAATGGATGCCATTTGAATTACGTCCAAGTCCATATTCTAAAATAGATCCTTGGAATGAGCCAGAAAAGTTAGGTTCATGGGATTCCTTCATTCTTCCTACCGCAAAGAAATTAGGAATTGAAATGCGCCTACCACGTGTTTCTCCACATCCATATACACACCTGGCTTTTGAAGGGTGTCAATTTGCGAAGGAGTATGGACTTGGAAATGAGTACCATCATCGAGTGTTTACTGCGTTTTTCCAAGAAGAACAAAACATTGAAGACATTGATGTATTAACAAAATTAGCGGTAGAAGTAGGGCTTCCTGAAGCGGAATTTAAAGATGCTTTAGTAACTCGTAAATATAGAGAAAAACATCAGCAAGCGATTCAGCATGCATATGATGAAGCAAACATTATGGCTGTTCCAACAGTAATGATTGGAGATGAAGTCATTCAAGGGCTTGCTAGTAAAGAAACGTTAGAAAGAGTAATTGATAAAGAAATCGAAAAGGATAAAACAAATTCATTTGAAGGTATGCAATGTAATACGGATGGATATTGCTAATCCATCTTTCATTGAAGGGTCAAATCGATTTGTTTAAATAAATTATAAAACGCATAAATTTGGAGGAATCAACATGTCAGTGACTACAACAAACTTAAAAGAAGCAATCATGAACCGTCGTTCAATTCGTAAAGTAACAAAAAATGCTACAATCACAAAAGAAAGAATTAACGAAGTTTTAAAAACAGCTTTACATGCACCAACATCTTTCAATATGCAAAGTGGCCGTATGGTTGTATTAATGGATGCAGAGCATGAAAAGTTCTGGGATATTGTAAAAGAAACACTTAGAGCTCGCGTGCCAGCAGAAAATTTTGAAGCAACTGTAGAAAGACTAAAAGGTTTCCGTGAAGGAGTAGGAACAGTACTATTCTTTGAAAATCAAGCGACAGTAAAACAAATGCAAGAAAATGCACCTTTATATAAAGAACAGTTCCCATTCTGGTCTCATCAAGGAAATGCAATGTTACAACACACTGTATGGATGCTATTATCTGCAGAGGGAATCGGAGCATCATTACAACACTACAACCCAATTGTGGATGCTGAAGTGAAAGAAACTTGGAATATCCCAGCAGAGTGGAGCTTAGTAGGACAAATGCCATTTGGTGAGCCAAATGAACAACCAGGGGATAGAACATTCCTACCAACTGAAGAAGTAGTGAAATTTTATTAAAATATACGATAGAAAGTAAAAATATATAGTAAAAAAAAGAAGCTGTTTTAACAAATAGCTTCTTTTTTATGTAATGATTTTAACTGTGAATTGAAAAGTGCAAATCCTAGATAGCACGATTTGCAATATACCCAAGTAAATTAACTTTTTCGCCTTGCTCGTGATAATCAAGAAAAATACCAGGATTATCTGTTGAGCCAATAATTGTCTTATGCTGAATTTTTAATCCTTCTTTCTCTAAGTTAGGCTCAAGGTAGTTTGGATATAAGACATGTGAATGTGAATTAGGGTATAAGGTGCGAAAATTACGTAAAGAGGTTGCACCTTCATGGTAATATAGATAATTTCCAATGATCTTAGATTCGTTGTTCATGTAAGTCTGTAACAAAGTAATCGGGAAGACATTCTTATGTGAACAAACATCGTTAGTGGTAATACTATCTATCATCACATCTATTGATCCTGGTTTTAGAGGAAGAAGATAGTCCGTATTTTGTATATACACGATACGAAGTTTTGAATTGATTTTTTCAATCAAACACTTCAATTTCTTAATCATAGTCAAAGAAAAACCACAAAATATATAGAAGGTATCCGAGTCAAGTGATGATAAGTACTTTGGTAAGGAGACAGATATGTCAATATTTGTTTCAATAACCACTTTATTTGATAAATCTAGTTCCTTCAATACCTTGATCATCCATTGGTCCCCTTTTTCTTTTAAACTGACAAAGCTTGGAGTGAATTCCTTCATTGTTTCTTCATTGAGGATACAATAGGGAGATTCCTCTAGGTTTGAAGTAACTACTATTCCATCTTCTATAGAGGAAAAGTAACCACATGAACAGGTTAACTTTGCTTCGCAAATATTATTGTCCTGTATGGATGCATTATTAATGTTTAATTGGATTTTGCAATATGGACAATAAAAAAATGGAATGAAGGATATTGGGACACCGGTATGGCCATACGAATAAGCTGGCTGCTCAAAGGATTTCAACTTATCATCTATGAGTCTAATGAATCGGTTGAGTTTTTTTTTTTCTTCCAAAAACTTATTTTTCTTCTCCAATAAGAGATTTTGGTAATAACTAATGTCAATATTAATCGTCAAACGTTGATATGAAAGAAATTTTTGGATTTCTTTCAAAGAGAACTGCAGATGTTTGAGCTCTAATATTAATTCCATGTCATCGAGACAGGATTGGTTCATTTGGAATTGAGCTCCCTTTTTTTCCGGAACTAATAACCCTAATTCGATATAGTAACGAATCGTATCCACAGACACATTATAAAGTTTAGCAAAAGACCCGATTTTCAACTATAACCCCCCGATCTACAAAAAAGTGGTCATTAACTCCATGTTTTTAGGAAATAATGTGAAAATATTTGTATTGACATGAAGTCCAACCCGACAGTTATTATAAATACATATAGTTTACAGAATAATTAAAAAATATAAAATGTTCTTCAAATTAATTCTGAATTATGATGAAAAATAATGTCGTGGTAATTAATAAGTACAACTTTTTGAAAATTACGTCAAGGGGGAGTTCGTGTGAAAGCTGATTTCATATTCATAAATGGTGAAGTTATAACAGTAAATCGTGCAAATGATGTTGTAGAAGCCATTGCTATTAAGGGAAATCGAATTATCGCTTTAGGAACAAACGAAGACATGAAACCTTATATTACTGAGAATACAAAAGTTATTGATTTACAAGGAAAAAGCCTTCTTCCAGGATTTATCGATTCACATCTACATATTCTGCACGGAACGAATAAATTAGGGGTTGATTGTAAGGAGCCACATATCAAGTCTATAAAAGATCTTATAGAAGCTCTCAAAGTCAAAAAATTAGAAACACCAAAAGGACAATGGATTCGTGCTTCTGGATTTAACGAAATGGCAGTTTTGGAGGGGAGATATCCTACAATTGGTGAATTGGATGAGGTTTCTAAGGAACACCCTATTTATGTTTCGAGAGCATGTAACCATATATGCGTGGTAAATAGCAAAGCTCTTGAAATAGCGGGTATTGATGAAAGTACATCAAATTTGGATAATGCTCAAATTGAACGAGACGATGCTGGTAAATTAACTGGGCGATTAATTGAGAGTGCCAATATGAAGATGCTTGAGGTTGCAAAATATACTGAGGAAGAATTACTCAAGGCTTTTAAACTAGCATCTGATGACTTTCTTTCTTATGGAATTACAAGTATTCACGATGCCGGTGGGCACGGTCCTGAGCATTTCAGAAACATTTTTAAGGCAGTACAAGTTGGTGATGTTCGGGTTCGTGTATATGCAATGATATGTGCACTACATAGTTCAGAAGAGTTTGTTGATAAAATGATTGATGCTGGAATTGTCACAGGTATGGGAGACGATAAGTTTAGAATTGGACCTGCCAAAATATTTACCGATGGAAGCAGTAGTGGTCCAACTATCGCAACAAGAAAACCTTACACGAGTAACCATGCTGATTATGGCATTCTTTATTATACGCAGGAAGAGATTGATAGGGTTTTAACAAGAGCGCATCAAAAAGGGTTTCAAATTACGGCACACGCTCAAGGGGATCGAGCGATTGAAATGGTTCTGAATTGTATTGAGAGTGCGCAGCAAAAGTATCCTAGAATAAACTGTCGACATCGAATTGAACATGCTGGTATTGCTGAGCCTGACTTACAAGAACGTATGAAAAACCTCGATGTGATTCCGATACCAAATCCGCCATTTTTCTATGAATTTGGTGAAGGTTATATTAAGAATTATGGAGAGCGTGTAAACCATATGTATCCGCTCCGTGATTATTTGAATCATGAGATTATTGCTGCTGCTGGTTCGGATTGTCCCGTAACCTCATGCAATCCTTTATTAGGAATCCATGTTGCGGTAAATAGAAAAAGTAAAAATGGTATTGATGTAGGTAGAAATCAAAGAGTCAGTGTTTTGGAAGCAATTCGTCTGTATACATGGAATGGAGCTTATGCAAGTTTTGAAGAAGACCGTAAAGGGAGTCTAGATGTAGGGAAATTTGCAGATTTAATAGTGTTAGATAAGAGTATTTTGAATACAGAAGAGCAAAATATTAAAGAATTAGTAGTAAACATGACAATGATCGATGGAGACGTCGTATTCCAGAGAGAAGGATTTTTTGAGGGGAAATTAGGGATAGAGAGCGTACTTAATTGAAAAAAATCAATTAAACTACAAAAAAAGGAGATGCGTTTTTATGAACAGTTTATCGTTATGGACAGCTACGGCTAATCCTCAAAAAAGTCGCTCTGTACTTGTGGGAGAAGAAAATACTGATGTAGTAATTGTTGGAGCTGGGTTTACTGGAGTATCTGCTGCTCTTCATTTGCAGCAACAGGGATATAATACGGTTGTATTGGAACAAGAAACAGTGGGATGGGGAGCAAGCGGTCGAAATGGTGGAATGCTTCTCCCTGGGTACAAGCCTACACTAGTAGAACTTGTTGACAAGTGGGGGCTGGATGAAGCAAAACAGCTTAATCAACTTTCATTAGAGAGCCTTCGACTTGTTGAGCAATTAACAAATGATTATCAGATTGATTGTTCTCTTCAAAAAAGTGGACATGTAGTTGCTGCTTTTAAAGCAAAGCACTTTGAAGGGTTAAAAAGAGAAAGTGAATTTATTAATAAGCATTTTGGATATGAAACAAAGGTTTTGGAAAAAAAACAAATGGGTGAGGTCATCCATTCCACATATTATCATGGTTGTTTGGTAGATCCTATGAGCTATTCTTTTCATCCGCTAAATTATGTGCTTGGTTTAGCAGAAGCGGCCGAATCTCATGGAGCAAAAATCTATGAAAAATCGAAAGTATTACATGTAAAAAGAGAATCAGGGGACGTGCAAGTATATACAGAAGCAGGAAGAGTAAAAGCAAGAGAAATAATTATGGCAACAGATGCCTATTCTGAAAAACTTATGAAACCGCTTCACCGAGGTGTCTTGTCTATTAGCAGTCAAATCATTGCGACAGAATCTTTACCAGAAGAGACTTTAGAAAGACTTATTCCAAAAGGGCGCATGGTATTTGATACAAGCAACTTCTTATACTATATGCGGCGGACTCCAGACTCTCGTATCGCTTTTGGAGGAGGAGATATCATTCCAAATCGGGGTGATAGCGTATACGATGAAGTTTATGAAGCGATGATTAAAGTCTTTCCGGAATTAAGGGGTTGTAAAGTTGATTATCGTTGGAACGGATTAATTGGTGTAACTAGGGATATGTTCCCTGTTTTAGGAAAAATGGAAGATGGTACATTCTTCGCAGCTGGTTATTGTGGTCACGGCGCTTCTTTAGCTACCCTTTTTGGCAAACTATTAGCACAATGCATTGTGAAAGAAAGTGAAGAAACGTATCGATTTGGTCAAATGAAGTTAAAACCATTTCCGTTTTCAAGTCAAAAAGGAGTACTTATCAATTTAGCGAGCAAGTATCATCGCTTGCTTGATTGGTTGACGTAAGGAGGAGATGAAAAATGATGCAACTTAACATGTATATTGATGGAACATGGGTCACTTCTATGTCTGGAGAAAAAAGGGAGGTGCTAAATCCCGCGAATGGGGAGGTAATTGCATTAGCAGCTGAAGGTGCTGCCGTGGATGCAAAGTGTGCTATTTCGGTTGCACGTAAGACGTTCGATAGTGGAATATGGTCTACACTCTCCTATAAAACTCGCGCAAAATATTTGTATAAAATTTCCGAATTACTAGAAGAACATGCAGATGAAATAGCAATGCTTGAAACATTAAACAATGGAAAGGTATTACTGGCTGCAAAAACGGATGTTCAAAATGCGATCGATTGCTTTCAATACTATGCAAGCCTTCTTACTCAATCAGAAGGTGAAATGTATAATGTAGGCCATTCTGTTCAGACAATGGTCGTGCGTGAACCACTAGGTGTATGCAGTCTGATTGTTCCGTGGAATTTCCCACTCCTCATGGCTGCTTGGCAAATCGCGCCAGTATTAGCAGCTGGGAATACTTGTATATTAAAACCATCGGAGGTGACACCTTTCACAGCTGTTAAGCTGTTTGAAATTATCGAAAAGGCTGGTGTACCAGCAGGTGTTGCTAATTTAGTGATGGGACCCGGAATTACTGTTGGTAGTGAAATGGTAGATAGCAATCTGGTTGATAAAGTAGCTTTTATTGGTGGAACGGAAACGGGTCAGAATATTATGCGTGCTGCTGCAGGTAATACAAAGAAAATCTCGTTAGAATTAGGAGGGAAATCTCCAAATATTGTGTTTGCAGACAATGATCTAGAAATAGCAGTAGATAATGCGCTATTCAGCACCTTTTTTAATAGTGGTCAAGTATGTACGGCAGCTTCTCGTCTGTTACTTGAAGACAGCATCCACGACCAATTTGTTGAAAGATTGGTAGAGCGTGCGAAAAAGATTGTCATCGGTCATGGTAATCAAGCTACGAGTGAAATGGGGCCGATCGTTAGTGAAGAGCACATGAAAAAAGTGTTAAGGTATATCGAAATAGGAAGACAGGAAGGTGCAACGCTAGCTTGTGGGGGAAGCCGAATTATAGATGGTAATTTTGAAAGCGGTTTCTTCATTGAGCCTACAATCTTTATTAATACGAGACCAGAGATGAGAATTGTACAGGAAGAAATCTTTGGACCAGTTTTAGTAATTCAAAAGTTTAGAGATGAAGAAGAAGCGATCGCTTTGGCGAATGATACAGTATTCGGATTAGGTGGTAGTGTTTTTTGTCAAGATATAGAGAAAGCGATGCGTGTAGTCAGAAAAATACGAGCGGGCATTACTTGGGTGAACTGCTATCATGTAGCAACGATACAAGCTCCGTGGGGGGGCTATAAACAAAGTGGAATTGGTAGGGGCTTAGGAACATTCGGGCTCGATGAATTTTCAGAAGTAAAGCAGATCAATCTAAGCTATAAGGCACAACCTGTTGGATGGTTTTCCAATTAATAAATATAGTTTAGGGAGGGGATTTATGGATAATTCGAATTTGGATGTTCAAGAGATAGCCAATATGAGACCAAAAGCGCTTGAAGAGAGGGAATTAGGAACAAAGAAAATAACTCATTTGTTTTACCGTTATATTTTACTTGCTATATTAGGTAACCTCTTTTTGGCAGTTACTTCATTTGTGGATGGGAATATTTTGGGGAATTTGGGGGCAACAGAGTTAGCGGGGGTTGGGATTGGTTTTACCATTATGGTCCTCTCTCGTGCTATAGGTACGCTAGTTGGGGTTGGAGCGGGAGCAGTGGCTGCTCTTAGATTAGGGGCTGGAAAAATCGATGAAGCAAGAAGTATTATTGGTCAATCGATTTGGTTCGGTATCATCCTGTCAACAATGATTGGTGTCGTTGGTTATATTTATAATGAACCTCTTATGCGTTTTTTTGGTGCGGATGATCAGGCATTGCCGTATGCAATTCAGTTTGGAAATTACATGTGGATTTCTTTCCCGTTTACAGTATTAGCGGTTATTCTTAGCGTTATCGCTATTCTCGACGAACGACCAGGACTTAGCGTGTGGAGCTGGTTTGTTGGAGCAATTTTAGCAGCTGCTGTGGAATTACTATTATTTCATAAATTTCAATATGGAATAATAGCCTCGGCTTGGGCCAATATTATTTCTCAATCGACCCCATGTCTTCTCATTTTTTATTTTCTATTTAGTAAAACTTTGCTCAAACCTAAGCTGAAGGATTTGAAAATGAAACTAAGAGATATTTGGGAAGTAAATGCAACTGGATTTGCTGCATTCTCAATCTCACTTACTATGTTTATCGCCGTCATTATTATTAATAATTTATTAGCTTCATTAGGGGGAGAGTTGCATATATCTGCTTTCGCCATACAAAATGGATATATAACCAACTTTCTTATTCTTATAGTCATGGGGATAGTAACCGGTATTCAACCGATCATTAGCTATAATTATGGTGCTAAGCTGTATGATCGGGTAAGAGAAGCGACTCGGTTAGGAATTATATTTACGTTCATAGTTAGTACTTTCTTGACACTAGTACTGTTTTTCCTTGCTGATCCGATAGTTAGTTTCTTTACAGGAGGAGATGATGCTTTACAAGATATTGGCATATGGTCGACAAGAGTGTTTAACGTTTCGTTTCCATTTGTCGCAATCATAGTGCTCATATCAGGCTATTTTGAGGCAATAGAGCAAAACGTTAAGGCGACGTTTATAGGAATAGGGAGATCTTTTCTTTTTTCGCTCCCGCTATTTTATATTTTTCCTAAGATGTATGGAATTGAAGGGGTATGGTACTCTATTCCAGTTGCGGATATGATTGCATTTGTAGTAGCTATTCTCTTTATGTATAAAGAGTTTCAAAGATTAAAGCATATGAATAAAAACGAGAAATATAGAGGTTAAAAAAGATAGGCTAATTGAATTTGTATTTACTATTAAAATAAGATTGCGCATTATGGCAATATTGTCATCTGAAAATAAAGGCGATAGATGAGGGCTAATAATCAATGAGGAAAAATTCTATTAATGGAAGTTTCATGTTATGAGGAGGAAGAATTATGGCATTCATAGTTAAAAAAATTTCATCACAAGAATATGAGCAATTAGGAGTTGGTACATGGGAACATTGGGAAAACACGACGCACAAGGCAACATGGGAGGTAGAGGAAGCAGAATCATTTTATGTTCTAGAAGGAGAAGTTCATATTACAGTAGGGGATAGAGTTCATACTGTGACAAAGGATATGGTGGTTTCTCTGCCAAAAGGGCTTGTTTGTATTTGGGATATTCCTAACTATTTGAAAAAAGTGTATAAGTTAAATTTCGAGCTTGAGTAAGTCAAAGGGTCAATAACAATGTATATTTCCACATAGCCATTAAATCTACATGGCTTATTTCATTCTAGGTTATGATCATATGCATTCAATTTCATTTTGGGCAGATTTCACCTTGTGGTGAAGCTGTCTTTTTTTATCCCGCATTAACGGGTAGTAGGACTCCCACCTCAAAACTAGGTAAAAGCAAAGAGGTTGGGGGGGAGATAAACTGCCCGTAAAATCCCTCTCGCTAATGGAGGTGTTACATTTAAATAATGTAACACTAGTTTAAATTTTGTACCTGAACCTTTAGGGAATACGGGGGCATAATAAATTAAGAAAAATAATAATGAATCTGAGAGGAGGACATATCCATGAAATTAACTGAGCGGGAAAAGCTAACAAAAAAAATTGAGAATCATCTTCGTATTACAGCACGTCAACTTGTAAAGTTTGATACAGAAGAGGAGACGTTACAATATTTAATTGAATCATTTCGTTCTAAGTTAGCTTGTGATTTAGTTGGTATGATTCTAAAAGAAGGTGATTACTTAATTCCTAAAGTATGGAGCGGTGGTTCGGATATTTTTGGAGATTCGTTCCCACTAAAAATAGATAAATGCTCGCCAAAACTTCTCAGTCAGGGCTTAGCAATCGAGAAGTCTGGGTGGGAAACGACGTGCGAGTTGGCTAAATTATTACTAGCAGAAAAAATACAAACATGGTTTACTGTCCCTTTAAAAGACGAGGAAAATAATTTTGGATTCTGTATTATTGGTTTTATGAATTCAGTTTCGTTATTTATGGAAATGGACAAGCCATTTGTGGACTTTGGAAAGGATATAGCAGTAGCAATAGCTCTCGCAAAAAGAAAAGAAGCTCAAAAAAAGACAATGATAGATGTAGAATGGATTAGTAAAAACCTCTTTTCAGATTCATCTATAGAAGAAGTAGTAGAAAAAATAGTAGAGCGTGCAGGGAAAGAGACCAATGCGACGGTTGCCTGCATCTATTTGTATCATGAAAAAGAAAACTGTTTTTCTTTTCAACCGCCTTCATATGGGAAAATAAATCAATCAAAAAAAATTATTACTGAAAATAATTATATGTTAAAAGAATATTTTCCGTTTTTGGAGATTTCTGGAGGGTCTCAGTTGACTGTTCCGTTAGTTGTAAATCTTAAAACAATTGGTGTGTTGCATGTTGAAAATAAAAACAAAGACGTATTCACAAATGAGGATTTAGAAGTCCTTGAATTATTATCTAGTCATGTTGCGGCCATGCTTGAAAATGTTCGATTGTATATGAATGAAAAAGAGCATAAACAGCGGCTTCATTCCCTATTGAATTTTCAACAGGCACTTGTCAAAGAAACGGTGGATCAAAATAATTTCGATGGTATTACGACAACTTTAAGTAAGGTCTTATTGAAGTCGGTGGTTTTGTTAGATCGATTTCTGCGCCCGATTTCGTATCACTTATCTTCGGAAAACCAAGCGGCTATTGAAGAGATAGTCGAGTGTGCAATATATCAAATTATTCAAGAGAAAAATAGAGATGCAGAGTTTTCATTCGAAAATACTAGTGAAACGAAGATAGGTTTTTGGCAGGTTAGGGGTGGTGGTGATCTATTAGGCTACCTGGTCATTGAACTGTCGAACGATGAAGTTGATGATTTTCATCGGATTAGTATCGATTCTGCCTTAAACGTATTTTCAATTCAATTTATTAAGCAAAAACTTGTCTTGGATACAAGAGAACAGGTTAAGGATAGTTTCATCCATAAACTATTAGTTGAGAGAATAGAGGATCAGGAAACCATTCTCCAATATGCTAATGTATTTAACTGGGATTTGTTTAATCAGCACCGTATCTCAATACTTTCTATTGCTCTTGATGAAACCGGAACAAAAGACAGTGACATTCTAGAACAACAAGCGCAAAAATCATTACTGTGGGAACAATTAAAAACGCAGATTTCTATAGTGGATAGAGATATTCTTCTTGCAAATAAAGGAGATGAACATATCATGTTTGTTCCAGTAGCGAAAGAAAAAAATCACCCAAAAAATTATTGGGCCAATCTTTATGGACATATTAAGAGATGGATAGAAAAGGGGGAATTATCGATTCGAGTTTTTCTAGGTGTAGGGGGAAAGACAGAAAAATTACAAGACTACTATACTTGTTATCAACAAGCGATACAAGCTCATCGTGTTGTATCTCATCGTTTTAATAGAGGGGGAGTCGCACTGTTTGATGAACTGGGTGTCTACACTGTATTGCATTATTTAAAGGATTCTTCAGTAGCAACTTTATTTATTAAGAAGCATCTCGAACCATTATTGCATTATTCAGAAGGGAAAAATACAGATTTATTCCAAACATTGCGAGTATACCTTCATCATAATGGGAGTCTTAAAGAGACGTCTCAGGAGCTTTATATTCATAGAAGCACACTTCAATATCGAATCGAGAAAATACAAAATTTACTGGAAGTGGATCTTGATTATTCTGAACACCGATTGAACTTAATGATGGCTTTTAAGTTATATGATTTATACTATAAGGATTCCTCAAAAAAGCTGAAAATGTAAATGCTCTTTCCTACTTGGTGTAGGAACAATTTTAAATTATTCCATTTTATAATAAAAATACAGAAAATTAAAAAACATTCAAGAATATGGAAATATTTCTATGTACAAAGGAGGAATAAGGCGATGAGTATTTCAACAGTTGGCATAGTCGGTGCTGGTACAATGGGGAGCGGTATCGCTAATTTAGCAGCAATGTCAGGATTTAACGTTATATTAAGAGATGTTGAGGATCAGTATCTTCAAAATGCTTTAGTTAGAATTGAAAAGTTTATGGACAAAAGTGTTGTTAAAGGAAAGATGACAGTAGAACAAAAGGCAGAAGTGATGGAACGAATCACAGTAACGACAGATCTCGAAGATATGAAAGATGTCGATATTGTCATTGAAGCTATCATTGAAGATTTAGAATTGAAAAAAGAAGTATTCTCAAAGTTAGATAAAATTGTTCCTAAAAATGTAATTCTGACCACGAATACTTCATCGATGTCCATTACAGCTATTGCTGAAGCGACAAAAAGGCCAGAACGTGTTGCTGGTATGCACTTCTTTAATCCGGCACAAATTATGAAATTAGTAGAAGTGGTCCGTGGTTATAAAACAAGTGATGAAACAGTAGGAGAAATTAAAACGTTTTCAAAGAAGTTGAACAAGGAAACTGTTGAAGTGAAAAAAGATACACCGGGATTTATTGTAAATCGAATTATGATTCCTCAATTTATTGAAGCTATTAAACTTTTAGAAGAGGGAGTTGCTTCTCCAGAAGATATTGATAAAGCGGTTACACTGGGTTTGAACTATCCAATGGGTCCATTTGCTTTACAGGACTACGCAGGTGTAGATATTGGTCTTCATGTAATGGAGTATTTCTATGAGGAATTCAAAGATAATCGCTTTGCCCCTCCTTTACTGCTGAAACTGCTTGTAAGAGCTGGAAGATTAGGGAAAAAGACTGGGGCTGGCTTCTATGACTATGACAAGTGAACAATTGGGGGGATTTAAGATGAATTTTGAGTTTTTACAGTATGAAATTGAAAATAAAGTAGCGGTTGTATGTATTAACCGTCCACCATTTAATCCATTAAACACACATGTGTTTAATGAATTGAATTCTCTGATGAATGAGCTTGAGAGCAATAATGAAGTAAATGCAATTGTAATTACAGGTAGCGGTGAAAAATCATTCGTTGCAGGCGCGGATATTCATCAAATGTTAGACTTGGATCTAGTTGGAATGATGGAAATGAATACAATTTCAAGAGCAGCTTTTTCTAGAATTGAAAACTTATCAAAACCCGTTATCGCTGCTATTAATGGGTTAGCCCTTGGTGGAGGTCTTGAATTGGCTTTAACGTGTGATTTACGTATCAGCTCAGACAAGGCGAAATTTGCATTCCCTGAAGTAAACCTGGGTATTATCCCTGGAGGCGGGGGTACTCAGCGTTTACAAAGATTGGTAGGTCAAGGGGTTGCAAAAGAGTTGTTGTATTTCGGAGAGATGTTTGATGCGCAAAGAGCATTAGCAATTCAATTAGTAAACAAAGTTGTACCAGCAGAAGAATTACTATCAACTGCTAGAGAATGGGCTGAAAAGCTGGCGCAGAAACCAATTGTTGGTATGCGTATGCTAAAGACTGCTGTTAATACAGGTAGCAACGTCGACCTTGAATCTGCACTAACGATTGAAGGCACATGTTTTGGAAATGCATTTGTCACAGAAGACAGAAAAGAAGGTATGGCAGCCTTTACAGAAAAAAGGAAGCCAATCTTTGTAGGGAGATGAGTTATTCATGGGTAAGACAGCTGTTGTTTTAGTGGAGGGTGCCCGTACACCTCTGGCAGAATTTTGTGGATCGTTTCGAGATGTTTCTGCCATTGATTTGGGAGCGATAGCTTCAAAAGAAGCGATAAAAAAGGCGAATGTTGATCCGGAAGAAATCGACCAAGTAGTGTTTGGAAACGTTCAGCAATCCAGCTGTGATGCACACTATTTGGCCCGCCATGTCGGTTTAAAAGCAGGGATCTCTATTCATGTTCCGGCTCTAACCGTTAATCGCTTGTGCGGAAGCGGCTTAGAATCTATTTTAACCGCCGCACGATATATCCTTACAGGAGAGGCGAACATGGTCTTAGCCGGAGGGGCGGAGAACATGAGTCAGGTTCCACATGTCATCCGAGGGATGCGATGGGGGAGTCCATTAGGTTCACCTACTATGGAAGATTGGGTGTGGGACGGTCTTTATGATACTTATGGTGACTGCACCATGGCCGTTACCGCAGAAAATTTGGCGGAAAAATACGAGCTTTCTCGCGAAGGCATTGATGAATATGCTTTTTTAAGTCATCAAAAGGCTCTAGCCGCCATGGAGAAGGGATATTTTAAGGAAGAAATCATTCCGGTCACTGTGAAGGGAAAAAAGGGATCTAAGATTATTGATACGGATGAACATCCGAGAAACACAAGCATGGAACAACTGAGCAAATTGAAGGCTAGGTTTATTGAAGGTGGGGTTATTACACCGGGGAATGCTAGTGGAATGAATGATGCCGGAGCAGCAGTTGTTTTAGCTTCTGAAGAATATGCAATTAAAAAAGGATTAAAGCCTATTGCACGATTGGTTTCTTGGGATGTAGTCGGAGTGGAACCGGGGCTCATGGGGATCGGTCCAGCACCAGCAATCCGACGTGCCTTGCAGAAGGCCAGTCTAGAGTTGGAAGATTTGGACTTGATTGAAATCAATGAAGCCTTCTCTGCGCAATACTTGGCCTGTCAAAAGGAATTAGGATTTAGTCCGGAAATTGGAAATGTGAATGGTGGAGCCGTCGCTTTAGGTCATCCTTTGGCAGTTTCGGGAACAAGAATTTCTTTATCTTTGATCTATGAACTTGGGCGCAGAAGGAAAAAATACGGGGCATCTTCTGTCTGCATCGGTGGAGGCCAAGGAATCGCGGCTATTTGGGAGCGACTGTAAGAAGGGAGGCTGAAAAGTGAACTATGATTTATCATTACCAGAGATACTTAAACGTTCGTCTCAAGAATTCCTAGAGAAAGAGGCGTTATATGATGGGTATAATCGTATTACGTATGGGGAGTTGAAAAATAATGTTGAATATATAGCGTCAGCATTGTCCCAACTAGGAATCAAAAAAGGGGATAGAGTGATTGTCTGCTTACCAAACTGGAATGAATTTGTAACGATTTATTTTGCTGTAGCACGCTTAGGAGCAGTTCTCATTCCATGTAATACACGTTATCGTATTACGGAGCTGGAATATATAGTAGAAAATTCTCAAGCGAAAGCAGTTTTTCTTATGGAAGACTTTCAGCATATCGATGTCTTCAAACCATACCTTAATAGAACAAAAAAATCTCACACGCTGGAATGCATTTTCACAGTGCGTTTTCAGCAAGAGGGATATTATTCTTTTAATGAATTAATGCAATTAGGACAACAAACTCCAGCCCCAAAAGTTGTAATTGACCCAAAAGAAGATGTTTTCGCCATTTTGTATACATCAGGTACAACAGGTAGACCAAAAGGAACGATGCTCACACATGAAAATGTGGCTTATACAGCTAAACGATCAGCAGAATGGCTGCGGTGTAGTAGTGGTGATGTATTTTTAATAGCTGTTCCTGTTTTCCATATATTTGGAATGGTACCTGGTATTTTATCAGCTATTTCGTCAGCAGCCAAAATTGTATTTATGGAAAAATACAATGCAGAAAAAGCGTTAAAGATTATAGAACTAGAAAAAATCACAATTCATCACGGGGTTCCTACCATGTTTATTCTCGAGTTAAATCATCCTACCTTTACAAATGTAGATTTAACATCACTACGTACAGGTATTATTGCATCAGCCCCATGTCCAGAAGAAATAGTCAAAAAGATACGAAGTGTCATGGGATGCGACATTGTTGTATCATACGGGTTAACCGAAACGTCTGCCGGTTTAACTTTTACTAGTTTTGATGATGATGATTCGATTCGTTCAGAAACGGTCGGGAAGGCAGCCCCTGGTACAGAAATAAAGATTGTAGATGCAAAGCGAGAGGAAGTAGCACCTGGAGAAGTTGGCGAATTAGCATGCAGAGGCTTGGGGATTATGAAAGGTTATTACCAAATGCCAGATCAAACGAGAGAAGCTATTGATAAAGACGGATGGTTTTACACGGGTGATTTAGCGACAAAAGATGAAAAGGGCTTTATACGGATTGTCGGGCGAAAAAAAGAGATGATCATTCGTGGAGGATATAATATTTATCCTAGAGAAATCGAGGAAGTTTTTTATAAGCACTCTAGCGTGCTTGAAGTAGCAATTATTGGATTACCTGATTCTGTTTTAGGTGAAATTTCCTGCGCTGTGATTAAACTAAAGCCTAATTATGTTGAAGATGAAGGTTCTATGAAGGCTTACGTTAAAGATAAAATCGCAAATTATAAAATCCCTGATAGAATCGTTTTTATGGAAGAGTTACCGATGACAGCAAGTGGAAAGATTAAGAAACTAGTATTACAGGATGTAATTAAAGAGAAGCTATATCCCTCTCTACAGTAAATATTGAAAGTTTTTCTAATTATAATGAGGTATTTCTAGGGGATGTTCTATTCTATGGTATTTAATTTAGCTAAATCCGCACCTTTATTTCCGAATATTATATAAATTTATGAGTTTGAATCTATATGAAACAAGTAAGCTAGTTTAGGTTATAACAAACTTAAAAATCATGCCTGCCATTTATTTTGTATAGAGCTAGAATATTTAAATTGGAGAAAGGCATTGAATAGAGATCATGATAACTTCGAAATTTTAAGGAGAGATATATATGAACAGTTATGATGTTCAACACTATAAGAGACAAGTGCTGGTTATTGGAGCCGGTCCGGTTGGTTTGACAGCAGCTTTAGCTCTTCGAAGCTTAGGGGTTCCTGTAACGGTTTTGGAAGCGGAACCCGAGGAGCGTTCCCGTCCGGGAAGTCGTGCTATTTATCTTCACAATGCTACATTGAAGCATCTTGAAGAAATTTACCCCGGCATTGGTTTTACCCTTGCGAGAAATGGTTTAGTATGGCCAGTTAAACGTACTTTATTTAACGGTAAAGAAGTCTATGTGAAAAAATATAAGGCATCAAGTTCAAATGTACTTCCGCCGTTTACCAGTTTACCTCAAGTTGAGGCAGAACGTTTTCTATACCAAGCATGTCTTGATTCAGGGGTAGAATTTGTCTGGAATACAGCTATACAGGATGTGAAGACAAATGAAAGTGGGGTTGTCTTAACGACAGAATCAGGGGCTCTCTGGAAAGCGAACTATGTAATTGGAGCAGATGGGTCTCGTTCTAACGTCCGTAAAGCGGTAGGAATTGAAATGGAAGGACCTCGTACAAAAGACTATTTCCTTGTAGTGGATGTAAAGGAGGACCCGAATAATCCTTTACCGCTTGAACGTGTTTTTCACTATCAACATCCGGCAGTTGGAGGAAGGAATGTGTTATATGTACCTTTTGCGGGTGGCTGGAGGATTGATCTTCAATTGCTTGAAGAGGACGATCCAGAAGAATACAGCGGTATGGAAGGGGTACGGAAGTGGCTACCTAAAGTGATGGATTCAAAATATGCTGACTGGATCACTTGGGTCTCGACATATCAGTTTTATCAAGTTGTAGCTAAATCTTTTACTGATGCTCACTGCCGAGTTCTTCTGGTCGGTGAAGCTGCGCATTTATTTGCGCCGTTTGGAGCCCGCGGGATGAATTCCGGAGTTCCTGATGCCGTCTTATCGGCTAGGGCAATTCATGTAGCGATTCATGCGAATGATTCCAATTCAGCAAAACGAGCGATACTTGCAGCTGCAGAAGAGCGCAAAATGGCTGCCCAGTATAATCGAGATTGTGCTGGAATTGCACTAGAACATATTCAAGGTAGTTCACCGCGTATGAATATGAAACGTCAAGTTGCAGCATCTTTGGCACCGAGTATGCCACGCTTAGGAAGATGGCTGGATGAAGGACCATATGGGCCAAAATCTGGACCTCCTCAACTGTCAACAAAGTATTAAATGGAGGGAAAATTTTGATGGAAGGGGACTATTAGATGAGCTTCGTCGAGTACAAATATACCGTAAATTGGGGAGATACAGATGCAGCGGGAATTGTATTTTATCCAAATTTTTATAAGTGGATGGATCAAGCATCCCATCACTTCTTTTCAGCCATTGGGTATCCATCCTCCCGATTGTTTGCTGATGAAAAAATTGGTTTACCTCTATTAGAAGCAAAGTGTGAGTTTAAATCTCCTCTACGTTTCGAAGATGAGGTATGTATCAGATCGTCAATCGTTGAACTGCGTGATAAAGTATTTAGAATTAAACATGAATTTCTTAAAAATGGAATGGCCATTGCAACTGGCTATGAAGTACGTGCTTGGGCAGATTTTAGTACGGAAAAAACAAAAGCAATTTCAATACCGGAGAAGATCAGAAATGCTATTAGCCATACTCAAACACTTGTTTAATATGTATTAAGAAAGACAATGATGACCTACTATTTTTATACACAACTATCACGAATAATAATGGGAGGGACGTTAGATGAAACTAGTCAATTACCGCTTGGGAGAAAGCATTCGGACGGCTTGTATCGTAGATGAAAAAGTGATCGACTTAAACTATGCCTATGTAGAATGGTTAAAAGCTGAGGGGCAGTCTAGAGTTGAAAAGGTAGCGGAAGCATTTGTTCCACCAAATACCATTGAATTTATAGAAGGCGGAGAAAAAAGTTTAGAAGAAGCGAATAAAGCAGTAAGGTTTGTACTGGCTAGTAACATAAATGATTCAAAGGTTGTTTTGAATAAGTCTGAAGTAAAGATAGAAGCTCCCATATTAAAGCCGAACAAAATTGTTTGCGTAGGCCATAATTACAGAGAACATATTTTGGAAATGAAGCGAGAAATTCCAGAATTCCCTGTTATTTTCGCGAAGTTTAACAATACGATTATCGGACCTGAAGACGATATTCCGATTGCCCCTATTACTGAGCAATTAGATTATGAAGCTGAATTTACATTTGTTATCGGAAAGCGAGCAAAAAATGTTTCCAAGGAAGAAGCTTTAGATTATGTAGCTGGATACACCATTGTAAATGATGTTACGGCTCGTGAATTACAACGTCGAACTATTCAATGGCTACAAGGGAAAACACTGGATGGTAGCGCACCAATGGGACCATGGCTTGTTACAAAAGACGAAATTCCGAACCCACACGAACTTGAAGTATTGTTAACCGTTAACGGAGAAAAAAGGCAACATTCCAATACAAAAAATTTAGTATTCAATGTTAATTATCTAGTTGCGTTTCTCTCCAACATTATGACATTAGAGCCAGGAGATGTGGTATGCACTGGAACTCCGGGAGGTGTAGGTGTAGCAAAAAGTCCACAATCATTTTTACAAGATGGAGATGTTGTACGGATTGAAATTGACAAAATTGGTGTATTGGAAAATAAAGTGAAAGAAGTAAATCGTATTGTTAAGGTAGGACAGTAATGACTACAATTAGACAATATCAAAGCCAAATGAACCCTATATTGATGAAATTCTCAAGAAGGTTGAAAAGACATCTGAGGAAATCCTTCGTTGGAAACCTTCTAATGAGGAATGGTCCGTGATGCAAATCCTTTGTCATGTGGAAGAAATCCTTGTTTACTGGATAGATGAATTTGTTCATGTAGTTAAAGCGGAAGGGGACATTGAGTGGGGTAGAGGATTACAGCATGAAGCTAGACTCAAAGCTGTTCAAGAAACGGAACGTCGTGTTGTATTAGATGTGATGAACGGGGTTCAAAAAGCACGGGAGTACGCAAACGAACAACTTTCACAGTTACAGGATGAAGCTTTACTAGTAAGAGCTCCCCATAGAAATTCAAAGTTCGGTATAAAATCAATGGATTTTTTAGTAGAGCACTTTATTACAGAGCACCTTAACAACCATAGAAATCAAATTGAAAGAAATATTGAAAAATATAAACTGGTAATAAAATGAGAGGGGAAATAAATTTGGAAAAAAACTCTTTTTTTCAAAGTCAAGAAGTTAAGGAGTTTAGTAAAGATATAGAACAATATCATTTAGGACCTCTATGGCATGCCATACCTGCCCTTATGCATAAACACCCTCAACCTGATGCTGTTCCATATCTATGGAAAGGGAAAGTGATTGAGCAAAAACTATTAGAAGCAACAAAAATTTTTACTCCTGAGAGAGGAGGAGAAAGAAGAGCGATCTTTCTTCAAAACCCTGGTCTAAAAAATCGTCAGCCATGGGGTTGGGCTTCCACTACAAATACTTTATATGCAGCTGTTCAATTAATTCTACCGGGTGAAATTGCACCGTCTCATCGTCATACGCAAAGTGCGATGCGTTTTATTACTAATGGAAAGGGTGCCTATTCAATTGTCCAGGGTGAACGATTATTTATGGAAGAAGGAGATTTCTTAACCACACCGGGCGGTCTTTGGCATGGTCATGGTCATGAGGGAACTGAGCCGATGTTTTGGATGGATTGCCTTGATATACCTTTTATTTACTCTACAGGTGGAACATTCTTTGAATCGCATCCGGAGCATCTTGAACCTCCAGCTTTACCTGACAATTATTCACCGAGAAGATATAAGGGGGGAATGGCTCGCCCGATAGCTGATCGTTATGCAAAAGCGGCCCCAGTAGGTTCTTATAAGTGGAAACAGACGGCAGCTTCACTTGATGGATTAAGTGATTTTGATCCGGATCCGTTTGATGGCATTGCCATCGAATTTATTAATCCATCTACAGGACATACCGCAAATTCTAATATTGCAGCTTGGATGCAAAAGCTTCCACCAGGATTCCATTCACGAGCACACCGACATACCAATTCAGCAATCTATCATGTATATAAAGGTGAAGGATATACCGTCATTAACGGAGTTCAGTTTCATTGGTCAAAAGGTGATTACTTCGTTATTCCAAACTGGGCATGGCATGAGCATGTGAATCTTTCAAATGAGGAATCATTATTGTTCTGTACGAATGACTTGCCAATCATGGAAAAACTCGGATTACAAAGAGAAGAAGAGTATACAGAGAATAATGGCCAGCAAGAAATTACTAGTGAATTTTCTCCTATTTTAACGCTAACAAGATAATGGAAGGTTTAAATAAAGTATGTAAAGCGGTTGGCATGGTTAGTCGGAGGCTTGAAAACGATGGCTTGGAAGGGTTTGACTAAGCAAGGTCATATTTATGGTACAGTTTATATGTTTGACAACCATTGCAACCGTTTTCTTATAAGGTCTTACAGATTGTAGAAACCTAAAAAGAAGATTTATAAGCAAAGGAATTTAAACGATTATAATATTAGAATTAATGTTTAAACGAAAGTACAGGGATGGATTGTTTGAAGAGAAATATCTATATGAGGAGTGGTGAGACCAGAAGTGAAAAAACTGTAAGGGCTGAGGAATGGACATACGATGAATTTTTTCAGTTAATTGAAAACAATGAAAGTATGGTGTGACAAAAAAATGTACAACCATTTCTATGGTCATAAAAAATAATTGGAGTTGAATTGAGAGGAGTAAAGAATGATGACAGATACATTTAAAGAAGGGATTCAAACGGCCGATGTCAGTATAGATATAGAAAAAATTTACGGTCCTAATGGTAAAAATGTAGTCGATTTAATTAATCGTTTGCAAAAAATTGATTGGTACTCTGCTATTGGGAAACAGAGTAGTCAAGTAGAAGCAGAAAGAGCAATTAATGAATGTAGACAGGCTTTAAAATTAGGTGGATATCCAGTTAATAGAATTACGAAAAATCACCTTCCCGTACTTTTAAATGGAGTAGCATTAGAAACCATTCCAATGTGGACAAGATTAGAGCAAATACACAATGAAATTACAGAGAAAGCCAAAGAATGTGGAAGACGGGCTGTTTTATCCGCTACTATTGATAGGGTATCTGAAAATATGTTTCATGATACTTTTGACCAAGCATTCGGTGAATTTGAAGAGTGTGGAGAATCAGTCATCAAAATGGTGAGCGGTACAACGATATATATTATGGTATTGGCTTGTGCTTGGGAAACGATTGCTGATATAGAAGGATGGGAAAGGAATCATCTGCTTTCTTTTGTTGAAGTTTTTGAACAAGGTCATTGGAGTTTATGGTTAGTTGATGATCAATTCTATGTACTGTAATCGGTACATGTTTTTTAGATGAATATTGTTAATGTGTTCAAGGCTCATAGTTTTTTTGCACCGGAAATTTTTAGGGAGTATTAAATTGATTTCGGAGGTGTACGTATTGAACGCAATTAACGCAACTCAAATTATTGACCGTAGTCGTTTTAGTTCGTTTCATATTTCTTTAGTTTTTTGGTGCTTTCTAATTATTCTTATTGATGGATACGATGCAGTAATATATGGTTCGGTCGTTCCAACTTTAATAGAAGAATGGGCAATGACACCCGTTACAGCAGGTACAATTGGCAGTTATACTGCTGCAGGGACAGCCCTTGGCGCTATATCTTTTGGGTTTTTAGCTGATAAAGTAGGAAGGAAAAAAGTAATTTTATTTTGTACTGCGCTCTTTAGTCTTTTTACGGCTTTAGCAGGGTTTGCCGAAGGTCCTGTAGCTTTTACGGTATTACGTATTATAGCTGGATTAGGACTTGGAGGTGTTATGCCTAATGTTATCTCATTAACAACAGAATATGCCCCTAAACGAATAAGGAACGCCATGGTTTCATTTGTCTTTTGTGGTTATTCAGTTGGAGGCATTATAGCAGCTCTACTAAGTAAATCAATGCTGCCTGTAATGGGATGGAAGCCGATATTCTGGATTGCAAGCTTACCTTTACTGTTACTTCCATTTATAGCGAAAGCAATACCTGAATCTGTAGGCTTTCTTTTGGACAGGGGTAAAGATAAAGAAATAAATAATGTACTTAGTAAATTAGATTCGGAGTACAAAATGAGTGAAAATGTTAAATTTGAAAGAACACAAGTTAAGGAAAAAGGGTCACCTATCGTTAAGTTATTTGAAAAAAAGAGAGCCCTTAGTACCATCATGTTCTGGATTTCTTGTTTTAGTTGTTTTGTACTGATCTATACAATGAGTACATGGCTTCCAAAATTGATGCTTCAATCTGGGTATGATTTAAGTTCAAGTTTAACATTTTCAGCAATGATGAATGTCGGTGCCATAATAGGGACCATAATTTTTGGGCGGCTAACTGATAAATGGGGATTCAAAAAGGTTATGATACCGCTTTATATTTGTGGGGCAGTAGCTCTTTCTGCTATTGGTCTTACAAAGAACGTATTGGTTGCATATATATTAATCGGTGTTATCGGTGCTGCATCAGTTGGTGTTCAGAATATAGGTAACGCTTTTGTTTCTCAGTACTATCCTCCTTCAATGCGTTCAACTGGTATAGGGGCTACCATGGCATTCGGGAGAATTGGAGGTATTTTAGCACCTACCTTTATAGGAATTTTGCTAACGATGAATTTACCGGCGAATATGAATTTTATGGTTATTGCAATAGCTGCGATAGTGGGAGCGATAGCTATACTGTTTGTTCAAGAACGATACTCTCACTATAAAACCGAAAGAGAGCATGTAGATGTGACGCAAAAGTATATAAAAGAAAAGAATGTAAAGGTGATGGAAGAGTAATAAATATATGAATTTATTTAAATAATTTACTAAAATAATTTACTAAAATATAGGCTGTGTATTATGATGATACGCTAAACAATCTAGAGTTTTTTCGAAAAAACTACGCTACATTTAATAAATATACCGGTGATTATTTACTTAAAATTACGTTTAGCCCAATGGTGTTATCCCTATTGGGCTTTTTGTTTTCGTGAAAATGTTATAACGAGAGCATCTGATAGGACTTATTATCAAAAAAGGGATGGGAGATTATTGTTCAAGTATATTCATATTTAATTTGTTATGGTATGAGTAGGATCGTTTCGATTAGGGAAGTAATATAACAAATAATATTGGATTGATCTAGTGAAACGCTATAAAGGGATGTGTCGTGATGAATAAAGAGAAGAAATATACAGTAGTAGGTACTGATATTGATGAAGTGAAACGTTTAAATAAAAATTCCGGACTAACGTATAATCAAGTAAAAGAATTATTAGTAAAGCGAATGGAGGGGAGACAAAAAGATTAAATAGAGCCATAAACAAATACGTTTATGGTTTATTTGTTTATGTGTTTTAGAATATCGATGATGACTAAAAGAAAGTACTGATATAAATGTACACCTTAAAATACAATGAGAAAATCAGACAATTAAGAAGAAAAAGAGGATTCTTTCAAACTAGTAAGAAAGATTGTCTTTAGGAGTTCATAAAATGGTATAAGATAGTAATGAATAAACGGTCAATACTTTCATAAATATATTGAATTTCCATCTTTTGAAGGGGGCGATTAATTCTTAATGATGCAAATGAAAAGTTTCTTTCAAAGTAGAGGGTTTCAGAGGCTCCTTGTATTAATCATTTTAGCTCTTATATTATATGGGCTAAAAAGTATGATTAATTTAATATTGATTACTTTTATTCTTACGTTCCTAATGGATCGATTTCAAAGGTTTATTTCTGAAAAGCTTAATCGTTTTGTACGGGTAAGTAGGAAAGTGATTATTGCTTTTTTATACATTGTTTTAGTGGCGTTTATTGTTACTACGTTATATAAATATTTACCCGTGTTAACGATACAAATCTCACAATTGATTTATCAGTTTAAACTCTTTTTTCAGAATCCACCGGATAATGAAATGATCCGATATGCGTTTTCTACGATTAATCAGATGGAAGTTTCAAAGTATATTGAACAAGGTGTAGATGTCATTTATCAATCGTTGGCAAATATCGGAAAGTTAAGTTTGCAAATTTTACTCTCTCTTATTTTGAGTTTATTTTTCTTGTTAGAAAAAGAGCGTATTATTCGCTTTACCTCTAAGTTTAAGGAGAGTAAATTAAGAATCTTTTATGAGGAACTCACATACTTCGGTCAAAAGTTTGCGAGGTCATTTGGAAAAGTTATTGAAGCGCAGTTTTTGATAGCTGTTGTGAATTGTATTCTTACTGTGATTGCATTGGTGGTTCTCGGTTTTCCACAGCTCCTTGTATTAGCTGTCATGGTATTCCTACTAGGACTCATTCCTGTTGCAGGTGTTATTATTTCACTATTTCCACTTTGTATCATTGCGTATAATATTGGTGGAATTGCATATGTCGTATACATATTAATTTTGATTACAGTTATTCATGCAATTGAAAGCTACTTCTTAAATCCGAAATTTATGTCCGCAAAAACGAATTTACCCATTTTTTATACGTTTATGGTGCTTATCTTTTCAGAGCATTTTTTAGGAATATGGGGACTTATTATTGGGATTCCAATCTTTATCTTTTTGCTCGATGTGCTTGAAGTGCACAATGGAGAGAAATCTAATCCAAATACGGAATGAATTTTTAAGCTATGCAAAAAGCAATCCAAGTATTTTGGATTGCTTTTTTTGCAAGGTCATAATCAACATGTATTTTACAGTATAGGAGCCATTGTTTCTTTTAATACTCGAACAGAGTGATCGAATTTTAACTCCTCGTCTTCACTAAGTTCAACTTCTAAAATTTCACGGACACCTTGACGATTTAAGACTGCAGGAACCCCGATATAAACATCTTTTTGTCCATATTGACCTTCAAGATATGCAGATACAGTTAATACGCTATTTTCATCATTTAAGATTGCTTTTGTTACACGTAAAAGGGACATACCAATTCCATAGTAGGTTGCACCTTTTCGCTCAATGATGTGATAAGCAGCATCGCGAACATTTATAAAGATTTCATCTAAATCTTTTTGGTTATGGTTATTATCTTTTTCAAGAATCGTTTGTAATTTTTGAATTCCAATTGATACGTGGCTCCAAACAGCGAGTTCTGTATCACCATGTTCACCGATGATGTAAGCATGAATATTGTGAGAGTCAATATTAAAATATTCTCCTAGCATGTAGCGGAAACGAGCAGAATCTAGAGTTGTACCAGAACCAATTACACGTTCTTTTGGTAGTCCGGATTCTTTCCAGGTTACGTAAGTTAAAATATCTACAGGATTTGTCGCAATTAAGAAGATACCATCAAATCCGCTATCCATAATACTACGAACGATTTGTTTAAAGATTTTAGCATTTTTCTCAACTAAGTCTAAACGTGTTTCACCTGGCTTTTGTGGTAAACCAGCAGTGATTACAACGAGGTCTGCATCTTTACAATCTTCATAGCTCCCTTTCCAAACTCTTGTTGGTGCTGGAGAGAAGGGAACCGCATGACTTAAGTCCATAGCTTCTCCTTCTGCTTTCGCCTCGTTTACATCAACGAGAACAAATTCTTCTGCAACACCTTGGTTAATCATGCAGTAAGCATAGCTACATCCTACTGCTCCAGTTCCAACTAATACAACACGGTTTATCCCTTTTTTCATATGATAATTCCTCGCTATTTCCTAAGTTTTTTGATCTTGCTTTTTCAATTCAATCATATGTAAGAAAATATATAGGTCTTACTTCGACAGATTCAAAACTAGTTTATTCCATTTTATAAAAGATATTCAAGTATTTGAAAATTCATCCGTTATCATATTTTTGAATTATGAAGAATTAAACATAGGCATCTTTTTCATTGAATATAATGCAATGAAATCCTTCTGAAGAGGAGAAAATTTGGATGCCTCATAATATGAATAACGAGCTAATGACGGAACAAATGCTGCGAATTATTAAGGATGGACTTCCTAAATCAAAAAATCCCCAAACCAAAATATTATTATTGTAGGGGCAGGGCTAGCAGGATTAGTTAGTGCCTCGATTTTAAAGGCCGCTGGTCATAGAGTTACAATTCTCGAAGCAAATAGTAGGATTGGAGGAAGAGTTCTAACGCTACGAACCCCTTTCAGTAAGGGGCTATATTTTAACGCAGGACCAATGCGCATCCCTAATGTACATACTTTAACTTTAGCGTATATAAATAAATTTCATTTGCCTATGAACGAATTTATAAATCGAACTCCTATGGATAGGATTTACACAAATGGAATTCGAACACGTCTTCATACATTTGAACAAAATCCGAGTATTTTACATTACCCAGTTAGGTTAGAGGAAAAAGGGAAAACAGCTGAAGATTTAATGATTTTGGCGTTACAGCCAATCATTGATTTTATTAAGAAAAATCCGGAAAGAAATTGGTCGATTGTAGAACGGCGATATAAGGTATACTCATTAGGGAGTTTTTTGAATTTGTACTATTCGGATGGTGCAATTGATATGATAGGCGTATTATTAGATATGGAAGCGTATATGGGAATGTCTTTAATTGAAGTATTACGAGAAATGATCTTTTTTACATCTACTACTACATTTTATGAAATTACAGGTGGGATGGATGCATTACCTCAATCGTTTCTACCACAGTTAAAAGATAATATATGGTTCTATCAAAAAATGACAAAGATTGTTCAACAAGATAATTGTGTTTCTGTTTATTCACGACACGAACAAACCTCAAAACAATATATGGTAACAGGGGATCTTGCTATTATAACAATTCCTTTTTCAGCATTGCGTTTTGTAGAAGTTGAACCGTATCATTCTTTTTCTTATTACAAACGTAGAGCAATTCGAGAGTTAAACTATATCGCTGCAACAAAAATTGCGATTGAATTTAAAAGTAGGTTCTGGGAACGAGAAGGACAATATGGAGGGAAATCAATAACAGATTTACCGATTCGATTTTCATATTTTCCGAGTTATGGTATTCATACGAAAGGAGCAGCTCTTGTTTTAGCAAGCTATACATGGGCTGATGAAGCTCTAACGTGGGACAGCCTTTCAAATGAAGATCGCGTTCGCTATACTTTGAAAAATTTAGCAGAAATATACGGAAATCAAGTTTATACTGAATTCGTATCAGGTGCGTCATATAGTTGGAGTGAAAATCCATATTCTTGCGGGGGATTTACTGCATTTGAACCTGGTCAAGAGCTGGAAATATACCCTTATACACGAACAGTGGAAGGTAGAGTATATTTTGCTGGAGAACATACAACACTCACTCACGGTTGGATGCAAGGAGCAATTGAATCTGGAATACGGGTCGCATATGAAGTGAATGATTTGTCAAGATAATTATATCAAGTTTTTGATAATCAAGGGTCTAACTTAAGAAACGATGAATTAGCCCCTTGTAGAGAAAGACTAGGTGAAGTATATATAAAGCCATTTATACGATGAAATTGCTGAACTTAGGTATATGAAGTCGTAGCGATCAGGAAGGTTTCTTAGTTGTAAAAAGTAAGAAAAACTATAATAATGAAATAGGAATTAAGAAAAAGTAGTTCAAACGAAATGGATGGTCGGTAATATGAGTAAAGTAGAAATTCATATATTAGGTGGTTTTTTAGGTAGCGGGAAATCAACATTGCTACAAAACTTATTATTAGCAGAAAAAAAGAAAAATCGAAAAGTTGCTGTTTTAATGAATGAAATAGGTGAATACTCCGTAGATACAGATATTATAGGAAAAGAAAATGTTTTAAGAGAACTTCTTAAAGGTTGCATTTGTTGTACATTGAAAGATGAACTTGAGATTCAATTACATTCTTTATATCAACAAGAAAGACCCGATGTCATTTATATAGAAACAACAGGCGTTGCTCACCCAATTGAAGTATTAGATGCATGCTTGTCTCCTATTTTAGCTCCTTATCTTGAAGTGAAGTCCATCGTTGTTGTGCTAGATGCGATGAGATGGTTAAATCGCGACACATTAAGTAAAAATATTCAACAACTTTTACAGGAACAAATCAAATATGGAAGTTATATTCTCATTAATAAATCAGATTTAGTAAAAGCTGAGGAGAAGACAAAAATTTTAGAAGAAGTAGCAGCGATTAACAAACATGCAAAATTGTATGAAACACAGTATTGTAATATATCTTTAGAGGATATAGAAGATGTAGAATTTAAAGGAAATGAAGAGCATGAAGCATTACATGTGAAGCAGCATTTACATATACAAACGATGACATATCAATTTACAAAATTAATCGACCAAGATCAACTATATGAATGGCTTTCCAATTTACCGCAGGAAATTTATCGAGTTAAGGGATTTGTAAAATTTCATGGAGATAAGTATCCGCACTTGTTGCAATACTCATTTGGGGTACCAATTTTATTGGAACAGGACTTTGGGTTTCCAACAAACTTTGTAATTATTGGTGAGGGATTAGATAAGAAACAATTGGAAATGGGACTAGAGAAATTGGAAAATAATTCGATTTAATGATTTTATAATGAACAGCGTAGAATTACAGATTCTACGCTGTTTTACATACTTGGAAATAATAATGATTGAACAATTAATATTATTTAAAAGCGATACGACATTACCGTTAATTACACTTGCTTTTTCATTTTTTCTTGAATGCTACGTTTAGAGAGTTAATTGATGACAATCAAGGTTATTTGAATAACTGTGGGAATATTTACAAATGTATTGGAAGGTATTTGGAAATGTCTGGCGAATGTAGAGGTACTTCGAGAAATTTCTATTGACAACCTGATTCACATTGTTGAAAGCGAAAAGTCATGATTATGGACGGTTTACTGCTATGGCGTATTTGATTCTATTAGAAAGTAAAGTATGGGGAGGATCACAATGTCAGCAAAAAAACGTAAGTGGCTAAAAATGATGTTTACGGGATGTATTCTTGGTTCATTGTTAGTAACGGCAGGTTGTTCAGGAAAAAAGGCAAGCACAGATGATGAGAAAACGATTAAGGTAGGTGTTCTTGCTTCGTTAACAGGTCCACTTGAATTATATGGGAAACAAACGGTAAACGGATTTGAATTAGGATTAGATTACGCAACAGGTGGAACAGGGAAAGTAGAAGGGAAGAAGATTAAGTTTGTTGTAGAAGATACGGAAACAAAAGCGGATGTGGCAGTTAAGAAAGCTACGAAATTATTAGAAGAAGATAAGGTTGATTTTTTAGTAGGGTCGTCGAGTTCTAGCGATACATTAGCGGTGTTACCACTAGCGGAAGAATATGAAAAAATAATGGTTGTTGAACCTGCGGTTGCAGATAGCATTACAGGTAAGAATTGGAATAAATGTATTTTTAGAACAGGCAGAAATTCATCTCAAGATGCAATTGCTGGTGCAGCATCAATCGCTAAGAAAGATGTAAAGATTGCAACGTTTGCGCCAGATAACGCCTTTGGTCGTGAAGGAATTGCTGCATTTAAAACGGGTGCGAAGAAATTAGGTGCGAATATTGTAAATGAACAATATGCTGATACGAATTCCACTGATTTTACTGCAAATATTCAAAACATCATTAGTTCAAAACCAGATTATTTATTTGTTGTTTGGGCTGGTGCAAACTCACCATGGAAGCAATTAAAGGATATGAATGTGGAAGCACAGGGTATTAAAATTTCAACGGGGGCACCGGATATACCAGCATTAAAAACAATGGATGCATTAGTAGGTATGCAAGGATTTTCAGTATATTATCATACACTTCCGAAAAATAAAGTGAACGATTGGCTAGTGGAAGAACATAAGAAACGTTTCAATGGAACAGTTCCAGACTTATTCACAGCTGGGGGAATGTCAGCAGCAATTTCCATTGTTGAAGGATTAAAGAAAACGAAAGGCGATACAGAGGTTGATACGCTTATTAAGAAAATGGAAGGAATGGAATTTGAGACTCCAAAGGGGAAAATGAAATTTAGAGAGAAAGATCACCAAGCATTGCAAACGCTTTATTCTATAACGTTGCAAAAACAAGATGGTGTGGATTATCCAGTACCTGTTTTAGAGCGTGAACTGACAATGAAAGAAACAGAGCCACCGATTCAAAATAAATAAACAGAATTTTTAGTTAATTATATAAAGAGAGGGTTGTTCCCTCTCTTTATCGTTAGTTCTTGAAATGAATAATCAAAATGCCTTATGAGGAGGGGTAGTGTGAAGAACCTATTAGAGACTCGGAATCTTTGTGTCTCATTTGGTGAACACCATGTTATCAAAAATGTGAATTTGACGATACCAAAAGGAAAACTTATTTCTATCATTGGACCGAACGGAGCAGGGAAGACGACGCTTTTTAATTTGTTAAGTGGACAAATTTCTCCAACAAAAGGTGAGATTTATTTTAAGGAACGTGACATTACAAAGTTATCGATTCCAGAGCGAACCCGCCTTGGTATGGGACGCTCTTTCCAGCTTACAAATATTTTTCCAGAGTTAACAGTGATTGAAAATGTGCGTTTAAGTGTACAGTCGTTTGCTCAAGATTATTATAGTTTCTTTCTAAACTTCTCGCGATTTAGGCAGCAGATGGGAGAGGCGAGACGTCTTTTGAAGACAGTATTGCTTCAAGAAAAAGAAGAAATGCTAGCGCAAGATTTGGCACATGGAGAAAAGAGGAAATTAGAACTTGCTATGCTGCTGGCGCTCAGAACAGATGTATTGCTACTTGATGAACCAACAGCAGGTATTTCTGTTGAGGAAGTTCCAGCTATTCTACAAGTAATCGAAAATATAAAGAAAAATCGTGAGAATACAATTGTACTCATTGAGCACAAAATGGATATGGTTCTGCATTTATCCGAGCATTTAATTGTATTATTTCATGGTGAATTATTAGCTGAAGGAGTACCAAAAGAGATTATGAAGGATGAGCGTGTACAAACTGCATATTTAGGGGGATTGCACGGTGACACTATTAAAAGTGGATAATATAGAAACATATTTGGATCAATTTCATATTTTGCAAGGGGTTTCTTTTAGGGTTGAGAAAGGAACGATTACCGTATTGTTTGGGAGGAATGGTGCTGGAAAAACAACAACTTTACGTTCAATTATGGGGTTTCATCGAATTTCTAATGGTGAAATTTATTATTGTGATGAAAAAGTAAACGGTTTATCTACTCATCTGATTTCGCGAAGAGGAATAGGCTATGTGCCAGAAAATCAAGGGATTTTTCATGATTTAACGGTAGAAGAAACATATGCTCTTGCGGGAGCGAAGAAAGGGATAGAAGCCGCAGAAAAAGTAGAATGGATGCTCGATTTATTTCCAGATTTAAAACAATATTGGAGTAAAAAAAGTGGATTGTTGAGCGGAGGACAAAAGCAAATGCTGGCGATTTCAAGGGCATTCATTAATAGTGATGGATTGCTATTAATTGATGAGCCGAGTAAAGGATTAGCGCCGATTATGATTGAGAAGTTAATGTCAGCTATTTTGCAAATGAAAGAGAAAACAACAGTTTTGCTTGTGGAACAAAATTTTATGATGGCAAGCCAGATAGGTGATTATTTTTATATTATGGACAATGGCAAAATCGTGCATAACGGCCCAATGAACGAACTAAAAGAAGATAAGGAAACATGTCAGAAATATTTAGGGATTTCTTAACATTGATACGGAGGAGGTATAGAACGTGGATGTGTTAGTTAACTTGTTTGTAAATGGCGTTTCGACAGGTATGCTTATTTTCTTATTAGCATCTGGACTTTCACTTATTTTTGGTTTAATGAGTGTACTTAATTTTGCTCATGGTGGATTGTTTGCGTGGGGAGCCTTTACAGGAGTTTGGCTATTCAATATGACTGGAAGTTATATACTTGCCTTAATTGGAGCGGTTTTAATGGGGATGTTCCTTGGTTTCATTTTAGAAAGACTCCTTATTCGACCTGTCTATGGAAATCATGTTCGCCAACTTCTTGTTACACTTGGTGGAATGCTCGTACTTAGTGAATGTATAAAAGTATTTTGGGGACCAAATCCAATTGGAGCTAAATTACCATTATGGTTACAAGGGAGTTTTACATTTGATGGCATTATATTAATTAAGTATCGCTTATTTGTCATTATCGTTGGAGTCGTGATTTATATTGGCTTGATGTTGTTATTACGTAAAACAAAAATAGGTCTTATGATTCGTGCAGGTGTAATGGATAAGGAGATGGTGCAAGCTCTTGGTATTAACGTAAAGGCTATATTTTCATTTGTCTTTTTATTAGGGGCAGGAATGGCAGCGTTAGGAGGGTTTCTTCTTGCACCATATTCAGGGGTTATTTTTGCTGAAATGGGTATGCAGTATGCAATTTTAGCTTTTATTGTTGTCATTATCGGAGGATTAGGAAGTGTGCAAGGTTCGGCGCTTGCATCTTTAATTGTTGGATTGGCTGGAGCGTTTACGGCATATTATATACCTGATTTATCACTCGCAATCAATATGCTAATGTTATTGTTTTTCTTAATAGTCAAACCGACGGGGCTCGTTGGTGAGAAGGGGTGAAATGGTGAACCGTACATTTAACCGTGGTGGGATATATTTTGGGGTAGCTGCATTGATTTGTTTAAGTGTATTCCCTTTCGTAAATGATTCAAGGAGCTTACTCATTTTGTTCACACAAATTTTCATCTTTGCTATATTTGCAATGAGCTTTGATCTTCTTCTTGGATATACAGGAATTGTTTCATTCGGTCATTGTATGTTTTTTGGGATAGGGGCCTATTGTGTGGCACTCTTATTTGATCGATACGAAGTTTCCGTAATCAGTTTTTTTATTGGTATTGCCATAGCGGTTGTATTATCAGCGATAATTAGTTATATAATTGGATTACTTTCTTTACGGTTAAAAAGCCATTTTTATGCAATGTTAACACTGGCTATTTCCCAGTTATTCTTTGTACTTGCCGAAAAATGGCGGGCCGTTACACATGGGGGAGATGGATTTACATTCGGTGTACCGGATATGTTTCGTGATCGCTTCACATTTTACTACATTACACTCGTATGTCTACTTGTGATTTTTTTATTACTTCGCTTATTTACTCAATCTTCTATCGGAAAAGTTTTGAAGGCAATTTCGCAAAATGAGCAACGGGTAGAGGCACTTGGATATAAGGTTCTTCACTATAAAATTATTGCGAGTATAGTTGCAGGAGTAGTTGCAGCGATTAGCGGTGGTTTATTTGTTATTACATTACGATTTGTAAATACAACTGTTTTTTCAATTGAAATGACTTTGAACGCTCTATTGATGACAATGATTGGGGGAGTCGGGACATTAATAGGGGCAATTGCAGGAGCAGGGATTGTTGAATCTCTAAAATATTATTTATCAGAATTGGCGGCGCAGTATCCAATCTTTGAAAGATGGACCATTTTCCTTGGGTTACTCTATATTATTGTGTTATTAGGTTTCCCGACCGGATTGGTTGGAACGATTAAAAAAATAAGAAATATAACAAAAAATAAGAAGATAGAGAAAGGCAAGGAAGTTGAACATAGTACATGAAACCCTGCCTCAAGATTTAGAGAGAAATATCGCAGACTCTATGAGATGGATAAAGGAATGTAAAAACATCGTTATGAAAAGCACGAATTCTTGCTAGTTTAAGATTCGTGCTTTTTTATTTAGGAATTTAAAAAAGTAGTTCGTATGACTATGGAAAATGAATGCTTCATCGAATGAAGCGTATCATACGATTTGGAAGTGGGTTTAGAACCTAGCACATAAAGGCAATACTGAGTCATAGTAGGAATGGATGTGAAAGGGTGATTGTATGTTTGAGGAAGATGGGATCGTTTTACTTATGGAACCTGTAGATGAAAGACATCTTAGGAAATTCATTTTGACTATACCTCAGTCAATTTATAAGAGAAAAGAAATTTCTTTACAATATGGAGCGGCTATAGGAGAAGGATACACAAATATTATTGAGGAAATTATCAGTGTACATATAGAATCAGAACTTGTAACAGTTATAGGATATGTAAGAAAGTAAGCGATATGATAAAGGAAAAGACATTTAAGGAAGTCTTAAATATGTCTTTTTCAGAAATTATATTAATATATTGGGATTAACAGAAATAAAATTATAAAAATGACAGGAATATATCACTTACTTATAGGTGATATATATGTGGGGAAAAATAAAAAATGATTGAGATCCACGTTTTAGTAAAGCTTCTGTAAAATATGACGTGAAGATTAATATTCGTGATTTTGGAGCGACGGGCTCAAAAAAGTAAACAATTTTCATTTGGAGAATTGATTGCTTTTTTATCTTTATTAAGCACAAAAGCACCGTATGTTTTTCAAAATTGATTATAAAAAGGAATTTAAAAAGTTTTGCTAGAATATATAAGTTGAAGTGACGAAAATAGAATTAAAATAGCTAGTATTTTTGAATGACAGTATAACGAAAGGAATAAGTGTTTATAAATGTATAGAAGAAACAACGGATTAGTATTCGTTTAGGAGGTGAAATATGAAATTAAAAAAGACAATATTACTTGTGTTTTTAATTACAATTGGTTTAATGGGATGTTCTGTAATTGAAGAAGGTAAGAATTCTATTGATTATGCCCAAAAGGCAACAGACTATGTGAATGAAGTGAGTACATTTGCAAATGAAGCACCGGGATTAGTAGAGAAGGCAATCAACGATAGTGCTGCTCGGAAAGAATTAGAAACTAAGCTTGGAGAAATAAAAAAGGATATTCCAGCTTTTAATGAATTGACGCCTCCAGATGTAGCAAAGGACATTCATCAGCAAATCGTTGGATATAATGAAAAATTAAGCGCATTGATTGATACAACTATGAAAAAGATAGAAGAAGGAAAAATGGATGTAGAACAATTTAAAAACTCAGAGCTTATGCAGACAGTTGAACAATTGCAGGATTTAAAAGATAAGGTTCAAAATTTAGGGCAGTAGAGAGGATATGAAAAAAGTCCGTTATTTATAACGGACTTTTTTCTATACAATAAGGGTGTATTTTCTTAGTGTATGGAAAATAACAACAAATCTAATTTCAATGATGATGTTACCGATTACTTTTTCTTTTGTAATGATTTCACCTAGGAAATATCAACCGAACATTGAAATGATGAGGTAACTTAGTGACTCTAATGCAGATGCTTGTTTTAATGCAAAAATATTTAGCCCAGCATTAATTCCTAATAAAGAATAGCCAATAATAACATAAGGGTTGGCATATTCTCTTAATTTAGAATCGTATTCTTGTAGAGATGTTTTTTGGTGAAATATGTAAGTGATTTGAAATAAAGATATTCATAGAAGCGTTAAACTTCATATTTATTTTTCCATTGCTCAATGATACTTACTCTTTTATTCGTTGCATCCATCTCAACTTGAGCACCAATTGGCATAGTAATCATCGGATGTGTATGGCAACAATCAAAGTCTGCAAGAAATGGCAATTTACGATCCTTTAGCACTTCTAGTAATATTTCATATGGTTTTCGATTTGTACTGCAATCATTGAATTGCTCATGTTTGCCAAGAATGATTCCTGAAACTTTATCAAATACGCCGTTAATTTTAAGCAATGAGAAACTTCTTTCAATGGTAGCGGCATCTTTGGAGCTATCTTCAATAAAGAGAATATCTCCTTCTTTAATATCAGGCATAAATGGGCTACCCCATATACCTTGTAGTGTATTTAAGTTTCCGCCCATTAGTCTTCCCGTTGTTTTTCCACCATTTACAAAAATCCACTCGTTTTTTCTTAGCTCTTTCTCCTTTGTTTTTTCTTCCCAGTTTATAAATTCATCTGTCCAAAATAAAGGTATATTTAGCTTATAAGGGACGTCTTGATTATCCATTAAAGCTTCTTTAAAGTATGTATAAGTAAAATCTACAAAAGGTTCAAATTCACCAAAAGAAGGAACAAGTGCTGGTCCATAAAATGTAGTAATGCCTGTTTTTGCATAGATTGCAAGGAGCAAAGCTGTAGTGTCTGAGTACCCAACCATAATTTTCGGGTTTTCTTTAAATGCTTCATAATCAATATAAGGTAAAAGAGAGTTTGAATTCATCCCGCCAATTGTTGACATGATGCATGTAACATCAGGATTTTTAATTAGTGCGTTTAGTTCTTCAGCACGTTCTTGAATGATTCCTGAACGATAAAAATCCTGCTTGCCTGTAAGATGGCCTTCTAATATGCGGAACCCTTTATCTTGTAAATACTTTTTAGCTCGACTAAATCTTTTGGGCGATGTATATGTTACGGGTGAAGAAGGAGAGTAAATACCAATAGTATCTCCTTTTTTTAAGGGATTAAGTAGTATCATTGTATTGATCCTTTCTTGTAAAGATGGGGAGATTTTAAGTAACTTTACAATATAATATTATAAAATTTTTAATATTCAATATTATATTGTAGTATAACATATACGTAACAAATAATCTTGAAAGAATAGTTATCGTAGATTCTTTCCTGTTTGACCTTGACGTTTTAAAGCCATTGTTGTTATGTTTAAATTTGAAATTATAATAGATAGAGTAAAAGGAGTTTTATGGATGAAAAGGTTAGGGTGGAGAAGTGTAACAATACTCTTTGCTATTATTTTGAGTGCATGTTGGTTCTTTTTCCAGGGAAGTATTCTAGAAAAGAATGTTTCCAAAGCAAAAGAAAAAATGACAATAGATGGTCCGCCTCTACAAGTAGCAGAGTTACCAAAGACGGGATTATCTGAAAAGTTAATTCCACAAAAATATGTCCCAGTAGTTGAAGTGAAAGCAGCAATGATCATTGATGCGAGTGATGGACAAGTTATGTATAAAAATAATGAAGAAGAGCAGCTTGCTCCGGCGAGTATGTCAAAGATGATGACGGCATATATTCTTTTGGAAAACATACATAAAGGAAAGGTTCATTGGGACGACCAAGTGAAAATCAGTGCTAAATCTGCACAGGCAGAGGGCGCTAGAATTCCGGTACAAACAGGAGATGTATTAACGGTTAAAGATTTATATCATGCATTAATGATTCAATCTGCTAATAATTCTGCAGTTGCTTTAGCCGAACATATGGCAAAGACGGAGCAAGATTTTGCACAGTTGATGAATCAAACAGCGAAACAGCTGGAGTTATCAGAAGCGACTAAGTTTGCGAATGCTTCTGGATTGCAAGAAGCTGATGGAAGTGAAACAAAAATGACTGTAGCAGATGTAGCTAAGTTAGCGTACCGTCTTGTAAAAGATTATCCAGAGATATTAGATGTCACGCATTTACCTCAAAGTCAGTTAGTATTTAAAAATACGACTGTTACAAGTACCAATGAAATGTTAAATTCAGCCAACCAAGAACTTTACATGGAAGGAATGGATGGGCTGAAAACAGGTTTTACTGATAGTGCGGGTTATTGTTTTACAGGAACTGCGAAACAAGGTGATAAACGAATCATAACGGTTGTTATGGGTACGAAGAGTAAAATGAAACGTTTTACAGAAACGCATAAACTGATGTCCTATGGCTTTGAAATTGTTAAGTAGGTGAAGGAAAACAGCTTGTTTAAAACTCGGGTTGAGTGGGGAATAAGCTGTTTTTTATTTTTAGGGAATATAAAAAGTATCAAAAACAAAAACTGAAAAAGTATGAGTGTAATTGTTTGAAATAATTTTTATTTGTAGATATAATAAAGTTATAAACTTATTATTAATAAGTTAGAGGCGTGATATACCATAATACATAACAGTAAGCCTCAAATAAAAATTGGAGGGAATTAGTATGGCAAAAGATTTTTATTCAGCAATTGAAGACAGAAGATCAATTTATGCAATCAGTAAAGAGCAAGTTGTTTCTGATGAGAAAATCCAAGAAGTAGTAAATCATGCCGTAAAGTATACACCTTCATCTTTTAATTCTCAGAGTGCAAGGGTTGTTGTTTTATTAGGTGAGCAACATGACAAACTATGGGATATTACGAAAGAAACATTACGAAAAATTGTGCCGGAAAATAATTTTGCACCAACCGAAGAAAAAATGAATGCTTTTAAAAGTGGCTATGGGACAGTTTTATATTTTGAAGATAGTAAAGTAGTAGAAGATCTTCAAGAAAAGTTTGCATTATACAAAGACAATTTTCCAACTTGGTCCCAGCAATCATCAGGAATGCTGCAATTTGCAATTTGGACAGCATTAGAAATTGAAGGATTTGGGGCAACGCTGCAACATTATAATCCATTAATTGATGAAGAGGTAAGAAAAGAATGGGATATTCCAGAATCTTGGAAGTTGACTGCACAAATGCCGTTTGGTAAACCAGTTGCACCAGCGGGAGAAAAAGAATTTCAGCCTTTAGAAACTCGAGTGAAAATTTATAAATAAAGTAAAAAAGGATTATCAATTTTGATAATCCTTTTTTATGTCTGTCATAGATTTTATAATTTATAAGGGTTTTCTTTTGTTAATTCATCTCTTTGTTGTTTTAGGGCCATTTTTAATTCATTCTTTTTGATTTCGATGGTTGCTACTTTTTTGAATGTTAATAAGGATAGTAAGTATACAAGTGCATAATAAAATTCGGTATAATGTTTTGAACTATTATTGATAATTTGCTCCATTATTAATAACAAACCTCCTAATATTTCGATATATAAGGTTAGTTTAGCAAATAAACCCTGTCAATACCATATTACTTAGTTCTTGTTTAGACAATCCTTAAATAATCCACAATATTTTTCCCAGCTACTTCATTTGAGAAAAAGTGATACTTTAAGTGAATAGTGAGTGACATATAGTTTTTTAGAATACTATATAGTTGATAAATGGTTAGATTTTTGTAATGATAGAAGGGTGGCTCATCAAAGGAACTTTTTATCTGAGAGCGTTGATACGATTTAATAAGACAAGTAGAGCTTTTATTTGGAGTGATAAGATGAGGAGTAGAGACTGCAATTTTATCTCACAATAAAAAATAGAGAATGTTTTATTATAAAAACGTTGTCTTGGAAGTCGAAGTTCACATGAAGTTCACACAAAATTCACGTCAATCATTTACAATGAACGGCGTGTGAAAAATAAAACTCTTGTAAAAAAATGGAATTTAATACATGTTTGATTTTAAGAATATTGTAGATTATTAAGTTCGTTTTTTTAGAAGGTCGCAGGGAAAGGAAGTAAAAACAACTTATGAAGAAAGTACTAGCAGGCTTAGCAGTAGCATCTGTAGCTGGTGGTGTAGCAGTTCCTGGAATGGATTCTGCTCATGCACAAGTTTCATCTGATGCGCTAAAAGAAATCAATGGACAAACTCAAACTCAAAAACAAACAAATGTAACTGAAACAAAAGCAGTAGAAACAAATTCTGAACTAAAATACACAGTAACAGCTGATGTGTTGAATGTTCGTTCAGGTGCTGGAACAGAACATAACATTATTTCTAAAGTAAAAGAAGGTCAAGTGCTACAAGTAACTGGCCAAGAAAACGGTTGGTTTAAAGTAAATGTAAATGGTCAAACAGGTTATGTAAGTGGAGACTTCGTAACAACTGGTGGAAAGAAAGAAACTGCTGTTCAACAAGGGACAGGTAATTATACAGTTAACGTTTCTTCGCTTAACGTACGTACAGGTCCTAGCGCGTCTCATACTGTTTTAGGCTCTGTAAATAAAGGCCAAACAGTACAAGTTGTAGGTGAAGTACAAGATTGGTTTAAAATTAGCCACAATGGTGGAACTGGATACATAAGCAAAGACTTCGTAACAAAAGGTGGTACAGCCGTATCTAACCAAACAGAGAAACCGGCTACTAACAATAATGTTACACTTCAAACTGGTGGATCATATGTAGTTAATACAGGTGCTTTAAAAGTACGTACAGGTCCAGCTACATATAACGCTGTAATTGGTGGCGTAACAAATGGTCAAACACTACAAGTTTCTGGTGTAGAAAATGGCTGGTATAAAATTAACCATAACGGCAGAACTGGTTACGTAAGTGCTGACTATGTGAAATTTGTAAAAGGTGGTACAGCAAATGTAACTACGCCTTCTCGTCCAACTACTGGTGGTGAGCAAGGAAATACACAAACAGAAAAACCAACAACACCATCTGCTAATGGATCATCAATTGTGTCTATTGCACAATCATTAAGTGGTTCACCATATGTTTATGGTGGTACAACACCATCTGGTTTTGACTGCAGTGGCTTCGTTTACTACGTATTAAAACAAGCAGGTCACTCTGGCGGACGTCAAAATGTTGCAGGTTACTGGAGCAGCAAACAACATACTAGCAATCCACAACCAGGTGACTTAGTATACTTTAGAGATACTACTGGTGCAGGTGCGGGTATGACTCATATGGGAATTTACTTAGGAAATGGACAGTTTATCAGTGCAGAAACTGAAAAAACTGGTGTAAGAATTCAATCAGTAAGTAGCTCTTACTGGAGTAAGCACCTAGCTGGTTATACAAAAGCATAATAAGAGAATTTAATTGTTCAATATTATAAGGAAAAGCTTTCTAGGAAACTGGAAAGCTTTTTTTATCTTTAGTTTTGTTTTTGTAAATACAAATGAATGATAGAAATGAAAAAGAGGGAAACATTTGTATAAATAAATGTTTCTCTCTTTTCATTTTTTACGAATATATATTTTTTTATTTTAAATCTCCGTGTAAAAAGCGAGAATATAAATCATGGAAATAGCTAGGGCGAAATAAATTTGCGGCATGCCCAGCTAGCGGGATTTCTCTGTATAACACGTTTGGAAGAATAGATTTTAAGTCAAATAGACAAGATTTGTAGAGGTGATCATGTTCTCCCATTACCCATAGAATAGGCTGCGACAGCTCTTTTAAACGAGATTTTAAATCGAATTCTAAACGGTGCTTGAGCGATTCAACAATAATGGACGAGTGTAGTTGTAATCCAAAGCGATAATAAATATTTTTTGAAATGACTGCAAATGGATTTGCTTTTAATATCCCATTTGGAAAAATTGTATTTGCATATTGATATAGCCAAGTAGAATAGTCATGTCCTCTTTTATCCCAAAATTTTCGGAAGACATTATATAAAAGGGATGGATTATTATAATGTCCACCAATATGACAAAGACTTAATACTTTTTCAGGGTATTTGTGCGCAAATATAGTGGCAATATAGCAACCGTAGCTTAGGGCACAAATATGAGCCTGTTCAATTCCTTCTTTTTCATAAAGGTCGGATAGCTGTTGTACTAATCGGTCTAAAGAAAATTCGATTGCTTGTCCTTTGTCTTCACCGTGTCCTAGCAAGTCATACGTTATTATATTGTAGGAAGAAGAAAAACGTTTATATTCCTTTTTAAAGGCACGACGATTTCCAACTAATCCATGAATGAATATAATGGTTTTCTTTTCGGGATTCTTGTTTGTTTGCAAAAGGATACTCCTCTCAATCAATGAAGATTTGTAGGGTTTGTCTGATATTCCTACAATAGTAGGTTGTAAAAATACATGTTATATATATTTGAATCAGTATTGTATAATTCCTTTTTATTGAAACGATAGAATACTTGTTTTGCATAAGTACCAGGTAATAATATCAGATGATTACGCCTGTTGTAAAGATGAGATTTGATGTGTTTTTTTACCAAATAAGAGGATGAGTGATTAGACTGTTTACATTCAGTTTACATTCATATCGTATGCTAGTATTAGAAATAACCGTTTGGTTTGAAATGAGGAGATGAACAGGAATGGAAATACAAAATAAAGAGAAGAAAAAGGGAAGTTGGAGGAAATTTTTACGGCTTATTCAAGATACAAATCCCCCAAAAGGTATTCTTATATTTGCGTTAGTAATGAGCTTGTTTTCAACAGGAGCAAGTTTGTTTATTCCAATGCTTACAAAAGGATTAGTTGATAATTTTTCGATTTCCTCAATCAGTACAATGCAAATTGTTGGCTTAGTTGCATTTTTTATTGTTCAAACAATTGCGTCAGGCTTATCCATTTATTTACTCAATTATATTGGACAAAAAATTGTAGCTGGAATTAGAGAACGACTATGGAAAAAGGTTTTGATTTTACCGGTTTCTTACTATGATCAAAATAGAACGGGTGATACAATTAGTCGTATGACAAACGATACAGGTGTTGTAAGAACGTTAATTTCAGAGCACCTGTCTAGCTTATTAACAGGTGGTATTTCTATTGTTGGATCGTTAATTGTATTATTTGTTTTAGATTGGAAAATGACAATTCTACTATTAACTGTCATTCCGTTATCTGTATTGATTTTAGTACCACTTGGAAGAATGATGTATAAAATTTCTAAAACATTGCAAGATGAGACGGCTTCTTTTACGAGTGTACTAAACCAAGTGTTATCAGAAATACGTTTGGTGAAATCTTCAAATACAGAATCAAGAGAGTATGAAAATGGTAACAAAGGAATTCAAAAGTTATTACAATTTGGTTTGAAAGAAGGGAAAGTGCAAGCTTTAATTACACCAGTCATGTCATTTGTTTTAATGGCGTTACTTGTTATTATTGTAGGATATGGTGGAATGCGAGTTTCTTCTGGAGCATTAACAACGGGAGAGCTTGTAGCATTTATTCTATATTTAGTGCAAATTATTATGCCTATGAGTCAACTTTCTATGTTTTTTACACAATTCCAAAAGGCGATTGGTGCAACGGAACGTATTAATACTATTTTAGAGTATGAAGTTGAAAATCATATAGATGGTGTTCATGTCACAAATGCAAAGCAATCTATTTTGATTGAAAATGTAGATTTTGAGTATAACGAAGAGGAAAAGGTATTACAAAATATTCATTTTACAATTGAATCAGGAAAAGTAACTGCAATTGTAGGACCTAGTGGTAGTGGGAAAACGACATTGTTTTCTTTATTAGAACGTTTTTATGAACCAACAAGTGGTGTAGTAAAGTTAGGGAAAGACCCTATTTCAACATACTCATTACAATCATGGCGACGTCAAATTGGATATGTGTCACAAGATAGTCCGCTAATTGATGGGACAATCCGAGATAACATTTGTTATGGGGTAGAAGGGAAAGTAAGTGAAGAAGAAATAAAACGAGTAGCAGCGATGGCTTATATTGATGCATTTATTGATGATTTACCGAAAGGGTACGATACAGAAGTTGGCGAACGTGGTGTGAAATTATCTGGGGGACAAAGACAACGAATTGCAATTGCTCGTGCGTTGCTTCGTAATCCTCAAATTTTAATGTTAGATGAGGCGACGTCAAGTCTTGATAGTAAATCGGAATCTGTTGTTCAAAAAGCGTTAAATAACTTAATGAAAGGTAGAACAACTTTAGTTATTGCACACCGACTTTCTACTGTTGTAGATGCCGACAAAATTATTTTTATTGAAAAGGGAAAGCTTACGGGAAGTGGTTCTCACGATGAATTGTTACGTTCTCATGATATGTACCAAGAATTTGCAACGCAGCAATTGAAGATAAAAGAAGGAGCACTATAAAACGATTGTAATATTGGATTTTGAAGCAGTGGGGACATTTTTTACTTCACTGCTTATTCATCATAAAAGAGAAGAGGTGATGATTTGATGCCGAAAATTTTAGTAGTAGATGATGACCCGCACATTAGAGAATTAGTTTCTGTATTTTTGGAACGAGAAGGTATTCAAACATACGAGGCAATTGATGGGATGGATGCTCTCCGTAAAATAGAAGAAGTGAAAATGGATATGGTTATACTTGATATCATGATGCCAAATATGGATGGCTGGGAACTATGCTATGAATTAAGAAAATATTATGATATCCCTCTTTTAATGCTTACAGCAAAAGGTGAAATTTCGCAAAAGGTGAAAGGGTTCCAGTTAGGGATAGATGATTATCTCGTAAAACCTTTTGATCCATTGGAACTAGTTGTACGGGTAAAAGCGTTACTGAAGCGATATCAAGTCACTGTGTCACAGTCTATCCAAGTCGGAAATGTATTATTAAATCGTAAAATATTTGAAGTTACAATTGGAGAACAAACGATAACATTACCTTTAAAGGAATTTGAGCTATTGTTTACTATAGGTTCAAAGGTAGGTAGAACATGTTCAAGGGAGCAATTGATTGAAGAAGTGTGGGGTTATGATTTTGAAGGGAATGAACGGACTTTAGATGTTCATATTAATCGCTTGCGTGAAAAGTTTCAGGAAGAACAATCAGGTTTTACAATAAAGACAATTCGTGGGCTAGGTTATCGATTAGAGGTAGGTAAATGAGCAGGCGGAAGTTTTGGAAGGTAACAGGGAGTATTGTAGGGGTGTTTTCCACTCTCATTGCTATGTGGTCAATTGCATTTTTTGTATCGTCGAATGTGTTACGTGCTATTAAAATCGAAGTATCACCTTTTGTCACGTTTCTTATTAGTGATATACTTGGATTTTTATTTGTTGTTCTTATTAGTATGTTAATTGGTATTTTGATGAGACCAAAGCGAGAAGCAATGGTTTGGTCTATTATTGAGCCGATACAAAAAATTACAAAAGGTGATTTCTCTGTGAAAATAAGGAATGAAGAGCAGTATGATGGAGAAATAGGTGTCCTTGTGAAAAGTATTAATGAAATGGCGGATGAATTGAATGTAATGGAAAGAATGAGACAAGAATTTGTATCTAATGTTTCGCATGAAATTCAATCGCCGCTAACATCGATTAAAGGATTTGCACGTGCACTTCAAGATGATAGCTTATCAGATGAAAAGAGAAAACATTATCTTACAATTATTGAAACGGAAACAACAAGATTATCTAAGCTTAGCCAAAATTTGCTTAAGTTAACATTGTTAGAATCTGAAGAGTATTTGCCAGAGCATATAACATATCGATTAGATCAACAATTAAAACAAATTGTACTAAATTGTGAACCGCTTTGGAGTGAAAAGGAGATTGAGTTAGAACTATCGTTAGACAAAGTATACGTTACGGCGGATAAAGAAAGTATGAATCAGGTATGGATAAATTTACTTCATAATAGTATCAAATTTACACCGAGTGGTGGAGCAATTATGATTCAATTAATCCGAAATGGCGAACAAGCTGAAGTGCATATACGTGATACAGGAATAGGAATCTCAGAGGAACAAAAGAAACATATTTTCGAACGATTTTATAAAGCGGATTCATCACGAAATCGTGCACATGGAGGTAGCGGTTTAGGGTTGCCAATTGTGAAGAAAGTGGTTGATCTTCATCAGGGAGAAATACGAGTAGAGAGTGAGGTTAGGAAGGGGACTGAATTTATTGTTTTGATTCCTATGGGTAATTCTACAAATGAAAAGATAAAGTGAAACTTTAATCAGTGGGTTCTTACTGCCCGTTAATGCGGGATAACTAGTTAGGTATCGGAAAAAGAAACTTTTATGAATAGGACATGCCCTATTCATAAAAGCTTTATTCTTTAAAAGAACATTTCCCATATTCACAACTATGTTGATAAGCTACTCCTTCACTATTGATGCGATATACATAATGAGATTCTTTATCTCTCTTAAAGTCTACAAAGGCCTCTGCTCCATTTTTATCATCATCCACATCAATGAATTGAACATGACGTATGGAATAATCTTTCTCTTTTTTTAGGCCTCTTTTTGCTAGGTTTTTGTGAATACCTGTTGTTAATTGATCAAAGAGGCCCCAGTGTAGATTCTTGTTTTCAAATAGTTCAGTATGTCTTCCTAAAATCCCGTTCTCCTGTATTATTTTCTTGTTATTATCATATTGATAAATGTATGTAAAATAAGGTTCATCCGTAAATACTACATGTGCGTAATAACCAGTATTATATAGCGGTGTGTAAGATCCAATTATACTTTTTATATTTTCTTTTTGTATCCTTTATTGGTTTGAAGGTAATGATATGTATCATTTTCAATTTTTTATAGTTTATAGGATTTCCGTACCAAGAGTATAATCCTAATGTAATTATGATCAATCCAGCTAGTATAACTCCTCCTAATCGTTTTTTTCTCTTCATTTCCATCCTCCCTGTTTATAAGTCGATTATATATCAAAAACAAGAAGGATACGTTATCCAAAACTAGTTACATATGTAATTTGTGAATTGTATATTGAACACAATAGTTACTTACAAGTAACCTACGCACAACAAAGTGCATAATTGCATTTCGGATTAGATACAGATAGAATTCATGATAGGAAAAAGCAACTTAGGTTGATTGAGGAGTGTTATATTTGGCAGAATTATTACAAGGAAAAAATGCATTAATTACAGGAGCAGGAAGAGGAATTGGTCGTGCAGTAGCAATTGCTTTAGCGAAAGAAGGCGTAAATGTTGGTCTTTTAGCGCGCTCTGAAGAGAACTTAAAAGCAGTTGCGAAAGAAGTGGAAGCTGAAGGCGTAAAAGCTGTTATTGCTACTGCTGATGTATCTTCATATGAAGAAGTTACGACTGCTATTGAAGCATTAAAAAGTGGACTAGGTTCTATTGATATTTTAATTAATAATGCGGGTATTTCTAAGTTCGGCAAATTTTTAGAACTAGATGTTGCTGATTGGGAAAAAATTATCCAAGTCAACTTAATGGGTGTATACTATGCAACTCGCGCGGCATTACCAAGTATGATTGAACAACAGTCTGGTGACATCATTAACATCTCATCTACAGCAGGACAAAAAGGTGCACCAGTAACAAGTGCATACAGTGCTTCAAAATTTGGTGTTCTTGGTTTAACAGAATCATTAGCGATGGAAGTACGCAAACACAACATTCGTGTAACAGCTTTAACACCAAGTACAGTGGCAACAGATATGGCAGTAGACTTAGGATTAACAGACGGTAATCCAGATAAAGTTATGCAAGCAGAAGATATTGCAGAGTTTATCGTAGCGCAGTTGAAATTAAATAAACGTACATTTATTAAATCTGCTGGGCTTTGGTCTACTAATCCGTAAAAAATGTATATGTGTGAAAAAGATTTGGTTTAAACCAAATCTTTTTTTGTTTATTTTTAATTCTGAAATTTATGACTTATAATAAGAGTGGAAGTTATTGTAGTTTTATTCCATACAATTCGAAGGGGATGGTATTTACGTGAATCCTGTTGATAAATGGGTGGCTGTTGATGAGTATATTGCAGATTTACTGGTGCCAACTGATTCTGTTTTGGAAGAAGCACTTCAAGTGAATGCTAAATCGAATCTGCCAGCGCATGATGTTTCACCAGCACAAGGAAAATTTTTACAATTGTTAGTGCGAATTCATGGAGCACGGAATATTTTAGAGATTGGAACTTTAGGGGGATATAGTACAATATGGCTTGCAAGAGCATTACCAGCAGGTGGTCGTCTTATTACACTGGAAGCAAATGAAAAGCATGCTGAAATTGCCCGTGCTAATATTGAGCGAGCTAATTTGAGCGAAGTGGTTCATGTGCGTACTGGAATGGCAATAGATTCGTTGCAGCAAATGGCTACTGAAAAATGTGAGCTATTTGATCTTATTTTCATTGATGCTGATAAACAAAACAACCCTGTATATTTTGAATGGGCTCTTAAACTTTCAAGGCGTGGTAGCGTAATTATTGGTGATAATGTAGTGCGCGAGGGGGAAGTGATTGATACATCTAGTGATGACCCACGTGTGCAAGGAATACGTCGTTTCTATGAATTAATTGCTAATGAACCGCGCGTCACTGCCACAGCAATTCAAACAGTAGGGAGTAAGGGATATGATGGATTTGTAATGGCGCTTTAACAGAGTGATAAAATTAAAATGGTGGCTATAGATCTATTAGACTAGGAGGAGAAAAAATGAAGAAAATGTTTGATATGTTATAACGTGTATGCAATACAGCTAATTCTTCTCGTGCTCCTCCAAATTGAATAGAGTACAGTAGATTAATAAAATTTGGAGGTTATAAAAATATGAGAAGCGAAAAAGAAATGATGGATTTAATATTAAATACAGCGAGAGAAGATGAACGTATTCGTGCAGTTATTATGAATGGATCGCGTGTGAATCCAAATGTGAAGAAAGATTGTTTTCAAGATTACGATATTGTATATGTTATGAAAGATACACAGTCATTCACATCTGATCACAGCTGGATCAATAGATTTGGAGAAATAATGATTGTGCAAATGCCAGAAGAAGGCACTTTAGTTCCACCCGCAGAGGATGGAAGATTTCCTTATTTGATGCAGTTTATAGACGGGAATCGAATCGATTTGACTTTAGTTCCAGTAGAATTAGTAAATGAACTTCTTGATAGAGATAGCTTAAGTGTACTTCTTTTGGATAAAGATGGATGTATTGAACCGTTTCCACCAGCAAATGATTCAGATTATCTTATAAACAGGCCAAGTGAAAAAGAATTTGCGGATTGCTGTAATGAGTTTTGGTGGTGTAGCACTAATGTCGCAAAGGGATTGTGGAGAGAAGAGCTCCCCTATGTAAAAGGTATGCTTGAAGGTCCTGTGAGAAATATGCTGATGCAAATGCTAGAGTGGCATATAGGGATAAAAACAAATTTTACAGTAAGCGCAGGGAAGTTTGGAAAGTATTTTGAACAATACCTTGAAGATGACATATGGAAACAATATATGGATACATTCTCAAATGCAGACTATGAAAAGATTTGGAATTCCGTCTTTGTAATGGGAGATTTATTTAGGGAAATTGCAATCGGAATTGCTAGCTATTGTGGTTACGAATATCCACAAGGTGATGATGCTAGAGTGACAAGCTATGTAAAGCATGTGAAGTCTTTACCGCAAGATAGCAAAACTATTTATTAAGTTTTTCAGATAGAAAGGAATGAGATCGTTCCAATGATGGAACGGTCTTATTTTGGTTTGTGAATATGTATCCTTCTAACAAAATTCGAATGAACGGCATATAAAATGTAAGGGAGGTTTTTATTATGTATTATTTTTATCCATCAGAAATGTTTATTCCTTTTCAATGGACTCCAGAACGTAATAGCCCTTTCTATAATGTGTATTCTTATGTGCCGTATTCAAATGTATTTTATTATCAAAATCATTCGCATATAAATCCTGATTTAGTAAAGGTTGGCGTGAAGAATGAGGTTCAAGGTGCTGAAGAAGAGAGGGGTTCTTGGACTCCGTTTTCATGGGTTGAAAAATATGCTTATGCATTTTCAGGTCCGTATAATAAAGCTGAAGTTGCTCTTACATTTGATGATGGGCCAGACCCTGTATTTACCCCGCAAATATTAGATAAGTTAAAAAGTTATGGTGTGAAAGGTACTTTTTTTCTTCTAGGTGAAAATGCAGAAAGGTATCCTAATGTAGTAAAACGAATTGCGGATGAGGGCCATATTATCGGGAATCATACGTACAATCATCCCAATTTAGCTAAAGTGAGTGATGAAGAATACCGAAATCAAATTGTAAAAACAGAAGAGATATTGAAGAAATTGGTGGGATATGCGCCAAAGTTTATACGTCCACCTTATGGTGAAATACGTGAAAAACAGCTGGGATGGGCTACAGAGCAAAACTTTATGATTGTGCAGTGGAGTGTAGATACAGTTGACTGGAAAGGTGTAAGTGCAGAAAAGATTACAAATACTGTATTAGGCAATGCGTTTCCGGGAAGTGTTGTATTACAACATTCGACGCCAGGAGCGAACTTGCAGGGATCCGTAGACTCATTAGATCGAATTATTCCTGAACTGAAAGCGAAAGGGTCACGATTTGTGACGCTTCCTAGCATGTTTCAAACGTCGAAACAGAGAAAGTAAATATAAAACAATAAGGTTGGGCTATGAATATAAAATACTGTATTCAGCTTATACATCATTTAAGCAAGAGTGGTGTATTTTTTGTTATGGAAAATATAGATTTGTTTTTTGTTGTATTATAAAGGAATAAACTGGAAAATGTGTTTGGAAAGATGTGGGGTGATAAGATGATATATGTACTTATAAATATAGGAATGAGCATATTAATCGGTATTATATTTATACTAGCTGCACTCATATTGCAAAAAAATCCACCAACAGATATAAACGCAGTATACGGATATCGAACAAAGCGATCAATGAAAAATAAAGATTTATGGGATGTTGGAAATCAATATAGCGCTGAAGTTATGAAACAAAATGGACTTTTAATGATTTTAATAGGAAGTTTAATAGGGATGCTATTTAGGTATCCGCATACAACGATTGCTATTTTAGGCCTTATGATAGTATTAATCATCTGCTTATTTATACGGGTGGAGAATAGATTAAAAGTGCTGGAGAAATAATGAAAATCGCTTGTAAATCTTGTTATTAAAAAACACTGACTCCCATGCTATTTAAGCTGGGAGTCAATCAGGATTTACAAATTATTGTTATTTAATATATCTCGTCCTTTTTCTATGACAAATTTATAATATTCAAGTTCATATGGATAGATATCCTCAAATGTTATGGCAATTGGTTTAGCATTTTTATTTAGAACTGGAGTACCTGTTGTAGATGAAATTTCACCCGTTAAAAGCTGTAAAAAAGAAGTTGCATTTATTTTCATTACATCTTCTACTTCATCACCTGGTGCAAACGGAAGTGATTTTGTAACAGCATGAAAATACATATGACACATTTCACGGTCAATGAAGTGCGGGATTTCATGATTGATTTTAAAAATGCCTTTGTATTCTAGATCAGTAGCTTGAAAGGATAAGCCTAATTCCTCTTCTATTTCACGAAGACCACCTATTCGCACATCTTCATTATGCATAATATGTCCAGCAGATGTAATATCCCATTTTCCTGGGAAATCTTTCTTGTTTTTAGCTCGTAATTGGAAGTATAAAGAAATGTCTTCGTTGTCTTTTTCCACGAGCCAGCAATGGAATGTTTCGTGCCAATCACCGTCACGATGTACATCATCACGTAGTTTTTTTCCAATTTTGTTTCCTGCTGTATCAAATATCGTTAACCATTCTGTCATTTATATTCTCCTTTCTGTATAGTTTAGTATACAATAATTATATGTAATTTTGGGAAAATAAAGAAAAATAAGGAGTGTATATTGAATGGGACTGGAGGAAACAAAAATAAATTCATTCATTTCAACGGAAGAAGAATTACGTCATATTTTAGGGTATCCAAGTGATCGCGCAGTGAAGAAAGTGATTCCATCTCTTGATCATCATTGTCGTGATTTTCTATCTAAATCTTCATTTCTTGTAATATCTACTTCAGATAAGTTTGGTAATTGTGATGCTTCTCCAAGAGGGGATGCACCTGGATTTGTATATGTTTTAAATGAAAATCAAATCGTCATTCCAGAAAGGCCGGGGAATCGCCGAGTAGATTCTATTCTTAACATTTTATCTAATCCAAAGATAGGGCTTATCTTTTTTATCCCAGGTCTTGGAGAATCATTGAGAATAAATGGGCGTGCATCTATTACAAACGATGAAAAAATATTAGAAAAGATGCAAGTAAATGGTCGCAGTCCGCTGCTTGGAATTATTGTGGAAGTAGAAGAATGTTTTATTCATTGTGCAAAAGCATTTATAAGGTCTAAGTTGTGGGATCCAGATTCTTGGTTAGAAAAAGATGCATTACCATCAGCAGCAAAAATGCTTGTTGATCACGCCAAAGTGAATGCAAATGAAGAAGAAGTTGCACGCTCATTAGAAGAAAGTTATACAAAAAGATTGTATTGAAAAAATCGCATAGTATATCGTGTGATAAAGTATGTAAGTATAATTAATATAAATATGATGGAAAGGCATTTTCTTTAAGATAATCAGTATGGCTTGAGTGCTAGAAAATATTGCTATAAGTTATTATCATCATGTAATATAAACTTTTTTAATGAGGAATCTGTAGGGTTAATAGGTTCTTTTATAGGCAGAATTATTATTTTAAGATATAAAGTAAAACTGTAATTATGTTATGCAGAAAAGAATATATAAATAGTAAAATGAATGTTTTTTCAAAAATGGGCTTGCTTTTTTGAATTGTCATAATTATAATAATTTAACAAATAGACATGAACGAAAAGTAACGATAAGGATACGAGATTATTTTTACGGTTTGCAGAGAGGGAGGCCATAGGCTGTGAGCTTCCTAACACGGAAAATAATCTTACCACCTTTGAACTCTGGTAGTGAACGAGTAATCTAGTAATTATTGGCGGTCTCAGCCGTTATCTGAACTTGAGCAATCCAGAGCGAATGTATACTTGGATTGGAACAAGGGTGGAACCACGAAAACACACTCGTCCCTTTTTTAGGGATAAGTGTGTTTTTTTTATCGGAATAAATGTTGAAAATTCAAAAAACAAAAACTTTTCTTGCTTTTTTATGGTATGTACGTATAATGAATTAACAAATAGAACCGAACGAAAAGTAATGATAAGGACACGAGATCATTTTTACGGTTTACAGAGAGGGAAGCCATAGGCTGTGAGCTTCCTAACACGGAAAATAATCTTACCACCTTTGAACTTCAATAGTGAACGAATAATCTAGTAATTATTGACGGTCTCAGCCGTTATCTGAACTTGAGCAATCCAGAGCGAATGTATATTTGGATTGGAACAAGGGTGGAACCACGAAAACACATTCGTCCCTTTTTTAGGGATGAGTGTGTTTTTTTATGAAAATTATTACTGAATTGAAAGGAGGTGCAGTTGGAGTGAAACAATTGTTCCGAACGAGAACCACCATTGACTGCGCAAATAAGAAGATAATCATCAAATATTTTGAAAAATAGGAGGAGATTTAAAAATGGGAAATGCAGTACACATTGGAGTATTAGGGCTTGGAACTGTAGGAAGCGGTGTCGTTCATATTTTGGAAGATCACAAGGAGAAAATCAGTCTTGATACAGGATATGAAGTAAAGGTAAAAGCAGTGGCAGTACGTGATGTGGAAAAAGAGCGTGATGTTTCAATTGATGGAATTAAGATAACAAATGATGCAAATGAAATTTTAGAAGACCCTAATATTGATATTGTAGTAGAGGTGATGGGTGGAATTCAAGAAGCAAAACAGGCTATTGTAAAGGCATTACGTAATAAAAAACATGTCGTAACTGCAAATAAAGATTTAATGGCCGTATATGGCAATGAATTATTAAAATTAGCAAATGCAAATGGCTGTCAGTTATATTATGAAGCAAGTGTAGCTGGAGGAATTCCAATTTTAAGAGGATTAGTAGATGGTTTGGCTTCCGATCATATTGAAAAGATTATGGGAATTGTAAATGGTACAACAAATTATATATTAACAAAAATGAGCCAAAATGGTTGGTCATATGAACAGGCACTGCAAGAAGCGCAAAAGTTAGGATTTGCAGAATCAGATCCGTCAGCAGATGTAGATGGACTAGATGCTGCTCGAAAGGTGGCTATTCTTGCAAACTTAGGATTTTCGATGAATGTTTCGTTAGATGATGTACGTGTTCGAGGTATTCGAAATGTAGAAAAAGAAGATTTAGAAATGGCTAAGAAACTAGGGTTTACTATGAAACTAGTTGGGAAAGCGGAGAAGGAAGGTTCAGCGATTAATTTAAGCGTAGCGCCTACTTTATTACCAAGTCATCATCCGCTATCTAATGTGAATAATGAATTTAACGCTGTATATGTACACGGTCATGCGGTTGGGGAAGTTATGTTTTATGGGCCAGGGGCTGGGAAATTACCAACAGGATCTGCTGTAGTGAGTGATATTATTTCAATCGTTAAAAATATGAATCAAGTAATAAGAAGTCAAGATGTGCTAAGAGAGTCAGTGCCTTATAAATTAAAACAGGATGAAGAAGTTGTTTCGAAATACTTTTTACGTATTTTATTACGGGATGAACCAGGAATGTTTCAAGAAATAACAGAATGTTTCGTTAATGAATCGATTAGCTTAGAAGAGATTATGCAACTTCCATTTAATCAAGAGCTTGCGGAAATTGTGATTGTGACGCATCAAACTTCAAAATATCAGTTTGAAAAAGTTTTAGCATCAATAGAGAGTGTAGCGAATGAAATAAAGAGTTATTACGCTATTGAGGAGGAGAAACAATATGTATAAAGGATTATTAAAGCAATATGCTTCTTATTTACCAGTGAATGATCATACACCAGATGTAAGCTTGATGGAAGGAAATACACCACTTATTCCACTTCTGAATATTTCTAAAGAATTAGGGATTCATTTATATGGAAAATATGAAGGTGCTAATCCAACAGGATCTTTTAAAGATAGAGGAATGGTAATGGCCGTAGCGAAAGCAAAAGAAGAAGGATCACAAGCAATCATTTGTGCTTCAACAGGTAATACATCAGCATCGGCAGCAGCATATGCCGCTCGCCTTGGGATGAAGTGCATTATTGTTATACCAGAAGGGAAAATTGCTCACGGAAAGTTAGCACAAGCAATCGCATATGGAGCAGAGATTATTTCAATAGAAGGAAATTTTGATGACGCGCTTCGAGCTGTACGCCAAATCGCGGCAGAAGAGCCGATTACATTAGTAAACTCGGTGAATCCATATCGAATTGAAGGTCAAAAAACAGCTGCGTTTGAAATTTGTGATCAGTTGCAAAAAGCACCAGATGTTCTTGCTATTCCAGTTGGAAATGCAGGGAATATTACAGCATATTGGAAAGGGTTCTGTGAGTATGAAAAAGAGAAGGGATTTAAAAAGCCAAGAATTCATGGTTTTGAAGCAGAAGGAGCAGCTGCAATTGTTAAAGGGCATGTTATTGATTCGCCAGAAACAGTCGCAACTGCGATTCGCATTGGTAATCCAGCAAGCTGGTCCTATGCTGTAGAAGCAGCGGAACAATCAAATGGTGAAATTGATATGGTGACAGATGAAGAAATTTTACATGCTTATCGGTTGTTAGCGAAAACAGAGGGGGTTTTTGCAGAACCAGGGTCAAATGCTTCTCTGGCAGGTGTAATCAAACATGTTCAAGCAGGAAAAATTCATAAGGGAGAGACGGTTGTTGCTGTGTTAACAGGAAATGGTTTAAAAGACCCTGACATTGCTATTGCTTCTAATCATTTGGAGATTGTAAGTGTTTCAAATAATATGGAACAAATAAAAGAACATATTAAAGGGGGGATTGTTTCGTGATTCCATTTAAAGTTTGTGTTCCAGCTAGTACTGCAAATGTAGGTCCGGGGTTTGATTCTATTGGAATAGCATTATCATTATATTTGGAAGTGACTGTTAAGGAACAATCGACTCATTGGCATGTTATACATTCATTTGATGATTCCATTCTAAATGATGAAAGAAATTTAATTGTAAGTACGGCACTTAAAGTATGTCCTTCGTTATCTCCTTATAAAATAGAAGTTACTAGTAATATTCCGCTCACACGAGGGCTCGGAAGTAGTGCATCAGCTATTGTAGCAGGAATAGAGCTTGCTAATCAACTTGGGGAATTACATTTAACAACGGATGAAAAAGTTCATCTTGCTACGAGTTTTGAGGGACACCCTGATAATGTAGCTGCTTCTATATTAGGAGGAACAGTAATTGGTGTAATGGACGGAAATGATGTGTCTATTGTTAGGGTAGAGAGTAAAGAATTAGGTGTAATCTCGCTTATTCCGAATGAGGAATTAAATACAAATAAAAGCCGTTCTGTATTACCAGAAATATTTCAGTTCCATGATGCTGTTCGTGCAAGTGCAGTAAGCAATGTTTTAGTAGCAGCATTATGCCAAAAGAAGTGGGAGATTGTTGGGGAAATGATGGAGAGAGATCAATTTCATGAACCATATCGTTCACAACTTGTTCCATTTTTACCTGCAGTCCGAATGTACGCCAAAAAGTTTGGAGCGTATGGTACAGCGCTTAGCGGAGCTGGTCCGTCTCTTTTTATCTTAACTCCATATGAAAAGCGTGAGGAGATTGCTGAGCAATTAATAAAAGTATTCCCGGCGATGCAAGTTTGTCGGTTAGAAATTGATCATGAAGGAACGGTTGTGAAAAGAGAGGAAAGTGCAGGTTTATCAGTAAGAAAATAAAGTACTAAAGCAAAAGGGTACAGACTTAATCTAAAGGATTAAGTCTGTACCCTTTTGCCATGCTCATTGAAATCTTAGAGTTTTTTATAATGAATTATGTTCGTATCTATAATGATTTCTTTATCATTTAGTATTGCCATATTCCTGTAACAAACCACCTGTATATTCCGTGGTGGAGGTGCAGAAGATGAAAAAAATGATGGCAATATGTCTTCTTACAACAATGTCTCTCACGGCTTTGACAGGATGTGGTTGGAAAGAAAAGAATGTTTCACAGGAATTTAAAGCGAAAAAAGTAACATATAAAGATTTTACGTATGATGTGAATCCAGAAACGTTTGCTTTAACAATAAAACATGATGGAGTGGAAGAAGAAGCATCACAGCCTTTACCAAAAATGAAAGTATCGAATCTGAAAAAAGATGATACACGTACATCATGGGAATATCCTGATCAGAAAGTAAAAGTGAATTTGGAAAGGAAAAAGGATCATGTAAATATTGAAATTGAATCTACGGGTGCAGAAAGCTTTACTTGGCCAAAAGTACAAGCTGAGAATTATACACTTCCTTTATGGGAAGGTAAGTATATTCCTAGTAATGATGAGAATTGGAAGAAGTTTTTAAAGGATGAAACGTATACATTTGCGGAGTCATTTTCAATGAGATTTTTTGCGTTAAATGGTTCGAAGTATTCCATTGTATATGTTGCAAACAATATGTTTAATAATGAAGTTAAATTTCATTCTGATCCGAAAATTGGATTTGATTTCACTCATGAATTTCCGAGTATTAACAAGAATAAGTCGTACGGTTTTCAACTGTATGTGACTGATAATGATGCGGTGAATATTGCAAAATTGTACAAGAACAATATTGTAGAGAAAGGTGAATTTAAAACATTACAAGAGAAAGCAAAACAAAATAAAGAAGTTGAAAAGTTATACGGGGCAGCTCATTTTTACTTTTGGAATCAAAATGCGTTATCGCAAAGTAATGTAGATTGGCCAAAACTAAGACAACAAATCAATATTCCTATTTTTGGCTGGATTAAAGAATTAATTCAAAAATATAGTAAAGAGCCTGGCGAATTAAATGTATTTGATCAAATTAATAAGCAAGATTTTATTGATAAGTATCAGAAAAATGTTGTTTTACGTTATATAAATGAAGTATTGGGAATGAAGGAGTTTTATAAAGAAGATATGTTTCCGAAAGTTGATGATGAGGCAAATCAATTATTGAAAAAAGGCGTAGATCACTTAACTGAAACGGAATTGTATAGTTTAAATAAACATTTGTTAAAATCAACACTTGGTGATGCAGTTGAGGATGTTGACAAATGGGGTAGTGCAGATGGAACGAATGTATTAAAAGAGATGGATGAAGCTGGTATTGAACATGCATGGATTGGATTGCCGAACTGGGAACAAGGATTCATTCAACCGGAATTTGTGAAGCTAGCTGAGAAAATGGGATATTTAGTTGGTCCATATGATTCTTATCATTCCATTCATGAAAAAGGCGATAAAAATTGGAATACAGCTTCCTTTAAAGATCCTTCACTATTTGAAGATGCAACGGTTGCCAAAAAAAATGGTGAGAAAATACAAGGATTTCTAGGAAAAGGTCGTAAATTAAATCCGACATTATCTTTGCCTAGTGTGAAAGAACGAGTTAGTGGCATATTAAATAATGGTACCCCATTTAATTCATGGTTTATTGATTGTGACGCTACAGGGGAAATTTATGATGATTATTCTCCAAAACATATTACAACACAAGAACAAGATTTAAAAGCACGTTTAGCGCGAATGGATTATATAGCGAAAGAAAAAGGTATGGTTGTTGGCTCTGAGGGTGGAAATGATTTTGCAAGTCAAGTTATTGCTTTTGCGCATGGTATTGAAACACCCGTTATTAAATGGGACGATGAAGATATGAGAAAAAATAAGACAAGCCCATATTACGTTGGAGGTTACTGGTCGCCAAATCAAAATGTTCCAGAAAAGTATGCAAAACAAGTACCAGTGAAGGAAGAATATAAGCAAGTATATTTAAACCCAGTGTATTCAATACCTTTATATAAATTAGTGTACAATGACTCTGTAATTGCAACTCATCATTGGGAATGGGGTAGCTTGAAGGTAAAAGGTGAAGTCGGAAATCGTATGTTATATGAACTATTGTATAACGTTCCTCCTTTATATCACTTAGATGAAGTTGAATGGAAGAAGCATAAAAATGAAATTACACATCATTTAAAAACATGGGAAGCATTTCATAAAAAAGCAGTAAAAGAAGAGATGACGAACTTTGCATATCTTTCAAAAGACAAACTTGTGCAAACAGCTTCCTATGGAAAGGACATAAAAGTAATTGTAAACTTCTCTGATCAAGATGTGAAAACAGAAGATACAAAAATACCAGCAAAATCGGCTGTTATTTTTGACGAAGGTAAGAAAATGATTTACAAACCTGAAATAAATAAACAGTGATAAATGTAGCAGGTTCCCACTGGTATGGTAACGAAAGTGCTAAACTGGTGGGGATTTTTTTACTAGTATACAACGAAATTGTAAATTTTTTGAAATCGGCATTTGATGTCTTGTTAAAATCCAACACGAGAGTATAATGTGAAATGAAATACATATTGATTTTACTTCTTTACAATGAAACCTTACAAAAATGTAAGGTGAATGAAATGAAATTCAATATGAAGATTAATAGACATGAAGTATACTAGGGTAAGAGAAAGAGAGGAGAATAGACATGAGCTCTGAATTAGAACAAAACACGAGAAGTAAAAAGAAACGTTCTAAAAGAAAATCTGTGAAATGGTTCATTTTGATTCCATTTTTACTGCTCATTTTTGGTGGAGTAGGATATGGTTCGTTTTTATATAATAAAGCAAAAGCGGTTGTAAGTGATGCGTATGCACAAATTGAGAAATCGACTAAGCGCGATAAAGAGGTTGAACCGTTAAAAGATAATATTTCTGTTTTAATTATGGGTGTTGATGAAAGTGATATCAGGAAAGGACAATATGGAGAAACTGTTCGTACGGATGCTCTACTATTAGCGACAATTAATAAAGATGATAAATCAGTAAAATTAGTAAGTATTCCACGTGATTCCCGTGTGTATATCCCATCAAGAAAGAAAATGGATAAAATTACACATGCCCATGTATTCGGTGGAGTTGAAAGTACGCGGAATACAGTAGAAAGATTTTTAAACGTTCCAGTTGACTACTATGTGAAATTTAACTTTGATTCTTTCGTGAAAATTGTAGATTCCCTTGGTGGTATTGATGTGGATGTACCAGTTACATTTACAGAACAAGATAGTAAAGACCAAGCAGGTATGATTCATTTAGAAAAAGGCTATCAGCATTTAAACGGAGAGCAGGCTCTAGCGTTGGCGAGAACACGTAAAATTGATAGCGATGCAATGCGTGGACAAAGACAACAAATTGTTATTGAAGCAATTGCGAAAAAAGCAATGTCTGTTCAATCAATTAGTAAATTAGGTTCTCTTTTAGATGCAGTTGATAGTAATTTGAAAACAAACTTAACATTTGATGATATGTTGTCTATTACAAAAAATATGACTGGAACTGATTTGCAAATGGAGAAAATCCAAGTAGAAGGCACAGATAAACGTATGGGTGGAATTTATTACTACATTCCAAACGAAAAAAATGTGCAAGATATCTCTAAAAAGTTGAATGAACATCTAGGTATTACGCCAAAAGCGGTTCGAAACTAATTGTAAAAGGTTGGCGCCTAGCCAACCTTTTTTGATTCGTAATATATGTATTAAATAGATTAAAATACCATTGTAGTTATTTAAAAATGTTTACATATATAATAAAATAGATATATATGCTATGCATGGAAGAATTACATAAGAATAATAGAAAGAAAGGAATTTCATAGAATGGGAAATGTATTTAATGTAAAAAGCATGATAGTTACAATCGTGGCTATTATTGCGATCGCAGTTGGGTATTTTATGTTTCAATCAATTACATCACCAGCTAGAGCGGTAGCAAATCAAGTGAATTCAGTACAACTTACAAGCGAGCAGTCAAAAGTGGAGATGAATAAAACAGCACCAACTCAATTTAATGGTCAAGTGAGAAAAGTGGCGTATCTTACATTTGATGATGGGCCAGGAAAATATACAGCTGAACTGCTAGATATATTAAAACAAAATGATGCGAAAGCAACATTTTTCTTAATTGGCGCAAATGTAAAACAGTTTTCAGATTTAGTAAAACGCGAGAAAGCAGAAGGCCATTATGTAGGTATGCATAGTATGACGCATGATTTTAAAAAATTGTATACAAGTGGCGAGTATGTAAATGAAATGAAAGAAGATCAAGGATTAATAGCAAATATTATTGGAGAATCTCCGAAATTAACACGTCCTCCATATGGTTCTATGCCTGGTTTAAATGAAGCGCTTCGTAATAAAGTAGTAGAGGGTGGCTTTAAAGTCTGGGATTGGACGATTGACTCTTTAGATTGGAAATATAATAAAATGCCTGTTGATGCTGCTTCAGCAAAAATTGTTGAAAATGTCCTTGCTGGTGCAAAGAATCCAAAAGAAGTTATCTTAATGCATGACATTCATCCACAATCTGTTGCAGCAGTACCGGCAATTATAAAAGGTCTAAAAGAAAAAGGTTATGAGTTTGAAGCATATCATGAAAGTGATCACTTCCCATTGAACTTTTGGCATGATAAACGAATGTAACATAGGAGGAAAAGAAGTTGATTTATAGAAAATTAGCATTAGTTGGAGCATTATCAGTAGGATTATTATCAGGGTGTTTTGGTGAAAAGCCAGAAGAGAATTTATTTGTTGCATTTGAAAATGCAGCTAAACAAGAGAAGTCGTTGTTTGAAGATGCGAAAAAATTAGAGGTGCTAGAAAAACAAGGACAAGAATTATATGCTCAAATTATAACAGAAGGAAAAGAGCATAATGAGGCGGTTGCTCAGAAACTAGATCAAGCAGTTTCAAATGTGGGCGAGCGTGAAAAAGTATTAAAAAATGAAAAAGAGGCATTAGAGAAAGCACAGAAAGAAACGAAATCAGTTCAAAGTAATGTAGAGAAAATTGAAGATAAAAAAATACAAAAACAAGCGAAAAAAGTAGAAGAAGCTTATAAAAATCGTTATGATGCTTTTCAAAAAATGAACGAAAGTTATGTGAAATCAATGGCGATTGAAAAAGAGCTTTATGCGAAATTAAAAGTAAAAGAAACAAAGTTAAAAGAAATTAGCGAGAAAGTGAAAGAAATAAATACATTAACGGAAGAAATGAAAAAAGAAAAAGAGAAGTTTAATGGATATACAAAAGAGTATAACGAAGGAAAACTAGCATTCTATAAAGAAGCGAAAATTAAGGTTAAAGAACAAAAATAAAGTGCATTATATTTTCTATTACAAGTAATACGGAACTTTAAGCAAGCTTGGTTGTAAAAAGTGTTAGATTGAAAAGATTTAAATAAAATAAGAATAAAAAGTCGAAAAACAATTTGTTTGTTTTTCGGCTTTTTTACTTGTAGGATAGAAAAAGACTGGAATTGAAATTCTAAAAGAGTTATAGTTTAATACTTAAAGGGAAAAGTGATGTTTAAGAAAAGACATGTTGAACATCATATAAGTAAGGAGAATGAAAAATGACATATGAATTTTTACTCAAATTAGGTTTGGCACTCTTTTTAGGTTTATTTATAGGAATTGACAGGCAGCTAAAGAATAAACCACTTGGTGTGAAAACAAGTATGGTCATTTCTGTAGCGAGTTGTTTAATTACGATAGTTTCAATTGAATCGGTGAATGTTTACTCTTCACCAGGACATACAAATATGGATCCGATGCGTTTAGCAGCTCAAATTGTGAGTGGCGTTGGTTTCCTTGGAGCGGGTGTAATTTTAAGAAGAAATAATGATGTGATTTCAGGATTAACAACGGCATCAATGGTTTGGGCAGCATCTGCTTTAGGGATTGCAATTGGGGCAGGTTTTTATTTACAAGCAACAGTGGCGATGATTTTAATTATATTAGCAATCAATGTATTACCACACCTTGTTAAAATAGCGGGGCCTTATTCTTTAAGACAAAAGGATGTAGCAATTAAAATTATCGTAAAAGAGCACCGAGAATTAGATGGTATTTTTAAACAAATTAAAAATTTAAACATGCAAGTGAAGCGCGTGAAAATTAAAGATATTGACAGTGAATCTCAGCAATTAGAAATGGTTATATTAGCACCTGAAGAGTTATATACAACTGAATTATATAGTTCACTAAAAGAAATTGATCATATTGTTTCGGTTGAAGTTGAAAGTAGATAAAGTATGTATTGTATTTTTACTTCTAGTTTGCGATGATTTTTCATAAACTAATACAAGAAATTGAATAATTGTTTTTTAGAGTTCCGTAGTTATTGTCTGGCCAGGTCCGAGGGAAAAAGCCCGGGAGGATATCTTTTTACAAGGTATCCTCCCAGGCTTTTTTATTTTACTTACTGGAAAAGAAAATGTGATAAATTTCGGTAATATGATGGATATAACAAGAGTATTATCTTGGTTTCTCCTTCTTTAAAATGTTTTTGATATGAATTGCCGTAGGAGATTCATTATATAGGGAAGAAAGAAAAATACTAAATGATTTGCTTAACTGATACAGCTACTATGTTTCCCTTTGGTATAATGAGGAACAAGAGGGGGAGAAGAAATGGACATAAAAATCAGAAAGGCAACAGAAAAGGATATAAAAGGAATCGCAAAGGTACATGTTGATAGCTGGAAAGCAACCTATAAAGGAATACTGTCGGATAAAATTATAGAGGCTACAACGTATGAGAGTCGGGAAAAACAATGGGAAAGTATTTTTAAACAATCAGTAGGAAATCAATATAGGTATGTGGCAGAAGCGGTAGATGGAGAATTATACGCAATTTATCTTTTGGAAGAATATCAAGGATATAAAGTAGGACAGCGGTTATTTAAATCTCTTATATCAGAATTTATGAAAAATAATATTCGTTCTGTATTAGTATGGGTTATATCGAATAATCCTTCAATAGGTTTTTATGAAAAATTTTCTCCAAAGTGGGTCGATACAAAGTTTTTAGAGAGATTGAATGTTCAAGAGACAGCGTATTGTTGGAGTGATATGGAGAATCTTTATAGATTAATATCCGATTTAAAGGGATAAAACAGATAATATAATTATGTAAACAACTAATAGATTTCAAAAGGAGATATACAACTTACTATGTATATCTCCTTTTTTATATACACAGGACTGTTGACGATTTCTAAAATGCTTTTTGCATAACTAAAAATTTTTCTTGTACCGGATCGATAGCTTATCGGAAGGTTAGAGTGTAATTAAATCGAAGAGGAATAGGGAAGGAAAGATAAAAAATTCTGAAATAAACACTTGAATTGATAATGATAATCAATTAGAATCTTAATTGATAATAATAATCATTTATTTCTGGTAGTTATTATTAAAAATCAAAATTTCCGATAGCTTTATTTTAAAGAGGAGGACAAGTATGCAGCATGCGAAACAAATCGCGGAACATGCAACAATGCAAAGCTTTTTAAATTGTTATTTACGTGAAACCGGAAGCGGGGAATGGGTTGAAGAAGATGAAAATATGAGTACTATCTTTAGTGATACAAAGACTATAAGTGCTGTTTCAACATATTTATGCTGCCGGTTATCGGCGCAAAACATTACTTTGTATACAGAAGTTATATATAAATCACCCACAGATCGTCATTTGTTTGGAGAGCACTTCTATTATCAAGTTGGAACAGATTTTCATGTTGTGAAAGCTGATTATGTAACGGTTATTACATTACTCATAAAAGAGATGTCCATGAACTATGGAGGGGGGACAAACCCGGACGAACTGTTACTTCGAGTTATTCGAAGTTGTCAAAATATTAAGGAGTTTATTGAGGGGAGAGAGCAAGATATTGCAAAATTATATGGGCTCCATACGACTTTTATCGAGGCAGAGCAATCTTTACTTTTCGGTCATTTAACACACCCTACACCAAAGAGTAGACAAGGAATATTAAATTGGAAAAGTTCAATGTATTCGCCTGAATTACAAGGAGAGTGTCAACTTCACTATTTTCGAGCGCATAAAAATTTAGTAAAGGAAAAATCAGTTCTTATGGAACGGGCAACAGAAATTATAAAAGGAGAGTTAAGGAAAGACTCGTTTGTCAGTACGGAATTTATTGAACGTTATTGTGAAGAAGATGACTATTCTTTAATTCCAATTCATCCACTTCAAGCAGAATGGTTAATGCATCAGTCTTATGTAAAAAACTGGATAGATAATGGAGTTCTTGAGTATTTCGGACCAGTTGGAAAACCATATATGGCAACATCTTCACTTAGAACAATGTATCACTCAGAATCAAACTATATGTTTAAATTTTCTTTTCCTGTGAAGGTTACAAATTCAATGCGTGTTAATAAATTGAAAGAGCTTGAAAGTGGAATAGAAGGCAAAGAAATATTAAATACAAAAATTGGAGAAGTGCGAAATAAATTCCCAGGATTTGATTTTATATGTGATCCAGCTTATATTACGCTGGGGTTTGAAGGACAAGAATCAGGATTTGAAGTAATTATTCGTGAAAATACTTTTTATGGTGAGAGTGCAAATAATGCAACACTGATTGCAGCGCTTGTCCAAGATGCGCTTCCAGGTGAAAAAACGAGATTAGCAAATATTATTCACCATCTTGCAGCAGAAGAAGGAAGAAGTTGTGAGGAGGTAAGTTTAGATTGGTTTCGGCAGTATCTGAATATTTCCTTAAAACCAATGGTATGGATGTATTTAAAATATGGAGTTGCATTAGAGGCACATCAACAAAACAGTGTTATTCATCTGAAAGATGGTTATCCAGTAAAATTTTATTTTCGTGATAATCAAGGATTTTATTTTTGTAACTCAATGAAACATATTTTGGATACTGAATTGCCTGGTATTGGTGAAAAGAGTGGTAATTTATATGATGATGGTATTGCAGATGAACGTTTCCGTTATTACCTAATTTTTAACCATATGTTTGGGTTAATAAATGGGTTTGGTACATCGAGGTTAATAGATGAGGAAGTGCTCCTTTCTGAATTAAGGACTGTACTGGAATCATTCCTTCCATATAATCGTGAACCATCTTCATTTTTAGAAGAATTATTAAAAGACAAAAAATTACCGTGTAAAGCAAATTTATTAACAAGATTTTTTGATGTTGATGAGTTAACAAGTCCTCTTGAGCAAGCTATTTATGTTCGGGTTGACAATCCCCTCTTTCAAGAAGTGGCAGGAGAGTGTAATAAAAGAGAAAGCGTTGTTCGTTTATAAATATCTTTGAAATTTCACGTAATACAAAAAATGGAATTTAAATTCATTTCTATCTTGGAGGAAACGATGAAGGAAGAGGTTTATCATACGAAAGTAATGAAAGCGGTTCAATCGAATTGTTATATTGCGGTTAGGCGAAGAGTTTTTCGGCAATTAATAGAGTCGTTAATTTATGAGGAAATCATTTCACCAATTCGCATACAAGAGAAAGAACATATAATTTTTATAATTTCAGGGCTTGATGAAAGTGGAAATAGCGTCACATACAGATGCTGTGGTCAAGAGCGTATGACATTTGGTCGTATTCGATTAACCGAAAAAATAATTGTAAGAATACAAAATGATAGAGAAGAAGAAATAACATCAATTGCACAATTTTTAAATGAAGTTTTTAAAATGATTCAGGTAGATGAAGTGAAATTACGTTCCTTTATTCAAGAGCTAGAACAAACAATTTTTAAAGATACAATTGCTCAATATGAAAGAAACGAAACAAAAGAGAAGCTTATAGAGAGAACATATGATGAGTTGGAAAGTCGTTTAATGGATGGACACCCATATCATCCAAGCTATAAAGCGCGTATCGGCTTTCATTATCGTGATAATTACCAATATGGTTTCGAATTCAAACAGTCAATGAAACTTATTTGGATTGCTATTCATGATAAACACACTCATATAGGAGGTCTGCCTAAGGAAGATTTCAATCACATTGTGAGAGAAGAAGTAGGAGAGAAGAAACTCATTGAATTTTATTCTACTGTTCGAAATATAGGGTGCAATCCCAATGATTATACGGTCATGCCCGTCCATCCGTGGCAATGGGAGAATTATATTATTCCGAACTACGCTGAACATATATATAATAGGCACATTATTTTTATAGAACAATCAGAAGATGAATATTTTGCACAGCAATCGATGCGTACTTTACAAAATGCTACCAATTGTATGAAACCTTATGTGAAGCTTTCTATGAACTTATTAAATACATCAACTGTTCGGACATTAAAACCACACTCAGTTGTTAGTGCACCTATTATTTCAAATTGGTTAACAGATTTGGTAAGGGATGACTCATATTTACGGGATAAGGTACGTGTTGTTTTATTACAAGAATTTGCCGGTGTAACGTACGATCCACCAGGTCAAGCTACTTACGGTTCGTTAGGATGTATTTGGCGTGAAAGTATTCATGTACATTTAGAAGAGACAGAAGAAGCCGTGCCGTTTAATGCCTTATATGCAAAAGACCAAGACGGGAAACCTATTATTGAGCCATGGCTAAAGCAAAGTGGAATTGAAAATTGGCTTCGTGAGCTTATTCAAAAAGCGGTGTTACCAGTTGTGCATCTATTAGTGGAACATGGCATTGCGTTAGAATCACATGGACAAAATATGGTTCTTATTCATAAACAAGGAATGCCAGTCCGGATTGCATTAAAAGATTTTCATGAAGGGCTTGAATTTTATCGTCCATATTTAAAAATTCCAGAAAAGTGTCCCGATTTTACAAAAGTACACAATATGTATGCAGAAGGACAGCTCAATGACTTTTTTGAAATGGACAGTATGCGCTGTTTACAAGAAATGGTCTTAGATGCGCTCTTCTTATTTAATTTAGGTGAATTAGCTTTACTGCTTGCTGATGAATATCGATTTAATGAAGAGAGATTTTGGATGCTTGTTGTAGAAGGATTGGAGAGTCACTTTACAAATTCTCAGCATTTATATGGACGTTTTGAAGAGCTGCAGTTATATACACCTACATTTCGAGCAGAGCAACTAACAAAACGTCGCTTGTATAAAGATGTGGAGTCGCTTGTGCATGAAGTGCCGAATCCATTATATCATGCACTGCAACTGATAAAGAGTAAGACTTTTATTATGGAGGTAAATCATGCTAATCGTTAACAAACAAGAATATAGCAAGAATGATTTTGAATTAAGACTACAAATGTATGAAAACATGGAACATTTTCAAGAAGTGAATGGCAAGAGATTTGCTCTTTGTATAACAAATCCTTTTGATATTATTACGCTTGTTTTTTTCTTGAAACAAAAAAAGGCATCGGTACTACTTATTCATGAAGAGACACCAAAAGCTACGGCTGCTAAAATGGCAAAACGTGCCGAATGTTTTGGACTTTTATATGGAGATTTTAAGCAACTTATAATACTAAATAGTAAGCCCAAAATAAAAAAAGAACCGTCTATACTGCAATATAGTTCAGGAACAACTGGTGAACCAAAACTTATTGAAAGACCATGGAAAGAAATTGAAAGAGAAATTGACGCTTATAATCAAGCTTTGCAGTGTGAAGTTGATGAAGTACCAATTGTATTGGCTCCTGTTTCTCATTCATATGGGTTAATTTGTGGGGCGTTATCTGCAATAATGCGAGGCAGCAAGCCAATTGTTATTACAAATAAAAATCCGAAATTTGCATTAAATATCATTCGTAATATACCAAAGCATATCGTATATGCGGTACCAATTATGCTACATATTATGGGAAGTTTTCCACAAGGAACTTTTCAGTTTCATAAAGTGATGACGTCAGGTTCACCGTTACCAGAATCATTATTTTATAAACTGAAAGGGATGACAAAGTATATGATGCAGCAATACGGATGCTCGGAAGCAGGTTGCATTAGTATTTGTCACAATATGAACACACATTTAGATTTAGGAGAACCACTTCCTCATGCATCTATTCGTATTAGTGATAATCAAAACCAGCCTGAAGAAATAGTAGTAACAATTGGAGAGAAAGTGATTAATACAAAAGATTTAGGATATAGATCAGAACGTGGGCTACATTTTGTTGGACGTATGGATGATGTAATTAACGTGTCTGGTTTGAAAGTGTTCCCAATAGAAGTCGAGGAGATAATGCTTCGTTTAGATGGTATTCAAGAGGCAATTGTGTATCGCGGAAAACACCCTGTAATGGGTGAGATTGTAAAAGCGAAAGTGATTTCTAGTATTAAGCCTGTTCAAATACGAGAATGGTGTATACAGCATTTACCATCCTATAAAGTACCGCATGAAATTGAAAATGTAACGGAAATTCCTAAAAATGCAACTGGAAAAGTGAGTCGTAAACTATTAGAAATGGAGGAAATGACAACATGAATCGTAAAATGTTAAATGCGGCCTTACTAAAAATTATGATAGAAAAAATGGAATTAAAAAATGTTACTTATTTAGAAGATACAATGCGTTTAAATCAAGATTTATATATTGACTCTGTCATGATGCTTCAACTTATTGTGTATATCGAAATGGATTTAGAATTATATGTTCCTGAGGATGAAGTGGATCCGAAAGCCTTTTCTACTATAGGGTCATTACTGGACTTTATGGAAGAGTTACAACCGTTACAAATGGATGCGAATAACTAATATTTTAGAAAGCGGGTGAGAAAATGACTTCAATTAAAGTGCACTGTTTAGTGAGTTGTTTTTGTGAAATTATTAAAAGACGTAGTGATATAGATTTTCGACCTTTTTACTTTGGTTTATGGGATGGAGATTTTGATATAACAGAGGAAGGGGTCATTTCTTATCATTCTGAAAATATTAGCCATGACAGTTACTTATATTGGTATGAAAAACTATATGGAATAAAAGTAAACGAATGGTATGATCATTCGAAAGAGAAAAAAGTGAATTTAGAGACCTTTTTAGAGTTAGTAGAAACAAGGCCAGAAAATCGATATGTCATTGTAATGGTAGATATGTCACTATTGCCAGAGAGGGAAAATAAGTTTCATCAAAAACCATTCCCGCATTATTTAATGATAGCAAAAACGAATCTGGAAGATGAATGGTTTATGCTTGATCCGGATTTTCGCTGGGAAGGAAATATGGCAAAGGATAAAGTTATTCATTCTATTGAAAACAATCCGTTTGGTGGCGGATATTTCATTGATGTACAGGCTGTTCGAGAACCCTCTCAGGAAACAGTAGAAAGTTATTTTGTTGAGATATTCAAAAGAGATTACAATGAATTAACGATGAAATTAAAAGACTTGATCATAAGAATGGTAAATGGCGAAGCGGAACTTTCTAAACTAATACCGGCAGTGAAGCAAATACCTGTATTGGCCATTCGTAAATATAGTTATGAACATGCATTCGCATATTTTCGTGAAACATTACAATACCCTGAAACAGAATTTGATTATTGGTGTGACCGAGTAGAAGATATCGTACAAGGTTTTACAAATGTACAGTATAAAGCAATAAAAATGGCAATGACAAAAAATAAAGAGATATTATCATCAATTGTTGAAAAATTAAATGAGATGAATGAAATTGAATTTGCGATTAAACGGGAGTTAGAGAGACAGTTTGTAGCATGGAAAAACATAAGAATAAATCAGTCTGTCACTTTATCCCGCATTAACGGATAGTAACACTCCCACCTCAAAATTCAGCGAAAGCAAAGGAGTTAGTTGGGAGATGAACTGTCCGTAAAAGCCCGATTAGTTCAACTAATAATCAGTGGGGGATGGAGAACCCCCCCACTGATTAAAGTTTCACTTTATAAACAATCATCATTGAATTTGAGATAAAGGGGTTTGAATGTATGAAGTATTCATTATGTACGATTTCGTTTCGCCATCAGCTAATTTCATTTACTGATATTGTTCAATTTGCATATGAGAACAGATTTGAAGGGATTGAATTATGGGGGATTCATGCACAAAATTTATATAGGCAAGAGCGTAAAGTAACAGAAGAACAACTAGATTTTTTGAAAAATAAAAATCTAGAAATCGCGATGATAAGTGATTATTTAGATATTTCACTGTCAGCAGATTTTGGGAAAACAATGGAAAAATCAGAGCGATTAGCGTCGCTAGCAAATTGGTGTAATACAAATAAAATTCGTACGTTTGCTGGTCAAAAACGAAGCAACAGTTTTACAAAGGAAGAACGTCAGGAATATGTAAAACGAATTCGTATGATTTGTGATTTATTTGCACATCACAACATGTACGTGCTATTAGAAACACATCCGAATACATTAACAGACTGTTTAGATTCAACTCTAAAATTATTAGAAGAAGTGAATCATCCATATTTAAAAATTAATCTCGATTTTCTCCATATGTGGGAATCTGGTGCGGATCCAGTAGAAAGTTATCGCCAATTAAAGCCGTGGGTACAGCATTACCATTTGAAAAATATATCTGCAGCTGATCATTTAGATGTATTTGAACCTAATAATGTATATGCTTCAGCTGGTAGTCGAAAAGGAATGCTTCCGTTATTTGAAGGGGTTGTAAACTATGAGGAAATCATTAGAGAAATTCAAGGTACGGAACATTTCGCTTCACTAGAATGGTTTGGATATGATGCAAAAGAGGTATTAAGAGAAGAAATCATTCAGTTGAGGAGAAAACAACTGACAGTATTGACTCCATGAAGTGAAATATTTTCGATTGGTAGTGCGATGAAATCCAATATTTTTCTCTTTGAACAAAACTAATATTAAGCTAGACAAAAAAGAGTCTCGTTTTCTGAGACTCTTTTTTATGGATTTAAAGTATAAGTTATTCGAAAATAGCCTCAGTGAATTAATAACCATAATTTACCATGTATTTTATTTTGAAATTTATACATTTTAATATGTAAAGGAGGTGAACGGAAATGGCTAGAAATCGTAATTCTAATCAGTTAGTATCGAACGGAGCACAAGCAGCTCTTGATCAAATGAAATATGAAATCGCGCAAGAGTTTGGTGTACAACTTGGTGCTGACACTTCTTCTCGCGCAAATGGTTCTGTTGGTGGTGAAATCACGAAACGTCTTGTAGCTATGGCAGAACAACAGCTTGGTGGCGGGTATACTCGTTAATGTAAAGCCGTATGAAAGAAGGGAAGAACTCTTCCTTTCTTTTTTTGTATCATTTTTCGAAAGTAAAAATAAGTTTTCCATTTAATAGCATGAATGTGCTGTTATAAGGATTGGAAAAATAGAAGTAATGCTACGTAATACACCAGTTTCTTTTGTTATATAAGTTAAAAAGCAGATGACATATAGTAGCCCTGATGAAATTTATAATCGAATTTTATCAGGGCTACTACATGGAAGAAATAAATGTGAAAGGTTTCGAAATCAACATGTTAAAAAAAGAAAACAGTTGTTTAATTGCACTTGCATCTGTTCCACTTGTTATGACATTAGGAAATTCAATGCTCATTCCAATCCTTCCAACAATCGAAAAGAAATTGCATATTTCTTCTTTTCAAGTATCTATGATTATTACAATATATTCTATTTTGGCAATCTTATTAATTCCTATTGCTGGTTATTTATCAGACCGGTGGGGACGTAAAATGGTCATGGTCCCAAGTTTATTAATTGCAGCTATTGGAGGCGGCATAACGGGTTGGGTATCATGGAAGGTGGAAAATCCGTATGTTTGGATTCTAATTGGAAGAGCGATTCAAGGAATAGGTGCTGCTGGAGCAATGCCAGTTGTAATCCCATGTGTTGGCGATTTATATAAAGATGAAAAACAAGTAAGTACCGGATTAGGTATTATTGAAACGTCAAACACATTCGGAAAAGTTCTTAGTCCAATATTAGGATCAGCTCTTGCAGCAATCGTATGGTTTTTACCATTTTGGGCCATCCCAGTTTTATGTGCTGTTGCTATCGTTTTATTATTATTGTTAGTAAAAGCAAAGAAACAAGCAAATGAGGCCCCGCCTTTTAAAGAATTTATTCAATCAATTGGTTCAACTTTTCGAGAAAGGGGAAGATGGTTAGTCGCGATTTTTGCATTAGGTGCTATCGTTATGCTCATATTATTTGGAATTCTTTTTTACTTGTCTACGACATTGGAAGAGAAGTACAACATTCATGGAATTTGGAAAGGATGTATACTTGCAATTCCATTGCTAGTATTATCTATAAGTTCATACATGGCTGGGAAGAAAATTGGTGATGAACAAGGTGTTATGAAAAAATTTATATATATCGGATTCATACTAGCAGCAGCGTCTGTTATGCTTCCATTATTTTTAAAAGGAATTTACTTATTAATTATTTGTCTTGTTGTTATGGGGATTGGCATTGGGATCGCTTTACCGTGTTTAGATGCTCTTATTACTCAAGGAATTGAAAAAGAACAGAGAGGGACGGTTACTTCTTTCTATAGTTCGATGCGTTTTATCGGTGTAGCTGCAGGACCGCCCCTCTATTCTTTTTTTATGAAGGGAGCAGATCATGAAGTTTTTTATTTAACAAGTATCTTTGCGATAATTGGAGCAGTGGTTACAATTGTTTGGATTAAACCAGAGAAAAACCAATCTATTCTGAAGCAGCAGCCGAAACCGAAACCGAAACCAATTTCATAATTTGTCCTGTTATTCAATATTCATGCTAACTATAGATTTATTGTGTTTGCGAGTATGGATGAGAGTCACATATTTACAACATTTAATATGTGGCTCTCATTATTTTACTTGTTAAGTAATAAGTTGTTTCAGCATATAAAGAGCAACTCCCCAAATAATAACCCCTGAAATTTTATTTAGAATTGTAATTGTATTTCCTGATGAATCTATTTTTCCAAGCACACGCCCTGCAAATGCTAAGCCGATAAACCAAAGCCAAGAAACCGTAATTGTTGTGAAAGTAAAAGCCCATTTTTCGCTGCCTACATATTGGATAGAGTTTGTGCCAATCACGCCAATCGTATCTAAGATTGCATGTGGATTCAATAAAGAAACAGAGGCGGCAAAGATAATTTGCTTTTTGATAGTCATCGATTTTGCCTCAATCGTCTCTTTTGTAGACCCACTTTTCCAAATCATCCATCCCATATAAACCAAAAAGAAAAATCCAATTACATAAAGTGTGGTTGTTAGCCACGAAAAGGTAAGAAGCATAAGTGATACACCTTGTACTGCAATCAAAATTAAAATTGTATCGCAGATCGATGCGGTTAGAACAACTGGTGTAGCTCGCAAAATATTCGGCTGACTAGCACCTTGGTTAAAGACAAAGACGTTTTGTACACCTAATGGAATAATGAGTCCAAGAGCAAGAACTATTCCGTGAAGGATTGCGTTAGTCATGTTATTCCCTCCTATATAAATAGCTGAAATATGATAGTGTATATTGTATAAAAGAAAAGCAAAATTGTATCCATCCATATGGTTGGATAACAAACCAACCAAAAATAAGTGGGTGATAATATGGAGCAATTTGACTGGAAGCCAACTGGATCTTCTCCGATTCCCTTATATAAACAAATTGAGGAGTATATAAAATAGAAAATCCTAAATGGAGAATGGACGATTGGTACAAAATTACCGTCACAGCGAGCTTTCTCGCGTGCATTTGAAGTAAATCGAAGTACAATTGTAATGGCTTTAGATGAATTAGCAGCGCAAGGATTCGTTGAGGGAAAGGGTAGAAAGGGGACAATTGTGAGAAATGATACATGGAGTGTAGCCACTTTGGCATCACCTCCTAACTGGAATTCTTATGTAGAAACAGGTATTTATTATCCGAATCTTCCTACCATTCAAGAAATTAATCAAGCGGAATTTTATCCCAACATCATTCGGTTAGGTACTGGTGAACTTTCACCAGAGCTGTTACCTGGGAAGAAAATGAAGCAAATTATGAAGGGATTTTCTCATAAGAAAATTCCTCTAGGATACGAGGAACCAAGAGGGGACTTTAAATTAAGGGAACAAATAGCAAAGTATTTGCAAAAATACGATATTCTTACATCACCTGCATCTATATTAATTGTTTCGGGAGCAATTCAAGCATTGCAGCTTGTTTCAATGGGACTTCTCCACAAAGGCTCGTCCATTTTACTTGAAAAACCATCGTATTTATATTCTCTCAATGTTTTTCAATCTGCAGGAATGCGTTTATTTGGTATTCCAATGGATGATCAGGGGATACAGCCATCACTTATTTCAAAATATAAAAGACAATTTAATGGCTCCATTTTATATACCATCCCGTCTTTTCATAATCCAACAAGTCTTGTGATGAATGAACAAAGAAGGCAAGAAGTTATGAAAGTATGTAATGAAATGGGATTACCTATAATTGAAGATGCTGTGTATCAAGATTTGTGGCTGGATTCTTCTCCGCCAAAACCATTGAAGGCATATGATACAAATGGGATTGTACTTCATATTGGAAGTATGTCAAAAGTTATTAGTCCTGGTTTAAGAATTGGCTGGATTGTTGGACCAGAACCAGTCATTAAAAGATTGGCAGATATAAAGATGCAAATGGATTATGGCTCGAGTTCGTTATCGCAACGAGCTGCTGCGGAATGCTTTGCAAGTGGGGTATATGAGCAACATATACAGCAAATACGGATTGAGTTAAAAAAACGGAGAGACTTTATGCTCGAAATGTTAGAGAAATACTGTAGAGATGTAACAACTTGGAAAATACCAACTGGTGGGTTTTACATTTGGTTACATATTAAACCAAACATTCCGATGAGGGAGTTGTTTGAAAAAGCATTACAAGAAAAAATCCTACTCAACCCTGGAAATGTGTATGATAGAAATGCAAGCCAATATTTACGCCTTTCTTATTCATATGCTTCAATGCATGATATAGAAAAAGGTGTTAGAACGGTTGCGAGATTGATAAAGAATCTCTCAATATAATGACTATATTTTTTTAGAAGTAAAAAATGATATCATAGATGCTAGTAACTGAAAAAGGGGAAGAAATATGAAACAATATGTTATTTGTCAAGTTATTGATGGAATAAAATATTTAGCTGCCTATGCAGAAACAAGACAAGAAGCGATTGAAAAAGCTGAATTATTAGGGTTAAGAACAGGAGGACGCTATGTTGTTGTTACTGCTGAAGAAGCGGAAGGGTTACAGTATCCTTAATTGTTAAGCTACTAAAATAGAGAAAAAGAGTGAATCTAAGATTCGCTCTTTTTTCATATTTGTATAAAATTAACTTCAAATATCGTTTCTTTGTGTCTAAGATAATATTATAATTATTTCTGTATATTGTAATATTATATTTGAAAACGGTAATAAGAATGCTGTATGAGCTTATAAGTATTATTTTAACCATAGAAAATACATAGGTGATAGAGGAGAGAATAAAATGAATGAAGTAAACATGCGGCCTAAAAAAAGGTCTAAGTATCGTATTATGTTAGGAACGTGGTATTACTCTGTAAAAAGGAATATTCAATGGTTAACGGATGGGAAAAAGTATGCTAAAACTTTTCAACAAGAAAAGTTACCTTGTACTGTTATACAGCATCGAACGATACTGCTTCGTAAACTTAAAGATGTAGATATGTGGTATCAAGAGAATAAAATTATTAATTTAAAAATCGCTATTAAACAGTTAAACGGTGTTGTAATTAAGCCGGGAGAAACATTTTCTTATTGGCGTTTAATAGGTAAGACTACAAAGAGAAAAGGGTATGTAGAAGGAATGGTGTTGCATTATGGTACTTTTAAACCAGGAGTTGGAGGTGGGCTTTGTCAACTTTCAAATTTAATATACTGGATGACATTACATACAACACTAACCATAACAGAACGATATCGTCATAGCTATGATGTATTTCCTGATTCAAAGCGTACACAGCCGTTTGGAAGTGGTGCGACTTGCTCCTACAACTATCTTGATTTACAAATAAAAAATGAAACAGATCAAGCTTATCAACTTCATCTTTACGTGACAGACGAACACTTAGTAGGGGAATGGAGAACAGCCTATCCTCAGCTTTACCAATATGAAGTATATGAAAAAGAACATGCAGTTAAGCCAGCTTATTGGGGTGGCTATATCCGACGTAATGTCATACATCGTAGAGTGTTTAATCAACAAAAACAGTTTGTTGAGGATCAATATGTAACGGAAAATCATGCAATAATGATGTATGAACCACTTCTGTCTTATAGTAGTGATAAAAGTGAGGAGTAGCGCTTTATGAATAAGCCTAATAAAATGAAATTTTAATTTTACGGATAGATAATCTTACCTCTAACACTTTTACTTTCGTCGAATTTTGAGTTGGCGGTATAATTGTTCGTAAGTAGTAGGATAAAATATTTAGTCTATTAGGCTTATTTTTTTATGATTTAGTGTTCTTACAATATCCATGTGAAAATGATGAAAAAAGTAAATGAATACAGTAAGAGGTATTATTCTAAGGATTCTATGGATAGTGAAGCTAATTTGTTTTTCAAATTCAATTCCCGTTTCTAAATCGATTAATATATATTTTGAAATTCCAAGACTGTAAAAATTTTTCGGCAGCGCTAAAGCCAGACTGATAGAGCCATTCTTTTTCATCAGTAGTTAATTGGAATTGTGTACTTGTAATTGTTCCAGTTGGAATTGTAATGGTTCTTGCTTTCGATTCTTTATCTAGATGGCGTAAGTCGTGTGCTTGCATCATCGTTTTGAATAAGCCTTTAAACATAGAGAGGGGATCTTTATAAGGGACAGGTTCAGCTTGTATTTCATTTTTTACAAAATGAAAACCAAAAGTTGGCCAACGGGGGATATTAGGGGAGTCAAAAATCCAAATTGGATAATTACTAAGAAGACCGCCATCAACCATATAACAAGGTTGTTTCCATTTTGGTGTTTTCCACTTTACTGGTTCGAAATAGAAAGGGATGGTGCTGCTCATTCTAACTGCTTTTGCAATAGAGAAATCTTGATTTGTAAATCCGTAGTTTGGTAAATCATCGGGGAAAATGACCATTTTTCCATTACTAATATCTGAGGCAATAATTTTTAAGTTTTGTGGATTAGATAAATCGCTAAAATTATGAATGTCTTTGTTGTGTAGTAAGTCTTCTAACCATTTTTCTAAAAAATCATTTGAATAAATTCCTAATCTAGTCCATGCATTTAATCCCTTTCCCACAAAAGGAATTTTATCAAGTAAAGTTTTTTTAAGAAATTGATGATAATCAACGTTATTTATAATTGTTTTTAACTCTGCACAAGAGTAGCCTGCGGCTAGAAGAGCTGCAATAATAGCCCCAGCAGATGTTCCCGCTACACGTTCCCACTCATAGCCATGCTTTGTTAATGCACAAATTGCTCCAACATGTGCAATTCCGCGTACGCCGCCACCTTCAAAAACACCATCAATTTTCATAGGGATAATTCCTTTCAAAGGTTAGATTTACTGTATAGCAAAAAAGCACGCGAATCACGTGCTTTTTTTACAATAGTTTTTAAAGATTACTTAGCAACTGATGAATCCGCCCCAGCAGCTAGCTCCAATGATGATTAAAAGGATGAATAAAACGATTAATAAAGCGAAACCGCCGTAACCGCAGCCACCGCCGCCGTATCCATAACCACCACAACTATATCCGTAACCACCACAACCGTATCCGAAACCCATATGGAATGCCTCCTTATAATAAAAGTTGGAATGAAGCAGAATGAACAATGGAGGATCTGTTAGAAGGAATGATGAAAGATCGTTTTTGTAGGAACAATGTATACTATGCTGTTTTAAACTTGTTCGCGTCCTAGGGATAAGCCCGTTTTTTTTGAATCGTATATTTTGATTTTTCATGATGAAGGAAATGCTGTATGTATGCTATGATACGGATAGTACATTTACGTAAGGAGAATTTATGAGAAACCAAATTGATTCATTAATTGATAAACATAATTTAACCCATATAAAAAGAGAACTACTAGCTACTATATTTCCATGTGTAAAAGTTATTCCAAGACAAGAAGAGTCACTTCCAATTGGCTGTTCCAAGATGGGAGGACTTCCTGATGTTCCATCTACATTTGAATATCCAACTTATGAAGGAAAGGAATTGGATTTTATTGCACAATTCAATTTAGCTGATCTACAAGGTGTAGGCATGGATCATGATTTACCTGAAACAGGTATGTTGTATTTTTTCTATAATGTTAATTATCAACATGAAGGTACTTGGTGTGTGCTATATTATAACGAGCCGACCGAGCGATTACAGAGAGTGAATAATAAACAATCAAAGTATACACAATGTGCATTAACATTTAAATTAACATATAAGCTCCCAGAATTATTTATTGAAGACGAAGCAGATTCGGATCGTTTTCTACAATTATTAGAAGAGTTAATGCCAGATCATTATGATAACCACCAAGTATTTGGTGAGCCGTTCTCAGTTCAAAGAGAAGTGTTTGAGGAGGCTGGAGAATATACTGGTATTCCTGATCATGATATGACGTTGTTATTCCAAATTGACTCTGATTATGCAAACTGTCATATGATGTGGGGGGATTTAGGGATGTTATATTTCTGTATTGGAAATGAAGATTTAAAGCAGCGTCGTTTTGAAAATACATGTTGTATATTGCAGTCTTGTTAGAAAGAAAAGCAGTAGTTAATTCTTATTAGAACCTACTGCTTTTTTACAGTATGTTTTTGTGATATCGAAATAATTATTTAAATAAATATAAGTATTAAATGATATGGATAATCGCATATTTTCTTTTTGAAAAAATATTGTATACTTTAAAAATATAAGGGGTTTTTTTCGTATATTTTTAGAGTAGAAGGATGTGGCGAGATGAAGAAAATAAACAAGTATGTAACAGCTGTCGCACTTTGTTCAACAATCATGATAGGTGGTTTACAAGTGCCTGCTGTATCATATGCAGCTACAAATACAAAAGTGGTAGCTACGCAATCAGACGCAAAAATGTTAGGAGATTTCCGAAAAGAATTAAAAAAACATATTGATAATCGTGAAGAGAATATTACAATCACATATAAAACAAAAGCTAAGAATGGTAGAGAAGTGATGGATACGCTCTATAAAGAGTATACTAAAATAGTAGATGCAGATGAGTATTTAAAATATAATGTAGCAGGTACAAAATATTCAATTCGTGGTATACCAGGAAACTATACTTTCACATTACAAATTACATATCGTGAATCAAAAGAACAAACACAATATGTAAAGGCACAAGCAAAATCAATTATAAGTTCTATTTTGAAGACGGGCATGGATGAGCATGAAAAGGTGAAAGTAATTCATGATTATGTTGTGAAACATGTTTCATATGATACTTCCTATAAGGCTTATACAGCATATGAAGCATTGGCAAACCGCTCTGCTGTGTGTCAAGGATATACACTATTAACATATCAATTATTAAAAGAAGCAGGGATTCAATCCCATATTGTAACAGGAAAAGGGAATGGGCAAGCTCATGCTTGGAATTTAGTGAAGATCGAGAATAAATGGTATCATCTTGATACAACATTTGATGACCCAGTTCCAGATAAAGCAGGTCGTGTGACATATTCTTATTATAATATGTCTGACGAGCAGTTAGGAAAAGACCATGAGTGGGATCGTAGTAAATATCCAAAAGCATCAACTAATTATTATAACGAATTAACAAGTAAAATAAAAAAAGGTGGTTCTAAAGCGGTAGTATATCAACAAATGCTAAAAGATACGAACTTAATTTATCTATCCGCGCAATATGGAGCTGAAAATTACAATGAATTTAAAGGTAAATTGCAAAAGCAATTCACTGCAAAGCCTACAAAAGTAGAAGTGCGTTATAAACAGTCAATGGATGGAACAATGCAAGATATTAAAAAAGCATTAAATGAACTTTCTTGGCCAAAAGGAGCAAAGCGAGTTTCATATCAAGTTGCACCATATAGTGCAATGGCAGGCTATTCATTAGCGACAATCACATTCACATATTAATGAAAAGGGGCATCTGTAACAGGTGCTCTTTTTTGTATTTGTGAGTGTGAACTTTTTGTGATAGTTAGAAAGGAGTCTACTATAGTTAGAATATGGTAAATTTATCAAAAGGCGAAGGGGGTGAGGGCAGAATGTCTTTGTTTGAAAATGATATGTTTGCAGTGATTTACTTGTGTGTCATGATAGGCCTTATCGTTTTATTTCTCGTGTCTTTTAGTCTATTTATCAGAAGATTATTAATAAATTCTTCTATCAAAAATATTCATTCCGATCAGATAGAGAAGAAACTCGATAAAATTATTGAATTACTTGAAAAAGATAAAAAATAATGAAATAGAATAGCTGAAAGGTATATTGGAGGAGTTAAGATGGCTGATTATATTAGAAAATTACGAACAAAAGTCGGGCATGAATGTGTACTGTTAAATTTTTCTGGTGGATGTGTTTTTAATGAAGTTGGTGAAGTACTTCTCCAAAAAAGAGGAGATAACGGTGCATGGGGATTTCCTGGCGGAGCAATGGAGATTGGAGAATCAGCTGAAGAAACTGCAATTCGAGAAATAAAGGAAGAGACTGGGTATATCGTGCAAGTGAATGAACTTATAGGCGTAGATACAAAGTATTTTCATACATATCCGAATGGAGATCAAGCGCAGACAATCGGTATGTTCTTTAAGTGTTCTATTATTGGTGGAAGTAAAAAGATAGATGGGGAAGAAACATTAGATTTGAAGTTTTTCTCGTTAAATCAAATGCCAACTCTATTCAATGAACAACATCGAGATTGTTTAGATGATATTTTGAAGGGAAGAATGGCTGTATATCGTTAACGAAAAAACTACATTAAAAAGAATATCGTACATTTTTATTTAGTTAATAGTTGGTTCGTTTCATGTGGCAATAGATTTTAAAGATAAGAGGAAAAAGATATGACTTATGAATTTGTTTTTAAAGATTCCTTTATGGATCTGAGAAAAACTTATATACAAGAAACGAAAACGAATGAGGAAATAATTCTTTATCCTAGATGGAGCTTTCCAAACGGAAAATATTCATTTTTTTGTAGGGAAGAAGAGTATAAGGCAATATCAACAAAAGAAAACGTTATGTATAATGTATTTATAGTATGTCGTCCGGATGGAAGCGAAATTGTGAGAGTTAAAAATATACCATTGTTAAAAAGAGTCTATATTAAAAGAACTTAATTTAGTTTATGGTAAAAATAGTTATCATATAAAGACTACGCTTGCATTTAAAAATATTACTATAAGTAAAGATGAAGAATTGATTATGACAGCCAATAAAATCTCCTCGATATATAAAAATGTTTTGGGCATGTATGATTACAATGTTAATGTTCATGATACGTTAGATTTACCATTTGTAGCGTGGGCGGCGATTTTTAAGGGGATAGTGTTATTGATGAGACATTAATGTTAATAAATTAACAAAAGAAGCCAATATAAACTGGCTTCTTTTGTCTTTTGATGCTTATTTCCACCAATCATCAAACATGGATGCTGGAACGTGTCTCTTATGTTCACTTACTGTATAACGTTTTTCGATTTTTTCGGCGACGTCTGCAGGAACTGTTTTTCCCTCTAAGTAATCATCTAGTTGATCATATGTAATACCTAATTCTGTTTCGTCAGCTTGACCTGGTTTTTCATCTAATAAGTCTGCTGTTGGCATTTTTAAGTAAAGACGTTCTTCAGCACCTAATTCTTGTAATACAGCACGTCCTTGGCGCTTTGTTAATCCTGTTAGTGGTAAAAGATCGGCACCGCCATCTCCGAATTTTGTAAAGAAACCTGTTACAGCTTCAGCAGCATGGTCTGTTCCGATAACGAGTAAACCTTGTTGACCGCCAATTGCATATTGTGTAACCATACGAATGCGAGCTTTGACGTTTCCTTTATTAAAGTCTGTTAATGACTCTCCTAATAAGTCTGTATATTGGTTTGAAAATGCATCAACTGTCGATGCAATATCAAAAGCAACAGATTGATCTGGTTTAATAAATTGAAGCGCTAATTGTGCATCATCTTCATCTTTTTGTACTTTATAAGGAAGACGTACAGTAATAAATGTTGCATTGCCTCCTTCATTGCGAACTTCTTCAACAGCAAGCTGTGCTAGTCGGCCAGCGAGTGTAGAATCTTGTCCACCACTAATACCAAGCACGAATCCTTTTGCACCTGTTTTTCTTAAATAGTCTTTTAAGAAATCAATTCGTTTACGAATTTCTGCTTTCGGATCGATTACAGGTTGAACATGTAATGCTTTCATAATTTGTTCTTGTAATGTCATTATGTTTTCCTCCTATTCATATAGAACAAGCAATACGTTTATATGTACTGATTCATATATCTCCACCCTTATTATTTCGTAAAATTAACGAATATACAATAGGGTGAACGTATGAATATGAATGTAGTCATTATAAAAAAACTACGTTGTTTAATCAATTTTTCTGTAACCTTTCAAAAATGTAAGGTTTTTGTCATTTGAATCGATGGAAGATATTTCCGTGCTTGATTATGATAGCAATATAGTTATTGAAAGGACGGGGGGTACAACATGAATATTAGGGAATTAGCGTTCCGTAATGTAACACGGAATCGACGAACATATTCAGCTTATTTTTTGAGTAGTGCATTCGCAATTATGGCGTTTTTTGTTTACTCATTTTTTGCGTTTCATCCAGCATTAAATGCTAGTCAGTTAGGGCGATATGTATTTGTAAGTATGTCTTTTGCACAGGTCATTATTTATCTTTTTACTTTTTTCTTTATTCTTTATTCAATGGGAATGTTTTTAAAAACAAGAAAGCGTGAATTAGGAATTTTAATGATGCTAGGCATGACGAAATTTCAATTAAAGCGTCTTATCTTTTTTGAAAATGTACTGATTGGTATTGCTGCAATTATTACAGGCATTATTTGCGGAATGTTGTTTTCAGGTATATTGATTTTGATAGCACCATTATTATTAAAGGTAGATTTATCTGTATCCTACTATTTGCCAACAACAGCAATCGGTGTGACAAGCATTATGTTTTTCCTCTTATTTATTATCATTTCATTTTTTAGTGCAGGAATGATTCGTAAAAATCAAATTATGAAACTATTTAGAGGTTCAGTTAAAGCCAAGCCTGAACCAAAGGCGTCTATTATTTCTTCTGCTTTAGCAGTGTTACTGCTTAGTGCAGGGTATGTAGGTGCTTTAATTTCGCATGGTGCCATGGTATTTATTATGTTGATTCCTGTAACGACTGTTGTCATTATCGGCACATACTTACTTTATAAACAGCTGAGCGTATTTATTATTCGAGCATGTAAAAAGAGTAAACGGTTGTATTGGACGAGAACAAATATTATTACCCTCTCAGATTTAGCTTATCGTATGAGAGATAACGCACGGATGTTTTTTATTGTTACGATTATTTCAACTGTAGCATTTTCAGCTATTGGTACATTAGTTGGTTTTGCTTCTATGACAAAGGGAATCATGAATCAACCAATTGCATTTCAGTATCACTCTAAACAAGGAAATGAAAATGAATCACAGCATGTACAAACTATTGAGCAAACATTGAAGAAACATAATATATCTGCTGAAAAAATAGAGATTGTATCAAAGCAAACCGAAAATCAATCATTAAGAGATGCAACGTTTGTAAGAGAATCTGATTATAAAAAGTATGCAAAGTTAGCCGGGGAGCGAGTGGATGTATTAACTGAAGACGCAGTACTATTTCTATCAATAGAAATACCAGGTCCACCGAAAAAAGAGAGGGAAACAATTGAGTTACCGAATGATAATAAATCGTTGCAAGTGAAAAAAGTGAATACATCTTCTCTTGGTAGAGTACTTACTGGAAATATATATGTAGTTTCAGATGTTCAATATAATTTACTACAAAGCGGATTTAAAGAAGTGAAAGATTACATGTATAAAACAAACGAAATAAAAAATGAAATAGAAGCTGGAAAAGAACTTACCCACCAGATAAAAGCTTATCAAGAATATTCAAGATTTAGTGCTGCAGAATATGATCAAAATCAGGCTTTACAATTTGCTGGACCTATCTTTTTTGTAGGATTCTTTATTGGTATTGTATTCTTTGTTTGTGCAGGTAGTTTTTTATACTTCCGCTTATTCTCTGACTTAGAAGAGGACTATCGTTTATTTGATTCCATTCGAAAAGTAGGTTTAACAAGTGGTGAGTTAGCAAAAGTAGTAACGATCCGATTAGGGCTATTATTCTTTGTTCCAATTGGTGTTGCGACATTACATGGTGCAGTTGCGTTAACAGCTTTAGGGCAAATGTTTGAGTATTCACTTGTAAAAGAAAATGCGATTGTATTAAGTATCTTTGTAGGGATTCAAATTGTGTACTTTATCCTGATACGATCACGTTATTTAAAGCAATTGAAAGAAAGATTACGAATGAGTTAACATATAGTAGTTCATAAAACTCCCCTAACACATGAGGTTAGGGGAGTTTTTATTATATAAATAAAAACTTGGATATTTTTAAGAGTTTACATGTAATATTATTGGAGGAGCGGTTGCTGTATTTCTAATTGTATGCTCAATGAATATTTTTCAAATTAAGTATTCATTCAATCTATTAAAGTCTTTCCCGGACAATTTAGAATCCAGACAAGGATATGAATTAATTGAAAAGAAATACTCTCCTGGTCAATTGGCACCAATTACAGTTGTAGTAAATAAAGAGGGAAAATTATCAAGTGAAGAAATCGTACAGTTTGTAGAAAAGCTAGACAAACAAAAAGGTGTAGAAGGGTTGAATCCTTCTATTGAAACGATTAAAAAGAACACAAGTCAATTATTGTCTGAGGATGGAAAAGCGGCAAAAGTACAATTAATTTTAAAAGATCAACCATACTCATTACAAGCAGTGGACACGATTCAATCGCTTCAAAGTAAAGAAAGTGAATTTGTAAAGGATGGTCATGTTTATTTCGCAGGTGAAACAGCAAAGCAAGCGGATCTGTATGACATTAATAATCATGATACAACAGTAATTGTTGTGTTAATCTCTATCTTAATTTTTATTTTATTAGGTATTCAAACAAAATCACTCATTGCACCAATTTATATGATTGGAACGATATTGTTATCATATTGTGCGGCATTAGGGCTTAGTATGTTCTTATTCCAGCATTTGTTTGGATATACTGACATGAGTTATCGAATTCCGTTATATACGTTTGTGTTCCTTGTGGCACTTGGTGTTGATTACAATATTATGCTCGTTTCACGCATTAAGGAAGAAGCAGCACATCATTCGTTACAAGCAGCAATTGAAAATGGGTTAACAGCGACAGGAGGCGTCATTTCTTCTGCTGGTATCGTATTGGCTACATTTGCTGTATTAACTACTCAGCCATTATTAGAGCTGTTTATGTTTGGATTTGTAGTTGCACTAGGGGTGATTATTGATACATTCCTTGTGCGGACATTGCTTGTTCCAGCAATTATGCTTTTATTAAAGAAATGGAGTTTGTGGCCGCAAAAAATTAAGTAGTATAAGATTTCAAAAACGTCTTTTTCGCCAGTATACCTGATGGGAAAGGCGTTTTTTATATTGAGAAAAGTTTTGAAAGCAGGAAAATAAGAATGAAAAAATGAATATTACCTATAATGTAAGCGTGTTCAATAGGGATTTTCGAATAACACCAATACATTTTTAGGAGGGATTATGGTGAACAGTAGTACAGCGAATAAACAAAAAGGCATTCAATTAATTCCGTTTACGGTCGATAAAGTAATAGAGCAAGTGAACGAAATTCCACCAGGTGTACAACTGATTCATGCTCCTGGGGCTTGGGAAAAGAGTGTAAAAGGAAAAGACATTGTCGTTGCTGTTTTAGATACGGGTTGTGATGTAAATCATATTGATTTAAAAGATCGAATTATTGGCGGCAGAAATTTTACCGAAGATTATGAAGGGGACCCGAAAGTCTATCTTGATAATAATGGCCATGGTACACATGTTGCAGGAACAATTGCCGCAACCGAAAACGGGGTAGGAGTACTGGGCGTTGCTCCACTTGCAAAGTTATTAGTGTTAAAAGTATTATCAGGAGATGGTTCAGGAAGCTATCAACAAATTATTGAGGCGATTGATTATGCAGTGCGCTGGAGGGGACCTAATCAAGAACGAGTACGAATTATTTCGATGTCACTTGGAGGTCCACAAGATGTTCCAGAGTTACATGAAGTTATACAACATGCAGTGAAACAAGATGTGCTTGTTGTATGTGCTGCAGGAAATAATGGGGATTGCCGTGATAAAACGGAAGAATTAGATTTTCCAGGTGCTTATTCAGAAGTAATTGAAGTAGGAGCGGTTAATTTAGAAAGGAAACTTGCTTGCTTTAGTAATTCAAATCAAGAGATTGATTTAGTAGCGCCAGGGGAAGGAATTCTCTCTACTTATCCAGCAGGAAAATATGCAGTATTAAGCGGAACATCAATGGCTACACCGCACATTGCCGGAGCATTAGCGCTTCTTATTAAGCAATGTGAGAGAGAGTATGGTAGAAAATTAACAGAGCCAGAAATTTATGCACAGCTTATTAAGCGTACTGTACCTTTAGGATACGAGCGAACATCAGAAGGAAATGGATTAATAGATTTGTTAAAAGAATAGTTGGTACTAAAAAACATCTCATATTGATATGAGATGTTTTTTAGTACGGTTCTGTTGCCTGCAAAACAGCATCTAATAATCCGGGAAATCTAGATTTTTATCATTAAATAGTATAATTATGCAAACAAAATGATGAAAAGCACTGTTTTAGACATATTACTAAAACAGTGCTTTTCGTTTAGATTGAATAGTTGCAGCATTTTCATCTTCTATGCCTGCTTCTTCAATAATTCGGTTTCTAGCTTTATCTAATAGGTGATTGACTTTTTCACCAAAATGGTTAGCTTCACGTTTTGTGCGGGCTGCTCGTAAACATTTATAGTTTTCTATCAGTTCCTCTTTTTCAGAGTCAGTTAAGAAATCTTCTATTTTCATTTTTGGCATACGAAACACCCTTTCTTCTGACAAACGACGCAATTCAGAAACATTTCTATACATTATAACAATAACTTTAAAGTGAAGTACATATTAACGTCGTAATAATTTGTCAATTTCTTGAATTTTCTCATCCGCTTTTCCGATTTGAGTATTCTTTGCTTGTTCACCACCAAGAGCTTGGTGTAGTAAAAAAGTTTGACCAGAGATGGCAGTAACAATAGAAACTTTTACAATCTCTTTTACTGTTGCTGCATCGAATAAAACAAGTCCAAGAAGTGCAGCAAGACTACCAGTCAAAATATCAGTAAAAAAACCAAGGTGGAAAAACGTTTTTAAACGGCGTGGAAGCAATAACTTGCCTTGGTTATTGATAAGATGGGAAACGAAACCAGTAACGCCACCAATGAGAACAGCAGTTAGCCATTGATACATCTCCATCAAATCCACTCCTTTTAGTATATAAAATTCGGACTACGTTGTAAGTAATCCTTTTTCAATTTCATATACAAATATTGAGAAAATTTGGTTTGGCCACATGCATGTTCAAGTTTATTATAACAGAAAATTTAGATATATTTCAGTCTATTAGTGGATACTCCTTTTCATTATCATGAGTTTTGAAGAGGAGGAGATAAAGTGAATATAGATTATCGAATAAGGGATGTAGAGAGCTATACGAAAAATATCGGGCAACTTGTTAGTAGCGAGAATGAGAAAGCCAATTATCCTCGCTTCTACCGTCAAGTATTAGAAAGATTAACAAAGGCCCAACGATTATTATCAAGACGCACAAAAGGGTCAGAGCGTTGGAATAAGCAACGTACTCATGTCGCCAAGTTGCATGAAAAAGTAGCAAACCAACGTAAGAACTTCCTTCATCATAAGTTAAAAGAATTAGTCAACAACTTTGATGTTGTAGCAATTGAAGACTTGAACATGAAAGGAATGTCACGAGCACTTAATTTTGGTAAGAGTGTTGCTGATAATGGGTGGGGAATGTTCACGAATTTTTTAGCCTATAAGTTATAAGAACAGGGCAAACAACTTGTGAAAATTGATAAATGGTTTCCTTCTACAAAAACATGTAGTAGTTGTGGAAACGTAAAGGATGTAGCACTATCTGAACGAGTGTATGTTTGTGATTGCGGTACGTCAATAGATAGAGATTATAATGCTGCAATCAACATTAAAAATGAAGCGATACGCCTGTTAGCATGATCATAAATCGTATCAAAGAACCTATGGAACATGGGAGGTAGCTCGCGGTCTTACGACTAATTCGTTAGCTAATAAAAGTAACGACTAAACCGAGAAGCCCCCACTTCAAACAACTCGTAAGAGTGTTAAGTGGCGGGTAGTTCACGAGAAAAAGATGATGCATGGTTAATGTCAGAAGGAAGATGGGAAAACGGAGTTATATATAATCAGTACTATTTATGGTTCCACGTATTAGAGGATGAGATTCGCCATCGTGGACAAATAAGAACGATAAAAAAGTATATATCAGAAAATTTCGTTAAAAAAGTAGCTTTTCAAAATAATATTACATATAATGAGGGTAACTAAAATAAGAACGGAGTGATGTATTATGGTGATGATTTCTAAAGATGTTAAAGCGAATACAAAGGTGGACGGAAAGAGCGGGACTTTGTAAAGAATCGCGCTATCCTTCCACCGGGCTCAAAATAGGGAGGATATAAATTTGAATCAAAATCGTTTAGAGTCATTTGGATGGGATTCTTTTTTTGAGGATCAATCTTTAGAAAAGTATGAAGTAGGCCGGATTTTACTTGAACATAAGCATATGTATCGTATTATTTGTGATGATGGTGAATATATAGCAGAGTTATCTGGAAAGTTTCGTCATGAAGCATTAGATAAAGGAGATTATCCAGCAGTTGGTGATTGGGTGCATATAAAGAAAATAGACGAGGAAAGAAAGGCAATTATTCATAGTGTTTTTCAAAGAAGAAGTTCCTTTTCTAGACAAGCAGCTGGTGAAAGAACGGCTGAACAGATTGTAGCAGCAAATGTTGATTATCTATTTTTAGTAAATGCGCTTAATCATGATTTTAATGTAAGAAGAATCGAACGTTATTTATTATTAGCTTATGAAAGTGGATCAATACCTGTTATTGTTTTGACGAAAAGTGACTTGTGTGAAGATGTGGAGCAAAAAATATTGGAAACAGAAGCAGTAGCTATTGGTGTTCCGATATTTGCGGTTGATAGTCTACAGCAAGCGGGGATTGAATTATTACAACAATTTGTAGCTCCTGGCAAAACGATTGCCCTTGTTGGTTCATCTGGTGCTGGTAAATCTACTTTGCTAAACGCATTAATGGGAAGTGAAGTGGCAAAAACAGGTGGTATTCGTGCAGAAGATAGTAAAGGGCGACATACTACGACCCATCGTGAGTTATTCCAATTATCAAGTGGTGGCTTAGTAATTGATACGCCAGGGATGAGAGAGCTTCAACTATGGGAAGGAAGCGAAGCAATTCATACAGCATTTTCTGATATTGAGAAAATTGCGGAAGAGTGCCGTTTTCGTGATTGTGAGCATGAAAATGAACCTGGGTGTGCGATTCGCAGTGCCATTAATGAAGGTATTTTAGCAGCGAATCGTTTGCATAATTATAAAAAGTTGCAACGAGAAATTGCGTATGCGATGAGAAAACAAGATCCGGTGCTTGCTCGAGCTGAACGAGGAAAGTGGAAAAAAATGGCGAAGCAGAATCGGAAAAAGTAAAATTCATCGAATGGGAAACCAAAAGCTAATAGAATGCTTTTGGTTTTTTGTCATGTATTCTATAAAAAATAAGCAATTATAGTCGAAAAATAAAGGGATTTGTTATATGCGTGTATAATTATTGAAAAGTAGACTATTTATAAAGGAGAAGAGTATGGGAGTGTATTGGGGAACGAAAAGACATTCTTGGCTTAGCTATGCCTCGTTTTGGTTAAGTATTTCATTTTTTCTTATCTTTTTAATTGAAGTGTTTGTATTTAGAACACTTTTTAATAGCTCGAGTGGTGCAATGCAATTTATTAAATATTTTTATTTCATATTTGTGCCATTAAATATCATCATTAGTTTAAGACTATTGTTTAAAAAGAATGAAAAGAAAGCATTACCAATTTTTAGTTTTATTGTATCATTACTCTTTGCAAGCTTAATAGCGGTATTAGCTTTAGCTGCGATAGGAAAAGTATTTTAATGAAAAACAGGGGTGATAAATGTCATCCCTGTTTTATTTTTATGAATTCCGATTATAGCGGAAAAGTTATTAGGCGGATGAATAAGGAAAGAGAAGTGATGTATGGTACAATAAGCTTGATAGTGATAGAGAAAAAGGGTATATAAAATACTCATTGTTTTTTAGTAAGAGAGGGGTTATCTTATGCTATACGAGGATTTGATGTCATTATTTCAAGCTGCTCCAATCGAAGAGGGGAAAAATGGCTGGAGATATGTAATCCAAGAAGATGATGGTAAAAATTCAATTGTTAATCATGTATCAACAGAACATATGAGTGTAGAATTATTTTTTAATGAATATGACGAGTTACGGATTATTTTATATAAAGAGGGTCAGCCCATTACAACCATACAACGAATCGCAATCTTAAAAACCGAGTTAGAAGAGGATGGAGACGGAATTCAATTTGTTTTAGATCGTATGCCAAGCCGAATGATTCGATTACAATTAAAACCATTTCTCGCAGTGGAGATGGGGTTATATTGGGAAGTTTGTGAAGAGTGTGAGTGAAAAAAGCATCCGTAAATAATGGATGCTTTTTACTATGTTTTTTCTAGTTCTTTATATGCGATTATTGGAAGGAGAATAATGCTTACCCATCCGATGATTGGATACAAGATGTGAAGGAGTTCACTGTAACCAATATAACTAAAAGCATAACTGATTAATAAAATAAAATAAACAATATTGTTGCTCTTCCAACCAGTGATAGACTGCATTTGTTTTGTCATCCCAAATACATTTCCAACTAATGTTGTAAAAACTTCCCCGAAAATAATAAGGACGAAGAAAAAATGAAAAGTAGCATTAAACCTTCTTACTACTTCAGCCATGGGAATGTTATATTGATAAAATTGGTCAACAGATAAAATGGCTAAATGACTACATAATAAAATAAAACATAGTCCAGCTCCTCCTAGAATTCCACCCCATAGAATAGCTTTTCGATCTTTTACTTCACTTGCGAGCGGTACGAGAACACTTTGGGCGAGAGAAAGATTTAAGGCGACATATGTAAGGGGGCTTGTTACCCATTTCATATTCCAACCTTCTGTAGGAACAGTGTTAAGGATAGGTGTTGTGCCATGAATAAAAGTTGTAATAGCAAGTCCAATAATGAAAATCATCATAATGGGTACGACAAGTGTATTTACTTCAAATACACCTTGTAATCCTCGGCTACCAATGATGATACATGCGATAACTGCAATGAAAATACCGAGTTGTCGTGGGAGACGAAGTTGTTCCTCGAATACAGCACCAGCACCCGATAACATAACACTTGTTACACCAAAAAGTACGAGTAATAACAAAGTGTTTATCACATTTCCAAATACATCACCAAACAAATATGTGTTAAATTCCTGAGCAGAAAATGCACCGATTTGTGAGGAAAGTAACATCATTTTTGTACCTAGCCAAATGAAAAAAATTCCACTTATGCATATTCCAATTGTTCCGTACAATCCGTTAATCGTAAAGAATTCAACAATTTCTCGCCCTGTTGCAAATCCAGCTCCGACGACAGTCCCAATATAAGTAGCAGCAACTTTTTTAGCTACTTGCCATTGCTGATTATCCATGTAATCCCTCTTTCTACTTGATCTATTATTATGCATATGTGTGAGCTTGGACAATTAGACATATGAAGTAAAAGAAAGGGTACATGGATTTTCAACATTAGGGAATGATTAAAGTTGTTGCAAATTTATGACATATAAGCGGATGATTTGGACGGGTAGGAAATTTATGGTACAATAAGAACGTGTTATTAAAAGAGAATAATTCTAAAATAGTAAGAGGAGTGGATTGAATGAGTACGAAAACAAATGTTGTTGAAGTATTAAACAAACAGGTAGCGAACTGGAATGTGTTATATGTAAAACTCCATAACTATCATTGGTATGTAACGGGCCCACACTTCTTTACATTACATGAAAAATTTGAAGAGTTTTATACAGAAGCAGCAACGTATATTGATGAACTAGCAGAGCGCATTTTGGCGCTAGAAGGAAAACCATTAGCAACAATGAAAGAGTATTTAGAAACATCGACTGTGCATGAAGGTACAAGTAAAGAATCAGCTGAAGAAATGGTGCAAACATTAGTAAATGATTTTTCAGCAATTATTCAAGAGTTAAAAGAAGGTATGGAAGTGGCGGATGAAGCTGGAGATGAAACATCAGCAGATATGCTATTAGCGATTCATACAACATTAGAACAACATGTTTGGATGTTAAGTGCATTTTTAAAATAAGACATCAAAAACCTATTGAAAATTCTTTCAATAGGTTTTTTTATGATTTTTCATCTTTCCCTTTATGGTATAATATAGTAAAAGGAGGCGATGCAATGTTTCGCTTTTTCAAAAGTGGAAAAGAAGAGAGGCAAATTACGAAAGATGAATTAGAGCAAGCGATGGCCCGGTTTCTAGAAAAAAATGCAAATATTGTTTATACAGTATTAGTCAATGAAGATTATACAGTGAATTATGATTTGTTAAAGCCGTATTTACCAGCGTTTCCTACAAATACGTTCATTATAACGAAGGAAACGCTTGAGGTATTTGAACATACAGAGGAAAATTTAGAACTAGTAAAAGAGATTGATATTGTGCAAAGAGCAGTAGACCAATATGTTACAGAAAAAGAGATGTTTCCTATTGTAGAAAAGGATGAAGATCGTCTCATATGTGGAATGAAACTAGCGCCATATCTAGAGCGCATATTAAAGCGGAAATTATATATTTCAGAGAAACATTATTTAGTTTCAAGTAAACCAGATAAGAGTAAAAGAGTATTGTTTAACAAAAACAACAATTTTATAAATTGTTGTTTTTGTTTTTAAGAAATTTGAATGGAGTTATATACCGTTTAATAGATTGACTATTCTGTTAAATTGTGATTGAATGATAAAAGAGTAGCAGAAAGGAGTGATGTATCATGCAAAATTATAATCTAATTAACGAACGGTTCCCTAAGGATAGAGGTAGTTACTATTAATAGATGGTGAGACTATAATAGTGCTCATCAGCTGAAGCCTAAGGATGATAAAAAAAATTTAGAAAAGTTTATATTCCTAAAAGGTTACGGGAGGTAATAATGGATGAGTAACATCACTTATATTGGTTTATTAAATGGAACATTAGAATGTTATGCAAAGAATGGTAGTCTGGAAGCGTATCATTATATTACTAAAAATGCTAACAATGTAGTTGGAAATCGAGCTCAAATATGCAATTTTAAATATGCATTAGCGAGCGCATCTGGGCTTGAGAAAGAAGCTTTACATATAATGAAAGAAGCGATTATAGAAAATAAGTTTTGGTATGGCTATGAGTATTTAATGACAGACGATGATTTGAAACCTCTCCATAAACATGAAGAATTTCATCGGATGGTTCAGCTCTGTAAAGAGAGGGAAGAAGTTGCAAAGAATTCTGAACAAGTTCATTTGAAAGTGATACAAGAAGATGGAAATATGTATAACAATTTATTCATTGCATTGCATGGGGATCAAGAAAATATAAAGATAGCAGAACCATATTGGCAATCGGCTCTGTCTCAAGATTATTTATTAGCATTACCACAGTCTTCTCAAATTCAATTTTCAGAAGGTTATGTTTGGGATAACGTAGAAAAAGGGTCCCGTGAGTTAAAGGAACATTATGAAAGTATTATAGCGAACAATCATAGTGAGCCAGGTCATACAATTATCGGGGGATTTTCTGCAGGTGCAAGGGTGGCGCTACATGCAATATTAACAGAGAATATAGAAGTAAAAGGATTTATTTTTGTAGCGCCATGGCTCCCTGAAGTTGAAGAATGGGAAAATTCGTTAAACATATTAAGAGATAAAGGTATCAAGGGATATATTGTGTGTGGAAATCAGGACGAAGATTGTTTTGAATGTACACAAAAGTTTGTGGCATTATTAAAAAAGAAAAATATAGAGCATAAATATAAAGTTATAGAGAACTTAAAACATGATTATCCAGAGAATTTTGAAGAAATTTTACAAGAAGCTGTTAAATATATTGAGGATACAGGTTTACAAAAAGCTTAGGTTGAAAAAAGTCCATCTCGTATGATGGACTTTTTTGTATATTATAAATCAAAAGCTTCTGCTAACAAGCGATATGACTTTAACTTATCCTCAAACTGATGTGTAATAGTTACAATCATAAATTCCTCGGTATTGTAAGCGTTACTTAAATTTACAATTTGCTCTTTGACGTATTTTGGATCCCCTACAATCATACGTTGCCGATTTTCCTTGATGCGGAATAGGTCATAGGCACTATAAGAATAGTTTTGGGCGGTTTCAATGGAAGGAGTGCCAGTTGTACGTTTTCCTTGTTCTAATAATAGAATAGATAAATCGAGACTAGACGCGATTGTTTCGGCTTCTTCATTTGTTTCTCCGCAAATAACAAAAATAGCAACAATTGATTTTGGAGTGTCTCCTAAGAAAGATGGCTGGAATTGCTTTTGATAAGCTGTCATCACTTCAGGACCACCGTATCCATTAATAAATTGAGCGAAGGCAAAAGAAGCCCCTTGTTTCGCTGCTACCATAGCGCTTTCTCCACTTGATCCAAGCATCCATATTTCAGGTGCAGTAGGAATGATAGGAGAAGCTTTTAGATTTGCATATTGATGATTTTCAGGTATGTTGTCATGTAGATACATGGCTACATCTTGAATTTGTTCTGGGTAGTGGTCAAGTGAAATCATTTTTCCCTCTTGCAACGCGCGAGTTGCAAGAGGCATACCACCTGGTGCTCTACCTATTCCAAGGTCGATTCGATTCGGATAAAGTGCTTCCAATACACGGAAATTTTCGGCTACTTTATATGAGCTATAGTGAGGAAGCATAACGCCGCCAGAGCCAACGCGGATACGATTTGTTTTCGCTGCAATATGAGATATGAGTACTTCAGGACTTGAACCAGCTAAACTGACAGAATTATGATGTTCAGATACCCAAAAACGAGTGAAACCTAGTTTTTCCACTTCTTGAGCAAGTGTTACTGTATTGGAAAAAGCCTCAGTTGCTGTACTGCCGTCAGAAATAGGGGATTGATCTAATACGCTTAGTTTTATCATAGAATATACCTCTTTATCTTAATGTACATTCTATTATATATTTACTTACAAAAAATGCGTAGAGAAATGCTCAAATAAAAAAGCGAATGTTTTCACATTCGCTTGTCGTGGGAAAGACCTCGTTCATAATGGTTCATGTCCACTAAAGTTAAAATATAGTTGTAGTTATCGATTTCCATCTTAATTTGATTTCGATCTTCTTCAGTTAAATTTACATTTAATAATTTTTTACATAATAGTTGTTTTTTTAACTCTAAATGTTTTTTTGTTTCAAGATAGTCGTAAGTACGTTTCATTTTTTATCAATTCCTTTCTTACATTTCCTATCTATATCTTTATTATATGATAAGAAAGGAGAATGAGAGCAAAGTTTTGTGGATTATTAGTGAATATTCAGAAATATGTTGTGTTGTTCTACTATACTCATGAATACAATTCAGAGAATCACTGTTTTGTATTTTCAAAGTAAGGGGTGGAATGATGCGACTGCACGCACAATCCCGTATTACAACTGATGAAATGTTGGGAATGATTGATAAAGGGCTACTGAAAACAGTAGAGCCAAAACAAATCATTGTAATTGGTGCTGGAATGGCTGGTTTAGTATCAGCATCGTTACTTAAAAACGCAGGACACCATGTGAAAATTTTAGAAGCGAATAACCGTGTAGGGGGACGAATTGAGACCGTTAAAATGAAGGATACAGGATTATATTTAGATGTTGGAGCGATGCGTATTCCCTATATACATACACTAACGATGGCTTATATAAGAAAATTTGGGCTACAAGTAACTCCTTTTATTAATCGAAATGATACAGATATTCTTTATGTGAATGGTAGAAAAACAACATTGGGGCAATATGAGAAGACCCCTAGTATATTACGTTATCCGGTGGCGATGAATGAGGAAGGAAAAACATCTGAGGAATTATTATTGCTAGCAGTGCAGCCGATTATTGACTTTATTAAAAGGAATCCAGATAAAAACTGGGGGATTGTTGAAAAAGACTTTGGAAAATATTCAACAGCACAGTTTTTAAAGCATCACCCGTATCAATATAATACATATTTTTCACCAGTAGCAATTGAAATGATCGGTGTGCTTTTAGATCTAGAAGGATTTTTAGAACGATCATTTGTGGAAACATTGCGTTTTTTATATATACTGCAGCAGGAAAGCGGTTTTTGTGAAATTAAAGGAGGTAATGATCAGCTTCCGAAAGCTTTTTTACCTCAGTTACAGGATGATATTATATATAATCAAAAATTGATGAAGCTTCACCAACATGAAAAAGGAGTGACCGCATATTGTAGGCACGAAGAAACGTTTGAATATAGTAGCATAACCGGGGATTTAGTTATTATTACAATTCCGTTTTCTACAATGCGCTTTGTAGAAATTGATCCTTTCGATTCTGTATCACATGAAAAGTGGAGAGCAATTCGTGAACTACACTATATGGCGGCTACTAAAATAGGAATTCAATTTAAAAGTCGATTTTGGGAAGAGCAAGGCCAATTAGGTGGAAGGATTATAACAGATTTACCAATCCGTTATGCATATTATCCCAGTCACGGTATTGGTTCAAAAGGACCAGCTATTATGCTTGGAAGTTATACATGGTCTTACGATGCATTATTATGGGATGGACAAACGAAAGGTGATCGTATTTATTATACATTACAAAACTTAGCAACTATATTAGGCGGTCAAGTATATGATGAATTTATATCAGGAGTATCCAAAAGTTGGACGTTAGATCCATATGCATTAGGAGGGTTTGCTATTTTTCAAGCTGGTCAAGAAGCAGAATTGCAGCCAGCAATTGTGAAACCTGAAGGGAAAATTTATTTTGCTGGGGATCACACAACGCTTTATCATGGGTGGATACAAGGAGCGATTGAGTCTGGAATACGTACAGCTGTGGAGGTGAATCAGTTGATTGTATGAGTATTAGCAGGTAAAGCATTATGATGTATATGAATGGGGAGGGGATGTGCAAGTTAATTCAGGAATAATTTTTAATTCTGAAAAAACTATTTACTGTATGATTTGGATTGAATATTATTATATATAAAAGAAAAATAAGGGGTGTTTGAAATGAATCCGTTATTACTTGATTTCCCTTCTGAATTTTATACAGACAGGCTTTTTATTCGAATGCCGAAACCAGGAGATGGAAAAGCGGTATATGAAGCTATCAATGCATCGATAGAAGAACTAAAGCCGTGGATGGTTTTCGCTCAAAAAGAGCAAACAGAAGAAGAAATCGAAGCGAGTATAAGAAGGTCGCATATTCAATTTTTACAACGTGAAGATTTGAGATTACTAGTATTTTTAAAAGAAACAGGTGAATTTGTAGCTTCTGCTGGATTGCATCGTATTGATTGGGAAATACCAAAATTTGAAATTGGATATTGGATAAATTCGCACTTTGGCGGAAAAGGCTATATGACAGAAGCGGCGCAAGGTATTATGGATTATGCTTTTTCTGAGTTAAAGGCAAACCGGATAGAGATTCGCTGTGATTCGCGAAATGTAAAAAGTAGGGCGATACCTGAGAGGTTGGGTTTCAACTTAGAAGGAATTTTAGAAAGTAGTAGTGTAGCAGTAGATGGTAATGGATTAAGGGATACGTGTGTGTTTGCGATGACAAGAAATAGGTATGAAAAAGAAGAGCTATAATGTATTAGCTCTTCTTTTTGAATTGTATTATTAATTAAGTTTTAGTCATTATAAGAACTGTTTAATGATTTTTATCCATCCTAAATAGGAAACTCCTAAAATAATAGCCCATAAGAATGCAAGCCTTGCAATTCTTGGAATAGATAACCAAATTTTGAGTAATTTCCAAGAATAATCTTTATTCGAGTTATTCATAAACACACATCCTTTTTATGGTAATTATAATATAAAAAGGAGTGGGGTATTCAATACCTACTATAATGTGTTAGCACATTAAGGTACGGGATGCCCATTCGAACTTTCAAAGATGGTAAACCATTGTTGACGATCTAATGTAAGTTTTGTAGCTTCGATCGCCGTCTTCACGCGTTCTAATTTACCAGAACCAATGATTGGCATCATGTTTGCTGGGTGAGCAAGTATCCATGCATACATGACAATATCGATGCTATCAACATTTAATTCATTTGCAATCTTTTGTAAAGTTTCTCGTAAGCGTATAGCACGTTCATTTTGTCCTGTAAAGATTTCTCCACCAGCAAGAGGAGACCAAATCATGGGATTAATTCTTTTCTCTTGGCATAAGTCAATTGTACCTTTTTCAAAATGTTCAAGCTGCATCGCAGATACTTCAATTTGGTTTGTAATGAGCGGGAAATCTAAATATGAGCTAAGCATATTAAACTGAGATGGTAAAAAATTAGATACGCCAAAATGACGTACTTTTCCATCTTGCTGTAAACGTGTGAAAGCTTCTGCCACTTCACTTGGATCCATAAATGGGTCAGGGCGATGAATGAGTAGCAAATCAATATAATCGGTATGTAAGTTTTGTAGCGACTGTTCTACACTTTTCACGATATGTTCAACACTAGTATTATAGTGAGTAACATATCGTTCTGGAAATTTTGGTGATGAGGGAGCGATTCCACATTTTGTGACAATTTGCATACTTTCACGTAAAGAAGTCTTTAATTGTAATGATTCCCCAAATAACGATTCGCACGTATATCCCCCGTAAATATCGGCGTGATCAAAAGTTGTAATTCCCATATCCATACAATTTTCGATGAAAGAAAGTAATTCTTGTTTTGACATATTCCATGCTGCTAAACGCCAAAATCCTTGAATGATACGAGAAAATTCAAGGTTATTAGCCATCTGAATTCGTTTCATTTTGAGTAGACCTCCTGGGTGAATGATAACATTTTTGAAAAGGCTTTCTTGTTCGGTACTATTATATAGTTATCAGGCTGTACTTACAATGAATATGTCTTTACTGTAAAAAACAATTTTATCCTGCAGTCTATCTCAAGTAAAAGAGAAGAAGATAGGTGCGGGATAACTGCTTCTAAAAGTCTAATTGGTAAGGGGAGGTTAATAATTAAGGAGGGATGAAGAAAACCCCTGCTGATTAAAGTTTAACTTTATCAGTATGGTATAATGTATGAAGATATAGCTATAAGGAGATGTACGAAATGATTCCAGTAACAATTTTAACTGGTTTTCTTGGGTCTGGGAAAACGACATTATTAAATCGTATCTTATCGGAAGAACATGGTAAGAAACTAGCGGTTATTGTAAATGAAATAGGTCAAATTGGCATCGATAACCAATTAATTATGAATGTAGAAGAAGAAATTATGGAAATGACAAATGGTTGTTTATGCTGTACAGTGCGTGAAGACCTACTTGTTGCTTTAAAACAATTACTAGATGTAAAGGTAGAAGGGAAAATGGATTTTGATGGTTTGGTGATTGAAACGACAGGTCTTGCAAACCCAGGGCCAATTATCCAAACGTTCTTTTTAGATCCAGTTATTCAATCAGCATACAAAATTAACGGTGTTGTGACGGTGGTAGATAGTTATCATATACATAAACATTTTGAAAAAGGATTGGAAGCGAAAGAGCAAATTGCTTTTGCTGATATGATTTTAGTAAATAAAGTAGATTTAATTGAAGAATCGGAAAAGAAGAAGCTTATTAGCGAATTGCAAAGTATAAACCCAACGGCAAAATTAATTCCAACGACAAACTGTGAAGTAGATATTCCTGCTTTGTTAGAAATTCAAACGTTTAAAACGCGTGATACATTAGAAATTTATCCGCATAAAGAGCATCATCATTTAGAAGGTGTGAAATCATTTGTATTACGTGAAGAGCGGCCATTAGATTTGCAAAAGTTGAATGAATGGATGTCAGCTGTAGTTCAAGAGTTAGGAGAGTATTTATATCGATATAAAGGAATTCTTTCAATTGATGGGGTAGATCGTCGTATTGTTTTCCAAGGTGTTCATACTTTGTTTGCTGCTTCTTATGATAGAGAGTGGCAAGAAGGGGAAGAGCGCGTAAGTGAAGTGGTTTTCATTGGGAAAGATATTAATAAAGAATGGTTTCAAGAATATTTTAAAGAGTGCGTAAAATAAGCCTGCTAATTTAGCAGGCTTGTTCTTTCGTTTATAGGTAATTCCATTACAATACCAACAACGGGTCCTTCATCATCAATATCACCAGTTAAGTGAAAGCCGAAAGACTCATATAGTTTCATTGCTAGTTTGTTTTCTGGATGTAAGCTTAAATAAATCTTTTTACATTGAAATTTTTGTTGTAAATACTGAATTAGCAGGCGAAGAAATCGTTTTGCATACCCGTTTCCTTGAAAATGGTAATCAATCATAAAACGATCTAGCCAAACGCTATCATCTTTTGCTGAATACCAACCGTACATTGCGTATCCAATAAGTGTTTCTCCATCATATAAGCCTACTGACGTTCCGTTTCCTTCATACAGAGATTCAGCTAAAGAAAATGCATTACTTTCAATGAATTGCTGTTGCTCCTTTGCTACGTCTAAAGCAGCGACTGAACGCCAATTCTTTTCTGTTACTTCACAAATGTGAAGATTCATAGTTCCAACTCGCTTTCATAAAATATCATATCTTTAAAGCTAATATGGATAATGTTACTTATTCTTTTGTTTAAGTCAAGCAGTAAGCCTATGAAAAAGACAGCTAAAAAATTTAGCTGTCTAAAAGAGAAAGGTATTTAGCTTGTAGCTTCTTTTAAAGCGTTTAGATTTTCTTCCATTAACGTGAAGTAATCTTTATCTTTCTTTGCATCATCTTCAGAAATAGTAGCAAGGTGATTCAAACGTAAAATCTTTGTTCCTGTTTCTTTTTGAATCACCTCTGCTACTTTTGGAGTGGAGAATGTTTCAAATAGAATATATTTCAAACCATGCTCTTTTGCTGTTTTTGTAATGTTAGCAAGTTCTTTTTGTGATGGCTCATCGGAAGCGGAGATTCCAGCAACTGGTATTTGTTTTAAGCCGTAGCGTTTTTCCCAGTATCCATATGCAGCGTGAGAAACTAAAATATCTTTCGTTTTTGCATCTGAAACAACAGATTTAAAATGATCATCTAAGTCAGTGAACTTTGTTTGCAAAGCGGCGAAGTTTTTCTCGAATTCTTTTTTATGATTTGGTTGTAATTCTACGAGTGCATCTTTAATTTTTTCAGCTTGCTTCATCGCAAGTGTAGGATCTAGCCATACATGTGGATCTTTGTCGTGGTGATGTTCTTCCTCTTTATGGCCTTCCTCGTGCTCATGGTGCTCTTCTTCTGATGAAGCGATAAGATCCAAACCTTTAGATGCATTAACCACTTTTACTTTTTCTTTTTTTAATGCTTTTTCCATTTTTTCTGCAAACGGTTCTAATTCTGCACCGTTATATACGAATAAATCAGCTTTTGCAACTTGTACTGTTTGTTTTTGAGTTGGCTCATATGTATGAGAGTCAGCTCCTGGTGGATAGATTGTTTCTACGGTTACATAGTCACCGCCGATTTTTTTAGTGAAATCAGCAAGTGGAAAAATGGTTGTATACACAGAAAGTTTTCCATCTTTTTTTGCTAATTCTTCTTTTTTGCTGGAACACCCAGCAAAAATTAATGTGAAAATAAGTATAAAAGAAAATACCATTAACCTTTTCTTCATGTAATTGTCCTCTTTTCTTTCTTTTCCAAATTTATTTTCTCCAAAAATAAGAGAAAAAATATCTTTTTATTACAAAACGGAATAATTACGTTTTAAGTTGCGAACTTAGTATAATATATCTTTATGAAAGTTGCAATAAATAATAATCATTCCGATTTGATTTTGTTATAAAGTTGTCAAAAAGAACAGTATTAATTTTTATGAATGTCGCATATGTGACAACACTCCTTTCATATATTGAGATAGAGGGTATGAAAAGGGGATGAGCAATTGGATTACGTAATGGAGACAATCTTATTGATATTAGCAGTAGTTTTACCACTAACATGTGTTTTGATTTTCCTCAAGACATTAATAAGTAATCTAGGTGACGCTACAATCATAACAAAGCTACCAGCAGAGAAAAAAAGAGAGAAGAGTAAGTAAAGCACTTGCATCACGCATAGTGCTTTACTTATGATAGAATAAGAAAAAGGAAACTCCTAGAAAGTTGCTTCCATCAAACTCCTTTACTGAATTTTGAGGTGGGGGTCTTACTGTCCGCGAATAGCGGGATAAAATTAGATAAAGAGGTATAAAGATAAATGAATAAAAGAACAGCATTAGTACTGGGGGCAAGCGGTTTAGTTGGACAAGAAGTGACGCAACTATTACTTGACTCAGATTACTATGATTCGGTTATGATTTTTGTCAGGAAACCGTTGCAATGGGAACATGAGAAGTTACAGCAAAAACAAGTGGATTTTTCTATATTAGAAGAGTATAAAGAGTTTTTTGCTGTTGATGATGTCTTTAGCTGTCTTGGGACAACAATTAAGAAAGCAAAAACGAAAGCGAATTTTAAAAAAGTAGACTATGAATATACATTACGAGCAGCTTGTTTAGCAGAAAAACAAGGTGTACAAAACTTTCTAGTTATTTCTTCTATGGGAGCTAACCCAAAATCACTTTTCTTTTATTCACAAGTAAAAGGAAAGATGGAGGAAGAACTTCAAAAGTTGGTGATTGGTGGGATTCATATATTTAGACCGTCACTTTTGCTTGGGGATCGAGAAGAATTTCGTTTTGGTGAAAGAATGGCTGAGAAGATATTTGGGGTCTTACCATTTGTCTTTAATGGTACTTTAAAAAAGTATAAGCCGATTACAGCTGAGCAGGTTGCAAAAGGGATGTATTTAGCAGCCTTACGTGAAGAATCTGGTGTTCATATTTATAATTCTACAGAGATTACAATAATGGAATAATGAAAAGGAGAAGGGGAGTCCTTCTCCTTTTTGTTATATCTCATATTAGCGGCGAATCGGGGTTATTTTACCCCGAGCACGTTGATATTGGTATGGCTCTTGTAATTCAAATCCAAGTTCGTTTGCTGCTGTTCTTGGAAAATATGGGTTGCGAAGTAGCTCGCGACCGATAAAGATTAAGTCTGCTTCATTATTTGCTAAAATTTTTTCTGCTTGTATACCACTTGTGATTAATCCTACTGCGCCTGTTGCAATGTGTGCTTGTTCTTTTATATGAGTTGCATACTTTACTTGATAGCCAGGGTAAACATCGATTTGTGCAGGTACCACTGCACCAGAGCTACAATCAATTACATCTACTCCTTGTTCTTTCATCCATTTTGCAAATTGAATATAGTCATGTACTGTTAACCCTTCAGGATGATAGTCATTTGCAGAAATCCGAACGAATAAAGGACCACTCCAAACTTCATTTACAGCGTCAATGATTTCCCTTAAGAAACGGTAACGATTTTCAGGTGATCCACCATATTCATCAGTTCGGTTATTTGATAGTGGAGAAAGAAATTCATTAATAAGATAGCCGTGAGCTGCGTGGAGTTCAATAATATCGAACCCTGCTTGTTTGGAACGGTATGCGGCATCTTGAAAAGCAGAAATTGTCTTTTGGATTAGCTGTTTACTCATTTCTACTGGGATCTTCATGGTATCACTAAATGCAATGGCTGAGGGTGCTACAGTCTCTGTATGTAATTCAGCTTTTCTTCCAGCATGTGCTAATTGAATAGCTGATTTTGCGCCATTTTCATGGATGAGTGACACCGTTTTTTGTAACCCTGGTATATGATCATTATTCCATATACCTAAATCCTTATTAGAAATACGTCCCTCATGTATAACAGCTGTAGCTTCAAGCATAACAAGGCCTACTTGACCAGCTGCTCGAGACGCATAATGGATATGATGGAAATTTGTAACCTTTCCATCTTCGTTTTCTGAAGAGTACATACACATCGGTGACATAACAATACGATTTTTTAACGTGATATCTTTAATCGTATAAGGCGAAAAAAGATGATAGTTCATAGTTATTCCCCCTTATTGTAATTTCCTTTATTGTATCATCAGCATTTTTGTTTCCATAACAAAAACGCTTATTCTCGAAAAATTACATATTTGTGTTACAATTATTGAAATGAATGAAAATGGAGGATAGGGCATGTACCGAGCGTATTATGAAAGCGAAATAGGTTTGCTTGAAATTACTGCAAACGATGAAGGGATTACGTCTGTTATTTTTGTGGAGGAACGGAAAGAAGAGAATGCAAGTAAAGTTGTAGAACAGTGTCTCACTGAATTAGATGAATATTTTCATCAAAAGCGAACAGAATTTACAGTACCACTATCAGCAGCCGGAACACCATTTCAAAAAAGTGTTTGGGATGCGCTTTATACGATTCCATACGGAGTGAGTGCTTCTTATCTAGATATTGCAAAAAAGGTTGATAACACAAAGGCAGTGCGTGCGATTGGCGGAGCGAATAGCCGTAACCCGATTTCTATTATTGTTCCATGTCATCGTGTAATTGGAAAAAGTGGAAAGTTAGTTGGCTATGCAGGTGGACTATGGCGAAAAGAATGGTTATTAAAACATGAGGGGATTTTGAAATAATGATGAAAGCTTTTGTTTAAAAATAAAAGGTTTCATCTATTATTTAGGGGGAGTTACCATCGTATGAAAGTCTCTTTCTTCAACTATTAAGTATGTTGAAGAACAGACACGTAAATAGGGGGAAAATCAAGGAAAGAGGGATTGGTTTGAATTGTATAAATTGTGGGAATCCTTGTCCTGACGGTCAGTTCAATTGTGGAGATTGTCAGCAAGTTTTACATAATGAAACAAAAGAGGAAATCTCACCAATAGAAAAAGATATGGAACAATATGTGGGAACACATTATCAGTATTATAAAAAGAAATGGAATAAAGAAAAGAAACGGATAGCAGGGTGGAGTTGGAATGGATGGGCTGCTATTTTTAATGTTGGATGGTTTGGATATCGAAAGTATTATTTACCTGCTTGTTTATTTGTAATTTTACTAGTAGCGTGTGATGCATTCTCCTATTATATGGGGTTCAATGTTGCACTTCCAATCATTAATATGGTTCCGCTTACTTTTTTATTGCTGATTTTAATGATGATAGGAATCGGAATTTTTGCTAATGGGTTGTATTATCGATTTGCTGAGCGGAAAATATATCGGATAAAAGCAAGAGGGATAAAGAATGAAGCTGCTGAAGGTTATCTTATACGTGATAGTGGTGGAACAAGTAAAATTGGAGCTGCTATTGTTACGATTTTGACAGCTGCTAGTATATTTATGAGTCATTTTTTCTTTCCCACAGATCAAGATGTTATTCAAAAGGTACGGACAAGCTCCCTTTATGAGTATCCTTTCTTTTCGATTGGAGAATCGTTTGAACAGCATTTTCAGCAACCAAACTGGGTGTATTATCGTGGGGGAGATGGACTAGAATTAGTAGAATTTCATGGATACAATAGTGGGATGACAAGACAAGAAATTGTCATTCAATTTGTTGTCGATTACAGGTTGCATGAAATTGAACCTTATTCTCTTACAGTTAATGGTGAGCCGCAAGGTGAACAAGAATTCTTAAAAATGATGGAAGATGTGTTTCGTACGCAAGATCTTTTTGAGTTGAAAGATGGATTACACAAAGATGACAAGAAAGAAATGTTATAAGAAGTGAATGTAAAAGTAGATGGAGTAGCTTTTATATTCATTTCTTTTTTTGTTTTAGAAAAGAAAAATATTTAAAATAATCAGAATCTTTTGTATAATAGTATTATACATGCTTTATTGTATACATACAGATTGGGGGAAGGAAGAATGAAGAAAAAAGTTTCAACGATTGCGGCACTTGCATTATCAACAAGTATGTTCGTTGTAGGTTGCGGAAATGGGGAGAAAGCATCGACAACGAAGAAAGAAACAGGTAAGGGGATGGCCGATAAACAAGTGCTAAACTTACTAGAAACAGCAGAAATTCCTTCGATGGATACATCAAAATCAACAGATTCCGTATCATTCCGAGTATTTGTCAATGCAATGGAGGGGCTATATCGGTTAGATAAAGACAATAAGCCAACTCCAGGTATGGCAAAAGATGTGAAAATTAGTGAGGATAAGAAAACATATACGTTCGAATTGCGAGATGCAAAATGGTCGAATGGTGAGCCAGTTCGTGCACAAGATTTTGTATATGGCTGGCAACGTGCGCTTGATAAAGCAACAGCAGCTGAATACGCATTTATTTTATTTGATGTAAAAAATGCTCAAAAAGTTAATAAGGGAGAGCTACCACTTGATCAGCTAGGTGTAAAAGCAAAGGATGATAAGACACTAGTGGTAGAACTAGAACAACCAACTCCATATTTTCTTGATCTTACATCATTTCCAACATTCTTCCCTTTAAATGAAAAGTTTGTAAAAAAACAAGGTGATAAGTATGCATTAGAAGCTGATAAAATTTTATACAATGGACCGTTTACGTTAAGTGAATGGAAGCATGAGCAAAGCTACCAATTAAAGAAAAATCCAAATTATTGGGATAAAGATACTGTAAAACTAGAAGAAATTAATGTCGGTATCGTAAAAGAAACGAGCACAGGTGTGAACTTGTATGATAGTGATCAAGCGGACCGTGTAATCTTAACCTCAGAGTTTGTTGATAAACATAAAAAGAATAAGCCAGATGAATTCAAAACGAAACTAGACCCGCGTATGTATTTCTTACGTTTTAATCAACAAAACCCAACATTTAAAAATCAAAAAGTACGCGAAGCGATTGATTTAGCTTATGATAAAAAAGGTATTGCTGATGTCATCTTAAATGATGGCTCATTACCAGCATATTTCTTAGTACCAGAAAAATTCACAACGGGTCCGGATGGGAAGGATTTCCGTACTGTAAATAAAAATTTCCGTGATAGTAAAGATAATGCAGAAAAAGCGAAAAAGTTATGGGAAGAAGCGAAAAAAGAATTGGGTCAAGATACGATTACGGTAGAATTATTAAACGATGATAATGGTAGTCGGAAAAAAGTTGGCGACTTTATTAAAGAAGAGCTTGAGAAAAATTTACCTGGAATTAAAGTGAATTTGAAACAACAACCATATAAACAAAAATTAGATATAGAGAAGAAATTACAATATGAGTTTTCACTATCGGCGTGGAGTCCAGATTATCCAGATCCAATAACCTATATTGATATGTTTATTACAGGAAGCTCATTCAATGAAATGGCGTACTCAAATTCAAAGTATGATGATTTAGTTGCTAAGTCAAAAGGTGAATTGTTAAAAGACGATGCTGCACGTTGGAAAGCACTTGCAGAAGCTGAAAAAATCTTAATTGGAGAAGATGCTGCAATTTCACCTACTTATCAGCAAAGTACTGCATATTTAGAAAAACCATATGTAAAAGGAATCGCGAACCATACATTTGGTGGTGATTTTAGTTATAAATGGGCATATGTCACAAAAAAATAGTATAATAAGAGGTGTGCGAATTTTCGCTCATCTCTTATTTTGTAAGGAGGACTTATGTTGATAAAGGGTGTTAATCATCTTTGTTTTTCGGTGTCGAATTTAGAACGGTCTATTCAATTTTATGAAACAGTATTAGAGGGGGAGTTATTAGTAAGAGGAAGAGCACTTGCATATTTTAATATATGTGGGGTGTGGGTAGCGCTCAATGAAGAAGTAGGTATTCCGAGAGATGAAATTCACCAATCCTATACACATCTTGCGTTTTCTGTGGAACAAGAGGACTTTGATAAGATACTACAGCGATTAAAAGAAAATGAAGTTCATATTTTAGAAGGAAGAGAACGTGATGTAAGAGATTGTCAGTCTATTTATTTTACCGATCCAGACGGACATAAATTTGAGTTCCATTCAGGTACATTGCAGCAGCGCTTAAATTATTATAAGGAAGCGAAGCCGTATATAAAGTTTTATAAATGAATGCATAGGTGGTGAAAAGAGTATGCATGCGCTCGTTATTGGTGGAACAGGGATGCTGAAGAAAGTATCAATTTGGCTTTGCAATCAAGGATTTCATATTTCTGTTATCGGACGTGATAAAAATAGGTTGGAAGATGTGAAACATGCATGTTATTTTCCAAGGGATGTCACATGTATTTCTCTTGATTACCATGATAGCGACACTTTAAAACAATCTATTAAAGATACTATTAAACAAAATGGTCCTATTACATTAGTAGTAGTTTGGATACATACTACTGCTAAAAAGGCGCTTCAAGTAATTTGTGAAGAAATGGAATTACATTCTAAAACATATAGTCTGTTTCATATACTAGGGAGCAATGCTTCTCGATTGGAACGTGAAAAACTAGGAAGTTCTTCATGTGATTATCATAGAATTTTATTAGGATTTATTTTACAAGGTGAACATTCTAGATGGTTGACTCATGAAGAGATTGCTGAGGGGGTTATAGCAGGAATTCAGAGTAAACAAAGTGATTATATTGTAGGCACATTAGAACCATGGGAATTACGACCAATTTAATGGGGGGAAGGAAACAAATGAAAACGACATTATATGTAACACGTCATGGAGAAACAGAATGGAATATAGCAAAGCGTATGCAAGGAAGAAAGAACTCGAATTTAACTGACAAAGGAATGTTACAAGCAAAACTGCTAGGTGATCGTATCAAGGATATACCACTTCATACGATATATAGTAGTCCAAGTGGAAGAACCATGCATACAGCAGAGTTAATCAAGGGAGAACGAAGTATACCGATTATAGCTGATGAACACTTTTACGAGATTAATATGGGGAGCTGGGAAGGGCAAATGATAGCAGATTTGGAAGCGCAGTATCCAGAGGAAGTACATACGTTTTGGAATGAACCACATCGTTTTTGTTCGACATCAGGTGAAAATTTTTATGATGTGTATAACCGAGTGCTGGAAGGAGTAAACCTTCTTTTAGAAAAACATAAAGGAGAAAATATTTTAATTGTATCACATGCAGCGGCAGCAAAATTACTTGTGGGGCACTTTGCTGGTCTTTCAGTTGAAAAGGTGTGGGATGATCCATTTATGCATAGTGCGAGCCTAAGTGTTATTGAATTTGAAGAGAAAAAGTCTAGTGTGAAACAGTTTGCCGATATCAGTCATTTTCAGCAAGTATAAAAAAGACCGCAGGAGAGCGGTCTTTTTGCGTTTATTTTTAACAGTACTCCAGCAGAAGTCCCCTTCTTCAAACAACTCGTAAGAGTGTTAAGGAGGGGTCATTCACCAAGAAAATATAAAGCATTAGCAATTACGCTTTTTATACCAGAAGTGATCGAATTTTTTTGGTTTGCGGGATGAATGTTTATTGTCATCGCATTCATGGCAGCTTGAATGACAGTCATCATCACAAGATGAATGTTTGCGATGATCACAATCATGCTCTCGGAAGAATACAATTTTTTTACAGAATGATCGTTTAGTCCAGAAAAATTTCTTTTCAAAACGAACGCATTTCGTAATGAGTTTACATTTTTTCACACGCGTAATTTTTGTAACAAATGTACATTTTTTCACACGCGTAACTTTTGTAACAAATGTCCATTTTTTTATATGAGTACATTTTGTTCTTGGACATCCACAATCTTCTTTTGAATGACAATCATCGTCACAATCAAAAGTGCTTGGATCCTGATGTAAAAACTCTTCCATCCCTGCACTTTTGATTTCCTCCACGGCTTTTTGAATATCACGTTTCATAGAAACCCTCCTTATCGCTAATTAAAATAAAAAAGTATCTTTTTGTTTTTACAGTAATCATGATATGAAAATGATCTTCTTCCTGCACGGGATAACAGTTTAAATTTTATAGAAATAGATATATAGCGGATGTATGGACATGGACAAAGCAATGAGCATACATTGGATAGAGAAAAAAAGAAGGGATGGGAGAACATGTTGCCTTCTTATGATTTTTTTATCCATCCAATGTACCTTGTTGAATTAAAGAAAGACATTTGGTCTGATAGTCCAGTGCCTGCTAAACTAACTTATGGGAAAAGAAAATATGATATTGATATTGTGTACCGTGGAGCACATATTCGAGAGTTTGATAAAAAATCATATCATGTTATGTTCTATAAACCGAAACAGTTTCAAGGGGTGAAAGAATTTCATTTGAATTCTGAGTTTAAGGATCCGTCGCTTATTCGTAATAAATTATCACTCGATTTTTTTAGTGAAATTGGTGTGTTATCACCAAAGTCACAGCATGTTTTTGTTAAAATTAATGGTCAAATTCAAGGTGTATATTTACAATTAGAATCTGTTGATGAAAACTTTTTGAAGAGTCGTAAATTACCGAGTGGCTCAATTTATTATGCAATTGATGATGATGCAAACTTTTCTTTAATGAGTGAACGGGATCAGGACGTGAAAACAAACTTATCTGCAGGTTATGAATTTAAATGTGCAAATGAACATAGTGAAGAAAAGATTAGTGAATTTGTCTATCAGGCGAATGTACTATCACGAGAAAAATATGAAAAAGAAATTGTAAATTACCTTGATGTTGACAAATATTTGCGGTGGCTAGCAGGTGTTATTTTGACACAAAACTTTGATGGATTTGTTCATAACTATGCACTTTATCATAATGATGAAACGAATTTATTTGAAGTGATACCGTGGGATTACGATGCGACATGGGGGCGTGATGTAGAAGGGAGATTTTTGAATCACGAATACATTCGAATTCAAGGATACAACACATTGAGTGCTAGAATTCTTGACATACCAGTATTTCGACAAGAATACCGTAGTATTCTTGAAGAAATTTTGGAAGAGAAATTTACAGTTCCTTTTATAAAACCGAAAGTAGAGGGGATGTGTGAAGCAATTCGTCCATACCTAATTCAAGATCCCTATATGAAAGATAAAATAGACATTTTTGATCAAGAAGCAGATCTTATTTTTCAATATATAAACAATCGGCGTCAATATATACAGAAGCATTTATATGAATTGTCAAAATAAAACAGAGATTGATACGTATTCAATCTCTATTTTATTTATAATAGATTGAATATTTCATTTTAGATAAAAAGTATTGATGCCTAGGTCTTTATAAAAATAGTGGAGTCCTTTTAAATATGCTATGAATAAGCTACTATTTATTTAGGAGCTGTAATATACTTTTAGGATGGTGAGAATATGGAAGCGAGATGGATAGATTGGGTAAAACAAATACAAGCTATCGCTCAGGCTGGTTTAACCTATTCAAAAGATGTATATGATATTGAACGTTTTCAACAATTACGAGATCTTTCAGTGACTATGATGTCTCATTATACGAAGACTGATTGGGACGTGGTAGAGAAATTATTTGCGAGCGAAACAGGCTATCAAACACCGAAAGTAGATATTCGGGCTGTCGTATACCAGGATGATAAATTATTATTTGTGAAAGAAAAAAGTGATGGAAAATGGGCTCTACCTGGTGGATGGGCAGATGTTGGATATACACCAACAGAAGTGGCAGCAAAAGAGGTATGGGAAGAAACAGGTTATAAAGTTGACCATTTTCGATTATTAGCAGTATTCGACAAAGAGAAACATTATCCATCACCATCAGCAATACATGTATATAAAATATTTATTGGCTGTGAAATTGTTGGAGGAGAAAAACAAACAAGTATTGAAACAGAGGAAGTGGCCTTTTTTGGTGAAGAGGAAATCCCAGAGTTATCGACTGCTAGAAATACAGAGTGGCAAATTAGAGAAATGTTTGCTTGTATAAAAGATAGGGATAAGAACTCCTTGCTTGATTAAGAAACAGGGGTGAAAAGATAAGAATTAAGACATTTCACCGTGTATAAATCTCTTTTTCTTTCTATTCGTTCCTGGTATATTTAAAATGGATTGTACATATTTTGGATAGAGAATGAGGAATATATTGGCATACATAAATCTTTGTGGGATAATAGGAAGGTATGTGAGCAGAAAAGGAGATAGGAGAGCAAATGTTAGCGAATTTAATAGAGCAGTTGTTGCAATTTTTTGCAAGTTTAGGATACTTTGGCGTTGCATTAGGGTTAATGATTGAAATCATTCCGAGTGAAATCGTTCTTTCTTATGCTGGTTTTTTAGTTGCACAAGATAAAATAAGTTTCATTGGTGCAGTAATTGCCGGTACAATTGGTGGTACATTAGCACAAATCTTTTTATACTGGTTAGGATATTACGGAGGACGCCCAGTAGTTGAAAAGTATGGTAAATACTTATTGATTAACAAACATCACTTAGATGTAGCTGAAAGTTGGTTTAAACGTTATGGCGCGGGAGTAATCTTCTCCGCTCGCTTTATCCCTATTGTACGTCATGCCATTTCGATACCAGCCGGATTAGCGAAAATGCCGTTAAAGCTTTTTACTCTATATACAGTAGTTGCGATTATCCCATGGTCAATTCTCTTTATTTATTTAGGGGAAAAGCTAGGTGGGAACTGGCGTCATATTAAAGAATATGCAGCGGATTATACACATTATATAATTATTGGAGCAGTGCTCTTTATAGCGCTTTATTTCGGTTTAAAAGTTTTGAAAAAGAGAAAAACTGTTCTTTAAAGTCAATGATTTCATTGGCTTTTTTTTATGTGCTTTAGTTCTAAAATAAAGAAGTTGTCCATACTGTGTAATAATAAAGCGTAGCGGAGGAATGAAATGAAAGGATCACCGTTTTTACGTGGAACATTATTTTTAACGATGGCAACGATGATATCTAAAATGCTCGGATTTATATATGTTATTCCGTTTACGGCAATGGTAGGAACGAGCGGGTATGTATTATATACATACGCATATCGGCCATATACAATTATGTTAAGTATTGCAACGATGGGATTACCACTCGCTGTTTCTAAAATGGTTTCAAAATACGATGAGCTAAATGATTATCATACAGTAAAACGGGTGTTGAAAAGTGGAATGTTTTTCATGATTTTTATGGGGACTGTTTCATTTCTAGTTCTTTATATGTTAGCTCCGTATCTTGCAAAGCTAGTGATTGATGGAAGTGATCAAACTGGTAATAGTATGACTGCTGTTACGTATAATATTCAAATTGTTAGTTTTGCCTTATTAATTGTACCGGTGATGAGTTTATTACGTGGTTTTTTTCAAGGATTTCAATCTATGGGACCATCAGCATCTAGTGTAGTTGTGGAACAGTTTTTTCGTGTGTTAACAATTTTAATAGGAAGCTTTGTTGTGTTGCATGTTTTGAAAGCGTCTATTTCGTTAGCTGTTGGAGTCTCAACTTTTGGAGCATTTATGGGGGCGGTAGCGGGATTGACTGTTTTGATTGGGTTTTATATGAGAAGGCGGAAATACTTAAAACAAAAAGAGGTTGCCAGTATCCCGCAGACAACGAAGTCTTTTTTTGCTTTATATAAAGAGCTATTTACGTATTCAATCCCATTTGTTGCTGTTGGACTAGCAATTCCGTTGTATCAAACAATTGATACGTTTACAATCAATAAACTTTTAATAGAGATAGGGTATGTACAAAGCGAAGCAGAAAAAATAAATGCGATCATTGGGCTTGTCCAAATGGTTGTACTGATTCCTGTATCTGTTGCAACGGCTTTTAGTATGTCTCTCGTTCCTGAGATGACGAAAGCTTATACAGCTGGAAATGAACAATTATTATATAAACATTTCACGAAAACAAATTTACTTGTTGTAGGGATTACCATTCCAGCAGCAATCGGAATGATGATATTAGCAAAACCTATTTATACTCTTTTATTTGGAGTAGGAAATGATCCAAGTCTAGGAAGTGTTATTTTACAGTACTATGCACCAGCATGTATATTATTTTCATTGTTTACAGTTACTGCTGCGATGTTACAAGGGGTTGATCAGCAACAAAAAACAGTTCTAGGATTAACTTTAGGAATTATAGTAAAAATCGTACTAAATATTGTATTATTGCCGTACTTTGACTATACCAGTTTTATTATCTCAACATATGCAGGCTACACAGTTTCAGTTACCTTTAACTTGTGGATGCTTGCTAAATATGTTATAAAGGCAACATGAGCTTTCGAAAAGGCAGAGCAATCTCTGTCTTTTTCTATTTTGAAAGAAATTGTGAAGAAAAGCGTTTTCAAAATAATTTCCTATTGAAATTTGAACGTTTGTTTCATATGCTGAAAATAGCGGTTCAAAAACTGTTGTTTAAGTGAGGTAGATTCCCACATGTAAAAAGAATCGGGGTGATAGTATGTTAAATATTTATTTAACAGACCGAAACGGAAAACTACAAGAAATAGAGGAAATTCAAAAAGGGTGTTGGATTAATGTACTCCACCCAACAGAAGAAGAAATTCAATTTCTTGTGCAAACACTGAATGTAGAATTGGATTTTATTAAAGACCCTTTAGATGATGAAGAACGATCAAGGATTGAAAAAGAGGACGATAATGCATTAATTATCGTTGATATTCCAACAGTAAGGCATGATGAAGAAGGAAATTCAATATATGACACGATTCCAATTGGTATGATTGTAATGCCGGAATGCTTCGTTACAATCTGTTTAGAAGAAAATCCGATTTTCGAGCGATTTATTAATCAGCGTATTAAAGAATTTTATACTTTTAAAAAGACTCGTTTTGCACTTCAGCTCTTATATACGATTTCTACTTATTATTTACGATATTTAAAACAAATTAATCGAAAAACAATCGACTTAGAGCAGGAGTTAAATAAGTCGATGAAAAATAAAGAGATTTTTACATTACTAGGTCTTGAAAAGAGTTTAGTGTATTTTACAACATCTTTAAAAGCAAACAAAATTGTTATTCAAAAGTTAATGCGCAATAGTACGTTTATTAAAATGTATGAAGATGATCAAGATTTATTAGAAGATGTATTAATTGAAAATAAACAGGCCATTGAGATGGCTGAAATATATAGTAATATTTTAAGTGGTATGATGAATACGTTTAGTTCCGTTATTTCGAATAATTTAAATAGTGTTATGAAGTTGTTGACTTCTATTACGATTATTTTATCATTGCCGACAATGGTTTCAAGCTTTTTCGGAATGAACGTGACGATTCCTTTGCAAGAAAATCCACATGGTTTTATAATTGTAATGATTATATGTGCAACATTATCTTGCACTTTAGCGTTTATTTTTTGGAAAAAACGTTATTTTTAATATTCAAGAAAGCTGCTCTAGCATAGTTGTGAAACTGCGCTAGAGCAGCTTTTTGGCTATAATAAAGTTTTTTGCATAAGAAATATGTACGAAGGGCAGGCTCTGTATTTTTATTATTAAATGTGTATAAGACTTGTTCAAATAATGAATTGAGGTTAAAATTACATATTGTTAATGAAAAGATGGAGGAAATACATCATGGAATTGTTTCAGTTACCGAAAGCATTCCTGCAAATGAATACGATTTTTATTTCAATTTTAATTGAAGCACTACCATTTGTGCTAATAGGTGTATTTATTTCGGGATTTATTCAAATGTTTGTGACAGAAGATATGGTGGCAAAATGGATGCCGAAAAATCGATTTCTGTCTGTATTATTAGCTACTTTTCTTGGCATGATGTTTCCAGGTTGTGAGTGTGGAATCGTTCCGATTGTAAGACGTTTAATTGGGAAAGGTGTTCCGCCGTATGCTGGAATTGCATTTATGTTAACGGGACCAATTATTAACCCGGTCGTATTATTTGCAACGTATGTTGCGTTCGGGAGTAGTATGCATATGGTGTGGTATCGTTCAATTGTGGCTATTGTTGTTGCAATTATAGTTGGATTTATATTGTCATTTATGTTTAAAGATCATCAATTACGTGATGAGCATTTTCCGGAAGTCGATCATAAGCGTCCTCTGCGTAAAAAAATGTGGGATGTTTGTACACATGCGGTTGAAGAGTTTTTCTCAATGGGGAAATACTTAGTAATAGGAGCGTTAATTGCTGCTGCGGTTCAAACATTTGTACAAACGTCAACGTTGCTTGCGATTGGACAAGGTCCATTTTCGTCACCAGCGGTTATGATGGGACTTGCGTATATTTTATCACTATGTTCAGAAGCCGATGCTTTTATTGCATCTTCGTTCCAAAGTACATTTTCAACAGCATCACTTGTCGCGTTCCTCGTATATGGACCGATGGTGGATATTAAAAATATGTTTATGATGCTTGCGACATTTAAAACGAAATTTGTAATTGTTGTGATAGCTACAGTTACACTCGTGGTTTATGCAAGCTCACTACTCATTTATGCGATGGGGTGGTAGGTTATGTTTCGAGCATATATTTTACTCGGATTTACAATCTTAATTGCACAGCTTCATATTTCGGGTAATATAACAAAATATATAAATATGAAGTATGCATATTTATCAACAACTGCTGCAATCATTTTAGGTTTTTTAACAATTATTCAAATCATTGTTGTTTTCCAAAAGGAACACCAAAAAGAAAAAGATCAGCATAGTTGTGGTTGCGATCATAGTCATTGCGGACATGATCATTCGAAAGACGAAAATACATGGTGGAAACGAACTTTTGCCTATTCGTTATTTTGTTTTCCAATTATTTCAGGATTATTCTTTCCAATTGCGACGTTAGACTCGGATATTGTTAAAGCAAAAGGATTTCATTTTCCTGTCGCGCAGGCAGAGAGCACAGATCCATTTATTACAAGACAGTTTTTAAGACCCGATACGAGTATTTACTATGGAAAAGAAGGGTATCGTGGTGTAATGGAAAAAGGGAAAAAAGAATACGTAACAAAAGATAGTATTTCCTTAAAAGATGAAGATTTCTTAAAAGGGATGGAGACCATTTATAATTATCCTGGTGAGTTTACAGGAAAAAAACTCTCCTTTAAAGGATTTGTCTTCCGCGATGATTCTGCAAAGAAGGAGCAATATTTCTTATTCCGCTTTGGTATTATTCACTGCGTAGCCGATTCAGGTGTATATGGTATGCTGGTGAAAAAACCAGAGGGAGTAGAGTGGAAGAATGATGATTGGATTGAAGTTGAAGGTGAAATTTCAACTGAATTTTATCAACCGTTCCACGCAAACATTCCAGTTTTAGAAGTAACAAAGTGGAATAAAGTTGAACAACCGAAAGAACAATATGTATTTAGAGGAGCCGATTGATTATAATCGGTTCTTTTTTATAGACGTAAAGTTGTGAAAATTGCAACGTTATTAACTGTATAAGTAACTTGAAATGAAAAGCGGACACCTAAATTTAGGTGTCCGCTTTTATAGTTTTTTCATCTGCATATCGCCTTAGAGGAGCTAATTAGCAAAAGCAAGCAGCACCGACGATAATTAAGAGGATAAATAATACAACAAGTAACGCGAATCCATTTCCATGTGCGAAGCCCATTTTATTTCCTCCTTTTATTGTAAGATACAACATACAATATGCAAATTCACTCTTGTTTGACAGGGACATATATCACGAAACTGCGGATTTTTCTTGTATGTTAACGTAAAAAAAAGGAAACATATAGGAATAACAGCTTTTGAAGAAGGGGTTTTATCCATGAAAAAATGTATAGCCATTTTGTTATGTATCATAGGGATATTTATATGGATGAACATCGATCTAGAAATGGGGAAGAAGATGGCTAATCAACTTGAAATATCACAAATTCGGCAGGGGAGTTTCCAGTCATTTGAAAATGGAGAAGATTTATATCGGAATATGTTTGAAGATATCAATCGTGCTAAAAAATTTATTTATCTTCATTTTTATATTGTAGGTAAGGATAAAGTCAGTCGTGAATTTTTAGAACTATTAGAGAGGAAAGCATCGAGTGGTGTGGATGTGAAATTATCGGTAGATCGAATTGGTGGCTATAAAATTAAGAAAAAAGTGATTCAGCAGTTAAAAGAAAAGGGTGTTAAATTTACTTTTAGTAAAAAGCCTAAATTAAAGAATCTGTTTTATTCATTACATCAACGAAATCATCGTCGCATCGCAGTGATTGATGGGAAAGTTTCTTATGTCGGTGGTTTTAATATTGGAGAGGAGTATCTTGGAAAGGATCCTAAATTCGGGAGATGGCGTGATTATCAACTGCGTATTGAAGGAGAGGGAGCAGTTGATATGGAAAGGAAATTTGCAGAAGATTGGCATGCGGATACTGGTGAAAAGCTTTCTTTATATAAAGAGGCTTTTGCACAAGGAAGTGCAAAATATCAGTATGTATTTTCTGATGGGAAAGGATTTTGGAAAGAGTATAGTGCACTACTGAAGCAAGCTAACAAGTCAATTATTATTGCAACGCCATATTTTGTACCAGGAAAAGAAATGATAAACGTTTTACAAGAGGCATTGCAGCGAGGAGTTGCTGTAAAGATTCTTGTTCCATTTAAAAGTGATGCTCTGTTATTAAAACAAGCTGCTTATCCACATTTAAAAAGGATGCTAAATGCTGGTGCGGAGATCTATCAATACCGAGATGGCTTTTTTCATGGAAAGGTGACAATAATTGATGATAAAAGTGTTGATGTAGGGACAGCTAATTTTGATATGCGCAGTTTTTATATAAATACAGAGTCAGACTGTTTTATCTATGATAAAGCAGTTGTTGCTGAAGTATGGGGGAAATTACAAAAGGATTTTCATGAATCTAAGCGTTTAACGGATAAAGATTTTGACAAAATTAGTAGCTGGGACTGGTTTTTAGCAAAGATAGCAAATGTTCTGGCTTTCTATTTATAGGCATATATTAGAAGGAAGGGGGAGCTATAATATGAGATGTATGGAAGAATTACTGCAGTGTAGTTATGAAATGATTCATATGATGGGTGAGTATATGAACAAAGTGGAAGATGAAGAGCTAGGTGATATATTAAAACAGCATTTACCCTATATTTTGCAGGCTTACAATGAACAAGTGAACTTTCAAGAAGGTGAAAATGTACAACATATGATTTGCGAACAACTGAGGTCTCCCCTTATGCAAAATGGTATACCGATGACTAATACAAGTAAGGGTGATATCGAAATTGCTATTTCCTATATCTCGAATTTAAAAAGATTAGCACTCAGATTTGCTCAAGTTGCTGTAGAAGTTGCAAATCCAGAATTTCGATCATTTTTGGAAAACTGTTTTGTTAAAATGAATCGTTATGCTTATAGCATATGGCAATACGTTGTGAAAAAAGAATATACAATAGAAGATATATATGAAAATGAAAGATTTGCATAGAAAAAACAAGACGGCATGAGCTGTCTTGTTTTTTTGAAAAGAACTATAAGCTTTTCACCATGCCGCCATCAACAAGGAAAGATTGTCCGGTCATGTATGTATTTGCATCGGATGCAAGGAATGTAGCAAATGCTGCGAACTCACTAGGGTGACCATATCTGCCAAGAGGGATAATTGCTTCATATTGTTTTTGAACGTCTTCTACTGTAATTCCGCGCTTTTCAGCAGTTGTTTCATCGAGAGATGCGATGCGATCAGTAGCAATACGCCCTGGAGCAATCGTATTAATTAAAATGTTATATGGAGCAAGTTCGGATGCTAACGTTTTTACTAAGCCTGTAATACCGACTCGAAATGTATTTGATAATAGTAATCCGGGAATAGGTTCTTTAATAGAAGAAGAGGCAATGTTAATAATTTTGCCGCCTTGTTCTTTCATATATGGAAGTGTTTCACGAATCATACGAACGTAACTTAATAAATTGAGTTCAAATGAATTGTACCAATCTTCATCAGTTAATTGTTCAAATGTACCTGGTTTAGGACCACCTGCATTGTTTACTAAAATATCAATTGTACCAAAAGTTTGTACAGTATATTCTACGGCTTGTTTAATGCTCTCTTTATTTGTAACATCACAAACAATATACATGGCAGTACCTTTATTAAGGGCAATCAATTCTTCTTGTAAAGATGCTAGCTTTTCTTCGTTACGACTAAGTAGCATAACATTTGTGCCCTCTTTTATAAGTTCTGTAGCAATCGCTTTTCCTAAACCTTGACTAGATGCGACAACTAGAGCAGTTTTTCCAGATAATCCAAGTTCCATATATATCAACCTTTCTCTGTTGTATTACTTTTATTATAAATGAAAACGAGTCAAAATAAAAAATAAACGCATCTCTTATCAGAAAATTTACAGAAATTTACCGTATATTTACTTTTTTCTCATATTTCCTTTAAAAAAGAGAAGTAATATGAGATTGTACATATTCTATCAAAAGGGGGATAAGCAAATGAATAAATGGGTTAAATCTTTAACTGCTATGGCACTTGCGAGCTCTTTATTTATGGTAGGTTGTAGTAAAGGTGAAGACAACAAGAAGGATGAGGATACAACGACGCAGCAAGATGAAAAGAAAGATCAGGAAACGAGCAAGGATAGTAATTCTTCAGATTCAAAGGAAAAAAAATGATATTTTGAGTGTTAGGGCTTCCTCGTATGTTGAGGAAGCTTTTTTAGTTGCATATTTCCCATTTTTGAGAAAAAATAGAGAGAAATAGAGAACAAGGAGAAGAAAAAATGAAAATATGTATATTTGGATCAACAGGAAGAGTTGGATCAGAGCTACTGAAACTAGCATTACAAGATTTACATGATATTACAGTTTTAGTGCGTGATCAGAATAAGCTTGCAGTTTTACATAGGAATCTACATATCATCGAAGGAAATGTATTAGATGAAAATGATGTGAAGAAGGTGTTAAAGGAAGTTGATATCGTTATAAGTGCTCTTGGAACAGATGGGAATGGCACGTTGTCGAAAAGTATGCCAAACATTATTAAACATATGAAAGAAGAGGGGATAGGACGAATCGTTACAATTGGAACAGCGGGTATTTTACAAGCTCGCACAAATTCGAAGATCTATCGGTTTCAATCGGAAGAATCAAAAAGAAGAAGTACCACAGCTGCCGAAGATCATTTAGCTGCTTATCTAGCCTTAAAAAATAGTGGGCTATGTTGGACGATTGTTTGTCCTACCCATTTAATCGATGGCGAAGAAACGGGTATGTACCGAACGGAGGCAGATATGTTACCACTGAACGGATCAAAAATTACAGTGGGGGATACTGCTCGTTTTGCCTGGTCTTTGATAAATAAAGAAGTGTATGAGAATAGCCGTGTGGGCATCGCTTATTAAAAAACCATCCCTGAAAAGGGATGGTTAAAAAAGAATGTAACATACAAAAATGATAATCATAATAATTTGTAAAATGGCTTTTGCCACTGTACTACTTAAAAAGCCGACGACTGTAGCAATTCCAACCATAAACGCTTCTTGCGGTGTTTTTTTATGTATTATTTCTGTCACGAAAACGGATAGAAATGGAATGATAATGAGACCAAATGGTGGGAAGAAAAAGGAACCGACAATAATAGAAATCATTCCTACACGTTCGCTCCATTTGGTACTTCCATATTTCTTTAAGAAGTATCCATTTGCAATAAAATCAGCAACGAAAATAATGATGGTAAAAATGATTTGAAGGATCCAAAAACTTGTTGTTAGCTCCCCGCCATTTATACCAAAATGATAAATGATATATCCCGCCCACAGTGCAAGTATGCCAGGGATGATTGGATAGATAAACGCAATGAACGATACGATAAAACAAGCAATTATACAAAGTGTTAATAAAACAGTCAACTTATATCTCCTTTTTACTATCTAGTTTATGTACAGCAACTTTCTTAATTTGATGCCCATCAAGCTCTAATGCTTTAAATTGAAAACCAGCATATTCAATTGAATAGCCAACTTCGATATTTAAATCAATAGCCTGGGATAGAAGCCAGCCACCAATTGTATCTAAATCACTTTCATCAATATGTAAACCAAAGATATCATTTACTTCTGAAATGAGTACTTTGCCATCTAAAACAGTGAGTTTTGGTGTGCGTTTTTCAATCATTGGTGATTCATCTGCATCGAACTCATCTTGAATTTCACCAATAATTTCTTCAATAATATCTTCCATTGTTAATAGTCCAGCTGTTCCGCCATATTCATCCATTACAATCGCCATTTGCACACGATTCTTTTGGAGATGAATTAATGTTTTACGGATAGGTACTGTTTCAAATACAGTTAAGACAGGATGTATATATGCTTCTAAAGGTTTGTGAATACCCTTTGTTTGATCGTGAAATATTTCTTTTGTATTTAGCATCCCAATAATATCATCTTTATCTTTTTCAATAATCGGGTAACGTGTATATTTTTCAGATGCCACAATATTCATATTTTCTTCTAATGTATTTTCGGTAGATAAACAAACCATTTCTGTACGAGGGACCATAATTTCTTTGGCAACACGATCATCAAATTCGAAAATATTATTTACATATTTATATTCAGTTTGATTAATTTCACCGCTTTTAAAGCTTTCACCTAAAATAAGTCGTAATTCTTCTTCTGAGTGAGCAAGATCGTTTTCTTTTGCTGGTTCTAAGCCGAATAGTTTTGTAAAGAATACGGCTGTACTATTCAATAACCAAATGAAAGGATACATGATTTTATCGAACCAAATAAGTGGCTTAGCAAATTTTAATGCAATCGATTCAGCTTTTTGAATCGCAAAAGATTTTGGAACAAGTTCACCTAATACAACATGGAAAAAAGTAATCACACTAAATGCAATGATGAACGATAGCGTGTTAGCCATTGCTCCAGTAATATTTATTTTTTCAAATAGTGGTCGTAGTAAGTGTTCAACAGTCGGTTCACCAAGCCAACCAAGCCCTAAAGACGTGATGGTAATACCAAGCTGACAGGCTGATAAGTATACATCTAAGTTAGAAATAACACTTCTGGCAGCTAGCGCTTGCTTATTTCCTTCATTTGCAAGCTGATCAATTCGACTTTTTCGTACTTTTACAACTGCAAATTCAGATGCGACGAAAAAGCCAGAAACGAGGATAAGTACAAAAATGAGAAAAATATTTAATATGTCCAAGTGTGTTCTCTACTCCGAAGTTGGAATAAAGATGTCACCTCCTGCAAGTATGTTATACTTTTATAATAAATCGAAACGAAAATAATAGTCAAAGGAAATGAGTAAATATTGGGATGTTTTTCTAATCATTTATGAATTTGTTGGTATTTTACCCTGAATGAAAGAGGAATACCCGCATTTTTTAAGGGGGAGATAGTTTACATCTTAATTATTTAATCATTGTTTTTGCGAGAGCGTAAGTCTGATGTTTAGACTGGTTTGTTGTCCATACGGATTGAAGAAAGGAAAGAATGATGTATGGAATATAAAGGAGTAACAGTCCAATTGTAATAACAGTTGGTGAACTTCCTCCAAATTGAATAATAAATTGTAGTAATCCTTTCGTATGAAAAATGCATTCCATGTAAAAGAATGACAAAATAATGGAACTTAAAATAGATTTATGATTTGAAACGATCGCTATAAATAACGTATTAATGAGAAAAGATGAGTCACGTATATCATGCTCTTCAATATTATTTAAAAATGGGATCCATTTTTTTATTGCCTGTATAACAATAATCATTGAAGTACTACAGATGATAATGAAGGAAGAAAAGAATGGAATTTTTATGTACTGTGCAATGTATAAAGAAATTAAAACAATAGCACATTGCAATAGAGCAGTACTGAATGAGTATGGGATCCAGCGTAATATTGAAGTGTATTTTTTAAATTGCTTTGGTGTTTTTAAGAATAAACGTCCAATTGCTAGGCTAATGAAAAAACCAATTGCGAGTGTGAATGTAAAGCGAACGATCGATAAAAAGTATACTTCCCACATATAAGGGAATAAAAGTGTAGATTGTCCAGGAACATGTAGCGCCGTAGTTGAATTCATAATAGGTTGTGATGAAAAAAGAATGGATTCATGCATCCAGTCAATCATTGGGATAGAAATGGATGGGAAATGAGCAAGGTTATGAAAAATCCCAACTAAACCTTTCAAATAAGAGGACTCATGTGTTAATAATACAGCGGGAATAGGGCTTATGAAAAGAATGATTAGGAGTCCAGCTAAAAAACGATACGTATAAGAACGAAATAATGAAGACATAATTGTTCACCTACTCTTTGAAAATTCAGAAAATTCTTATTCTTATTTTAGCGTTTTTTTGAATAAGTTACAATATCTTTTTCTTTACATATGAGTATAACTTGCGTTAAGAAGTAATTCTTTTATTTCATTTACAGTCAGCAATTAGGTACAGAATGATAATCTATTACATTTCTCAAAAAGTGAAGCATTCATGAACAAATAATGACAACAACACAGAATATTTTCAGAAAAGTGAAATAAAACATTTATTTTTTTCTGAAAATATAATATAGTTATGGCACAGAAAGTATTTTAACATAAGGAGGCTTTTTATGAGGATCAAAGGAAACTATGTGCCAAAAAGAGAAGTTTTATTTTGTTCAACTGCATTTACAATAGGTGAAGCCTTAGATCATTTAAACAAAACCGGTTATCGCTGTGTCCCAGTTTTAGATGAAAAAAAAGAGAAATTTCTAGGAAATGTATATAAAGTAGATATTTTAGAATATAAAGGTTCATTAGAAGAGAATCTATCAGAATTATTAAACGATAAAGGGGGCTATGTGAGAGAAGACTCTTCTTTCTTTAAAGTGTTTTTTACAATTAAGAAGCTACCATATTTGTCCGTTGTCGATGATAAAGGAACATTTCTTGGAATCCTAACTCATAAAAAGGTATTTGAGCTATTAGAGGATGCATGGGGTGTTCATTCTAGTAAGTATTCTGTTATGGTGGGAACCCAGGATTATAATGGGGCCATTCAAAAGTTATCCACTGTTTTAAAAAAATATAGCGGTATTCAAAGTCTAATGACATTTGATAATAATGCGTTATTAGTGCGTAGAATTATGTTTACATTAGGTGAAGAATTTAAAGCAGAAAAGTTAGATAATTTATTACAAGATTTAGAAGACCACGGATTTCGCGTTGTATATGTAGAAGAAATGAATAATCCACGTGAAGTGGAGGAGACAATAGAATAGACATGAAAAGCCATCTGTATGATTTTGATGGCTTTTCGTTATGCATAAGAAAAGAAATGTTAATGTTATTTTAAAATAAAAAATGAACGCTTACGTATTTATTTCTAAAATATTTTTCTAAAAGAATAATAGATGAAAAAGGTGTGCATACTATTTTGTTTTTCGAAAAATTCCATATAAAAAATATGTTTCTATTTTTCAACTAAATGTGTTACGATATTTGTGATAAAAGCAAAGAGGTCTGACAAGTTCCATTCCATGGTATAACACTCTAATGATTTAAATATTCAAAAAAATCAAAATTAATAGATTAGAGTAAGAAAAAAGGTGAATTATGGGGGAAGACATTGCTTTTTAAGGGGCATATATAATCAACATGGTTAGAGAGGAGGATGCATAGCATATTGTGAAAGAGACAAAAACAATAGAGACATGCTATGCGAAAGAGAGATGAAGGGACGATTAAGGCCAGGAGACACGCTAGCGATCGGTTTAATGTTGTTTGCATTATTTTTAGGAGCTGGAAATTTAATTTTCCCACCAGTATTAGGACAACAAGCTGGAGAAAATGTTTGGATTGCCACAATTGGATTCCTTGTAACAGGAGTCGGACTCCCCCTATTAGCTGTAACTGCTGTCGCTTTTGTAGAAGGGGACTTGAAAGCGTTATCCTCTAGAGTACATCCTATATTTGCGTTTATTTTCCCACTGGTTAGTTATTTAGCAATTGGACCATTCTTTGCAATCCCGCGAACAGGAGCGGTTTCTTTTGAAATGGGAATGAAACCATTTTTAACGGAAGCAATGGCTTCAGAATGGTATATGCTGTTTCTATACACAGCAGTTTTCTTCGGTATTACTTGGTATTTATCACTAAATCCATCAAAATTAATTGATTGGTTTGGAAAGTTTCTTACTCCGTTATTAGTATTAATTGTTGCTGTAATTGTTGGGAAAGCGATTATCGATCCAATTGGGGCACCTGCTGCACCGTTAGATGCATATAAAGATAATGCGTTTTTCGGCGGATTTATTCAAGGATACTTAACGATGGATGCTATTAGTGCACTTGTATTTGGAATCGTTGTTGTACAAGTTATTCGTTCAAAAGGAATAAAAGAGAGCAGACAAATTGCAAAAACAACAATTGTATCAGGCATTATTGCTGTACTAGGTTTAACGTTAATTTATTTATCACTCGCTTATCTTGGTTCAACAAGTACATCACTTGGTGTTTCTGATAATGGAGGTCTTATTTTAACGAAAGTTGTAAATGAGCTATATGGCACGAGTGGCAAAATATTATTAGGCCTTGTTATTACACTTGCTTGTTTAACAACGTCAGTTGGACTTGCATCAGCATGTGCGGGGTTCTTTACGAACTTATTCCCAAAAGTATCACATAAAATGGTTGTAACATTGGTATGTGTGTTTAGTTTAGTTGTATCAAACCTAGGATTAACACAGCTTATTGCTGTAACATTACCAGTATTGATGATTATTTATCCTGTTGCGATCGTACTAATTGTTCTGTCTTATTTCCATAAATGGATTGGGCAGCGAAATACAATATATATCGGTGCGATTTTAGGGGCACTAGTTATTAGTCTATTTAACGGTTTAGAAAGTGCAAATATTAAGTTTGACGCTATAACAAATGTCCTGCAAATGCTTCCTTTATATAAGGAAGGCATTGGGTGGTTATTACCATCATGTATTGGTGGGGTTATCGGTTACTTTTTATATAGACCAAACGAATCAAGTGAGTTGCAAAAGAAAGGTGCTTAGGCATCTTTCTTTTCTTTTTTTAAAGGGGATTCATATGGTTTGTCTAAATATTAGTTTAGAAGGAGTGATACAATGGCTAATTTTGAAGGCTTTTTACAGTTAGATATACGTGTTGGAACGATAAAAAAAGCAGAAGAGTTTAAAGAAGCACGTATAACTGCGATTAAATTAGAAATTGACTTCGGTGAACTTGGTATAAAGCAATCAAGTGCTCAAATTACAAAGCGATACACACCGGAAGATTTAATAGGAAAACAAGTAGTTGCGATTGTGAATTTTCCGCCAAAACGTGTTGCGGGTTTTAAATCGGAAGTGCTCGTGCTAGGCGGAGTACCAGAACAAGGAGATGTAATCTTACTGCAGCCAGATATAGAAGTCCCTAATGGAACACCAATTAGTTAATAGGGGAGAGGATTAAGAATGGATGTGGGAAAGGTCTATTTAGAATGTGCAATTTCAAACTTTAAGGCAATGCAAAAGCAAGGAGAACAGGCGCTTTCACAGTTATCATATGAACAAATAAGTTGGAAACCTCATGAAGAAGCAAATAGTATTGCTGTTATAATCAAACACTTACATGGGAATATGCGCTCAAGGTGGACGGATTTTTTAACGACAGATGGTGAAAAGTTAGATCGAAATCGTGATGGTGAATTTGAAGGCGGTTATGCTTCAAAAGAAGAAGTGCTAGCAGCATGGGGGGAAGGATGGGGGTATGTTTTTCAAGCGCTGCAATCATTAACTCCGCAAGATCTTTTAAAGATAATTCATATTCGTGGTGAAGCACATAGTGTTATGCAAGCAATTGAAAGGCAGATTGCTCATTATGCATCACATATCGGACAGATTATTTATGTTGGAAAATTGCTGAAAGAAAAAGAGTGGGAGTGTTTAAGTATTCCGAAAGGACAGTCTAATCGCTATCTTCAAAAGTGACGTTCAATATAATAGTAAGAAATCAAACGGCATAAAGCAGGTGTTAAAAAGAAGTTCCAAATAACTGATGGCTCGCTTATGGTTAAAATACTCCCTACAGCGAGAGTATACCAAATGGAATATACTCCAAATAGTGTATTAATAGGAATAAAACTAGAAAAGAAAAATTGTTCGTTAAAACAAGTGTTATGGAATAAGTAGATGCGTATGTAAAACATTGCGGTAACAAGATCTTGCTTTCTGGCAATTGTTTTTTTGCATTTATGACATATAAAAGTTGGTTTCATTTCTACACTCCATTAAAAGATAAGTATTATGCCTTTCTTAAAGTTGTGATTAGTTTATAAATAAGGAGATATAAAGAGTATACTCCTACATAAGCCCCGGTTATGAGAAATAGTGGATTCAACAAAATACCGTGAATGGTTGTCATAAATACTAAGCCATGCAGTACAACATCATATATGTTAAAAGCAATTATTGTACCAAGTATATATAATGAAAGGTATGCGCAAATATCTAGGAAAGCACGGATTTTAGGGTGTGCTGCAAATAATAAAAAAACACATGATAAAACAATAGGAATGATACCGATAATTAGCTTCAATTCATTTCACCTCTATGACAATATAGCCGAAATTTAGGCGGTCTATTCTCTATAGCTTGTACATAAGTTGGAACAGAGAGGGTGATGTTATGAATCGAGGCTTTTTTTATGTGCAACTAACAAGTGTACGAAAGCTTATTTTATTTGTTGTTATGATGATGTTGGCAACCTTTTTTCTTATTAGTATGATGGTGACTTCATTGAAAGAAACAAAGTCAGCATATTTATATAATTGGTTGAATGAGTTATCGATGAATGGGTATATGTATGTGATTGGAAAGGAAAATCATTATTTTACACAAGAATATCGGAATTTAAATCAAGACTTTTCGATTTCATCTTTTCTTCTGTCAACAGCGACAAATATTCGGTTTGATGATGTGCGCAGCTTCGTTGGGAAGGAACTTCCTGGATTCGGAAGGTATGATACAGAAATTGTCATTGCTGGTGAAGGAACTGACTATTCTAATTTACCGATAGAATCAAGTGTTCCGCTTGAAGAAGTGGTGAAAGAACGGACGGGAGAAACAGGACAAGTTCCAAAAACAGATCCAAATAAAGAGAAAAAGGGACCTGCACAAACAACTGGAAAAAGGCAAGTTGCATTTATTTATCATTCTCACAGCTGGGAATCTTATTTACCTTTATTAAATTTAACAACTGACCCAGATCCGAATAAGGCAACAAGTTCTGTGACGAATATTTCTATACTTGGAGAACGGTTCCGTGACCAATTAGCAAATGAAGGGATAGGAGCTGTTAATGATAAAACGGATGTTGGGAAAAGGTTGATTAGTAAGGGATTAAATAGTAATAGTTCTTATAAAATGTCTCGGGAGATTGTACAGGAGGCAATGGCAGGGAATCAAGAATTACAATACTTTTTTGATTTGCACCGAGATAGTGCCCGTAAAAATGTCACGACAAAAGCAATTGGAGATAAATCGTATGCGAAGCTTGCTTTTGTCATTGGAAAAGGAAATAAAAATTACACAAAAAACTTACAATTAGCAACTGCGCTGCATGAAGCGATTAATAAAAAATATCCAGGGGTAAGTCGAGGGGTTATACAAAAGGGGTTTCAAACAGGGAACGGTGTTTATAATCAGGATTTGTCAGGACAAGCGATTTTAATTGAAGTGGGAGGTGTAGATAATACATCTGAAGAATTAAATCGTTCCATTGATGTATTGGCAAAAGCATTTAGTGAATATTTTTGGCAGGCAGAAAAGGTGAATGGATGAACGTAAGCGAGGTGCTTACGTTTTTTTGTGTTCAATAAGAAGAAAAAGACAGGAACCAGGGTTTTTCTAAATAAAGTTTCATATTCAATATACTAATATCGAAACTTGTCTATTTCTCCTATGAAAAATAGAAAGGTATTTCATAAAAAAATAGCGAAACCCTCTTTATAGATAATATTTTTCACATTATAAAATCGACAGGGTGATAGAGATGATACGAGAAATTCAAATAGAGGACACAGCAGCATTTTTACAATTAGGAAAACAATTGGATGAAGAAACTTCCTTTATGTTATTGGAACCAGGTGAACGGGACACAACAGTGGAGCAGCAAAAAAATATGATTAAACGCTTTATAGAAAACAATAATTCTACAATATTTGTAGCAGTAGAAGGGGAGCAATTAGTTGGATTTATTTTAGCTAATGGTGGTAATGTGCAAAGAAGCAAGCATGCAGCAGCGATTGTAATTGGAATTTTACAAGGATATAGCGGAAAAGGAATTGGAACGGCTTTGTTTAAAGAGATAGAAAGATGGGCAAAATCACATGATGTATGGCGTTTAGAGTTAACAGTAATGGCCCATAATACGCGAGCACAAGCACTATATAAAAAAGCTGGATTTGAAAAAGAAGGTGTCAAGAAAACTTCTCTCATTGTTGGTGGAAAAAATATCGACGAGTATTATATGCCAAATTATTAAAATAAGAGGTCGTTTTATGAAAAAAAGATGGACACTACTGAGTGTCGTAGTAGTTGCAATTATTATTGGAGTGGCAGGAATTAATTATAAAATGTATAAAGATAAGCAAGCACAAGAGGTGAATAGCAGTGTTGCATTTCCAAAAGTGCAAGAAACGATTGCAACAATGGAGGGAGATCTTGCGGTTGTGAATAACCCAGATTCTGTACTTGTACTTGTAAATAAAAGTAGAAGGCTACCAGATCGTTATAAACCACAAGATTTAGTTATTCCAAAAGTACGTTATTCGAGTGAAGGGGATCAAGAGAAAAAGAAGATGAGGAAAGAAGCAGCTCAGGCACTTGAAAACATGTTCAAACAAGGTGATCAAGAGAGAATTTTTCTCTTTGCAGTCTCTGGATTCAGGTCTTTTGATCGGCAAAAAGTACTAAATACAATGTATAAGATTCAAGATGGAGAAGCGAAAACAGCGATGTCGAGTGCGATTCCAGGAACGAGTGAACATCAAACGGGACTTGCGATGGATATTACATCACAATCTGCTAAATTTCAATTAGAGTCTGTTTTTGGAGATACAAAGGAAGGAAAATGGCTTGCTGAAAATGCACATAAGTTTGGCTTTGTCATTCGGTATACAAAAGAGAAGGAATCGATTACGGGTTATAGATATGAACCATGGCACGTTCGTTATGTAGGGAATCCGCAAGCTACTTATTTGTACGAAAATCAACTCACATTAGAAGAAGCCATGAAATAATGAATTAGGGGGAGATGGCCTAGATGACGATGTTATATAAGAAAAAGGTATATGCATACATTACAAGGGAGAAAGAAGGAGTTATGCAATTGCTTGTTTTTAAACATCGTGATATGCCTGAAGCAGGTATACAGGTTCCGGGTGGAACGGTTGATGAAGGAGAAAAATTAGAAGAAGCAGTACTGCGTGAAGTATTAGAAGAGTCAGGTTTACGTCATTTATGTATAGAACGTTTCATTGGTGATTATATCATTCATATAAAAGAAAAACTGGAATATCAAAAACGTCACTTTTTTCATATATCTTTATTAACAGATGTTAAGGATACATGGGAACATATAGTAATCGCAGGAGAGGAAGATCAGGGCTTAACATTTTGTTATGAATGGATTGATATAACAAGATGTCCTGTATTAGCAGGGAATCAAGGTGAATTTGTACATTTACTAGAAGGGATGTATGTGAAATAAAAAGTTTGCCCTTATGTTAAAAAACGTTTTAGGCGGATTTTGTTCGTCTAAAACGTTTTTTTATTTCCCTTAAAATGGAAGGTTTTTGGATGTGGAAGTTGAAATTCTTGGTAGAGGATTTATATATCGAAATGGGGAGAAATCACAATGATTAAAATTGATAAGTAATAAAATTTGAAATTGAGAAAGAATTAGTAAGGAGGGAATTTAGGTGGAGATTCAATTCAATAAACTACTAAGAAAAGAATTAACAATTCATGATATACAAACAGCAATCGGAAATGGGGAGTTTACTTCGAAAGAGTTAGTTATGTATTACCTTCATAGAATAGCAAAATATGATCAAGACGGTCCGGAAATAAATTCTGTTTTAGAAATAAATCCAGATGCAATTTTTATCGCAGAAGGATTAGATCATGAAAGAAAAATAAAGGGTGTCAGAGGTCCTTTACACGGTATTCCAGTTATTTTAAAAGATAATATTGAAACAAATGATTCAATGCATACAAGTGCAGGAACAATTGCGCTTGAAAACCATAGGAGTAATCATGATGCATTTCTTGTTGAGAAACTTCGTAAAGCAGGGGCAGTCATATTAGGTAAGACGAATATGACTGAATTAGCGAATGGAATGTCTTTCGAAATGTGGGCTGGATATAGTTCAAGGGGCGGACAGGTCATTAATCCATATGGTTCAGGTGATGATAATCTTTTTGTTGGTGGTTCGAGTACAGGGTCGGCCGTAGCGGTTGCTGCAAACTTTACCGTTTTATCTGTTGGAACAGAAACGGATGCCTCTATTTTAAGCCCGGCAGTTCAGAATTCTGTAGTTGGTATTAAGCCTACTGTTGGGCTAATAAGCCGACGAGGAATTATACCTTTTACATATTCACAAGATACGGCGGGACCTTTTGCGAGAACAGTAACTGACGCGGCAATTCTATTAGGTAGTTTAACTGGGATAGATCAGCTTGATGCTGCGACTTATAAAAGCGAAGGAAGAGTTCCCCAGGATTATACGATATATTTAGAGTCTAATGGTTTAAAAGGAGCTAAGATTGGTGTATTTAATAAAGCGTCTGAAGACTATTATGAATCTGGCGAGTATGATGAAGAGCTGTTTCAGAATGTGATACAAACATTGCAGAATGAAGGAGCAACAGTATTAGGAGATATCCAAATTCCATCTTTTCATAGAGAGTGGAGTTGGAGAGTCTCGTCGTATGAATTAAAGCATAGCCTAGATAATTATCTTTCTAAATTACCACCAACTATTCCGGTACATTCTATCTCTGAATTAATTGCATTTAATAAAAACATAGAAGAGAAAGCGTTGAAATATGGACAAAATAGGTTGGAATTTGGAAAGGATTTTCCGAATACACTAAGAAATCCTGAATACTTAAATGCAAAATTAGAAGATTTATATTTTTCCCAGGAGCAAGGGATTGATTTTGCGTTAAAAAGATATGATCTTGACGCTATTCTTTTTCCATCATATATAGGGTCAACAATATGTGCCAAAGTTGGTTACCCTTCCATAGCGGTACCAGCTGGGTATATGAATAGCGGAAGAGCTTTTGGGATCACTTTAGTTAGTACCGCTTTTAGTGAAGGTACTTTAATCAAACTTGCCTATGCTTTTGAACAAGCTACAAGGCATAGACGAATTCCGAATTTATCATAAAATAAAAAAAGGATAGGGCATTCTATCCTTTTTTATTTTGCGAACTTAAAGTGAAACATCCTTTTCCCGATGCTTCGTATGTTTTAGTAAAACAACAGATAAACAAGCAGAACATAAAATTAGAAAAGCAGCAACGATATATATAATGCGGACACCGAACATATCGGTAATAATACCAACGCTTAGCATAGAAAGTCCTGAAACAGTCGAAATAAGTGTACCATGAGCTGTATGTATTTTTGGTAATAGAGCTGTTGGTACACTTGATTGTAAAATAGTTGTTTGGGAAATATCTCTAATTTGATAAGCAGGTCCCATTAGAAGGCAAAGAAACAGTGCAATAAATCCGTTGCTTGTTATGCCATATAAGAAAGTGAGGATGCTAAACAGAAATGATCCTAAAGCCATAGAGCGTATTAAGTTATTTTGAATATATGTACTTATTCGCCAGGCTAATACCCCGCCAATTAATGTTCCGATATAGTAGCTTGTATTAATATAGCCCCACCATTCTTCTCCTTTATGTAGAGCGGTTGTTACATACGCCATTGTAATGCCACCTATCCATATCGTTCCAGCAAATGTTTCAATTAGGTCCATATATGTAACGGTACGGAGCGAGGGATGTTGGAATAAAAGTTTCCATCCTTCTAGTAATGCAGCTAATTTGGAAGATGATTTTTCTGCTCCCTGTTCAGGTTGGATAGCACGCAGTGAAACATATAATGTGGTACATCCCAAAATCATAAATATGTTGTTGATCATAAGTGTAAAGGTAGCTCCAATAAAAAGGACAACTACACTTGTGAACGAATAAGCAGCTGCTTGAACGATTTGTGTTGAAAAGGAAAAAACACTATTTATTTTTACTAACTGTTCTTGTGGTGTTAGGCGTGGAATTACAGCGTATAATAAAGGAGAACTCCAGCCTCCGCATAATGAAATGAGAATAATAAAAATAAGAAGGACAGTAATATTAGATGACAGTAAGGGAAATAGTGTGGTTAAAAGAATTAAAAGGAAAGTCTTAATCCCTTGTAATGTAAAAAGTAGTGAATAAGAAGGGAAACGGTTCATTATAAGTGGCGCAGATGTACTAGCAATAAGGCTCGCGATAACTCCCAATAATGGAAAAAGGGCAGTGATGGTAGCTGATTTTGTTGTCATATAAATATGAGTAGTAAGAATCATTACGTAAACAACATCAGCGAGAGTGATACACATTTTAGAAACCCAATAAAAGGATAATGATGGCTGGGGCAATATAGATACCTCCTTTTTATAAATAATTATTTTTTCTTTATCCTCATTTTAATTTCTAGATTAATTTTTTGAAAGAATTTTATTTTTTGTAACTTTTATACAGGACTTTTCATGTATAATGAAGAATATATTAATATATTATTTTAGTAATACTCATTATAACAGTGAATATGTATAGTGGCTTCCGGTGAAACGTCTCACCTTAATTAGGAGGACGTGATAAACAATTCTTTTTTTCATATACATATAGAAAATAAAAAAGAAAGTGAGGGTTGCATATGGCTGAATGGGTAATTTGGTTTATTATAGCTGGTATTTTATTTATTGCAGAAATGTTATCGATTACCTTTTACATGTTATGGCTTGGAATTGGAGCGGTTGTCGGAGGTCTAATTGCACTATTTGCCCCAGAAGCGCTATTCTTACAAGTTGTTGCAGGGGCAATTGTGAGTTTAACATTGACTTTCTTTACGAAACGAATCTCTAAAAATTTCCGAGAGGCAAAAGGGTTTACTGATACTGTCGATAAACTGGCTGGCAAAAAAGGAATTATTATGCAAGCGATTACAAGTGAAGAAAATGGAATTGTGAAAGTAGATGGAGATACTTGGACTGCTATATCAGATGTTCCTATTTCCACTGGAGAAAAAGTCATTGTTATAAAGAGGAGCAGTACAGTTTTACATGTAAAAAAGGAGAGTGAATAAACATGGTAGCATTAACATTAACGATTATTTTTGCATTAATTGTTGTTGTATTTGTAGCGTTAACAATTAAAATCATTTCGCAGCAAAAGGTGGCAGTTGTTGAAAGGTTTGGTAAATTCCAACGCATCATGCATCCGGGATTAAACATTTTAATTCCGATTGTAGATCGCGTTCGTGTTTATCATGATTTACGTATTCAACAAACAAATGTACCACCGCAAAAAGTGATTACGAAAGATAACGTACAAGTAGAAATTGATACAATTATTTTCTATCAAATCGTGGAACCGGAACTTGCAACATACGGTATTTCAAACTATGAATATGGTGTACGTAATATTACATCTGCAACAATGCGTCAAATTATCGGTAAGATGGAACTAGATGAAACATTATCAGGGCGTGAAAAAATTTCAACAGAAATTCGTTTAGCACTTGATGAAGCAACTGAAAAATGGGGCGTTCGTATTGAACGTGTAGAAGTTGTTGATATTAATCCGCCAAAAGATGTGCAAGCATCCATGGAAAAACAAATGAAAGCAGAGCGTAACAAACGTGCCATCATTCTAGAAGCTGAAGCAGCGAAACAAGATAAGGTCCTTCGTGCTGAAGGGGAAAAACAAAGTAAAATCTTGATGGCTGAAGGGGATAAAGAAGCGCGCATTCGCGAAGCAGAAGGTATAAGAGAAGCAAAAGAACTAGAAGCACAAGGGGAAGCAAGAGCAATTGAAACGATTGCGAAAGCAGAACAAAACCGTATTGAATTATTACGTGCGGCAGACTTAGATGAACGTGTTCTTGCTTATAAATCATTTGAGTCATTGGCTGAAGTGGCAAAAGGACCAGCTAATAAAGTATTCATCCCATCAAATGCAATTGAAACACTTGGTACACTTGGTGCAATTGGTGAAATTTTTAAAGAAAAACAAGCGAAGAAATTGCCTTCTTCTGATACACCGAAAGAACAATAGCAACGAGAAAGAGAAATGGGCCGCCATTTCTCTTTTTTATTTAGGGGTGATGAAAGATATTATTTTCAATACATATTTAAACTATTCTGTTTCGTTACATTGTCTGTATATCGTTTGTTTTTTTGTAAGTTCTATCGACGCGTACAGATCGAATAAAAAGGTATTTGCGTTACTATTCTTTTAGCAGTTATGTTAAATAAGACAAGTCTCGTAAAAATGTATATTATATAAAGCTTGTACATAACCATGTATAAAGAAGGTGATACATTGAAAAAGTATGCAACTCGTATACATGGAAAGAAATTTCTATTTTTAATCTTATCATATGTATTTGTAGTGATAGTAGCGGCGTCTATTGTGACCTCGCTTTTACATACTATGAAATCTTATTATGCGAGTCAGTGGTTTGGAAAAGTATCAATGCAAGGATTTATTCAAATGTTTGAGAGTGAAAATCGTTATTTTGCATCGGATTATTTTAAAACAAATAAGCGAGAATCTGTTGGGAATTTATTGTTTTCTATCACAACAGATCTGAAAATACATGATTTACGAACGTTCGTTGGCAAAGAAGTACCGGGGATGTCAAAGTACTATTCTAATATTATCGTAGCTGGAGAAGGAACGGACTATACGAATATTCCGAATGAATCTAGTGTACCGATTGAAGAGGTAACGAAAGAACGGGAAGTAGCGAAAGATAAAGTCATAGAAGCAGACAAAAAGAATCCTGTACAAAAAAATAAAAACGATGCAAAAGGTGAAAAAGCTGTATATATTTATCACACGCATAGTTGGGAGTCCTTTTATCCATTGTTACCTAGGGCGAAGAGTCCATCAAGTCCGGATGTAAATGTCTCGCTTTTGGGAGAGCGTCTAAAAGAACAGTTGGAAGGGCAGGGAATACCGGTTCTTCATGACAAAACAAACATGGGAGATTTACTAGCAACTAAAAAGTGGGAATGGCATCAAGCTTATAAAGCATCTCATGGGTATGTGAAAGAAGCATTGTCACAAAATAAAAATATTATGTTTCCGATTGATATTCATAGAGATGATCGGCGGAAGAATGTGACGACAAAAGTGATTAATGGAAAATCTTATGCGAGACTGTATTTCATTATTGGAATGGAGAATAAAGGACGTTCCCATAATGAAAAGATTGCAAGAGCAATAAATTCATATTTAGATGAAAATTATTACGGATTAAGTAGAGGGATTTTCCCGAAATATAAAAAGGACGGAAATGGGGTTTATAATCAAGATTTATCTCAAAATGCAATGCTTATTGAAGTTGGTGGTGTTGATAATACGTTGGAAGAGCTGTATAACACAATTGATGTATTAACGGAGGCGTTTAGTAAATATTATTGGGATGCAGAGAAGGTGAATGGATGATGTGAAAGGAACAGGGAACTGTTCCTTTTTTACATGTCCCTTAAAAAATTTACTAGGATTTCATAATGTGAAATAAGGTAGTAGTTTTGAGTTGAGATTGTTTTATAATAATTTAAAATTCTGTCAATTTAAAAAGGTGACAGAATTTCTAAACTTATTTGTATAGTAAACTTCAAAATGTATATATTGGAGGGGTAAAAATGGCGATTCGAACAGGGGCAGCTGTACTTGGACATCCGGCAACGGCAATTGCTTGGGCGGTAAATAAACTTGGATTACAAAATGAAGGGTTGAAAAAAGGTGATATTGTGCTAAGTGGGGTATTATCTGAAGCGGTTGCTTTCAAAACCGGTGACGCTATTATTGCGCAGTTTGAAGGGTTGGGTAGTGTATCGATGTTTTGTGAATAAAGAGTAAAGCGAGAGATGGGTATGCCAATTGTACAAATTCAAGTGATTGAGGGGAGAAAACAGGAGCAGATTCAAAATCTCATTTCAAATGTTACAGATGCAGTCGCAAAAAGTTTTGATGTGGAGACTGAACGTGTACTAGTAAATGAGATTCCAGGTTCACATTGGGGTGTTGGAGGAAAGGTAAAAGGTAGTGTGGAAGAAAAATAGTTTTTCTGAGTAAAAGCAATTCTTATTAGAAATAAGAATTGCTTTTTGTTTGTAGCGTGAAAGTAAGAGAGTTGGATGGTGATATGCTGCATCTAACTTGGATAAGGTGTCTAAATTATAGGGAATTTTTATAAGGATGTTCTTGCAATAAAATAGAAAAAATGAGTATAATGAAAAAGTAGTTAGTCAAACTAATTACTTTGGAGAAGGATATTGAAAAAAGGAGAAACTGGGAGCAATGACTTCAAAAAACGATTCTCATCCTTTAGGGATAGAACCTTATGCAAAGTTGATAAAAACGACAGCGTCAGCAGACACGGACCCAATCGCAGCAAAACTTGGTTTACTGATGCTATGGACATCTGATGATGTTTTGGATGCAGTTGATCTGGATTTAGCGCCACTTGGAATTTCTGAAAGTAAATTAGATTTTTTATTGTTATTTATTTTACGTGAAATTGAATTGAATGAGGAAGAAGCTAGTATGAGTCCTTCAGCTATTGCAAACCGCTTAGGAATTACGCGCGCTTCAGTCACTGGATTATTAGATTGGATGGAAAAACGCGCATTAATTGTAAGGTACCACCATGGTGAAGATCGCAGAAGATTAAAGGTGAAGATTACTCCGAAAGGAAAAGAACTTGTTTTTCTTTCCTTACCAACTTTTTGGTCTTCGTGTGCATCGTTGGTGGAAGATTTTAATCAAGAAGAACGTCAAATATTAGAAAAATTATTAAATAAGATGCAAATAAACATGCGATTGAAAGTGGGAGAAGGTAGGTAAATAAGTTGATTATAAAAATCAACTTATTTATTTGGTTATATAGTTAGGTTACCTTACTATATGTGTGGCTAACAAAATGAGAGGAGGTGATGAAATAATTAAATCAATATTGTATTTTCGGTAAAGGAGTTGAAAAGGGTTAAGTTAAGTAGAGGGCGTAAAAAGCAATAATTTTTTATGATTTTATTTTAGGCACTTTTGAGGCGCGGAATGTAAACAGTATGAATTTAAATGACAACTTTACTAAAGAGGAGGATTCAAGTTGCAAATTTCAAAAGAAGTGAATTCTATAAAGAATTATGCGTTAATGACAGCTGTTTTATGCTGGTCGGGTATGGCAGTTATGTCAAGTCTTTATGTTACAATTCCATTGATTCCGCTATTCGCAGATTTTTTTCATGTTTCATTAACGCAATCTGCAATTACTGGTAGTATGTTTTCACTCGGTTTTGCGATTGGTTGTTTGCTATTTGGTGCGATATCTGATAAGTATGGTCGAAAGAATGTTATTCTGATTGGACTAATTGGATTGGCGATTATTTCCTTATTATTGGGCTTAGTCAATAGCCTATCTTGGCTTGTTGTGCTACGCGGGTTACAAGGTATAGCGGCAGCTACTTTTTCTCCAGTAGCGTTAGTTTACGTTGTAGAATCGTTTCCGGTAGAAAAGAAGGTTACAACCATAGGATTTGTTAGCACTGGTTTTTTAGTAGCGGGAATTGTAGGTCAAGTTATGAGTGCTGTAATTAGTCAGTATTTTGGATGGCATATGGTGTTTTTTCTTCTTAGTAGCGTATATATAGTTACTGCTTTATGGATTTATTATGCTCTTCCAAGAGGAGAATCGTCTCAATCATACACGGATATATTAGGGCCAGTGAAACAAATGGGTAAGGTCTTCACGCAAAAAAACTTAGTATTAAGCTATATGATTGCATTTGTCTTATTAATGGCTTTTGTAAATATGTATACTGTTTTAGGAAACTATTTAAGTTCTTCTAACTTTCAGTTATATGCAGAACAAATTCTCTACGTTCGCTTAGCTGGATTATTTGGAATGTTGCTTTCACCACTTGCAGGGCGTCTAACAATGAGATTTGGTGTTAAGCAGGTTCTTCAGGGAGGATTATTAATAGCCATTCTTAGTTTAAGTTCATTGGGGTTTATTTCTAGTCTTCCTTTTCTTATAATTATGAGTGTGTGTTTTGTTGTCGGAATTGCTTTATCTGTCCCGGCATTGGTCACTCTTGTCGGAGAGTTAGGTGGGAAATCAAGGGGAATAGCAGTTTCAATTTATACTTTCATTTTATTTTTAGGAACAAGTATAGGGCCTGTTATCTCTATTTATCTTATGGATATTGGTGGATATTCTCAGACTTTTGTTTTACTAGGCTTAATACTCTTCGTAGGATTGATTTCTTCTCTTTTCATTAACAATGAATCTATTTTTGATGAGGCTTAAAGTCGATTCATGCAGCTTGAACAAACATTGTAATTCTCCTCATCTCCGTATATAATAGTGTCTTAGGAGTATTATACCATATTCAAAATTCCGAAAATTCTAGTAGTTTGACTAGGAAAATGAAAAGTATTATATTGTAAAAGGTCATAATTAAACGAGAAATAGAATGGAAAGCAATTATTGAGTTAGGAGTTTAGACCCATGAGTTCGAGATATGGAAGAGATACAATTGTTGAAGTTAACTTAGATGCTGTAAAACATAATGTAAGAGAATTTAAAAAACGTGTGAATGATAAAAATATTGCAATGATGGCAGCGGTAAAAGCAAATGGGTATGGACACGGGGCGGTTGAAGTTGCAAAAGCGGCAATTGAGGCAGGAGTGAATCAACTTGCTGTTGCTTTTGTAGATGAAGGAATCGAACTACGCGAAGCAGGAGTTACTGTGCCGATTTTAGTTTTAGGTTATACACCAGTGGAAGTTGCTAAAGATGCTATTGGGTATGATATTATGATGACGGTATATAGAATAGAGGATCTAAAAGGTATCAATGAAATTGCTAAGCAACTTGAAAAGAAAGCGCATATTCAAGTGAAAATAGATACAGGAATGAGTCGCATTGGTTTACAAGAAGAAGAGGTTGCGCCATTTTTAGAAGAACTAAAAAATATGAAATATATAGAAATAGAAGGTATGTTTACACATTACTCTACAGCTGATGAAATTAATAAAATATATACAAATATGCAAACGAGTTTATTTGAGAAAGCTGTAAATACAGCGAAGGAAATGGGTATTCATCTTCCGTATATCCATAGTTCAAACAGTGCTGGATCAATGGAGCTAAGCAATACATTTCAAAATATGGTTCGTGTTGGAATCGGGATTTATGGTATGTACCCTTCGAAAGAAGTAGATCATACAGTTGTTTCTTTACAACCAGCACTATCATTGAAGTCGAAAGTGGCTCATATTAAGCACGCGAAAAAAAATCGTGGTGTAAGTTATGGGAATACGTATGTAACAACAGGAGAAGAATGGATTGCGACTGTTCCAATTGGTTATGCAGATGGATATAATCGTCAGCTATCAAATAAGGGACATGCGTTAATTAATGGAATTCGTGTACCAGTTCTTGGTCGCGTTTGTATGGATCAATTAATGTTAGATGTTACGAAAGCAATGCCTATACATGTAGGAGATGAAGTAGTTTTCTACGGTAAACAAGGCGAGGAAGAAATTTCTGTAGAAGAAATCGCGGATACATTAGGTACAATTAACTATGAAGTGACTTGTATGCTAGATCGAAGAATTCCACGCGTATATAAAGAAAATGATGAAACGACTACTGTTGTGAATATATTAAGAAACAAATGAATTAGAAAAGGACTGAATCGCTAAGATTCAGTCCTTTTCTAATTCATTTTAACCGGGAAGACCCCCTCCTCTAAACGAAGTGAAGGTGGGGTAGTTCAATTTAGTAAATTATAATAATCATACCTTGTTGTAATCTCAAAACCACACTGTTTATAAAGTTTTAGAGCACTATCGTTTTTAGTTTCAACCTCTAATTCAATCTTCGTTCTTCCCTCAGTTAATAGCTGATGTACGATGTACTGCAAAATGCTTTTTCCATATCCTTTTCCTTGATAAGAAGGATGAACAGCAACTCCGGATAAGGAAGTAAATCCGTTTTGTTCAATTACTGTAATGGTCCCGATTGGCTGTTTATGAATGAGAGAAATATATACTTGGTGAGTAGGTGAAGACATTATTTTTTGTAACCAGGAGGATGTGTTTGTCAATGAATCACCAAAAGCTCTACTAGAGATTTCTAAAAGAGTAGGAAATAGTTCAGTAGATGCAGGGATAAGCTCAATCGTATTTTTTTGTATAGTTGTTTGTTGTGTATCTAACTGAAACTCCATACCGTACTCGCTGTATAAGTATGGTAAGTGGGTCTGTTTGGTAAAATCTTTTTCAGAGGTTGATGCCCCGTTTATAATGAGTAAGACTTCATCAACATCTCGTTGTTGTATTTCTTCCATGGCCGTTTGTAAAAGAGTAGTTCCTACTTTTTGTTTTCTGAAATGAGGGTGGACAAATCCTGTTAATTCAAGTTTCGTCGGTCTTTCAAATGCATACATACTTAACACACCGATTAATTGTTCATTGTTATAAAAAAGAAAATCGTTTAGCTGATCTTCTTTTCGATTCTTAAGAATATTGACATGCAAATCTGCTGGATAATCGATGCCATCGTTTCGCTTACAAATATGAGCTAAATCTATGATGTGCTGTATTTCAGCTATGGTTAATCGTTTCTTTTTTTGAATTTGCATATTGTAATCTCCTTAAGAGTATTTTAGAAAAAGGCGGGGTGTTGTAGCCATTCCTCTAAATCCACATTTCCTTGAACGGATAATAATCGATATAAATATCGGTACGGTGCCCTACATTGTTCTAAATTAGGAAGAGGCATAATTGTTTCGTAACCTTGTCGGAATGCATGAGCTTCTTTCTCAGTAAATACGTATTCTAATCCAATAAAATCAAGTTCTCTTGGCACAACCGCATAAGCTTCTGTATCTACTAATCCAGTAATTACTACACCATCTGTTAAAAATTGAGTTGGATCCATATCGATTAAAACTAGTGTAGCTTCCTGTGGTACTGGTAGTGCCTGAAGTTGTGACTGAAATACTACGAATAAATCATTTATTTTAGAATTATTAGAGTGAAACATCTCCACAAGTTGTTTACTTACGTCTGTTATATGTTTTTGAAACTTATCAAGTGGAATTTGAAAAGTTCCAGAAGGGTTTCCAATATAATTTGCCTTATACTGATGAATTTGTGCTAAGCCTTTTCCAAGGTTATATAAGATAGAATCAGGTTGTTCTATAAATGATTTGAGTACTTGACCGTTTAACTTCTCAACAATAATATATTCTCGTTCTAATGTATGTTTCTGCAATATTTTGGGGATTGGGAGCGTTGTGTATTGCTGTAACTGTTTGTGTATGGTTTCTAACATATGTACATTTCTTGGATCAATCCCAAATAGATGTTTACATCCCCACCAAAAATCATTGTTTGGTTCTGTTTTCATTTTAGAAGATCGAACGATAACCTCATCAGTTTTTGTTTTTACGAGCCAGACGTCACTGGCATGATTTTCATAACCTGGGTGTAATGTGTCTATAGATAGGATAGGGGAGGTAAATAGGGCTTGTAACATAAGAAAACTCCTTTTCTCTAAAAATTCAATAAAATAATTATATATCATCTAGAAATAGAACATATAAAAATTTCCAAATTAGTGTCGAATTTGTGTAAATAAAGCCATTTCTTTGAAAAAATAGAGAATTTTTGGTGTGATAATACTAAGAAAATATATCTGTTTTGGGGGTAATCAATGAAAAAAATATTTGAATATGTTTTATTAACAATTGGCTCGATTATTGTAGCTGGCTCATTGGAGTTGATTTTGGCACCCAATGGACTAGTAGATGGTGGGGTAACAGCCATTTCTATTATGGCAAATAAAGTTGCTGGGCTACCGCTTTATGGTGTGTTTTTAGGACTTAATATTCCTATTCTATTATTTACTGCAAAAGTAATGGGGAAAAAGTTCTTTATTCGTACGTCTTATGCAAATGTTGTAACAACTCTCGGATTAATTTATTTGAAGCCATTTCCAGCGATTACAACGTCTGAATTACTAATTGTATTGTATGGCGGAGTATTATTTGGAATTGGTGTTGGGATTGTTGTGAAAATGGGCGGTGCGATTGATGGGTCAGAAATGTTAGCGGTTTGGATGAATAAACATTTTAAGGTGCCGATTAGTACATTTTTACTTGCTGTAAATGCTGTTATTTTTGTATTTGTCGCTATTTTGTTTTCAATTGAACAAGCGATGTTCTCACTCGCAATTTTCTACATTGTTACGAAGATGATAGATTTCATATTAGATGGCATTAATCAAGGCAAGAGTGTCATGATTATTTCGAGTAAAAATAAAGAAGTTGGTGAACTTCTTATGAAGGAGTTACAACTTTCTGTTACGTATCTACATGGAGAAGGCGGTTTTTTAGGAGAGCACCAGAGAATTATCTATTGTATTACAAACCGTTTTATTTATCCAAAGATGAAAGATCTCGTTCTCTCTGTAGATTCAAGTGCCATCATTGAAGCTTCTTATTCAACAGAAACAACTGGTGTGAAACGCCCAGGGATGTCATCACGTTCAGGGCAAACATCAAATGATTAGACATAAAAAAGCTGCTCCTTGCAATTATTTTTGCGAGGAGCAGCTTTTTTTAGGAAACCAAGCTTCTTTTAATAATGTTACAACAGTTTCAATTGAATCGATTGGTATCCCTCCGAAACCTAGTAATACATAAGCTTTTTGTTGTAAATGATTTACTGAATCGTATATGGATAGAGGATAAAGCTTTACATGTTTTTCATCAGCTGACTGAATGAGTTCATGTTCATTCATGCCGTTATGAACATGTAGTACGATATGAAGTCCAGATTGATCTCCAAGTATATCAACATCAGTGCCCATTTGGCTTAAAAGTGATTTGACTAATGTATGATGTTTTTTCTTATATAATGTACGAACACGGTTTAAGTGTCGATCCCAATCTCCTTTTTGAATAAAGTTAGCAAGGGCAAGCTGTTGTATTTTAGAAACAGTTTGTTTGAAGATACCACCTAAGTTTTTATAAGCATCCAAAAGATGTTTTGGAAGAACAATATATCCCATTCTTAAGGAAGGTAAGAATGATTTTGAAAAAGTTCCCATGTAAATAACACGTTCATTTGTATCAAGCCCTTGTAAGGAAGGGATAGGTTTTCCAACGTAGCGAAACTCTCCGTCGTAATCGTCTTCAATAATATATCCTGAGCAATCATTGGCCCATTTTAATAACTCGAGCCGTCTTGATAAAGGCATAATCATGCCATATGGAAATTGATGAGAAGGCGTAACATAAGCAACGTTCGCATCACAATTATTTAGAGATGAAATGTTCATTCCTTTTTCGTCTAATGGTACAGGATGAACAGGGTGACCGCAGCTTTGAACAATAGCTTTTACGCGGTGAAACCCAGGATTTTCGATTGCGTATGATTTTTGCTGCCCAAGTAATTGAATAAGTAACCAAAGAAGAGGTTGTGTACCAGCACCAATAATAATTTGGTTAGGTGTGCAATGAACCCCGCGAGCATGATACAAATATTTTGCAATGTGAGTACGAAGTATATATTCTCCTTGTGGATCTTCTTTTGTAAATAAGTCGTTTTCATATTGGAGTAAACATTGTTGTAGTGCTCTTTTCCAATTTGAGAGTGGAAAGGCTGTTTGATCGATGTTTCCTTGACTACAATCAAAAAAGAGCGGTTCTGTTTGTTTTTTTTCAAATTGGTAAAATGGAGCATGTTGTTTATTTGGTATAACATCTACATCTACTTCCGCAACAAATATACCACGCTTCGGTTTACTGTCTACATAGCCTTCCGCGGATAACTGCTGATAAGCTGATTCGACTGTAATGCGGCTAACACCAAGTTGTAATGCTAAATTTCGGTGAGAAGGGAGACGTGTTCCGGCAGGGAGCGTTCTCTTTAAGATTTCTTGTTTCATGTAGTCATAAATTTGTATATAGATGGGTGTTTTACTTTCTAATTGTAGAGGAATAGTTAAATCCATTGCATGCGCTCTCCTTTAAAACTGGCCTTATAAAAAAGGGATGAACTGCCACTTAAGGAAAGGGCAGTCTCTATTTATAATAATAATATAACATTTAGAAAATTTTATAAATAGTTAGGGGAGATTCGTGATGAATGTTAAGGAAATAAAATCAGAAGATCAATTAGATGCGGTATTACCCGTTTTACAACAATTACGAACGGCGCTTACAAAAGAGGAAGCACAATTTTTATTTCGTCAGATGCAAGAGGAACGCTATCAATTATTTTCTTTGTATAATGAGGAAAATGAGGTGGTTAGCCTTGCTGGTGTAGCGATATGTACGAATTTTTATAATAAGAAACATGTTTTTGTATATGACCTTGTAACGGCAGAAGCTCATCGCTCCAAAGGATATGGTAAAGCATTATTATCATATATAGAGGAGTGGGGAACAGAAAAGGGATGTAGTTCTGTTGTTTTGACATCAGCGTTTCCAAGAATTGATGCACATAGATTTTATGAAAGAGAAGGATATAATAAGGTAAGTTATTCTTTTTGTAAAGAGTTACAATAGAGAAGAAAAATAGTAGATTCTAAATGTGATAAGATATAGAATCTGCTATTTTTTGTTATAATAGAAATAAGGTATTTTGTCGAATTATGTTTATGAAATGATAAAGGAACATTTAAATATGTAGCAAGCTGTAAATGAAAAAAGGGGCGTTTATATTGGATAAAATACAGAAAATATCAATTCCAAACGAAGGAAGAGTTATTGTTATTTCTGATATTCATGGAGAGCTAGGGCTTCTTAAGAAACTATTAAGCGAAGTTAATTTTAGTGCAGAGGATTATTTAATCATTAATGGTGATCTTTGTGAAAAAGGAAGGAATAGTATAGGTGTTGTAAACTATGTCGTGGAACTGTCAGCACAGAATCCAAATAGAAACAAATAAACGATTATATGTTAAAAATGAATATATAAAGCAAAATGAAGCAGGTGATTATACTGTTAAAACCGATATTTCTTGTGCACAAATAAGTGTAAGGAAAGGTGATATTGTTTTGCTTATTGATGATAGCTGTACGGGATATGATTTAATCAAAAAAGATGGTGTGGAAGGCTGGATAGAGAAGGGTCTTCTTCTTAAAGTGAATGAGAAGAAATTAAAAGTATATAGCTAAAAAACAGGAGGAATTTCCTCCTGTTTTTTTATTTTGTAGACTTTGAGAGCGTAAAGTTTAGATGATCATGATAAGGAATTTAATTTTTTTATAAATGCAGCGAAGAACCACTTTTCTCTTCTAGAGAAGCAAATGAAAAAGGATCTTTATTTTTAACAAATGTTTTTTGATCTTGAACAGATTGAACTGCTACAATTTGTGAATTTCTTACTTTAAGTGCATCTTGAATCCCAAGTGTCATGAGCTTAATAAAAAGAATAGTAATAAAGAATGTAGCGAGAGTATAAAAAATAATCCACAATGAAAGATTCATTTCATTACGATTTAGTCCAATAAGGCCCGCCCAATCATTCGAGAGTGAAACAGGTTTGAACTGACCTTCGTCCATTTCTTTCATTTGTATCCCGCCGATCACAATGTTAAGTAATGCTAAGTGGATCATGAGTATGAGTGTTTGGACAATATGTTCCATAAATAACAAAAATACGCGGTCGAGCAATAAGACTCGTAAATGTTTTTTTATAATATGAAAACGACTTGCCCCCATTAATTGTGAGCTCGATATATAATCTTTTTTCATAAATTCATCAACTTCTGATGAAATATATAACGAAATTGTAGGGAGAGCGATAAAAATGAGTATAATAGCTTGATAAAGTGCAAATGAGATATTTGGACTTAGTCGATCCGCATTTGATGTGATTACAAGATTAATTGGCGTGATAAGTATGAATGCGATAAATAAAGTTGGGATATAATAAAAAACTTCTGAGCATGCCTGGAAAAATCTTTTGAATTTTGTAGCGTATAAACTTAATAGAATACCTATACATGTTCCAAATAAAATACGTAATAAACTAATTGCGATAGCAAATAAAATTGTAAATTTTGCTCCGTCTAAAATTTGTAAGAAGATAGATTCTCCGAAACGGTCAGAGCCAAAAGGTGGCATTAAAGATGGCGAAAAGGGTGCCTTTCCAAGTAATTCATGCTTGTCATTATAAAGTAACAGATGTGTTTCCGGGATGTTAGATTTAAAGAACAAACTATAAATAATACTAGCTGCCACCAGTATGAAAAGGTAAATGAATCCGATTAAAAAACGTTTTGATTTCCAAATAGATCTCATAGCGTTTCTCCTTTCATTTGTTTTTGCCACCTATTCATCATAAAAGAAGTGATTTGAAAAATAATATAAAACGGCAAGATAATCATGATAAGTATGATAAATACAGCAGGGGGTGAAATAAACGCCTTTTTAAATAAAAATTGAATAATGCCTTGCATATTAAAAACAAATTCTAAAATGAACAAGTTAGAAAGTAGGAAAACAAAAATTGTTTTTAAATGGTGAAAGAAGTGAATGAATATATTTTTGAATACATGAATGCACAGTATATAACTTGATGAAAGGCCTTTTCCATAAGCAACTTCTACATATTGTTTTCCATGTTCTTCTTGTATGTATAAAATCATCATCCGAAACATCTGTATGGTAGGTAAAACTGCTAAAGATAAAATAGGGAGTAAATAAGCTCGATTTTCATTAAAAGAAATAATTGTGACAGGAGATTCCCCGAATTTCTGAAGGAACCATATGAAAAACATTTGTAAACAAATCATCATCATCATATCAGGGACAGCTTCTAATATAAAAACAAATCGGTTTATCCATTTTTTGATAGAATCTTTTGCTAAAAAATAAAAAAATGCCATGTTAGATGAAAGAAAGAGCGCAAGAAAAAAAGCGACAGATAAAACAGTAAATGAATAGGCGTAAGGTTCTAAAACAGTTGGGAATAATGGGGTTTTTTTAAAACTACCAAACCTCGCGTCTGATGATAGAACGATAAGAGACTCCGGAGAGAAAATCTGTTTTAACATAATAAAAATCTGTTTTGAAAATTGTATCGGCTGAAAGGTGAATCCTCCGTGAGTGATAAATAAATAAGGTAAATTTAATAACAGTAAGAGTGATAAAATAATCGATGAAAGTTTTATCATAAATTGAGATGTTTTGTGTAACATCAAATCCCTCCGTCATCTTTTTACAATATTATACAACAAAGCGCGATTTATTGTTTGATTTTTCGGAAGAATGTATATTATTATTAATGCATTAAATTCTAATATTCGACTTAATAGCATAGGAGGCAATATGGAACAGATATATTTACAAGGTAAAAAAGTGATAGTAAGAAAAATAGAAGAGAAAGATATACATTCTTTATATTCACAAAGATACAAAGAAGAAAACCCTGAGTGGAAAAAGTGGGATGCACCATACTTTCCATTTTCTATTCAAGAATATTCGGTGTATAAGGGAAGTTTGCAAGCTAAGCTAAAAGAGGAACCTTTGTCGCAACTTATTATTGAAACTGATAACGAAATAATTGGGACAGCTGGTTTCTATTGGGAATATAAGGCGTCACGCTGGTTAGAAATAGGGATCACCATTTATGACCCAGCATATTGGAATGGCGGTTATGGTACAGAAGCTTTGCAACTATATAGAGATTTATTATTCGAAAATATAGAGATTGGTAGGGTTGGATTAACGACTTGGTCTGGAAATGAACGAATGATGAAAGTTGCAGAAAAAATTGGGATGAAGTTAGAAGGTAGAATGCGAAAATGTCGTTACTATAATGGGACATATTATGATTCTATTAGAATGGGAATGATTCGTGAAGAGTGGGAAGAATTAAGAGAAGCGAAGGAGTGAAATGAGATGTACGCTGTTATTGCTACATTTGATAAGAAGTTTTCAAAGCACGTGAAAGAGATTCGGGAAGGACTAACGGACATTGTACATAATGAGGGCTTAGAGCCTCATATTACATTAGCTGACTATCATGCTTTGGGTTTAGAAGCATATAGACATGAACTTGAAAAGTTTACAGAGAGTGTAGAGCATTTTCGAGTTGGATTTTCTTCTGTTGGTACCTTTCCTACAAATGGAACAATCTTTCTAGCGCCAACAGTAACGAAGGGATTATTAGAGGTGCATCAATCTTTTCATAATCATTTTAAAGATTTTCATGATCAGCCACATTCATATTATGTACCTGAGAAATGGGTGCCACATTGTACGATTGCCAACCGTTTAGAACGAGAGCAATTTGTTCGTGTAATGGAGTTTGTATATAAAGAGTTTCGTGTGCAAACGGCAGTTGTTGAAAGTCTAAAGTTAATTAGAGTGAACTATGAAAATGGTAATTCTGTTTCTTGTAGCATAGTAGCGGAATACAATTTGAAAAGAGAGGAGACATTCATATGACATATGTAGTTAGAAAAATGAATGCACGGGATATTGCTGCTGTACAAGAAGTGGCAAAAGTAGCTTGGTATGATACATATAAAGGGATTATCCCAGAAGAAGTGCAAGCCACGTTTTTGAAACAAACGTATTCGGATGAAATGATGAAACGAAGACTAGAGCATTCGCACTTATTTGTAGCAGAAACAGAAGACCAAATTGTAGGGTTTGCTAATTTTTCACCTGTAAAACATCAAAATGAAGCGGAATTAGGGGCAATATATGTATTACCGGAACACCAAGAGAAAAGGATTGGTACAGCTTTATTGCAAAGAGGTATTACCTATTTAGAAGGGGTTAGAAAGATATATATTCATGTAGAAGCAGCGAATGAAAAAGGGAAACGGTTTTATGAAGCGAAGGGCTTTGCAGCTTTAGAGCAATTTGAAGAAGACTTTGAGGGACACATGCTACAAACGGTAAGAATGGTGTTACATGTGTAGGAAATGGTGTAGGAGGAGAAAAGATGAAGATATTTGATTTCAGTGAAAAGGTAGGGAATCACATAGCAGTGTTTCATTCTAATTTTATTATGTCAAACATAGTAAAACATGAGGGAGAGGTACATATTGGTTGTATGCATTTACAACCAAAAGGAATAATCGGGTATCATGAAGCAGTTGTTTCTCAGCTGCTTCTTATTGTGCAAGGAGAAGGGCTTGTTTGTGGTGCAGATAGACAGAAAAGGAAAGTGCAACCGGGTCAAGCGGTTTTCTGGAATAAAGGAGAGTTCCATGAAACAACTACTGAAACTGGGCTTATGGCAATTGTTATTGAGTCAGCGAATCTAGAAAGTAATATCCGGATGCCGATTGTAGAAATTGAAGCCGAGGATAGTAGGAGGGTGGAAAGATGATTCGAAAGGCAACAGAAGAGGAAGTACAGCAAATACTGAGTTTGGCAGCACAATCGCTATTTGAAGGAACAAAAGGAACGTGTCAGTTAAGCCAAGAAAAAGCGATTGAGATTACACAGCCTCTATTAGATAAAGGAGCGTATTATTTAGTTGTAAAACAAGAGAATGTGCTAGCAGGATGGATTTTAATTGGAGAGAATACAGATTATTTTTCAGGAGGAAAAATGGGATTCATTTATGAATTATATATTTTTCCAGCGTATAGAGGAAAAGGGTTATCCCGAAAACTAATGAAAGCAGGAATCGATAGATTGCGAGAAAAGTATAAAGAAATACGTTTAAATGTATTCGCTGGGAATTTCGCCAAAGAGATGTATAAAGAATTTGGATTTGTTGAGAGGCAAGTAGTTATGACATTGAAGCAAGAAAAGTAGCTTGAAGAGGGGAGAAAAGATGAAGAGGGAAAAGGATTATACGTGAAATACGTTGAATTTGAAGCCCTAAAAAATTACGAATCGCCAACAGTTTATTTTTGTGAGCATGATATAAAACATAGTTGCCTGGTTGCTATGTAACGGTATTGCTATAATAGTAACTTCTTTAACAATGTAATGATAAGTATTAAATTCCCTACACCGCTATACTTATGCTTAAATAAATATATATTATTGGAGATGTTGAAGTATGAGAATTATTAATAAACATATCACTCTCGATGAAATAGAGATAATAAGAAACTCATTAGATAAATTGCATGAATACCATAACAGTAAATCAAAATTTTTTCTGGTGATTATCCAAGAATTACATTTGAGGAACGTATTGAAGAATATAAAAAAAATTCAAAGTATGGAGAATACAGAATTGAATTATTGATTGAGTCAGAAACAGACAATATATTAGGATTTTGTATAGCATATAGTAAAAAAGTAAGCGGGAAGATCGAGGTTCTATTTGTTGATGAAAAATATCGAAGAAACGGATTGGGTTTGAAATTAATGAATAGTGCAGTGGAATGGTTTAAAGAAAAACAAATATATGAAATTGAATTAACAGTAGTGTACGGGAATGAAGCTGTATCGTTTTATCAGAAGTTGGGATTCTATCCACGTTCAATTATTATGACAACTAAATCATAACGATATTATGAGAATATTTTTTTGTTCAACTAAAGGGCACCCTAATGAAATAAAGATTATAGGAATGATCAAATTTCTTTATAAAAGAATGATTCAATCGAATATATTAAGAGCTTGTTTTGATCGTTCTTTTTTCAAAACAAGCTTGTTCTATTCACGCTTTTATCAAGTTTTATAGGGTTTATTTAATCAAAACTTATTTCAAGTCTACAATAACGAAAAGGCAGGGACATATTAAATATGTCCCTGCCTTTGATTTTATTGACTTTAGCCTCTACAACCTAAATATAAAAATGACTAATATGTGAAGTGTCTTTATTTTTTGGCTGTGTTAAAGGATTATGCTGATAATTATAAAAATAAGAAAATCAAAATTCGGTCCATTTCCAGTAGTTATTATTAACTGAACACCCGTTTCGCTAATGGAATATCCGTATTAAAAAATTTCGAGTAGTCTTGTAAATGATAATTAGCAACATCACCTTGACTTTGAAACATGCACGTTGCAATTCCTAATTCTTTTGCAGGTAATAAATCTAACTCCCGGTCTCCAATAACTAGATCGATTCCGTGTTTTGTATGTAAATGAATGTATGCTAATGGATTAGGTTTACGAGGGAAACCATCATCAATTGTAACCATATCCACAAAGTATTTATCCCATCCATAGTATTTTAAGATGGCTAAAACTCCGTCCCTATGCTTGTGTGTCATAATTACATTTTTATTTGCAAATTTTAAGATTTCTTCTACACCATCAAATGGTTTCATATCTTTTGGAGATAATGTTTTCTTTAATCTTTTTATCTCTTCTTCTTGATCCCTGGAAATGTTATAGTAATCAATTGCATGCGAATACGAAATTTTTAGCTTTTCATAAATTTCCTGTTTATCTACTGCTTCTTCCAGTACCAAAGAGAGTATGTTTGTATACGCAGGATACGTATCAAACAAAGTTCCATCAAAATCCCATAAAATGTTCAATTAGACCACCCTTTTATAATTATATCAATATAAATTCTTCAAACTAACGTAAACTCCTTCTTTAGATTATCTAAAGGAGTGTATTTATAGTGAAAAGGAAAAGAACATCTGAATTGAAAGACCGATTAAGGAACTGTTCAGTGACAAAAAGTTGTTTCGTTATAGGGCCAGATTGTGGAGAAATGGATTTACTAAATCATATAATTTATTGTAAACTGAATTCACACAATTATTTAAACGATTTATTATAAAACAAATATTTATATATACTTAAACCATTATGAGTAAAAACAATAAGGGGGGAACTAACATGACAAAGAGAAATAAAATCAACAATAAAAATGAGTTGTCACTAGAACAGCGTGAAGAATTACTCAGAGCATTGAAAGCCCGTTTTGAGAAAAACATGAACCGCCATAAAGGTCTTGAATGGGCTAAAGTCCAAGCAAAGCTGGATGCTAATACTGAAAAACTGTGGTCGCTCAATGAAATGGAAAGAACTGGCGGCGAACCGGATGTTGTTGGTCATGATAAAGAGAAGGGCGAATACATTTTTTATGATTGTTCAGCGGAAAGTCCTAAAGGTCGCAGAAGTGTTTGTTACGATCGTGAAGGGTTAGAGTCAAGAAAAAAACATAAACCAGAAAATAACGCTATTGATATGGCAACTGCCATGGGCATTGAACTATTAACGGAAGAACAATATCGGACGTTGCAAAATCTTGAAAATTTCGATATGAAAACGTCGAGTTGGGTGAAAACACCCTCTGATATTAGAGAACTCGGCGGTGCCCTTTTTTGTGATTGTCGCTTCGCGCACGTCTTCGTGTATCACAATGGAGCAGAATCCTACTATGCCGCCAGGGGTTTTCGTGGCTCGCTAAGGGTCTGAATTTTGCACAGACAGCTAAATTTGAATTTGAGAACGGATCTAACCTAGGGGAAAGTTTTCATTTCACTCTTCAACCATCGGGTGCGATTGTGGAGCAACATAGATAGGAAATGATCAAACTTTTTTATAAAAGAATGAACCAACTGAAAATAGTAAGAGCGTGTTTTGAACAATCTTTTTTTCAAAACACGCTCTTTTCTATGGACATTTATCAAGGTTATTGGTATCAATTTGATCAAACTTTATTTTAAAGCAACAGCAGATCTCGTATTAAAAGGGAACAATCGTATTGTAATTCAAGCGAAAATATATGGTGTGAAAAATCGAGTTGGTATTCGTGCTGTACAGGAGATTTATGCAGCAAAAGCCTATTACAAGGCTCATGAGGCGTGGGTTGTCACGAACAGCGTATATACAAAGTAAGCGAAAGGATTAGGCGAAGCATGTCATGTAAAACTAATAGATCGTATAGAGCTTCAAAAATTGATTAACAAAGTAAATCCAGAGTATTCGGCTGAAGATGTGTATCGTGGTGTAGATCCTGCAGAAAGGAAATGCCCGTCATGTAAAAATCATTTAGTGGTACGAAATTCAAATAAAACTGGAAACAAGTTCTTTGGATGTTCTCAATATCCTACATGTACACATACAGAACCAATTAATAAGTGAGCTGTGATGAAAATCCAGCTCTTTTGTTATTTTCATGAATATATTTTTAAAAGCCCTATTTTTATTTGAAAATGACTTCTCAGATTTGTTTGTACTACGTTTTTGACGGATTGGTAATGCAAATAGGTCTTAAATAATGGATGGTTGGATTTGGAGGGGAATAATAGGTTTAAATTTGATATGCAGATTTTTAAGTGAAATAAAAAAGGGCAGTCGCTACTTGCGACCTAGCCCTTTCTCTACGATCTGCCGAATTGCTTCATTTCGAGTTTTTAGCTTATTTTCACGCCAAAAACTCTCTATTCGTCTTTATTTAGAGTTGCAGTTTCGGTTTCTGATGAATCTATTTTTATTCCGTTAGATAGCTTTTGAGCTGAATCTTGCATTTGCTCTTGGGACTTACTAGGAGTATTCAGAGCATCTGACGGCATGTTGTTGACTTGAAGACTTACTAAATCTTTTTTATCCATGGTATATAGCTCCTTCTTTAATTTAAATTTAGATGTAATGTAATTATTAAGTAATTACTTGGATATTTTACATCTTTAGATCGATTTATATACAAGAGATATATTGAGAAATCACGTAACTATATTGTGGCTTGTGAGTTTTTGGAACATTATGTTTTTCATGTATGGAGAAATCCTGTTACAATGAGAAAATGACATAGGGTATGAAATATAGAGCTATAGAATATATAAGGGAGAGGTTTCATGAAATCAACAGGAGTAACTCGAAAATTAGATCAATTAGGACGTATAGTTATACCAATGGAGTTAAGACGCACGCTGGCAATTGAAGAAAAGACACCATTAGAGATTTATGTAGAAGGTGAAAAGATTATCTTGAAAAAATATGAAGCGCATGGTGCTTGTGCAATAACAGGGGAAGTATCTGATAAAAATATTTCGTTAGCAGACGGAAAGATTACGCTAAGCCAAGCAGGTGCAGAGCTTATAATAGAGGAATTACAGAAGAATCTTGTAAAATAATGGGCTCCTTTTAGGGGAGCTTTTTTAATTTATATCTAAATAATTTCACGTACCATAATTATTAATAAAAACAAAGGCATTCCAATAAAGCTCTACATCTAATCCTGTCCTTTTCTTATAAAAGGCACATACAATACGCCATTGGGTTCAATATATTGAAAAATACACCTATAAAATACAATTCCGCTAGAAATATATGCGATATATTCTCTTTTATTTTATCTTTGCACCAGAACCCAGAAAACACCTTTTCAATCTACAACTATTTTTTAACAGTTTAATACTTTTTTCTATGGTCTAAAACATTTTTTTTGAGACACCAGGGTAATAATCCCTGGTTTTTAATTAACAAATAGGAATCTTGGTGTTTTGTTTAAGAATAAAAATTGTAGCTGTTTTTATAACTTTTTGATATAATTTCGTTACATTCATTTATAATGAAATTTAAATTTATTAGGTAGGTAATAGAGGTATATGCAAGATATTAAGGTAACAAAGACACATGAACAATTAACAATTGAATGGCAAACTGCAGAAATTAATATTCTGTTAGAGGACATTGTTGAGATTATTGAAGATAATGACTATGTTCCTGAAAAGAAAAAGTTAGTAAAGATAGGAACACAAAGTGGTAAATCAGATTGTATATTAATTAGAACTACAACTTTAGATTATGCATTATTTACAATTAATAAGATTTCATTTTTAAATAAAATTAGATTGTGAGCATCTCGTGAACTACTCACCTGCTATGCTAACGCTTAGAGAATGAAAAAAAGGAGTGGTTTCCGCTTCTTTTTTTGCTATTAGTTATGTTAATATTCTTTGTTAATTTTTAACGAATGCAGTTCTTATTTAATACTTGTACCTACACCTCAACCGAACCAGTTAAAAGGATCTAGAAATATATTTATTTTATAAATATTTCACGAAATAACTTCTACATAGATTGATATATAAATATAAGAGGTAAAATTATAGAGTTTTTATTTTTACATGTATTACTGTTTGTTTTGTAATAATGTCACGTATTTCACTTTGCTTCATCATACGAATAATTAATTTATCTAGATCTTGGCTAAATTTTAGCACCCTAGGATGACAAAAACCATAGTGTTTAACAAGCTCAATTAATTCTTCTTTTCTTTTTCAATTAAATAATGTAACTTTCTCATCTCCATATTCTTGCATAAACTCCTCTATCCCATAATATTCCTTAGAAAATTATAGACTAATTTCTTGAATAAGGAAACAGTATAATTAAACATATTAAAACATTTTTATGAACTTTTAAAGGAAAGAGTTTGAAGCCTTACGAACAAATTTTCCTTTTCCATACTGATCACACACCTTTTCTAGAATAGTAATATCAGTATATCCAAGTTTAAGAGATTTCTTTGCACCAGAACCTCCAAAATTATCTTTTGTAGTTGAAGTTTTCCAAATAATAAGATACATTTTTAAAGTTCAAGCAACTTTATGACAGTACAAAAAGGGGAGAAATATTGTTATTATGCCAAAAATGAAATGGAAGAACTATGTATGTTATTTTGTTATTCTTATACTTCTTGGAACAGCAGTAACAGTCAAACCAGCTATCTCTAAAGCTGAGGAATCTGATGTTAATATTACATTATTGAGTACTGCAGATATTCATGGTAGATTTATGCCTTGGGATTATGCGCTTGATGGTGCAAATATGAGTGGAAGTTTAACGCAGCTTTATACGGTTATAAAGAAGGTACGTCAAGAAAATCCAAATACCATATTATTAGATGCTGGGGATACAATTCAAGGAAACTCAGTAGAATTATTCAATGATAAGCCACAATCTCCAATGATGGTAGCGATGAACGCAATGGGATATGATGCTTGGGCATTTGGAAATCATGAATTCAACTTTGGATTAGATACATTGAAAAAAGTTAGTGAGCAATATAAGGGAAAGACGTTAGCAGGAAATATTTATAAGGAGAATGGAGAGCGTTTTCTTCCTGCATATACGATTGTTGAAAAAGGTGGAATTAAAGTTGGGATTATTGGCATGAATACACCAATGATTAGTGATTTTGAAAAAGGGACAGATCATTTGGCTGGTTTAGTGGTGAAAAATCCAGTAGAAGAGACAAAAAAGGTAATTAAAGAATTAGAAGGTAAAGTAGATGTAATGGTAGGGGTTATGCATATGGGACTAGAAAATGAGAATGGAATCCCTGGTACTGGGGTTCAAGATATTGCGAATGCTTGTCCGGAAATAAGCGCTATTTTTGCAGCTCATATGCATAAACTTGTTAAAAAAGAAGTTGTAAATGGTGTTATTATTACAGAACCAGATAAATATGGAACGCATATCTCACGTATTGACCTTACTTTTACAAAGCAAGATGGGGAGCTGGTTTTAAAAGATAAAACAGCTACCGCTTTACCTGTAAAAAATGCTGATGGAACAACGGTATTATCTGATCCTACACTTGAAGCAACACTAACACCTTTTCACGAGTATGCGAGAGGAGATGCAAATGATGTAGTCGCTCAATTAAAGGGGAGAAATCTTGTTCCTGAAAATGAAATAAAGGGTATTCCAAGTGTGCAAATTCAAGAGACACCTTTATCAGATTTTTTTCATGAAGTCATGCTCTATTACAGCAAAGCAGATGTAGTAGCCCATCAAATTGATAACGATTATGCTCGTTTGGATGTAGGTCCTATTAAGAAGAAAGATATTGCGTATAATTACCAATATGCTTTGGGAGAAATTACAGTATATAAGATAACTGGGAAAGATTTAAAAGACTACATGGAATGGGCGGCAGGGTATTTTAACTCATCTCGTGCCGGAGATGTAACAGTTAGCTTTGATAAAACCCGCCGTGCGTCTAAATACAGTACGAACGATTTCTTTGGAGGCGTAAAATACGAAATTGACTTAACAAAACCATATGGAAGTAGAATTACAAATTTACGATCTATTCGTACAAATAAACCAATCAAAATGAGCGATGTTATGACGCTGGGAATGAATGCATATAGAATGGAGGCTCTTCAGGCAAAAGGGGGAGCTTTAGAGGGACGTAAGCTTGAACAAATTTGGTCATCTAAACAAGAGAATGCATTCGGAGAAACAGGTGGAACCATTCGTAACCTTGCTATTACATATTTAAAAGAGGTAAAGAATGGTGTATACACGCCAAAAGTTATGCATAATTGGAAAATTACCGGGGTAGCTACACATTCTTCAGAGCATAAGGCTGTAGTGGATCTTGTGAATAAAGGGATTTTAGAAATTCCAAAAACAGAAGATGGAAAATATACAAATATAGCATCTATAAATACTAAAGATTCAATTACAAAAGAAGAGATTGTAGCACTCTCTCAAAAAGCTAATATTAATCCGAATCAGTTTAATCATGTAAAAACAAAAGGTGAATTTTACAAAAAACTTAATAGGATTATTAAAAAAGTATAAGAAAAATCTGGTTCTGTTGCAAAAAAAGGTTCTGTTGCAAAGTTTTCGAAACTCAAGTACACTTTGGAAAAAGATGAACGGGAGCGTAACAAATGGGATATTTTAAAGGAAAACAATTCAAACAAGCTATTATTTTAGTAGCCGTCGGCTACTATTGTCGTTTTCTTTAAGCTATCGTGATGTAACTGAAATACTGAAGGAACGCGGGGTGTCTGTTCACCCAACAATCATCATGCGCTGGGTTCATGAATAGGGTAACTTGATCTATCAAATATGGAAGAAGAAAAAGAAGAACGTACACTTATCTTGGAAACTGGATGAAACCTATATAAAAGTCAAAGGAAAATGGTGTTATTTATATCGTGCGATTGATAAAGATGCAGGTGGTGATCCAGCTAAGTGTTTCGAGAAATGCTACGGATTTTCGCCTCCATCTTAATATTAAACGTAGAATTCTCAACCAAAATAGGTATTATGTTGCATTAAAAAAGCCATGGATTTGATAGAATCCATGGCTTTTCCGATTACTGATAAGTGGTGTTATGTTAACTTATGTAAATATATTATAGTATTTATATAACATAATGTATTATAGTTATATAAATACACAGGGATGTGGAAATGAAAAACTACTATTGAATATGAAGATATAGGAAAAGGAAAACCAATTTTAATGATACATGGCTATACACCTGATCATCGATTAATGAGTGGTTGTATGGAACCTATATTTACTAAGAGGGATGGATGGCGACGTATTTATATTGATTTACCTGGAATGGGAGTAACAAAAAACTATGACGAAATAAGTTGCTCTGATGCAATGTTGAATGCTGTTTTAGATTTTATTCAAGAAGTTCTCCCTGATCAAGAATACATAATTGCTGGTGAATCTTACGGCGGCTATATAGCTAGAGGACTTATCGAAAAACAAAAAGAACGAATACTCGGAGCTGCATTTATATGTCCTGTTATTATTCCTCTGAGCGAAAATAGAGCAGTTGAGAAACATAGAATCTTGAAAACAGATGATAAATTTATTGAAAGTTTATCGAAAGAGGAATTAGAACATTTCAAAAGTAATCAAGTTGTACTTGATGAGTATAATTGGTTGCGATACAAAAATGAAATTGTTGCAGGGTGTAAAATTGCAGACGAAAATTTTTAAAATAGAGTTAGGAATAAATATGAGTTTTCATTTAAAGTCGATCAGTCTAATTTTGATAAACCAAGTGTATTTCTTTTAGGAAGACAAGACTCTTCTGTTGGCTATAAAGATGCATTTAACATTTTACATAAATATCCGAGAGGAACATTTGCCGTATTGGATACGGCTGGTCATAATTTACAAATAGAGCAACCACAACTTTTTAACACTCTAGTAAATGAATGGTTGGACAGAATTGAAGAATTTTATAATTAATATTCTTTTATTTTAAAAGCTTTTTCATTTAGTTCTTGATAATAAAGGAAAGTATTCATTTAATCCAATTTCTTATTTATATTAGAGGTCTCGCCCCATCGCCATCAAGTTAAGAAATTAATTGTTCCCCAAAAACGAAAAAAGTGAGCCGAATCCTCATAAATAACTGTAAAAAGGTAAAATTTTCGTTATGGGGGGTGTCTCAAAATATTAGCTTGATGGCAATGGCGTACCGCCCACATTTTAATGAAAATATACGCTAAGCAAAATTCGGCATGAAAAAGCGTTGATTTTACTAATCTAAGAAAATCACCTAATCTCAAAAACGTCGGTAGGTATTTGAGACAAATGCACTTCAACGTAAAAAACGTAAAATAAGCTAAAAATAGCTTAAATGGTGTCTCAAAACTTATCTTTAAATTAAAATCCCAATTGAAATCATGCTATTGGTTTTTGAAAATCTCTTAGCGTATAAACACATTAAAATGTGCGTGCTATCCCTTGGAAAATTTCTGTTCAATCTTATCATGTACTGATTCGATTTTTTCAGGCAACACAAATAAATATTCGATAAGGACTTCTGATAATTCTGTTAATAAAGTTACTGTTTCATCATCAATTTCCTGTTGCAATTCAAGCATCCCATAAAGAGGACTGTCGGGATGAACGAGGTGGCCAACATCTTGAATCGGTTTAGTTAAATCGATATATTCTGGCAATTGCTCAAATTGCTGGGAAAGAGACTTCCCATTACTTTGCTCTCCAAGAAAATGTTTGAGGACACTTTCAAGAACTCGTTTTGACAGTACTGCAGCAGCAGAATTATCTTTTGACTGACTGACATTTAAAGTAGAGCGATATGCCCTGACAAGGTCTATAGGGATATGTTTATTGCGTTCGAGCTGATCCAAAGGATTTCTTAAATCCGAAGGACTATAAATATAAACCTCTACTTCTACTTCTTCATTTATTCGATTCGGATAATCATTAAACATAATCACAAATTCTGATGGCTTTTGACATTCAAAACAAAGCCCTTCTGCGAATAATCCCCTTTTTGTAACTTGGTAAAAATTCGTTTTTAACGTAAATTCACTTGATTTATCGCATTTAGGACACTGACTTTTGACATTTTTCGGTACCTTTAAATACCCATACTGGGTATGAGATAAAATGGCCCCTGGCAATATTTTTCTCATTTAAACCTCCTAAAAACTAAACCCTAATACGTAACTTATATAAATATTTCTGGTAACTATTCAGTCACCTCATGAAGATATAAGATAGTTGGGGGAAATTACTAAAAAATATGTTTATCTGTTTTATCACAAGATGTAGTGGTATCACACATGTTTGTGTTGTAGCAAAAAAATAGACCGACTTTTCGCCTATGAACCTCCTAAATTAAAGGTATAGCTGAGTAGTTATTATTCCTGTGTAATTGATAATACAAATTTTTAAAGTTATACAAAAAGTATAACTTTAAAAATCATAATTACAATCTGAAATATATGGAAATTATGTTTTTGTTAGTAGAGTGTCACCGTAAATGCCCACATTTTAACAAACCTATAAGGGCCACTTGTTATCTTAGTTAACAGAACTAGAATTCCGTTAACTTTTTTAGATGAATTTGACAAGGTTTGTTTACAGAACACTTGTAAACAGTGATGAAAATAAGTTTACGGAACATGGTGTTATTTATATCGTGCCATTGACAAAGATGGGCAAACGCTTGATATTCAACTGCGTAAAAAGAGAGATACACAAGCGGCATATGCTTTTATGAAAAGACTGGTTCGAATTTATTAACGGTTTCATAAAATTTGACCACAATCTTCCCATGTCCCTATGTGTAAAAAACTTTGCAACAGAACCGATGAAAATACAGGATTTGCAGCATATGCTTTTGAAGATAATATAACAGGAGAAATTGTAATAACATATGTAGGAACAGAAGATGGAACGGATGCAGTAACAGACGGTGAATATGATAACGAAAACTAGACCGATTCTTTGATAGAATTGGTCCTTTTTTATCTCGCTATTCGCGGACAGTAAGACTTTCGCCTCAAAATGTAGTGAAAGCAAAGAAGTTAGTTGGGGAAATTGCTTTATTATTCCTTCAGTAAGTGCATCCGCCATTTCTAAAGCTTCCTTCTCAATTTTGTCATACAATTGAACACCTGCTTGATAATCTTTACTTAGAATGGCTACTGCTTCAGATTTAGTCAATGCTAGGTGTTCATAAAACATTTTCCTAAATTCTTCTTTGGGTATATACGGATTTATACTACTTAAAAATTCAACAATGTCGTCTGCATTAGCGTACCATTTTTTCTCTGCAATTGATGCGGCGTTTTGATTACCAGCTTTTGCTGCTTTGACAAGATCGGCAGCAATCACTAAGTGATCTTGTATCAAATTACTGTATTTTTTTGCTGCATTGTCACCGTAGAAAGGTTTAAGAGAATTCCCCATATCTGGAGCATTTTGAAGGAGACGTGTAATGGCGAAGTTAACATCAGGTAAATTAAAAATAATGCTAATGATAGCCATTCTTGTCCAAGCAACATGTTGTTCCCATAGTAAACGCATATAACTTTTTAAATCAACTTCATTTTTACTGACACGGTAATTCCGTACGGGTGAAAATGTAGCTGTTGAATTCCAATCTAAATAAGGGATATCGTGTGTGAAATAATAGGATTGCCAATAAGGGTACATAATGAATACACTCCTTTTTTGAACACATATATATCACGGTATGAGAACATCTATTATTATGTGCTCATGTCCAAAGTATTTTTTTCATACGTTGAGGGGGAATTTTTAAGTTTTATATTCAAATTTTGAATATAAAATGAAGTTTGACTCAGATGAAAATCATCAATTGAGAGTCAGTACTTTTTTTGTTTTAACCAATATTTTCTTAAAAAAGACTTCTAACAGAACCAACGTTCTGTTATTGGGAGTGATTACCTTGTATGATTACTCTTTTTTTACCTACCGAATTATTTTATTAGGGGGACATAAATCATGAATAACGCAAACATGTCAAAAGGAAGAGGGATGGTAAAGTGGACACCTTTTGTTATCAAGACCTAAATCTTAAAAAGTCTTAAAAAATAAAGGGTGATACATATTAGTCATGTATAATATGTATCACCCTTTTAATTATTGTTCCACAATCGCGCTCTTTTATAGAATAACTGAGTAGCTTCTATTAGCTGAGTCCGTAGGGACTACAGGGATACCTAATCAAATAGAAACCTTAGTTATTAACCGTATTAAAAATAGTTTCATAAGATACTTTGTGACAAATAACTAAAAGGTGTGATTCAAATGATTAAGGAAGAAGTTCAAAAGCTGCTTAATAATTTAATTCAACTCGAAAATTTATCGTCTTCCATCTATTTAGCCATGTCTGCCGATGCGAATCGTAAAAACTATACTGGTATGGCACATTGGTTAAAGCTTCAGTCGGACGAAGAGCGAACACATATGTTAAAGCTTATTGATTACTTAGCAGGAAAAGATGGAATCGTACAAATACTTGCAATACCAGCACAACCTACAGATTTTGGTACACCACTAGAAACTTTTGAGAAGGCGTTAGAACATGAACGATTTGTAACAAACGCATACCGGCGAGCTTATGATTATATTACTCAAGTAGATTCTCAAACCCTGATTATTATTCTAGATTTTTTAAGGGAACAAATTGAAGAGGAAAATCAAACCTTAACCATTGTAGAACGGTTAAAAATAGCAACGGATAATCCAGCTGCTTTATTGTTATTAGATCAAGAGTTGGGGCAAAGGAAGAACGGTGGAGCAGTAGAAGCAAACGGATAAAAAGCAAATATTTCTTTTGAACATTGGAAATGACTCAAACTTCATGCGTAAATATAGCATGCACCTTGAACAGAAGAAGTCAAAAAAACGCTATTCTTCCTGTATATTTCTACAGAGAGAATAACGTTCTTTCGTTTTGGGGATATTTTGAAATCTTAACTTAATGGGCATGGCTATCCCTTATAGACAAAATAAAAAAGAAAAGCTTGTGTTGTGATCAATCATCGTCGTCATTATCACAGTTGAAACACTGAGCGAACGAATCATCTGGACATTCTCCAGGGATCGGTTCACACGGGTTAAAGTTTTGATTATCGAGAACTTCGTATGGTCTCATCATATCATGGTCTTCGTGTTCAAGGATGTGGCAGTGCCACGGGTAGATTCCTATAAATGGCCCAAAACGCGCAATGATACGGGTGACCTCCCCAGGATTGGCACGAACGGTATCTTTCCAACCCATCTCGCTTGGATCGGGTGGTTGTGGCGGTCCAACTATAAGATCAGGACCATTTGGATCACCAGTAAACGTAGCACGATTCAAAATTTGAAAAGTAACAAGGTGCAAGTGAATCGGGTGAGTGTCAGGTGTAGTATTGTAAAGCTCCCAAATCTCTATCGTCCCATTATATGGGGTTTCTGTAAGGGGTAATTGATGCCAATCTAGGTTATTTAATAAAAGTTTTAAACGCCCAAATTCATCAGTAGTTTCAACTAAGAGATTTTTTCGTACGATTACAGCATCATTAGGATCCAAGTGTTCTAAGCAGCTTAACTTTTTTGGGATTTTACTGTTGTCAGGTTTGTGCAATTTTCGTTTGACACAAAATTCCATAATTTGCGTAAGGTCTGAAGAAGGGGGGGCACCGTTAGGGAATGGAGCTGGTGCGTCATTTGTTAAGATAATATTTTGACCTTTATGGTTTGAAAAATCGATAATAACATCGACACGTTCAGCTGGTGCAAGGATGATTTCGGATACGATGATTGGTGTTTCCAAAAGTCCTCCTTCTGTGCCAATTTGGACAAAATTTTGTCCAGAACTCAACTTTATACGATAAAAACGAGCGTTAGAGCCATTAAGGATGCGGAACCGGTATTTCCGTGGCTCGACTGCAAGATAAGGCCATACTTTTCCATTGACTAGGATGGTGTTTCCAAAAAATTCTGGTACAACTGATGGATTTGGTAATGTTGGATCTATTGGTGGGGGTGGTTGTAGCGCTGGAGGTGGCTCATGTCCTGGCTGAGTTGGATAGAACAGTTCACCATTAGGATAAAATGAACGATCTTGTATGACTAGTGGAATTTCAAACTTTCCATTTGGTAAGTTCAATTCTTCCTCTTTCTTATCTCGAAGGAGATAAAACCCTGCAAGTCCTGCATAAACGTTCAAACGAGTGATCCCAAGAGCATGGTCATGATACCACAGAGTCGCAGGTCGTTGACAGTTTGGATAATAGTAAACTTCATGCACGAATTTCGGGCCAACATTTTCAAAGTTTCGTGTAAACCATGCTTCTGGATATCCGTCACTTTCCGGTCTAACCCGACCTTCATGCAAATGTACAACTGTCCTAACAGAAGGTTTGTCTGGTTCTGCTCCATGAATAGTTCGATCTACGGGTAGCAGATGTTCAAAAGGTAATTCATTTTTCCATTTGACTAAAATAGGGTGATTTCTTCGTGCTTCGAATGTAGGACCAGGGTACATACCGTTGTAACCCCAAACGGTAGTTGGCGGCAAATCACGATGTAACTTCTGTTCGACTTGCTTCATAGTTACCTCATAGAACGGAATGTTATCACGCCTATCTTTCGCTTTTAAGACAGGTGGAATAGGTAATGCATCTACAAACTTCTCTAAAGACATATGTCTGCCTCCTTTTTAAATAATCAGAATATCGCTTCACCTTATATTTTTATACCTAATCATCTTATGTGAAAAGAAATTTGAACAGAACTTACAATAAAAAAATGTAATGAATCGTTATTTATATAAAAATCTATAATGAAAAAAGTGAACTTAATTCTCATAAATAAATGTAGAGAGAAAAAAATTTTGTTTTGGGTGCATTTCAAAATCTTAGCTTGATGGTGATGTGGAGATCCCCCTAATAGAAATGAATGGCGAGTTAGTCAAAACTACGATTGAAGAACTCATTCCACTCAAATATACCCGAAATTAAAAGTATTGACTATTAAACACTTTATTCTCTCTATACACTACAACTATTTTTTAATAGTCTAAAAAATTTTTTAATGAAACAATTATATCTTGATATTTCCTTATATCTGTTTGTATACATCCGCGTATGCAAATTTTAATTGCTCACGCAATTCCTTATTTTCTTCTTCAACTTTCTTGATTCTTCTCTTCAACGATTCAATAATTACGTCTTTGTTTCTATCACTTGTCTCATGTTTTATCTGTTTCTTTGTAGACGTTTGTGCCTGTTGTTGTCGCAGGGATTCAATCCGTTCACGGAAGTTCTGGTTGTTATATAGTGTTGCTTTAGCAATACCAGCCTCATTTGCTACGCTATTAAAATTGATGTTCTGATTGGCTCGTACGAGCCTTTGGATCGCTTCATCAACTTTTTGAGAGGTGACTGCCTTTCTGGATGCATGAATTGCTTTTAGCTGTTCTATACGATCATAACTAGCCATGTTTCACACCATACTTTCTTTTTATACGATCTTGCCGGCCAAATATAATATTACCTTCTTGAATATTGTTTAGAATACTTTGATATCGGTGTAAATTCCGTTCATGTTTTTCAATCATATCCTCACGATTATGCTGTTTAGCTATTTCTACAGCCCTCGTTGTTGTTTTTATGTGCAACTCATATTTTTCAATATCCAGATTTGAGAATCCAATCGCTAAATCTTTGCAAGGGCTACCACTATTACATGTCAAACAAGGTGAAGCTTCCATATGTGGGCAATCTCCTTTCAATCGTGCATGACATGTTTCGTAAGGATTGTCCATTGCATTTAATTTATGCTCTTGCCAGAGTGCTTGTAATATATCATCAGGAATATCTTCACCCGCATTAATCTTTTGTACCTCACCGTTCAAATCAAAGCTGAAAGCCCCTTGATTAATAACAGATTCGAATGCTTTTCGCTTAGTTTCATCCAATAGTTTGGCATACTGTAAAGTCATCTCAGGAGAAGCATGGGCTAATAATTCTTGTACCGTTAGAATATCTGCGCCGCCATTCAATAATTTCACAGCATATGTATGACGAAATTGATGAGTTTTAAAACGAAATATATTACCATCTTCATCTACAATATGGTTCTTTTTTGCTAGTTCATTCAAATGCCTTCGAATCCAACATTGAGTATATGGCTTACCTTTTCTTGTACCCTGATACCTCACAAAAATATATCCTTCTGGATTATTATCCTGCGTACTATTTTCTTTGGAATATGAAATTAAAACGGAAAGAATTTTCGCGAGATCTTCATCAATTGGAATTCGATGTCCTTGCACCTGTGTTTTTTCAATATCAGTTACAATGGAGTATTTACCATTCAATTGTACAAGACAATCTGCTGTGAGTTCTAACACATCTGAAATACGAAGTCCTGTTTTAAAAGCCACCCATACCACTGGTATAATGTCTTCAGGTAGGTCGTTAAGGTGAGAAAATAATTGTTCCAATACAAAATCAGGAATGTAATCAATTTGCCCGAAGGGCTTTTTTTTCACTGTAGGTTTGTCCCCTGGGAAAATCAATAATCGGATATTTGTATTTGGTGCAATTTCATATTCGTATTTTTGAATGTCTCCCAAAAATTTATTTATACGTTTTAACTCTTCTGATATATATCTTTCTGAAGGATCAATCCCTTTATTTCTGGTATCTTTATGCAACCATTGAATATATTGTTCCATGTGAGATCTTTTGAAATCTTTTAGATCATTCCAAGTTGTTTCTAATGAAAATATAAAAGAAAAAAATTTAGTTAAAGTCCTTACGTAAGCTTTTGCTGTAGCAAACGAAAGATCTTGTCGTCCCATTAAACGTTGCTTAATATACTTTTTCGTGCTCTCTCTTATTTTCAACGGTTCTATTTTAGTAAAATCGAGGTAGTGCGCAGTTAAACTTTTGCTGTAGTATAGCCCATGCTTTGTGTGTAATATCCGTACATCCCAACGGTCTTTTTCCCATTCATCACGAGAATCTGCTAACACTAAGAAGTTGGAATAAATAATACGAAAATAGGTTGCTGCGGGGGATTTATGTGTATATCCGTCGAACACTATGGTCTTTGATATCTTTGTTATAGGAATTCCTTGCTGTTCTAACCAAAACCACCATTCTCTTTCAGCCTTCTCCATATCTAAATCAAATAAAGAGAAAAGATGGGGATATTTTTCGTTAAGAAAAATAGATAATTTGTTTAATAATGCGGCTTTTGCATTAAAACTACTGCTTAGTGCCCAATGTTCTTTAAATAATTTTTGATACCACACATATTTTATTTCAAGATTAACAGTTGGACTATTTATTCGAAAATGCACATTTCGACGTTTTCCTTTGTAGTTATCCGCCATTTCCCTAAATTGAGGGATACTTTCTAAAAATTCGATGTTCCAACTGTCATTAATTAAAAAATAAGGTTCTTTTACATGATTAGTAGTAACAAATCCATCAGGTTGAATTATTTTTTCCATATAGCTAGAGAGTTCGTATTTTAATCGTTCATGAAAATTGACTTCTCCTATATTTGTTTGCTGTTTTCGCTTCATGTTTACCACCTTCAGCTTTTCCCATCAATTTTGAATGCATCTTGCGCTTTTTCCCAATCCTTACGGATATCTTCGGCCGAAGGATGGAGATATAAATTCATTGTTGTTTGAATTTGGGCGTGTCCTAATCTCTCTTGTACCTGTTTGATGTCTTTTGTCTCCTGATAGTATATAGTTGCATGAGTATGTCGTAACAGATGAGGGTGAATGTTAATTTTTGTTTTCTTTCGCAAGCGTTTGAAGAGAGATTCTACATCACTATAATTCATAGGTCTACCCACATTTCTCCCACATAGCTTAACAAAGACAAAGTTTGTTTTAATATCCAGTTCATCAATAATTTCATATAGATAATCATCATACAAATTCATTAGATGTTGCGATACAAATATCTCTCGTTCTCCTGTTTTGAGCTTTGCACCATTCTCCAATTCTCCTCGATCCATCAAGCGAATCCGATGTCCTTTTCTGTGATCAAATATAAAGTCTTCCAGGAATAGAGAGAGAGCTTCTCCAATACGCAATCCTGTTTCAAACAGAAGTTGAATAAGGAAAGCATCTCGTATATTTGTAGTAGCTGTGAAAGTTTGTTGCACTTGCTCTTTTGTGAGAACTTGAATCTTTTTACGAGGCTCTTTTACTTTCAATACATTTCGGATAGAGGGCTTATTCTTATTGATATGATGTAGAAAACTCTTATAACGTGTTCTTCCACCTGTATAAATCTGACGCATTAGTTTTTCATTCATGTCCTTAGACAGTTCTTCGTTACGGTATAAATAATCATAAAAATTTGTAACGGCAGTAACTGTTAAATTTACTGTTTTTTCAGTCTTTTTAGGTTTTATGGGTGCAAAAGACGCTACATTTAAACTAGTATACGGATGACGCAACCATCCAACAAAATCTGCTAGATGTTCTAATTTTATTTCTTTGTAATCTTTTTTAGTTTCTCTTAAATATACAAAATATTGTTTCAGCGCATAACGGTATGTCTTTTGAGTATTCCTACTTTTACCTGTGCTATCCAAATATTTGAGATATTTTACAACGGGAACAATCGGAATCCCTCTTTCATCTACTAACATGTATTTTATACTTCCCTCTAGGATAACCTCTTGTACTCGCATAGAATTCCTCCCCTAGATTCATACTAAACCTAACGATTGTGTTTACATCACCATCCCTATAGAAGTTATCCTCCCACTATAAAGAATAAATTTCTATCACATTATAAACATAATATACTAGATTATTAGCATACAGTTAATAATTATATAATGTGACAAAAAAAGAATATTAGGCTCACATATTGAACATAATATTCTCTTTTTATTGTAGTATATTTAACCTTTTGCATATTTGCCGGAACAATTTGCTGGTATACGAAAGATTATTGAAGAAAAAACGAAAGTACCACGACCAATACTGACTCAAGATGCGAAAGAAATGAACGAGAATAAGTTATTATTCTCGTTGTTATCTGAAGAGGAAATATTAATTACATATTATGAAGATGGTTATGTCCTTACTAGTTATATGACGGTTATTGATATCGATCCTAAAAGAAAGAATGTAATATGTACGGATGCATTTTATCACAAGAGCACTTTTAATTTTATCGATATAATTGCCGTTGAATAGAATGGAATAACAGGATAAATTTCATTATGTAGTCCAATTGGTGAGAGCTAATAATCAGTGGGGGATCCCACTGATTAAAGTTTCACTTTATTAATAAATATCCAAATTTGCCGATACATCGTCCACATTCCAATATCCTTAAATCCTAACTGCTTATAAATCCGTCCAGCAGCTGGGTTGTTATAAAATAAGCAAAGAGTTCTTCCTTCTTTAATAAAATCCTGAATCATTATTTGTAATATGAGTGAAGCGTATCCCTTGCCACGATAATGTGGATGAGTACATACTTCAACGACCATTGCAGATAAGGTGAAAACTGATGAGTTAAAGCTTGTAGAGGTTTAACTGTAGAGGTTTATCTCGTCCAACAGTTAAAAAACTAATGGAAGAACTGGGGAAGAATCGCTTGATTGTAGAGATTAAATCAGTTACTGAAGCTATCTGTTTAGATCCAAAAGCTGTTAGTAGACAAGCCAAAAAGATAACACTGGAGGAACTACTTGATAACATCGAGAAAGCCTCCTTTTCTAAAGAAAACTTTAAGAAGTAAACCCACAGACTAATCCAAAATAATGGTAATACAAGGGCCACTGAGAAGGCAAGCCCTCCAAAACATATTCCTCAGTCCTACCTCATAGGACACAAGGAAATAAACGAACCAAAAGGAGAGCTAGAGAGATGAATAACTTACAAGTGTTTGACCATGAAGAACTAGGACGAGTTAGAAGTATCAAACAAGGAGAAGAGATTTACTTTGTAGCTAAAGATGTATCAGACATTTTAGAGTTTAGAGACGCATACACCGCTGCTAGAGGGCTGGACGATGATGAAAAGCTCTTACACACAATTTATGTAGCAGGTCAAAACAGAGAAGTAACACTTATTAATGAGTCAGGTCTCTACAGTTTAATTCTAACGAGTCGCAAGCCACAAGCTAAAGCCGTTAAGAAGTGGATTACCAGTGAGGTGCTACCTAGTATCCGTAAAGATGGTGGCTACCTCGTAACAACAGAGGAAGATGATGAACAAGCTATCATGGCTAAAGCGTTTTTGTTGGCTCAGAGAACACTCGAAAGAAAGAATGTACAACTTAAGCAAGCTGAGGAGACTATCAAGGTACAAGCTCCTAAAGTGGAATACACTGATAAGGTTTTATCTACAGAGAATTACTATACAGCAACAGAAGTGGCTAAAACTTTAGGGCTTAGATCACCTCAAGAGTTATATAACAAGTTAGTAGATAAGAAGATTATCTATAAAAGTAAGAAACGTAACTACTTACACAAAGCAGAGTTTTCATTCTTACGAGATGAGAATTACATTAGATATCAAACTAATGCGTTCGGCATTCAAATGCTTTTCTCTGAGAAGGGACGTTATTGGCTTGCTCAACAATTAGGTATCATTCCACAGTAATAATCCCCTAAAACTTATTCCTCGATTATTCCCCACGAGGTATAAATTCAAAGTTAAACCAACAAGCAACACCTTTTGAGCTAGGTAGCAAGCTTCTCAGTTGCCTTCTCGATGCTGAAGCCCACAAAGCGGAGCTGAGGAGTTAACCTGGGAGGTTTCCTAGCTATCTCAAGAGGATGCTAACCAAAACTAAAAACTAAAATGGAGAGTGAATGAATATGTTAAACACTATTAAAAACTTATTAGAAGGTAACAACAAAAAGGTTAAAACTGTAGAAGCAGCTAAAAGGGAAGTAGATAAGTTAACAGCCACTGAGAACGAACTGCAAAGTCAACGATCAAGTGTAGCTGGCAAGATCAACGAGGTAGAAAATGCTCTACGAATTATCGCAGCTAACCTAGTAATTGACGACAAAGACAAAGCAGCACTAGCTAGCAAGGAAAAAGGAACTAAGAAGTTGGAAAACATGAGAGCTGAATTAAACGAGCTAGATACTAAGATTGTTGAAACTCAGCAGAAAGCTCTTGAAGCTAAAAAAGATTTGTTCCGCTCTCAAGGCGATCAAGCTCGTAAGAATAGCGTTGAGGTAGTTAAACAGCAAAGTGTAATTGGCAATTTAATTGGATTCTTTAAAGCAGAAAATATTTATGGTAGTTTAATGTTTGGACACGTAAATAAACCAACTACTGATCTATCTGAGGCTTATGGATTAGGTGACTTCCAGCAAGTCAACCCTGGGGAGCAACGCTTTGTAATTGAAGCTAACAAAGAGGATATGGCTAAAGGTAAAGAAGAGGCTCGAGCGATCACTAAGGAGGCAATTGAAGCTGTACAAGCTGTACTTGCTAAACACGGTATCGAGCTAACAGACGAGACAGTAAAACGAATCGAACATCTATAAGAGTTCTACTCATGGTAGGCGTACCTCACCAGGTCCCGCGACTAAAGAAGGTGCAACCTATTAAATGAACTGAGGAGATGAAACTAATGATTAAACAATTCTACGAAGATGGTGTTCTATTAGATTCGTTCTCGCAAGGTAACCCCGAGGAGGATATGCTCAAAGATGCTGAGTTATTTACTACTGGAATCCACCGAGGAAGGAACTACACAAAAGCAGATCTACAAAGGTTAGCTTTAGCGTTCTCGCCTGAGGAAGAAACACCTTTGCAGTTAAATCATTCAGAGTCAGTAAAAGACACTGTAGGGTTCCTCGATAGTGTACAAGTAGTAGGTGAAAAACTCATGGGTAAAGTGAGGATTATTGACGAGGATACCAAAGAGAGAGTTGACAAGAAGTTGGCTAAGAAGTTATCTATCTCGTTCTACACTGACAAACAAGGTAATCCCAATAAGATTCGTGAGGTGAGCCTTGTAGCATTCCCACAAATTAAATCTGCTCAGCTATTCCGTGAGCAATCCCCACTAGCAGAACTCTCCAGAAAGATGACTGCATTACAACTCCAAGTAAACCACCAACTACAATTTAATGAAACTCGCTTACTAGCTCAGCAACTTGAGCAAGACATCAACAAGTTAACTAAGGAGTTCAGTAAGCGAGAAGCACCTAAGAAGTTAACTGAGGAAGAACGCACTAAGCAAGCACAAGAAGAGTTTGACAAGTTCTATGAAGGATACAAAAAGCAAATGAAATGGAGCAACTAACGAGGTGAATACTAATGAATAAGTCAGCACCAAGAAAAGGAGCTAGACCATCCAAATTAGATGATCCAAGACTTAAAGCTCTAGCTGAAGAGGTGGCGGCTGCCAAGGAGAAAGACAATCAGGAAGCTCTCAAGAAACTCCGTAGCCAGCTCAAGAAGGAACCGACTATATGCGGTGCTATCAAGGGTGACGGTAGGTTGTGTCTGAGAAAGCCACACATTAAAGAGGATGGTTCTACTAATGGAAAATATCCGTTCCATGGCGGTAAGTCTACCGGGCAAAAAACTGAGGAGGGGAGGAAGAAAGCTATGGCAAATTTAAACCCAAAAGCTAACCTGATTCATGGGGCTTACTCAAAAGACTTCAAAGAAATGCTATCTCAAGAGGAGGCTGACTTGTACAACGGGTTAATGGATTACTACATTGAAAACTATGAGGTCGATCCGTTTAACCTTGTACTCGTAGACCGATTTGCTATCGATACTGTTAAATCTATGAGAATGGGCTCTAAGGACTTCCTACGAGACAGCAAAGCTTACAATGATACTGAGGTAAAACTTATCCGCTTTGCTGAGTCCCTAGGGTTGAACCAAAAGTTTAAGCAATCTAAGGAACATAAAGATAACGCTAGTAAAGTTGATCTTAATACGTTATTTGACATGGGAAATGAACAGTAAGTAAATATATGAGATGGCGACTCACTAGGCACACTTTGCAGGTAGAAAAATAGTCGTCCTCAGTGTTAAATCCTAGGAAATTAGTGAATTTGAGTATAAGCGAGAAAGCCTAAAGCCACACAACAAATACAAGAGAGCTGCTCAACGAGCATAACTAAGGAGGATACACTATGAAATACTTAAGAATGAAAGCTATCTATCGATTTAATTCATTAGGTGAAACCTACGAGCAGGAACACGTTACAACTACTTCAAAGGATATCAATCAAGAGAAGATAAAACTATTCAGCATGTTCTCTGATATGTACAATCAAGTACTTGCTATTTCAGGGGATGGAATCCTCCATAGTTTAACTGTGGATGAAATTAGCGAGGCAGAATACAAAAGAGAATCAGCTCAAGAGGAAAGCCGACTCAGAGAGCTAGAGAAGAAATATGCAAACAGAATCCTGCACTAAGGAGGAGAGCCTAAAAGGTTGCTCCTCTTTTTGTATGCTCGCTAGGAAAATAAGGGGTAGGGAGGCGTTGTAACTCCATAGTTGGGTTGTTGAGGAGGGATAACTTCATAGAATCGACTTTTGGTAGTACTAGGTGGGTGTTGGAAGCAAAGATAATCTTCAGGAGATGTTCACTCGAGTGTATGAACAAGGCTTTTCCTTGCTAGCTGGTGGCACTCTCTATAGTGTAGACGTGAAAGAAATCAGCGAGGAAGAATACCGTCACCTCAGTTTATAAGAGGAAAGCAAACTACATAAGTTACCTGAGAAGTACGGTCATATTTACCACTAAAAGTAAGACTAGGGGAGTGTTTCTATCTCGGTATCAGCCATCAATTGATTTATCAGTTTTGATTAAAATTGCTTTACCTGAGGAGAAAATGATTTTAGAGTTTTAAGAGTATAAAAAATATTCTTCTGTGTAATTACTTTCCTGTGGTAAAATATTCTATATAAATATTTAAAAGGGGAATGATTATGGGGAATATTAAAGTTACTCCTGAACAGTTGCGAAAAGTTGCATTGTCTATTCGATCAACAATCACCAATGCAACGGCAACACAAGAGCGACTAAAGAAAGATATTGATATGCTTTGTAATGCTTGGATGGGTGCAACCTATATGAAATTTAATACAGATTTTCGAGATTCATCTCTTAAAATGGCACAATTTACAATCATATTAGAACCACTGGAGAAGTTTCTTCTTGATTCTGCTAATAAATTTGAACAGGTAGATAAAATGGATGTTGCTATTGCGATGGCTTCCACCATTTTAACGGGGAAACCTTTTAAAGGGGATTATGAAACTTTCGTAGGAAAAACAGATTTTTCTACAGATGGTAAGTTAATGATTAAGGGAGAAGGAAGTATATTTAAAGGGGAACTTGAACTTGCTGAAGGAACTAATTACGGCATTAAAGCAGGAAATGGACTTTTTGAAGGAAATATACCATACACATTTAAAACCATTTCTGAAGATCTAGTTCAAGGAAATCTTATAGGAGCGAAGTTTGAGGCGAATGCTTTAGACCACTCTTTCTCTAAAAAACTTCCCTTTGCAGAGGATTTAACAGTTACACAAAAGTTCTTAAATGGATCTTATGTATTCGGAATAGATCAATATACTTTTAAAAATGATTATGAATTAACAGCCCATAAGTATGAAGTAGTTCTTAATAAAATTGAGATTCCGGATTATATCCCTTTCTTAGGTGACTATGATATTACACTAAAAGGTGAATATGGATTTGGATATGGTTACAAATTCCATTTGGGAAAAGAGACTGGAGGGTATGCGACAGCACCTAATGGTCATGGAGGAGGATTCTTTTTTAAATTTGATAAAGACAAAAAGGAGTAAAAGTATGTTCAGACAAGGAAGGTTTATGATTATTATTGGTACTATGGTACTTGTTATTGCAGGGTGGTTTTTCCCATTTAATTTATGGCAGAAATTATTTTTCAGTATTGCTATGATTGGTATTGGAATTTTGGCATATGGAAGTTCAGTATTATTTGACCGTTTAGCTAAAAAATTCACAAATAGAGGAGAATAAATACCTATGAAACTTTTACCAATTGGAACAGTAGTTAAACTAGAAGAGGTAGAGCCAATCATTATGATTATTGGAAGAATGGTTGTATCAGCAGATAAACGTGATTTTGATTATGTAGGAGTTCCTTATCCAGTGGGCTATCTGGGTGATGAAAAAGTATTATGCTTTAATCACGATAAGATTGTCGAGGAAATGCATAGAGGGTATATGACTGAAAGTGAATTAGTTTTACGTGAGAAGTTAGTAGAATTGTAAATTAGCTGAAAAAGAAATATAGATTTAAAAAATGTGATAGGGGAAACTAAATGGGAAAGATAATGAGAATCCTTGTAATTATTGGCATACTTGTTCCTCCTGTACTACTGTGGAGGGCACCTGATATTCCTCTAAATGATAAACTTGTGTTTACAGGTTTACAGCTATCTGTAGGATTCATCGCAGTAGTGGTGTTAGAGATTATATTTAGAAACCGTAAAAAGAAGAGAGCAAAATAGATATAAATTGTATGGAATTATAGATGGGAATATTAGTAATTAATTTTTTCGTCAAAGAAACTAACAGGAGCAGGGAGAAATCCTTGCTTTATTTTTGTGCAAAATTAGAAGTAGTGTATCATTAAATTAAGATATTCGAGGGGGATTACTGTAGGTGAAACTGGGATTTGTGCTAAATAAACAGTAGTCTCAAGAGTTATCTCACTAGCTTCATCGAGTACATAAACTATAATTTCAATTACTGTAATGGTTAACTTGAGGAGGAAAACAAAAGAGCCGACTCAGGGAGCCAGCTCGGTAGTATTACTATAGGAGGTAGGACTATATTATTTAACCACCTTCAGAGTACCGACCTCGTTAGTACCTCTACGTTTATCAGTTACCCACTTATCGAACTCTTCAGCAAAGGCTTTCCAGCAATCTACCAGGCTTTCACATGCAGAATCGATAGCTACCTCGCTAGTATCCTCCTCAGATATCAACTGTGAGTGTATATCATCTACATTAATTAACTCATCAATTGCATTATGCAATCGTACAGCTACACGAGGAAGTTCTATCCTAAGTGGTATTAGCTCACTTAGGATCAAGTACTCTATATCAGCTGAAGCCTCATTGTGTAAACACTCAGCATCCTTAACGGTTACATTAAATTGTGTTGCTGATAAGACACATTCACGTACTCTCATTAGTCTTTCCACTTTGATTTCCTGTTGAGTAACAGCGTTTAGTTTATTCATTATATTCCATCTCCCTTAGTTTTAATTGTTTTCTTACTTCTATTTAGCTACGTTTCAAAACAAGACACAAGATATAAAAATAAAATTGTTGAACCTTCTCGTTATTCAACCTCGCTTAAATCAAACGATAAGGTTTTACTAACGTGCTCACTTCTAAGGTAGACTAGGTAAGTTTCACCTACGGAGAAAGTATCCACTTTAGTTTCCTTACCTGTAATAGCTGTAAGAGATTCCTGATACTTCTCAATTAGCTCATCAATATTTTGCATAGTTTTATCTAAATTGGTAGCCTCGATAATATTTGTTTTCATTTTTCATTTCCCCTTTAGTTTTATTTGTTTACACGAGATAGGTGATGCTTACAGGTGTACAATCATGAGTGAAACGATGTAACCGACTGCATAGAGAAAGCTTATACTGCTACCAGCTACTAAGATTGATTTAACCCAGCTTTTGAGTTTCAACTTATTCGCCTCCTGTGAGGTCGAACCTTTACGGCTATTCCAACTCGTGTTACTATAAGGGGGGAAGAGCCTTTTAGGTTCGACTGAATTGTGTAGCCTTGTTCGGTATACTCGCCAAAGTATAACTACCGAGCAGGGCTATTTGTGTTTACTTATCGACTATTGATTCTCCTTTGTTGATGCGCTCAAAAGCTTTATCCACTAGTTCTGTACGCTTACTTGGTGGTAATAGCTTTAAAGCACTAAACAGTTTGTAAAAGCGTTGTGCTTCCTCAATTGATTCTAACGAGTAAGCTTCTTTTATCTTGGTGAAATATCTAAACTGTTTTTCCTGCATTGTTTCACCTCCTTATTGCTGTTGAATACACCTTAACACGATACAAATAAGTTGCGCAACCCTTTTGTTTAACTTTTTGGTGTTTATTTTTCTTGTGTATAGATTTATTTTTATGAGGACGGTAAAACAGGTGTAACCTCCCTAGACGTACCTACAAAGCCTGTACGCGAGTTTTAAGCTCCACAGGCACAAAAACGCTAAAGGTAGACAAGTAAAATACGTTGCAAGTCAATCTGATGAGTCATTCTTGTTTGTGTACTCGATTAGTTGCCAGCTCAAAAGGTACAAGCCAATGAGAAACAACCTTAAAAGCTACTTTGAGACAAGGACTCGATTAGTTACCACCTATAGCAATCAATCGAGTAGGGAACGAATAAAGCCAACTCAAGGGTTAAAGCTGAGAAGGACAGCACCCAGTTAGCAGGGATTATTACTTACAGTAATAACTATGGGTGGCTGAACCCGAATAGAGTTCGTGTTTACTCTCCAAGGAAATTAAACAGCTTACATTTTAGCTTTCTTTGCTCAACAGACATCATCTTCGCGAGAACGCCAAACAGATAACCTTTGAAGCATCCTTTAATCTTATTTAACTTCAGAGCAAATACACTTTGTTTAAATGCTGAGATCGCTATCTCGGTTGTATCAACTATAGAGGGTGCGTACTTGTTAGCGGCCAATATGACTTTTCCCCACAAGTCATATATCTCTTTAGCTTTACCAAAGAAAGGGGAAACTGCTTGTACAAACTCCATAGGTACACATGAGCTAGCCAAATAAGATGAATCTAATTCATCAATATTAATAGGTGCGCTATTACGTATCTTTAATTCTTTAGAGTTTTTAGCTTTAAGTGTAATGGCTTCGTTCTCGTGAGATGAATCCTCAGGTTGCTCAGGAGTAGGCTCAGTAGCTTCCTTGCAAGATGCCAGCTCATGGTGACGAAAAGGATTAATTACACAGATAAACGCTGAGTAGCCACCTCTAACAGGTTTAAACTGTTCAATACGAGTAAAATGATACCTAGTTCACTGAAACGCTTGAGAGCACGCTGAATAGTACGTTTAGAGTATCCTGTTAGGTCGGCTAACGTGTTATTCTTCAAATATGAAACTCCCACGAATTTACATGAGTAGTTTGATAGCTTTAGAAGTATCACTCGTTCGCTGTCTTTTAAGTTATATTCTTTTAGAGTAAGATCAATAGTTTTGTCCATCTCGGGGATTGAATTAAATGATTGGTATTTTCGTAGTTCCTTCATATGTATTCTCCTCCTATATAATCAAGAAGGAAAATCCCTTGAGCCAGTACCAATGAGCATGATACAATAGCAACAAGGAAGCTCCTTCGAGTTTCTTTAGTAGTTGTAAAAGAGTCCTGTCTGGTCGCCAAACTAGAAGCAGGGCTCTTTTGTTATGTCTAAATATCTAAATTGTTCAAAGGGTTGTACTTGTCATTAGTCTCCTTGAGGGAGTCACCCCAAATAGTTACGTACCTTTCTGTCATCTTGATAGAGCTGTGGCGCATTAGCCGACTCACAGAGAAAGCATCTACTCCGTTTCTGAGGAGTTTACTGCAATAGTAGTGCCTACAAGTGTGCGCACTTACTCGCACACCTTTGAAGTTCATTATCCTAGCTAGTCTAGTGAATACGAGCTTTACAGCGTTAGGACTCAACGGTTTACCCTTTTGATCTGTAAACACATGAGAAGGCAACGCTTTAAACTGTCTCTCTAGGTAAATACGATACTCACATAGCTCCTTCACGAGTTTGTCACTAAGAGGCTGACTCTGTTGTTTCTTCAGTTTTCCATAGAAGACAACTGAACAGTTGACTAAATCGCAATCACTCCACTTAGTATTAATCATCTCGCCAAGCCTAGCTCCAGTACCTAAGAGGAAGACTAGCATAGTGTAATTACGATAACTCCAAAACTGTTTATCCCTTCCTTTGAGTCGTCTGTAGTACCTTAGCATCAACCGCACTTGTTCATCTGTGAAAACCTCAATTTTTGAGTCTGATTTATTCTGAGTCAGCTTCCTAGTTGGGTTATTCTTCTCAGAGATGATCTCCTCATCTATAAGAAACTTAAAGAAGCTCTTGAGATGCTGTAACTTGGTGTTAACTGTGAGTACTGCATTATTGCGTTCTCGTTGGCAATACACGAGATAGGACTTCACAGTTCTTTCTTTTATGTCCTCGGTGTCAATAAGTTCTCTGTCAGAACAAAACAGTTGAAACTCGTTGAGTGTATCCCCATAAGCTTTAATTGTGCGAGGTGCTAAGTTGTTGAACTCCTTCTCATCCAAGTATTCCTTTACAGCAAACTTAATCAGCATAATTATTCCTCCTTTGTTTAAACGCAAAAGGAGACTACCTATTTTGCTTTATTGGTTTCCAATAAAGCAAAATAGGTAGTCTCCTCTAATGAGATAGTTTCTGTTAGTAACAACCACAGTTTTAACTCTTGAGTTATCCTCTCAAGGCTTGATACTCCTGCAGTTTTTCACCTGGATGAGTACATACTCCAACGACCATTGCAGATAAGGAATTTTCAGCTGATGTGGAAGCGGAAGCGATGATTTCTCCTTTCTTTTCAATGTAGTAAGTGCGTCCTGTATTTGTTTCGAGTGATTGCCGCAAAATCTTTTCTGATTGTCCTGTTTGAGGGAATTCTTCAATGTTGCTTCGGAGCTTCATAATTCGCTCAACATCATCTATGGTTGCTAGTTTGATTGCAGTATGAAGCATTATTTTAGGTAGTGCAGTATCATCTTTACATTCACAAAAGTACATTTTATTTTTTGTGCCAAGTTGTATGTCTTGTATGTCTTCAAATTTTTCTACAATGTCTGATTTACCGGAGATTTTTAATGGCTTATAAGTAGCAAGAATTGCCTCATAGTCAGCAGTGGGAAAATCATCTTTTCCATATGGTATAAATGAATCATGAAAGCGTAGTAATACGGATTGTAATGCTCCGTTTTCTGTGAAAATGCCCCATAATTCTTGAAAGTCTGCATCGTATCCAAATGCTTCAATATCGCCAATGATAAATAGGTTAAGCGCTGCTTCTTCTTTTAGAAATGTAAGCACTTGTTCATGATCACTCTTTGTTAGTTTCCGTATCATTATAATCCCCTCTTTAGTTTGTTTTTTCTAAATATTATTACTTATCATTTTTGAAATCAATATAAAATTTTATGTTTAGTTCACAAGGTTTCGGAAAAACTAGGAAAGATATGACAAAGGAGGTTATGAACGGTGGATCATCCAATTCAAGGATTAATGAAAGCAGCAATGGAAAATTTAAAGGAAATGGTCGATGTTAATACGATTGTTGGAGAGCCTGTTCAGACGGCTGACGGCGGTGTAGTGTTAACTGTTTCTAAAGTAGCGTTTGGATTTGGAGCAGGGGGATCGGATTTTCAAACAAATGATGGTCAAAGAGCACAAGGTAATCCAGCATTCGGTGGTGGAAGTGCGGGTGGTGTTTCCATTACTCCAGTAGCTTTTCTTGTAGTGAATAAAGATGGCGTGAATATTCTTCACTTACAAAATGCTACACATCTAGCTGAAAAAATGATTGAGTTAGCTCCACAAACGATTGATAAGATTCAATCCATTTTTCAAAAAAATGAAAAGCATACTGAAAATCATCATCCGCAAAATCCGGACGAAATCGCGTAAAAAAGCCTATTTTTCAATAGGCTTTTTTTCTTGTAATCAGTATGTAATAAAACTAATGAAATTGTAAATAGTTTTTGAAGTTTTTTCTATGTTTCTAAAATTTTTCATGTTAAAATATGCTATAGAATTGAAACATTTAAAACGAAGGTGGCTAGGTGCTTTGTCTGGAGGATCTGACCAAGTAAAGAATATGATATATATTAATGGTAATCGTCGGGGTCATTGTTTTATTACATCTGGAATTACATTTGAAGAGTTTGCAAGTAATATCCCTTCACCGCTTCATCAAGTGTTGCTTTTAAAACATAATTTTGAGTGGACTGATTTTCACTATCATACTTTATTCGAATATGTCGAAGAAGAGAACATACATAAATTAATGAAAGCAGAGATTGATGAATTTGATGAGTTCTGTTGGGTGGACTTTGATGATGCAAGCGATTTAGATGAATTGGAGCCAAAGGAAATTGCAGAATTGTTATATTTGGCTCACAAAAAAGAACCACTTGGGAGAGCGTTTTTCCCACTTTTGAAAAATAGATTTGTCTATTTTTCACATGATGACGGTTGGTACAACAAAGTGTATTACCGTAGAATCGTTGATTTTGTAGGAATGCTTAGCAAAGTAATTCCGTACAAACTCGGTTCATTTGGAAAAAAACGATTTTCTTTCTTTCAAAAATCGAAAATATTCCCAGCAATTTCAAAAGAAGTTATTCTTGGGCTTGTTCCCTTAATGGAAGACGGACTGTACATTGATTTAGCAGGGAAAATTGAGTCAAGAAGAGGTTTAGAGATTCCTGTATATGTAGTTGGTTCGTATGAAAGTACGGATGAAGTACTAGATAACATAGAGGAATTAAAAGAAGATGCAACCGAAACTGGCTGGCTTATTTTTGATAAGAAAGAACAAGAGTGGCAATGGGTTGTGGACTAAGAGAACTTGACGAATTAGGTCAAGTTTTCTTGTTTTTTGAAAGGAGAAAAAATGAAGAAATATTATACAGTAGTAGGTATTGTCAGTATTATCCTTGTTGCAGTACTACTTTTAACTTGTCCGAAAGAATCTGATTTCAGGTCTTATTTAGAGGACAAATATGCATTGATTTGTAATCAAGATAGCTTTGAATGTACACAAAATGTAGATGAGAAAGAACAAAAAATGAAGTTTGTAAGCACGGATACACGAAACGGTGTCTTTTTTATCACAGTGAAACAAACTTTTGAAACAGAAACTGGTAAAAAGCAAGAGTATAGCGGAATAGGCATATTTGGTACATTTCTTTTTGTTACGGAAAAGACTTTCTAATTATAGAAGGTCTTTTTTGTGTGCATATGTTCATATAGATGAAGTAAGACAAGCATAGGAGGGATGAGAATGAAAAAAATATGTGTGGTTTGTGGTGGAGAAGAATTCTTTTCATCGACATTATATGCACGTACGAAACAAGACTGGGCATATGCCCAAAACATGTATCGCTTTGAAAAGGTATTCATTGAACACCGAGATGAAGAAAACTATCCAGTGTTTCAAGAAATTACTGCAAAACATTGCTGCGGATGCGGACATATTATGTTGTATCATGAGTGAACACACCAAGTAATACTTGGTGTGTTTTATAATGCTGATAAAGCAAGTGGATACAATAACGTAAATAAAACAGAAAAGCTACCAAATCCAATCGCTGTATACCCAAGTGTTTTTGCTCCAAAGTTAACAGCTAATAAGCCGATTAAAATGGAAAGGGAACCAAGGGTAACTGGATAAAAAGCAATTGAGAATAAAGAAAGAAATAGTGCTACATAACCGATAACTGTACCGGTGTTTGTACCTTCTATTTCATGTGCAATTTCTTTACGTCTATGTCGAATCGGAAGGTGCCCTGGCGAAATCTCAGCTGCGTATTCTTCGTTTTTTTCACCACTTTTAAAATGATGTGTTCTTTTTTTCGGCATGTACATCCCTCTCTTTCAATTGGGTGTATCTATATTATTCTTCATAAAGAAGAGAACATGAGTATGAGTTATATCCAAGTAAAGTAAAATTTGGAGAATGCATAAGTCTGTTGCTATCTTATCCATCTCCCCGTGAGAATAAACAGGAATATAGGAAAATGATGTAGAATGGAATGAATGAAAACAAGTGAAAGTAGGGGGAAATATGACAAAGTTTAATTGGCATAAATCCGCAGAAAAAAAGTGGGACGATAATGCGGAATCTTGGAATCAAAATAGTCAAGAAATGTGGGATCATGGAAGTCGTAGTACGATTATTCCGTTTTTTGAAAAGTATGTAGAAAATGGTGTGGCAGTTCTAGATGTTGGCTGCGGCGATGGATATGGTACATATAAATTAAGTCTAGCCGGATATAAAGCGTGCGGTGTAGATTTATCCGAGCAAATGATTCAAAAGGGGAAGGAACGCGGAGAAGGACCTAATTTGTCATTTGTAAAAGGAGATCTTTCTTCATTGCCTTTTGAAAATGAGCAGTTTCCAGCAATATTAGCAGTGAACTCATTAGAATGGACAGAACAGCCGTTACAGGCGTTACATGAGGTAAAGCGTGTTTTGAGGCCTGATGGATATGCGTGCATTGCTATTTTAGGCCCAACAGCAAAACCACGTGAAAATAGCTATCCTCGTTTATATGGAAAAGACGTTGTTTGTAATACGATGATGCCTTGGGAATTTGAAAGGCTGGCAGAGGAACAAGGATTTCAAATCGTGGATGGTATAGGGGTATATAAACGAGGAGTAAACGAAAAGACGCTTGGACAATTATCGGTAGAATTGCAGCAAGCACTAACATTTTTGTGGGTATTTATGCTGAAAAAATAATGCCTGAAGAAATGTGCAAAATTTAGGAGGGAAATAAGTGCAGAAAATACAAAAAACTGATACAATATGGGCAGAACCAATTAAAGGGGGACTAGGGTATATGACAACTAATACAACAGTTAAATCCGATATTGAAATTGCACAAGAAGCAAGTATGAAGAAAATTCAAGAGATTGCAGCGGAGTTAAGCATTTTAGAAGAAGAACTAGAGCCTTATGGTCATTATAAAGGAAAATTATCTCTTGATATTTTTAAGCGCTTACAAACTGAAAAGGACGGAAAAGTTGTTTTAGTAACAGCAATTAACCCGACTCCAGCAGGGGAAGGTAAATCAACAGTAACAGTTGGTTTAGGTCAAGCTTTTAATAAAATTGGTAAAAAAGCAGTCATTGCACTTCGTGAACCATCCCTTGGACCAACAATGGGACTAAAAGGTGGTGCAGCAGGTGGAGGTTATTCACAAGTTGTACCAATGGAAGATATCAACCTTCACTTTACTGGTGATATTCATGCTATTACAACTGCAAATAACGCGTTAGCAGCGTTTATCGATAACCATATTCAGCAAGGAAATGTACTTAAGATTGATACACGAAAAATCGTATGGAAGCGTTGTGTCGATTTAAATGACCGTGCACTGCGTAATGTAGTAATTGGTCTTGGTGGACCAGTTCAAGGTGTACCACGTGAAGATGGTTTTGATATTACAGTAGCATCTGAAATTATGGCTGTATTCTGCCTTGCAACAGATATTCAAGATTTAAAGATGCGTTTATCTCGCATTGTAGTTGCTTATAATATGGATAACGAGCCTGTAACAGTTCAAGATTTAGGCGTAGAAGGAGCGTTAACACTTCTATTAAAAGATGCGTTAAAACCAAACTTAGTACAAACATTAGAAAATACACCAGCAATTATTCACGGCGGACCATTTGCTAACATTGCTCACGGTTGTAACAGTGTTATCGCTACAACAATGGCAGCAAAATTAGGTGATTATGTAATTACAGAAGCTGGTTTCGGTGCGGACTTAGGCGCTGAGAAATTCTTAGATATTAAAGCGCGTGCAGCAGGTATTAAACCAGAAGCAGTTGTTATCGTTGCAACAATTCGTGCGCTTAAAATGCACGGCGGTGTGGCAAAAGATCAGCTGAAAGAAGAAAATGTAGATGCACTAGCAAAAGGAATGGAAAACTTACAAAAACATGTTGAAACAATTCAAAGCTTCGGTGTTCCATTCGTAATTGCAATTAATAAATTTATTACAGATACAGATGCAGAAGTTGCATACTTACAAGAATGGTGTAATGAGCGTGGCTACGAAGTATCCTTAACAGAAGTTTGGGAAAAAGGTGGTCAAGGTGGTGTAGACCTTGCTGAGAAAGTATTAAAAGTAATTGAAAAAGGTGACAACAAATACGCACCACTTTATGATTTAGAATTACCATTAGAAGAAAAAATCCGTACAATTGCTCAAAAAGTATACGGCGCAAAAGATATTGAATTTGCTCCGAAAGCACGTAAGCAATTGGCTCAATTTACAGGAGAAGGTTGGAGCAACCTACCGGTATGTATGGCAAAAACACAATATTCTCTTTCTGACGATGCAACGAAATTAGGTCGACCATCTGACTTTATTGTTACAATTCGTGAACTGAAACCATCTATCGGTGCAGGATTTATTGTAGCGCTAACTGGAACAATGTTAACAATGCCAGGTCTTCCAAAACAACCAGCTGCACTTCAAATGGACGTAAATGAAGATGGAAAAGCAGTAGGTTTATTCTAAAAGGTTGTAATTCATCTCGTTTATCTGTAAACTATATATACATCAAGTGGCGCCTTTCCATCGAAAGGCGCCTGTTTTTTGGAGGAAGTTATGTTTGATCCAACTGCTTTTGACAACTTAAAAGTAATCGTTGAAGGAGCTATCTATGATTTTGATTTACATGGGGATATTCTTGTAACGAATAGGAAAGATATGATGGACCTTGCATCATTGAGTCGTATATACAATATTTCATTTCAATTAAACGAGCCATTTGAAACGTTAGTAGAAGCGACATTTTCGTTATCTGTAGATGCGAAGAATTTATCAGGTGAGATATTGGAAGTACCTCAGTTTATACCAGGGTGTGAAATGAAATTAGGGTTTACATTTCCATTACAGTACCCAGAAATAAACTGCCAAGAAATTGAGAAATTGTTGCAATCTATCTGGGGAAAAGAGCGAATGATTACGCAACAAATTTCATACGAATATAATAAGCAAGCGATTTCATATCATAATAAGGTAGAAGTTCTATTTCAAAAAGCGATTACAGAAGACCATGTTGATGATTTAATAGCTGTTATTTCTCACATGATAGAAACGGTGCGAGCAATACAACATTTTCTTCAAAAATAGAGATAAAGGAGAAAAACAAATGATAAAAGATATGCAACCATTTTTGCAACAAGCTTGGGAGAAGGCTGGTTTTAAAGAGTTTACTGAAATTCAAAAACAAGCAATTCCAACGATTTTAGAAGGACAAGACGTTATAGCTGAATCTCCAACTGGAACAGGAAAAACATTAGCGTACTTATTACCACTTTTACATAAAATTAATCCTGAAGTGAAACAACCACAAGTTGTAATTTTAGCACCAACACGTGAACTTGTTATGCAAATTCATGAAGAAGTTCAAAAGTTTACAGCAGGAACTGATATTTCAGGTGCATCTTTAATTGGTGGTGCGGATATTAAGCGCCAAGTAGAAAAATTGAAGAAACATCCAAAGGTAATTGTTGGTTCTCCAGGACGTATTTTAGAATTAATTCGCATGAAAAAATTAAAAATGCATGAAGTAAAGACAATTGTATTTGATGAGTTTGATCAAATTGTAAAACAAAAGATGATGGAATCGGTATTTGATGTCATTAAATCAACAATGCGCGATCGTCAATTAGTATTCTTCTCTGCAACAATGACAAAAGATGCTGAAGAAGTAGCACGTGATTTTGCGATAGAACCACAATTAGTTCGCATTAAACGCGCGGAAACAAAAAGTGTAGTTGAACATACGTATATCGTTTGTGAGCGTCGTGAAAAAAATGATTATGTTAGAAGAATTATGCATATTGGCAATGTGAAAGCAGTAGCCTTTTTAAATGATCCATATCGCTTAGATGAGATTGCTGAAAAATTAAGGTATCGTAAGATGAAAGCAGCGGCACTTCATGCTGAAGCAAGCAAACAAGAACGTGAAGCGACGATGCGTGCATTCCGTCAAGGGAAATTAGAAATTCTACTTGCAACTGATATTGCAGCGCGCGGATTAGATATCGATGATTTAACACACGTAATTCACTTAGAATTACCAGATACATTAGATCAATATATTCACCGCTCAGGTCGTACAGGACGTATGGGGAAAGAGGGGACAGTTGTTTCTCTTGTTACTCCGCAAGAAGAGCGTAAACTATTGCAATTTGCGAAAAAATTAGGCATTCAATTTAAAAAGCAAGAAATGTTTAAAGGTACTTTTGTAGAGTCAAAACCGAAAGCACCAAAGAAAAAGAAACCAGCATTTACTGGGAAGAAGAAGCCTAGATAAATAATGAAAAGACAGACGTAACTATGGATAGAACATAGTTACGTCTTTTTATTTTTTCAGAAGGAACAGCATAGATAATGTCGAATGTTACTGTTAAATGGACTATATTGAAATAGCGATGCAATATAGTGGAATTACTAAGCAAATAAATAAAATAATAGAAGGAAACGATTATGAAAATGAAAAGGGAATTTGGGATGTTTTTAAATACTAAACATATTGATGTGAATGAAGGGATAAAGAAAGCGAGGGAGTGGGATTTAGATTACATTCAATTATATGCTTTAAATGAAAAGTTCAACTTAGCTAATTTGTCTAAGTTAGAAATTGATGACTTAAAGGAGAGGTTATCTTTTGAGGGGATTACAGTTTCATCACTGGCTATTAATTTTGGGCAAAATGGCGTTGTAAGTGATGAAATAGAGAATATAATTACACGATATAAATATATTCTTGATATGGGATTAGAGCTAGGGGCAAACATTATAACAGCCCATATTGGAAAAATTCCAGACCATGATAATTGTAAGTTATATGAGAATATGCAAAAGGTTTGTTATGCCATAGGGAATATTTCGGAAAATACGGGTAGTGTTTTTGCTATTGAGACCGGTTCTGAAAAAGCGATAGTATTAAAAGAGTTTTTAAAGAATATAAATTCCAAAGGGCTAGCTATTAACTTTGATCCAGCAAATATAATTAGTGATATAAATGAAAATCCAATAGAGAGTTTATATCTTTTGAAAGATTATGTTATACAAACTCATATAAAAGATTGTAAAAAAATGAAAGAGAAAGGTTTAAGGGTTTATAAGGAAGTGGCAGCGGGGAATGGGGAAGTAGATTTTGATTCACTATTCGCTGTATTAGATGAAATTGAATTTAGTGGTTGTAATATCATTGAAAGAAATAATTATTTTGCTCACATGAATGGGATGAAGCAGTCGATAAGCTTTTTAAAGAAATATTTCGATGTTGGAAAAGAAAGTGATAAATATACAATTTAGGGAGGCTGTCTTAATTATATTAAAATGATAAAAAGCCCCCATATGAAAGAAGTGAGGGCTTTAAAATTTTGTAGTAGATCTACTGTTCGAGAGGTGTTCTAGATAGAATACTCCTTTCTCAATAGCAGTCTCTACATAACCGACGATTTGATCAAATGTGAACACTTGTAAGTTTGTATGCAAATCTTGCTTGGGATACAGCATATCATCAAAAATAAGCTTTTTAAAAGCTAGCACATTTTCTTCTGAAACTTCTTCAATATTTGCTATGGTTGCTTTTTGATTAAGGAAAGGAAATAACTGCTGATCTTTATCGTAGAGATGTAACAATTTTCCGTTTAATAATTTGAAATCATTATGGTACATAGATAACATTGTTTGATCGTGCTCGATTCTATTTTTGAGCCAAGGAAGAAAAAAACCGTTGAGCCAATTATCATCAGCAATAAGGTGTGTATAATACCCTAAAATGAAAGAGGAATCCATGTGCTTTTTGTATTTTTGAAGAAATGTACCGTAATCAATTCTTCTGGTATAGTTTTTTGTTGTACCAGCATAAAAATGTGATACGTTTTTTTCCTCTTTTGAATGAACTGCATCAGGAGCTAATCCCCCAAGCAAGAAAGATGTTTTATCAGGGATGGATAATTTCTCTGCAATACCATTTGCGATAATCAAATGCATAACTCGTGACCCCATGAATGACACCTCTATTTAACAGTCAGAATGATTTTTCCTGTACTCTGTCTACTTTCGATCCATTCATGCGCTTTCCCTGCATCTTGAAGTGTAAAACGTTTACCAATTGCAATTTGTAGGCTTCCATCACGTAAATACTGAAAAACTTGGTTAGCGGTATGACGAAGTAAGTGGGGACGTTTCTTACGAGTTGTTCCAAAGCTAAAGCCAAGAATAGAACGACAGCTTGCATGTAAATCCTTTGTCCGAAATGTGCCAATTTCCCCGCTAGCATTACCAAAATGGACAAGGCGACCATAGTAAGCCAAACACTCCAAGCTTTTTTCTGATACTGCCCCGGAAATGGAATCGAAAATAACATCGGCACCTTTACCACCCGTAAGTTCATTTGTCTTTTTACTAAAATCCTCATCTTGATAACAAATAACATGATCAGCCCCAGCTTCTAAAGCAACTCTCTTCTTCGCTTTATTTCCGACTGTTCCAATAATTTTTCCAGCTCCTAGTATTTTTGCTAATTGAATCGATGTTGTTCCGATGCCACCAGCCGCAGCATGAATAAGAACGGTTTCACCTTGCTGTAATCTTGCTATATTCGCAAGCAGGTTGTAGCTCGTAAGAGATACAACAGGACAAGCAGCGGCGGTTGTAAAATCAACCTCATCAGGTAACACAAACGTAAGGTTTTCATTGGCGACAACATATTCAGCATACGATCCATTAAGAGGAAAGGCGATTACACGCTGTCCTACGCGGATGTTTTTTACACTAGAACCTACCTGTTCTACAATACCTGCGGCGTCTATGCCAGGAATAAATGGGAGTTTTCGATTTCCCTTTTTCCCGTAGCGAGATTTAATATCGGCAAAATTGACGCTTGTAGCAATAACGCGAATTAACACCTGCTTTTCATTAAAAGTCGGCATATCTACTTCTGTATACTTCATTGTTTCAGGTCCACCGAATGCAGTTACAACAATAGCTTTCATTTGTATATCCTCCTAAAAATACCTTCTACATATTATTTTAAATACCAATCATAAAATAGAAAATTATATAATTGTTATAAGAGGCTATAAGCAAACGTTATAAAGTTATAAGTTTTAAATCCTAATATTTATTTATATTGAAAATATTTTTTTGAAAATCGAACGAAATGCTTTTTACTTGCCAATATATAGTGTAAGAGAAAGGATGGAAGATGAATGGATCAGGAAACAGATTATCACAATCTCATCCAATTGACCTTATCAGCAAACCAAGAGGCATACAGTGAACTGTATGATAAAACAATCCAAGATATCTATAGGACAGCACATTTCTTGATAGAGGAGAAAGTGGATGTAGACGATGTCGTTCAGGAAATATATATACAGCTTTATCAATCTCTTAGCAAGTATGATAGAGAACGACCTTTTCGGCCATGGTTAATGGGACTTGCGGTAAGGTAAATTCACTCATATAGGAGAAAAAGGTGGATGCGTCTACGTATTGTAAAGAAAGCAGAAGAACAGAAGGAACCAATTGAATTTGACTTTTCTAGTGATGTTGTGAATAAAGTTTCACTTTATGCGGGACTATGTTGATTTTCTTGTCGTATGAAACTATCTAATAATGAGTAACCAGCTATTATATTTATTATTACGGGAAATGTTGTATTTAAAAGAGTTAGGGTAGCTAAGTAAGCTAAGTAAGGGAAAAATTGTTCGATAGGTGAGAATAATAGAATAGGTGAAAAGCCAATCAATGTTGAAGGTAACGCAATGCCTATAAATTTATCTAGTTGAAATTTCCATACATGTTGGTTCTTTTTGTTACTGATAAGTTGAAAGAAACGTAATACACCACCGATGAAAAAGGGGAAAAACATAAAGAAAAATATTCGATGGTACATATGAAATGATAACTCAGCTTGTTTATCTAAATGAAATTGAATTTTTCCTCCACAAAATAGCAATATAACAATGGATAAAGTGAAGCATAAGTATTGAGTAACTTTTTTCATTATGTCACTCCTTTTGTATGCATAGTATTAAAAAAGCATATTCAAAAAAAGAGGATATATGCTTGAAGCAGAGCGTTATATCCTCGGATGTTTTTTCATTTAGTTAGTAGTTGTTTTGGTCTTTTCTTGCTTTGTAAGATAATCAATAATTCCCATCGCACTGATTTCCATATCTAGTTTTATCACATCGTAAACAGAATGAGTTGCTGGTACACCTTGCTGTGAAAGATGAGAAGAGACTTTTTCAAGTAATAAAGTATACAATTCATGGCTTGCTGTTTCAAAATCCTGTTTTTTTTCAAATACTTGTTTTCCTGCTTCAACAAAGATAGGGAGCCAGTCTTCAAGCTGTTTATACACTTCAGAAACATGGGAAGATGCACCGTAATGCCCGAAATAGATGAAGTCAACTTTCATATTTCGAATGCGATCTTTTGCTGCCATCATCGCGTCGGGTTGAAACTGTGATGGAGATGTGGTTGGTAAATATAGTTCAACGCCAAGTTCAGCTAGTTCTCGATAATAAATACCAATCGTGTCACCTGTGAAAATGCCATTTGCTAAAGAATCATGGATACTAATATGGTGCTTGGCGTGTCCTGGTGTATCGTAAAATGAAAGCGTCCGATTTTCTGAAATTTGTAATGTGTCACCATCTTGTACAATATGGACACGTTTTTCTGGAATAGGAAGGATTGGATTAAAGAGTTCATCAAAAGCATCGCCATAGACAGCTTTGGCACCTTGGATTAATTTTGTAGGATCAATCATATGGCGTGCGCCACGTGAATGGACAAATAAAGTAGCATTTGGACATTTTTCCATCATTAAACCAGCTCCACCAGCATGATCAAGATGAACATGGGTAACGATAATATTTTTAACATCTGCTAAGTCAATGCGTAATTGTTGTAAGCCATTTAGAATGTGCGGAAGAGAAGGGGCTGCACACGTTTCGATTAAAGTAATATCATCACCGAGTAATACGTATGTACCTGTACGCTCGTTATGTTTTAAATCGTAATCATCAATGAGATATAACTGAGAGGATAACTGTTCAACTTTTTTCATATGAGTCACTCCTTATAGTCTTATGTTCTTTTATTATAAAATAAAAGGCAGAAAACGAAAAATCGTTTTCTGCCTTTATGTAATGTTATTATTTACTTTGTTCTTTGCTAACTGACATAATAAAGAATCCGACAATTCCGCCAACTAGTGGAAGAGAAATCATTCCTGCAAGCGAAAAGTACTTGCTTAAAAATACTCCATTTACATCCATAACCCAACCAGCAACAAATAGTAACATCATGTATAAGACGAAATAAAACTCGCGATTTGAAAGCATTTCACGTTGTGCAGTTTTCATTATCAACACCATCCCTTATTCATTATAATGGAATTGAAAATGTCACAATTTAAAAGGTAAACTGTCACATTTTGTTCACAATTTAATTGTAAAACTTTCCAAACTATTTGTCTAGTATTTTGTGTCGAATTTTTGAACAAAAATAAAGCGCTGTCATTAGACGGGAGAGATAAATACATATATGATGAGAATAAGTATGAAAGGATAGAGAGGAGCAGATATATATGACAATTTATGATTTTTCCGCAAATACAATTATAGGGGAAGAAAAATCATTGCGAGAGTATGAAGGTAAAGTTCTTCTCATTGTAAATGTCGCAAGTAAATGCGGATTTACACCACAATATAAAGGATTGCAAGCCATTTATGAACAGTATAAAGAACAAGGGTTTGAAATCTTAGGTTTCCCATGTAATCAATTTGGAGGACAAGAACCAGGCACAGAAGAGGAAATTACAAGCTTTTGTGAACTCAATTACGGTGTATCCTTTCCGATGTTCGCTAAAGTTGATGTGAAAGGTGATAGTGTGCATCCACTATATACATATATGACGGAGCAGGCACCGGGCATACTAGGTATGAAGGCAGTAAAGTGGAACTTTACGAAATTTTTAATAGGACGTGATGGGAAAGTGATTGATCGTTTTGCGCCGCAGACGAAGCCGGAAGAGTTGGAGAGGGAGATTGAAAAAGTACTGTAAACTTATGTTTTTATGGAGAACTTGAGTACAACTAATTCATAAAACTAATATGTTTGGTTTTTCATCTCTCTAGAAAGAGATATTTGAAACAAAGAAAGACGTTGGATGACAGAACGGTTCAGATCTGTTATCCAACGTCTTTCTAAATACTGAGGAAATACATTATTTGTAATTGGAGAACTGGCAGGTATATGAAATGTAACTGAAAAAAGTATAAGTATAAGATCAATATATTTCTGGTTTTTCTATCAATTATGCCAATGCTTACATATAAAGAATATGGTTTTAAAGTAATTGTAGTATATCAAAGACATCCGTTTCAAATCTTGGAAATAGGCTTTTAAAATTTAAGATTCAATTATTCATAGTCTACTTTTTAGATTTCACATAACCAGCTGCTTGCGTATCAGCTTCTGAACAGAACCAAACTATATTATCTTTTGTAGAATTATAAAATTGTCCACCAGGAACATGATATTTTTTAGAATTAGCATTTCCTTTAATTTGGCCTTTACAAGAAGTGTTTGTTTCTTTATCATCACTAGGATCATTCTGGAAAGGTTGACCATTAGAACCTCCATGATTGCTATTAGATGTGGACGTTACAGTACTTCTCTTTTGTAAAGCTTGCTCCTCAGCTTGACGTTGTTGATCTTCGTGTTGTTTACGAGCCTGCTCTTCAGCTTGACGTTGTTGCGCTTCCTGCTGTTTACGAGCTTGTTCTTCAGCTTGACGCTTTTGTTCTTCTTGCTGTTTTTGAGCTTGTTCTTCAGCTTGACGCTTTTGTTCTTCTTGCTGTTTTTGATCTTGTTCCTCAGCTTGACGCTTTTGTTCTTCTTTTTCTTGTTGCTTACGAGCCTTTTCATCAGCTTCTTTCTTTTCAAGTTCTTTTTTCTTTTCTGCATCTTTTTTATCTGCTTTTTTATCTGTTTTTTCAGATGCAATTTTTTTATCATTTGCTGTTATTTTTTGAGCAGAAGGAGTTGCGATACTAGTTAATACCCCAAAATCTATAAATAAAACAGCTGTAATTAAAAATTGTTTTTTCGCCACACCAGTTTTCTTAATGATAGATAGGATTGATAAGACAAGGAAGAAAATAAATAGGATTAAACATACATTAGCGAAAAAGTTAATAATAGGATGATCTGTTTTTTCAGTGCTTGTTATCATGACTAAAAATGAAATAATAAAACAAATAACTGTCGATCTACCATATTTTATTGCTTTACCATTTTTCTTAAAGAATGAAATGATACATAAGATTAGTAGAATAAGAGCTGCTAAAAATAAAATTACTACCTAGTTGATTTGGAGGAAACTTCAATGTGATATTGCATATGGAAAGTGTTCACTGGTTTACCTACAGAATGAGCTGATTTTGAAATATTATCCAGGTTGTGTAAAGGGGGGACTTCCCGAAACAGTCTACTTTTACACAAGGCAGGCGTATCAAAGGAGATTGGCTAAGAGGAAGAATCCTCGAAACTGTGTAACTGTTACGGAACTTGAAGAAGATTAGATATGAATATTATTATTCTAGAATGCAGAAAGTAGACTAATAAACAAGCTGTTTTTGTTTTTAAGCATAGAATATGATGAATCCTATTGTTAAGAGGAGGTAATCATATTTATGAGCTGTAATTGTCATGGCAGACATTTTCGAGATTGTAATAGATTTTGGGATGATTTGATGTTTTGTAGACGCAGACATAGGAATTGTGATGATTGTCGTTGTAGACAAAAACATGATTGTGATTGTGATGATTGTCGTCGTAGACATCAACATAAACATGATTGAGATGATTGTCGAGAATGGTAAATCTCTTTGGAAGAGTGCTTTGAAGAAAAGCACTCTTTTTTTGTTCGTGAATTTTCTGAACTATTTATTGATAGTAGTTATAAAGTAGAAAGAATGTAGTTGCGATTCAATTTGAGCGCCAACAAAACAAACTCAACGAACAAAAACAAATGTCCTGTTCGTGTGTCTAAAAGTTGACACTTCTAGATGTTTTATAAAAATGACGTAAGAATAACCAAAACTGTACCTTGAACTTATGAAAGATATCTAAGGTACCATGTCGTTATGGTGTCGGAGCATATGAAGATGTTGTGGCACATTCTACAGTAACTCCAGAAGTTCCAGCTATTAATATTCAAAAATATGAAACTCGTACATGGCGTAACGCTTTCGTTCATTATGCAGTTGATTGGAATGAAACCATTCAAATTGCTGATACGAAATACATTGCATATGGTGTAGGACCGGGCGCCGATAAACGCTTTGTACATGTTGAGCTTTGCGAAACTGCAGACTATGGTAAATTTAAACGTTCATATGAGAAGTACGTTAAATTACTAGCGAAAATCTTAAAAGATAACAATCTATCTGTAGAAAAAGGATTGTGGACTCACTATGATGTTACAAAGTATCTTGGCGGCACTGATCATGAAGATCCGCTTGATTATTTACGTAGTCATGGTGTATCAGAAGCTCAATTCCGCGCAGATGTGAAACGTGCATACAATAATGCTAATGTTGATGCTTCTGTTCCAGGTCAACCATCTAAACCAGGCGAACCAATCGCTAATGTGGAAGGCATTGCATATATTGAAGGTTACAATGTAAATCTTCGCAAAGGACCAGATGCAAGTTATTCTGTTATTCTTCAGTTGAATAAACCACAATCCTATAAAGTATGGGGAGAAAAAGATGGATGGTTAAATCTTGGTGAAAATCAGTGGGTATATAACAATCCTTCTTATATCAAGTTTGAGAAGAAAGCTCCAGTTAATTCGATTGTAGGAAAACGTGTTGTTTCAAAAGTGGACAACCTGCGTTTCTATGATTCTCCATCATGGCAGGATAAATATGTTGTTGGTACTGTAGATGCAGGTTTAAGCTTTACAATCGATGCGAAAGTAACTGTCAATGGATCACCACAATACAAAGTACACAACAGTAAAGGCAAAACATACTATATAACAGCGAATAAGGCCTATGTACATGTGAAGTAAAACTAGAGCCGTCCTTTATGAATTGACCCCCCAAGAAGTTGCCTAATGAAATAACCTGTCTAACTTTTTGGAGTGGCTTCAGTGGAGTCGGCTTTTTTGTATTATATTTAAAATTTACTTATAGACAAAAATAAAAATCACCTCATTTGAAGTGATTTCTATTATGATAATATTCTATTCTGACAAATTTTGTTGCCAAGTTTATTTTCCAATCTTTTCAATTGTTACATCCTGCTTTTCTTCTACTGAATCCTTGAGTGCACTTTCTAGCAAATCCAGGAAGGCTTTCCCTCTTTCGGTAGTATGATATTCTGCTAAGCTAGTTATGTCTTCAGGGATTTTATCTCCATAAGGAGGTCTTTTTGTTAAGTCTTCAATATCCCAAATCACCTCTGATGGAGGTATTTTGCTTAATGTTTCTCTGATTTCTTCCAAATTTTTTAAAGCCTCAGGTGCATCTTGCCATTTTAATTTATCAAAATATAAGTTTTTTATTAATAGAGGGTATTTAGTTCCCCACCCCTCAGGTTCAGTATGATAGGAGATTGTTGAGAAAAAACTATGTAGAAAATTAGGGTGTCCCGCCTCATAAAAAAACATGTCTACAGAAAATCCTACTGCCATTTTTATCAGTCCTCTTTTATAATTTTTATTTCAGGTAATGTATTAGCTTTTCTACTTATTTCTGCTCTAATTTCTTTCAAAATTTCATTAGAAACAGTTTGTCCTCTTGTATCTATAATAACAGTCTGCCTTGTGCCTTGAGGTAAGTGGATGTCTCTGTCATTTAGTTGTTTAACAATTACATTCACTAGATTAGTTCTTTTTGATTTGGTAGATATATCATAATTTTTAAGTTCTACACTATGACCATCTACGTGAAAATCAGGTCTAGTACTACCTTTGGTGTATCGAGATACTTCCTTCCCATCTTTAAAGGCAACCTGTTCCCTATACTTAGGATGCATTTCAGCAAACTCATTTTCTGTTGTTCTCCAAGATGGTCTAGCAAACATGAGGTAACCACTTAAATAACTACCCCAATGTCCCGATGGTGGAAGTGTACTAAGTATTGAATCAGCAGTAAGACCACCACCTGCGAAGGCAGGTTGCAAACGTGGTGGGAAAGCTTCTGTTACTTTATATACATTTACTCCTCTAGCAAGCTTAGAAACTTTGTCGAGGCCTTTTCCTCCAAATAGCCCTGTGCCGATTGATGTTAAAAGGTAAGAACCCCAACGGAATCCACTCTCGACATCACCATACCAAACTTCATTCATAAATGAGTCTGAGAAAGCATTCCACATGGCAGGAAGAGTTTCATCTATATTAACTACAGCATCCCACATGTTCGACCATGTTTCACCATCACCTAATGCTTTGAGTCCTTCCCAAGCATCACCAATCGCTTGTCCTGAACCATCATAAAAACCATCCCAAGCCTTTTCTAAATCGGATTTAGGAGGAAGCTTACCACACATTGCTCCTTCTTCAATATTATCATCGGAAATATTTCCGTCAACTAGATTTCCGTCATATGAAGCATCTGCGGTACGGAATTTCTCAGCGATTTGTTTTAATTCTTCTTCCACATTAGAGATTGCATTTATAGACGTAAATGCTTTTGGTTTGGCATCATTGAACATTTGAACGAAATTTTGATTAGAAGCGCCTGTCCACTGATAGCACAGGTGATCAATTTGACCACATAAATTTTTATGTATTGATTCTAACGCATGTTTTGTGCTATAAGCCCGTTTTGCGACTTCTTCTAGCATTTCAGGTGTAACCTTAATCTGAACCATAAATTTCCTCCTTCCCCAATTAAAATTATGAATGAAAGGAAATATATTGTAATTAAGAAAATACTATAGTTGATTACATCTAGGTAAAAAAAGGAAAGGGGTAATAAGTCTCTTGCTACGATTCGATGTAAAATAGGTGTAGCGAGAACAAGAAGGCTTTAGAGAAAAATGCAGACCATATGAATAATCCAAAAAATCCGATTTCCTTTATTGTAAAGTCGGTTTTTTCGTAAAAAAAAGACGCTCTCAAAAGAGAACGCCTCGGATGGGTAACAATGAACGCATTTTAACTATACCACAATCTATTACCTTTAACTTCCAATACACATATTCTTAATGTTTATTTGTTAAAATTTTTACATGTAATAACAAAATAATTAATAAGAGATGTAATCGATGGAAATGCAAATTTTCGATGTTAACGAATCTGTTTCATGTATCATCAAAATACCAGCAGAATCAAAAGAATACACATTTTTATTCCGCAAGGATTCAATTTTTGGTGAGTCGGTATTTTTATTAGAAGATGAGAGGCAGTATAGTTTGATGAATGAAGAGATAGTTACTAAAATAGGTGCAATCACATCGGAGCAACCCAAGAGGGACTTTTTTGGAGATTTAAAAGGTTGGGTATGGATTGAAGTTGATGATGTTGGGTTATATAGAAGAAAAGCAACAGATCAAGAGATAGGAGTGTATCAATATGTAAAAGAAAATATCAAAGCAAATTTAGTAGATAAAATGAGTAGAGTCCCTCTCATGTGAGAAGGGTTTTTTAGTTAATTTAGGGTTGCTTTTGCTAGATTATTACCTTCTTGATTGTATGGAACTTCCCGGAGCATCGTTAATTTTTGTACACTTTTTTCTGTACCATTAATATGAGAACTGAGTTCATTATTGTATATGGTAGTCAGTTTTTTGGATGTTTTTTTGTTGATATACTACTAAAAGCGCTCGTAATTAATCGAATAGTATCTTTGATTAGTGAGGTCTGGCCAGGACAGCGTGAGGCTATTTTTCTGCTCACATTTTGCTCACAAATGATATAAAAACGTGTGAAAAAATATGGATTTTATTTTTATAATAAAATATAAAGTAACAAATAAAAAGTGCCATAAATGATTGTATAACAGGTGTTTATGGCACTTTTGTATTTCTTATATTATACAAAATGAACAAGTTTAAAACTGTTCATCTTTCTCCCAAGACTCTACAATATAATGAGCAACTGTCGGATTAAATCCTTTTCCAACTAAGAACATAATCGCAGCAACCTCTGTCATAGCATGTTTTGCTGATGTATGTTTTGCCTCATTCATTCCATACTCTATCCATGGTTTTACGAAGTCTAACACAGGTTTCTTTAAAGGTAAAAATTGTGTACCAACAACTTGCTGGATTTGTTGTTGTGTTGGTTCAGTAGGAATAGCTGTAGTAGGACCCGGTGGTAAGATTTGTGGTTGAGTCGGATCTAATGTTGGTGCCGGTGGTGAAACACGCGGATCCTGGTATGGTTGATGCATTTGTGGTTGCTGATATGGAGCTTGTGGAGCTACGTAAGGATTCTGTTGGTACTGAGTTTCCTGACCTGGTTGTATTACATATGGATTTTGATGGTGTTGAGTTTCATGAGGTTGCCGAGCTGTGTATGGATTTTGATGGTGTTGAGTTTCATGAGGTTGCTGAGCTGTATATGGATTTTGATGGTATTGAGCTTCTTGAGTTTGTTGTGGTTCTTGTTCTTCAAACTGCCGCTCTTGATATCGTTGTTCTTGACTTTGAGGATAGTATGGTTGCTCTGGATAAGGGTATTGATTATTGTAGAACATTTTTATTTCCTCCTTCATGATCGTACGTACAAAACAGTCTATGGGCGGACAAGAAAATATGTGATGAAAAAATGCGGGCGTGTTACAATAAGGAATTGGGTGAAGATAAATGAAAAAACGAGAACAAATACAAAAAACAATTGATTTTGTAAAACATATTTTAGAAAAGGATGCCAGTGGACATGATTGGTACCATATTGAACGTGTACATAAATTAGCGATTTCTTTATCTGAAAAAGAAGGTGGAAATCGTTTTGTAATTGAGATGGCAGCCTTACTTCATGATGTAGCGGATGAGAAGTTAAATGAAAGTGAAGAAGCTGGTATGAAAAAGGTTTCTGATTGGCTAGAAGGATTAGATGTTGCGGAAGAAGAAAAGGAACATATCCTTCATATTATTGCGAATATGTCATATAAAGGTGGACATGGTGGTAATATAGAAACTTTGGAAGGAAAGGTTGTTCAAGATGCGGATCGATTAGATGCACTTGGTGCAATTGGTATTGCTCGTACGTTTGCTTACGGCGGTGCAAAAGGTCGTTTAATGTATGACCCAAATATTCCACCTCGTGAAGTAATGACGAAAGAAGAGTATCGAAAAAATAATGATCCATCGTTAAATCATTTCTATGAAAAGCTTTTGAAGTTGAAAGATTTGATGAATACAGAGGCTGCAAAAAAAGAGGCTGAAGTTCGTCATCGCTATATGGAAGAGTTTATCGAACAATTTATGAAAGAGTGGAATGCACAAATATGAAAATGCTAACAGTAGAAAACGTATCAAAATCATATGGGGATAAACCATTATTTGATGGATTATCATTTAGTATTGCAGAGGGACAACGTGCAGGAATTATTGGTGTAAACGGTACAGGGAAATCTACATTATTAAAGATTATTGCGGGGATAGAGATTCCTGATACAGGTGATATGACGCATACGCGTGGTTATACAATTAGCTATTTATCACAGCAACCAGATTTTAATGAGAATTTAACAGTGCTTGAGCAAGTGTTCCACGGTGATACACCGCTAATTCGCCTTCTTCGTGAATACGAACAAGCATTATTAAACATAGAAAAAGACCCAAGTAATGAAAAAGTGCAGGAGCAACTATTTGCAGTGCAGCAACGTATGGATGCGATGAATGCATGGGAAGCAAATGCGAATGCAAAATCACTTTTAACGAAGCTAGGTATTACAGATTTCACAGCAACTGTTGGGAACTTATCTGGTGGACAAAAGAAACGTATTGCAATGGCGCAGTGCTTTATTGAAACACCGGATTTATTAATATTAGATGAGCCAACCAACCATCTTGATCATGAAACGGTAGAATGGCTAGAAGAGTACTTAGCACGTTATACAGGAGCAGTTTTACTTGTAACACATGATCGTTATTTCTTAGACCGTGTTACCAATCGTATTTTTGAACTAGATGGCGGTAAACTGTATAGCTATGAAGGAAACTACAGTACATTTTTAGAAGCAAAAGCACTTCGTGAAGAGCAAGAATTAGCACAAGAATCAAAACGTCAAAATCTATATCGCCGTGAACTTGCTTGGATTCGCCGCGGTGCGAAAGCACGTTCAACAAAACAAAAAGCACGTATTCAGCGTTTTGAAGAGTTGAAAGAGCATGAAGGTCCAGCAGCGAAGCAATCTGTTGATATTTCACTGAGCGGAAGCCGATTAGGAAAGAAAGTACTCGAATTAAAAGATGTGACGAAAAAGTTTGATGATAAAACGGTCCTTCATAAATTTAATCATATTGTAAAACCAGGCGATCGAATTGGTATTATTGGGGCTAATGGTAGCGGGAAATCATCCTTATTAAATATGCTTGCAGGCAAATTATCACCTGACAGTGGTGAAATTGAAGTTGGACAAACTGTGAAAGTTGCTTATTATACGCAAGAAAATGAAGAGATGAATTTAAATCAACGTATGATTGAATATATTAAAGAAATTGCAGAAGTCATTCATACAACAGATGGTAAAGTCATTGGAGTATCCCAAATGCTTGAGCGTTTCTTATTCCAACCGCATTCACATGGAACACCACTTGGTAAACTATCTGGTGGTGAAAGAAGACGTCTGTATTTATTACGTCTTTTAATGGGAGAGCCAAATGTACTTCTATTAGATGAGCCGACCAACGATTTAGATACACAAACGTTAACAGTACTAGAAGACTATTTAGAAGATTTCCCAGGTGTCGTTCTTACTGTATCACATGATCGCTATTTCTTAGATAAAGTAGTAGATGAATTATTTATCTTTACTGGTGGCGGAGAAGTTCGTGAATTCCTAGGAAGCTATAGTGATTACCTAGATATACAAAAGGCCCAAGAACTATTAGAAAAAGTAGAAGTACAGAAAGAAAAGAAAGTGGAAGACGCTCCAAAGCAACAACGTAAACGTAAACTTTCCTATCACGAACAACGTGAATGGGAAACGATTGAAGATACGATTGCAGGGCTTGAAGAGAAGCTTGAAACGATTGGAGAAGAACTTGCGAATGTAGGTTCTGATTTTACAAAAGCACAGGAGCTTTCTGAAGCGCAGCAGCAAACAGAAGAAGAACTGGAAAAAGCAATGGAACGCTGGAGTGAACTATCTGACATCGTTGAAGGTTTAAAATAAAAACAAGCTGCATATATTGAAATGTAAAGAGAAAAACTTTACACTATTAGTAGAATCTATTTTAGGAGGGAAAAAATGAGAACATCTAATCCAATGTTGAAAAAAGAAGCCTTTCGTAAACAGGGAGCAAGTGCGTCTACGATGACGATTGGCGGAGCTGTAGGCAAAACATTTATTATGCTTGTCTTGCTTCTTGCAACGTCTGTCTATTCATACATACAGATGTACACTGGGAAAATGCAAATGCCAGTTTTAATAGGGGCATTAATTGTGGCTGCAATCATCGCATTTGCGGCTATATTCTTCCCGAAAATGGCGCCTATTACGGCACCGATTTACGCTGCGGTTGAAGGGATTGTCTTAGGGAGTATTTCAGCGGTATATGCGCTTCGTTTTGACAACTCTATTATTTTAACTGCTGTATTACTAACAATTTCAATTTTATTTGCAATGTTAGTTTTATATGCAACTCGTGTTGTAAAAGTAACAGATAAATTCCGCACAGGTGTAATGGCCGCAACGTTTGGAATTTTGATTATGTACTTAATCGTTTTCCTATTAAACATGTTTGGTGTTACTGTTCCGTATATTCATCAAGGTGGAACAATTGGTATCATTATTAGTGCAGTTGTTATTGTAGTAGCTGCATTAAATTTATTACTAGACTTCGATTTAATCGAAAATGGTGCACGTAGCGGAGCTCCAAAATATATGGAGTGGTACAGTGCAATGGGGCTAATGATGACATTAGTGTGGTTGTATTTAGAAATTCTTCGTTTTGTATCTTATTTTACGAAAAACGACTAATTGAAAGAAATCCTGCATGTTTGAAACATGCAGGATTTCTTTTTATGTTTTTTTAGATTCAAAGAGAGTATTTTCCTTTAGAAATATATCATTTTGCATTTTTTACCTATCTTCTATTTTTTTCTACAATAAAGAAAAAGTGTGAGGTGGTATAAAAATGATGAATCGAGTTGTATTAATCGGAAGATTGACGAAAGATCCAGAACTATACTACACAAAGCAAGGAATCGCCTATGCACGTATATGTGTTGCGGTAAATAGAGGATTTCGGAATAGCCTAGGGGAGCAGCAAGCTGACTACATTTACTGCGTCGTCTGGAGAAAATCTGCTGAGAATGTATCAGAGTATTGCCAAAAGGGTTCACTTGTTGGGATTACAGGTCGTATTCATACAAATAATTATGATAATGAACAGGGGAAAAGAGTGTATAAAACAGAAGTTGTGATTGAAAGAATTACGTTTTTGGAGCGGAAGAAAGAGGAAGCTTCACGGTAGAGAAAGGAGGTATAAACAAAAACTTGGTGTAATTACCAGATAACTATTATTTTTCATTAATCCCTTCCTATAAATAATTGTCGAGAGATAAAAATATCGTTTTTGGGATGCTTCAAAACCTTAGATTAGTCGGTATAGGAGATGATTCCTAGTAGAGAAAATCTAAACCCCTTGTTCAATATGGACAAGGGGTTTTTGTTCAAAGAAAGTATAACTTTTCGAGTTAGAGAACTATCTAGCTCCAAAAGGAAAGTTATTTTGGTTGTTCCAAAAGAGTCCTCGGAATTTCTAATTACTTCCTTTTCGATTACTTTTGCAAGATGTGCTGGCGGAAAAAATGACATACGTAACCAAAACTTCAATTGTTCATTTTTTTGAAAAAGATTGACTTCGAATTGTAGTAGCCTGTATAAATCTTTTTCAGGATTTTGTGAATCAATTTTACTTAAGTATTGAAGTTTTGAAGCTAGTTCAGTTTCTTTTGCATCACGTAACACATGAAGAAAAAGATTATTTTTTTCCTTTAAAATGTGAGTAAATGGACTGCCTTTTCATGCCGACTTCTCAGCTATTAAAGAAAGGGGTGTTCCTTCATAACCATGAATTGTGAAATATTTTAGAGCTGCACCCTTAATTTTATTACTTTCCAATAAAATCACCTCAAATTTTACGAACGTTCGTCAGTTATGTTAGCGAATTAAATAAGTATGCAAGCAGAAATTATATTTTGATATCCAAACAAATAATTTTAAAGATTTATATGCAATCTAATTAGGAAAAACTTTAAAAGAAGGGGAAGGGATGTCAGGAGGCGAATGGTATCTGCCCGTATTGTTGTTTTTTTATATGGTGTCGAAGGGTACGGTTTCTTAAATATAAAAAGAGTGCATTCTAAGAAGAAACAATATTGCATTAAAATTTTAGCTCTTCACTTCGTTTTATATACATCGTAATGTGGGTCTAACCTGAAATAGGTCTTAAGTCTGATGTGAAAACGGTTCTTAAGCTCGTTATGGAAAACTAAAAAAATAGTTAAGATAAGAGTATCAAATCGAAGGGAGGCGAGCACAAGATGAAACAATTTCTAACGTTTATCGCAGCCGGTATTTTGGCTTTAATTGCTCTTGGTAGTCTTGCTGGTATTGTAGGATTCGCAATTGGAGCAGGGATTGTGTACTGGAGCTATAAATCATTTGTGCGAGCACAATCATTTTTTGGAAAGTTAGCTTGGGGTATTTTCGGTTTAATCGGCTTGTCAATCGCCCTTTCTCATTCCCCAGCATTGATTGGTATTGCAGCAGTAGTAGTACTATACTACGGATACCGTGAGTGGAAAAAAGAAAAAGATGTAGTGGTTGATTCTGCTTCAGAAAGTTCTAAACGATATAGCAACTTTGAAGATGAGTGGAACAAGTTAATGAAAAACTAATATATAAATCCAAATCAAAAAACAAAATAAACTCTTTCTTTTTAGGTGGGGGAGAGAATCCGGCCATGCATAGAAGCGGTCAGATCCTCTTTTTGCCCCATGCTAAGTGAAAACAAAGAGAGAAAACAAGTGTAAGTCACCTTTTGTTCTTCGTGACAGCGACTTATATGTAGAAAAATAAACAGTGCATTTAAATGAAAAAACTTAAATCATAAAGTAGAAGAGAGGAAGATTAGAATGAAACAATCTTTATTTGGACGTGTACGCGATGCAATTTTAGCAGATTTTCATAATGTATTAGATGAGAAGGAAAGAAAAAATCCGATAGCTATGTTAAACCAATATTTACGCGATAGCGAGCGTGAAGTAACAAAAATTGGGAAATTAATCGAGCGTCATAAAACATTAAAATCTAACTTTGCTCGTGAACTTGAGCAGGCTCGTTATTTCGTAAATAAGCGATCAAAGCAGGCGATCATTGCACAAGAAGCAGGAGAAATGCAATTGCATGAACGTGCATTAGAAGAAGTAGCATACTATGAAGGGCAAGTATCACGCTTAGAAGAGATGTATGCGGGTGTAGTGGAGCAAATTGATGAGTTAGAACGCCGTCTTTCTGAAATGAAAAATAAGCTAAAAGAAATGAATGCAAAGCGTATGGAATTGATGGCACGTGAAAATATGGCCCATGCGAACCGTCGTATGAATACGGCTCTTCATAAAATGGATGAGAATAATCCGTTCTTACGATTTGAAGAAATTGAAGATCACATTCGTGATTTAGAGCTTCGCATGAATGAAGATCATGAACGTGATACATTTGATATGAAAATTGCAAAACTTGAGCGCGACATGAAAGAAAAAGATGAAGTATCTTTAGCAAAATAATTGTAGTGCATCATAAAATGAGTTTATGGTGGTAGAGAAAAGGTGTTGCAAAGCAATACCTTTTTTTATTTATCCCGCATTAACGGGCAGTAAGACCCTCATCCTAAAATTCAGCGAAAGCAAGGAAGGTTAGGAGACTGATTAAAACTTTACTTTCTATTATCAATCTACCTTTTTTTGAGCGGAAGAGAGAAGGAACATGATACGAAAAAGGAATATATCAATAGGGACAGCTCTTACATGATATTCATCTATTCTACTAAGACTATAATTGTGATTAGAAAAAGCGAGCGTCTCAGTAGGAGTATAGCGATAGAACATGTTACAATACAGCTAAGAACAAGCAATAAAGGAGAGTTTATTTACGTGAAGATTAAAGCAATTGAACCGACGCCAAGTCCAAATACGATGAAAGTTATCTTAAATGAAGTGTTACCATCAGGAGCACGTAATAATTATACAAACGAAAATGCAGAACAAGCACCAGAACAAGTGCAAGCAATTTTAAAGATTGAAGGCATTAAAGGCGTATACCACGTTGCGGACTTTTTAGCAGTAGAGAGAAATGCGAAGTATGACTGGAAAGTACTTTTGCAACAAGTTCGTGTAGTGTTTGGAGAGGAAGTAGTAGAAGAGAATGAACAGGAGCAACTTTCACATTTTGGTGAAGTGAAAGTATTCATTCAAATGTTCTTTACGATTCCGATGCAGGTGAAATTAACAGATGGAACAACAGAAGAACGAGTAGGCTTACCAGACCGTTTTAAAGAAGCAATTATGAAAGTGCAAATGTCTGCACCTAACGTTGTGAAAGAGCGTAAATGGGTAGAACAAAGTACACGTTATGGGAACTTTGAAGAAATCGGAAAAGAAGTTGTGGAAGAAATTGTTGCTGCTTATCCAGAACACCGTGTTGAAAAAACTGTAAAAGAATTATTAGATCAAGCAGGTGCTAAAGAAGTAACGATTACAAAGCGTGAACCATATAAAGTAACAGAGGAAATGCTGGCGGATCCTGATTGGAAAAATCGTTATGCAGCGCTTGAGCAAATGGATCCTACAGAAGAAGATATCCCTGTATTGAAGAAAGCGCTAGAAGATGAGAAAGTATCGATTCGTCGCTTGGCAACAGCGTATTTAGGGATGGTAAAAGGTGAAGAAGTATTGCCATTACTATATAAAGCTCTACTAGATCGATCTGTAAGTGTACGCCGTACGGCTGGAGATTGCTTATCAGATGTAGGGGATCCAGCAGCGATGTTTGTTATGATTAAATCACTTAAAGATCCAAGTAAATTAGTGCGTTGGCGTGCAGCGATGTTCTTATTTGAACTTGGTGATGAAAGTGCGATTCCAGCACTGCGCGCTGCGCAAGATGATCCAGAGTTTGAAGTAGCAATGCAAGCTCGTTTAGCATTAGAACGTATTGAAGGCGGGGAAGAAGCGAAAGGGTCAGTTTGGAAACAAATGACGGAGTCTCGTAAAGGAGAGTAATCCTATGATCGTTTTCTATGATAGCTGGTGTCCGATGTGCATGGCAGTTGCAGAGCGTACAAAGAAGCTTGATAAAAAAGGTACGATGAAGTTTGTTTCTTTTCGTGATAAAGATGTCGTAGAGGAGTATCAACTTTCCAAAGAGATACAAGGAAAGATGGAACAAAGACTTTACATTTTAAAAAATACTAAATGGTATGATGGGATTGATAGCGTATATGTATTAGCCAAAGCTGTACCGTCATACTGGCTTGCGATACCTTTTATTAAGTTATCTATTTTACTTGGATTTGGAAATAAAGTGTATGATTATATTGCCGATAATAGAAAACTTGTACCTGTTGGTCACTGCCATGAAGGGGTTTGTGAAATTCCTTCAAAAAAATGAAAACATTGCTATCTTTCTTTTGCACCTATTATAAGAGCGTGATATGATGAATTTGGAATGAAAGTTGAAGGAGAGATTACAAGATGTCAAATGCATACGAAGAATATATGCGTCAAATGGTAATTCCAATGCGCCAAGAATTAGTGCGTGCGGGATTTGAAGAATTAACTACTGAAGAAGCTGTAACAGAATATATGGAAAGTGCAACAGGTACAACATTAGTTGTCGTAAACTCTGTTTGCGGATGTGCAGCTGGTTTAGCTCGTCCATCAGCTGGTCAAGCGGTTGTACGTTCTGAAAAACAACCTGATCATCTTGTAACTGTATTTGCAGGACAAGATAAAGATGCAACAGCTACAATGCGTGAGTACTTCGGAGATATTCCACCATCTTCACCATCCATGGCGTTATTAAAAGGAAAAGAAGTTGTTCACTTCATTCATCGCCATGAAATTGAAGGAGCAACAATGGAAGACATTATCAACAATTTAGAACAAGCTTTTGAAAAGCATTGCTAAAAAAGGGGAGAAGTGATTCTCCCTTTTTTCTTTATATATTGAGGTGAAATGATGATTGTAACAACAGCAGGACGAACGAATAAGGAAATGACAACTTATGCAAAAGAGGTAGCGGAAGAATTACAATGCTCTTTTGTCGTACGGAATGATATATCTGTATCCAAGCTACATGAGCAGTTTGGAGAAGATGTACTCGTTGTAGGAAAGAATCGGTTAGCAATTTATCCAAAAGGAACAGAAGAATCGTTCTTTTTCCATCCTAATTCTGCAATGTTTCGTGTGAAAAGATTAATGCGGGGCGAACATGATCCATTTGTACAAGCTGCAAAATTAGAAAAAGGAATGACGGTGTTAGATTGTACGCTCGGCATGGCATCAGATAGCATTGTTGCAAGCTATGTTGTTGGAGAAGAAGGAGCTATAACAGGGCTTGAAGGAAATCGTTACATGGCTTATATAATGGATAAGGGTTTAAAGCAGTGGTACGCGGGTATTTCAGAAATTGATGAAGCGATGCGTAGAGTTATAGTAAAGCAAACAGAACACTTCACTTTTTTAAAACAATGTGAAGATAACAGTTATGACGTTGTGTATCTGGATCCGATGTTTGAAGAAACAGTAATTGAATCCGATGGAATTCGTGGTTTAAAACATTTTGCTTTGTATAATGATGTTACAGATGAAACGATTACAGAAGCAAGGCGTGTAGCAAGAAAACGAGTTGTTCTAAAAGATCATTTCCGTAGTACACGATTTGAGCGACATAGTTTCTTAGTATATAAACGAAAAAGTGCAAAATTTCATTTTGGTGTAATTGAACCTTGCTAATTATTTGAAAAGATGTATAATAAGCAATAATCAATTATATATGATGTCGTAGATGAAGAAAGTAGTCTGGTTCAGAAGTAAAGCGAGCTAGGGATGGTGAGAGCCTAGTACGGAGAAACGGATGAAGCGCACTTCGGAGACGCTGCTTGAAATGAATAGTAGAGTAAGCCGGGGCCCCCTGTCCTCGTTATAAACGGGAAAGTGGTTCGTAGTGAACAACAAGGGTGGTACCACGGGTGATAACTCGTCTCTTTTTTAGAGACGAGTTTTTTGTGTTTTAAAAAATAAGGAGGGAGCAACATGGAATATAAAATTAAATTTGCACAAAGTTTATTTGAAGTAATTGAATCAGAATTATCATTGGAACAGATTACAAATCTAATTGAAACACCGAAGCAAGATGAATTCGGAGACGCGGCATTCCCTTGTTTTATGCTTGCAAAGCAATATAAAAAAGCACCGGCAATTATCGCGAACGAAATCGCTGAGAACTTAAACGATTCATTTTTTACAAAAGTAGAAGCAGTTGGACCATATGTGAATGTGTTTTTCAATCGCCATATCGTAAGCGATGATGTATTAAAAATGATTTTAGCTGAAAAAGAAGAATATGGACAGGGGCATTTTGGGCGAGAAAAAACAGTAGTAATTGATTACTCTTCACCAAATATCGCGAAACCGTTCTCCATGGGACATTTACGTTCAACGATGATTGGGAACTCTTTAAAACATATTGCTGAAAAGTGTGGATATGAAGTTGTAGGAATCAATTATATTGGCGATTGGGGAACACAGTTTGGGAAATTAATTACCTCATATAAAAAATGGGGAAATGAGGAGCTTGTAAAAGAAGACCCGATTCGTGAATTATTTAAGTTATATGTTCATTTCCACGAAGAAGTGAAAGAGAACCCAGAGCTAGAAGAAGAAGGTCGCGCATGGTTTAAGAAATTAGAAGATGGTGATGAAGAAGCAGTCTTCTTATGGAATTGGTTCCGTCATGAATCTTTAAAAGAGTTCTCGCGTATTTATGAACTGCTTGGTGTTGAATTTACGAACTTCCAAGGAGAGGCTTTCTATAATGATAAAATGGATAATTTTGTTGAGATTTTAGAAGAAAAAGGGTTATTAGAAGAATCGGATGGAGCACAAGTTGTCAATTTGGAAAAAGAAGATATGCCGCCATGTTTAATTAAAAAGTCAGATGGAGCTACACTATATGCAACCCGCGATTTAACAGCAGCACGCTATCGTCAAAACACATATGGATTTGATAAAGCACTCTATGTAGTAGGCGCAGAGCAAAGCTTGCATTTTACACAATTTTTCACTGTATTAAAGAAACTCGGTTATAACTGGGTAGATGGTATGGCTCATGTACCATTTGGACTCATTTTAAAAGATGGTAAAAAAATGTCCACACGTAAGGGGAAAGTCGTATTACTTGAGGAAGTATTAGAAGAAGCGATTACGCTTGCAGAGCAAAATATCGAAGAGAAAAACCCAGACTTAAAGCAAAAAGAGGAAGTTGCAAAACAAGTTGGTGTCGGGGCAGTCATTTTCCACGATTTAAAAAATGAACGTATGCACAATGTTGAGTTTTCTTTAGAAAAAATGCTGAAATTCGAAGGGGAAACAGGACCATATGTTCAATATACACATGCACGTGCTTGCTCCATCTTAAGAAAAGAAAATGCTGAATTTGAAATAGAAGTGTTTCAATTAAACGATGATCATAGTTGGAGTACGATAAAATTATTAAATAGATTTCCACAAGTCGTTGAAACAGCCTTCTTCAAAAATGAACCGTCACATATTGCGAAGTATTTGTTAGATGTAGCACAAGCATTTAATAAATATTATGGAAATGTTCGTATTTTAGAAGAGGATAAAGAAAAGGAAAGTAGACTTGCACTTGTTTATGCAGTAACGATTGTGTTAAAAGAAGGATTGCGCTTGCTTGGTATGGGTGCTCCGGAAGAAATGTAAGCAAAAAAATTTTATAACATGAAAATGCTAGAGGATACTATGTTTTCATAGTATCCTTTTCCTTTTACGAAATGTAGAAGTGTACCTGGATAGAATAGTGAGTATATAATTCATATGCAGGAAATAAAGAAAACTCAGAGAAGAAATACTTGATCAATTTTTGATGTGTATTTGTATATAAATACTTGAAAAGGAGACAAGAAATTTGAAAAAATTAATAGCTTCTTACATGGTATGTATATTAACTTTAGGTGTTGTCGGTTGTTCAAATCTTTCTGATAAGGAAGAGCAAGATAACGCTACATCGATAGCTACCATCACAAAAGTTGTACAATTTGAAGATAAAGATGTGATTTCTATTGAATTAAAGGATACAAAGACAAACAATATGAAAGAAATATCTAGCGAATCTACTATGCAAACCGTCATTGATAGTCTTCAAAATGCAAAAAAGAAAGATGTTCTCTTAGACAAAGAAGCACGGAATAATATGAATGCTGTAATGACATTAAAATATAGTGGTGGAGATAAACAAGATTTTTTTGTGTGGTTAGAAGGAAACAATAAGCAGGTTATGTTTGTAGAGAGTACCAATGAACAGCATGGAGCAGGTTATGAAGCGAATGGTACATACGCTAAAAATATCATTAAATTGTTTAAATGATGACCGACTTTCGATATGGGAGGAATCGAGAAAATGACACAAATATTTAGTAATCCAATGTTCTTAGTTTTGATTCTATTTCCAGTTCTTACGATTATGTTAAGTGCAATTGTTTATTGGAAACTCAAAAAATTATTTATTATGCCAATCATCGTTTTCATATTTTCCTTACTATTTATGTTGATTTATGCAAATGAAACCTTTTTTTCTTAGGTTATCATATATACAATGTTATCGCTTATAGTGGGGCGTTTTATCAAATTCATTTTGTCTAAATGAGTTTAACAGATTTCTAGAGACATTAGGTACTTCAAGGAATGGAAAAATGTTTTTATGTCTAGGGAGTATTTTATCATTTGCTCAAAGAAGGGAATCTAATCAGTACTTTCAATATAAACTCAAGGAGGTAGCTCGATTGAAAGAGTATGAATGGGATAATAGGTTAGAGTATTTAAGAAATACAAGAGATCTATATTACAACGATGATTATTTAAGTTTTTTGGTAAATTCAGTTTGGAAGATTTCTAAACCAGTTCATATTGTTGACTATGGTTGTGGATATGGCTATTTAGGTTTGAAACTCTTACCTTTATTACCAATAGGGTCTAGATATACGGGCATTGATAAGGGGAAGAAATTAATCAATGAAGCAAGAGAGTTATTCCGAAGTCTTCCATATAAAGTGGAATTTATTGAAGCGGATGTTGCTGAATTTGAAATGGAAAGTACGTATGATATAGCAGTTTATCATGCTTTTTTACTACATATGAACGATCCGAAGACAATCTTACAAAAAATGATAGATTCAGTTGTTAATGGAGGTAATATCATATGTTTTGAGCCGCACTGGATCTCTAATATGTCTTCGTACTATTTGAATAATCTAGAGCAATCTGAAATGATTCAGCTGGGTGTTCTTCAAAAATTGTTTGAAAAAGATGAAAAGAGACATGGGAAAGATGGAAACATTTGGATTAAATTACCAGTATATTTAAGTGAGTTAGGGGTAGAAAATATTGAGTGTAGAGTTAGCGATAAAGTTAATTTTGTTAATGGTCATGAGGATCAAAGAGAGAAGCAACAATTGTATCATTCACTCAAGGAAGAGGGTATCGGCAATACTCCTGCTGAAAAAAAAGAGTTTATTGAACGTTTAGTAAATCGGGGATTGGCATATAATGAGGCGATGGCGCAATACGAAGCAGAATTACAACTCTCTAAAGAATTCACTATGGATTCTTCTTTAGTTTATGCTCCAAGTATGAAAATTACTTTTGGCATAGTGAAAAGCAAGTAATGTAAATAAAGAAATGAGTTAAGACTTCTAACGCTGTATACGTGTTAGAAGTCTTATTTTTTAGTTTGATAGTTTTTTCTAAAAGTAAATATGTCAAAATCGTGTACGAATGAAAATAGATTCGATATTAATTTTGAAAACCTTGCTTAAATCACCCATTTCCTATGGAAAAACAGAGATAGTCTTGTTATGATAACAAGCATAGTCCTTTTTTATAACTCAAATAGATAGAATTATGAGAAAAGTTCGAGAAAAGGACACACACAAGGGAGGAACAACATGAAGCGTGTTGCTTGGTTTACTGATAGTACAACTGCAAACTTTACAACAAGTGCAGATAATTTTGTTATACCGATTGAAATTGTTATTAATGGAACGGCTTACAAAGACTGTGAAGAAGGTGTTCGTGAACGTGTCTACGATGCGCTAAAACAAGGTATAACAGTAACTACGTCACAACCTAATTTTGGAGATATGGTCGCACTCTTCTCTAAATGTAAAGAAGAATATGAAGAAGGATTTGCGATCACGATTAGTGGGAAAGTAAGTGGCACTTATCAAAATATGATACTTGCAGCAGAAATGGCAGGATTTCCTCTAGTCGTAATAGATAGTGAAACAACGAGTTATCCAATGGATGAAATTTTAACAAAAGCGCAAACGTTATACCGTGAGGGTATGACTTTACAAGATATACAAAAGACAATACAACATGTGGAACGTAGTCCTTACTATGTATTTCCAAAAGATTTGAAAGGTCTATATGCGAGTGGACGTGTGAAGGGTGTGCAATTTATACTAGGTAGTCTACTAAGTGTCAACCTAATTCTAGAAGTAAAACATGGCGAACTTGTGTTGGAGAAGAAAGTTCGTAAAATACAAAAATGTAAAGAATATATGCGAAGCGAACTTGAAAAAGAAATGCCGAACGTAGTCCATGTTTTCCATGCGAATGATGAAGAAGGGGCAGAAGAATGGATTGCCGATTTCAGAGCAGTATTTCCTGAAATGAAGTTTTTAATTTACCCACTTCCTATATCTTTTGCTGTTCATGCAGGTGCTGGAACAATTGCGATTAGCTTTTCGAAAGGAAAAAACCGTGAATAATTCACGGTTTTTTTGATGCTTTCGTTTTTAGTTTTATGTAAATGGAAATAATTCAGAGAATAAGAGATGAAATGTTTTAGTAATAAGTATAGGATGAATTTGTATTCATATAACGAAAAACACGCTATTCTTTTTATAGAAGTATACAGAAAAGATGGTGTTTTTATAAATTTATTAAATTCTGATAAGCTACAATTATTTTCTAAAGAATTAGAGCAACATATGTCACCATATAAAGGAGAATAGGAACTTGCAAAAAATCGAAAGAATATCAAATCGGATTTTATACTTACCACCGTATCAAGAAACGGATCGACCAATTTTAGCAGCAGTTACAGGAGCAAAAAAGACATTATTAATTGATGCTGGAAACTCACCTAAACATGCTAATTTATTTCTTAAACAATTAGAAGAAGTACATATTAAAGGCGACTTTCTTGTTCTCACTCACTCAGATTGGGATCATGTATTCGGGATGAGCGCAATAGATATACCAATGATTGCTCATTATAAAACTCACGAAAAAATTAAAAGGCTTCAGAATTTATCATGGGAAGATAAATTCTTGGATCAGCGCGTTAAAGAAGGAATAGAAATTCCATTTTGTGCGGAAGCAATAAAGAAAGAGTTGGGTCATCAGAGAGAGGTGTTTCTTCCAATACCTGATATTACATTTGATAAGCAAATGTCTATTAATTTAGGAGGAGTAACTGTTGTAATTGAACATGTGGGTGGCGATCACGCTGATGATTGTACTGTTATTTATATTCCAGAAGAAAAAGTTCTTTTTCTAGGGGATTGCATGTACGCAAATCTCTACTCAAAAAAATGGAGTTATACCATTAAAAATACTTTGCAGCTAGTTAAGCAGCTTGAAAAATATGACGCAGACATTTTTTTCTTATCTCATCACGATAAGCCTGTGTATAAAGAGGAATTCCAATTGAAAATTAATTTTTTAAAAGATACAGCATTTCTGACGGGAAAATATAAGGGGAATGAAAAAGCCATTATTAAAGAGCTTGCAAAGGGGCTGCAAAGAAAATTAAATGCTGAAGAAATTGAAACTATCAATTTTTTTGTTAATGGATACTGTATAGAAAGATTTTAATAGAAAGCATGTTAAAAAGCCCAGGAATTTTAGTTTCTGGGCTTTGTTTCTTTACTTGTTTATTAAAGTGTTGTATCTTTTCATGGCTATAACCTAATTTTGTTTTTTCATTTTCCACAAAAACAAGCAAAGATAACATAAAAGAAGAACACTAAATATGTAGAAAGCATTTGTTAATCCAAATAAATCTGACAAACTTCCGCTAAACATCGGTCCGAAGAACATACCAATTGAGTAGGCTGTATTATAAATAGCAAAAAGTATTCCATATGCTTGAATTCCATTTTTGTCTGCGAGATATGTAAGTTCTGGTAAAGCAGGTGCTAGTAAAAGGCTAAAACTAACTCCAAGGATAGCAAGTACAAATATTTCAAGGGCGGTATGGGAAACGATCGCTGTAAATGGGAAACATAAAGCCGCCAAAGCTATGCCTACTGCCATCGTTTGTTTTCTACCAATTTTAGTTGACAGTGTGCCGATGATTGGTGCGGTAAAACCATATGCGAGAGTTGGAACAGCAAATAATAGTCCAATTGTTCCAGGGCTAAGGTGCAGGGTGTCTTGTAAGTAGAGAGGAAGAGTTGGTTCTAAAGCACTAGGTAAGGCCGAACCAAGAATAATAATACCAATCATAATAAATAGGGAACGCATATTCAAGATAGATCGATAGTTAATTCGTTGATCTGTGTTGGACTTTGGCTCATCACGAAGTAAAGTTATTCGTAATATGCCATCAATGAGTGCAATAGTTGCTGCGATAATAAAGGGAAGATGATAACCACCCCATTGATAAAGTACACCACCGATAGTTGGACCGAGGAGCATTCCAGCTGCTTGGCCAGACAAAGCGAGACCCATGGCTTTCCCACGCTCTTGTAGCGGGAACACATCTGCTAGAAGTGCTAATCCAGCTGTCCATGTTGCCGCTGCAGATATACCTTGTAGCATTCTTGCGAGCACGAGCAACCAGAAACTATTTGCAAGTCCGAATAATATAGTTGCTGCTGCAAGTCCAAATAACCCCAGAATCATAGGGAGGCGTCTTCCAACCTTATCAGAAACCACTCCTAAAATAGGAGTAGCGAGAAGTAGAGTAATAGCGTAACTACCGAATAAAAAGCCAATCTCTGTTTGGGAAGCACCTAACGTTTTTGCGTACTGTGGTAAGATTGGGACAATCATTCCATAGATTAGCATATCCGTAAAGACAGCTACAGCTACAACCCATAACGAGGCTTTTTGCACGCGAGACATTTTTAACCTAGCTTCCATCATTTCTCCTCCGTGTTCTTCTTATTTTCTAATCGAGATAACATTTTTTCCATTTTTTCAATGAAACGTAGCTGCATTTCACACTGTTCATAAATATTTTCAAAAATAAGGCTCACATGCTCTGGAATGTCTACCATTTTTTCTTTAATAGATTGTCCAGCTTTCATATTTTCGTACATTTCTATAATTTTCTTTTTTTGATCTTGTAAGGCGGATGAAATACGCTCAAGAGAAACAGTATTTGCATCGAAAAAAGTGAGTGCTGTATATAACTCTGTTGGGAAAGCGACTGAAGATTGTTGGAATGACTGAAGCATGAGTGTATGGAACTCATCTTTTCCAGCAGGTGTAACACTATAAATTGCTTTGGAACGATTGCCGGTTTTTTCAACAGCATCAAGCTCTACTAATCCTTCTTTGTCCATTTTTTTTAAAGCATGATAAATCGAAGCAGGAAAAACACCTGCCCAAGTGTCCGTTTGTGCGGATTGCATAGCTTGCTGTAATTCATATCCAGACATAGGACCATATTGCATAAGTAAACCTAGTACCATTAATCGTGTCATATATATCCTCCGTTCAAATAGAAAACATTAAATACTAAACGTTTAGTATTTAATTAAAATATATGTGGAAATATTTGTTTTGTCAATAAAAGGATTTGATCTATTATATCCTTCCATTTAAGAGGATATAATAGATCAAAATTCAACGAAAGGAAAGAAGTTTAGAGGAGATACAAACACTTCATAAAATTTTGATCTATGAGTGGTGATTAACTTAATAAAATAAACTTTATTTCACTAAATTAAACAAAATAAATGAAAAATGGTTGTTTTTCTTTTTTAAACAATAATTTGAATCATATTGTTGATTATTGAGAATTATATAAGGTTTTCATTGAATACATGATATAAGCTGTGTAAAATCTAAGCAAGCAAATAGATGTATAAAAATAATTATTCGAGGTGAATGCATGTTAGAATTTAGGCGATTAGAAACATGTTTGAAAGAGAAACGGTTTGTAGATGGATTGCAAGAGATGAATCAAGAAATCGCACATATACGAGACATAAATACTCTATCTTATGTGAAAAAATGGCTGTCAGCGATTTCATCAACTGAAGAATTTGATACACTTATCCGTCTTACTGATGAAGGGCTTATGCATCAATATAGCGCCTTCCTAATTCGCTATTCATATAGAAAATTTCCAAATATGAGAACGCTCTCTTTATATTGTGATGAGCTAATTGATGACCGAAGAGTACTTGATGCTGAAAAATTATTAAAGGATGCTTTGAAAAATATAAAGGCAGATCAAATCGATTCTGATATTGTATCTAAAGCATACTTTACATTGGTAAGATGTCTCCTAGAAATGAAACGAAATGAAGAAGCGCTCAGATACATGAAAAAAGCTGAGAGTTATAGTACACGTCCAGTTTTTGATAAATGGGGCTATTTTTATATACAAACAGGAGAGTGGGAGAAAGCAGAGCAGTCACTTTTAGCTGGGATAAAACATAAAGAAAGTGAAGAATTAGCAATTTATTTATTATCACAGCTGTATGCGTATAAAGGGGAACTGAAACGAGCATTACAACTGATTAACGATGCGATAGATCGTTTTCCGCAAGTACCATATTTTTATTTTGAAAAGGTGAAACATTTACTAGATTTACAGAATTATGAGGAAATGTTAACTGTAATAGATAAGGTTAATCACATATTGCCGTATCATTCGTATAAAGCTTATTTTACACACTTACGTGCAGAAGCTTTGTATAAAATGAATAAGACTGAAGAGTTACTCGCTTTATTAAAAACGGAAGCAAGTTTAACAGAGTCACTCTATCATAATATAGAAAAACACCCGACTGGAAAAAAAGTACAATTACCATTAGTGCCAATCGTACAAAAAGATAATTATTGTGTTCCAGCAAGCTTGGAGATGATGCTTCGCTTATGGGGAGAAAGTCGTACACAAGATGAAATCGCGGATCATATATTTGATGTCACAGGATCGAAGTTTTCAGATACGGTTATGTATTTAGAAAAACTGGGCTATGCGTGTCATTATTTTAAAGGAACGAAAGAGGACTATAAAGCATTACTTGATCAAAACATTCCAGTTTTATTAAGCATAGATATTGAACATGCATCCCACGTTCAAGTTCTTTCCGGATATGATGATCAGTTACAATCTTTTTCGGTTCAAGATCCTAACTTTTTGGAACCGCTTTTTATTGAATATGAGAAGTTACAGGAAAGGTATCGTTACACAGATGGTTTAGCTATTGTATTTGTTCCTAAGGAGAAAAAAGAACAATTGTCATTTTTATCAGAAGAGGAAGATACATATTTCCGAACGCTATTCTCTTTGACAGATCATTTAGAAGAACAGGATAAACAAGGGATTGAAAAACTAGTATCCTTTTTACAAGAAACAAGTGAAAATCTATACACGTGGTTATACACAATCAAACATATGGATGTTGAAGTCAATCAAGAGTTTATTCTTTTTTGTGCTGAAAGGCTAATGGAAAGATATCCCGATTCAGATTTTGTTAAGCTTCATAGTGCACAATCTTTTATCCGTATTCAAGATGTGGAGCGAGCTAGTGATGTCTTGCAAAGTGTTACGAAAAAGAATAGTCAAGCATTGTATCATTTTATATATGGACGCTATTTTTTTGAGAAAGAGGAGTATGAGGAAGCAATTTCTAGCTTCCGCTCATCATTACAATTAGATGCTGATCAGCCAATCGCATGGAGTTTTCTAGCATTATCATATATGTATATCAATCAATCTGAGCAAGGATTAAAAATGTCACAAATTGCACTCCAGCGTCATCCGGACAGATTTGTTCTTGTAAATCATGGTTTGATTTTAATGGATTTAGAGCGTTATGAGGAAGCATATGAAGTGTTTGATGATTTATTAAAAGAATATAAGTATGAAGCGCATATATGGTATGAAAGAGCTAGGTGTGCACATCAAATAGGGAAAATGTATTTAGCCATTAAAGGACTTCAAATTGCAATCCAATTAGATAAAGCAGCCCCATATTCATACGTGAAACTATCAGAAATATATGAATCAGATGTAGAAGATAGGAAGAGTGCACAAGAAATTTTATTGCAGGGTATCGAAAGTTGTGAAGAATCATCGTCATTATATGTTCGATTAGGAGATTTACATTTTCAACATGATGAATTTGAAGAAGCTGAAAAAATATATAAATGTGCTTTAGAAAAGAATAATAGAGACGTTTATTCTCACTTTGGTTTGATTCAAATTTATATGGAAAAAGAACAGTATGATGATGCAAAGCGTTATATTTTTAGTATGGAAAAGCAATTTGAAGAAAATGATGAGTTTCTAATGAATGCAGGAATGGTATTATGGGACGCTGAAATTGAATTAGGGGCTAATGAAGAACAATTAAAGATAGCGTTGTCGAAGTTGGAAGATGGTATTCGCTGCTTGAAAAATAATATAGCAAATATTTTAGAAGAATATGTAAATAGAATTGAAGGAACACCATTTGTACAACGTGGGATAGCATTTTTAAGAAAACTAGAAAAGGAAAAAGCGGATATTATCGAGTATGGCTGTTATGCTGGTATTTTATATGAATCTCTTGGACAATACGATCAAGCAATGAAACGATACAATCAAGCAATAAAGCATAGACCGAGTACTCTTCCGTATTTTCGTATTGGTGAATCCCTTATGGTATTAAGGGAATTGGAAGACGCAAAAAGAGCATATGAATCTTGCTTAGAAATAGATGCAAACTTCATAGGAGTACATTTGAAGTTAGCGGAAATATATGAAACAGAAGAAAATAAATTAAAAGAACAATATCATATGCTTCAGGCAATGCTGCAAGGGCCGATGATCGTAAATATGGAGTATTTAGCAGAGCTTTCAGTAGAAAATGGTCTTCATAAAGAGCTTTTATCTGAGTTAGATCAATTAGTTGGTAAAGTAAATGAAATGTGGCGTTTAGATGCTCTTGCATATGTATATGGTGCCATGAAAGAGATAGATAAAGAACGAGAACTAGTGGAAGAAGCTTTGCAAATGGATGAAGAACATGTAGAAGTACAATACCATTATGCAAAAGTACTTGTTAAAAAACCTGATTCAGAAGCAATTTCATTTGTTACAAATTTAATAAGGAAAGATGCTGGAAATGAACGTGTATTTGAAGTGTATGTTCAAATGATGGAACAACAGCGGAAATTATCTCAAATGCGAGAGTCTCTTCATTTGTTGCCCGTTAAGAAAAAAGAAAGAAGTATGGCATTTATGTACGCTGCATCTGCACTTGCAGAGAGACTGACTAAACAACAAGAAAATGAACAGCCAAAGAAATCAATTTTCACAAGAATCTTTTATCGAATGAAAAACCGTGCAAAAGAACTTTCGCTTATTACAATTGTTATTGATTTATTTGAAATTTCCTTGAAATTAAATGCGAAAAATAGTACGGCGGCGCAGCGTTTAGCGATATTTTATGAAAATGGAAATATGATTACAGAAGCGATGGATGTATTACAAACTTCATTAGAAAACACTTGGGATGTTAGTACGGCAAGGCAACTTGTAAAACTTCTCATTGAATGTGGGGATGAAAATGAAGAGATGTTAAGGGGTGCTCTTGAATTCATCAAACAGATGGTTAGAGAAGAGCCAAATGATTATGACACTTTGTTATTACATTCAAATGTTCTGTTCATGTTAGGAGAAGAGAAACAGGCAGAAAAGATTTGTTTACAATTAATCGAAAGAATGCCTTTTGTGAGTCGTGCATTCCTTGCTCTAGCAGAAATCTATCAAAGTGGAGAAAGATTTGAAGAGTCTATTCAAATGTTAGAAAAGGGAGTCGTGCATCATCCAAAAAATCATGCAATGTTTCTCGCTTTAGCAGCATCTTATCATCAGATTGGAAAAACAGAAAAGGCAGAAAAACTAACAAATCATATACTATCTTTTGATTCTTCGGATTTGTTAGTTCGATACAACAGAGCATGCTATTTAGCTGTTTTAGACAGAAATGCTGAGGCGAAAGCAGAGCTTGAAACGGTTCTTTATGAAGATGAAACTGGATTTTTTACAGAGCTTGCAGAAGAAGATGAAGATTTAGAAAAAGTATGGAAAACGATAAAGAAACACGATGTATAGAATTCGAGAACTAGGATGAAAATAAAAATATATTTTCGAATTGATTGACAATTATTCGCTTTATGGAATAAAATAACTGATAATAAAAGTATACAAATCTGAAGACGAGAAAGAGTAAAATATTGTACTGTTCCCCAGAGAGCCGGCGTTATGCTGAAAGCCGGTGTACAGACTGTATTTGAAAATCATCTCCGAGGAGCCGTGGCTGAATAAAGTAAGCTCGGACGGATGTCTACCGTTACAAAGAACGCGTATGTTAGTACGTTGCTAAGTGCTATTAGTTAAGATGCTAATAGAATTAGGGTGGTAACGCGGGTAAACCCGTCCCTACTTATAGGGACGGGTTTTTTGTGTGCTTTTACAAAATTTCAAAGGAGTGATTGTAAATGAAGAAGGTAGATGTAAAAGAATCAGCTGTAGGGAGAGAAACACGAATTCGCAAGCAGTGGAACAAGCAGAATATCTTTGAGCAATCTATTCGAAATCGTGAAGGTGCACAATCTTTCGTTTTTTATGAAGGGCCACCAACTGCAAATGGATTGCCGCACGTGGGGCATGCGCTTGGACGGACAATTAAAGATTTAGTGGCAAGATATAAAACAATGACTGGATATAAAGTACTTCGAAAAGCTGGCTGGGATACACATGGGTTACCGGTAGAATTAGGAGTTGAAAAACAGCTTGGTATCTCTGGTAAACATGAGATTGAAGAATACGGAATTGAACCATTTATTCAAAAGTGTAAGGAAAGTGTATTTACGTATGAAAAGCAGTGGCGTGAATTTACTGAGAGCATCGGATATTGGGTCGATATGGATGATCCGTATGTAACATTGGAGAACCCTTATATTGAAAGTGTATGGCATATTCTTGGAACAATTCATGAAAAAGGGCTGCTATATAAAGGGCATCGCGTTTCGCCGTACTGTCCAAGTTGCCAAACATCACTTAGTTCGCATGAAGTGGCGCAAGGATATAAAACAGTAAAAGATTTAAGTGCGACTGTGAAATTTAAAGTGTTAAATAGTGAGAATGAATATTTTCTTGGGTGGACAACAACGCCGTGGACACTGCCTGCCAACGTAGCTCTTGCTGTACATCCGGATATGGAATATGTGAAAGCAGAGAAAGGTGGAACAGTTTATATTGTTGCAAAAGAGCGTGCAAACGATGTGTTAAAAGAAGACTACCAAGTATTATCTACTCATAAAGGAGAAGAATTAGTAGGTATTTTATACAAGGCGCCATTTCCTATGGACGAAGTTATGAATGGATACCGTGTTATTTCGGCAGAATTTGTTACAGGAGATAGTGGTACGGGACTTGTTCATATCGCACCAGCGTATGGGGAAGATGATTATAAAGTAGTGCAAAATCAAGGATTATCGTTCCTTCATGTTGTGGATGAGCAAGGTAAATATACAGAAGCTGTTCCGTTTTTAAAAGGGAAGTTTGTGAAAGAATGTGATGTGGATATTGTCCGTTATTTAGCTGGGGAAGGATTACTATACCATAAAGAAAAATATGAACATAGTTATCCTCATTGCTGGCGCTGTGATTCACCACTTCTGTATTATGCTGGAGAAAGCTGGTTTATTCGGACAACTGAGATTAAAGAGACTTTTTTACAGAATAATGATGCGGTCACATGGTATCCAGATCATATGAAACATGGGCGATTTGGAAAGTTTTTAGAGAATATGGTGGACTGGAATATTAGCCGAAAACGATACTGGGGAACACCGCTAAATGTATGGGAATGCGAAAACTGTGATCATCAATTTGCGCCGAAGAGCATTGAGGAATTAAGAAGGCACAGCGTAGGGCAGACAGCTGAAAATTTAGAACTCCATAAACCGTATGTAGATGAAGTGAAAGTATGCTGTGGAGAATGTGGCAGCTCAATGACTCGTACGCCAGAAGTAATCGATGTTTGGTTTGATAGCGGCTCGATGCCATTTGCACAGTATCATTATCCATTTGAAAATAAAGAGCTTTTTGAGGAACAATTTCCAGCAGATGTAATCGCTGAAGGTGTTGATCAAACGCGTGGTTGGTTTTATAGCCTATTAGCAGTAGCGGCTTTATACACTGGAAAAGTGCCATACAAACGTGTATTATCTCTTGGGCATGTGCTAGATGAACAAGGACAGAAAATGTCTAAAAGTAAAGGGAATGCACTAGATCCAGTAGAGTTAGTTGAAAAATTTGGTGCAGATGCATTAAGATGGGCTCTTCTTGTTGATAGTGCACCGTGGAATGCAAAACGTTTTTCTGAAAGAACGGTCCAAGAGGCAAAATCAAAACTTGTCGATACACTTGTGAATGTATATAGCTTCTATGTTTTATATGCAAACTTAGATGATTACAATCCAAAAGAAAAGTATGAGGTCAAACGGACGAAATTAGATGAGTGGGTATTATCACGTCTTCATAGTACAACGAAAAAAGTAAGAAGTGCATTAGATGAGTATCAATTTACAAATGCAGCTCGTGAAATTGCGACCCTTGTAGATGAGGTAAGTAACTGGTATGTAAGGCGTTCACGCAGTCGTTTTTGGGAGTCCGGCATGAATCCTGAAAAGGCAGCAGCGTATGAAACACTTCATGAGGTACTTGTTACACTTAGCAAGTTACTTGCTCCATTTACTCCTTTTGTAGCAGAAGATATTCATCTTAACTTGGAAGGAAATAGTGTTCATTTAACGGATTATCCAGCAGCAGATGAAACACTTATTCAAACAAAGCTAGAACAAGAAATGGATGCTGTTTTACAAGTTGTCGAACTCGGACGTAGCAATCGAAATCAATATGCATTAAAAGTAAAACAGCCATTAGCAGAACTTGTTTTACTTGAGCATCATAAGCAGAAAGTGGACTGGGAATCTTATTGTGATATTGTAATGGATGAGCTGAACGTAAAAGCATTTCATGTAGAATTAGATGAAACAAAGTATACATCGTATCAATTAAAGCTTGATTTTAAGACGGCAGGACCGAAGTTCGGGAAGAACGTCAATGCTGTAAATCAATGGCTAAAACAATTATCACAAGAAGAAGTACAAGGATTTGTTGAGGCTGAAAAAGCAGTGTGCAAGCTTGAATCAGGGGAAGAAGTTACAGTAACACTTGCAGATGTATTAGTAGAAAAGGTACCGAAAGCAGGGTTTTCTAATACTTCAAATGGACAATACACGGTAATGTTAGACACGAACGTGACAGATGAATTGTTACAAGAAGGAATGGCACGTGAATTTATTCGAGCTGTTCAAGAGTATCGAAAACAATTGAATTTACCTGTTAATTTGCGAGTGAATGTGACGGTTGACACAGATGATGAGTTACAAGATACATTAACGAAGCATAAAGGTTTATTAGAAGAAAACTTGTTAGTAAAGCAATTTACATTCCAAGGACTAACACAAGATGATGATGAAATTTCTTTAGGTGAGAAAACGGTTCGAATCAAATTAAGTCCGGCTAGCTAAATCACAAAAAAGTAGTATGTAATCGAAAGTGCAATTACAAAATCCTGTATGAATCATGCAGGATTTTGTTTTTATTTTGCGAAAGAGACAGGGATTATTACCTATTTGCAGTTGAAAATGCTAGAGAAATATAATTTATATCAAAACATCAGTATTCTTTTTGTTTAGCATACATGCAGGAGAGGTAATTATGATAGATATTTCACAAAAATTAAAGATTGAAACTTTACAGAACAAAATTTATGATCAGTTTGATCGAGATATATTGAATATTTTAAATGGGCAGGTAATGTATGAGCAATTTCAAACACATCAATTAATGGGGAAAAGTGATTATGTGCCTTTTAATGAAGCTATGTGTTCACATGAGACAAGTGAGGCAATATTTAGTGATGAATTTAAAAAACTAAGAGTTTTAGGACATCAGGTATCTTTGCAAGAATATGAGAGTATTACCATTTCTCCTTTGAAACCAATGTTTGAAAAACGATACAGATGCATTGTTTTATGGTTTGGTGATGACATGTTCTGTCAGATGAACTTGCTGACAGTGCTGGCATATTTAGAGCAAGTGGGATATAAAGGGGAAGTATTCTTCCATATGGTGAATGAAATGACTTACGAGGTGGAAGAAATCAAGATATTTCTAAAAGGTTATAAAGAAATTTATCAACAAGTACTAATCCGGCAGCGTCTTCCTAAGGTGCAGTTAATGTCAGTCATGTCTCAGGGAATCAGACTGTATTTGGAATGCTTAAAGAAAGATAATGAAATCACAGCTTATATTAAAAAACATCTAGATAAACCCCAGGATGAATTACTGAAAGATTTATTTCATTTGTTTCCTGAGTATGGTTTAGGGGATGTGCAATATTTCAAAATCATTGAAACCATAGCTAAATCCTAGTGTCGTTAGCTATGGTTTTTTTAAACAAAAAATAGATTGATAAATTAATAACTCACCCAGTAATCTTTCTCATAATCCACTCTATAGGTCCTCTAGAAAATTTATTTCTCCACAAAACACTAAATAATATGCAAAAAATGAAAAAACAAATAGCGAATGTTAACACAAAAGCTAAAGACTGATGTTCAAGTCTGTTTAAAAGAATCAGTGTTCCGATACCTAAAATGACGTGACCTACATAATGAGTTAAAGTTAATTGTCCGGTTTTAACGATGATTTCAATAAACCAATTTTTTTCATACCTTTCAGTAATATATAAGCAAAGAATTAAGATTATTAAAGCAGATCCTGTGGCAGATACGATGTATAAAACGTTGGGTAATATAGGTCCTGTATTAAATAAAAAGGTAGAAGCTTCTTTTCCGATATAGGGGATAAAACAATGAGTCAATACTTTTGACAACAATTCAGCAGTTGTTGAAATGATTAGGCTAATTATGAATAGTTTTTTTCTAATTTTATGATTATGAAGATCCATTCGTCCAATCAACATACCAAGTAAGAAGAACGAGAACCATGGGAAAATAGGGTGGTAACCGTTAAAGAATAAATTACGGAGGAATCCTTTTACTGACCAGAAATCTATATAGTTTATAAAAGGAATGGGGCCTCCCCAGCCTTCAAAGGCATTAAAGGTTAATTGGAGGGATTGTACAATGAGTAAAATGAGTATCGATAACCAAAGCAATATCTTTTTATTTATTGTAATGAAGAAGGCTGCAATAAAGAGATACACGCCGTAGTAGTGTAATATATCACCTGTCCAGTCGATTGTGTATAACAATAAGCCTAATACGAATAAGAACAATGATCGCTTCCATATCATTTTTCGACTGGCCATAATCTTGATTTGATTACCACTAGTAACAGAGGATTGCGTCATAAGAGAAATACCGATACCTGCAAGAATGACAAATAAAGCAGAAGCGCGGCCCTCAAATAGTGACATAAAGACTATTAACCATGGAGGGCCATTACCTTCAGCTCCTGTTATAACCATGAAATTAACAATTAACATTCCAAACATAGCCCATGCTCTGGCGAAATCTAATCCAATAATTCTTCTTTTAATTTTCATGGGGAACACGTCCTTTAAATATGCTATGCACAGCTTCAATCCATATTTGCTTATAATCCATGTTCATATCAAACATCATGAAATTTCCTATATTATCAAGTACTAATGCAAGCATATGAGCTTTGGCCGTCAGGTTATCATCCTCAATAAGTTGCAATGAACATGCTTTAGTAAGAAGTGCTTCAAATCCTTTTAAATATTCTCTTTGTATGGAAAGGAGTCGTTCATTGTAAGTGCTATTTCTAGATGCAAGTAACATGTATTCTTGTAGAATGCGGTTAAAAAAAGGATCCTTATCTTGTTCATCGATTATAGTTACGCCAATTTCAATACATTTTTCAATGAAATTGTTCTTTGTAAATTCATCCGTCTTAAAGAAGGTTGAAAATTGAATTGCTTGGCATAGCTCATTAAATAAACCTTCAATTAAGGCATCTTTAGATTTGAAGTAATAATAAATAGAGGGTTTTGCAATTCCAACTTCTTCGGCAATCATCGTGTATGTTGTCTTATTGATGCCGTGCTCTGCAAATAAACGATAACTTGCTTCGATTATTGTAGAGAGAGTTTCCTCACTTTTCCTCATTGTTGAGCCTCCTAACATGATCATATTTAGAATAGTATTAATTGGAAATATTTTCAACCTACCGTTAGGTAAAAAACAGCCTATTTTTTACTTCGTCCTATGTACTACGATTGGTTATGGTCAATAGCTAACTATCATAAATTCCTACTTAATCATCATAGTAAATTATATTTTTCGAAAGTATTTATTACTTTCATACACAAATATTGAGAAAATATTACTTTATCTATTCGTGTAAAAAAGAGAAAGGTAATGTAATCGGCCTTATAGAATTACTCGTACATTCAAAATTTATTAAAGAGAGTGGAGAGTGATTCGAATGTTGAAAAAAAGAGTAGTGGCAATTGCTGCGGCAATACCGTTAGTACTAGGGACAGTATCTACTGCTTCAGCGGTAGAAGAGAAGCAAGTAAAGATAGACAGATATTCTCCTCAGGAAAAAGCAGCCGAATATTTAAAAGCGAATGCCGCGCAATATTCATTAAAGCCAGATCTATCAGACTTACAGTATATTTCAACGACGGATACACAAGTAGCCTCTTATGTTAGGTTTCAACAAGTAGTAAATAGTTCCCCTGTATTTTCAAGACAAATAACGGTGACTCTTAATGGGAAAGGTCAAGGATTACTTGCAGTTTCCGATTATCAGCCTGTTCAGAGTGTGAAAGAAATTAAGCAAAAAATCAGTGAAAAAGATGCGGAGCAAAAATCAAAGGCATATGTTGGAGGAGAAAGTGAACAAAATTTATGGGCGCCAACAATGAATGAATTTGGCTATGTCATTGAAGAAGGAGTTGCTATTCCGGTATACCGAGTTGTAGTCCATTCCAATCAACCATTTGGTGCATGGGAAACATTCATTGATGCAGAGAGTGGAAAGTTAATTAAAAAGGTTGATATAAACAGGAAAGCGGAGGGAACGGGGAAAGTGTTTATGCCTAATCCTGTCGTATCAAGTGGTAGTTTAACTGGATTAAAGGATAATAATGATGCAGATTCTACAGCATTAAATAATCAATTAAAAACAGTTACGTTAAAAGGTTTGAATGGAACAGGCTTTTTAGTTGGAGATTATGTCACAATTTCTTCAAAGGCAAAAACAAAATCTTCAACTCTTCAATTTAATTACACTCGTTCTAATGATAGTTTTGAAGATGTGATGGCATATTATCATCTTGACACTTTACAACGTTACATCCAACAAATAGGTTTTAAAAATATTAATAATCGTTCTATTAAAGTAAATGTGAACGGAACGAGAGATGATAATTCTTTCTATTCTCCATCAACGAAAGCTTTAACATTCGGAACTGGTGGAGTAGATGACGCTGAAGATGCAGGAATTATCGCACATGAATATGGGCATTCAATTCAGGATAATCAAGTTCCAGGGTTCGGAAGTTCTGCAGAAGGCGGGGCGATGGGAGAAGGATTTGGAGATTTCTTAGGTGCAACTTATGAAGATGCTACATCAACTACAGGATATGGAAAAGCATGTGTGGGAGAATGGGATGCAACCTCTTATTCTAGTTCTAATCCAACATGTTTACGCCGATTAGATAACAATAAGGTGTACCCAAGAGATGTGCAAAATGAAGTACACGCAGATGGAGAAATTTGGGCGCAAGGTGAATATGAAATGGCGCAAGCTTTTGGACGTGATGTGGCAACAAAAATTATTTTACAATCACATTGGTCATTAACGCCAAATGCTAACTTCCGTGATGGAGCAAAAGCAATAAAGCAAGCAGATGCTCTTTTATATGGGGGACAGCATGCAGCGGAAATTGACCGAATTTGGACTGCGAGAGGAATTAGTACAAATTAAGAATATGACTGAATAATAGAGAACCCCTGACATAACACCGATTATGCCGGGGTTTCTTTATTACTTGTATTTACTATCAAAAATTACCTATCTATTCATCTAGGAGTTTTCCAGATTTATTGATTTACTGATGCAAAGGCTGTCTGAGAGAAATTAGGTATAATCTGATTTAATACTTTATCTAATGATTGACCATAGGCGAGTAAAAGTTCATCAAGGAAGCGTTTCCCTTCGTTAGATGAAGTGAGAATGGTCCTAACTAGTTGTGGATCAAATATAGTACATGGTGAGACTGCCAATGAGTTTACTGCCCAATACATTCCGTATAATTTGAAATCACGCTTCGTTGTTGTATATTTAAGAAATAAATCCATATATTTTTGGCCAAAAGAAATGCCTTTCAATTGCTGTGAACCCACATATTCGACACCTTTCCACTGTAAATCAGTAGCACAATTGAGCCACCAAGCTGGTTCGATTACATCTTGCATTTTTTTGAGAACTCTTTGTTCGAAATGAGGGATAGGGTTATGTTGTTGTTCTTGCAAGCAAGACTCGAGTACTTCTACTTCAATTGCAGCAACGGTCATGCCTTGCCCAAAAATAGGATCGTAAATACAGAATGCGTCACCTAAGACTAACAATCCAGAGGGCCATCGCTCCATTTGTTCAAAGTGATGACGAAACAGTTCTGGAACACGATAACTCCGAGGGGAGCATATTGGTTCAAACTCATGCAATATCTCGCCGATTATCGGACTCGGGAGCTGGGTAATAGTCTGCTCAAACTCTTCGGCATTTGTAGGAGGATAATGTCCACCAGGACGATAGATTAGCACCTCGGCTATATTATTTTCAATAAAGGAAAAGACACCTGTAAAAGTTTCTTTAGTTGGCTGCCCTGCAATGTTAATTGTGTCCCATTTTTCTGTGAGATGTAGGAGCTGGGAAGGAACCTTATAGCGGCGGGTACTATATCCAAGGGAGACTTTCAAACGATCTGATTCCGGTACATCATAGCCGGAATTTTGAAGCCAATTCACGAGTTTAGAGGAGCGACCACTCGTGTCAATTATCAAATCAGCATGCAGTGAACGTTCTTGTTCAGATTTTCCACGTTCTGAGACTTTGACTCCTGTAACAATTGTTCGATCAATTGTCATTAATAAATCCATTACGTTATGATTTGTGAGAAAACTAATATTAGAAATTTTTTGTACTTGTTTACGAAGCGTCCATTCAAGCAAAGCCCTACTGAATTTAACATCATTTCGTGGATATTGTATTTCTATCGTGCCGTATTGATTGATGTTATGGATGATTTTGTTTAGTACTGAGGGTGCACCTTGTGCTGCTAAATCATTTTCATAGCCTGGAAAGAGTCGTTCTGTAATTAATTTACCACGCTGGGTAAAACGATGTGGATGGAAGGCTTGTGGAGTACCAGGACGGTTGCCAGGTCTTTCTGGAAAAGTATCTTTATCGACTATAAGCACTTCTTTATAGTAGGTAGAAAGTACTCTTGCAGTTAATAACCCTCCAATACCACCCCCAATGATAATCACTCGCTCTGTTTTTCCTGTTGTTAGTGCATAGTTGGTATGAGTCATAATTTTCAACCTCCATTTATCAGGTGAATTTTAATCAGTATTTTCCATTCCACACTGGTTATTAGTGATTGACTGAGGTTTTTCCTGCTTGCTAAATTGAATATTCTGCATTAAGGTCAGTTGAAGAAGTTAGAATGGTAGCTGAAAGATGGTTAAAGTTTGTAAAAGGAAAAAGAATGACATAAAAAAGCGTTATTCGCTCCTAATATTGTTTAGAAAGAACAACGCAATGTATATTAAAGATTATTACAAAGAATTTTTCTAAACTTGTAGAAAAATTTTATTTTTGAGATTCCTTAAAAACAAAATGCTCTTTAAACTTTCTTTCCTCAACTTTTTGACCATTTCGCATTGCACGGAAAGGGTGCTCTTGCCATGTAATCATGACGTCTACTTCGTCTGCTTTTGTAGAAACAGGAAAATTCGCATGTTTAAATTCTGTTCTTCCGCTTGCTAATCGAGCTTCTTTTAAAGAAAATAGTTCATATTTTGTCTCTGTGTTAGGTTCATTTCGGAATACTTCTACTTGGATATTATATACTTCATCTTTTCCGATGTTTTGTACGGAGAAGTGATAGGTGTGAAAAACACCTTTTTTAGGTTGTAACATGCCTTGGCCTGTTTTCTTTACTTCATCAATATTGACTTTCCATTGTTTTGAATTCTGTGAGATGGGTAATGATTGTGGGGAATAGGCGTATACTTGATTTGTAGTAATCATGCATAATAGTAAAAGTAAGGAACTGGCTGTTTTTTTCATGTATAGACCTCCAAAAGAAATTTACTAATAATATGTGTGAAAAACAAATTGTTATGTAATGAAATAAGAGTTTTTTGAGAAGAATGGGATTCATGATCTAAAAGAAATTACAAGCATTTGAACGAATTTATTCAAAAGGTAAAGTACGGATGTTTTTTCATAAAAGGGAATATAGTAAAAGGAATTGAAGGAATTATAAATCAAAATGATAATGTTTTAGTGAAAGGATCAGAATGGATTTGGAATTGAAATCAGAAAATAATGAAAAAACACCTTGCATTTTCTCTTTTAAAGGAATAGTATATTCTGTAAATATAAAAAGTGATGAACAGGAAAAGTACATGATGCAAGGGTCTACAGAGAGCAATCGATTGCTGAGAAGATTGCGATACCGCATGATGGAAAGACACCTGTGAGCGTTGCTTTGAACGTGATGATTAGTAAAAGCAAACGGTACCTACCGTTATCAGGTTTAAGATGGTCAGTATGACAATTTGGGTGGTACCGCGGAAAAATCCGTCCCTATTTATAGGGGCGGATTTTTGTATCCTTTGAAAGGAGGTGAGTGGCCGTGGATGATGACGATGACAACAATAATGTAAATAAATATGAGAACATAGGAGGAAGAAATAATGGACCAAACAATGAAGCGGTCACTCGTTCGTGAATGCAAAACGTCTAGTGAAAAGGTGGTTTTACTACAAGGTTGGGTGAAAAAAATTCGTCACTTGGGGAATGTCAGTTTTTTATTATTACGTGACCGCACAGGTGTCATCCAATGTGTGTTAGAAAAGGACTTAGCTGGATATAAAGTAGATGTAGAAAGTGTTGTGCAAATTATTGGCGAACTTGTGGAGACTACAAAAACAGAATTAGGTGTGGAACTGCTTGTAGAAGAAGTAAAGGTGTTAAATACTTCTGAACCACTTCCTTTTGAAGTGAATAAAAGAAAATTACAAGTTGGTTTAGATCAAATGTTAAATGAGCGCGTCATATCGCTTCGGCATGAACGGATACAGGCCATTTTTACGATTCAATCTACGCTCGTACAGGCATTTAGTGAATTTTTAATAGAGAACGATTTCACACGTATATTTACGCCGAAAATCGTTTCACAAGGAGCGGAGGGGGGAGCGAATGTTTTTAAACTCCCTTATTTTCAAAAAGAAGCGTATTTAGCGCAATCTCCACAGTTTTATAAACAAATGATGGTAGCAGGTGGTTTGGAACGTGTTTTTGAAATTGCTCCTGTTTATCGAGCAGAACATCACAACTCTTCTCGTCATTTGAATGAATATATATCTTTAGACGTAGAACTTGGGTTTATTCATGATTTTCATGAGGTAATGGCATTAGAGGCAGATGTTTTACGTTATATGTTTGAACAAGTAGGCCGGAAATGTGAAAAGGAATTAGCGCTCTTGCAAGTTACGGTTCCTATCATTACAGAAGTTCCAAAGATTACACTTGCAGAGGCACAGCGTATTTTAAAAACAAAGTACCGAAAAGAATCACCAGCAGGCGATTTAGATACAGAAGGGGAAAAACTACTTGGAAAATATGTGAAAGAAACGTATGGAAGTGATTTTGTCTTCATCACACATTATCCGAAAGAAGCGAGACCGATGTACACGATGCCGAATAAAGAAAATCAGGCTGTTACGGATTCTTTTGACTTATTGTATAAAGGATTGGAAATTACATCAGGTGCGCAACGGATTCATGAGTATGATATGTTACTTGCTTCTTTTAAAGAAAAAGGATTACATCATGAGAAATTCCAGTCATATATCGATACATTCCGGTATGGCTGTCCGCCGCATGGTGGATTTGGAATTGGATTAGAAAGGCTTGTATATAAATTTTTAGAATTATCGAATGTGCGAGAAGCGAGTGCATTTCCGAGAGATTGTACGCGTCTTGTGCCATAACCATAATAAAAACTCTTCATATATGGAGAGTTTTTATTGTATTTGAGGAAGAAGTAGAGAATGAAAAATAATATCTGTCTAGTGAAGGGATATTGGAGATGTATTCTTCTAATCTAATTATATTGTATAAATAATAGGAAAAAAATTCTATAATACATTGAGAAATAGAAAATTCATACGTTATAATAAACTATGAATATAGAGAATACTTGTATAATTTTTTCGTGAGAAAGGGTATGAAACATGTTATATCAAACACAAGCCACACAACAAACACCAGCGTATATTATTTACCTTCTTGATGTAAGTGCATCCATGAACCAGATGATGGATGCGGGAGGAAACGAGAAGCGACGTATCGATATTGTAACGGATGCTCTCTCCTTGGCAATTCGCCAAATGGTATTTCGTTCTACGAAAGGTAGTCGTTTGTTGCCGAGATATCGTTTATCTATTTTAGCTTATAGCGATCATGTCTTTGATTTATTAGGAGGCGTAAAAACAATTGATGAAGTTGCAAGATTACGTCCGCTAGAAAAAATTCAAACGCATCGTTTAACAGATACAGCAAAAGCTTTTTCAGTAGTAGAAAAATTATTGCAAAATGAATTGCCAAACTTGCAAGAAGGACCAGCTCCTGTTGTTTGTCATATGACAGATGGAGCATCAACAGGTGAAGATCCGGAATCAATCGTACAACGGATTATGAATATGTCAGTACCAGATGGGAAGGTTCTCGTTGAAAATATTTTTATTTCAGATGAAATTATACAAGAGCCGATTTCAAATATTAAACAATGGAAAGGCATTATGCCAGATACAAACATTTCGGATGAATATGGTGCAAAGCTCCAGCGTCTTTCATCACCTATTCCTGAAAGTTATCGTGAAATGATGATGGAACATGGATTTCATATTGCAGATGGAGCACTTATGATGCTGCCTGGTACGAATGCTGATTTAGTATCACTTGGCTTTCAAATGTCCGCTGCTACGCCAGTTCGATAGGAGGTGGAAGGGAAGTTGATACATATTTTGCCGCAAGTGAAAGAAACGCTGTTGCAGGAACAGAGCACGAAATATTTTACATATCGTTATAGCTATTTTAGAGCGAAGGAAACACAGGAATTAAATGAAATCGGACAAGATTTTTTATCGTTTCAAGTAAGTGGAAATCGTTTTATATTTGTACTATGTGATGGTGTTGGGATGTCTTTTCATGGAGAAATCGCAGCCGAATTTCTTGGGACAAAATTATTAGAGTTATTTGAAACTTGTTTGGATAAGGAACAAGATTTTTCCGCAATTTTAGACAAGAATTTACAAGAGTGGAAGAAAGAAGCGATAGAAAAAGTGGAAGCGTTTCAGTTGCCACAAGATACCCCTTGGTTACTCCGGGATGTATTGGAAGAAAAACGAAACCACGGCAGTGAATCCATGTTTATTTGTGGGACAATTGAAGTAATTCCAAATCGAGATGAAGTGAATATCATGGTAGTTGCGCATGGGGATTCATTCTTGCAGTTATTTCAAGAGGATAAGAAGTGTCTTGATTCGATAGAGTATGAGAGAAATACAGAAAACAGATGGTCTACTCATCACGGAATACTTGGTGGGGAGTTGAAAGTTATTTCGAAAACCTTAGCCAGAAAAGAAGCAAATCGGCTTGTCATACATTCGGATGGTTTGATGCCACTCCTTCATTATAATTTTGAAGAAGTAACAGAGGAAATCAAACGGGCGCAGAGCTCTCCGACAAGTGATGATATTTCATTCCTTGATATTTCTTGGTAAGAACATGAGGAAAAAGGTGAATAAAGTTGGAAGAAATTATTGTGACGTACATAAAGCAGTCAAATGAAGAAATAGATATTGCGATTCCCAATGATGTAAAAGCGGAACAAATTATTGAAGCGATTTTGCATCATGAAAAGATAGATGAAACAATAAGTGGAATCTATGAAATTCGAGCAGCAAAGGATAAAGAAGAGTGGCATTCTATTCGTAATGATGAGACTTTGCGAGATAATGATGTCTGGGATGGTCAATATATTATGTTGCATAAAAAAGGAGCAATCATTCCTTCTTTTGAGATGTTACCAGCAAAAGATCAACATAACGAATCTGTCATGCCTGATGTGCCTTCGGATGAAGGTGAAGGTTATGTATGGAAAATGATTGAATAGAATGTTTTGTGAAAGAGGAAGGAGAAATGTTTTGTGCAAAAATCACCATATTTTCAGCGCTCTCCGCGTATGAAAGTAGATATACCAACTGGAAATATCGTCATTCATGATCCGCCAAATATACCGGAAGAACCGAAGTTTTCAATTGAAACGATCATATTGCCAGCGGCGATGACACTTTTAACACTTGTATTATACTTTGTGATGATGAAAGTGATGAAAATGAATTCAAGCTACATGCCGCTTATGTTGGTTTCTAGTATCCCGATGTTAGGGTCCTATATATTCACAGCAATGGGGTATATACGCAATAGGAAAGAACATCGTCAAATGGTTGAACAATTGCAAACAAGATACTTAGAACAAATTCAAAAACACCGAGTAGAGTTAGATACATTAAAGGTTGAACAAGCGAAGTATTTGATTACTCAAAATCCAAGTCCGTTAAAAAGTGTGCAACGAATTGAAAATCGAGAAAGTAATTTATGGGAAAGAACTCCGGAAAGTCCTGACTTTTTAGATATTCGTATTGGAACAGGATCAAGACCATTTCTAGTTGAATTAAAAGTTCCCGAACAAAGGGGATATGAAGAAAATGCATTAGTTACAGAAGCTCAAAATGTGAAAAGGGACTTTACAACAATTCCTAATGGGCATATTTCAATCTCTCTGAAAAAAAATGATGTAATTGGTGTAGTTGGGAATAAAGAAGATAGATTGAACTTTATTCGAACTGTAACAACACAAATTATGACGCATCATGCTCCAAATGAAGTGAAAATAGCAGCTTTTTATCATGAGAGAGAGAAAAAACAATGGGATTGGATGAGGTGGCTTCCGCATGTATGGGACGAGCAACGAAGCATGCGTTTTTTAGCGGAAAATGAACAGGATGCTCAAAAGTTAGCAGAATCATTGTTTACACCGCTTAATATGCGTCGAATCTATAATTCTTCAGCACAAGCAGATGCGAAAGTACCATTAATTCCAATGTATATTTTCTTCTTATCTGCAAGAGAATTTTTAGAAGATGATCCTCTTATTCCTATGTTGCTCAGAGAAGGAGAAAGTGTGGGCGCTTCTACATTCGTATTTGCAGAACAAAAAGAACGCTTGCCAATGGAATGTGATATTGTTATTAGCTTAAATGGAGAAAACGGTGAATTAGTTGAAACATTTTCGAACTCGGCTGAAAATAGTGGAATGACACGTGCTAGTTTTAAAGTGGATCGCCTTTCATTTGAACGTTGTGAATTAGGCGCTCGTAGTATCGCGCCGATTCGAATGAAAAGCTCTACAGCAGCTAACATACCAAAAGTATTAACGTTTTTAGATTTATTCCAGGTGAAAAAAATGGAAGAATTACAAGTGTTAGATCGATGGAATGAAAATCGCTATCCAACTTCATTGCCGGTACCAATTGGAGTAAGGGAAGGAAGCAAACCTGTATTTTTAAATATCCATGACAAAATTGAAAAAAAAGGACACGGACCACATGGACTAATGGCTGGTACGACAGGATCAGGGAAAAGTGAAGTTATTCAGTCTATCATTGCAGCCTTAGCTGTTACTTATCACCCTCATGAAATGGCATTTATGCTAATTGACTATAAAGGTGGGGGAATGTCCAATACATTTTCGGGGTTACCGCATATCATTGCATCGATTACAAACTTAGAAGATCCAAATTTAATAGAGCGTGCAAGGATTTCATTGAAAGCAGAGTTAGAAAGAAGACAAAAACTGTTCATTCAAGCTGGAAATGTCCAACATCTTGACGAATACTATGAAACAACTTGGCGTGAGAAAGAGCCATTGCCACATTTATTTATTGTTATTGATGAGTTTGCCCAAATGAAAAAGGAACAACCAGAATTTATGGATGAACTGATTAGTGTCGCTGCAATTGGTAGAACGTTAGGAGTACATTTATTACTGGCAACGCAGAAACCATCTGGAGTTGTCAACGATAAAATTTGGAGTAACTCTCGTTTTCGTATTTGTTTGCGCGTACAAGATGACGCAGATAGTCGTGAAATGCTAAAAATTCCAGATGCATCTAAAATTAATGTTCCTGGACGTGGATATTTACAAGTTGGTAGCAATGAGATACTAGAACTCTTCCAATCAGCTTGGAGTGGAGCGCCATATAGTCCAGATGAAGAGAAGGTTGTAGAGATCGTTGATTTCACAGAAGTAAAGCTTTCGGGTAAACGAATAAAAGTGAAAAAGCGTCCGAAACCTATGACGAATAGTCCAAAGCAATTACAAGCATTTATTCGATATATACAAACAATATCTGAGAAAGAAAATATTAAACCATTGCCAGGACCTTGGTTGGCGCCTTTACCAGAGAAATTATTATTAAACCGATTCTATGAAATAGAGAATTGGAACATGGATTTATGGAAACAAAGAGAAGAAGATTTGCAGTTAACGGTAGGATTGATTGATGATGTCGCAAACCAAGCTCAATATCCTTTGAAATTGGATTTACAAGAGGGCCATTTAAATATTTATGGCATGCCAGGTACAGGGAAAACGACTCTGTTACAAACAATTATTATGTCTCTAGCATTGTCTCATACACCAGAGGAAGTAAACTTCTATGTGGTTGATTTTGGTCGCATGTTTTTAGACTTTAGAGATTTACCACATGTGGGTGGAATTGTACAAGAAGACGAAATTGAAAAAATGAAACGGTTGTTCAGCTTTTTGAAGAAGGAAGTCACATATCGAAAAGAATGTTTTTCTGATATGGGAGCAAAATCTTTCGCGATGTATAACCGAATGGTAGAAACAAAGATTCCAGCTATTGTCGTCATGATAGATGGTTATATTAGATTCCGAAGTGAGTATGAGAAGGAAAATGAAATTTTAGAGCAATTATTACGTGAGTCAAGTACGTATGGTATTTATTTTTATTTTTCGCTCAACCAAACAACTGATATGTTTGACCGTGTTCGTAACAATATTCCGATGGCAATTTCGTTTGAATTGCAAGATAGAACAGAATATTATAGCTTAGTTGGAAGACCAAACTTCCCATTAATTGATGTGCCATCTGGTCGTGGGTTAGCAAAAGGACAACCGCCAGAACTATTCCAAGCAGCATTACCTTTCATTGGGGAAAATGAATTGGAATATTCTCAGCAGTTAAAAATAATTATTCAAAAAATGGATAGAGCTTGGACTGGAGAGAAAGCAAAGTCAATTCCAATGGTTCCAAAAGAGTTGTTCGTTGAAGAAGTGCTAGAGCAATCAGAACCGTCACAAATTTGTGCTGGTATTGAAACAGAAGATATTCGTTTACAAAGCTTTTCATTAGAAGAAATGACAAATATTTTTATTGGTGGAAGAATTGAAGGTGGTAAGACATCATTATTACAAACACTTATTTTTTCTCTTACCTATCAATATGCACCTGAAGAAATTGAATTAATAATGATTGATTTAAGCGAAAGAACAACAGGTATTTTGGCTTTAGGAGAATTACCTCATGTTAAAAAGCGCGTAACTGATGGCATGCAATTAAAAGAACTGTTAGATGAGTTGCTTGAAATAATAAATAGCAGAGAAGTCGTAACACCACCTTTGAATCCAAATGAAAAAATAGAGCTTCCATACTCGAGGATTATGATTGCTATTGATGATATTGATCAAATATTGGCGTTATTATCTGCTGATTTTGATGCGAAAAATAAAATGGAGCAAATTGTCCAAAACGGAAGAAATAAAGGAATTCATTTTATTACAGCCGCTACGACTTCAAGTGTAAATAGTTACTCTCATGAAAAATGGTTTGTAGAAATTAGAAAACGAAGCTTTAGCTACTTATTAGGTACTACGCAAAATAATGATGTGTATTTCTTTAATATAAAACTACCACATGTAGAAATGGACCGAGAGCTAAGTAGCGGTGAAGGGTATTTTGTACGCAGGAAGCAGATTAAAATAAAATGTGCTTTTACGCCTTTACATTTGCTTCAAGATTTAAAACAAAAGATTGCCAGAAAATGGATAGAATCGACAAAAAGAGTGTAAAACTTGGGTAATTTACAAAAAAATACTATTTTTTTGTAAATTACCCCTTTAAAAACTGTGTGAATATAGTTTATAATCTAATTGTTACAATATTAATTGATTGAAAGGGGAAATACAGGATGGCAGAAATTAAAATTACACCTGAAGAACTTGATCGAATTGCTGGTAACTTTACAAACGCAGCAGGTGAAGCACAACAACAAATTACTAGACTTGGAAACGACATTGATACTTTAAATGGTCAATGGTCTGGGTCAACACAAGCAAAATTCAATGCGAACTTTAATGAAGCTAAACAAGAAATGAGCAAATACATTCCGATTCTACAACACATTTCTGACGAATTGAAAAAGATTGCTACTAACTTCCGTAACGTGGATAACTCATATTAATAGCAGAACAATTGCAAAAGGCCAGGAGCTATTGTTCCTGGCCTTTTCTTTAAAAATCGTCATATGAGAGTAAGGGGATAAAATGGGATTTCGACCAGAAGTAGGAGAAAAAATATCTTTTCATACAGATGTTTATAGCTTTACAAAACATCCAGCAGTTATCGGTATTGAAATGCCATATGGGCAAGAGGGTAGACAAGGAATTGTCTATCAATTACAACATGAAAATAGTGTAGAAAGAATAGCTTTAAAAGTTTTTAAAGAACGCTATCGTGATGAAAAACATCAGCTGGCATTTTTAAAACCGCTTTCTCACCTAGTGGGGCTTAAAGTATGTTCGCGCTATATTGTTACAAAAGAAGAACATACAGCAGCAATTGAAAAATCAGAAGAACTTGCAAATAGTATTGTGATGCCGTGGATCGAAGGACCAACTTGGGCAGATATTTTACAAGAACAAAAATTCTTATCAAAGCAACAATGTTTTTCGATTGCCGAGGCGTTTCTTACAACGCTAAAAACAATGGAAGAGAATGAAATTGCACATAATGATTTATCATCTAGTAACATATTAATTCCTTATTTAAGTGATAATCCAATTGAAGGTCAACATCATATTGAACTTGTTGACGTTGAACAAATGTATGGTCCAAAAAGTAAAAGACCTTCGTTATTACCAGCAGGTTCAGCTGGCTATGCGCCAACATTTCTAGAAGGCGGAGTATGGCAAAAAGAAGCGGATCGTTTTGCTGGAGCCATTTTGTTAGGTGAAATATTAGGTTGGTGTAGTGAAGAGGTACGAAATAAGAAATGGACAGATGCGAGCTATTTTAAAACGGAAGAAATACAGACAGAATGTGAACGATATACATTGATTAAACAGGTATTACGTAATCAATGGAATGAGCAACTTGCGCAGTTATTTGATCAAGCATGGAATAGTAAAAATTTCATAGGGTGTCCGAGTTTTGCACAATGGTACGATGCATTTAATAGTGTTAGAGATATGATTAAAATTGATGCGGAGAGAAAACTAGAAGAAGAGCAGTCTCTTTTTGTATCGAAATGTTTGGAAGTTGCAAGATTACTGGAAGAGAAAGGCTTTAAACAAGCAGCGTTATTTGAGTATAAAACGATTTTCAATTCATCACATCCATCAACTGCTCTAAAACAAGAACTAGCTTATATCATTCGGACGATAGAGAGTCAAGAACCTGAAATGAATCACAAACGGGTGCTACAAGGTTATTTGGAATTAGCTACTGAATTGGAGAGAGAAAACAATGCACATTTTGCTTGTTTCGTCTATTCACGAATCGTACAATTTCCAAACATTGATCAAGCGCTAAAACAGGAAATTGAGAGTATCATTGAAGAGATAACAGAACAACAAGAGGCAAATGTAACTGAAGAAGTAGCTGCTACAACAGTTCCAAATAGCATTTTGCAAAACCGTAAACAGACAAAGAAACAAGTTGAATATGATATAGATGATGAAATTTTAAATGCCAAAGCATCGAATCAACCGCTCACATTAACACATGAACAAAGAGAACCATCTGCATTCTCAAAATGGTGGGGGAAAAATAAAAAGCGTATACTCATTGTTGGGTCCATTGTAATTGTAGTTATTGGGGGGACATTGTCGTATTATTTCTACACAACGAACTCGAAATACCAACAATTTATGGAACAAGCACAGCAAGCGTATCACGATAAAAAATATAAATTAGCAGAAGAAGCTGTAACCCATGCTATCGCAGTAAAAGGAAAAGATGAAGCACATCTTCAATTAGTGACAATTTATGTTGCGGAAGGAAAAAATAAAATCGCTATCGATTATCTTACTAAATTAATAAAAGATAGAGAAATTGATAAAGACAATAAAGAAGCAGCATATTTATTAGCCACAGCAAACTTTCGGATTGGAAAATACCAAGAAGCAGTACCGAATTTTGAACAGGCACTTGCAAACAATGCAAAAGGAATTGAAATGTATAAAAAAGATGCGATGCGTGACTTAGCTGTTAGTCACATGAAAATGAAAGAGTTTGAAAAGGCAGAAAATGTAATCGTTAAAATGAGTACAAATACAGACGAAGATAAGGCAATCGTTTCTTATTTAAAAGGGCAATTAGCAACTGTAACCGTCCAATTAGATAAAGCTGAAGCATTCTTTAAAGAAGCTATTAAGCAAGATGATAAAAATGCTACATATGTAGTTGAACTTTCCAATCTATATGTACTTTGGAATAAGACGAATTTAATTGATAGTGCAAAAAAAGAAGGCAACTACCAGCAAGCATCACAAGTATTGCAAAATGCAATCAAAAAGAATCCCAAAAATATTGAGTTATTAAATCAATTAGGAATCGTTTACTACGAGGCGGGGCAGTTTTATGAAACACGTGATGGTGGCAAGAGTAATGCTGCATATCAAGAAGCCTTAAAAGCATATAACAGGGTTGTAAGTAGCGGTATGCGCGACATAAATACACTGGTTAATATAGGGATTTTATACGACAAAATAGGACAAGGAAATGAAGCGGAACGTTTTTTCTCTGAAGCATATTCGCAAAATGATGAAGACCCACATGTGAATTTTGCGTATGGAATGTTTAAAATCAAGCAAAAGAAATATGAAGAAGCAAGTCGATTTTTAAGAAAAACTGTACAAGCTAATGAAAACCAAGCCGAAGTACAAACGGCACAAGAAAAGCTAGCAGAAATGAAAACAAATGGCTGGATTCAATAAAGATGGGGAATGGGGAGAAAAGCGATATGGAAGAAAATAATAAATTAGGTAAGAAAGTAGCAATATCTGTTATGTCAGCAGCTTTATTAGGTACATCTGGATATCTTATTTATGATAAAGGTTTCAATAAAGCTGAAAAAGAAGCGGTAAAATTAGCAAGTAATACAGAAGAGAAAAAGGATGAGCGTATTACGGATGGAAACGGTTTACAATCTATGTTTCCTAATTTAATTAGTGACCCAACAAAAAAAGATGAAAAGCCAGGAGAAAAACCAAACCTTAACCTAGCAGACCTAATTGGAAATAATAAATCACCGATTACACCAGTAACCTATAATCCAAACGAAGTGCAGATTGCAAAAAAAGATACTGATATTAAGCTATCAGATGCACCAACACCACCAAAAGTTGAGCTACCGACTAATATGGGAGGACCGGTGGTAGATCCGAGTAAGCCGGTAGATCCGGGTACACCAGATCCACCAAAGCCACCAGTAGATCCGGGTACACCAGATCCATCAAAGCCACCAGTAGATCCGGGTACACCAGATCCACCAAAGCCACCAGTAGATCCGGGTACACCAGATCCACCAAAGCCACCAGTAGATCCGGGTACACCAGATCCACCAAAGCCACCAGTGGTACCAGATCCACCAAAACCACCAGTGGTACCAGATCCACCAAAACCACCAGTGGTACCAGATCCACCAAAACCACCAGTGGACCCTACACGCCCAACGATAACAGTATCGCCAAAAACGGGTGACATTTTAGTTGAGTGGTATGCTGGAAATAACGAATATTACTCATCTGTATTCTTTAATGATTATTATGGCAGTCAAAAAGGACAGGATTCAAATGCATTAAATTATCTGACTAACAACTACGATAGTACAAAGAACGACTGGACGCTCGTTAGCCAATTGAATACACAATCGGACGCAAAGAAGGTGGCTGAAGACAAGCTGGCATTAAATAATTTAGATAAAATTCTAGAAAACAACGATTACTCAAATCATAGAGAGTTATTCTATTTCCGTAATCAAATGAATGTATTGAATGGATTAGGGGCAGAACAAAAACAGCAAGAGATGCAAAAGTATTTAACTGAAAATAAAAAAGCGTATATTCAATCAGTTGCAGAAAAAGTATACCAAGTAGCGATAAAAGAAGAAGAGACTTGGTCAAATGAAGGGGATACGGCATCTTTAGAACAAGCTTTAAGTAAATACTATTTGATTACATCAGTTTTTGAAAGTGTGGATCCTAAATTAGTAGAAGCTGCAAATCAACGTGTAGAGAAGATTTTCTACAAGCTACTCGAAGAAGAATTGAGGAATATGGACATTCAAACGCCAGTGGTAGAAGAAACTTCAAAAGAGGCTGCAAAAGAAACTGGTAGCAACGAAGAAACAAAAACAAAAGAAGATAATACGACAAAAACAGAAGCAATCGAAGCGTCTAGTGAGCAAGGGACAAAAGAGGAACTTATGAAAGGAAAGACAGAGAACGAAGAGAGTAAGGAAAGTAAAGATACTAAGGAAGAAAAAGATAACAAGGGCACAAGTGACCAAAAGAAACCAGAAAAACCAGATCCAATTCATCAAGTAATTGAGCAAATTGAAACATATTTCACTCCTGAAAATTTACAATACGAAAATGCTTTATTATTAGCGAATCAATGGATTGATAAAGCAAAAGGTGAGCAACAAGAGAAACTAAATCAGCAATTCAATATAGCAGTAGCAGGTCTTCAGGCACAAATGAACGATCCTAACGTTTCCGCTACAGACGCTTTAAAGAAAGCGAATTTATTAGCTGGTGCAGCAAGAGTAGAAAAATCTGTTCAAGATGAAGCAAAACAATTGTTGATGCCACTTATGTTTGAAAAGAAAGCAAATGAGGCTGCGGCTAAAGGAGAATATTATACAGCTGTATTAAATATCGCAAATGCGATCCGTACACATCATCCATTAGAGCGCTCAAGAGAAGAAATGGTAAGTTATGCGAATCAACTATGGGAAAGTACAGAGAGCGAATGGGAAAAAATTAATGGAACAACAGGATGGCAAAGTAAGGTAGAGAAAACGGTGCTACCATCATACACATTACTGGCACAGTTAAAAGATATCGATAAAACAATTGGACAAATTAGTGGCATGAATGTGATTGATCATGCATCTAAAAAAGTAGAGGGAATTCAACTTATCCAAATAGCGAGTGGTGAAGCAAATAAAAAAGGAAAACTTTATGACGCTTTACATTATTATGGTCAGGCAGCTTCCCGTGGCGTTATTGAGACAAAAGGATTCACTAATGTAGCAAATCGTGTATTAAAAGAAGCACAACAGGCAGAAAAAACTGATTATAATGGTGCTTTAAAAATTTATCAACGTCTATATAAAACACCAGGAATTGAAATAACTGGAGTTAAAGATCAAGTGAAATATGCGATTGATTATTTGGGCACATTTGATGCTGCGAATAAAAAGGCGAAAAAAGGAGCAACTATTGAAGATTTAGCATCAGCGATTGAATTGACTTATCAATCTATGAAACTAGGCTATCAACAACCACGTGCAAATCAATTGATGGAGGACGTGTCTGCGGAAATGTTCCAAGACGGTGTAGAGTATTGGAAAGGAAAAGATATCAATAATGCATATAAATGCTTTGAATTTTTAACTCGGGATCGATATGCAACAACTATTGATGGAACATTACGTGAAAGTGCAATGAAATATGTGGAACAAATTAAAGCCATGGATGCTCAAAAGTAAATATTTGTGAAGTTCGCCATCTTATCTCAGGTAAGATGGCGAACCTATTCTCATTAAGGGGTGAAAGAGAATGAGTTTACTAGCAATTTGTCCGTTAGATGAGGCACTAGTAGAAGCATTACAGAACGAAGAAAAAAGAGGGCATTTTTACGATGTTTTACAAAAATCAAATTTATACGTTGTTGCTTCTGTAGAAGGGGATACAAATACAGATGAAGACGGCAATTTGATTTCTACAGACAATACACAATTACAAATTCATTATTTTGAAATGGAAGAAGGACTCATGTTACCGCTTTATTCAGATTTAAAGCATTTAGAAACGGTGATTCCAGAAGAATGTCCGTATGTTTGTATGAATGCTGTTGAATTATTCCAGATAGTAGATTTAGAGGCGAATGTGATTTTAAATCTAGGGACACCATTTCAAAAAATGTTTGTAAAAGAAGAAATCGAAGCTATTTGTGATGGTAGTATCTTTGATATTTTTTCTAAAGAAGTATAAGTAATAATGGATGCAGTTCCTGCTCTTTTTGGTATAAAATAGAGGAAGGTGGGAGAAGGTTTGGAGATTAAAGTCAAACCCGAACAACTCGAACAAATTGCCAAAAACATCTCAAAAATGCAGAGACACAGCCAGAATGTACAACAAGATCTTAATCAAGCGATGTTCAGTATTCAAATGCAGTGGCAAGGAGCAACGAGTCAGCGTTTTTACGGGGAGTATGTGCGATCGACGAAACTAATGGAAAGGTATATACATAACTTACAAGAAACAGAAAAAGATTTACGGCGCATTGCCCAAAAGTTTCGTCAAGCAGATGAAGAATATCAAAAAAAACAAGCAGAAAAGGCAAAAGAAACACCGAAAAAGAAAAAGAAAGAAGAAAAATCGTGGTGGGAAAAAGGGTTAGATGAAGCAGCGGAATTTTTCGGTGTAAATGATGCGATTAGAGCAGTTACAGGTAAAGACCCACGTACAGGTAAAGAGCTATCCACAAAAGAAAGACTCATTGCGGCAGGGTGGACGCTTTTGAACATTATTCCGGTTGGAAAGGCCCTCAGTGTTGCTGGAAAAGCAATTAAGTATGGCGGGAAAATGGTCGTAGGAGCAATAGAAAAAGGCGGAAAAGCTCTTCTTGATGGAGCGAAGAAAGTATCAAGTAAGCTACATGAAGGCGTATCTTTCGTTGCTTCTAAAACGAAAAGTCTCGCTGATAAAGTAGGAGACCTGTGGAATAAAGGAAAAACGAAAGTTAAAAACGATTTTATAGAAGCAGATAAGGCATTCCATTATGCGATGAAAAAATTGGGAGAGTATGTGCCGAAATCTGGTAGAGACCTTGCCTTTGAGACAGAAAGTGCAGGCAAGATTCCTGGTGGAGGAAAGAACCTGCTGAAAGATGCTTATCAGTATGTGAAAGATACTGGGGAGAAGGTTTTTGGTAGTGGAACTGAAAGGATAAAATTTTCAGAAATGACGGTAGAAGAACAGTTGAAGCTAGCAAAAGAATATGCTAAGAAATCTCCAATAGAAATTCCTGAAACTGCTAAAACTAAAGCTCAATCAAAAAACGGGTATGAACAAATTTCATATAAGTGGAATGATGGTACTTATAAATATGAAGTTAGATGGCATACAAGGACACCTGGTGCTCCAGTTGAACAAGGGAATACATGGGTAATTCAAAGGACGATTCCAGGAAATGGTGGAGCGAAACCTCAAACATTTTTCAAAATAGGAGATAATGAGTGGACAGAAGCTTATAAATGGTATGAAGCAATTAAAGCAAGAAAGGATGGAATAGCTACTCCTGAGCAAATAAGAATTCTAGATAAAGGACACTGGAAGGAGTAATATATTATGATAAATGATAAATATTATATTGGTTTTGAAGGAGAAGTAGAAATTAATTTAGTAAGAGGAGTCCAAGAAGAAAACAAATCTATATTTAAAATATGGAATGGTTATTTTGAAACAATTTTAGATAATTTATTAGATAATGATGTTCCTAAAGAAGGAATTATTAAAGAATATTTTCATCAAGAGGGTTGGTACGATGAATCCCCATGGCACGTGGAAGATATTAGTCTAACCATAAAACAATTTCGTATGTTCGATAATAATAAAGTGAGAAATTCAAGTTCTTTAAAGGAAGTATTACCTGAGTTAGTCACAGATATTATTGATTTTCTTGAACAAGCCAAAGTTAAAGAAGAAGATGTTTATATTGAATATGATTAACAAATGAAAGGATTAATCATTATGAAGTTAGAGATAGTGAAATAAAAAGTAATTTATTAATAATGGCGGAGTATCAGGGGGAAAAGGAAATTGTGGTAATATTTTTAAAATAGGTAAGGGAAATAAACTTTTAATTAGCTAAAAGCATTAAACCGATAAAATTTCTTAGGTTTAATGCTTTTTATTTATTATTATTTTAGGGGATCTCCCGCTCAGAGGGAATTAGTTAAATACTTATTAACATAGGGATGCGAATATTAAAACTGAGGATTAATTCTTAAAAGAAATGAGAACTTTTACAAAAGATGTTGAATTTGTGAATCCACCTGGATTTCACGGTGGAGAAGGGTCTACTACAGCTCATAACCAAATACTACGTATTATTGATACGTCGGCAGATTATGAAACTTTTGTTAAGAGATTAAATAATTGGGCAAGCGATAGATTAAAAAATGGAAAAATGGATTTACCAGAAGGATTAAGGAGGTAGCATAATATGAATGAAAAAGTATCAGTATGGATTGGGAATTTTGAGAGTAAAGCCGAGTTAATGGACTATATAAATATTGAATATACAGAAGACGGAGATAGTTTATCCTCAATATTTGAAAAAAACTTTCATTTAGATTATTACGATCGTGATTTGGTTGAGAAAAAATGGATTAGTCAACCGACAAATAATATTAGGGATTTATTGAAGGGTTTTTCATACTCCGATCAATTTATTAAACGATTTGATGTCATTAATCATGAAAAAGAATTTAATACTACCATTCTGGTTTATAATCTTGAATATGATGCTCAAGAAACAAAGATTAAGTATAATAATAACGAAATGGAATTTATCGGTGTTGCCCAATATACTATAGTTATTGATGATAGATGGTAAATTTCTAAACGTAACAAAAAGAATCAGAAATCGACGCAGAACAAGCAGAATGTATTGGAGCGGATTTTAAGAGTACTAATCTTACAAATGATAAATTTGAAAAATGCAAATTTATCAGAGGTAGATGCTAGAAATGCAGATTTAACAGGAGCGACCCTTTCAAAAACGGATTTTACCGGTGCTAAACATTGACAATGTGGTTTGGAAGGGCGCAAATGTAGAAGGCGCCAAGTTTGACGAAAATGTGAGAAGTCTATTTAGAGGCTTATGTACACTTGATGAGATATATTGAAAAGGTTTGGAGATTAAAGTCAAACCCGAACAACTCGAACAATTAGCCAAAAACATCTCAGAGATGCAGAGACATAGCCAGAATGTACAACAAAATCTTAATCAAGCGATGTTCAGTATTCAAATGCAGTGGCAAGGAGCAACGAGTCAGCATTTTTATGGGGAGTATATGAAATCGACGAAACTAATGGAAAGGTATATACATAACTTACAAGAAACAGAAAAAGATTTACGGCGCATTGCCCAAAAGTTTCGTCAAGCAGATGAAGAATATCAAAAGAAACAAGCAGAAAAAGTAAAAGAAACACCGAAAAAGGAAAAGAAAGAAGAAAAATCGTGGTGGGAAAAAGGATTAGATGAAGCAGCGGAATTTTTCGGTGTAAATGATGCGATTAGAGCAGTTACAGGGAAAGACCCACGTACAGGCAAAGAACTATCCACAAAAGAAAGACTCATTGCGGCAGGGTGGACGCTTCTGAACATTATTCCGGTTGGAAAAGTCCTTAGTACTGCTGGAAAAGTAATTAAGTATGGCGGAAAAATCCTTCTTGATGGAGTGAAGAAAGTATCAAGTAAGCTACATGAAGGTGTATCTTTCTTGGCATCAAAAGCAAAAGGGCTAAGTAATAAAATAGGGGATCTATGGAATAAAGGGAAAACAAAAGTTAAAAACGATTTTATAGAAGCAGATAAGGCATTCCGTTATGCGATGAAAAAATTGGGAGAGTATGTGCCGAAATTTGGTAGAGGCCCTTCTCCTGTAATGGAAGGTGTAGGTGCTGTTTCTGGTGGAGGAAAGCAGTCTCTGAAGGATGATGTGATTCAATTTATGAAGGAGACTGGGGAGAAGATTTTTGGTAGTGGTCTTAAAGGCTGGAATTTAAAACCGAGTAATATCCCAAACATGCCGAGACAGGAGCTCCTTGATTCTGTACCAAACAACTGGAAAATAAATGATAATAATGGATTTGCGCACATAAGAGATGAAAATGGGTTAATGCGTATGAGAATAGATCCACCAGATAAGGTAACTAAATATGATCATGTTCACATATATGATGAGGCAGGGAATTCATTAGATGTCAATGGAAACATTGTAGATAGTAAAAGCCCGGCTGCACATATTCCATATAAAAAGTGAGGTAAAAATTATGAATGCTAAACAAATACAGGATAAAGTGGAAGAATTACATTATTGGGATTCTAGGGTGATAGAGTTATCTAGTGATTATTTTGCAGATGAAATAACATTAGCTTATGATAATAGCACATCAAAAGTCGTTTACCGGTTTGTTGGTTGCTATAAATCCAATTTCAACCATTGGATTAGTTTTGAGAAAGAAAAACCTTATAGAGATTTATCTTTAGCTCAGGTACCGTATTTTCTTCAAGATGTAGAAATTAGTGAAATTGAGCAAGAAAATAAAAAGCTATATTCTTGTAAAGTGCTCATGCCACCTATGGAATTAGAAATATGGTGTACGGATATCGAAGTTAGTGAAGTAATGAATAGTGCACAGTAACGACTCAAAAAGACAACTAGAAAATTTTTTCTAGTTGTCTTTCGCTTATAATTTAATTCTCAAAGTCATCGGAATTGTCGGGAGTTCAATCGATAAGGTCACCCTCATCGTTAAACATCAATGTTTCGCATTGTTCAATTGTGTAAGGATTAGGATATTTGTTATCTCTTATTGTCTCTTGATATTTATCATAACAGAAATGGTCATCGTACCTTTTAAGAACCTTAGCAAGCTTCATTTTAGCTCGTAAATCTTCTACAGTATTCATAATATAAGAGAACGTCATATCCCTTTTCACTAACATTAAAAATTTGAATATAAATAGGGTTAAAGCTAATGTTTTAAATAAACAGCAGTTAAGTAGTGGCAAAAGATTAGATCTATATGATTCTATTAAAGAATACCATATTTAAATTTGGATATTAAAAACATTAATGGATTAAAATAGGAAATCTCTGTCTAGAAAGAATAGGAGATGTTACTTCATATTTATCTAAAAATTATAGGAATTGTACAATAAGAATTGAAATGATTTGGCGGTAGAAATTAAAAAATATTATTTCTATCATCAATGAAAAATTAAAGCTTTTAATTAGAGAAGAGCGACTCCTAGAAAATATGAGGAATCAGATTTTATTTGATATAATGAATATTGCACTATATCAAAGCTATTATCCAGTATTAAAATCAGAATTTTATGAATGTTTATATCGAATATATGTAAATGGATATATTCCTTGTGGTTGGAATGGAAAATATCCTAAAGGAAATATAAAAGTAATTTGATGAGGAGTGAAATTTTGGGAAGAAAATAAAGATTTTATGAATAAAAGTATAAAAATTGCGAATAGTCTTGTGGATGAAGTTTTTAAAATTGATAGTAATGATGAACAAGAAAAGCAGGTTCTAGGTGCATATCTCTTTGGAATGATTAATGGTTTAGGACAGGAAATGAATATTAATCCTGTTGAGGTACAAGGTGCTATGATTCAAATATTGAGTGGGAAAATGGCTTATTCTTTAGAGATTGCTGTTCAGTTTAGTCAGTGTCTTATTAATTCTACAGATAGAACTTTTCACCCCACTATGTTTGCTATAATTCATAGGGGATTGGAAGGATACTATATGTATAAAGATGGAAAGAATAATGAATTAACACGAGATTTTCAGGAAATTATTGAAGCTGTCAAGGAAGAAAGCTAATTTTAATTCTAGAGAGAATTATTCTGATGAAAATACAAGTTATTATATGCTATTTTTCTAGATTCTAAGGGCAAAGAAAGAAAAACTTAAAAGAACAAGTTTAAATGTTAAAGCAAACGGTGGGCATGTTAAGCTAGAGGTGCTCGAGGAACTGACTAAGGTTGTTAGCTATTTTGTGAGTTTCTCGATCACCGGTAAAGAAACATATCCACTTTACAACGTTATTTAATGAAGTTTTTGTTTATACGATCTGAACTGGAAGATGTAATTAGTCTTCCAGTTTTTTATTGAACTGAAAAAATAGATATAATTAAAAAAGGAAATGTAGAATAGTTAGAAAAACGATGAAAAAATTGTTTAGAAGTTTTAACTAGCAAATAAATTTTTACATGTAAACACCAGTATCAGGGGATATACAGGTAAAAGAACTCGTCATTGGCAAAGAACTATCCGCAAAAGAAAGACTTATTGCGGCAGGCTGGACGGTTCTGAACATTATTCCGGTTGGAAAAGTCCTTAGTACTGCTGGAAAAGTAATTAAGTATGGCGGAAAAATGGTCGTAGAAGCAGTAGAGAAAGGCGGAAAAGCCCTTCTTGATGGAGCGAAGAAAGTATCAAGTAAAGTAAAAGAAGGTGTATCTTTCGTTGCTTCTAAAACGAAAAGTTTCGCTGATAAAGTAGGGGACCTATGGAATAAAGGGAAGATAAAGGTTAAAACCGATTTTATAGAAGCAGATAAGGCATTCCGTTATGCTATCAAAAAATTAGGAGAGTATGTGCCGAAATCTGGTAGAGGCCTTGCCTTTGAGACAGAAAGTGCAGGCAAGATTCCTAGTGGAGGAAAGAACCTGCTGCAAGATGCGTATCAGTATGTGAAAGATACTGGTGAGAGGGTTTTTGGTAGTGGTGAGAAGGATGTTGTTAAGGGAGCTAACGGTTTAAAAATTCCTCAGGGATTAACAGAAGAACAGTTTTCCAATATGAGTAACTTATTAAAGAGTGAATTCGGAAACATAAGTGATGATATTTTTGTACAAGGTAGTAGAGCAGGAGGAACTGCAAAATTAACATCAGATATTGATATAGGTGTCCGTGTAAGTGAAGAGCAATTTGAGGGACTTGTAAAAAAAAATTTGGAACTCCAAATCCAGGTTCTGTAAAAGAAAGAACCATGCTTCATGCTTTAGAGACTGGAAAAATTCAAGCGGGTGAAGCTAAATTGAGAGGACTCCGAAAAGAAATAGAAAATCTATTAGGGATAGAGGCTGATGTCTCTATAATTTTAGAGCGTGGAAAATTTGATAACCCACCATATATACCTATTAAATAAGGAGGAGTATAGGTTGGAAGATTTATATTGTAAAGTTTTTATAAATACTATTCAATCAATTGAAGAGTTAACTGAAAAAATTTCTGTTTGTTTACATTTGGAACATGATAAATTTTTTTCTATAGAAGGTGATTATTTCAGTGTTGATGTTATAAAAATAAAGAATTTGATGAAGAAAAATCGAAAGAATTTCCAGATGGCTTTCTTTACTTTCCATATTTTTTAGATATTGATACATCTGATTATAATAAAAGCGGCGATTATAAAAAAGAAATCAGAAAATTGCTTGTGTTTTTGTGGGAAGAGAGTTATCAAGTAGTTGCCTCATGTGATTTTGAAAATGAGCTACCATATAAAGGTGGATATAACCAAAGAATAAATTATTGAAATTTATAATTGTAATTGCTTATTTTGCTAGAGTCTGAGGAAATAGAAATGTAGAGATGATATAATTCTTTTTATAGTGTTATTTATAGGAGAATTTATCTATACGATTTGAACTGGAAGATGTGAATAATCTTCCAGTTTTTTTATTGGAATGGAAAAATATAATTAATAGAAAGAGATTTAAGTCATCTATGACAACTAAGAAACATTGTTAAAAGCTGCTATTAAGCAGCGGAATTTATCAGTGTAAATGATGATATCAGAGCAGTTACAGGTACATATCCACGTACAGGCAAAGAGCTATCCACAAAAGAAAGACTCATTGCGGCAGGGTGGACGCTTCTGAACATTGTTCCGGTTGGAAAAGTCCTTAGTACTGCTGGAAAAGTAATTAAGTATGGCGGAAAAATCCTTCTTGATGGAGTGAAGAAAGTGTCAAGTAAGCTACATGAAGGCGTATCTTTCTTGGCATCAAAAGCAAAAGGGCTAAGTAATAAAATAGGGGATCTATGGAGTAAAGGGAAGACAAAGGTTAAAAATGATTTTATAGAAGCTGGTAAGGAATTTCGTTATGCTATGAAAAAATTGGGAGAGTATGTGCCGAAATCTGGTAGAGGCCTTGCCTTTGAGACAGAAAGTGCGGGCAAGATTCCCAGTGGAGGAAAGAACCTGCTGCAAGATGCTTATCAGTATGTGAAAGATACTGGAGATAGGCTTTTGGGTAGGGAAAGTAGTAAGATAAAATATTCTTATAATAGTTTTACCAAAAGATCCAAGGGAGTTACTTAATCATGGGTGGAAAGATATAACACCTGAAGGAATGGCTAAAAACACCACTTCGAGAGAGTTTCTTGATCCAGATACAGGAATGAAGGTTAGATTTGATCCTGGGAAACCGGGAGCTAATGGCTTTGAAGGTAAAGACCATTATCATGTCCATAATCCTAATAGTACTGGTAAGGGTGACTATTATTTGGATGTTAACGGTAAGCCTGTACCTAAAGGTTCAAAAGCGTCACACATTATACCATAAGGAGGAGCTTTATGAAAATAGTTGAGTTTTTAGAAAACTATAATTTACACGATAGTGTTGTAGAGAGCATAACTTTTTATCAAAATGAAAAAAGAGTTGTGATGGATATGGACTTATGTAATTGGCTACAATCATTTTACGAGGATGGTGATCCAGAAATAAAGGTTGGTCAACTTGAATTTACTGAAGTAATATCATTCAAAACTGAACCAAAAGTATTTACAATTAATAGTAATGAAATAATCGATGTTTCAGTATTAAGAATTGGTTCAGAAAATGAAACTGTTAAGTTTGTACTAACTAGTGAAGAGGATGTTATTATAGTAGAAATTGAAGCTGAAGGTGTAGATTGGTTTGAATGTGTAAATTAGAATTTACTCTTAAAGAATGTAAAATTGCTATTCTGCTAGATTTTAGGAAACAAAGAATTTTTAAAAGGATAAGATAGTCTAAATAGTGAACATGTGAATCTATAAAGTATTTGAGAGAATAAGCGGTGTTATTATTTTTATTAATTCTTTGGATGCCGAAAAAATAACATGCCAATAAAAGAAATTAACAGTAGTGTGAGAAAAGTGAAGTGACTGTTAGAAGTTTTATCGTGTTACTCGTTGGCTTATCTATATAATTTGAACTGGAAGATTAATTATATCTTCCAGTTTTTTATTGAACTAAAAAAATAGATATAATTAAAAGGAATAGGTGCAAGAAAAATATAAAAATATTTAAAAGTTTTGATTGGCAACTGAATTTTTCAATGTAAACGACAGTATCATTGCGGCAGACTGGACGCTTTTGAATGTTACTCCGATTGGAAGAATTGGAAAAGGAATTAAATATGTCGGGAAAAAGGCTGGAAAAGCACTTCTTGATGTAGCGAAGAAAGTACCAAGTAAAGTAAAAGAAGGCGTATCTTTCGTTGCATCTAAAACGAAAAGTCTCGTTGATAAAGTAGGAGACCTGTGGAATAAAGGGAAGACAAAGGTTAAAAATGATTTTATAGAAGCAGATAAGGCATTCCGTTATGCTATGAAAAAATTAGGAGAGTATGTGCCGAAATCTGGTAGAGACCTCGCCTTTGCTACAGAAAGTGCAGGCAAGATTCCTGGTCGAGGAAAGAACCTGCTGAAAGATGCTTATCAGTATGTGAAAGAGACTGGTGAGAAGGTTTTTGGTAGTGGTGAGAAGAACGGTGGTAAGGAAGCAAGCGGAGCTGGGAAGTTAGGAACTGGTAATATCGGGGATTTTAGTAATATACAGGGAGCGACCATTGATGATATTTTATCAAGAATTCCAAAGGATGCCCCAAAACGTGATCTAAGTCCACAACCAGGAAAAGTGACAGAAGGATTTGAATATAAATGGGAAGCTCCAGATGGTTCAACTATGAGAGTTAGAGTTCATGGTCCAGATGCCTCAGCACCGGCTGGAAGTAATGCTGCTAATGGTTGGATTGTAAGAGTGCAAAAAGGGAAAAAGTATTTTGATCCTATTTCAGGGGAGTTTCAACCACCAGGCATAGTTAAACCAAATAGTTCACATTATAATGAGGGATTAGCAAATAGTACTTATATTCCAATCCAGCCACCAAAAAAATAAAGGAGTAAGGCAATATGAATTTTGAAGAAAAGTTAAATAAAATATTGAATGATTCTAGACTAGACAAGCAAGAAAAATTAAATAGTTTAGGAGCTATAGGAGATATTTTAGAATATGGGGATATCAGCAGAGATGAAGCAATTCAAGAAATGAATGTTCTAATAAAATATGTTGTTGAACAAAATGATAATGATATCAAAGAAGAGATTTTAAATATTATTTTGAATGGAGAAAATTCACGTAATGTTGATAAGGAATTAGATTTAGAACCAATTGTTTTGAATTTAAGTAAATTTAATGATGAATGTATTAGTTACATTTTATCAATGTTAGGGTATTCTGGAAAAGAAAAATACAGAAAAGTAATTGAACAATTTAAGAATAGTCCTCGATTGGAGGAAGATGTAGAAGATGCGTTATTCGAGTTAGATTATAGAGTGAAAAATCAAAAGTAAGAAACCACTTTTTCTAGCTTCTGGGGACAATAGTAAGAAGTTGAAAGATTGAACTTCTCTAAAATACCTATCAAATAAGTAGTCAATAGCTATGTTATAGGAAAATGTGGTGTCTATTGGCTATTATCATTTTATGTAACAGTTAATAGAAGACACTAGTTTTATTTTTAGCAATTTATATAAGATGGATTTTAGTAATTTGGTGTTAAAAATATAGATTTTGATTCTACAATTATATGATAGCTTCATTTATAGTAGTGAATAGTATTGTTAGTTTGCTAGATTATGAGAGTAAACTAGCAAGATAAGAGCAAGGTTAATATAGAAAATGGCTGAGAATTTGAACTGGAAGATGTAGATAATCTTCCAGTTTTTTTATTTAAGTGAAAAAATAGATATAATTAAAAGGGGAAATATGGAAAGGGAAATTACGACGCATTGTTAAAAATTTTTATCAAGTAACTGAATTTTTCCATAAACGTCAGTATCAGGGGCTTTACAGGTAAAGACCAACGACCTACAAAAGAAAGACTCATTGCGGCAGGCTGGACGCTTTTAAACTTTGTACCAATTGGAAAAGCCGCGAGTCTCGCTGGAAAAGCAATTAAGTATGGCGGAAAAATGGTTGTAGGAGCAGTAGGGAAAGCTGCCAAAGCCCATTATACTTAATATGTGCACATCAAAATTTGGAGGTAGCTACGATGATACTAGAGAGTGGTGGGGATGTAAATATTAGAGATAAGTTTTGAAATAATGCATTATGGAGTGCAGTTTTAAATTGTAAGGGGAAATATTATGATATGGTTGAGCTTTTGATAAGAAAAAATCCGGATGTAACGACTAAAAATAAAGTAGGAAAATCCCCTTTAGATTTTGCAAAGCAGGTAAATAATAAGCGGTTAATTAATATACTAGAAAATTAGAATTTAAATTATAAAGTAGAATCGATAATGTCATTTTGGAGAAACAATAACATTCTAGTTTCTTTTCAAAATTGATCTAATTGATTTTTAAAAATTAATTAAAAGTTATTGGAGGATAATTATGAAGAGTAATGCCGAAGCTTTTATAGAAGGATTAGAAGAGTTGTTTGGAGAAGCAGATGCAATAAAAAAGATTAATACTAAAAATGGAGATACGCCAATTCATGTGTTTTTTTATCGTGATTTACCTGAAGAAGGTATGATGACATCTATTACTTATGGACTATCAGAAGCAAACCATCCAAATTGGAAAAACGGAAAACCAGAAATTATTCTAACACTAGAGACTCAAGATGAAAATTGGGGATTAGCAACAGCGTATTTTGCGTCACAATTTAAAGGAGAAAAAAATTTCTCTTACGGTTCACTGTTTACTTTAGATACTCCCATTTCACATGAATCTGAAATGGTTGGGTTCTTTGTTTTTGCTCCTTCAATTCTAAGTAAAGAATACTCAGAAATTAAAACACCAAATGGATCAATACATTTAGTTGGTATGTATCCAATCTATAAAGAAGAGATTAAATTGTATCAAGCGATTGGATTGGAGGAGTTTTGGCGTATGGAGGGTTTTGATTTATATAATGTAAAGAGAAAAAAATTAGTATAAATGTATAATGAGTTTTCAAAAATCCCTTTTTGTATATTTATGTAAATTAATTATCTATCATGCGAAAAACGGATGCTCAGTTTTTGATTTAATGAGTTTTAGGTCGATGATTAATACTATAGTATCGATATCTACAAAACTCTATTTACGAGTTGTTAAGTTAGTTATATGACATCCTCTTTAAAATTATCCTTTAAAACAAAAAATATATAATATTTCAAATCAAATCATAGGCAAGTATAGTGTATATTTCGTTATAGGAAAATTTGTTTTCTAGTTCGAGTGAGATATGGCGGGTACAAATATAATATGAAGAAGGATGAATATCTGTATGTTAAAATATAACAGGGGGGATGAATATAAAAAAGATTGTGATTTCTATTATAGCTCTATTTGCTTTTATTTTCTTTGCTGCTATAGTGAATTTTTTATATTTTTCTTCTGTAAGTAAAGAAAACAAAGATATACAAGAATACATAAAGGGCAAATATGGCATTGATGTTATCGTAACAAAACGAGGCAGTTCGAATGAGGTGAATTTAGGACACACTTGGCACACAGTTCAAGTAAAAGATAACAAAAACATTCAGTTTCGTGTAGAAGTGACTGGTTTCTTTTTTTCTACAATAATAGGTGATGAATATGAATATGGTAGAAAGACATATGAAGAGTATAAAGAATTTAAGCCTCTTTTGAAGGAAATTGAGATGTTAGGATACACCCCAGTATCTGATGAAAATGTAATTCAATATATAATTGATGATAGTGAGGTTGAGATTGAAGATAGTAAGATTGATGAGGAAAGACCAACCAATGAATTATTATTAACTTTAAAAACTATCCCTAAGCTTGATTATAGTCAATTTGAAACAAAAGAACTTGATCGATTATTTGCCCTATTACAACTTGTTCAAGGTAATAACAAACAAATAACAAAAATTGAAATACTTGATAGCAAAGATAAGTTACATGGATTTCATTTAGAAAATATACAGCAAATTACATCAAAAGATCAATTGTTATCTGTAATGAAAAATGAATCAGAGGAGTACTGGACGTATTTAATTCGTACACAAATCCATGACAAAATCAAAGAAGTTGAAAATGAACGTGTAGCGTTCAAAGATATTTCCTGTTCCTATATAGAAAATGGAGAGTGCAAGGGTTACGAGGCTACTTTAGAATTTAAAAATAATACGTTGCAATATAAGAAAAATCCACAGTTAATCGACGACATCTATAAAGTAATTTCTTTATTGCAAGCGGAAAAACCTAACAAAACAATTACTATGGAGTTTATCAATACAGGAAAATCATCCTATGCAAAAGTTTTTCATTTTGACACATTGCAAACAAGAGAACATATTGAAACCATTGTAAAAAAATATTTGGTTGAAGGTCCGTATAAATATTAAAGTTTTTAAATTTTGTTTTTAGAAATACAATAATCGCCTATCTATAAGTTTGATAGGCGATTATTAATGTTACTTCTTCAATTAAGGGAGCTCAGCAGATCAAGAATGACAGATTAATCCTTTTCTTGTTGCTTTATAGGTGAGCAAGAGATCCTTTTTCTATGAAAAAAATTTAATTATGATGTGTATAGCAATCAAAATGGAATGAGTATTTAAATATGTAGGAGAGATTATTATGGAGTACTTAAGAATTTTCACTTAAAGAGATGGACGTGTGAAGACAATAAAAGTAGAGCCGTGGCGTTCATTTAAAGAGAAAATGAATGTTTTAGGAATCAAATATTCAGATGTGTCCCAAATTTAACTAGTGGAATATAGAAAAGAAAAGAAATGCAATTTACTAAGGAAAATATGAGATGGAAGTAAAACATGTTATGTATAAATATCATAATTAAGCACATGTTATATACAAATATAATGGAGGTGTAATTATGAATATTCAAAGGCATGATAATAGCTATAATGAAATTCTAATTTCTGGTGCTGCAAGTGCAATCGAGCAGATGAAATATGAAATCGCTCGTGAATTAGGAGTTACACTGGGTCCAGAGACATCTGCACGTGCTAATGGTTCCGTAGGTGGGGAAATTACAAAGCGTCTTGTTCGAATGGGTGAAGAGCAATTAATGGGACAATATAGATTACATTAAAAAGATACATATCCAATTAAAAAAGTATCCTTTACTTCGTTAAAGGATACTTTTTTCTTTATTTTAACATTAAATTCAAAAATATAACATCCATTTTAGCATCAGAAGTTATTACTGTTCCAGGTAAAATCACATATTGTTTTAGAAAATTAAAGTTACTCATATTTTTTCTCCTTTTTTAATCTATCTTCCTAGAGGAATTTCTCTAGCAGGACTACCTGACCTATGAATAACACTTTAAAATTATGGAGGAAAGGGAAGAGGTTGTAAATATGAAAATACAAAAATATACAAATGAAAATGCTAATTATGTTTTAGAGAGATAGCGATTTAGCAAATGGGGTGCATATGAGGTAATGCGCCTTTCTATGTTACTGCTATATGTAAAGTAATAAGAAGAGCCGGTTCCTATTAAAGGAGCCGGCTTATATATATATTTGTTCATTTAATTATGCTTCATATGCCATGCTATCAGGAAAGTCTTCGTTTCTTTTAAGACATCGCACAATCCTAGTACATGCACAATTAAAATAATGTTCTCTCATTGTTTCTGAATCTACTGGGGCTTGCTCTAAGTCATAAAACATTCGTTCTTTTTTATTATAATACATTTTGCCTATTTTATCGGGGGATTCAGAAGGGTAGTATTGATAAACAACAATTTCTTCATCTTCCAATTCTTTAGTCATTAATAAACATACTGCCATAGATAAAGACCTCCTTATTTATTCTTTATCTATTTTTGGCACATCCCATGGTCTACCAGATCTCACAGTGGCATCATGTGCTTCTCTATACGTTGTTTTAAATATTCCTTTTAGATTTTAGTTACTTCCCACATATTGAAGCTAAATAAAGTAATATAGTATTTAAGCAAATGAAATGTGATTTGGAAGATCAATATTTTTAAAATTTTTCATTCCACCATCATTTTCAATTTGTTTATGGATTTTAATAATACATTTATAGAACAATGAAATATGTTTTTTAGGTATGTCATCAAGTAAAACAAAACTTTCTTTGACAGAAAGCTTATCTTTTAAGAGCTTAAAACGCCATCTTTCATACATTTCTCGATATTCATTACACATTTCAATACTAGGGCCAAAACTATAAATGGCATAATCACTATTATCTAGCTCTTTTGTTATTACAATCGCAGGATATCTTCCCATTCTAATACACTCCTTGATTAATCAAATGCTTTAGCTAAAGGAATTTTAAAATGTTCATCAAGCGGACTCATAGGTTCTGTATCAGGAGCATTCCAAGGTCTTCCCGATTAACATTATGAACCGAGAGGATAAATACGTAAATATATAAATAAAGTAAAAATATATGTATGTAAATTAAAATAAGGTTTAAAACATAAAAAATGCTAACAAGTTTGCAAACGAACTTGCTAACATCTATTTATATATCGATAAAAAATTGGGGGCTGTTTATGGTAATCAAATTTTTACAGTTCAAACAGTTAAAAGTATGAATATATAAGGAGGAATCTGCTTTGTTCTCTATACGTTATAAAGTATTTTTTGATGAAATATATGATGATCATGAATTAAAAGGAGCAGACGGTTATTTTCAAATACAAGTGGACAATGAAAACTATGGATTATTACTTTCAGAGGAACTAGATGCGTTTTCTGTATCGGTATATTGGTGGTTTTATTATTTTTTAGAAGCAACAGAACTACTAAAAAATGAAAAGCAAGTGTATATAAGTGATATAGAAACTCCACAAGTTTGGATTGAACTAAAAAAAACTAATAGTGATTATATTTCTATTAGCAAAGCTTATGCAAATAAACCAGAAGGAAGCCATGCAGTCGAATGTAGTAATATAGTTGGAATAACTTATCTTAGTTGGAATTCTAAACTTGTATCATTGGAAGACTTTAGAAATGAATTGTTAGAGAAATCTAAGATGTATGCGAAAGACTTGCAGGAACTAAATGACGAGCCGCACCCATATATCTTAAAGTTAGAGTTTTTAATAAAAAAAGTTGAAAATTAATAGATATATTATGCTTATAAAGAATGTCAATGGGCTAAATAGGAAAGAATTTTATGCTCACAGTAGTATAAATGAATTAAGTGGTGTGTTAGAGGAAAGAGTGGCGGATATTATATTAAAGCCTAATAACCCAACTTTTAAAGCTTCAATAGCAGCAGATAAGAATGGAATTGAATACCCAAGAGAGGCTGATACTGACTATAAAATTCTAAATGATATAGCTAACAGACTTGGAAATAATACTGAGGCAAAAGGCAAAATATTGACTCAAATCCAACTTCTTCACCACGTCTACTGGTGCACCACCAGTAGTTATCAAACAAAAACTTCTTGCCCAAAACATTTCTTTCCAAAGTTTCTTTTTCACTTGTGGAAATTCTTTCTTTATTAATCGAGAACTCGCACTCTTATAAGCATTAATGAACTTTGTCATTTCTGTATTAGGGTGTGCCTTGCACAATATATGTACGTGGTCAACATCATGATTTCACTCGACTAACGTTATATTGTAGTTCTCAGAAAGTCTTACAAACATGTCCTTTGCATAGTCAGACATATCATCATCGAATACATTTCTTCTGTATTTCACAACTAATACAAGATGATAATACAATAAGAACACTGAATGATTATTACTATCTAGTTTCACCGATACACCAACCTTTATATTTTATAAGACTGATTATATTAGGAGCAAAATAAAAAGCAAAGTCAAGTGCTTTTTGGCTACACCAAACCGAAATTCATTTCCCGCCTACCGTTGGGCTATCGCCCTTTACACGCTTGAGGAAGGAGAATTCTTTCGGGGAGTGCGATTAAATGTTTTCATTTAATGTCACACATTATAAATGAAAAAAGAAGGATAGGTAAGCGGAAACATTATCTGCTTTATCTATCCTTTTTTGTACTACAAATCCCGTCTTCTTTTGCTACTCTATTTCGGTAATGTGAATTTCACTTTTTTCCCTTTTGAAATGTCTTTTGCGTCTTTATTTCTCATAGGTCCTAATTCGATCTCAAAGCTTTTGTTTTTCAAAATCTTTTCATACTGCTCCTGATCTAAGGTGAAAACCTGTAATAACTCGCCAGATGTTCCAACTTTAATCGAATCATTATATTTGTAATTCAGCAACATGCCTTCGTTGAGCGTATACTGCGAGCCATCATTAACTCTTAGTGTAGAACTTATTGAAGACAACGCAATATCTTCAGTCTCTTTGTTATCGAGTTTAAATTTGACTGTCAATAAAACAATGCCATTTTTGAAATTTTCAAATCGGGGAGCTTCAACGGAATTTGGCGTGAATTTGGTGAATTGGTATCCATCAAATGTAACATTGACAGCACCTAATTGTTCACTTTTATTAATGTTTGATTTTTCACTTAGCATTGTTTTCTCGCCCATGTTTTCAACGGTTGCTTTATCTTGATAAAAAGTTTTATCTGCTGAAACCTTATCAGAACCTTGTTTATTTAAACTTAACGCAAATTTCCCCGGACTTCCGATTGGAGCGTCAAATTTTCCTTTATTAGCCTGCGCTTCAGGAACCATTACTGATACCGTTGATAGCCCCAAAATTTTTGCTAAATCATCTTTACCGAATGGATAAGCAGCATAACCAGAAACGGTTTCCCCTGCTTTTACTAAATAATTATTCTTTGGAGACAATTTTTCAGATAATTGTTCTTCTTTTGGGATTAAATCTTTATAATTACTGTAATCCTTTTTAGCGCCTGTAAATGTTATGTTTAAAGTTGGCATATAATAAACATCTTTATTTGAACTATTCTTTACAGTATAGTGTGCAAGAATAACCCCGCCATTTGTCTGCCTGTTAAAAGGAATGTCAAAATCGGCATGAAAATCATTCAATTCAACTAATGTATAGTTATCAAGCGATACTGAAACATCTTGCAATTTATGTACTTGCGGTTCCTTGTTTTCATAAAGAACTTTTGTTTTACCTTGTGTTTCTTTCTCCATATATGAGATAAGCTTTGAATAATCGCTTGAGCTAGCTACCGTATTTTTAGTGTTTGTATCTTTAGATTCTTTTTCTTTTGGTGTATCCTTTTTTTCTTCTTTATTTTCTTTTTGAGTATCTTTTTTCTCTTCCGTATTTTCTTTTGTCACATTCTCTTTTTGATCATTATTTGCTTTATCACTTTGACCACAGCCAGTTATCATAAGGGCTGCAACCATCACGACAGAAAATAAAGACATTACTTTTTTTGACATTTCTCTTCCCCCTGTTTTTTCTCTATTAAACTTTTAATCTACACAACCAAATAATTAATTATATCCCCTCCCTATCGTCTCCACGTTTCATTATAGGAAAAATGTCTATCATTTACCAGCTTTTTCTAGTACCTTGCACCATCCATACACCACGGCAAATTTATGAGGCGAAAAACAAAAAATAATAAGTTTGTACTTTTCGGAAAATTCTAATTTAGATTATAATAAGATCATAAGTTATTTGTTATGCGATGAATCTTATCTTAAAATTGGTGGTGTAATATGTGAAGCATACAAATAAAGAACTAATAAGAATGAGACAAGAGATTATATATAGTGAGAGTGATTTATTAGGGCAAGTAAGAGAAGTTTTAGAAAAAAAGATGTTAAAACTGCGGAAATATATGATGCGAACAAAGAGGATCTGCATTATACAAGTGAAACATTGCGTGAAAAATTCAATTTGCCTTTTCCTCAAATTGTTGTAAATGCGGGGCTATACGATCTTAATAATCATTTGAAGTGCATCCCTAAAGAGATAATATATGAAGAACTTAATCGAGAATTTAAGCGTATAGGCTCGACAAGGAAGAATATTTATAACAGTAAAAGAAATAAGAGCCATTTTCCTTATAGTGATACTTTGAAAATAAGATTAAATCAAAGTTGGCCAGAAATTTTATTGTGCTGTAATCAATTAAGTGAAGTAAAAAAGTATGATGAAATTTCAAAAGAATTGCTTAAAGATGAATATAAAATGATTAGCAAAAAATTGGGTCGTGCTGCTACTATTCGAGAGTTAACAGATCGTACTATTTTTTCGCTTGATATATATCGCCAACATTTTTCTACAATAAAAGTATGAATAGTCATTATGGTCGAAAGGAATGAAATGGCAATGTTCGATAAAGGTAAGAATCAAACTAACGATATAATTTTTTCATATGATGTTAAGAAAGACGATTAATGGCGTTCAAATAGAAGTGATTAAAATAGGTGATGAAGTTGTATCTGGATATCCAACTAGTGAAGGTATTACACAGCTTTTAACAGGTTTAACTACACCTTAATATTATAGATAATTAAAGGAGATTTTTAAATGTATAAAGAATTTGAGGATTATCTTTTTGGATATTTTACAGTCGACTATTGGTATGATGAAGGATTTTTAATCGCACAAGAAATGTTACTGGAATTCTCTTCTCATGATTGGAAAGAATTACTTAATACGGCAGTAACCAAACCTTTAGAGTGGCAGCGAAAATTAGCCTACTGTTTGGATAATGAATGTAGTATGAATGAGTTGAAAGCGCTATTAATAATGTTGGATACAGACGATAAAGAACTATTCGAAATATGCGTAGATACGTTGAGAAGCTTTACAAGTTCAGAAAGTAAACAGCTTATATTGGAAAATCCATCAATTATACAGCGAGTAAATGATCTGATTCCACAAGCTGGTGTTGCAACTAGAAAAATATTAAAAGACTTTCTTAGTAATATTTATTCATAGTTAATTAAGCTTTATTTGATTAAATTAGGAAAACAAAGAAAGATTATCAATTAAAGAAAGGGAATGAGGCATATCATGAGAAAAATCAAGTGGTTATTTTCAGAAGAAATAGTAGATGAACAAATAATAAATAAAGTAGAAAAATCGTTTGGAGTAAACTTTCCATACGATTATAAAGAATGTGTTAAAAAATATAATGGCGGATATCCAGAGCCAAATACTTTTGAATTTGTAACTGGGGGAGAAGGTGTAATAAATGATTTATTAAGTTTTACAAGTGAAGAAATGAATATAGGGATGTTTTACGATCCAATACAGCCTGAGATAGAGGGGATTATTCCTTTTGCGAAGGATCCTTTCGGAAATCTAATATGTTTTGACTATCGTGCGGATAAACTATCACCAACAATTGTATTTTGGGATCATGAGGAACAAGGAGAAGCAGCTATAGAGATAATTTGTCATACATTTTCAGAGCTATTAGATGGATTGCATGATGATTAAAAATCTAATAAAGTAATTAGGAAAGTAAAGGGAATACATATGAATTTTGAATATACATGTATCCTCTAAAAAAGAACCTTCGTGGTAATATCGAAGGTTCTTTTTGCTAGAATATTTATGATTCTTTCGCAGTGAATATTTGTTTGAAACGGTGTAAATTTTCCTTTTCTTCTCGATTTTTACTTTTGATAAAACACTTAAGAGCAGTGAGTTTGCAGAATAATTTCTGTCTTTTTCTAATAGGTGTCTCATACCTGACACCATCATATACAGATCTAAAATAACAATGGTAAATAATAAAGAAGGACCAAAAACTATCCAAAAAGGTTAACTTAGATAGTCTTAAAGAATGCTAAGTGCATCAATATAACTAATACTTGTAATATTTGTTGATTTGGCCAAACATAAGATTTTGGAAGTAGATAGGGCCTTATGTGCAGCTTGCATATTAAAAAACCTCTTTTTCGACAAAAAAATAAATATCTTGCTTGACAGCCGTAAATATAACCGATATAATTCGTAGTAATTTCAAAAGAACTTATATTCAGAATATTAGATTGCGTTGAATAGGAGTAGTAAGGTCATGTGTTTGTACAGAGAGCTATGGGTTGGTGTGACATAGTCAAATAACATCCTGAACTCGCCTAGGAGCAGTAAGGTGGAACAGAAGTCTAATTCTTAGTAAATCTTAACGGTTAACCTTCGATAACAGGTTTGTAATCAAACGATTACTGCTAAGGTGGATTCATAATGGAATCAATAAGAGTGGTACCGCGTTAAGTAAATGGCTTAGCGTCTCTTTATATAAAGAGATGCTGGGCCATTTTTTATTATATATAGGAAGAAATGGAGGTTTTATTTGGATTGGTCAATTATATTTATTTATTAATATAAAGAGATTTAATTAGGAGGAAAATACGATGAAACAGACGGAGCAATGGACTTCGAAATTAGGTTTTATAATGGCCGCAGCAGGATCTGCAATTGGACTTGGTGCAATATGGAAGTTTCCCTATATTGCTGGGAAGAGCGGGGGAGGAGCATTCTTTTTAATCTTTATATTGTTTACGGTATTAATAGGTCTTCCGTTATTGATAGCTGAATTTATGATAGGGCGCAGTACACAAAAACAAGCAGTTGGAGCATTTAAAAGTATCGCACCAAATACAGGTTGGCATTGGATTGGACGCCTTGGCGTTGGAACTTGTTTTATTTTGTTATCGTTTTATAGTGTTGTTGGTGGCTGGGTATTAATCTATTTATTCAGAGGAATAACTGGACAATTGATTACACCACAGCAAAATTACAGTTCTTTATTTACAGAAACAATTGGAGATCCTGTTTGGGCAATTGCTGGACATTTTGCCTTTATGTTTATTACGATTTGGGTGGTATCAAAAGGGGTACAAAATGGAATTGAAAAAGCGAGTAAATATATGTTACCGGCATTGTTTGTTCTGTTTGTCGCTCTTATTGTTCGCTCTTTAACACTTGATGATGCGATGAAAGGGGTTAAATTCTTCTTGCAGCCTGATTTCTCAAAAATCACATCAGAAAGTATTTTGTTTGCAATGGGGCAATCATTCTTTGCGATTAGTATAGGGATTTCAATTATGGGCACGTATAGTTCTTATTTAAATAAAAAAGAAAGTTTACCACGTTCAGCGGTAACAATTGTTGGATTGAACCTATTTGTTTCTTTATTTGCAGGGCTTGCTATCTTTCCAGCAGTATTTTCACTAGGAATGGAGCCGACAGAAGGACCAGGTTTGTTATTTATCGTATTACCATCTGTATTTAGTCAAATTCCATTTGGGAATTTCTTCTTAACAGTATTTCTTGCGCTATTTACATTTGCAACGTTAACATCTGCGTTTTCCCTACTTGAAACGGTTGTTTCAGCACTAGCGAATGGGCAGCAAGAAAGAAGAAAGAGGTTGTCGTGGATAATTGGATTTTTAATTTTCTTAATAGGTATCCCATCTGCACTTTCATTTGGTGTATGGAGTGATATTACAATCTTCGGTAAAAACATTTTTGATGCGGTAGACTTTTTATCTAGTAATATTTTAATGCCATTTGGAGCTTTGTTTATTAGTATTTTCGTCTCATTTAAAATGGAGAAAAAGGTACTGAAAGCAGAATTTTTTGTTGGCGGGAATTACGGGAAATCAGTATTTAGTTGCTGGGTGTTTTTACTTCGATATGTTGCGCCGATTGCGATTGTCATTGTCTTTTTGAATGTGATTGGGATTATTTAAATGTAAATGATTGAATATTCAGAAATCATTTGAGGTGCTTAAGGGAAAAACCAACCGAATTATTAAAAAAATGCGGTTGGTTTTTAGCCTGAATAAGTAAATCAATTTTATTTATTAAAAGTTATTTTCCCTTTAACATTATTTACTTTTATTTTATCGCTTTTTGCACCTAAGATGGTAACGTGCTTTTCAATATTATTGATATCAGCTGAACCATCACCAACTTTGGCTCTTATAGATCCTTTTATATCCGTAATAACAACTTTGCCGTTATTATTATCAAGATTAATGTCAGAATTTGTATGTGCAATATCTACATTTCCATCTCTATTTGTTACACTTACAGTTCCATTAACGTTGGAAATGTTAATATTACCGTTGACATTAAGTATATTTATATCTGAATCGAGATTAGAGACTTTGATATTGCCGTCTCTATGATTTTCTTTAAATTCTACTTTTATGTTTTTAGGTAATGATAGTTTGACATCAACCCAAGTTTCACTATTGCTAAAAAATTGTCCATCAAAAGAAGTGTTTAAAGTTGCAATTCCATTTTTGGCTGAAAGATCTAGTTTTAATTTATCCATGCTAATACCTCTAGCTTTTGCAGTTATAGAAGCTTCTATTTTATCTGATTTCGGATTTGTTGAAATATCAATATTGCCGTTACGGTTATCTAATGTTAACGTTTTAACATCAGTAGCGGATAGCTCCAGTTGTTGTTCTTTTGTTTTACTTTCGGAATTTGAACAACTAGTAAGAATGAAAGTTATTAACATACAGAAATAAATCAATCCTTTTTTCAATGTATTTTCCTCCAGTCTTTAATAAAAAATTTAAGCGACATCTTTTTTTACGAATATGGGATATGCAATTCCATGCATGATGAATATATGAATTAAGATAAATAGTATAGAAACACTGAAAGTCATGCCTTCTACAGGGGGATTATCATATACGAAACTTGATAAATCCGTATGAGAGAAGATGAAATATTTTGTCCAACTGAAACCTTTTAATGAAATACTCATGACAAAACCCGCAATTGCTACTAAAAGAGAAAATACGATAGAGAATGTAGAACTTTTAAACGCCGCCGAAATCATAAATGCTAAAGTTGCAACAATAATTAAGTAAGGAGTCTTAAATAATAAGCTACCAATTAGTGCCTGAAGGACGCTTGTTTTTTGAACGGCATGATCTTTGACAAATAAGTAGTCACCATTTATTCCATCAAAGCCTAAAAGAATGCCACTAAATAGAATGGAAAGAAGAAACGTTATCACGATTAAGAAAAATCCAAATAATAAGGCGGAAATATATTTAGAAAAATATACTTGTGTGCGAGTAGCGGTTCGTGTTAATAAAAATTTAATTGTACCGGATTGAAATTCACTTGCAACAATTTCACCAGCTATTATGAGTGTAAGAATGGAGATAGCTATTAAAAAATTTGTACTTTGTCCAATCGTAAAGAACCATGCATTGTTTGTTGGTTTTATATTACTGTCAATGTAATAATTATTTAGTAAAAGTTTTTTTTCATTTTCTATTTTTTCAATAGGTAATTTTAGAGATTCTTTTTCAACTTGAAGTAATGCATTTTCTTCAATAAGAGATGTCTTCCAGTCATCCCCATAATTAACTTGGCTGGAAATCTTTACGTTTAGGAATTGAATGAAAATAAATACAACCATAACACCTACCATAATCCAAGTTCTTTTTCGTTTGAAAATTTTCATATTTTCATTTTTTATTAGATTAATCATTGTGCACTCCATCTCCAGTCATTTCAATAAATTTGTCTTCTAAAGTTGTTTTAATGGTTTGAACACCATAAACATTCACTCCATTTTTGGATAATGTATCGCAAATTTCAGGTATATGTTCTTTACTTATTTTGATCGTAATGACATTTTGATTTGTTATGATTTCTTCACCTATTACTAATTTTTGTAAGAGTGGGATTGCTAAGTCTGTCCGATCTACTTCAAATTGTACAGCTTGTATCTGTTCTTTTGTAATATCCTTTATATCATGTATACCAATTAGATTTCCTTTGTCTAAAATAGCGATGTGATCACACATCATTTCCATTTCGGCCATTAGATGGCTTGAAACAACGATTGCTACATTTTCGTCTGTAGCTAGTTGTTTTAAATGAAACCTTAAATCTCTAATTCCTTGAGGGTCCAATCCATTTGTAGGTTCATCCAAAATGAGAAGGGCAGGTTTGTGTACCAAAGCAATTGCAAGAGCAAGCCGCTGTCTCATTCCTAAAGAATAAGTGGAAACTTTATTATGAATACTTTTTTCTAACCCAACTAAAGAAATAACTACATCTAAACGTTCTTTAGGAACATTCGGTGTCATTCTAGAGAAATGAAGTAGGTTATCATAGCCAGATAAAAATTTGTATAAATCAGGATTCTCAACAATCACTCCAACATGTTTCATAGCTTCTTTAAAGTCTTTGCTTGTGTCTTTTTTGTTAATTGTGACTGTTCCACTGGTTTTAGAGATCAAGCCAACAATCATTTTAATTGTGGTTGTTTTTCCAGCGCCATTGGGGCCTAGAAGGCCAAGGATTTCTCCTTTTTGAGCATCAAATGATATTCGATTAACGAGTGTTCGCCTTCCAATTTTCTTAGTTAAGTTCTGTACTTTTAAAATACACATATTTTGTTCACTCCCTTAATATTAGTGATACGTTTCGGCTACTAACATAGCAAAAAGAATGTAATATAAGGCAGTGACAAAGTGTCATAACCTTGCTATGATAAAAATGAAAATATAGGAAAAACAGGGAATATATATAATGTTCGTTTTGATAGGGGGCATATGAAAGTTGAATGACATAAAAAATAAGTTACTTTGGCAGGAATGGGTAATAATACTCATTCGGATTACTTGGATTGTTGCAATTGTTACTTTGACATATCAAGATAATCCAAACTTTCCACTTGAGATTGTTTTTATAAGTACATTTTTGTCTTATGTCATACCTGTCATATTATATAAATTACAAAGTGAATTATATGTAGTAACAGAAATTATTTTAGTGGGGGGACTTTCACTTTATTTTGCTTATACGTATCATTTGGCTCAATTTTTATCTCCTGCAATTTTAACGCTTGCATTTTTTTGCCGTGGAAAACTAAATTTCTATACATTACCTGTAATGGTAATTATCTGTGTATTGGGAGTTTTCTTTAATTTTGGGTTTGATCGCAATAAGCTGCTTCTAAGTGTATTTGATGTGCTCTTTATATATGGTGTAGGGCATTTACTCCAAAGAGTTGTTTATTCTATGGATGCTATAAAGCAAAAATTAAATTTGATTAAGGATAAGAATGCAATTTTAGAACAATATTCTTCCCAGGTAGAAAGAATAACTTTGCTTGAGGAAAGAGATAGAATGGCAAGAGAATTACATGATACGATAGGCTATAAATTTACTTCGGTTATATTGAGTATGGAAACATTACGACCACATCTAGCAACCAAGGAGGGAGAGGGAAAATTACAAGAAATATTAGATATATCAAGATCTGCATTAGATAATATTCGAAGACAGGTTCACGAAATGGATCCACAAGAAGAATCAAATCTAGATGTGTCTTTATTGAACTTAATAGAAGAGTTTAAAAGTAATACAAATGTTCATGTTGTTTTCCGTACGGTTGGAGAATATTATCCAATGGCTAAAAAGTTGAAGAGGATTTTCTGTCGTTGTTTACAAGAGGCAATGACAAACGCAACAAGACATGGGGAAGCAGAAACGATACAAGTCCTTTTACAATATCATAAAAATCATGTGATGCTTCAAATACAAGATGATGGTATAGGAATGGAAGTCATACAGGAAGGGTTTGGTTTATCGGGCATGAGAGAACGACTCAGTGAATATCATGGGAATTTGAGCATTGATTCCACTAAGAATACAGGAACAATTGTGACTTGTTGGATTCCAACCTTACATAAAGAAGAATCATTTATTCAAGATAAGATTCACATATTAATAGTAGATGATCAGCCTATCATATCAGATAGCTTAGAACTTTTATTGGATAAATACGGTTTTCACGTAGCGGTTGCGAATAGTGGGGCACAAGCCTTAGAGCAGTGTGAAGAAGGGCAGCCCAATGTTGTTCTTATGGATATACAAATGCCTGAGATGAATGGGATTACAACAATGAAGAAAATCAAACATAGGTGGCCAGATACTAAAATAATTATGGTCACAACTTTTGAAGAAACTTCTAGTGTTTCTGAAGCGATTGAATCAGGAGCAGAGGGGTATGTACTTAAATCTGTTCAACCAGAAGAGCTAGTAGCGGCTATTCGATTAGTACATTCAGGTGGGACAATGCTATCACAAGATGTGGCGACTCGCTTTTTTAAAGAATATAGTCCAAGGCCGAAAAAGGCTCCTTATGAATTGACTCCTCGTGAAATGGACGTATTAGGATGTCTTAAAGAAGGACTTCGTTATAAAGAGATTGCAGCAAAGTTGTTTTTATCTGAAGGAACTGTAAGAAATTATGCTTCTTCTATTTATATGAAACTGCAAGTCCCAGGAAGAGGAGAGGCGGTAAAAAAAGCGGTGGATGAAGCTTTTTTATAAAAAATTAAAAATGGAGGATGAGAAAATGTACTATTATGTTACGGATATATAACATGTACGGATTCGTGGTCCTCCTATTTGTATATGGTGTCGAAATATAAAAAATAGGAGGAGAAAGAGATGAAACAAGAAAAAGAGGTGCTATTACAAGGTGAAATGGTGAAAGTACGCGGGAAAAAGCTGTATGTGGAGATGCATGGATCACTAGAGAAGCATCCTGTATTGTATCTTCATGGAGGTCCTGGAGAGATGTGTTTTGACTTTTTATACCATCAAGCACATAGATTACAAGATTCTTTTCGACTCATTGCCATTGATCAACGTGGGGTAGGACGTTCAGAGGAAATTGGACAGAAAGAGCCATTTGGATTGCAAGATCTTATCGAAGACTGCGAAGAGCTAAGGAAGATGTTACAAATTGAAAAATGGTCTGTTATTGGACATTCCTTTGGTGGGTTTCTAGCGTTGTTATATGCAGAAATGTACCCACAATCTATTCAAAAAATTATTTTTGAAGGGCCAACTTTTGATTTTGCATTAACTAGCAGAGTGTTATTAAAAAAGACAGGAACTTTGTTAATGGAGTATGGGAAAGAACAGCAGGGAAAAGAATGTATAGCTATCGCAGAGAGTAATGCTAGTTCAGAGGAATTGCTAGAAGCTTATTCGAAATTAAGTGATGAATTAGAAGAAAACAGAATGGAAATATATAATTACGTTGAGGATGGAACAGATTATAGTTTATATAGTGAGGAAGAATGGGGAAAGTTTTATGATTGTTCCGATATTCATTTTACAAGACTGAAAGAGGAAGGAAAAATTCATCAATCATTATTATCAAAATTAAAAGATGTGGAGAATCCGATGTTGCTCATCATGGGAAAACACGATGTGGTAACCTGTGAAAAACAAATCGAAACATTTAAAAGAGATACTCAAAATGGTAAAATCATAGTCTTTGAAGAATGTGGTCATACACCACATTATGAAGTAGCAGATCAATTTGCAGAAACTGTAATTAATTTTTTGAAGTAAATTAGGAAAAGGTGCTTCATAAAAATGAGAAGCACCTTTTTTCTTCATGTTAAATTTCAGGGTGGAAGATTGTAATGTTAGGCCATTTACTTTGCCAGTTCTTTTTTTGTAATCTTTTTTCATACATATTAGTGCGCTCTTTCGTTTCGAGGAAATGAGGTGTTGGCTGTACTTGTAACGTGAGAACATCTTCTATTCCGCAAGGGGCGGTTAATACAACATTATTTTGGTCATCTAACGTAATGCCAAGAGCAGTCGCTGTTTCTGGGAATTTAGAAATTGCATCGACTGAAGATGAATAAGGTGGCATGTTATTGACTACATGCATACGAGCTTGATTTTTCACTGACCATGGAATAGTAGAATCTATACTTTTAAGCTTATTTTCTAATTTTTCTTCGATGGATTCACTAATATGTAATGGGTCAAAATAGATAATATCTATGTCTGGTGTTGGTGTTCTTACTTCATATCCATGGAGAACATCCCAAATTTTAGAACGAACAAACCCAGCACAAATCCACCAATCAGGAAGTTGTAATGATTTTGCTGTCTGCAATATTTCCATCATCCAAGTATCGTTTTGTATGAGTTTAATAATATCTTGTTCTGTTTTCATATACATACATATCTCTCCTTATAAAATGTGCTCTTTTATTAAGGGGTGCTTCTACTAATTGAGATTCCATAATGGAATGCGTCATTCACTGCGTGAGTTTAATAATCCATAAAATCCAATATGCGCCAGGTACAAATATGAGCTGAGCTAATAATGTACCGAGAAACCTTGAAATCATAAGCCAACCGAACATTTTACTCATTGTATCAGCGCCGTTTTCTGATTGAAGAGCACGCTCTGTTAAAAGGGCAATACGCGGATCTAACAGTACAGTTAATAAGATTGTGGCAAATCCATTAATAAGGCCAGAAGCCGTGATTGCTTTCGTTGCAAGTACTGGATTTAAATAAGAAGCATATAAGGCTGAAAGGACCCCAGCAGTATAAATTGCAGTTGCAAACATATTAATGAGCATAATTCGTTTTGGAATGCCACCAACTCGCATACGGTGAATCATTCCGAATTTTGGGAACCGAACATATTTTTTTGTATACTTCAATTTTTGTACATTGTTTGTCTTCATCATTCGAATGAATGAACCATCTGTCTCAAAGTTTTGAATGACATATCCAAAGAGCTTCGTTAAAGTTGGATATAAAATAATTGCGAGCAGTGTACCGATAGAAGCGGATAATAAAACAAGGCGCATCGTACTTTCTAAATTAACTGAAGCCCCACTCTTCGCCCGATCAATAATCCCACCAAGTAAAAAAGCTTGGAGTAAGTTGGATGTTCGTGAAATAAGTAATACCATTCCAACTACTGATAATGCAACGGCAATTTTCTTTAAACGAACGCCTGCAAGTCGAATACTATAAGAACTCGTTTCAACTGCATGGATGATAATTGTAAAGGCCATTATGAAAATTAATGTCATCGTCATTTTTGGTCACCATTTTTCTATGAAATTATACTTATCATACAATAGGAATATATCTATTTTGAATCAAGTTGAAGAGAAACAACTAATGTGCGAGAAAAATGTAAAAGATTGAAAAAAATCAATATTTTGATAATATAGAAAAGATGGTAATTTGTCAATTAGAGGTGATGTGTCGTAATCATGCCAAAGAGTATGAAGCAGTATGTGATAGGAATGATTCGGTGAGGCAAGCAGAACAATTTATGTTACAACAAAAAATGAAAGAGTTATTTCATGGGAAGAAGGTTCTTGAAGTTGCTTGTGGTACAGGATATTGGATGCAGTATGTAGCGGAAGTAGCCGAGCATATTACATACAAAGTAAAGTAAACGGAGGAGAATGGATGTATACAACATTTCTATTTGATTTAGATGGAACATTAACAGATCCAAAAGAAGGAATCATAAATTCAGTTTTATATGCATTACGAAAAATGGGAATAGATGAACAGAATCAGGAAGAGTTAGAATCTTTTATTGGTCCTCCGATTCAGCATTCGTTTGCGGGTAGATATGAAATGAATGAAAAACAAGTAGAACAAGCAGTTACATATTTTCGAGAATATCTACAGCGAAGTGGTTTGCTAGAAAATAAAGTTTATGAGATGATCCCATGTGTTCTAAAAGAATTACGAGATAAAAAGAAACGTTTATTTGTCGCAACTTCAAAGCCGACTATATTTGCAAAACAAGTGTTAGAACACTTTAACTTGATTCATTTTTTTGAAGAAATTGTAGGTAGTAATTTAGACGGAACTCGAATCAGGAAAGATGAAATTATTGAATATATTTTACATACGAATCCAGAGTTGCAAAGAGAAGAGGTAGTGATGATTGGGGATAGAAAGCATGACATGATAGGAGCTAATTGTAATGGAATTGACTCTATCGGTGTATTGTATGGATATGGGAGTGAAGAAGAATTAAAAGAAGCAGGAGCGACGCATATTGTGAAACATGTCGAAGAGTTGCGAAGCTTTTGTGCAAAAGACAAAAGTTTTAAAATATAAAACAAAAAAGAAAATCCCTTTATAACGAGTGATAGTTAAATCGTTTTCGTTTAAAGGGATTTTTCATATGTAATAGAATAGTAATAAATATGCTATTTTAATCATAAAAACTTTGTTAGAAAAGGAGGAGGAATGTCAGTATTTGAATCGTTATAAAAACGATATTTTGTAGGGGATACATAGAAAAAATCCGAATAAAAAAAAGATTGAATTTTCAATAAAATGGAAGTGAGAGAAGTGGAGCAGTATATTGAAAAATAAGGCAGAAAGTAGGTGTGGACAATGTTGAAAGTATACAAATATCGTATCTATCCCACCGAAGAACAACGGTTGTTTTTCGCAAAAACATTTGGATGCGTACGTTTTGTATATAACAAGATGCTTGCTGACAGAATCCATTCTTATCAAGAATCCCAAAAGACCGTTGATAAGTCCATCAAGTATCCTACTCCTGCACAGTATAAAGCTGAATTCCGATTTCTAAAAGAAGTGGATAGCCTTGCATTGGCTAATGCACAAATGAATCTAAATGAAGCATACGCTAATTTTTTTCGTGATAAATCTGTTGGATTTCCTAAGTTCAAAAGTAAAAAGGACAATTACCGTAGTTATACAACGAATAATCAAAAGGGAACAGTCTACATTGAGAACGGCTATATCAAATTACCCAAATTAAAGACACTCGTACGCATGAAGCAATTATTACAATCCTTACTGTTACAGGGTTAACGCATAAACAATCGTATCGTGATATATTTGCTGTGACAATATTGAAAACGGTTGCTGTATTTTTAGTAATTGCCTTTTATACATTTACAGGAATCTACTAATAACTTTATTTGCTTGGAAGGAAATAAGGAATCGAAGTGGAATATTACATTTGATCATTTATGCAGTAGAAGGTTCACATTATAAAATATTTAGTAGGGAAAGAAGGGGTGGGTTACTTGCAAGAAATCGCGGAATTTCGTATGCCAAAGAACGTTTTATATGGGAGAAATTCACTTGATAAATTAGGAGAACAAGCAATTAAACTAGGAAAAAAAGCTTTCATTATCAGTGATTCTATTATGAAAAAGCTTGGCTATATCGATGCGTGCGTGAAACTACTAAAAGCAAAAAAAATAGATGTTATTCCCTATGAAAATGTAAATGCGGAACCAACAAATATCCATGTTTTAGAAGCGTTAACGATATGTACAGAATCAAAATGTGATTTTATTATTGGACTTGGTGGAGGAAGTTGTATTGATGCAGCAAAAGCTGTAGCAGTTCTGTTTACAAACGGGGGAGAGATTGGAGATTATGTTCAAAATCATGTAGAAGTAGAAAAGCAACCATTACCTCTTATTGCAATTCCAACAACATCTGGTACAGGATCAGAAGTTACAAGTGTTGCTGTTATTACAAATACAAAAACAGATGTCAAAATGATGATTAAGCACCCGAATTTTACGCCACAAATAGCGATTATTGATCCCTTATTGACACGTTCTGTTCCACCGAATATCACTGCAGCAACAGGTATTGATGCACTATGTCATGCAATTGAAGCATATCTTTCTAGATTTTCGCAACCGCTTACAGATGTATTAGCACTTGCGGCAATTGGATCGATTATGAAATACTTGCGGATTGCTTATGAAAAGGGGACAGATATAGAAGCACGAGAAGCAATGATGATTGCATCCTTACAAGCTGGTATTGCTTTTTCAAATGCATCGGTCACCTTAGTTCATGGAATGTCACGCCCAATCGGAGCGCTATTTCATGTACCACATGGTATATCAAATGCGATGTTACTGCCAGCAGTTTTAGACTTTACAAAAGCTTGCTCGGTCAAACGCCTTGCAGATATTGGGCGGATTATAAATCCGGATTTACATTCATTATCTGATGAAGAGCTTGCTAATCATACTATTTTTGAAATAAAGAAACTTTGTTTGGATCTACGTATTCCTAATCTTAAAGAGTACGGAATTGATCAGGTTGAATTTGAAAATGCTCTTTCAAAAATGGCGAAAGATGCACTGGCTAGTGGGAGTCCGAGTAATAATCCCCGCATCCCTTCCTATCATGAGGTAAAAAAATTATATCGTATATGCTTTGACTATCAATATGAAAATTCTATAAGTAACTCATTAAAATTCTGAATATTTTTAAAATATTTCCACGGAAATGAAAAGGAGGGCAGGAGATGGAATTAGTAATTATTTTATTGGCTCTTTGCATGTTGATGTTTGTTGCGTATCGTGGCTTTTCAGTTATATTATTTGCCCCAATTTGTGCGCTATTTGCGGTTTTATTAACAGAACCAAGTCATGTATTACCTTTTTTCTCTAATATCTTTATGGAAAAAATGGTTGGATTTATTAAATTATATTTTCCTGTATTCTTACTCGGAGCAATTTTCGGTAAGGTAGTAGAAATGTCAGGGATTGCGGAGTCTATTGCAAAAACAATTATTCAGCTAGTTGGTGTCAAACGTTCCATGCTAGCAATAGTCCTAATGGGAGCTATATTAACGTATAGTGGTGTGAGCTTGTTTGTAGTTGCTTTTGCGGTATATCCATTTGCAGCTAATTTATTTCGAGAGGCTAATATTCCAAAACGATTAATTCCAGGAACGATTGCTCTTGGAGCGATTACGTTTACAATGGATGCTCTTCCAGGGACACCACAAATTCAAAATGTCATCCCAACGACATTTTTCAAAACAGACATTTATGCAGCACCATTTCTTGGAATTATAGGGGCAATCTTTGTATTCCTTGTTGGTATGTTATATTTAGAAAGAAGACGAAAAAAAGCCGAAGAAAGCGGCGAAGGGTATTATGGGTTTGAAAAAGAGAATCCTGAAATGGCAGCTACAACTGAAACAGAACAAAATATAAAACCAGCTATTTATGCATCTGAAATTACACCACTTCGTCAAGTGCTGGCCTTCGTACCGCTTATTTTAGTAGGGGTCATGAATAAAGTTTTTACAGTGTTGATTCCAACATGGTATCCAAAGGGTTTTGATTTTTCCTCAATTGGATTAAAGATGTTTGGTAAAGTAGAACTTTCTGGTGTGCTAGGCGTATGGTCTGTGGAACTGGCACTTTTAATCGGAATTATTACAACGATAATTTTAAATTGGAAACGCTTAGTTATAGGATTTCAAGCTGGCTTAAATGCAAGTATTGGTGGTGCATTGCTTGCTGCTATGAATACGGGAGCAGAATATGGATTTGGAGGGATTATAGCAGCATTACCTGGTTTTGGTGTCATTCGAGATAGTATTTCTACAACGTTCACCAATCCGCTTGTAAATGGCGCAGTGACTACAAACGTCCTTGCCGGGATTACTGGATCAGCATCAGGAGGCATGGGAATCGCTTTAAGTGCGATGTCAGAGAAATATATTGCGGCAGCCGAACAATATAATATCCCATTTGAGGTCATGCATAGAGTTATTTCAATGGCATCAGGAGGCATGGATACATTACCGCATAATGGTGCCGTTATCACATTGTTGGCAGTAACTGGATTAACACATAAACAATCATATCGTGATATTTTTGCAATTACGATTATTAAAACATTGGCTGTTTTTGTGGTAATTGGTGTTTATAGTTTAACTGGAATTGTATAGGAAGACATGAAGTAAGACTAAATTAAGATATAAAAAGGATATTTGTTTGTTTAACAAATATCCTTTTTATTATGTTAAAATTACACAGTAAAATAGTTTCGCATAAATTTGAAATGAGAAAATGAAGGGGAGACTGGTAGGATGAAAATGATTGGTCTTATTGGTGGAATGAGTTGGGAGTCTTCTTCTGAATATTATCGCATTATTAATGAAGAAGTAAAAAAGAGATTAGGAAGATTACATTCAGCGAAATGTCTTTTGTATAGTGTTGACTTTGAAGAAATTGAAAAATTCCAATCTGAAGGTGATTGGGGAAAAGCGGGGAACGTATTAGGAGAAGCTGCATATTCTCTTGAGAAAGCTGGCGCAGACTTCATTGTTATTTGTACGAATACAATGCATAAAGTCATTAGTAATATTAAAGATAAGGTGAGTATTCCTATTTTACATATTGCGGATGCAACAGCTATGGAAATAAAAAAACAAGGGATTAGAACAATTGGTTTGCTTGGAACAAAATATACGATGGAACAAGATTTTTACAAGTCACGTATAGAGGAGAATGGAATAGAAGTAATTGTTCCAAATGAAACTGATAGGGAAATAGTAAATAGAATCATATATAACGAGTTATGTTTGGGAAAGGTTAATCAAACGTCAAGAGATGTCTATAAAGAAATAATAAATCGTTTCGTACAAAATGGGGCAGAAGGAATTATATTAGGGTGTACGGAAATAGGGCTATTAATAAAACAAGAAGATTCTCAAGTTCCAGTATTCGATACGACTATCATACATGCGGTTGCAGCTGTAAATACAGCTTTAGATTGATAACAACTATAATATTATTATGTAAACAGATTGTCGGTATTATTGATGGAAAACATTCAGAAAATATTTTATAATGAAAGTGGTTACAAAAAGGGGGAGTATGGATGTTTTCACTTCAGCCAATTGCTTTTGTACATAATGAAAGAAAAATGATAATGGATGATGAATGGGGAGATGTACAATCTCTTATTACGTTAACGGATGCATATGCAGAAGAGAGTATACAAGGAATTGAAAGTTTTTCGCATATTGAAGTAATCTTTTATTTTCATAAAGTGACAGATGAACAGATTCAATATTCGGCTAGACATCCACGAAATAATAAGGAATATCCGAAAGTAGGTATTTTTGCACAGCGAGGGAAAAATCGTCCAAATCGATTGGGAGCGACAATTGCAAAAGTTGTAAGGCGAGATGGGAAATCAATTGTAGTTGAAGGATTAGATGCAATTGATGGCACACCTATATTAGATATAAAACCTGTTATGAGAGAGTTTGTACCGAATGATGGAATTACACAACCCGAATGGGCAACGGATCTTATGAAAGAGTATTGGAAAGGGAGCGGAACAAAATGAAAATATATGAAGCAACAATTACAGATTTAGATGGATTAGTGGTTGTATTTAATAATTATCGCATGTTTTATAGACAGGAATCGAATGTAGAAGAAGCAAAAATGTTTTTGCGTAATCGTATAGAAAGAAAAGAATCTATTATTTTTGTAGCAGTAGAGGATGGCCAATACCTTGGATTTACCCAATTGTACCCTTCTTTTTCATCTATTTCTATGAAAGAGTTATGGATATTAAATGATCTTTTTGTTCAAGAAGGTAAACGCGGAGCTGGCATTGGAAAAAAATTATTAGAAGCAGCTAGAACTTTCGCATTAGAGAACGGTGCGAAAGGGGTAAAACTGCAAACAGAAATAGATAATATATCGGCGCAACGATTATATGCTGAAAATGGTTATTTGAGGGATAATCGTTATTTTCATTATGAACTAACTTTTTAAATTCAGCAAAGTATCAATATATATAAATACGAAGTGAAAAATGACATAAAACCTTTCTTTTTAGGTGGGAGAGAGGGTCCGGCCATGCATAGAAGCGGTCAGGGCCTTTTTCTGCCTCATGTCAAGCTAAAACAAAGAGAGAAAACGTGCAGATCACCGTTTGTTCTTCATAGCAGTGACTTATATGCCGGAAAATCAAATGGAATATATACAGATAAAGATACAAACCGAACTCTATCATTCTACATATATTACTCTTGTATAAGGTAACTTATCTGTTCTTATAACGTATATATGATAGGGGGAAGTTGTTTTGCCACAGATTCCATACCCGAATCTGCATCTTGTGGCACATTGTGGGGAAGTACGTCAAGTAACTTGTGGTAAGCAGGTCCAATTGATTGATTTCTATATGAGTCCTGGAAACCTATATTTGTTTTATGCTGAAACGGGTGAGATTTTAGGAGTGTATTCATGTGAATCATTTGGTTTCATTCCAGTTATTGTACCAGTTCCTATGAATACAACGTACAATATCATTTGTGATTGCTAGTAGATTTGTATATAAAAAATAAAAAGCCTATTATATTAAGCTTAATTAATATAATAGGCTTTTTTCGTAGTATTAATTTGAGAATAAGGTATTTTTTTAAAGCTGTATTGTATTTTGTTTCAGGATCCAGTTTACAGCATTTGAAAAGTTTTCTGCAATATAATCTGGTTCAATATCAGCCCATTTATCGCGATATGTGTGTAAAGCATCATATCCAGCTCCGGTTTGAACTAAGATCGTTGTTGCATGAACATTTGCGCCAGCAACGATATCAGTCCAGCGATCACCGATGACAATACATTTTGTTAAATCTAGTTCATGTTTCTTTGCTGCTTGTAGAAGCATACCTGTACTTGGTTTTCGGCATTTACATCCATCTTCATGTCTGTGAGGACAAAGATAGATATCGTCAAAACCGAATTCTTCCAATTCTTGAATGAAATCATCTATAGTTGCTTTCCCATCAGCAATACCAGGCTGATTTGTAAAGGAAAATAGTTTTATATTTTGTTCTTTTAATGCGCGTAAAGCGTCTTGTGTAAATGGAAATAAGATGAATTCACCAGGGTAATGTACAGTGGTGTCTCCTCCAATTGTTCCATCACGATCGATAAATATTGCTTGAATGTTTGTCATAATAATTAGTCCCTTCCACTTAATGGATTAAAAATGTTTAACAAATCGATATCCATTTACTTCGTATCCTAATTTTTTATAGAATGGATGAGCTTCTTTTCTTTTTGTACCACTCACAAGCCATGTTCCAATACAGTTATGCTTTTTTGCTAATTGTTCTGCATAATCCATTAAAATTTGGCCAACTCCTTTTCGGCGTGCTGTTGAGTCAACGCTAATAATGGATATCTCCCCATATCGTGTTACATCTTCTAAATTCTCTCGTATGCGAAATCCGAGGAATCCGAATATCACATTATCTTCTTCGTAAACATATAGGAAATCAAACGGGCTCATTTCAACAAATTGTAAGCGATTTTGCATGTCTGTATGAGTAATATCAGAGCCTTTTAATTCTTTTGTTAGTAAACAAAGTGCTTCTATATCGTTCGCAGTCGCTTTTCGAATGTGAGATTTCATACTCTCAACTCCATCTATAAATGTAGATTAATAACTCCAAATGTTAAATATTCTGTCCGAAATCGTTTTTTCCTGCTACTGATATTAATATTTAATATATGGGATATGCAGAATGATATTTTAAAAGGAAATATGTTATGATTTCCCTGGGTGTTATTGTAAATAGAAAAGAGGGGAAACCATTTGTTACAAGTCAATATTCGTTCAGCAGGTTATGAAACAGGAGAAAAAACAATCCATGATATAGCATTTTCAATTAAAAAAGGGGAATTAGTTGCTCTCATTGGTGCAAATGGCGCTGGGAAAAGTACGACAATTAAGTCAATGCTTGGCTTGCTTGCAAATATGGATGGTGAAATTTCATTTGGTGAAAAAGAGAATCCGTATGCATATGTACCAGAGCATCCAACATATTATGATTATTTAACACTATGGGAACATATTGAATTGTTAATGGCAGCACGTGGGTGTGAAGCAGGGAGCTGGGAGGAACATGCACAGGAGTTTTTACATACATTTCGAATGGAGAAGCATAAACACGAATACTTATCGAAGTTTTCAAAAGGTATGAAACAAAAATCGATGTTGATTTTGGCGTTTTTAACGGAACCAGACTTTTATATTATTGATGAACCTTTTATTGGATTAGATCCAGTAGCAACACGAGAATTCTTAGATTTTTTATTTAAAGAGAAAGAGCGTGGAGCAGGTATTTTACTTTGTACGCACGTATTGGATACAGCCGAAAGAATATGTGAACGATTTTTATTGATCTCACAAGGTACATTATTAGCAAATGGCAATCTACAAACGATTCAATCACTAGCAGAAATGCCCGAAAGTCCATTATTAGATTGTTTTGATGCAATCGTAAGGCGGGAACAACATGATGAAACAACAATTTTATAAAAGATTACGTCATGAATTGCAGAGGAAATGGAAATCGATTCGTTCTGTTGCTGATTGGACGGTAGCATTATATTTTATCGTTCCAGCACTTATATTTAGCGGGCTTTATTATCGTTCGTTATGGACAAGAGAATTATCTGCGGAAGAACCGGTTTATTTTTTATTAGGCTTGTTTGTATTTTCCTTTGTTACATATTCAAGAGGGATGCGTTCGTTTTTTGAGCAAGCAGATAGCCTGTTTTTAATTCAACATCCAGTTCATATGAAAAAATTAATGAAATATGGCATGGTATACACATGTATTCGAATAAGTATAACAAATATCATTGTAACGCTCATTATGTTACCTATATTGGTTAAGAGTACGGGGGCTTCTCTTTTACAAGTCGTATTATTTTGGCTGTCCTTTACCGTTTTTCGGTGTGTGTTATCACTATTGGTAAGGTATATAGATGGGCGTGGAGGGAAGCGCTGGGTATTATGGATTGTAAAGAGTATTGTATTTTTTATGAGTTTTATTTGCTTGGGAAGTGGTGTGTTTTTAGAGTTTCAACATCCAGTATATGCAATGCTATTTATCATTGTATTGATTGGAATTAGTTTGATATTGATAAAACAAAAAATGAACTATCAACCTTTCTTTTTTAAGGAAGTTGAAAAAGAAAAGGAAGAGGGTATGCGCTGGACGATGGAAATTATGCACTTCAGTGGTCAAACTACGAAGCCAAGTAATAATTCAAGGCCATGGTTGTTTCCACGCTCGAAACATATACTGGGAAAAAAATCTGATTCGCGTATTATTGAATCATTTTTAAAGGAGTATTTTCGATCAGGTACTTCTTTAAGTTTTTATATTAAAATTATCTTTATGAGTGCAACATCTATAAAAGTAACACCATGGTGGATTGCGCTTATTATTATCGTATTTTCCTGTGTTGCAATTGCACGTTATTCTGGTGATCAATGGAATGAGTTTGCAAAGAAAATGTTTCTCCAATTGTATTGTAAGCAAGGGAAGTTATTATGGTTAAAAGGAAGAGCAACGATGTGCTTGTTTATTCCGGCTATTTTAATCTATGGAACGGTTCTGCTTGCACAGTTTTATTTATTACCAGCCATTATCATTGGTATCCTATTATTAATAGTAACAGGATGGATCGTATTTTTGCCATAGAAAAAGAGACGGTATGGCTCTTTTTTAGTCTGTAATGGACTGGTAAATAAAATATAAAAGAACAAAAATGCTTACGACGGAGTACATGACATCTAGAGTCATTAAAAACCCTCCTCACTATTGTTATACTTTTATTATATGAAATCTTACTATTTCATATTCAAATGAAAAAAATATGAAAGTTAATAAATTTGTAAAGTGCAAAAATTAGCATCATTTTGTATAATGGAAGAAACAACCGTTATAAAAATATAAGTAGTGAAAGAGGAGGGAATAAAAAAATGCCAAATTGGTTTAGAAAGACGTTAGTCGCATTAATTACTGTATTTACATTTGGCTTAGTGACGCCTCCTTCTATTTTGCTTGATAATGCAAAAGCGGACAAGCCTACAAGGCAACAAAATTTGGAGCAGCCGTCCTATACATATGAAGAAGATCGTGAGAGGTTAACTGCCGATACTTTTATCACCTATGCAATGCAAGAGGCTGAAAAACAATCTATGCAAAAGTTCGGTTCTAAAATTGGACCTGTGATTGAAGACGAATTTAAAGATATTATTTTACCTAAAATTGAAGAGGCAATTGCGGAACTTACAAAAGAAGTACCTGAGGAGTCATTGCAATCATTGGCAATTTCACAGAAACCAGCAGGTGGAAATAATGAAAAGATTTTTCATGTATATGATACGAAAACAGGCAACGATTTACTGCGTTTTCATGTAAGACGTGATCATCCACCGCAAGATGGATACTATTTTAATTTCCATTACCATCGCTTTGATGATGGTTATACAGCGCATTATGAGCTAGGAGATATTTATTGGAATACGAATATGCCGCCGAAATGGCTATCTTAATGAAAAAGAACAAGGGGGATGACCTTGTTCTTTTTTTGTTCTTATAGATGTGAAAATTAAAGGTGATGGAGGTCTTAACAGCGAATAAAATATGTTTAGATTTGTTTAAAAAAAGAGGATAAGGGAGTATTCATTATGTTGAAATATATTGTGTTTGATTTTGATGGTACATTAGTAGATTCACAAGACATATTTGTTCCTATTTATAATCAACTTGCCGAGAATCATGGATATAAAACAATAAGAGAAGAAGACATTGAACCTTTGCGAAAATTATCTATTTCTGAAAGGTGTAAGCAGCTCCATGTACCACTGTATAAATTGCCTATATTAGCAGTAGAGTTTTATAAACTATACCAGCCAGCTATTAAAGATTTAGTCTTATTTCATGGCATGAAGGAAGTGTTAGATGAATTACATGGAAAAGGTTATGAAATAGCAATTATATCATCCAACTCAGAGGAACACATTAAAGCGTTTTTACATAATAATCAAATAGAAGATATTCAAGATGTTTTTTGTTCGAAAAATCTGTTTGGTAAAGACAAAATAATTAAGAAATTTTTAAAGGCAAAAAAAATAACAGAAAAAGATATGGTGTATGTTGGTGATGAACAGAGAGATATCGTTGCTTGTAAAAAGGTCGGTGTGAATGTCATATGGGTTGAATGGGGATATGATGTGATGGAAACCGTAAAAGAAGATTCTCCAAATTATATGGTAAATACACCGAATGAGATTTTACATATCGTGGAGTCTATTCGCTGAAATGACAGAAGGGAAGAGAAGAGGATGTAGCAGTTTGAACCGGGTATTCATCATATTGAATTTTGGGTAGCTAATTTAGAGGAATCCATATATTTTTACAGTAGGTTATTCGCTATCATTGGCTGGAAACCGTTGAATAAAGTAGCATTTGGTACGGGAAAGAGTGAAATATATTTCAAGGAAGTAGATGAAAAGATTGTAAGAACACTGGGGCCAAGACATATTTGTTATCAAGCTGTTAGTAGAGCTATAGTGGATGAGGTTGCTGATCTCTTGCGAGATGTACAAGCGAAGATTATTCGCGGACCGATCGAGATGAACCATTACTCGGATGGGTATTATACGGTTGATTTTTATGATCCGAATGGGTTTGTAGTAGAAGTGGCTTATACACCTAATGTGGAATGGAAATGTGATGAGGCTAGCATGAAATAATAGAGGAAAGCATAGCTTCCCTCTATTATAAGTTTAATTAATTTTCGTAAATGTAAGAGGCTGTGTACTTAACATAACTGGTACATGTAATTGGATTGTTTGGAATTGTCCTTTTGTATTCATCTCATAAGCAAGCAACACATTCATTTCAATTTGGAATAGGTTTAATGATGCATAAAACATATCGTAGTGATGGTGATGTAAGCGAGTTTTGAGCTCAGTGAACTGTAAATATAACTCGTCATTTTGCTTGTACACTTCTAATGTTCCGTAAGCAGGGTGTTCAAATGTTCCAGTGTAATTTTCTAACGGATGAGAAGGAGTCGTCCCTTTTACTTGTTCTGGAAGTGATTGGTTTACATCTTTCATCATTTCTTTCAATTTTGCTGTATCTTCTATAGCGCGTTTATGCCAATCAATTGTTTCTAGTCCAAGAAGTTCGTCGTAGATTTGATTTGCAAGATAACTAGGAAGTAAGGTGCTTCCAGCGTTTGTTAATATGACAAGGCCTATATTTTCTTTTGGAATAAATGAGACAAGTGCAGAAAATCCATCAATACCTCCGCTATGATGAATTACCTTATAGCCACGGTAAGCGCTAATAAACCAACCAAGACCATAACTGTTTAATGGGGATTCAGGTGTTGATAAAAATGGCTGGTCAGGAATAGTGTTGTGTGGCGTATACATTTGTTGTAATAATTCAGCAGATAGTAATTCGCGATCTCCTGTTTTTCCTTGATTAAGATGCAAAAGCACCCAATTTGCCATATCTTCAATTGTAGAATTGATGCATCCAGCAGCTCCTACTGTATCAATATTACGGAATGACACTTCTTGTATTTCTCCATCTTTCTCAACGTAAGGCAATGCATAATCATTCGTATTTTGTGAGTCTGTAACAGAGAAATTCGTTTGTTCCATTTGAAGTGGCTCTAAAATATGTTCTGTTGCGTATTGTTCCCATGTCTGATTTGTAATGTTTTCTACAATATAGCTAATTGTTGCATACATTAAGTTGTTATATAAGAAAGCTGTGCGAAAGGGAGCATCAAGTGGTAAATGCTTTATTTTTTCAACGATGTCTTTTCGCGTTAAGGAAGAATTGTACCAAAGCGCATCATGGCGGTTTACTCCGGAGCGATGGGAAGCTAAATCACGTGCTGTAATTTGTGAGCTTGCAAATACATCGGATAAAGAGAACGTAGGAATATAAGATTGAACAGGAGCATCCCAATCAAATTTTTTCTGCTCTGCTAATAAGCTTAAGGCAAGTGTACCAAATGCTTTTGTTGCAGATCCGATTGCAAAACGTGTTTGAGGTGTAACAGGCTTTTTCTTTTCTGCATCACGATAGCCAAACCCTTCTGAAGTGATGACCTTTCCATCTTTTATAACTGCGACAGCAGCCCCAGGAACGTGTAAATCTTTCATCATTTTTTCAATTGTTGTTTGTAATGAACTAATAACAGGAGTTTCAATTTTAGACATGCTTCTAACCTCCAAATATTATTTTATACTTCCGTACTATAGTTTCTTTGGTAAGAAGTGAAATTCCTCTCGAAATATGGAAAGTTAAGAATTTTGTAAGAATCGCTGAAATGGATATTTCGTATTAGATTTCTGTTAATACTTACTATATCGAAATATTTTTCAATAAGTCGTACTGAGAATTTTGCATGCAGAATTATTTTTTGTATGATAAACTCCATATAGGAAATAGATGCGAAAGAAGGTTTTCTTACATATGAAACATGCTGAATATGAATACTTAAATTTGTGCCGCCATGTGATGGAGCATGGTACAAAAAAAGAAGATCGTACAGGGACAGGGACTGTATCTGTATTTGGATATCAAATGCGCTTTGATCTTAGTAAAGGATTTCCTTTATTAACGACAAAACGTGTGCCATTCCGCTTAGTAGCTAGTGAACTTCTTTGGTTTATGAAAGGTGATACAAATATTCGTTATTTACTTCAAAATAACAATAACATTTGGAATGAATGGGCGTTTAAAAGTTGGGTAGAAAGTGATGCATACCAAGGACCAGATATGATAGACTTTGGACTCCGTTCGCAGCAAGATGAAGAATTTAAGAAACAATATGAAGAGCAAATGGAATTGTTTAAAAAGAATGTACTCGAAGATGATGATTTTGCAAATCAATTTGGTTATTTAGGAGACGTGTACGGGAAGCAGTGGCGTGCATGGAAAACAACAGCTGGAGAAACAATTGATCAATTAAAAGATGTAATTGACATGATTAAGAAGACACCAGATTCTCGTCGTTTACTCGTTTCTGCTTGGAATCCAGAAGATGTACCAAGCATGGCACTTCCGCCGTGTCATACGCTATTCCAATTTTACGTAGCAGATGGGAAGCTATCATGTCAGTTGTATCAGCGTAGCGGTGATATTTTCCTTGGCATTCCATTTAATATTGCAAGTTATTCATTGTTAACACATTTAATTGCACATGAATGCGGTTTAGAAGTAGGGGAGTTTGTTCATACGATTGGAGATGCACATATTTATACAAATCATTTTGAACAAGTAGAAAAGCAATTAGCGCGTGAACCACGTCCATTCCCAACGCTAAAATTAAACCCAGATGTAAAATCTGTGTTTGAATTTGAAATGGATGACTTAACTTTAGAGGGCTATGATCCACATCCTGCCATTAAAGCACCTGTCGCGGTGTAAAGGAAAAAGGAGATGAAAATATGATTATTTCATTTATGGTCGCAATGGATGAAAAGAAAGTTATTGGTAAGGACAATAAGTTACCATGGCATTTACCAAGCGAATTGCAATATGTTAAGAAGACAACAATGGGTCACTCACTCATTATGGGAAGAAAAAATTATGAAGCGATCGGAAGGCCACTTCCAGGAAGACGGAATATTATCGTAACACATAATTTGAATTATCATGTAGAAGGTTGTGAAATTGCGCATTCTGTAGAAGAAGTTTTTGACCTTTGTAAAGATGAAGAAGAAATTTTCATTTTTGGCGGAGCGCAAATTTATGAATTATTTTTACCATATGTAAACAAGCTTTATATCACAAAAATTCACCATTCATTTGGAGGGGATACTTTCTTCCCAGAAATGAATATGAAAGAGTGGAAAGAAGTTTTTGTAGAAAAAGGCGTTACGGATGAAAAGAATCCATATATATACTACTATCACATATATGAAAAACAACAATAATTATAAAAAAGATTGATGTGTATGTTCACATCAATCTTTTTATTTGGATAACAAGATAAAACTTTATGAATGAACTTTTTTGGTGATATAATGGTAGAGGTTGTAAGTTTTAGTAGTTTGGAAAAATTCATAAAAAAAGCTTTATATTTATTATTTCTTTACGTAGCTAAAGGAGGAGAATCGATTGAAAAAACTATGGGGGTTACTTTTTCTTTGCTTCACACTCATGTTAGTAGGGTGTGGGAAAGAAGAAACGCCAGCACAAGCATTTGATACATATGCAAAAGCGTGGAATAAACAAAAATTTGCAGATATGTATGATCAGTTATCAGAAAATGCAAAAAAAACTATTTCGAAAAAAGATTTTACAGAGAAATATGAAAAGATTTATGCAGGTATTGAAGTTAAAAATCTAAAGGTAGAAACAGGAAAAGTAAAAGAGGATAAAGAAGATAAAGGTCCAGTTCCTTTTGAAGTGAGTATGGATACAGTTGGTGGGAAAATTTCCTTTTCACACGAAGCAAAGCTTGTGAAAGAGAAAGAGGGAGACAAAGAATCTTGGAAAATAGATTGGACTCCAGATTTTATTTTTCCAGGGATGACAAAAGACAGTAAAATACGTATGCAAACGTTTCAAGCGAAGCGTGGGGAGATATATGATCGTAATGGAAAAGGACTTGCAACGAATGGAAGAGCAAATGAAGTTGGCATCATTCCAGGTAAACTAGGAGAGGCTGCACCACAGACAAAGGAAACAATTGGAAAGTTGCTGAATATGTCTGTAGAAGAGATAGATCAAAAGCTTGCGGCAAAATGGATTAAACCAGATTCATTTGTACCAATTGGGATTTTACAAGAAGGTGCAACGCAAAATGATTATATTTCTTTAGACGGTGTAACGACTCGACAAGTCAATGTTCGTACATATCCATTGAGAGAGGCTGCTGCTCATTTAACAGGATATATGGGGAAAGTGAATGCAGAAGATTTAAAGGATTTACAGAAAAAAGGATATCAGGCAGATGACCCAGTTGGAAAAGCTGGTTTGGAACAAGTATTTGAAGAGAAGCTACGTGGTAAAAAAGGTGGCCGTGTCTTCATGGAGGATGCACAAGGAAAAGAGAAAAAAGAATTAGCTAAAATTGAAGCAAAAGATGGAGAAAATGTTACGTTAACAATTGATAGTACAGTTCAGGAAAAAATCTTTAACGAAATGAAGGGAGAAGCTGGTTCAAGTGCAGCGATAAATCCGCAAACTGGTGAAACAATTGCACTTGTAAGTAGTCCTGCATATAATCCAAACGTAATAGTAAGAGGAGCATCAAAAACACAACGTGAAGCATGGAATAATGATCAAAAAAAACCAATGTCGAATCGTTTTACACAAGCATCCGCACCAGGTTCTGTATTTAAAGCAATTACAGGGGCAATCGGTCTTGAAACAAAAACAATTGATCCAAAAGAAGAATTAAAAATAGAAGGATTACAGTGGACAAAAGATTCTTCATGGGGAAATTATTATGTAACACGTGTAAAAGATGCAAATCCAATTGATTTTGATAGAGCAATGAAGTATTCAGACAACATTTATTTTGCACAACAAGCGATAAAAATTGGTAAAGATAAATTTATGAGTGAAGCAAAGAAATTTGGGTTCGATGAAAAATTACCAATTGAATATCCATTCCCGGTTTCCAAAATTGCAAAAGATGGTATTAAAAATGATATTCAAATGGCTGATACAGGGTATGGACAAGGTCAAGTGTTAATGACACCTCTTCATTTAGCATTAACGTATGCACCAATTGTAAATGAAGGGAATATACCGTCGCCACACCTGATTAAAGATGATAAACAAGCGAAACCTTGGAAAGAAAATGTGATTTCTAAAGGAAACCAAGATATATTAAAAAATGCGTTAACAAAAGTAATTAATGATGAAGATGGCACAGGGAAAATTGTTAAGATTGATGGAATAACCCTAGCCGGAAAAACAGGAACAGCTGAATTGAAAGAATCGAAGGAAGCGGAAGGAAAAGAACTTGGATGGTTCGCTGCTTTTGATGTGAATTCACCGAATATGATTGTTACGATGATGATCGAAGATGTAAAAGGCCGAGGCGGAAGTAACGTACCCGGCGAAAAAGTTAAACATGTTTTTCAAAAGTAATACTCAAGAAAAGCTAGCTTTTTAAAAAGAGCTAGCTTTTTTGTAAAGATTAAATAATGAATGTGAACATTTCATGAAAAAAGACAAAAGGTTTATTTGCTTACGAAAAAAAAGTAGCTATTTTCATTGACAGAAAAAGAATGTTTTCGTATTATACTTACATAAGGTAAGTGATTTACTTTTTTATTAAAAATCTCAAATTGAAGATAATTGTTAAGGGAGAGAATTAAAAATGACAAAAGTACTATTTATTACAGCAAATCCAAATTCAGTAGAAGCATCTTTCGGTATGGCAGTAGGGGAAGCGTTTATCGAAGCATATAAAAATGAACACCCACAAGATGAAGTGGTAACAATTGATTTATTTAATACAACTGTACCAGCAATTGATGCAGAAGTATTTGCAGCTTGGGGTAAATTTGCAGCAGGTGAAGGTTTTGAAACATTAAGCGAAAGTCAACAACAAAAAATTGCAGCTATGAACACAAACTTAGAAACATTTATGAATGCAGATCGTTATGTATTTGTAACGCCAATGTGGAACTTCAGTTATCCACCAGTAGTAAAAGCATACTTAGATAACTTATCTATTGCAGGTAAAACATTTAAATATACTGAAAATGGCCCAGTTGGTTTACTAGAAGGTAAAAAGGCACTTCACATTCAAGCTACAGGGGGCGTATACTCTGAAGGACCATACGCAGCAATGGACTTCGGACGCAACCATTTAAATGCAGTATTAGGATTTATGGGTGTATCTGATGTAGAATATCTTGCAGTTGAAGGAATGAATGCAAATCCTGAAAAAGCATCAGAAATTAAAGAAGCGGCAATTGCAAATGCACGTGAATTAGCAAAACGCTTCTAATATAGAAAACTCAAAAATGTCCAAACGCTTGTCGTTTGGACATTTTTTCTTCTTTTTCCTTCGTTTGTCTAGTATAATGAATGACGGAAAGATAATAGGTGGGGGTTCTATATGATTCAAACGTTTTTTAAAATCTTTTATTTAATTGTAATTGTAATTGGTATTACACCGAGGTTATGGCGTATAAAGCGTAAAGCAAATACGATGTCGCCACAAGAAAAAGATCGCCTTGTGTATAAAACAACAAACTGGTTTGGTAAGAAAATGGTTCGTGTAGCCGGATCGACTGTACAAGTAAACGGACTTGAAAATGTGCCAAAAGATAAGCCTGTACTTGTTGTAAGTAATCATCAAAGTGACATGGATATTCCAGTTTTACTTGGGTACTTAAATAAACCAATTGGATTTGTTTCAAAAGCAGAAATTAAGAAATTTCCGCTTGTACCAACTTGGATGGAATTGATGAATTGTGTGTTTATGGATCGTAGTGATCGTCGTCAGTCTCTTCAAGCTATTAAAGATGGAATTAACCTTTTAAAAAATGGTCATTCGATTGTAATTTTCCCAGAAGGAACGCGCAGTAAGGGCTGTGAAATGGGAGAATTTAAAGCAGGTAGTTTTCATCTTGCGGTAAAGTCTGGTGTAGCTATTTTACCCGTAACATTAGATGGGACATATAAGATGTTTGAAGCAAATGGAAACCGTATGAAGCCTGCGCATGCAACAGTAACCATTTCCAAACCAATTACACCTGAACAATACGCAAGTATGGATGTAAAAGAATTAACGCAGTATACGAAAGATATTATTGCAGCTCAACTACATAAGTAATAAAAAAGTCTCAGCTTGTTCAAGCTGAGACTTTTTTATGCAACAGGCAGTACATAAAACAATACGCAGAAAAACATCATTGCGCTACCACCTAATACAAAAAGGTGCCAAATTGCATGGTTGAAGGGCAATTTTTCCCAAAGAAAGAATATTGCTCCTACTGAATATAAAATCCCACCAGTTAACAATAGTGAAAAACCGTGCCCAGTTAAATTTTCATAAAGTGGTTTAATAGCAACGATAATGAGCCAGCCCATAATGATATAGCACAGTGTTGACATTTTGATAAAACGACGTACAAAGAAAATTTTGAAAATAATCCCACCGATAGCAAGCGTCCAAATAATTGCAAGTAATGTCCAACCAAGTGGGCCGCGCAGTGTAATAAGTAAAAACGGTGTATATGTGCCCGCTATTAATAAATAAATAGCAGAGTGATCTAAAATCGTAAATAATTTTTCTACTTTTGGATGATGGATGCTATGTAGCAATGTTGAACATAAATATAGTAGGAACATGCTTACGCCGTAAACAGTAAATCCAACAATGGCAGAAGCTGTACCGTGCTTTGAAGCATGAATAATTAATATAACAAGGGCAGGGATACTTAAAATAGCACCGATGCCATGAGTAATCGCATTTGCAATTTCTTCTTTCACAAACATTGTCATTTGTTTCACTTTTTGTGTCATGATCCGGTTCCTTTCACATTTGATGAAATATGTTGTAATTTCTTTTACCATATCATATACACAAGAAATAGAAAATGAAATTTGTTTAAGAGATTATATTTTCGAATTTTTTTGACAAAAGGCATTGGATACGTTGACGTTTACAAACTTTTTTGACAAAATAAAATTAAGTGAGATTAAGGGGGAAGTCATATGCCAAATATTGGGGTTCCAGGTTTGATATTAATTTTAGTACTCGCTTTAATTATTTTTGGTCCAAAAAAGTTACCTGAAATTGGACGAGCATTTGGAGAAACATTAAAAGAGTTTAAAAAGTCTGCGAAAGGTTTGCATGATGATACGGAAGAAAAGAAATAAATTTTACTAGGTTATATTGTTTCTATGGTATACAGTGAGTGGGGAATGTGGTGATAAGAGTGGGCAATCAAGAGATGAGTGTCATAGAACATCTTGGGGAGTTAAGGAAGCGACTCATTATAACAGCGCTGACGTTTCTGATTTTTATTGTCATTGGCTTTTCGTTTACGAAAGAAATATATCATTTTATCGTAAAAGATTTAAATATGAAATTAACTGTTCTAGGTCCAAGTGATATTTTATGGATTTATTTTGTGATTGCAGCTGTCTTTTCAATTGTATGTACAATACCAGTTGCAGCTCTACAAATTTGGCTATTTGTAAAACCAGCATTACACGAACATGAGCGAAAAATGACAATTTTGTATATACCGGCATTATTTTTATTGTTTATTGGAGGGCTTTGCTTCGGTTATTTTCTGATTTTACCATTTGTTTTACAATTTTTAATGAGTCTTGGTGATGACATGTTTCAGACAATGTTTACGACGGATAAGTATTTTTCATTTGTGATGAATATGACTGTACCGTTTGCTGTGATATTCGAGTTACCTGTCGTTACGATGTTTTTAACTAGTATTGGGGTTCTTAATCCGATAGCGCTACAAAAAGTGAGAAGATATGCGTATTTTATTTTGATTGTAATTGCTGTTTGTATTACACCACCAGACTTTATTTCTGATTTTTCAGTAGCTGTACCTCTTCTTGTAATTTATGAATTAAGTATTACAGCATCAAAGTTTGTTTATAAGCGGAAAATAAAACGAGAAGCGAATATAGAATCAAAAAGTGCCTCATTATAAAGGCACTTTTTTTAATTATTTGTTATACTATACTTGTAAACGTATACAATATAAAGAAGAAAAAAATTATAGAATCTCCGAAATTTAGACAAACTTTTCACCATTGTAAGTTTATACTGAAGTTATAAATCCAATAAAAAAGAGGATTGATATCGTGATTATGAAAAGTTTTTATTTCACTCATTCAACAGGGAATTGTATCAAGATATTTGAAATTCCTGTCCTACAGGCACAGCATCCGTTAGCCTTTCTAATTCAGTCACGTCTTCAACTATTTATTGCTAAAATTCAAAAACAAAAACAACCGAGATTTTCATACTCTTTTCGTGAATATTTACAAAGTTGCTTAAAGTGGAATGATTATTCGAATGTATATCAAACAAATTCACTTGAAAAAAATGCATAATTTAAAATAGAGACAGGGCGAATATGCTCTGTCGTTTTCTTTTTGGATATAAAAAAAGAAAGAAATTTGCCGAAAATCGCTTCAAACTGTTGAAAGCATTGTGAATACTAGTATAATAACAAGGAGAGCGTATTGGAAAGGGAAGAAGTAAAATATGCAAAAAATTAAAATTGTTACAGACTCAACGGCAGATTTATCACAAGATGTGACTGAGAAATATGGTATTCATGTTGTACCATTATCTATTTCTGTGAATGGACAAACATACTTAGACCGAGTGGATTTGCAACCGGATGAATTTATTGAAGAAATGATGAAATCAGAAGAATTACCAAAGACTTCACAACCGGCTATGGGATCAATTGTAGAAATGTATAATAAATTAGGTGAAGATGGAAGCGAAGTTCTTTCCATACATATGACAGGTGGGATGAGTGGTACTGTTGCAACGGCAAATAGTGCTGCATCAATGACAGAGACAAAGGTAACAGTTGTTGATTCTCAATTTATTACTCATGCTTTAGCATACCAAGTAATTGAAGCTGCAAAAATGGCGCAAGAAGGACGCTCATTAGAAGAAATTTTAAAACGTATTGATGAAGTAAGAAAGAATACTCGTTTGTATGTAGTTGTGGATACGTTAGAAAATTTAGTAAAAGGTGGACGTATCGGAAAAGGAAAAGCATTTATCGGTTCTTTATTAAATATTAAACCGATTGCTAACCTTGAAGGTGGTGTATATAACCCTGTAACAAAAGTGCGTAGCCAAGGGCAAATTGTAAAAACATTAGCAAAATTATTTGAGCAAGATACAGCTGGGAAAGTGGTAAAAGCAGTAGCGATTCCACATGCAAAAGCATTTCCGTTAGCAGAAAGTGTAAAAGCAGCTGTTGAAAAAGTTAGTGGATTCACACAATCAGAAATTTTTTATACGACTCCAGTTATTAGTACTCATACAGGACCAGGCGCAATTGGATTTACGTATTTAGCAGAGTAAAAAAAGCTACTTGAATGGACCATTCAAGTAGCTTTTTTTACTAGCATAGAAAATATGAGATGAGAAGAGTAATAAAGGCGCTTCCGCTAATGATATAACGTGTTTGTAAGTATTTTTCCATGAAAACACCATTTTCATTTTTCTTTATCCCGTAAAAACCCGATTGGAGAGGACTAATAATCAGTGGGGGAGGAAGACCACCCACTGATTAAAGTTTCACTTTATACAATGTATTCCTAAAGGGATTTGCTATACATGAAAATGTTCTAACGTTTGTTTGTGCTCTTTTTTCTCATTTGTTGATGGGGTAGAAGTATACGTTTGCCCAAGAAACAATACGTGAAGTTGTTCCCAAGGTAACATACGTAAATTCCAATTATTACGTAGTCTTGTAATTGCCTCTCTAGGCGTCTCATCAGCAAGTGCAAATGTACCGTAATGCATGGGGATGAAATGCGTTGCTTTTACATCTAAAAAGGCTTGCACTGCTTCCTCGGGGGAAACATGTGATACTTTCATAAACCATTCTGGTTCATAAGCGCCAATAGGCATTAGGGCAATATCTATAGAAAATCGATTGCCAATTTCTTTAAATCCTTGGAAATAGCCACTATCACCACAAAAATAAATTGTTTCATCTGTTGTGCCATTATTGATAACCCATCCACCCCAGTGGGAAGTATTCATGTCAAACAATGATCTTCTTGTCCAGTGCTGTGCTGGTACGAAGTGAAAATCGACATCATCAATTTTTGTGGATTCCCACCAACTATATTCTTCTACTCGCATAAGTTTTTTTCTTGTAAATAATTTTTTTAATCCAATAGGTACTAAATATAGAACATCCGAATTCAATTGACGAAGTGTAGAAAAATCCAAATGATCATAATGACCGTGTGAAATAAGGACAATATCAATTTTGGGTAATTCCTGTAATGAAAGGCCGGGACTCGTTAGCCTTGGAACAAGCTTTATTTTTTTTGACCATACTGGATCTGTTAAAATGTTGAGCCCGTTTATTTGTATCAGGAATGTTGAGTGACCTATCCAAGTAATCGTTGTTTTTTCAGTATTTGTTCGTAAAAATTGAGCATGCTTGACAGGTGATTGTTCTACTAGATAAGAAAAATCTTTCTTGCTTTGTTTTCGTTCCTTACGCCAACGTAAAAACGAACGAATTGTTTTTTTTGTACTAACATTATCCATGTTTTCATAGCGCTTTGCCATGAACATCACCTCGTTTAAAATCTTTGTAGTTGTATTGTACCGAAATGTTGCAAAGGAAAAAAGTAAGGAAAATTGATTAACGATTAAAAAATTGTAAACAATCGTGTGGTCATCTTTACAAAGTAGAAAACGAGGAGGGACGTATTAAAAATTGTTATGTATAGAGACGAGAAGGAGAGAATATTAGTAAACAATAAAACATTTGTCTAGTAATTCGCTCAAAAATAGGAAGTAACATACCTAAATTCGTACGATTTCGTGAACAAATAGATAAACAATTTTCTCATAGTGTTTACTTTTGTTATGATAAACATGACATACATAAATTAAAGAAAAAGAAGAGAGGTTTGAAAATGAAGCGTTATCAAAAGCTGATTGGTCTCATAGTTGTTTTTTGCGTCTTTATACTTGCAGGATGCGGCTCAGGATCAAAACTCCGTAAACCATTAAATTGGGATTTAGAAACTTTTCAATACATAAATCAAGATGGTAAACAGTTTGGAACAAAAGATTTAAAAGGCAAAGTATGGGTAGCTGATTTTATGTTTACAAATTGCCAAACGGTTTGTCCTCCTATGACTGCTAATATGGCAAAGTTACAGAAGATGGCGAAAGAGAAAAAATTAGATGTTCAATTTGTTTCGTTTAGTGTAGATCCTGAACTTGATAAGCCAGAGAATTTGAAAGCATTTATACAAAAGTTCACAGAGGATACAAGTAATTGGAACTTGTTAACTGGTTACTCATTGGAAGATATCACGAAATTTTCAAAGGATAATTTCCAATCGCTTGTAGATAAACCAGAGAATGGGCAAGTTATCCACGGAACATCGTTTTTCTTAGTCGATCAAGAAGGTAAGGTAATGAAAAAATACAGCGGAATTAGTAATACACCGTATGAAGATATTTTACGTGATATGGAACGATTATTGAAATAAAAGAAGGATGCTGAGCATCCTTCTTTTTGTATATGGAAAATATATATAATGATTAATCTATGGATAAAATATCATGCTGTTGCGGAAGTTTTGGAGCGCGGATTTCTAAAATACCATTTTGATAAGAAGCTTTTGAACTTTTTTTCTTAATTAAATATGGAAGTTTAATCATGCGTGAAGCTCCTGACATGGACCGTTCACGACGATAGTAATTATGTGAAACTTCATCTTTTGTTTCTTCCATAATGTCTTCTGTAACAGAAATTTTTAAGTATTCACTTTGAATTTCTATTTGAATTTGCTCCTTTTGAACACCAGGAAGTTCTGCTTTTATGACCAATTCTTCGCCAGCTTCATATAGGTCAACAGGAAATGTTAATAAACGGTTTCCTTTTTGAAAAAAGTGATTCATATCTGCGATTACATCGCGTAGTGGTGTCTGTTCAAAAAAGTCGTCAATTTGTTTTAAGTAACTACGAATTGGTGGACGAGACGAAGAATCTTTTTTTTCATCACTCATGTTTTTTGCCTCCTAGAAATCAATTTGCAATATCATATGACAAATGTGTGCAAATGTGAGTATCTATTTTTCATGTTTGTTTAAAAAAATTGGGTAAAATGTGAAATGGAGTGATTTTTTTATAGTTTTTGTCGCCATATTGAGTTGATTATGCTAGTATAAATAGGGTTGATATAGTAGTATAGAAACAGAATGAAAACTGAAAGAGGGTAAGAAGTATGTGTGGTTTTGTAGGATGTTTATGTGAAAACCCTAGAGAGTTTTCAGAAACAGAAAAACATCAATTTGAAAATATGAACACGATTATTTTCCACCGTGGTCCAGATGACGAAGGATATTTTCGTGATGAGCATGTACAATTTGGCTTCCGCCGTTTAAGTATCATTGACTTAGAGGCAGGACATCAGCCACTAACTTATGAAAATGATCGATATGTAATTATTTTTAATGGTGAAATTTACAACTATGTAGAATTACGTGAAATGTTACTTGAAAAAGGTGCAACATTTGCTACGCAATCTGATACAGAAGTTATCATTGCATTGTATGCACATATGAAAGAGAAATGTGTAGATTACTTACGTGGTATGTTTGCATTTATGATTTGGGATCGTGAAGAAAAGAAACTTTTTGGTGCACGTGACCACTTCGGTATTAAGCCGTTATATATTGCACAGCAGGGTGATACAACATTCTTTGCATCTGAGAAGAAAAGTATTATGCATGTCATGCAAGACAAAGGGGTAAACCCAACTTCTCTGCAACATTACTTTACTTATCAATATGGTCCAGAACCAGAGACATTAACAACCGATGTTAATAAAATTGAGCCTGGACATTATTTTGTAAAAGAACTTGGTAAAGAGATGGAAATTCATCGCTATTGGAAACCGTATTTCAATGCTTCAAGTGCAACGAAAGAGGAGCACATTCAAGCGATTCGCGATGTGTTATATGATTCTGTAAAAGTTCATATGCGTAGTGATGTGCCAGTAGGTTCATTCTTATCTGGTGGTATCGATTCATCTATCATTGCTTCTATTGCTAGAGAAATGAATCCAAATCTTTTAACATTCTCTGTTGGTTTCGAACGCCGCGGCTTCAGTGAAGTTGACGTTGCGAAAGAAACGGCAGAAAAGTTAGGTGTTACAAACCATAGTGTCTTCATTACAGCAAAAGAATTCATGAATGAATTCCCGAAAATCATTTGGCATATGGATGATCCTTTAGCTGATCCAGCTGCTGTACCGTTGTATTTTGTAGCAAAAGAAGCTCGTAAGCATGTAACAGTAGTTCTTTCTGGTGAAGGTGCAGACGAGCTGTTTGGTGGATATAACATTTATCGTGAGCCAAACTCTTTAAAAATGTTTTCATATATCCCTACTCCAGGGAAAAGTGTCTTAAAAGCATTAAGTGGTGCCCTGAAAGAAGGATTTAAAGGGAAAAGCTTCTTAGAGCGTGGATGTACACCAATTGAAGAACGTTACTATGGTAATGCGAAAATCTTCCGTGAAGAAGAAAAAGCTGAGTTAATGAAGTATTATAATGAAAGTGTTAACTACATGGATATCACGAAACCATTGTATAATGAAATTAAAGATTATGACGATGTTAGCAAAATGCAATATATCGACATGTTTACATGGCTACGTGGAGACATTTTATTAAAAGCTGATAAAATGACGATGGCAAATTCATTAGAGCTTCGTGTACCATTCTTAGATAAAGAAGTATTTGACGTTGCGTCTAAAATTCCAACAGAATTAAAAATTGCAAATGGAACAACAAAAGCAATTTTACGTGAAGCAGTGCGCGGAATCGTTCCAGATCACGTATTAGATCGTAAAAAGCTCGGCTTCCCAGTGCCAATTCGTCACTGGTTAAAAGATGAAATGCATGACTGGGCTGTTAATATTATTAAAGAAAGCAAAACAGAGCATTTAATCGACAAACAGTACGTATTAAACTTACTGGAAGCACACTGTGCAGATAAAGGTGATTATAGCCGTAAAATTTGGACAGTACTTGCATTTATGGTATGGCATCAAATTTATGTGGAGCATAAATACGATACAAATGAGTTTCATGAAGAAACAAAGCGTGCGTATAGCTTAGTATAAGTAGGAAAACCTTAAGATCGTATACGATCTTAAGGTTTTTTTCATAAATATGTATTGAGCTTGATACAATAAGGATAAGAGGGTGGACAAAATATGATTACGTTTGAAAAAGTGAATACAGAGACAAAAAAAGTTGTGGAAGAAATGTTTGCTTCTCATGGTTTGAATATGAAGGAAGTTCAATATTGTATAAAAGTTGATGATACATATATTGGCGTAATGGATTATACGTTGCAAGATGAGCATGCTATACTGTCTAATTTAGTTATTCATTTTGATTACCAAGGCTACGGATATGGAACAAATACTTATTTTACATTGGAAGAAATGATGAAGCATAGAAATATAAAGGATATTCAGGTGTTGCAAGGAGATGTAACGGAACAAGCTAAATCTTTTATAGAGGGACTCGGCTTTATATTGAACGGTGAAATGTACATAAAACGCTTCTAGAAGGAAAGAAGATAGCTAAGGGAAGAAATGAATATAAGGCAGGTGGATGTATGGCGATGACGTCTAGTTTTTTACTAATAGGGAGTTGTTTTGTAGTAGCCGAACTATGCCAAATTTTTATTCGGAAAATGATACGTAAAAAGCGTAAACCGTATGAATGGCAATACATTCCGGTATTTTGTATCCTGTTTTTTACTCTGTCGGTATTACAAAATGCGATTCATTTTCCGCCGATGTTAAACATCTTTTTGAAGTTTGGCTTAATATATAGTGGTAGTGGAATGACTATTCTATTTGGTTTGTTTTGCATAAGGCATGTTCATTATCAGTCATACATATTTATTTTAAATTGGCTCAATCGGGACGATGGAAACCGCCTTACATAAGGTGGTTTTTTGTTTGGAACCAAATTTTTATGTTGTACATAAAATAAAATAGGACGAGTATTAATATAAGTTCTATTAAATATAGAAAGGAAAGGATATATGAAGTTAGTTATAGATGCAGGTCACGGCGGATACGATTCCGGTGCTGTTGGAAACGGTTTGATTGAAAAAAATCTAACACTTCAAATTGCTAAACGTGTTCGAGATATATTACTTGCAACTTATACAATTAATATTAAAATGACACGTGATAGTGATGTCTTTATCTCATTATCAGAACGTGCAAATATTGCTAATTCTTTCGGAGCGGATTTTTTCATCTCATTTCATATTAACAGTGGCGGTGGAACAGGTTTTGAAAGTTATATTTATAACGGACTATCAGATAGCAGTTCTGCAGCAGCCAAACAACAAAAGATGCATGCGGCAGTTAATCCTGTTTTAACGAAGTACGGTTTGCGTGATCGGGGTGCGAAAAAGGCCAATTATGCAGTACTAAGGGAAACAGCTATGGATGCTTTATTAACAGAAACAGCTTTTATTGATACAACCTTTGATGCGAATTTATTGAAAAATCCGCAGTTTATAGAAGATTTATGTCAAGCATATGCGAGGGGAATTGCTGTGATTTTAGGATTAACGGCAAATCCAAACCCGCCAAATCCAACACCTCAAACGATAGGTGTAGCCTATATTCGCGGGAAGAATGTGAACTTAAGAAGTGGTCCATCAACATCATCCTCGGTGATTCGTCAGTTAAATGCGCCAGAATCGTATGTAGTTTATCAGGAAAGTAACGGTTGGTTAGGTTTAGGAGCAAATCAATGGATATATAACGATCCATCGTATATTGATTATGTGAAATATGGAAATAGCGATGGTAGTCCGATTGGAGTGGCGAATATTCTCGGAAAGAATGTGAATTTAAGAAGTGATCCATCAACATCATCCTCGGTGATTCGTCAGTTAAATGCGCCAGAATCCTATTTAGCATACGCATATCAAAATGGTTGGCTAAACCTTGGAGGCAATCAATGGATTTATTATGACCCATCCTATATTGAGTACAATCAATATTAAAATATAAAAGATTATCAATAGAATCGAATGACACCCTGCCTTGAATAGTTTCCAAACAGAGGAACTTAGAGGGAGGGGTTTTTTGTGGGAAAATAATTTTGTATTCTAATATAAATCTTAGACTTTTATATACCCACTCATTTTTCATATTTGTCGTGTTCATGGGTAGGATGAAATTATATTTATGTTGAAGAAGTTAGGAGAATTTATTCTAGAAAAGTTTTTTAAAATATATTGACAACTTTTAGTCTATACATTAATCTTTAAAATGTTAATGATTATCAATTTCATCTAGGGGGAAATATGACTCAAACTAAAAATATCTTTATCCTCTGTATTGTAATGTTGCTTGTTATGATTGCAGGGTGCAGTAAAGAAGAGAAAAAAGAAACAAGTGCAGTAGCAAAAGAGAAAGATTCGTATGTAATTAAGCATGCGATGGGAGAAACAACGATTAAGGGGACACCAAAAAGAGTGGTTGTCCTGACAAATGAAGGTGCTGAGGCTCTTTTATCGGTAGGAGTTACACCAGGTGGTTCTACAAAACCAAGAGCCGGTGATGAGTGGTATCCGCACTTAGCAAAAGAATTGAAAGATACAAAAGTTGTAGGAACTGAGCGTGACGTTAACTTAGAGGCGATTATGAAACTAAAGCCTGATTTAATAATTGGGAATAAAATGCGTCATGAAAAGGTATATGAACAATTAAAAGAAATTGCACCTACTGTTTATGCTGAAACACTACGAGGAGATTGGAAAGAAAACTTTACGTTATATACGAAAGCAGTAAATAAAGAAAAAGAAGGCCAAAAAGCGCTGGCTGATTATAAGAAGCGGATTGAAGGGTTAAAAGAGAAACTAGGAGATAAAATAGATTCTAAAGTTTCAATTATTCGTTTCGTTCCAGGTGATGTTCGTATTTATCAAAAAAATTCATTCTCTGGAGTTGTTTTAAATGATATCGGATTTAAGCGACCGCCACTTCAAGATAAGGATGACTTTGCGATAAAAGGTGTTACAAAAGAGCAAATTCCGAATATGGATGGAGACTACTTATTCTATTTCACATCTGATAAAGATGCTGATAAAAATAATGAAGGAAATACAATAGCAAAAGAATGGGCAGAAGACCCACTCTTTAAACAGCTACAGGCTTCAAAAAATAATAAAGTATTTGAAGTAGATGAAGTCATTTGGAATACAGCAGGTGGTATTAAAGCTGCTAATCTTATGTTGGATGACATTGAAAAATACTTTCTGAAATAAGTAAAGTAGTGTAAAAAACACATCACTTTTTAAAGGGATGTGTTTTTTACACTTAATAATAACAGAAAATTCTTTTTATTAAACAAGAAGAAGTTGTAAAATGAAATTAATAAAAGTAAAGGAGTGGAGAAATGATGAAAGGTGTTCATAAAGATTGGATTTTGTTTAATGGGAGAATTGTAAATGTGAAAGAAGAACAGCCAATGGTTGCATTAGAAGAGAGGGGTCTACAATTTGGAGATGGAATATATGAAGTATTTCGTTTATACAATGGGAAGCCTCACTTACTAGAATTACATTTAGAGCGATTTTTTAAATCTATGAAGGAAATTCATCTTGATCCACCTTTTACAAAAGAAGAACTAATTGAGCAACTTCAGCAATTAATTGAGAAAAATCAATTCAGAGCAGACGGAAATGTCTATATTCAAATTTCAAGAGGTGTGCAGCCTCGAAATCATGTATATGAATCAAATTTAGTATCAACTTATTTCGCAAATATCGTTTCATTCCCAAGACCGATATCGGTAATGGAAAAAGGAATAAAAGTAACAGTAGAAGAAGATATTCGTTGGAAATTTTGTCATATCAAATCTTTAAATCTTCTTCCTAATATTATGATTAAAAATAAAATTAATAAAGAGGGATATCAAGAAGCAATATTGGTTCGGGATGGGATTGTAACAGAAGGTTGTCATTCGAATTTCTTTATTGTAAAAAATAATAAAGTGATCACGCACCCGGCAGATCATTTTATTTTACATGGGATTACTCGCCATCATGTCATTTCGCTAGCGAAAGCTCTACATATTGAAGTAGAAGAGCGAGAATTTTCATTACAAGAAGTATATGAAGCGGATGAGTGCTTTTTTACAGCAACACCTCTTGAAATATTCCCTGTCATCCAAATAGGAGATGAGCAATTTGGTGATGGAGAAAGAGGCGTAATTACGAAGAAGCTACAAGCTGCTTATGAAGAGAGTATTGCACCGTTAAAGGTAACAAATTGAATGTATAATTAACCAAAGTCCCTATCCTCGCTTGATTATCAGTTCTCACCAATCGGACTTTTATAGACAGTTCATTTCCTGTCTAAGTTTGTTACTTTTATTGAATTTTGAGGAAGAAGTATTACTGTATCAAATAGTGGGATAAAGAGAAGCTGGTATTCCTCCAGCTTTTTTTCGTGATATAATCAAGCGGAGGATGATTTTGAAAAAGTTATAAAAGGGGATTGTATATGAAATATGAAGCATTTAAAGAAGTGATTCACGGAAGACGTAGTGTTCGAAAGTTTACAGAACAAGAAGTATCAGTTCGTGACATAGAAGAAATTATTGATTGTGCTCGTTACGCACCAAGTGATACAAATTCACAAACGTGGGAATTTATTGTCATCATGAATCGAGATAAAATTAAAGAAATTGAACAAATGACATGGGATGCTTTACATAAATTGGCTGCACAAGCGACGGAAAAAGGTGAAGAAAAAGCAGGTAAATTACTTACGCGTTCGTTCGGGCCATATGCAACTGCTTTTTCTGATGCACCTGTTTTAATCGTATGTTTAGCTACACCTTATGAGTCAAAATTCCGTGAGAAAATATTTGATCCAATTGACTTTGTTCCAGATGCAGTATGGGAAGAAGAGGGGATTAAGAGTAGTTGTTTAGCTGCACAAAATTTAATGTTAGCAGCACATGCAAGAGGACTTGGGACTTGTCCGATGACAGGGCCTGTGCTATTAGCTCAAAACGAATTGCGACAATACTTACAAATTGAGTCTAAAAAACAAATCAATATGGTAATTTCACTTGGTTATCCGAAAGACCAGCCAAAGAAACTTGCTCGAAAAGAAGTTGAAGATATTACAAAATTTATTTTTTAGGATGTTGTATGAAAAATTAGAAAAAGACATTGGTGTGCGCAATGTCTTTTTCTAATTTCTCTTGAAAGGAATATTTTTTACTAATAATGGGCTAAAATGGAAAATAAGGAGAGATTGCTAATTATTTCTTGAAAAAATTTAATGATATTAAAAAGGAAAGTATGATACAGTAATGGTGAACAGAGTGTTTGTTCACGGAATTTTAAAAAACGGAACTTAGAATATAAAATTATTTTTATATAATAAATGTAAGAATAAATTTACAGGGGGGATGAATTTTGAAGAAATTCATAATCGCTGGATTGTCTGCTTTGTTATTGGTTGGGTGTGGTGTTTCAAACGGAAAAGATGAAATTCAGTCTGTAAAAGAAGAACAGGTTGTAAATGCAAGTGATGAGACTGTAATTCCTTTTCCAGAGGGGGCAACTCCAATTGGTGAAGGAACGGTCAAGGTGATCACACCAGATGGTACTTCTGAAGATGGAAATATACCAACTGTATTTGTAAAGAAGGACACTTTAATTCAGCAAGTTGAATTAGAACTTACTAATTTTCAAAATGATAAAGAGACATTTGTATTTGTAGATAATATATTTGAAGATAAACATCATGTTACGAGCAAGACGCAGACAACAGTGGAATTAAAACAAAAAACGTTAGAGACGGGGGATCATACAGTAACTGCAGTTCAATTTGAAAATAATGATCCATCAGGAAAAGTTATTCATTTTGTACAGGCTAAATTTGAAACTAAACCTGCACATTAAAAAGATAATACATTGTTATGTTAGAGCGGAAAAGGTACATCACGTTAAAGAGTGGTGTACCTTCTTTTTTTATTTGCTTTAGATCCTCTATGGAGTGTAACTCTATATATATGGATTTAATGCTAGACGATAATATGTTTTTCCCTTATAAATACGTAGTTAGAAGGAATTGAATAGGTTACAATGGAGAATAGCATAAATTATCAAAAAATATTTAGATGAAAATATAAAATAGAATATAAGGGGGAGTTGAGGATGGATTATTTCGAAAGAATACAAAGCTCCATTGAATTCATTGAAAGGAATCTACAGGCTAAATTGCATATTGTTGAGATTTCTTCACAATCTTGTTTTTCTCCATTTCATTTTCAAAGGATTTTTCAAGCAATTACAGTTTTTTCTGTACAATAATATATAAGAAACAGGAGATTATCTGAAGCTGCCATTTTATTAAGGGAAACAAAAAAGAATATATTAGAGATTGCGATCAATTTTCAATATAATTCCCAAAAGGCATTTACACGTGCGTTTGTAAATTATTTTGGGATGACTCCTGCTAAATATCGAAAGGCAGAAATCGTTTTGTATTTACAAGCTAAATTGAATTTTTTTGACTATAAAAAAGAGATGAAGGGAGACTTGATTATGAATAAACCTACTATTGTACAATTAAACAAAAGGTATATTATAGGTGTTGAATATAAAACGAATCTAAACAATGAAAAGTACTTTGAGGAGATTCCGAAATTTTATTTTGACTTTGGAAGTAATGAATACTATTTGAGAATTCCTGAGAAAATTGCACCTAATATGTCATATGGTATCGCATGTGATTTTCATGATGATGGTAACTTTTCATTCATTATTGGAGAAGAAGTACAGGATAGTGTTACAGAATTAGACGATGGGTTTGTTAATTTTGAAATTCCAGAAGGTAAATATGCTGAATTTAAAATAAACGGATCGGTTGACTTAGTTCAAAATTCCAGAAGGTATATTTATGGCACATGGTTATTAAATTCGAATTATGAAAGAAGAGAAGGACCGGATTTTGAGATTACCGATGTATTACAATCAACATATCCAAATCAAATGAAAATAACAATATATATACCTATACTTTAAATATAAGTATTTCATAGGGATTTTGTTTGAAGGTGTCGAATGAAATATATTGCGTCGTAAAAACACGTTTTCTATTGTTTAACGTGAAACGAGTAGGGAGGAGAATGAGTGATGAAACGTGCTCTTATAAATATTGATTATACATATGATTTTGTAGCAGAAGATGGCGCTTTAACGTGTGGAAAGCCAGGACAAGCTATTGAACAGTATCTTGTGGCGATTACGAAACAGTATATTGAAAATGGAGATTATGTTGTGTTTGCTATTGATAAACATGAAAAGAATGATTCCTATCATCCAGAGACAAAATTATTTCCGCCACATAATATAGCGGAAACAAAAGGAAGAGGTTTATACGGAGAGTTGCAAAATCTGTATGGAAAATATCAAGATAATGAGAATGTATACTATATGGACAAAACACGCTATAGTGCCTTTGCTGGAACGGACTTAGAAATGAAACTAAGAGAACGAGGCGTACAAGAAGTACACCTTGTTGGCGTATGTACAGATATTTGTATTCTCCATACAGCGGTGGATGCTTATAATAAAGGATTTCACATCGTTGTGCATGAAAAAGCAGTGGCCTCTTTTAATGAGCAAGGCCATGAGTTTGCAATTGGGCACTTTAAATCTTGTTTACATGCAGAAGTGCTGTAAATATAATTGAACTACCCACACCTACCTTTACATGAGCTTGAGGTGGGGAACGCTACTGTTTCTGTCGAAATAAAAACATTTCCTCTCGATAAAGTATTAGACTAGGTAGTATAAAGGAAACTTTCTATCAATTTGGTTATACCCTAAAATCAAAAAAAGAGATCCTTTTATTTCTAAGGATCTCTTTTTCTTTTTTAAATTTACTCATACAAATGATCTGTACATCAATGCATCTTTGATATACAGATCATTTGTATGATAATTTTTATAAATGATTGTTGAATAATGAACTTACATAAATGCTTTTAAAAGTTCTTGAACTAATGGAATTGCTCCACCTACAAATTTTAAAACTGCCATTGCGATTGCCATATTATTTCCTCCTCTTGTTTGAGTAATATGATGTGGTAAATCTTTATGTTTTCATTATAGTAAGCGCTTCTATAATGTGCAGTAATGCTCCCACCTCACAATTCAGCAAAAGCAAAGAAGTTAGGTGGGATAGAAACTGCACGTAAAAGCCCGATTGGTTCAACTAATAATCAGTAGGGGATGAAGAACCCCCCACTGATTAGAGTTTCACTTTATATGGAAGCTTTTTTAGGATGTACATCCATATTTCCTGTTGTGATGCCTACTTATCTTTTGGCAATTTCCTAATTATTTTCTATAAACATTTGAACTTGGCAACTATAGGATTCTGTATTGAAGAAATCATTAAATAAATCCACTTCAATAAAAAATTTAATTTTTAAATTATTTTCTTTTGCATATTTAACTATTTTTCTTCTACGTTCCTCCTCATTGTTTTTACTATAGGCTAAAGTTAAATACTTTCCTTTGGTAATATTTTAATATTTTGTTCAACTTCTATATTAAAATCCCTTGAAATCCACTAAGAACATATTCTGGTTCTACATTACCATCTGAATTAAAGTTATATATGATTCCTCTTTCCATTGACATTTTCCACTCTTTATCTTGAATGATTTTCTCTAGGTCTGAATAGTAAAGTAGCTCCTTTAGACTTCCTACTTCTTTACAGGGTGCTACAATTACATAACGCTGTTCAAAGAATTTAATAGATATTTCACCATTATTTAATATATCCTTAGAATTCTCTACCTGTGTATTTAAAGTATCAATGCTTTTGATTATTTCTTGCATTTTATTTATGTTTTCTTCTGCTTCATATCTTTTAATTGTAAAAATTATAATAATTTATCAGTATCACAGTCCTTAAAAATCTCTTGAAGTTCTACTATACTAGTTCTTAACTCTCTACAACTTTTTATAATATCTATATAAACAAATTGATCTATAGAATAATATCTATAACCAGTTATCTCATCAATATATCTTGGAATGAGAATACCTATTTTATGGTAATATCTTAACGCTTTTATTGTAATGCCTTTCATTTTAGCAACTTCCCCAATAGAAAATAAGTTTTTCATCCTAATCACTTCCTTTATATTTTTTCTCGTTGACTCTCTCCTTAGGGGAGACCTTATTATCATAATAAGCTATTTACAATACTATATATATCATTTTAATTTTTCGACATATAAATCGCTGCTATGGAAAATCAACATGACCGCTACTTGCTTTCGTCTTTTGTTTTAAACCCAGCATCTAGTCGCCTAAAAAGAAAGGGTTTTTATGTCGGTTTATTAATTTGTATATAAAAGGGAGTTTATAAATATGGATGAAGTAATATATAGAAGTCTGATTAAAGAGGATTATGAGTCTGTTAAAGAATTGATTGGTGAAGCATTTGGCTTCAATGAATTTATTGAAGATAAGAAATTTTTAGATTCAATATTAAACATTTACCTACAAAGTTGTATTTTAGGAAGTTCATTTAGCAAAGTAGCAGAAAGAAACAATAAGATTATTGGTGTTATTTTGGGGGATTCAAAAAAAGACAAAAATCGTTTAAAGAAACCTCATAATACTTTAAGTCTTGCCTATACCATGCTTAAAGTACTCATGGCTAATAAGGAAAATAAAAAATTCATAAAAGAATTCTCAAATGTTCAAGACGCATATAAAAAACTTATACAAGGAAAAGAAGATGATTTTCAAGGTTGTGTACAGTTATTTATTGTATCAGGGAAATCTAGAGGTCTTGGGGGTTGGAAAGGCTCTAATGAATCATTTGTCTAATTATATGAAAAGCAGGGATGTAAAATCTTTATATCTATATACAGATACTAAATATAACTATGGATTTTATGACAGCCAAAACTTTGAACGTATAAATGAAAAGAAATTTATTTTGATTCAATTCAGGAAAAACTTAATGTATTTTTATACTGTTATAATTTTGGATCTGGTGCAAGAAATCTATGAAATTTGGACATACTGATACTAGTACTCTAAAAGGAATAGATATATTGTAATACCTAAAAAACAAGGATGAGATAACCAAAAAAGAATATGTTCACCAACTTGAAATATTTATTGAATAGATAAGAAATGCGGACTCTAAGTAGGCTTTAATTCTTAATCGGATATTAAATATGGTAGAAAGAAAATCATCGTAATCGGCCTATTCCTTTTTGGTATTTCAGAACTTATCTTTGATTTAGGCACGCATGTATCGGTGCTTTATCTATCGAGGATGTTAGGGGGAATTAGTGCCGCCTTTATTATGCCAGGTGTTACTGCATATGTTGCAGATATTACATCAGTTCAGGAACGGTCAAAAGCGATGGGCTATATTTCTGCCGCCATTAGTACTGATTTTATTATAGGACCTGGTATTGGAGGCTTTATTGCAGAATACGGTGTACGCATGCCCTTCTTCTTTGCGGCAGCCATTGCCTTTTTAGCATGCATTTCATCAATATTTATTTTAAAAGAGCCGCTAACAAAGGAACAGCTTGCAGGAATTTCTGCTAATACAAAGCAAACAAACTTTATAAGCGATTTAAAAAGATCACTTAATCCGCTTTATTTTATTGCATTTGTACTCGCTTTCGGTTTGTCAGCATATGAAACTGTTTTTAGCCTATTTTCTGATCATAAATTCAGCTTCACGCCGAAGGACATTGCAGCCATTATTACAATAAGTTCAATTTTCGGCGTTGTTGTACAAATATTTATGTTTGGGAAAATGGTAGATATACTCGGTGAAAAGAAATTGATCCAATTATGTTTAATTACAGGTGCAATATTGGCGGTTGCGTCCACTGTGATCTCTGGCTTTTTGGCAGTGCTGGCGGTAACTTGCTTCATCCGGCATTGACGACATTTTTATCAAAAGCTGCTGGGAAAGAACAAGAATTTGTTACTGGAATGAACTCAACCTATACAAGCTTAGGTAATATTGTCGGCGGAATACTATTTGACGTAAACGTCCACTATCCTTATCTTTTCGCTGGTATGTTTCTTGACTTTTTTGACGGCGTGGCCGCACGTAAGCTAAATGCCGTTTCGGATATTGGGAAGGAACTTGATTCTTTTGCTGATTTGATCACGTTTGGTGTGGCTCCGTCTATGCTCGCTTACAATGTAGCATTGCATAGTATTCCGTTTATTGGGATTTTGTGTACGCTGGTATATGGCATTTGCGGAGCGATTCGCCTTTCCAGATTTAATATTCATCAAATCGAGTTTCCGACATTCATTGGAATGCCGATTCCATTCGCGGGAATATGTCTTGTTATATTAAGTTTCATGAATAACTCAATCGTATTAGCACTAGGCACATGTGGGCTTTCTTATTTGATGGTGAGCAAAATTAAGTTTCCACATTTTAAAAGACTTACGGTTGAAAATTCAGAGATGAGAAGATGGAAATAATTCAGGAGTTAATTGCATCTTATGGATATCTAGCAATTTTTTAAATATTGGTTCTTGGAATTGTTGGATTGCCGATACCCGATGAAGTCCTAATTATCGGTAGCAAGGTTTTTGTAGAATCTTTGTATGTATGGGGTTTTCGTTTCTAATTTATGCAAAATCAATATATAAGATTTTATACATTGTTGATATAGCAAGGATTCTAAGGGATTCTTGTGATTTTCTTTTTTCTCTTTTTTGTATGAAATCTTGTATATGATAGTGATGAAATATTATTTTTTGGTATATAGGCTATTAAACAAGCTATTTTTGTATTTAATCATAGAATAGAATAAATTCTTATAGAAAGAGGTGTTTTTAAATGGGTAATAATCATGATAAATGTGTATGTGATCAGTTAGCAACTTTACCATTAGGTACAGAAGTAGATATTTTTTAAGTGGAAATACAATTGAAGACGTTATTTTTGTTAATTTCAATGTAGACAATTTTTGTGCAACTTTTGTAGATAATGAAACAGAACCAGGAACTATAATTGTTTTAGATTGTGGAGATATTTTAGCACTTCGAATTGAATAATTAGATAGAAAAAAGCTCTTTTTTTCTATCTAATTATTCTTAGTTAATTGTGATTATACTGATGTAATTTTATGGAGATGAAAATCTGGCCGCTTCAAAATGTGTTCCTTCGTTATTCAAAATAGTCATATTTCCTTGGCTAATAATCGTCCATACTTGAACTTTATCCCTTTTAGTTAATTGTAGAATAGTACTTACTTTTACGGCATGAGGTCGTCCAACTAATTTTGGCACAAAGTAGTGATCTTCTTTAATAATATCAATATCATTTACACGTATTAACATTGTTATAGTACGAGGAGTATCAAAAGGAAAACTAGCAAGAAATGCTGCACCTGCAGTAATAGCATATACTCCTTTTCTTTTAGGAATAAAGGTTGAATCGGATATATGATACTCATCTTTTAAATCAAATTGTTTCGTTTCATACGTAATCTGTTGAAATTGTGCTGTAAGCACATTCTGGTTAAATGCTTTTACAGCTCTAAATGCGGATGGTCTAATTAATTGTAGTAAAGCTACCATAGGATTACTCCCTTTTACATTAACTTATGCATTATGTAAAAAGAGTGATTGGACATGAAGTTTTGCTTTGATTTGAATGTATACTTTTTCATCTGTTTTTGAGGGTATCAGGGGAATTGGAGTAAAGTCAATATTTAAGGTGATTTGAATGTAAACTAATAATAAAAAGTTTATATTCGAGAAAAGTAAAAAAAGAGTCCTATTAATGAACTGCACCCCAATTGTTAGACATTGAAGTGAACCCAAAAAGTTAGACACGCATTTTTAAGCAACTTGTGAGGACTGAGTTCTGTATTGTACAGGGCTTAGTCCTTTTAATTTTGCTTTGATTCTGTCGTTATTGTAGTAATGAATATATTTTTCTAATTCTGTCTTAAAGTGTTCCATACTTTCAAACTCTTGTAAATAAAGTAATTCAGACTTTAATAAGCCAAAGAAATTCTCCATGACTGCGTTGTCTAAACAATTCCCTTTACGAGACATACTTTGTGTAATCCCTCGTTCTTTCAATGCGTGTTGATATTGCTTCATTTGATAATGCCATCCTTGATCCGAGTGGAGGGTAGGCGAATCTTCTTCTTTTAAGCGTTCAAAAGCTTTATCTAACATCTTTGATACAAGTGGATAAACAGGTCGTTCCTCCACGTTATAGGCAATAATTTCCCCGTTATATAAATCAAGTATTGGTGATAAATATAGTTTCTCGCCGTGTAAGTGAAATTCTGTTACATCGGTTACCCACTTCTCATTCGGCTTTGTCGCACTGAAATTGCGCACTAACAGGTTTGGTGCGATCTTGCCTACTTTCCTCGGTAAGAGCGATACTTCTTCATACGGAGAAGACATTGTAAGCCCATCTCGCTCATCAAGCGACGGACAGTTTTATGATTGTGTGTATAGCCTCGATTACGCAGTTCCAATGTGATACGACGGTAGCCGTAACGACCTTGGTGTTCTTCAAATATCTGTTGAATGACTTCTTTCGCCTGGTTATATTTATCTGGCCGATTCATTTGTTTTATCCAATAATAATACGTACTACGTGGAATATCGGCCAACTTTACTAGATCAATGATTTTAAATTCATGCCTTAGCTCATAAATTACTTTCGCTTTGTCTTGTTCTGTAATTTTTCCTTTTCTTGAACTAAGGCGTTTAACTTTTTTAAATAGGCGTTTTCCATACGCAACCGCTCAATTTCAGCAAGTAATGCTTCTTGTGATCCTTCTACTGGTTGAGTTTTCTTTGTATCTTTTTCATAGATAGACGCCCCGTTTTTTGATTGAAGGGCCCGTATTCCTTGTTTTTCTAAAAGTTTCTTCCATCTAAGGATAGTTGAAGGTGCCGGAATATTAAATACCGCAGCCGTTTCTATAAGTGAAGTTCCCGTTTCAATCATAAAGTTTAGTACGTCTAGTTTAAACTCTTCAGTATAGTTTGTATAGGTAGAAACCAAGCCCGCCTCACCTTGATTTTCATAAAAAGCAATCCACTTTTGGACATCACTTCGAGAAACCTTGAATTTCCTAGCGAGGCTTTTTTTTACTACAATTCGTTTGTAAATAATGTTCGACTATCTTTAATTTGAACTCAGTTGTGTATTTTGACATAAAGAAGCACCCCAATAGTTAGCTTTTTTTGTCTAACAATTGGGGTGCAGTTCACATACCTAACAATTGGAGGTGCAGTTTTCTTATGGCTAAATATTCTTTAGAAACTAAATTAGCTGCCGTTCATGCATATTTGAATGGGGTAGAATCATTTAAAATAATATCTCAAAAACAAGATGTAACGATAACACAACTCAAAAAATGGGTGGCTAAGTTTCAGGAACATGGATTGAAAGGTCTTCAAAAAACATATACAAATTACTCGGCTGAGTTTAAAATGAACGTACTTAATTATATAAATGAGACAGGAGCGTCCGTTGAAGAAGCTACTACATTTTTTAATGTTGGTAATTCTAGCACAGTATGGAAGTGGAAGGAATTATTTGATACACAAGGAATTGACGCTCTTCAATTAAAGACAAAGGAGCGTCCATCCATGAAAAATGAACAAAAGAAAAATCAATTCGTAGAAGGATCAGAAGAAGCATTACTAGCTGAAGTTGAACGATTGCGTATGGAGAATGCGTATTTAAAAAAGTTACATGCCTTAATTCAAGAAAAGGAAAAATCACAGAGAAAGACAAAGCGAAAATAATCTACGAGTTAAGGCACGAATTTAAAGTTATTGACTTAATCAAAGTCGCTGATATCCCGTGCAGTACCTATTACTACTGGGTGAAACGAATGAACCGCCCAGATAAATATAGCGAAGTCAAAGAAATGATCAAACAGATTTTTGACGAACACAAAGGACGATATGGTTACCGTCGTATCACATTGGCATTACGTAATTGTGGTATCTTACTAAATCATAAAACAGTTCGTTGCTTAATGAGTGAGATGAATTTGAAATCACTTGTCCGTATGAAGAAATATCGTTCTTATTGTGGGAAAGTTGGTAAAACCGCACCAAATATTTTAAAGCGTGATTTTAAAGCGACTAGGCCAAATGAAAAATGGGTAACGGATGTAACAGAATTCCACTTACACGGTGAAAAGCTATATTTATCACCAATACTTGATCTATATAACAGGGAAATTATTGCGTTTAACGTAGAGAAACGTCCTGTTTATCCATTAGTTTCAAAGATGTTGGATAAAGCTTTTGAACATTTAAAGGCTGACGATTCACCCATCCTCCACTCTGATCAAGGATGGCATTATCAAATGAAGAAATATCAACACACATTAAAAGAACGAGGGATTACACAAAGTATGTCCCGTAAAGGAAACTGTTTAGATAACGCAGTCATAGAGAATTTCTTTGGCTTATTAAAGTCTGAATTACTCTATTTACAAGAATTCCAAAGCATGGAACACTTTACATTGGAACTGGAAAAATATATTCATTACTACAATAACGATCGAATCAAAACAAAATTAAAAGGAATGAGTCCTGTACAATACAGAATTCATTCCTCACAAGTTGCTTAAAAATGCGTGTCTAACTTTTTAGGTTCACTTCATTAATTTAGGACTCTTTTTGTGTTTTATGTAAGGGGTCTCACCACATCGCTATCAAGCTAACAAGACAAAATACCCCCTAAAATGAAAAAAGACGTTATTCTTTCTGAGAAATCATAGGAAAGGATAACGTCTTTTTATCAATGTGACGGTATCCTATATGAAAAATTAACATCGCTCCGAATGTATATATTGTGAATAGTGTGTATAATGTGTTCATAAGCATTTAAGACGCAAGGAGTTGAATCATGAGAATCTTACTATCTAATAAGTCTAAGTCTCCTATTTATCAACAAATCATTGACCAAATTATATTACAAGTATCAAATGGGACATTGAAAGAAGATGACGCATTACCTTCCATGCGCTCATTAGCTAGGGACTTGAAGGTAAGTGTTATTACTTCAAAAAGAGCATACGAAGAACTTGAAAAAGCAGGTTACATTTACTCTATAGTGGGGAAAGGCTCATTTGTTGCAAAACAAACAAAACAAACAAAAAAACAACAAGTAGATGAACCAAGTGATCCAATACGTGAAAAGTTTAGTACAATCGTTCGAGAGAGTAAGGCTAAGCATTTATTAAGGGATGAGTTAATACAGATTATTAATCGTATTTATGAGGAGGAATAGAAATGGAAAACATTGTAGAACTGAAAAATGTTTCAAAAACATATAATGGATTTTCTTTAAAAAATGTATCGTTTAACATCAAAAAGGGGTTTGTAACGGGATTTATTGGTGCAAATGGCGCAGGGAAAAGTACAACAATTAAACTAATTATGGATCTTATTAGCAAGGATAGTGGGGATATCAAAATTTTTGGTAAGGATTATCAAAAGGAACAAGTTTCTATTAAAGAGCGTATTGGATTCGTATATGATGACAATATCTTTTATGAAGATATGACAGTTCATCAACTGAAAAAATTCATTGCTCCAGCTTATAAAAAATGGGATGAAAATCGCTTCCAATCCTACATACGAAACTTTGAGTTACCGACTAACATAAAAATGAAAAAGATGTCTAAAGGGATGAAAATGAAGACTTCCCTAGCGTTTGCACTTTCACACCATGCCGAATTTATTATTATGGATGAACCGACTTCTGGACTTGACCCTGTATTTCGAAGAGAAATTTTAGACATCCTTTATGATTTAATGGTCGATCAAGATAAAACAATCTTTTTCTCTACGCACATTACAACTGATTTAGACCGTATAGCTGATTATATTGTATTTATTCATAATGGAGAAATTGTGTTCGAAAAAGATATGCATAGTATTTCTGAAGAATATGCAATTGTAAAAGGGGATACAGCCATACTTACACCAAAAATCAGGGAACAATTGATTGGGATTCGTGAAACAAACATCGGATTTGAAGCACTTACAAGTATTGCACTCCATACACATACTCAACTAGGGAATGATGTGTTAATTGAAGAAGCGACGTTAGAAGATATTATGTACTATACAAAAAAGGGGAATATTCAATATGTATAATTTAATATTAAAGGACTTTCGATTGCAAAAATTAATTATATTATTGTATTTGATTATCATATGCTTTTTTATTATGACATTTGGAAGCTTTTACTTAATGGTCGTTTTACCGGTTGGTTCTTATGTGATAAATCTACATTATTATGACGCAAAGAATAATAGTCACAAGTTTATTAACAGCCTTCCTTATAGTAGAAAAAAATTATTATGTCAAAATATATAGGTACAATGATATTCATGCTTATAGTGGTGTCATTTTCTTTATCGATTCAAGCGATAATTCAGTTTGTATTTCCGACTTATGGTCAAATGGCAACTCCACAGGAAATTGTGATTAGTATTCTTACTGCGATGTTGTTTACATCTCTCTACTTACCATTTTTCTATCGCTTTACCAATAAATATTTGATAGCTGCTGTCAGCATTATTTTTCCTGTATTTGTTGTTTTATGGAGAACAATTGAGGCATATGTAAATATTACTGACCTTGTATATAGCTTCACTACACAATTTACTATTAATCAACTAGTTATACTTGCTTCAATCGTTACCATACTTATATTTATCGGTTCTTACTTCTTAACGGTGAGAATTTATAAATGTACTGATTTTTAAAAATTCTTTTATCGGAAATATAGAATACATAACAAGTAAACGTTTCTAAGATTAGAAACGTTTACTTGTTATATGTTTCTACCTCTTGTACAGATGCGTTTTTCTATGGTTCCCAAACCGTTTGTAAAGGTATCCCGTTAAGGACGTAGCTTGTATCCTTATAAAATCAAGATTCATAACGTTTATAAATATGTTATAAAACATTTATAAACTCCTTAGCGTACAATTTTCTCGAAATAAAATGGTGCCCCCTTATATGTAAAATTGCATGAAAACACCAGTTAACATAATGATATTATTTTATTATAAATCTGCTCTATGTTTTTCATTAATCATGTTGAAACCTGAAACCCTACAGAAAAACAATTGGTAAACTAAAGAACTGAAGAAAGGCACTCATTGAGTGTCTTTTCTTTATGGGGTAGCACCACATCGCTATCAAGCTAACAAAACAAAATCCCCCCTAAAATGAAAAAATACGCTATTCTTTCTGTAGAATCATAGGAAAGGATGGCGTTTTTGTATGTCAATTTCTGTATCTGATGAATTACAACTATTTGCTCAAGAAATTCAAAGCTTTTTATCCCCTAATATCTTACGAAATCTTGCTAGAGATGTTGGCTTTGTGCAACGAACAAGTAAGTACCAAGCCAAAGATTTAGTTGCTTTATGTGTATGGATGAGCCAAAATGTCGCTACGACTTCTTTAACTCAGCTATCTAGCTGTTTAGAAGTGTCAACAGAAGTTCTCATCAGTCCTGAGGGACTAAATCAACGATTTAATAAAGCGGCCGTTCAATTTTTACAACACATATTAGCCGAACTTCTAAACCAAAAATTAGCCTCATTTATACCGATTTCTTCTCCATACACTTCTGTTTTCAAGCGTATTCGGATTCTGGATTCCACCGCATTTCAACTTCCAGATATCTTTTCATTCGTTTATCCAGGTGCAGGAGGATGCAGCCATACAGCTGGGATGAAAATTCAACTTGAGTATGACCTGTTAAGCGGACAGTTCCTACATATTCATACAGGTCCAGGTAAACAACATGATCGAACCTACGGTTCTCTGTGTGTCCCAACTATAACAGCGAATGATTTATGTATCCGAGATTTAGGTTATTTTCATTTGAAAGATCTTCAACATATACAAGATAAAAAAGCTTACTATATCTCTCGTATCAAGTCGAATACACGTATTTATCAAAAAAATCCCAACCCTGATTACTTTCAAGATGGAAGAATTAAGAAAGGTACAGAGTATATACAGATAAATATGGAGGTCTTAATGAACTCTCTTCAGCCAGGACAAACATGTGAAATATCCGAAGCCTATGTAGGAATGACTGATAAAGTACCAACTCGTGTGATTGTACATCGACTAACAAAAGAACAACAAAAAAAACGATTACAAGATCAAGCTGTAAGAGAAAAGAAGAAAGGAATGAAGTATTCTCCTCGTAGTAAACGACTCAGTGGTATCAATGTATATATGACAAATACCCCTACAGATATTGTCCCGATGGGGCAAGTACATGATTGGTATTCTTTACGCTGGCAAATCGAAATTTTATTTAAAACGTGGAAATCATTCTTTCACATTCATCATTGTAAAAAGATAAAACGAGAACGATTGGAATGCCATTTGTATGGGCAACTGATTGCCATTCTACTCTGTTCCTCTATTATGTTTCACATGCGGAAGTTACTTCTCATAAAAAAGAAACAAGAGCTGAGTGAATATAAAGCCATATATATGATTAAAGACTATTTTTTTCTTCTGTTTCGAGCAATGCAAAAGACACCCAAGGATTATCAAAGATTCTTCTTCGTCTGTTTAACCTCCTACAGCGAAACGGACGGAAATCTCATCGATACAAGAAGAAAACAGTCTTTGATATATTAGGTGTCGTTTACAATTGTACCATGTCGGACAATCAAGCAGCTTAATAAAAAAAGTGAAACCCGTTAGGGTTTATTTGATATGCAAAATTTCCAATGATCCACACTGATTTTTAGAAAAAGAAAAAAATTTCTTCTGAAACTGACCTTTCCTAACCTTAGCTTGATAGCGATGGGGTAGCACCATATCACCATCAAGCTAAGATTTTGAAATATCTCCAAAACGAAAATGTTATCTTTCTACAGTTATTTATGAGAATTCAATTCATTTTTTCGTTTTGGGGTATTAGCTTTTCTTAGGTTGATAGGCATGGGCTGCCCCCCCCTTATCATTTATGCCTTTAAAGAAATAACAAATGTTAAACAATCGGGCTCGATTGCGAAGCCACACAGGAGTAAAAATGTTCAAACTAGTTTGTATCATTTTAAACAACTACATAGCAAAGAAAAAAACATAATAAGCCGATGATTCCTTAGCGTAGGAAAAATCGGCTTGTTCCTTGTAGAAATTTGATTAGCGAAGGAAAATTCGGTTTTTAGCTTCCGAAAAATGTATTAGCGTGGGTTTTATGTCATTGGGTTGGCGGGACCCCATGTATAATAAATGAAATTCACTCTTTAGGCTTTGTTAGACCTTCTGATAAACATTCAATCATTTTTTTCATCATCTTCGAAAAAATCGGTTCTCCAATCTCTTGTCGATGTAATGGAATAAGTATGGTTGTTCGGAAAAGGCCAATAAGTACTTCAGGATCATCTTCTGTAACACCTTTTTCCTGTAGAAATTTAACAAACGCCAAAGAACTATCTAAATCTTCCCTTGCATGGTTATCTAGAAATTCCTTAGGAAGCCTTTTCACAATTCGATCATATTCACCTCTTTGATAAAGACTTTGTAAAAATGGATTTTGTTCTATGGTTTTAAAAGATGTTTCAAAGAAACGAATTAAAAGTTCTTTTGGTGGTAGAGACTCACACATAATTTCTGAAATGATTTGATTCTTTATTTCCTCTTCTTTTCGCAACACTGCGTAAAATAACTCTTCTTTTGATGAATAATATGAATAAAAAGAACCCTTTGCGATTCCACATGCATTTACTATGTTATCAATGCTAGTTTTAGAGAATCCATATTGAATAAACAGTTCTTTACTCTTAACGAGAAGAGTCTCATGTATCTGTTTTCTCTGTTCAGGTGTGATTCTTGCCATAATGTATCCCCGCCTATTTTTATTTGACTATTTATAGACATTAAGTCAAATATCTGATAGGTTTATTTTATTGAATTATTTATATTTTGTAAATACATAAAATTTATATGTGATAAAAGGTTAGATTATATTAATTAAAGGGGCAAAGACATGGGAACAAAAAAAAATATATCAATTCATGGATTTGTTGCACCGAGATTTGAATTGGTAAAGGATGAGTTCATTAGAAATTTTACTGAGAGAGGAGAAGTTGGAGCGGCCTTTTCCGTATACATTAACAATGAAGCAGTCGTTGATTTATGGGGTGGATATCGAGATCGACAGACTCGTGCAGGATGGGAAAAAGATACACTGGTTCAAGTGTTTTCAGCTACAAAAGGTTTTGCTTCGCTGGCCTTAAGTTTAGCGTATTCTAGAGGTTACATTAACTATGATGAGAAAGTGTGTTCATATTGGCCTGAGTTTGCTCAGAATGGAAAAGACAAAATAACCGTTAGACAGCTTCTAGCACATCAAGCTGGATTATCGCCTCTCAATGAACTTGAAATTGATATATTAGAAGACTTAGATACTTCTCGTCTATCAAATTCTCTTGCTGCAAGCAAACCTGCTTGGGCGGTTGGGGAAATTCAAGGTTATCATGCCTGGACAATTGGAACCTTAATTGGAGAACTGATTAAAAGAACAGATCCTAAACATCGGACCCTAAAAGATTTCTTTCAAGAAGAAATAGCAGAGCCACTAAAAGCAGAATTTTATATTGGTCTTCCTAAAGATATTTCTAAAGAAAGAATAACAACTATTGAAGGAATAAATCACCCCATTCAGTTACTTAAGGGGATAACAAAGTTACCTATAAAAATGTTACTTGGTTTTCTTAATACAAAGTCATTAGTAGCCAGAAGTCTAGTAGACCCCAAAAAATTTGTAGCAAATGATAATTTTAATCATCGTCCTATTTTATCTATAGAATTTCCTTCAGGAAATGGTGTGGGGCAAGTAAGAGCAATGGCAAAAATTTATGGTGCTTTTGCTAGTGGTGCAAAAACGCTCGGATTAAAGGAAGAAACAATAAATGAATTAAGGAAAAAAGCTATCCCTCCCAAAGCAGGGTACTATGATCATGTGAATTGTATAAACATAGCCTATTCTCTAGGATTTTGGAAGCACTTTTCGGATATGAAATTTGGACGAAGTGAAAGCTCTTTTGGTCACCCAGGCGCAGGAGGATCATTCTGTTTTGCTGATCCAGATGAAAAGTTAGGTTATGCCTATGCGATGAACAAACATGGATTTGGCATGGCCAATGAACCAAGAGAACTTGCACTAAGAAAAGCTTTATACAGTTGTCTATGAAAAAATAAAAATACGTGAAAATAGTTAAGGATATTTTCATTTTGTACAGTTTTTAGCTATGAATAGTGGAGTAAATATTAAGTATTCAACATAAAGCGAGCCATCTTTTTTCTTAAAATGTGGGCGGTACCCATCGCCATCAACCTAAAAAAATGAATAACCCCAAAACAAAAAAATGGAACTGTCACAGATAACTGTGGAGAGATAATCTTTTTGCTTTTGGAATAATGAGTTTACTTGACTCGCTAAAAATGTGGAAGAATTCTAGATATGTAAGAGACAAAGAACTATTCGCTAGACATCCCTTAGATTCTCAAGAATCATGGAGATATACCTAAAAAGTAGGAGGCATCGTATGTACCGGATATTTATTGTGGAGGACGATAGTAAAATTAGCGCTGTCTTAAAGAGGAATATGGAAAAATACGGATTTGATGCATCATGCGTATCAGAGTTTCGCGACATCATACCAGAACTTGAAGTGTACGAGCCGCATTTGGTCATGCTTGATATTAACCTGCCATACTTTGACGGCTATTATTGGTGTAGACAAATACGTAAAAAGTCTAACTTACCAATTATTTTCATATCCGCTCGTGAGGGTGAGATGGATCAGGTATTGGCAATAGATAACGGCGGTGATGATTACATCACGAAGCCGATTCATTTAGATCTTTTAATCGCGAAGGTAAAAGGTGTGCTAAGGAGAGTTTACGGAGATTATTCGGTATCAACCGGTCTTGCCCCGTCGCCTGAAAACGAGTTAAACGTACAAGGCTTGCGATTGAATCTTAGTCGTAATGAACTTACATGGCAAAAGCGAAAAACTGAGATTACGAAGAATGAACAGTTGTTAGCTGAATGCTTCATGCAGCAATATGGAAAAACTGTCTCGAGGGATCAGCTCCTGGGGACATTATGGGACAATGCGCAATTTATGGATGACAACACATTGACCGTCAATATAGGAAGATTGCGGAAGAAGCTCGAGGCGCTAGGGTTGCCGAATGCGATCACGACAGTACGTGGTATGGGTTATAAACTGATTTTCGATGTTGAGCAGGGGAAGACGAGTTTATGAGAATGCTACCGGCAGCATTGTTCCTTCGTGATCGGCTAATTTATGTGTTATCCGGATTCCTTATTATTAGTTCGGGGGTCTGTTTAATGCTTCTGGAAAATGTGCGTTATCCCGGATTGATGGATACGAGCTCGATTTATTATTTTGTAACTGTAGCTGTGTTCTTTTTGATACTTGGACTAGCTGTTGACTATATTCGGCAACGTGAGTATTACAAACAGCTTAGAAATGCAATCGAACGGACTGATGAATTACACGTAGAAGCGATCGTACAATCTGCTGTAACTACGGAGCAACAGCTCGTAGCACGATTATTGGATCAGCAAATGAGCGTTTATTTGAGTAAGCTAGGCACATATCGTCGTCAGCAGGAGCTTCATAATCATTTTGTCTTGCAGTGGGTGCATCATATGAAGACACCTTTATCCGTTATCGATCTGCTCTTGCAAGAGACCACGAAGGAAATGCCATCTTCAGAGAAGGAGCTAAAAGAGCTGTCCCTTAGCCTACATGAAGAAGCGGATCGAATGTCGAGAGGTCTGGAAATGTTGCTCAACACTGCCCGCCTCGAAAAATTTGAAATGGATCTTCATCTCAAAAAAACGTCGCTCCATCACGTAATACGTGATGTTCTGATTGCACACAAACGTCTTTGTATCCGTCATCACGTCATACCTCAAATTCATGGTGAGATGTGGACAGAAACAGATGAGAAGTGGATGACAGTGGTACTCAATCAAATTGTTAGCAACGCGATCAAATACTGCAAGAACAAGAAAGGTGTGAAAAATCTTATTTTCCATTTGGAGCAAAATACAGACACTAGCAGCAAACTTAGCATCACAGATGAAGGGTGCGGTATAGCTCCACACGATATCCCGCGAGTATTTGATCCTTTCTTCACTGGTGAGAACGGACGATCTACAGGGGAATCGACGGGAATGGGACTGTATTTAGCAAAACAAGTGTGCAGCAGACTTGGTCATGAACTGTCCGTATCGTCGAAGTTGGGTATCGGTACGACGTTTACGATCACTTTTCAATCCCATGGGATACACCTCCTTGGCTGCCTAGCAGAAAAGGAGGTGCACGATTTGTGACAACTTTGTCATGTTCGAAGCGTGATTTTTGTTATATAAATCGATGGTTTCGGCACTTAATGCTCGCTATACTAAATGTTGTTAAGACATACAAACTAAAACGGGAGGAGGGAGATGAACGATGAGTGTACTTAAAGCACAGGGACTTAATAAAATTTACAGTTCCAAAGGGAATGTTGTATGTACAGCATTAAACGACATTGACCTACAGATAGAATATGGTGAATTTGTCGGTGTTATGGGTCCGTCGGGAAGCGGAAAAACAACGTTACTTAATCTGCTTGCAGCAATGGATCGTCCAACATCCGGTCATATTGAAATAAACGGTATTAATCCGAATAAGCTCAGTAATAAAGAATTAGCACTTTTCAGAAGGCGAGAACTTGGCTTCATCTTTCAGGATTTTAATCTACTGGATTCTTTGACCATCAAGGAAAATATTATTTTGCCGCTTGTGTTGGAAGGGACTGATCCCAAGTTGATTGAGAAAAAGCTGAATCAGCTTACTGAATGGCTGCAGATTAGTAATATTTTGAACAAACGTACATATGAAATATCAGGCGGACAGAAGCAACGCGCGGCTATTGCTCGCGGCCTAATTAACGAACCGTCGTTATTGTTCGCTGATGAACTGACAGGTAACCTTGATTCGAAGTCGGCGATGGATGTGATGGAGTCGCTACAGGAGTTGAACGAAAGATTAAAGGCAACTGTTTTAATGGTGACTCACGATCCATTCTCAGCGAGCTATTGTCAGCGAATCGTGTTCATTAAAGACGGAAGAATCTTCTCGGAAATTCGACGTGGCTCGAACCGGCAAGCATTTTTCCAACAAATATTAGACGCACTGAGCGTGCTGGGAGGGAATTTTAATGACGCTCCGTTCGCTCGCGTTTAGCAGCATTCGCAGTAACTGGCGGTCATACAGCACGTTTTTTATGAGCAGCGTATTCTCTGTAATGATCTTCTATATGTATGCAGCATTTGTTGCTCATCCTAGCTTGACAAGTAGTCAGATGATAGGAACTTCAAAAGTAAGACTGGGTATGGTGCTTTGCCAATACATCATCGTTATTTTCTCGTTTTGGTTCGTGCTTTATTCTAATTCCGCGTTTTTAAAATCAAGGAGTAAGGAATTCGGCATTCTATATATGTTTGGGATGACTCGTGTACAGCTTCGCAGACTTATCGTGTATGAAAACACAATTATCGCAGTTATGGCGATTGTAGCTGGTATCAGCTTGGGGATATTATTCAGCAAGCCATTCTTTATGTCTCTCGCTGTACTGCTTGGCATGAAAGATTCCATTGCCGTTGCTATACCGCTTCATGCACTACGGTTGACCGCTGGGAGCTTTTTTATGTTGTTCACACTTATATCCATCGGGACGGCGATGCGCGTGGGACGTACAGAAATTGTTGAATTACTTAAGGAAGCAGGCAGATCAGAGGAGCAGATTGTTTATTCACCATGGCTTGCTTTGCTCGCAATCGTGTGTTTAGCAGCTTCTTATAGTATGGCTTTAATGTTAAATGCAACGAATTTCAATAAGCTTGCGCTAATAATCTTGATTACAGCTATAACTGGAACTTATCTGTTATTCACACAGTTCAGTGTATTGCTGCTAAGATTTATTAAAGGTTCTACAAGGGTCTATTATAATCGAACGAATTTAATCGTATTCGCCCAGCTCGGTCTTAAGCTGAAGGAAAATACGCGAATGCTGTTTGTCGTGTCAATTTTGAGTGCAGTTATTTTAACGGCATCTGGAACGATATATATGTTGGGCCTTGCTTTGCATTTGGACAATATAAAGACGCAATATGAGGAGCCCCAAGTAGTCATTTCTCTAACAATGTTTATTGGTTTGTTCATTAGTTTCCTATTCTTTATTGCATCCGGCAGTATGATTTACTTCAAATTGTTTACGGAGCTGCAGGAGGATCAGGAGCAGTATAAAGCACTGACCCGAATCGGTATGACGCAAGCCGAACTTCGGAAAATAGTCTTTATGCAAGTCGGCATTCTTTTCTTCGCACCATGCCTCGTCGGCATCATACATACGCTGGTCGCACTTAAAGCATTAAATAACCTGCTTATGGTATCTAATTGGATCTATTCGTTCGTCATCATCGGCATTTACATGGTCATGCAAACGATTTACTTTCATGTAGCCTGCAATCGCTACATGAAAAGCATAAATTTAACCAAGGGGAATCGATTATGAAAACATCAGTAAAAATTTGTTTGTTAATGATTGCTATGATTCTGGCAGTTAGTAGCTTCACACCCAAAATAGCTAACGCCGAATCAAGTGAAAAGATTCAAAAAATCGAAAAGTTTGTTGAAGAGCAAAGAAGCATTAGTAAAATTCCAGGGATATCGTTAGTTATTGTAGAGAAGGGGAAAACGATTTATCAAAAAGGTTTCGGGTACGCTGATGTAAAGGCGAAAACACCTGTAACATCTAATACGTTATTTGAAATCGGATCTACAGCGAAAGCATTTACAGGTCTAGCCATTCTACAATTGGAAAAGGAAGGGCTGTTAAAACGAACGGATGATGTCCGGAAGTATATCCCATGGTTAGAGTTAAAATATAAGGGAGAGCCGCAGACGATTACTTTGAATCAACTGCTTTATCATACTAGTGGGATAGCTTCTAATTCTATAACACAAATTCCTGAAAGTAATGCAGATAACGCCCTCGAGTTGACCGTAAGAAAATTACTGAATCAGCAATTAAATCGAAAGCCAGGTAGCTCTTGGGAATATGCGACGATTAATTACGATATACTGGGACTCGTTATCGAGAGTGTAACGAAGCAGCCCTATGATGTATATATGAAAAAGCAGATATTAGAGCCGATCGGTATGAAAAATTCGTTTGTTGGGCTGCATCAAGTTCAGTCCACTGAAATGGCTTCCGGCTATAAAAGAGGATTTATGAAAGAGCAGTCTTACACGCCGCCTATTTATCGTGGGAACATACCAGCTGGATATGTTATCAGTAATACGAATGATATAGCGAAATGGATGAAACTACAATTAGGAAACGATTCAAGCAATGCGATCGACAAGCAACTCATTCAAGAATCGCATATCCCTGATCAGTCAGTGGAGCCTTTGGATAAGGACACCTACTATGCCAGCGGATGGGCAGTTATGAAAAAAAACGAAAAACAATATATTTTCCATGCCGGAGAGAATCCAACATTCACCTCATATTTCATCATGCAGCCCGATGAACAATTAGGGGTAGCAATTCTGTCAAATATGAATACAAGCTTTACGACAGCTATAGGTCAAGGTGTGATGGATTTATGGGAGGGAAACGACGTTACTAATAATCATTCCGACAAATATCAAAAGCTAGATAAATTCTTGACCATCCTGTGTATTGTAGTCGGCTGTCTTGGTTTATTTTTAATCCTACTATCACTAAGAATAATACGAAAGCTTGTTAGAAAACAACGAATTAGGACATCATTAAACGTAAAGAGGATCTTGCTATTATCCATTCATACGTTGTTTGTAGCTGCAATATTGACTCTTACAATCATGTTCCCGAAAATTTTGGGAATGTCTTGGGCATTTATTAAAGTATGGGGCCCAACGACGATTCCAGTGTTTATTTATAGTGTTATAACGGTAAGTATCATTTATTATTTGTTTGGATTATTGCTTGTTTTCACCAAAAAAATGAAATTAAAGACGAAATAGATTTCGCCTAAACAACTTCAACAATAATGAAGTAATGAAAAACTCCCAATTTCTCAATTTTAACACTGAGAAATTGGGAGTTTTATACTGAGATTTCCTTAACGTTGTAAATCCGTATTTTCCTGACGCTACCCCATAGCCATCAATCCAATATTTTGATATATCCCCAAAACGCAATTTTTTCCTTTCCATAGTTGACTATGAGAGTTCAGCTCATTTTTTTCGTTTTGGGGGCGTTATAAAATTCTTAAGTTGATGGGCATGGGGTACCGTCAGCATTTCGGAAAAACCCCACGCTAAGGGCATGCAAGATTTTATACAGTTTTTCAGCTAATCCAGTAACAAACGAGAACCCGAAAACCCACACCATGATAGGAATGTATAAAAAGATGCATAGAGTCATAGAAAGAGAAAAAGGCGGATTCCGTGTGAGAGTAGGGATCCGCTTTGTCCTTGCTACCGATAATAGGACGTTATGTTAACCTTACATGAATATGATATACAACTAATCTTTTTCACTTCAAACCATCATCATATGGTAAAATTTTAAAATATAAGGAAAATATTTCAAAACAAAGTAATGCTGGATGTGAATCAAATGCATGAATTGCAAAGGAGTTCCTTGTGAGATGGGGTGATAAATCGATATGAGCTATCTTATTGCTTGGGTACTTGCTGTTTTATTAGCTTTTTCATATAAAATTGTTGATATTACAGTTGGCGTTATTATTGGAAGAATGTTGTACCGAAAGATAGAAAATGAGATTATTTATATATGGGGAACACTGCTGACAGTAATTATTTATTTTTATGAAGATAATTATGTATTCCGTTTACCAATTCACTACGAACCAATTGTTCTATTAATCTTGATTGCCGCGATAACGATTATTTTCATTTCGCGATACTCAGGATATAAGCCGAGCGGGAAAAAGAATATCTTAAACTTTGTAATTATGTATCCTATTTTTGAAGAAGTAATTTTCAGAGGGATGATTATACCAATACTTAACAATTCATTCCCAATATACCCTCTTTATGAAATAGCTTACATACCAGTTACGGTACCGATCCTAATATCTTCCTTTCTATTCGCTGTAGCTCACTTACAATATTACAGCTTTAATCAGACTAGCATAAAATTTATGCTGTTCGCATTTTTCGGGGGAATCATATTTGGTATGATTACGGATTACTCACTATCAATTGTTTTTTCAATATTTTTGCATGTGGAGTTTAATTTACTTTCAGTATATTACTCAAAAAAGAGTACAGCAAATTAATAAATAAGTTATTATGCTCATAAATGGAATACTAAAATCTTATTTGAAAAAAGATAAGAATTGAGCTTTTTTTACTACCGTTAACGAATCTTACGTCAACTCTAGCTTTAGGAGGGAAACAATAAATGGACTTAAAAAGTACCTTCATAAGAAATTTACAAGAGTTTAAAAAGTTTGAGAAACTCCTAAATCGTGTGTTTTATACAAAACGTGAGTTACCCGAACAAGTATTTCGTAAAAATTTCGGTAATTATATGTTTGAACAAATTGATTTAGCAATGAGCGATGAGTTTTGGGATACGATTCAAATCTTAGCTAGGAAAACACAAGACGATTATATACTTTGTGCAGTGCTGGATCCTCGTCCATTAGAATATTATTACAAGGAGTTTGGATACTTTAATTGGGTTAAGTTACCAATTAATTTAACCGCTGATGAATACTTGGATATTCTCAATATAGAACCTGATTCAAGTCCTGCAGACTCAATTATGAGCAATTCTTTTACTATTACTTGGTTATCTCCTTCGATGAAGTGGGCAATATGGGGGGACAGAAGCTATGAGGTTTGTGTTTTAGCTTTTAAGGATCAAAATAATGTATCAGAAATATTGCCACAGTTAAAGACTTGGCGTTTCGTTGAAGATGGAGCAGTTTCAGATTGGATTGAAATGGGTTTTAGAGGATTTACAATTCCTAAAGAAATTGCTGATACATTAAAAAATAACTACCGATAACAAGAATTATGTAAAAAGTAAAACCGTCCATCAGGACGGTTTTTTGTATTTTTTGCTTAGCGTGGTTTTTTTCCAAAATGCTGGCGATACCTCAATAAGGAAAAAAGGTTACTATATAAATACAAATTAAAAAAACGACATAAAACTCTCCTTTTTAGGTAGGAGAGAGCACCCGGCCATAGAAGCGGTCAGAGCCTTTTTCTGCCCTATGTTAAGAAAAATAAAGAAATCAAAAGAGTGTAGGTTATTTTTTGTTATACATAGCTGTGGTTTGTTTATATGTCGAAAAATCAAAATGTATTTATATAGAAGAATAATGGCTTTTATGTTGATTAATGTCTTCTTCTAAAATTTTAAATTTATGATGCCTATTTTTTTGAAATTACAGTAAACATCCCCGTCATGTTGGGTGAGTAATCTTTAAAATCATATTTTTCATAGAATGATTTTTTACCTTGCGATGCAAACAAACCAATAAACGCTTTATCTGGGGCATTCCGATTTAAGTATTCAACCAAAATATTCATTATTTCCTTTCCAATACCATTTTTTTGATAATCTGGATGAACCACTATATCTTGAATATAGAAATAGATAGCCCCATCGCCAACAATTCTCCCCATACCCACAATTTGATCATTATCATTGACTGTGATGCAGTGAATAGAATTTTGAAGTGATGTTTCCACTACTTCAAAATTCATATAATTAGTCCATCCCACAGAGTCACACAAATATTTGTATTCTTCCAATGTTGGAATGTTATTTTTAATCTCATATTTCTTCAAAATGTATCCTCCTATACCTCAACTTCACCAAATAAAGTATATTCGACACAGTTTTATCTAATCCTCTTACTAACTTAACCTGCCCCGTTAGGTTTTCCGTTTAACGTTGTAAATTCGTATAAACCTGACGCTACCCCATCGCTATCAAGCTAATATTTTGAAGAGTCCCCGAAACGAGTCTTAGAAACTCCATAATTTATTAATCCATTACATTTTATGTAAATGATATGACGGACTAGAGCAGCACCCCTGTGATTACCCCTAATAGAAATATTAGATTACAGCTTCCATATACGAATCCTATATTTAAGAAAGAATAGGTGAATTTTATAAAAATGAAAAATCCTAAAGTTCAATTATTATTTGTATTTACACTTGTCTCAAGTGGACCAAGTTCAGATGAGACAAACATTCGTAATACTTTACTTGCTGTTATAGGTTCTGCTAAGAAATCAATTTGGATCGCAACACCCTATTTCATTCCGGATCAAGAAACATTAACATTACTACGTTTAAGTGCAATGGCTGGAATAGATGTCCGCATTCTATATCCAGGTAAGAGAGATAGAATCATTAGTGATCTAGCATCTCAATCATACTTCACACCACTTCTAAAAGCCGGTGCTTCAATTTACAGCTATAAAGATGGTTTTGTGCACGCTAAAATTGTACTTGTAGATGATACAATTGCAACAATTTGCACAGTAAATATGGATGTCCGTAGCTTTCAACTAAATTATGAAATCATTAGCGTACTTTATGAATCTAAGACAGTTCTTGATATTAAACGTGATTTTGAAGAGGACTTTAACCATTCAACTGAAATTCGATGGAAATCATTTCAAAAACGTAGTATTCCAAAACGAATACTGGAATCTCTAATGCGTCTAATTTCCCCTTTATTATAAACGAAAAAAGTAATCAAATTTGTTTTGATTACTTTTTTCGTTTTGGGGATACTTCAAAATCTTAGCTTGCTGGCGATGGGAGATGGCGAAGTTCAGCCGCTTTTTTCAGGCACTAAAAAAGAAGTAATAAAACTATATTTGTACAATAAACTTCCGAATACACTGTCAGGATTTTTTCTTTAAAGGCATCGAAAACGCTTTATATAATATTTCAAAATTTGTTCAATATTTCACAATATATTTTCCAAATTTTATGTTATGATTAACTGGTAAAGATTAACTCGTTGAAATTTTAAAACACTAAAGGGGAGATCACATATGAAAGCAGTAGTGGTTAATAAAGACAGCAAAGCAAACATTGAAGTTATTGAAAAAGAATTACGTCCGTTACGCTCAGGCGAAGCATTAGTAGATGTAGAGTATTGTGGAGTTTGCCACACTGACTTACACGTTGCGAATCATGATTTTGGTAACACAGATGGCCGCATCCTTGGTCACGAGGGTGTAGGTATTGTTACTAAAATTGCTGATGATGTTACTTCACTTAAGATTGGTGACCGTGTAAGTATCGCATGGATGTTCCAATCTTGTGGACGTTGTGAGTATTGCGTAACTGGTAGAGAAACATTCTGTCGTGAAGTTAAGAATGCTGGTTATACAGTAGATGGCGGCATGGCTGAACAATGTATCGTTACTGCTGATTATGCGGTAAAAGTACCAGAAGGATTAGATCCTGCTCAAGCATCATCAATCACATGTGCAGGCGTAACTACATACAAAGCTATTAAAGTATCAGACATTAAACCTGGTCAACCTATCGTAATCTACGGTTGTGGTGGATTAGGTAACCTAGCTATCCAATATGCTAAGAATGTATTTGGTGCAAAGGTAATTGCAGTAGATATCAATGACGATAAATTAGCATTAGCTAAAAAGGTTGGTGCCGATATGACTATCAATCCAATTACTCAAGGTCCTGCTGATAAGGTTATTCAAGAGGCGTTTGGCGGCGCTTATGCTGCTGTAGTAACAGCAGTTTCTAAAGTAGCCTTCAACTCAGCAGTTGATGCAGTACGTGCTTGCGGTAAAGTAGTTGCGGTAGGTTTACCAGTAGAAACTATGGACTTAAACATTCCACGACTTGTACTAGACGGAATTGAAGTAGTTGGTTCTCTAGTTGGTACTCGTAAGGACCTAGAAGAGGCATTTATGTTCGGTGCAGAAGGCAAAGTAGTGCCGGTTGTTCAAACTTGCCCACTAGATGAAGTACAAGATGTATTCGAAGAAATGGAACAAGGTAAGATTCAAGGTCGTATGGTAATCGATTTTAAACAGCACAAGTGTAATTGCGAGTGTAAATAATTTATTTGGTTTCAATCATCGTTGGTGCGATTCTCCTATTAAATATTAAAAAGGCAGATTCTTGGGCATGAGTCCGGTAGTATTGAACCGGACTCATGCCTTTTAATTTTTCCTTGATCCGTTTGTTGTTGTAGTAGTGAATATAATTCTCCAATTCTTGTTTAGGTTGATGGTGGTACCTTACTCTGAACTAAATAGTTTAGAATCTGTATTCTAGGGGATATATAGTAACTATGTTTTAAGTTAAAATTAGAGTGAGATAAATGAAATGTCGAAATTATAATAATTTTGTAATTTTTTGTTGATTTATGTTATTTTTAATGTTAAACTCATAACAACAAAGAAAGAGTAAACAAAAACCCTTAGCGATTAAATTTTCTGAATTTTTAGTCTTATCGATCAGTTTACTCCATGTGATTTGTATGTTTGTGTACTGCTTTTCCACTCTTTCTTTGTTCTATCCTATAAAAGAAAACAGCTTGTTTTTATCCAAGTTGTTTTCTTTTATAAAAATTTAATTTGTTGTTTTTATAACGGTTGGGATCACTATTTTAAAAGTTATTATGGTTTACAGGGGGGGATTTTCAACAGCTAACAGATTGGACATTTAATAAGGAGTTTGCATTACAATGGAGTGGATCCAGAAAGAGGTGAAAACGAAGAAATTTGGATGTCAGTTTTTTAATTTTGGAAAAGGAAGAATAGAAATATAGTGGACATACAATTACAATAAGGGAATGCAGTATAGATTAGTATACATGCATTCCCTTATTATGAATCTGTATTTCTTTTATTATGATTTAAATGTATTTTAAATTTATTATAAAGACACTCAAATCATAACCTGTTTTTATTATAATGTATGGAACACTTAAGTGATAATCGTTCTATTGTTATATAAAATTCTCGCACTTATAATCTTGCAAAATATAATTTTAAATAATGCGTCGTTTCTTTCAGTACGATTATATAAATTGTAAGTTATATGTCCAATTAATCCTGGAATTATTGAGTTAGTTTTCTTATAGAGTAAACCATCAATTATACTTGTTAGAGTTGCAAAAATAATGAATGCAAAGTCATAGTCATGAGCTAAACCAAATAATAAACTGGATATAATTAACCCAGTAAAAAAGAATACCTGATTTCTAAAAATCTAAGAATAATCCCACGATATAAGATTTCTTGAAAAATAGGTCCTAATAATACAATTGATAATATAGCAATCGTGTATATTATGAAAGATTGTTCGGATAATGTTTCTATCCCTAAATTTGTTGCTTGTATATTTCCAGAATCATTTGAGATGAGAATTGTTGTATCAGCCAATAGAATTGTGCTTATATTTGCAATCAAAATATATAAATATGTCTTACCTTGATTTAGAGATTTAATGTTAAGCGTAGATAATATTAGATTGTAAAAGGTTTGTATTTAAGAATAAAGTAAAGGGTAACTAAAAGTATAGCAAGATCTAATGAGAAATTTTCCAATACCTCCAAACTAGTATTATTAAATGATTGTTTAATTGCATGTGATGAGAATACTATTTTTAATGAAATTCCCAAAATCATTGGTACAAAAATAGATATTACTAGTGTTCCTAAAATAAATTGTTTCCATGAAATCAGATTTTGATTATGTGAATTAGTCATAGATGTTAAGTCCTTTATATTTTATTTTAGAGTTTTGAGAAATTAGATGAACAAGGATATAAATTATTAGATAGTGAAAAGGAATTAGAATTGAATGCTATAGTTGAGAATAGTGTCGAAGATAAACTAGATGATGTTTTACAGTCATTAATAGCAGAAGATGAGAATATACAAAGAGAAATTGACTCTTTAAATAAGAAAAAAAATAAAGAACAGATTTCAAAAGAAGATGCGGAAGTTATTATAGAACAAATCGATTTAGCACGTTCACAACAAAATAATTTAAAGAAAAGAATAGAACAAAGAAAAGAGCACCTTGAAAAAGAAAGGCAAAAAATAAAACAGGTAAAAGAAGAAAAGCAAACACAAAAAAAGCAAGCTTTAAAACAATATCAGCAAGGTTTTATTATTGATATTAATGAACGAATTGATATCCCTAAAAACAAATAATTAAAATTCATTACTAAAACAGGTCATACATATATGTATGGCCTGTTTTCCTTGCTTTTGGGGGCTAGCCCCATGCCTATCAAGCTAGTATTTTGAAGTGCCCCAAAAACGAAAATTTTATCTTTTTACAGTTATTTATGGGGAGCTGTCAGGAAAACGCGGATTTACAACCGTAAGCTCACTTTCTCCGAACTAAAATGGTATTCCCTTAGTAAATTAGTATGTTCCAAACCTAAAGGTGACATATAGTGCAATAACAGAATGTGAACAACTTCCCAAAATGTTAATAGGGCTTCATTATATAGAAAGCTATCGGAGGGTAATCATTAATCACGTTTAATTCTATAATAGGTTCAGATTTTGAATAAACAACTAAAAAAATGATAATAAAAAACTTTAAAATTATTTAGATAATTTTTTATTATCAGATTGATTTTTATAGCGGTAAGACATATCATAATGATATATCAATTTGATATATCATTATGATATGTGGAAGGAGATTGGAACATTGTCAATTGAACATTCAATTCTTGCTATTTTAAGTTTTTGGCCCAGTACAGGATACAATATTAATTCGGAGTTTGAGCATAAAGCTGCTGGTCTATATTGGGGAATGAGCTATGGAAGTATTTATCCGAAATTAAAGAAGCTTGAAGAAGAAGGATTTATTTATCCCATCGAGCAAGAGGAAGAGGGACGTAAAAAGAAACTTTATGAACTTACCCCAAAAGGGTGGGAGGAATTTGAAAACTGGCTCAGACTACCTCCAACCTACCCAAAAATTAGAGACGAATTATTAATGAAGATGTCTACTTGGCACGAAGATATAGAAAATTCAGTATTAATCAGTCATCTTCTAAAAAGAAAAGAGACAACTGAGGATTTACTTGAATTTGTGAAAGGATGGTCAACAAACGGAAGTTCTTATATTAGTAATTTTGGTATGCTAGCAATTCGCTATGCCGAAATACGACTAGAAGCTGAGTTGAAGTGGATTGAAGAATCGATAAATGCATTGGAAAAAAATCAACTCCCAAAAGGGCAGGATCCAAATGGAAATACAGAAAAACTACTAGCAAGGCGGAGAGAAGCAATCCAAGAAGAAAAGGGGAAATAACACATGAAAGCTGGTATATTTAAGCCTTTAAAATTCCGTCCATTTCGTTCATTATTTGGTGCGCAGCTATTTTCGGATCTTGGTAATTGGCTCGATTTTATTGCTTTACAGGTTATTGTTGCTTACCATTGGGGGCTAGATGAAACAGCTATTGCCGCAGTGATCATTGTATTAGGGCTACCTTGGGTGATTATAGGTCCCTTTGCAAGTGTATTCGTGGATCGACTTCCAAAAAAGCAAATGATGGTTATTTGTTTATTTTTAAGGATCGTGTTTGTAGGAGGACTATTCTTTGCTCCTAACCTTTATACCCTTTTAATATTTGTGTTTTTGAAGGGAACAGTCGCAGCAATTTACGATCCGGCAAGACAAAGTATGATTAGGTTTACGATTCCTGATAACCACCTTCCAGAGGCGGTAACACTTAGCCAGCTCTCTACTAATACGATGAAAATTATGGGTCCTGCACTTGGTGGGGGCATCATAGCTTTGTTTGGAGCAAAAAGTCCATTCTTATTTGAAGCTGTTGTTTTTTTCATTGCTATATTATTTTTATTAACTCTTCCCAACATGGATGAAAAAGATATGGAAGCTAAGAATAAATCTAAAAATGAAAATGGTAATAATAATCATTTTTGGAAAGAACTATCAGACGGCATTAAGCACATTTCCTATACCCCATTATTAAAAAGTTCAGTAATCCTATCCTCCGTAGCGTTTTTTATCATTTTCCTGTACGATGGACTATTGGTATTTATTGCTCAAAATCTTGGCTTTACTGAAGGGAGTTTTGGATTACTGATTAGTGCTGTAGGTCTAGGAAGCGTGGCGGGTTCCCTTTTAATGGGTAACTGGACACATTGGAAAAGAAAACCGATACATTTAATGTCAAGCGCATTGCTTTTTAGCGGTTCTTTAATCATTATAATGGGGCTTGGTAGTATGGGGATTGTTAATCTTCCACAATTAGGTTGGGTAATTGGCGTATTTTCCCTTGGTTTCATGGGTTCTGGCCAGTCGGCACCTTATGGATTTATTTTACAGTCCGAGACACCTAAGCAAATGATGGGAAGAGTATCTGCTGCGGCCACATCATTACAAACATTCTCTATGCTTATTGCACCTGCTATGGGATCTCTTCTTGCCAAGTGGCTTGGAGTTTCAATCGTCTTGATAGGAGCAGGAGGAGCAACCTGCTTATTGGGTACGATTGTACTCATCTTTATCGTGAGAAAAATAAACGTTCGAAATGATATTCAAGAAAAACACTTCCAAGCATAAAAGTTAATTTTGATACAACTTTACCAACCTTCAGAAAAACATTTTTAATTCTCGGCAATAGGTCGAAGTGACTAGAGCCTAATTTTTGGTTCTGTAATCGAAAATTAGGCTTGCTTTATATGGATACAACTTGCTGTTGAATGAGCTTCTTAATAAATGGACTGATATTCTCTGGTAATTCATTCAAGTTGAAAAATTTCACTTCTAAAGATTCTGTGCCATCAGCTTGTAGAATGCCACCTTTTATTTCTCTACACATATAAGCAATTGTGATGGGATAAAATTCATCACCATTCGGTAATTTTACAAAAAACTCTTTTCCAGAAAAAACGCCTACTAAGTCAAGTTTCCCTATCTCAATGCCTGTTTCTTCAAAAACTTCACGTCTTCCTGCATCTTCTGCTGATTCGCCTAATTCGATAAATCCACCAGGAACACCCCAAACACCACTTTGTCTCTTCTGAAGTAAAATTTGTCCTTGCTCATTTAGAACAGCAACAGCAACTCCTGCTAAGTTAAGTGGGCGTGAACCTATAATTTTGCGTAAGTCTTCGATATACCCCATAGTATTTTCCTCCAAATGATAACAGATTATAAATTCCCAATTATGTATTCTAGAGTGAATGGCCGCCTTCCTGTTTACGATTTGATTTTTAGTGCTGTGAAGGTGTGATTTACCTTTTAAATAATGAAATTTCATATACCGTATTGTATTTAAAATAGAAAAAATACATCATCAAAACATCAATCAAATTCTTTGATCTTTTTTGATCATTTAGTGTAATAAAGACAGAAAGAATCTTTCATTCATACCTATAATGAGGAATTGAAAATGCGTAATTTATTTCCAGAAGTAACAAATCGTCAAAATGGCGTTGCCTGGTTTGGACCTTCCTTATTTGAGGTGATGACAGATGCTTTCTTTAACTTAATCGGCGAGAAGTCGCCCAACTTTATAGGTGGTGTGATGAATCGCTTTTTTTTTAGTTTGTGTTATACGCAGTCTACAAATAGAAAAGAGCTGATATAACAATGGAATTAGATAGTAATAATCATTCAGTGTTCTTGCTGTATTATCATTTTGTGCTAGTGACTAAATATCGTAGACAAGTGATTGATGATGAAATATCAGAATATGCTAAAGATACTTTTGTTAGAATTGCTGAATCTTATCACATTACATTAGTAGAATGGAATCATGATAAAGACCATATTCATATCATGTTCAAATCCCATCCCAAAACTGAGTTGATAAAATTCATCAATACTTATAAAAGTGCGAGTTCACGACTTATCAAACGTGATTTTCCTAGAGTAAAGAAATATTTGTAGAAAGAAATGTTTTGGTCAAAAAACTTTTGTTTACTCACTACTGATGGTGCTCCAATTGAAGTAATTAAGAAATATATTCAAAATCAAGGAAATAATCACAAATAGAAAGAAGGTGAATCTTGTGGAACGATTGAAAGCTTATAAATTCCGTATCTATCCAACAAAAAATCAAGAGTTATTCTTTGCGAAGTCATTTGGCTGTGTTCGAAAAGTGATTGATATAGAGTAAAGAAACTGGTATATTCAGCTTCTTTTTTTGTTTGTAGTATTTAGAAATTTCTTAATGTTATAATGGTAATTGGTGATGAACATGAATCATGGTGAAAAGGAAATGCGCCGTTTAGAAGCATTAAAAGAAATTGCTGAATTATTAAATGAGGAAACGGATTTACAGAAAATGTTAGAGGAAGTATTACATACACTATTGCAAGTTATGAATTTACAAACAGGCTGGATCTTTTTTATTGATGAAAAAGGAACGCATCGTATGCTTGTTGATACGAATTTGCCGCCAGCACTCACGTGGAAAGAAAAAAAACCGATGTGTGAAGGGGACTGTTGGTGTGTAAATCGATTTGTGAATGGACGTTTAGAAAAGGCAACAAATATTATTGAATGCAAACGAATTGAAGATGCCATTGAATATAATTGGGGAGAGACCGAAGAGATTACACATCATGCGACGATTCCTCTTCGGGCTGGAGCTGAGAAGTTCGGCTTATTAAATGTTGCTTCACCTCATAAAATGCATTTTTCAGAGGAAGAACTAGCATTGTTAGAATCGATTGCATTCCAAATTGGAACAACAATACAACGAATTCGGTTAGTGGAGAAAGAGCGCAAATATGTAGTAGTAGCAGAGAGAAACAGGCTTGCTCGTGATTTACATGATTCGGTAAAACAATTGCTATTTTCCATTATGTTAACTGCTAGAGGAACCCTTGATATGACAAAAGACAAAGAGTTACAGGAAATGCTAAGTTATATAGGGGAATTATCACAAGAAGCGCTGCAAGAGATGACATTATTAATTTGGCAATTACGGCCAGAAGGATTAGAAAAAGGGCTTGCAGAAGCAGTGCAAAATTATGGAAAGCTATTAGGTATTCAAGTAGAAATTCGAATTGATGGGGTTATTTCAATTGGTGATGAAATAGAAGAAGTACTGTGGCGTGTGAGTCAGGAAGCCTTACATAATTGTAAAAAACATTCTTCATGTGAGAAAGTATCTGTTAGCTTGAAAACAGAAAATAATAAGTTGAACTTTCAAATTGAAGATGACGGCATTGGGTTTATTAGAGAAACAGTGAGAGATTCAGCACTTGGTTTAAAAAGTATGAAAGAACGAATTGAACTAATGAAAGGAACATTTCGAGTAAGAACGAAGCTGGGAAAGGGAACTAAAATTGAGATTCAATTACCGGTTTGAAAGGGAGAAACACATTGAAAATTAAATTATTACTTGTAGAGGATCATCATATTGTGCGAAGGGGACTTGTATTCTTTTTAAAAACGAAAGAGGAATTTGAAATTATAGGAGAAGCAGAGAATGGGGAAGAGGCGTTAACGTTTGTTCGAAAAGAAAGACCAGATGTAGTATTAATGGATGTATCAATGCCGAAAATGGATGGAATTGAAGCGACAAAAAGATTGAAGCAATATGATGCGACAATTAAAATCCTTATGTTAAGTAGTTTTTCAGAGCAAGATTACGTTCTTCCAGCGATGGAAGCTGGTGCGGATGGTTATCAACTAAAAGAAGTACAGCCAGATCAACTTGTTGCTTCCATTATTGCTGTACACCAAGGCAATGCAAATTTCCATCCGAAAGTAACGCCTGCTTTGTTAGGACGACCGGCAGTGAAAGAGGAAAAAAAAGATAGTTTTTCTATGCTGACAAAAAGGGAAAAAGAAGTACTGCGTGAAATTGCGAAAGGAAGAAGTAATAAAGAAATTGCCGCAGAGCTTCATATTACAGAACAGACAGTTAAAACACATGTTTCAAATGTGCTTGCTAAATTAGAAGTAGATGATCGTACACAAGCTGCCTTGTATGCGGTGAAAAATGGTGTCGTATAGAAAAAACACATGACAATACCGAATAAAGGTTTTTCTTCTTTCAATTATTAGGTACAATAAAGCTACTATGGAAGGGGAAGATACATCATGCCTGGTACAAAAAGTGGAATAGGAAAGATTCAGGCTTCATTAAATGGATTATCACCGAAGCTTCGAAGTATTGCTGAACACATTATTAAACATCCGCAAGATGTTGTACATAAATCAATTACGGAATTAGCTGAAGTTACTAGTAGTTCAGAAGCGACTATAGTTGTTTCTGAACTTCGAAATCAGTTCGACGGACACGCTGTTGTAAAGAATGATTAATTGATATATCAGGAACTCATACGAAAGTATGAGTTCTTTTTGTATTTCTCATACTATTTTCTCAAAGCTTTTCCCTCTTTTTACTGTTTTTTGTGTAGAATTTTCTGATAGTATAGAGGTGGAACTTAAAACAAAGGGGAGAAATAAATATGAAATTAGTTGTAATTAACGGGACACCACGTAAATTTGGTAGAACACGTGTCATTGCAAAATATATTGCAGAACAATTTGAAGGAGAGTTATATGATTTAGCAACAGAACAATTGCCTTTATATAACGGTGAAGAATCACAACGTGAATTAGAAGCGGTAACGAAATTAAAAACAATAGTGAAAGAAGCTGATGGTGTTGTCCTTTGCACACCTGAATATCATAATGCGATGAGTGGTGCGCTCAAAAATGCATTAGATTTCTTAAGTAGCAGTGAATTTGTCCATAAACCAGTTGCTCTATTGGCGGTTGCAGGTGGCGGAAAAGGCGGTATAAACGCGCTTAATAGCATGCGTATTGTCGCGCGAGGCGTATATGCAAATGCGATTCCAAAACAAGTTGTACTAGACGGTTTATACGTACAAGATGGTGAACTTAGTGAAGATGCAAAACCATTAATTCATGATCTTTTCAAAGAGTTAAAAGCATATATGAGTGTGTATAAAGAAGTGAAGAAACAATTGGGAGTCGAGTGATAATTTTTTAGGGGGCAATGTATTATTCATTGCCTCTAATATTTTATGAAAACGTTTTTGATTAATGGGGTTCGCAGAATAGTAATGTAAATAGGAGAGGTTTTAATAAAAATGATTACATGTATAGAAATGAAGGTGGTGAATAAGGTTGATTACACATTTTTCAGAGTTGAAATTACAGACAGTATCTATTCAAGGCGTAGAACAAGTATATGGAGAACGCCTCGGGATCCCAATTTTATTAAAAACGGATAAACAGATAAGTTTTAGATTAGCGCCACATGTAACTTTATCTTTTGAAGAAGCATATGAGCCAATTTCACCTGCTCATTTTGCTTTTCAAGTACCATTTTCAAAATTTTATGAAGCAGCAAAACGGATTCAGGAATCTGGTTTGCTTATTGTAAAATGGGAAGACGGTCATGACATTGATGAAGAGGATAATCGATTAAATTTATATTTTCGCGATGGGGATGGAAATCTTCTAGAGATTATTGCACATAAATATATTGATGAAGGTGTTTTAGTTCCACATACACCTTTAAACATTCTTTATATGAGAGAAATAGGTTGCCCAGTTGAAAGTGTACCTATATTTAGAGAGTGGCTAAAATCTAATTTATGCATGAAAACATTTGAAGATGGTGAAATTTTCAACTTTATGATTGGTGGCACAGCCCATATTGTTGCAAGTTGGAAGGGGAGAACTTGGATTCCAATTGCAATGAAAGCTTTGCCTCCAAAGATACATGTTTCATTTGGAACACCAAGTATACACTTCATACAAAAGGTTCAGAATCATCTAAGACAAAATCATGTACCTTGTCAGTTTAGTAAGAATGAACTATCGTTTGTTCAAGAAGGATATTCTCTTTCTATACAACATACTCCGCATTTTAAAGCTGATATTCCTAAAAAGTTGAACTTACCACTTTCTATTTAAGTGGTATTTTTTGAGTTGCTATTATGGGATATGATTTTAATAAAGTGAAACTTTAATCAGTGGGAGTCTTATTGCTCGTTAGTGTGTGATAAATAGTTAGAGAATCATGATATGTATTTAAAAAGGGAGTAATCTAAAAACAGGTATTTTGACGTGTGTTCAAAACACCTGTTGCTTCATTCAGTTGATTGCCATGCGCGCGTTAATGATTTGGATACGTTTCTTTCAAAAAACTGACAGATTGTTTAATCAGCGCTTTTAGAACATTAATATCAATGTCTGCTACTTTATTAATGTATATACACGATTTTCCAGAGGTGTGTTTTCCAAAGTCCTTTAATAAGTTTTCTCGCTCAGGGTCACCCGTTGCGAAATATAAACTAATCTTGGCTTTTCGGGGTGAAAAGCCTACTAATGGTGCATCCCCTTCATGACCAGATGCATATTTATAATGATATGTACCAAATCCAATTATGCTTGGGCCCCACATCTTTGCTGGATAACCTGTTGTTTCAGTAAATATATCTAATAACTGATATGCGTCTTCTCGTTTTTTTAGGCTGTCAACATTTTCAATAAACTCGATTACACTATTGGTGGTTTCTGTTGTTTTGAGTTTATACATAATAGAATTCCCCCCATTTTATATATAAGTTTTATCACATATTTCATTATAATACAGAGTTGGAATCAAAGTTACAGAATCTGATGTATGCTTAAAAGAAATAAAAACTTTTGAATAAAAGTTTGCTGTCTCTTTTCATCAAAAATAAAAGACGATTTCACATTAATCGTCTTTCATCCTTAAAAATAACACAAAATTATTTTATTTCATCTAACTTATCTTTTTCTAAGTAAATTGGTTTTGTTATATCTCTAGAGATAATAAATAAAAATAAGTTAATCAAAACTAAAATGGCATCTATACAAATCACCCAAGAATCACTTTTTATAAAAGAATTAGTCAAAACCAATATTAATAAGCTAATTCCTGAAATTAAACGTACTTTGTTTTGTTCTATTTTCAACATAAAATCATCTCCTTTTAACTATATTACAATATCCTTAATGCATTTAATATATATATTAAATTATATACAAGTAATAAATACACTAAATGTAACCTTTTATTATTAATGTACATTCAGATCTCCATAATCATTAACTTTATCCCGCATTAACGGGCAGTAAGACCCCCAGCTCAAGATTCAGAGAGAAACAAGGAAGTTAGGTGGGAGATCAACTGCCCGTAAAAGCCCGATTGGTGAGGGCTAATAATCAGTGGGGGAAGAACTCCCCACCACTGATTAAAGTTTCACTTTATCTTGATACCCCAAAAATAAAATATACTCTGGAAATAAGGAGGAACTTCCAATAAATCCATTGTATGATGAGAGAGAAAATACAAAATCTATAAGGGAACCATATAAAAAGAGGATGTGACACAAAATGGGAAAAACGAAAGCGTTAGGTTCAGCGAAACATAAAGGAAATCAAACTCAGTGCCATACATCTTCTAAAAAAGGGCGTAATGCTCAAAACGCAGGGCAACGCAGTCACTAAAAAACACTTCTGTCTCCCTTTCTTTTTCTATATAATATAAAGAAAGGGAGTGTAAGCTTATATATGAACAAATGGATACTACTTGTTATCTTATTATTTCCACCATTATGCATTGTGTATATGACATATCGAATGAAAAAAGTTGCTTATGAAAAAGTAAGTGATAACGCTCCATATGTATTAATTTTAGGTGCAAAATTATTTGGGGATAAACCTTCTTTATCTCTTCAAAATCGGTTAGATGTAGCCTTAATGTATCTAAATTCTCATCTAGAAGCAAACGTAATTGTTTCTGGGGGGCAAGGTGAAGATGAGGATATTCCTGAAGCCCACAGCATGCGAAATTATTTGATACAACATGGAATTGATGAGGGGCGTATTTTCATTGAGGATCGTTCGACAAGTACTTATGAAAATTTAAAGTTTAGCATGGATTTATATCATGTAACGCACGCAGTAGTTGTAAGTAATACATATCATCTATATCGAACAAAAATTATTGCTAATCGTTTAGGTATGCGAATGGAATCGCTCGCAGCACCAACGCCAAGGCGCTCAAAGAAGAAAGCATATATACGTGAATATGCAGCAATTATTAAAACAACATTATTCGACCATTAGAGCCCAAGTAAGGGCTCTTTTTTGTGAAGAAAAAGCGTATCATTTGAAATGTAGGCAGGTTTCCATCAGAATGAAAGAAACAACAATAAGGGAGTTGTATTTGTGATTCGATTTGAACACGTTTCAAAGATGTATAATGGAACGAAAGTGGTAGACTCGTTGCATTTAGAAATTAAAAAAGGAGAATTTTTTGTTCTCATCGGTCCGAGTGGCTGTGGTAAAACGACGACGATGAAAATGATTAATCGCTTAATTGAAACAACCGAAGGGACCATTTTTATCGATGGGAAAAGTATTCAAGACTACAATATTGACGAATTACGTTGGGATATTGGATATGTTCTTCAACAAATTGCGTTATTTCCTCATATGACAATTGCTGAAAATATTGCAATTGTGCCGGAAATGAAGAAGTGGGATAAAAAGAAAATTAGAAAGCGTGTTGATGAGTTGCTTGATATGGTTGGTCTAGACCCAGATGTATATCGAAATCGCATGCCTGATGAATTATCTGGCGGACAAAAACAGCGTGTGGGAGTTGTACGGGCACTGGCTGCCAATCCGAAAATTGTTTTAATGGATGAACCATTTAGTGCGTTAGATCCATTAAGTCGGGAACAGTTGCAAAAGGATATTGTAGAATTACAGAAAAAAATTCAAAAAACAATTGTATTCGTAACACATGATATGCAAGAAGCTTTAAAGCTTGGTGATCGCATTTGTGTGATGAGAAAAGGGAAAATTGTTCAATTGGATACACCGGAAGGAATCATACATAACCCAGCAAATGATTTTGTAGAAGAATTTATTGGAAATCGTGTTCGACCTTGGTATGAAGGGAAGAGCATTGAGGATGTGTTGCCACTTGTGAGTGATGAACAAGTAGACAATGATGTTTCACCTCTCTCTATATATGCTTCACTACAAGAGGCGTTGATTCGTTTGGATGCAGTAGAGGCTGTCCCAATTGAAAGAGATGGGCAATACGTTGGGACATTAACAAGCCGTCATATTGTGGCATATTTGGCTGGACAAATGAAAGAGAGGGGGTAAAAACGTGTCTGCATTATTACAAACGTTTCAAGAACGAAAATTAGAATTACTTCGTGCGCTGATTGAGCACTTACAAATTTCACTTATTTCTTTATTCTTTGCGGTGATGATTGCAGTTCCACTTGGTATTTGGTTAACGAGAAGAGAGCGAATTGCTGAGTTTATTATAGGCACATCTGCGATTATGCAAACAATTCCCTCATTAGCTTTACTAGGGCTTTTAATTCCGCTCGTTGGGATTGGAAAGGTGCCAGCAATTATCGCGCTAGTTGTATATGCACTATTACCAATTTTACGAAATACATATACTGGAATCCGTAAGGTAGATGCATCGCTTATTGAAGCAGCAAGAGCGATGGGAATGAATAGCTTTAAAAGATTATGGAGGGTAGAACTTCCACTTGCGTTGCCAATTATAATGGCTGGAATTCGCACGGCAATGGTATTAATTGTTGGAACAGCTACATTAGCAGCTTTAATAGGGGCTGGCGGGCTTGGGAAACTTATTTTACTCGGTATAGACCGAAATGACCATGCTCTTATCGTATTAGGTGCTGTACCAGCTGCATTGTTAGCTTTATTCTTTGATGGAGTACTTCGGATGTTTGAAAGTACGAGACGTTCTCCTAAGCGAATTATATTGGCAATATGTATCATTGCTGTAGTTATCGCTGCACCATTTCTTTGGAATACACAAAAGAAAGATATCGTGATTGCTGGAAAGCTTGGATCTGAACCAGAAATTTTAATTCAAATGTATAAGCAATTGATCGAGCAAGATACTGATTTAGATGTAGAATTGAAACCAGGACTTGGAAAAACGGCATTTGTTTTTGAAGCTTTAAAATCGGGAGAAATTGATATATATCCTGAATTTTCAGGGACTGTCTTATCTACTTTTGTAAAAGAGGATCCGAAAAGTACAAACCGGAAAGAAGTATATGAACAAGCACGCCTAGGGTTGGAAAAGAAATATCAAATGGTGATGCTAAAACCAATGGAATATAACAATACATATGCGCTTGCAATGCCAAAGAATGTTGCAGAGCAGTATAATGTGAAAACAATCTCAGATTTACGAAATGTTGCAGCAAATGTTAAGGCTGGATTTACGTTAGAGTTTGCAGATCGGGAAGATGGCTATAAAGGTATGCAAAAATTGTATAATTTTCAGATTGCAAACGTAACAACAATGGAGCCAAAATTACGATATAGCGCAATTGAGTCAGGAAGGGTCACTGTTATTGATGCATACTCTACTGACAGCGAACTTGAACAATATGGACTTCAAGTACTAGAAGATGATAAAGGGCTATTCCCACCTTACCAAGGAGCTCCTTTGTTAAGAAAAGAAACCCTTGATAAATATCCTGAACTTGAAAAGACATTAAATAAACTTGCTGGGAAAATTTCAGATGAAGATATGAGAAAAATGAATTATGAAGTAAATGTAAATGGTGAAAGTGCAGAAAAAGTAGCGAGACAATTTTTAGAAAAAGAGGAGTTAATTCATTAATATTTGCAAAAAATATACAAATTAACGGCTGAGAATTGACCGTTCATAATAAAATGAACGGTTTTTTCGTGCATACTTATACATTTTTTCAAAAAAGTATTCCCTTTTTGCTCATTTTCTTTTAGAATAAGTAATGTTTTCCTGAAAAAATATAATAGAAACGTCTATTAGAGAAAAAGGTGACTTTAATAGTTGAGCGGATAAGCATAACACCTAGAATGACAGATGGGGTGGTACCAATAGAAAAGAAATTAGGATTTTTTCCATTAATCGCATTAGTAGTAGGAACAATGGTTGGCGGTGGTGTTTTTAGTTTACCGCATGATTTAGCAGTAGGCGCAAATAGTGGCGCAACGATAATTGGGTGGTGTATTACCGCAATGGGAATGATTCCGCTTGCGCTTGTATATCAAACGTTAGCAAGACAAAAGCCAGAGCTTGAAGGTGGAATTTATAGTTATGCGCGCGAAGGGTTTGGTGAATATGTCGGTTTTAACAGTGCATGGGGCTACTGGCTTGCAGGGATTTTAGGAAACGTAGCTACAATTATGTTATTGTTTAGTACGCTTGGATATTTTTTCCCGATTTTCAAAGGAGGAAATAATGTTGCATCCATCGTTGGTGCATCCCTATTGTTATGGACACTTCACTTCCTTATTTTAATTGGGATTCGTGAAGCATCTATTATGAACTTTGTTGCAACAATTGGAAAATTAGTCCCGATTTTATTATTTATTGTAGTTATGGTTACAGCGTTTCGCTGGGATACATTTACACATGATTTTTGGGGAGAGGGGACCGTTTCTGTTTCTTCTGTTCTTGGTCAAGTGAAAAATACGATGCTTGTTACACTCTGGGTATTTATTGGGGTGGAAGGAGCAGTCGTATTATCTGGAAGAGCAAAAAACAGTCGTGATGTTGGGAAAGCAACAGTTGTTGGATTAATTTTAGTTATGTCGATCTATATTTTAATCTCGGTCCTTTCGATGGGAGCTATGACAAGGCAAGAACTCTCTATGTTAGAAACGCCGTCAATGGGACATGTATTAGAACATGTTGTTGGATCTTGGGGCGCATTTGCCATTAATATTGGATTAGTTGCTTCGCTTGTTGGGACGTTAATTGGATGGTTCTTACTCGTTTCTGAAATTTCTCACGTAGCGGGGAAAGATGGCGTATTTCCGAAAGCCTTTACGAAGACAAATAAAAAACAGACACCACATATTGCATTATGGATTTCAAATGGTGTCGCACAAACGTTGTTTATTATCGTTTTGTTTTCGGAATCAACGTATCAAATGATGTATTATATCGCGTCTACATCTATTTTACTTCCATACCTATTATCAGCACTTTATCAGTTGAAATTAGTTGTAACGAAGGAACTGAAACGTGCGAGGCTAAAAAATGGACTGCTTGCTTTAATTGCCTCATTATATTCTGTATGGCTAATTTATGCAGCAGGCTTAAAAAACTTATTACTTGTCTCAATCGTATATGGTATTGGACTTGTTGTTTATATGTTTGCCCGAAAAGAAAAAGGAAATCGCTGTTTTTCTGGCATGGAGAGGTATGTCATGCTTGTAATCGTGATTGCAGCAGTAATATCGCTTTATATGCTTGTAACAGGTAATATAAAAATGTAAAAAGTCCTTCTAAAGGACTTTTTTTTTTTGCATACAAGGAATTTTATTTTATTTACAGAATATCTAATATATAAGATGTTTAGGAGGGATGAGAATGGAAGAAAAAGAACAACTGGTAAGAATTATGGAGTTGGCAAGTGATTTGCGAAAAATATTAGTACAAGAATCATTTTTTAATCATCATCCCGAACTACGTGGAGCAATTGAAAATTTGGCTGGTTCTGTAGAGACTTTAGCAAGCTTACAACATAATAAAGACGAAAATGCCGAGGATAAGCTCCGCTACGTACTTGCTAAAATGAAAATCGCGCATAATGCGATTATGCAAGAGAAAAAAGCTTTTCCTTCTCATTAATATAAGTTTTACTTTTTGTAACCTGACGGAGTACGTCAGGTTTTTTTGTTTCTAGTTTGCCTTTACAGTTCATACAATAAGAACAGCATGGAAAAAAGAAGGTGAGTCGTATTGAAGTTACATAAAGCTCTCCACTCAAGTTTTATAAAACGGATGTATCACATGAGGTTTCTTGGGAAGTTTGTTGAAGGTGAGGAGGAGAAAAAAGATACTTTTTCTGTACAATGTCTTTCACAAATCCCTTCAATCTTGAAATCGCAATTTGAGGGCGAAACATATTTGTTTGAAGGGTTATATGCCAATAAAAAAAATGAGAGGATCTTTGCGGACCTGAAGAAAAAAAAATTAGAAAGACAATTGGTATTGTTTCGCCTTTATTATGAAAGAGGGAACTTGTACGTTGAATTAATATGTACAGAACAACGAGAAATTGCGGATGGATATAAGATCATTCCGTCGCCAAGATTAGTAGGGTATAAAAAAAGAGAATCTTTAGAACGAAAGCTAGGTAATGGATATTTATCTTTTCTCATCCCTAAATTTCCACACGATTTCGAAGTGCCTGAGCTATTATGGTATGAAGGTAGATTATATGGGAATTTATCATTAAAAGCATCCATTAGTTCAATTGCATATTGCGAACAAAAAAAGGAATGTAAATATATCGAAATTGAGGATTGGAACAAATATATAGAAGTGAAAGCGGATGATCATTTGTATTTTGTACGGGAAAATATGTATGATCAGCTTTTAAAGAAAATCATAGAAGAGGGAAACCGGGTGGAAGTAGTAGATATAAAAGTGCAAAAAGAAGAACCAGAATGGAATGAGCGTGAATCAACATTTATACAGTATGTACAAAGTGTGATCGATAATAAAGGCTTGTATTTAGATACAACAGATATTTTTAATTTTCACATTAGCGTAAAAACAAATCCATTAACAATTCTTGCTGGTATTCCGGGAATCGGAAAATCACGTTTCGTGCAGGCATATGCAGAAGCATTAGGGTTAACATATGGGGAAGAATTGCTATGGATTCCGATTTCTCCATCTTATCAAGAGCCACATGATATACTAGGCTATCTTCATCCAAACGGAACGTATATTGAGAGTGAAACGAAGTTAATTCGGACGCTATTAAAAGCATATGAGAATCCGAATCAACTTTATATGATTGTATTTGATGAAATGAATATGTCACATATTGAACATTGGTTTACACCATTTTTATCGATTCTGCAATTAGAAAAGAAAAATCGTATTCTTTCTTTATATGAGGAAGGGAATGAGATAGAAAATATAGTTCCACCCAAAATTGAAATTGGTGAAAATATTATTTTTATCGGGACTGTGAATTTTGATGAAACAACGAAAGAGTTATCGGATCGTTTATTAGATCGAGCAAACCTTATTACACTTCAAAAAATTCCATTTTGTGAAATCGATATGCAGCAAAATCAAGGGATACAAATCCCACCTTTACAAGTCACAACAGGAGAATTTCGTATGAATTGGTTACGAAATAAAGAGATGATTGATGTGTTTTCTGAAGAAGAATTAGAACTATTAGACAAATTGCATGGCTTAATATCATCACATGACGCATCGAAAGGCGTTTCTTTTCGATGTGCTGCTGCGATTGCAACTTATTTGCAAAACATCCCCCGAAAAGATAATCAATCTTATATGATTAGCCGGGAAGAAGGTTTTGATTTACAAGTAAAACAACGTGTTTTAACAAAATTACGTGGTCCGGAAATGACAATTGGTCCCCTTCTTCGTGAAGATGAAAAGAAAGGACTATCGCTAGTAGCATTATTGCAATCACCACTTGCGAATTGTGTCTCTGCATTCGAACACTCTCTAGCCTATATAAGAGAAAAACGGCGTGAATTGGAGTTGTATGGGTATGCCAAATGAGGAGCAACATGAGACAGAAATTGTAGACACAAAAGATAAGCTCCCGTTTGTGTTAAGATTAATTATTGGAACAGAAGGGAAGGGAGATTTTGTATTTTTGAATCGACTTTGTAAACACACGACAACAATGACACATTGTGTTTATAAAGTGCAAGAATTAAAAGCATTACGTTTGATGTTACATTGTCAAAAACCGATTCGTGTCACCTTTATATGGAATAAAGTGTATGAAGGGCAAAAAGACAAGAAAGAATGGCAATATGAATTACATGAAAAAAAACAAAAAGTATTATTATATGAACATGGAAAAACGGATTATTTTTATCCCTGGCGCTGTGGTTTGTATCATTTTGAGGTACAAGTGGAAGAAGATATATATTACGGAGCGTTTCAAATTGTTCCTAAAAATTTTTTTGATGACCAATTCGAGATGATTCAAAATTATGTGAAATCCATTTTGAATGAAATTATGTTAGACCGCGGTTATTATAAAAATACATTCTCAACACTAATTGATATTGAAGATTCCTCCTATTTAATGCTACTTCGAATGTTGCCACAAAAAATGAAAAAAATTAAACAGCTTTATAAAAAGATTGAAGAGAAAACAAGGTACATGGATAGCTATCAGTGGGAAATAAGGGAACGAAAATCGACGATGAAAAGTGTGCTAATGAATGAGAAAAAGCTTCATGCCAAGTATTATAATCGAAGGTTTATAGAACAAACAAATAGTTTAGAGAATGCTTTTCTAAAATTTACAACGAAACAATTTTATCAATATTTGCTTGAAGCTCAGATTTTTTTACAAAAGACAATCGAAATACTAGAACGAGAAACACATATAAAAAAAGAGGAATATCAATCTGTGAAAACAATTATGAAAACGATTGAAAGAAACGGATCTGTAACGGACAGGGAGAAACAAAAATATCGGAATATTCATTTGTTGAAAGAGGCCGACTTACGGAAAGTGTCTGTGAAAATACAAGAGTATAAAATTTTTAATCATATTTTACACCAAGCTGTACAGTACTTTCAAAATTTGTTGAATTCTTCATTTTGGAGAGGAATTTCTGAACGAACAAATATAACTATGCATGCTTTACCCGTTACGCATCGGCAGCTATTACAACATTTAGAATTTCTACCACGTTATAATCAACAATCTCCAGCTTTACTATTTGTGTATAAACCAACGTTTTTAGTTTATGAGTATTATGCATTTTTTATCATCATTTCTATATTGCAACAATTAGGATTTAAAGATGAAATTTCATTGCTTGAACAAATTCAAACTTATTTTTACTTAGATGGTTTACAAGACGGCACGACGATTGTTTTAAATCGTGAAAATACCCAAATCCATGTAGCGTTTAATGACTTAATTGAAACGCATCCGCTCATTGCACTTAGTAAAGGTAGTCATTTTTATAATGGAGAAGATACGAAGAAGCCAGACATTCGTTTAGATTGTTATGTGAAGCAAGGCGAACGTTATGAGTACCAATCGTCAATTATTATTGAGGTCAAATATAGTCCAATGTTTAATATTTTTCAACCTGTAGGAAATACAAAAGCAACAGAACAAATGTACAAATATTGGTCTATTAAATATATAGAAGAACGAGATGGAAAACGTATTTTTCACCGAAGAGCGATTCACGAAGTGATTTGTGTATACCCAGGCAGTTATATGCATGGGAAGAAACTAGAGGCAGGTTGTGGAGTCTTTCTACAATTATATCCATATAAAACGAAGCAAGGAGAAGAAAAATTAGCTGGAAAGCATGGTCTTGTACAAATTTTTGAGAAGTGGTTAAAAAATATTGGAACATGAAAAGAAATCCTCTTCTGTGGAAAGGGTTTCTTTTTGTGTACTTTATATGAAGTATTAGACATACACTGTATGAATAAATAGAGTTTAACGTTTAGTACGTTTCTAATGAATGTAAAGGATTTTTTATTATTGTAAAAATTGCACATAAATCTAAAACCTGAATAGGAAATTACTTTATTTTATAGAATGTATAATGAAGTGAATAGTTTTAGGTTGCATACGAAGGTTTGTTCTTATATGATAGATGATGAAAGCGTTATCAAAAAATAGAACGGCGATGGGAAAGGCGGGGAAATATGTTCCAGCGTGTTCAAACAAAGGAAGAACATTTTTGGTTCGAGCAACTGTGGGGAGATTTTTGTGAAGAGAGAGATTTAACGTTTGTAGAGCGTAATTTAAATCCATCACGATTTTTATTAATAGAAGGTGGGCATTCTATCGGCACAGTAGAGTGTATACGATATTCGGTACCTGAACAATCTAATTCTGAGTTTTTCTATCCGTTTTCTGAAAATGATCTAGTGAAAGGGTTAAAAAACGTTTATGAAATAGGGAAGTTAAGCATTGCGAAAACGTCGCGCGGGAGAGGGCATTTCAAAAGGCTAACAGCTATTTTATTTATACATGCTTTAGAAATGAAAGCTGAGTGGTATATTGCTGTTGTTACAAAAAGAATGTATATGTATTTACTAACACTTGGTTTTCCAATTGAGCCAATTGATGACCCGTTTCCTTTTCATGATACATTGCAAGGGGTACCTGTTCGGATTCATGCTCGGAAAGGCTTAACACATTTGTATGCTTTAAAGGAATTTCGGGATATTATTCAAGGGAATGCCCATGCCCAGGCGCTAATTAAAGAAAATAGTAAAAACATTATGTTAACAAGATAAAGTGTCACAAATTTTTATTAATTATTGTGATTGATATCACATCCTTTTCTCTTTATGTATATTACGCTTTAGTTGCAGTGATTGATTAGGAAAGGGTGGGATGACATGTTTTGCTATCAATGTGAACAAACGCCAACAGGTGGCTGTAAAGTAATGGGTGTGTGTGGGAAGAATGAAACAATTGCAAGTTTACAAGATACAATTGTGTTTGGATTAAAAGGAATTGCTGCTTACCGTACCCATACTGCACAGCTTGGGTATACGGATCCATTTGTAGATGCTACAACTCATGAAGCGTTATATATGACGTTAACGAACTCTAACTTTAATGAACAAGAACATATTGGTATGGCTATGAAAGTTGGAAAATCAGCGTTACGAGTGATGGAGTTGTTAGATGAGGCGCATACGAATCATTTTGGTGTTCCAGAACCTGTTCAAATTACACAAAATCGTGTAGAAGGTAAGGCAATCGTTGTTACTGGTCATAATTTATTTGCATTAGAGGAACTATTAAAGCAAACAGAAGGAAATGGAATTAATATTTATACGCATTCGGAAATGCTGCCAGCACATGGATATCCACAGCTGAAAAAATATAAACATTTAAAAGGAAATATTGGTAAAGCATGGTATGACCAGCGACGTCTCTTTGAAAAGTTTACTGGCGCGATATTAGCTACAACGAATTGTGTTATGCCAATTAATAAAGGATCGTACTCTGACCGTTTCTTTTCATATGATATTGCAGGACTTGAGGGTGTACAAAAAATTGAAAATGATGATTTTGCACCATTGATTAAAAAAGCGCTAGAGCTTCCTGAAGTACATATGGAATCGGATGAACAGTTAGTAACAGGTTTTCATCATAATACAGTATTATCACTAGCACCAGAAATCATCCAGGCGGTAAGAGCAGGGAAAATTAAACGCTTTTTTGTCATCGCAGGTTGTGATGCTCCAGGTAAAGGCGGAGAGTATTATCGTGAATTAGCAACATCACTTCCACAAGAAACGGTTATCTTAACAACTTCGTGCGGGAAATTCCGTTTTAATGATGTGGATTATGGTGTTGTACCAGGTACGGAAATCCCACGTTACATTGACTTAGGACAATGTAATAATTCTATTTCTACAATAAAAATAGCAGCGGCTTTAGCTGATGCTTTTCAATGTGAAGTGAATGAACTACCAGTTAGTATTGTTTTATCTTGGTTTGAACAAAAAGCGGTGGCGATTTTACTTGGACTATTTAGTCTTGGAATTCAAGATATTCGTATTGGTCCAAAGGCACCTGAATTTATTTCACCTGGTGTGTTAGATGTATTACAAGAAACATTTGGTTTAAAGCTTATTACCACTGCAGCAGAAGATATGGATATGATGTTATCATAACAAAAAGGATGTCTTGTAATGAGACATCCTTTTTGTTATATCGTAAAACTTCCATCAGTGGAAGTTTTTGTTGTTTGCCACCTCAACCGGGTTATATAAAAAAGCGCATGATATGTGACTAGGGGGGAGTCAATTATCATGCGCGAACCAACGATTGGAAAAGAACTAAAATCCAAATATACTTAAAATCATTTTACGACGTTTCGGTTTTTCTTTTCGTTCATAAGTCGGCGTGATATCAGCTGTGATATCGGGTGTGATGTAAAGGGATTCTTTTTTTTCAAGAGCAGCCTCTAATTTTTGAATTTTATTCATCATTTCTTCCATTTCTCTGCGATGTTGTAGTAATTGATAATTGACGACATCATCTGCTTTATCTTCTATTTTTTCTTCTATACGATTTAAACGGTGTGTAATTGTATTTAATTGTGTAACAAATTTTTCGAAATCAATTGATGATTCTGTAGCTGGTGGTGCAGTTTGTTCGATTTGAGAACGATGATAATCTAACATTTTATCCAAGTCGTCTTGAGTGAAAACGAAATGACCGTATTTGTTTTTTTCTATATTGAGATTCAATTGTTGTGCAATCCGAACCACTGCCTTTGGGCTAACACCTAACTTCTTCGCAATAACGGGTGTTTTATATTCCAAGGTAAATCCCTCCTATATATATCCTGTTGAATGATTTCGATGTAGGAAGTCTCTTCCCTGCATGGGTGACAAAAGAAGTGAGGAATCGGCAAAGAAAGTGTTTTTTCACGAGAATTAGTTTTGTAGCATATAAATTCTTCTAAAAAGAGAGAAAAATGTCTATTTTTTGCAATGATTCTTGTTTGACGGAAAGAAGATAATTAGATTATCATAAATATAATTATCAATATCCTCTTTATGTATGCATATAATGTATAAAAAGGTGATGGCGAATGTAGAAACTTGTAAGATGATAAGAAAGGCTTTTTCGTTCGAATAAATTTAGTAGGAGGTGGCTTCCTTGCTTACAAGGTAAGTAAGGAAACGTATTTGGACATATATAGTATAAGTATGGTGATTGTTTTGATTGCTTTAACTGCATTTTTCGTTGCAGCTGAATTTGCAATTGTAAAAGTAAGAAGTTCGCGCATCGATTCTTTGATTGCAGAAGGAAATAAGCGTGCAGCTTCTGTGAAAACAGTCATTACAAACTTAGACGAGTATTTATCTGCTTGTCAATTGGGGATTACAGTTACAGCTCTTGGACTTGGGTGGTTAGGAAAACCAGCGATCAAGCATATGTTTGACTCGCTTTTTGCAAGATGGGAAATGCCTCCTCGGGTTGCTGATATTTTAGCTGTGACTCTCGTGTTTATGTTCATTACTTTTTTCCATGTTGTTGTGGGAGAATTGGCACCAAAAACATTGGCAATTCAAAAAGCAGAACAAGTGAGCTTACTTGTTGCGAAAACACTTATTTTCTTTTATCGAATTACTTTTCCGTTTATATGGCTTTTAAATGGTTCGGCACGATATGTAGCCAGAATATTTGGTCTAGAAACGAAAAAAGCGCATGAGGAAGTTCATTCGGAAGAAGAACTACGGTTATTAATGTCAGAAAGTTATAAAAACGGAGAAATTAATCAATCTGAATATAAATATGTAAATAAAATTTTTGAATTTGACGATCGTATTGCAAAAGAGATTATGGTACCGCGGACAGAAATGCATATTTTAGATAAAGATATGTCTGTTAAAGAAGCATTGCAAAAAATGTCCAATGAGAAATATACAAGATACCCAGTTGTTGATGGGGATAAGGACCATGTGATTGGTTTTGTAAACTTTAAAGATATTTTCACAGATTTTGTGAAACATAGTGCTTTTAGTAAAGAAACGGTAGAGCAGTATACGCGTCCTATTGTACTTGTTATTGAATCAATTGCAATTCATGATTTGTTCTTAAAAATGCAACGAGAACGTACACATATTGCTATATTAATTGATGAATATGGTGGGACGTCGGGTCTTGTAACGGTCGAAGATATAGTAGAAGAAATTGTTGGTGACATTCAAGATGAATTTGATATAGATGAAAAACCAGAAATTCAACATATTAGTGAAACGAAAACAATTTTAGAAGGAAAAGTACTTGTTAGCGAAGTAAATGCATTATTGGGTTTATCGATTGATGACGATGACATCGATACAATTGGTGGATGGATTTTAACAAAGCATCTAGAAATTGTAGAAGGTGATATTGTTGAAATTGGAGATTATAATTTTTGCGTTAAAGAATTAGATGGCCACTATATCAAACAGATAGAAGTGACAAAACGAGCGATCCCCATTTTAATTTCAGAAACCGAAAACCGAGTAGCATTACAAGAACAAATAAGCTCGTAAACTCTGCATATAGCAGAGTTTTTTTAGTAGGCAAAATGTTTTTTTATGTGATGGGAGCATGTTACAATAAAACAAGTCAGACCTTTAACTAGGTGAAATATTTCCTAAGTATTGTGATCTTTAAAAGAATGGGAAAGCAAATGAAGAACGTTTAAGTTGCTCTTAATCTAGAGAGGAGAAATCAAATGAAGAAACATTTATACATAAATGGTGCCTGGCAAGAAGTAGAGACGTATAAAACATTGTATGCACCATATTCAGAGGAAGTATTAGCAGAAATTGCTCAAGGGACAGAGCAAGATATACAGGAAGCAGTAGCTGCAGCGAAAAAAGCAGTAAAAGAAATGGCGGTATTATCGGCATACGATCGTGCGTCTATTTTAGAAAAAGTTGCTCAAATGATGGATGAGAGAAGAGAGAAGTTTGCGCAAATTATCGCAAAAGAAGCTGCAAAACCGATTCGCGCAGCACGTGGGGAAGTGGATCGTACTGTACAAACGTATAAATTCGCTGCAGAAGAAGCAAAGCGTATATATGGTGAGACTTTGCCGCTAGATGCAGCGCCAGGAGCAGATGGACGTATTGCCTATACAATTCGAAAGCCAATCGGTGTAATAGGGGCTATTACTCCTTTTAATTTCCCATTAAACTTAGTTGCGCATAAGGTTGGTCCTGCAATTGCTGCAGGGAACACGATTGTATTAAAACCAGCTGATCAAACACCGCTTTCCTCGTATGCTCTTGTTGAATTATTTGAAGAAGCTGGATTACCAAAGGGTGCTTTTAACATAGTGTCTGGACGTGGCTCAATTATTGGTGAAGCACTAGTAAAAGATGATCGTGTGGCTTCCATTACATTTACAGGAAGTCCAGAGGTTGGCATCGGTATTAAAGCAAAAGCTGGATTAAAACGTGTTACACTAGAGCTTGGTTCAAATGCTGCGGTAGTGATTGATGAAAATGTAGAATTAACAGAAGAAGTCATTGAGCGTGTGAAATGGGGAGCTTTTGTTAATAATGGCCAAGTTTGTATTTCTGTACAACGTGTATTTGTTCATGAAAATAAAATGGAAGAATTCACCGAGAAAGTAACAAAGGCGATGGAAAAGGTAGTAGTAGGTGACCCGCTTTATGAAGAGACAGATGTTTCTGCACTTATTTCAAAAAATGATGTAGATCGTATTGATTCATGGGTACAAGAAGCGGTAAAAGAAGGGGCGACTGTTTTGTACGGTGGTAAAAAACGTGATGCGCGTATATTTGAACCAACTGTATTAACAAATGTTCCTAACCATGTTTCTGTACAGTGCCAAGAAGTATTTGGACCGGTTGTGACAGTAAATACATTCCAAACATTTGATGAGGCATTAGAAATGGTAAATAACTCGCGATATGGTCTGCAGGCTGGCGTATTTACAAATGATTTAACGAAAGCAATGCGTGCAATTGATGAGCTTGAAGTGGGAGGCGTCATGATTAATGATATTCCAACTTTTCGAGTTGACCACATGCCATATGGTGGTGTGAAAGAAAGCGGTACAGGTCGTGAAGGGATTAAATATGCGATTGAAGAAATGACAGAGATGAAACTAATCTGTATCAAAAAATAACAAAAGGTACACTTGCTATTTAAGGAAGTGTACCTTTTGTTTCATTACTTCATTTCTTGTTTAAAAATCACATCTTCAACATAGATTTGTTCTTTATCTACCGCTGTGCTATGTGCAAGAACTAAACCAATTGGTGTATGTGTACCTTTATTTTGGATGATTGTAAATGGTACATTTTTTTCATTTGCCAATTTAATGTATTTTGATAAATGTGGGTAAGAGATGCTGCCGTTTACATATAGTTGTAATGATTGAGAAGTGCGCATACTATTAGCTACTTCTGTGTAAACATTACTTTGCATCACTTGACCGATCGTTAAAGCGATTTCTACGCGTTCACGCAATGTGCTTAAGTACATATTGCGTTCTTCTGGTTTGTTTTGCTTTTGACCATGAATGCCTTCTTGGAGATAATCTTCCACATTTTTATTTACCATATTTTTCACACCTTTCATATCTTATTGTACGCAAGAAATGAAAAGGATGCAAAAAAAGTCATTTTAATACCGTATTTAAATTAATTTTATCAACAGAAATTAACAAAATGTGACAACAATCTCTTAACGAAACTTATTTTTTGTGTTAATATTCAAACTATATAGGGTATGTGTCGCATGGAAATGGAGGGAATGGGGGTTTTTCCAATCGACAAGGATATTAAAGAAGTATTTTGTTCGCACTTGAAAAACAATAGGCATCAATTCGTAGAGAACTGGAAAAACAAAATGATAATTTCTGAACAAGATCCATTTAAGCAAGAAGTAGCTCAAAATGGAGAGGAACTACTAGAGCTAATTACTGAACTTATTATGGAAGATAAGGATATAGCTCAGCTACAGCCGTTATGTGAAAAAATTGCAATTGAGCGAGCAGGGGCAGATGCTAATATTGGAGATTTTGTCTATAACGCGAATGTAGGAAGAAATGAACTATTTGAAGCAATGTGCGAATTAGATGTTAGAGCTCGGGACTTAAAACCAATTATGACAAAAATACATATTTGTTTTGACAAACTAATTTATTATACGGTTTTAAAATATTCGGAAATTATAACGAGAAATTTAGAGGAAAAACAGCAATATATTAATGAAACACATAAAGAAAGATTGACGATTTTGGGACAAATGTCAGCTAGTTTTGTTCACGAGTTTCGAAATCCATTAACCTCAATTATGGGGTTTGTGAAATTATTGAAATTAGATCATCCGAATTTATCATATTTAGATATTATTTCACATGAATTGGACCAATTGAATTTTCGTATTTCGCAATTTTTACTTGTTTCAAAAAAAGAAATGTGGAATGAATCTGAACGCTTTTGGCTAAATGATCTGTTTCATGATATTATTCATTTCTTATATCCAAGTCTAGTTAACTCAAATGTTTCAATTGAAAAAAACTTACTGTACCCTATTCCATTTGTAGGATACCGTAGTGAAGTGAGGCAAGTTTTCCTAAATATCTTAATGAACTCAATCGATGCCCTCGAAGTGCTTAAAGACGATCGGAAAATTATTATCGATGCATGTGAAGATGAAGAGATGATTCATATTGTTATTAAAAATAACGGACCAATGATTCCAGCAGAAAGCATTGAAATGATTTTTGAACCATTTGTCACAACAAAGAAATTAGGAACGGGTATCGGTTTGTTTGTATGTAAACAAATTGTTGAAAAACATAATGGATCTATTACATGTTGCTCTGATTCGGAATGGACAGAGTTTCATATTTCGTTTCAAAAATAAATTAAAAAATCTACACCAAAGGAGAGTGGTGTAGATTTTTTAATTTGTAAGAACCACGGCTTCTAATTTTGGAGATTGATTAGAATAACCTACTAATGCAAATGTGTAAATTGTATTTGGTTCTACCTTTTGGTTAGGAATGGTTGCAAGTACCTTTTTTGTGTCAGTAAGAGAAATTTCAATATCAGCTGTTCCAGGGCTCACCTGTAAATAATCTGTTATTTGTTTAAATAAGACATTTTCAAATAAATAATCGCCGCCTTTTATTGATACGTGAACGGCAGGAGTATCAGGTGAAAAGTGTGAAAATCTTATTTTTGCTTGGCCGGATTGTAACGGAGTATTATCAAGCATTGGTTGCAACTGTATATGTGTATCTGTACCGATTGCTGCAAGTGTATAAGAGTGGTTGCCCATCATTGGAACAAGTGCTGAGAAAATAGGTGTCTCGTTGCCAGTAGGTACAATATCAACTCGGTATTGCCCTTGAGATAAGGATAAATAAGGGCTGCATTGTTTAAATGAAATATTTTTAATTACCTTCTGTCCATTCACTAAAAAATCAACAGCTGGTGTATGAGGGGATGCATGGAATATTCTCATATAGGATGGCAGTGCTGCTTCTTGAGAATCGCGTTTTTCATACGCATGTACAAGTTTGGTAATTGCGTTATGATATTTCATATATAATTCCATATATTTTTTGGGATTTGTATATTGATAGTAACGAGCAAGCTGCTCATACAAGGCCACTTCTTGTCCATATTTTTCAATTTCAGATTGCGCCATATAAATTCCTCCTTTTTTATCACTATAACTATATGCATCTTAGAAAAGGGCTTATGCAAAAAACTTGCTTCAAAATATTAAAATGACAACAGACAGTGTATCACGCTATTTACGGGAGGAAGAAAACCCCCACTGATTAAAGTTTCACTTTATTTGATGTCACAAATATTATATCTATACAAGTTGGACAATCTAGTGCAAAATATAAAATTTCTAGCTGATCTAGTGATTTTTTGATTTATAGGCAAACACACATACAAAGTGGTAGTTGTCCTACATAATTTATAAAGGAAAGTTAATTTTTAAGTTGTGGGGGGAGTGGGACAAATCATGTGGGGATATGGATATCCCGGTAGTTATTGCGGATATGGCTATGGTGATCATGGCGGAGGTTGCGGTACAGGTTCTGGATTTGCGTTGATCGTTGTATTATTTATTTTACTAATTATTATCGGGGCATGTTGGGGTCGTTAATAACCAATAAAGAGCGTCATGCTGAACTGGTTAATTATCGTTAATCGGTTCTTTCTTTTTTATATTAATGTAAACTCGTATATAAAATATCAGTTGGAACACGAGGTCTTGCAACATTTTAACACAAAAGAACAAATGAAGAAGTTGCAGTGGGATAAACTAATGATGGTAAAGGTTATCCAGAAACTGTGAAATTAATTGTTAAATATGTACTTGAAAATTTAAAATTACATTGACTGGAAGCGTGTGTAAGGTTACATAAGATTGTATCTATCAAGTATTAGAAAAATTAGATTTTCATAAAGTGAAACTTCAATCAGAGGGGGGTGATTCAACCCCCACCTAACTTCTTTGCTTTTGTTGTATGTTGGGGTGGAGCCTTACTGCTCGTGAATAGCGAGACAAAGAAGGAATAGCTAAAAAATGTTAATGGAAATGAAAAATAAGAGGAGCGTTAGGTGTTAGTAATAAAAAATGAAAAGGATTAAATATAATACTTGTAAAAAAATAAAATATCAAAAAGAATCTTCCTGGCTTTTCTTAGGTAAATAGTACAGAAAGATCAGGAAGAGAAATGTTTTATACTTTAATCAAGTATGTCTATTCATTACGTATACGTTGTTCTGTATCAACATCGAAAAAGTGCGCTTTCGTTAAACTAAAAGCTAACGGAAGTTTATCGGTAGCTTTAATTTCTGAACGAGCGTTGATTCGTGCAACAAAGTTTTGACTCGCAAGTTTTCCATGAATCATCGTTTCAGCACCTAATAATTCAGCGACCTCAACTGTAATTTCGACAGTTGATTCAGGAGAAGATTGAAGAACAATTGGTTCATCATGAATGTCTTCAGGACGAATACCGAGTATGATTTCTTTTCCATTATATCCTTTTTTCTTTAATGCTTTTAGTTGGCCATCTGGTACTTTGAAACGAATATTTTCTATATGAAAATAGTTATCTTGTAATGTTCCGGTAAAGAAATTCATAGCTGGGGAACCAATGAATCCGCCAACAAATATGTTTTCAGGAGCATCGTATACTTCTTTTGGCGTACCAACTTGCTGGATGACACCATCTTTCATAACAACAAGGCGTGATGCCATTGTCATTGCTTCTGTTTGATCATGTGTCACATATATAGTGGTTGTGTTTAAACGGCGATGAAGTTTAGAGATTTCAGAACGCATACTTACGCGCAATTTTGCGTCTAAATTGGATAGAGGCTCGTCCATTAAAAACACTTTTGCGTCACGAACGATAGCTCTTCCTAGCGCAACACGTTGGCGTTGTCCACCTGATAATGCCTTTGGTTTTCGTTTTAAGTAATCTTCAAGTCCTAAGACTTTCGCAGCCTCTGTTACGCGGCGATTAATTTCATCTTTTGGAAGTTTGCGTAGTTTTAAGCCAAACGCCATATTATCATAAACAGACATATGTGGGTATAGTGCATAATTTTGAAATACCATCGCAATGTCGCGATCTTTTGGAGCGACATCATTCATACGTTCTCCATCAATATAAAATGAACCATCAGAAATGTCTTCTAGACCCGCAATCATACGTAGAGTTGTTGATTTTCCACATCCAGAAGGACCGACAAATACGATAAACTCTTTATCTTCAATATGTAAATTAAAATCGGAAACAGCAGTTGTTTTATTATCATAAACTTTAAAAATATGATCTAATACAAGTTCTGCCAAGATTACTCACTCCTTTTTTGAATTAATTAAATTATAAGTTTTTTTGAGGTGTAGGTAAATTGGCAGGTTGCACAAAAAAATGAGAGGTTTTTATGCAAGTTTACGAGATATCCAAAGAAAGAAATGCCATATAAACTGCTACAGCGCCTTCAAATGTTTTTATATTAATTCCCGTTTTTTCAATGAATTTATCAATTCGATACTGCAAGGTATTGCGATGCAAATATAATTGTTTCGCTGCCAGTGATACATTTAAATTACATTGGAAGAATACTTTAACACTATCGATTAGTTCTTTGTCATTTGAAATGTGTGCTAATAATTGATTCGTGTATTTTTCTCTTTCTTCTTTCGGTAATGAGATTATTAATTGATAAGGGAGTAGTTGTTCGATGTGTGTAATTTTTTTGGATAAATAGGGAGAAAGAAAAGAAAATAATTTTCGCTCCCACTGATACAGACGAGCAATTTCATTTGTTTGCGTATAGTGTCTTCCAATAAAAAAGGATAGAGATATAAAAAAATCTGTTTCTAATGTATCAAGGGCTGTTTGCAGTATATATTCTGATATATTTTCTTCTAAGATGAGGACACCGGTTTGCGAAGTTTCCCATATTGTTGTAGTGGCGAAAGAAAACATAGACTGTAAAGCTTCTTGAAATTCTTCTCTTTCTACTATAGATTGATTTGTGAAAAAATGTAAAAAACGAACGGATACGATAGGGATATCCTTATTTTGATATAACGCTTCATACCAAGACTTTTCTTTTTCTGTTTCATAAAATGTATCAGTATGAATAGGCGTTAAGATGGATGAAAGTAATTGACGTTCCCTTTGATGTAAGCGAGATTTTCGAATTCCTACTTTGTTTCCTTCAACTAAAAACCAGCTATAATCTTCAGACAACACGACTTCATTAATCTTTATATCTTTACCATAATATGTTTTTAATTGTTGAATCATAGGAACACTCCTTTTTATATGAATTAGGCTTCATTTTTTGCTATTCGTTAGTGCAGGATAAATTAAAAGCTTTGAGAAGGATTTCTTTATAGGCAATTCAGTTCATAGTTTTCATTTTAAAATAAATATAGAATAAGTTTGTTAAAGTATAGATGCTATTTTTAAAGAAATTCAGAAAAATGCATTACAGAAGAAAAAGTTGTAATGGTATACTTCATAACAACTGGTAATGATAACATGATATATAAATAATATATTATGGAGAGGAATGTAGTTGTGGTGAAAAAGGATGTTACGAGCAAAGTGCATCAACTTCTGCACTTATTTGCCAATATAAAGAAGCATCCAGGTTGCAAGGAATAGATGTAAACATAATAACAGATGAAGAAATTATAGAACGAATAAATAGCGTAGAGCAATTATCTAAAGATGTATATGAACAGTTTTTGCAGTGTGCATGGGACGGGATCGCTGAACAAGGTGAATCATTTTTAACGAAAATTCAAGAACAATTTTAACATAAAGTGATAAAACAAGACGAATATTGTTCTAGCAGCGTTACACAATGATGCTGGTGTGTATGGAGCTTGTTATTTAGGGTTGAATCGCTGGGAGAGTTAGATAGGTTAAGGTGCTATGTAAGAGGAGAAGCCTCGTACAGAGGATTAGCACATTTGTTTTTCCTCAGTAAAAAATATTTTGTAAAATGCAATAAAAGCATGTTTTTTAATAGGAATAAGTAGATTTCGAAAATCTAAAAAAATAAATATCTGAAGGAAACCCTCCTATGATCACTCAATCATAGGAGGTTTTCTTTTTGAAGGATTTGTCTAATTTTGTTGAAAAATATGACAGATAAACTAAATAAATAGGAAGGAAATTGACGGGAGTTTCGTCGAAGTTTACACAATGTCAGCAATTGAGCGAAGCTGATGGTATGGTGAGAAAATAATTAGTTAGTATGTTTTTTAGGCTTATTTTTTATAGAGGGGAGGATTTTTTTAAGAGGGGTAAAGAGTTTGGTCTTTGATTGTATTTCTGAATTTTCATTTTTTATTTTAATTTTTAGCACTCATTTGTATATTTTATAATAGTTTTTTGATAAATTCACTGCACTTGCAGAGGATTCTTTTTTATGAAAGAAACGTCAATTTTCTTCATATATATATACAAATTGGAGAAATGGGGGAGCGCTATGCGCGATTACTTAATTAAGCCACTTGTTGGTCAGCCGTATCCAATGATTTCACATGGAAAAGGTGTGTATTTGTATGATCAAAATGGTAATAAATATTTTGATGGTTCGTCAGGAGCGATTACGGCAGGTATCGGACATGGCGTAGCAGAGATTGCGGAAGTGATTAAAAAGCAGGCAGAGGAGATTGCTTTTGTGTATCGCTCACAGTTTACAAGTGAGCCAGCTGAGAAGTTAGCAAAGAAGTTAAGTGATTTAAGTGTAGGAGATTTGAACTGGAGCTTTTTCGTGAATAGCGGTACGGAAGCGAATGAAACGGCTATGAAAATTGCGATTCAGCATTTTCAAGAGCGCGGTATTCAAGGGAAACATAAAATTTTGTCACGCTGGATGAGTTATCACGGGATTACAATGGGAGCTTTATCAATGTCGGGGCACCCACTTCGCCGGCAGCGATTTGTATCTATTTTAGAAGACTATCCAACTGTACCAGCACCATATTGTTTCCGTTGTCCAGTACAAAAAGTATATCCAACTTGTCAGCTCTCTTGTGCGACCGAACTGGAACGGGCAATTGAGCGAATTGGTGCAGAACATATTGCGGCTTTTATAGCTGAACCGATTATTGGGGCTGCGGGCGGAGCCATTGTACCACCGAAAGAATATTATAAAGTGATTAAAGATATTTGTAGCCATTATGATATTTTATTTATTGCTGATGAGGTTATGACAGGTCTTGGACGTACTGGTGCATGGTTTGCGATGGAGCACTGGGGAGTGGAACCGGACATCATGACACTAGGAAAGGGCTTAGGTGCAGGTTATACACCGATGGCCGCGACGGTTGTGAGTGACCGTGTGATGGAACCGATTTTACGAGGATCGCGTTCTGTTATGAGCGGGCATACGCTTAGTGCAAATCCATTGTCAGCCGCGACAGCATTAGCGGTTATTGAATATATGGAGAAACATAACTTGCCTGAGAAAACAGCGGAAAAAGGAGAATATTTAATAAAAGGATTGCAGAAAGTTCAGCAGCAATCGACAATTATTTCCGATGTGCGAGGAAAAGGATTACTGATCGGAGTAGAATTGCAACCGTTTACAAAAGCATCTGAGCTTATTTCAGTCGCAGCGAAAAATGGACTCCTTTTATATCAAGCTGTATCAGGACAGGCAGGAAAAGAAGATAGTGCGTTGCTTGTTGCACCGCCGATGACAACTACATATTCCGAGTTAGATGAATTACTTGAGATTTTTGCAAAAAGTGTGGAAGAGATGATGCAAAAAGGGGGGCATAGTATCGCATGACGACTATTACAAATACATTTGAAAAATTAAAAGCAATTGATGAAGTTATGTCATTTTTTCATGATGATATGACGTTAATGTTTGGAGGGTTTGGTGGGATTGGATCTCCTCCATCATTAATTCAAGCCATTGTAGAAAAAGGAATTACAAATTTACATTTAATTGGAAATGATACAGGGTTTCCGGATGTTGGGATTGGTCGTCTTGTAACAAAAGAAAGAGTGAAATCATTAATTACTTCTCATATTGGTTCAAATCCAAATGCAGGAAGACAATTAAATGAAGGGCGATTACAAATTGAGTTTTCCCCTCAAGGGACGCTAGCAGAACGAATTCGCGCTGGTGGTGTTGGACTTGGCGGGATTCTCGTCGATGTCGGTGTTGATACGATTGTGGAGGAAGGAAAACGAACAGTCGAAATGAATGGAAAAACATATTTAGTGGAAACGGCTTTAACTGCAGAGGTATCGATTGTATATGCGAAAAAGGCGGATCCGTTTGGGAATCTTGTGTTTGATAAAAGTGCTCGTAACATGAATCCACACGTTGCGATGGCTGGAGATATTACAATTGTTGAGGTTGAAGAAATCGTACCACTTGGAAGTTTAGATCCAGAGGAAATTGTTGTTCCAGGTGTTTTTGTAGATTATATCGTGCCGTCGGAAGGAGTGAATTGGAAATGGGTATGGGAGTAGAAGTTAGAGATAAGATTGCAAGACGTGCTGCGAAAGAGATTCAAAATGGAATGATTGTAAATTTAGGGATTGGTATTCCTTCTCTTGTACCTAACCATCTGCCTGAAGATATACATGTTATGTTTCATGCTGAAAATGGCATCGTTGGAATGGGCCCAACGCCAAGTAAAGGAAATGAAGATGCAAACTTGTGTAATGCGGCTGGATTGCCGACGTCACTCATTACAGGAGCAAGTTATTTTGACAGCTGCATAGCATTTGGGATGATTCGAAAAGGGTTACTTGATGTAACTATACTTGGTTCACTACAAGTAAGTGCAAAAGGTGATTTAGCAAATTGGATTGTTCCAGGGAAACGTGTTCCTGGTATTGGCGGGGCGATGGATTTAGCGCAAAAAGCAAAACGGGTCGTTGTGGTGATGAACCATGTTGATAAGTATGGAAATGCAAAAGTTGTTTCAGAATGTACACTTCCATTAACGTCGAAAAGGTGTGTAGATTTAATTATTACAGATATGGCTGTAATGGAAGTTACTTCTGAAGGTTTAGTACTTCAAGAATTAATGAGCCCTTATACAGTAGAGGATGTAAAACGAAATACGGCGGCATCTTTTCATGTGAGTTCTAATTTACTAGTGATTGAATGAGAGGAGCTAACAATATGGAGCAATTAAAGAAACAAGTATGTGATTATATTGAAAGTCATGAAGGAGAAAGTGTAAAGTTCTTAAAACGATTAATTCAAGAAAAAAGTGTATCTGGAGATGAGAGCGGTGCGCAAGCAATCGTCATTGAAAAACTACGTGAATTAGGTTTAGATCTCGATATTTGGGAGCCTTCTTTTACAAAAATGAAAGATCATCCTTATTTTGTATCTCCAAGAATGAACTTTTCAGATAGTCCAAATATTGTTGCGACGTTAAAAGGAAGCGGCGATGGAAAATCGATGATTTTAAATGGACACATTGATGTTGTACCAGAAGGTGATGTGGATCAGTGGGAACACCATCCATATAGTGGTGAAAAAGTAGGGAATCGCATATACGGTCGTGGAACAACGGATATGAAGGGTGGAAATGTGGCTCTTATGCTAGCAATGGAAGCAATTATAGAGCTAGGTATTGAATTAAAAGGAGATATTTATTTTCAAAGTGTCATAGAAGAAGAGAGCGGCGGAGCAGGTACTTTAGCAGCAATTTTACGAGGCTATAAGGCAGATGGGGTTATTATTCCAGAACCTACAAATATGAAATTTTTTCCGAAACAGCAAGGTTCAATGTGGTTTCGCCTACATGTAAAAGGAAAGGCGGCACATGGTGGTACACGTTATGAAGGAGTAAGTGCGATTGAAAAATGCATGTTTGTCATTGAGCATTTGAGACAATTAGAACAGAAAAGAAATGAACGAATTACAGATCCATTATATAAAGAAATTCCAATCCCTGTTCCAATCAATGTTGGGAAAATTGAAGGTGGTAGCTGGCCAAGTTCTGTACCAGATTCATTGATTTTAGAAGGGAGATGTGGAGTTGCGCCGAATGAGACTATGGAGGCGGTAAAAGAGGAATTTGAAAATTGGATAGGACAATTAAAGAATGTAGATCCTTGGTTCGAAGAATATCCAGTAGAGGTAGAATGGTTTGGAGCAAGATGGGTCCCAGGTGAGTTAGAAGAGGATCATGCGCTCATTACAACACTTCAAGATAATTTTGCTCAAATTGAGGGAAGAAGTCCAATTATAGAAGCTTCACCGTGGGGAACAGATGGTGGTTTATTTACACAAATCGCAGAGATACCAACTATCGTATTCGGACCAGGAGAGACAAAAGTTGCACACTATCCAAATGAATATATTGAAGTGGATAAAATGATTGCCGCAGCAAAAATTATTGCATGTACATTACTAGACTGGTGTGAGGTGAAAAGATGAAATATTATGAATCATTTAAAGAGCAGACAAACTACTATACTGTAGAAGGAGCGCTAGATTATTTTAACAAACGTATTAGGGTAGACCATTATACAGGAAATGTAGACAGTCTTGTGCAAAAAATAGAAGAGTTAGCAGAGAAGCATTCTTTCACCAAATGTATTATAAAAGGAAAGGGAGAGCATGTTTCGGCGTGGCTCTCTTTTGGCTTTTTATTAGAAGCAACGATTCCACATTATTTTCAAGGACATGATGCGTACTTTTTCGTAAAATATCGTGATGATGAAAGACGAAATAGTATCCAGTGGATTGATGAGGATCGCATTATAGATGGTGTCAGGGGAAAGGAAGTGAAGGAGAAACAAGTTCCTGAGAAATTTGTCTTGCGAAAAGCGACAGAGGCAGATGCAGAAGAATTGGCGAGTGTATTTGGGCAAGTGTTTGAAATTTATCCAACACCGTTAAATGAAGCGGACTATATTGTTCAAACAATGAAGGAAGATACAATTTATTATGTGTATGAATCAGAGGGGCGTATTATTAGTACTGCTTCAGCAGAAATGAATGTAAAAGAAGGTAATGCAGAATTAACGAATTGTGCAACGTTACCTGAATATCGAAAACATGGATTTATGAAAAGTCTACTTATTAAGTTAGAAGAAGAATTACAAGAGAGAGCAATCTTTTGTTCTTACACAATTGCCCGTTCGCTTTCATTTGGAATGAACGCAGCTTTTCATCAGCTAGGATATACATATACAGGAAGACTAGCAAATAATTGTTACATTTTTGATAAATTAGAAGATATGAATGTATGGGTAAAGGATTTATCACACATGAATGGGCAGTAACTTCTTCAATTGAAAGTTAAGAATGCCTGTTTGTTGTGGTCTAATAATCAGTGGGGATAAAGCCACCCATTATCACTTGATGGCGAGAAAACAATGATATGAAATAAATAAAAAAGTAGAACAGAATCACAATGCTTATAATCGCACACAGGGATGCTGAAAATCCGGCATATAATTTGCTGGATTTTTGGCAAGAGGGGGGATGACAATGCTAGCAGTTTCGACACAAGAAGTCATTGAGGCGATTTTGGGCAGTATTGATGAAGCGATTCATGCAGTGGATGAAAATGGTATTACAATTTTTTATAATACTGTTGCTGCAAAACATGATGGATCAAAGATTGAGAATGTATTAGGAAAGCATTTATTAGAAGCATTCCCATCCTTATCAAGGGAAACGAGTACACTTATGAAAGTTTTAGATACAAAAAAGCCGATTTTGCATCAAGTGCAACGATATCAAAATTTAAATGGTGAAGATGTTTGTACTGTAAATACGACATTACCTATTTTTATAGAGGATAAAATTGCCGGTGCTGTTGAAATTGCAAAAGATTACTCGACGATTCAAAAATTAACTAATACAATTGTTGATTTACAATCGAAAATGAAACGATCTTCTAGGAAGAAGGTAACAAAAAAACACGTTGCCTTTAATACAATTGTGACGGAAGATTCACGCTTTAAACAAACAAAAGATTTGGCACAAAAGGTGGCTCCAACAGAAGCAAATGTTTTAATTTATGGAGAGACAGGAACTGGAAAAGAACTATTTGTACAAGCGATTCATGAGGCTTCAAACCGTAAAAATAAACCGTTTATTGCCCAAAACTGTGCAGCTCTTCCAGAATCTCTTTTAGAGAGTTTATTATTCGGGACAACTAAAGGGAGTTACACTGGAGCTATTGAACGTGCGGGGTTATTTGAACTTGCAGATGGAGGGACATTATTTTTAGACGAATTAAATTCGATGCCCCTTGATCTACAAGCAAAAATGCTTCGAGCGTTAGAAGATGGGGTGATTCGTCGCATAGGGGATAGCAAGACGAGAAAAGTAGATGTTCGCGTAATTACGGCGATGAATCAACCTCCAGAAGTATGTTTACGTGAAAATAAAATTCGGACTGATTTATATTATCGTTTAAATGTATTTTCGTTATATATTCCACCGCTTCGTGAGCGAAAAGAAGACGTATTATTATTAGCATCTTACTTTTTAAGAGACTATAACAAAGAATATAAAAAACAGGTGCTCCATATGGATCATGAGACGAAAGAAAGATTGTTAGCGTATCATTGGCCTGGGAATGTAAGAGAGTTAAAACATACTATGGAACACGCTGTAATTATTGCCGAAGGAAGTTCCTTAACGGTTAATTGTTTACCACGAGCATTTCGAAAAGAAGCAGATCCAAAGAAAAAGAAGAAATGTATTCTTCCGTTACGGGAGGCCCTTCATCAAACAGAAAAAGAATTAATTGATCGAGCGTTAATGGAAACGGATGGGAATGTTTTGCAAGCTGCTAAATTATTAGGTATTCCAAGACAAACGTTACAATATAAATTAAATAAGTATGACAAAACCGCCGAATAATCGGCGGTTTTTGTGTGTTTGCACCAATAAAAGAGCGTTTACATATAAAGAAAGTAATGAATATTGTATCGAATAGAGCACCATTTAAAATAAGAAAAAATATTTTCCCCATATATAATAGGGTATCTTTCGTCATGACTTATTGAAAATGTAGAATTGGCATAATTATTGCTTATATAAATGGTGAGCGTAAAAAAAGGGGGAATAGCAATGTTACATGATGTATACAAACCAAATCGTCACTGGAAAGATATCGAATTATGGAAAGATGTTACCGAAGAGCAATGGAATGATTGGGTTTGGCAATTAACGAATACGATTAAAACGTTAGATGATTTAAAGAAAGTAATCAATTTAACACCAGAAGAAGAAGAAGGTGTTAAAATTTCAACGAAAACGATTCCGTTAAATATTACACCGTACTATGCTTCTCTTATGAATCCTGATGATCCACGCTGTCCGATTCGGATGCAGTCTGTACCGATTTCGGAAGAGTTATATAAAACAAAATATGATTTAGAAGATCCTCTTCATGAAGATGAAGATTCGCCAGTTCCAGGTTTAACACATCGTTATCCAGACCGCGTGTTATTTCTAGTAACAAATCAATGTTCTATGTATTGTCGCTATTGTACACGTCGTCGTTTTAGTGGACAAATTGGAATGGGTGTTCCGAAAAAACAACTAGACGATGCAATTGCTTACATTAGTGAAACACCACAAGTACGTGATGTTTTAATCTCTGGCGGTGATGGTCTTCTTATTAATGATAAAATTTTAGAGTACGTATTAAAGAACTTACGAGCAATTCCGCATGTGGAAATTATCCGTATTGGAACGAGAGCCCCAGTTGTATTTCCACAACGTATTACAGAAAATCTATGTAATATTATTAAAAAATATCACCCAGTATGGTTAAATACGCATTTTAATACTTCTATTGAAATTACAGAAGAGTCAAAACTAGCATGTGAAATGCTTGCGAATGCAGGTGTTCCAGTAGGAAACCAAGCAGTTATTTTAGCTGGAATTAACGACAGTGTACCAATCATGAAAAAGCTGATGCATGATTTAGTGAAAATTCGCGTTCGTCCGTATTATATTTATCAATGTGATTTATCGGAAGGTATCGGTCACTTCCGTGCTCCAGTTTCCAAAGGACTAGAAATCATTGAGGGATTACGTGGACATACTTCTGGTTATGCTGTTCCGACGTTCGTTGTTGATGCTCCAGGTGGAGGCGGAAAGATTGCCCTTCAGCCAAACTACTTAATTTCACAAAGTGCGGATAAAGTTGTACTACGTAACTTTGAAGGGGTTATTACAACGTATCCAGAACCAGAAAATTATGTGCCAGGAAGAGCGGAAGGGTACTTTAAAGAAATCTACCCAACATACGAAGAGAAGCGTTCAGATATTGGTGTAGCTGGATTGATGAGTGATAAGAAATTCAATCTTGTTCCGGATGACCTGCAGCGCATGAATCGCCGTAAAGATTATGAAACAAATGACGAACATGCTTCTTTAAAAGATAAGCGTGATAAGCGTGATCAATTAAAAGATAAAAAATATCAAGCGCAAATGGCGAAATTAGAAGAGAATAAAAAAGCTGAGGGTGACGCAGTATGAATTGTATGTGGTGTGACAGTACAGAAGCGAAAGAAAGTCTGAATACTGTATATTGGGAATTGCCAGATGGTACAAAAGCCATTGAAATTCAAAAGACACCATGTATTTCCTGTTCATCATGTGGAATGGACTATCAACCTGATCATGTTGTAAAAGAAATAGAAGATCAATTGTTTTTAATTTATACAAAAGATTTACCAAAACAATTAACATATGAAGAACTAATGGAACGCCCACGTTTATTAAAGAGAAATTATTTTGACTTTTAACCAGCGATTATGCTGGTTTTTTTCTTTTCTCCCTTGTATAATGTATCCAAGTTAGAAAGGTAGGGAATATTTTTGAAAAAGTCATTTTATCACTATATGATGAAGCACCGTGCGTCTTTAATCAAAAATGAAGTATCAGATTTTGCTGAAGCTATGTACGATGATTTAAGTTTTCCGAAGCAATCAGAAGATTACGATGAAATTAGTTCATATTTAGAATTAAGTGGGTTACTAGGCAGTATGACTATTTTTGACGAAGCTTGGGATTTATACATACAGGAAAGATAGTTAAGAATAAAAATATAATGAAGAAAATCGTTTTATCTTCAGTGATTCTTTGTTTGTGTTGATTGAAAATTAGGAGTAGAGAACGCTCCACCGAGGACATTCTTCGTAAATAGTATGATGCATATAAAACATAATGAGTATATTACTTTGTATAAAGTAATATACTCATTATGTTTTTTTGTTTTTCATCACATCGTTAAACTGTTATATCCCTGAATCTAGAAAGTGTAACACAATTTGCTAATGGTCTACTGCAGTATGCTGATGAATTAAATTGAAATATAATGATGCAGTAATTATTTTAAAGTACGGTACGGTGCGTAGCATACGATACGAGATACTAGACATATATTCATGAATGATAAGCGGAAAGCTAGTATGCCTACTAGCTTTTTTTATGAAAAAATTTTTGAAGATAAGCTTATGTGATAAGCGTTTTTTCATCGTTTGCATATACTGTTATCAAAATCACGACTTTAAAAAGGAGAGAGATAAATGGCACGAAAAAAACAACCTAAATATAATGTAGGAGACATAGTCGTGATTACGCTATATGGGACTGTCGGTAAAATTACAAATATGAAAATATTAGATGGCGTTTATGTATATGAAGTTAATAATCATGATGGATATTATGTGGAACAAACACTTCAACATGTCACGGAACAAGAAATGAAAAAAGGTGAAACAGAATGGATTGAATTACATTATCAGTTTACATTCGGTGACCTAGTGCAAGTTACGGGATATGATAAAGATGTTTTTCGTATTGTTGGGTTTCGCACAGAGGTGTGGCGGTATAAAAATGATGCTTGGGAAGATACAATATATGAATTATCGAGAATTACAGATGGTGAGTGGTTAGAGGCTGATGAATCAGATTTAACTTTGCTTGCGAATGCACAAACTGCTAATGCAATCTTGAAAAAGCTAAAACAAGATAAAGCAGGGATGAATAAATTAGATTTAGGAAAATTGAAGTCAATTAACAACACAAAAAAAGTGAGTATTAAAACAAACAGACAAGAGATTATTGATGGATTATTAGATATCTATAATGACTATCAATTACTATATGAAACATTTCAAGATGAAGAATATAAAATTGTTATGGATGTCGTTCATAATTATTTAGTTAAATTAACAGAGAAAAAATAGTTAAAAATTAAGAAGGAACTGAACAAAAATATATACTGTGTAAGGTATACCTACAATTGTTAAAAAAATAATAAGCCCTTTAATGACAGAGTCTGCCCATTTATCTTCATGCACGAACTCTTCTTTTCTTTGCTCTACTTTATATTGGTATTCCATTTTTTATTTCCCCCTTCAAATAGCTTGTACTACAATCGTATGCTGGAAGTCGAAGTGATATGACAGGCAAGTATAATATGGAAAAGAAAATCTATTTTTATCATCTCGTATACATAATTTTGAAATTTTTTCATAAAACAGAAATAAAGGAGTGATGCTCATGAAGGAAATTGAAGTCGTAATTGATACAGAAGAAATTGCGGAGTTTTTTTATGAGCAACTAATTGAGAGAGGGTATGTACCAAAGCGAGAAGAAATTGAAGATCTTGCTGATATTACATTTGAGTACTTATTAGAAAAATGTATGATTGATGAAGTATTTGATGAAGATGAAGGATGAAAGTAACGGCGGGATCTACTCGTCGTTTTTTACACTTTAAAATGCTTTCTTTACAAACTTGTCACAAACATAAAGGATGATTATTGGTATAATAAAAAGAAATTTCACATAAGAGGTGAAGGGATGTTCAAAAAAATTATTGATTCTTTACTAGGAAAGAAAAATAGATATCGTTCCTACTCAAGTAGTGATTATCGTCATAGAGGTCGCTCGTATTCAAGTAGCGATTATAACAAGAGAAGAAATTCTCATGGTTATGGACATCAGCACTATAAAAGAAAACGTAAAAGCCATAGTTTTTTTTCAAGTAGTTGATGAAGTGGCGTAATATACTTGCTTGGTTTGATAGGCCGCTGCGCAATGATATAATTGTTACGCAGCGCTATAAAATTGAATCAGTAATTGGAATGGGCAGCTATGGCTTTACATATATCGTTTATGATTTGCAAACGAAAGAAAAAAAGGTTTTGAAACAATTAAGACAGAGTAAGCAAAGGTATATGTCGGGTAGAAGGTCATTTGCACAGGAGCAAACAATTTTAAAACAGCTAGATCATCCGGCAATACCAAGCTTATATGATAGTTTTATATGGAAAAAACAGCCGTTTTTTGTAATGGAGTACATGCCCGGTAAGAATTTCGAAGACTTCATTTTCAAAGATGGACATGTATATGAAGAGCGTGAAGTTTTTCAGATTTTATATAAGGTACTTGAGCTTGTTTCTTATTTTCATAGTAAAGGTATTATTCATCGAGACTTACGAACCCCAAACATTTTAATGAAAGATGGGCAGATTAGCATAATTGATTTTGGATTAGCTAGATTTATAGGAGAAATCGATGAGCGAGCATCGATCTATGAAGGAGAACAAGCCTATATGCGGGAGGTTCACTATCGCAGTGATTTTTATGCATTAGGTCACTTTACATTATTTTTATTGTATTCTGGTTATGAGTCTACTGTAAAAGAAGAAAGGCCATGGTATGAAGAGTTACAGTTAGCGAAAGAAAACCGCGAAATTATTATGCGAATGTTACGGATGAAGACGCCATATTATGAAGGTGTACAAGAGGTTAGAAAAGATGTACGCCATACACTAGAAAGGATGGGGGATACATGTTTCAAAAGTTTTTAGCAAGCGTTGGAATAGGAAGTGCGAAAGTCGATACAGTTCTTGAGAAAGAAGAATATTTAGTAGGAGAAGAAATTGTAGGTGTGGTTCATATTACGGGTGGATCGGTTGGGCAACAAATTGAAAGCATTTACTTAACATTAACAACGTCGTATGTACGAGAAGTGGATGATAAAAAAGTAAGCGCTACATTTGATTTAGAGCGAGTACGTTTAACGGATCCTATTACGGTATCTTCAAACGAAAAAGTAGAAATTCCATTTTCATTCCCAATGCCAATTGAAGCGCCACTTACATTTGGAAGGAAAAATGTTTGGGTTCATACAGGTCTGGATATTAAGCGAAGTATTGATCCGAGTGATCGTGATTACATTCAGGTGTTGCCGAATGCATTATTAAACAGTGTTTTAGATAGTGTAAACCAACTAGGATTTAGACTTCATCAAGCAGAGTGCGAAGAGCTGCCACGTTATTTACGTACGAATATTCCATTCGCGCAAGAATTTGAGTTTGTACCAGTTTCGGGGCAATATTATGGGAAATTAGATGAATTGGAATTATTGATTTTACCACGTGCTTATGATCGATTAGATATTGTTATGGAAGTAGATAGAAAAGCCCGTGGTTTAGCAGGATTATTTTCAGAAGCCTTAGACTTAGATGAAAGAGTCGTTCGCTTTACTGTAACGCGTGAAGATATTCCCGCTATGCAGCAAAAAATTAACAATTATATTTCTTAATAAATGATGCATAAAAAAGAAATGGAGAGGAAAACTAAAACAACCGCTCCATTTTTTATTTTTATATAGTGAGGTTATGTATGTGAAACGATATCGGCATGTATACTTGTTAAGTACGTTACTAATTTGTTTTGTCGGATTATCACTTTCGTATCATACCACTTGTGTAGAGAGATTTGATGATGTTATTTCCGGGTTTATTCAAAGTTTTCGGAACGATTATTTGACAGCTTATTTCACCTGGATGTCTTATATTGGTTCAAAAAAAATATATTTCCCACTACTAATTATAGTTGTAATGTACTTTCTCATTCGAAAAAAGTTGTTAGGTGCGTTATTTTTAATCATTAATTATTATGGATCTCGCTACTTAAACAGCCTCTTAAAATTATGGTACGAACGACCAAGACCAGATGTGTCGCAGCTTGTTACAGCTACAGGATACAGTTTTCCAAGCGGACATACGATGAATGCTACAGCATTTTTAGGGTTTATCGCTTATGTAACAATCACAGAACATCGCATTACACTGCATAGAAAGCTGTTGATTATTTTTATTACATGTTTCGTTATATTTTCTATTTCCGTTAGCCGCGTATATCTTGGGGTCCATTATCCATCCGATATACTAGCGGGCTGGGCAGCGGGTGGAAGTTGGCTTATTTTATGTATTATGTTCCATCAAGCATTCATCAAAAAAGAACCTATGTCATCATAGGTTCTTTTTGCTTAGGTTCAACATGAATATGAGTGTGTAAAATCCCAAATTTTTGTTCTAACATTTCCTCAATTTTATCAGTAATATGATGGCTTCTACTCACGTCCATATGAGCATCGACTTCAATTGTAATATCTACATACGTTTGGTTTCCGTACATACGTGCCCGAATATCAACAATATGTTCCACACCAGAAACAAGTTTGACAGCTTGTGAATATTCCTCCATTTTATCCGGATCAATGCCATCGGTTAACATATGAGAAGCTTCTACAAAGATATCCCATGCAGTTTTGCAAATGATAAAACCAACAAGTAGGGCCGCGATTGGATCGAGAATAGGCATGTGAAACTGAGAAGCGACAATGCCGATAACTGTACCGATACTAACGAGGGCATCCGATAAATTATCTTTTGCTGCGGCTTCTAGTGCTTTACTTTTTGTACGCTGTGCAATTTTACTGTTATATTTGTACACGATGTACATGACGACAGCACAAAATAAGGCAACCCAGGCTGCAAGCATACTTGGTATGTTTTTTTGTGGATTAAAAAATGATTGAATCGCACTCACAATAACTTCTAAACCAACAGTTACCATGATAAAGGAGGCAACAAGTGAAGCAATTTGTTCTGCACGTGAATGACCATATGGATGATCTGGATCACGAGGTTTTCGAGAAATTTTTAAACCGATTAATACAGCTAAAGAAGCACCAATATCTGTTAAATTATTTAAACCGTCCGCACGTAATGCACTGGAAAGAGCAATATAGCTAATTACGATTTTCAGTGATGACAAAAATATGTAGGCGATAATGCTGACAATAGCTCCTTTATCAGCTTCTTTATTAGAAAGTGAATTCATAACGATCACTCACCTTTCTGTTAGGAATTTCTTTCTAGTAATAGAGTATCAAACGAAACTTGTGTGGGTCTATACAAACATTGTTGACGCTTTATAGCTTTTTAAGTAGGAGGTAACAAAGTTAGCTTAGGGCAAAAGATTAATATATGTACATCAATAATATTTCTGATTATAATTAAGGTGAAAATATTAGTAGTATATGGGGGAATAACAATCAGTTAATAAAAAGGCAACAATTAAAATAGGAGCATTGTTTACAATTTTATTAATTGTATGTGTTTTTTATGGGTATAAGAGTTTAAATAGTTTTTTACTCTGGAATGAACTCGGTGATTTAAAGATGATTTCAAGTGATAAAGAAGTTGCAGATGGTATCTACTTTGTAAGAGGAAAGATATATTCTGAACATGTAACAGGAGATGAAACGCTACTTGCAGATGGGTATGCGGTAGTGAATCGAATTCAAAAGAAAAAAACGACATACTATACTCAGACTTCTGCACCAAATCGTTCTTTATGGAGTAACGGTCAAGTGACAGCTTTTTATAATGAACCAATACATATTGGAAACAAAGAATTAAAATTAATAAATAAAGAAAATGTGTCTCTTGAAACACCCTTTATGGAATTAAATAGTCAGAATGTAATTTCAACAAGAATAAATGATATTCAGGCGAATGCTACAAAGTTAGCAGATGGAAAAAAACGCTTTTATTCATTTAGAGCAGTAGAAAATAAAGAAAATGTAGTTGTGCTTGGGTCAGTAGATGGAAAAATAATAAAAGAATTACCTAATAGATATGGGAAATCTGTTTATATTGGAAATACCAAGGAACAAATTATAGATAGATTAAAGAGTGAAAACAACAAAAATTGGATGTACTTTTCTGTCCTTGTTGTATTAACCAGTATTAGTGGGTTTGTATTATATATGTATGGGAAAGGGAAATGGACAAAAGATGTTTTTGTTTTTACATTTTTCGGGAGAAAGATAAATTAAAGAGGACGCACCTTTGCATCCTCTTTAAAAATTTATATGAGTTCTTTTCGTAAGGAGAGTTCTTCTTCATTTTGATATCCAGTAAAATGAGGAAGTAGTTTAGTGTAAAGTATATATGAAATAGTGAATATGTGTTTTAGCTGTTTAAAATCTCGTATTAAAATATTGTTGAATTTGTTTTGGATACTTATAGAATATTATTATTTCATAATGTTTCATATAGAAATAAGTATTAGAAAGAATTAATACATAGAAAATAGTTATTTCTGTTTTTAGGGTGTTATTATAGTGAAAAATAATAACGTCTATGAATGATAGGAAGAAGACTCACCTCAAAGTATATTTTTATTGAACGAATGGTTAGAAATAACTTAGTACATGCAAATAATTACTTAAGAAAAAGATTTAGATAGGCAGAAAAAAGATTCCATATTCAAATTGGAATCTTTTTTCTGCCTATCTAAGGGAATGTTGTTTATCTATAAGACCCCGCCTTAAAATTCAGCGAAAGCAAAGCAGTTAGGCAGGGAATAAACGGTCAGTAAAAGCACGATTCGTTCAATTAATAATTAGTGGGGGATGAAGCCCCCACACTGATTAAAGTTTCACTTTATTACATAAATATTTTGTTTGAATTAGTATACTTCTAAAAACTCAGTAACTTGCTCTTCTGTTTTTGCATTTGCACTATGTAAATGACCAAGTTTTTCACCATTTTGATACACTAATAAGCTAGGAATTCCCATTACTTGATATTCTTCCGCAATACTTGGGAACTCATCTTTATTAATAGAATACCATTCAAATTTATTGAATTCTTCCATTACATCTCCGATAAAATTGTCCATACGAACACAATCTGGGCACCATGTAGTGAAGAACTTTACTACTATTGGCTCCTCGCTTGTGATGATGTCCTTAAATTCCTTGTCACTCTTGATTTCTTTCATGTTTTTTGCTCCTTTCAATTTTATACGAATCTGCTAGTATTTTTATGCAAAATCCGTATTTGCAAACATTTTGCAAACATTAGTGTTTTTGAAATAGATTGTTTACAAAATCCTCGACTGCTTTTTCTTGTAGGCCTGGCACAACATGCGAGTAGGTGTCTAATGTGATGCCTACTCTTTTATGTCCTAGACGTTCACTTACAATCTTCGGATGAATACCCTGTTTCAACATTAAAGTTGCATGAGTATGTCTTAGATCATGGAACCGAATATCAGGAACCTCACTTTTCTTTATAAGCTTTTTCCAGAGCTGTGTCAAACTTCTGAAATTGCAAGGATTACCGTTAAAGGTAGGGCAGACTAAATCATAGTTATTATATTCACTTCCGTACCGTTCTTTTTCTACATGTATTCGTTCATGATGTTCTTTCAGAGCGTGCAATTTGCAACTAGAAGACATTTGATGTGCGTACATGATATGGGTGGTATACGAAATGCAAATAGGATTATGGGTGATTTGAAACCATATGTCAGTAAGGCGATACACGGGAAGGAGTATGTATATTATCTCAATAAAGAAGGTTATTCGTTGTTTGGTGAAGGTGCTGTTGTTTCAAGAGGAAAAATGGCACATGCATTGCTACAAAATGAAGCTTGGTTACATTTGTTCTGTCCAGACGATTGGCAAGTTGAAACGGAAATACGTTATAGAAAGAATGGAGAGAAAAAGAAGATTATTCCAGATGTAAAATACAGAGATGAAGAAGGGATACTTCATGCAGTTGAAGTAGATCGTTAACAAAAAATGAAGATTAATGAAGAAAAGCTAAAAAAAGTATGAAGAGTTTACGCAAATGTATAAGCAAAAATATAACGGAAAGGTGCCAATTATTCATTTCTTTACAGTTACAAAATATAGGGAAAAGAAATTGGAACAGTTAGCAGCAAAATATGATATATATGTGAAGGTTTATGTGATTCAAAGTATATAAGAGTGTAGCAAAAAAATAACCGCCCCTTTACTTATAAGTAAAGGGGCGGGGGTTACGAGGGATAAACATCTTCAAATTTAATCCCAACAAGCAGATGTTTCATCATTATAAGGCATTGTGCACTATCATTAACTGTGAAAGAACAAACTTCCTGTTTAGTTTTTTTTACAACCAAAACATCAAAACTAATGGCTAAAACGTCTGTAAGATAGTCTTTGTCCTGAGTATCTATAGCGATTAAAATATTATAAGTATATCTTGGAAAAACACTCCCATTGTTATACCAGAAGATCCATGGTTCAGCATCTTGCTTATTTAAATTAATAAACATGTTAGTAATAGCATCGGTCACCTGACTCACAATATCTTGGTTTATACTTTCTCCCCAACGATAAGTAGGAAATGCTAATATATCTTTAATAATCAGATTACTAATTTTCTCAATCAATTCTGAAATTTGAAGTGCTTCTCCGCCGATGATTGCTTCCTGTGACGAATCCAAAAAGTTTATATCACGATTTGATTCTAGCACGTTGACTAGAGTGCGAGGATCAGCGAAATCATTAAAATCCATATCCAATTCTTCAAAGAATTTCTTTAATTTAAGAACTTGTCCCAAATGTTTTTGTTTCACAGCAAACACATTATGAAAGTGATTATTCCCCATTTTTCAACAGTCCCTTCTATATAGAACATAAGACAGATATATGATGGGAATTCCAATATATAACTATTTTTTGTTTTAAAATGTGGTACTGTACCTTTTCGAAAATAAGTTGTCCTAAAGTCTTGAAGAATAAGATTGTTTAGGTTCATTTTTTTGTTCACTGTAGTTTGAATAAACAGTGAACAATTTTTTAGCGTACGAAATTTGCGAAATGTTGGTGCTACTCCATCCCCATCAAGTTAAGATTTTGAAGTATCTCCAAAACGAAAAAAGAATTTATTACGTAGCCATAAACATAGGTAATAATGTTTTTATTTATTAGGGAGTTCAGATAAAATACTCCAAATCATCAATTAAATTATGAAATTTTTAAAATCCCATAATTTAATTGATGATTTGCGTCATAATGTCAGTGAGAGTAATGAGTAATAGAAGAAATACAATGGAGGTTTTTAGTAGAAGAAATATAAAAAAGTGCTAACAAGTTTGCAAACAAAACTGCAAACTAAACGAATGCTTCCAAGTAATGGTAAGAGGTAAATGGTCGCTGATATGTCCTCTAAACACTTATAATATAACGTTTTTTAACCTTGCATAAATCATACTACTTCACCCGAACACAATCTGGGCACCATGTAGTGAAGAACTTTACTACTACTGGCTCTTCGCTTGCGATAATGTCTTTGAATTCTTGCTCTGTTTTAATTTCTTTCATGTTTTTTTCTCCTTTTACATTAGGTTTATGTAGTGCTTTTTAGGTGGTTATTTAATTGGAAAGTCAAAATTTTTAACGAACTGTTTTCTTTCTGACCAATTCGTTTGCAAATTGGTCCACCGTAGTTTCTTATATTCCTGATCAGACATGGGAGTAGGTATCTAAAATAATATCTATTCCTATGTTTAAAACGTTCATTTACAAACTTCAAGCGCATATCAGGAACCTTACTTTATTTTATAAGCTTTTTCTAAAGATGTGTCAAACATTTGAAATTGCCAGAGTTACCTTAGAAAAGTAAAGAGGTTCTAACTTAGCTGCTAAACCAAATCTTTAAGAAACAGGACAAGAGGTTTGTGTGCAATGTAAAATGATCGAAGATGAATTGATGATAAAGCGTGACGAAGAGCTCTTTTTTGAGATTTAGTTTAACAATCATAGTTGTATTCACTGTAATATTCATCGCACGAATTGTTGCTATAAAAAATATTGATGAGAAATCCAATACAACCATCACTATTACCATTAGAAACGCTAAAAATTCACGACTTCTATGATTATGAAGTGCATATATATAGTTATAATGCATTTTGAAAGTCCAGCTTATGCGATGGATCGTAGATGGAACAAGATTTGGAGTTACAATATCGTAAGTTAGAAATCGAAGAAAATAAGGGTGAGAAGGAAATGAAGAATACTATAACCCAAGAAGATATTAACGGCATTCTAGAAAAGACTCGATGGACAGTGGAAGAATTTCACGGCAAATGTACAGTAGTGGTTGCTAAGTTGCCAAATGGATTTATTTTAACCGAATCCAGTGCATGTGTAGCTCCTACTAATTACGATGTGAATATTGGAATTAAATGTTGCAAAGACCGCATTGTTAATAAAATTTGGGAGTTAGAAGAGTATAGGTTGCAATGTGAATTAGTTAAGTAAGTTATTATAGATGAACTGCACCTCCAATTGCTAGACACATGAACTGCACCCCAATTGTTAGACAAAAAAAGCTAACTATTGGGGTGCTTCTTTATGTCAAAATACACAACTGAGTTCAAATTAAAGATAGTCGAACATTATTTACAAACGAATTGTAGTAAAAAAAGCCTCGCTAGGAAATTCAAGGTTTCTCGAAGTGATGTCCAAAAGTGGATTGCTTTTTATGAAAATCAAGGTGAGGCGGGCTTGGTTTCTACCTATACAAACTATACTGAAGAGTTTAAACTAGACGTACTAAACTTTATGATTGAAACGGGAACTTCACTTATAGAAACGGCTGCGGTATTTAATATTCCGGCACCTTCAACTATCCTTAGATGGAAGAAACTTTTAGAAAAACAAGGAATACGGGCCCTTCGATCAAAAAACGGGGCGTCTATCTATGAAAAAGATACAAAGAAAACTCAACCAGTAGAAGGATCACAAGAAGCATTACTTGCTGAAATTGAGCGGTTGCGTATGGAAAACGCCTATTTAAAAAAGTTAAACGCCTTAGTTCAAGAAAAGGAAAAATTACAGAACAAGACAAAGCGAAAGTAATTTATGAGCTAAGGCATGAATTTAAAATCATTGATCTAGTAAAGTTGGCCGATATTCCACGTAGTACGTATTATTATTGGATAAAACAAATGAATCGGCCAGATAAATATAACCAGGCGAAAGAAGTCATTCAACAGATATTTGAAGAACACCAAGGTCGTTACGGCTACCGTCGTATCACATTGGAACTGCGTAATCGAGGCTATACACACAATCATAAACTGTCCGTCGCTTGATGAGCGAGATGGGCTTACAATGTCTTCTCCGTATGAAGAAGTATCGCTCTTACCGAGGGAAAGTAGGCAAGATCGCACCAAACCTGTTAGTGCGCAATTTCAGTGCGACAAAGCCGAATGAGAAGTGGGTAACCGATGTAACAGAATTTCACTTACACGGCGAGAAACTATATTTATCACCAATACTTGATTTATATAACGGGGAAATTATTGCCTATAACGTGGAGGAACGACCTGTTTATCCACTTGTATCAAAGATGTTAGATAAAGCTTTTGAACGCTTAAAAGAAGAAGATTCGCCTACCCTCCACTCGGATCAAGGATGGCATTATCAAATGAAGCAATATCAACACGCATTGAAAGAACGAGGGATTACACAAAGTATGTCTCGTAAAGGGAATTGTTTAGACAACGCAGTCATGGAGAATTTCTTTGGCTTATTAAAGTCTGAATTACTTTATTTACAAGAGTTTGAAAGTATGGAACACTTTAAGACAGAATTAGAAAAATATATTCATTACTACAATAACGACAGAATCAAAGCAAAATTAAAAGGACTAAGCCCTGTACAATACAGAACTCAGTCCTCACAAGTTGCTTAAAAATGCGTGTCTAACTTTTTGGGTTCACTTCAACAGTCTAACAATTGGAGGTGCAGTTTTTTTATGGATAAATTTTCTTCAAAAGAAACAATACAAGCAAGGAGTCGATATTTTAATGGTAACTTAAAAATGAAAATTTTTTCTTTTTTCTTGAGTCACAAAGATTTGCAAGTTAATAGATTTATAGAGAAAGACTGTTTGATCATTTTAATCGAGAAGGCCCCCTCTAAATGCAGTGAGAGGGCAGTTTAGTTAAGAGGAAAAACATGAAATGAATTGCAAGAAATCTTCGTAAATCGCACACCTTTTTAGCAGGACTAGCATATATTGAAGTATGGGACAAGCGTAAATCGCTTTTTTCATACTCATTGAAAACTCCTTATCACGAAAAGAGCACTTTTAAGTGCTCTTTTTAATTTGTCTATATGAAAGAGATGTGTGGAGAAGTCTTTTTATGCACAAAACGAAATGGCCGAAAATATAATGGGGAGATATAGGGAATTTATGTCTTAAAGTATCAAAAGGAAAGTTTTTATGTAACAGACGATGGCACTGTCTGTGAATTTATAATAAATTAAGCTGATTCTAATATAGGTGGATGAATAATATGAATCCAAGGGGTTTAAATGTTACGGGAGCATGGTTTCAAGTAGGTGGAAATACGATGGCTGCCATTGGAACTACAAGGGGATTTATAGGAGAAGAAAGTGTAGAAGGACCACTCGTAATTGTAGGTAGCTCATTACAGGCTCTTGGATATATACTGCAATTAAAAGCGTTAACAGGTTCCCTAGAAAAACAAGAAATGCAAGGGGAAGAAAAAGCACTTCATAAAGAGGAACAAACGGATCGAAGCGATAAATCTTTAGAGAAAATAGGGATTGAATTATTAGCTTTAGGTAATGTCTCGAATGTAATAGGAACATCTTTTAATATACAAAAAGAAATGAAAGCGAATGATTATCTGATTATTACAGGAAACAGTCTACAGTCTATTGGGGCATTTGTAGGAGTAGAAGTAGCGCTAAATGTGGACCCTGAAATTCCATGGCTAATTGTAGTAGGTAATTCATTGCAGACACTAGGTGCTGGGTTACAAGCATATCAAGGCATACGCAATCTATCGAAGGAAAAACAAATGGTAGAAAAAAATGATAGCGAAAAAGAAGATGAGAGATTAGTTGGACTGATTGGTATTTGGATACAAGCAACTGGTACAGCTATTTCGGCAGTTGGAATCACAAAAATGATAGAAGATTGAGTTTGAAAATGTAGCGATCGAAACGAATATCACTAGAAGGGAATACTTTATTCTTTTTTAAAGGACAAGGATAGTAGAGCGTGATATTTTCTATAGTTTTAAGGGTTTTACTATTTTTTGAATGTAATTGAATAAAAGATGTTAAATGGTGTAGGCTTTTCTATTTTCCTGTCGAAGATGTAATAAAAGGGAGGTAGTGAAATGGCACAGTTTGAAGTGGAAAAAATCACTTATTTAGGAAAGAGAAAAGAAGAAATTGATTTTCGAATAGCTTATGTAAGGATTGATGACTATTTGGACTGGGAGGTCATTATACGTGGAACTACTGATAAAGGTGCACTTTTCGTTGAAACAATGAAGAAAAATGAGCAACCAGTATTTGAATTTATTACTACTGAAGGGGACGTTTTTCAAGGCAGGACAAAAATAGTGAAATTCATCCCAAAATTAATTGATACAGAAATCGATTTATTTGGCATTGGAAAGTTAAATGGTTATGAAATAAAAAGCGTCCACTAGGATGCTTTTTATTATTTTTAGTACTACTGTAGCTTTGAAATAAAATAGGGTGTGATGTTTTTGTGGTTTTTGTATTTAGATGTATATAAATAAAATATGCTATAAAATCACCGAGATGAAACGGTATAATATTACTGTTATTCATAATTTATACAGGGAAGAGTTAGGGTAGAATATGTTGTATTCGAAAAAGTTAGTAGGTATGAGTTTGATAGCATCACTTACAATAGGTGGGCTAAGTGCTTGTAATACATATGTAGATTCATCGAAAGTAAAACAAGGCAGTGTATCTAAAAAGAGTGAAAATGCAAATAGACCAGCTGAAGCTCTAACAGCTTACATGAATGCGGGCTTCTATGATAAAGATATAGACAAAATGAGTAAATTAACAGGTGAAGATGGAAAACAATTTAATGAAGCGATGGCGGAAAAGGTTAGAAAAGCAGTCCTATCTAATTATGAAGGCATATCTAGTATTACAGAAGAATCAGTAGATAACTATTTTAAAAATTTTAAAGAAGCAATACGGAAAAAAGTGAAATTTGAAACGAATGTTGTATATATATACGGAGAAGGTAAAACTGCAGAAGTGGAAATAAAATCAAAGCCAATATTGGTATCAAGTCTGAGAACAAAAGTTGAAGATGAGCAAAAAAGAATATTAAGTGAAAACCCGTCAATATCTAACCCTAAATTAATAAAGCAACTATATGATTATTCACCTTCAATATTACTTGAAGCAGAAATATCTTCTACGGAAGAATCACTGAGGGTTGGCATGTATAATAAGGGTGACGATAAGTGGCATATAAATGGAGAGGATATAAAGGGTCTTCCAAGGATTTTATGGAAATCATAATATATTATTAAACTCTTTATAAAAAAGATACTATTAATTTGGTATACAGGTTTACTTAAATAATTTTTGAGTTTTCTGTATTATAAAAAGGAAGAACTTTTCTACTTTTATTTAAATACCACACAAGACCTTTCGGGTTATAAGAATTATTGCGAGATGTTTGTGATAGGACTTATTTTTTCGGAAGGTCTTTTTGTGTTCAACAAAAACATGAAGAAATAATTTATACATCGTTCAAGTCATCTAAAAAGATTTATGTAATTGAGGGGGTAGATATGTTAACAATAAGTGCTGCTAATAGCTTACTGAAGTTCTTAGAAGAAACAGATGGAAATATTACGACAATCCTTATAACAGAAAAAATTCAGAAGGTACTTAGTACAATTCAATCAAGATGCCAGATCTTAAATTTCATAGTATTACTTACTGATGAATATGTGGAGCAATTATTTCAAGCTAATCTTCTTTCAGATATTGTAATGTTGTTAACTCGTATTACAAATAATCTCAATGATGCCAAATGCAATTGTTTTTTCTTTATCCCGCATTAACGGACAGTAAGACTCCCACCTCAAAATTCGGCAAAAGCAAAGAAGTTAGGTGGGAGATCGACTGTCCGTAAAAGCCCGATTGGTTCAACTAATAATCAATGGGGGATGAAGAAAACCCCCACTGATTAAAGTTTCACCTTATATTGGTTGTAACAAATGACAGCAGGGCGTATACAGAATGTAATATATTTCTGTCAAACACTGCTAAGTTACCGTATACTAAACAACGCTCATGAGAAAAAAGAATCTGTCACAGATTCTTTTTTCCATTAGATATATTGGATTAGGAGAGTATGTTAAATCCTTGAAGGGAGCAAGGATTTAACGGTAATAGTAACCGTGGTATTAATGTAACATAGTTAACTCATATAGGTAATTGATAATGTTTGTATTGAATATTACTAATATTTAGTATAGACATTTAATACTATAAATATAGTGTTAAAACGTTTTGATTTATTCCGCATTAATGGGCAGTAAGACCCTCACCTCAAGATTCAGAGGGAAATGAGGAAGATAGGTGGGGGATGAAGAAAATCCTCACTGTTGGAAGTTTCACTTTATTATATTCGATCCATGTTTAGATAAAATAAGCAAAACAAACACCTATATTAATCAATTCCTACTATATACATATTGCAGGAATGTATCCAATCTAGAAGTATCGCTTTAGATATTAAAATACGGTATGACAAAAGGAGAAGAGTAGTAATGGGCAAACATATTATTGATATTTCTAAGTGGAACGGTAATATCGATTGGGATGTGGCTGCATCGCAAATTGAGCTGGCGATATGTCGTGTGCAGTACGGTTCAAGAACAGTTGATGAACGGTATAAAAGTTATGTAACAAATCTGGAACAGCGTGGTATTCCGCATGCAGCGTATGCTTATGGGTGTTATGTTTCGGTTAATGATGCTGTTATAGAGGCAAAAGATTTTATGGAAAGAGTAAGTTCTAACGCTAAATTTCTTGTTCTTGATGTTGAAGATGATACGTTAAAAAGTTGCGGCCCTGATAAGCTAGCTGAAGCATCTCAAGTATTTATCGATACTTGTAAAGCTGCAGGGTGGAAAGTTGGATTATACGTAGGTCATCACATGTATAATAAATATGGTTTAAAAGGAGTGAAAGCAGATTTCCTTTGGATTCCACGCTACGGTGGTAATAAACCGACATATCCGTGTGATATATGGCAATATACTGAAACAGGAAATATCAAAGGGATTGGAAAGGTTGATTTGAATTATTTGGTTGGTAGTAAGTCTCTTTTATGGTTCGTAGGCAGTACAAGTCATGTGAAAAATAATTCAGAACAAATTGTAGGTATTGGAATTGCTCTTTCAAAATATCCTGAAGGTTACGGAGTTAATTTATATGAGAATCCAGCAGAGCCTGTATTTACTGGACATATCACAAATAAGATTCCTTATTTGATCTTTGAAGGGTATTGGGGTGGCGGAGATAAAGATATGATTAAATTAGGAAACGAGCAACAGTGGGCGAAATTAGAGCACTTTGATGTGGCGTGGTTTCATGTCCATTCAAAATACCCTGCTGGATATGGAGTTAATTATTACGAAGAACCTGAATGTATAAATTTTAAAGGTGTAATTAACGGCTCAGTTTCTTATCGGGTTTGGGCAAGAAAAGATGGTGCTATCGATATTGGACAAAGTAGTTGGGTTAAAGAAGAGCATGTAGTGATTAAATAATGGTCGAAGGTAAAAGGTATTACGTTTCATAAACAACGTAATACCTTTTGTATTTTACATAAGATTTTTTACAGGATAAATAAATTATTTTTATTTATCCTGTAAAAAATTTAAATTTTAGTGTGACGATAGGAATTTTTAATATAAGTATCATGATAATAGCTTTTGGATTGTGCGTTTCGTAATCCTGTATATATACTTTCTGGTACATCGTAAAAATCATATGTGCCATTTCTAAATTCAATTCGTAAAATCATAGATGATGGATTATAACCTACAGCGACTAAATTTTTTGAAATTATCGGATATAAAGTCATGTTAGTTCATCTCCTTCTTTAATATATTTAGATATCGATAAAGGAAAATCCTGCTATTTTGTAGAAATATAATTGTTGAGAAGGAGTGGAGAATATGAATGAACAAGAGTTTATAGATATTATATTAGAAGAGGAAGAGTCTTTAGCACATATTTTAAATCAAATTGTTGAACAGAGAAGAAACAGGATCTTATAACATCACTGTTCAAAATGTGATTCCGGTTAGGAAAAGCATTTTACGGGAATATTTATTGGACCTATTTTATAAAGTGTGTTGTAGAATATAGGGTATATTTTATTACGTATTGACTGAATAGCACATTGTAAATAGTATATAGGTTATTGGATAATATAACATATTTATCCCCTCCATTAGCTATGTTGATTCATTTTATTAGAAGTTCACACGAAATTCATATTGTTATGATATTTTAATTTCACTATTGATTTGTTGCTAACGATTGCGTAAAAGGAAGTTATATTTTATAAGACAGTTTCTGTACAAATAATCCGGAATGTAATCGAAGCTAAGGTAAGAAAGTGTTTGATTTTGATACAATTATCAGCTTATTATTTGTAGGTAAGAGTTTAGGAACAAGGTGTCAATATAGAACATGGAAGAAACCATTATTTAAATATGTTCGTTGTGTCCGTATCCCTTTGATACAAGGTTTAACAATGAAATGCAGGCGTTTAAGAAATGATCTATATGGAATAAAAGGAGGAATAAGAGCTCAAATTTCAGCATTAAAAGAGTATGTTTCTTACTATTACAAGCGCATAGATTAATAGGGTTATATTTTTCATCAAGAGAGACAGGCGGACAATACAAACAGCGAAAGAAGAATTTTTTTAAAAGCGATTCGAAAATATATTCGGGGTCATTTTTGATTAAACAACATTTCAAGAGTAGACTTATTTATTGATGATAAATCGACAAGAGGATTGAAAGGCAGGAGAAAGCAACATGTCAGAAAATTATCGTTCTCGAGAGGAGCGAAGACAAGTACAAAAGAAAAAGCAACCAAGTACTAATAAGGAAAAAATAAAAGGTAAGACATCTTTATTTCGTAAATTTTTAATTGGTTGTTTAATACTTGGAATCGTGGCGCTCGTAGGAGGAGTAACTACTTTTTTCATTATGATAAAGGATGCTCCAAAGCTTGAAAAAGAAAAGCTTGTCAATCCGTTATCAGCAAAAATTTATAGTAAAGATAATAAGCTGATATATGAATATGGGAAAGAGAAGCGAACAAATATTACGTATGATCAAGTACCGAAATTAGTAGAAGATGCCTTTTTAGCTACAGAAGATGCGCGTTTCTATGATCATAGTGGAGTTGATTTTAAGGGTACTTCACGTGCAATTTTAGTCAGCCTAACTGGGAATTATGGCTCACAAGGTGGTAGTACAATTACACAACAGGTTATTAAAAACTATTTCTTATCTATGGATAAAACGCCTAAGCGTAAGGCGCAAGAAATATATTTAGCTTATAAGTTAGAGCAACAATATTCGAAACATGAAATACTGGAAATGTATTTAAATAAGATTAACTTAGGAAATCGTTCTTATGGTATTGCAACAGCAGCTGAAAACTATTATTCAAAAGAGTTAAAAGAGTTAACTCTACCAGAGGTTGCGATGCTTGCGGGATTACCAAAAGGACCGAGTATTTACGATCCAACAAAACCACAAAATGTGGAAAGAGCAACAGAGCGTAGAAATGTTGTATTACATTTAATGAATCGACATGGATATATTTCGAAAAAACAAATGGAAGAAGCATCGAAGGTTCCAGTAACTGAAGGATTAAATGATCCTAAAGAACCTACAGAAATGCCGTATCCAGCATTTATAGATGCTGTGGTGAAGGAAGTAGAAAAAGAGTTACCGGATGCAAACGTTGGATCTGATGGTCTATCTATTTACACAACATTAGATGAAAATGCTCAGATATATGCAGAGAAGCTGTTAAATGAAAATAGTATTAGTTATCCGAATGATAAATTCCAAGGTGCTTTTACGTTTATGGATACAAAGACTGGAGAAATTCGCGCTATAGGTAGTGGGCGTGGTGAAAATAAAGCGACATTTAAAGGACATAATATGGCGATTGAACTAGATCGTTCAGCAGGTTCAACAATGAAGCCGATTTTTGACTATGGCCCAGCAATTGAATATTTAAAATGGCCAACTTATCATCAGCTTGATGATTCACCTTTTAAATATTCAACAGGACAAGAAGTTCGAAATGCTGATAGAACATATAAAGGTTCGATGACAATGCGTGATGCGCTTAAAATGTCACGCAATATACCAGCAGTTAAAACAGCGAAAGAAGTAGGATTAAGTAAAGCACAAAGTTTTGCGGAAAGTTTAGGCATTCCATTTAGTAAACCAGCAGTTGAGGCAGATGCGATTGGAACTAACGAAGCTTCACCAACTGAAATTGCAGGTGCATATGCTGCATTTGGTAATGATGGTAAATATATAAAACCACACTTCGTTAAAAAAGTGGTTTATCCTGATGGGAAATCTCAAAGTTTTGAACCAAAATCTAAACGTGTTATGGAAGATTATACAGCATATATGATTACGGACATGCTGCGTTCTGTTGTTAAATCTGGAACGGGTACAACAGCAAATGTAAGTTCCTTAGATGTTGCAGGTAAAACAGGAACAACAAACTATTCAGCTGAAGACATAGAGAAGTATGGTATACCAGCTAGTGCATCACGTGATAGTTGGTTCGCTGGCTATACACCGCAATATACAATGGCTGTGTGGACTGGATATATGAAAAATGGTCCTGAAGATTATATAAGTAGTACGAATACGAAAATTGCACAACAGATTTTTAAAGAAATGATGAGTCAGTTTGGAACAGATACGTCACGTTTTAAGATGCCAAGTAGTGTTGTTCAAGAGGGTGATGAATTACGTGTAAAGGGTGCAAAACGAGATTCTTCTCCAAATCCGAGCACGTCAAATTCAAACTCAAGCGAACAAAAGAAAAATGAAGATCAAAATAAGCAGCAAGAACAGCAGAAACAAACAGAAGAAGATAAAAAACAACAAGAACAAAATGAAGAAAATAAGAAAAATGAAGAGCAGAATAAACAAAAACAGGATGATGCAACAAATAATCCAAGTGGAAATGACCAAGGAAATACAACTCCGCCAGGCAATGGAAATGGCCAAGGAAATACGACTCCGCCGGGTAACGGAAATGGTCAAGGAAATACGACTCCGCCAGGTAATGGAAATGGTCAAGAAAATACAACTCTGCCGGGCAATGGAAATGGTCAAGGGAATACAACTCCGCCGGGTAACGGAAATGGTCAAGGGAATACGACTCCGCCAGGCAACGGAAATGGTCAAGGAAATACAACTCCACCGGGTAACGGAAATGGTCAAGGGAATACAACCCCACCGAGTAGCGGAAATGGCCAAGGAGAGACCGCTTCAAATCCAAATGGTGGTCAATAAATATAATGCTTTTTAAAAGTTAAAATCATATAAGAATTATAAAAAACACTTAAGATATCGTAGAAAAATCGATAACTTAGGTGTTTTTTTAGTTGTTATACATTAACACACTCTATATGAAATGAAAGTACCTTTAGATCATTTTAGATGTTGAAAGTCCCATGAAAGTTTTGAAAATAAATTGCGGGGAAATGATAGAAAATTTGGAGAGGTGGATACGGAGAAGCGGAGAGAGGCCCCTGATAAGGGGGACTAGCTGAATGGCTCCCGTGATACCAAAATGAAGGTGTTGTGGCTCCCGGTAATTGATATTGCTGCCAAGTTGCTGGAAGTTCAATTCCAACATCAGAAGTTGCTGTATGAACGGGAACAGTGTGGACAGAAGGGGGGACAACTGGAGCTACAACAGCAATTCTTGTGGGAAATAAATACATAAAAGAATCACTCCTAAATTGAATTATGGTGCAGTATATTCATATGTTTGCTGTAAAGGTCCATATTTTGTGATACTTAAGTCCTATATTGTAGAACAAGGAGGTAATAAGATGAACATTCAAATTGAATCTAGAGCTATGCAATGGTTTCAAGAAGAAATGAATTTACAGAGTGGTGATTTTGTACGTTTTGTTGTTAGGTATGGCGGAAATAGTACCATACAATCTGGGTATTCTTTAGGACTAGCTTTTGAGAAACCTGAAGATATGGCTGCATCTACTGAAAAGGATGGCACCCGATTTTTCATAGATGCGGATGATATTTGGTATTTTCAAGACTATGATTTAGTTGTAAGCTATCATATGGAAATGGATGAAATTGAATTTAATTATGTAAAATAATAACTTTATTAAAAATAAAAATATTTTATATGAAAATTACATTGTATTAATAGCAGTATATAAAATATGTATAAGCGAGTTGGGGATAGATGCAACTCGCTTTTTCTATGTTTCAAAAAGATAATAAATATATGGGGATGAATGGTTTATTTTACTAGATGTGTATACGGTTTTATTTAAAATTAGTATATTTCAGTTTTAAAAAATGAATCAGGCAGAATTTTTAACGAAAAGTGTAGATGTTATTCTTGAAAAATAATTTTGTTACAGCAGGAAAAGTATAGGAAACTTATCATTATAAAATAAATTGAAATCTTCTAAAAACTCTGATACATTGAAATAGAAATGTAGTTTCACGATATTGTAAAGGCTTACAGTTATGTGCACGAAGATCTATTAGGATTGGAGGAAATGATAATGAAAGCTGAAGAAAAATTTTCCCCGGGATTAGATGGTGTAGTCGCAGCGGAGACGAAAATCTCGTTTCTTGACACAGTAAAAGGTGAAATCGTTATTCAAGGATATGACTTAATTGAATTATCAAAGACAAAAGAGTATTTAGACATTGTGCACCTTTTACTAGAAGAACATCTACCAAATGAGGATGAAAAGAAGGCACTTGAAAAAAAATTGAAGGCAGAATATGAAGTACCAGAAGGTGTGTTCAATGTTTTAAAAGCATTGCCCAAAGAAACGCATCCGATGGACGGATTACGTACAGGTGTATCGGCATTAGCTGGCTACGATAACGATATTGAAAATCGTTCGTTAGAAGTGAATAAAGCTCGCGGTTATAAGTTATTAAGCAAAGTGCCGAATATTGTGGCAAACAGTTACCATATTTTAAACAATGAAGAGCCTGTTCAGCCTCTAAAAGAATTATCGTATAGTGCGAATTTCTTTTATATGTTAACTGGAAAAAAACCAACTGAGCTGGAAGAGAAAATCTTCGATCGCTCCCTTGTTTTATATAGTGAACATGAAATGCCGAATTCTACATTTACAGCACGCGTGATTGCATCTACGCAATCAGATTTATACGGTGCTTTAACAGGAGCAGTTGCCTCTTTAAAAGGAAGCTTACATGGCGGTGCAAATGAAGCGGTTATGTACATGCTGTTAGAAGCAGGAAATGTTGAGAAATTTGAAGAGTTGCTGCAAAAGAAATTATATAACAAAGAAAAAATTATGGGATTTGGACATCGCGTCTACATGAAGAAGATAGATCCAAGGGCACTTATGATGAAAGAAGCTTTAAAACAGTTATGTGATGTAAAAGGTGATTATACATTATATGAAATGTGTGAAGCTGGAGAAAAGATTATGGAGAAGGAAAAAGGCATTTATCCGAACTTAGACTATTATGCAGCTCCAGTATATTGGATGTTAGGTATTCCAATTCAGCTGTATACACCAATCTTTTTCAGTTCAAGAACGGTGGGCTTATGTGCGCATGTGATTGAGCAACATACAAACAATCGATTGTTCCGTCCGCGTGTAAATTATATCGGCGAGCGACATGTGCTTAGTAAATAAAAACAACTGGGGAGTTGTTAGGGCCGCCCGCCAGGTGGGTGTTTGACCGACACCCATCCTTAATAATAACGAATTTTCGACAGAAAGGGAAGGATAGCGTGATTAAAACAAATGAAATTAAACAAAAAGATGCAATTTTAGAAGAGATTACGGATTATGTGTTAAATAAAGAGGTGACGAGTTCAGAAGCGTTCAGTACAGCTCGCTATGTATTACTTGATACACTTGGATGTGGAATTTTAGCATTACAATATCCAGAGTGTACGAAATTACTAGGACCAGTCGTACCAGGAACTATTGTGCCAAATGGTACACGTGTACCTGGAACATCATTTGTACTCGATCCAGTAAAAGGAGCTTTTAATATCGGTTGTATGATCCGTTGGTTAGATTATAACGATACATGGCTTGCAGCAGAATGGGGACATCCATCAGATAACTTAGGTGGTATTTTGGCTGTTGCAGATTATATTAGCCGCGTTCGTATTTCAGAAGGAAAAGAACCATTAAAAGTAAGAGACGTACTTGAAATGATGATTAAAGCACATGAAATTCAAGGCGTACTTGCATTAGAAAATAGTTTAAACCGTGTTGGTCTTGATCATGTGTTATATGTAAAAGTAGCAACAACAGCAGTTGTTACAAAAATGCTTGGTGGCACGCGTGAAGAAATCTTTAACGCATTGTCTCATGCTTGGATTGATAACTCGAGTCTTCGTACATATCGTCATGCTCCAAATACAGGTTCTCGTAAATCTTGGGCAGCAGGAGATGCAACAAGCCGTGGTGTTCATCTAGCTCTGACTGCATTAAAAGGTGAGATGGGCTACCCAACAGCATTATCTGCGCCAGGATGGGGATTCCAAGATGTATTGTTTAATAAACAAGAACTAAAATTAGCAAGACCTTTAGATTCTTATGTAATGGAAAATGTGTTGTTTAAAGTATCATATCCAGCAGAATTCCATGCTCAAACAGCTGCAGAATGTGCAGTGAAATTACATCCAGAAGTGAAAGAAAGATTGGATGAAATTGATCGTATTACAATTACAACACATGAATCAGCAGTTCGTATTATTGATAAAGAAGGTCCATTAAATAACCCAGCTGACCGCGATCATTGCTTGCAATATATTACGGCAATCGGTCTGTTAAAAGGTGATATCGTTGCAGACGACTATGAGGATGAAGTAGCTGCTGATTCTCGTGTAGATGAATTACGAAACAAGATGGTTGTTGTTGAAAATAAACAATACAGTTTAGATTACCTAGATCCGAACAAGCGCTCAATCGCCAACGCTGTTCAAGTTCATTTTAAAGATGGCACAGTAACAGAAAACGTAGAGTGTGAATATCCATTAGGTCATCGTTTCCGTAGAGATGAAGCAATTCCAAAAGTTGTTCAAAAGTTCTCTGCAAATATGGCTGTACATTATTCAAGTAAACAACAAGAAAAAATTCATGAAGCTTGTTTGAATGAAGAAAAACTAGAAAATATGAACGTAAATGAATTTGTAGACCTTTTCTTAATATAAAATAGGGGGAATAAGAATGGCTTGGGTTGTGAATAAACAGTCAACACAAGAAGAGCTTGCTAATCGATTCCGAGCTTTAGTAGAAGCACCTGAAATTTTACAAATCCCTGGCGCACATGATGCAATGGCTGCTCTTGTTGCAAAAAACACTGGATTTTCAGCTCTTTATTTATCAGGAGCTGCCTATACAGCAAGCAAAGGATTGCCGGACTTAGGAATTGTAACGTCTACTGAAGTAGCTGAACGAGCAAGAGATCTTGTTAGAGCGACGGATTTACCTCTTCTTGTTGATATTGATACAGGATTTGGCGGAGTATTAAACGTAGCAAGAACTGCTGTAGAAATGCTAGAAGCGAATGTAGCGGCTGTTCAAATTGAAGATCAACAATTACCGAAGAAATGTGGACATTTAAATGGGAAAAAGCTTGTTTCTACTGAGGAATTAGTGCAAAAGATTAAAGCGATTAAAGAAGTAGCACCAACACTTGTTGTTGTAGCACGTACAGATGCTCGTGGTGTAGAAGGATTGGATGCAGCAATCGAACGAGCAATTGCTTATGTAGAAGCAGGCGCAGATGCTATTTTCCCGGAAGCGCTTCAATCTGAGGAAGAATTCCGTCTATTTAACAGCAAAGTAAATGTTCCTTTACTTGCGAACATGACTGAGTTTGGGAAAACACCATACTATAGTGCGGAAGAATTTGCAAATATGGGTTTCCAAATGGTAATTTATCCAGTTACATCACTTCGCGTTGCAGCAAAAGCATATGAGCGTGTATTTACTCTTATTAAAGAAACAGGCTCACAAAAAGAAGGGCTATCTAATATGCAAACGAGAAGTGAACTATATGAAACGATTTCATATCATGATTTTGAGGAATTAGATAACGGAATTGCAAAAACAGTTTTATCTGAAGATCAATAGAACAAAAGGAAAAGGCGATGATGAGACATCTTTGGCAAAAACAACTGCTTGATGTGAAAGGTCATCGCCTTTTCATATTTCCTAATTGCTTGCAAAAGAGGTGGAAACATATGAACTCTATAGAAGATTACTCTGTAGGAAGATGGCTGAATAAAGATTTTCAGTTTGTGAAAATGAGTAATACGATTGCAGAGGCAATCAATCTACTTATCGCATCAAAAACTGATGAACTGCCTGTACTAGAGGAAAAGCGAATGATCGGTATTGTAAAGTTACTAGATTGTGTTCAGTGGATGAAAGAACAAAGTGGTGAGAGTACTCCAGTCCATATGATTATAGAGGAATCTTTTCACAAGGGAACAAGTGTGAATGCAATGGAAGTGGTTCAGCATGTACCGTTTTATGTGATAAATGAAAAAAACGGAGTGCTAGAAGGGATTATAGGTCAAAGTGAGCTTTTCGCTTTTCAGAAATATATAAAACAACAATTAGAAGAAGCTGGGCATGTAATTGAATGGTTACGACTGTCTTTTGATACTGCATATGAAGGCATTGCGATTGTGGATGAAAACGGTGTTATCCAAATGTTTAATGATACGTATAGTCGCTTTGTGGGCGTAACGAAAGAAGAAGCAATTGGACAGCGCGCTGAAAATGTAATTGAGAATACAAGGCTTCCAGTTGTATTAAAAACAGGAGTGCCAGAAAGAAATCAAGTGCATCGTTTGCAAGGACAAAATTTAGTTGTACACCGGATGCCGATTTGGAAGCAAGGAAGAGTGATAGGTGCTGTAGGGATGCTTATTCATGAAGGGATTTCAGATATTTATAAAATACTAGAGAGATTTGATCAAAAAGATAGTGCTGTCAAACCATCATTCTCTAAACCGAAGAAGAAGCAAATTCACTTTGAAGATATTCTCGGAGAAAGTCAGCCGATTTCTGAAACGAAAAAAATGGCTCGAAAAGCCGCTAGGTCGAAAGCGTCTGTACTAATTACTGGAGAAAGTGGTGTTGGTAAAGAGCAATTCGCGCGAGCTATACACGGTGCAGGTGTAACAAAAAACGGTCCATTTATTAGTGTGAATTGTGCTGCTATTCCTGATAATTTACTAGAATCTGAATTATTTGGTTATGCAGAAGGTGCTTTTACAGGTGCGAAAAAGAATGGGAAGGCAGGGAAGTTTGAGCTTGCCAATCATGGAACGTTATTTTTAGACGAGATTGGTGATATGTCTCTATTAACGCAAGTGAAAATTTTACGGGTTTTACAGGAAAGAGAGATAGAAAGAATAGGAGGTACACATCCACTTCCTGTTGATTTCAGATTAATCGCAGCGACAAATAAAGATTTAAAACAAATGGTTAGAGAAGGTACATTTAGAGAAGATTTATATCATCGACTTCATGTCATCCCAATTCATATTCCGCCACTTCGCTTTCGAAAACAAGATATACCACTCATTGTTGAAGAACATTTACAAAAATTATGTCAAATGTATGATATCGAAGAAAAGACACTTGATAAAGAGGTATTACGCCTTATGTTCCATTATAATTGGCCAGGTAATGTTAGGGAATTGATCAATGTGTTAGAAAGGCTATTCGCGCTGTCAGATGATGCGCATATACGCGCTAAGGATTTACCAGAAGAATTCTATTATCGGGATATAGAGCAAAAGAAATTAGTACCTATGATTCAATCTTTACCAGCAAAACAAGAAGCGATGAAAGTGGTGCGTGATGAGGAAGAAAGAGGATTAATTGAACGCGTTTTAAAAGAAGCAAAAGGAAATAAGTCAAAAGCAGCGGCATTGTTAGGGATTTCTAGGGCGACCCTTTATAATAAATTGTCAAGATTCAAAATCTAAACAATTGTTATATGAAGTGTAAAACTGTCTAGACAGTTTTACGTTTTCTTTTCATTTTGCCCTTGTTCTATCAAGTTTTTAGTTTGGCATAGATTTTGCATATAAATAAAATGAAGACCGAAATGATAGGGGGATACAGATGGAGAAAACAAAGTTGCAATGGGACGAATTTTTTTCGCTGAATAAGGAGCTTCATACATCCTTTTTTACACCTGAGGATTTTTCAGGTGATGAAGATTTAATTGCAAAAACAACAGAACAATTTGTTAAACAAGAAATTGTTCCGCAAATTGAAAATATTGAGCAGCACAATTATCAAGTTTCTCGCCAGTTATTTGAAAAGGCTGGAGAACTTGGATTACTAAGTATAGAAGTTCCAGAAGAATATGGGGGATTTGAATTAGGAAAAGCAGTTTCTGGCTTGGTAGCAGAAAAGATGGGATATGCAGGAGCATTTAGTGTTTCCTTTAACATTCATGCTGGAGTAGGAACGCTGCCATATATATATTATGGAACAAAAGAGCAGAAGGAGAAGTATTTACCTAAAATTGCATCAGGCGAATGGATTGGAGCTTATGCGTTAACAGAGCCAAACGCTGGATCTGATGCGTTAAGTGCAAAAACAAGTGCTGTCTTAAATGAAGAAGGAACAGCATGGACATTAAATGGTGAAAAGCAGTGGATTACTAATGCTCATATGGCTGATGTATATGTTGTTTTTGCGAAGACAAATAAAGGAATGACAGCATTTATTGTCGAAAGAACATGTGAAGGTGTTTCGATTGGTCTAGAAGAAAAGAAAATGGGTATTAAAGGTTCTTCTACTGCAACATTAATTTTAGAGGATGTCGTAATTCCGGCTGAAAATGTATTAGGGGAAGTTGGAAAAGGGCATCATGTAGCTCTTAATATTCTCAATTTTGCGAGATTGAAACTTGCTTTCGGAAATATTGGGACAGCAAAGCAAGCGATTGGCCTATCTGTTCAATACGGAAAAGAACGAAAACAGTTTCAGACAGAATTAGTTGATTTCACGATGATTCAAGAGAAAATTGCAAATATGATTATTGCTACATATGGTGCAGAGAGCGCGGCTTATCGAACAGCAGGTGTAATTGATGACGCAATTCATGAGAGTGATGAAAGCATTATGCAGAAAATGTCTCAATTTGCAATGGAGTGTGCCATTAATAAAGTGAATGCTTCAGAAACCCTTGGAAATATTGTGGATGAAGCGGTACAAATTCACGGTGGTTATGGTTATATGCAAGAGTATGAAGTAGAACGATTGTATCGTGATGCTAGAATTAGCCGTATATTTGAAGGGACGAATGAAATTAACCGCTTAACAGTTGCGAAAATGTTAATGAAACAAACGAAGTCATTAGGGGACCAAGTAGATGAAGACGCATTTGAAAATGTAGAACGAAATCATCGTTATATTTTATTATCGAAACAATTATTGAAGCAATCTTTGAAAACGCTATCTCAAACTCCTGAATTAAAAATTGAACAAGAACAAGAATATTCACGCGTATTAGCAGACATGTTGAAAGATGTGTATGTAATGGAAGCAGCATTTTTACGTACGAAAAAAGCGGTAAGTAAAAATGGTGAAGAAAAAGAACGTACAAAACAGTTGATAACGGATGTTCTTTGTGAAGAAGGTTATCGAAAAGTAGAATCAGCAGCAATTGTTCTTCTTTCTGCAGCAGTACAAGAAGAGCAAAAAAGAAATGCTATTCTAGATGAAATTCGTCAACTGTCAGTACCTCTATATACGAACGTATTTACGAAGAAGAGGGAAATCGCAAAAGCGATTATAAATCGTGGAAAATATATTGTTTAAATAGGAGGAGAACGGTATGAAAAAGATTGGTTTTATCGGTTTAGGTAATATGGGTCTTCCGATGTCTAAAAATTTACTCAAATCAAATTATACGGTATATGGCGTTGATTTAAATAAAGATGCTGAGGCTTCTTTTGAGAAAGAAGGAGGAATCATTGGCTTATCAATTGAAAATTTGGCAGAAACATGTGATTTGATTTTTACAAGTTTACCATCACCTCGAGCTGTTGAAGCTGTTTATTTTGGAGAAGAGGGCTTAATTGAGAATAGTCATCCGAATGTTGTTTTAATTGATACAAGCACAGTAGCACCGCAACTAAATAAAAAACTTGCAGATGCTGCGAATGATAAAAAAGTCGACTTCTTAGCTGCGCCAGTTAGTGGTGGGGTGATAGGAGCGGAAAATCGAACATTAACTTTTATGGTTGGTGGATCGAAAGAAGTATATGAAAAAGGTTTATCAGTGATGGAAGTATTAGGAGCAAATGTTTTTCATGTGAGTGAGCAAATCGATAGTGGTACGACTGTAAAACTGATTAATAACTTACTGATTGGTTTTTACACAGCGGGTGTTAGCGAAGCTTTAACTTTAGCGAAGAAAAACAATATGGATTTAGATAAAATGTTTGATATTTTAAATGTAAGTTATGGACAAAGTAGAATTTACGAGCGTAATTATAAAAGCTTTATTGCACCAGAAAACTATGAGCCAGGATTTACTGTAAATCTACTAAAGAAAGACTTAGGATTTGCAGTTGATTTAGCGAAAGAAAGTGAACTTCACTTACCAGTAAGTGAAATGCTATTGAATTTGTATGATGAAGCTGGCAAAGCGGGATATGGTGAAAAAGACATGGCTGCTTTATATCAGAAGGTAAGTGAACAATTAATCTCTAGTCATAAATAAGAATGAATACTAGCAAATATAAAAAAATAAAAAGGAGCGAATACAATGATTACAACAGAAATTAAACGAGTGAAAAATCATATTAATGGTGAATGGATAGAATCTACTGGTACAGAAGTGGAAGCTGTTCCGAATCCTGCGACTGGGAAAATAATTGCTTATGTTCCGCTTTCTCCAAAAGAAGATGTGGATCGTGCTGTTGAAGCTGCAAAAGCTGCTTATGAAACATGGTCCAAAGTGCCGGTTCCAAATCGCTCGAGACAGTTGTATAAATATTTGCAACTCTTACAAGAAAACAAAGATGAGCTTGCAAAAATCATTACATTAGAAAATGGTAAAACATTAAAAGATGCAAGTGGTGAAGTGCAGCGGGGGATTGAGGCTGTAGAACTGGCAACATCAACACCAAATTTAATGATGGGACAAGCACTTCCAAACATTGCAGGCGGGATTGATGGTTCAATTTGGCGTTACCCAATTGGAGTTGTTGCTGGAATTACACCTTTCAACTTCCCAATGATGATTCCTTTATGGATGTTCCCACTTGCAATCGCTTGCGGTAATACATTCGTATTAAAAACATCTGAAAGAACACCACTTTTAGCTGAGAGACTTGTAGAATTATTCTATGAAGCAGGTTTCCCTAAAGGGGTTTTAAACTTAGTACAAGGCGGAAAAGATGTTGTAAATAGCATTCTAGAAAGTAAAGACATTCAAGCTGTTTCATTTGTTGGATCTGAACCAGTTGCACGCTACGTATATGAAACAGGAACAAAATATGGAAAACGAGTACAAGCGCTTGCAGGAGCAAAAAACCATGCGATTGTTATGCCAGATTGCAACCTTGAAAAGACAGTACAAGGTGTGATTGGTTCAGCGTTTGCGAGTAGTGGAGAACGCTGCATGGCATGCTCTGTTGTAGCGGTTGTAGATGAAATTGCTGATGAATTTATTGATGTTCTAGTAGCGGAAACACGTAAATTAAAAGTAGGTGATGGTTTCCACGAAGATAATTATGTAGGACCATTAATTCGTGAGTCTCATAAAGAGCGTGTACTAGGCTATATTAATAGCGGTGTAGCAGATGGGGCTACTTTATTAGTAGATGGTCGTAAAGTTAATGAAGAAGCCGGCGAAGGGTATTTCGTTGGCGCAACAATTTTTGATGGTGTAAATCAAGGTATGAAAATTTGGCAAGACGAAATTTTTGCTCCAGTACTGAGCATTGTGAGAGTAAATGATTTAGAAGAAGGAATTAAGCTGACAAACCAATCAAAATTTGCTAATGGTGCCGTTATTTATACATCAAGTGGTAAACATGCACAAACATTCCGTGATAACATCGATGCAGGAATGATTGGTGTGAACGTTAACGTTCCAGCTCCAATGGCATTCTTTGCATTTGCAGGAAATAAAGCGTCTTTCTATGGTGATCTTGGAACAAATGGAACAGATGGTGTTCAATTCTACACACGTAAAAAAGTTGTAACAGAGCGCTGGTTTTAATAGATGAATAGAACATACATGTAACTTGTTACATGCACAAAAGTACACCACTTATTAGAGAGTGGTGTACTTGTCGTCTTTAACTGTTCTTTTCGAAAGCTAATTTTATACCAAATCCAATTAAAATAATACCAGTAAGTCCTTGGATGTACCTTTGAGTAGTTGGTTTTTTCATGAAAAGACTGATTTTATCAATTAAGAAGATATAAAAAGCAAACCATATTACGGTTAAAACGAGATAGGTAAGGCCCATGATTAGAAATTGAATGAATGTATTATGGTTAGGATTTAGAAATTGCGGTAGAAAGGTCAAAAAGAATACAGCGACTTTAGGGTTTAAAAGATTCGTAAGAAATCCTTGGCGAAAACAAGAGCTGTTTTCACCTGCATGTTTCATTGGTAACTCATTCGTGTCTATGCTGTTTTTGTTTTTTAAAGATAAAAGTGCTTTAATGCCTAAATAGACGAGATAAATAGCACCAGCATATTTAAAAATAGAAAATAAGAAAGCCGATTTAACAATAATAGCAGAAAGTCCAATTACAGCAGCTAAAGTATGAATTAAGAGAGCAATACAGGTGCCGAAAACTGTTTTCACACCTCCCATTTTTCCTGAAGTAAGAGTGTTTTTTGTAGCCATTGCAGTGTCAGGTCCGGGTAAAATAATAAGACAAATTGACATGATAATAAAAAGAAGATAATTCTCCACAATCACTTCCACCTTTCTTTGTGTATTTTTTGAAAATTAAATTAAAATCAGTTTAACACAACTTATGTAGTATGTTAAATAAAATTTAATTGTGTTTAAATATATTTAATAAAAATTCTCGAAGGGGTATAAAATATGGGGAATATAAATATAGGAAAAAAGGTGGAAGAACTCCGAAAACAAAAAACTTAAGTATGAGAGAGTTAGCAAAATTAGCAGAAATAACACTCTCTATGCTAAGGGAAATTGAGAGGGGATTAGCCAATCCTTCTATTCAAACGTTGAAATTGTTAGCAAAAGCATTAGAAGTTCCAACCTTTGGTTTTCTAATGGAAGATACGAATACAGCTGATTTAGTTGTCAGGGCGAACGAACGTAAAAAAATGAATGTAGGCAATTTATCATATGAATTATTATCGCCGGATTTAACCGGTGCTTTAGCTGCATCTTTAATGACTTTACCACCTAATGCTATTTCCTCAGATATACTTTTAGAACATAGTAACACCTTCGCCATTTTAATAGTACGGTAATCAAACAGGCTAGATAAAGCAGAAAATGAACTGCTTTCATCTAGCCTGTTCGTTATTATGCATTAAGAAGGTTAAAGAAGCGATTTACCTCTTCATCTGAAACATCACTTAATTGCTTATATTTGTATTGTGGGTTTTGATCCTTATCGACTACGACAGAACGGACTCCTTCAAAGAAATCTTCGTGTCTCATGAAATTTTTAGCGAGTATGAGATCCGTTGCAAAGCATTCTTCTATCGATTTTGCTTTCCCGTCAATCAGTTGTTTTAATGTTACTTTTAGTGAGAATGGAGATTTTGAGAGTAATGTTTCTTTTGTTTTTAAAGCAAAAGAACTGTCAGTATTCTCTAATGAATGGATGATATTTTCGACTGTTTGGAATGAAAAGTGTTGGTCAATTTCTTCTTGCATGGAAGCAAGTTCACTTTCTGCACTAGGTGTTGTTTCATATTTATTAATAAGTTCTTTTAAAGTAATATGTACATTTTGATTGTGCCAATTTACTTTTTCGATAGCATCAAGAAAAGTAGGTAAAGTTTCAGATGGTATATAATGATCAGCGGCATTTATATATAACACATCAGCAGCTTTTAAGACAGATGCTGATAATGCGACATAACGACCAGTTTGTCCAGGTGCTTTATTTAAGAAGTAAGCAGCACCGACATCTGGAAAAAATCCAATGTTCATTTCAGGCATTGCCCATTTTGTACGCTCTGTGACAATTCTATATTTAGCACCATTGGTAATACCGACGCCACCGCCCATTACAATTCCATCTAAACAAGCGATAATTGGTTTTGGATAATGATATAAATAAGTATCTATTTCATACTCTTCTTCAAAAAACTGTTCTGCATGTTGTAATGCAACTTCATTTGAACGTGCCTCATATAATGTTTTAATATCACCGCCAGCACAAAAGCCTTTTGTACCAGCGCCTTTTAATACGATAATGGAAATGCAATCATCTTTTTCCCACTCTTTTAGTTTTTGCCCAATTGGTTGTAACATATCATAAGATAAAGAGTTAAGTGCTTTTGGGCGGTTTAAAGTAATCGATGCAACACCGTTTTCGCTGATGGAAAATAAAACATTTTCAGTCATTTCTAATCCTCCTCTTATATATCTTCTTATTCTTATTTCTCGATACAAGCTAAAATGTCCTTTATAATTTATTTAGTAAGCAAGTATTGTGCCAATTTTAACGCCTTTCATAAAGAAGGAATACTAGTAAAAAAGTGTCTAACTGTTTAAACAAATGGACATTTAGACATAGTGTTAGAATTTTTGAAGAAAATTGCATATTTTGGCGAGTTCTATTTGCAGGATTTCTATGTATGAAAAGGAATATTACAACAATCATGATTGATTATAGATTAAAAACGGAGGATACTATATATGACTCTTATGCTTGCAAGAAAAGGATTGTATATAGATAAGAATCATATTTTGTTATATTCGCCGAATTGTTAAACTTTTAACGGTGCTTGAGTTTGTATATAATAAGGAATAGGGAAAGGAGAGATCGGAATGCCAGGGCCTTTGCTATTATCGGTTATTATTTTGTCTTCTCTCATGGTAGGAATTACACAGTATTTTCATCATACAGATACGACAGAAGAAGTGAAAGATAAAGTACGTCTCGTGTTTCCGGTTTTTATCATATCTATTTCACTTTGTTTTATGTTAAATAAAGACGGATATATCGTGGCCTTATTTTCATTTTTCATAGCGATTATTTTAATCACTGTATTGTACTATGTAATGAAAGATTATTTGCAAAAATAAAGCTTGATTAAAGATATCCCGCAAACTAGATTATCCCGCGTTATAAAAAAGAAACTGTTTTGAAAAAGATGAATCAAAATGGTTTCTTTTTTTTGGAAAGAACAATCCTTGTTTGTGAAATAAGCACACAAGGAAGCGGTAGACATCATCATAGTATTCTCTAAAATTTTAAAATTTCACACACCGTATTATAAAATAAAAAAATAAATAAAAAAACATGTGAGTAAATTCTTCAACATCTATTCACTTGTCAATCATAAGAAGCCACTATACTATTGAATTATAGAGAATAATAAGAGGAGTTGTGTTTATATGAAATTTGAGATGCATATGAAAATTATTTCAAATGAACAAGAAACGAGATTACATATAGAAGAAAATGTTTTTCAATTAACTTTAGATGGTTACCATTTATTCGCTGTGAATGAACTGTTACCTTTATATAAAACGGCTCAAGAAAGAATCGGTAATGCAATCGTTCAAAAGTTAGAGTGGGAAAATGGAAAGACAACACTTAACTATCAACTTGTTTCATTACAATCAGTAAATTAAAAGAGAGAAAGGAAGGAGAAAATGAAGTTTTTTCATACAGCGGATTGGCATTTAGGAAAACTTGTTCACGGTGTATATATGACCGAAGATCAACGAATTGTTTTAGATCAGTTCGTTCAAGCTGTACAAGAAGAAAAACCAGATGCCGTCATTATTGCAGGTGATTTATATGACCGAGCAATTCCACCAACAGAAGCAGTAGACTTATTAAATGATGTATTACAAAAAATAGTGATTGATTTACAAACACCAGTAATCGCGGTAGCAGGAAATCATGATAGTCCAGACCGTATTCATTTTGGCAGTAGTTTAATGAAGAAACAAGGGTTACATATTGTGGGGCAATTTCAATTTCCGTATGAACCAGTTATTTTACATGACGAGCATGGGGAAATACATTTTCATTTAGTACCATATGCCGACCCAAGTATTGTTAGACATGTGATGAAGAATGAAGATATTCGTTCGCATGATGATGCGATGCGTATTTTCATGAATGAACTTTCAGAAACGATGAACCAAGAAGTAAGACACGTATTTGTAGGACATGCATTTGTGACTTCTTCAGGCGAAGCAGAAGAAAATACGAGTGATGCAGAACGTCCGCTTTCAATTGGTGGTGCTGAATACGTCAATAGCCACTATTTTGACAAGTTTCATTACACGGCGCTTGGTCATTTACATCAAGCGCATTTTGTACGTAATGAAACAATTCGCTATTCAGGCTCACCACTTGCGTATTCCATCTCTGAAGAGCGTCATAAAAAAGGATATTACATGGTTGAATTAGATGAAGTAGGAGAGGCGACAATAGAAAAACGTTTATTTGCACCTCGACGCCAGATGCGAACTGTAGAAGCGAAAATAGACGATTTATTAAAGCATCCGACAAGCGAAGATTATGTATTCGTTAAATTATTAGATGAAAATCCTGTTCTACAGCCAATGGAAAAAATTCGTTCTGTATATCCCAACGCAATGCATGTTGAACGTTCTATACAAAGACGAGAATTTACAGAAGCTAATGAGGTGACTGTTTCTAGACATAAGACGGATGATTTGTCTCTTTTAAAGGCTTTTTATAAAGAAATGAAGGGATCAGATTTATCAGAAGAGAAAGAACGTCTTTTCTTAGAAGTATTACAAACAGTGCAAGAACGGGAAGGTGAACGAGGATGAGGCCACTGCAGCTTATTATGACAGCGTTTGGTCCTTATAAACAGCGAGAGGTCATTGATTTCAATGATTTAGGGGATCATCGTATTTTTGCGATTTCAGGAAATACAGGAGCGGGAAAAACAACGATATTCGATGCGATTTGTTATGTGTTATATGGAGAAGCGAGCGGAGAGGAACGTAGTGATACAAGTATGCTTCGCAGCCAATTTGCCGATGACAACGTATATACAAGTGTAGAATTAACCTTTCAACTGAAAGGAAAACAGTATGAAATTAAAAGACAGCTTGGTCATAAAAAACAAGGGAATAAAACCGTTACTGGGCATGCTGTTGAATTATATGAAGTAATAGATGATGAGAAGATTCCATGTGTAGATCGTTTTCATGTGACAGATGTGAACAAAAAGGTTGAAGATTTAATCGGACTGACTAAACATCAATTTAGTCAAATTGTCATGCTTCCGCAAGGGGAGTTTCGAAAACTATTAACATCTGAAACGGAAAATAAAGAAGAAATTTTACGCCGTATTTTTAAAACAGATCGTTATAAATTAATGCGTGAATTACTAGATCAACAACGGAAACAGTGGAAAGACGTCTTGCAAGAAAAGCAAAAAGAAAGAGAGCTGTATTTCCGTAATGTTTTTAAATTACCTGTTCGAGATCGTTCGTTGTTAGAGACATTGGTGCAGCAGGAACATGTTAATACGCATCAAGTAGTCGAAGCACTTGAACAAGAGGCCAAGTGCTATGAGACGGAAGTTGAACAATTACAAGCGCAGCAAACAGTACAAACGCAGCAATTAAAAGAAGTAGAAGTTCGTTTCCATGCGGCAAAATCTGTTAATGAAAAGTTCAAAGATTTAGAGCAGAAACAAGAGCAACAAGCAGCTTTACAAGCAAATCGAGAACAAATCGAAATAGAAGAAAAGCGCTTTAAACTGGCAGAACAAGCAAAACGATTAGTACCATTTGAACAATGGTATGAAGAAGCAATGCAAAGCGAACAGACTGCGGAACAATTACTGAAACAAATAACTGTTAAGAAGGAAAAAACTGCTGAAACTTTTGGGGTTGCACAGGAGAAATATGAAGAGTTTAGAGAGAAGGAACCTACGCGTGAAGAAGCTAAGAGAAATGCACAAAGATTGGAAGAGTTACAGCCAATCATCGCTTCATTAGCGGAGAAAAAATCAACATTGCAAAAGGCGGAGCTTCAGAGTGAGAAGTTAAAAACAGGTATTCATAAGCTTGAGCAACAGTTAGAAGGACAAATATTACAAAAGCAACAAATAGCTGGAGAACTGCAGCAGCTAGAGGTGGCACTTGAAAAATATGTAGTAAAAGTGGAAGAATTAACAAATATGCGAGAAGATGCAAAAGTCTTAAAGCAAGCATATGACGTTTGGAAAGAAAAACAAACATATGAACAAGAAAAAGAAATTGCATCTCAAAGGATGGAATTGGCAGTTAAATCATATGAAGATATGGAACGCCGCTGGCTAAACGAACAAGCTGGGGTGCTAGCTCTTCATCTTCATGACGGAGAATCTTGCCCAGTATGTGGTAGCACGAATCATCCAAAGAAAGCTACCGAATTGGGAGATACCATCGATGAAAAACAGCTTGATGAGCTAAGGGGAAATAAGAATGTTGCCGAAAAATTGCACATTCAATTAGAAGAGAAATGGAATTTCTATCGTTTGCAATATGAACAAGTAATAAAAGAAGTCGTGAAGCGTGGATATCGCTCAGAAGAATTAGTTGAAACATATCACGAATTGGTGCAAAAAGGAAAGCAACTAGCAGCTGAGGTAAACTCATTAAAAGCAAGCGAAGAAAAGCGTAAACAATTGGCTTCAAATCTAAAAGGATTAGAAGAACAATTAGAAGAGTTCCAGAAGAAAAAACGTGAAGCAGAGGCTATACAACACCGCAACGAAATAGAATGCATAGAGCTTCGTACGTCTTATGAACATGATCAGCAAAAAATTCCTGAAAGCTTACAAACGTTAGAAGCGTGGAAACAGCAATTTGACAATGCTGTTAAAGAACTTCGTTTTATGGAAGCTGAGTGGAAGAAAGTACAAGAAGCTTATCAACATTGGCAAAATGAAAATATTCGTGTGCGAGCTGAGTATGATGGAGCTATGAAACAAGTAACCCAGACAAAAGAAAAGAAAGAAGAGACTTTACTCCGTTTTATGACAGAGCTTGAACAAGGTGGATTTATCGATCAACAAGCTTATAAAGAAGCGAAATTAACAGATGTAGAAATAAAACATCTGCAAGAGCACATTAAAAAATACTATGCATCCCTTGAAGTATTAGCGAAACAAATTGAAGAATTAGCAAATGAATTAGAGGGAAAAGAATGGGTAGATATTACAGTTCTAGAAGAGCAATTGAAAGAACTAGAAATTCAGCTTGATATTACGAAAGAAAAACGTCAGCGCGCTCAAAATGCAGTTGCGTACATTTCTGATTTACATGAAAATATTAGACGAATTGACGAACAAATTCATGAAGAAGAAAAAGCTTTCCAAGAACTTGTTGATTTATACGAAGTCATGAAAGGGGATAACGAAAGTCGTATTTCCTTTGAACGTTACATTTTAATTGAGTATCTTGAACAAATCGTTCAAATTGCAAACGAAAGACTTCGTAAGCTATCAAACGGACAGTTCTATTTAAAACGAAGTGAACGAGTTGAAAAACGCAACCGCCAAAGTGGATTAGGATTAGATGTATACGATGCATACACTGGCCAAACACGTGATGTAAAAACATTGTCCGGCGGTGAGAAATTTAACGCATCGCTTTGTTTAGCACTTGGTATGGCAGATGTGATTCAAGCGTATGAAGGCGGAATTTCTATCGAAACGATGTTTATCGATGAAGGATTTGGCTCACTAGATGAAGAGTCATTAACAAAAGCAGTTGATGCATTAATAGACTTACAAAAATCTGGACGATTTATCGGTGTGATTTCGCACGTACAAGAGTTGAAGAATGCGATGCCGGCAGTACTTGAAGTAACGAAGCAGAAGGATGGTTGTAGTCAGACGAAGTTTGTGGTGAAGTAAGTTTCGTAACGTTCCTTTTTACTAAGGTAAACCATATGTTTTGGTTTACCTTTTTTATTCGTTCACAAATTAAAAAGATAAGATCGCTTCATCTGTCTTTTGCAATCGCTCACGCGATAAACTAAAGACTCTCGTGTGGGAACATAATGGGTTTAGGTTGCTCCTGTTTGACCTCTTGCTTAGGTTCAGTAGAAGCTTTTTCTGTCTTGTCTTCCCCACCACCTAATGCCGATTACAATTAAACCAATAAATCCTAGACATCCAATTTTTAAAATTTTACCCATTATGCATTTCCTTCAGTACCCAAATGTAAGATTTACAAGTTTATCATATCAGATGACCTATTTACACTATATCGTATTTTGTCGAATGAAATAAAAAAAGAGAGCCGAAGCCCTCATTAGATAAATTAGTAAAATAGGGGAAAGAATGTGAAAATACTCAGATTGACCAGAAAAACAGGCATTAGCAAATCTACATATTATCGTCGCCTAAGAGAAGGAATGACGCGGTATGCCGCTGCTACAATGCCAATAAATAAACTAATCGAGCATGGAACGTATGAAGTGACTCAGTTATTAGCAGGATCTAAAGGCGGTAAGTAATGAGAAAAGAAACTGCGGTGCAGGTACAAAGTGAAATCGAAACAGTAGAGAGTGAGATTCGCAAGATGGAATATCACTTGGTTGGAGTCATTGTAGATAACACTGCCAAACTTTCTGTATTTCGAACTGAAGCATCTGATGTTATTGAAAGAAGGGACACGCATTGCACAGGGCGTTATAGCGCCAGTGGAGACGGCTCATTTTGTGGAAGTGGACGAGCTATCTGATAGTGAGCGCGGAAAAAGTGGGTTTGGATCAACGGGAACAAAGTAGTATCAAATTTGAATTTTATTAAGAAATGGAGAATTGAAAAAGAGCAAACGTGACGATTGAGATGTATTATGAGGTTCCACCAAGATTCATGTAGATTTGGAGCATAGTCCTCAGCACTTTTAGTTATGACTAGTTTCACACTTATCTTGGCGGAACCTTTTTTATAAAAATTTTTATTGGTCTTCAAGAGGTTTCTGAACGCTAGATGGAAGCTGGTTAGTTGGAGTTAATACAGATTCTTCACTTTCTGGTTGAAGCGATTGTAGTTTTAGAATCACACCTGCTTCTGTAGCAATTTCGTCCTCTTTTGCTTGACGGCTTGATTTAGATGCATTTTCATTCGCTTTATCCATTTTACATTCCTCCTTATTACATGTAGGTATACAAGCAACATAATTATTAAAAATTATTAAAGTGTTTTTTAGTATTGCACTGATTATGCATAAAATGTATTGAAAAATTTTTTAGTAATAAATGCTGTTGTAACAATAGTATGGGATAGATTTAAAATATTATGCTGGATAGGAAGCGAGATGAAAATTAAACAAAATAAAAACGCTATTTTAGTAGCAAGGGGAAACTGAACAATGAGTGTTCTAAAAGGAATGAAGGAATACGTTGTTTACAAAGGTGAATCATTGGTATGTATCGGAACAATGCAGGAGTGCGCTCAACATATGGGCGTACTTCCTGAAACGGTTCGATACTATCCATAGTAGACCATCATATTGTTGAGTTGGAATCAAGATTTATAAAACAAATCATAAAAAGGGGGTTAAATTCAACAGGTTATCCATATATTAATGATTGCTATTGATGAAGTTTATAGGACATAGGTTGATAATATTTATCGTTTTCCGATAGAAGAATTCCTCCTCAAAAATAGGAAGGCGTGAAACACCGATTTTAGGTGGAAGAGGAATGTTGGTAGGCATGAGCCTACTTTGTATACTGTAGTCAACCTACCAAAAGTGAGGTGCACCCCATGTTAGTAAATAAGGCATATAAATTTCGTATCTATCCAAATAAGAAAAAAGAAATATTAATTGCTAAAACGATTGGTTGCAGTCGCTTTGTATTCAATTTCTTATTGAGCGAATAGGGGAGTTTAGTTAAAGAAGAGAATCAAATCGCATAGCCTACAAAAAAGAAAGCAAACTAAAATTGTGGGTGCTGATAACGAAAAAATACTACTTAGCTATCTATATATAGTGTATGTATTATAGTTGGCATCCTTGAAGGAATAACTAAATCAAACTACAAGGGTGGTGAAAAAATGGCTAAAAATAAGAATAATCAATTGAAGGATAATTTTTGTCCTTTTCCATATTGATCACACACCTTTTTTAGAGTCATAGTATCAGTATGTCCAAGATCTAGAGATTACTCGCAACTATCTTGAAGTTTTTGCGCCTGTATGAATTTTTAAATATTTAAAAAATTATTTTATAAAAAACTGTACTTTTTGGTGAGATTCTGTACTTTTGATAATAAATTAAAGATACGTTTCTATTAGTTTAGATTTGAAAGCGCTTCAAAGGGTGGTTTTTGAATTTTTTACTTAGCCTAGATTCTCTTACTTACATGCTATTTATATAGATTAGTAGTGAGAAAGGGGATAAATCCATGTTCTTAAGAAAATTAGCAAAAAATCACTTAATCACTATTGTTTACTATCAGAGTGGATTTTTAAAAACATGTAAGGGGAAAGTTTGCAACCTTGATTTACACCAACAAACACTTATTTTAATAAATGAACAGCATAAGGCCTTCTCTATATCTTTATCTGATATTAAGGAAATCCATTAATGATTTTCTTGATCTATAGAGGAAAATAGAATTAAAGATTCCTGAGATACTGTAAAATGGGCAATATATTTTTTATGTAAACAAAGTATTTAAATGAAGGTTCTGTAGCAAAAATTTGAAGACAAGTGAAGAGCAGTAGATCTACTGATATTATGTGCTGATTTAGAAGGGAATACCAGGGCAGTTAAGTACTTTTCTAAGAAGCGTTAATTATAAACTAAAGAGACTATATTCTAGAACAAATATGAAAGTGTTTATAATTATTTATATTTTCTGATAACTTGATTTATATTCCTGTGCAAATAATAAAAAAAAGACAAAAAGAATCTATATAAGTCCAATTTAAAAATCTGGCATACGGAACAAGCGTGATGGTGCGGCTACATTTCTGGATAAAAACTATTTTTTTGCGGGAGGAGCTGGAGCATCCACTTGTACAAGCGTCAGGTCCTTCAAGGTGTCAGCCATAAGGTTCCATATTATGAATATTCGTATAAACGAGGAAATGCCATTTTCATAGAAAACTTTTGTCTTTGTTGCATGTGTATATCAAACGAGGTTATTTATGTCAGAAAATAAAGGTGATTTTATATAGATTAGGGGATATGAAATTTTGATATGAGGTGATGATATGGAACAATTGTTGGTGGATTTAGTCGGATCAACGAATGATTTTTTATGGTCTAAATTGTTAATTATTATGCTTGTTGTTTGCGGAATTTATTTCACATTTAAATCGAAATTTGTACAGTTTCGAATGCTAAAGGAAATGGTCCGTGTGTTAATGGAAGGGAAGGAAGGTTCTAAAGACCAAATTTCCCCGTTTCAAGCGTTCTGTATTGGTATGGCCGCTCGCGTTGGAACAGGAAATATCACAGGAATTGCGATTGCGATTGCACTAGGCGGTCCTGGAGCTGTATTTTGGATGTGGATTATTTCTATTATTAGCTCAGCATCCAGCTTTGTTGAAAGCACATTAGCGCAAATATATAAAGTAAAAGATAAAGCTGGTTTCCGCGGCGGCCCATCCTATTATATGGAAAAAGGATTGGACAAACGTTGGATGGGAGTATTATTTTCTATTTTAATTACGATTACTTTCGGTCTTGTATTCAATTCTGTACAATCAAATACCGTTACAATTGCTTTTGAGAACTCATTCGGTACAGATCGTTTAACTGTAGGGATTATCATGGCAATTGCTTTCGCTGCGATTATCTTTGGCGGTGTGCAGCGTATTGCAAAAATGGCTGAATATAAGGTGATGTTTCTAGCGGTGTTATACATTGGAGTTGCATTATTTGTTGTAGTTACCAACATAACAAAAATGCCAGAAGTTCTTTCTCTTATTGTTCAAAATGCATTTGGCTTTAAACAAATAGCAGGCGGTTCAATCGGCGCAGCACTCATGCATGGAGTTAAACGTGGTTTATTCTCAAATGAGGCTGGTATGGGAAGTGCGCCAAACGTTGCTGCAACGGCAACAACAAGCCATCCGGTGAAACAAGGACTTATACAAGCATTTGGTGTATTAACGGATACACTGATTATTTGTACAAGCACAGCATTTATTATTTTACTTTCTGATGCATACAAACAACCAGGGTTAAATGGTATTGCACTTACACAAGCAGCATTAAGTGAACACATCGGCTCTTGGGCGTCGGGCTGTCTTGCTATTTTTGTTTTCCTATTTGGATTCGGTGCGTTAATTGGTAACTATTATTATGGAGAAACAAATATTCGATTCTTACACACAAGTAAAGTATGGTTGATGGTATACCGAATAAGTGTGTTAGCTATGATTGTATTCGGTTCAGTTGCAAAGATCCAACTTGTATGGGATTTAGCAGATTTATTTATGGGCTTTATGGTTATTATAAATTTAATTGCTATTACCTTACTATCAAAAGTAGCCTTTGCTGCGTTACAGGATTACATGAAACAGAAAAAAGCTGGTAAAGATCCTATTTTTTATAAAGATAGCATTAAAGGGCTTGAAAACATTGAATGTTGGGAGCATTATCAGGACACTTCAACTTCAAAAAAGAAAAGTATGTAACAAAAAAGATATTCGGACTGTAATATGTCTGAATATCTTTCTTGGTTCTAGTGCAAATATTGTTGATTATAATAAAGAAAAAATTATGCTATATAAAGTTAATAGGACGGAGGAATATGGTTAAATGATAAAGGAATATAGCGTTCAGGTTGAGAGTCAAGAAAAAGCTTGCTTAGATCAATGGGTAACTCATTATCGATCCTACGCTGCTAAAGGACAAAGCGCCAGTTATATTCCCGCTTTGGGGAAGATAAATTTATCGCAATTAGGTATTTGTATAGTAGAGCCAGATGGAACAATGATAAAGTCAGGGGATTGGGAGGTACCTTTCACCTTGCAAAGTATATCAAAAGTAATCGGCTTTATAGCCGCTTGTTTAAGCCGCGGTATTTCTTATGTATTAGAGCGGGTTGATGTAGAGCCAACTGGAGATGCCTTCAATTCGATCATTCGTTTAGAGATGCATAAACCAGGAAAGCCTTTTAATCCTATGATTAATGCTGGAGCGATTACTGTAGCTTCGCTTCTGCCAGGAACATCGGCGCAAGAAAAATTAGAATCGCTATATGCATTAATCGAAAAAATGATAGAGAGGCGTCCCGCCATTAATGAAAAAGTGTTTCAATCAGAATGGCAAACAGCCCATCGAAATAGAGCCTTAGCATACTATTTAAAGGAAAATGGTTTTTTAGAATCGGATGTGGAGGAGGCACTAGAGGTTTACTTGAAACAATGCTCGATAGAAATAAATACAGAGGATATTGCCTTAATAGGGCTTATACTTGCACATGATGGATATCATCCTATTCGTAAAGAACAAGTCCTCCCTAAAGAGGTTGCTAGATTAACAAAAGCCTTAATGCTTACTTGTGGAATGTACAATGCTTCTGGCAAATTTGCTGCTTTCATCGGGTTACCAGCTAAAAGTGGGGTGTCCGGAGGGATTATGGCACTCGTCCCCTCAAGGTCCAGGAGGGAACTACCGTTTCAAGATGGATGTGGTATTGGTATATATGGACCAGCTATTGATGACTATGGGAATAGTTTACCAGGAGTTATGTTATTGGAACATATTGCACAAGAATGGGATTTAAGTATATTCTAAAAAGTATGTCAGAGCGAATACAAAAATGTTCAGACCGTATAATGTGTCTGAACATTTTTGTGTTACTTAGCATCTTCTTGTTTTAACGTAGAAGAATGTAAAGAATACTCGCAATGTTTAATGCTTTCGTTTATATCTTATGTATAGTTTTTTGTGAAAAATAGAGTAAGTGTTGTATTAATGTTAATAGATTTGTATACTGACTGTTAGGCGAAAGTGAGAAGTGATTATTTTGAATCTTAGTAATTTAGTAAAAAAAGACATCTATATTCTGATTTTGATGGTATTTACAGTACCCTTAGTAGGTGAAATAAAGTCTTTTCCCTTAAATGAGACATTTCGAATGAGCTTTGGTGCTCCAACATTTTTCTTTTTTTTGTTATTATTTCGGCGAATGCCAGCATTTTTGCCGGGTTTTTTAACGGCAATAATGGTTGTAGCATTTCGTATCTTAATGGACGTCATCACAAAGGAGAATATGGATTGGATAGCTTCTTTCCATATCCAATATCCTAGTTTTTTCTTTTATTTTACTTATTCTTGTCTCTTTTACTTAGCGAAAGTCGAACGCTTTCATCATCAACCATTGATGATTGGATTTATTGGCTGCATCATTGAAATATTATCAGACTGTGTGGAATTAATGATTCAATATTTCGTATTAAAAACAACTATCACGCCAGAGGCAATAAATGAGATAATCGTTATCGCGTTTTCCCATAGTTTTATAGTTCTAAGCTTTTTCAATATGATGAAACTGTATGAAGCGCAGTCAAGGGAGAGACACATAAAAAAACAAAATGAACACATGCTTATACTCATCTCCAATTTATATGAAGACGCTGTTCATTTAAAAAAAACGTTGCAAGATGCTGAAAATATAACAAAAAAATCTTATGATTTATATAAAAATTTAGACTCTTTAGAGAATAAACAGATGAGCTTTCAGGTTGAGGATTTACGGCAGCAGGCATTGAAAATTGCTGGTGAAGTCCATGACGTTAAAAAGGATAACCAACGCATTTTTGCTGGACTTTCAAAGCTGATTTCTGATGAAAGTTTTACAGATTATATGTCCGTATATGAACTGGTAAACATCATTGTACGAGCAAACGAGAAATACGCCCGATTACTAGAGAAAGACATCCAATTTGTGTATAAGATTGATAGCGTGCATCCTCAATATCATATTTACACAATTTTATCAATTATAAACAATGTCGTTGCAAATGCTGTAGAAGCTATCCAAGATATAGGAATCATCACAATTGACATTAAAAAAGACCATCATTTCGTTGAATTTCGAATAGGAGATAACGGTCCCGGTATTTCTTCAAAGTATAAAGAGTCAATTTTTGAACCTGGGTTTACTTCTAAATATGATGATGCAGGTAACCCATCAACAGGTATCGGACTATCGTATGTAAAAGAAATGGTCGAATTACTTGAAGGTGATGTTACGTTTGAGGACAGAACAGAAGGAAAAGGATCGATTTTTATAATTAGATTAGGGATTGATCATATAATTGCGAAAGGGTGATTCTATGTATTTTTATATAGTAGATGATGAGAAAGCGGTTCGCTCAATGTTGACTCAAATTATCGAGGATATGGATTTTGGGGAAGTTGTAGGAGAAGCTGAGGATGGCACATTGTTAGATCAACAAATGCTAATCTTGAAAAATATAGACATTTTATTTATCGATTTGTTAATGCCGATTCAAGATGGAATAAAAACAATTCGTCAAATAAAACCGTCGTTTAAAGGGAAAATCATCATGGTTTCTCAAGTAGAATCAAAAGAATTGATTGCTGAAGCGTATTCGCTTGGTGTTGAATACTATATTATTAAACCGATTAACCGGATTGAAGTATTAACAGTCGTTCAGAAAGTCATCGAACGAATCCGATTGGAAAAATCGATAAAAAACATTCAAGAATCGCTCAATATGGTACTTAAATTGGATAGTGATCAAAATACGCAGGAAAAATACCGTAATGAAAAACATATAAGTACTTCCAATCATTTTCGAAATTCCATTCATTTTCTTCTATCCGAATTAGGGATAGCTAGTGAAAGCGGAAGTAAAGATTTAATGGACATGCTGGATTATTTATATAAATATGAACAAGATAAAACGTTAGAACAAGGGTTTCCCTCTCTAAAAGAGATTTTTGTGAATTTAGCTCAAAAAAGACTCGGAGAATCTGCTGAAGAGGCCGAATTAAAAAGATCGATTGAAGCCTCCAAACAACGGATCCGGAGGGCAATTTACCAATCATTAAACCATTTAGCATCCCTTGGACTTGCTGATTTTTTAAACCCGAAGTTCGAAAATTACGCTTCTAGATTTTTTGATTTTACAGCCGTAAGGAGAAAGATGACAGAGTTGAATAATGAGCCAACATTACCTGCTCGTATTGATACGAAAAAGTTTATTCAGGTTCTGTATTTTGAAGCAAAACGGATACATTTGGAATTGTAATGACGAACTCTTGCTAATTCTTAAGTTCAAATGCTGGATTTATCATTGTTTTATATATATTTTATAATTTGGATATTGATGGGACTAGTTATCTATATGCTATAAGGTGTTAAAAGAAGCTTAATATATAAAGACCAAGTATATATTTAAGTGAATTATTCAAAAACAATTCTTTTGAAAAAGACCACTTACGGAAATTAAGCAGTTCGGTTATTGTAGAGAAAGTCTCTAATCACAGCCTAAATAACATTAGAATTCGCAACTTAAATCACACGCGTAAAAAGCTCAGAGTTTATGGCTCTGAGCTTATCTTTTTAAATGCGGCACTAAATTAAAGCATAGATACGATGGACAGGTTTTGTTTTTCTGATTGACCATGAACAGAAACTTTCAAATATCCATTTACCATAAAAAGGAATAAATGTTTTTCCATGATTCGTAGCATATTAAAAACGTAGGAGGTGATACATATGGTAAAAAAGAATAGCAGAAATAATAATGAAGTATTGATTCAAGGTGCTGAGAATGCCATTAATCAAATGAAGTATGAGATTGCACAAGAATTTGGTGTACAACTTGGTCCAGATACAACATCTCGTGCAAACGGTTCCGTTGGTGGTGAAATCACAAAACGTTTAGTAGTCATGGCTGAACAACAACTTGGCGGTGGATTCACTCATTAATTTTATACGAAGACATAACAGATGACAGTAAGTAGTAATTTATATTTTTTGTCTGTAATTAGTTTATAAATATGTTTAGACATTTACACTATAAGCATCCCAATAGGGTGCTTTTTTTGGTTAGATAAAAAATTACACAATAAACAGTGAGAGAAATAAAATATGGACATAGCTTCTTTTACTTCTTCTTTTAGATTGTTCATTCTAAAAGAATTTTATCCTACTTATATATCGTCCACATGTGTTAAACAAAAGTTTAATTAAAGTACAATAATTGAATTTTGATACGTGTATTTAAGGATTTCTTGGCCCTTTAAAATCAACAACTTGTTATGTATCCTAATGGGGCGAAACGTGACTAGTTAGACCATTCTTGATGTCTGTGCAAAGCAGTATGAAGGGAGAAATCGACTTCAAAATTAAAACGTAGGCTTTTGTACAGGGGGTTGGATAGTTATAGAAATAGGATGCGACAGCAAAAAAAGTAAAGTGGGCATGGTGAAGATTTTGGAGCGATAATGAAATAGAGAGCTTACAAATTTTTTGTAAGAAATCTCGCAATATCGCTATCAAGTTAAGATTTTATAATATCCGAGAACAATAGGGTTGTGTCTATTATAGTGATGAAGCTCATTTTTATCATTTTTGGGGTAACCTATTTTGTTAGCTTGATAGGCATGTATTGTTACTCCTAATACGGAATTTGAAATGGCAGCTTTAAAATTCGTAGGTGAAGCACCATCGTTAGTAATTAAACACTGCATATTTCGAAAAATGTTGATAAATAATAATTTTCCTTTTTTCGACACAATTAGACAATTATAGTTTAGTTAAGGTTGGCAAATCAAGAAATCATGTGTGGTAAAAACACGATAAGCAAAAAGTGATGGCGAATGTTGTATTAACAGCAGAATTAGTTTTACTAGTTATGGCACTATATGGAGAAGACCATGGGAAGGAAAACGTATAGTTGATTTTTGATTTATCATTTGAGCACGAATATAAAAAGAAACAAACGTCAGTAAGCGCGGTTGCTTATTTTTTGAAAAACTCCCCAAAATGTATATTCTTCTAGTTCATGTATGACGCATATCATTCGTTGCAAATAATAAGGAATAGACTGTTAATTAAAATTTTATAAAAAATGTTGAAAAAATGCACTTTTCTATCTCTTTGACATAATTCGGTAAATTGTTTAATCTAAATATAATATTGTATTGATTATGTGGGGTGAAAAACATGCAAAGTAAAGAAGAAATGATAACGTTTGCATTAACAACAGGATTAATTATACCGGTTGTGGCATTATGTAGTGAAGGCCATGAAGAGGAAAAAGGGCAGATTATTTCTGATTTACCATTTGAACATTAATAGGATATATTCCTAGTGCTATCAAACTAGCGAAAATAAGAGAATTTCTAACTACATCAAAAAGAGAATATTTCTGTTTTGTAGCATAGTTTTCAAACTAAAAGAAGAACATCGTTTTATTAAGAAACGCGTACGCTCTATGCTGGGATTCAAATCATTTAAAACAGCAACGTTTATATTGAGTGGGGTGGAAGCCATGCATATGATAAAAAAGGGACAGATTGATTTACGGAATCTGATATTATCCCCTTAAGATAGACAGTGTAAAAAGACCATGAATAAACATGGATGTTACACTTTTACTTGGAGGGGATTTTATTATGGTTAAAAAAGGGGATAAATTTCAAACTTATTCAGATGAATTAAAGATACAAGTTGTAAAAAGTTATTTAAATGGTGAGGGCAGCCAAACAGCTACAGCTAAGAAATATAAGCTGAAAAGTAGAACACAGTTAATGAATTGGGTCCGAAGATATCAAGAAACAGGCGATATTTCAGACTTGCGGGGAAACAACGGCGGCAATAACGGCTTAAAAAATCTCTTGAAAGGTCGTCCTCGTACGAAATTCGATAGTGTGGAAAAAGAATTGGAATACTACAAGGCGCAGGTGGCTTATTTAAAAAAGCAGTATCCAAATCTATAGGAGGTGTTCTTGCTCAATCGGCTAAGTACGAGATTATTGAAGAACTATGTTCTCGATACAAAGTAACCTGGCTGGTCGTCATTGCGCAGTTAAATCGATCTAGCTACTATAAGTGGCGCTCAACATGTACGCAAAGACAATTACGCCTTTCATAGGATCATACATTGCGTGAACAGATTCAAGCCATTCACATAAAACATAAGGAATACGGTTATCCTCGCATGAAAATTGCCTTACTGGAGGCTGGATTTTTAGTGAACCACAAAAAAGTATGTAGACTTATGCGAGAACTTCAAATTCAATCAATCATCCGTAAAAAGCGACGCTTTTTTAACGGGAAATCCTCAAAGGTTTTTCCGAATGTAGTAGAACAACAATTCCGAAACCGCAAACCAAATGAGGTACTTGTCACAGATATCACTTATTTGCCATTCAAAGATAAATTTCTCTATTTCTCGGTCGTTCAAGACATTTATAACAATGAAATCGTTGCTTGGAAACTCTCACATCGTAATGATTTACAACTTGTTCTAAAAACGTTAGATTTAGCAGCACAAAAAAGAGATGTGTATGGAACCATCATCCACTCAGATTAAGGATTCCAATATACATCTCATGCTTATTACCGTATGCTTCAACAGCTAGGCGCCATCGGCAGCCACTCCCGCAAAGGAAACTGCCATGACAATGCTTGCATTGAATCATTCTTCTCTCATTTTGAATCTGAAATGTTTTATCTTAATTATTATCAAACAAAGGAAGAACTAATTCAAGCTATTGAAACATACATCTATCATTACAACTACAAACGATTCCAAAAAAGGCTTAACCATCGAGCTCCGATTGAATATCGAATCTCGATGGCCGCATAGTCTTTTTTTACAGCTGTCTACTTGACGGGGGTAAGACCAATCAGTCTGTCCAAAATCAGAAAGAGTTTATTTATCAAGTGTTTGGACTTATAGCATAAAATACGAGAACCTACTACCATCCATGTTCTTCTTCATATATCTGCACCAGAACCGAAGCATTTCTAGGTGAAAGTTATATAAACTCTTTTTTAGACATTAAATGATTTGCTCATTTTGCAGAGAATTTACAAAGAGTTTATACAGATGATGACTTGTTAATATGGTTACATTTTGGGCCAGTTGACTGTTATAAGAGCCCAGTGCCATTTTGTATTGAGGGTCTATGTTATATGTTTGGAAAAAAATCAATTTTTCACCTGTGAAAGATTGATATTGATTTCCTTTCAATTTTTCTAAAATAAAAGAGTTAAGAGGTATAGAGAGCCCTTTTCCGATGGTTTTTATATAACTTTCCTTTAGTGTCCAAAGTTCATAAAATAAATTTGCTCTAGACTTACCTTCTAGTTGCATTAGTTCTAAATATTCTCTTTGTAAAAAGAAGTTTTTAGCTACACTCATGTCAACTTTTCCAATTTCCTGTACATCAATTCCATTTTCCTTGTGATCTATTACAGCTACTACCCATTTTCCTGAATGTGATAGATTGAAAAAGACGGAGTCCTCCTCTATGTAAGGCTTTCCATATGTACTATATTTGAGTATTACCCTATCAGGTCTCATATTCAAATAATGACTAATCATATAGCGGATCAAGATTTCCCCAATTAGGGCTCTTTCTTTATCATCATCATGATAGAAAGACTGAATCCTATACTGTTTTTGCGAACCTAAACATTCAAATAGATGTTGAAAATATTTTCTATCTAGATGGTTACTAACATCTACTGCATATATTTCCAATTTTTCACCTCCTTGTATGGTCTATTTTAAGAAACATTTTCAAGTATTTTATCAAAGTTGATTACAGAGGAGTTAATGTCTTGTCTGCATATTTATACAAAAAATAGTTGACGGAAAATTCTTCATCCCCTGGAATCTTAAATGCATAGGATTTTAATTAATCCCCTTAATCGGTAATTATAAAAAAAATAGAGAGGGGAAGATAATTTTAAAAAGCAAAAAAATAAGAGTGTAAAATTCTTTTTCTAACAACGGACTAATGCGAATTTAATAACAGAATACCCTACCACTTCAATATAAATGCACCTTTATCCAAGTCTTTATAATCAGGAGACTGTTGAAATAAAAGCACTTATAACGTTTTCATCCTATTTCAATGTCATATAACTATTTCTGTTTTTGGGTAGTACTTCCAACCATTAAAATTTCTTACTATCCATTAAGGAGGGAACTTATCACCATGGTGAACTACACACCACTTAGCGAATCTTGAAGTGGATGCTTCTTGGGAAGTAGATGCTTTTATTAGCTATCTTTATTTACCAAGCTATCCTCGCCGCACCGACGGTTAGTATTTGCAGTACAAAAAATACCAGTTTTAGTTCTTGATAAGAACCCATCGCATTTTAGCGATTATGACTGTTTTATCCATATCAACGTCATGGCTTGGCTTTCGCTATTTTGATATGGTGACGAGTTGATTGAAGATTTTACGATACGAATCTTTTCTCGTACCAACCTCATATCTTCAGTTTTCAAAGAACAATCTGTATGGAATTAGTTTACTATAATCTTTTGGCTAGTACCAAACCGAAATTCGTCTCCCACCTACCGTTGGGCTATCGCCCTGCACACGCCTGAGGAAGGAGACTTCTTTTGGAAAACGTTAAAAGAGGTCTTATTATGTACACCAACAAAATATAAGGTTCTGGTGCAAAACTTCAAAATATATGAAAATGGCCTATCAAACTTGGATATACTGATAGTACTACTCTATAAAAGGTGTGTAATCAGTATGGAAAAGGAAAATATATTCGAGTGGAAACATTATCAACCTGACATGATTTTATTAACGGTTAGATGATACCTACGGTACAACTTAAGCTTTCGTGATTTGATGGAAATGATGGTGGAACGAGGATTACCCTTGGCTATACAACCATTATACGGTGGGTACATCAATATGGGCAGATGAAGAAGTAGAATGTTCATCATTTGCACCTTCACAATACTGGTATAAACATAAGAAAGCTCGTAAGGATCGTGTACGTAGACATTGGTATGAGTGGGAACAAGATACTATTGGCTTCTTAAAGGCGCAAAAATTTGTATACTTTAAATTATGTGAAGCGCTACAAATCCCAAGAAGCACGTTAAATAGCGTATTGAAGAAATCAAAACAAATATATATCCATGTAATCGGCAAAGGCAGTCAAAGGCAAACAGGACCGTCTACTTTGGCATTGGTTTTTAACCATACTATTGGCCGTAAAACAGAGCAAAAAGAATTGTATTTAGAATTCAATCAATCGTTCTAGAAGCAGCAGAACGTCTACAAGCGTTATTATATGAGAAAAAGACTATGAATCTCGCTGACATAGTCGCACTTAATACAGGTTAATTTTGCTTTGGCCACTCTACCAATACATATATCTATTGTATTCTCTTCTGTGCTTAGTCTATAGGGTTTATACATATTATAGGGAATGTGAAATTCAGATTGAATATTCTGATATTTCATTCTCAATATAACCGTACTTTTTCTCACTGACATTTGGAAAATTGTATATTATTCTTATTATTGTAAGTTTTTGAAAAATATCTAGGAGAAGGGGAATGGTCTATTGTAACGTACTTTATCTGTATTATGTACGTCAACTATTTTGTTGACGTCTATCCATGGAATAGCTGCAGCTGAAACTACAACAAATTCTAGTAAACTTGTAAAGTAATCAGTTCAAGCCGCTCCAACAGATGGGTGGTATCAAGATAATGGAAAGTGGTATTACTATAGGAATGGACTTGTGCAAAAAGATTGGCAATCTATTAATAATGCTTGGTACTATTTTGATTCATCAGGAATTATGCTAGTTGGTTGGCAATCCATTAAAGGGATTTGGTATTATTTCACATCCACAGCTGGTAGTGAGCAAGGTCAAATGGTAACAAGATGGAAACTTATTAATGAAAAATGGTATGAATTTCAACAATTATGTACTATATAAAGGTTGTTTTTTGTGGATTGGAAGATTGTATTTTTAAAATAAATTAACCTTTTATGGAGGGGAATATGAGCGAGCAAATTTATTATTGGTCTCCTATTAAGCATTGGGAGAAATTGCATAATGAAGTTTTGATAGGGGAAACGAGATATACAGGAATTATGTCTGAGTGGTTTCCTGAGTTTTATTTTCTTGCCCAAAAGGGAGTGACGATCAGTCAGCTATTAGAGCGCTTTTCGTTAGGGAATGAAGAAGAGGCACAAAAAATAGTAGAACTTATGATAAAGAATCGGGTGTTAGTAAGTAATATATTACATCCAAGAGAAGTATTCTCCACACAAGAAAAAATTTTTTCGAATCCATATAGCGATCAGATTCGCTTTTCTAAAGATGATTTAGATAAGTATATCAGTGAACAATTAAATCGAATGCATCCTGCTGCGCTGTCAACCGGAATTCAACTTGAAACAAAAGTTGAGCTTCCCGCCATGATCAGGGAGCGTAGATCTTGCCGCCAATTTGATATGAAAAATCCCGTACCTTTTTCAGAATTCGCGCAACTGTTTTCTACTTTCAAACAGAGGAAAGAAGAAAAAATCTACTACCATTACGCCAGTGCGGGTGGAGTTTATCCCATTGATATTTTTGTCTATATAAAACCGAAACGGGTAGAAGGTATGAAAGCTGGTTTTTATTATTATAGCCCATCAGAGAATAGTCTTTTACTTGTAAACAACATTGACCAAGTAATCAAGAGTGATCATGAGATGATTAACCAGGAATTATTTACCCAGTCTGCCTTTTCGGTTTATCTAGTCTATAATGCGCGCGCCTCCATGCCTAAATATGGTTCAGATGGATATTTATTTGCTTGCATTGAATCAGGCATCATCACTGCTACGTTAAATATGGTGGCTGAGACATTAAACTTGGGAGTGTGTTCTGTTGGGCATATGAAATTTGAGGATATTCATCGATTTTTAAGTTTGGATAACCATCAAGTATTTCTCCACGGGATTGAAGTTGGGTTAAAAATTAGCGAATAGATGGAAATTAATGTTAAGGAGCTGAAGATAAAAATGCATATCAAAGATCGTAGTTCGATTCATGAGTATAAAGTGGCAGAATCGTTTTGGAAAGAGCAATTATCTTCCGGTGTACCCGATTTTTCGTTATTTAATAGCGGTTATCAAATGAATAAAGACAATCCATGCGACCATGTTCAAGTCATAATGGATGCAGAGCTTAGTCAAAGTTTACAAAAAGTAAGTAAGTCACAGGATTTATTTTTATTTAGCTGGTTACAGGCAGCTTTAAGGGTTTGCTTGGTACATTATACAGACCAAGAAAGGATCACAATCGGGGTTCCTGTAATGGGAAAAGATTGCGAACAAAGAGAGAATCTGAATGATTTGCTTCCTATAGGAACTGCAATCCATCCCCAACACTCCTTTAAGCAAGTAGTGGAGCAAGTCCAACAAACGACTTTACTTGGTTATGACAATCAGAGTTATCCACTCTCTGAATTATTAGCGAAGCTCTATTCAACTCCATTTCAAATCGTTTTGGGAATGGAAGGATTACATAATAAGAGTTCAATAGAAGAATGCTCAGAGAATGAATTAGCCATCTGGGTACAAAGAAAATGGAATGAAAAACATAATGAATTTGAATTTCAAATTTCTTGCAAGTCTCATTCTCTTTTTCCGTTGCAACAGTTTGCCAAATCTTATCTTTATGTTTTAAAGCAAGTGTTGAGAAATCCTGATCTGGCTGTGAAAGATATCTGTATTATTTCGGAAGAAGAAAAAGAGTTGCTAGAAGGATTTAATCAAGTTCAGATGGGCATAGACTTGTCTCAAACATTTCAGGATTTGTTTGAGGAGCAAGTGTTGAAAACTCCAGATCAAATTGCTGTTATTTGTAATGATCAATCTTTGACATATAGAGAATTGAATAAGAAAGCAAATCAATTGGCTTCTGTTCTTCAAAATAAGGGTGTATCCAAAGAAAGTATTATTGGGGTTATGGTAGATCGATCATTGGAAATGATCATTGGCATGATGGGGATTTTAAAAGCCGGAGGGGCTTATCTACCAATCGATCCTCACTATCCCAGTGAACGAATTGAATATATGTTACAAGATAGTCAAGCAAAATGGTTATTGAGCAAGCGAACAGAGAAAGAATTGCCGCAATTTGCCGGTGAGGTGTTGTATCTTGATGAGGAACATCTCTTCCAAGGTGAAGAAAGCAATCTAGACCGAGAAAGTGAACCTAATGATTTGGCTTATGTTATTTACACATCAGGATCAACAGGAAATCCAAAAGGCGTAATGGTGGAACAGAGATCCCTCGTCCATTTCTTAAGCATTATGAGAGAAAAGCTAAAAGATAATCAGTCGTTCTTGTTTCTTGCTAGTGTTTCTTTTGATATATCTCTGTTAGAAGTATGTATCCCTTTAACTCAAGGCTCGAAGGTAGTCATTGCTACAGAGGGACAGTTTGCAACAAAAGAATTGGCTTATTTGGTCAAAGAACATAAGGTAGATTTATGGGAATCGACCCCATCGCGAATGGAATTGATTTTGAGTGATCCAGAAGGGGCAGAGTTTCTAAGAGATTTAAAGGCCATTTTGTTAGCAGGAGAAGCGTTTTCGATTGATTTGATTGAAAAAATTCGAAGTATCAGCGAAGCGCAAACTTTAAATATCTATGGTCCGACAGAAACAACCATTTGTGCAACAGTAAAAGATTTGAGTACTGCCAAAGAAGTGACGATCGGGAAACCTAATCCCAATTATCGTTCTTATGTATTGAATAAATATAGTCAAATGAAACCTTGGGGAATGCCGGGAGAGCTCTGTATTGCCGGAGTGGCGGTAGCTCGGGGTTATCTTGGCAAATCTAAATTGACAGATGAAAAATTTGTTCCGAATCCTTTTGTGGCGGGAGAAATGATGTATCGTACTGGTGATCTCGTCCGATGGTTACCTAATGGAGAACTTGAATATCTCGGTCGAATGGATCATCAGGTGAAAATACGGGGATATCGGATTGAAATAGGGGAAATCGAGGCTCAGCTAAAGAGACATCCAGAGATAAGCCAAGCTATTGTTGTTGATCAGGTAGATGGAAACAGAAAATTGTTAGCTGCTTACTATGGATCAGATAAGAAGATCCCTTTTGAAGAGCTCAGAAAATATCTAAGCAATAAATTGCCTGAGTTTATGATTCCCGAAAAAATGATTCAGGTAAAAGAGATTCCACTGAATCCAAATGGGAAAGTGGATCGAAAAAGGTTGTTGGATTTAACTCAAACAGATCAAATATCCATCCCATATGTCGCTCCACGAAATCAAATCGAACAGAAATTGGTGCAAGCATGGGAAAAAGTGATGGAGATCGAGCGAATCGGTATTCATGATAACTTTTTTGCCTTAGGAGGAGAATCGATTAAGGTACTACAGATTATCAACTTATTAGGAAAAGACCACTTGAAAATAAGTACAAGGGATATTTTTAAACATCCCACGATTGCTCAACTTAGTTCTTGTGTAGAAGTGGAGCAGAAAGAAGAAAGCCTAGATAAAACACCAACCCGTGTTAAAGATTTGTCCAAGCCATTTTCCTTAACAGAAGTTCAGACAGCTTACATGTTAGGGCGTAATCCGCAGTTTGAATTAAGCGGCATTTCACCTCAAACGTATTTTGAATATGAAACAGAATTGGATATCAATCGGCTTTCGCAAAGTTTCCAAAAGGTAATTCAGCGCCATCCTATGTTACGAGCTGTGATCTTGCCAGAGGGAAAACAGCAAATCTTACAAGACATTCCTGATTATCAGATTGAAATAGAAAATCTCAGTGGTTTAGATGATGGAAAACAAAATGTTCGATTGCAAGAAGAACGTTCTCGAATGACCAATCATGTATTTCCTTTGGGGCAATGGCCTTTGTTTGAATTGAAAGCCTTTCTTTTAAAAGAAGACACTTATTTGTTATGTTTTCGATATGATGCTTTATTGATGGACGGGGCAAGCATGAACATCGTTGGACATGATTTGTTGCATTATTATCACAAACCAAATCAAAGATTGGAATCTCTTTCTTTTGATTTTCAAGATTACATGTTCATCTATGATGAAATGGAACAAAGCAAAGAATATAAGAAAGCAAAAGATTATTGGACAAGCAAGCTGCCTGACTTTCCATTTGCTCCTTCTCTGCTGTTAAAAAAGGATCCAGCAGAGATTGCTACCCCTAACTTTCAATCACTTACTAAGATCTTGGACAAGGACAAATGGACGAAGTTACGGAAGCTGGCACAAGAGAAAGAAGTAACTCCTTCCGCCCTTCTTTGTACGATATATGGAGAAGTGTTGGCATATTGGAGTAATCAACGTCGATTGGCAATTAATCTGACTGTATTTAACCGTTATCCTGTTCATGAAGAAGTAGAGCAGATTGTGGGGGATTTCACGTCACTCATCTTGTTGGACATGGATGTGAATCCAGAGCAATCTTTCTTTACCAGAGTGGAGCAAACACAAACGACTTTGCTAGATGGACTTGAACATCGTCATTATGATGGAGTTAGCTTTATTCGAGATTTTACTCGATATCACCAAATGAGACCAAAAGCAGTCATGCCAATTGTTTTCACCTCGATGCTAGCAGGCGCGGGTGCTTTTGCTTGGGAGCAGCTTGGCTCTCTCCGCCATATTCATGCTCGGACTCCACAAGTGTATTTGGATAATGTGGTAATTGAAAAAAATGGAGAGTTATTGATTAGCTGGAACTATGTAGAAGAATTGTTTGATGTTGATGTGATGGAAGCAATGTTTTCCCAATTTGTCAATCTGTTGGAACAATTGGTGAAACAAAGAGACGTAACCTCTTTGCAAGTGAAAAAATCGGATCAGACTTTAATTGAGCAGTACAATCAGACAACAGAAAAAATACCTTCCACTACCCTGTATCAATTGTTTGCAGACCAAGTACAACGTACACCAGATCAAGTGGCAGTGGTTTTTGAACAAGAGTGGTTGACTTACTTGGACCTTCATCAACGCTCCAATCAAGTTGCTCACTATTTGCAAGAACAAGGGATTGGTCTAGGTGACAGAGTTGGTATTTTGGTACAGAGACGGGTTGATACGATTGTTAATATGATGGGGATATTAAAAGTGGGTGCTGCTTATGTACCCATCGATCCCGAGCATCCACCAGATCGACAAACATATATTTTAGAAAATAGCTCATGCAAACTTTTGTTGGAACCTGGTCTTTATGAAGAGAAACATTTGTCATCATATGCAACCGAAGATCTGCCTACCATTGCTGGTCCGGAAGATCTTGCCTATATTATCTATACTTCAGGAAGTACCGGAAAACCAAAAGGAGTGATCATTACTCACCAAGCGGTTGCAAATACCATTCAAGATATCAATCAAAAATATAAGGTGAATGAAGACGATCGCATTATTGGTATCTCCTCCATGTGTTTTGACCTGTCTGTATACGATATTTTTGGAACGTTAAGTACAGGTGCAATGTTGGTAATGATTCGTGATCCGAGAGACATGCAAGAACTGATCCGTACGGTCGAACGCAGAGGAATTACGATCTGGAATACAGTACCTAAAATCATGGATTTAGCATTGGATCAGGTAGGTTCTCATTTTGAAAATTCTTCCTTGCGTTTGGTCTTACTTAGTGGGGATTGGATTCCACTCACTTTACCAGAAAAAATAAAACGACATTTCCCGATCGCGGAAGTAATTTCACTGGGAGGGGCAACAGAAGCATCAATTTGGTCCATTTATTATCCAGTCAAACAGGTGGAAGCACACTGGAACAGCATTCCATATGGGATGCCTTTGGCAAACCAAACGTATTATGTGCTGAACTACGATAAGAAAATGTGCCCAGTTGGTGTGATCGGTGATTTATATATTGGGGGAGTGGGTCTTGCCCAAGGATATTTGAATGATGAACAGAAAACGAATGAAGTGTTTGTGTCACATCCAGAACTTGGTCTTATTTACAAGACAGGGGATTGTGGCAGGATGCATCCCGAGGGGTATATTGAATTTTTAGGACGTCAAGATTACCAAGTCAAAATTCAAGGATATCGAGTGGAGTTAGAAGAGATCACCCATTGCCTTCTCACTTACAAACAAGTAGACCAAGCTGTAGTGATTGACCAGACAGATGAGAATGGTATGAAATTTTTAGTCGCATATGTGGTAACTGAGCAAGATATCAGTACAACAGAACTACGAAAATATTTGCGAGACTACTTGCCCGAGTACATGATCCCTTCTTATTTTGTTTATTTGGAGCGACTACCCTTGACCCCTAATGGGAAATTAGATCGAAAGGCGCTTCCTGCTCCGGAGAAACAAAAAAATGATATATATATTGCTCCAAAAACTGAAATGGAAAAAATATTGACCAGTGTATGGCAAGAAGTACTCAAAGTAGACCAAATCGGAGTAAATGATCATTTCTTTGCCTTGGGTGGCGATTCGATTAAGGCCATTCAAGTTTCTGTAAGACTTTATAGACAAGGATTTCAGTTAGAGCCAAAAAATCTATTTGCCTTCCCTATATTAGGTGACATGGTTCATTTTGTTAAGAGGCTAGACCATCCTTTACACTCACAAACAGACGATATAAACAAAAAGAAAGAAAATAAAGTCACATCACTGAATGTTAGAGATAAACAGCTTAATCAACATACGCTTAACAAAATACAAGAAAAAATGCCGGATATAAAAATAGAACGAATCTATCCATTGGCACCCTTCCAACAAGTTATTTATGAACATGCTGTAGCAGAACCTGATACCAATGCTTATTTTGAACAAACGATTTGGACACTTGAGGGGCAATTGGATGTAGATCTCTTTATTCAGTGTTTTCAACAATTAGTTGATCGTCATGATTCTCTAAGAACGATCATTGTGCAAGATGAACAAGAACAACCTTGGCAAGCTGTGTTACATGATGTTCAAATGATTTCAGAGGTAAAAAGCTTGATTGAGATGACGAGACAAGAGCAGCAAGAATGCTTAGGCCAGTGGATGAGTGAAAATTTAGGCCGAGGATTTAATAATGATGAACTCATGACCCGTCTCTGTGTATTTCAACTAGGCAATGCCGAGTATAAGGTAGTTTGGAGTGCCCATCATCTATTGTGTGATGGTTGGAGTGTCAGTATTTTGTTAGACGAATTATTCCAACTCTATGAAGCAAAAAGTGCGGGAACTACAGTGGAATTACCTCCAGCAAAACCTTTTCAAGCATTCATTGACTGGACTTTAGCGCAAGACCATGAGAAAGCACGCCATTTTTGGCGCGATTATTTATCAGGGTACAATCGGAAAATCAGCATTCCCAAAAAGAAAGTACCAACTCAAAGTAAAGGGTTAAGTTTCACATTTATGGATTTAGCATTAGATGAGGATCTGACCAATCAGTTACGGACATTTGTAACCAAACACCATGTAACCATGAATTCGGCTTTACTAGCTGTATGGGGTACATTGCTTGGCAAATACAATGGAACGAAAGAAGTAGTATTACCTAATCTGGTATCAGTCAGACCTCCCAAAGTGGAAGGGATTGAAAATATGTTTGGTCTGTTCACAAATGTTTTGCCTATCCGAGTAGCTTGGACAGAAACGCAATCTTTTGTGGATCTCCTGCAAGAAGTTCAACAAGAAACATTGAAATGTAATGAGTATGCCTACTATTCATTTGTTGAGATCCAAAAACAAAGTGAGTTGACCAATCAGTTGATCGACCATCTTTGGGTGTTTGAAAATTATCCAACCAACCCATCCATTTTCTCTTCAAATGAGAACAGAAATTTTGCCATCACAGATTACCAAGTCGTTGACGAGCCGCATGTGAAGTACGGAATTATGTGCTTCCCTGAAGAGAAACTTACAATGAAGTTTGGATATGATCAAAATATCTATGAAGCGGAGCAAGTACAGGAAATATTGAATCACATCCATACGTTAATCAAAACGATCATTCATAATCCAACACAGATGATCGGCGATTACCAATTATAAAAAATGAAAAGGCGAGCAACAACTCGCCTTTTAAAATAGAATAGGAGTGAAACAAGTGACGGAAAACCTGCAGTTATCAGCCGAAGAGATGCGTCAGTTAGGATATCAAGCGGTTGATTTGATTATTGACCATATGAATCATTTGAAAAGCAAACCAGTATCTGAAACGATTGATAGTGATATTCTCAGAAACAAACTGACTGAATCGATCCCAGAAAACGGATCCGATCCGAAAGAGCTCCTTCATTTTCTTAATAGGAATGTGTTTAATCAGATTACCCATGTGGATCATCCCCATTTTATGGCTTTTGTGCCGGGTCCTAATAATTATGTTGGAGTAGTAGCAGATTTTTTAGCAAGTGGAATTAATGTATTTCCGACAGCTTGGATAGTAGGCGCAGGTGCTGAGCAAATCGAATTAACGACAATGAATTGGTTAAAATCGATGTTAGGATTCCCGGATTCGGCTGAAGGGCTATTTGTAAGCGGAGGTTCCATGGCTAATTTGACCGCGCTTACTGTAGCTAGACAGGTCAAACTTAATAATGACATAGAAAATGCGGTTGTTTATTTTTCTGATCAGACTCATTTTTCTGTGGATCGGGCACTAAAAGTATTGGGTTTCAAACACCATCAAATTTGCCGAATCGAAACGGATGAACATTTACGAATTTCAGTTGGTGCTTTGAAAAAGCAAATAAAAGAAGATCGAACAAAAGGAAAAAAACCATTCTGTGTTATTGCTAATGCTGGAACAACTAATTGCGGAGCGGTTGATTCCCTCAATGAGTTGGCTGATTTTTGTAATGATGAAGATGTATGGCTACATGCGGATGGAGCCTATGGTGCCCCGGCAATTCTCAGCGAAAAAGGAAGTGCTTTACTTCAAGGGATTCATCGTGTCGATTCCTTGACGTTGGACCCTCATAAATGGCTTTTTCAGCCTTATGATGTGGGCTGTGTACTCATTAGAAACAGTCAATACTTAAGCAAAACATTTCGTATGATTCCAGAGTATATCAAGGATACGGAAACCAATATAGAAGAAGAAATCAATTTTGGAGAACGTGGAATTGAACTTTCGCGCAGATTTAGGGCGTTAAAGGTGTGGCTGTCTTTTAAAGTATTTGGGGTCGCAGCTTTTCGCCAGGCAATTGAACATGGCATCATGTTGGCTGAACAAGTTGAGGCGTTCTTAGGGAAAGCGAAAGATTGGGAGGTGGTAACACCTGCCCAGTTAGGAATTATTACTTTCCGTTATATCCCTTGTGAATTAGCATCAACAGATACAATCAATGAAATAAACAAAAAACTGGTGGAAGAAATTAATCACAGAGGATTTGCCATGTTAAGTACGACCGAATTGAAAGAGAAAGTGGTTATTCGACTTTGTTCCATCAATCCAAGGACGACAACAGAAGAAATGCTCCAAATCATGATGAAAATCAAAGCATTGGCAGAGGAAGTAAGCACATCTTACAAACATCTTATCTCAGTTCCGCAACTTTGATATGCTGGGAAATAAGTGGTTTTTAACGATGAAACATAAGATTGAGGAGTCACACATCATTTGGGGGAATTGTTTGTTTATCCTTGTTTAAGAAATCAAACAACCGACTGCCTGTACATGAAGGAGTCGGTTGTTTGATTTGTTTTTTTATATGAATGCAAAAGGGTTCGCTAGGGAAAACGCCCCACGAACCCTGTGTTTTTTTAATATTAATCTTGGTGCCTAACATAGCTTTGTGAACCACCAACGTCAGGATAACGGTTATGAATTCAATCGAGTAGAGGGGATAACAACGGGAAAAAACCTGTTTGGACGGCAGATGAGTTGGCTTATTTTGATTCTCACTGGGGTTCGTATAGCATCAAAAGAATTACAAAGGAATTCGGCCGTTCTGCGACTGGCGTAAAAGTTAAAGCGTACCGAATTGGTCTTAGTGATCTAAGATTGCATTTTGATGGAATAACTATTGTTCAACTAGCTGAAGCAATTAATGTAGATTACAACACGATTAAATCGTGGATCAACTATTACAACTTCCTTGTGAAAATTAAACTTTTTTCCATCTTTCAAAGAACAAAAGTTGTATATTACAAAGACCTTTGGAAATGGCTTGAAAATTATAAATATGTAGTCTTGCTGCAGAAAAACTTGCTGTTTCTGAACCAATAAAGGGTGCAATGAGACCACTTATATTACAGATTAAAGTGACAGTTACATTATCTCCTTGTTTTAATCCGTAAATAGTACTAACAGTAGCGCTACCAGCTCCAAAAAGAATTTGAATAGTTGTAGAAACACTTATATTGTTGACCTTTATAGATAAAGTCAAACGATAATCATCCAGCGTATCATCAGGAAAAAAAATAATAGTTGTATTAATTTGGTATACTCCATCTTGTCGTGGGACAAATGTGGTAGAACCGTCATATTCATTGTTGAAATCGAATAGCTGACTTGTGAAAGTAACAGTTTGCTCTGTATTGCCGCTTGGAAAAGATTGTCCGATATCCTTATTTGCTCTAAATGCAGATTCTATAGCTCCTGGTGCCGGAGTTCCAGGTAATCCTTGTGGTCCAGGAACTACATTTATGGGAGTGCTAACAGGTTGGGGAACCGGACAAGGAGCCGCATGAGGATTAAAATTTTTTCCATTACATGAAAACATAACTAGTCAAACTCCTTTATATATCATTTACATTATATGTATGGTGGGACAATCTTTTTTCTTGTACGCTTGTTCATATTCGGTGTTTAAAAAAGAAAAACTATATAAAAACGCTATTTTAATGGCAAAATTAAAAAGAGCACACATATGAATGTGCTCTTAGAAAAATAGGTTTCTATGAGAGAGGGTCACCATACAATATCATATGCTTGTCTTATTTAAAGGTTCAAAAAATCAGCAATAATGCTATTTGATATCTGACTTGTATATGTAAAAAGGGCATCTCTTTAAGATGCTCTTAGAAAGGAGATTCTAATGTCCTAATAAGTCTTCACTTATATTTACATGTATATGTCGGTGCCACTATATGTGTAAAAAATAAAATACTTGAAACGAAAATACGTATACGAAAAAGAGCACTATATGTCAGTGCTCTTCAAAAGGTAGGCTTAACATAAATCATAATCAGTATTAAGATATGCCAAATGAATTTAAATGTAAAAAAACAAATGAGAACTACATTTTGTAGAAAAGGGGAATGGAAAATGGCATACGTAATTCAAAATACAAAAACAAAGAAATATCTTAAACATAAAGAAAAATATGAGCCTTTATCATACGTACGGGTTTTACGATGTTAATACACCGTAACAAGCAGAACAATATTCATCAAAAGAACATGCAGAATACACTACGTTTTGGCATGCTGATATGTCTGAATCGTATCAAGTAGTAGAGGTATAACATAACAAAATCGTTATTTGAGGGAAAAGGAGATGAGGATGAAATAAAACCGATCCTTGTATGTAATGCAAAAAATAGCATTCAAAAAGGGCAATGATAAAGACCCCAATAATTAAATATTTTCACTACGCCCGATTTATTTGTCTGTTCATATAATAAAACTAATTATATAAAAAGCAAATAAAAGATTTGAGGGATATATATGCAACGAAATAAAAAGGGTAAATACGATCTGCATAGTTCTCAAAATCTATGTGGAGTAGCTGTTCCTTGCCCTGTTCCCGAGACTATTAGCTATCCCATGGTTTCAGGGACTGCAGGTTCTCAAGGACCACCTGGACCTCAAGGACCACCCGGACCTTCAATTCCAAGTCCAATACCAACAACGAATTTAATGTATTTTACTTTTTCAGACGGCCAAAAATTAATCTATACAAATGCTGAGGGTGACCCAAAGCTTGGAACAACTTAAATATTACCGCCTAGTGAAGTCTCGTATATGAATTTATTTATTAATGGTATTCTTCAACCACAAACGGAATATCAAGTTACGGCAGGAAAATTAACTTTAGTAGGTCCAGCTCCTATTCAGGGGGCACCAATTACTTTACAGTTTATTATTATTAATGGATAAAAATAACAGAGTGATATTTCACCCTGTTAAAAATTTACTACGTTACGATAAACTCAATGATGAGTGGAGTACCTCCGTCTAGAACAGCACCACCAACAATAGTGATTGCAGTAGTAGTAACTCCTGTTACAGTATCGGCAGTTTGTAGTACACCGTTTATATATAAGTTTAGATACGCGTATGAAGCAGGGAATGTTGTGACAGCACCTGCATCGTTTGTAAAATCAGTATTAGCAAAAGTTAAATCTGCTCCAGCAGCAGTCCCAGTACTCGCTGTACTAACAAATCTTCGACCAGCTACAAAAGGTTTAATAATTGGCATTTAGCTTCACCTCTTTCTTAACTATATAAATTGGGACAAACAAAAAGCTTGTCCCATATTTTATACTATGTGGTGTTTTAAATAGAGAAACGGCTTATATACCAATATATGAGTCCCATTTTTAGGCTTGATGTAACGAATATATTTCTGTTAGATAAAAAACATGATTTTATAGAATGCTCAGTCACTAAAAAAGAGCACGTTCGAACAGTACTCTTAAAGGAAAAATTTAATGTCGAAACCAACTAAAGCGTTGTAAAAGCGGACCTTTTTCATTTTTGAGAGATTAATTTTTTGTCTCAAAATAACATATGAGCATTTAACCTGAAAAGTGACAATAAAAAAGCAGCTAGCAAAAGCTAACTGCTCAGCTCCAAGGTATCTCCAAAAGGGGGAAGGAGAAAGAAATTTAAATGGGTTTTGGCATACAGCCTATCTACATTATTGACGGAATATTGAGCTTTATTCAGGTGGGGAAATTCATGTTGCATATTTGATAAAAAATTCTTTTATTAAGAGTACAATTCCCAGGAGAAACAAGACTTCAATTGAGAATCAGGGCATACTTTTTTGTAGATTTTTAAATTCCATCATTACGGAGAAAAATGAATAAATTGCAATGAGCATGACAATAAAGAGACAGATTATATCAGACATTTATAGCACTCCTAATATTTAATTAGTTTCGTTATACAGTTATTGCTAATTTGATGGGATTTAAGAAGTGCCGTATCAGAATTTAAACAAAATAATCCTTTTAATAGAAAGTGAGGAATAACAATGGGCTTAGGAAACCGAGGAATGCATTTTGAGAAGCTTATCAATCTATCGAACGAAATGTACCAACGCGAGGGAGTGGCGCTTTTAAACAAGCGTCCGACTCCTATGAAGGTGGTGAAAAGTAAAAATGGACGAGTGGTAAATGGGTTCTATGAATCTAAAAGTACAGTAGATTATGACGGTGTTTATAAAGGGCGAGCTATTGCGTTTGAAGCGAAGTCAGCGGAGAGTCTGACACGATTTGATTTAAAGAACATTGCACAGCATCAGTTGGATTACCTGGAGAAAGCGGAAAAGATGGGAGCTGTGTGTTTCTTCCTTATAGAGTTCAGTAAGGACCGGACAGTATTCCTGGTACCAGCATCGGTGATTCAGTCTTATGTAAGGATGTCGCATCAGCCGAATGGGAAGAAGTCGATTCCAAGATTATAGACTTTGATATTTATGGGTACTTAGTAAATCAGACGGAAAGAGCACCAGTTGATTATTTACGATATGTTGATGAATTAGCGGTTTAAATGGATAACGGAACCATGACTAATAGTGTGGTGGAGGCTGTATTGTAGTCATCGTTCCCTTATTCACATTAGGTATTAAAATTTCACATACCTAATGTGAAGTAAAAATAACAAAATTACAATAGGGGGGGTCTAACTTGGGATAATTATCTTTATTACCAGAAATCGATGATAAAAAGGTGCAGAAAGAGGTCGTGAGCATCTTGAAAGAATACAGAGCGCTGAAGATGCGATTCAATAATGAAGTGGAACAAGAAGGAATCAGCATGTTTCCAGAGTTGCTTAACTCAAGGACTACAAACAAATGGAAGGTACAACAAGTTGAAAAAGCGCTTAACAACTTATTAGGGGTTACTATATCATTTTGGGGAAATTGTACGCTAAGGGATTAACTATTTTAATTTATTTTACAATTGCACTCTTAAGTGAAATAAATAAATTTATTGACAAGCTCCTAGAGGATTTCCGTCAGGATCAAAAAATGTAAAGAATTTGGTAGACCCTTCTTCACTAATAGGATTTACTTTGACACCACGTTCAATTAACAGTCGGTAAGTCTCATTAATATCTTTAGGGATAAAGTTATAGTATTTTCCTACTCCAAAGTTATTCTCAGGAAACTTCATTGGTTGATGATTAACAGTTTTCACAAGACATACTACTGTTTGTGATTCTTCTTCAATCTTCATAACTGCGGCTTCTTTCTCGATATAAATAAGTTTAAATCCTAATTTTTCTTCATACCATTCAGATGAAATTTTTGGGTCTTTGACAGGTATAAATACGCCTTCCATACCAGTCAATAATGACTGTGACATTCTATATCCTCCTTAAAAATCTTTTCTTTTTTATTCGCTAACATTAAGCTAAAACCTTCTTTTTCTTGCTCAGGCATCTGACCTTTTACTGAACAAAATTATAAAAAAATCCTTAGCGTAACAATATTCGCGTTTTGTTGGTGAGACTCCAGATGAAATTTTTGTTTTGGGGGCATTATAAATTACTAAGTTGATGGATGTGTAAGGTGACCCCTAAAAGAGGGTTATTTTTTGAAAATTCTGTTGACTATTATAACATATCCACTTTACAATTTAATTGTGATGATTTTATCACAATTAAACTACTTAGAATACACTTCACTTATTTGAAAAAAATTACAAATAGGGGTGTTAAAATGAAGAACCGAGTAAATCCAGAGTTATTACCAGGATTAGAAATGTTTCAAGACCTCGATTTACGCTCAGAGAACTTGCAAGCAATCAGAGAAGGAATATCGCAAATGAGACCACCTACCGTTGTTGATGAATCCCTTTCATTAACAGATGAAGTCATTGTAGGACCTGATGCTAATCCATTACCATTAAGAATTTATCGTCCAAAATCAAATAATGAATCCTTACCTGTCCTGTTATGGATACATGGTGGTGGTTATATCTTAGGGTCTATAGATGATAATGATGATCCTTGTATGAGGTTTGTAAAAGAAGCCAACTGTGTGGTCGTTTCTGTAGACTACCGTTTAGCTCCTGAACATCCTTATCCAGCACCAATTGAGGATTGTTATGCAGCATTAAAATGGATTGCTGATAATGCAGAGCCATTAAACATTGATTCGAATCGAATTGGTGTTGCAGGAGCGAGCGCAGGCGGTGGACTAACAGCAGCATTGACATTATTAGCCCGCGATCGACAATATCCTTCTATTTGTTTCCAAATGCCACTCTATCCAATGATTGATGATCGAAATAATACACCTTCTACGAATGAAATTAAAGAAGGATTTGTTTGGAATCAAAAGACAAATGAAGCTGGCTGGAAAATGTATTTAGGAGAAATATATGGAACGGATAATATTCCTGCCTATGCAGCCCCTGCTCGAGCAGAGGATTATAGTAATTTGCCCTACACCTACACATTTGTTGGTCAATTAGATCCATTCCGCAGTGAAACATTAACCTATGTAACCAAACTTGCGCAAGCTGGTGTTGATGTCGAATTTCATTTATATCCAAGGGCCTATCACTGGTTCGAAGGATTAAATCCAAATGCCGACGTATCTATTCACGCTGTGAATGAAATTATACAAGCAGTAAAGACTGGTTTCGAAAGAGTAGCTAAGGTAGAGGCATAATCTCTTTACAAAAGAAACACTCACAAATAGTACACATTTGTGAGTGTTTTTACCTTTCAAACATATATCAATTTGTTTTCAAGATACTTCCAGAATGGCTGATGCAGATGCTTTTTCACGTTTTTTCAAGAAACAGAATGATATTCCACGTTTCAAGTCTAAAAAGAAATGAGACGGTTGAAAGACTTTTGTAATAGTTATGTTATAGAAATGATAGACCTTCTTGTTAACATACATGTAAGTACTATGTTAAAGGAGGCTTTTATTTTATGAACATAAAATCTGTATTGTTTATTGCAGGGTTTGTAATGGTTGGGGGGATCTTATGGTTTCTATTCCGTCCTGAAAAATTATTTATAGATAAGCAAATTAATGAAGCATTGCCACAAACAGAAATAAAATCAAAAGAAGTTCAACAACAAGAACGAGTAATAAGCAAAGGGCAGTTTCAGAATGGGGTTCACGAAACGACTGGAGTAGCAACAATCTATCAATTATCGAATGGGAAACGTGTTTTAAGACTTACCAATTTTGAAACTTCTAATGGTCCGGATGTTCGAGTGGTGTTGGTTCCTGCAAAAAGTTTAAAAAATAATGAAGATGTTAAAAACCATCAGTATATTGAATTAGGGAAGTTAAAGGGAAACAAAGGATCTCAAAATTATGAAATTCCTGAAGAAGTAGATATTGATGCATATGGTTTAGTTTCTATATGGTGTAAGAGATTTAATGAAAATTTCGGTATGGCTCGTTTTGAAAAGTAAAAAGAAATATAGGAAATATAAATATGTATATAGGCTACAAGATCAGTAATAAAAGAATGTTAATGATGTTGTAAGCTTCACAACTATATATGCGTAAAATATAGGAAATAAATATAATTACTTAAGCACCTTTTCTGAAATCAAGGTGCTTTTATTTTTTTAACTTGAATATATATACCTCCATGAATATAAAAGAAGGAATCCTACAACAGAATTCAAAAATAGAAGAAAAAAGTTATAAGGTTTAATGCAAAGGCACGTGTAATCCTTGTAACCTTTGCAAAGGATATGCATATATTATAAGTGTAGGACAAGCTTGCTTAGTCTTATACTAGCGGAAACTCCACTCTCAAAGAAAGCATCCATTGTATGGGTGCTTTTTTTATCGGATAAACGAGTCGAAAAACGCCCGGAAGAATGAGACGTGAATCTAAAGCATTGAGAGAGATCAAGGAGACAAAGAAATTAAGGTAGAAAAGTGAAAATGTATATATTTCTACTTTGTGTGTATGGTTAAATCAACAAATCGCTACTACCTCTCTTACTTAACCTTGTAGTTAATTAGAGAATTCAACAGGAATTTTATTGGCTTAAACGATGATTTAACTCGGTTTGCTTTCGTTTTCCTTCCCTTCATTTTTTCATCAGGTTTTAAAATCTATCTTCATCCTTCTTTCTATAAATGTGTTTCGAAAACAATATCTATTAAATTGAGTTTAATAAGTTAACGGAAAATATTTTATGTAAACAAAGAAAAAAGATGGAGAATTGAACATTCTTAATTTTTTGCAAATAACTCACAAAAGCAACATATTTTTATCTTACTTTATATATGAGGATTATTTGGTAAGCAATATTACTTACCATAGTTACTACATATAAAGGAGGTTTTAAAATGGATATGGATTCGTATTATTGGGAAATGGTTAAGAAGAATATTGGTGTGTATTCTAAACAGGAACAAGAATGTCTTCGAAATAAAAAGGTTATTATTTTTGGATTAGGGGGAGTAGGAGGATATGAAGCAATTCTCTTCTCTCGAATGGGAATTGGACATATTACAGGAATTGATCCAGATGAATTTGAAATATCTAATATTAATAGACAAATGTTAGCGCTTTCCAGTGTTATCGGTGAACCAAAAGCAAAAGTGGCAGAACAAGTTGTGAAAGATATACATCCCTATATATCAACAAACTTCATACAAACAAGAGTAGATGAAGACAATGTAACCGAACTTATAAAAGGGCACGATATTGTAGTAGAAGCCGTAGATGATATGCCTTCAAGAGTTATTATACATAGAACAGCTAGAGATTTAGGCATACCGAGTGTGGGGATGTCAGGTAGTCCTCCTACAAGAGGATTTGTTTCTACGTTTTTCCCAACTGGAGTTCCTTATGAAGAAGCATTGAATGTATCTATTGTAGGGCATAAATTAACAAATCCAGAATTAAGACAACAAGTTGCTGATATAAAGAAAGGACGTGCTAGGTATTCTGTAGAAAAAGGGGTCCCAAAAGAGTGGGCACAAGATTTTTGTGATGGAAAAGTGGGATGGATTATTACACCAATGCGTGCCCATCTATTATCACTATTTAGTTTTCATGAAGCAATACAAGTATTAACTGGTCGTGAACCTCTAGCTAGAGCTCCAAAAGGAATTGTCATTGATGTTGATAGTCATATCCCTGTTCAAGTAAAAGAGGCCCCAAAAGGTGGATGGGATTATAAAACGCTGTAGGAGGAAAATAGTATGTTAACTAAAAATAAAGATACGCAAAACATATATGAAGAAAGTTTTATTCGGAATATCGGTGTAATTTCGATAAAGGAGCAAGAAACATTAAAAAATGCCCACGTTACTGTAATTGGAGCAGGGGGAGTAGGAGGAATTACACTGATTTAATTGGCGCGAATGGGGGTAGGTTCTTTACATGTTATTGATCAAGATGTATTTGAAGCAAGTAATATTAATCGACAAATGCTAAGTTCTACTAGTAAATTAGGACAGCAAAAAGCAGAAGTCGCTTTAGAAGTTTTGCAAGACATTAATCCATTATTACAAATAGAAATAACAAAAGAATTTGTTACAGAAGAAAATGCACAAGAACTTTTGGCAAATACAGATGTCATTATAGATGCTACTGATAATTTAGTCGCAAGGGTTATTATTCATCGTACTGCCCAGAAATTAGGGATTCCTTCTATCTGGATTGCTGTTACACCTCCTTTTAGAGGTGGCGTGATGTCTTTAACTCCTGAATCTGTACCATATGAAATTGCACTGGGATATCCATCATATCAGCAAGAACTAACACCAGAAATGCAAAATATAATTCATAGTTTAAAAGATGGACGTGCTCTTCATTCTGTCAAACATGGTGCGGATGAGAAATGGGCAAATAGTTATGTGCAAAAAATCGTCCGTGGGCTGTACTATCTCCTGTTGCAAATATTGTAGGCATTCTAGCAAGCTTTGAAGCATTTAAATTTATAATTAATCGAGAAGAATTAAAACCTGTAATCAGCCCTAATTTAATACAAATTAATCTTGCAAATCAAAAAATGGTACATGTGTCTGCACCTGAAAATGGTAGATGGGATTATACAACATTATAGATGAGGTAAGAGAATATGCTTCCTTTTTTGTTACTTGGAATTATTGTTACACTTGCGCTACTTGTAAAGGATTATGCACTAGCTGGTGCAGCTTGTTTATTAGGAGTTTTACTTGCTGTTGGTCAAAGAACTTTATTACACCTTATTCAACAAATGAGGGTATTCAGCCTGAAATATTAGGAAGAGTGCGGAGGATACAACAAAAGCGCATAGAAAGAAAAGGAGCTCGACTTTCAAAATCCTTACGAGTTAGTAAACCATTTGTAAAAGGGGCATCTGAACTTTTATATCATCGTGATGGGCATGGGTAATATCCCTATATAATTGTTATTTCTAGTTGCAGAATCCTTATGATAAGGGTTCTTTTTGTTTAATTTAACAATTTTATTATTCTTTTTTCTAGTAGTGGCCGTAGTAACAATAAAATAGGTATAAACCTCCATAATTTAGAAATAATATCAGGGTTCGTAGTAATTACTAAATTAAAGAGGAGACATAAATATGACGATTAATAAATCAAATGATCCAAAAGAAGACCTAGCACTTCAAAAAAATAAAAACATGGCTGAATTGATTAAGGCAGAAGATGCAAGTAAAGGGATTAAAGCTGTAATAGAGTCAAAGGTAAGTATGCAAAAAGAAGATAGAGCTTCAATATATTGGGGTGATGAATGGAATATAGAAGAAGGAGAAAAGAGTAAGAGAAAAAAATAAAATGTTTTTAAAAACAAAAAGAAAAGGCACTTTATTAGGTGACCTTTCTTTTCATTATTCTAAAAGTTTCGTTTTTTATCTTGTTTTTGTATCGTTGTAATATAAGTTTTTACTGCATGGAGTAAAAATTCTTCAATATGCTGGACTCTGATCCACCTGATCATACTCGTTTGCGCAGGTTAACAGCCAAAGCTTTTACCCCTCAAATGATCGCGAATCTAGAACCTCGTATTCAACAGATTACAGATGAATTATTGGATGCAGTACAGAAAAAAGGGAAGATGGATCTTATTGCAGACTTTGCTTTTCCACTTCCATTTCGGGTTATTGCTGAGATGTTAGGAATACCTGTTTTGTATCAAGAGAAAATTTATGATTTGTGGGTGAGCATAAAGGCAGATCCTAATCAAGACCATCATGCATGGATCAAAGAGTATTACTCATGCATCCGAGCAACATTGGAAGAAAAACGAAAACAGCCAACCTTTTGAATATTCTTATAATTAATGATAGCAAGAATAGGATTTAATGGAAATGAATTTTTTGTATTTCTCAACATTTGTTTAACAATTTCATTTCCGTTATTAGGAATTTTGTATGTTAGCGAATAAACGTTGATTGTAATTTGGCAAGATATTGTTCCTTGTCTTTTTTGTGTTTCAGTACCATCAGCCCATATAAATAATAATTTTTATTGATATAGTGTCACGTTTCGTGTGAGTAGAGACGAATAGATGGAGGGAGAGAGAGGTAGTTTCTTTCCTGTCTAAGACATTCATAAATACAACATTTTGTATAGTTTTGTCACAGCAAACTTAAAAATACTTTAAAAAATTATGGAGGCGGCAACATGAGATTGTACACAAGAGAAAAGAAAACCTATATTCAACTACAGCAGGAAGATAAGATAGAACGAATAAAGCGGGTTTATGATGATAAAAAAATAAAGTAAATACTTGCGGTAGAAAAGACATGGAATAAGTATTCTATGTTTCGGTTGGAAGAGGGAGAAGATGCTTTCTATGTCGTGTTTAATGATTATTTAATAAAGAGTTTGATGCAATCTACTCTCAATAAATTTGAAAATGCATGGAAAAATAAGCAGATTTTTCGAGACGATTTCGAAAGTGTATTTTGGGAGAAGTTATGGCATATTTGCCAAGAACATTCATGGAATGATGAGTACTATCTGTATGAAAAAATCAGAAATTCATTAGAGTGTACAGGATACAATCTTGTAAAAACAACATTGAGAACGGATAAGCGGAAAGCTAATCATCAGAATGTTGACCTTGTTGAAGACTTAGAAAAGATTGATTCGCCATTTCGAATTGAGGAAGATGTAGAAACTAGATTGTTAATCAAACAGTATTGTAATGATACTGAAGTCAGTTTAATAACAAGTTATTTAGAAAGTCCACATTTATCATATAGAGATTTAGGTCATTTATTTGGTATAAATCACCCCGAGAGAGTGAGACGAATCCTTAATTATGCTAAAAGAAAGTTAAGAGAAGTTATTTAATCCGTAATTACTAAAATTAGATGAAAATTCCCTTGCAAAAATCGAATTTGAAGAAAAAAGTTCATTGATTTTCACAGCTAGGTTAGTAAGATTGTCACAAGTTAATAAAAAATAAAAGTATAATTTTTAGTTATTTTACAGAAATTTATTGAGAAAAATACCATCTTATAAAATGGTATTTTTGTATTAAAAGTTTATTTGTAGAATAAATTCTAAAGTTTGGATGGTATATAGAAAGGTTTAACACTTTATTTTAAACTTTTTTGAATTGTGATTTTAAAGAGAAAACATTGAAAATACGTTTTTATGGATATTAGTATAGAGAAATAGCAAATGTTTTATCTGAAAAATAAAAAGATTGACAAATTTATTGAGAAACATTATCATTTCGATGTAACGAAAGAAAATGAAAATCATTATCAATTAATCACGTATAATTATTATCTAGGTTAGTGTGGAAAAAATTAAGTTTAAAATATACTTGACTGATAAGTTTACTATGTGTATTATTCTTTGTGAAAACATTAATTGATAATGATTATCAGTATCATGTTATATTTTTCTATATGGGGTTCGTCTTTTGCAAGACAGAAGTATATAAGAATCTAATAGATTCTTGCAAAGAAAGGAATTGAGAATATGGACCTTAGGGAGTTTGATGGGAAAGTTGCTTTAGTTACTGGTGCAGCACAAGGAATTGGAGAGACTGTAGCGAACATGCTTGCAGAAAGAGGGGCAAAGGTTGCAGCGGTTGATAAGAATATTTTAGGCCTCAATAAGCTTTCCGATTATCATGCAACAAGAGGCAGTTCTTTGAAAGCATTCACTTTAGATGTAAGTAATAGTTCCGCGGTGGAAGATACAGTAAATCAGATTGAGGATGCAATGGGGCCGATTGATATTTTAGTAAACGTTGCTGGTGTTTTAAAGATGGATGCAATTCACTCTTTAAGTGATGAAGATTGGGACAAGACTTTTTCTGTAAATGCTACAGGGGTATTTTATGTATCCAGATCAGTAAGTAAACGTATGATGTCACGTAAATCTGGTGCGATTGTAACTGTAGGATCAAACGCAGCAAGCGTTCCTAGAATGGAGATGGCTGCGTATGTAGCTTCGAAAGCTGCTGCAACCATGTTTACGAAATGTCTTGGTCTTGAACTTGCGGAATATAATATTCGCTGTAATTTAGTTTCTCCTGGTTCAACTGAGACAGAAATGCAGCGCTTACTTTGGAAAGATGAAAATGGAGCTGAAAAAATTATTGCAGGCTCACAAGATACATATAGATTAGGAGTTCCATTAAAAAAAATAGCAACGCCTTCAGAGATTGCTGAAGCAGTTTTATTTTTAGTATCAGATAAAGCAAGTCATATTACGATGCACAATCTATGCATTGATGGCGGCGCTACTTTAGGAATCTAAATTAAATATAGGAGGTTAAAATAATGAATCATACAACTGCTTTAAAGGAGTTAGCCACAAAATTACTAGATGACTATAAATCTGGATCTTCATTCTTTTTTGCTTCACCGTACCGTACAATACTTGCCGAAGGAACATTTGCTACGGTGAAACATAGTCAGGCAGAAAATTTTCCTGAGCTGGTTCATGCTGTACTAAATAATGCGAAGCAAGCTGGGCACCATAATCCCATTGTTGTAGGAGCACTTCCTTTTGATCGTAGAAAAGCGGTACAGCTCGTGGTACCTAAAGAGAGCAGGCTAGCAGATTGTCTGCAATTTGAATTTACAGACCAAATCCAGGAATCAACTGGACTTACATATGAAATGAATCCTATTCCGGCACCTGCAGAATATATGCGCGGTGTAGAGCAAGGAGTAGATAAAATAAAGAGCGGTGACCTAAAGAAAATTGTTCTATCTAGATTGTTGAATTTAAAATCTCCAGAAAAGGTTGACGTTCAAAAACTGCTTTGTGATTTAGCACAGTACAATCAACACGGGTATACGTTTGCGGTAGATTTACCGAAGAGTGAGGAAGTAGAGAATAGTGATGCTTCACCAAAGCGTAGCCGTACACTTATAGGAGCGAGTCCAGAGTTACTTGTCTCTCGGAGTGGAATGCAGATCATTTCTAATCCACTTGCAGGATCTAGACCACGCAGTGAAAATCCTGTAGAAGATAAAAGACGAGCAGATGAGTTGCTTTCTTCAGCTAAGGATTTACATGAACATGCTGTTGTTGTGGAAGCAGTAGCTGCGGCGCTTCGTCCGTACTGTCGTACATTACATGTTCCGGAAAAGCCATCATTAATAAATAGCGAAGCAATGTGGCATTTATCTACTGAAGTAAAAGGAGAATTACTTGATGCATCAGTGTCTGCATTAGAATTAGCACTTGCACTTCATCCTACACCAGCTGTTTGTGGAACCCCAGCTGAAGAAGCTCGAGAGGCTATTAATGAAATTGAACCGTTTGATCGCGAGTTTTTCACGGGAATGCTTGGTTGGAGTGATCTGAATGGTGACGGTGAATGGATTGTTACGATTCGTTGTGCGGAAGTTGAAGAGAACTCCCTTCGTTTATTTGCAGGAGCAGGTATTGTTGCGGAATCAACACCTGAAGATGAGCTTGCTGAAACATCAGCTAAGTTTCGTACAATGCTTCGGGCTATGGGATTAAATGATGAATCTTTGAAATAGAGGTTAGGGGGATAAATGATGTTAACAGGATGCCAGGAGTGGCCAAAGGAATTTGCAGATCGATATAAAGAAGAGGGATGCTGGCGCGGAGAGACCTTTGGAGAGATGCTGCGAGAACGTGCGATGAAACATGGTGACCAAATTGCAGTGACAATTGGCGAAAATCACTTAAGTTATAGTGAACTGGACAAAAGAGTGGATCGGTTAGCTACAGGATTTCTAAATTTGGGAATTAAACAAACGGATCGAGTGGTTCTTCAGTTACCAAATATTACGGAGTTTTTCGAAGTCTGCTTTGCGCTTTTTCGAATTGGTGCACTTCCAGTTTTTGCTTTGCCCTCACACCGAAGTAGTGAAATAAGCTATTTTTGTGAATTTGCTGAAGCGACTGCTTATATTATTTCTGATAAACAACTTGGATTCGACTATCGAAAACTTGCAAGAGAAGTAAAAGACAAAGTTCCAACGCTGCAACATGTAATCGTTGTAGGAGAGGCGGAGGAATTTGTAGGAATTCGTGATCTCTATATGAATCCGATCAATTTGCCAGAAGTGAAATCTAGCGATGTAGCTTTCTTACAATTATCAGGTGGAACAACAGGGTTATCTAAATTAATTCCAAGAACACATGATGACTATATTTATAGTTTAAGAGTGAGTGCTGAAATTTGTAAAATGGATCAAGGTAGTGTGTATCTTGCTGTCCTTCCAGTTGCACATAACTATCCCCTCAGTTCACCGGGGACTCTTGGAACGTTATATGCCGGAGGGCGGATTGTTCTAGCTTCTGGGGGAAGTCCAGATGAAGCGTTCTCCCTTATTGAGAAAGAACGTGTCACGATTACAGCACTTGTGCCACCCCTTGCAATGATATGGCTTGACGCAATAGATTCACGTAATAATGATTTATCTAGCCTTCAAGTTTTACAGGTAGGCGGCGCAAAGTTTAGCGCGGAAGTGGCCAAGCGTATACGTTCAACATTCGGTTGTACATTGCAACAAGTATTTGGTATGGCAGAAGGACTAGTAAATTACACAAGACTTGATGATCCAGAAGAAATCATTATTCATACGCAAGGAAGACCGATGTCAGAGTTCGATGAAATTCGTGTCGTTGATGAAGGTGATAATGAAGTGGAACCTGGACAAGTTGGGAGTTTATTAACTCGTGGACCATATACAATTCGTGGATATTACAAAGCTGAAGAACATAATGCGAAATCCTTTACTCCGGATGGTTTTTACCGCACAGGTGATCTTGTCAAAATAAATAAGCAAGGTTATTTAGTAGTTGAAGGACGCGATAAGGATCAGATTAATCGTGGCGGAGAAAAAGTTGCAGCTGAAGAAGTTGAAAATCATCTGTTAGCTCATGCAGCGGTGCATGATGTAGCAATTGTATCTATGCCAGACGATTATTTAGGGGAGCGTACTTGTGCTTTTGTAATAACTCGCGGGCAAGCACCTACTGTCGGGGAGTTGAAAATGTTTTTAAGGAATCGAGGAATTGCAGCATATAAGATTCCAGATCGCATCGAATTTATCGACTCGTTTCCACAAACTGGTGTCGGAAAAGTGAGTAAGAAAGAATTACGAAAAGCAATTGCTGAAAAATTAAAAACTACTATCAATTCGTAGAGTGTAAATATTATTAATAATTCGGAAGGAAGTGATTAGATGGCTATTCCAACTATCTCAGTATACCCAATGCCATTAGATTCAGATTTACCAAGTAATAAAGTAACGTGGAAGCCAGATCCAAAACGTGCAGTTCTTCTTGTTCATGACATGCAAGAGTACTTTCTAGATGCATATCGTGCAGAGGAATCACCAAGAGTAGAACTGATTTCAAATATTCAATTGATCAGAAAAACATGTAAAGAACTTGGCGTTCCTGTCGTTTATACTGCACAACCAGGTGGACAAACGCTAAAGCAAAGGGGATTATTACAAGATTTCTGGGGATCGGGCATTCCTGAAGGGCCTCATAAGCAAAAAATTGTAGATGAGCTTACTCCTGATGAGAATGATATTTTCCTTACAAAATGGAGATACAGTGCTTTTAAGAAAACAAATCTTCTAGAGATTTTACATAAACAAGGGCGCGATCAGCTTATTATTTGTGGAGTATATGCACATATCGGATGCCTCTTAACAGCATGTGAAGCATTTATGGATGGAATACAACCATTCTTCATTGCGGATGCAGTTGCTGATTTTTCACAAGAACATCATAAACAAGCTTTGCAGTATGCATCTGATCGATGTGCAGTGACTACAATGACAAGCTTATTAGTAGCAGATTTACAGAGTTTAACAGAAACTTCTAAGGTAGAAGAGAATATAGGATTCACAATACAATCAGTGCGTGAACAAGTTGCTGAATTGCTTCGTGAATTACCAGCAGATATTGGGGATGATGAAGATTTATTAAATAGAGGGCTCGACTCAGTTAGAATTATGAGTTTAGTAGAGAAATGGCGCCAAGTAGGTGTAGAAGTTACATTCGCAGATTTGGCTGAGCGTCCAACAGTTTATGACTGGTTTCATATGGTGTCCTCTCAAGAAGAAAAGGTGCTGTCAAATACAGATAGATAAAGGGGTAAATACGAATGTCTCATTGTCAAAAGGTTCGTCATTCATTGTCAGGTGCGCAAACGGGTATGTGGTTTGCGCAGCAACTTGATCCAGAAAATCCAATTTATAATACAGGTGAGTACATAGAAATACATGGTTCAGTTGATGTAAAAACATTTGAATTAGCGGTGCGTAAGGTTGTAATGGAAGCTGAATCTTTACATGTTCACTTTGAAGAAGATGAGAAAGGGACATGGCAAGTTACCGATGCTTCTCCTGAATTTCATATGCATATAATCGATGTTAGTAAAGAAGAGAACCCTCAAAAAGCCGCCGAAGCTTGGATGGAAGCAGATTTATCTACACCGGTTAATCTGAAAAGGGACAAGCTGTATGCCGAGGCACTTTTTAAAATCGATTCTAATCGTTTCTTTTGGTATCAGCGCATTCACCACATTGTGATGGATGGCTACGGCTTTTCGTTACTTGCAGGGCGAGTAGCAAAAGTATATACGGCATTTATGAGTAATCAATCGTATGATGAGAGACCATTTGGTTCTTTATATACCATTTTGGAGGAGGACGCTACATATCGAGCGTCAGAGCAACTTAAGAAAGATCGTAGCTTTTGGTTAGAACGATTCCAAGATCAACCAGAAGTAGTAAGTTTGGCGGAACGCGCTCCTAGGACATCAAAGGGGTTCCTTCGCCAAACAGCGCACTTGTCTCGTTTAAGTGCAGAATCTTTAAAAAAGGTTGCACATGATTGTAAGGCAAATTGGCCGGATCTTATCATCGCTGCAACTGCTATCTATATACAGAAGTTAACAAGTGCGGAAGATGTAATTTTAGGTTTACCAATGATGGGACGTTTAGGATCCGCATCGATTAATACTCCTGGTATGGTTATGAATGTTGTTCCACTTAGATTGTCTATAAGCTCTAATATGAGTTTTGCTGAGGTTGTAAAGCGGGTTTCTAATGAAATTCGTAATATACATCTTCATCATAAATATCGTCATGAAGAATTACGCCGAGACCTTAAATTATTAGGAGAAAATCAAAGATTATTTGGCCCGATAATTAATGTCATGCCATTTGATTATAGTCTGAGTTTCGCAGGAAATCATGGTGTTAAACATAATCTTTCAGCAGGCCCGGTTGATGACCTTTCAATAAATGTGTCAAATGAGTTTGGCGGAAATGGCTTCAGGATTAATTTTGATGCAAACCCTGAAGTATATAGCTTAGATGAGTTACTAACTCACAAAAAGAGATTTGTCAATCTTCTGGAAAATATCTCGGATCTTCAGGTAGATTCACCGATTGACAAACTAGAACTTTTACTTTTTGAGGAACGCAAGCAAGTTTTAGTAGAGTGGAATCAAACTACGAAAGAAAATTCATTCGTAAGTGTACCTGCGCTCATTGAAAAACAAGTAAGTAAATCTCCTGATTCTATTGCCGTGGTATGTGATGGGATAGAGCTTACTTATAAAGAATTAAATGAACAGGTAAATCGACTTGCTCATTTCTTGTTAGAACGGGGAGTTCAATCTAAACAATTTGTAGCGTTAGCATTTCCAAGATCTGTAGAGATGGTTATCGGGATGTTAGCAGTTCTGAAGACGGGAGCAGCGTATTTACCAATTGATCCAGAATATCCAGAGGATCGAATTACATATATACTAAGCGACGCTCAGCCTGCCTGTATTCTAACACATTCTTCTATTTTGGCTAATCTACCGAATGAGGATCATACACAAAGAATCGTACTTGATAATAAAGATACAAAAGAGGAGTTAAGAAGATATTCGAAAAATAATTTAAATTCATTTGATGGTGTATCACTTTTAAATCCTGCATATACAATCTATACTTCGGGATCAACAGGTAGGCCAAAAGGTGTAGTTGTGCCAATGCAAAGTTTAAGTAACTTTTTATTGGCAATGCAAGATCAATTTTCACTGGGTGCACATGATCGTTTATTAGCTGTTACAACCTTTGCATTTGATATTTCTGCTTTAGAAATTTATTTACCACTTATTAGTGGAGCGAGTGTTCAAGTTGCACAAAAAGAAACGGTTCAAGATTCTTCAGCTTTAACAGAGATCATCCAAAAGAAAAGTATTACAATTATGCAAGCTACACCAACACTTTGGCACACACTTGTAACAGATTATCCAGAAAGATTAATAGGACTTAAAGTTCTTGTTGGTGGTGAGGCGCTTCCATCGAATCTCGCATCTAAGTTAAAAGAATTAAATTGCCATGTTACAAATCTTTATGGGCCAACAGAGACAACAATTTGGTCAACTTTTATGGATATGAATGAAGAAGAGAGTGGTATACCTTCTATTGGAAGACCGATTTGGAATACAGAGGTGTATGTACTAGATGCTGGGTTACAACCAGTACCACCTGGAGTGGTGGGAGAATTATACATTGCTGGTACGGGACTTGCTAATGGATATTTAGGAAGACCAGAATTAACAGCTGAACGATTTGTTGCTAATCCATTTGGGAAACCTGGTACACGAATGTATCGCACAGGTGACCTTGTTAAATGGCGTAAGGAGGGTTCGTTAGATTATGTGAGCCGCGCTGACTATCAAATTAAGATTCGTGGATTCCGTATCGAGTTATCTGAAGTGGAAACTGTATTATCTCAGCACCCTCATGTGGAGCAAGTTGTTGTCATTGTTCGAGAAGATCAACCTGGCGATAAACGTTTGGTTGCTTACATTGTATCTGATGCTGAAGGCAATCTTGACCTTACAGAAATTCGAACATATGCAGCAGAGAGTTTACCAGGTTATATGATACCGTCAGCAATTATGATGATGTCTGAATTGCCATTAACACCGAACGGCAAGATTAATCGGAAAGTGTTGCCAGCGCCTGATTTTAATTTACTTGTCAGTGAACGTGTAGCTAGAAATCCACAAGAAGAAATTTTATGTGATTTATTTGCAGAAGTGCTTAGTATAGCGCGGATTGGAATTGATGATAATTTCTTTGAAATAGGCGGACATTCTCTGTTAGCTGCCCGGTTGATGGGACGTATTCGTGAAACATTAGGTGTGGAATTAGGCATTGCAAAATTATTTGAATCACCTACAGTCGCTAAACTAGTTAAACAATTAGATAGCACGCAGAGTGCAAGGCCAGCTATTCAGAAAGTAGAGCGTCCAAAAGAAGTACCGCTTTCTTTTGCACAGCGTCGTTTATGGTTCTTGAACTGCTTAGAAGGTCCAAGCCCAACTTACAATATTCCAGTAGTCATTCGAATGTCTGGTGAATTGAATCGAGAAGCTTTACAAGCTGCATTTTATGATGTTGTAGATCGACATGAGACACTTCGAACTATTTTTCCTAACAAGTTTGGTACGTCATATCAGCAAATTTTAGAGACTGCTGAGGTAAATCCTACTTTAATTGTTACGCAGACAACTGAGTCAGAATTATCTAAGGTACTTGCTGAAGCTGTAAGATATAGCTTTAATCTTGCAGAAGAGCCAGCTATTCGTATGGAGCTTTTTGAAATAAATCCAGATGAACATGTGTTACTTGTATTGTTGCATCATATTGTAGGAGATGGATGGTCATTAAATCCATTGTCAAGAGACCTAGCGGCTGCGTATCAAGCACATTGTAAAGGTGAATCAGTTCAGTGGAAGTCACTTTCAGTACAGTATGCCGATTACGCCCTTTGGCAACAAGAACTATTAGGAAATGAGAGTTTGGAGGATAGTCTCATTTCACAACAAATTGAGTTTTGGAAAGAAGAGCTGAAGGGATTACCAGATCAACTAGAGTTACCTACAGATTATCAACGTCCTGTGGAAACAAGCTATCGGGGAGAAACGATAGATTTTCATGTGAATCCAGAGTTACATGAGCGACTATTAGAGCTTGCTCGTAAAAATGGTGTTAGTTTGTTTATGGTTCTACAATCCGGACTTGCTGCCTTACTTACAAGATTAGGGGCAGGAACCGATATTCCAATAGGGAGCCCAATAGCTGGACGTAATGATGATGCACTTGGAGATATTGTTGGATTATTTGTGAATACACTTGTTCTACGTACAGATACATCTGGAGATCCTAGCTTTAGTGAACTATTAAGCAGGGTGCGTAAAGTTAACCTTTCGGCATATGAAAATCAAGATGTTCCGTTTGAACGACTTGTTGAAGTATTAAACCCTGTGCGTTCGAGAAATAGTCATCCACTATTCCAAATTATGTTAGCCTATCAAAATACACCAGAGGCTACACTTGATATACCGAATCTAGAAACGCATCTTGAGATTAAGAGTGTTGGTTCTTCAAAGTTTGATATGACGATAGAAATAAGTGAACATAGTACATCTGAAGGTCAGCCAAATGGGTTACATGGTTTACTTGAATTTAGTACAGATTTATTTAAGCGTGAGACAGCTCAAAAACTTGTGAGTCGTTTCATTCGTTTATTAGAAGATGCAGTACAAGATCCAGAACAATCTATTGGACGTTTAGAAATTTTGGGAGAAGAAGAGCGTCAAACAATACTTGAAAAATGGAATGGCGGCTTTCAAATTGCGCCTGAAATGACGTTGCCGGAATTGTTTGAGAAACAAGTTTACTTAACACCAAATGAAATTGCTGTCGTATTTGAGGACACTACACTAAGTTATACAGAATTAAATAAGAGATCAAATAAACTGGCACGTCTGTTAATTGAAAAAGGGGTAGGCCCAGAGCAAATGGTTGCTTTGGCGATGCCAAGATCTCTTGATATGGTCGTAAGTTTGTTAGCAGTTTTAAAAGCGGGGGCGGGATATTTACCACTAGATCCTGATTATCCATCAGACCGAATTTCATTCATGCTAAGTGATGCTAAGCCTGTTTGTATGATTACGAACACAAAAGTGACAATAGAAAGTGAAGAAACCGAAGCGATTGTAGTAGATGATCTCAAAACAATGGAGACATTAAACAAATATGGTGAAGAGAATATAGAAAATGTAGAACGAATACAGCCATTATCACCTTTACACATCGCTTATGTAATTTATACATCCGGTTCAACAGGTAGACCAAAAGGTGTAATGATTCCTCATCAAAATGTTGTAAGACTATTAGGAGCAACTGATCATTGGTTCCAATTTGATTCAAATGATAGTTGGACAATGTTCCATTCTTACGCGTTTGATTTCTCAGTTTGGGAAATTTGGGGACCCTTACTGTATGGAGGGCGTCTCGTTATTGTACCGCATACAGTAAGTCGTTCGCCTAGAGAATTTTTAAATCTGCTTGTCCAGGAAAGAGTAACTGTTTTAAATCAGACACCATCAGCGTTTTACCAACTTATGCAAGCAGATCGCGAAAATGCTCAATTAGGTCAGAAGCTTTCTTTACGATATGTCGTTTTTGGCGGAGAAGCACTGGAATTAAGTCGTCTAGAAGATTGGTATAGTCGTCACCCAGAAAACGCGCCTAAGCTTATTAATATGTATGGTATTACAGAAACAACTGTACACGTAAGTTATATCGAGCTGGATCAAAATATTGTATCCTTGCGAGCAAACAGCTTAATTGGATGTAGTATACCAGATCTTAAGGTATACGTATTAGATAACTACTTACAACCTGTCCCACCGGGGGTAGTGGGGGAAATGTATGTTGCAGGAGCAGGACTTGCCCGTGGATATTTAGGTCGTGCGGGTTTAACTGCAGAACGATTTATAGCAGATCCATACGGGAAACCAGGTACTCGCGCGTATCGTACAGGAGATTTAGCGCGTTGGCGTCAAGATGGCACATTAGATTATATAGGTCGTGCAGATCATCAAATAAAGATTCGAGGTTTCCGAATTGAACTTGGTGAAATTGAAGCGGTTGTTATGCAGCATCCTCATGTCGAACAAGTTACTGTCATTGTACGTGAAGATCAGCCTGGTGATCAGCGATTAGTCGCCTATATTGTTCCGTCACAACATGTAAACATTGATACAGCTGAAATGCGTCAATATGTAGGACTTAGTCTACCTGATTATATGGTGCCGTATGCTTTCGTTATGATAAGTGAATTACCTTTAACTCCAAATGGTAAGTTAGATCGTAAGGCATTACCAGTACCTGAATTTACGGTATCTACTAAAAGCCGAGGACCAAGAACACCAAAAGAGGAAGTTTTATGTGATTTATTTACAGAAGTTTTGAATTTACCTCGAATTGGTATTGATGATGGTTTCTTTGATCTTGGCGGTCATTCCTTACTTGCTGTGCAGTTAATGAGCCGGATCAGGGAATCGCTAGGAGTAGAGTTAAGTATTGGTAGCTTATTTGCGGCACCGACAGTTGCAGGCCTTGCCGAAAGACTTGAGATGGGGACGAGCCAAAGTGCACTAGATGTAATCTTGCCATTAAGAACAAGTGGTGAACAACTACCTATGTTCTGTGTACATCCAGCAGGTGGACTTAGCTGGTGTTATGCTGGATTAATGAAGTCTTTAGGAAGCGATCATCCAATTTATGGTGTACAGGCACGCGGTATCGCCAAAAGTGAAGAGCTTCCAAAATCATTAGAGGAAATGGCTGCTGACTATCTTGAGCACATTCGTGAAATACAGCCACATGGCCCGTATAGATTGTTAGGTTGGTCTCTCGGGGGAAATGTTGTTCATGCAATGGCAACACATTTGCAAAATCAAGGAGAAGAAGTTGAACTACTTGTCATGCTGGATTCTTATCCTGGTCACTTTTTACCAAATACAGAAGCACCTACTGAGGAAGAAGCGCTTATTGCGCTACTTGCATTAGGAGGATATGATCCAGATAACATGGACGGGAAACCACTTGAAATGGCAAATGCTATTGAAATACTTCGCAGGGATGGTAGTGCATTAGCGAGTCTGGAAGAGGAAACAATTTTGAACTTGAAAGAAACTTACGTAAATTCTGTTGGTCTGTTAGGAAAGTATGATCCAAAACAATTCCATGGCAACATTGTATTCTTTAGATCAACAATCATACCAGAATGGTTTGATCCGATTTCTCCAGATACATGGCTTAACTATATCGATGGAGAAATTGAACAATATGATATTGATTGTCGACATAAAGATTTATGTCAACCAGGACCACTTACAGAAATTGGGCAAGTATTAGCTAGTAGACAGCAAAGGGTGAAAGGGGTAAGTAAAGTATGACGAATCCATTTGAAAACGATAACTTTATGTATAAAGTGTTAGTAAATAAGGAAGGCCAACATTCTGTCTGGCCAGCCTTTCTCGATGTACCAGCTGGGTGGGATGTTGTTCATGAACAAGATAGTAGACAAGGTTGTCTTGCGTATATCGAATTACACTGGGGTGATATGCAGCCAAAGAGTCTTCACTCACTTGAATGCGTTTCAGTAGGGGAGTAGTAATGAATTTGAAGCTGAATCCGAAAATTGTTGTTAGTGTTGTATATGTAACAGCTATGTTTATGGCTGCTATGGATGCAACGATTGTAAATGTAGCTCTGCAAACGATTAGTCATGAACTACAAGTTCCGCCTTCAGCAATGGGGACAGTCAATGTTGGATACTTAGTAAGTCTTGCTGTATTTTTACCTATTTCTGGATGGCTTGGAGATCGGTTTGGTACGAAGCGAGTATTCCTAATTGCCCTTTCTTTATTTACAGTTGCTTCCGCATTATGCGGAATTGCTGATAATATTACTGCCTTAAATATATTTCGTATTATACAAGGTGCAGGCGGAGGGTTATTGACTCCAGTAGGAATGGCAATGTTATTTCGAACATTTTCACCACAAGAAAGACCGAAGATTTCTAGGTTTATTGTTTTGCCTATTGCTGTTGCGCCAGCAATAGGACCAATTGTTAGCGGTTTTTTTGTAGATCAAATGTCTTGGCGCTGGGCATTTTATATTAATTTACCGTTTGGAATAGTAGCTTTACTAATTGGTGCGTTATTTTTAGTAGAACATATTGAAAAAACTGCTGGGCGGTTAGATTTACCTGGTTTTATGTTTTCCACACCAGGATTTGCAATGTTGATATATGCAATGAGTCAAGGGCCCTCAAAAGGCTGGGGTTCCCCAGAAATAATAGGGACAGGATTGGGTGGACTTTCGCTTATTATTCTCTTTGTATTTGTTGAACTTCGTGTGAAGCAGCCGATGCTAGATTTACGTTTGCTGCAAGATCGTTTATTTCGGAATATGAGCCTCATTTCGTTGTTTTCGACTGCTGGACTACTGGGTATGTTATTTATATTCCCGCTTATGTATCAAAATGTGTTACATGCATCAGCGCTGGAAACAGGGCTCGCTACATTTCCAGAAGCGATTGGACTCATGATTTCTTCACAAATTGTGCCTTGGTCGTATAAAAAGCTTGGACCACGTAAGTTAATTTCTCTAGGATTGTTGTGTTCAGCAATCATATTTGTTGTATTAAGCTTCGTGAATCAGGAGGCAAACCCTTGGGTAATTCGAATGTTACTATTCGGCATAGGATTTTTCTTAGGTCATTCTGTAGGGGCTGTGCAATTTTCAGCTTTTAATACTATTCATCCATCTTCAATGGGGAGGGCGACAACTATTTTTAATGTGCAAAATCGATTAGGTTCCGCCATCGGTGTTGCGATTCTTGCAAGTCTTTTAGCAGCTTTTGGTAATCATAATGTAAGTGAAGCAGGAAATGAGAGTGCTAGTATTGTAGCGTATCAAATAGCTCTGCTTGGTGCAGCTATATTTCTATGCATTGCATTATTGTTTGCATTACGTATTCGTGATGCGGATGCAATAGCTACATCAAAGAAAAAAACGGCAGTCCAATCAAATGAATCTCATTCAAAAGCAGTTGCAGGTGAATAACAGAGGAAGAATCTGCCTAGGTGTAATAAAAAATCTGGGTAGGGTCCTCTATTACAATAGCAATAATGAAAAGTGAGAAGGGAAAATGCTAGTGGGGATATTTGTTGAAGGGTGGAATAGATTCCATACTTTCTTTAGTATGAGTATTGGATATAAAAAGGGGGGAATTTTTATGAAAGATTGGGAGATTGTAGATTCAGTACCAGAGTTAAGAAGTCATCACTGTCAAGTATGGTGGGCGCGAATTTCAGACTTGCATTCTTGGCACTATAGTTTATTAAATGAAAGGGAGCGTGAAAAAGCAAATTTGTTCCGGCATTCTGAGGACCGAGCAAGATTTATGATTGGATGTGCAATTAGTCGACTGGTACTAGGAAAACAACTCGCAATGTCCCCGCTTCAAGTACCAATCGATCGAACCTGTTCAGTTTGTAAGCTAGCGCACGGACGTCCGCAATTACCTGTAGGCATGCCGCAGCTATCTGTGTCACATTCAGGAGAACGAGTTGCTGTCGCGTTTACAACATCTACACCAATCGGCATAGATGTAGAACAAATAAATTCTAATATTGATGTACTTAAAATGGCGGTAGGGGTATTAACAGATATAGAAATTGCTCAGTTAATGCAACTGCCAGTTGAAAGACAAATTGAAGGTTTTTTGACATATTGGACGCAGAAGGAAGCGATACTTAAGGCTACTGGAGAAGGCTTAATGATATCACCTTCTAATATCACTGTATCAACTCCAGATTATTTACCGGAACTACTTGTTTTTCAGGATAAGCCACAGCTTGTTGAGATTACAACTTTGATGAATTTGCAACCTGGCTCAGGCTATGTTGCGTCAATAGCTTTATTAAACAAAGATGTAACAGAAATGAGGCAGTTTGATGCAGGGAAACTTTTGCAGAGTAGTGAACTTCTCCTTCATTAATGGGGAGTAATGTTTGAATTGAAGAAAGCTTTTATGAATCATACAACAGATACCTAGTGTGAAAATGTATGTATAAAGTAAGTTTAGAAATATGTTCGCTTGAGTTGCTGCTAGATTATATAAATATAGAAGAGGTGTTAGTCATGTTAGTAGTCGAAAATAGAGAAAGAGAATTGGCTGATGCTACAGCAGTTAAAGTGGTTAAGGATCTATTGTTTTCTAAAGAAACGCCATCTATTACATCTTTAGAAAATATCGTGAAAGATACAGTTCAGTTCAATGTTGTGGAACAAGAAATGCTAGATAGAAAATATATTCCAAAAGAAGCGAAAAGTTTTTTTGATAAAAATGGAGTATTTCTTTATAGAGTTTCATCTATTAGTTACAGAGGAAAGGTGTTATCTGAAAATCTGATTTTTGCTGATACCTCACTATTGCCAAGTGAAATTGCGAAAGAATTAGAAGATGGAAACGTTCCTATTGAAAAACTAGTTGAGCAAATGGAAGTAAGAAAAAACATGCTATATCAAGGATATCAGCCTTCCGGAAATATTATTGAACTGTTTGATGGCTGCTTATTACAATCTAGTATATACCCTACGAGAAAATATCAAATCGTAAGTAACTGTAGATGCTTATTTTATATTTGTGAAGTATATCATGCGGATAGTATATATGAAGTAATGAGATAAATCTCAGTATAAAATAACCCAGCCTAGTCTAGGCTGGGTTATTTTTATTTTACAGCTTCTTTTAATTCTTTTCCTGCCTTAAAGGCTGGAACTTTTCCCGCTGCAATTTGAATTTCTTCACCTGTTTGCGGGTTGCGACCTGTACGCGCAGCTCTTTCGCGTACCTCAAATGTTCCGAAACCAATAAGTTGTACTTTGTCGCCAGTTTGTAAAGCATCCGTAATTGTGTCAAATACAGATTGGACAGCTGCTGAAGCTTCTTTTTGTGAGATATCGGCTGTTTGGGCCACATTTTTAATTAATTCAGTTTTGTTCATTTTTTCACCTCATATTAATTTTTTTGTCTAGGTTTGTTTTTGTAATGAGTGATAGAATGTAGAAATATTGTTGAAAACATTGATAGAATCACATTGTTATCTTAAGTTCGGTGAAAGAAGCGGAATCCCTGCAAAGTATTGATGAATTTATTTTTATTGCCTCTTTAGAAAGAAGGATTTATATAGAAAATAATAAATTTACTATATAAAATAGAAGAAAGGGGAAATGCAATTATGATTATTCGTACAAAGCCAGACGAAATCATATTAATTCGGCAGCATGACCATGGATTTTTGGCGGGAGAATTTGCAAGGAATTTTAGAAAAGATGTATTTGAAGATAAGACATATTTAAAAGAGTGTATTAATGCGATTTATGAACATGATAGAGGGTGGATTGGCTTAGATAAAACACCATTTTGGAATGATGCTAAAAATACACCTTATACGTTTATGGATTGTCCAAGTTCGCTAAGATTTGTTTTTTATACATTAGGGCTAAATGAGATTGAAAATACAAATCCTTACGGTGCTATACTTTGTAGTAAGCATTTTATATCATTTCCTCTTAACCAAGACAATCAGGAAATGATAGAGTTTTATAAACAGGAATTGGATCGTCAAAAGAAATTTTTGAAAACGTTAACAAAAATGCAGCGCGCTATGTTTGATAAGCACTATAAACTTTTGAAATTTTGTGATGAGTTATCTTTATATGCTTGTATGAATGAACCTGGTGTAACGAAAAAAGAAGAAAATGATTTATTTAAGGAAGGGTTTGAAGGCACTGAAATTTTTAACACTGTTACCGATAAATCGTTTACAGCTGAGTGGATAGATAAAGAAAAAATCCGAATTACGCCGTTTCCCTTCGAATCAGAATTTAAGACACATGTAAGATATAAATCTATACAAAAGAAGACAATAGAGGAAATTGGTATTGTTAAAGCAGATAAAAAAGCAGAGTTTAAGAAACTAGAATTATATTTTGTGAGGTAAGCATGTAGTTATATAAAAATAAAGAAAAGAGGAATGCAGTATGAAACAATATATGATAAAACAATTTGATTATCATGTATGGGCAAATGATAGAATATTTGAGCGTCTAAAAGAACTTCCAAAGGAGGTATATAATCAAAAGGTTTCAAGTGTATTTCCTTCAATAGCAAAGGTACTGATTCATATTTATGTGGTGGATTGTGTATGGCTAAATGTTTTAAGTGGTAAAAGTATGGCTGAAGCGCTACAAATAGGGGAACAACTACAAGAACAAGTAGAAACCAAAACAATGAATGAATTAGAAAATATGTTCCACAATGTAACACAGCAATATAAAGTGTTTTTGGATAAACAAAAAGATATCAATGAAGTAGTTATACTTGATAATCCATACGCTGGACGATTAGAAACATCTGTTTCTGAATTAGTGCAGCATGTTGTAAATCATGGAACATATCATAGAGGGAATATAACAGCTATGTTGAGGCAGCTAGGCCATTCATCTACTATGACGGACTTTGTATTTTATTTACATGTAAAACAAAAATCTTAATGAAGAAAATGAGAGCTTAGTATTCAAATACATTGAGAATAGAAGGAGAGGAAAGAAATGTATAAAGCATGTAGTAGCGCACATTTTACGATTGAGAAATTAAAAGATGGTATTTACGCGGCGATTGCGAAAGAAGAAGGAGGTTCTTTAGCTAATGCGGGTTTTATAAATATGGGGGATCAGACCATTGTTTTTGATACGTTTAATACACAACAAGCAGCTACTGATTTAAAAAAGCTAGCAGAAAAAATAACAGGTCACTCTATATCATGGGTGATTAACAGTCATTGGCACGGAGACCATATTCGTGGAAATCAAGTTTTTAAAAATTGTAATATCATATCTAGTCATAAAACATACGAGCAAATGGCAGAAATTCATCCTTCCAGAATTGATAAACAAAAACAAGACATAGAAGGTTTACATACATATATACAATCCCTACAAGATCAATTCACTCACACAAATGATGAAGGCTTACGAAAACAGATTTCATTCTTAAATCAGTTAGCGATTTCATTACCTACACTGCAACTTGTATTACCCCAATATTCTTTCCAAAATGAATTTACTATACATGGTTCGAAGAGAACTGCAAAAATGATTACGTTAGGCGGAGGGCATTCTGTTTGTGATACGATTCTTTACTTACCTAAAGAGAAGGTTTGTTTTATGGGTGATTTGTTACTTGTGAAATCACACCCTACTTTTTTTGAAGAATCTAATCTTCAAGAATGGAGGCGTATGTTAGAAATAATTGAGGAGTTTGAAATTGATAAGGTAGTACCAGGAAATGGTCCTATAGGTGTAAAAACAGACTTGAGAAAAGTAATAGAGTATATGGACGAATTAACGTTATTGGTTAGAGAGAATACAAATATTGATGAGATCAAATGTCCGAGTGCTTATAAAAATTGGCATGCCCCTGAGGTTTTTACATCAAACTTAAAGTATGTAGAGAAAATGACAGTACGTAATTAATGTGTGCCAATGAAAAATAATTAATACGAGTTACTACAAAAAAATTAGAAAAATTTATATGAACAAGAAGACTAAAAAGCAGAGACTTTTTATAGTTAACTTTGATAAATATTAAGAATAGAAGAGAGAATGAATTCTCTCTTCTAAATTTTTATCTCTATAGGGTTGCCTATTTCTAAGAGGCATCCTATGTTAGAAATGGGCTTTGTTATGCTTTGATTCTGAGCTTTTAGAAATACAAGGTAAAAATAGAAAGTTCAGAAAAATAACACATTTGAATGTTTTTTGTTGTGTTTATATACTTTAGTACTCTATAATTAACTTTGGGGAAGGTAATGTGAGAGTATTAGTCTAGCATTATCTTGCATTAGATAAACCATGAAATTGAATAATTTTGTGGTTTATTTTTTGGTAAAATAGACATTACTGTATTCTCAACGCCGCGTTTTATAACGCTTGTCACAAGTAGAATCATAAAATTAACATCGAATGACAGTCCCAGAGTAGAGAGTTAAGAAATGATCACCAATATCAATAATGGTGGTTACTTGTATATAGCCTTTAAAGCCTTCTGAAGAATAGTAAATTTCTTTTGGGATACTCTCTTTAACCTGGTAATGCGTTTTTGAGTACTTTACATAATGATTTTGGATAACTTTTGATTCAGGAACAATGGTAGTTTTTTGTTCAAAATTATTTGTAATAGTAGAAGGTGGTATGAATTGGACCGTTTTTTGATAATTACGATCTAAACTGTCAGCTTTTACACCTTCTGATGGAGAAAAGATACCTAAACTACTTACTCCAATTAATGTTGCGAATGCAAACTTTGAAAAAGTTGTAAATCTACTCATTTAATAAACCTCCTTTACGTTTTTTGTAAGATAGCTCCTTACACCTCACAGTCTATATCCAGTAGATAGGAAGTGTACATACATATTAGTAGACAAAATTCTACATAAACTACTATATTTTTGAAATTATGTATAATAATACTGTGTTCAAAAAGTTGTCACAGTTTAAAAATGAATATGATAACAAAAAATGAATAGTTTATTCGTTCATTGTATTATTATTAATTGTTTTAATATTGTGAAACAAATTGATAAAAGTTTAATTGTACATATTAGGCGTTTTTAGGTGATATAAAAGGATGCCCTATAAATGTAACTTAGTACTTATTCTGTTTTTAGGGATAACAAAAAAATACAACAATTCTGTATATCTATTTTACAAATTAGCAAAAAAGGAATGACTCATTTTATATGAGACACTCCCTTTATTAGTAGTGATATATTAACTGGCTCTTTTTTTATCGGATGTTTTTAATTTCTCAGCTTGTAAGAATCGATTTGTTTCGGCGACCACAACACTGCTTAATCCAATTAGACCAATTAAGTTTGGAATTGCCATAAGTCCATTTGCGATATCAGCGAATGTCCACACGATTCCGAGTTTTAAGTTGGCGCCAATTGCAATCATTACAATGAAGATGGCTTTATAGTATTGTACAGCACCTTGTCCGAATAAATAAGCTACACATTTTTCACCATAATAAGACCATCCTAAAATAGTGGAGTAGGCGAATAAAATGATTGCAATACCAAGAATCATGCTACCAGTATTACCAAATACGGATTGGAAAGCAAGTGTTGTTGCTTCAACACCAGTTTTTCCAGATTTCCATGCACCTGTTGTAATTAATACTAAACCAGTAATTGTACAAACAATAAATGTATCAAGGAAAGTTCCTGTCATTGACACAAGCGCTTGTTTAGCAGGTGAATCTGTTTTTGCAGCAGCTGCAGCAATTGGAGCACTTCCTAAACCTGCTTCATTGGCAAATACGCCGCGTGCCATCCCGATTTGAATAGCAGAAGCAACCGTTGCACCGATAAAACCACCAGCAGCTGCAGTACCTTGAAATGCACCAGAAAAAATAAGTGAAAATGCTTCTGGGACTTGATCAAAGTGATAAAAAATAATAATGAGACCAGAAATCACATAAAAGAAAGCTTTAAGTGGAACGAAAAATCCAGTGACTTTCCCAATTTTTTTCACACCACCTAAAATAACAATTGCAATTAAGAAAGCCATTAATATACCAGTTAAAGCAGGAGGAAACGAAAAGTTTATTCTCATAGCTTCTGCAACGGAATTTGATTGCACCATATTTCCGATTCCAAAAGAAGCGGTTGTTCCGAAAATAGCAAATAAAATAGCGAGCCATTTTTTTCCTAAGCCACGCTCTAAGTAATACATTGGACCGCCGGAATATTCGCCGTTTTCATTGTTTACACGATATTTTACCGCGAGGATTGCTTCTGCATATTTCGTGGCCATACCGAACAATGCAGTAATCCACATCCAAAATATTGCCCCTGGCCCACCGATTGTAACAGCTGTTGCGACACCGGCTATATTTCCCATCCCGATGGTTGCGGCCATTGCTGTCATGAGTGCTTGGAAATGACTAATATCTCCCGAAGAAGATGTGTCTTCTGATTTTCGAAATGCTAGTTTGTGAGCGTATAATAGTTTACTAAATTGTAAACCTTTTAGACGCACTGTGAGAATGATTCCAGTCCCGACTAGAAGGAATAAGGTTGGTAATCCCCATACGTAGTGATTGATTTGTTCTAATACTTTACTTACTGTCTCCATCTTTATTCTCCTTTTAGAAAAAATAAAAAACCACTTCACATAAATGAAATGGTCTCTGGAGAAACAAGGAATAGAAAAATAAACCGATACAAATCGGCGTTTTCTTTCTCTTGTCTCTGTCCTTTTACCTGAGAGATTATCCGCTAATACAGCGGATTTGCTCCTTCGGTGCTCTGTTTCCTCTGCACTATATGATAGGCGAGAGGGAGTCTCTCCAGAGATTCGTCCCCATGCAGTTCTACTTGTAACCAAGACCTGAGAGTTTCAAAGCTGAGTCATCAACTTTTTGCCCCGTCGGTAGATCAATTGATCTTCTCCTGAATGGTTCATCCGAATTATGTGATTAAAAGCTTAAACATATTGATATGAAATGATTTTTACATAATCAATAAACAATATTATAGGTTCCTTATAAATGAATTGCAATCATTATTTATTGGAAAATAATTTTCAACAAAATATTTTATCTATTAAAATGAAAGGGAATGATGTCGTCAATTTATTTTTTGGTTATCCCTAATATGCCTTCTAGTTCAGCTAACGTAGATAAAGCCATGACAATATTTTGATCAGCAAGACCTAAAGATTGCGTAGCATTTTCTAAACTATCTTTTAAGGGCTTCTCATTGTTTAAGCCTTGCGTAACAGATAATGCGGCATTTTCCATACAATTTGAAGCGGCTATAAACGCGGTTTTAAAATGACTTATTTTCTGCTTCAGTGCGGGGTCTTTCATTTTTTCTTCAGCTTTAAATGTCTCCGTTTTTTTAGAAATCTCGTTGAATTGGTTTGCTATACTATTCATTTTATCTAGTAATCCAGCTGTATTTATGTTACCTGGATTTGAATTTAATTCAGTCCATGCCGGTAGCCATTCTTGCTCGACAATATTATCGTATTTTGTAGTGAGTGAATCAATTTGGGATTTTAATTCTTGTTGATAGATTTTTTTATCGATAGGTTCTTTTGTAGTTTGTATTTTTGTTTCTTTCGTGTAGTTAAAAAAAACAATGATCCCAATGCTAGCGATAATCAGTATGCTAAAAAGCCATAACCACCATTTTTTATGAAATGATTTTTTCATTTGGTATTTCCTCCTAATATGCAAAACATAAGCTGTATTAATCTATAATAGCAAGTTACATAGTTAGAAGTTGTTGTATTTTGTCGAAAAAAGAAAGTGATTTAAGAAATAAATAATAATAGCATTATACAATGAGAGATTGGTAAAATATTCAATAGTATTACTTTTAAAAACATACAAGGATGAGGTTTTCGATGGAGAAAAAGAGACGGAAAATATACTCTAATATTATTATGATATTCGTTTTAGGTGGACTATTAGCGCTAATATTCATGACGAAAGAATCAAAGATTAAAGATTTTCCAGTTCCTATGTCAGCTATTCATATTGAAGATGACAATCAAGCAGATTACCAATATATAAGTTTAATGCCTATTTCAAAAGTAAAGGGATGGGAGAACCTTGGTGAAGATGGGCATACTGTAGTATTTCAAAAAGGAGATAGGAAGGTGATTGTATTGCATTATCCAGGGGAAAATACCTACTATCTGTTTGGAAAATAGATTCAGGTATCAGTGGAATAGGACATAAACAGGATGATTCCTTTGTTTGTGTCCTATTTATTATTTAAGATAACAATCCGAGTTCCTTTGCATGTAGTGGGGAAAGACTTAATTTCTGAACGAAAAATGCATGAAGTGAGATTTGTTCTTTGATTGCAACCCATTCGTGATAACAGGAAAATAATGCTTGAATATCATTATTAAAATATTGTTCTACTAGTATACGAATTAGTTTCGTACTTCGCCAATAGTCATAAAAAGCCCCTGCATATGAACCATTATCTCCGGACCTTCCAAATTCATTTAAAGTGTAGTTACTAAATTCAGCTTGATATATGCTAATTAATTCATCTTCTACCTGCATAATTGCGTTAAATTGTTCAGGAGACATTATTAGTTTTCTTGGTAAATAAAAGCATACACCTTCCTCAAACCACATCGATTCTTTATCAATTTCATCAAAATCACTATGGAATTCTTCAGCGTGATGTACAAATTCATGTGCAGCAATAGTTGCGATGTCGAGTATATTAAGTTGTTTATAATATCGCTGAGCTTTTTCAAGTGCTTTTCCTTCTGTTACAGATAAAAAGATATTTTTCCATACATCTACAAGTGGGGTAATATGAATCAAATCACGTGAAGTATAAGCTGGCATAGGGATATTTGAATAAACTTGTGTTGCAGATTCGAAATCGTGAAATACGATTCCTTTTGGTGGTGAAAGGATTGTAACCTTTTCTTGCAATAAAGGTATGAAGCTTAGTAATTCGTTTAGCAGTTTCAAACCTTCTGTTTCAATCTCTTGAATATGAGTTGAATCAGTTACTGAGAATGCGAGTTTCATTATCAACATACTCCTTTTATTGAATTATTTAGTAAATATATTATAAGCTTACCATGGTAAAGTTTCTTTTTGTTTTTATTCTGAATCTTTTGTTTTATAATTAATTTGTATATAACACTTTATATAGAAATGAGCTGATTGATTGTCAATTATTAAGAAAATAGGTCGCTTTTGTCCCGTAGACGACAAAGGATACATTATAAATGATTCACATATCAATAATATTCAGCCAGTTTTTCTGGAGGTAATACAAGAAGTAAAGAATACGTGTTTTCAATCGTTACAGGATGATTTGCATAGCATTTACATTAGAGGATCTGTTCCAAGGGGGATTGGAATAGAGGGGATTGCAGATATAGACACAATTATATTAGTTCGAAAAGATCCGAGGGCAATAGACTTGGAATGGAGTGAAAATATAGAGCAACAATTGCTTCGAAAATCTGGTTGTATATCTGGGGTGGAATTAAGTTTTTATGATGTAGAAGAAGTGTTACATTCCAGTCGTTTTTCGTTTATAAGTTTTATGATTCAAACACATGGAGTATGTATATTCGGTGAAGATATAAGATCACAGCTACCTAAATATAAAGTAAGTCAAGAATTAGCTCATGAACACCTGAAATATTTACAGACACAAATTGAACAAGCGCGTGAAGAGCTAATTCATAATAAAGGTAGGGAGGATATAATAGATTGTTGCCGCTGGATTATGAAGATCATAGTTAGAGCAGGATTAGCATTAACAATTGATAAAGAAGGACTTTATTCTAGAGACCTTTATCCAGCGTATGAGTTGTTTAGTAAGCATTTTCCAGAGCAAGAACAAAATATGAGGAAAGCACTGCAATATGCAGTTGATCCTATAGACGACATAACAGAAATTTTGTCTTTTTTAGAGCTATTGGGAGATTGGATGATAAAAGAAGCGAATCAGTATTTAAAAAATAACCAATTGAATAGATTGTAATTTTATTATGTAAACAAAAGTGTTTGGTTTTTTAAATAGTAGGTGAAGAAATAGCAATCATTGCAAAAGGAATACGGAATGTATAATAAAGGGGGATCTATATGTTATTAAAAACGATATTTTGTCAGGTAGAAAAAGAGAAAAAGGGTTTGTTTTCAGAGGCGCAAGAGAAATGGAGAGGATTACAAAATCTAGAGGGATTTCATGGACAATTTGGAGGCTGGGATGAAGATGAAGCTTGTGTATTTTCTGTTTGGGAAAGTATGAGTACGTATCAAGCATTCATGAATGGAGTACACGATACAATTTTTTTCAATAGTAATCAAGAGGATACATATGTTTCATGTGAAATAGAGAAATTTCAAACGTTATATGACATAACAAGTATTCCTTTTATGGATGCAATTGCTAAAGGTTCATTTGTAAGAATCGCAATTTGTGATGTGAAAAGTGGAAATGAGCAACATTTTTTACATGTACAAGAAACGATTTGGAATAAAGGGATGGAACATGTAGAAGGAATGTTAGGTGGCGTTGTAGGAAGATCGATTACAAACTCAAATCGTTATGTAGTTCTATCTTATTGGCAAGATGAAATGGCACATCAACGTTATGTGAAAGAAATTTTCCCGGAGCTATATAAGTTAGCTAATGTAAAAGAGTATGTTGAAAATATAAATGGAAAGCAAGTTGCGTGTATAAAAGAATGGTCTGTATATTAATTATAAAAAAAGTGAATAAAGGATGTATATCTAGAAATGATTTTAGTAGTTATGGTTGTATGAATTATTAGTTTAAAAGTAGAAGGCGTGCAGTGAATGTATTATTGGTATGTAGTTCAATAAGACGAATTCTTTTCTTTTAAACATGAAAATTATAGAAGACGTCAGATACCCTTTCATGTTAATATATTTAAGTTATAATAGGAGGCTTACCCTTTTGTATTGTACGGTAGAAGCAGTGTGAGCTTGAAATTTTTAAAGAAAAGGATGTGCCTAACTTGCGTATAAATAAATTTATTAGTGAATCTGGAAAAGCATCGAGACGCGGAGCAGATAAGTTAATTAATGAAAGAAGAGTAATTATTAACGGAAAGGTTGCAAAAATAGGTGACCAAGTACAACCAGGTGATGACGTGCGAGTAAATGGAGAGCAGCTTCGAATTGCTCGAGACCATGTGTATATCGCTTTAAATAAACCAGTAGGTATTACATGTACAAGTGAAAAGGCAGTTAAAGGTAACATTATCGATTTAGTGAATCATCCTTTACGAATTAATCACGTTGGACGTCTTGATAAAGATTCAGACGGTTTAATTTTGTTAACGAATGATGGCGATATTGTTAATGAAATTTTACGTGCTGAAAATAAACATGAAAAAGAATATATTGTTTCAGTAGATAAACCGATTACGCCTGAATTTTTAAAACAAATGGCAGCGGGTGTTAAAATTTTAGGAACAAAAACACTTCCTTGTGAAATAACACAGTTATCAAAATATGAATTCCAAATTATTTTAATGCAAGGATTGAATCGCCAAATTCGTCGTATGTGTGAAGCTTTAGGTTATCAAGTATACACATTAAAACGTACGCGAATTATGAATATCCAGTTGAATAATTTACCAGTTGGACAGTGGAGAGATTTAACGAAGAAAGAGAAAAAAAGATTATTTGCAGACTTAAACTATGAACCACAAGATTGGTAAAAAAGATAGGGGAAATCAAAAAACATGAAAAGTGTTTTTGGTTTCCCTTTTTTTATTGAACAAAAAATATTTTTTGACACTTGCAAAAATAAAATGAATAGGATATAGTAAATAACAATAAATGGATGTTTTATTAAAAGCAAAGAAAAGGACACGAGTTATTTTTAACGGTTGTACAGAGAGGGAAGGAATGCTGAGAACTTCCTAACGCAGTGAAATAGCTTACCACCTTTGAGCTGCACTGGGGAAAATGAAAGTATCTAGTGCCGTGTAAGCGACGTTACCCGCAAAAGAAGCCATTGTATTTTTTATACGATGGGAATCTGGGTGGAACCACGAATATAAGCATATTCGTCCCTATTATTAGGGATGAGTATGCTTTTTTATTTTTAATTTCATAATAAGCGAAGAAAAGGACACGAGTTATTTTTAACGGTTATACAGAGAGGGAAGGAGTGCTGAGAACTTCCTAACGCAGTGAAATAACTTACCACCTTTGAGCTGTACTGGGGAAAATAAAAGTATCCAGTGCCGTGTAAGCGACGTTATCGCAAAAGAAGCCATTGTATGTTTAGTATGATGGGAATCTGGGTGGAACCACGGGTAAAAGCACGCTCGTCCCTATTATTAGGGATGAGTGTGCTTTTTTATTTATGAAATGGAGCGATTAAAATGAGAGAACAGATGATTAAGATTATTTTTCCAGATGGTAGTTCGAAAGAATATAGAAAAGGAATTACTCTAGAAGAGATTGCAGCATCAATTAGTCCGAGTTTAAAAAAGAAAGCAGTCGCAGGAAAGGTGAATGACCGATTATTTGATTTACATCGAAATATCGAACAAGATGCCAAAATTCAAATTATAACTATGGATTCAGATGAAGGAGTAGAAGTTGCGAGACATACAGCTGCACATATATTAGCGCAGGCTGTCAAAAGAATATATGGCGATGTAAAACTGGGTGTAGGACCTGTTATTGAAAATGGATTTTATTACGATATGGATCTTGCTAATAGTATAGCTGTAGAAGACTTACCTAAAATTGAAAATGAAATGCAAAATATTATAAATGAAAACTTGAAGATGGAACGAGTTGAAATTACTAGGGAGGAAGCGAAAAAACTTTTTCAAGATATAAATGATCACTTAAAGTTAGAGCTTTTAGAAGCAATCCCTGAAAATGAACTTGTAACAATTTATAAACAAGGAGAATTTGTTGATTTATGCCGTGGTCCGCATTTACCGTCAACTGGTTACTTGAAAGCATTTCAATTAACTCATGTTTCCGGTGCATATTGGCGAGGAGATAGTAATAATCAAGTACTTCAGCGTATATATGGCGTTGCATTTTCTTCTCAAAAAGAATTAGAAAATTATTTGCAGTTTTTAGAAGAAGCAGCAAAGAGAAATCATCGCAAGCTAGGAAATGAACTTGAGTTATTTATGTTCTCCGAAGAAGCACCAGGAATGCCCTTTTATTTACCGAAAGGACAAATTATTCGAAATGAATTAGAGTCTTTTTTAAGAGAAATACAACAAAAATACGATTATCAAGAAGTACGCACTCCTATTATGATGAATCAAGGGTTATGGGAAGAATCAGGGCACTGGAATCATTATAAAGATAATATGTATTTTTCAGAGGTAGATAATAAAAGCTTTGCATTAAAACCGATGAATTGCCCTGGACACATGCTTATCTTTAAAAATAAATTACATTCATATCGTGATTTGCCAATTCGAATGTGTGAATTTGGTCAAGTACATCGCCACGAATTTAGCGGCGCATTGAACGGACTATTAAGAGTTCGTACATTCTGTCAGGATGATGCACATTTATTTGTGACACCTGAACAAATAGAAAGTGAAATAAAGTCAGTGTTAAAACAAATTGACTATGTCTATAGAACATTTGGTTTTGAATATGAAGTTGAGCTTTCAACAAGACCTGAAGATTCAATGGGTGATGATGAGCTATGGGACCAAGCTGAATCGTCTCTCGAGAATGTGCTGAAATCATTGAATTATAATTATAGAGTAAATGAGGGAGATGGAGCATTTTACGGACCTAAAATTGATTTTCATATTAAAGATGCTTTACAAAGAAGCCATCAATGCGGAACAGTTCAACTTGATTTTCAAATGCCAGAGAAATTTGACTTGAATTATATTGATGAGAGAAATGAGAAAAGAAGACCGGTTGTGATTCACCGCGCCGTATTAGGTTCTTTTGATCGCTTTTTAGGAATATTAATTGAACATTTTGGGGGAGCATTCCCAACGTGGTTAGCTCCAGTTCAAGTAAAAGTAATTCCTGTTTCTACTCTAGTACATGAACAATATACAAAAGAAATTGAAGAAAAGTTAAAGAGCGTTGGCCTTCGCGCCGAACGAGATGCTCGTAGTGAAAAACTAGGGTATAAAATACGAGAGGCACAGCTCCAAAAGATACCATACATTCTTGTTATTGGGGATAAAGAAATGGAGAATGGATCGGTAAATTTACGCAAGTATGGTGAAGAAAGATCTGAAGTGGTTTCGCTATCTGTATTTATGAAAAGTGTACAGGATGAAATTTATAATAAATGCTCTAAATAAAAAATGTTGCTACACACCACTTTTAATAAGTGGTGTGTTTTTTGTTACCGTAAAAAGTTATTTACGATTGTTTTCTTTTGCTTGGTTAAAGGAATGATTCGGTTTTAATAGATTATGCTTGTCTTAACATACTTAGAAGCACCCGCCTCTAAGCAAAGTGTAGGTGGGGGATTTTAAGTTGTTATTTTTGTACCTTACAAAAATGTAAGGTGAATGTAAGATAAATCGCAGGAAGATCGTTAGTAAAAGTGAGAATATTAGGAAAGAAAGTTAGGGATATAAGATTTTTCTTATCAATTTCGTTATAAAAGATGGAAAATTAAAAAAATCTTAAGGATTTGTGTAGGGAAAATCTAAGAAATATATGGCAAAGTAATAATATATAAAATGGGATGGAGTGATAGGAATGGCAACAAATGTAGTGACAGTAGAAAGTGTGGAGAAAACATATGGTAAAAGAAATGAAAGCCAGTCAAAAGCATTGAGGGGGGTATCACTTGCGATACAAGAAGGGGAGTTCGTTGGGATTATGGGTCCTTCTGGATCTGGGAAAACGACACTACTTAATGTCATTAGTACACTTGATCATGCAACAGGAGGAAGTGTGACAATAGCAGGTACAGATATCACTTCCATGAAGGGCAATGCTTTATCAGATTTTCGTTCTCAAAAACTAGGATTTATTTTCCAAGACTTTAATTTACTTGAAAACCTCTCGATTTATGAAAATATTGCATTGCCACTTTCATTACAAGGAGTACCTTCAAGTGAGATAAGTGGGAAAGTAAATGAAGTTGCAAAGAAACTGGATATTGTGGAGATTTTAACGAAGTATCCATCAGCTGTTTCTGGTGGACAAAAACAGAGAACAGCTGCGGCGCGGGCTTTAGTACATAATCCTGCTATTGTATTAGCGGATGAACCAACAGGTGCACTTGATAGCAAAAATGCGAAGAGTTTATTAGAGGCGATGCAAGACTTACATGAAAATCATGGAGTAAGTATATTAATGGTAACGCATGATGCATTTAGTGCGAGTTATTGTCAGCGGATTCTATTTATTCAAGATGGGCTACTTTATAAAGAATTGAAACGCCAAGGAACACGGGAGGATTTCTATCAAGATATTTTAGGTGTGCTTGCTCAGATGGGCTCAGCGACTGAATCCAAGTAGGGGGCGAGATCATGTTATTGAAATTATCACGTCATAGTATGAAAAAATTGCTAAAGGATTATCTTGTTTTGCTTGTTGGTCTTGTCATTAGTATAAGTATTTTCTATATGTTTCAAACGATGGCGATTAACAGCCAATTTACAAAAGATAATAGTATGATTAATAGTATTCGCCTTGTGTTTTGGGTTGGTGCCGTTTTGCTTTCCTTTATTACGGTCTTTTATATCGTATATGCGAATTCTTTTTTACTCACATTGCGCAGGAAAGAGCTTGGTATGTATATGATGCTTGGCGCAAAGAAGAAAAAAGTAGCCCAGTTATTATTTATTGAAACATTCGGTATGGGAATTATTGGCATTGCCATTGGAATTATTGTAGGAATATTACTTGCAAGTGCAGCAGGAAATTTTTTAATGAGCGGCCTAGAAATTTCAGCGAAAGGCTATGCGCCATTTTATATCCCTGCAATTCTTGTTACATGTGGATTCTTCTTGGTCTTATTTATAATTACTGGATTTATCAATAGTATACGTTTATTACGCAAAACTGAACTTGAGCTACTTCGTGAAGATGAAACACAAGATGCGATAGAAAAGAGTAGACGCCGTGTTATCATTTTTACTGTAATGGGAGTGTTTCTGTTAGGAACAGGATACTATTCTATATTGAACATAGATAAGTTACGTGAAATAGGTTTTATACTAGCAACGGGCGCTACAACGATAGGGACATATTTTATTTTTAGTTCATTATTACCATTGTTTGTGACGTGGTTAAAAAGTAACAAAAAACGAAATGAAACAGGTTTAAATAGTTTTACATATGCCCAGCTTCGTTTTCGAATCAATAGTTTATCTCGTGTGCTTGGGACTGTCGCAATGCTAATTGCACTTGGTGCAGGGGCGATGACAGCTGGAATGGCGTTTCAAAAAAATGTTGGTATTATGACGGATTTTTCTCGAGTTTATGATGCGACAATTCATGATCCGAATGAAAAAGATGCAGCCGCATTAAAACAAATGAAAATTGTAGAGCAACGAACTTATAAATATAAAGTGGACGGGGAAGCAGTTTATTATTTACGAGACGATTTAACTGCAAAGCCGCCGCTCATTTCTGATCATCAAGATACAAAGAATGTAAAAGAGCCTGTACGTAAACGTGTAAAAGAACATTTAACGGAACCTCTTTATACATCTATGGAAGCACCTGAGGGAGCAAGTAAACTTCCACATATGCCAAGTGATTGGAATGATGCAATCATAAGAGAAATTCAAGTTACACACAATCAATTCAACGGGAAACCTGTTCGAATTGCAGATGAGGATCATTATAAAAAAATTCAAGGAACAGAGCATAGTGTTACGCTAGTACAAGTGGACGATTTACAAAAGTATAAACCGTTGTTAATAGATATTGATCAACGACAAAAAGAGTTAGTTGAAAAAGCAAAAGGTGGAAAAATAGAATTATATACGAAAATGACAACTTACCAATTTATGAATAGTTTCATGAGCGGTACGATGTTTATGGGGTTCTTCCTTGGAATTGCATTCTTAGCTATGATGGCGAGCTCTCTCATGTTTAAAATTTTAACAGGAGCTTCTCGTGATGTACGTCGCTATGAAATGCTTCGAAAAATTGGAGTGCGCCGTAGTATGTTGTCGCGTAGTATCTATAAGGAAATTTCATATCTCTTTATCTTCCCGGCTATCATTGGTATTTCACATATTTTAGTAGGACTTAATTTGTTCCGGCTCTTCTTAGTTGATCCGTTTGTAAAAGTTTGGATGCCGATTGGAATCTTTCTTATTATTTATGTTGTATATTACTGGGTTACAGTTCAATTGTACAAGAGTATGGTTCTGCCGAAAGAGCAAATGATAAAGTAGATTTCATAACTCTTAAGAAAAATTCGATTTATGTATGATTAGCAGTACCTGATTCTGATTTTTAATAGAGGAACAATAAATGAACGTGGCATTCACGTTCATTTATTTTGCTGAAAAATATATTTTGTTATTTTTGAATATTTTGTAAAATTAAATTATAATTTGGGAGGAGAGAAAGTTATGTTACTTCGAATTGGAAAGTGGTGGGGGATTACTTTTTTACAACTATTTGCCGCACTGGGATGTATTCTTTGTTTAGGAGCACTCCCGCGTTTATTTAAGGGGCTACAAATAGACCTTATTGGTTATGGAAAAACGATTTTATACTTAAGTGAGAAATTACTTCATCCAGGAGAAATTATGTATGGGTTTCGGGACTCTCGAACTCTATTTCCGCAAATTTGGATACATTATATGGAGACGATGCTAGTATTTGTTTCGTCTTTTCTACTATCGCTATTCATAGCGTACGTGCTTGTTGTATGGGTACTGCAGCGTTCTCATATTAGGCAACGCGTATGGAATGGGGTTTTTCTTACACTTGAAAGTATTCCGGATATTCTACTTATTTTATTATCACAACTTTTGGTAGTGATTGTGTTTCAAAAAACAGGATGGATGCCAGTGAAGTTTGCAGGACTTGCGGGAGAAAGGGTTCGCCTTTTACCGATTTTATGCCTCACATTACCGACAACGCTATTATTTATTAAACTATTATTACTCCGTTTTAGAGAAGAGCTAGAAAAAGATTATAGTATATTTGCAAAAAGTAAAGGATTAAGTTTACGACATATATTAACGCATCATATTTCAAGAAACGTGTTACTTACTACGGTTTACTATGCGAAAACGAATATTTTATTCATGTTATCCAATCTTTATATCATTGAATGGCTCTTTAATACATATGGCATGTTTGTATTTGTAAAAGAAAATTCGAAAATAGAAGTGTTTACTGTCTGCTTAGTTCTATTATATGTTCCGATTTTCTTCTTATTTCGCTTGTTACATACGCTCATGCAAAATGTGATAAAGGAGCGTGTGTAATATGTGGCAAACGTTAAAACATGACATGCGATTTTGGATTGGTTTGATTTTTTTAAGCGGACTTATGCTTGTCAGTATTGGAAATACTCTATTTTTTGATGGGGAAATTCGGGAAGTAACGATGTTGTATAACGAAAAAGGACAAGTAGAAGCAGCGCCTTTTCCTCCATCATCTCAGTTTTGGTTTGGTAGTGATAGTAAAGGGCGCGATTTATTTCAATTAATAATAGAAGGGCAAAATGGACAATTGGTGCAAGTTTACTTGTTGCGATTTTGCGAGTTATCATTGGAGGAGGGCTAGGTTTACTTCTAGGTATGTATAGTAAACGTTCTTTTTCAGTTATTTCTGCATTTTTTGATCCATTTAGTATTGTTCCCATGATTATGATTTCGTATTTTATGTTAAGAGAAGTTTTATTCTTTGAAAATGGTACTATTCCAGCTCCTTTCACAATGCGAGTTCTGTTTCAAATTAGTATTCTCACATGTTTGGCTGTGCCGACTGTTATGCTGTATACAGGGCAAGAGGTACAGCGTGTAAAACGAGAAGAGTTTATGATGGCAGCAACTGTTCTCGGGGGGAATAAATGGCATCAATTACGTTGCCATGTTTGGCCTCATCTTGTACCATCTTTTTTCTTACTTGTTGCCCAGCAATTTGTTAGTATGTTGCTGCTTCTTATGCACCTTGGCTTACTCAAGTTATTCTTTGGAGGAACTATATTATTTACCGGTGACGCAGATAGTGTGACGAAGGAATGGACAGGATTGATTGGACAAAATTTCCGCCATTTGACTACACATACTTGGATCGTTCTTATACCGATGTTTTTTTATAGCTTGACGATTTTGGCAGGAAATCTTATTAGTAATAGTCTGCAAGGGGCTATTGGAGTAGGGAACCTGAGGAGAGCAAAAGTGAAAAAGAAAAAAGAGAAAGTGAAAGAAAAAGTAGATAGTGAAAGAAAAGATTTTTCCTTTCATTAAGAAATATCTAAATAAAAAAGATAGATGAGGGCAATTTGTTCTCATCTATCTTTTTTCGATTTTACAAAGGTGGTAAATCGATTTTTCCTTCTTCAAATAACTCTTTTAACATATGTTTCGTATAACCTGCTGCTTGCCCAAATGTAATTTTGGCAGGCATGGGTGCTTCATTTACATCTACTACTACATCGATAATACAAGGTTTATTTTGCTTAACAGCATTTTCAAAAGCAGGAAGCAATTCATCAATATGTTCTACTCGGTATCCGACTCCGCCACATATTTCTGCATATTTTGCAAAATTAGGGTTTGTTAAGTCTGTACCAAATTCAACATTTCCCATTACTTCTTGCTCAAACTTAATCATAGCAATTTTATGGTTATTTAAGACAACAACGATAATTGGTAATGTATACTTAACGGCAGTAACAAAATCATTCATCGTCATTCCAAATCCACCATCACCACAAATTGCAAAGACTTGTTTATTTGGATAAGCAAGTTGCCCAGCAATTGCACCAGGAAGGCCACATCCAAGTGTCGCGAGCCAACTAGAAATGATGAATTGTTGGTTCGTCATCCGAAAATGACGGGCAGCCCATACTGTGACATTCCCAACATCTACTGATAAAATCGCATCATCATGAGCAACATGCTGAAGAGCATGCATAACTCTTTGTGGTTTAATCGGAATAGAAGAATCTTCTTCTTGGCTATGCAATTTTTCTTCCCATTTCTTCATCAGTTCTTGATGATGTTCTAAGAATGAATGATCCTTATGCTTTTCCACATTTTCTAAAAACCACTTCAATGTTTTATCGGCATCACCAGCAAGGCCGATATCTGTCGCATAACGCTTTCCAATTTGCGCAGGGTCCGTATCAATGTGAAGTGTTTTCGCTTTTTCAGGTAAAAAACCAGTGAAAGGATAAGAAGTACCGACCATGATTAATGTATCTGCATGCTTCATTGCTTCGTAAGACGGTTTTGTCCCAATTAATCCTAATCCACCTATACAAAGAGGATGTTCATCAGGAATAATCCCTTTTGCCGGAAGCGTCAAAACGATTGGAGCACCAATATGTTCTGCGAATGCAAGTAAAGATTCCTTCGCATGTTTTGCTCCTTTTCCGGCTAAAATAACAGGTTTTTTCGCTTCATTCAATGCTAGTTTTGCCAATTTTAGATCCCCTTCTTGCGGAAAGAGTTCGGGTAATGTAAAAGAAGAACTTGTTATACGTGCACCGGCTTCCACTTCAAACTTCGGAACATCATCTGGTATGGTAAGAACAGATACCCCTTTCTTTGTATACGCCATACGAATAGCTTGGTTTACAACCGCAGGGAGTTGTTCAGCAGACATAATTCGTTGATTATAAACGGCCACATCATCAAACATTCTTTCTAAGTTTACCTCTTGGAAAAACCCTGTTCCTAGTAAATCGGATTCCACTTGTCCTGTAATCGCAAGAACAGGAGCCTGATCTAGTTTTGCATCATATAATCCATTTAATAAATGAATTGCTCCAGGACCAGCAATCGCCATACAAACGCCGAGTTTACCTGTTAATTTTGCGTAGGAAGCGGCCGCTAAAGCACCAGCTTCTTCATGACGAACTTGAATGAATTTAATTTTGTCTTGTTTTTTTCGAAGCGGTTCAATAATAGAATTGATTGAATCCCCAGGCATGCCGTAAATGTGGTCAACGCCCCATTCGATAAGTAAATCAACAAGTGCTTCACCCGCTGTTTTACGAAACATAATAGATCCTCCTTGTGTATTGAGATGCTATTATGTTTTGGAGAAATAGGTAAAATATACAAAAAATGAATTCTTATTTTAATGATGACCAAAGAAAAGAGTAAAAACGGTTATGAGTAAAAACCCACTGATAGACCAAGCGAGAAAGGGAAAAGGGGAAAGGTGTTTCTTAGCTTTCCATAACATCTCATGTATTGTGACATATCCTAAAGAACCGATTGCACTGCCCATTATTAGTCCCTGTAAGTGAAGTACTTTCCCGTTCATCATAATTCCAAAGAGGGTACCAGTGCCGAGGATAATTGATAATAGCAAAATTGTTAATAGAAATGACATATATTTATGTTGTGTAAATAAAAAAGGAATGATTAAAGCTAATCCTTCTGGAATATGGTGTATGACAATCGCAAATAAGAAGGGAATGGCAGTTTCGTTATGACTTGTAAAGGCAGCCCCTAACGCAAATCCGCTCGGCATATTGTGAATAAAAATAGCAAAGGAGAGAAATAAAAAAGTTTGCCATGCTTGATTGTCTTTTTTATGTATGATAGGGTGATGGCAATAATTATCTAGTAAACTCATAATTAATATACCAATGGTAATGCCGAGCATGAGGCCAATGATTTCATAGCTTGAAAAAGTTTCTGGAATGATTTCTAGTGATAATAACCCAAATAAAATGCCACCACATAGCGCGTATAAACGGTGCATTTTTTCTTCGATAAGTTGACGCGTGGCAAGTCCAACTGCGCCACCTAATAGTAATCCACCAAACGAAAAAAACGTAACGATCATTGGAATCCATAATCGTTCCATATAATCACACTCCATTTTTATATCCTTCATTTTCAGCTTACTATGATAAGGAGGAGATTAGTCCATATGATTTTGAAGTAATTGTAGAGAAAGTTAAAAAAGATGTCTGTTTATTTGTTAGATAGTATCAAAATTATTTTTAATCTATTATCCATAAGTAACTTCGGTATACTCATGCAAAGAAAGGAGATCAGTTTTAAAGATAGAATACATATTCAGTGGAGCGAGGAAAGGTAAAGTAAGGAATAACACGATAAAGTAATACATCTTTTTTATAAATGAAAATGTACCCTGTTTATGGAGGTTGAGGCTCTCGTAGTAACTGTCACATTTGTAATTGTCCAGAATGTAAAATCCTCTGTTAAAGAGAAAATTATTATTAAAATAACTTCTATTCTTTTAATAGAAGTTTACTTAAAAGAAAGTATATCGGTAAAAAGATGAATAAATAAATTGTAAAATCTAATGTGAATAATGAGAAGTCAAATTTATCAATAAACAAGTTATAATTAAGATTGATAAGAAAATATATTAGGTCGGAAATCATACTTGATATCAAAATAGAACTGAAAATTACTATAAAGTGCTTCATGGGGATCACTCCTATAAAATAATAACTCTTTACTTAAAAAGTATATGATAGTCAAGGATTAAAATTCGAACTACATATCTTTTCGAAATGATGAAATCACAATAATAGATGCTCTAATTTGTTTAAGCTATATAAAAATGAAGAAAGGAGAAAGAGTATGTGGGAAAAATTTATAAGAAATATCTCAGAGGAGTATGTGTTTAATGCACCTGCTAAAATAAAAAGAATTGAAGAAATCAATAATAAATTCAAGATAGAGCTTCCTGATGAATTGCAGAGTCTATTGAAAGAAACAGATGGTATAAACGATGAATATGGAGGTTACCTTGTTTGGTCAACAAGCCGAATTATAGAGGGGAATTCTAATCTTAGAAGTTACGATGATTTTAAAGATTTATATATGCCCTTTGATTGTTTATTGTTTATTGCGGATGCAGGAAACGGTGATTTATTTGCTTATTCAATTTTAAACGGCTCAATACAAAAAGAAGATATTTATGTCTGGAATCACGAAAATGATAGTCGTACTTGGGTTGCTCCTTCTTTAAAGAAATTTATTGAATGGTGGAGAGATGGAACAATTAGTGTTTAGAAAATGAAAAAACTAATTAATATACTAGGAAAGACCTTCTACAATTGAAGGTCTTTCTTTTGAATATTGACTAGCAAAGCAGTTGGGTGAAGAAGGAAAATGGACTTATGTACCAGAAATTAGTATTGGTCGCATTAATATTGGAGGGGAAATATTTTGTTATCTGGACACAGGTGTACAACTGGCTGTATCGGTGCTTATTTTGAGGGGATTCCAGAAGACAGAAATATTTTAAAGTTTTCATCCAATAATGGAGAATATAAAGTATATAAATTTAATCGTAACTCGTGATATAGAGGCGTATGAAATATTGTATTTTTGGGTTTAAGGTTAACGTTAATGTTAATTGAATAAACTAAAACTCAAAAAGGCATCTGCTGATTCTCAGTGGATGCCTTTTTAGTATTGAGAATGCGGGGGCAGATTTTATAAATAATAATGGTAATAGTTAAACCCCTATTTTACTTTTGATTGCCATACCCTATGTTCAGCAAACAGTTTCTTTCTTATTACTTAAAAATCTTTCGCAAAATTTTAATTTTGTTTCTATACGGTGGAAATACAAGCCCTAAATCTATCCTTGAGCTTTTCTTTAAAATGCTTTTACGATGTGTAAAAGTATCAAAACTATGTTTGCCATGATAGGAACCGAACCCTGCATTTCCTACTCCACCAAAGGGTAAGTGGAGATTAGCCATATGTGACATTGTATCATTGACGCATCCTCCTCCAAAAGAAATTCGTCTTAATACTTGTTTTTCAACATTTTTATTTTTAGTAAATACATACAAAGCTAACGGCTTGGGATGGTTGTTAACCATATGGATAACCCCATCTAAATCGTTGTACTCCATAATTGGTAAAATCGGTCCGAAAATTTCTTCTTTCATAGCTGCAGTATCCCACGATTTTGCTTCAAGAAGTGTTGGTTCAATATATAAATCACTTCTAGATGAATTTCCACCAAATATTATATGATTTTGGTCTTGTTCTAGTATAGAAATAAGTCTATCAAATTGCTTATCATTGACAATTCGACCATAATCATTGCTTTTTGATACATCTGATCCATAAAAGCTTGTGATGACTTCTTTCATTTTTGAAATCAGTTTTACCTTAACAGATTTGTGTGCAATAACATAATCAGGTGCAATACAGGATTGCCCAGCATTTATGAATTTTCCCCAAATAATACGTTTGGCAGCTATATCGAGGTTAGCTGTTTCATCGACAATAGCTGGTCCTTTTCCACCAAGTTCTAATGTTACTGGTATAAGATTTTTCGCCGCAGCTTCCATGACAATTTTTCCAACTTGAACGCTACCAGTAAAAAAGATATGGTCAAATGGTGCATGAATCAATAAAGAAGTTGTTTCTCTGTCTCCTTCAATTACACGAATATATTGCTTATCAAACGTTTCACTTATTATTTTGTTAATTACAGCTGAAACATTTGGTGCATTTTCTGAAGGCTTGAGAACTACACAGTTTCCTGCCGCAATTGCCCCAATAAGAGGTTCAATTAATGATTGGAATGGATAATTAAAAGGTCCAATAATTAGCACTGTACCATATGGCTCTTTTATTATGTAGCTTTTGGAAGGTAAAAAATGAATAGGTGTTTTTACTTTTTGTGGTTTCATCCACTGTTTTAGGTATTTCATTATAAAGTTGATACTGTTTAATGTGAAACCAATTTCTGCAGCATAAGCTTCAAACTCGCTTTTGTGTAAATCTTGATATAATGCGCTCAGCACTTGATTTTCATATTGTTGAATAGAAATTTTTAATTTTTCTAATTGTTCAAGACGGAATTGAAGACTTTTTGTATAGTCATTATGGAAAAATTGTCTATGCTCTTGAATAAGTTGTTGAATATTATCAACCATTAGGAAATCCCTCCAATAGAAATAAAATATAGATAAAATATTTTATTTCAATATTCTTTATTTTATAATTTTTTTATAAACATAGTAACTGCTATGATTTTTTTATTAGGAGGGGATTTGTGGTGAATATGGTACCAATACAGAAAGATGAAACTCTAATTATAAACATGTCCAGACTGTACTGCATGGTGCATGAAGGAAAAGATTTCGATGAAATGGTAGAAAGAATTACAAGACATACGAGTTATGAAAATTTCAAAGGAATAGTAGCTGTAAGTGATGTCAATGAAATAATCGGTTTCGCTTATGGATATCAATCTGTAGAAGGACAGTACTACAATCATTTATTGAGGGAAGCATTAAGTTCGAAACAAGTAGATCAATGGCTACAGGATTGTTTTGAATTTGTTGAATTAGCAGTTCATCCCGATTATCGTCAAAAAAGATTAGGAACTACATTACATAATTGTTTATTAGGTGGAATATCTAATAGAACTAGTGTTTTAACGACACAGGTGAGTAATCATAACGCTCGTTCATTAAACGATAAACTACAATGGAGTAATATAATGGAACCATTTCATCCAAGTAAAGATGATGTTCCTTATGTTATTATGGGAAAAGATTTAAGTACCATATAATTGTTAGTATCTCGTATTTGTAAGCAACTAAACAACAAAAAAGAAGACCTTAGTAAAAGGTCTTCTTTTTTGTTGGAATTTTAAAGATTTAGTCTAAATGCACCGTGCAATTATATAATTCTGAATCCCAGCCGTTCTCAAACTTTCTAATTTTAGTTATTGATGTATTTTTTGGAGATTCGATCATGCTCAAATGAGGTACTAATTCTTTAAGAAGATGCCTAATGAATGAGCCATGACTAACGATTAAGATATTTTTGTTAGGATGTTTATATGTAATTTCTTCAATAAAAGGTATAACCCTTGCTTTGACACTGTCAGCACTTTCAATTCCTAAATTAAGTTCTCTCCAATTACTTCCCCATTTCGAAATTCGTTCTTCTTCAGTCGTCCCTTCAATTTGTCCACCGCTTACTTCACGAAGTCTAGGTTCTAAATGGATTTCTATATTTTCAATGCTTTTTCCTATTGCTTCAGCAGTTTGCTTTGCTCTTAGTAAATCGCTAGAATAGATCAAATCCCAATTTTCTGTAGCTAACCGTTTTGCTAGTTTATAAGCATCGGAGAATCCGTCTTGATCAAGTGGGATATTTGAATTTCCTTGAGCTCTTCCTTCTTTATTCCAGTGTGTACTGCCGTGGCGAATGATTCCAAGTGTTGTCATTTTATATCCTCCTTATAAATAAACTACGAGTCTTAAGTATTATATAATAATTCAGAAAAAACAATGCATTTCAAATTAATATATTATGAATTAAATAGAGAGGATATTTTCTTTTTTTGTCAGATGTTTTTAAGGAAATGGGAAGGGGATATTGCTCTTTAAAGAGAAGCAAATGAAAATGTTCTGCTGTAAACAGATGAATTTTGAAAAGGGAGATGCAGATGAAAGAAAAGCGTGAAGGTATTGTGGAGTGGTTTAAAAAAGAAGAAGGGTATGGGAGCATTTTATTAGATGGAAAAGAGAGAAGTCGTGTTTTTGTGCACTTTAGCGTAATTGCACCTGATTCGAATAGGTTTTCAGATGGTTTTAGGTACCTTTTACAAGGGCAGAGAGTTTCATTTCATTTAGTTGAAATACCAGGGTTAAATGAACAATCAAAAACAGCTAGAAATGTTGTCATTCTATCAAATTAACTATGTTCAAGTAGGATTTTTTTGAATTATAAAGAATCTTTATTGTATGAGTTGAAAGGAGAGAATGTAATGGAAGTTACGATTCGTGCAGTAGAGATACAAGATGCTAGAGCAATTCATCACATATGCATACAAAATGATGTTTTACCATATATGGTTTTCTTACCTAGTATGCGAGTAGATGCGATGGAAAATAGAATTCGAAATTTAGCACCGAATCAATTTGAATTTGTTGCGGAATATGACGGGAAAGTAGTAGGGTTTGTTGGGTTAACGCAAGGACAAGGACGAAGGTCGCATTCGGGAGATTTATTTATTGGTGTAGATAGTGAATATCATAATAAAGGCATTGGAAAAGCTTTGCTGACGAAAATGCTGGATCTTGCAGATAATTGGTTAATGCTAGAGAGAGTAGAACTTGGTGTTTTGGAAATAAATCCTAGTGCGAAAATACTATATGAGAAGTTTGGATTTAAAGAAGAAGGTATAAAAAAGGGGAGTTTAAAATCTCACGGTAAGTTCATTGATGAAATTATGATGAGTCGTCTTCGTCCAGGTGGCCTCCTTGTGGACGCTTAATGTATATACATAACGATGTGATTTGAAATGAAACCAACAAATAGACTAATATTTTACTAGTCTATTTGTTGGTTTATTCACGTTGTACGTAAAAGTTCTAATTCGATATTGTATAGGTTGTAATTTACGAAACAATTTTTGTTTGTCATATTTTACTTGAAAATGATACTTTTACTTATTATGTAAATACATTATACTAAAGTACATACATTTTAAATTGGAGCGATTAAATACGGTATGGAGCTGAGAAAATTAGAGCAAATCATTGAAATGAAAAAGAAGAACTATTTACACTAGTATCTAATTATGGATTTCAACATGAAAAAGTACTTACAGTAAGCCAAGAACTAGACAAATTAATTAACAATATAATGTTATTAAAATAAAAACACTATAATTTGTAGAAAATGTCATTTTTCGCATCGTAACATTAATGTTCTAACCTCATAAATACACTGAGCAGGTAGATTTATTACATTCATTTTTTCATAAGGATAACATTTAAAAAGTTAACCATCTTCTAACTATTCCTTATGAAATGACCTCTAGACAAATATAAATATTAAAACAAAAAGTTTCAATATGTAAAAATGAAGCGGTAAACCCGTTAAAAATATAAGTAGAAAGAATATGTACATTTTAAGAAATTTGTTAACTGCTAGTCGAGAAAGCTAATTTTTGGTTATAATAATAATGGAATTTATTATAGTATCGGTTAGGAGCGCAGCAAGTATGAAAACAGTTGTTGTCATAGGTGGAGGGATTACAGGTCTTTCTACGATGTATTACTTAGAAAGATTAAAAAAGGATTACAATATAGATGTAGAATTAATCCTTGCAGAAAAAAATGAATATTTAGGCGGGAAAATTCATAGTGTGAAAGACAAAGATTTTATTATGGAAACTGGAGCGGATTCAATCGTTGCTCGAAATGAAAATGTCATACCGTTTGTAAAAGAACTGAATTTAGAAGACGCAATGGTATATAACGAAACGGGTATTTCTTACATTTACTCAAATGATACGTTACATCCGATTCCTGCTGACACAGTATTTGGTATACCGATGAGTGTAGAGTCATTATTTAGTAGTACGTTAGTTTCAACAAAGGGGAAAATTATTGCACTGAAAGACTTTATTACAAAGAATAAAGAATTTACGAAAGATACATCACTCGCTGTATTTTTAGAAAGTTTTTTAGGAAAAGAATTGGTTGAGAAGCAGATCTCTCCTGTTCTTTCAGGAGTGTATTCTGGTAAATTGAATGAGCTTACAATGGCATCTACATTACCCTATTTACTTGATTACAAAAATACATATGGCAGTATTATGAAGGGGTTTGAAGTAAACAAAAAACAATTTCAAGCTGCTGGGAATAAAAAGTTTTTGTCATTTAAAAAAGGTCTTTCTACGATTATTAATCGTTTAGAAGAAGAGTTAACTGAGACAGACATAAGAAAAGGAATAACAACGACGAATGTACGTAGGGTTGATGAAGGATATGAAGTTTCTTTTTCGAATCAAGAGACAATCAAAGCGGATTATGTTGTTTTAGCTGCCCCACATGATGTTGCACAAACATTACTAAGTTCTACTGAATTAGATAATGATTTCAATAAGCTAAAAAATTCCTCGCTGATTAGTATTTATTTAGGATTTGAAATATCTGATGAACAATTACCGGCGGATGGAACAGGTTTCATTGTTTCAGAAAATAGTGATTTATTTTGCGATGCGTGCACATGGACGAGTAGGAAATGGAAGCATACATCAGATAAGCAAAATTTATTAGTAAGAATGTTTTATAAAAGTTCAAATCCTGCTTATGAGAAAATAAAACAAAAAAGTAAGGAAGAATTAGTTCAAGTTGCTTTATCTGACATTGAAAAAAGTCTTGGAATTCAAGGTGAAGCGCAGATCATTGAAGTAACGAACTGGAAAGACTTAATGCCAAATTACCATTTGGAACATAATCATGCAGTTCAATCTTTAAATGAGAAATTATCGGCTGTTTTTCCGGATGTTCATCTAGCTGGCGCTTCATATTATGGTGTAGGTATTGGGGCTTGTATTGGAAATGGAAAGAAAACAGCAGAGAAGATTGCAAAAGCCTTGAATAATCACTTTGAATAAAGAAATCTTTATATTTTTGACGAACCCCTTTCTAGTATAAGAGAGGGGTTCATCTGTTTTTTACTAAAAATTGTATCTATCGTTTACTATTTAACTTTAATTACAGTTTCTGCACACAGTGTGTTATTTTCTGTAATTGATAATGTGACGTTCCCGGATTCTTTAAATGGATAAGGAGAGAGTTGATAAATTTCTTTTATTTTATATTTTTCTGTCAGTTCTTTTATGGATACGTTTTTTATTAGAGATATATTTGGTTTCCAAGTTTCTTTTTTACCAGAAGGATAGCTGATTATAATTTGAGGATTTTCTAGATTTAATGTTTGCCAAGAGGCGAAATAAAGTTCAGCTTCTTTTTCTTTTTTGATTAATTGTTCTGAGAAGTAGCCAAATTCACCGATATCGCCTGAAACGATATATGGTGTGTTGTTTATTTCAATGTTTAATAAAGAAGGTTGATAAGTCGCTGCATGATAAAATCCATAAGAAAGCAATAATACCGAGGTGAGTATAAGTCCAATTATAAATTTTTTGAAGGTGTTTCCTTTGAAACTTGTCATCATTGCTGAGTTTGGGGCGAATTTCTGCGCGAATAAAAAGACAAGCAAAATGAACAAGAGGGCAATGCCTATAAAAATATACATTTTTTCAGTCACCTCCGTTAATACAACCCTAATCTTCGTGTTGAATAACAATGTACTGTATGGTTTATTAATATTTTAACATCAATATCCAATTTTTTGTTCCATAAAGATGATAGGACTACGAATGATGAATGTAAAACATACTTCATAAAACAAATTTTGATTGAGGAAGAAATATAATGGTGTTAATGAGAGCATATGTAAAATAGTTATATTTCATCATAAAGCTAATCTTTCTATATTTTGTATTTTTTCTTTGATTGAATGACAGACCTTGGTTATATAGCGTAATTTTCATTGATCTATTTTCTAGTTGCGAGATCCTGATTCGTTGAAAAAGTTCCACTTTATATTGATTATAGCATGCACATGGAAAAATCCTTAAAAAGGAAAGAGGAGATTTAAAATATTTATATAGTATTTTTTGATTGTGAGGGGATTTCTCGTTTGTTGAAATATTCAAAAAAAAAACAATCCTGGTTATTAATTCTGTTAAATTGAATAAGAAGGAAATATTGTGTGAGTATTGAATAAAATAAGGAAAATAATGGGGGAGTCTGTTTCATTGATTTTGAAAACAGGTTGTTATTTATGATAAATCTTCCAATAAGAGAAGGTTTTTCTGATATAATAAATCAGTAGCAAGAAAAGGAGGAGTTTCATGGCATTTCCTGTTTTAGAAACAGAACGGTTACGTTTAGTTGAAATTGATCAATCGTATTGTCAAAAAATATATGAAATCTTTTCGCTTGAAGAGGTTACGCGTTATTATGGAATGAATTCTTTTACGGAATTTGGCCAAGCTTCCCGTATGATTGAATCTTTTTCAAAAAACTTTTTTGAGAAGCGTGCCATTCGCTGGGGAATTGTATTAAAGGAAACAGGTACGTTAATTGGTACAATTGGATTAAATAATTTACAACTTTGGAGTAAACGTTCTGAGATTGGTTATGATTTGCATCCTTCTTATTGGGGGAAAGGCTATGCGACAGAAGCTGTAGAACAAATCATCACATATAGTTTTCAAGAACTTGGGATATTCAGAATCGGTGCAATTACATATCCTGAAAATGTAGCATCTTGTAAGATGTTATCCGAAATAGGATTTCAGAAAGAGGGACTATTAAGAGGCTATATTCATCAAGGAAATCAACAACGAGATGTATATATATATTCTATTATACGAACAGATTTAGAAAAGAACCCTGAGAGATATTGAGCATGGTTTTTCTTATATAATTAGATAGTAATGAAAAATAAAGAACCCCTCTTACCAAAAGATAAGAGGGGAATGAAACCATTAACCTAATTTAGGTAATAAACGTTCTCCGCTTTTCATGTTACTTTTACATAAAGGGCATTTTGGCTCTTCTTCAAATGAAAAGTTCTTTCTCATCCAACCTAAACAATCCTCTGATTCACATTCCCAAACAGGTGTTTGTTCTGGTGGTACTTCTGCTACATCGTTCTTGCGATTGCGATACATGTGACCACTCCTTTTATGTAAAATTTTTAAATTATATATTAAAAAGGTTGTTAACCGTGCGATGGTAACAACCTTTTTATTGTTTAAATTATAGCTTTACAACGTTTTTAGCTTGAGGTCCGCGGTTGCCGTCTTCAACTTCGAAGCTAACTTCTTGACCTTCGTCAAGAGATTTGAAACCTTCGCCAGTGATAGCAGAGAAGTGAACGAATACATCGTTACCGTCTTCAACTTCGATGAAACCGAAACCTTTTTCGCTGTTAAACCATTTTACTTTACCTGTTAATGTCATGGTAAGTGCCTCCTAAAAATAAGAAAAATAAATTACAATATGATCCGTCTTATTTCAACGAAAATAAAAATTCACATATTATCAAAAACCGATTAGGAACACTTATTATCCTTAATAGATGCTTGATAATATGTAAAGTGAAACTTTTATAAATTTGACCTTAAGACCTATCTTACAACAAATGGTGGGAAATAGCAAGTGTTGGAAGTAAATGGAGAAGGGCGGGTGCTTCAATCATGCTACTGGTACAGTGATTGGATTGTATTTTATGTTTTTAAGTTCTTTATTAACAAGGTAAAAAATAGGTCTTTTCTATGTAGTATGCCTAGATAAAATGCCCCAGATGATTAGGAGTGGTATTTCTTGTTGCATTCTTTTTATTGGATATGAATTTTAAATAAGACTGTAAAAGTATTGGAAATAGTGAGTTTAGTGTGAAATAGGAAATGTTTGTAAGAAGTGGAGGGAGGAGTAGTTTTGAATAATAGTCGATTTAAAACAATTAAAGCAACAAAGGAAGGGCGAAAGAAAGTACATCCAATTTTAGCAGTAATATTATCGGTTGTATTTTTAACTCTTGGCGAATTATTTATGGTATTTATGTTATTTTTACCAAAAACAGAAACGACATTTATGAAGGGGATTTATGATAACGTAAGGATGTTATTAACATTTGGGGGAGCAATTTTAATTGTGTTTTTATGGGTTCGTTTTGTGGAAAAACGTCCATTTTCATCAATTGGTTTTTGGAAAGACAATGCTTTGAAAAAATATTTACGTGGAGCATTCATTGGTTTTATATTTATAACAATACCAGTTTTAATTTTAGTTTTAAGTGGTTCTGTTACCTTACATATACAACAGATTTCAAGTACAGTCATACTAGGAATATTAGGTTCTTTAATCGCGTTTTTGGTACAAGGTGCCGCAGAAGAAATTGTTGTACGCGGTTGGCTATTTCCAGTTATTTCAGTTAGAAGTCGGATATGGATTGGGGTTGTTGTTACATCATTTCTATTTGGATTTCTCCATCTATTAAATCCAGGTATAACAATTCTTTCTATATCAAATATCATATTAGTTGGTGTATTTGCAGCGTTCTATGTATTAAAAGAGAGTAGCCTTTGGGGAATATGTGCTTGGCATTCTATATGGAACTGGGCTCAATATAATATATATGGTTTTGCGGTAAGTGGTACAACAATATACTCTACACCTTTGTTTAAATCAACAACAAGCGGTCCAGAATCGTTACATGGAGGAACTTTTGGAATTGAAGGAAGTGTAATTACAACAATTATGCTTGCGGTTGCCTCAATAGTATTATGGAAACAACTGTGGGGCAGACGATCGAAACAGCATAATATGGGATAGTTTGTGGTGAGGGTGAAATTTCACCACAAATATCGATGACGTGAACGGATTTTTTGTTTTTTTATTGAGCGAACATAGTGTAATAATTTTGATAAATCAATATGTCCTTGGTCCCAATTTGTAATAGTATCGCCTATCATAAATTTAAATGGCTTTAAAATAAAAATGCTTTCCTAATTCAATTGATTTTAAAGTGTATAGGTAGGATAAAGCTACTCATATTTTGCCGAAAAGAGATAGAGTATGTAAAATTCTTATTTGAATTTTAGAAAATCATAATCTTTTACAGAATAATCTTGCAATATGAAACGGACTAGAAATACAATAAAAGGAAACATAGGAAATAAACTGATAAAATAATACTTTTGGGAGAGAATTTTTATGAAAAAACATCTTCAACGAATCATTTATAACGAGTACGTTTAAAAAACGAAATAACTAGAAGGAAAATGAGTGATGGAATGTTGGGGGGAATGTGTTCAATGAAAACACTATTAAAAATATTAGGGATAATTGCTGGAATGGCAGTAGTTGGTGTGGCACTTACTTATGGTATCTTATATTATCTTAATACTAGTAAACCAGCTGCCAAAAAAGCACCAACTGCAGCTCCTGCAGTGGAAGTGTTGGCTGATAGTAAAGTAAAAGCAGAGAATGCGAAGCTGTTAGATAATGGGAATTACTCATTGCCGAATAGTGATTTTAACAAAGACTTTAATTGGACTGATGAAAAAGTTCAGATTGCATTACATGAAATGGCACATCAAAAAGTAAAAGCAGATCAAAAATGGGGTTATATTTTTATAACACAAGAACGAATTGAAAGTTTAATGGGGATTGTTAAGAGTGGTAATTTGAATCAAAAAAATGTATATATAGATATTTTAGAAAGATGGAAACAGGGGAAATATGAAAAAGTTGACGCTGATCATAATACGATTTGGAAATTACAAAGCGGAAATCTTGGGGAAGGTAAAGGTGTAATGTCACAAGAGGAACAGAAAGAGTTGGTTAATAAAGTTTTCATGCAAAAAGATACATTTTCAGGAAGTATGTTAATAGCGGGTGGGAAGTAGGAAGAAATAACTTGTAAAATATACATAATTATCTTGAAAAGGTTGTAGATGAAGAGGTGACTCTGAAAAATTGTCATGTAACGATTTTTTAGAGCGGCCTTTTTATTTTGTTTAATTTATGCCGCTGTTTGTGGACAATAGACTCGCGCTGGAAAATTCAGTAAAGGTAAAGAAGTTAGTTAGAGGATTAACTGTTTGTAAAATCCTAATTGGTGAGAGGAAATTAAAGTGAATATTAAGTGCCTCTTATGCATCTACTAGAGCGGATTCGTGCAAAATATATCTGTAGTAGAAAAATTTCGGGATAAATATCGATAGTTGAAATGAAGAAAGATAAACAAAGGGTAAGTGAATCGTACTTAGGCATTTTTAGGAGGGATTAAATATGAAAATAGGGTTAATCGGTTTAGGGAAAATGGGGTTGAATTTATGTCAAAATTTAATGGATAAGAATCATCAAGTTGTGGCGTATGATGTAAATGCAGATGCTGTAGAAGAAATAAAAGGGTATGGGGCGATAGGTGCATCTAATTTAGCTGAACTGATTCAATCCCTCGAAACACCAAGGATTTTATGGATTATGGTGCCACATGCTGTTGTGGATAATGTAATTAATGAAATTACACCGCTTTTAAGCCAAGGGGATATTGTGATTGAAGCGGGTAATTCTTATTATAAGGAATCCATTCGTCGTTATGATGAACTTAAAAAAGCTGGTGTACATTTTATGGATGCAGGAACATCTGGGGGGACAGAAGGGGCTCGTCATGGTGCTTGTTATATGGTTGGAGGAGACCTAGAAGCATGGGAAACTGTAGAGGCTGTATTTCGAGATACAGCTGTAGAAAATGGATATTTATATGCAGGAAAAGCAGGAAGTGGTCATTTTTTAAAAATGGTTCATAATGGGATTGAATACGGTATGATGGCTGCGATTGGTGAAGGATTTGAAGTACTAGAGAAAAGTGAGTTTAATTATGACTATGAGAAAGTAGCAAGAGTATGGAATAATGGTTCAGTTATTCGCTCGTGGCTCATGGATTTAACGGAACGCGCATTTTCAAAGGATGCAAAGTTAGATGAAATAAAAGGAATTATGCATTCTTCAGGGGAAGGTAAATGGACAGTTGAAACAGCTCTTGATTTACAAGCAGCGACACCTGTTATTGCCCTTTCTTTATTAATGCGGTATCGTTCGCTTGAAAATGACACATTTACAGGTAAAGTAGTAGCAGCACTGCGTAATGAATTTGGCGGACACGCTGTAGAAAAAAACGACAAAAAATAAATGATTATCACAATGTAATTGAAAAACTTTTTCTTACATAAAAACAACCTCGTTCCTATAAGAGCGAGGTTGTTTTTCAAATTTATCATTTTAACCGAGAAGACTCTTTCCTCTAACCGAAGCGTAAGTGGGGGGGAGTTCAATTTTGTAAACGGTCATTCTTTCAAATATAGGAGTTTTTATGTTATATATTTCCATTATACCTTTCCCCTTTCAAATGAGAGGTTATCGTTGGCCACCAATGAAAACCATCTTTTTCTAACAAAGCATCAGATTCTTTAGGACCTATTGATCCAGACTCATAGTTAGGAAAATGTGTAGCTTGTTTATTACTCCAGACATTTGAGATTATATCAACGAATTTCCAAGAAAGGGATACTTCATCCCAATGAGTAAAGTTAGTTGAATCACCTCGTATACAATCGTATAAAAGAACCTCATATGCTTCTGGTGTATTCATTTTATCCATACAGTTATTACAATAACTTAATTGTATAGGTGTCGAAGTAGTACTACTGTCAGTTTTTTGTGCATTTAAATGAAGTGTAATTCCTTCTTCTGGTTGAATATGGATGACTAATAAATTGGGATGAACCTTTTTTTCATTATTAAAATAGAGATTCATTGGTAAGTTTTTAAACTGTATGATAATCTCGGTTGATTTTTCTTGCATACGCTTCCCAGTTCGAATATAGAAGGGAACGCCTGACCATCTGAAATCTTCAATCATTAGCTTACCAGCAACAAATGTTTCTGTATTTGATTCTGGATCTACTGCGTTTTCTTCACGATAACTAATTACTTTTTGTTCAGCTACCATACCTGATCCATATTGCCCACGTACAAAATTTCGCTCTACGGTATCTTCTGAAAGTGGCTGTAACGCACGAAGTACTTTTACTTTTTCACTTCGAATTTCATTTGCGGTTAGTTTTATTGGAGGTTCCATTGCAAGGAGTGCTACCATCTGTAACATATGATTTTGAACCATGTCACGTAGTGCACCTGAATCTTCGTAATAGCGTCCACGTTCTTCTACTCCTAAAGTTTCACTTGAAGTAATTTGGATATTAGCTATATATTGATTGTTCCAAAGGGGTTCAAAAATTGCATTCGCAAATCGAATGACTTTAATGTTTTGAACCATCTCTTTACCTAAATAGTGATCAATACGATAAATTTGATCTTCTGTGAAGGCATGACGAATTTGATTATTTAATGCTTGTGCCGATTCATAATCATGTCCAAATGGTTTTTCAATTACTAAACGAATCCAGCCTTCTGTTGAAGTTAGCCCTTCTGATTTTAAATTTGTAGCAATTGTGTCAAAAAAATCAGGAGCCATAGCTAAATAAAACATGCGATTTCCTTCAGTAGCATACTCTCCATCTAGAGTAGTTAACAAACTATTTAGCTCCTGATAAGAAGATAAATTGGTTACATCATAAGGGTGATAATAGAAATGGGAAACGAATGCATCGTGAGTCAGATTTTCTTCTTGTAAATTGTGGATAGATTGTTTAACATTTTCACGAAATTCTTCATTGGATAATGGTCTTCTTGCCACACCAACAACAGCAAAATTTTCGGAGATTTTCCCTTGTCGAAAGAGCCTGAAAAGAGAAGGGAATAATTTTCGATTCGCTAAATCGCCTGTCGCACCAAAAATAACGATAATACATTTTGGAGTAGTATAATTTTTCATGGTTAAATAACCCTCACTTTAAATGAAGTTAGTTCCCACTTAGTATGTTGATTATTGAACAATACATGTAAGAGCAAAAATAATTTTCATCTTACATATATTGGTTGGTTGGAAATGTAACAGTGTAACTGATAAAGAAGTTGTATGGATCATAAACAGAGAAAAAAGAGAGGACTGGTACTTAAAATTATATTGAAACGCTTGACTTATTTTGGTATATTTTGTGATAATATGTTGGATTGGAAGAGAACTTCTTTGATTTAAATACAATAGAAAACGATTACATTAATAGGAATGAAGTTATGGAGGAACAATATGGGGAATCTTATTCTTTCTGAAAAATTTTTTGTGGAAGAACCGGAAAAGGAATTGTTGTTTCAATTATTTGAAGAGGTGTTTCATATTCCTGTTCAAACGTTACAAAATTTTGAGTCCAATGGATTTTTGGACACTACATACAAACCTTTTTCATATTTACAAGAAGGTCAAGTAATAGCAAATATATCTATGTTTGCACTACCAATGTTGGTAAATGGTGAGCAGGTTCATGCAGTTGGTATTCAATCTGTTATGACTCATCCAAAATATCGTAGAAAAGGTTTGATGAAGCAACTATTTTCTAAAGTATTACAAGAAATAGATACAAAATACGAATGTGCAATATTATTTACAGAGAAACCGGAATTATACGAGCCATTTGGTTTTCGAGTAGTGCAAGAACATCTGATGACATCATCATGCGATAATGAGCAGCCTCGTTCGTCCTCACTTTGGAAGTTAAACTTTTATGATGAAAAAGATATGCAGCTAATAAAAGAAATAGTGGAGAACTCTCAACCGATTTCAATGGAATTTTCAACATTAAACTATCAGTCTTCTTTTTATTTTAATATGTACGATGCGAAATGGAATGAAAAACTATATTATTCAGAGAAGTTGGACGCGCTGATTGTATATGAATTGAAAGATAGAGTGCTACATTTATTTGGGGTTTTTGCACAAATTATGCCGATTTTAGATGAAATATGTGCCGAAATAGCTGAACCATTTAACGAGGTTGAATTCTACTTTTATCCTGATGAATTAGGGATTGAAGAGGTAACATGTAAAGAGTTCCAATCTGAAACATATTTGATGATTCGTGGTGGTGAAAAGCTAGATTTTAAAGGGTATAAATTTCCGGTTGTAACTGAATTTTAATCAAGAACTAGTCATGAGTAGGTTCTTTTTGATTGGATTGCAGCAAATGATAATGAGCGAATCATGAATGCTTAAGGAATATATTTTTATGGAGGTCCTATGAAAATATCCTATATACCAAATCATATGAAACAATTAAAAATAATGAACGAATCAAAATATTGTGAGGTACAAGAAAAAAAATTTATTGTTCATTCGAAAGAAGAAACCGATTTTTGGTTAAAAACACACTATGGATTCGAAGTAATGAACGGACATGTTTTCTATGAAGAAATATCTACCGATTTTATAGCTGAAGTATCATTACGTATGGCCCCTAAATCTACATATGACCAAGCGGGACTTTTTGTTATGTTATCGGAAAAATGTTGGTTAAAAACGTCTCTTGAATACATCCCTGAAGGACCATCACATTTAGGTGCTGTTGTAACAAATAGTGGATATTCTGATTGGTCGACGCAAAATTTTTCGAATGAGCTCGTCAAACAACAGCTACATTTTCGAATGATTCGAAAGGATGGCGACTACACGATTTATGTAAAGACTGAACAAATAGACGATGAATGGGAACAGATTCGAATTGCTCACCTTATAGAAGATCGAGGAAATTGTCCTATAAAAATAGGATTTTATACTTGCAGTCCATCAAAAGGTAATGGTTTTGAAACAGAATTCATTAATTTTACAATTGAACATATATAATTGAGCTTGGCCGCATTCTATTATGAAAGAATGCGGTTTTTTATGATTGTCCGGAAATAAGAAAGGTGTATTTTTGTAAAAGTAAGACACATTGATTGACGGATGAAGTATTAATATTTATCATTTAATAATGTTAAATATTAATGCTTGGAATATAAATAGTAGTAATGAAAATGTACGTATGAATGAATAAAAAGAAGGTGGTATTTGCATTATAAAATGACAATTTCATAAGAAAAGGAGACAATGTATGAAATCATTCCGCAAATTGTTACAGTATTTAAAACCATACATGTTCTTCGCTATTATTGGACCACTGTTTATGGTGCTTGAGGTTGCGATGGACGTAATTCAGCCGACAATTATGCAACATATTATTGATGTTGGAATTGCAAATCAAGATTTTCAGTATGTAATTAAAATGGGAATTCTGATGATAGGCGCAGCAGCACTTGGATTAATTGGTGGACTTGGATGTATGATGTACTCTACGAAAGCGGCTGTTAATTTCGCAACGGACATAAGAAAAGACGTCTTTACAAAAATCGAGGCGTTTTCTAGTGAAAATCGGGACTCATTTGGAACTGGAAAATTACTAACAATCGTCACAAATGATATTACATCTATTCAAGCAGCCATGACGATGACACTACGTGTTCTTGTTCGTGGCCCTTTATTATTTATAGGTAGCATCATTATTGTGTTTGTAACAGCAAAAGACTTATTTTCTATTTTACTTGTTGTTGTACCTATTCTTTTAGTTGCAATTATTTTCATCGCTGGAAACGCAAGTGGATCTTTTAGAAGAGTACAAGAAGCATTGGATAAAGTAAATACAAAGCTACAAGAAAATTTATCTGGTGTTCGTGTTGTAAAGGCGTATGTAAGACAAAACCATGAAATTTCCCAGTTTGAAAAAGTAAATAAAAACTTAACCGACATCAATATTCGGGCGGTACAAATTGTTTCATTAATGATGCCGATCATAATGCTAGTTGTAAATGGTGGTATTGTAGCGACATTATGGATAGGTGGCGTGAAAGTCTTTAACGGTACATTGCAAGTTGGAGCAATTTTAGCATTTATTAACTATTTAAACATTATATTAATGTCACTCATGTCTATCAGTATGGTATTTATTCAAATTGCGCGTGCTTTCCCATCTGCTGATCGTGTACAACAAGTGCTAGAGACGAAAGCTGATATTGAAAATGAAAAAAATGCGTATCAGCCGGATGAAGTAAAGGGAAATATTGAATTTAAACATGTAAGCTACAGTTACAGCAAAAATGATGAATATGTTTTAAAAGATATTTCATTTACCGTAAGAAAAGGTGAAAAAATAGGCATTATTGGTCCTACAGGAAGCGGAAAATCTACTTTAGTGAAATTACTACCACGCCTATATGATGTTGATCAAGGTACGATTTTGGTTGATGGTGTGAATGTCAAAGAGTACGATTTACAGGTGCTTCGTTCTTCAATTGGATTTGTTCCACAAAAAGCATTGTTGTTTTCAGGAAGTATTGAAGAAAATATGCGATATGGTAAAGAAGAAGCGACGCAAGGTGAAATAGAATCTGCGTCAGAAGCAGCTTGTGCGACGGAGTTTATTCATAAGCTTGAAAATACATATCAATATAACTTAACACAAGGCGCAACGAACCTTTCTGGTGGACAAAAACAGCGTCTTTCTATCGCGAGAGCACTTGTCCGAAAACCATCTATCCTTGTGCTAGATGATTCTACATCGGCTGTTGATGCAAGGTCAGAAGGGATTATACAGGAAGCGTTGAAAGAAGACCATACAGAAATGACTACATTTTTAATCGCTTCTAAAATATCATCTGTAATAGATGCTGATCAAATTTTTGTTTTAGATCATGGTGAGTTAGTTGGAAGTGGGACACACAAACATTTATTAGAAACATGCGAAGTGTATCAAGATATATATCTTTCCCAAGGTGGTAGCTTACATCATGAAGGGGGGAAAGAACATGCGTAATTTTCAAGGGCAGTTTGGAGATAAAGGTGGACGTAGCAATTCCAAATCAAGAAGGCCAAAAGATACAAAAGGGACTGTAATGAGGATCTGGAACTATATGGGTTATCAAAAGGCAGCTCTTATGTTCGTTATTATTCTTGTATTTATTACAACATTACTTGGTTTACTAGGTCCATATTATATGGGAGTTATTATTGATGAGTATATTGTACCAAGAGATTTAAGTGGAACGGCAAGAATGTGTATGCTGCTCATTGGGGTTTATGGTGGTACAGTATTATTAACGTGGCTACAAACATTCCTAATGGTCAATGTTGCATTAAAAACGATACAAAAAATAAGGCAAGATATTTTTGAAAAAATCCAAACACTTTCTCTTCGTTTCTTTGATGTACGTTCGCAAGGAGACTTAATGAGTCGCGTGACAAACGATATTGATAGTTTAAACCAAGCGTTAACACAAAGCGTTGTGCAAATTATTTCGTCTGTGTTAACCTTTGTTGGTGTAACGATTGCAATGTTTTCACTAGATTGGATTTTAGCAATTGTGACACTTATTACAGTACCAATAATGTTTTTCGTAACTAAAAAGCTAGTTGCGTATAGTGGGAAAAACTTTGCGAAGCGCCAAAAGGATTTGGGAGAACTGAATGGCTTTATTGAAGAAGCAATTACAGGTGCAGATATTATTACGTTATATGGAAAAGAAAAAGAAACAGTAAATAAATTTCATGCGATTAATGAACAACTTAGAGTTTCTGCTACAAAAGCTGATACATTTTCAGCATTTATATTCCCAAGTATGAACTTTATTAATAACTTAGGTATGGGACTTGTTATATTAGCAGGTGCGATTATGGTCTTAAATGGTATGACAACAGTTGGTGTCATCGCGGCATTTATTAATTACTCTCGTCAGTTTTCAAGACCACTTAGTCAGTTTGCAACTCTTATGAATACAATTCAAGCTGCAGTTGCTGGAGGAGAACGAGTTTTTGAAATTATGGATGAAGTACCAGAAATTCAAAATAAAAAAGACGCAATTGTTGTTACTAATCTAAAAGGAAATGTTGCTTTCGAACATGTATCATTTGGATATACGAAAGAAAAAGAAATTTTAAAAGATGTTAACTTACACGCGCGTTCGGGAGAAACAATTGCACTTGTTGGACCAACAGGATCAGGAAAAACAACAGTCATTAATTTAGTAACACGGTTTTATGATATTCATAAAGGTCAAATTAAGATTGATGGAAAAGATATAAAAGATTATGATATTGGTTCCTTACGAAGCAAAATAGGAGTCGTCTTGCAAGATACATATCTTTTTGCGGGTACAATTATGGAAAATATCCGTTATGGAAGACTAGATGCGAGTGATGAAGAAGTTATTGCGGCAGCAAAAGCAGCTTCTGCACATTCCTTTATTAAACATTTACCAAAGCAATATGAAACAGAGATTGCTTCAGAAGGATCGAATTTAAGTCAAGGGCAAAAGCAATTGCTTGCAATTGCACGAGCAATTTTAGCAGATGCAGATATTTTAATTCTTGACGAAGCTACATCTAATATTGATACAAGAACAGAGCTGCAAATTCAATCTGGATTAAACAACTTGATGAAAGGGCGAACAAGCTTCGTGATTGCTCATCGATTAAAAACAATTGAAAAAGCAGATCAAATTCTTGTTATTCAAGATGGAGAAATTATTGAGAGAGGTAATCATGAATCTTTAATTGGAAATCAAGGATTCTACTATGGGTTATATACGAGTCAGTTTAAAATTTAAATATAAATATTGATGTAATGCGGTTTCTTGTATTTGAGAAACCGCATTTTTTTGTTTGTAAACATTTTGCAAACATTCGTTATCCAAACAGCTTTTCAGAGAACATTTTTATTGCTGCTTCTTGCATACCAGGCAAAACATGCGAATAGCGATTCAAGGTAATATATATCTTTGTGTCCGAGTCGTTCACTTACCACTTTTGGATGTACTCCTTGTGTTAAGAGTAACGTTGCATGAGTATGGCGTAGGTCATGCAACCGAATGTCTTTGATCCCAGACTTCTTTATATAAGTATTAAAAGTATCATGAAAACCACCATGACAAACTCTATTTCCTATTTTCGTACAAACAATTAAATCATAGTCTATATACGAAGGACCGAGTCTTATCTTTTCAATGTTAATTTTTGATTTGTGTTTTTGTAATGCTTCTATAGTTCTTTCATCTATTGATATCAAACGTCTAGAACTTGAAGTTTTTGTATCTAACACCAATTGGTTATCGGGACTTAAAGTTTGATTAATGGATATTGTTTTGTTTTTCAAGTCAACATCTTGCCATCTTAATCCTAATATTTCTCCTAATCTCATTCCAGTAGTGATTGCTAATATATACGCAATATGATATCGTGTTTTTTTAGTTATATCTAAGGAATGTTTTATTTCATCCTCATCCCATACTTGGAATGAGGTTTTTTCTTTTTTAGGTATTTCAACCAATGTAGTTGGATTAATGTTAATTAATTTCAATTTTACAGCTTGATTTAATGATATTGTCAAAATTCTGTGTATATAATTCACCATGTTAGGATGAATAGTTTCACTAATCTTTTTATAGAAATATTGAATATGCAAGGCATTTAACTTTGCGAGTTTAATTGCACCCAAGTTAGGTATTAAATGCTTGGTTATTACAGAGTGATAGCCTATATAAGTACTATTTTTAACATTTATTTTTTTAGTTTCAACCCATTCATGTAAAAAAGACTATCCTATAAAATAAGTATCGCGAGTAGTGAGGTGGGTATTGAACAATTGCAACAAGTCATTGATAAAGTGGCAGAAACCTTACCCAAATGTTCAGAAGATGCTAGTCCTGTTGATTTAAACGAAATCATTAATGAAGCTTTGGAGCTGTTACAAAAGTATTCAGGGCAATAAAAAAAGCCCACGGCAATGGGCTTCCTTTTAAAAAATATGTTGAATTTAGTATACTACAGAAAGCGAGTGATTAGAACATGCAAGCAAAAGTATTGGCGAACACGTTAAACATGGATCATAACGCATGGCTGGAAGCAAGGAAACAAGGAATTGGTGGTTCCGATGTATCAGCTATCGCAGGATTTAATAAATGGAAATGACCAGTTCAAGTTTTTTTGGAGAAAACGCAATCCATCGAATAAGACGATATTCATAGTGAAGCAGCTTATTTTGGCAATGTTTTAGAAGATGTTGTCGCAAAGGAATTTACAAAAAGAACTGGTTTAAAAGTACAGCGTAGAAATGCAATTCTTCAACACCATGAATACCCTTGGATGCTTGCTAACGTGGACAGGCTGATTGTTGAGGAAAAGATTGGGCTTGAATGCAAAACAGCGTCGGAATATTTAAGAGGAAATTTTTATTCACACTGCAAGGATAACTGAGCCTATAAAAATTGTTATTTTCTTTTCTTAAGACTGCACATATTGTTTAATTTGATCAACACATAAATTTCTCATCTCTGTACTGGAGTACGCATTGCAATTTTTATACCAGTCTACTGTATGGTCTAAAGTCTGTTGAAGGGACCATTTTGGTTCCCAATTGAGCTTGAATTTTGCTTTACTTATATCTAGGTTTAGGAATGTTGCCTCATGAAATTCTTCTGGATTTACATTTGAAGATATCCAATTCCCACATCCCCAGGACTTTATCATACCGGTAACAAGCTCTTTTACTGAGACAATATTATTTAGTTTTGGACCAAAATTCCATGCACCAGAAAAAAGGACCCCATCAGTTAAAATTTTTTCTGCTAGAAGTAAATATCCACTTAAGGGTTCAAGTACATGTTGCCAAGGTCTTACTGCATTAGTATTTCTAATGAAAATTTCTTGGTTTGATTCCAGTGCTCGTATACAATCAGGAATAATCCTGTCTATTGACCAATCTCCTCCACCAATTACATTGCCAGCACGAACACTTGCGATTATTTTTTTATGGTGCTCATATTTTTTTTCTGGAAAATAAGAGTTGCGGTAGGAGGAAATTAATAGTTCGCAGCATCCTTTGCTAGAACTATAAAGGTCATGTCCACCCATTGGGTCATTTTCACGGTATCCCCAAACCCATTCATTGTTCTCATAACACTTGTCACTTGTAACTATAATTCCTATTTTAGTGGATTCATGTAAACGAATTGCTTCTAATATATTCATTGTTCCCATAACATTTATATCATACGTATCTTTAGGGTGCTCATAAGAATATTTAACAAGTGGTTGTGCGGCTAAATGAAATACAATTTCAGGTTTATATTCTTTGAAAAGCTTATTTAATTTATTATAGTCTCTAATATCCCCACGAACATCAATTATGTCGTTTTGAAGGTTTGTTAAATTAAAGTTATCTTTTTTATTTTTAGGATCTAAAGAGTATCCAATTACAGTCGCGCCTAATTCTTTTAACCATATGGATAACCAAGAGCCTTTAAAACCAGTGTGTCCTGTGATTAAAATCTTTTTTCCATGAAATACATTCTTAAAGCTATTATTGAACAATTGATTCACACCTTAGAAATAGATTTTCATACATTCGGATATAGATGTGTATTATGTTTATACCAATTAACAGTTTTAATAATACCTTCTTCAATACTTATGCGTGGTTCCCAAGAGAGCATACTTTTAATTTTATTAATATTTGGTTTAGAAATCCTTCTTTCATTCGTTCTATAGGATAACGCACCATAATTGGGTCTTTTATTAGTCTGCAAGTGTTTAAAGAGTAATTCCACATAATATTTTAAAGGGTGAGTTTCGCCGCTTCCAATATTAAAAATCTCATTTTGTATAGAATTATTTTCAATTGTTAGCATACAAGCATCTATAATATTATCTACATAGCAGTAATCTCTTAATTGATTACATAACGTTAAATCTACATTTTTATTCTGTAATACCTGCAAAATAATATAGCAAAAAATTTTATGTGGTTCTTCACCTTCTCCAAATATTCCAAAGGGCCTTAAGGTTATAAGGTTAGTATTGTTTGCAGCAGCAATTTGATGAGCAAGTATAGTGGCTGCTGCTTTGCTACTTCCATAAATATCTACCGGTGTTAGTGCCATACCTTCATGAATAGATTCTGTTTTATTTCCATACTCAGAACTGCTTCCAATATTAATAATCTTTTTGCAATCTATAGACTTTGTTGCTTGAATAATATTAATTGTACCTAAAACATTTGTTTCAATAGCTGTCATGTAATCAGTATGAGCTGAATTTACTCCGTATGCAGCAAAGTGAAAAATATAATCAGGATGGATTTGTTTTATAATATTTTGAACTTGCATCTTATCGCGTATATCTACTTCATAAAGTTTGATACTTTTTAATACGTCTTTAAGACGCCAAGGATTTGATGACTTTCTGGCTAAAATAACGATTTTTGCTTGCAATTTTAATAATCTTCTTACTAAATGAGAACCAATAAAACCGTATCCGCCAGTGATAAGAAACGTTTTATTTTTAAAATGGTCAATCATATTCATAGAATTTCATTTGTCTCCTTATAAATTTTGGTAAAAGGAATAAATAATTTTACTGAGGAAGTTTGTGTGAGTTAGGGAATAATACTATTTATATAAAAGAGAGAATGGATATCATCTAAAAGATGAGGAGGGTATTGGAAATAGTTTTTTACAGAGGGCTCATCTAATTTTCCAACAAATAAAGGGATAAGAGAAAAGATATTATTTAGTACGTGACATGTATTTCTTATTTTTTCGATATAAGGAATATATATATATTCTAAAATTGACGGATCAATTTCTACATGTTCTTGTTTCCATAAATCAAATTCATTTGTATTAATAATTTGCATACTTCCAAAGTGAAAAGCGATTAATTCATCTTGATCTATAAAAATCTTGCTTTCTGTTTTTGTTATAGAAGAATGATTATTTAAAATTAGATTCCAAGGTGCAGCGTTAATCCCCTTTTGAGTCATGATTTTAATGTTAGAAAATAAATCGGGAATGTGATTTAAATATTTTTGATCTCCCCATCTATTCATCTCAATATCATATACATCCGAACAATATTCCAGGCACTTATCTTTCCACCATATTAAAATATCTTTACTGTTTTGATCATTCTTAAATCCTATTAAGCCCGCCTGATACATACCATGTACATTTTCCAGTTCAGCAGTACCTCTTTGTGGACAAAGAAATACAGAATATTTCCACCATTCATCTAAAATTATAGTAGGCTTTGTAAAGAAAAACATATCTGCATCACAATAGATAAGGTGATCAACTTCAGAATAATATTTAAGAATATGGAGGCATAGAGGAGCTTTTAATGTCCAGCAGTACTCCTGCATGCTTCTTTCATACTTTATACTTAGGAGTTCTTGATTTTCTATGTCTTTCACATGAATCAGTATAGCATTCTTCAATTTTAGATTTGTTAGAATTCGATAAGTTAAATTGTCCATACAACAGATCCACACTATAAAATCTGTACCATGGCTTTCAAGGGAATAATAGCAAGTCAGACCTTGAATTAAACGTTTTTGACTTATAATCATTGAATAATTCATAAAATGATTTGATTGATTCATTTTTCTTCTTAATTGTGTATCTTTATATAAAGTCTGCGCCTCGCTAATGTCTTTAATACTTAACAGGCGCTGTGTTTTTTCACCTAATTTTTCTGCTAATTTTGTGAGGTTAAACTGAATTTCTTCTAGATAGGGGGTATAGATAAGGTGCAATATATTATTTGGTATTGAAAGTTTACCTAAAGACCAAAGATCAAAATCCTGTTCATTGAAAATGGTAATGCATGCAAAATGATATACAATTAGTTTATCTGTTTCAATGTATACCTCATTTTGATTTTGATCAATTATATAATTGTTATTATAAATACAATTCCAAGGTGCGGCATTTATACCTAGATTGCTTGAGATTTTTACTTTTGGAAAGTAAATAGGAATTAAATCTAAATATTTTTGGTCACCAAATCTTCCTTTATCAGGATTAGCACTACACCAATCTAAGCATTTATCTTTCCACCATCGTACGCTTTTTAATCCGTAGAAATCGTTTTTAAACCCAATTAACCCAGCCTGATATTTCCCATATTTTTCTTCTACCCAGTCACGGTCTCTCTGTGGACAAAGATAAATAGAATTGTCATCCCATTCTTTAAATATCATGTTAGGATCAGAGAAGAAATATAAATCACTATCACAATAGAGAACAGATGGCAAATTATAATTTACTAATAAATATTCAATAAGCACGGACTTTAAAGTCCAACAATATTCACTGACTGACCTATTTCTTTTAATATCTTTCAAATTTGTATCCTCTATATCATCTACCTGTAAGAGCTTTACATTATTCAAGTTCATTTCTTTCAATATTGAATACGCAAACACATCTATACAACAAATCCATAATGTGAATATTTTTGAATTTTTCATTAGAGATTGGTGCAAAGCAATTATTTTCAAGACGTATTCTGTTCCAACTATGGCACAAAAATAATTTTCAAAGTGAGGCTGTTTATTATAAGGTAGAGGATAGATTTGTTTGCTTGTAGTTTTTTTAGAGTGATCAATAGCTGAAGCATCTGAAGATAACGGAAAATCTTTTTCTACTTTAAAGGGAATATAGCGGTACGGCCAACCTTTCTTTCTATTGTTAAAACGCAATGTTTATTCACTCCTTTCAACTATTTTTGTTAGGGTTCCAGCTTTCATTTGCATCTTTAAGATCTTTAGGTGTATCTACACTAATCCAATAATCATTGTGCTCATAAACTGCAAGTTCCTTGTTTTTTATTAAATTTAGTAGAGGTTCTTCTTCAAGCATACAATCATTATCATTCAAATAATCGAATATTCCTTTATTAAATACAAAAAAACCTCCATTTATTACAGCATTAAGTAGGGGTTTTTCCTTAAAATCCACAGCAATCCCGTTTTCGATCTGTAAAAGACCATATTGACTACTTTTTTTTATACCGGTTAATGTTGCGATTTTTCCTTTGTCTTTATGAAATTTTATAAGTTCGTTAATATTTATCTTTGCTAATCCGTCACCATAAGTTAATAAAAACATTTCATCCTGTATATGCTTTTCAAGTTTTTTTAATCTGGTTCCGGTCATTGTTTCAATCCCTGTATCTATAAATTTTATATTCCACTGTTTTGGTTCTTCAAGCAACTGGTAATGATTATTCTTTAAATCTAAATTAAAATCATGTTCTTTCCATATATAGTCCATGAAATATTCTTTGATTTTTTCACCTCCATACCCTAATGGTAAGACGAATTCATGATGTCCAAACCTGCTATACCAATTCATTATATGCCAAATGAGAGGTTTTCCTTGAACTTGAACTAATGGTTTTGGAATATCTTTGAGAATTCCCTGCATCCTTAATCCTTTCCCACCACACAAAATTATGACTTTCATTAAACTTTTACCACCCTTCAGTTAACATAGCTAATTTAAATTATGTAATACATTTATAGCTTGTATCCACCAATGTACGGACATTTATAAAAAAAATTTAAAAAACAATTTAAAAAACAATTTAAAAAACAATAATCAAGTCATTATAATTATTGTTTTTTTAATCAATTCCCATTAGGAGCATTAAAGTCTATTTTAGCCAGTGCTCCGTAAGTAAGCATAAAAGTACTTGTTTGAGTATTTTTTATTTTGCAATTACAGCTATGCGGGTAATAACGGATTTGGAGCAGCATTTCCAAACTTCCATCAAGCTGATCATCAAGAGGGGAGAGGAGTAGTATATGGTGTTGTTTGCATAAAACCTGAGGAAGTGGAGCAGAGAGATGTTCCTATGAACAAATTAGTATCAAGGTAGAATTCATCCACAAATATAATAGAATTAAATATCGGAAAGTTCTATTATATTTGAAGTAATGTCAAAAATATGAAATGTTTGTAAAGATAAGAAAATTATGTATAAGAGGGGGGGGATTGTTGGTATTTCGCCTTCTCTCTAAATTTTTTTGTATATATAGATGACTGTGGAGAGCTGTCTTTTTATGTGTAATAAAAAATGAAGATAATAGCAAAGAGGTAGAAAGTGTGTCTTTTAAGTGAAATGCCATTAATTTATTTCTTAAATGATTGCAAAAAATAAAGAGAAGTAACTGAAGCGGTTAGCAGCTAAGTATAAATTGTTTTTGAAAGTGTACGTAATTCTAGAAATATAAAAAGTGCTAACAAGTTTGCAAACGAACTTGCTAACACTTATACGGAATAGATATAAATTATCGCTGATATATCCATAACAAAACAGCTATGTTCTTAGTAAAATAGCACAAAAACAAAACTAATAATAAGCCCTCAATACAACCATGGGTTATAAACGAGTCAGTTTAAAATTTAACTATAGATATTGATGTAATGCGGTTTCTTGTATTCGAATGATTTTTTTAGAAATACTTTCCTTTCTCCTTGCATACCAGATAATACATATGGATAGCGATTTAAAGTAATGTTTATATATATGTTCAAGTATTTAAGAGTTCTGAAGAAAGGCGTGCCGGAAATATAAATATAATGAAAGGGAGTGAGGTAATTATGGAGATAAACACTTTTTTAGGACTTTTTTGGGGGTGGATGATAGTTATCGTATCGGGAATCCTTTTCATGCGTCCGTCGGTACTACGTGAATTGAAGAGATTGGTTGTTGAGGACAGGGGATTTGGAATTATGTATGGTTTTTTATCAATTTTTCTAGGATTAGGCACTGTTATTGTACATAATATATGGGCGTTCAATTGGCAGGGGCTCATCACGGTCATCGCATGGCTCGCGCTATTAAAGGGTATTTACGTAATTGCATATCCTGAACCATCTAAGAAAACTGACTTTGAAGTACGGATTTTATCTACCCGTATAGCACTTGGTATCGTTGGTGCTTTAGCTGTATGGATGCTTGTTGTAATCTATATGAGGTAATCTGAAAGATCAAAATAAGAGTTTTATTTGATAGAGTCACTTTGTTTTGAGTGAATATTCTTTCAAAATTAATAACTATTTATCGGATTAATAAACAAGAGCATCTGTTATAGATGCTCTTGTTTGATGTGTATTTATTACACAGTACTAAATAAAGCGAAAACTCTAATTGTTCTTACCACAATTACATCCTTTTTCTTTACATATCCTTGGCGATATAAATCTTGTGATGATTGAGAAGATGAAGTGCGGATATCTATATTGTTAGATGAATCTTTGTAAGAAGAATTTTTATTAGAATTGTATTCTTTATTCATGATATCATCACCTCCAGTTTGATATATAAATATTATATGTGAAGACTCTAGTAATTGTTACGATGGTATAAACAATTGGAAGTAGTTTCAAGAATATATCTATTTACAATAAGACACTGAGAGATGAGAGTCGGCAATTAAAAATTAAGGATTATTTATTTTTGGAAAGCATTCTTCTATTTCGCTATACCATTTTCTATTAATATCCCCAATATGGATAAAATGGAAACTGTTGTTGGTAGTAAGAAGGCGGCTGCTCGAGATAGGCTGGGTTTTGATGAGGTGTATTGTACATTGTATTTCGATTTTGAGTGCAGTTTGCCGGAGGTCCAATTACGGTAGTTGATTGAATAGGGGATATTGCTTTCTTCCACTCTTGTTCATCGAGACAATAAGTATGAGACATTACATTTGATGGTGTCAGTCTTAAAATATCCGAACCAAATATAACTTCAGGTGTAGGAGCGTTAAAAATTGCTAATAAATGTGTATTGTCTACAGAGGCGATTTCATAATGCCACCAACCTTGTGGTACGTTGGCTACTTGACCCGGTTTAATAGGAAGATTAAGAATTTGATTTGTAAATGGGTTTAGTAAGGAAACGACAGCTGCTCCCGAAATACAGTAAACAAGTTCAGCAGCATTTTGATGTACATGAGGTTCAACGACATTACCAGTGCTTAAAGAAATATCTAATAACGATGTATTGTCTAATGTATTTAATTGTTTAATTCCCAGTACGTTTATATAATTTTGCTCATCCTTTTTAAAAAAATTACTCGTACTTAGATCATGAGTGAAACGGACAGAGGGAGAGGTGTAATCTATATAAGAAGTCATTTATTCTTCCTGCCTTTCTGTTTTGAAATAGGATTAAGTATACGAATTAGGATATGAGTCTAGTTATTTTAGTGTGCAGTATTGATTGTACCAATTCGTATACAATGAATGTATTTTTGAATGAAATATAAAATAGAATTAGAGCGAATAAATGATGTTTTTTTTGAAAAAGCATGGGCTTCATTTACCTTGCAAATATCAAACTATTTTCGTAAATACATTGATACCTTTGAGTGATGTAACGTTTAAAGAAAAAAGGTATCTTATTCTTACATCCAAATGATAAAGGAGTGAATGGCCATGTCATATAGTGAAATGATTAGAAAGGAAGTACTGAGCTGGGAGGGTGTTTCTGAAAAGCCACATCGTTTTGGGGGAATTGAATTAAATTATAAAAAGAAAGAGTTAGGTCATCTTCATGGTGACAAATTAGTCGACCTTCCATTTCCAAAATCAAAACGGGATGAATTAGTAAATCAAGGATTAGTAAGTCCACATCATGTATTACCTGAATCAGGATGGATTAGTTATCATATAAAAAGTGGAGAGGATATTGCGTTTGTCATTGAACTTTTTCGGATGCAGTATGATAGATTCGTAAAAAACTAGAGAAAAAAAGTAAATAATATGTAGTCGTATTTAAAAATAAACAAGCTGGTTAATCTAGCTTGTTTATTTTCGTTTTATTTCATTTAATATTATGCATTATTGCATGCAAACGATTGCATCTTTTATTTTATAATGAAAACGGATACATGAAAAAATATAAATTTAAGAGGAGAGAAGCGATGAAAACGCGGTTTCAATATTGTTGTATTGTATTTTTGTCTATCGGGATGTTAATTGTATCATTATTAATTCCGCAAATTAGTTTTGCTGCTGTAAATGGAAAAGGAATGAATCCGGATTACAAAGCATATTTAATGGCCCCATTAAAAAAGATTCCAGAAGTAACAAACTGGGAGACATTTGAAAATGATTTAAGGTGGGCAAAACAAAATGGCTTTTATGCTATTACTGTTGATTTTTGGTGGGGAGATATGGAAAAGAACGGGGATCAGCAATTTGATTTTTCATACGCACAGCGCTTTGCTCAATCGGTAAGAAATGCAGGTATGAAAATGATTCCTATTATTTCTACACATCAGTGTGGTGGAAATGTTGGAGATGATTGCAACGTACCAATTCCTTCATGGGTTTGGAATCAAAAAAATGATGATAGTCTTTACTTTAAATCTGAAACCGGAACCGTTAATAAAGAGACATTGAATCCACTTGCTTCAGATGTAATTCAAAAGGAATATGGTGAACTATATACAGCATTCGCAGCAGCTATGAAACCTTATAAAGATGTAATCGCAAAAATATATTTATCTGGGGGACCAGCTGGAGAGCTGAGATATCCTTCCTACACATCTACTGATGGAAGCGGTTATCCATCACGTGGAAAATTTCAAGCATATACAGAATTTGCTAAATCAAAATTCCGTTCCTGGGTATTAAGTAAATATGGTTCCTTAAATGAAGTGAACAAAGCGTGGAGTACAAGACTTATTTCTGTTTCGGAAATTTTACCACCAAGTGATGGGGATCTGTTTCTAAAGAATGGATATAATTCTTCATATGGAAAAGATTATTTAGAATGGTATCAAGGTGTTTTAGAAAGTCATACAAAATTAATTGGTGAATTGGCACACAATGCTTTTGATCCAAGTTTTCAAGTACCAATTGGCGCAAAGATTGCAGGAGTACATTGGCAATATAATAATCCGGTTATCCCTCACGGAGCAGAAAGGCCAGCAGGGTATAATAATTATAGCCATTTACTCGATGCTTTCAAAAGCGCAAAGTTAGATGTAACATTTACTTGTCTAGAAATGACAGACAAAGGTAGTTATCCAGAATATTCAATGCCTAGAACATTAGTACAAGAAATTGCAACATTAGCTAATCAAAAGGGAATTGTATTAAATGGTGAAAATGCTTTAAGTATAGGTAATGAGACAGAGTATAACAGAGTTGCAGAAATGGCTTTTAATTATAATTTTTCTGGATTTACATTACTTCGTTATCAAGATGTAATTTATAACAATTCATTAATGGGGAAATTTAAGGACTTATTAGGTGTAACCCCTGTCATGCAAACGATTGTAGTAAAAAATGCTCCTACAACAATAGGAGATACTGTTTATATAACTGGGAATCGGGCCGAATTAGGATTGTGGGATACGCAGCAGTATCCAATTCAATTATATTATGATTCTCATAATAATGATTGGAGGGGAAATGTTGTATTGCCAGTTGAAAGAAATATAGAATTTAAAGCGTTTATTAAAAATAAAGATGGAGCGGTCAAATCATGGCAAACAATACAACAAAGTTGGAGTCCAGTTCCACTGAAGACTAACTCTCATGTAAGTTGGTGGTAATTATATTATGTAAACAAAGAGATCCTTTATCATATTTTAAAGGATCTTTTTGTTTTTGAAGGAAAATAAATCTTAAAAGATGTCACATTCCTCTTTCTTCATCCGTCTTGTATGTAGAACAATAAGGAGGGAATTTATATGGAGAACTGTAATGTGGCAATTATAGGCGGGGGACTTGCTGGATTAACAGCTTCGATTTATTTAGCTAGGGAAGGTAAAAAAGTTGTTGTATTAGAAAAATCAAGTCGCTTTGGTGGAAGAGCAATAACAACGAATAAAAACGGCATCCTTATGAATCTTGGGGCGCACGCTTTATATCGCGGTGGAGAAGCACTATCAACTTTTGAAGAACTTGGGATTAACATTCTAGGAGGAGTACCCTCAACTAGCGCACATGGTATATGGAAAAATGATGTGTATACAATACCAACAGATTTTCGTTCCATCTTATCTACAGCATTACTTTCATGGTCAGCTAAAATACAATTTTCACATCTGATGTTAAAGCTCGGGAAATTAGATTTGAATACAATTCCTAAAATGAGTCTGAGTGTATGGGCAGAAAAAGAAATTAAAGATCCGATGATAAGAAATATGTTTTATGCATTATGCCGAACATCAACTTACACATATGCTCCTACATTACAATTAGCATCTTCTGTCTTAAAACAAATACAACGATCAATGAAAGAAGGAGTTTTTTATGTAGATGGTGGTTGGGAGACGATCATAACAAAACTAAGAGATGAAGCTACAAATGCTGGAGTTCATTTTATAGCGAGTAAAAACGTAGTTGAAATTGAGCACTGTGGCCATATTCAAAGAATTCGTTGTTCTGGTGACGAATTCTTTGAAGTTCCTACGGTTGTTGTTACTATACCACCAAAAGCAGCTTGTAAAATGGTAAAGGGAGCAAAAGATACCGCGCTGCACATATGGGGAGAACAATCAGTGCCAGTAACAGTTGCTTCATTAGATCTTGGTTTGAGAAAATTGCCTAATTCATTGCATCAATTTGCTTTAGGATTAGATCAACCTGTTTTTTTTACGAATCAATCAAGGGCTGCTAATCTGAGCGAAGATGGAACGGTAGTAGTGGGATTGATAAAATATCATAATCCTGCATTACAAGCTGGTAATTCTAATGACGATAAAATTTTGTTAGAACATACAATGGATTTATTACACCCAGAGTGGCGACAGGAGTTAGTTGTAAAGCAATATTTACCTAGCATAACAGTTGTATATGATTTTCCGCATATTGGCCGCACTGAAAATCCAGGTCCTATTGTTCCTGAAATGCCAGGGATATATGTTGCAGGAGATTGGGCTGGTCATGATGAATTATTAGCTGACGCTGCAGTTTCGAGCGGTAAACGAGCAGCGTTACAAATTTTAGAACAAAGTAAAGTCATAAATTGAAAGAGGGTCATGTGAGTGTGGAAATGGAACAATTGTATCAAGCATATAAACCTTTATTGTTTTCTTTAGCTTATCGTATGCTTGGGAGTGTTATGGACGCTGAAGATATTGTTCATGATACATTTCTTTCATTAAGTCAAATAGAAAAGTTAGAGTCTATTGATAATGTGAAAGCGTATTTATGTAAGATGGTTACAAATCGTGCAATCGATAAATTACGTTCAGCAGCTCATAAACGAGATGTTTATATTGGTGTGTGGTTACCAGAACCACTTGTTGAAGAAAATGATGATCCCTCAATGACATATATAATGAAAGAATCTATTTCTACAGCGTATCTTTTGCTTTTACAACAGTTATCTGAAGTTGAACGGGCGGTGTTTATATTACGAGAAGTTTTTGGTTACGATTATGATGAAATAGCATCAATTGTTGAAAAGAGTAGTGTGAACTGTCGACAAATCTTTCATCGGGCCAGAAAAAGTATAATAGATAAACCGAAATCCTCAAAATTAAGTACAAAGCAAATGGCTGCATATGTGGAACAATTTGTTGCATCTTTGCAGCGAGGAGATGTACAGGAAATGTTAGGAATCTTAAAAACAGATGCAATTTTTAAATCTGATGGTGGAGGAAAGGTTACAACGGCTCTCAAACCAATTTACACTTCTGAAAGAATTGTACGCTTATTCTTAGGAATTACTAAGAAGTTGCCAGAAGAACATTCCATTGCAATTCGAATGGTAAATGGTACACCAGGTATTATTGTAAATGTAAATAATCGCGCTACGTATGTACTTTCGTTTGAGTTTCAAGAAGAGAAAATTGCATCTATTTATATGATGATGAATCCAGAAAAGCTTATGCATATAAAGTGAAGCTTTAATCAGTGGGAGGTCTTCATCCTCCGCTGATTATTAGCCTTCATCAATCGGACTTTTACGGGCAGCCTGCCCACCCACCTAAGTTCTTTGTTTTCGCTGAATTTTGAGGTGGGGTCTTACTGCTCACAAATGGTGGGATAAATCAGAATGCATAGAATGAAAAAGACACATTTCCACAGAAATGCGTCTTTAATTTGGGATCAGATAATTTACTTCTCTAACATTTCAAGAGGAACATCCTTTTCACCTAATACTTCGAATTTAATTTCTCCGTCCTCTTCGTAAATACGTTTAATAATCGGTATAGTTATCATTTGCTTTTTGTGCTGCTTACGTTTTCTAGCAGCGTTTAAATTAATCACGTTCATGTTCAAAGCATCCTTTCTTACATACAGTTATAAACAAAAGAAAATGCGTCCGAAAAGGGCGCTACTTTAATTTGAAATACCGATTAAAAATGATTTTATGATTGCATTTTGATTGTAAAATAATGTGAATAGAATAATTACACGTAGAAATTAACTTTATCAAAAAACGTAACAATATGCTACAAAAAAATTCAATTCTTTGTCTTATAACAGGAAAAAGGCTTTCATTTCGCATATAATGAAAAGTAGACAAACATAATCAACTTTCTCATCAATTTTTTAATCATTAAATTTGTTGGAAAGGCGATGGATAGTATGAATTCTTTCGAATCACTGTTGTTAGAACTTGAAAAGTACGGAGAAGAGCATGATAGAAAAAAAGAAAAGCGAGAAGAAAAATTAAGAAATGTTTCTCGTGAAATGGGGCAATTTTTATCAATTTTAATAAAAGGGTGTAGTGCTCAGGGAATTTTAGAGATTGGTACTTCAAATGGATATTCAACATTATGGCTGGCAAATGCGGCTGAAGAAACAAAAGGAAACGTTACAACTGTTGAGCTTTCTTCAGAAAGGGTTGCAGAGGCGCTTGTTAATTTTGAAAAGGCCAATCTTAGATATCGGATTGATATTCATAATCAGGAAGCGGGAGCATTTCTAGATGCACAAGTAAATCGTTCATTTGATTTTATTTTCCTAGATTCTGAGCGTACGCAATATATGTGGTGGTGGGAAAATATAAAACGCATATTAGAACCGAAAGGATTTCTTGTTATTGATAATGCGACTTCACATGCAAATGAGTTAGCAGAATTTATTCAGATGATTGAAGAAGATGATACATTTGAAACAGTATTACTAACCTTTCAACAAGGAGCATTTGTAGCAAGAAAAAAATGAAGAGATAACAGTCATACTTAACAAGGAGATTTAATAAAAAATGCGTATACATTCTTATTTCTATGAACAGGCGCAAAAATATCCTGATCGCGTTGCGCTTTCGGAACAACATAATAGATGGACTTACAAAGAATTGGCGGAATGTGTTTCAAATCGTGCATCAGCTCTTATGCAAGACGGAGCGATACCAGGACATATTTTTATGATCAAGTTAGAAAATCGTATGGAATGGATTCAAGATGCACTTGCGGTTTCAAAAATTGGTGGAATTATCATGCCGGTTCATCCAGACGTTACAGAAATTGAATGGCAAACAATTATAAGTAGTACGGAGCCTAATTGGATTATTACATCCAAAGAGACTTTATGTCAAACAATTGAGCCTAATACCATCCCATTTCCTTTTAGACATGTGAGCAGTAAGGATGAGTTATTCTTCTTTGGTTATACTTCAGGTTCAACAGGTACACCAAAAGGGTTTGTTAAAAGTCATCAATCATGGACTAGTAGTTTTGAAGGGTGGAGTAAGGCATTTTCACTAATTGAAAGCGATCGTGTAGTAGTTCCGTTACATTTATCTTATTCAGCCCAGCTATATCCGGCACTTCAGGCATTAGCTATAGGAGCTGAGATTGTTTTATTATCTAAGTTCACACCAGAAGCCTTTTTAAAAGCGAAAGGATCGTGTGCTTCTATCACACCAGCTTTAATTGAACCTTTAATTCGCCATGCAAAGAAAAAACGAAGTGTGCAGGAAATGATTCCGAGGTGTATGATATCAGTTGGGACAAAATTATCGCCTATACAAAGACAAAAATTTGAGGAATGTTTTCCTAAATCATTTTTGTATGAATATTACGGATCATCAGAAATGGGATATGCTTCACTGTTAACACCCGAAGATGCAAGAACTGCACCTGAAACAGTCGGGATATCATTCCCAGATGTAGAGATTGCCTTTTTTAATGAGAAAAAAGAACGAGTAGTAACAAATAAAGAAAACTTTGGGAAATTATTTGTTCGATCCGGTCAGGCTTTTGAAGGATATATTGAAAATGAAAAGCAAACAAAAGCTACTTTCATCGAAGATTGGGTTACATCACATGATATTGGTTTCCAAAGAGAAGATGGGAAAATTGTTTTAGTAGGGAGAGACCGAGACATTATAAAAGCTGCTGGAAGCTTTGTGTATGCTGGTGAAATAGAGGATGTATTACTTGGAATCACCGGGGTTACAGAAGCGGTAGTGTTTTCGGAAAAAGATGAGAATCGTGGAGAGATTATACGGGCTGTTATCGTTAAGGAATTTTCTCGAGAATTAGTCGATATTCAAAAAGAGTGTCGTCAAAAATTAATATCGTATAAGCAACCAAGGAATTGGACTGTACTATCACATTTACCCAAGAAGCCGAACGGAAAGATAGACAAAATGAAATTGAGGGCTGAATTGATAAGCGATAAACTGTGTAACATGTGAAGAATCCGCCTTCAGCACGTAGCCTTCTAGGTCTTAAGTCTGAGGAAAATAATGCGCGAAACAGGTATACTTATGATAAGAAACAGGGAATGACTGCACAAGCAGGCGTTTATTAAAAATCGATTTCAAACAATTATAATGCGTGTTGAATACGATATTTTAGATGAAATATAGTGCAAATAAATTCGCACATATAAATAAAGGAGCGATTTTGTTGACTGAATTAGAGAAAAAAGAACCTGTATCAGTAGTGAAAGATAATGTAGGAGTAGTTGTTGATACTGTTATTAAAGATGAAGAACTTGTTGAACTGAATAAAGAAGCTGATTTATATGTACAAAAGTTAAATAGTGAACAAAATACAGATCTTTCGAAAGTATTATCACAGCTTGGAGATTTAGGGGATAAAGAACAGCAAGCAGCAGGACAAACATTATCAGCGCTTAAACGTCCTGTAACTGCGATGATGAATGGAAAGAATGAAGAAATTCCAAATACGTTGTTAGAATTGCGTAAAGTTGTATCAGAACTCGACCCTAATTCATTGAAAGCATCAGGTATGAAGAAATTTATGTTTAAAGTTTTTAAGAAAAATCCACTTGAAACATATGTTCATAAATATCAATCCATAGATAAACAAATTGAAGAAATTATAAGAGCATTGCTTATTGGGCGTGATAATTTACAAGAAGATACAGTTGGGTTAGAAATGCTAAAAGAGCAATCACATGATAAAATTCATGCTCTAGATAAACAGGTGTATCTAGGCCGAAAGCTTGCTGGCATGCTTGAAGCAGAAAAGCAAAATCCAGAGCGTCAAAAGGATATTCCATTAATCAATGATGCATTAGAAAAAATTCTTGTGCGTACGCGTAACATGCAGCAGGCAAAAAGTGTATTGCTGCAATCTATCGCATCTGTAGACATCATTAAGAAAAATAATGAAAAGTTAACAGAGGCAATTCGTAATGCGATTACAATGACGCAAAACGTTGTTACGGTTTCCGCAGCGATTCAGCTCGCATTAACAAATCAACGGAAAACGATTGATGCAGTTAACGCAACGAATGAAGCAATTGAATCGATGGTATTAAGTAATTCACAGGCTTTAAAACAAAACACAGAAGAAACGACGCAGTTGCTTGAAAATCCAGCAATCAGCATGGATAAATTGCGTGAATCATTCCAAAATGTATTTGCGGCTATTGAAGCATCTGAGAAATCATCGGAGCGCATTATTGAATCTAGTAAGAAGTTTGTTATTGAACTTGACACATTTAATAATGAAATGAAGCAGAAGCTCATTCAGCATCCAAAGAAATAAAGGGTCATTAGAGGAGGTGAAAAAATGGGTTTCTTCGAATTTGTTTTATTGATTGGTGGGATTTTGCTTTTACTAGGATTTACAGCTGTCGTTTTACTTGTTTATTTTGGCCGGAAATTTTACTTGTCATGGGCGAAGCCGTATAAACGAGCACATGAATCGATTGAAAAGTTATCAAATAAATCAACGCCGTTTTTACAAGAGTTTACGCAACATCCACTTTTTTATCGTTGGATTCGTTCTGAGGGGAAAAAGGAACAAAAAGCATTTAATACCCTTTTCTGTACAGCAAATCAACGTACAAGAGAACAAGTCTTTTCTATGTTACCGAAGGATAAACAAAAGAAAGTACACGCTATGGCGAAAACAACGAAAAAAGTGACGAATGAAGATATTGATGTAGCAGCAATGAAAGTAAAAGATTTCTTAAGACAAGAATCACAACAATCATCCAAGCCAACGGATCTATCGTTTTATAAATTGTATTTTTATGACCGTTATCCAGATGCATTAAATACAATTCAAGTGTATAAACGCTCAATCAATCCGTCATTGCAAAAAACGGTTGATGAAATTACAGTTTCTGTGTTGAACGCTCTTCCATATTACCAAGAGCATCGCATGTTTGAACAACAACACAAACTTGAAACGTTTTTAATGAAAGACTTAATCGATATGTTGTCGCTAGTAGCGCAATTGCCGCCATCACAACGTCCTGAAAAAGAAGAAGAATTACAGGTTTATTTACAAAACTTCCAAAAAGAAATGGAAGCAGTAGAGCGTGATATTCGTGATTCCATTGATCATGATTTGAATGTGAAGATGAGAGCGGCGAAGGAGAAATTTAAGAATAAGTAAAAGAAAGCCTCTTGCGTACATTACGCAAGAGGCTTTTGTAGTTTCATTATTTAATTTGAATTGTACTTAAACTTACGCGTGCCTAATTTTTCTTTATATAGGCTTTCAATTTCAAGTACTTCAAGAGGCGTTACTGTTTTTGGTAGTGTTTGAAGAAGAGAAAAAGAAAAATTATATTTGTAATCAGGATTTTTATTAATTAATGATATTAATTGAACATTATTTCCATGTCCGGTTTGTACGTAAGTTTCCCATCGTCCCAAAATTCCACTTACACCAGGTGCAGAACCTATATATTGCTTTCCTGTTTTTTTATCTAAAATTAGATATATCCCAAATACAGCGCTAAGCATGTCGTGCCATGTTCGATTTGCAATTGGATTTTGAATGAGCTTTTCTAATTCTTTAAATGAAAGAATGAAATTTAAATACCCAGGAAATTCGTTAATAGACCCACTGGGTAATATTTCAAACACTTCCTTATCGTTTTTGTGTAACCATTGATGCCAACTTAGTGCACTTTTTCCCCAATCAATTACTAATCGTTCTTTTAAATCATTAAATTCTGATAGAGGTGTTAGATTATAATAAAAATTATTACCTTTTTCTATTTCAGGTGCCATCCAATCTAGTTTAATGGCACACTGGAAATCAGCAACTGCCTGCGTAGAAATAACTTCATATACACTGATAAACTTAGCTTTTGAATCATTGATACCAAGAAAACTCACTATATATTTGCAATTTTTAAAGACGTCTTTGTCTTGATGCTGTTGGTATAACTCAAATTCTTCTTTTTCATATAATTCAACTAGATTAATTCGTGAATCTTTATGACGAATTAGTTTTATATCAGTTCTAGTACAATCTAAACCATGCATTGTTAAAAGTTTTTAATGATAACATTGAAGATAGGAGATATTGGTATATTTTCCATTCCGCAAATGATAAAATATGAAATGTTATATTTAGATTTCAAAATACTAAGTGGAGAGTGATTGTAATTTGCACATTTAATATAGCAATTTATGAATCATATAGAATGAGGTACTTGAAATGAAAAATCATTTTAAGAGAAATGATGAAAGAGAGAAAATCGTTTTGAAAAACACTAATTGTTATCATAATCGTTCTTATAGAAATAGCGATTTTTTGTACGATGATCTATTACACAAGCGTGGAGGATAAAAAGAAAGAGAAAAGTACTAAGAATGTAGCAAACGAGGAACAAAATAATCAAGAAGATATGAATGAAATTCAAAATAAAAACAATGAAAAGAATGACGAAAAGATGGAAGAACGAAAAGAGGAAAATAGACCGGAATATAATTTGAATGAAAACGAGAATGTAGATGATAATATGATAAAGATATCAACAACCGAATCAAACATAGCCTTTATTGGAAGAGACATTTTTTATCAGTATGTATCAAAAATGTCTAACAAAGAAGATGAAACTGAGAACTGGCAAGGTACAGCTCAAGTAATAGATCAAATGGTAGTAGGAGAAGAAAACTATTATTCTGTAGCCATTAAATTTAATGTTGAGTCTTTAAAAGAAAAAAATAAGTACCATGCGGAGTGGGATGCAACTGATAATGATGGGGAAATTACAGACAATCAATGGGTTATTAAATTTAATAAAGAAAATCCATATACTTATACATTTTTAAGTAAAGAGAAGGCGCCCGCCAATTTAAAATGGGAGAACGGTCTCGAGGATAGTCAAATAGAAAATGTAAAGATAAAGAAACATGATAAAAATTATGTGATTGAGAATTCCATTTTAAAAGTGACATATGACGGGAAGAAAACGTTCCGAAATGTTCCAATTACTATTGATCAATTTAGGCGTGAAGATGGTCGAGTAAATGAAGAAGAATTACAAGAAGGAAGTTACTATATTACTAAGGAAAAAACTGCTATTGTACATGGCGGTCATCATAGTCCGGTAAAAGTTACGGTGTCTGATGATGAAGGAAAGACATGGGAGACTGTAACAGTAGGAGATGATATTGATAGACGAAGACTTAGTTTTATTGGGTTCACATCAAAAGAGCATGGTTACATTGTTATAACGGGCGATAGAACGATGAGCTTTGAAACAAATGTTGTATATCAAACAAATGATGGTGGGAAAACATGGACAAAAATGGGAAGTACATACGATCTTACGCAATTTCTTGCGACAGGAGTAAGTTTTGCTACCGATAAAATTGGATTTATTACGTTTAAGACTACAAATGGGGATCCTGATGTTTATCGTACAGAAGATGGCGGGAAAACATGGGCGAAACTAGATATTAAATTGCCAAATAAATATCATAGTGTTTTTACATCTGTAATGCCTCCTTTTTTTGATGGGGCAAGAGGTACGTTACTTGTATCGCAAGACAAGGAAGGGATGGATCGAGAAGGAAAGATGGCAAGGCTCGTATCAGAAGATTTTGGAGCTACATGGACACTTGAAAAAATAGTTAACATTACAATTGAAAAATAAATCGAAGTAAGGAGAACATTACATTGTGTTAATCATTATATTTCTGTTTCTTATTCTATTATTTACTATTCCAATCAGAAGGGCTTGGAATAGTTTTCGATACGAAGGAGAGATTACTTCAAATGTATTACGATTAAGAAATGGGAAGGTATATCTATTTCTGCTGGTTACTTTATGTTCTGGATAGGTTTGTTAATAAATGCTATAGATATACCTGCGGGAGAACCATTATATAGGTATGAGTATCATAGTATGCTAGAATCTTATGCTTCTTTATCTCCTAATCATATATTAATTGTTATTTTCTTGTTTATTTTGGGTGGATTTTCTTACAGAGAGTTAAGTGCAAATATTGAAAAACTTTCTCCTATTCTATATGTTATTTATAGTTCGTTCATGATTTTAAATGTTTTATTTACAATCGTTTATATTACGCATACAGGCATTATGTTTTATGATGAAGTTATACATTTTAGATACATGTCTATTTTTGTATCCAAACGGGTGCTCTCGTAATCAGTTTACTATTTATATCTAAATTAAAAATTCCTTAAGTTATTTTATTCAGTGCCAGAAAAAGAGATTATAAAAAAGAAAATAAGTTTTTCATACTTTTATATTATCTTTCTTTCGGATATGAAAAAATGTCGAGAATCTGGTTAATTAGTTTATTTCCTCTGCTACTTATTGTTCAAATTATTTTAGTTCTTTTTGGACAAAGGCCAGATAGTTTTATTCGAGTATTTTTTGATACGAGTAGTTATAATTATTCAAAAATCGTTACTCCTGATCCAAAAGTTCTTTTAGGTAGTGCTCCAAAGGGGCATTACTTGTGCACAGTTTCGATTAAAGGACATAAGAAGATTGTTAAGCCACTTAGAGCAGGGATTAGACACGGAGAAAGAATTACTGTAAATCGGCAGTTGTTAATCGCAAATGCCTTTGAAAATGTTATTGAGGAACGCGCTCCAAAATGTCATAAGATCATTCGTGATTTTTACGATAAATATGGCTATCCAATTAGTAAACATATCAACACAAAGTGGTCAGCAGATTTCATTTATATCATAATGAAGCCGTTAGAATGGTTTTTCTTACTCGTATTGTATATAGTAGATAAAAATCCTGAAAATAGAATCCATAGTCAGTATAGTGAACTGAGGAAATAATCGTTTTATTTATATACATAGAGTAAATCCCTCACTTTTAGAGTGAGGGATTTTATGATTACTTCGCTTGTATAGTAGTTTTGCTAGAAGGGATACTCTCGTTATGCAACCGATCCAAAGCAGTCACCACATACGTATACGTCTCACTAGACACAGCTGTTTTATCTACATAAATTTCCCCAGGTTTTGTTTTTCGTACAGTAGTAAGTAAGTTTTCAGCTTTTTGAATGTCAACGTCATTCTTTTCATTTACTCGATAGATTGCATAATGCGTAGAATCATTGTTTCTATCATCGATGATTCCTAAGGCAATACCATCATTTCTTGCAATAGCACCTTTTAAAGTTGGTTGCTTAGGTGGATCGTGATCTAGCCAAGGCATTGGTGGAATTAATGCAGGGTGTTTATAAATATCTTTTTGTAGTCGATCTTTTATTCCTAATGGATTGTTATTAATATCTTTTAAACTAAAGTGCATGCTACCTTTTATTTGTGAAAATTGATGACTTAATGTAATTTGTCTTGGATATTCTTCAGGGTCTGACCAAGCGGGGACTGAGTTATTATTAATTTTGTATGCAGCTTGTCCAATGTATAAGTGAATTGGTTTGTTTTCTGTTTCTTTTACCCACCAATCTAGTAAAACGTCATATGCTGCAGGTGCAAAACCGATATTCCAATAGATTTGCGGTGTAATATAGTCAATATATCCTTTTTGGATCCATTCTCGTGTGTCAGCATATAGGTCATCATAATTTCTTTGTCCAGCAGTTGTATTAGAACCGGTTGGATCATCAGCTATATTCCGCCATACACCGAATGGACTAATTCCAAATTTGACATAAGATTTTTCTTGTTTAATAGCGGTATTTAAACCACTTACAAGTTGGTTGACATTATCGCGACGCCAATCTCCAATGTTAGAGAATTTTCCATTATTGTAAGTCTCATAGGTGTTCTGATCTGGGAATTCCTCTCCGGCTACTTTATAAGGATAAAAATAATCATCCATGTGAACGGCATCAATGTTGTAATTTTGTACGACTTCTAGTATCCCTTCTGTTATAAAGTTTTTCACTTCTGGAATACCGGGATTATAGTATAGTTTTCCTCCATAAGATACAACCCAATCGGGATGTTGCTTAGCGGGGTGATTTTCTGCTAATTGATTTAAATTAGTGTGGTTCATGGTTATTCGATAGGGATTAAACCATGCGTGAAATTCAAGGTTTCTTTTATGGGCTTCTTCAACCATAAATGCAAGCGGATCATAGCCAGGGTCTTTACCTTGCACGCTTGTAAGATATTCGGACCAAGGACCATATTGGGAAGGGTAAAAAGCGTCTGCGGTTGGTTTAATTTGCATAACAACTGCGTTCATACCTACATTTTTCACATCATCTAGTAGTTTGATAAATTCTTGCTTCTGCTTTTCGATAGGTAATCCTGGCCTAGAGGGCCAATCAATGTTGAGCACAGATGCAACCCATGCGGCGCGTAACTCATGTTTTTGATACGTAGTAGGTACTTCAGCTTGTGTGGACCTAGAGGTTATGAACAGGAAGGGAATAATCAAGATGACGCTACAACAACTCATTAATAATTTTTTGAAAATCATCGTACGCCTCCTTACATATTCTATTATTGAGACTACTATATCACGTGAATGTAAGATTCACAATTAAGAAAGTAGAGCGCTGAAACTTTTATTTCAAATGAAAAATATTTTTACTGAAATTTCATTTCGTCAGAACTAATTTGTCTACATTCTTCATATGATTTTTAATAACGTGAAACTTCTTTTTGTTGGCGGTTTGACAGTCCTTGAAAAAGGATAAAAATTACTTAAGGCATATAGGAGGATTATGAAATGAAAGTTCTGTTTGTATGTTCTGGAGGAATGTCCAGTTCAATTGTTGTAAACGCTTTAAAAAAAGAAGCGGAGAAAAAAGGGATTAGTATGGATGTACATGCAATTGGAACAAGTGAAGTGGAAGAAGTGGTGAAAAATGGTTGGGATGTAGTAATGGTTGCTCCACAAGTAAGGCATAGATTTGATGCAGTGAAAAAAATAGCAGATGAGCAGTCTGTTCCTTGTGGTGTGATTCCGCCGCAGGCTTATACACCACTTGGTGGTCCGACTTTATTAAAAGCAGTGCAAGAACTCATTCATTAGGAGGGAGAGTAATATGAATAAGTTTATCTCGTTTCTTGAGAATAACTTATCTAGCCCAATGGCAAGGCTTTCCGAGCAAAGGCATTTACAAGCAATTCGTGATGGTGTAATTTCAGCATTACCGTTTATTATTGTAGGAAGTTTCTTTCTAATAGTAGCGTTTCCGCCTCTTCCAAAGGATAGTTTTATTTCACTATGGGCAGCCAAGCATCAAACGAGTATTCTAATACCGTATCGGTTAACGATGTTTATTATGTCGCTCTATATCGCCTTTGGTATTGGATATAATTTGGCGAAAAGTTACAAATTAGATGCCTTATCAGGAGGGCAGCTTGCAGTTTGTTCCTTGCTTCTTACATTGACACCTGAATTAATTGATAAGAAAGGGTTTATGCTCCCAATGACAAACCTTGGGGGACATGGGTTATTTGTTACAATGATTGTTTCTATTTTATCGGTTGAGATTTTGAGATTCTGTAAGACGAAAAATGTGATGATTAAGATGCCAGAGCAAGTACCACCGTCTGTATCTCGTTCTTTTGAAGCACTTATACCTGCTGCTTTCGTTATTATTATTATGAGTATTATTACTGTTGTTTTTAGCATTGATTTACACCATTTAGTTGATAAGCTAGCTGCACCATTAGTAAAAGCTGGTGATAGTTATTTTGGAGTTATTATACCTGTGTTTCTCATTACATTCTTTTGGTCATTTGGCATACATGGTGTTTCTGTTGTTGGGACAGTTGCCCGTCCTTTATGGGAAGTTTATCTTGGTAAAAACTCTGCAGCAGTTGCAGATGGAGCAAGCAGTATACCATTTATTGCACCAGAACCATTATACCAATGGTTTATATGGATTGGCGGTTCGGGAGCTACATTAGGGCTTGTATTAGCCATGATTGTCTTCGGTAGATCAAAATATTCTAAAGCGCTGTCGAGAACGTGTATTGTACCTGGTATTTTTAATATTAATGAGCCAGTTATATTTGGACTTCCAATTGTATTAAACCCAATTTTAATTATTCCTTTTATTATTACACCGCTTGTGACCGCAACTATTGCTTATACCGCAACTGCTATGGGACTGGTTACAGCGACTTATATTATGCCGCCGTGGACATTGCCAGCTCCAATTGGTGCATATTTAGCGACGGGTGGAGATTGGAGAGCTGTTGTATTAGTCTTCATTAATATAGCAATCTCATTCCTTATTTATCTGCCATTCTTTAAAATGTACGATAAAAATATGATTGAAGTCGAAAAGAGCGGTGATGGCGAGCAAGGTTCTGTGAATGCGTAAGAATGAGAAATACGAAGAAATCATACAGATATGTATTTGAGTGATAGGCAATAAGTCTATCACTTCTTTCATGACTAAAGGTGAAACTAATCAGCTTTATTACAGTACGGTTTTCGAAAGAAATAAAAAATGAATTTTATAGCAGAGTAGCCTCGTATAAAAAATGAATATTTGGTATTATTTACAAAAAGGATTGTATAAGTCTAAGAATTTTAATAAAAATACTTTTATTTTGAAAGTGAATGATTACATGATTCATATTAACCAGTTTCTATATGTAATAAGCTCTTATATGGCTGGAAACATATTAACAGCATATATGATTATAAAATGGAAATACGGGATGGATATTCGAGGGGTTGGTAGTGGGAATCCTGGTGCAAGGAATATGGGACGTTTATATGGAAAAGGATATTTTCTTGCAACATTTCTAGGAGATGCACTGAAAGGAGCAATTGTTGTTTATATAGCAAGAATTTTATTTGGGGAGTCTATATTTCCATTACTCTCGTTACTAGCAGTTGTTGTAGGTCATATATATCCAATTTTCTTTAAATATAAAGGTGGAAAGGGAATTTCGACATTTATTGGCGGACTGATTGTGTTCAATTATTTGATAGCGCTTATTCTGGTGCTTATATTTATTTTGCTTTATTTAATGTTTAAGAGTTTCACAAAGGCTGGTTTAATTACAATCGCTTGCTTACCACTTTGTATGATTGCATACTCTTATTCTATGGTAGCGATTGTATTAAGTGTTTGCATGATTATATTGATTTTGTACGCACATAGAAAATAAAGGAGATTAAAACATGGGGTTAATGTATAAAATTGCTGATCAAACTTGGGAATTTGAAAGTATTCATAAACTAAATTATAAAACATTCGTAGAAGAAATTCCGCAGCATGAACAAACAGAAGCGCGCATACGTATAGATTTGTTCCATGAAGAAAATACGTATTTAATATGTTTAGACGATCAAAGGTTAGTAGGAATGGTCGCGGTGCGAGGAAAACGACCATTCTCCTTAGATAATAAAATACCTCATTTAGATGAGTGGTTACCAGAACGTGGTGATCGTGTATATGAAATTCGTTTATTAGCTGTGGAGCGAGAATATCGAAACGGAAGGGCTTTAATCGGATTGATTCGATTTTTGCATCGCTATTTGCTTCTAAATGGGTATGATTTAGCGCTCATTTCAGCAACAATACGTGAGTTGCCTCTGTATAAGCAAATGGGATTTTGTCCGCTCTATAAATTAGTCGGTACAGAACAAGCAGCGTTCCAACCGATGTATGTAACACCGAAAATATTTGAACAATCTAGCATTGCAAGTCTTGTGACGAAAGAATATACATTTTTACCCGGACCTGTAGAAATCGCAGAAAATGTCCAGCAAGCATTTGCTTCTAATCCAATTTCGCACCGTTCCAATCAATTTAAAGCTACGATGGGAAATGTCAAAAAACGATTACTACAAATGACAAAAGCAAAGCATGTGCAAATCATGCTTGGAACAGGTACATTAGTAAATGATTCAATCGCTTTACAGCTAAAGTTATTAAAGGGACGTGGATTAATTTTAACAAATGGTGAGTTTGGAAATCGTTTAATCAAGCAGGCAAATCGAGTAAACTTATCGTTTGATACATATGAGCGAGAAATTGGGAAGCCATTTTTATATAACGAAATAGAAGAATTAATGAAACAGCAAGGTTATGAATGGGTATGGTTTGTTCATCATGAAACATCTACCGGTATGTTAAATGATTTAGAGGAATTAATTAGAGTTAGTAAACAATATGGTATCAAATTATGTGTTGATTGCATTAGTTCAATTGGAGCAATATCTTTTTCCTTGGAAGAAGTGTATTTTGCGAGTGGAGTCAGCGGAAAAGCAATTGGAGCATATACGGGCTTATCTTTTGTATTTTACAATCATATTGTGCAGGGAAATGAAACATTACCTACCTACATGGACATAGGAATGTATGAGGAAAGCGGGAGTGTACCGTATTCACAATCTTGGAATTTAATATATGCATTACAAGAAGCGCTAAAGAAATTTGAGGATGAAGCCGAGTATGAGAAGATATATCAAACATATGCTTTTATGGAAGAAGCTGTTATGAATATGGGCTTACAACTTGTATCTCCAAAAAAGTATGCTTCATCTATCATTCTTACAATTGCATTAGATAAAGAACTTTCTTCTAAGGAAATAGGAGATTCATTAGCATTGCAAGGGTTTATTATCTATTATGAATCAACCTATTTACAACAAAATAACTGGATTCAAATTGCTTGCTTACATCACTATAAAGAACGTGAAATGAAAAGGATGCTGGATTGCTTACAAATGCAGATAGAACAAGTACATGTATAGTACAGAAAAGACGGTTATGAAGACCGTCTTTCTTGTTTGATACATTATGCATGTGTCGCTCAAAATAAGGATTCCATCTTTATTTTTCCCTTTTCTCGAATTTCTGCATTTGTATGTACCATGATATATCTATGTGCCCAGGCAATTGCGATAACATCATCTAACAGGCCGATTCCAATAATAGCTGCTAAATCTGGGATGAAATCGATTGACCATACATAATAGGAAAGCGCAGCTAATATAATTATCTTGGCTTTAGTAGGCAGTCCGTTCTTTTTTAAAGTGTAATATAAAATAATGCTCTCATACACACCGGATTTTCCTAATTTTGTTGCACCTTCATTTAATTTTTTCCATAGTTTCTGTTTCTCCATATAATCACTCCTTATTTCGTTTTTTCATTAATTTTGTAAAAGTATATTTAACATTATGTAAATGCGCTTAAAAATATAGATTTTTTAAAAGGATAGACAAACAATCGACAAAATAACCCTTTTTATCGTTTCTTTCTTGTTGTTCATTCTCATAAGAATAAAAAAGGAAGAAGAGGATAGGAGGAGAAAACATGTGGGGGTTGTTTGATGTAATAGCAGATATTATTCTGTTTTATCCAAGGACTGATGCGAAATTTAAATATCATATTGCGAAGCTAAGTGAACAAGAATGGTTCCGAGATATGCATGAAGATATAAGGTATACAGGGCTCATTTGGAATAATCGGAAAATCAAGAAGTTTATTTTGTCACCTGCTAATATGAAATTGCTAACAAAATCAAAAGAGAAGCAGGAAGAACTAATCCAATTGATTCATAGCGAGTACGAAAAAAGAAGATAAGAATTATCTTATTTTTCATATTTGGTGAAACAAATGGTACAATGAGAGCTTAATGTGAAAAATAAGGAAAAGAAGTGATCTGTTTGAAAAACTTTTTAGAATTAGGAATTAGTGAAACATTCAATCATACATTATGTGAGAACGGGATTGCTGAAGCAACGCCAATTCAAGAGCAAGCAATCCCAGTTGTTTTGGCTGGAAAAGATATAATCGGGCAAGCGAAAACTGGTACAGGTAAGACACTTGCATTCGTCTTGCCAATTTTAGAAAAAATTGATCCTGAGTCGAGTGATGTACAAGCTTTGATTGTTGCGCCAACTAGAGAATTAGCACTGCAAATTACAACTGAAATTGAAAAGATGATTGTTCATAAAGAAGATATCAATGTTCTTGCGATATATGGTGGTCAAGATGTAGCACAGCAAATGAGAAAGTTAAAAGGCAATACGCATATTGTTGTAGCAACACCAGGACGTCTATTAGACCATTTACGCCGTGAGACGATTGTATTATCTAATGTTTCTATGCTTGTATTAGATGAAGCAGATCAAATGCTTCATTTCGGTTTTTTATATGATATAGAGGATATTTTAGAAGTAACACCTGAGAGTAAACAGACAATGTTATTTTCAGCGACAATGCCAAAAGATATTAAAAAACTTGCGAAGCGTTACATGAAAGAACCTGAGATGATTCGAATTCAAAGTGAAGAAGTAACGGTAAATAATATTAAGCAACGCGTGATTGAAACGACAGACCGTGCAAAGCAAGATGCGCTGCGCCATGTAATGGACCGTGATCAACCATTTTTAGCAGTTATTTTTTGCCGTACAAAGCGTAGAGCAAGTAAGTTATATGATGATTTAAAAGGGTACGGCTATAATTGTGATGAACTTCATGGTGATTTATCTCAAGGGAAACGTGAACGAGTAATGAAGAGTTTCCGTGATGCGAAAATCCAATATTTAATTGCGACAGATGTGGCAGCTCGTGGATTGGATGTAGAAGGTGTAACGCATGTATTTAACTATGACATTCCAGAAGATGTAGAAAGTTACATTCACCGAATTGGTCGAACTGGCCGTGCTGGTGGATCAGGCCTTGCGATTACATTTGTTGCTCCAAAAGATGAAATGTATTTAAAAGAGATTGAAAAAGGTATTGGTGCAACACTGCAAAGACAAGAGTTGGAACTACCTGCACATCAAGCAATTGCAAACAAGGAACAAAAGCAAAAACAACATACAAAGAAACCAAAGAAAACAGGGCAATATCGTCAAAGAGATGATCATGAAGGATCGAATAATGGAAAACAACGATCATTTCATAAACCAAGTAAAAAGAAAAGTAGTACAAAGCAAGGTCAACAAAGACGAGGTCGTTAATATAGTTTAAGTGTTAATAGTGAAAAGTCGTTTCCTTTAAAGAAGGGAACGACTTTTTTGTACTGTATTTTTCATGAAATATAGATTTGATACACATTTTAATAGTAATCCAACATTCAGCCCCTTCTTCAAACGACTCGTAAGAGTGTTAAGGAGGGGTCATTCACTGCTATGAAAATTACATGTTTGGACATATTAGCGATTGAATTAATTTTATCATATATGAATCCGGAGAACGAGCAGAGGGCGGTAAGAAACCGCATTAGGACAAAAGACCAATGGAATTCATATAGACGGTCAACGGTGTATTAGTGTCGTGGTCTTTATAAAACAAACATAGAGGACATAATGTCTCATATGTTGCATATATTGCAATGAAAACAGTACAAGAAAATTTTGTTCCTTGGTTAGCTTCACCAACTGATATGTTAGCAGAAGATTGGGAGGTTGTTGAATAATGGATAATACGGTAACTCAACAGGATATTGATAATATTTTAGAAAAAACTCAATGGACAGTAGAAGAATTTCATGGCAAATGTACAGTCGTAGTTGCGAAATTGCCAAATGGATTTATTTTAACTGAATCTAGCGCATGTGTTGACCCTGCTGATTATGATATGGATATTGGTATGGAATGCTGTAAAGAACGAATTGTAAATAAGGTTTGGGAATTAGAAGAATATAGATTGCAATGTGAATTAGCTAAATTAGTTAAGTAAGTCGCTATTAGTGAAGTGTCTCTAAAAAGTTAGACAGTTCCTTCGTTAGGTAACTTCTTGGGCATGAACTCGGTATTGTACGAGGGTTCATGCCCTTTAGTTTTGTCATAATTCTTTTATTCCTTTTTCAGTTGCAATAATCGCTTTATCTACCATATTAATAAATAAACCAGTTTCAATTACTCCTGTTAGCATTTTTAACTGTTGATGAGTTTCGAATGGTTTGGTTATTAAGTTTGGAAAAGTACAATCTAAGATCATATTGCCATTGTCTGTTATAAATGGTTGATTGTTTTGGATACGTAAAGTCGCCTGACAACCAAATGATTGAATTCGTTTTGCGGTTTGCTCCCAAGCGAACGGTACGATTTCAATAGGAAGAGGAAAGGTACCTAAATCTTTTACAAGTTTTGATTCATCAGCGATTATAATGAGTTTTTGGGAAGAAGTGGCGACTGTTTTTTCACGTAGAAGAGCGCCGCCGCCCCCCTTAATTAAATATAGATTGGGGTTAATCTCGTCTGCACCATCAATCGTGAGATCAAGGTAATCAACGTCACTTAAAGGAATTAAAGGGATAGAAAGTTGCTCCGCTAATTTCTTAGTTTCTATTGAAGTTGGTACAGCTTGAATTGTTAAACCTTCGCTGACTAGCTGCCCTAATTTTTGTATCGTCCAAAATACAGTGGAACCAGTGCCAAGGCCGATTTTCATCCCGTCTTTTACAAAATCAGCAGCATATTCACCAGCTAAACGTTTTAAATTCATTGTAATTCTCCCTAAGTTATTCCGCAGGTCGTGGCCCGGCATCTAATCCGGAATTTTCAACTGTTAATATGGGACGAACGGTAAGGTCATTATGTACGTGTATTTGACATGACAATCGCAAATGATCTTCAATACCTTTTTCTGTAATCGCATTTTTTTCAACATGTGTTGGTTCGCGAAAATCTCCATCTATAATTTCAACGCGACAAGTGGTACAACGTGCTTTCCCGCCGCAGCGATGAAGAATATGGATACCATTATTTTCAAGTGCTAGTACTAACTTTGTTCCTTCTTTTACATCAAACGTGCCACTACCTATAACGGTTAATTTTGGCATATTCTAGCCTCCTCGTGTAAAATTCTACATAACATATTTATGACCGCACAATTATAAACATAAACATGAAATTTTTTTATTTGACCCGTAACTTTTTCATTTGTTCAATCGTTAATTAAGTAAGCGCTGAAAAGGAGTGGTTATTTTGTGTACAAAAGTAACTCAAATGTTAAGAAATCATATCGATATGAATCATTCAAATATAAATTTTTTAATTGAAAATTATGCAGAGTTAAAAAGGTACTGTACATTTTTAACGAAAAACAAATGGGACGGTGAAGACCTTGCTCAAGAAGCCGTTTGTAAAGTACTTCAAAAATATGTGGAGAAAGATATTTGTATTACGCTTCTATATAAAATCGCTCGAAATAAATGGTTAGATCAACTAAAAACAAAATCAGTTCAAGAGAAATTAGAGCAGGAGATTACATTTGAAGAACCGCATGGAAAAATTGCTGATTTGCATGAGATGGCGGAGAAAGTCTTGTCTTTATTAAATGTACAGCAATCCGTTATCTTCTTGTTAAAAGATGTTTTTCAATACAGCTTATCAGATATTGCGGAAATATGTTCAATCTCAGAAGGCGCAGTGAAGGCTTCGTTGTTTCGTAGTAGAAATAGATTGAAAACGGTAAGTGAAGAAGAGGAGATTGAATTAGCCGGGCAGGATGACGACGTTGAAGTAATTGTAACAGCTATTCGTGAACAAAAACCACAATTGTTAACAAAACTTCTTCCGACAATACAGTTTGAACACGTACCATCTAAGCAGCCTGTACTATTATTCAATACAAAAACACCTTCTTCTTACGGTTATATGCTATGTGCAGCTTAAAAAGTAGATGGAGGGATTATGATGAATGCAATTCCGTATGTTGTAGAACAAACAAAATTAGGAGAACGCTCCTATGATATATATTCAAGGTTGTTAAAAGACCGTATTGTCATGATTGGATCAGAAATTAATGATCAAGTAGCAAGCAGTGTAGTGGCACAGTTATTATTTTTAGAAGCAGAAGATGCGGAGAAGGATATTTTTCTTTATATCAATAGTCCAGGAGGCTCAACTACAGCGGGATTTGCGATATTAGATACAATGAATTTGATTAAACCTGATGTTCAAACGCTTTGTATGGGATTCGCAGCTTCATTTGGAGCGCTATTATTACTCGCTGGAGCGAAAGGGAAAAGACTTGCGCTTCCAAATAGTGAAATTATGATTCATCAGCCGCTTGGCGGAGTGAAAGGGCAAGCGACAGAGATTGAAATAACCGCAAAGCGAATAGTAAAGCTAAAACATGATATTAACAAAATCATATCAGATCGAACAGGTCAACCAATTGAAAAGATAGCCCTTGATACAGAAAGAGATTACTTTATGACTGCGGAAGAAGCGAAGGCATATGGCATTGTCGACGCTGTTATTGAAAAGAAATAATGTGAAATAGGCCAAGAATATGATATTCTCTGTCTTATAGGGCTAAATTCTTTGTATCAAGGGGTTTAGCTCTTTCTTTATGACTCTCTGTTCACAATTTTCTTACGTTTTTTAAAACTAGTCATTTTTGCAAGTAGTAGTGTTAATAGAGCTAATGAGTAAAAAATCTTAATTATATATTATTATCCAATATAATAAATGATTAGATATAGAGTAAGAATGTATATTTTAGAAAAGAAAGGTCGTATTGTAATAGAAAAATCTCTTGTACAAATAGTGTTTATAATTCATAAATTTCTTTTATATTAATGTTAGCTGCATCTAAGATAATAAAAATTGCTGCTATGATATGCATAACCACTGCTATAGAGTCGTAAAAAGCAACCAAAGTAGTTATGATACCTAAAAGGTTAGCATAAGTCTCCATAGTTGCTTTCTTAGCTAATAATATGGTGATAGCATGTAAAGTAAGTAATGCAAGGAGTGGCAGCCATGATAAGTAAAAGTCACCTTGAAAAATGTAAAAAGCGAATAAAGCGTGTGAGATACCGGTAATCCATTTTAGATTTTTTACAGAAACTTCCAAAGTAATTCCTCCTAATATATTTTTATGGATATATTACTAAATATACCAAAAAATGAGGTTGTTGGATTTTTTATTTTTTTCTTGCAATCTCTGTTAGAAACGTAAGTGTTAAATCCATAATTCTTTCAGCTGCTGTAAGGAAGATACATAAGGAATATAGGGTGTGAAAAGGAATTAACTTATTCGATCAGTAGCGAAGATAACGTATGAGCGCAAATACGCATAAAACCACCTAAACCTAATTGGTAGGTGGTTTTATTAGTTTGTAGGCGCCCACAAATTTTTTATTTGATTACCTGTTATATTGCTTTTTTAATTCGACTAAGACATAAAGAATGAAGAAATATCAAGTTTTTTGAAGTTTTTTTGATAAATCTTACATAAATATGAAACATGATATTCTCTGGCCTATTTTTATACCGTAAATTAGTCTTTTATCCATCCATCGACTAACGCCTGATTCTTTTTAATCCACTTTCGAGCAGCCTCTTCGGGATCCTTTGTTTTATTTAACATAACCATCAATGTACCAAGTTGTTCATCGCTCATTTTCCATTTATCGAAATATTTCACTATATCCGGGTAATCTTTTTCAAATCCTTTTCTTACAGAGTAATAAATGTCGTCTTTTTCACCATATACTTTCTTAGGGTCTTTTAAATATTTTAAATCAAATTCTGAAAAGCTCCAGTGTGGATTCCAAAGCGTTACAGCGATTAGTTTTTTTTGTGTATATGCCTTTTTTAGCTCACTCATCATCGCGGCTTCTGAAGATTGGACAAGTTTTAGCTTTATATCATATTCTTTCATTGCTTTATCTGTTAAATTCATAAGGCTACTACCAGGTTCAATTCCGACAATCTTATTATCCAATTCATCCTTATGGGTATTTAAATCCTCGATACTGTTAATGTCTTTCATATAAGAAGGAACGACTAATCCAAGTCCAGTTCCCTCATACCATTTCGATTTTAAGACAATGTCATTTTTATATCGGTCATTTAATGGTTTATCAGTAACAGGGAGCCATACTTCTAAGTTTGCATCAACATCGCCGCGAGCGACGCCAGTCCAAATGGCTGCTTTTTCTAAATACATGAGTTCAACTTTATATCCTTTTTGCTCTAATAAAACTTTCCACATATTTGCAGCCGCAATATTTTCCTTCCAACTTGTTACACCAAGTTTAATTTTTCCTTTTGTATTTGCATTTGTGGCATTACAAGAGGTAATAATCATACTGATAAATAACAAAATGCTTATAAGCCATATTTTCTGTTTCATCGAGTCCTCCCGTTTCGTAAATAGAAATTTTTCATTCCGTTTTGGATCGCGTTGTTTGTAGGAATAAATCTATAAGTGAACCTTCTTATTATGAACGGAAACAAGAATTTTAAAAAAAGCCTCTTTATGTAATATTTCTGTTTAAAATCGTTACACTATGTGAATAGATAGGCAGAAAAGGAGTCGTCGTATGGAAAATACAAAAGTGCGTGTTGAAAACGTAACAAAAGTATTTGGAAAAAACCCTCAAAGAGCAGTCTCTTTATTAAAGGAGGGAAAAAGTAAATCAGAAATATTAAAAGAAACGGGAATGAACGTTGGGGTGAAAAAAGCAACGTTTGAAGTATATACGGGAGAAATTTTTGTCATTATGGGGCTATCTGGGAGCGGGAAATCAACCCTTGTTCGTATGCTCAATCAGCTTATAAAGCCAACAGCAGGCCACATATACATAGACGGGGAAGATATCGCAACAATGGGGAAAGATGCGCTTAGGAAAGTCAGAAGAACAAAGATGAGTATGGTCTTTCAAAAATTTGCGTTATTTCCTCATCGTACCGTTATACAAAATGTTGCGTATGGATTAGAGATACAAGGAGTACCAGTAGAAGAAAGAGAAGCGAAAGCTTTGGAGTCACTCAAATTAGTTGGATTGGATCATCATAAAGATAGCTTTCCGGGACAATTGAGCGGTGGTATGCAGCAGCGCGTTGGAATTGCCAGAGCTCTTACAAATGATCCAGATGTTCTACTTATGGACGAGTCATTTAGCGCATTAGACCCACTTATCCGTAAAGAAATGCAAGATGAACTGTTAGAGCTGCAAGATAAGATGGAAAAAACAATCATTTTTATTACACATGATTTAGATGAAGCACTTCGAATTGGGGATCGTATCGCATTAATGAAAGACGGAGAAATTGTGCAAATTGGAACGCCAGAAGAAATTATGATAAGCCCAGCTAATGAATTCGTAGAGAAATTCGTTGCGGATGTGAATTTAGGAAAAGTGATTACGGCTGAATCTATTTTAAAAAGACCAGAAACATTATTGATTGACCGTGGCCCTCGAGTGGCCCTGCAAATTATGAGAAATGCAGGGGTATCTACCGTATATGTTGTAAATAAAAAACACGAGTTTTTGGGGATATTAACAGCGGATGATGCGAGTAAAGCTGTTCAAAAGCAGTGGCCAATTGCTGACTTGTTACTAAAAGATATTCCGCACGTATATGTAGATACATTACTAGAGGAAACGTATGCGAAAATGGCGGAAATGAAGCTGCCATTACCAGTCATTGATGAAAAGAAAAGGTTAAGAGGCATCATAAAACGAGAAAGTGTCATTCAAGCCCTTGCAGGAAATATTGAGGAAGAGGTGAATGACGATGAATAGTATTCCGCGTATTCCTTTAGGTGAATGGGTCGATGCATTTGTTACGAGTTTATATGCGCATTTTGAAGGGTTGTTTAGAGGATTTTCATACATCATTGGTGGTTTCGTTGATTTACTTACAAATTTCTTAACATTAATTCCAGCATTTTTAATGATTATAATCGTATGTTTTCTCGTTTGGTATACAACAAGGAAAATATCTTTAGTGGTATTCGCGTTAATCGGCTTATTATTTATTCTAAACATTAACTACTGGGGACAAACGATGCAAACATTAGCGCTTGTTCTTACATCAGTCATTATTTCCATCATTGTTGGAATCCCAATCGGCATTTTAGCATCTCAAAATGAGCGATTTTCAAAAATATTGAGGCCAACATTAGATTTTATGCAAACAATGCCAGCATTTGTATACTTAATTCCAGCGATTACATTCTTCGGAGTAGGTGTTGTTCCTGGTATTATCGCATCTGTTATTTTTGCGATGCCACCAACGATTCGTTTTACAGATTTAGGAATAAGACAAGTGCCAGAAGATTTAATTGAGGCTGCAAATGCATTTGGTTCAACTACATCGCAAAAGCTATTTAAAGTTCAGTTACCTCTTGCAACGGGAACTATAATGGCTGGTGTAAACCAAAGTATCATGCTCTCTTTATCGATGGTTGTTACAGCTTCACTTGTAGGAGCACCAGGACTTGGGGTAGATGTCTATCGTTCTGTAACGCAAGTGAATATTGGAATGGGATTTGAAGCTGGACTAGCTATTGTAGTCATTGCGATTGTATTAGATCGGATTACGCAAGGATTTCATAAGAAAAGAAGAGTGTAAATAGAAATGAAACACGCATCGTAAGCGAGGCTACTCATTATGATGCGTGTTTTTTATTTGAATGAAATAAGGTTACATACGCACAATTACTGAACCTCCAGCTGGTGCACACACTTGATTTTGTTGTTGTTCCATCGCTTTTATTAATTGATTATTTTCTTCAATCAATGAGATCAATTTTGCTAATTAATGTTCCAGGTTCGCTATATGTTGCATCATGTAATGAGAATCATTAGGGATTGGTGGTGTAGTTCGTACGGCGTTGTTTGAATAAGATATTGGTGGGTAATTCATGTGAGAATTCCAATGTGGATGTATATGATTTGTTCCTCCTTCAAGAAAAGATTTCTTTTTCTATAATAAATGCCCATCTCTGTTTAAAGGTGACTCGATGAAAAAGACTTACAAAGGTTTATAATGTTAGGTTAAAATAATAGGAATATATAATAAATTTATTTCCGAATAGTCTGAATGAATTGATGTTTTATGGTATTATAATGGTAAAATTTAAGGAATAGAGGGATGCATATGTCGATACAAAGTCACTTTGAAGCACACTGTTTTATATGTCAGAAACATAAAGGGGAGATTAAGGAGGTAGGCAGGGCAATCTATGAAGATGAACTCGTATATGTGGGGCATGTTCATTGGGAAGAAGAGGAAACGTATCTCGGATATGTAATGATTGATATAAAAAGACATGCACCAGGATTAGCTGAATTAACAGAAGAAGAAGCGAAAGCTTTTGGTTTAATTACGAGTAGAGTGAGCCGTGCATTAAAAGAATGCGAGGGTGCAGAACATATTTATGCTTTCGTTTCTGGTAATGGAGTAAATCATATGCACATGCACATAATCCCGCGTTATCAAAATACACCGAAGGAATTTTGGTCACCAACTAAGATCGCAAATTGGAAAGGTGCACCTTATGGACAAGCAGAACAAATACAACAGCTATGTGAAAGAATACGAACGTATATGGTAAACGAGTATGCATACAACAAATAATACTCAATACTCATGGGTTGGTAGTAACGAAATGTGTTTAGGCGAAATTTCAGTTAAGCAGTATGGTGATATAGTGCTTGGCAGATACGGTGGAAATACAAGGGCAGGCGCAAAAAAGAATGAAGACGGCGCTTTCGTTTGGTCAAATGGAAATTGGGAATTTGCGATGATATTAGATGGACACAATAGTGCAGAAAGTGTCGCTTTAGTAGTACATACAATAAAAAATGAATATGAAAATATAAAAGTCTTATTAGAAGAGCCTGTTGAAACGGTATTTCGATCTGTAGAAAATCATTTACTTGCACTTTTTCAATCAAATTCATTCAAACAGACGTGCCAGCAAGTAAAAGGTGAGACAGCTTGCTTAATATGTGTAAGAAAAGAAAATTATATTTGGTGGTTTTCTATAGGAGATTGTCTCGTTTATGTATTTCATGAAGAGTTACATAAGCTAGGACAGTATATGCTGAATCAACGTCATTTTTATGAATGGATTGGGAATGTGAATACATTTTCTTTACCCGTTCCATGTTATTCTTCTGGTATTCGAGAACTACGTACAGGAAGTAATAGAATCGTAATGGTAACAGATGGCGTACTAGAATGCGGAGAACGTCGTTATGAAAACCCAATTCATTTATATAAAGATATATACGAAAACAAAGTGAAACTAACAGAATGCATTCAAAATGTGCTAGAGCATGTTCATCACCAACTTGGTCGAGATAGTGCAACGATAATTAGTTGGGATTATGATAATCGTGTGTATGCTACTTATCCGAGTGATCAGCCGGAGAAAATACGATCTTCAAATTAGTAAAATAGGGGGTAGGAAATGAAAAGACCCTTATTGCGCGCGGAAGCTATTATCATAGATGAGGAGCATTCTAAAGTTCTTGTTCAATGTGACAACCAAGAAACATTTTACCGTTTTCCAGGTGGATCGATTGAGTTTGGAGAATCGGCATGTGAAACGATTATTCGAGAGTTACTTGAAGAATATGATTTGCAAATTCGAGTAGAAGAATTTGCAATGGTAAATGAGCACATATTTGAAGTGGATGGAGAATCGCATCATCAATGTACGCTGTTTCATTGGTGTAAACCTATAAAGTCTATAAGTGAAGTGTTATTTCATAAAGAACATGAAAAGATTATTCTTATATGGAAAAGTATACAGGAATTAAAAGATAAACCGACTTATCCTGAGGAGATTGTTTCTTTGATAGAACAAAAAGGTAGTAGTGTTAAGCATATACTTACAAAAAGCACATATTTCTAATCAAAGGGAAAGAGAGTATGAATGTCTCCCACTAAAGTGATTGTGTTGATTCTACTTGTGTTATTGTTATATTTTTTGTTATATTGTATAGCTTTCAGGTATGGGTGGAGTAGAAGTATGATTGGGATTCAAAGGAATATGTAATTTATTTAATGGGTATGTTGTTTTTCTGATGAGCATTATTGTTCTATATTTTTACCGTAATATACATGTACAGTGTTGAACGTGATAATGAGATGAGGTGATTCCATGTTGTGGAAATTTTCAGTAGTAGTTGTAATCATTGTCATACTTTTTCTTTTAGAGAATGTGTTAAGAAAAAATTACATATAACTAGGAAAAATAGTTTTATATATAAACCTGTAAATGATATACATAAATGGGGAAATTAGTATTTTTACTATTTACCTAATTACTAGCTTCATTTTGATAGTGAATTTTGATTATATTAATATGGGTTACTTAATCTTTATATTTTTAGTGGTATTACATATTTTTCGAACATTTATGGAATGGAAATATGATAAAGAATCAAAGGAATATGTAATATCTTTTATAGGGTTTATATGTTTAATGATTTCATTTAGTGTTGTAATATATTTGTTTTAGATTATAAATAAAAACAAGAGTAGTTTCCTTGTATTTTGAATATACGAAACTTATAACTACTCTTGTTTTTTAATTTGTTATTACAGTTTCTTAAAGCTTCTAAGAACAAGAAACTCCCACAACCTCCACGGAAGAATCTTTTTAGCAACCATCATCAATCTCACACCTTGTCCAATTGGATATCGAAGTGTTGTATGTTTTGCTTCAGCGATCGCTACAATTTTTTGAGCGACATCTATTGGATTTCCTAATGTATCACTTCCACTATGAATATGATTCTGTATTTTATCCATATATTCTTTATAGGGAGAGGCAGCATCTGCATAATTTTCAGCAAGTTCTTTCCCAACTTCCCATATGTTTGTGTTATAAGAACCTGGTTCGATTAATGAAACGTCTATTCCAAATGGTTTTACCTCTAGACGAAGGGATTCACTCCAGCCCGCTAATGCGTATTTGGAAGAAACGTAAGGAGATAAACCAGGAAACCCAACTTGGCCACTAATACTACTTACATTAATAATCCTTCCGCTTTTTTGTTTTCGCATATAAGGTAATACAAGTTGAGTTATGGAGATTGCTCCAAACACATTTGTCTCAAATTGTTTCCGATACTCTTCTACTGGAATCTCCTCAACAAACCCACCGCTTGCGTATCCTGCGTTGTTGATTAGAAGATCTACTTGGTTTAACTCTTTTAAAAATAGTTGAAATGTATGTATAGATTTTTGATCTGTTACATCTAACTGGTGGATTTGGATATTTTTCTGTAAGTGTAATGCAGTAGCTTGAGATACTAATTCTGTTTGCTTATTAAGATTTCGCATTGTAGCGATAACAAAATAGTCTTTCTTCGCCAGTTCAAGGGTAGTTAATAGGCCAAATCCACTGGATGCACCTGTAATAATCGCGATTTTCCTCATGTTTTGCTCACTTTCTTTTTTCTTACATCATAGCGATTTATATGTAGAAAATCTATTATTCTCTTACATTACATCAACAAGCATAGATATTATTTCTTTACATACATTTGTTATTGATTACTATATAGCTTGCCAGTCCTCTATTTGTCCGCAAATTGAAACTCAAACGTCCCTAAAAGGAATACTTCAAACGTATATTGAATCCAATATGAAACTTATAGATGAAAATCTAAAGCATGTATTCGCTGTTATAGAAATTGTTTCGAATGAAAGAACAGATGAAGTGAAACTTCGTTAAGCGGGCAATTCAAAAGTAACGTATCACCCTAAGGAGGGGGAAATACATGATATTTTATGAGGTTATTTGTTTTTGTTGTAAAAATGTATTTCGGGTATATGAAGGAACTGAAAAATATAAGCAATTTAAGAAAAATCAGAAAGGGAAATATTGCTGTGACGAATGTAATCATAAAATTCAGCTTGAAGCAATAAAACATTTTTTTAGATAGGGGTAATAGCTACTACTGTTATCGTTAAGAGAAAGCTGGTTACAGATAGCTACTTATTCTTAACTGATGGAACCTATGATAAACTAAGATTGTCGAGATTTACCATTTAGGACAATATCTTATGGAACAAATCGGTGGAGGTTATTTGGTAGAATTGCAGTAAATTACTAAGGTCTTTACCTGTTTTATTTTTCTAAATCAATTTAATATAAAAGGAGTATATTATGATTATTAACAAACAAGAGTTTGATGTAAATGGGATAATTTATACTATTAGATCTGCAATAGATAAAGATGCAAAAGACTTATCTGAGTTAAGATTACAGATTGATGGAGAGACTGAAAATTTGGATAGAGAGAAAGGAGAGGGATTCATAGATACAAAGGGGTTTGAAGAGATTATAAAAACAGACTCTGAAAGTCCAAGAAATCTATTTTTAGTTGCTGTAGTGAATGACAGGATTGTTGGCTTTTCAAGATGTGAGGGAGTGTATTTAAAGAGATTCTCTCATAAAGTAGAATTCGGAGTATGTGTATTAAAAGATTTTTGGAGATATGGTATCGGTAAAAACCTTTTAAAAGAATCTATCTCTTGGGCTGACAGCAACGGGATCAAAAAGATTGCTTTGAATGTTTTAGAAACAAACGGTAAAGCCATTAAATTGTATGAAAGACTTGGTTTTGAAATCGAAGGTGTATTAAAGAATGACAAAAGGCTTGCGGATGGTAAATACTATCATACGATTATCATGGGGAGATTGAATGGATAATAATTATATATGATAAAAGCAGAAGCATCGGTGGAAAGGAGGGAGAATCTTGCAATTCAGAACAAAATTATGCGTTAGTGTAGTATCCACTATATTGTTCATTATAGCGAGTACCATGTTTTTTTCTGAACAATCATCCGATGAAATGGTTATAGGTATTGATTGCGGTGAGCTCTATTGTGCAAAATGTAGTGATATATAGAAAATATAAAAGTATCCATTAAAAAGAAGCAGGTTTCTATCAATCTGCTTCTTTTATATGTATGTGCACGTTCTGTCGGAATATGCGCTTACCGGGGAAATAGTAGAGTCAAATAATTTCTAAAAACTAACATGATCTTATCTCCGGCTATACAAATTAAAGATAATTTTGCTTAAGGAATTGGGAAATCATATGATATTCATTCAACACTCTTTTTTTACCAGTATCCGTTAAATACCAAGTATCTTTCGTAAGATTTCTATTATCTTGTAATGGAAGAACATCAATAGTCATGTTGTTAGTAGCAAATACTGTTGCGATAAGCAAGAATCTTTTCATAAAAAAGGTTTTTCCCGCTAATAAAATATTTTTGTTTTCTGCTGTTTTTGATAGAAGAAGCATTGCGTTTTTTATAACATCGTTAGCTGTATTAGCTTCTCCTGTTATTGGAATGATCAGTTCCTCAGGAATTCCTGATTTAACTAGTATTTCTTTATGAAAGGTAAATTCATTTGCATTTAAAAATGGATTATGTACACTCGGAATCATAATTGTTTTAAATCCTTCTTCATAAAACAATTTGATAATGTGTTCATTTAATTCTATGTAATGACCAGGGTGGTAGAGAACAATATCTGGACTTTGAAATTTATTTTGTCTTTCCACAAAAATCATTTCACTTAATAGAGTAGTAAATTGATGATTCATAACATATATACCTCTTTCAAAAAGATTAATTATTGTTGTATGATTCGGTATACATGAAGCGTTTTCCTTTTTCTTTATAAAGGACCTATTAATAGTTTTAAGTAAGTAGAAATAATAGAGAATCTGTCAAAACATGCGCTTACCAGGGAAATAGTAGAATGTTTAAAACAACATTTCCTAAGAGAAGATTACAAGTATTTTAAGAAGGAGAGTTATAAGTGAAGTATATAGAGGTTGGCATCGGAAATAGATGGTTTATTCGAACGGAAACAGAACGAGAAGATGGAACAGAGTTTGAGCAAAAAGGAATTGTGAAACCTATTTATTTTAAATCACTATATTTACGAATTTGGTTTCAAAAAACTTGTTTGATTTTTGATTCAAAAGAAGGGTTTAAAAAGATGAGAAAAAATCGAAATGAATATAAGTTTATTTTTGGGATTGTGAGTAAAGTACAATAACATAATCATACAGAAAATCTGTAAGGAGAATGCACATGGCGATTTCTACATACTACAAACAAATCCGTGAAAAAGTAGGATCTGATCTTATTTTCATGCCGAGTGTAGCGGCAATTATTAAAAATGAACAGGGGGAAATCTTATTTCAATATCCTGGCGGAGAATTTTGGAGTTTACCTGCAGGAGCAATTGAACCTGGTGAAACACCAGAAGAAGCAGTTGTTCGTGAGGTGTGGGAAGAAACCGGTTTACGAGTACAAATAAAAGGGATGAAAGGTGTATTTGGAGGGCGGAACTTTCGGCATACCTATTCAAATGGAGATCAGGTGGAATATATAGTTGTTGTATTTGAATGTGAAGTAATTAAAGGAGAATTGAGAGCAATAGATGGGGAATCTTTAAAACTTCAATATTTTTCAACACATGAAAGACCAAAGCTAGCATTGCCATATCCCGAAGCATTATTCTCATAAGAATGATAGAGTAGCACACTTTCTTCATGTATAGAAAAGTGTGTTATTCGTCTTTATATAACCCCGCCGTATACACCTCTGTTAATGTATAAACAATTTCTTCTACATCTATTTCCTTCTCATTTCGTACGATTTCCCATAGAAACATCTCGTTCATAGAGAACCAACCACGTGCTACAATTGCTTTATTTAATTTATTTCGTGCCAATCCATTTTCCTGAGAATAGGTGATATCTTGCATAATTCGATTTTTAAAACGTTCTTGAATATCATTCCACTTTCGTCGAACTTCTTTTGACGTACCGATAGCTTCTTCAACGACTTGTAATATATTTCTTTCTTCTTCGGTTATTTGTAAAAAAGCTCGTGTTTGATTTTGTATCATACTGTGAGCTTCTTTTTTTGTTTTAGGCGAAAAGGAACGTTCGGCAATTTGATAAAAGCGATTCATAGCATCTTCCATAAGGACAATGAGGAACTCGTCTTTATTTTTAAAATAAACATATGCCGTACCATAACCAGTTTCAGCATGTTTAATAATTTGAGAGATTGTTGTTTTGTGAAATCCGTTTTCTAAAAAAACATTGCGGGCAGATTTTAATAATTTATTTCTTGTTTCTATAGATCGTTGTTGTCTTGTTGAAAGAAGACCTTTTCCCAAACTGGACACCCCTTTGTACTGAAATATCTGAAAATATATTTTTATTCTAGTTGAATCGAATACAAAAAGTCAACTGACATAATATCATTGACGTTATGTCAATTTTGATGTTATATTTCAATTAGTTAGAATAAAAAGAAAATTAAGAGAAGGTGAAATAATGTATCGAGAGCCATTTGAACCATCTTACGAGTATGCAATGGAATGTGATAAATACGATGAACTTGCAGATTTTCAAAAAGAATTTTATAAGAAAGCAGATACAATATATTTAGATGGTAATTCATTAGGATTACTTTCAAAAAGAGCAGAAAAATCTTTACTTACTATGTTAGATTCATGGAAAGAGTATGGAATTGACGGATGGACAGAAGGGGAACATCCTTGGTTCTTTCTTTCAGAGCAATTAGGTAAATTAACTGCTCCACTTGTTGGTGCTTTGCCAGAAGAAGTAATTGTAACTGGTTCCACGACAACGAATATTCATCAAGTGATTGCGACGTTTTATGAGCCAAAAGGAATTCGAACAAAGATTCTTGCGGATGAATTAACGTTCCCGTCAGATATTTATGCTTTGCAAAGTCAAATTCGTTTAAAAGGGCTAGATCCAGAGGAACACCTTGTACGAGTAAAGAGCCGAGATGGTAGAACACTTCAAGAGGAAGATATTATTAAGGCAATGACTGATGATATTGCATTAATTTTATTACCTGCTGTGTTATATCGAAGCGGACAAATTCTTGATATGAAGCGGTTAACAGCTGAAGCGCATGAACGTGGTATTCATATTGGTTTTGATTTATGCCATTCAATCGGTTCAATCCCGCATGATTTTCAGAATTGGGATGTTGATTTCGCAGTATGGTGTAATTATAAATATTTAAATGCAGGTCCAGGTGGTGTTGCTGGATTATATGTAAACAAGAAACACTTTGACCGTCTTCCAGGACTTTCTGGTTGGTTTAGTTCTAGAAAAGATAAGCAATTTGATATGGAACATACATTAACGGCAGCGGAACACGCTGGGGCATATCAAATTGGTACACCTCACGTGTTAAGCATAGCGCCATTAATCGGTTCACTTGAGATTTTTAAAGAGGCTGGTATTGAAAGATTACGAGAAAAATCATTACATATTACTCGCTATATGCTGGATTTAATAAACCATGAACTGCAGAATACAGGTTTTACAATTGGAAATCCATTAGAAGATGATAAGCGCGGGGGACATATTTATTTAGAACATCCAGAAGCTGCACGTATATGTAAAGCTTTAAAAGCAAATGGAGTTATTCCTGATTTTCGTGCACCAAATGGAGTTCGCCTTGCGCCAGTTGCTTTATATAATACGTATGAAGAAGTGTGGAAGTCTGTGCAAATTTTGAAGAAAATCATGAAAGATGAAGAATATAAAAAATTTGAAAATAAGCGAGAGGTTGTAGCATAAGCGATGAAAGAATCTGACTGGATTGATATTTCACAACCATTAAATAATGATATTGCGACATGGCCAGGAGATACGCCTTTCTCATACGAAGTATCATGGGCAAAAGAACAAAGTGGATCTGTTAATGTTGGAAAATTAACGCTGAGTATTCATACAGGTACGCATATTGATGCGCCATTTCATTTTGATAATAACGGAAAAAGGGTAATAGATTTAGATGTTAACGTCTATGTTGGTAAAGCTCGAATAATAGATGTATCAGGTATTGAAAGCATTGGTGCAAAAGAATTAGAAACATTCTCTTTAAATGGTGTAGAGAGGCTATTACTACGGACTTCTTCACATGGAAATGCAGAAGAATTTCCTAAAACAATACCGTATTTACGTGCTGATATTGCACCATTTCTTTCGGAAAAAGGCATTCGATTAATAGGGGTAGATGTACCTTCTGTAGACCCGCTAGATGATAAAGAATTAGCGGCGCATCACCAATTATTTAAGCACGGTATTCATATTTTAGAAAATGTTGTATTAGATCATGTACAAGACGGAGATTATGAACTGATTGCCCTGCCACTTGCATTGACAGATGCGGATGGGAGTCCAGTTCGAGCTGTAATAAGACCGCTATAAGAGCAAGCAGATGATGCATAGAAGGGGTGTTCATTTTTATGAAAGAAAATGAAAAAGTAATTATGGAAAAGGGAATTCATACGGATTTTAAAGAAAATATGACATACGGAGAGTACTTACAATTAGATAGTTTGCTAGGAAGTCAAAAAAGGTTATCGGATCATCATGATGAAATGTTGTTTATTGTCATTCATCAAGCGAGTGAACTTTGGATGAAGTTGATTTTACATGAGCTTAGCGCAGCGATTGAATCTATTCAAAATGATAGGCTGGCTCCAGCTTTTAAAATGCTTGCACGCGTTTCAAAAATTCAATCACAAATTATTCAATCTTGGGATATTCTTGCAACGCTTACGCCATCTGAATACATTGAGTTTCGTGATTCGCTCGGTCAAGCATCAGGGTTCCAGTCTTATCAATACCGTATGATTGAATATGCGCTTGGTTATAAAACACCTCATGCATTAAAAATTTATGAAAAAGATCCAGAGTTACATGCTCGCTTGCATAAAGCGCTTCATTCACCAAGTCTTTACGATGTTGCAATTCAGGCACTTGTAAAAGAAGGGTTCCCAATCAATCCAAATGTTTTAAATCGTGATATTACACAACCTTATGAAGAAGATGCGACAGTTGAAGCTGCATGGTTAGAGGTGTATGCTGATGTGAAGAAATATTGGGATTTATATCAACTGGCAGAAAAATTAATCGATATTGAAGATTGGCTCCAGCAGTGGCGCTTCCGTCATATGAAAACAGTAGAGCGAATTATTGGACATAAAATGGGAACAGGTGGATCATCTGGTGTTTCTTATTTAAAACGTGTTCTTGATCAACGCTTTTTCCCAGAACTTTGGAATGTGCGGACGAAGTTATAAAGTAAAGATTATATAATTGTTAGTACACCACTTATTGAAGCGTGGTGTACTTTTTTCTTTGTAATCATGTAAAATAAAGATATAATATTCCGAAAAACAGAAGGATAGGAGGAGTTTTGTGACTCGTTGTACGAATTGCAAAGCGAGATGGAAAGCAAAGGATATATGGTCGTTATATTTTCAAAATGATGGTAAAGATTGTCCGCATTGTTATGAAAGACAATATTTATCATTAGAAACTTTTCATTTTTCAAGTAATATGTTAGGTCTTCCTTTTCTATTTATGTTTCCTTTCTTTGTTGAATTAAGTGATAAGAATCCTATATTGGAGTTTAGAAAGAGATAAAGAATATTTGTAAATAAGAAAGAGGATACCTTACAGTTATATACAGTAAGGCATCCTCTTTCTTTATTGCTTTTAGTGAAAAATTGGAAATGAGAACGGAATAGAAATGAATATATCAAATAGTTATAGTTATGTTTTTCTTCTGAAACATGCGAGGACTTTGTAGAAAAATAAAGCAATAGAAATATTTATTTGATTTGAGTAGAATAGTAAAAACAGACAAGAACAGTATACATTTGGAGGAATATATATTGAATTTTTACAAGTTGGAAAATATGTTTATGAAAAAGAAAGTGAACGCATTCCTTGTGTATCAGCGGGGGGAATTAATAACTAATTATTACAAAGCAGCAGAATGTGCACAAAATTTGTACAAAATTAATTCTATCACGAAAAGTATCGTATCGATGCTAATCGGTATAGCGATAGACAAGGGTTATATAAGTGATATACATACGCCTATAGAAAAATGGATTTCAAATGTACCGAAAGAAAAGAAGAAATTAACCATCTACCACTTGCTGACAATGACAACTGGTGAAGAATGGAAGGAGTTTGGAAATGGGGTCGTATTTCCAAATGATTTTGTGGAATCAGACGATTGGGTAAAATACATTTTACAGAAACTATTAATAGAAGAGATAGGAGCGAAAATGAATTATAATTCAGGCTCTTCACATCTGTTAAGTTATATACTACAAGTTGCTACTGGAAAGACAACGGAGCAGTTTGCAAAGGAATATTTATTTAATCCTTTACACATTACCGAATATGAGTGGCAACAAGATCCTCAAGGTATTTATGTTGGTGGATTTGGTATGAAAATGAAAGCGGAGGATTTGTTAAAAGTAGGATTATTATGTCTGCAAAATGGTTTCTGGAATGGAGAAAGGATTGTATCCTCAAGTTGGATTGAACAATCCAGTAAGGTTCGTTTTATGACATATGAACATGTTGGAGCATATGGCTATCATTGGTGGGTACTAGATAAAGAAAGATTTCACATACCGTATTGTATGTATTTTGCTATGGGATATGGAGGGCAATACATTATCATCATTCCGAAATTAGAACTTGTAGCCATTATAAGTAGTCAAATGCCTAAGCGTGGGTTAGTACCATTAAAATTATTTATAAATCATTTACAAGAGAACATTAATCATACATAAATAGAAGGAGAGTATAGTTAAGCAAGAGAGGAGAAAATATGAAAAATTAAAAAATAATAGCTGCATACAGATTTTTATTAAGTAGCATTCAGTGCAATTATCACACAATTTATTACAAGGGCTCAGATTAAACCTTTTAACCCGATTAATTTTTTTAGTTTCTTTACAATTGAAAGTAATATATTAGTTGCAGTTATTCTTCTTCTAAGTTGTTTTGCAACAGCGACATATGGTCGTTCTGAACAATTTGGGGTCCTGCGAGGGGCCGCAACAGTGTATATAATTACAACAGGGTTAATCTATTTTTTATTGCTGAGAGGATTAGAGGAATCGCTTCAAACACCTATTCCATGGGTAAATACTGTTCTTCATTATATTATGTCCCTTGCAATGGCTATTGATTGGATCGTAAATCCTCTGACGAAAGAGATCAAATGGAAACATGCCGTAAGTTAGCTTATATTTCCATTGATATACGTTATTTATAGTTTAATACGTGGGTCTTTAATTGATTGGTATTCATATCTGTTTTTAAGTCCGAGAATGAATGAGTATAGAGGTGTCTTTTTATATAGTATGGGTATAGCGCTTGTGATTGGATTGATATGTGTACTTGTTAAAATGCTTGGAAATATTAGTGCTAAAAGAACGCACTCTAAGTTTTGAGTGAAAGAATAAATAAAAATATGAAAGTTGTAATGATGTAACTAAAAAGAAATGGTTCATTTGCTGGTTGAGATTTACATCGTTAGAAGGATAAAATTCTACTCATTATGAGTAGAGTTTATTTTTGTTTATTAGTTTGTAATATTTTCGTATTATAAAATTACAATAAAAAGGAGATGAAATATGACAAAAATAAAAATTATGTGTAGTCTACTCGTTCTATTGCTACTATTAACATCTTGTGACATATCAGATAAAGAAATTGAGAAAAAAGCACAGGCTTATGTAAAGTCTCAGTATGGTATTGCTGTTAAACTAAATCAAGTTGAAACACATGGGGACGGAAAGAATTTATTTGGTCCAGAAACGAGAACTGCTTATGTAAAACAAGTAGAAAGACCAAATCTGGAATTTCAACTTAAGGTTGATGGCCAAATTTCTCCTAAAGTAACTAATGATAATTATAAACTAAAAAAAGAAGCAAATAACTTACTAGAGAAATATAAAAAATATAATGCCAAGTTGTTAAATAATAATATATTTTCATTTGATCAAATGGAAACGGGTAATATCGTTTTTGATAAAAAAATTGTTGAGGAAGCAGCTAAGAAAAATTCGAATCATTATTTTACAGCTGTATTTAAAAGTAACGTTTTTTTAGATTTAAACAACCCTTCACATATGGAAGAATTAGCGCAAATTGCAAGGAATATCCAAAGTTTTAATAAAACAATTGAACAGAGTAAGTGTAGAATTGAAGACATGAACATTATTTTGCCAGATGTCGATGAGAAATTGATACAGAATCTTATGGTAGATTATGTATTAACAGCTGAAGAAGCGAAAAAAACTCTTGAGAAAAGAGATGATTATGTGAAAATTTTACAGGTTGTAAAGTGAATGTTAAATAGTAATAAAAAAGCGGAAATCGAGATGATTTCCTCTTTTTTAATCCCGCTATTCGTTGACAGTAAGATTTTAATGTTAAGAATCAAAGAAACAATAGAAGATAGGTGGAGAAATCAAAGCCTGTAAAAGCTTGATTAGTTGTATATTATCTACTGCTTTTCTGAAAGGTAATCTTCAAAAATTTCTCCGTCTTTGTATCAAATTCCACATCAACAAAAACCCCATATTCTTTTCCATCTTCACGTAGCCATAATTTAAATTTTTCTGTTGTTATATTCACTGTCTTTGGTTTTCTTCCAATATGAAGGTAATCAATAATTTGCGCTTTGGGATATTTTTCTTTCGTTTTTTCTACCGCAAGTTTACCCCATTTTGCATATGGTGGTTGTGCGTGAACAACTGATGAATGAGTATATGTATTGCAATATGTTGTAATAAATACAATTCCTAATACGAAACATGCAAAAATACGCTTCATAATAAACTCCTTTTCTCTTTTTCTTTATTGTGTACAGACTGTCTACATCATATAAGTGTGGATTTTTTTGTCTTCTTTACATAAAAGCGCTTTATTTACAAAACATAACCATGAAATCATTACTGAGAATAAGGAGGGAACATATGCGTCATACAGTTATTTTTAAAATACTGATTTTTTTTGTCTTAATCGGTATATCTGTATTTGTTAGTAGTGGGCAAACGAGAAATGTCCAAGCCTTTTCTAATCAAGTAATTCAAAGAGGTGCGTCTGGAGAGGATGTTATTGAATTACAGTCTCGATTGAAATATAACGGATTTTATACTGGAAAAGTCGATGGTGTATTTGGCTGGGGTACATATTGGGCACTAAGAAACTTTCAACAAAAGTTTGGTTTACCTGTAGACGGCTTAGCAGGAGCTAAGACGAAGCAGATGCTTGTAAAAGCAACAAAGTATGAGAAATCAACTGCTAATAAAGGGAATACAGGTGGACAAAGTAATAAACCAACTCAAAATAAAGGTACAAATGTGCCAAATGGTTATTCACAAAATGATATTCAATTAATGGCGAACGCAGTTTATGGTGAATCCCGAGGTGAGCCATATTTAGGACAAGTAGCAGTTGCGGCTGTTATTTTGAATCGCGTGACAAGTGCGTCATTCCCAAATACAGTATCGGGTGTGATTTTTGAGCCACGTGCATTTACAGCGGTTGCCGATGGTCAAATTTATTTAACACCGAATGAAACTGCGAAAAAAGCAGTATTAGATGCTATCAATGGCTGGGATCCTACAGGAAATGCACTTTATTATTTCAATCCAGATACTGCAACGAGTAAATGGATTTGGAGTCGACCACAAATTAAAAAAATCGGCAAACATATTTTCTGTAAATAGAGTGGAGGTGAAGGAATGTTAAGAGGTATCATAATTGTATTGTTAACAATCGGTGTAGTCGGAACAGGATATTGGGGTTATAAAGAACACCAAGAAAAAAATGCGGTATTAATTCGGGCAGAAAACAGCTATCAGCGTGCTTTTCATGATCTAGCATATGAGGTGGATTTACTGCACGATAAAATTGGAACAACACTCGCAATGAATTCACGAACATCTTTATCACCGGCACTAGCAGATGTATGGCGTTTAACATCAGAAGCCCGTTCTGATGTAGGGCAACTTCCTTTAACATTAATGCCGTTTAATAAAACCGAGGAATTTCTAGCGAATATTGGTGACTTTAGTTATCGTACTGCAATTCGTGATTTAGAGAAAGAACCTTTAAATGATCAAGAATATAAAGCATTGCAAAGTTTATATTCTAATGCAGCTGATATTCAAGACGAACTTCGGAAAGTGCAACATCTTGTCTTGAAAAATAATTTACGTTGGATGGATGTAGAACTTGCACTTGCGTCAAATAAAGATCCAGCAGATAACACGATTATTGATGGGCTTAAAACGGTTGAGAAAAATGTAGCATCCTATTCTTCAAATAATTTCGGTCCGACTTTTACAAGCATGCAGAAGGCGAAAAAAGGCGGTTTTGAAGCAAAGGGTAAAGCGATTTCAAAAGATGAAGCGGCAAAAATCGCAAAATCATTTTTAAATTTAAAAGGCAATGAAAAAGTAGAAGTTGAGAAAAGTGGAAAGGGTGCTAAAGAATCGTTTTATAGTGTAAAGATTCAAGATCCTGAAACAAAGAATGAATTTTATATGGACATTACCGAAAAAGGTGGATATCCAATATGGGTAATGAATAACCGTGAAATTAAGGAACAAAAAATTAGTTTGAATGATGCAGGAAGTAAAGGGTTAACTTTCTTAAAAGATCATAAGTTTACAAATATGGAGTTCTTTGATAGTTCACAATACGATAATATTGGTGTGTTTACGTACGTTGTTAATGAGAATAATGTGCGTATTTATCCAGAAGCGATTCAAATGAAAATTGCTTTAGATGATGGATCAATTGTTGGCTTTTCCGCAAAAGAATATTTAGCATCCCATCAAAAACGGACCATTCCAACTGCAAAATTAACGGCTGCTGATGCAAGAAAGAAAATCAATCCAGATGTAAAAGTAATGGAAGAACGTAAAGCGATTGTTGTAAATGATGTGCATAAGGAAGTACTATGCTACGAATTTGTAGGTACATTAGGAAAAGATACGTACCAAATTTTTATTAATGCGAATGACGGAACAGAAGAAAAAGTGAAAAAGATGCAAGCTGTAGAAAAAATTTATGATTAAACATCAATGGATGAAGTGGTGAGAAAAATGAAAATTCTTATATATATGCTTATGATTTGTTTTGCTATTACAGGGTGTAGCATCGGAAAGCAAGATAATGCTAAAGAAAAGCCAGAACAAAAAAATATGTCTATGAGAAACGTTAATTATAAGGCTGATGAAAATAAACCAAATGAAAAAGTAGCAGACCATTTAGCTTCTTTAGCTTCTAGTATACCAGGTGTGAGAGATGCAACGGCAGTAGTAATAGGAAAATACGCAGTTGTTGGAATAGATGTAAAAGCGAAATTGGATCGTTCTCGAGTGGACTCAATCAAGTATTCGGTTGCTGAAAGTTTAAAACATGATCCAAATGGTGCAAATGCAATAGTTGTAGCAGATGTTGATACGTATGAGCGATTAAAGCGAATGGGCAATCAAATTAAACAAGGAAAAGCAGGGGAAGGAATTCTTGATGAACTCGCTGCCATTGTGGGACGTGTTATGCCGCAAGTACCAAATGATATGATTGAAAATAAAGAAACGAATCCGATTAAAGAAAATGATAAACAATTACCGAAAGATGAAGAAAATGAATTAAAGAAAGAGCAAGAAGATCAATCGAATAATCATCTGCAAAGATAAAAAATTTCCCGTGTTTGGAGAACACGGGACATTTTTGTTGGTTGTTAATATTCAGTTTATTTGAAAGGGAATATATGGTTTAATAATATGTAGGAGGGCGAGTTGCCATTATGAAAAATAAAAGCGCATTCATAGTTTGTGCTCTTAGTCTTTGCTTAATAATTGGTTGTGAACAAAAGAAAGCAGAAAAGAAGCAAACAGCAACTTCTTCAACTGTTATCGAAAAAAAGAAAAATGAAACAATTGATATAAACATTTTTGCGAAAATCAATGAAGGGATGACCTATCTTGAAGTAAAAGAATTAATAGGATTCGAAGGAGATTTGCTTACAAAACAAGAAGATGAAAGTTATACGAAAACTTTTGCATGGAAAGGAAATGTACCACAATCATTTGTTGAGATTACTTTCTTAGATGGAAAAGTACGTTCTAAAACGCAGCAAGGTTTAAGTTAGTAAAGAGAAGAAATGGGGAAATGAATTTGCAAATAGAAGATATTCAACTGATTCCATATGATGAAAAATATAAAAAGATTATTGAAGCATTTACTTTACCAAGTGAACAAATTAAATTTACAGCAAAGCCGAGTGAATTACTGAAAAAAGCAGAAAAAGACACAACCCGAAATGTTGTAGTCATTACAGCAAATCAAATGCCAGTTGGAGTTTTTGCCTTGCAATCAGGAACAAGAGTAACTGAGTACACGGATAATCCAAATGCGTTACTGTTAGTTGCTTTTTCTATTCATTACGAAGAACAAGGGAAAGGGTATGCAAAAACAGGACTAGCGTTATTACATAAGTTTGTATCAACTTATTTTCCAAATACAAATGAAATTGTGCTAGCTGTAAATGAAAGAAATATTCCTGCACAAAAGTTGTATTTAAAAGTGGGATTTGAAGATAGAGGGCAAAGAAGAATGGGACCGATTGGAAGACAACTTATTTTATATTTACCAATAGAAAAGTAAATAACTATAGTAAAAAGTTTACTCTGAAAAATATTTCATGCAGTAAGCTTTTTTATTTGTTACGATATAGACGGAATATTATTTCGTGAAGATATAAAAATGAAAGAAAGAAACAGCTCGTAGTCTCTCTAAATTAACAGTGCTGTTGCATAAGGCTGTTCAGTTCGTTCAATATGAGCAAAAGGATTGGAAATATCATCGACATACGAAAAAGGAAATGCGTCGTTTTCTATCTATTCAAAAACAACTGCATGTATTGCAGAAAATTATATATTATTTTGAAAATTTAACACATGTTCATCCAGAAAACTGCAGATGGTCTATAAAAGAACAGGAATTGCTGAGAAAAACTATCTTATCAATGATTTCCATATTGCGTAATAATTGTTCTGAAATTGGTTATCAACATTATCGGCTTATTGATGAACTAGATCAACAATTTTGGAATCATAAAAGTGATTTAGCAGAGCATAAAACACATGACTACCATCACCATTTTTCCAGTGAATCGATTATTTTATTTGAAGTTTTATCCATTCATGACATGCTTGAGGAATTAGAACGAGTATGTGAAAAGTATGAAGGGAAAAAGAAGGCACTCTAATGTAATAGAGTGCCTGTTTTGATATATATGGTTATTGAAATCGTTTTGAAACAATGAGTTCTACAAGTGGTATAACAATGAATGAAGAACAAAATGCAATAAATAAAGGGAGATTTTGAATGTTATCAAGCGAATATAAGGAAGAAAATCCTTCTGACCAAACTAATAAAATAAACATAATAATGACTAATACAAAATATCCAATTTTAAAACTTTTAGATGCAATGTGTTGTCCCATTTCATCTTGACTTTCTTCTGACACGCCGTTTGGATCGCCCCATGTAATTTGATTTATTAAATAACTAATTATTAAAGAACCACCAAAAATAGTCCCTCCTAAAATCGCTCCACCAGTTACATATTTATATGTTCCATGTATGAATACCCCAAGTAATGATAGTACAGAAATTAGAAAAATAAACTTCTTCTGATTCAATATAGCCCCTCCTTTACAATTAACTGTAAAAAACTCTTTACAATTAATTGTATAAAAATGGTAGAGAGTAATGTCAAATATTTTTTACACAAGTAGATAACCTTATAAAAGTTTACAATGGATTTCTCATTTTAGGGACAAATATAAAAAAACAAAAATGAAAAGATTTTTATTTGGTTTGAATGTAAAAGTGATGAATCGCATATATTGGGAAGGGATGTCAGATTAAATTAGGGGGTAAATATGTCCATACTTTTAAAAGCGGGTGCAGACGCTGGAAATAACGGCTTGAAATTAATGGTAAAAGGCCAAAATCCGATTTATATTCCAAGTATATACTCACTATATATTGGAGAGACAACAGGTTTATTGGATGAAGAAGATGTACCGATATCTGAAGTGGAAAATCATATTGATGTAACTATAAATTCACCATCTCTCATGTTAAATAATGTACGTTACATTGTTGGGCAAAAAGTGATCAATGATCAGTTAAAAGGAACAGAAGTAGAGAAGAAGTCTGATAAATCTACAGATGAATTAATGGTTCTAACGATTTTATCAGGTTTAGCAATTGGTGCTATGCGTCATAGTCCGAAATTAGATCATATTAATATTCGCTACGATTTGTCAGTTGCTCTTCCGATGCAAACTATTACGCAAGAAGTAGCAGCAGTAAACGCGAAACGATATATGGGAAATCATAAAGTTATTTTTCATTATCCAGATGGAAGAGAGGTAACGATAAATGTATCCATTGAGTACTGTAAATGTTTACCTGAAGGAGCATCTGGAACTTGGGGAATCGTATACGACGAAGACGGTAATGTCTTAAAACATAAAGTCGAAAATGAAAAAAATACAACAACAGAAATTGATTTCGTTGACAAAACATTATTATCATTTGATATAGGTGCTGGTACAACTGAAGAAGTAGTTTCATTTGGAGTGAATTTTAGACCACAATTAAGTAAAGGATTGTCCTATGGAGTGAAAGAAACTTTATTGCAAATTATTACAAGATGGAATCGGAAGCATCCAACAAAAACAATAGATAGTATTACAGAGTTTAATCAAATTTATTTAAATGAGAAACACCCAAGGCATGAAATGTTAGTAGCAGAGTCTCAACAAGCATTTCTAGGATTAGCCGCACGGGTTGCAACGGACATTATTAATAAAATTGATGATATGAAAGATGATCCATATGTATTTATTTATGGTGGTGGAGCGGTTATCATTAAAAATAGCTTGCAACTTATTTTAAAACAAAAAGGCCGTTTAAAAAATGTAACATTTGTAGAGAATCCTTTATTTACAAATGCACGCGGATTATTAGTTTACACATGCTCACCGCGGTATAGAGAACATAAACAAAAAGAATTAGGGTTTACGAATTTAACAATTAGTTAGTTGGTGTGAGTATGCGGCGTAAGAAGTATAAATGTGGTGATCGGGTAAAAATATATTTAAATAAATCTGTATCTCCTGAAATGGTTGTTTGGATTAATAAGCAATCCGATATAACAAACTTTTTTTTATACGGTGCCCAGCAATTGTTTAAACAAGTAGGAGATATTGATGTATCAAAAACATTACCAAGCAGCCATGTTTTTTCCGTTTATATTGAACCTACTTCTATGTTTAAAATTGAAGTAAATCCTTTTAAAAACGTAACTATGAGAAAGAAAGAGTCTAGTGAACGTGTAGAAAATACGCCTTGGGCATTTACTGATGAATTAGATTGTCCATTTTTTTAACACATATGAAAGAATATTTAAGGCCCTCCACTGCACATATGGATTAAGTGGAGGGGATTTTTTCCCCGCATTAACAGGCAGTAAGACCTTCACCTCAAGATTCAAAGAGAAACGAGGAAGCTAGGTGAGGGCTGATGGAAGTTTCACTTTATTTTGTGGGTTACACGTTTTGAACAACAAAAGTTACCGCATTTGTTTTTAGTTGAATTGATTTATTGTTACGCATGATGTTATATGTCAAATTTTTAACTTCTATATGGATTTCTTTCCATCCCTCATACATATTTTTAAGTGTATTCAGCATGATTTCAGTAGAAAGATTTATTTCTATTAGTGCGTCTAGTTCTTCGTTCGTTGCTAAATCGATTTCTTGAACATTAGAATTTACAATGAGACAATTGATGCCGTTATGTTTCGTTCCTTCCTTCATTGATAAGAGTACTTTTTCAAAAGCTTCTTTTGATTGAATATGTTCTAAGCTAGACACCGCAATCATCTAATCATAACTTTCAGGATAAATATTATAATTTTCAATTTCTGTTTTTATTATTTCGATTGCGTCAAGTACATGGTGTTCCTCACAATTTGCTTTTAATTTTGTTAATGCAGAGTCTAGTAAATCGACACATATAACTTTCCCGCCATTTTCGATTATCTATTGTACGATTGGAATACTATTTCTTCCGATGCCAGAACCGAGATCAAGTACTTTTACTCCATCCTTACCTTCAAAATTACGCATCATATCCATTACTGTTTTTACTGGTTTGTGAAGCTAAGATCCAGCCTCGAACAAATTATATTGCTCATAACAAAGGTCATGATACTTTTTTTCTTCTTGTCTAATGTACGCTATACGATTCATTTTTTCACCTGTAATTCTTTATAATTAAACGGATAAGTTGAGCAGCCTTTAATCTATGTTTTTATTCGGAATACGCCACCGGCATGTGGGTAAACCTCTAATTGATCTGGACTCATTCTTGTTCTGGCAGTAGTAATGTATAATTCCGTTAAGTCAGGTCCTCCAAATGTACACGAAGTTACATTGAGTGCTGGAACTGGAACGGTTAAGATTTTTTCACCAGTTATTGAATTCCACCTAGTAACTTTAGCACCGCCCCAATGTGCAATCCACAAGCATCCTTCTTCATCAATTGTCATACCATCTGGAAGTCCTTCACCATCGGGTATAAATATTACATCAATTGGATTACAGATTTTTCCGGTATGTAGGTCATATTCAAATCGAACCACTTTTCTTGTAGGAGTATCAATGAAGTAAAGGTATGTATGATCAGGTGACCAAGCTAAGCCATTTGATGTGTTGACGTTTTTAAATTTTTTTTTCACATTAAAATCAGTATCTAAGCAGTAGAGAGAGCCCGCTCCATTAATGCCATATAAATCTGTAGTTCCAGCCCAAAAACGACCAGCGGGATCACACTTGCCATCGTTAAAGCGGTTTTCTGGTAAATGAGGTTCTGGGTCATGAATAAGCGTTAGTTCCACTGTTTCAAGATTAAGAGAATGGAAACCCAGTTCCATTGCTAATATAACTCCGCCAGATGCATCTGGAACGATACATCCAATTTGTTGGTCAAATGAAATTTCACGATTTGTATTTGTAATAGGATTATATATAAACAACTTTTTTTCTAAAATATCAACCCAGTATAGTAGGTGTTTCTGTTCATCCCAACAAGGACCTTCTCCTAAACTGGCTTTAGCATCGATAACTAGTTCTAATTTTCCTAACAATGTATTGTTCTCCTTTCTATAAAGCTAACCTATATATATTCGATGGGAATGGTAGTAAACCTTTTATTTCAGAAAAATTTGACAACAATAACGTTATAAATTATTATATGGAAAATAACTTATAACAAAAATGGCAATGAAGAGAAGAGTAGTTAAGAATGATTGCATACAGAGAACTCCGGTAGCTGAGAAGGAGGAGTAAGAATCTTAATGAAAAAAGACTTGGAGCTGCGCATGGAACTAACTTGTTTAGAGATGATGCGATGGGTTCTCCCGTTATAGAGATAGGGTATAAGCAAATTTTGCCGTACTTGAAGAGATTAATATGGTGACGTATTAATAAACTGAGGTGGTACCACGAAGTGAACAACTCTCGTCCTCAAGATGAACAATCTTGGGGGTGGGAGTTTTTTTGTTTTGAAAAAGAAGTTAGAGAATAAATATTAGATTTCATAGAGGTGAATTGTATGCACTGGGCTTATCAAATAGCACATGAACTGATTCGAAAATATCCAAATAAAGAAACATTTGTATGTGCATCTGGAATTAGTCCTTCCGGGTCTGTTCATATAGGTAATTTCCGAGAAATCATAACGACATATTTTGTTGTAAGAGCACTTCAAGATTTAGGAAAAAAGACACGATTTATATTTTCATGGGATGATTATGACCGGTTTAGAAAAGTTCCGAAAAACATTGATCCATCATTTGAGAAATATATAGGCATGCCATACTGTGATATTCCAGATCCATATGGTTGTCATAAATCGTATGCAGAGCATTTTGAAAAAGAATTTGAAAAATCGTTGGAGGCTTTTGGAATTGAAGTGGGGTTTATTTATCAGCATCAAGAATATAGAGCTGGTCGATATAATCAACAAATACTCCAGGCATTAAAACGAAGAAAAGAAATCTATGATGTATTAATGAAATTTAAAACGGGTGAACCATCTGAAGAAGAGCGAGAGAAGTTTTATCCAATTACGCTATATTGCGAGCGATGCGAGAAAGATGCAACGAAAATAACAAATTTTGATGAAACATCGGAAACAATCCGATATGAGTGTGAATGTGGAAAGCATAATACATTAGCGGTAATGAAAACGAGTCTTATGAAATTAAATTGGAAAATTGATTGGCCGATGAGGTGGATGGTTGAAGATGTAATTTTTGAACCGGGAGGTAGAGATCATTCGGCTGAAACAGGTAGCTACAATGTTTCAAAGGAGATAGCTAGTGAAATTTTTAATTATGAGGCACCGAATTATGTTGCCTATGATTTTATTGGTATAAAAGGTGATAGTCAAAAAATGTCAAGTTCTGCTGGGAATATTATTACTCCGAGTGAGTTATTGAATGTGTATTTGCCAGAAGTTATTCTATTTATGTTTTCAAAATATAAGCCAAATGCTGCATTCCATATTGGTATGGATGAGGATGTACTTCGGAATTATACAGAGTATGAAAGATGTATGGAAAGTTATCAAAATAAGAAGCTAAATAATGAAGAGTTATGTGATGCAATTAAGCTTTCGAGTGTTAGTGATGAAAGTACCAGCTTACCAAAATTTAATCAAGTCGCAGGTGTCTTGCCGTTGGTGAACTTCGATACTCGTATTTTACAAGAGGTATTAGCGAAAGTGGATGTAGATTATAGCTTGATTGGCATTATGAAAATAAGTAATCGTGTAGGATACTGGATTCGAAATTTGCAGCCTCAAAAAATAATGGAAGTGAATCAAGAGAAGAATTGGGAGTTTTACGAAACATTAGAAGATGTACAGAAAAAATGGATTTTAGAAGTTTGTGAAATGGTTCGTACGAATGCTGATAGTTCAAATTTAATGGAGCGGATATACGCAATTTGCCAGAATGAAAATAAAAAGATAATGAAAGAAAATCAAAAATCACTTTTTAGAATCATTTATAGGCTTGTTATTAATCAGCCCAGTGGTCCACGAATACCACTACTTATACATGTAATAGGGGTTGAAAAAATGGTGTCATTATTAGATTTTTGTAAATAAGTAGGATAGGGTATTACCTCAAGTGAAAATTATGTTGTTAAACTGTGTTTGAGGTGATTAGTAGCATACTAATAATTAAAAAGATTTTTAAGTAGTATAACTAAAGATGCAAGGGCTTGTGTATATATGAGTCCTTGCATTCTTAAGATTGTAGCCTCGAATTTCTAAGGTTTTATTTAATTAACTGCCCCATGCATACTATCCCATTAGAACGATTTCCGTTCATTGTTATATATTCCACTTTCTCATATGCTAGCTGTTTAAAATCTTTCATCCATTCCTTTACTTGTTCTTCATTATGATGACGTAAAATTGCTCCATCGGGTAATTCGAATACACCATATATATCATATTTCTGATAGAATTGATCGTATCGTTTTACATTACGATCATCTTGATTTAATAGAAAGTCATTAATATAGAGCACTCCATTAGGTTTTAAGATTCTTTTAATTTCATCTGAAATTTCTTTTTGTTCTTCATTACTATGAACACAAGTTAGTACTGCAAATAATAGTACAGAGTCAAAAAAGTTATCAGGAAATGCTAGTTTTTTATCTTCAACGACACTAAAATGAATACTCGTATCGTCTAATTTTGCTCGTTTGATCATTTCTTCTGAGAAGTCAACGCCATAAAGATGGGGAAAATGTGCTTTTCTTAACTCGCGTAATGTTCGCCCGTATCCACATCCATAGTCTAAAATAGTAGCTCCTTGCTTTACATGTGTTTGAAATAAATCAAATCGAAAAGGGGTAGTAAATTGCTTTTCATGTGCGACCTCGTTCCAATATTGTTTTTGCTGTTTCATTAGTTACCCTATTCCTTTCTTGTAATTTTCATTTGATTATAGTATTAAAAATAGACTTTGAAAATACTGAATTTTTTGTTATGAGAAATTTGAATATAAAAAGAAATGATATTTAAATTAACTTATAACAAACTTGTATTTTAAAAGGGAGGAAAGGGGATGTAAAAGCATCCCTTTTTCTACACCGCATCTTACATTATATCCATCCTTTTTCATCAGCAATACGAATGGCTTGAAATCTTGATTCAGCTTCAAGTTTTTGAATGGAAGATGATAAATAATTTCTAACAGTTCCGTTTGTTAAATACAATGTTTTACCGATTTCTCTCGTTGTCATTCCGTTTTTAACCATACGGAGTATTTCCATTTCACGGGCAGTTAGTGGGTTATCTTCTTTTAAAAATATCGTAGCAGCTAGGTCTGTACTTACTACACGTTCACCATTCATTACTTTATGAATCGCTTTAATAAGAAATTCAATTGGTTCGTCCTTTAGTAAATATGCTTCTACTTTTGCGTCCATCGCTTTTTGTAAGTATCCTGGACGAGCAAAAGTTGTAACAATCATTATTTTGCAGGGATGTCCCATAGTTCTTAATTTTTCTGCAATTTCCAGTCCAGTGATGTCAGGAATCTCGATATCAAGAAGACGCACATCGGGTTGTTGTTTTGTAATAATGTTCCAAGCATCTAGCCCATTTGAAACTTCTGCAACCACTTCAATGTCCTCTTCTAGTTTTAATAAAGAAACGAGGGCTCCGCGAAGCATCTTTTGATCTTCCGCAATTACGATACGAATCATTTTACTGCCGCCTTTCTTGTATCGTTTTACAAGGCTAATTTGTTTTTACTAGGTTTGTTGAAATAGGTATCCTTAAAATAATCGTTGTGCCGTTGTTTCTTAATGTATGTATATCTACTGTGCCTTGTATCATCTTCATTCGTTCCCGAATTGATTGAACTCCGAATCCAAGTGACTCATGTTGAAAGCCAATTCCATCGTCGTTTATTTTTATTTGAAACCATTTTGTATCCATTTCTTGAACGATTTTACAGTGCTTTGCTTGGCTATGCCTTAGAAGATTTGTAATGGCTTCTCTTATAGAGAGAGCAACCATTGTTTCCGCAACATTTGATAGAAAAGGTGCTTTTCCGTTTGCATTAATTGTGAATTGGATACCGGCTGTATGTAATAGCTCACGTAGGTGATTTAATTCACTTTCAATTGATATATATTTCATATCAGTAACAAGTTCACGTACTTGTTTTAATGCAAAACGTGATGTATCTAAAATATCATTTAATTCTTGTTTTGCTTGTGAGGGATCCTTTTCTATTAATCGTATTGTCAGTTCACTTTTCAGTTTAATCATTGTTAATGTTTGTCCGAGTGTATCATGAAGGTCTCTCGCAATGCGGTGTCTTTCTTCTTCTTGAATATATCTTTCAATTTGAGAGTTTGCGGCGCTTAGCTCTTTTTGTAAAGATTTTGCTTTTTCCCGGATATGGATGACAAATGGCTGTACAAGTTGAAGAATAAAGGCAAGAAGCAAAGAAGTTTTTAATATGGAAAAAGGGTGACCAAAGGTATACCAACTAACTAGAAAAAACATCATTGCGATGCCTGCTGTACCTATACTGATATACAATTTAGATTGAGCTCTTCCTAATAAATTCCCGATGATAAAACCATACAAAAGTAGCCATGATTCGATGAGTATTGCAAGTAGTGCAAATAATAAGCAGCTACATAAACTGGAAAGGAGAAGGCGCCAATCTTTATACCACAATTCGAAGTAAAAAGATAACAAAACGAGCAGTAAAAGAACAATTTTTAAGAATAAGTTAATGCTCGTTTCTGTTCGAATTACATTGTAAATTAAAAGAACAATAAAAATAATATCTAAGTATAAGTACTTTTCGATTTGATCGTGTGGATAAATTTTTTTTAACATTCTACTTTCCTCCTACAAAGAGGGAATAAGGCTTTGTAATAAATCCTATTTCAGGGTAAAGCCCACAAAATCTTAAAAGTAACGATTCTCAGTGGAAATGGTGAAGTCCCACTAAGAATCGCTTTTACTTAATTAAACCAGCTGTGTATCTTCTGGCAGCTTCCATTGGTCCGTACTTAAATCTATTCAGCCAAAATGTTGCGAAGTAAATTTCAAAGAGACAGATACAGATCCAAATAAAGACAATCGATAATGAGTTCAATTTCCCACCAAGGCCGAAGCCCCAACCGTAAAAGAGAATGGAAGAAAGAATATTTTGAAGAACATAACAGCTAAGAGACATCTTTCCTACATTTTCAAGGCGTTGCCATAACCAAAAATGTTCAACTCTTTCTATCATTTTAGCAATCAATGCAATATACAAAATAGAAAGGAAAGGTGCAAATAAATAACGAGCTGGTAAATCGAAAACACCACCTGGAATAAAGATTAATAGATTGAGAGGGATGCCAATCATAATACCGATTTTAAGCATTTTTGTGCGAATTCTTTTTCCATTTTCATCAGGGGAGAAAGCGCCAGCGCGCATAAGACGTATCCCGAATAAGAATAAGAAAATATTCATTGGGATAACAAAAATTACTTCCAGTCGATTTGCGATAAAGTTTGTTAGTCGATAATGGATTTGTTCAAACCAAGTTCCATCACTATAAAGAGCTACAATTTCATTAGCGTTACCTAGTGAAATGCTACCTCCTATGAATTTTAAATACATAAATATAGCAAGAATGACAAGCATAGCAGCTCCGTGAAAGATACCTATCACTTTCATAGCACGATTAATCCATTTGTCACCACGTTTAATAATAAAAGCAACAATAATTGCGGTTATTCCATAGCTCATTAAAATATCATATTCCATAACCAAAGTGAAATGAATGAAACCTTCTAATAAAAGTATAAAAGAAGTCCATAGGTAAACGCCAGGCCATGTATTGCCTTTGCGTAAAGATTGTTGGTATTTCAATTCAAGTCCTACACCAAACATAATTGTTAATAAACCGAGAAGTTTACCGTTTACTAAAAATAAAACGAACAGCCGAATAAAATCATTAAGTGATGTCCACCAAATTGCATGATCGAACGTAAAGATATAAGAAATATCCCCTAGATATGCAAAAATCCAAATATTCGTACCAAGTGTTCCTAACACAGCAAAGCCCCTTAATATATCAAGCAAACGAATTCTTTTGTTGTTATTTCTCATTATTTTCCTCTTTTCTAATGATTTTGTCATTATTGTATCTTTAAAAAGGAATGTTTTGTATGCACAGTTGTCAGTTAAAGCAAATGACACCTGTCATATAGGCGAAAAAATGAAGTGTTTAAATCGTCATGCAATGAATTCTTAAAAATAAGTAAGAAAAAATATGGTAGTATATGCTTACGTAGAGATTATAAGAAAGGAATGAAAACATGGTTAAAATTATGATTGTGGAAGATGATCCTAAAATTGCGGAATTATTATCTTCTTATATCGAGAAATACGGGTATCAAGCAATTGTTATTGTTGATTTTCAACGTGTATTAGATATTTTTTTACAGGAAAAACCAGAATTAGTGCTACTAGATATTAATTTACCAAGTTTCGATGGATATTATTGGTGCAGGCAAATCCGCGCTATTTCTACGTGTCCTATTTTATTTATTTCAGCTCGTGAAGGAACAATGGATCAAGTGATGGCACTAGAAAATGGTGGGGATGATTATATTCCAAAGCCGTTTCATTATGAAGTTGTAATGGCAAAAATTCGTAGTCAACTAAGGCGTGCATATGGAGACTATGCACCAAAAATAGAAGAACGAATGATTGAACAGCAAGGGCTTACTTTGTTTCCGGAGCGTTTAGTATTACAATTACGTAATCAAGAAATTGATGTAACAAGAAATGAAGCGATTTTGTTAGAAATGTTAATGAAAAATTATCCGCGCGTTGTAAGTAGAGAAGTGTTATTGAACAAACTTTGGGATAGCGAATCATATGTTGATGATAATACACTAAGTGTGAATACAACGCGTGTTCGGAAAAAATTACAAGCATTAGGTATTCAAGGGGCAATTGAAACCATTCGTAGTGTCGGTTATCGATTACATATAACATGGGAAATCGGTGGAGAAAAATGATAAAACTATTTATACGTGAGCATATTCCGCTTCTATGTTTTACAACTTTCCAGTTCATCGCCATTTTTCTTGTTTATTGGTTTGATGGCTATCGTCATATGACAACTGCGCTTTATGCAATGTTTTTAGGAGTATGTTTTTTGCTTGCGTATTTACTATATCGCTATTTTACGCATAAGTCTTTTTATGAGAGGTTAGCAAATCCGATGCAATCATTAGATGAATCTGTACAAAAATCAGATTTTGCAGTCCTGTCTATTGCGTTACATGAGTTATTAGAAGTACAATACCGTCATTATCAGAATCAGTTACAAGTGCAGGAACGTAAAAATGAGGAGCATTTAACTTTTATGAATCAATGGATTCATAAAATGAAAACACCTTTATCTGTTATTGAATTGATTACACAAGATGAAGTTGATTCTAGATTTGAGAGTATCGGTGAAGAAGCAGATAAATTAAAAAAGGGATTAGAAATGGCTCTATATGTGGCACGTCTAGAAATGTTCACACAAGATTTCTACGTAGAAAGAGTGCAATTATACAAGTTGGTAAATGAAGTAATACATGAACATAAGCGCTTTTTCATCCGGAATTTTGTATATCCAGAAGTTAATATTGAAAAAGACATCATGGTAGAAAGTGATGTGAAATGGCTTCAATTTTTAGTTGGTCAAATTCTATCTAACGCAATTAAGTATTCAGCGGGCAGTAGAGAAAAAATTATAATGAAAGCATATAACGTAGACAAGACTGTCATCTTAGAAGTAAGGGATTTTGGAGTAGGTATACCAAAACAAGATATACCACGAGTGTTTCAACCATTCTTTACAGGAGAAAATGGCAGAGATTTTAAAGAGTCTACAGGAATGGGACTATATCTTGTGCATGAAATTGCAAATCATTTAGGTCATAAAGTAGAAGTGCATTCTGAAGTTGGAAAAGGGACAACTGTACGAATTATTTTCTATATCTCATAAAAAGCTGATGAAATAGACTTTTTCATCAGCTTTTTTTAGAAATCTTACAAAGTTGTAAGGTAAATGAAAGACGAATCAATATGAGATGTAAGATAACTCCTTTACACTTCAAACTAAGCAGAATAAATGAAAGGAGAATGTGGTATGGAAATATTGCAGGCGAAAGGGATTAGTAAAGTATATAAGGGGAAAGTTCCTTATAAAGCTCTTACTGATATTGATTTATCTATTCAGGAGGGGGAGTTCGTTGGTATTATGGGACCGTCTGGCAGTGGAAAAACAACATTGTTAAATATGGTATCGACGATTGATTCACCAACATCAGGTGAAATTTTAATAAATGGAACGAATCCTTTTCAGTTATCATCTGAAAAATTAGCATTATTTCGTCGTCAACAATTAGGATTTGTTTTTCAGTCATTTAATCTTCTCAGTACGCTTACCGTAAAAGAAAATATTGTGTTGCCAATGACGTTAGATGGAGTGGCTGTAAAGGAAATGAATAAGCGGGTGGAAGAAGTTGCAGAAAAGTTAGGCATTCTGGATATTTTGCATAAAAGAACATATGAAATTTCAGGTGGTCAAGCACAGCGAACCGCAATTGCTCGTGCAATCATTCATAAGCCACAATTGTTATTAGCGGATGAACCTACGGGAAACTTAGATTCTAAGTCTTCGAATGATGTGATGGGTATGTTAGAAGAACTGAACAAGAAAGAACGTGCAACGATGATGCTTGTTACCCATGACCCATATGCAGCGAGCTATTGTAGTCGCGTTATCTTTATTAAAGACGGTGAATTGTATAATGAAATTTACTGCGGTGAAAGTAGACAAGCTTTTTACCAAAAGATTATGGATGTTCTCTCTTTGTTAGGAGGGAAAAGGCATGACTTTTCGTCAATTCGCGTTTAATAATGTTTTTCGTAATAAACGGACATACGCCGCTCATTTTTTAAGTAGTACATTTTCTATCATGATTTTCTTTACGTATGCACTTTTGTTATTTCATCCTAATTTAACGGGTGAGTTGAAATCGACAAGTGAAACGATAAGTGAACTCGGTACACTTGGGTTTAGAATTTCACAGGGCTTGATTTTTGTTTTTTCATTTTTCTTTATCTTATATTCAGTAAGCTCATTTTTAAAAACACGTAAAAAAGAATTTGGTATTTTAATGATGCAAGGAATGTCGATGAGGCAGTTAAAGAAGTTAGTGCTCATTGAAAATATGTTAATTGGATTTGGTTCAATCTTTATAGGTATTATGATCGGCCTTATATTTTCAAAATTAGTACTGCTCATTAGTGCGAGTATTTTAATGATTAACAATGGACTACCTTTCTATATTCCAACTCAAGCAGTACTATTAACTATTATTACATTTATTTTCTTATTTTTAATCGTATCACTGTTTACTTTTAAAATGATAAGAGTAACAGAGCTTGTGGAACTCATTCAAGCAGAAGAAAAACCAAAACCTGAACCGAAATCTTCTATTATTATATCGCTTCTATCATTTGTTAGTATCAGTTCGGGATATGGAATTGTACTTTATATTAACTTTAGAAAAATTATCTCTTTTCCATTATTAGGATTAGGCGTGTTATTAGTTATAATCGGTACTTATTTTCTGTATACGCAATGCAGTGTTTTTCTGTTGCAAGCTGCCAAAAAGCGAGAATCTTTATTTTTAAAGAAAACAAATATATTGACGTTTTCAGAGCTGATATATCGAATGAAAGATAATGCAACGATGTTTTTTATTGTATCTATTATTTCGGCAGTCGCGTTCACCGCAATCGGAACTACTGCTGCACTTGGAAATAAAGAACTATCAAGAATGACCAATCCGTATACGTTTACGTATATGAGTTTTGAAGAAAATAAGATGGAAAATGAGCATCTTTCTGTAATTAAGAAATCTCTTAATGAGGCAAATATTCCTTATCGAATGGGCTCTGCCTCTACTAAATATACAGAAAGTAATGTTTCTGTTATGAAATTAAGTGAATATAATGATCTTGCGAAAGCTCTTGGTTATCAAAGGGAAGCGCTTGATAGAGAAGATGAGATTTTGTTAGTACCAGGATGGATAGCACAAAAACAAGAGTTTAAAGATGGTGAATTTAAAAAAGAAATTGAAGTGATTCATGGGGATTGGATGAAAACATTTCATGTAAAAAAAGTTGTAAAGAATTTAGTTTTACCACATGAAGTAGAAAATATTTTAATTGCAGTACAAGATGATGTTTATGATAAAATTCCTTTCATTAACCGTGAAGATGTACCACATTCTAAAGAACGTATTTACGGATTTGTTGTAGATGATTGGATGAAAACGAAAGAAATTTCACATCAATTAAATAACATACTAGATAGAGATAGAGATGGTGAAGAGCGTAATTATTATTTCGCTGCTTTAACGTTGCAGTGGTTACAAGCGAAACAAACAAACGGATTGTTACTTATGGCAAGTGTTTTAGTGGGAATTGTCTTTTTTACATTTGCAGCAAGCTTTATTTATTTCCGTTTATATACAGACTTAGATCGGGATCAGCAACAATATAAAATGATTTCAAAAATGGGATTAAGTAAGCGAGAACTAAAAGGTGTTGTAACAAGACAATTGTTAATCATGTTCTTTTTACCAATTATTGTTGCGGTAATTCATACTGCAGTCGCATATACTGCACTGCAACAATTAGTGGATTTTTCTATTTTAAATAGTTCAATTATCATCTTAATTTCATTTGTATGTATACAAATCTTATATTTCTTTATGACTCGTTGGCGTTACCTCCAAAAACTTTATAGAACTATGGATCAGTAAAATATGATTATTAAGGTTTGATTGTATCAAAGGTAAATGGAAAATAACCATACTGGAGTATACTTGAAAATTAATTTAGACAATGAAAGGAGTCATAATGAAAAAAATAATATCTTTTTTTATGTTAATTGTCCTGATTGTAACAAGCCTAAGTGCCTGTTCTTCCTCTGAAGAAAATAAATGGCCTGCGAACGGGATGGTAATGATTGGGGACGAACAATTCACTTTACCTATTTTTGAACGTTACAAAGAAAATATAAAAGAAAAAGAGGTATTTGAAGTGAAAACGGGGGTTTTTGGTGAAAATAAAGTGCTCATTATAGATGAATCTACAGCGCAAGCTATGATAAAAAATCAAATTTTGCGGAAAAATGATGTGAATAATCACGCCGGTTATACTCCTATAAAAAAACTACCGGATATCCCTAAAGGAGCTTCATTATTATTTACGCATGAAGAGGAAAAACATATTTCGAGTATCGATTTAAATAGTAAAGAGATTCCTGTTTCGTATGTCAGCGATGCTTGGATTGGAAACTCTCGTGACTACACATCTCAATGGTACCTTGTTGTTGCAAAAAATGACGTATATAAAGAAATACAAGCGAATGAAACAAAATTACAACTTATTCACTTTAAAAAATCATTAGGATATGAAAAACCTAAGATGTCAACAGACAATACAATAGTAATCGAATATTTAAAAATGAAAAGGCAAGTCAAAGATTTTCATAAATTAGTATCGGTTAAATTTGTTACTTTTGAGGATGAGAGTTAAAAAGAATAGGGAATTGTCAACAAAACTTTATCAACTATGTAATATTTCATAATTGATAGACAATTTAGATAAGATAGTTTACAGTATCTTTAAGTTAATAAATGTGATAGAGAATGGGAGATCCACACTATATAGCCATTGCAAATTGCGTTGGTATATCTTTGTGGATCTTTTTTCTATTACATAAAAAGGAGGTGGAATTGAAAGCGGTTTTATTAGGAAAAAAAAAGAAAAAGGGGATGTAAAATGGAAAAATTACTTTGGGGATTATTGGTTTTATGTTTTATCGTTTCAAGCATAGCGCTTCCAGCATCAACACATGCAGAAGAAGGTAAGAAAAATAACAATCCAATTATTTTAGTACATGGTTTTACAGGATGGGGAAGAGATGAATTATTGGGTGTAAAGTATTGGGGTGGTGTACATGATATACAAGAAAACTTAAAGAGAGATGGATACACTGTACATACCGCCGCTGTTGGACCGTTATCAAGTAATTGGGATCGTGCATGTGAGTTATATGCTCAAATTAATGGTGGAACAGTTGATTACGGGGCGGCTCATGCTGAGAAACATGGGCATGATCGCTACGGTAGAACATATATTGGATTTTCTCCAAATTGGGATGAAACAAATAAAGTTCACTTAGTTGGGCATAGTATGGGAGGGCAAACAATACGTACATTAGTCCAATTATTAAAAGAGGGTAATCAAGAAGAGAGAGAGTATGCAAAACAGCGTGCGGATGTGAAAGTGTCTCCGTTGTTCCAGGGCGGAAAATCATATGTTCATAGTGTAACGACATTGGCAACTCCTCATAACGGAACAACTCTTGCAGATGGAAGTTTACTTTTACCTGCTGTAAAGCAATTACTCGTCGCAACTGCTGGAATTGGAGAAAATAATAATCTAGCATTATATGATTTTAAGTTGGATCAATGGGGGATTAAAAAGAAAACGGGAGAATCATTTTATCAATATTCAAACCGTGTATTAAATAGTTCCATTTTAAAGGATACAAAAGATATAAGCCAATGGGATTTAAGTACAGATGGAGCAAAGGAATTGAATGACTGGGTAAAAGCGCAACCAGATGTATATTATTTTTCATACAGTGGACATGCGACTCAGGCAGCCCCTATAACAGGAATTCATTTACCGCACATTACTATGAATAAGACACTGATGGGAAATGCAGTTTTCTTAGGGTCATATGCAAGATACGAACAGAATCGTACATTCATTGATTCGTCTTGGTGGCAAAATGATGGCGTGGTAAATACAAGTTCAATGGTAGGACCATCAACTGATGCGATTATAAATAATAATAGTGCACCAGAGCGTGGAAAATGGAATCATATTGAGACAAAACAAAACTGGGATCACCTTGATATGGTTGGATTAAGTGTATCGGATTCGTTAGGATTTTCTGATATTAATGCTTTTTATCGAGAGATTGCTGGAAATCTATCAAATTTACCGAAATAATAGATGTATGTTCATTTTATAAATATATAATTCGAGAAAATCTGGGCCCAGCTTGTTCAGTGAAAAAACATCTAGATTGGATGTTATCTGATTTTCTATGAACCTATGGATATTTGAAAAGCTAGGCTTCATTTTCAAATATTATGAAACGCAACTGTGCAAAAAAATGTACTAGACTACATGTATGACTGCAATTATATAAAATTTAAAACACCTCAACTACCTGTTCGCTAAGAAATATAGAGAACGGAATTTGAGGTGTTTTAGTATGTATTTTATTTTAGTGATATACATCTAGTAGAGAATTGGTGATTGTTGGTTATATGAAACCTAACTAGCAGCACCTTTCATGACTTTTATTTCGTTTTGCGCTCTATCACTCATTTCATGTGCATACATATGTGGCCAATATACCTTTGTTATAGGATCATACTCCACTCTAACGGTAACGTGTTTTTCTGTATCCTCGTTTAAATAGCCATTAACGGTTATTTCATGAACAGCATGGGCTGGAGTATTTTCTTTTTTGTTTGAGCTTATATTCTTTCTAAAAGTTTGCTTTGTAATTGATAAATTTAAGTTATATTCTTCTTTTAATAATTGTATAGCCTTGGATTCGGCATTCTTTCTAATATTCTCTTCTTCCTCAGCTTTTTGATTATTTATAGATAAATTCATTGCCACTTTATTTTCCTTAGAATTGAAATCTACCAACCATTTGTTATTGTTGTAGTAGGCTTCAATAGAAGTTGTACACGAATACCCGCTAATTTGTTGGTCTTTTTGTTTATTGCAGTCTAATAACTCAAACTCAATTTCTAATTTTGGATAGTCAGGACTTCCCAAACCTTCATTCCACTCTAGCATACTTTGTTTTTTTACGTCTGTAATTTGGATTGAAACATTGTTTTTTTCAACAACATGTTTCACTTTTTCAATAATCTTTTGATCTTTTACCTGTTCAGTGAAAATATATTTTCCTTCATAATGGCTATAAATTTGCAATGGGATATACAAAGCAACAAATAGGAAAAAACAAGAACGTACATAATAAGTTAACATTCGCGTTATAGAGAATGAGCGGAAACATGCTAGCACAGCGCTAATAAATAATAGAGGAAGACCTATATAAAATACTGGAACTGTAATAGGAAAAGTAAAAGCTGTTAATAATAGAATGCCATAAATTATCTCGGAGTATTGAGGGATCCCTACCATGTATGCTTCTATTACTAAAACCCAAATGTAACTTGTTGCGAATAAAAAAATAATTGTGTAATATAAAAAATTTATGATTTTCTTCTGTGTCATTTTGTCACCTTCACATATTTTGGATGTTATTCTTTATTTTAACATAATGAATCTTCAAAAACTATTTATTTAAAAAATGGGTAATGCAATATTGTAAATAGAATACTATGATGGTGGTAGGGGAGATTAATAAATTAACATCAAAAGAAACGAGGGGCATAACGTGAAAATAAAAGTTATTTTAACAGGATATGGGGCAGTAGGTGAAGAATTTATACGTTTAGTGCATGAAAAATCCATTATTTTAAAAGAGAGATACAATATCGAATTTTTAATAGTAGGAATTGTTGGACGAGATATATCTATTTATAATGATCATGGCTTACACCTAGAACAGCTGCTTACATTGGGGGTAAGCACGAAAGCGTTGCAAAATTATGCAGTAAATAATCCGAGTGCAATAGCAAAAAATATATGGAATGGAAATGTGTTGATTGAGGCAACATCTACTAATTTACAGAATGGAGAACCTGGGCTCCATTACATTAAAAAAGCTTTTCAAAATGGAATGGATGTTGTATGCATTTCAAAAGGAGCACTTGTTACCAATTGGAAAGAAATAAAAACAGAAGCAAAACTAGCAAACGTGCGTATTCGTTATAGTGGGGCAACTGCAGCTGCACTCCCTACTTTAGATATTGGACAATTTAGTTTAGCGGGGTGCCAAATTGAAAGTATAGAAGGTATTTTAAATGGAACAACAAATTATATTCTTACAAAAATGTATGAAGAAAATGTTACATTCGAGGAGGCATTGCATCAAGCGCAGCACAAAGGGATAGCTGAAACAAACTCATCATTAGATGTAAGTGGAATGGATAGTGCTTGTAAACTATTATTGTTAGCAAATAGTTTATTTCAGTCAGAGTACTCCATTGATTACGTGAGTGTAAAAGGGATAGAGAACGTGACAAAACAAGATATAGAGAAAGCAAAAGAACAAGGTAAATCTCTAAAACTCATTGGAGCGGCATATAAAGATCATGCAGGAAATCTTAAACTTGAAGTATGCCCGCGTGAAATAGAGAAAGGGCACCCATTGGCTCATGTAAATGGAACAGAAAAAGGAATTACTTTTCATACTGATACGATGGGGAAAGTTACTTCAATTGGGGGAGCTTCAAGTCCAAGGGGAGCAGCGGCGGCAGCTTTGAAAGATTTGATTAATTTATATCGGAGAGATATATGATAAAAAGAAGATTGGATTTGACAGTTATATGGATTATGTTATGATAAGTATCAAAGTTAAATAGTTTATATCTATCCGCTAGGGGGGCCTTTTATAGGCTGAGATCAAAGAATACCTTTGAAACTCTTAGGACCTGATCTGGGTAATACCAGCGTAGGGAAGTGGAAGTGACAGAAGATGATATTTTTAAAATATTGATGATGTCCAGTCCGCTTTCTTTACGTGTGTGTAAAGAAAGCTTTTTTATTTTGCACACCTATTTGAAGTAAATCCCAGTAATCTAGTTGTTAACGAGCGATTCGTTAAGAAACTGGTTTCATTTTTTATTATCAAAACGTTTTTTGGAGGGCCTATAATGTCATTTTCACAGTTACTACGTAAAGAAGTTAATCCGATTTGGAAAGCAAGTTTTCATCATCCATTTGTAACAAAACTAGGAGACGGAACATTAGATTTAGCTAGTTTCCGTTATTACGTTCTGCAAGATTCATATTATTTAAGTCATTTTGCAAGAGTCCAATCGTTAGGAGCAGCAAAAGCTATTGAATTAGAAACAACAGCTCGTATGGCGCACCATGCACAAAATACATATCAAGCTGAATTATCATTGCATGAGAATTTTGCGAAAAAACTAGAAATTACGAAAGAAGAAAAAGAATCGTTCATTCCTGCACCGACGGCTTATGCGTATACATCACATATGTATCGCGCTGCATATGAGGGGCATATCGGGGATGTTATCGCAGTAATTTTGCCTTGCTATTGGCTTTATTATGAAATTGGTGAGCGACTCAAGGAATGTCAACCTGAAGAACCAATTTACCAAGAATGGATTTCCGCATATGGCTCTGATTGGTTCCGTACTTTAGTAGAAGAGCAAATCGCTAGATTAGATGCCATCGCAGAAACAGTAACAGAAGCTGATCGTAAGCGAATGAAACAGCATTTTGTAATTAGCAGTCAATATGAGTATTCATTTTGGGAGATGGCTTACACATTAGAAAAGTGGCCAGTGGAAGAACAAGTAGAAGATGTAAGTTTATAATGAAAAGATATGTCTCTCATCAAGCATGCAAGAGTATAGAAAATGACTAACTTAGTTTAGTCATTTTTTTTGTACAAAAATAATAATATCTATATCTATGTTTTAGGAAATTAATTTTAGTGATTAATTGATTACATATTATAAAAAATTACACAATAAAAAAGAGGGAGAAGATGGTTTTTATTGAAGTGTGTTTATAATTCCTTTTCAACTTGTTAGGGGGGCATAAAGGAGATTATTAATCTCTTTGAAACTTTCCATCCAACTTACAATAATTGGAGTGTTGTGTTAAAAAAATTAATTTTGAAAGGAGTCAATAAATATGAAAACAAGAAAACGAATAGGGAATAAGTTTTTACTCGTTAGTGCAATTTGTGCGATAAGTATTCCTTCTGTTTCATATGCGGAGGAAGTAATTTCACCTAAAAATTTCGCGAGTTCTTCAAGTTTGTACGAGGGGAGGAATACGGATGTATTGAAAACAAGTTTTTATCCCGATACATATAATAATCCGTTCAACCACCAATTTATTTCGACATTAAAGGAAACAAACACAAATATAAAAGAAATAGACAATGTTGATGATGAAAATCCTGTTATATCTACTACTCTTACATTTATTCGTGATATGCATGCTGAAAATTATAAATCTGCATTTGATTTAACTTCTCGATCTTTACAGAAGATAATATCTGAAAAATGGCTGGAGAGTTATTGGAAGGGACTTCCAGTACAATTACAAGCAGGTTCTTTTATTGGAATTGGAGAGGTAAAACAAAAAGAGACAAATTCCGTTCATACAAATGTAGAGATTGGATTAGTGTTTGAACAATTTACTGTGCCTTTACTAATTAAATTAGATCCATCTGGAAAAATAGATGATTTTCAATTTAGCATGTCGTTTAGTCCTGTTGCAGAACGTCCATCATATAGTAAGCCTGAATCATTTGTTGAAAAAGAAGTAGTAGTCGGAAGTGGCGCGTTTCCATTACCAGGAACATTGTCTGTTCCAAAGGGAAATGGTCCTTTCCCAGTGGTTATTCTTGTTCAAGGATCTGGAGCAAGCGATCAAGATGAAACTGCATTTGCTTTAAAACCATTTCGCGATTTAGCTGAAGGTCTTGCTTCAAAAGGAATTGCTGTTCTTCGCTATAATAAACGAACATATGAACATGGATTGAAGACGCAATTTAGTCCGTTTTATACAGTTGATAAAGAGACAACGGACGATGCACTTCTTGCCACTCGTTTTCTTCAAAATGAACCTATGATAGACAAGAATCAAATTTATATTCTTGGTCATAGTCAAGGTGGAATGATGGTTCCGCAAATGATCGAAAAAGACCAAAATCAAAATATTGCTGGGGCGATTGTAATGGGAGGACCAGCTCGTACAATCCAAGATGTTGTTTTAGATCAATTTGATTATCTTTTTTCTATTGGAAGAATGAAACCTGAAGAATATAAATTTTACAAAGAGCAATTTAAATTATTAAATGATCCTAACTTCTCTAGTCAGAATCCTCCAAAAGATTTTTATTTAGGATCACCTGTATTTTGGGATTCTATTCGTAAAATTAAGGCAGCGGAAATGTCCAAAGAACAAAAGACACCTCTTCTTATTATTCAGGGAGAAAGAGACTATCAAGTTCAATCAAAAATCGAAATTCCTCTTTGGAAAGAACAATTAAAAGAGCGAGATAACGTAGATTATCGACTATATCCAAAGTTAAATCACTTCTTTACAGAAGGTGATGGGGAATTAAGTAAACCGGATGAATATAATAGTCCTGCCAATATCCCTGAGTATGTTATAAATGACATTGCTACTTGGGTGCAAGGAAGAGCCAAATGAAAATAGTACAGTATATTTGTGAGAGCGCATTCCGTTTACAAAAAACATGGGGAATTAGCCTGTGTTTTTTGTGCTTATATGAAGAATTTTAAAGGGGTGTTTAAATATGACAAATGCAAATGAACAGAAAAGTATAGAAGAAATTTTAAAAATCGCTGAAAAGAATGGTTTACAATTGAATAAAGAAAGCGCTGAATTAAATGAATCAGGAATGGACTTTCAAGTTGTATTTGCTACTGATGAGAAGGGCGCTTCATGGGTTCTTCGGAAACCGAGAAGACCAGACGTCATTGAAAGAGGAGTATTAGAAGGGAAAATACTTGAGCTTGTTCAAAAATATGTACCTGTTGCAGTACCAAATTGGGAAATCAACACACCAGAATTAATTGCTTATCCATTAGTAAAGGGGAATCCAGCAGCAGTGATTGATTTAGAAATACAAAATTATGTGTGGCACATTCAAAATGATCCCCCTTCTATGACGTTTATTCAATCGTTAGCCAAGTCACTTGTTGCCCTGCATTCAATTGAGCATGCTGAGGCTACTAAACGTGGAATTGAAGTTCTTCAACCTACTGAAGCAAAGCAATTGTTAATAGATAGAATGCATCAAATAAAATCACAACTTGGTGTTTCAGATGAACTATGGGAGCGTTGGCAAACATGGCTTGCGGATGAATCATATTGGCCAAAGTACTCTGCATTTGTTCATGGCGACTTACATCCGCCGCATATTTTAGTTGATGAAAATACCAAAATAACAGGCCTGCTAGATTGGACAGAAGCGAAAGTGACAGATCCCGCTACTGACTTCACTCTGTATCTCACAATCTTTGGAGAGGATAATTTGAAAGTATTGTTAAACGAATATGAAAAAGCAGGAGGGAAAGTTTGGCCGAGAATGCTTGAACATATTATCGAACTTGGCGCTGCTTATCCGGTCATGATTGGATTGTTTGCACTACAGACAAAGGAAGAGGCACATATGGAGATGGCGCGTGGGGCTTTGGGAGTGAATGAGAAATAATAAATTCTATTGTGTAAAGCGGCTGCGTTGTGAGGGGGGAAATATAATCATATAAAAAGGTATATCCAAGTTGTTGAGCTCTTGTCCATCACACGTTTGAAGATGGGAAAGTCCGTTAAATATACAATAGGATAATTTGATAATCCCGCTAATTTACAAATAGCGGGATTTGTCATTTTTTTATACAAATCTAGATCTCTATTGTCAATTATAGTTTTGTTTTTTTGTTTACTTTTTGGTACAAGTAGGATTAAGATGTTTTTTAGGAATGTTATTATTTGCATGCATATACACTATAATTTGGTGGAAGTGAGGAATACGCTAAAAAACAAAAAATTTGCTTTGTTATATAGAAGAAAGATAGAAAACTGAAAGGGATGAGAGTTTTGAAGAAACTTGATGTGCTTTTAATGGTACTCAGCTTCCTGTTCCCCATTGCAGGTATTATGAAACAAATTCCTCTTGAATTGTCATTTTATTTAGGAGGACTATTGTTTTTCACGAGTTTTGGAAGCTATTATGCAAAACGAATGTATTCACGAATATGTAGTTGGCTCGCTTACACTATATTTATCACGTTCTTGCTCGCAATTTGGAATCAATACGTAACAACTAGTTCTTTACTAGCAAACGCAAAAATCGCTGCATGTATTGCGGTAATTCCATTATTATTCCGGTTCCGCACCTATGCAATTACCTTAGGGTTACTGGCATTATGGGGTGGTTTATTATGGGATATTAAACAAGCCAAATCATTAGTCATTCTTGGACGTATTATGAACTTATTGACTTCAGAACGACTGTATTTACTTTTGCTAGTAGTTGGATTTTTACTTGGTGGATTGTTTGCCAACATGCTAAAGCGTGGTAGTATCAATGAAAAACAAGAAAAAACAAATCTATTCAAACAAAAAAAGAAACGAATTAAACCGAATTTTAAAATTCGTATTCCGAGTTTACCAAGATTGAAAGTGAAGATGCCAAAGTTCAGTAGAAAATCTTCTAACTCAAAAGAAACACGTACGTATGAACCAAATCGTGAAGAAAAGACAGCAACGTATCATACAACGCAAACAGAGCAGCAACATCATGAAGTTGAAACAATGCAAGGACAAACAAGGATGGAACGACGAAGAAATCGTTATAATGCATAGAGGATGTTTTTATACAAATATTTGAACCCGCAACGCTCCTGTATACAATTCGATGGGGTATTGCGGGTTTTTACTTTAATATATTAAACATCTTAATTATTGAAAATTTTCACGTAGAAGAGAATATATGATTAATGATAAGAAGAGAATACTATGAGCAAATTAAGTAATATGGCCATTGCAAGTATTATAGTTTCTGTAGTTTAGGAATGACAATTTACTATATGCAAAAAGCTGAAAATAAACCTGTAGAAGGGAAGCTACAAGCAATATATGAAATTGCACTGAATTTAGAAGGGATTAAAGAGGAGATATCAGATGAGCAAAGAGAAAAACAAATAGAAATCAATAATGAAATAGGGAAAAGATTGAAGATATAAAACAGAACATATAATTTCATCTAATGATCTAAAAAATATTAGAACAACAAAAGAGCTAATTGAAATTATTCAGGACCAGCAAAAACAATTGAAAAACTTTAGAAAGTCAAAAACAATGTATTTTTACTTTTTGGTTACATTATTAGACTTCTTAAATTTAATGCCGTGTTATAATTACCACAAAGAAGTTAAGATTTGTGATATAAATGCTTTCTCTTATCATTCAGTATTTGTGCTTTAAGCTCTCTCTAATGAAAAATCAAATATAGCATCTTCATTTAGGAAATTCAACCCAGTGAAAGGAATTAAATAAATATGATACATATTTTGCGAAAATGGATACAATGTTGTTTATTCCATTGTGTGTTTTTTATCGTTTTCATTTCTCTTAGCAATTATTAGATGAAACGAATAGCATACGTCTCATTATATGTTACACTATAAATTACATTATTTTAGAAATGAATAGAGGGAAATACATGATAGATAGTTTAAGTAAAGTAATCGATAATATGCCAGAAGATGAAGCAAAATCATTACTCCGCCTCATCTTAATTCAACTTTATTTAATGGAAACAGATCCAAGCGAAGATAGAATGGCAATCTTAACAAAAATTCCAAAACAACTCATTGAATCACAAAAACCTAAGCTACATATTAAAGAGAGTAAACATGTACATATTGCATTTGGTGACTCACCAGCAGGGTGTATTAAGTACATGCTGAAACAAGCTAATTTAAAAGAGGACTATGTTATACTTTTCTCAGATGCATTTTCTATTGGCCCAATTCATCAATTGGAGTTAGAAGCTCGACAGGTAGCTCGTCAGCAATGGTTATCTAGACATTTAAACTCTTATGATCTTTATTTTGAAGAAGAATATTTATCAACATTTAGACATTCAATGGAAGAATTACAGTCAATTCCTCAAGATATACCAATCACGATTTGGAAAGCCGATAATGCGCTTGAACATGTGGGTCTTTGTTTTGTACTTGCACATTTACAAGACCGAGATAATATTCGTGTAATTAACACATCAAAGGCATATAGAGAACTGTTCCCAGAAGGTTATGATATACGCGGGACAGGTGAGTTAACACCAGAGAAACTAGCGGTTATTTATGAAGAGTACGAAAAAGGAGCAGTACTAACTGAAGAAGAACGAAAAGGTTTTGAACAAAAATGGAAATTACTATCTGATACTACGGATTTATTACGAATTTGGAATGAAAACCAAGTTCAATCTGTACAAGAAAATTATTTCGATCCTTTCATTATTGAATGTGCAAAGAATCTGGAGAAAGAAAGAACAGAAGGAGAGTTTTATAAAGCCCCAAGACTAATTGGCGAAGTTCTTGGGCATTTGGAACAGTCAGTTGGAGATGTTTTTCTTGAATATCGCTTGCGTACATTAATTCAGCAAGGTGTATTTGAAATGGAAGGTACTTTGAAAGCGATGCGCTATTACAGTGTTAAGTTGAAAAAGAACCGTTAGGAAAGTGCAGCTTTACAGTGCACATGTTAAAAACTCAATTTCTCAACTTTAATGATGAGAAATTGAGTTTTTTTGTTCAAAGAAGAAAGTGAGAGAACCTCTATTGTTTCACAGTTATTCATTCTTTGTATTAAATAAAGAATCCCCTAACTTCTATTTTGGGCTATATAAATAAGCTTCCTATAAAAGCAATACAACATATGATTGGATAAAGTAATTAATCATATGAGGTGATTTTTTCTATGTACAATCAGCCAACGTATTTTCCGTATGTGGATTATAACCAAACAGCATATTACCCCTCGCAAACTGCTGGGTATGAAACAACTGATGAAATAAGAGATGTGGAGCTCGAAGATTATCGACCTGATGATGCGGAAGATGCTCCAACATCTCCTCCTCCGTCACAAGTTCCATCTTTACCATCCACATTCGCTACTCCTGCACAAAGTGGTAATATGAAATCATGGATGTGTAATTGTTTAGGAAGATGGGGATATATGCGATTGCATCGCCCAGGACCTTTCGGAAGAGATTTATGGTTTTTCCCAACGGAAGTAAGGCGGAATGGAGTATCAGGGTACACTTGGCAAGCTGGGCGTCGCCGAAAAGTAAGTTATCGATATCAACAAATTAGTAATTTTATATGCTTTGCTTAATAATCAAACAAGCGATAAGAAGAAACTATCTTTTTATCGCTTGTATTTTGAAATGAATTATTTTTCAATATATGAAGTAAGATTGTAATGAAATATTTACAATTTTCCCTCTTTTTATAAGTTATAATTCATATGTTGATTGATTTCCACAAATAGAAGAGAGCGAGGGAGTACAATGTCTTTCAAAAACAAGGTTGGCTACAAAATAGAAAATGGTATTCATTTAGCTTCTGCCGAATTTAAAGAAGATGCTTATGAGATCTATAAGGAATCACGCGCATCACAACCAATTTTGTTCGTATATAAGAGTGAACTGTGGACAGAATGGCTTATTACAAGATATGAAGATGCATTACCACTTTTAAAAGATTCTCGCTTGAAAAAAAATCCGGAAAATGTATTTTCTCAAGAGGGTTTGAATCCATTTCTTTCTCTTGAAAATAGCGATCATTTAACGAAGCATATGTTAAATTCAGATCCACCTGACCATAATCGTTTACGGGCACTTGTTCAGAAGGCCTTTACTCCTAAAATGATTTCACAATTAGATGAACAAATTCAGCATATCACGGATACTTTATTAGATGGTATAGAATTTAAGCATTCTCTCAACCTTGTTAATGACTATGCTTTCCCGTTGCCAATCAATGTGATTAGCGAAATGCTTGGTATTCCAAAAGATGATCAAGAAAAATTTAGAATATGGTCTCATGCGGTAATTGCTTCACCTGAAACACCAGAGGAAATAAAGGAAATGGAAGAAAAGCTATCTGAGTTTATTACATACCTTCAATATTTAGTTGATGTAAAAAGGGAAGAACCGGAAGAAGACTTAGTTAGTGCATTAATACAGGCGGAAAGCGAAGGGAGCAAATTAAGTGCACCGGAGCTTTATTCAATGATTATGTTGCTTATTGTAGCAGGACATGAAACGACTGTGAATCTTATAACGAATACAGTTCTAGCATTGTTAGAGAATCCAGATCAAATGCAATTATTAAAAGACAAGCCCGAACTTATTGATTCAGCAATTGAAGAAGGATTACGCTATTATTCGCCAGTTGAAGTTACAACAGCGCGATGGGCAGCGGAACCTTTTATGATTCATGATCAAGAGATTCAAAATGGAGATATGGTAATCATTTCATTAGCCTCAGCAAATCGTGATGAGAATGTCTTTGAAAATCCAGAAGTTTTTGATATTACAAGGGAAAACAATCGGCACATTGCCTTTGGACATGGCAGTCATTTTTGCTTAGGGGCACCACTTGCTCGTTTGGAGGCAAAGATTGCAATTGCGACATTGCTAAAACGTATGCCTAACATACAAATAAAAGGTGAGCGAGAAAAAATTAAGTGGCAAGGTAATTATTTAATGCGTTCTTTAGAGGAATTGCCGCTAACTTTCTAGAATAGGTATTTGAGACATGCATACATTTTAAATTATTCACATAGAGTATGTATGTGCAATTTTAAATCGAAACGGAAGGGTGAAGACATCCCAATGATCTACTAATTCTATTTTTCAAGAAATCTTCGTTATAAAACGAAATATTCTTCTGAATAGGATTAGTATGTACATTTTTATATGTAAAAGGGATGTATTTTCGCGCTGCGAATAGACTGTCTTTTATAATATGATTGTACTGCCTCCTGTTCAGAATGTAGAATAGGGGGCTTTTTTATGACAATGAGCGTAGAAGCAAATCAAAAGAGTAATGTATCTACAGTATTAAAAAATCGATTTGTGCAAGCGATTCTTGCTTCAGCACTATTTCTTCAGGTAGGGATTTGGATTCGGAATTTTGCGGTACTACTTTATGTAATGGAAATGACAAATGGTGATGCTTTTGCCATTTCTATGATTTCAGTTGCTGAATTTGCGCCAATTTTTATCTTTTCATTCATAGGAGGAACGTTTGCAGATAGATGGAAACCAAAAAGGACGATGATTTGGTGCGAGACTTTAAGTTCTTTATCAGTATTTGCAGTATTGCTTACGTTGATCTTTGGAAGTTGGAAAGTTGTATTTTTCGTAACGCTTATTTCCGCAATCCTTTCACAATTTTCACAGCCTTCAGGTATGAAATTATTTAAGCAACATCTTTCCACGAAAGAAGTACAATTGGCCATGTCTTTGTATCAAACCATTTTTGCGATTTTTATGGTATTAGGGCCTATACTTGGTACGTTTGTATTTCAAGCTTTTGGAATTTATACTTCAATTGTTGTGACAGGTATTGCTTTTTCACTTGCGGCTTTAGTCTTGTTACTTCTGCCAAAAGATGTTGAAGAGCAGGAAGAAAAGAAAAAAACGAGTTTGCTGCAAGAAATGGTGGACGGAATTAAATATGTAAAAGCGAAGAAAGCATTAACATTACTCGGAATTTGCTTTATGGCAGCCGGGTTAGGAATCGGCCTTATTCAGCCACTCGGTATTTTTATTGTGACAGAACAATTAGGCTTATCAAAAGAAGGTTTGCAATGGTTATTGACTGTAAATGGAGCAGGAATGATTATTGGCGGAGCTTTAGCGATGGTATTTGCTAAAAATATTGCGCCGCAAAAGATGTTAATTTTAGGAATGTTAGCACAGGCGATTGGTATTGGTATTATTGGATTGTCTACAAATTTATGGATTACACTTATCGCTCAGTTTTTCAGTGGCCTAGCTCTTCCTTGTATCCAAATAGGGATAAACACACTCATTATTCAAAATTCAGATACAGATTTTATCGGACGGGTAAATGGGATTTTGAGCCCTCTATTTACGGGTTCGATGGTAGTAACGATGAGTGCAGCCGGCTCATTAAAAGAAGTCTTTTCACTTAGTACAATGTATGAAGGAACAGCATTACTCTTTATTATTGGTTCCTTATTTATTTTGCCAATCTATAATCTGAAACCCGTAGTAGGAAATTCAAATGAAGATGGTGTTATCCAGCATGAATCCTAATCTAAATGTGAAACATTCTCTTGAAGGAAACAAAAGTAGTGTAAGGTATTAAAAATACAATCATTAAGCTAAATATTATTATTGGAAATTCCTCTTATTAAACTTGAAAAGATATTCGAAATAAAGAACTACGTAAAAAGTAAAAAAACGAATCGCCAAACGGTATCATACCTCTCAAATTTGTTAATGATAAAAGAATAAGGAGGTGTGATACTTATGGCACAAGATGTTTTATGTGAAGTAAACAACTGTAAATTTTGGGGTAACGGAAATAAATGTAATGCAGATGCGATTTATGTAGTAAGTCATAAAGGTCAACATGCATCTACAACGGAAGAAACTGATTGCAAAACTTTTAGTCCTGAAGCGTAAATGATAAAGGGTAACCGTATCGGGTTGCCCTTTTATTAATTATAGTATTGATAATAAATTTCATTTTCATTCATTATTTTCCACTTTTCTTGTATTTTGTATATGTTACTCATTAAATCGTTTTAAGGAATGCAGTCAGTTAAAGAAACAAGAAACGGAATAAAGTTCAGCTTTATTCCGTTGTCTCTTTTCCAACTATCCCGTAAAATAAAATATTCATGATATCTTCGGTTAGTGGCAATATTTTTTTGTAAACATCTTCCCGTTGTATATATTCATTTATTGCTTGCATATAAAATAAAATGGCCTCGTTAGATAAGCTTGGATCCACAAATCCTTGTTCTTTTCCCTCGTTAAATAAATTTACAAAACGCGGAAGAGCCTCTTTCACATAAAGTTCTTGAAGGTAATTAGAACTAGACGTATATTCCTTCATTAAATACTCATAAAAATCCTGATGCATATGTTTTGCAGCTTCTTTTTTCATAAAAATAAGTTGCTTTATTTTTTCTGGAAAAGGAACATCACTATTTAGTATCTGTTCAAACTCCTCAAATGCCTTATTAACAGAATACATAAACACTTCATGAGTTAAATTATGTTTGCTTTCAAAATAGTTATAGATGGTCACTTGAGATACATTTGCTTTTTTTGCTATTTCAGCAATCGAAATTTTTTGCACACCGTATTCCGTGAATAAAGCTAATGCAGCTTCTAATATATTTATTTTCTTTTTTTCTCTTCGTCGTTGAAATCCGTCCATTTTTTCACCTCAATGTTAGTTTAATTAAAATTATGTAATAAAACAATAAAAATATTTCATAAACTATTGTCAAAGACATACCTTTTGTATATTATGAACTATATAAGTTAAATTATTTCATAACTTTCTCAAAAGGATATGATGATATGTAGAACCAAAAGTAATATATGTACTTTAAAATGAGGCTGAAATTTGGATGAGGAAGAGGGGGAAAGAACATGTCTGTCTTAAAAACAACGAATTTAACAAAAAAATTTGGAAAGTTTACAGCTTTAAATGGTTTGAACATTGAAGTGAATAAAGGAGAAGTTTACGGGTTTATTGGTCCTAATGGAGCTGGAAAATCAACAACAATCCGTTTACTACTTGGTATTTTAAAACCAACCAGCGGAACAGCACAGATTTTTGACATGGATGCATGGGAAGATGCTGTTGAAATTCATAAGCGAATTGCATATGTTCCAGGCGATGTGAATTTATGGCCTAACTTAACGGGCGGAGAAGTTATTGATTTATTTGTGAAGTTACGTGGGGGAAATAATAAAAGCAGACGTGAAGAACTTATTAAGAAATTCGATTTAGATCCTTCTAAAAAATGTAGAACATATTCAAAAGGGAATAGACAAAAGGTTGCACTCATCGCTGCTTTCTCCTCAGATGCCGATCTTTACATTTTAGATGAACCAACGTCAGGTTTAGATCCACTGATGGAAAGAGTTTTTCAAGAGTGTGTAATGGATGTGAAAAAAGAAGGGAAAAGCGTATTACTTTCCAGCCATATTTTATCTGAAGTGGAAAGATTATGTGATAAAGTAGGAATTATTCGCCAAGGGAAAGTCATTGAGACAGGGACATTAAATGAATTACGCCATTTAACAAGAACAAGCCTACTTGTTGAAACAAAAGAACCAATTGTTTCTTTACATGAGGTACAAGGTGTTTATAATATTGAGAAGAAAAATCAAGCACTTTCATTTCAAGTAGATTCAGAGGAACTTGATCATGTTATAAGATATGTAAGCCAGTTTGGAGTCATAAAATTAGAAAGCGCGCCACCTACATTAGAAGATTTATTTATGCGTCATTATGAGGGGGGCGCTTTCTAATGGCTAAAAAGCTTTACAATCATACCGGGAAACTCGCTACATTTATCATGCGGCGGGAGCGTATTCGCACTCCTATTTGGATACTCTCTTTATCTATTTTCACATGTATTATCGCGGTTTCATTTACTGAAATGTACCCATCTCAGCAAGAAAGACAAATCATTGCAGAAACGATGAAAAATCCTGCAATGATAGCGATGCTTGGGCAAGGTTATGGTTTGAAAAACTATACAATAGGAGCAATGATGGCCAATCAAATGCTACTTTTTACAGCTTTAGCTGTTGGGATTATGAGTATTTTATTTGTTGCACGTCATACACGAGCAGATGAAGAGGACGGCTGCATTGAAATGATTCGCTCTTTACCTGTCGGACGCTTGTCTAATTTAAATGCAACAATCTGTGTTTCATTTGGAATAAATACGGTGTTAGCGTTAATAATCGGATTTGGATTGTACGCTTTAGGTATTGAGAGTATGGATTTAGCTAGTTCTCTTCTTTACGGAGCAGCTTTAGGAGCAACAGGTATTATTTTTACAGCCATCACGGCATTATTTGCGCAGCTTACAGAGAGTTCGCGAGGGACGATTGGCTTTTCTATCACTATATTGCTCATCTCATATCTTATTCGTGCCATTGGAGATGTTAGCAATGAAACACTTTCTTGGTTTTCACCATTCGGGTGGGTGTTAGGTTCAGAAGTATATGTGAATAATTATTGGTGGCCAATTGTATTAACCATCGGTGTAGCATTTGTTTTAGTTATCAGTTCCCTTTCTTTAAATGCAATCCGTGATTTAGAAGCTGGATTCATACCAGCCAAGCCTGGTAGAAAATATGCATCTTATTTTTTACAAAGCCCTTTTGGCCTAGCCTTAAGACTTCAACGTACTGGAATAATTGCTTGGAGCGTTGGGCTATTTATTCTCGGCGCATCTTACGGGTCTATTTTAGGTGATCTAGAGTCCTTTTTTTCTAGTAATGAAATGATGGCGAAAATGTTAACGCCAGTAGAAGGATTTTCATTAACAGAACAATTTTTAAGTACGTTGATGAAAGTGATTGCAATGATGTGCACTATTCCTCCTTTAATGGCTATGTTTAAATTAAAAGGAGAGGAGAAAAAGAATCGTACGGAACATTTGCTAAGTCGTGCTATCTCTCGTTCGCAGTTAATGGGAAGCTATTTCATCGTATCGATTATCAGCGGGTTTGTCATGCTATCACTTGCGGCAATTGGTTTAGCATTAGCTGGGAATGCGGTCATGAAGGATGCTATTTCTTTTAACACCTTCTACAATGCAGCAATCGTTTATTTACCTGCAATGTGGATTATGATCGGTATTGCTATGCTCTTTATTGGCTTTGCACCAAAATTTTCAGGGCTGACTTGGATTTATTTGACTTATTCATTCTTTGTCATTTATTTAGGTGGTTTATTTCAACTTCCAAAATGGATGAGTAACTTAACGCCATTTGGCTATATTCCAAGACTTCCTGTTGAAGATGTGGATTTCGTAAAATTTTCAATACTAGTAGTTGTTGCAATTGTATTAATGGTCTTAGGTTTTATTGGATATAATAAACGGGATATTCGCGGATAATTGAATTCAACTGATTTTTATCCACTTCATATATAAAACTTAATGTTAAAGGCTATTCTTTTATACAAATATATGCAAAGAATAGCTTTTTTATAAAATAAACGATTACAACTAAAAATATCACTTGACCTGAAACGCTTTTCATACATTATAACTAAGTTGTGATTGAGAATGTGAATATGGAAACGATACCTCATTTGTATATTTTCTATATGAGCATGTTTATTTATAGAAAGTGGTGACCGAACAATGAAACTAATCGCAATTGATTTAGATGGAACTCTTCTTTCAGGAAATAAAATAATTAGTAAAGAAAATGCAGAAGCGATTCGAAAATGTCAGGAGCAGGGACATGTAGTGGCGATTTGTACAGGACGTTCTATCGTAGATATTGAACGTTTACTGTTGGAAGCTAATTTACAATGTCCTATTATCGCAGAAAACGGTGCTCTTATTTATACGAATCAAAAAATGATGAAGAGGTACCCGATTCAAAATACACAAGCACTCGAAATCGTCGAGTATCTTGAACGACATCGTATGTACTATCAACTGTATACAGACAGGGGAGTATACGTTCCAGCATATGGTGAAGAAAGCGTAAAGCATGAAATAGAATGGATAAACAAATCAAATGAAGATATGAATCAAGAAGAGATTGACAGTATCGCGGCGTTATATCTTGAGCATACAGCGTTTCATATAACAGAAAGTTGTAAATCGATATTAGAAGAAGAGGTATATGTACATAAACTTTTACCATTTTCTTATAATATAGAGAAATTACAAAAATTAAAAATGCATTTTGAACATAATACAGAGCTAGCAATTACTGCTTCATATTGGCATAATGTAGAGATTAATCATCGTGACGCTCAAAAGGGTAATGGTTTATATACTTTAGCGGAACATCTTAATATTCCAGTGGAAAATACCATTGCAATAGGTGACGGCTTGAATGATATTTCTATGATGGAAAGGGCAAACATATCTATTGCAATGGGCAATGCAGTGGACGAAATGAAGCGGATTTGTCACTATGAAACATTATCGAATGAAGAACATGGAGTTGCACATGCTCTTTATCAATATGTCATGGTAAAAAAATAAAAAAGAATCCATCAAGGATTCTTTTTTATTTTTTATTAGGGGTAAGGTATTCTATGAGATTCATAGAAGCCTTATTGCATTTTATTATATAGAATATATTGGAAGAATTGTATGTAATTTTCAAATGCTTTGTGAATATTTTGTGAATTTTTATATCATTACATATTTATATTAATAAGATTATATATCATTTCAAATAATTTTTAATTGAAAAATAAAATTTATTTGAATAATTATGCTCTTGCTATATACCTATGAGAACATTATTCGTATAATGGAGAAGCGTGAAAAAAATGGTATTAATTTTACATATAGAGGTGGAAAGAAAATGAACGCTCGGCTATTGGAACTCATTGATGTGAACACAATAGAAACCATGGCAGAACAATTTTATAAATTAACAAACATTTCACATCAACTTCTTGATCAAAATAAGGAATGTGTTTTTTCATTCGATATGGATCAAGAAGAGAATATACAACTTACAAAGATTGAAATTCCGATTTTTTTGCATGAGCAACATCTTGGATCATTTGTTGCTTATTCAACAAAAAGCGATATCTTTACTTGTCAAAAATACTTCGAAACGCTTTCAAATCTCATTGTAGATAGTGCAATGAATAAACTTCAAAACCAAACAAAAAATATACATTTACTTTCTCAAAAAGAAGAACAGCTACATACAATCTTACAAAATATGCCCATTATGGTCGATGCTCTTGATAAAAATGGGAAATTTATATTATGGAACCGGGAATGTGAGCTCGTAACAGGTTATGCTGCAGAAGAAATCGTTGGGAATCCAAAAGCGCTTGAACTGCTATATCCTGATGAAAGTTATCGCAGACAACTTCAAAAGAAATTTTCAATTCGCGGAAAAAGTTTTCGAGATTGGGAAATGAATTTAACATGCAAAAATGGGGAAATAAAAACAATCATGTGGTCAAATATTTCGGAGCAGTTCCCAGTACCTGGTTATAGTTATTGGGCAGTTGGAGTTGATATTACTCATCGAAAAGGAATTGAAGAGCAATTAAAACAGCAAACTTCTGAGTTAGAGCTTATTTTTAAAGCATTACCTGATTTGTGTTTCTTAACTGAGGCTGATGGAACAATTATAGACTATAAAGCAGGTTCACCAGCTAAGTTTTACGTACCTGCAGAATCCTTTATGGGGAAGAAATTTTATGAAGTCTTGCCATCACCTGTAGCACAACAATTTCAAGAAGCAATTCATCAAGTACAACAAAAGGAATCGACAGTTATTGTTGAATATCCGTTAACACTTAAAGGAAGTGTTAGTTTCTTTGAAGCTAGATGTTTACCACTCTTACAAGATAAGATTATGATAATCGTTCGAGATATTACCGAGCGGAAAAAGACTGAGGAGTTATTGAATAAATCAGATACACTTGCAGCAATTGGACAGTTAGCTGCCGGGGTAGCACATGAAGTCCGAAATCCATTAACCGTAATCAAAGGGTTTATTCAATTATTTCAAATTAACCAAGAAGATCAAGATAAATATTTTGGTCTTATGTTATCAGAAATTGAAAGAATTGAATCTATACTTCATGAGTTTTTATCGATTGCAAAGACTGATGTTATTCCAACTGAAAAGAAAAATATTTGTTCGATATTAAGAAATGTTGTTTCGTTAATCAACACAAGGGCGATCATGACAAATATTCAAATTGATCTGCATATAGAATCAAAAGAATTAATGATTGATTGCTGCGAAAATCAATTAAAACAAGTTTTTATTAATATTTTACAAAACTCCATTGAAGCAATGCCAGATGGTGGGACAATCTCTATTTCTGTGAAAAAATCAGAGCGTGAGGAAGTTATTATTAATATGGTAGATGAGGGCATAGGAATTCCTGAAGAAAGAATAAAAAGGCTTGGTGAACCTTTTTATAGTACGAAAGAAAAAGGAACGGGCATTGGATTAATGCTCAGTTATAAAATTATTGAAAGTCATCAAGGAAGAATTAGTATTATGAGTGAGGTAGGGGTAGGAACATCGGTTACTATTTATTTACCTATATTTCAAAGTGAGCAAGTGACTTCTCATTCAGCTATGCCATCTATAACAGGAGCTTTGCAATAGAAATCAATGAGGTATAGTTACAATAAAGAAAAGAAGCTATTTTACAACCAATAAGATAGCTTCTTTTCTTTATTATCCAGCGAATTGAACCGCGGTTTTAGCATGTAAAAAAGCAGTGTCAAATACAGGGATGGAAAGATCTTTTTGTGAAATGAGTAGGGGTATTTCTGTACAACCTAATAAAATTCCCTCTGCGCCATTTTTAATGAGCTTTTGAATGATTTGTAAGAAACGGTCTTTGGATTGATGCGAAATAATACCTTTACTTAATTCGTGGAGAATAACATGATGAATGAAATTCCGTTCATTTTCTTCAGGAATAATGGTTTCAATACCATAATTAGCTAGTTTGGTTTTATAAAAGTCTTGTTCCATTGTTTGTTTTGTTCCAAACAAACCAATCCGCTTCACATCATGTTCAACAATTTCTTCAGCGCTTACATCACCAATATGAAGAAGTGGGATAGAGATTGCTTTTTCTACTTCTTCCGCAAATTGGTGTACTGTATTTGAACACATAAGTATACAATCTGCACCGGAGTGTTCCACTTTTTTAGCTACTTGAACGAGTTGGTTTTGCACTTCCTCATATCGTTGATTTTGTAATAAATTTGTCACTTCACCAAAATTCATGCTATATAAAACAAGCGTTGCATTATGATTATACTGAGATAAAGTTAATGTATTAATATGTTTATAATAAAGAGATGTTGATTCCCAGCTTAATCCACCAATTAATCCAATTACTTTCATGTCTCATTCCCCCGTTAACCTGCTTTGTTATATTAATAATCACATAATTCAGATAAGAATACAATGGTTTATTTTTTGTTTTGCGTAAAAGTTGGAATAGTAAGAAAAATATTGAAATTAATTTACGTTAGTGCAATAATACAAGTTACAAACGAATACTTATCTAGAGAGGTGGAGGGAACGGCCCTATGAAACCTCAGCAACCCTTATTTACTACAAATAGGAAGGTGCTAATTCCGCAAAAGACATATTGTCTTTTGAAAGATAAGAGGATCATATATTCATATGCAAATGACCTCTTATAGCAGAGGTCATTTTTTATTAGGAAGAAAGGAAGTGAGAGCTCATAATTCAATATTTTTTTACATAGGACTAATAGAAACTAATTAGAATGAGAGGAGAATTCATATGAACAAATTATCTACAAAATTAGTCGTAGCAATCGGAATTGGTTCTGCAATATATGGTGTTCTAGGTCTGTGGGGGTTTTCAATTGCTCCAAACACATATATTAAACCTGCCTTAGCTATATTAACGATTTTTGGGGCGATTTTTGGGCCAATTGCAGGACTTTTGATCGGACTTATCGGTCATACGGTCACGGATACGATTGCTGGATGGGGAATATGGTGGGGATGGGTACTTAGCTCAGGTATTATTGGATTTACGATGGGACTTGTACAAAAACGAGCAAGCTTCAGTGTGAAAAATGGAACATTCCGTAACCGTGATATTTCATATTTTGCTGTAACAGGTTTAATTGGGATTGTCATTGCAATTCTATTTGCCGGTGCTTTCGATATTATCGTGATGGGAGAGCCTTTAGATAAAATTGTTATTCAAGTACTTGGTGCAACAATTGCAGATGTCCTTGTTTTCTTAATTCTTGGTTTACCAATCACACTTGGATTAGCGAAAGCAAATAAAAAACATACACATTTGAAGATTGAAAAATAGGGAGATTACAATGAAGCCAATTATTTCCTTTAAACAATTTACATTTCAATATAAACAAGTGACAGAACCTACTTTAAAGGATATTACACTTCGTATTTATCCAGGCGAAAAAGTATTGATTGCCGGTCGAAGTGGATCGGGAAAATCAACATTGGCCCATTGTATAAATGGGCTAATCCCTTTTTCATATGAGGGATCAAGTACTGGGAACATTTCAATATGTGGTAAGGATCCGCGAAAAGGTAGTATTTTTGAACAAAGTAAGCATGTGGGAACTATTTTACAAGATCAAGATTCCCAGTTTATTGGTTTGACTGTAGGAGAAGACGTTGCTTTTTCATTAGAAAATGATTGTGTCGAACAGAAGAAAATGAAAGTGGTTGTTATGGACTCTTTACAAAAAGTACAGATGCATACATTTCATTCACGAAGCCCACATGAATTATCTGGTGGTCAAAAACAAACTGTCTCTCTTGCTGGTCTACTAACGACAGATGCTGACATATTACTATTTGATGAGCCATTAGCAAATTTAGACTCAATAAGTAGTTTGAAAACAGTAGAACTTATTCAAAATGTACATCGACAATTAAATAAAACAATCGTTATTATTGAGCATAGAATAGAGGAGATATTAAAATTAGACCTAGATAAAATCATATTAATAGATGAAGGGAAAATTGTAGCAATCGATTCACCAAAAAGAATTTTACAAACAAACATGCTACAAAAAATAGGGTTAAGAGAACCTGTATATATTGAAGTATTAAAAAATATAAAAATGAATATTTCAGATGAAGAATTATATCCAATTGAAACTTTAAAGCATGAGAAGTTGAATAAAGCGGTTAAGCAATGGATGTTAAATGCTACTACGCCTAAAAAGCAACGAAAAAAAGAAATCTTATGTAAAGCAGAAAATATTTCATTTTCATATTCTCACAAAGGTTTTACATTAAGGGACATAACACTCTCCATACAAAGGGGAGAAATTGTAGCATTATTAGGTCATAATGGTGCAGGTAAATCTACATTTGCACATTTATTAACTGGAATAAACAAAGCACAGGAAGGAAAAATTGTACTTGATAATGATAATATAACTTCATGGTCTATTCGGAAGCGTGGAGAAGTGATTTCCTATGTCATGCAAAATCCTAATCACATGATTACACAATCTACTGTTTGGGATGAAGTTGCTTTTTCATTAAAATTACAGAAGGTTTCTAGAGCAGAAATACATAAACGAGTGGAAGACGCGTTGCAAATTTGTGGATTATATCCATTTCGAAATTGGCCAATTCAAGCGTTAAGCTACGGACAAAAAAAGAGGCTTACGATTGCATCAGTTTTAACAACGAATCCGAAGCTTATCATATTAGATGAGCCAACAGCAGGGCAAGATTATTTTCATTATAAACAATTTATGTCTTGTGTCAGACGATTAGTGACTCAAGGTATATCGTTTATTTTTATTACACATGATATGAACTTGGCTTTAGAATATGCGGATCGTGCGGTTGTCTTTCATAAAGGAAAAATACTTGTTGATGATACTATTCCAATCGTATTAGCAAATAGCAAAGTATTACAACAAGCTAATTTACAGGAAAGTTCGCTAACAACATTAGCAAAATTGAGTAAAGTCCCTTTTCCAGAAGTTTTTGTACAAATGTATATGGAAACAAAAAGGAGGGGGGATTATGAGTAAATCAGATTTATTTTATATAGATAATCATACATATTTCCATCGTATGGACGGCGCAATTAAGTTGTTGTTATTTATAATTTGGATGACTCTTACATTTATATTTTTTGACTTTCGTATTTTATTATGCTTGTTTTTCATTGGTTGTTTAGGGGTAGTGATCGCTAAAGTCCCTGTAAAAAAAGTTGTAATTATATTTAGTGCCATTTTCACATTTAGTATGCTAAATTCAGTGATGATTTTATTGATTACACCAACCCATGGATCTGAGTTAACTGGTACAAGTACAGCATTCTTGCATATTGGATATGCTACTATTACATTTGAAACACTCTTTTATGCTCTTACACTTTCATTAAAGTACTTTACGTTATTACCATTTACACTTATTTTTATATATACGACACATCCAAGTGAGTTCGCTAGCAGCCTATATAAAATTGGATTACCGTATAAAATTGCTTATGCGATAAACATTGCGCTTCGTTACATACCGAATATACAAGCGGAATACAAACTGATTAAGCACGCTCAAGAAGCGAGAGGTATACCATTTGAAAGAGGAGAGGCGAATTTTTGGGAACGTATGAAAAACCGAGTACTCATTTTTTGGCCACTTATTATTCAATCTTTAGAGCGAATTGATACCGTTTCAAATGCAATGGATTTACGAGGGTTCGGAAAAAAAGAGAAACGAACATGGTATTTTACAACAAAAGCGAAACAAGAGGATTATATAGGACTCGTTATCGGCATTATAATTTTAGTATTTGCCATTTACCTAAAATTCAATATTTTTAAAGGGTTTTGGTATCCATTGTAAGGTTCTCGATGTTATGCGGATAAAATTTAGGCACTCGCGGAGTGTCTTTTTAAATTTAGCAAGACATGCTCAAAAATCATATAAAAACATACTGTATAATACGAACCCGTTAATAAACAATCAATTTATCCATTAGTTTTATACTAAAAGGAGGAGAAAACATGAGTTTCGGTGGTTCTTGTGGTTTTGGTGGGAGTTTTGCGTTATTAGTTGTGTTATTTATTTTATTAATTATTGTTGGATGCAGCTGCTGGGGCGGAGGGTATTAAAAAACATACCATTTTTTAATCATTCGTCACAGAATGATGTAATTAGAAAAACTATTAAAGGTACTTTTTTAGTATCAATACGAGATTCAATCCGAAAAAGGAGCTATCATGCTCCTTTTTCCATCGGAATTTTCTAGAGTTTTGAATTGTTTTTGCATAGGAGTTGTTGATTCTGATTGAGCTTTACAAATAAAAAACTTAATGAATAGATACATAAAAGAGTGGTGCAGCTATGTTTTAAATCGAAAGTTTACCGAAATGACAAAGTTAAATTAATGAATATTCCATAAATTTATATATCTTTATATATTGTAAATAATTGTGGATTAAAGGCAAGTTTTTATTATTCACGATTGTTATTGGTTTTGATTACCCTGTTTCTTTTGACTGTTAGGCGTAATTTCATCGGCAAACTCTAAATTTGCCAAATTTACTTTGGATGGAATAAATGTTTTTGTCGTATTTTGAACACTTTGGAACAAACGTTGAATAGGTTTCATCATATTTGAATTACGTGTTGCTACTACACTAAAAACTGTTCCTAATCCTAGTAAAGAAAACCAAATCCAGCTTCTATTGTTATTTCGTCTATTTCTAAATAAGTTAAACATTTGCTGAGTTCTTCTTCCAGAATTGAATAGTGACATCAAGAAGTTAAGAGTATTCATTTTTTACCCCCTGCAATAATAATTAGGAAAAAGAAACACTAAGTTCAATTTCACATGATTTATGTTGCAATATTTCATTGGAAATTATGCTAATATTTCTTGATTCTTTTTTCCTAAAAACCCTAAATTTACTTGTAAGCTCACTCATTACAAATGAGTAACATGTACAGATCAATAAGGATTAAAAATTCATTTACATACTGTTTATTTAATTAATGAGATGAAGTATATAAAAATAATACTACAGTAGATGAGATTAAAAGGGACGATATTCATTTTCATGTAATTTATGGAATAAAATCCATCGTAATTTATTCTAAATAGTTACCAGAATAGAAAAAGAAGTCCCACATAATAACAGAAGTGAGTGAAAAGACACATCTTCAAGTGTACTGTAAGAGTTGATTTATAGAACAACATGAAAAAACTATCCATTTTTCCATCTAAATAAAAAAATGAAAAGGAAAACTTAAATTCATTTTTAAAACGAAAATCAGCTTCAACGTTATCAGGAGCGTGTAACAGAATTTCATCGACAGCTTATAGCTAACAAATTATACAGGAGTTAATAATAAAAGGAGAATGTTCATGTACTAAAATCAATTTTTAGTATGTGTCATTTTTTAGAGATACTTTTTTCTTGAAAAAGAATCGGGAATGATTTCAGATTGTTGAGGTGATTACATACATGCCAATGTTGGATGTGGATGGTAGTAGTCTGTATTATATTGTTAAGGGAAAAGGGGTTCCTATTGTTTTTATTCATCCTCCTGTACTTACTTGTGTGAATTTTGAGTATCAAATAGAGGAATTATCCCGAAATTTTAAGGTGATTGCTTTTGATATTAGAGGGCACGGAAGAAGTCAGTATTCAAAACAACCGATAACCTATCCACTGATTGCTGAAGACATTAGATGTTTGTTGGATCATTTGGAGATTAAGAAGGCATTTGTATGTGGATATTCGACTGGAAGCTCTGTCGCATTAGAATTTTTATTGGCTTTTGCTGAAAGAGCGTTAGGGAGTATTCTAATCGGGGGAATGTCAGAAGTGAGGGATGGGTATCTAAAGAGTAAGATTTCACTTGGCATGAAACTTGCGAAAGCAGGGGCTGTTTCATTTTTAGCATGGTCTATTTCATGGGGCAATTCAAATACACATAAATTGTTCAGAAAGATGTTTAAAGAAGCACGAAAAGGGAATGCCAAAAATATCTGGCAGTATTATCGTTATAGTTTGCATTATAATTGTACGAATCAGCTTAGAAATATTCAGCTTCCGGTTTTGTTGGTTTATGGTAAGAAAGATAAAATATTTTATAGTCATGCGAAATTATTGCATGAAAAATTGCCATGTAATGAATTAAAATTCATTGATAACGTAAAGCATCAAATTCCTACAAAAGCAACGGAGTGCTTAAATGAAATGATTCAGCAGTTTGCTTTTATTCATACCCAGATGAAACTTTTTCTTTACCCATAAAAAAGTAGATTTATTTCGAAGTTATATACGTTATTGCGCCAAAAATTCAATTATAAAAAGGAGCATGATAGCTTCTTTTTATAATTGATGTGTTAAAAAGTAGTAAATGCTTAAGTTATCTCTACTAAATATTTCGAATTATTTTTGTGTACCGATGATTGATGCGGATTGAGTTTTACAAATAAAAAACTTAATGAATAATACATAAAGAGTGGTATAGCTATGTTAGGTAATAAAAAATGGAATAGAGACGGAATACCTACAAGCTGGGTGTAGTCAAGCCCTTTTATATGTTTAAATTTTTGTTTTGTATGGCTATGTCTTATAAAAAGCATTGCTTATTTTTATATAGAGGAAAATTAAAAGGAGCATGGGAGCTCCTTTTAAATCAAAATGTTAATGTTTATTTAGTAATCTCATTATTTTGCGGAAATGTAATCGTTAAAGTTGTTCCTTTATTAACAATACTATTTATATTTAAAGTGCCATTCATTGTTTCAATGATTTTTACTGCAACCATCGTACCTAAACCTGTTCCTTTTGTTTTTGTGCTAAAATATGGTTCGCCAAATCGATTTATTTGCTCTTGTGTCATTCCAATTCCGCTATCTTTAATGACAATAATGATTTTGTTTTCAAAAATAGATGAATGGACACTTAGTGTACCACCATTCGGCATTGCTTCAATGCTATTTTTTATCAAGTTTAAAAAACATTGTTGAAAATGCTGTGTATTCCCAATAATGGACCCTGTTACTAATTCTTCAGAAACATTTATAGAATTCATATTACATAATGGCATCATCATACTTATTACTCTTTTTAATTCTTGATCTATTATAATGTTATCAACTTTTTGTGGTGCAGGCTTAGCGAATGTTAAGTAGTCATCAATGATAACCTGAGCGCGGTTTAGCTCTCCAAGAATATGTTCAATATATTGTTCTCTCGATTCTTGTGGTAAATCTGGAGTTTTAAGGAGTTGAGTAAAGCCTTTTACTACGGTAAGAGGGTTTCTTACTTCATGCGAAATACTTGCAGCAAGTTGACTTACAATCTCCATCTTCTCCATCTTTACTAATTTTGATCTCATCATAACAGCATCTCTTAAAACTTCATTCATATATACAACAAATAACATGATAATAGGGGGAAGTATAATGAAAAAATTGATGTATGACTGCGTTACTGGAAAATCCGATAAAATCACAACGACAAAGGTTGTAAGTAAAGCAAGGAGAAAAGGTAAAATCATTGACATCATGAGTTTTTTTCTTCTACTTAATTGATTAAATTTAGAAGAGGAAAGGGCAGTGAAAATTAGCATGATAATATAAACTATAACTGTTAAAAAGTTCACACCATAAAAAACAAACCGAATCAATAACATTATAGTTAATAAGGCGATCCCAACAGGTAAACCTCCATAAAGTGTACCTATGAAAAATGGAATTTGTCTTAAATCATGAACACAATTCTCATCGATATATATAGGGTATTTCATACATAAAATTAACGGTATACTCGTGCAGATTACAATAAGGGTCTTTTTGTATTTTTTGAAAAACTTTCCGTTATCATATATAAAATAGAAAACAAAGACGCTACTTAAAATGTAAAGTAAATTATTTAATACGTTTTGATTGATGTATAGAAAATTCATCTAGCATGCCTCATTATTGTAGTTTTCGGTACTATAAGTATTATACAGAAAAATGTAATTTCTTCATGTATTAATTATTTTACTACAATGAGGGGCTTACTTTTTCATACTCATTTTATTGCGAGCAGATTCCCATTCTAAATAAAACTCTTTAACTGATGCATAACGTTGATTTCTATTTTTTTCTACTGCACGAGATACTATATCATACAGTTCTTTTCCCGCTTCCCATTTGGTGAAAGAACGATTACGCTCTCCTCCTAGGAGCGCAAAAGCGATTGCACCCATATTAAATACATTTGTTTTCCCATCGATAACTGCGCCAAGTTCGAATTCCTCAGGTGACATAAATCGTGATGATCCCCAAAGTCTTCCCATTGTGTTGATATAAGGTTTCTTTTTATATAAGTCGATGTCACAAATCTTTATTGTATTTGTTTTAAAATCATATAAAATGCTACCATCATAAAAATCAATTGCTACATAATTTTTTCCTTCAACATGAACGTGGAAAGAAAAAATATGGTCTAGTGAAATAAGACGTTCTTCAATTGATAACTGTTTATAGCGATAGAATGGAGAATTGGGATTATTATATTTTGCTGGTGGTGGAAATGACCAATGTGAATGAAGACATTCTCCACTAAACCAATTAAAGATGGCCGCATAACCATTTTCCATTTCATAATGATTAATTAATTCGATTAGATGATTATGTTTTAATTCTTCATAAAGAGAAATCGCTTCTTTTAGTCTAGAAACAGCATCGGTTGGTTCTCCTGTATATTCCATTGTCTTTGCCCCAGCAAATTTAACAAAACTTTTCTTCCCATCCTTTTCAATACCAAAGCAAATATTCCCCGAATCTTGTTGATCAAACACTGCAAATACTTTACCAAGGCTCACAAGCCAGCTGAAGTCTTGTTGTTCTTTTAATTGAAAAGTTACGTCATCTAAATGAATTGTAATCGGAATTTCGTTCATTTTACACCTCATATTTTATATAATTAGATTAAACGTTAATATATTCGAGAGCAGTGCTGAAAGTCCTGTTTTGATTAGTAAAAAAGATGGCTTATAAAGCTAGATTATGAGTATGAAAGGAGAAAGAGATGGATAAAGAAATCATCATTGAACCGTATAATTTAAATTGGCATAAGGAATTTTTGAAGGAGAAAGAAAACTTCATTTCATTACTAAAAAAGGATATTTCAGCGATTGAACATATCGGAAGTACTTCAGTAGAAGGGTTAGTTGCTAAACCACTCATTGATATGATGATAGGTGTTAAAGATTTAAAAGTAGTTGATCATTGGATAGTACCATTGCAAACAATAGGGTATGAATATGTATTTCATAAGGATTTTCCACAGAGACGTTTTTTTAGAAAAGGAAAGTGGAGAGCAGGTACACATCATTTACACGTCTATACGTACGGTAATCAAGAGTGGGAGCATAATTTATTATTCCGTGATTTTATGAGAAATCATGAATGGGCACGTATGGAATATAAACAATTAAAACAAGAGCTTGCCATGAAGTATCCATTTGATCGAGTGTCGTATACAAATGGAAAATCTCCATATATTGAAAAAATTATTTCATTAGCACAAAGGAAATTAGATTAAAGTACTAATTAAGTATAGTCTCTTATTTAATGAAATGATACATTTGATCGAGTGACCTGATAACTGTATAGGAATATAGCTGATATATTAATATATTGTTAAAAATCTTATCTCTAAGTAAGAGATTCCCGCGAACACGTTAGTTAGCAGGAATCTCTACTTCCAAATAGGGATAGTTCAAGGGGTTGTATACCTCATCCATCCACTCTCCGATCGTTTCGCTTTATACTTACCGTAAGACAAAAGTTTCATTGCCGAACGAATAGATGCGTGAAAAACTAAACTTATCTTCCATTCTTCCTCCATTTCATTGGGATAGGACGTGGACTCGTAAACATAATAGGCAGCCATGATGCACGGGATTACTTGCTCCGGCTCAAATTCATATGCAGCTACATCATCAATAATCAAATCAATGTTGCAGTGGTTCCCATCTTTAACTTTTTTCTGGAGTAACTTTTTTACCGCTTCTGGTACTAATTCTAATATCTCGTCTTTCATAACAATCACCTCATTCTTTATCATGTCCAAACAGCTTGGAAAAATATGAACGTCTTGTATCAAATTGGGTGAAATTTGAATCTTAAATTCGCAGGTTGAATAGAAGCTTAAACATAACGTGTAAGCTTCTTGAATATTTACGAAGTAATCTGTATTAAATAGTTCCTTTTGTACAAAATAGGTACGAACCTTAATAAGAGGAGGATAATTTATGACTAATCGGAATGATAATCGAAAACGAAAAAACAAATATTCGAATAACCTAAAAAACGATACTGAATTCTCAAAAGATGTAAACATTAGAAGTGAAGTAACCAAAAAGATTTAAATAAATAATGTTTTAATTGGGAATATAATTGAGAGTAATTATAGAAATTGACACAGTATTTAATTAGTCTTTAGCATAGAGAAAAGAAAAGATGTGCAAGTTGTCGTGAGCTTGTACATCTTTTCTTTTGATTAATCTAGTCATAATGGTTTCTCGATTCAAATTCTACACCATTGCTATTTCAAATTTCATTTACCGTATTTTTACAATAAAAACAAACTATATATTTATTCTAATTGGTTACCAGCAGTGAATTAGAAGTAACTAATATATTACAAACGATTCTAATTCAAAAGAGTATGCATGAAAAATTTGTAGTATGGAATTATATTGCATAAAGGGTTTATAAAACATTATTGAACAGGAGAATGGGGAATTTTATCATGAAACTAACACCAGAACAACGGATTCAATTACATGGATTTAATAACCTAACAAAATCATTAAGCTTTAATATGTATGATATTTGCTATACAAAAACAAAAGAAGAACGGGAAGCTTATATAGAATACATAGATGAACAATATAATGCAGACAGATTAACTAAGATTTTAAAAAATGTCTCAGACATTATAGGTGCACATGTATTAAATATTGCTAAACAAGACTATGTACCACAAGGAGCAAGCGTAACCATATTAGTATCAGAAGGTCCGGTGGTCGAAGTGCCGACAGAATCATTCACTGAATCTCCTGGACCGCTCCCGGATTCAGTTGTCATGCAGTTAGATAAAAGTCATATTACAGTCCATACGTATCCTGAATATCATCCTGATGAAGGTATTAGCACGTTTAGAGCGGATATCGATGTGGCTACATGCGGTGAAATTTCACCTCTTAAAGCATTAAATTATCTTATTCACTCATTTGATACAGATATTATGACCATTGATTACCGCGTTAGAGGATTTACAAGAGATATAACAGGTAACAAATTATTTATTGATCACGAAATAAGTTCTATCCAAAATTACATTCCAAATAACGTGAAAAGTCTCTATGATATGATTGATGTCAATGTATATCAAGAACATATCTTTCATACAAAATGTAAACTAAAGGAATTTGACTTAAATAACTATCTATTTGGATATACACAAGAAAAATTATCCGTAAAAGAACAAGAGGACATTACAACAAAATTAAAAACAGAAATGGATGAAATATTTTACGGAAAAAACATGAATCATGGATTAATTGAAGAGGATTTGGACGATAATTCTTTTCAGAAAACTATAAATAATTCGTAAGCACATTTAGCAATTGATTAGGGAAATACCAATAGAAAAAGCCTTGCTAGCACATGAAACATAGTCAAGGCATTTTTCTATTGGCTAACTTTTGAAAGAGAAATAGCATTCCTAAGAAACACTAATAAAATAAACAATTATTTTCCAGCATATACTTTTGGGCACTCCGCTCTTGTTGGTTGATAGAAGCAATGTTCCTTGTATTGTCCTGCTAATGTCTGATTCCACCAAACGGGCGGACAATTTCCTACAGGATTAAAAAACCAAAGGGAATTGGTTGCGGGATGTCCTCTCCAATATTCCAGACATTTTCTTGCCAGCTCTTTGTCAATTTCTCTTGCACGTTGATAAAAATATCCTTTTGTCACGGCTTCAAATGAGTAACTTCCGCCTTGTTGTTGATACACCATTTGTTGAATATTTGTAATTCCTTTAAAGTCTAGACAATTGCACATCACTCTGTTCACACCGACATTTCCAACATCCAGCATCCCTTGTTGTCCTTCGCCTTCTGCTTCTGCTCTCATTAGACGAGCTAACAAGTCCACATCAGTTTCTGTGTACGCGATTCTCATTAATATCCCTCCATTCTCTTTACAAATATATGTAAAGAGAATTAAAAACACGAATTAAAAAATGAATTGTATTCTCATGGACAATTGTAGAAAGATAACTTAGGGAAACCCGTGGAAACATTTAATTGAAAACAATTGTAAATTTATCATAGTTTTTTCTGTATTGTTTTACATGCTTCGTGATTTGAGATAGTTTCTGCAACATATAAGGTTCTTTAATTATTTTATCGTTTTTAGACAGGAGACTTTTATCTTAAAGATCTGAAGGCATAAAAGATAAATTTTATTAGGCGTGATCATCAGTAAATTGGTATAATATAGTAATGTAAGCGAAAGGGAGGAGACAACTAATAGTAGTAAATCGGGCATACAAATTCCATATGCATCCAAATAAATATTAATAATTAAAGTAATTAGTTACAGTTGCGTTGTATTCAATTTTCCCTTCACAGTTGGATTGATATGCATGAGGAAATATACAATGTTACTTCTCTGTTTAGATATCAGACAATTCACATATTATGATAGGTAATACATATATAATATTGCCCAAAAATATTCATTCAGAGAAAGGAGAAGGAAAATGAACGTTGGTGAAAGAATCCGACAAATACGTATACATAAAGAATTTACGCAAGGAGAATTAGTATCCGGGATATGTTCTATAACTTATTTAAGTAGAATTGAAAATGGACAAATTAAACCCTCAGCTCCTTTTTTAGAAAAGGTCGCAAAAAAGCTAGAGGTTGATTACAATTTTCTTGTAGATGCAGATCATGAGGATATAGAACCTAAGCTTCTTGAAATATGTAATAGGTATAAAAACGATAATATTATAAGTGAAAAAGACTTATCTTCTTTAGAACTGTATGTTCGTGATATAGACTCTATTCTTTTATTATTAAAGGCTTATGGTGTTTTAATATACTATCATTCCCGAAATAATAACTTATTACATGTAGAACCAATTGTAACTCAGGCCTCGCAAGTTATTCCAAATCAAATAGACCCTGAGTATACTGAAGATTATATATATTATTTAATGGCTCGAGGTCATTATTTTTATAGTAAACAAGACTATATGGCCGCACATGAAATTTACGTGAAGACAGAGAGCTTACTAGGCCTAGAAGAGACTCCACAACACGCTAGTATATATTATAATCTATGTATTGTAAATAAAGAGCTTTATAAAGATAAAAGCATTAGTCGTTTGTACGCTCGGAAGGCTTACGGAATATCCTTGAAATTTAATTTGGAGGAGAAAGTAATAAACACTCTGTTAATGCTCGCACTACTGTATCAGTTAGATGAATTATATGAAAAAGCTCTTGAATGGTTACAGCAGGCAGAACTTGGAGTGAAAAATAATAATAATTCTATGTATTTACCTATAATTTCCTATAATTACGGAAAAATTCACCAAGGTTTGAAGGATTATACTAATGCTATTAAGTACTATGAAAAAAGCTTGCAACAAAGTGAGTTTCTCCATCAAAAAAGTCAAAAGATATACACATTACGAAGTTTAATAGAGGTTCATATAGAATGTAAAGATTGGAAAACTGTTAATAAATTTATGGATGAAGCATTTAATTTTTTATCAATTTCTGATGTACCTGACGCTCATGTTCAACTATATGGATTTAAGGGGAAGATATCCAAATTAAGAGGAGATTATTATGGATATGAAAAAAACATGCAAAAAGCAATTGAAATGGGTTTAGAAAAAAAACAATACCCTTTAGTAAGTAAACTGGCTCATGAACTAGGAAACTATTTTTTTGATAATCGTGCTTATAAAATGTCAGCAAAATATCTAAAAATATCAATTGAAAATTCGACGAATTAAAACAGACTATAAATACATATAAGGAGGGGGAATAATCAAGGATCGTGGTAATGATATACGTAAAATTCCTCTACGTGCTTCTACAGTAAAGTCAGGTACTGAATTACTTATAATTTTTATATACTAAGTTACAAATTTAATTAGTTAAATTTGTAACTTAGTAAACGTCAAGTAGCCCTAAAATATAATACATGAGTGATGTATTTCGGACCTGTTTTTGTTTGTTTCATTTTTATTGGTACTCTGCATTGATACTTGTATTAAAAATAGTAAAAACATTTTAGCTTGAGATTGATTTTATTATTGAAATTCTGAATATTAAAATGTAATATAGAAAAGCATGTTTAATAATATACTGATTAAAAAAACGTATTTACAATAGAGGTTTATGTAAGTGATAAGGGGGCAAGAGGAACGACTATACATATGGAATTTTAAAGTTTATCGGCATAAAAAATATGAAAATAAACTTACTAGAGTCTAAAGTAAAGAAAACAACATACGGGTTCACTGTAAAAGTCACATGGAGGTTTTGGAAATGGGAAATGAGAGTAGATTTCAAGAAAAACAACAAACCCGTCGACAGCGCGGCGTTGTGAATATTGGATTAAGTTTAGTATTATTGATGGTTAGCATGATATCTTATCAGTTATTTTTTACTGCTCAAACAAAAGGAAAAGAGCAGCCAGAAGAAAAGAAAGTAGCCCAACTAGCATCTAAAGAGGCGAAAAATAATAAATTAGAGGAACAAAAAACAAAACAATCAGAAGAAGAGGCATCAAAAGAACAAATAAACAAAGAAGTTGAAAAACAAGAATTAACAGAGCAACAAAATCAAGAAACAGAAAGCTCAAAAGTAACGGACAAAGAAAAACAGAACAATGAAAATCAAGTAAAAAATCAAGTGAAAAAACAAGAAGAACAAAAGAATGATAAAATGGAAGAGCAGAAGGCTAATGAAGAAGTAACAAATAAAAATCAACAGGACAAAAATGCAGATCAAACAGGACAAAATAAGAAATGGGAGCCAATTGGTACAGAACAAGGGACAAAGCCTGCCATGCAATTTAAAGAGGGAACGACAGATTGGAGTGAGATGAAAAAGGCAATTTCCTACGCTGTTGATGCCCCTGAATCACAACTCATTTATGATTTTATCGGAAATAATGGAACGAATAAGGCATATGGTAATGTGCGAGATAAGCAAAGCAATAAAAAATATAAAGTATATATTGATTGGGTAGAAAATAAGGGATGGAAACCAGTATCAGTTCAGGCTGTAAAATAATCATACTGACAGATAGTCTACCTAAGATTAGCAAATAAGAAAAAGACTCTCCCGAATGGAGGGTCTTTTTACATGTGTTACTATTTTTGATATCTTTGCTTTTTAGTTATGTAGTTTTCTTTTCGTTTATCAAATACAAACAAGTTAAGCACTTCAGGGTCATTGGGCAACTGAATCAATCGTTCAAACCGCAATCCTACTTTTTGAAGAAGCTTTGCTGAAGCATGATTGTCTTGAGTTGTAATCGCTACAATACGATTTAATCCTAACTGATCTATTCCGTATGCCATCACTGCAGAAGCTGCTTCATAAGCGTATCCTTTAGCCCAATACTTGGGAAGAAAGGCAAATCCAATATCTACATCTTCCAATGAATCTCTTTTTACTAGACCGCAAATTCCAATCGGAACATGGTCCTCCTTTCGTTCTACTAAAAAAAGACAGAAACCAAATTGCTCATACATGCGAATCGGTCCATTCAAAATATAAGCTCTTGCATCTTCTATCGTCCTCACACCGCGATCTCCTATAAATTGTAACCAAGAGGGATCATTTAAAAGCTCGAGGATAAATGCCGCATCATCGGTTGTTTGTAGGCGAAGAGTAAGACGCTCTGTTTCAAGAATATTCAAAGGAAATCCACCATCCTTTCAGTAATATATTATTATATCTCATCTAGATTGAGAGGGGAATATGGATATGATTATTTTAGGGGAAATCACGAATTAACAAGTAAGTTATAAAATCAAAATGTCTCTTGATTAGTAAATGTTGAAATGGTCATACTAATAAATATTGAAAGCAAATGAAAAAGGAATGAGACTATGATTTTTATTTACACTGATTTTGGTGGGACACATACAACTTCACTTGCAGCAGCATACCATTTAAACAAGTTACCAACTGATCGCAAACTAACAAAAGAAGAGATTTTAAATGTAGACTATTTCAATAAACTCAAAACTTCAGATATGGGAAAAATAATTTTTCGCGGGCGAGACGAGGGAGGAAATCCCGTTTACACAATAGGACACGGAACATCAAAGTTAGTCGTTCCAGCTATGAAGAACTTAGGAGAGATCCTTCAACATCAATATGAAAACAACGAAAAAATCATTTTTTCAAATACATCACCAACAGTTCCGCTTCCTATGACATTTGGAGGTTTATTTTCAAGAAGGTTACATATCGATTTCATTGGTGTTCCATTACTCGTATGGGGAGCGAAATTATGTTGTGATAATGTACAACGGCTTGTTAGTTATACAAAAGAGGCTGGGAGAATGACTAACGATTCGGTTGTTATTTTAGAAAACGAGACTTTCAAATAAAAATGCAGGATCTATTACAATCCTACATTTTTTCTATATCAATTCGACTTTTTTTCGAATGACAATTTTATCAATTTCATCTTCTTCATCACCAATGTATAAGCCACGTTCTTTTAAATATGTTTCAAAATATAAATCTGCTTCTGCACGTTCATCATAAGGTTTTACAGATAAAACAAATCCTAATTTATTTTGTTCCTCTAAATGAGAAGTAGAAATATAAGCAGGGGTATTATGACGTAAAAATAGCTCCTTAACAGGAATAATCATATCCTTCATTAGTTTTGATAGCATGCTCATTTCAAAATCAAAGTTAAAGCGATCAATACTAGATAAGTCAGCAAATACAACTCCAATAAATCCTGTATTAAATACTTCTTGAAATTCCGCATCTTGCCTATCATAAAAGTTCTTTTCAATTAAATAATTTTTAAAATAAGCAACGCCATCAGCTTGTTCGAAAGGCTTTGTTGAAAGAACAAAGCCAATTTTCTTTTGTTTATGTAAATACACACAAGACATATGTGCAGAAATATTATGCTCTTTAAATAAAGAACTTGTTGCGCCTGCCAAACCATCTAACACATGATGGACAATTTGAAGCTTTTTACGGGCGAAATAATAGGATTTTTTTTGTAGTTCCAATGTATCAATAAACACAGAACCGATAAAGCCTGTATTTGAGATAGTAGGTGTATGCTTTTTTCTTCCTCTGCGTTTGTTTTGAGCCATTGTAAAAATCATCCCTTCAAGTACGATTGAAATAAAAAGAACGTTTGTTCGTATATTTATATTTTACTATTTAATCGCTATAAAGTAAAGGGATTTTCACTAAAAAACAATAAAAAAGACACCTTTTAAAAGGTGTCTTTAATGTGATAGGGAAGAGATTTCAACCCAATTTATTTGTAATTTATATTATGAAACAGAGACAAGTTCTTCTGCATCGTCTACATCTAAATGACAATCCATTGTACGTACATCTTGATCTTCATGACTTCCGAAATAAATAGTAATTTTCATATGTATCGCTCCTTTATTCTAGGAATACCTAAAATAATTACTAGTAATGTTACTGCCTATTATATACCACTTTTTCCATTTCGACAATCTCATCCAGTTTATAATTTTATTTTGTAAATATTAAGAATATTTGTTACGATACACATAATTAAACGTAAGGAGGAATTCGCATGTTAAAAAATTTAAACCGATTCTCAAATGAAGGAAGAGGAGTGAATAGCATTTAAGCTAACTTAGCACTCCTACTTCCGCGAAGAATATAAAAATTGGAAAGTAGGAGAAAGTTTGAAGAAAAATACACTAGCAAATCATAATATTTCTATTTTATTTTGGGTCCATTTTTTTGGAACAATTAGCTTTTTACAAGCAGTTATGACGTTATTTTATGTAGAAAGAGGACTAACTCCTTCAAATATTTTCATTGTATTAATGTGCTGGAGTGGAGCGGTTCTAATTGGAGAAGTACCCGCAGGCGTTTTTGCAGATCGCTTCGGCTTAAAACTTTCTTTTATAACAGGTGCATCCATAAAGATTATAAGTATTTCTATATTGTTCTTTGCTGATAACATATGGCTCTTTTGTTTATATAGCTTATTAAATGGTTTATCAGTCACTTTCTTTTCAGGTGCTGATGAAGCCTTAATATATGAATCTTTAAAAGAAACGAATGAACAACATCTTATGGATAAAGCAATGGGAAAAATACAATCCGCTAGCTTTATTTCAATGTTGATTGCCGTTATTTTCGGATCCTATTTTGCAAAAGATTTAAAGGAAGAGCAATTTCTAATTTTAATTACACTTGGGCTGCTACTCCATTTCGTAGAATTGATTTTACTTCTATTTATCAAAAATCCAGCGGCAGGATTTAAATATAATGAGTCATCGTATTCACAAGTAATCGAAGGAATACAAGTTATTCGAAAAGCACCACAATTACTGATCATGTTCTTAAATATATCACTTGTATTTATTCCAGCGAGTGCAGTTTTTGACAATTATGATCAACTACTTTTGAAAAATGCAGGAGTTCCCGTATTTGCAATTGGTATGCTATACGCAGTCGCTGCAATAGGCGGATATTTTGCATCCACTTCTATAGGATGGTTAACCCAAAAATTCTCTCGTATATTTTTATTGAATCTTTCAGGTGCATTAGCTGTCGGTGGATTACTTTTAGCAGCGTGCTTTGGAAATACGTTATGGATTGTTTTAGGAGCATTTATTATATTACGATTTGTAAGAGCGATAAGATATCCAATTTATTCACAGCTGAGTAATGATATAATTCCATCGCATGTACGTGCAACAACAATTTCATTATTATCAGTCCTTGATTCTGTGATGGATTTAATTATTTTTGGTTCGTTATCCTTACTTGCGGTATATGGATTACCTATTATATTTGTTGGTTGTGCTCTAATTGCACTGTTAGGTACTTGCTTACCTATTAAAGATATAAGAGAAGTACCTAAAAATATTGAATCGTAAATTATATGAAAACAACCATGATTGAAGGAATATTAAAACCCTTCAATCATGGTTGTTTTTATCAAAACATTAGTTATGCATGCTTAAATTTTATCGTGTAATATACATAAAATAGAGTATAAGATTAGGAGTTAAAATATCACTATGAAAAAAGCATTCATTTCTACAACTATTTGCATTTTGATAGGAATAAACATTGTTATTTTACAGCAAACAAAAGGAAAAAGTTATATAAAAGCTAAAAATCAATCAAGTCAAGTAATAACAATTGCGCATAGAGGGGCATCCGCATATACTCCAGAACATACAATACCAGCCTACAGATTAGGTCAACAATTAAAAGGTGATTATATAGAAATAGATCTCCAAATGACAAAAGATGGACATTTAATCGCTATGCATGATGATACATTAAATCGAACAACAAATGGATCAGGCCTTGTTAAAGATCATACATTAGCAGAAATTAAAAGACTTGATGCTGGCAGCTTCTTTAATAGAAAATATCCTAATCTAGCAAAAGAAGAATTTAAAGACGTAAAAGTGCCAACTCTTGAAGAGATTATCGAAACGTTTGGTCACGATGCTCGTTATTATATCGAAATAAAATCGCCAGATGACTATCCAGGAATGGAAGAAAAGCTGTTAGACATACTTAGCCAATACCAGCTAAGTGATCCATCTGTTGCAAAGGAAAGGATAATCATCCAATCATTTAGTAAAGAAAGTTTAAAAAAGATTCATAGTCTAAATTCTACTATCCCACTTGTACAGCTACTAACATATAAAAAGGCAGTAGGATTGACAAATACAGAAATAGAGGATTACAAAAGTTACTGCATCGGTTTAGGAATGAATTATAAAAGACTTGATGCTGAAGTTATTCAACAAATCCATAATCAAGGATTAAAAGTTCACCCATTTACAGTGAACGAAGAGGAAGATATGAAAAAAATGATTGAATGGGGTGTAAACGGCATGTTCACGAATTATCCGGATCGTTTGCAGCATATAAAAAAGATAAAATAAAACATCTATATTATGATATGGATGTTTTATTTTATCATTATTCATTAGTAATGAAATAGATTAATTAAGTTACCAAAACATATTATAATAAGTAGTGGGCTAAAGCCTCATATTCATTTCTTATAAGGAGAGTGTTTAGCATGATTATTAAATTCATTCGTTTCCGTTAATTTCAGGTACATTTCAATTCGTTCATTTTTCTAAAGTGGATTTGGGGCTATTTTGATGTACCTTTTTTAATGACAAAATTCGAATGAAATGAGGAATGAATCATGAATGAAAAGATAAATAAAATTAATGGAATTGATATATGTACAGAGAGTTTTGGAAATCCTAATCATCCAGCTACTTTACTGATTATGGGAGCAATGTGTTCAATGGTTTACTGGGATGAAGAGTTCTGTAAAAGATTAGCAGATACAGGGCGATTCGTTATTCGATATGATAATCGAGATGTTGGACGTTCCGTTGCCTACGAACCGGGAAGTTCTCAGTATACTGTGGTAGACATGGCAGATGATGCTATTGGAGTGCTCGATGCATACGATATTAATCAAGCACATATTGTTGGAATGTCCTTGGGAGGTATGATTGCACAAATTATCGCAGTAAGACATCCTCAAAGAGTCCTAACAATGACTTTGATCGCGTCAAGTATTTATGGGTCTGATGAAAATAATCGGAATTTACCTCCAATGGATGAAAAAATTCTCGCTTATCATGCGAATGGAAGTAATTTGGATTGGACAGATAACGAATCTGTTTTGAATTATTTAGTTGGAGGATCAGCATTACTCTGTGGATCGAAGCATAAATTTGATGAACAAAGAGTTACAAAGCAGGTAACAAAAGAAATAAAGCGAGCAAATAATCTACTCAGTATGTTTAATCATGCACTGCTTAAAGGTGATGATTACTATGAGGGGAAATTAAATGAAATAAATATATCTACTTTAGTTATTCACGGCACCGAAGACACGGCGCTTCCGTATGAACATGGCTTAGCTCTAGCTAATGAAATTCCTAATGCATCGTTACTACCACTAGAGGGAACGGGGCATGAAATTCATTTTGATGATTGGGATAATATAATTAACGCTATTTCGAAACATACTTCAAGAGTGTAGGAAATTACACGGTCAAAATAGACAACCTAAAAAGTTTTCTACTTCTTAGGTTGTCTATTTTTTATTGACACTTAAGTAAGTTAGTTACGTTCATAAAAAATAGATTAAAAATTGACAATGATGCAGTAATAGATTTAGTGTGGATATAATTGGAATTTAATAAAATAAAAAGGATGGGTAGTATGGATATATTAGCTGTTGTACCACGAGTATATGTTTCAATTTTACAACCTCATCTAGACTTCTACAAAGTTTTATTAAAACAAGAAGCACCTCATGAATTTCAGATAAACCAAACGCATGTAGCTAGATTTTCAAATTTGTTACTAATAGCGGACGAAAATAACGTGATTACTAACCAAGTTGCCGCAACAATTGTCACTGATTCAATACAGGATATAAAACAATTTATTTTACAAAAGGATGGAGATATTTTAGTAGATCCGTCATTCGTTCCGACAGGATTAAAAATGATTGCGCGCCATCCAGATGGGAACGTCTTTGAATATATTGAACCCAGACAGTAAAAAAAACTCAATACCACGAATACAAAACAAAAAAGAACCCAGTAAAATCTGGATTCTTTTTCTTTGGACTAAAATGATTGAGTTGCAATAAAAATCATTGAACCTAATAATCAAAACAAAATATTTACTGCGTAATTAATAACGATTTTATGTTTTTCAAGAGGAATAGAACTTTTTACTTGTTTGTATGTTTTTTATATTTTTTTACAACAAATATTGTAAGTGGGGTACCGATCAATGTAGGTAAAAACCAAAACGATAGTGTAGGAAGTAAATTTAAAATCGGTATAGGTTACAGCGCCTATATATGAACCTAGCATACCTCTAATATGATGATGAATCCAATTTTTCCAACGCCTTTTTCTTGCAAGATAGCCATAAATAGCGAATGAATAAGAAAAAAGTGCGACATAAAACAAATAGGCAATCTCATTCCAATGTAAAATAGATAATGATGATTGAAAGTTATATCGGCGATTTAATTTTAAGAATTGAGCATGTAGGGAGCACTTCTATTGAAGGGTTAGCAGCGAAACCGATTATTGATATTGATGTCGTTATAGAGAGTTACGATATTTTACCTGATATCATACAACGATTAGAAAAGGAAGGCTATCAACACCAAGGGGATTTAGGGATTGAAGGACGTGAAGCTTTCCAAAGAACCTATAAAGATGATTTCATGAAATATCATCTTTATGTTTGTCCAATGGATAGTAAAGCCTATTTGGAGCATATTACTTTACGTGATTATTTATCATCGAATAAGGCTGCGCGAAAAGAATATGAAAAATTGGAATATAGATTAGCTGAAAACTATCGGAATGATATTGATTGTTATTGTGAAGGGAAAACAGATTTTATAAAAGCGGTTTTGGATAAAATGATTTATAAAAACTAGAAGGGAATAAAAATGAGAATTGCTACCTGTAATATTTAGAAGAAGCAAATATTATAGGGAAAAACGAATAAAGGCTATTTGTGAAGAGGTTAAGAAAATTAATGCAGATATTCTTGCCTTATAAAAAGTTAGAACCAATATGAATGGAGAAAAAATATAAATCCCCCTTGGTTGTGCTAACCGTCAGCAGGGGATTCAGCACCCCCGCCAATAGGAATTTCACTTTATTTCAATAAAAGATTAATGAATTCATAAAAAAGCCTGTTCTTTTAAGGAACAGGCTTTTTTACTATGAGTTTATCAACTCTCGAACAATTTCACTTAATTGATAGATTCCTTTTATAAGCTCTTCCACAGATGCATAGCCATATGATAGTCGAATATGCTGATCAGACTCTTCTCCATAAATACGCCCTGGGTTAAGAAGTATCCCTCTAGATAACGCTTTTGAGTATAGTTTTTTCATTGGAATTTTCGGCTTTATTTTTAACCATATAAAAAACCCGCCACTAGGAACATTCCATTCGGCAATATTCTTACAATACATATCCAATGCTTGAATCATTATTGTTCTTCTTATCTTTAGCTGCGCTCTCACAGATTCCACATGCTTTTGATATAAACCGCTAGAAAACCACTTTTCAGCAACTCTTTGTGATAAAGAACTAGAACCATAATCCGTTTGCATTTTTATATCTGATAATCGTTCAATTACAGATTCAGGACCAATAATCCATCCGATCCTTAAGCCTGGACTTAATGACTTTGATAAACTACCGATATGTAATACATGTCCGTGTTTATCCATTGCCTTTAACGGGAGAGGTGGTGGTTCATCAATCCATAATTCTCGGTAAATATCATCTTCAATAACAGGAAGTTGCTCTTTCTCACATACTTTTATAAGTTCTTTCCGCCGAGTTTCTGACATTAAAGTTCCTGTTGGATTATGAAAGCAAGGAATAGAATATAAAATTGTTTTTTCACTAGTGTGTTTATTCCGTCTAAATAACTCATTTGGGATAACCCCTTGGTGATCCAAAGACACTCCTGATAACTGCATTTCTGCGGATTGGAATACATGAAGCGAATAAAGATAAGAAGGCTGCTCAAGTACAACTGTAGATCCCTTATGTATAAGACCAACAGATATCAACTGTAATGCTTGTAAGGCACCAGAGACAATTAATATTGAAGATGGTGAAACATGAATACCAAATGAACTTACATAATTACTGATGGCTTCACGTAAAGGTAGAAAACCCTTTGGTTCTTCATATCCAAAAACAGTGAGGTTTTTAGATACTTCTTGCATGACTAATTGCATTGTTTCCAATGGGAAAATATTAGAAGCAAGTTCGCCTTTACTAAGGTGAATGAATTTTTTGTTTGATTCCACTGTATTAATTTCTTGAACTATTTCTTTACTTGGTTTATGCAAACCTGCTTTCACATACTCATTCCAATTAGGAGGTGGATTAGTAGCTAGTAGGGTCCATGTATTATTGACCACAATTGTACCCATACCGACTTTTCCTTGGATTAAACCATCTGCCGTTAGCTCCTCTAATGCTGTAATAACCGTACTTCGATTTACATCAAATATCTGTGCCAATTTTCGTTGACTTGGGATTTTACTACCTATTGGCCATTCGCCATTTGTAATTTTTTCTTTCATATACTCCATAATCTGTTGGTACTTAGGGGATTGTTTATTCAACTTTCGATTATATGTACTCATAAAAAGCCCCCTTTTTTCTACTAATGAACCGTAAAGTGGTTGGTTTTTTCATTAAAGAACTGGTTGAAGACATTTTATCAACGATTGAATATTATGAAAAGAAATAATTGGAAAAGGAAAAGTGGCAGGCTTTTTCTATATGAAAGGAAGGGATGATATGAAATATAGTAGATGGAATTTCTGTATTTTATTCTCACACTGCATTACTATTGTTCTTTGGGGTTCTGCATTTCCTGGAATTCGCGTTGGGCTTGAAGCATATACACCGGAACATCTTACGTTATTACGTTTGTTAATAGCCTCATTTGCTTTATTTATTTTGGCAGTCATAAGTAGAATGCGTCTACCAGAATTAAAAGACATACCAGTAATATTTATACTAGGCGCCTTAGGTTTTACCGTTTATCATATCGCCTTAAATTATGGAGAGAAAAGTGTGAGCGCAGGGCCTGCAAGTTTGATTGCATCAGTTACCCCTATCATTACTGCAGTACTTACTCTTATATTTTTCCGTGAAAAATTCAAATTATGGGGATGGATAGGAGGAGCAGTTAGTTTTATAGGAGTAGCACTCATATCAATTAGTACTGGAGATGAACCCGGATTCAACACTGGCATACTACTTATACTTATTGCTGCATTTTCAGAAAGTTTATTCTTTGTTTTTCAAAAACCATTCCTCAAAAAATATGGAAGCTTACCGTTTACTGTATATACGATATGGGCAGGGACTTTATTAATGCTAATCTTTTTACCAGGGCTCGGTTCTGAAATAGTAAAAGCTCCTATTGAAGTTACTCTTAGCGCTGTGTATTTAGGTCTTTTTCCAACAGTACTTCCTTATATAGCTTTGGCCTATATAACTTCTCATGCTGGAGCCTCTGAAGCAACGAGCTCACTTTATTTAACACCAGTGTTTGCTTGCTTTATAAGTTGGATATGGTTAGGAGAGATTCCAAATATGTTATCTATATTTGGTGGTGTCATAACAATATTTGGCGTTGTACTTGCACATATAAAAAGCGAAAAAGATCACTACATACGAATTAAAAGAACAAACAATGTAAATAAATCACATTCGATGTTTTAAAATCTATAAGAGAAAAAGGAGATTAATGGAATGAAACGAATATAAAAGAAGAATAAAATTAGGAGTTTTTTCTTACCAATTATTTATTTAAATTCAATTCATATAAGAATTTTTCAACGATTTCATAATCTGTTTTTCCAAGGGAGCTACATATGGTAAATATACAATTGAAAATCGTAACAAGAGAAAACTGGGAAGAAGCACTAAAATTACAAGTATCCAAGAAACAAAATCAATTTGTACCGTCTGTAGCTGTATCACTTGCAAAAATATATATTAAACCAGATGGCGAAAATGTAGAATATATACCGTTTGCTATATACGACAACGATATTATGGTTGGGTTTATTATGCATGCCTTCGATAGAAATACAGTGGACATGTATTGGATTAATGGGTTTATGATTGATGAGAAATATCAAGGAAAAGGATACGGAAAATTCACCTTAATAGTGATGATTAAATGGATTAACGATCATTTTTCTCAGTGTAAAGAAATTCGTCTAACTGTTCATAAAAAGAACATTCCGGCAAAAAGGTTATATGAAAGATATGGTTTTGTAGATCTTGGTCATGTTTATGATGAAGAACGAGTATATCGTTTATTTGTTTAACTTTAATTACGAAAAGGCGTGAAACAAAATATGCAATTTAATGAAGTGAAAATCGAAATATTTATTCCGAAAGAATTTATTGAAGACTTACGAGATGAATTAAATAAAGTTCAGGGGGAATTATGATAACTGCATGTCTTATAGCACTGTTAAAGGGTACTGGAGACCGCTAGACAACTCAGAACCTTATAATGGAGAAATTGGTCAAACATGTGAAGGGCAAGAATGCAAAGTGGAAATACGTTGTAAACGAGAAATAGTAAAAGATGCTCTTGCGGTTATTCATCGCATTCACCCCTACGAAACACCTATGATTTATATTATTCCACTACTAAATGAGTATTTTGGACAAATGTAATATTCTTTGGAGGGTAAAATGATAAGTGCAGCATATCAAATCTTAAGTTTAGAAGATTATTTAAAGGTGTATTCAAAATCTATTCACGATAGTTATCGAAGAACAAAAAATAATAGTAAGGATGTAACGAAAATAAATACTATAAAGCAGTTACTGCATAAAGAGGAGGAGCCTAATTGAAAACGAAATTTCATCATATTGTAAGAGGAATCATTATAAAAGATAACAAACTTTTAATAGCAAATTATAAAGGGCATCATTCTTTTCTACCAGGTGGTCATGTGGAATTAGGAGAACCTGCAGAATGTGCATTAATTCGTGAACTTAAAGAAGAAATAGGTATAGATTGTGAAGTTAAGCGCTTTTTAGGAGTGATTGAAAACGAGTGGCAAGATAGCGAGACTCTTCATTATGAAATAAATCATGTTTTCGAAGTCTATAGTAAAGACTTGCATAGTGATATAACACCGATTTCGAAAGAGTCTCACTTAGATTTTCATTGGATCATCCCTACCAATGAAAATCTAATTACATATAAAATAATGCCAGAACCCTCTGTACAAAGGTTAATAGAAAAAGTACAAAAAGAAGATTTATCAAATTGTTGGATTAGCAATTTATAAAGTATTGCTGAAGGGTATTGGGTACTTAAGTGGTTAATAATACTGCATAGTACCCAACTAACTCTTAATAACTATTAAAGAAAGTCATCATCCCCATCAAATGAAATAATTGATTCACTTTTATTGTACAAAAGAAGTAAACCTCAGATTGTGCTCCTACAAAGAATATAAGATTCTCTCCTATATTTACAAATGAGAAATTTATATAATTTCATATTTGTAAAATTTCTTTATCATCTCGTTTATAAAAACGAATCCAACATACAAGCTATCTAAAAATAGGCAATCGAACAAGGTACATCACCCAGTAAAAACTCATATTTTGTTGTTGTACGTATTGAAATTGATTTATAGTTTCTATATTTATCGCTGTTTATTACAGAAATAATTATAGAAAAACATCGATTAATTGTGCTGGATAGAAGCTTAAATTTATAAACGGAGGTTATAAAAATGAATGAATTTCAACAAGAACTACAATCATTGAATCTAAATGATTATCAGCCTGGGAATGTTGTGTACTGGGATAATCAAAATCAATACCCATATTATTATGCACAAGAAGATGCTCGTCGCTGTGGCGGCTGCGGACGTTGCGGCGGTTGCGGCGGACGTTGTGGTGGTTGCGGCGGACGTTGTTTCGGCTGTTTCGGCTGTGCAGGCTGCGGCGGTTGCGGCGGGGGATGCTTTAGCTGCTGGAGCTGGTGGTTCATTTAACTTTGTAACATAAATGAAATTATTGTATGAAAGAAAGGTGTATGTACATGTTCAGAGTGTAGAGACACTTTTCTTTCATTTTGTGAATTAAACAAATAAAAGGACATCTTCTATTTTCATCGAAATTAATATTTGATATAGCATTTCATACAGAGGTGAATGAGACATTGCATACATACCAAAAATTAGTTTCATGGGTAGAAGATATAAAAGAACGGAATCATAGTTCTGCAGCAGCACTTTTTATTATGAAAGATAATGAAGTGGTATTTGTACATTATAGTGGAAATCATTCCAATACTGAAAACAGTGCCCCTATAACGGCGTCTTCACAATTTAATGTTGCTTCCGCTAGAAAGAGTTACTTAGGCTTAGCAATTGCTTATGCACTATATGAAGGGAAGATAAAGCATCTTGATGATTATGCAGCAAATTATTTTAAAGATTATGATGAGAATTTGCTTGGTAAGACAACCTTAAGACATTTAGTAACGCATTCACATGGTTTAAATGAAAAAGAAGACGGAACAATTTATCGAGAATTTGAACCTGGACAAGGGTGGGCATACAGGGATATTAACGTACGTATGATGACACACCTTATTTATCAGCTATACGATAAACATTTTCCCGCGTTATTAAAAGAACGTATCTTCATACCTGCAGGATTTAAAGAAACCGGGTGGAGAAAGCAGCATCATGAGAATTTGGTAAAGGTAATAGTAAATCCTCATGAAGAAGCGATATGTAGTACTGGAATATTAGATGATGGAACAGAAAAGAATCTTTTTGTTTCTGCTAGAGAATTCGCCTATTGGGGAAATCTTCATTTAAATGAAGGATTTATAAATGGAAAACAAATTGTACCGAAAGAGGTCATTAAAATTGCAACAAGTCTTCAAAGCCCAAAATATGAAAACATGGACCTACCACAAAACGGATGTTTTTGGTTCGTTCAAAACACACCCGCTTTACAAAGCGAACTTGGGGAAAGAGTACCTAAAGGCTCATATCAAATATTAGGCATTACAGGACCAACTATTTTAGTTATTCCCGAATATAATGTTGTCGTTGCCAAAATGTATAATAAAAGATATAACTATGGAGGAGACAACTATCTGTATTATTTACGAGAATTTAGCAATTTAGTCGCTGATACATTCTCGAAATCATTTTTTACATACCAGTAAAAATATTTAAATTAGGGTATAACTACTTTTATAAAGAAAAGGAGTGAGCCCTTATGAAAAAGCAAACGAATAGAAGTAAAAAACAAAACATCAAAGACACGAACACCGAGCAAAATGCTATATATAGTGATCCAAAAGATGCCGCAAATATGCAAACTGTTCCCCAGCCGAAAGATTATGAGGAAATCGAATATTAATTTTTTCTCTTTATAAGACTTTTTTATGAAAGAAAAATACATCTTAAGCCCCATAAAAATAAAGGTCGCATTTGATATTATATGTATATAAGCATTTGAAAATGTCTTATCTTAACACAGCTTTTTACAATAAACCCGTATATAATAATCTAATAAACAAAAAGATGCTTCTTAAAGAAGCGTCTTTTTGTTTATTAAATACAAGATACTAATTTCCAGTTTTAAAATAGTATCTTGTATTTAATCGCGGATATACTAAATCGTGATAAACAATATCATGATAAGAGAGGGACAGTTCGCGTGAAACAAACATCTATAAATCCATGGCTTATTGTCCTAGGCACAATTATTGTGCAAATTGGTCTTGGAACGATTTATACATGGAGTTTATTTAATCAACCTTTAGTAAGTAAATTTGGCTGGGAACTTCATGCTGTGGCTATTACTTTCTCAATTACCAGCTTTTCTTTATCATTTTCAACTTTATTTGCAGGTAAATTACAACGAAAGATGGGACTTCGTAAACTTATCGCAACCGCAGGAATTGTTCTTGGAATTGGATTAATACTTAGCTCACAAGTTTCCTCATTACCACTTCTTTATTTACTAGCTGGTGTCGTGGTAGGTTATGCAGATGGTACAGCCTATATCACATCATTATCAAATTTAATTAAATGGTTTCCAAATCGTAAAGGTCTCATTTCTGGTATATCAGTCTCAGCATACGGAATGGGAAGCTTAATTTTTAAATATGTGAATGGAAGGCTAATTGATACAGTTGGTGTATCGGAAGCTTTTTTATATTGGGGTATAATTGTTTTGATTTTAGTGGTTGCGGGATCTTACTTCTTACGTGAAGCTGCTACGAATGAAACAGTATCTGAAACTTTAAGTGATGATTATTCAACGAAAGAAATGTTACGCACAAAACAAGTTTATTTATTGTTTTTTATGTTATTTACATCATGTATGAGTGGTCTCTATTTAATCGGTATGGTAAAAGATATCGGAGTTCAACTCGTAGGACTTAGTGCAGCAACCGCAGCTAATGCCGTTGCAATGATTGCGATTTTTAATACTGTTGGCCGAATTATTCTTGGGACATTATCAGATAAAATAGGTCGATTGAAAATTGTCTCAGCAACTTTTATTGTAATCGGTTTATCTGTTTTTACACTGAGTTTTATGAATTTAAACTATGCTATTTATTTTACTTGTGTTGCAAGTGTTGCTTTTTGTTTCGGAGGAAATATTACCATATTTCCAGCAATTGTGGGTGATTTCTTCGGTTTAAAAAATCATAGTACAAATTATGGAATTGTATATCAAGGTTTTGGCTTTGGCGCACTCGCAGGTTCATTTATTGGAGCGCTATTAGGTGGATTTCAGCCAACTTTTATTACAATCGGTATACTATGTATTGTATCCTTTATTATCTCCATTTTCATTCGACCACCGAGCAAGGAGAAAAAGAAAGAAACACAAAAGTTATACCGAAAAACAGCTTAACATTTTGCATGTGTTCTGTATAGAAAAGAGCCCTAAATGAATACTAGGGCTCTTTTGAGAAGGAATTAAATTTTTTATTTCCAGTTATTTTATAAATAATGTAGTTCACCCCAAAGTATGTTACACCAAATAATAACAAAAACAATGGAAATAAAATAAGAGCTAGTAAACAACCTCCAATATCCCCATTAAAATTCACATCTGCATTTGAAAAATTCCAGTCCTTAACTTTGCTGATAATATGCCCTAGAATATAGGAAAGCACAAAGAAAATTATAAAAGCCAAAGCAAGGAATACGGTAAACTCTCCACGAGATATTGAATCCACTATGTAACAACCAACCCCCACAAATGCAAATAAAATTCCTAAAATAAATAATGCTTTAAAAACCTTTTTAATAGTAACCCAACATTGAATGAAGAACTGTCTAAACGTTCTCCGGTCATGTCGTTTCTTTTTACGCCTTTTCTTTTTATGTGGTTTCATTTCATCATTCACAATCATTATTTTTCTATTAGTATATATTTAAATAAAAATAAAGGATAGTCTTAACATTCCACATAATAGTATTTTGGATTTAATAACAAGGGATACCTTGTTATATAGAGAATTGTATATTAGAAATTAACAAAGGAGGTTCCTATGAAAAAAGTAACGGTAACATACGTACTACTTTATGATGAGTTTCAAGAAAAAGTATTGATGGTTAAAAATACAGGTTCAAATACTTCTTACTTCACTTTACCTGGTGGTGCAGTCGAGTTTGGAGAAACACTAGAAGAAGCAGCAATTCGCGAAGTAAAAGAAGAGACAGGGTTAGATATAGAGGTAGATGGAGTTTTTTCAATAAGCGAAGCGTTTTTTGAAGAAAAAGATCACCATGCTATTTTTATTAACTTTCTTGGGAAAATTACAGGTGGAGAAATACATATATCACGGCCCGACGAGATCGAGGAAATTACATGGATGAAGTTACAAACTGCAGAAACATATTTACGACTTCCTGAACAAGTTAAAGGTCTATTGCAAAGAAAAGAAACTGTACCATATATTTTTAATGGGACAATTATTCACAAGTAATAAAGCTAATATTTTAAGTTGAAACAAATATAAGGGGAAAGATACTTGATAACCAAGAAAATCCCATGAAAAGATATTAGAGTACTTGATTCAAAGTATTGATGAAATAAAAAACAAATCGTGACCTTTTAATTATTATGTACAGGAAAATAGAGAATTAGGAGGAGAACTATGCAAGTATATAACAAAATATTTACAAACGAAAAACTTGAGGAACTTATTCTGAATGAAAGTGGAGAAATACTAGAAAATTTGAATAACAAAGAACTGTTTATTAGTAGTTTCATTGATTATTTTACAAAAGAATACGGGAATTCGGAATATAATTACGTTGAGCTATTTGATATTGACAGTCCAGACTATATTAAAATTGAATTAATAGATAACAAAATGTTTGTTACTGCTTCTTTATTTGTAGGATTATCTATATGGTTGGATAAAAAGCGTTAGAAAAAGTAACAGCTACTATAGAGGGTGTTTATTCGTTCATAATACTTGATAAAGACGGCAACATTATTACCTTAGATGAAAAGTTACATTTACATAAGAGTTCTTTTGCTATTACCAATTTTAAAGTAGAAAACTACAAAGTATCGATCAATATTTTGATGACTATACGATTATATAAGTAATGGTTGCTTTGCATTATCAGATAATAAAGAATATCAAAATTAGAAATGTCTTATATAATTTCTTGTCGTTATTACAAACAAATAATACGTAAAAACAAATGAAAAAGGGGATTACAACGATGGATTATACCGAGCTACTTAAGCAAGTAATTAATGGAGATTGGAAATCAAATCAAAAAGGTTTTGTTGCTTATACTCCTGAAAAAACCATTGAATATTTTGAAGATATATCAAATGAAAAAGATATATTGTTAGCGGATTTTAGATATGTTGAGGATTTATTTTTTGAGGCCTGTTCTAAAGTCATAGAAAAATTTTCTCATTCCGAAAATAATAAAGATGTGTTTGTACTCGCATTGTATGTTGATACTGAGGGAGGCTATTGCGGTATATCAATAAATACAGAACATGCATACCGAAAGATAGTTGATAAATGGTATTCTGATGAATCAGAAGAAGAGCTTAATAGCTTATATGGTGTTCGGTACCATGATTCATCATTTCCGTTTACCTTTTTCAATGAATTAATCACTCCACAATTAGAAGAAATCACAAACGCATACTATTGTATAAATACGGAGCATACAATACTTGATGTCGAAAGAAAGATAGCATTTCATAAATCGTTTTTTGAAGAGCAGCTAGTTTTAATAGGAATCAATGTAATGAATAGACTTAAAAACACATTTTCGTTGTTGGATACAACAGAAGATTTCTTTGCTTATGTAACTCTACATGATGTTGGTGCTGAAGTTTACGAATTGTTAATTAAAAAAACGGTTCCTTACTCATTGTTCAACAAGCTATTTACAGAAAATAAATGAAACTAACATAAAAATAAAAAAGTCCTTCGAGTGGTAATTATTTAAAGAAGGAGATTAAATTAATAGATCATCAATTTGGTTAAAAATATATTTGCAGAAAATAAAAAATTGAGTTAGTTAGAAGGGAAAGGGATTACAATAACCACTGATTCTGTGGATTTATATATTGTCTCTATTCCTTTAAAGATAAAAAAATACAGCAGACTTACTAGCTATTATTAAACTCCATTTTCATCAAACTCTTACAAATTTGTAATGTTTATGTCATCTTTTTGAATGGTGCCCCAAACTACTTCTTTTATATACTTAAATAAATCTACCAAAAGAGAGGAGAAAAGAAAATGCACGAAGTAATTGGGGAGGTAGTTGTTGGTCTTTGTGAATTCGTTTTTGAGGTATTTGCTTACTGGAATACAAATGAGGAGAAAAAGGAGTAACTCCAGCCATACATAGAACTTTTATAAAACAAACAGCATATCATTAAAACAGATGGTGTTCACGAATAATAAAGAGGGAAATAAAGATGGTATGATGGAAGCTCATACCATCTTTTTTCATTTCATGTATAATTTTAAAATGGTATATTCCGATATTTATCTAATTAAAATAAAGTTAATAATTAGTAAAAAAGAAGGTGAGGGAGAAGGATGGATAAGTTATTACAAGAGATCGTAAATTGGATTAGTACGACTGATAAACGAATCGTAATTGGTATTTCAGGACATGGTGCCGCTGGAAAAACTACATTTGCCAATAAGCTCATAACCCTATTGATGCAAGATGAAGTTAATTACATTAATACAGATCCGTATATTGTTAGCTCGAACATTCGCAAGCATGCAGTTATTAACTATACATATCAAAACGTAAATCATCATTATAAAATGACTGCTTGTCATCCAGCGGCGCACCATTTAGCTACTTTAGAAAGAGATGTACAGATGGTTAGGGCTGGATTAGATTTTTATACAATAGATACTCATTATATGAAAAGCGAGTTAATTTCTTCAAAAAAGAAAGCGACGATTGTGGAAGGAATGAGTGTCGCATTTATTAATCCGGATTTATTAGATTTAAAAATTTACTTTTATACAGATGGTCAAACGGAATTAATGAGAAGGTCCAGCCGTGATACTGTTGAAAGGGGAATGGATATTCAATATTTAAGGCAGTCTCATGAGGAACGTCGAATTCAGTACGAAGTGTTTATGCATCCTTACAGTCAGCATTTTGATATTGTTATCAAAAATTCCGATGAAGCAACTTGCCTAGAAAAAAGTGCATTTGTATTTTAAGAAGTATAAATGCAAATAATCTATGAAATCTATTTTCTATGATAGATTTAGATTTTTAAACAACTTTAAAAGCCTTCTGTCATTCAAATATACAGAAGGCCTTTTTATTTCTGGTGGTGCACTTTTTGTTTTATTTAATTCGTGAAGGACTAATATGCTCTAACCAGAGTATACCATCATAATGTTGATTAGGAATCATATATTCAGGCCATATTCCCCAATATTGTCCTATAATCTGTGAGTACATCCAGGACGTTTCAGGACGATTCTTCTCATCTTTTAAATTTACAAATACTTGCGGATGTTGAGCAGATCTCAAAATTTCTTCAATACTATTTGCCTGATGTTTATCAATTACATATTCAATCTTTTCGTTCTGGTCATCTAAACTACTTCCACTATATGCATATAATCCTACGGAATACATTTGATCTTTCAAGTACTTCGGTAAAACATCAATCATATTAGGATATTTTTTGGTATACGGAAAACCCATAATCATTTTAGAATTATGTTTTCTTATATGGTAATTATGCCCCCATACAATTATTTTTTTATTCTTAAACTGCATTTCACTTAACCATGCTAAATTTTGTCCCATTTTTTGATCACGAGAATAAAATGTATAATCCATAGCAGGTTTTTCTTTCACTTCATATGAAATATGTGTTTTGAGTGTATCAATTCGAATATTAATTGTTTTTTCTAGAAGGTTTACATCATAGGATGCATTAGAAACTACTTGTTGTAATTCTTTTTTATGTTGTTGGATAAATTCTTTTACTCTTTCATATTTACTTAAAAGAGGTTTCTGCATTGTTTGAAATTCTTCATAAGTAGAAACGGAACGGTATTTCACAATTTCTTTTTCTGCTTCTACGAGTAGTTTCCCTATTTCAGGATTCAATTTGCTAATCCATTCATTTGCAAATTTTGCAAATGTAGCAGTTGAATCATTCCATGGGATATTTATATCGAATCCCGTTAAAATAAGAGGCGTTCCTTTTTCTTTTTGTTCTTTTATGTATTGAAATAATTCTTCCAAATCTTCTGTATGCCATACTCCAGAAATAGCTTTCTTCATAGCTTGTTCAGCTGTTAAATCATCTATATTTTGATACACAGCATTCGCTTCCGCAAAGCCTGATTCAAATGCAATCACATCATAACCCATTTCTTCATGCAAATACTTAATCATTCGAACCTTAGATTGATTCATTTCGGTTGAACCATGAGTAGATTCACCTAATAAGACAATACGTTTGTCTTGTAAGGTTTTCTTTAAAAATGATAAATCCTCATTAGAACTAGCAGTAGTTGGTTCCTGTAATTTAACTGCATGTTCACCAACCCATTTATGCCATTTTTGTTGATCCGCAGGTAATTCTTCAGCAGATGCCATTGTCGAAAACGTTGTTAATGCGAATAAAGTAGTTACGAAACCTTTTTTCCATTTCGAAAACACACATATCCCTCCTAAATTGTTATAAACTTTTTCACATAAATCTAATCATCTATGATTCATTTAAACAAAATGGATACAATTAGATTTATACATCTATACTAAAGGATATAATTTATACAAATCAAGAAGAAAAAGGAAATAATTCTGTTAAATTTAAAAATTCTACAAATTAAAAAGATGTAAAAATAATTCTCAGAAGAGAACCCGAGGGAATATGCTATATAGTTACTACAAAAATAGAGCAGATAGCAGCGGAAAGAAGGGAGGATATGAAGATCTACAGTGGATAAAAATTTCACCTTCAATTTCGATAGATAAAACAGACGGAACATTTGTTCTTTTATATAATATAGAAGAAAATGCGCACTTAATTTATATCTATTGAAAGGAGAGAATCAAAATGGTTGACAGGAGCAGAAAGAGGTCTAAATGAAATACCATGCATGATACTTAAAAACAAAACAATATATACTGAATATAAAAATTCAATGCAACAAGCGATTGGAAAATTGAATAGAAGATACCGAATTTATTAGCTTTACAATTAATAAGTTTAATTTTCTGTGAATTTGGTTTATCATAAAAATAACAATTTTTAATAAGAGATGTCAAATTTGGAAACAAATATTTATTTTATTCGACATGCACATTCTCCATTTATTTTCGGACAAGAACGAGAACGACCACTTTCTGAAGAAGGGAGAAAGGCTGCAACAAAACTTGTAAACGCATTACAGGATATCTCTTTTGATACGGTATTATCCAGCCCTTATACACGTTCTTTGCAAACATTAAAAGGGTTAATTGAACCCTCTAAGATCATTGTTAAAGAAAATTTAAGGGAAAGAACACTTAAAGGGAATTATAAATTACCGGAAAATGCAATTGAACTTGCAATAAAAAAATCATTCGAAGATTTAGATTTTTGTTTAGAAGGAGGAGAAACTGTTAGAGAAGTGCAATATAGATCACTACCGATCATATTTAAAATTATTGAAAATCCAGCTTTTACAAATGTAGCTATCGGTACCCACGGTAATATTATGGCTTGTATAATAAATTATTTTAATAATTCGTTTGGATACGATTTTTGGAACTCTACAGAAAAACCAGATATCTATAAATTAACATTTAATGGTTATTATTTAATTTCTGTTACAAAAATAAAATTTTAGATTCTGATAGTATTTTATCTTTCTATATTATTAAATTAGTGTCATTGTAATACATCGAGAGTTGGAATAACTGCAAATGAATACATAGTAGCATTGGTTATAAAATATCCCAAGTAATAATTGCTAATTTTATATTCTCAAGGGGGATTTATATGTATAAACAAACTTTATGTTTTATCAAAAAAAACAATGAATTACTTATGCTAAACCGTGAAAGCTCTCCTTTAAAAGGGTTATGGAATGGGGTAGGAGGAAAAGTAGAAAATGGAGAGACTCCTTTGGAATGTATAATTCGAGAAATAAAAGAAGAGACCGGTATTACTCTAGATACAGTCGAATATAAAGGGATTATTACATGGAACGTTGATAATTCGTACTCAGGTGGTTTATTTGTTTTTATTGCTGAAGTATCTGATACATATTTATATAATACTCCTAAAAAAACAGAAGAAGGTATTCTAGACTGGAAAAAGATTTCTTGGACTATAGATAATAAGAACTTAGGAGTTGGTGAGATGATACCAGCATACTTACCAATCTTGCTAAACGATCAAAACAAATACGAGCATGCATGCATAATCTCTAATGGTAAATTAGTTGGATACACATATAAAGAGTTAGATTCTACTTTGTTAACCGTGTGAATATCTATTTTTAAATAAACAAAAACCTGAGTATTAAGTTGGTATATTTATGTCACTCTACAAGGAAGGGGGATTCTAACGAATAAAATAATTTACTTCCTTTTACAGTTAACATAATATATATTATCAGAAGTTATATAAGAGAAAGGTTTTCATATCTCTAAAAGCAAGTAAACTATACAAATTGAGATGGAAGAGAAATATTTAGTGAGATTTTCGCTATATGTTATTTATGCTCATTTTAGAATTAAATTCGCTAAGATTTCACGCAGCAATTTTTTGAATCAAAAATCTCAAAGATTAAATTTTACAATGCCAGCTATAAATTTTGATTGAATTTATTTCAATGAACGATTTTTACTTATATAAATCCTTATAAGTTTACGTATGTTAATTGAAGCATTTATACGTGTTATAATCTCTAATCACATCCCGTTTATTGAATATACTTAAAATTTAGCGCTACATCATTTTTATATCACTTGCTATAATTTTCATGTTAGTTAACATAATTCGTATATTAAAAATCTCCTACTTTTTAGGAAGATTTTTTAATATACGATCTGAATTGCTTGTTGTGTTGCTTCTGGCAATGTATACTGCTGCATCATTTTTTCTATTTTTGCTAAATTAATAACATTACTCCGCTCTATCTTATACGAATCAATGCCCAATGCTTCAAATTCTTTATGATAATCCAATTTCTGGTCAAAATACTTCTCGATTGTAGAGTAATGAATTAACTGCAGTTCATATAGACAAATTAATATTGTTTTAAAAAGCGCCTGAAAACGACGCATACAAAGAAATATTTTATGTAATGTTGTTTCCGCATTATTTTCAAAACTATTATAAAAAGTAATTAATTCATGCTGATCGATTAAGAGTAATGAAGCAAAATAATCGGCTTTTCTTTCAGTGTGACTTTTTTCAAGGCCTGCAGTATCTGTAGAACGAATAAAACCACCCAAAGACTGATCTTGAATCGGTGCTTCAATCAAAAAATGTTACGTCGCAATATATTTTTTAGCGCCTTCAATCATTGTCCAGCCTTTTGGATGGTAATGTTACAAATATTTTCTCATTAAATTTTCTATTTCTAATTTAATTATTTTATTTTCCTCAATAATTTGTGGGAGATCTACAAACTGAATTTCAGGCATGTGAGTCCCCCTATTATATATTTCAATGAGATCACAAAGTTTTGTTAATTGCCGTAGTCCCTCTTCCCCACTATCTGATAGCATTTCACCTGCTGAAAATAGAAAAGCATGTTCTTCTTGATTTTTAACAGCATTACAAGAATCCTCTTTCATAAAAAATGTATGTTCATGTCCCAAACAGTCAGCTAAGTTTGCAACAAAATCGTAAATTCCATTCGTTCTTTTTCCATTTAGATAATCCGAAAAGTTTGATTCAGACATACCTAGCCTCTTAGCTAAACGTTTTCTTTTCAGTCCTTCTGCCTCAATATATCGATTCATATTCTGTACAACAAGTGGTAGGCTTATGAGAAAACACTAAAAATCTGTTTTCGCTCTCATCTTTTGTGCAGTTGGTGGGCACAATAAATTATGTTCTGAAACTTTTTTATTTATAGTTTCAATTAGCTTTACTGTTTCTTCAGAATCTGTAATCTCTTTCAATTTTTCTTTTAAATGATCAATTTCCTTCGAAAGCTCAATCCATCTAGGTAAAACATGGTTATCTTTTAACGTTTTATAAAGCTGCTTTTCAGGATTATAAGAAAGATTTTTATCAATATTAAGTGGCTTCCCCTTACCAGGTAAATCATCAAAAGCTCCTGATTTTTCTGCACGCTTTATGATAGAACTAATATGATCCTCGTACGTGTAAGACCAAACCTTCTCGTCCTTTACTAAAATCTCTTGTTTTTTTAACGCTTTATCTATATCCTTTTGATTCATATTTTCCCTCTTCCCTTCTTGTTAAGATAAAGCTCTTGAATGTTTTAACGATAATATTCCCTCAGCAAGTTGCTCTCGCCACCAGATTTCGTCATGACCACCATGAAACTCATTATAGGTAATCTGATACTCCTTTTCTCCAAGTGTCTTAGATAGGCTTCTATTAGCCTTTAAAAGCCGTTCATTTTCAAGCGTACCAGCTGCCATATACATACGTAATCGCAATGCATGATGAATTGATAAAAATTGCTTCTCAATCCAAGGAAGATTATCTTCATACCCGTCCTTTTTCCAATGCACAGAACCTGACAATGACAGCACATTTCCGAAAGTGTGAGGATTCTTAAGTGCTGCATAAAACGCCGCTAGACCACCTAAACTTAAACCAGCAATTGTTGCATGCGCCGGATCCTTATATACATGATATTTTGTTTGAATCCAAGGAAGTAGTTCTTCTATTAAAAATGCATTCATCTTGTCGTTATAAGTAAGCTCATTTAATCGATCTACATGCTCAATGCCAATAACAATACAAGAAGGGATTTTTTGTTTATGTATGAGATGCTCGAGTGTTGCTGGTGCTGAAAGATTTTGCATAAATGTATTTCCATTAAATGCTATAAGAAGATCTTGGAGAGTGACAGTGTGAGAATAATTATGAGGTGTGTAAACATATATTTTTCGTGTATTACCTAAAATAGAGCTGTAAAAGGAATACGTTTCGATTTCTCCCTTAAAATTATCATGATGAGGAGAATATCTATCATACTGCATTTCCATCCCCATTTCTAAAACAGATGCTTTATCTGTTCCTTTCCCAAATATATTCCTGTTAAATGAATCTAACTGATACTGTTTGCTACGCGCTATCCAATCGTGTTCAAAATGATCATTAACTGAAAAGTGATAGGTAGAAATAAACGTTTCATTCGTTCTAAATGTTTTGTACCATACGTTTGTATCTAAAAGTTGTTCGAGTTGATTAGAATTGAGCTCCCAACCAGGATAACTACCAAATATATATACATTTTCTGTGTCTTCATTTCCTATCCATATGTAAGTAATAAGGTGATACTGATTATTCATTGGACAAGTTTCTATAAACGGTGTTCCATTTGCTTTGAGCTCATCTAAAAACGTATGAAAAGCTTGTGTATCTCCATTGCTTAATTGATCTGTAAGCTCTGTTATCTTGGGGCTTAATATTGACTTCATTCCTTTTCCCTCCTTCACCGCATTATATTAACACTTCTTTTTTTGTAAATAAATTCCTATATAAACAATGTACTAATGTTGTATATTTTATGAACAAAAAACACACAAACGATATAGTCTGTGTGTTTTTTGTTCACCAATAGTAATCATCTCTCTATCCATTCTAATAACTGCTCATACTGATTCTTTGCATCCTGATACCCAAGATTATATAAATCAACAAGCTTATCTTTATTTCTTTCAATCCCACTAACAGGAAGCTGCATACTTGGTTGAATTACAAAAAAGTTTTCTTTTTGTTCATCTAAAGACATGTATAAAATGCTCTCATTATAAAACCGATAATGCTCTACTAAAAGCTTAGAGACTTTCGGGTATCGTCTATATAAATATTTAGCCATAGGCGAAAACCTATTACGTTTTTTCACATATCCTTCCGGTTTCGTCATAATAACAACATTCTTTTTATATCCGTCTTTTTGCGCTTTTCGAACAGGAATAGGATCAATGATTCCTCCGTCTAAAAGTTTTTTACCATCATAGTCTACAGCTGGAGCGATAAATGGTACAGAACTTGATGCACGGATGATTTTCAATATATCATCCCCGCGCTCTTGCTTACTATAATAAACAGCTTGTCCTGTCTCACAATCTGTTGTTCCAATTACAAACTGCTCATTTGTATGTAAAAAAGTTTGGAAATCAAACGGCACAATTTTATTAGGTACTTCATCAAAAAGAAAATCCATACCAAACAATTCTCGTTTTCGTATAAAATTCCGATAAGATATATAGCGATGATCAGACACTAACTCTGTATTTACTTTTTTATTTCTTCCCTTTTGACGAGACAAATAAGTTGCTCCCATGCATGCTCCTGCTGATACGCCAACTACATATGGGAAAAATAATTCCTTTTCCATAAAATACTCCAGTACTCCTGCCGTATATAACCCTTTCATACCTCCGCCTTCTAATACTAAACCGATATTTTTCATTTATAACTCCCTCTGCACTTGTTTCTTGATTTTATAAACAAGTATATTTTAGCACAAGATATTATGATGAAGTGTTAATAAATTCATTGCATTTTTTTTGAAAAGCTCTTGCTTCATTGTAAGAATCTCTTATTCTATAACGTGATACAATAAAAGAAACTCATTCCACAGATTATAAAGGAGGAATTTCATATGGGTTTATTTAGCGGTATTTTAGGAAATGCATCTGATACAAGTGCAGAAAATGTTGAGCGTGACTTAGAAAAGATTATGCTTAATAATGAACAAGTTGAGTATGCGTATAAATTGATCCGAGATTTAATTGTATTTACAAATCGACGAATGATTTTAGTAGATAAACAAGGGGTAACTGGTAAGAAAACAGAATATCATTCTATTCCTTATAAAAGTATTACACAATTCAGCATCGAAACAGCAGGTCATTTTGATTTAGATGCTGAACTTAAAATTTGGATATCTGGTATGCATGAACCAATCACAAAAGAATTTAAAGGTGATGACAGTATTTTAAGTGTTCAAAAAGCATTAGTAAATTACACAACAAAATAACTATAATTTGTATATTTATACAAAAATAAAAATATAAACCCCGTGTTTTTGGAAGAAAATACGTCAGTTTCTTTTAAAAATACAAAAATTATTTAAAGGTTGTACGATAAAACAAACGATAAACAAATTAGGCAAATAGCAATGGAATTAATTGAAGTAGAAGAAGATAGTAAATATCGAAAAAAATATTTGTCCGTATGGAAATGAATAATCGAGCGCTCTTGTCGCGTTTATATTTATTATGAACTAGAGCATTTAAGGCCTAACAAAGGGATAGACAATACAGACTTACTCTGTTTTATCTATCCCTTTGTTTTTTTACAATGTCTTCTTATAATAAACAAGCGTTGTATGATCGTTCAATTTCTTTTTTATCCCCGTTTGGATGTAACCCATTTTTTCATATAGATAACAATTACGTTCTTCCTCTAAAATTGTAGCCAATTCCCAACTCGTTGCTTGTGGAAACATATTTTCTATTAAAATGATTGCTTTCTGGGCTATTCCTTTCCCATGATAATTAGGCAGAATAAACATAGGACTAATCCAGAATTGTGTCGTCTTCTCTTTCCAAAATACACAAATAGCACCCACAAAGGTATTATCAACTAATATTTTATAAAATCCGCCATTAGGGTGATTTATTCTTTCTATTACTTTATCGATCGTTTCATTGGCAGGATTCGTTTTATAGTCTTTGTATTTTTCTAATAACGGTTGAAACGCTTGTATTTGAATAGCAAAAATAGATTCTGCATCAAAATCTATTGCCCTTTCTAATGTTACTTCCATAGCACTTACCAACCTAACCGTTCTCGTAAAGAAGTAATATGCGCCGTATGATGACGACCGTGCCATGCATATAATCCAATTGCCACCTCTAGTTTTGTTTCACCTGATTCTGGATGATTAAAAGTTTTTTCAAGATCTGCCTGTTCTAAAGAATTTAATAAATTTACCCATCTTTTATGTAATGAATCTAATAATACAAGAGAAACATCTACAGGTAATTTTGAGTCAGGGAGTTCTGCCCACTTCTCTTCCATATACGGCTTAATTGTTGGGTTATTTTCTGTAAGAGCTAATTTAAAACGAATATAACTATTCATGTGACTATCAACAACATGATGAGCAACTTGCCGTACTGTCCATCCACCCTTTCGATATGGTGTATCTAGTTGATCCTTATCTAGATCTCTAATTGCTTTTGTTAATTCTTTAGGAAGAGTGTCAATTTCTTGGATCCATTTCTCTACCATTTCTTCTGTAATATTTCCTTCATGAGTAAACTGTCCAATTGGATAACGTAAGTCCTTCATTGCATTGTTCCCCTTTTGTTTTTAAATTTCTTTTATAGTATTTTAATGTGTTTCCAAACGTAATGAATGAAATCATTTAACTCTGTAGCTTTTTTATTAATTGCGGTACGTGAAAAGCCACTTTTTTCTAATACTATTTGTGAAGCAATGTTGGTATTTGTTGTCTTTGCATGAATTTCAGTAATTTGCTCGTTTACTGCTTGATTTAGGAGTAATTGAACAGCCTTACTTGCAATTCCTTTGCCGACAAAATCTTTTCCTACACGATAACCAAGATATCCTAACTGTCCATCTTTCTCTATGTCTACTAAGTTTATTCGACCTACAATTGTTTTTTCCATATTCCGTATGAGATAGAAAGAGGAAATGCCTTCTTTTTGTTCCTTTAACAATTCATCGTGTTTGCACTGAAACGTCTCATACTCATAGTAATCCTCACCACGACTTGGTACCATCTTTTCAAAAAAAGCTCTGTTATAACACTCGAAAGCAAACAATTCTTCTGCATCTTGTTCCTTTAATTTTTCTATGTATATTTCCATTCATGACTCATTCCTTTTTTAATCAATTAACTATTATGAATTCGCCATTTCATAGGTAATTTCCTACTGCTTGTAATAGAATTAACTTCCTTTATTTTTGTCGAGTTGTAAGAATAGCAAACCATACCTTTGGATGAAAAAGATGTAGAGGACTACGCATAAGATTCATTACCCTAACTAAACGAATATAAATGTCTGGATTATTCGCAGAAAGCTGGTATATTTTTTTTGTATACCATTGTTGAAATGGTTGTATAAAAGACTTCTCCCCTTTTATTTTAGGATGACGGAATGCTTCTGTAGTAACCATTTCCCACGGCGTTGCAATAATTTTCGAAATCCGTTTATAAAAGTTACGAGTAAACCCTTTCTCTAACATTTTTCGATTCTTTAAACACATTTGTAATTCTTCAGCTTCCATAGCAGCAACAGAAATTCCTTGTCCAAAAACTGGATCAAAGCGACAATGAGCATCTCCAATTATTAAAAACCTTTCTGGCATATTTTTCACTAAATCGAAACGCCGACGAACTTGATAAGGGATCTTGTGTATTTTTATATCTGTAATCGGTTCTGCTTGTTCAAGAAAATGCATGACATCTGGCGCAGGTAACTTATGAGCAAATGCAAGGAACTCTTCATCTGTTTTTGGCGCATTCTCATTGGCGTATCCGCTAAAAGTCACGAAATAACGATTGTCTTCAATGGTTTGAATAAAGGCGCCATAAGGATTTTCAGGAAAGCTAGGAGAAATAAGTAAATTGCACCAATCAGGATATTCATTTTGTTTTAAACGGAATACCCTAGTTGCGTAAAATAATTGAATCCATACTTTTTCTTCTTTTACTTCTATGCCATATGTTTCTAACCATTCTATATTTTTTGAACCGAATCCACTTGCATCCACAACTAGTTCTGCGTGTAAATTTTCTTTACTTCCTGTCTTCATGCACCGCACTTTTACTCCAAAAACCTTGTTATGCTGCTGATTGATTATCAACTGTTCAACCATTGTTTCATATTTTGTTGTAATATTAGTTACTTCACTCATTCTTTTTTGTATATGCCACTCAAGCATAGGGCGACTCTGTTGAACCGCATTCAACTCTCCAATAAATGGTTGTTTCCATAAACCAAAATGATGCCATTTCAAATCTCCAGTAAAATTATTTACGATACCACCATCTTCTTTTAATTGGTTCATAATTGCCGGGAATAATTTCTCAATAGCTTCTTCACCACCCTTTAATAACACATGAGGATGATGAGTTTGAGGTACTCTTTTTCGAGGGCTTTTTTCATTCCACTCTGCGCCTGCTTCTAAAATAATTACTTCTTGAAAAAAATCAGATAAAGCTTTTGCTGCTAGTTTTCCAGCCATACTTCCACCAATAACGATTGCTTTTTCTAACATTTTTTACCTCCCGAAAGATATTTCCGCTATTTTCATGATGCTAAAATATAATTTTTCATTTTCCTCTTTATTCTCCTGACATATTTATAGAATCATAAAATAAAAAATCCTGCTATACAATTGCGCAACAGGATTTTTTTATCAACATTTATTCATCTTTTCCTTTCATTACAAGTACTACATGAGCAAATGGTCAACATGTAAGTTCACTAAAATAGCGATGTTAGGCTAATCTAATCATGTTCACCAGCAGGATCCAGTATAATATACGCTTACTGCTTAACTGTATTTTTTCAAGGATTCTTCTTTAAAATACGCCAGTGAACTGTAAAGTTAAAATTATAATGCCTAGAGCCCAAACATAATAGGCGAATACTTTAAGAGAATGCTGTTTTAAATATTGAATCATCCAAGATACTGCGATATATCCGAAAAATGCCGCAGATAAAGTACCAACAATTAGCGATGTACTTGAAATTGTTTCTGCTTTGCCTTGAAATACGTCTACAGACTGTAAAATGATTGCTCCAACAATTGCAGGTGTTGACAATAAGAATGAAAAATAAGCCGCTGTTTCACGATCTAGTTTCCTCCAAAGTGCAGCGACAATTGTCATACCAGAACGAGAGATTGCTGGGAAAATAGCAAACGCTTGAAACGAACCAATAATAAAAGCATCTTGATATGTAATGTCATCCATTTTCTTACGTCCATTTTTTTGTTTCTCTGCCATATATAAAAACAAACCTGTCACTAAAAACTCCCATCCGATTGTTACACCCGTTTTTGAAATCTCTTCAAAGAAATCTTTAAATAATAAGCCAATTATAACTGCTGGGATTGTTCCAACAATGAGTAAAAATGTAAGTTTTGAAAGAGGATTTTTAATTAAATAGATAAACTCTTTTTTATAATAAATAAACACCGCTAACAGGGTACCAATATGCAGCATCGTGTCTAAAAACAGCCCAGCTTCATCTAAATGAAACAAATGTCTTCCTAAATACAAGTGTCCAGTACTGCTTATAGGTAAAAATTCCGTTAATCCCTGAATAATTCCTAATATAAAAGCTTCTAACCAGTTCATGATTGTCTCCTTTCTTGTTTGCTTGTACCAGTATATGTTTGTTTTTACCTGTTATGAAAGAAAAGAAAGGTAAAGGAATTCAAGATTTAAGGACTTTTCCAAACAACAAAAAAAGAGGGTATATACCCTCTTAACATAAACTTTATTTAATTTGTTCTTTATGTTCATGATTAACAAGAACATACCATTTACCTGTATCAAACTTTTCTTTATTAATCACATAAACTTTATTTCCTCTCTTTACATCACCAGGTTTTAATTCCTTACTAATAGTAGAGGTCTCGCCTTTTTCAACCTCATAACTACTAGTTACCCACACATCACTTTGGTAAGCATTATCATTTTCATCCACTAAATCAACTGATGGCAAAACTGCTAATTTCATCGGTTCGTTTGTGATATTTTTCCCTTCAACCTCTATAACAATAAAGACATGTCCATTTTCAGGCTCTTGGATCCCTATACTTTCTTTACCAACCTTATCTCTTTCTACAACTCTTTTCACAGTTACATCAAATTTTGGCGTATTAAAAGTTTTGTTTAATGAATACTCTTTTTCTTTTATTTTTGTCTTTTCTTTTGTTTGTTCCGTGTTTTTCGAATTTGTATTCCCTTTCGTTGTATCGTTTGTTTTCACATTCTTTTCTTCTTGCTTAGAAGTGGTTTCTTTAGATTCAGAAGAAGTTTTGTCAGATGTACTTCCACACCCAGATAAATTAAATACTAAAGCGCCACCCAAAATACATGTAGTAAATTTTTTCAACATCCTTTTTTATCCCCCAATAAACACAATATATAAATTTCCTATTTATCATAGCAAAAAACAATTTTTTGCATTGTTATATTTTGTCGAATAATCCAAGGATCAAATGTTTTTATTAAATAAAAAACATGACCTTAATATAATACTAAGATCATGTTTTAAATTACTCTTATTTTATTTATAAAATACCTTATCAACATTATACTTCGCTTGAAGCTCATTAATAATATATGTTTCGTAAATTTCTCTTTCCATTGGATCTTCTACAATACATGCATCAATGCGGTATACTTCATCACGATGTGCTTTAATTGGTGAAACATTGTCTTCAAAGTGTTTTTTAATACGTTGTCTTATTTTACGTGCTTTCCCAACAAAAAGAAGTTCGTCATTAATGTTATAAAACATAAAAATACCGCTTTTATCTCTTGGGAACAGGTGGAAATCAATGAATCCATGAATTGGAGTGATTCTTGGCTCATCGCCTTTTATTACTTGTTTTCTTTCTGTGATAGAAACATCAACTGCAGGTAAATCAATTTTAATCAAGTTACTTCACGTCCTCTTTTATTATAAAGGTAAATAATAGCACATGTACGTAAGAAAAGCTATTCGTGTTGAGTAAAAATATCGTTTTTTCACTATCTCCTAAATATTATAGATATATCATTTATGTATTTTCTCCAAATCATATGATCACATGCCTTGCCCCAATAATCCTTTAGCAGAAAGTTAGGCTCTCCAAATTTTTTCTTCCATATTTTCTGTGCGTTCGTATACCCACTATCCAAACAGAATTCTTTAATCCCTCTACCTAATAAGGTAAGCAGTGCCACATTTAAAAGTAAATTTCCTATGCCGCGTCTTTGGTAATACGGGAGTACAAACACAGTACCTACCTCATACAAGTCTTTTAATGCGCCATCTGTACAATTATGAATCAGTTTGCTAGATGGACCAAACTCAATAGTACCGATAATTTTATTACAACGTTTATCTACAGCAATCAAAAAATATCGATTTTTCCCATCACTATCAAAGTCACACTTCAAGTACTGCTTTTTAGTTTCAATTTCATTTTTTATGTCATCAACCAACTCCGATAAGCCTTCTTTAGCAAAAGTATCTATAATAACCGCATGAAAAAATTGATTCAACTCTTCATAATCACCAATGATTGGTCTTCTTATTTCAATATGATCCACCTAAGGCAACTCCTTACTCTTCAAAATTACAATCCATTTAGCTTTTCTCTAAAATACTCAAAATTCCCTCTGCCAATCTAAAATTTACTGTGTACAATGTAAAAAGAAACAAAAAAGATTAGGTGGTTATTCCTAATCTTTTTTGTTTCTAGATTTATTACTATTCAATTGCACCAGCTACATCATAATGACTTAAATCTAATTCTATCGGTTGTCCTAAAGCAAGTTTCGCAAGTTCAGAACCTAAGTATGGACCTGCTGTTAATCCAGAAGCGCCTAGACCATTCGCAACGAGTATACCTTTAAAATTAGGTAACGGACCAATGACTGGAAGAAATCCTGGTGTAAATGGTCTAAAACCAACTCTTGTTTCAAGCATTGTACTATTTTCTAACCCTGGTGCCACAGATAATGCCTTATCAAATACTTCATGCAAACCACCAGCTGTAACACGATAATCAAGACCAGTATCATTTTCATGTGTTGCTCCTACAACTATACGGCCATCTTCAAAAGTTAAAATGTATTGATCGTTTGGTGGCATCACAACTGGCCAATTTTCAGTATTCGTGTTTGGCATATGTAAATGAACAATTTGCGCTTTTTGGAAAGTCACAAGAAAGTTAACACCAAGAGGTTTTAGCAATTCATTTGCCCACGCTCCTGCAGTGATAATTACTTGATCTCCAGTTAATATTTCACCATTTACATGAATCCCTGTAACATGATTATTTTCATGAATTAAAACAGCATCTCCTTTTATAAAGGTAGCGCCATGTTTTTTCGCAGCATTTACGAGAGATTGACGAAGTGCTCGTCCATTTACTCGAGCAGCACCACTTATATGTACAGCTCCATATTCCTCTGATAACGGCGGGAATAAGTTTTTCGTTTCCTCTGGTGATAGACGAGTGATTTCGCCAATTTCAGGAGCATCTTCACGTCGCTTATATGCTCGCTCTTCCATTTGATCTAACTTTTTATCATCTGTATGCAAGCTAATCGCACCTACTCGGTTATAACCAGTATCTATTTCGCCATCTTCTTCTAATTGCTGAATTAAAGAAGTGTAATAGCGCGCTCCGCCTTTTGCGATTTTATACCAAGCTTTATTACGCCTTTGCGAAAGCCATGGACATACAATGCCTGCCGCTGCATCTGTTGCTTGTCCTAAATCCTGACGATCAACTAAAGTAACGTGAGCTTCTTCTTTAGCGAGATGATAAGCAGCAGACGCTCCTAAAATTCCAGCTCCAACTACAATATACGATTTCATTCAAAACACCTTTTCTTATTCATTCTTTTATATTTATACAAGAGCTCTACATACTTGAAGTACTGTAAAAAAGGAACTCTCATAAAGTGAAACTTTAATCCATGGGGGCTGCATACCCCCATGGATTAAAGTTGAACCAATTGGGCTTTTACTGGCAGTTGATCCCCCGCTTATCTTCCTCGTTTCCTTTTGAATCTTGAGGTGGGGTCTTACTGCCCGTTAATGCGGGATAAATCTTGAACCATATTTAGTATACTTGAAGATGATGTTTTTTCAACTTTTTCATTCTATTAATTGTGTCATCATTATGTATTTTGATATCAAAAACTAAATTTCACAAAAAACACAGTCTTGATTCCTTATTTATAGCATGGAATCAAGACTGTGTTTTTATATCTTATTATTTAACATTTGTTTTCTAATTTTAAAATATCACGTTCTACTATTAAATTTGCTTTATTTCTTCTTTCTACGGAATAAATCCATTGATTTATAACCTTGCGAAAGAATTTCAATCATTTGCTGCGCACGTTTTTCACGTGTCTGTTGTTGTTTAGCCGAGAATATGTGGCGTGCCCAATCTTTTTGATATCCTGGTGTCAACCCTTGATAAAATTGAAGTTCATTTGCATGATCAGCTAATAATGCTTCTACATCTTTAATATTTTCTACATAATCAGAAACACATTGACTAGCAGCAGCTGTTTTCTTACCTTTCTTTTTTTCACGCTTCAAACCAACGACAGTAAAGACATCATCCATACTTACCATCCGTGCGAACTTGATATCACTATTACCTATATATCCATCTTCTCCAACATTCATTGCTGGAAATATTTCATCTCTATGAATAAACGTTTCATAACGAGTGTTCCCTTTTTTCGGATAAGCGAAAAATAAATACCCTTTTCCAAGTAATAGTTGTTCATTAAGAATAAATTGTGTGTGCTTAATCATTTCATCAATTGTTTCTACAAAAATGAAAATAGCATCATGATCTTTAGATAACTTAGTTGTTTGTTCAGTAAAGAGGTCATACTCGTTTGGTTGATTAATCACTGCCATATTACTATATTTATTAAGGTTCAATTTATCGATAACTGACATAGTAGGCTCCTTTTACATTTGAATATTCATTGTTTCTTTTATCATACCTATATTACTATAAAAGAGAATGATCTTGCTGTGCAAATCAAACTATTTCATTCGTTTATCAAATAAATAGTTTAGTTTTTCATGTATTCACCATGAGGCTTTTACATTAAGAATAATACTATTTCTATTTTGGATGCAAAGATAAGATTTACATTTCAATGTTAAATATGTCATGTAACAACTTTTCATAGTGATTCTCTGTAATTACAATTTTACTTTTTTGACCATTCATTACTTGAGTCAAGCTATCTTTCGTTAAAGAAACATATCCAGAATACGTAAGTTTCACTGCAACAGCTCCCTTATTAAAACTAGAATTCTCATCTTCTATGACTTTTCTTTGAACTTCATTTAAAGTTGTTTCATCAATGGGATCTGTACGAAAAGCATGACACACTTTCCATTCTATATTTTCTTGTGAGGTGTGCCACGAATGAGTGTCTCGTCTTTCTAAAATATACGTTCCTTTATCTGTATCTTTTCTCCTAACACGATATTCGCCATTTTTTGAAGTAACAATCTCACCAGTAAACGGTACAAGTGTGAGAGGTACAAGTGAAGCAATTCCTACATCAGCTAAATACGATACTGAATCATAATTTAAAATGATTGTAATATGACCATCTTCAAGAGCCCATACATTTAAATCACTTTTATAAACTGTGCCTAATGCCAACTGCACATCGAATCCACAATCTTTAAAAAAATAATATAGAATAGAATTCATTTCATAGCAAAGCCCACCTCGTGAACTCATTAGTATTTTCTTTTGTAAATTCTCTTTAGAAATTTCTTTCGTATTACCTATTACGATATCTAAATTCTCAAACGGAATTTCATACGCAATTGCGCTCATTATTTTGTTCAAGTCATCAAATTTCACAGTCTGTTGTTTCTTAAGATTCAATCTTTCAAAAAACTGATCTTGTAACTCTGTCATATAAAGCACCTCTTCAATATTTAGAGTGAATGTATTATATGCTAATTTTAAAAGCTATGAAGAGTATCAACAATGTTCATTTACAATAACTGTACCGGTACAATAGTGCCATACCTATTCACACATTTAGTGAATATAATATTTCAAAATCCGTTCGTGTCTCTTGTATATAATCAATAAGCTTATTTCATAAACCCTGCGACCATTGTGGATAATTCTCTACTTATGCATAGATAACATCAACTCTTTACATAAAAATGTAAAGAATTACTCTTTTCATTCATTTTCCCTGCGTATCTATGTACATTTTTTGATTTATTAGTTATATTATGGTTATTGAATGATTACGAAAATAAATCTATCGCTTATATAAATACTTGTATTTCTTATATCTATGAAAAACTACAAAATGTACGAAAATCCATTTGTCAAATGAATTCTAAACGGAAGGAGGTTTGTGGTTTATTCATCGGGATATAACAATCAGTTTTATTTAACTGATAAAAATACAGGAGGCGACATGATGTTTCGTACGATTTCAAACTTTATGAGAGTAGCTGAGATAAGAAGGAAAATTCTTTTTACACTTGCGATGTTAATTGTTTTTCGAATTGGCACGTTTATACCAGTTCCTCATACTAACGCAGAGGTATTAAAAGTACAAGATCAAGCCAATGTTTTAGGCATGCTTAATGTATTTGGCGGAGGAGCCTTACAAAACTTCTCAATCTTTGCTGTAGGTATCACACCATACATTACAGCTTCCATCATTGTACAGTTGTTACAAATGGATGTTGTACCAAAATTTACAGAGTGGGCAAAGCAAGGAGAAATGGGCCGTAAAAAGTCAGCTCAATTTACCCGATACTTTACAATCATTCTCGCATTCATTCAAGCCATCGGAATGTCTATTGGCTTTAACAATATAGCAGGCGGACAATTAATTTCTAACCCAGGATGGACTACTTATTTATTTATCGCTACAGTACTAACCGCTGGTACTGCATTTTTACTTTGGTTAGGAGAACAAATTACTGCGAACGGTGTAGGCAACGGCATTTCAATGCTTATCTTTGCAGGACTTGTTGCTGCAATTCCAAATGTCGTAAATCAAATTTATTTACAACAATTCCAAAATGCTGGAGATCAGCTCTTTATGCATATTGTAAAAGTTGTATTGATTGGATTAGTTATTTTAGCAATCGTTGTCGGTGTTATTTATATCCAACAAGCAGTTCGAAAAATACCGATTCAATATGCAAAAGCTGCCGTAGGAAACAATCAATACCAAGGAGCAAAAAATACACATTTACCACTTAAAGTAAATAGTGCTGGTGTAATCCCGGTAATCTTTGCTTCTGCATTTCTTATGACACCGCGGACAATCGCGCAGCTATTTCCTAACTCTAGTGTTTCCAAATGGTTAAGTACAAATCTGGATTTTTCACATCCAATCGGCATGACACTTTACGTCGGTCTCATTATTGCGTTCACATACTTCTATTCATTTATTCAAGTAAATCCTGAACAAATGGCAGAAAACTTAAAAAAGCAAAACGGATATGTTCCAGGGATTCGACCAGGGAAATCAACAGAACAATATGTAACAAAGATTTTGTATCGCTTAACATTTATTGGCGCTATCTTCTTAGGTGCTATTTCAATTTTACCGCTTGTTTTCACAAAGGTTGCTACTTTACCACCTTCTGCTCAAATTGGTGGTACAAGCTTACTCATCATCGTAGGGGTAGCATTAGAAACAATGAAAACATTAGAAAGTCAGCTCGTAAAACGTCATTACAAAGGTTTTATAAAGAAAGTAAATTAATCTTTGTACATACAAACTAGACATAACAGAACCCTCTCGTTTTATTTACGAGAGGGTTCTTCATGTTACTTTATAAAATAGTTTAATTATATAAATATTGAGTTATCGGAAAGACTTTGTTTTCTTTAAAAAAAGATTAATGAAAACGTTTCATTCTCTGATGTTACAGGTCACATATCTTAGAATAAAATCCAATCAAAATTGTTTATAAATTTAAAGTTCGTAGATATGTTGAATTTCGATATTGTTACATAATACTAATCTTACAAAAATATAATACACAGATAAAGCTCTCAGCCACCCCCTCCCCCAAATGGGGTTATTAGAAAAAAAGAGAGGGTACAAATGGGTGAATAAAAGAAGACTATTGTGATCAAGAAAGGATTGGTGAAGAACCATGAATCAAGTAAGTGATAAAATCCGAACGTACTTTGAGGAGTTCAATCGGGCGCATAATGCGTTTAAGCCAGATCTTCTGGCTCCTCATGTGAGTGATCCCCTTGTGGGTGCCGATCCTAGTGGTACTCTCCAAATAGTCTCGAAAGAAGATTATCTGTCAGGGACTGAAAAAAGTCAGGAATACTTGCATTCCCTGGGTTTTCAATTCGTCAAAACGATCCCAGTTGAAGAGATCCCCCTTAATCCTTACTATACGATGGTGAAAACAAAGGGTACGATGCGCCTTGAAAAAATCCCGGGTCAGCCAATAGATCTGATCCATGATACTATTTACATCTTGTACATTAAAGATGAGAAACCTAAAATGGTATTTACTCTTTCTCACGAGGACCCTATGAAAATGGCGCAAGAGCAGCACGGAATATCCTACAATGGGCAAAGTTCATGGGATGATATGCTGTAAATATTACTAAATACCTTTTACTGAAAATACCCCTTTAGATAATTTTATCCAAAGGGGTGAAACGGTACGTCCTTTTTATAAACAGCAGTAAACATATTAAAAACTAGTTAATTACATATCAATTCCATTGTCATAAATACACTATTTGGATCTTCTTTATATTCCGAGAATGGTTTGCAATATTGAAACCCCATGCTTGTATACAAACTTCTAGCCGGTATGAACACACCCATAGATCCTGTTTCTAAACTTAGCCTCTGATAACCACGTCGCTTTGCTTCCTCAATTATATGTTGAAGAAGTCGCTTGGCAACACCTTTTCTTAAATGCATTGAAGATGTTTTCATTGATTTTATTTCTCCATGTTGACTATTGAGTTCCTTAAGTGCGCAGCATCCAACTAAATCTTTTCCTTCCCATGCACTCCAAAATGTAATATCTTCTTGACGCAATCCATCTAAATCTAGAGCATGTCTGCTTTCTGGAGGAGAATGTAGTGTCATGCTTTGCAGATGATCCATCAATAATTTTTCTACTTCAGTACCGGTTAAATTATCAATTTTTATCTCCATAAAACTCCCCTTCTTATCTAGATTCTCCCTACTTTTTATAAACTCACAAACAAACAAACAAACAAACAAACATACTAACTTTTTAATTGATGCTTGCGCTCTAATCCCAAGAGGAGCACTTGTCATTCTCTAGTGGTCCTTCTTTAATACCAGAAATCATAACATCTATCATTTCCCCTTTTTATTCAAGTTGTTTAATGGGATTGGAAAAGCTTCAAGGTTCCTCTCATAACTTATATAAATCAAGCGGCTTGACTTGCACAAAACGGTTATTCCATACGGATTCATGATGCTCTATAATTTGCTCTGCGCTAAGTTGGTTACTATTCAATGTACTATGCGCGCCCTTTACTAACAAATTATGTTGATAGCCCTTACTGTAGGCGATTCGTATAGTCGTATCTAAGCAAAACTCAGTTTGAGCACCTACAAAAATCAGTTGTTCGATACCTAATTTTTTTAATGTTTTTTCTAAAGTAGTTTGATAGAAGGCATCCCATGTGATTTTTTCTATAATAATATCATTACTTTCTCGGCGTAGCCCTTTATGTAATTCCCAGGCGTACTTCCCTCTCGCCATTTCATCTGATGGATTTTGGTCTGTATGCTGAATGAAAATCACTGGTATCTCCTTTATTTTTGCCCAGTTAATGACTGTATTCACATTTTTAAGCAACTGTTCATGCTGATATAAGTAATTTTTTTCGTCTGAAAAGAAGATTTCTTGCAAATCGATAACGATTAATGCTTGTTTCACATGTATCTCTCCCATCTGTTTATTGAATTTTAATTTTTACTGTCTCTTAATATATATTATCTTCTACTTCACAACGCAAAAAGGCCCTTATCATATACAGGGCCTTTTTATTAAAATGATACATTATTATAACATATAAATAATTCTAACTCCACAAAATAGTTTGTTTTTTCTGGTTTTTATAGATGAATTAAATATAAAGCTGCTATTTCACAGCTAAAATACAATCATGTTACATTTCTTTTTTCAATAATCTTCCCTGTTTAAAGTACGCTCCCAGTGTAGAGCGATTTGCTAAAAATACACCAATCAAGATGAGACACGCCCCGATTCCCATTACTGGATTAATGGGTTCCCCTAAAAATATATATCCTGTAGTAACAGCAATTAGCGGAGATACATAAAGCCAAGTCGATGGAAAAACCGGATTTGTTTTTGATAAGAGCCAATAATAGAGCCCGTGCCCACCAATTGAACCAACAAATAGGAGATACAAAATGGGCCATTGCACATCCCAAGATGTTAATATAGCTAGATTGGGCTGTTCTGTAACAATAGAAGTAATCAACAGAAAAAGCCCCCCGTAAAACATTTGAATTCCATTAATAAGAAACGGAGATACTTTTGGTAAATCTGAAAGTATCTCTTTTGAACGAACGGAACCTATTCCATAAAAAAATTCTCCTATTAATATGACAAAACAAGCAATACTCCATATAAGAGTGAATTGTTGATGCATACCTGGTAAGGAAATACAAATAACGCCACTAAGCGCTATGATTAGTGCAAGAAGTTGTTCCCTTTGTAATTTTATTTTAGTTCTTTTCACCTGTAACAACAAAATCATCATTGGCCCTGTCGCAGAAAGAACAGCTGCTAATCCAGAAGAAATATATTGTTCTGCCCAATATAACGTTGCAAATGTCATAAAGGTTAAACAAAAACCAGCGTACATAATTCTTTTAGATAACAAGTATGGCATGACATGTTTTCGTTTTAAGGAAAATATGATAATGAGAATAATGCCTGCCAAAAAAAAATGGATTCCCGCTGAAAATAATGGTGGCGCCCCCGCGCCAATCCCAATTTTAATTGTTAAAAATGTTGTCCCAAAAATAATACAAATTAAAATATAATTAAAAATGGCCATTACGTTTCCTCCTTTTCATTCTTGAAATGAGTATAGAGGAAACAGTGTATAACAGTATATAAAGGCATATAACAGTTGAATAATCTTTAGTTGAGTATACATATATTATTAGATTTAATTAAATTAAAAAGAAACTCAGGTGAGATCATGAAAATTGTACTACGCAAAGAGACTAATATACCGTTCTATCAACAAATTTATATGCAGATTGTTGAACGGATTCAAAGCGGAATGTTATTACATGGTGATTCTTTACCTTCTTTACGCACTATGGCAAATGATTTGCAGATAAGTATATTAACTGTTCGTAAAGCCTATAAGCAGCTAGAAACAAAAGGTTATGTACACATTCAGCAAGGAAAAGGGGCATATATATATAAACCGGTAAATCGGAAAAATCAGCCCAAACCTTACGATTGGCAACATACGAAATCAATCAATGTCATGCGATCTCAATATACAATGAACCACCATAGGAAGTATTATGATTTTTCACAGGCCATTCTTTATCCTCGTCTTTTACCGAATCCATTTCTTTCGGATGAGATGCAAAAAATAATAAACAAAGATCAAATGATTTTAGCAACTTATGGACCAGTTCAAGGAGATGAAGAACTTCGAATAGAAATTGCAAGCTACTTAAAAGGCTATCAAAAATTATCTGTAGACCCTTCTAATTTATTAATTACAAGTGGTGCTCAGCAGGGACTTGATTTAATCGCTCAAACATTATTAAAACCAGGGGATATAGTTATAATAGAGAGGCCATGCTACGGTGCAGCAATTGATGTGTTTATAAATAAAGGAGTTCAAATTATACCGATTGAGCTTGATGAACAAGGGATCCGTTCTGATTTAATCGATGAAGTTTGCCAAAAAAAGAAACCAGTTTTACTATATGTAAATCCTACTTTTCAAAACCCTACAGGCTCTGTAATGAGTAGACAAAGGAGAAATGAACTTGTAGAACTAGCAGAACTGTATCATTTTTTTATAATTGAAGATGATTCTTTTGGTGAAATATATTTTGATGAAGTTATAATTCCACTCCCACTTAAAACATTTGATACAAATGGTCACGTAATCTATTTAAAAGGGTTCAGCAAAACATTAGCACCAGGCCTTCGTATTGCAGCATTAGTTGCAGAAGGCCCTATCTTTGAATGGTTATATGCTGTGAAGGCTTCGATGGATATAGGAAGTCCGCTATTAACACAAAAAGCACTTCTTCCATTTTTACGAGCAGAAAGAATGAAAAATCATTTAGAGAAATTGCGCACCGCATTACAAATAAGACGCGATACAACACTAGAAATATTAACTTCTTTAACAGGGGAAATTCATTTTCAAAAACCTCTAGGTGGCTTTAATGTATGGGTCACACTTCCAGATTCAATCGATACTTTTGTATTACTTAAAAAAGCAAATGAAATGAATGTTTCTTTCCTACCGGGAACAGCCTGTATTTTGAATCAGGAATCAAACTATAACTATTTACGAATTAGCTATTCCATGTTGAATGAAGAAGACATGTTAATCGGGTTAACAAGACTTCATAGCGTATTACTAAATTTCCTAAAACCGCAAAAAATAGTTAACATATCTCCATATTAACTATTTTTTCAACGTGTATTGGTGCAATATCTTTTCTAACATGTCACAAGTAACTGGCTGTGCCCCAGCTGTTAGTTGATAACCAACGCGGCCGTTCGGTTCTGCCGTTGCTTGTTGTAATGTTTTAATATCATGAATTCCCTGTTCTTTTAAACACATAAGCAATTGCTGTTCTGTCATTTTTGCACGCCTCAAATTATTATTTAAAATTTTCCCGTTTTCAATAATAACAATGCTATTACCATTTAAAAATTCTTCAATTCCTCGTGAATTCATTTCTAAATAATGAATAATAAGTAAAACACCTGAAAATATACAAGCAGCAAGGATAGACGGAACTACTTTTCTACTTAATACCGGCTCTACAATAATACGCCCAATGGAAACAATAATAATAATCTCAGCTCTTGTCATCTGACTAACTGATTTACTTCCGGTTAATTATAAAACGAGGATGCCTGTAATAATTAAAATTATGCTTTCAAAAAAAATATTCATCTACAATCCATTCCTTGAATAATGATTTATCGTTATAGTGGATAATGACAAAAAGGCGAATGTTTTAATTTGGTAAAATTTCCGATTTCCCAAAATGACATAATAGATCTATCTTTTTTTCATTTAAATAATTTTGTAAACGATGAATATATATTTATAATCCAAGTAATAAAAGATTGAAATGCATATGTATTTTTATCAATAACTATGCTGGTTAGACTACCTATAACAGCACTCCAGATGATGTCAAATGGATAATGATGCCCGACCCAAATACGTGAAAAACCTGTCAAAACTGCTAATACCCACATAATAGATCCAATGAAATGTTCACGAAGCAAAATGGAAGTTGCTACAGCAAAAGCTAAAGCAGTGTGTTTACTTGGGAATGAAGAATTATTCTTTGATGGAATGAGCAAATGAATTCGATGAACAATAAAAGGACGAGGCTTAAAATAAAAAAATTGAATGATACGGTTTATAAATAAAGTGACTCCTGCTGAAATTCCTGCATACAAAATAATTTTTTTGTAGAAATTGTTTCTAAACCACATACATATTAATATGAAAAGGTATATATATCGGGTCTTCTGTGAGATAAAAACCATTATCGTATCCATAGTAGTTCCTCGTCTAGCAAGACCATTAATCGCCTTAAATAGGATATAATTCATTGCAAATGTTCTCCTTTATTTTCAGAAAGATATAAAGTCCCTTAACTTAACTAATAAAAAGCAATTTATGACTGGATTACCTAGGGGGCAGTTAGTCACGAACAAATTTAAAATGGCGCCCACAAGCTATAAACCATACCTCCAACAAAGAACACTAAACCTAAAACTAACGCGATAAAAGCGAGGATTGATTTTTTATTATCTTCCATGAACTTTACCTCCTATAAAATTAAAATTGTTGGTTCTGTATACATTTCCCCACAACAAAAACCTTTAGTCATAATTATGTCTAAAGGTTTTTGTCATCATACTTATAAGCAAAAATATATGCAATATAATCCGCACAAATAAACTACATATATAGCTAAAACATTTTAAAACCTTTTTATTTGCCCTCGAATTTCTCCAGCCGGATGGTTTTCTGTGTGAACGTTTACATAACTATTACCGGCATCCATCTCTCTTACAAGTTCTAATAAAGACATACCTTGTAAAGGGCCAACAAGATCACTTTCTGTAATTGTTCCTGTTACTACTCCTCTATTTACACTAATTCCGCGTGTAACTGGCCCAAATAGAAAAACAATAACCGGTCCATTTTCTCCTCTTCTTCCTAAATGAATGTGGGCAGCAGTCACCTGTTCTATATCATGCACTACCAGTTTAAATCGAAGTCTCGTAAAATCATTGTTAAATCTAAATTGCGCTATTCCAAAAGCATCTGTACAAACAGGAGGTACTTCCTCTCGACCTGTTAATTTAGCAATAAAACATTTGGACAAGACGTGGTTCACTTCCTTATTTATTTGATACTATATATTATTCATTAGATAAAAAATCAGCTTGTTCATTTTCACTATAAAAGGCATGTGAACATACAAATCATATACTTTTTCTTTCTAAATAACGATTGTAATAACGATTGTAAAATTTTGATATTGTTCCTGTACCTCTATTATCTACTTTAAATCAAATCTCAAGCTTCTTATCATCTTTCATTTTCAAAAGCAGCACACCATGCTTGAATTTATTTTTCTTGATTTTTCAAAATGAGTAGAATTCTCTCTCCGCTTAAACTCACTTGTACTATGATTCACTTTTAAAAAAATAATTCATATAGTGTTTTAAATAATTCCTAATAAAGTAGGTGAAAACTATGCCCTCCATTGTCGGAAATCTTGTCGTTCAAAATAGTAACGGATCCTTTAACTTAGGTGATTTCTATAACGTTTCTCCGAAAGAAAATACAAAAGCCTATAATGGCTCTGGATCATCTAATGTTGCTTTTGTTACAAACACTTTTAACGGTGTAAGTGCAACAAATACATTTGATTCCGATGTTGCAGACCAAAATCAAGTTGGAACAGCTTAAATCAAATTTTATAAATTATACACAGCGCCAAATGGAATCGTTGAAAAATAAACCCCATTCTGATTAATATACGTAGGATAATAATATTGTACAGGTGGGTATTCTAATGGCATACCTTGCATCTGCATGGATTGTGCCTGTATTACTTGTAGTATTTCGATTTATCAGCTTGGCCTGTTGTTAAAGGAGTTGGTGCAACATGACAGTAACAACATACTAAGTTTAAATTTGGTGAAGAGAATTATATTTTAACAAAGTTACATTATAAGAATTTTTAAAGGAGGCATTATATGAAGGAAAGCAAACAAAAAATAACTCCAAAATCAACTTTTATTGTATATTTTGGAGTTACTTTACGTTTACTCTATGTTTGTTTCTAAAGTTAAATCTGTATAGGAATTATCTTCACCTATATTTAAGATTACTTCACATTGACGTAATCTCAATTCAAAGAGCGTTATAGAATCATGATAAACTTCAGGATTTGATTTCATTTTATGCAGTGTATCTTGTTTTTCTTGTATTTCTAAATGAGTGTTTTCTACAGCTTGTTTCAACGCGCCAAATGAATTTCTAAAGAACATATTAATATCTCGCTCTAGTGCGTTTTCAAATAGCTCAAATTGCAAGAAAAATTTGTTCATAATAGAAGCCGTTACATCGGTATAATCTTCATTTTCTAAATACTGTTTGTATTTGTTATATAGCATAGCTTTATTTTTAGGAAGAACTCCAAATAATTTACCGGCACTTTTCAGTAAAAATTGTGCTGGTGTAAATCGGCGTAAGATATTTACTTCTTCCATTTGTATTCTAGTTGTCATTCTATCAGTATCTCTGCGCCAGTCATCAAGCACTTTAAAGTCACATTCTAACTGTATTCGATTTTCTCCACATAAAGAATTAAGTCCTTCACTGATTTCTTCTAAGTACGATTGACTTTGAAGGAACTCGTTATTAGAAGTTGCAATCCAATTTTGCATAGAGCGAGCAAGATTAGGTAACACAGTTTGTTCTAGATATTTTTGAACTCTTTCGTTCATCGCTGTATTTAGTTCAATATCAATGTGCCCAAAATCGCTTTCTTCACTAATTAAATCAGAACAACTCTGCAATAGTTTCGGAATATGTTCTGTAAGATCATTAGTAATTTCGTTTTTCATTGTACGATATGATTCTGTAATTAACTGAATTTTTTCCTTCTCAAAAGCAGTAAGGTTATTAATAAAACCATTTAGTTTAACTAACATATCTTCATTCCAATTAACAGAATCCACTAGGTTGTTTTCCATCTCGACGCGTTTATCCAAAAGATATGTAATTGTTTTTCGTATGAAAAACAATAGCTTTTCAGTACGTTCTGCATCGATATTTTTATAGTTAAAGTTAAAATGAATAAACTCAGTTAAATCATTTAGTTGTTGACTATTTGTATATAACGAAGAGTAAGGGAAAATTCTCGCATGCGGGAAATATGCGTTTATTCTCGCTTGCGTATCATGCATAACTCTTTTTGCTTCTGCTTCACTGTAAATGTTATCGATTTTATTTAATAAGAAATGAATTTGTAGATTTGGTGTATGTTCTTGAATACTTAATAGAATGTCACGTTCTTTGTCAGTAAAAGGTGAATCCGCATTCAATACGAATAATAATTCGTCTACAGAATTTAAATATTCGAATATCTCATCTCTAGTGTCGTTGTTCCTATTAAAGCTAGGTGTAACAACGAATGTAAGTTTATTTTTACTTAAAAATCTGCATGGTAATTTAAATTCAACACATGCTCTATCTCTATATGTTTGGCGGTGTAGAGACATCATATTATGGAAATCAGAGAAATTCTCAGTTGTTGTAATTGCTGAATCTGTTATAGCGTTAATTTCTGTATGAGCGTCATTTTTAAAGACAACTACATTTGAGATTGAGTTTTCTAATATATTTTCTCCTAATATAGAGTTAATAAATGAAGCTTTTCCGTTTCCTGAAGTTCCAGTTACTAAAAGGCGATTTGTTCTTAAATCTGCAAGCTCGCCAACTAACCATCTAAATCGATGACCCATTTCTAAATCATGCTTTTGTGCCCACTGTGTAATAGATTCAAAAAGATGTAAACTATACTCTAAGCCATTCACATGATTAATAGAATATGACAGTAGGTTTTCCGCATGTTTTATATTTGCTGAATCTATTTTGGAAGGGAAAATCTCATCCCATGCCAATACTGCTGCAGATGGAAATACAGAATGAGATGGATTTGCTACCTTTAACCAATTTGTTAAAAGATTTGGAATGATATCGTGTAATTGTCTTAGCATATATTGACCTTGAATTAATTCAAAGTAAGTTTCTTCGTAAAGAGAAGAAATTTTGTCCCATATATCGGACGAATGTATTTCGATATGTAAGAAAAATTCATTTATTGTTTTAAGCCATAATAAGTAATTTTGTTCATTTTTATAGCTGTGCCAAAGTGATGAAACCATTTGCGTAAATTGTACTTGATCTACATTATTTAATGTAACTAATACTTTATAAAAATAGTCTGGTGAAATATTTTTAGTAAATCCTTTATCGATATATTCTTTTAGAACCTCAAACCACGGAAAAGATTCTGTTCGAATTAACTCATTCACAGCAAGCTCTACTGCACTGTCAAAATCTTGCTGTTCTTCATAAAAGGAACGTGCAATTGTTGTGACGTTTGGATAATCGGGATTTAAAGAAACCGCTTCTTTAATAACAGCGAAAGCTGAATCAAAATTATTTTGCTCGATGTAAAGAGACAGTAATTGCAGTACAATTTCGGTCATAAGTATTTTGTTATCAGTAGTAATGGAAGTATAAACATTTTCAGCAACTGATAATTGGTTAAGTTCGAAGTAAGCATCCGCAATATTTTTTTGTGCCCATGGTGCTAATTCATTACTGACTTTCTCCCATTTAAAAATAGCTGATTCAAAATCTTGATGGTGATAATAAAATTCACCCTGTGCAAAACGAATATAAGATCCATCGGAAATCTCATTTTTTTGTTCGTTTAAATAAGCTTCTCCAAGTACTTGAAGAGGTGGATGTGTTTCATTCTCCATTAGGAATGTTTCATAATATATCTTTTTTATTAATTGTTTTTCTAATCTCATTTTTTCCTCCACTATATCTTAAAAAATACATTTTTCTCCATGTGTCAACACTTTTTTGTATTTATGCTTTTATTTTAACAAAGAATTTCTTTTGGAAAATTTCATTTTTCTTTCATTTTTAAGTAAAATTGAATTTTAATGAGAAAAGTTTCAATTTTTTCAGTTTCCTTTCAGTTGTGAAACAACATTAGATGTTCCTAATAACTTAATACGAGTATAATATTCTACATTAAGTTGTAATATTCCATATAGAGTTCGTTATAAAAACAATGTATAGTGAATATGTATGCCATGTTTGCTTCGTTGATAGAGAGGGTACAATGTGGAATAACGATAACTTTTATAATCCACTGTTTTTATAGTCTTGAATATAAGTTTTCCATTCTTTCTTTAATAGGTGTCTTTTCATAAAAAACTCTACATGTAGTATGTAAGGAGATTATCTCATGGGTTATTTACAAATAGTAGGCGGGGAATATTTGACGCTTACTTATATACTATGGATATGAATTTTAAAAAGTTCTAAGTAATAACAATATCTAACAGTCCTTTGCCCGCCACCGAAAGAACTAAATATGCAATAAAAACATTTGTAATAACAAAAAGAAGACTAAAAACCGATATATAAGGTTCTTAGTCTTCTTTTTATTTTATGTAATACTCATTGTTCTTTTAACACATGCTCTTCAAAATATTTACCCCAATCAGGTTGTCTACCATCAATATCCTTAAATCCATATTCCCTCGCTAACTCCCATGAGCTAAGTGCTTTCCCTGTTTTATTATGAACATTCGGATCACTTGCTAAAGCAGCGATTCCCCTTCCAACAAAGAAAGGTGTTTCAGATGCAATAAAATGAGGATCTTTTTTTACACCTTCTTGCCAGTTTTCTTCTGTTACGCCAAATAAATCTAACATTGCTTCAGAACGGAGAAAGCCAGGACTTACCGCAATAGCAGTAATTCCATGTTGCTCTAAATCTTTCGCCATCGCTTCTGCTAAGTGAATTGTTGAGATTTTTGCTAAACTATAATATAGGTTACCACGATATTGATAATCTACACCATCTGTAATTTCGATTACGAGTCCTTTTTTATTCTTCACCATAAGTGGTACACCATAATAACTTGTCATCATATGCGAATGGACAGCACGTTGTTGCATCAGTAATCCGTTGTGTAAGTTATGCTCCCAAAAAGATGTACCCCATTCAGTAAGTGGATCTCCGCCCCAAACATCATTTACTAAAATATCAAGTTTTCCGTTTTGTTCTTCTTGGATTCTATTAAATAGCGCTTTAATATCAGCTTCTACTGTATGATCTACACGTACAGCAATCCCTTTTCCGCCTTGTTTTGTAACGAATTCCGCTGTTTCTTCAATCGTTTCTGTTCGTCCCATTGATGATAAATTACCTTTTGTGCTTCTTCCTGTTACGTACACAGTCGCTCCCGCTTCACCAAGCATCATCGCAATCCCTCTTCCAGCACCGCGTGTTGCACCGGCTACGACTGCAACTTTTCCTTGTAATGGTTTCATAGTATTCTCCTCAATGTTTATTTTCTAATTGAATTAATTTAGGTACATTTTCTCTATCATATTTTTGTGTATAGCTCTCTCCATCTGGAGTAACAAATAGTAACGTAATCTTACCACAAACACCAGAATAAAAATTGAACTCACCTTGTGAATTTGAAATAGCACGTTCCTTATTTGTAATTGCATCTTCATAAATTTTAACATTTGCTAAAGGTAGGTTGTTATGATCTACAACAACTGATTTTATTTGAATAGCAACCGCTATACATTGTTCCCTTTCTTTATTATACATAACAATTGCTATCGCTCCGGTTCCTACAACAATACATATGAGCAAGGCTATTATGTTTTTCTTCATAATAAATCTAACCTCCTATATAAAGTATTAATCTTGCTTAAAATGGAAATTTACACGACTTACTCGTTTCATTTCCTCAATTACTCTATGAATCCCTACCCCGATTTTAGCTTCTTTCACATTTGATACATTTAATTTTAAAAGTTTTTCTTTATGAAAAGAAGACAAATAATTTTTATCAACAGTCTCTATAAGTATTTGATTTTGTCTTAAGTTTTTAATAAGCGTTTCCGTGACAATACTTTTATGTAATGATAAGCACGTATGTATTCCTATTTTGCTTTCTGTTTTACAAAACAGATGTTGATTTTCTTTATAAGCTTCTTCTAATGCTCCAGATAACGCCTTAGATCTAGCGTAATACGACAATTGGATTTTTTGTTTGTGTCGTTCAAACATCCCACTTTTTATGTAAATTTCTAACGCAGCTTGGGAAATCATCGAACTATCAATATCTAATAGCTTTTTATATTTATGAAACGCTTCTGCAATAGAAGAAGGAATAACCGCCAAACCTACACGTAATCCTGGGAAAATAATCTTTGAATAACTTTTTAGATAGATTACATATGAAGAATTATCGTAACTATATAATGGATCTGCCTTTGGGTTTTGTTCTAAATCTGCTAAATAATCATCTTCTACTATAAATACATTGTATTTCTTCGCGAGAGAAATAATCTTTTCTTTTTCTTTCTTAGAATATGAAGTGCCTAGTGGATGATGAAATCTCGGGATGGTATAAAAGAATTTTATCTTTTCCGTTCGAAATATCTTTTCTAATTCAATTAAATCAATACCTTCAGCAGTGCGTTTTATTCCGATTACAGGAGTACGATTTGTTTCTAGATATTCAATAAATAAGTGATAACTCGGTTGCTCAATAAGGATCGTTTCATTTTGATTTGGGAAGGGTATAGAAGTTAATATAACGAGAGCTTGCTGAACTCCCGAGGTGATAAAGATGTTTGCTTCTTTTACGAAAACTTGATAGTTTGCTAATTGTTTTTGCACAACTGCAATTAGAGTTGGTAACCCTTTAGGTGTACCGTATATAAACAAATCATTCTTATACGTATCAATTGCCTTATTAATACAATGTTGAAAGTCTAAATACGGAAATACATCAGGATCTGGAGCTGAAGATGCAAAATCAATATTCTCTGCTCCATCTTCTTCGTAATTCCCCATTCTTTTCACCACATAGTACCCACTTTGAGGTACGGAATAAATAATATGACGCTTCTCTAATTCATGAAGCGCACGTATAATTGTTGCTTTGTTGCACTCATATTGTGATACAAGTGAACGTATAGACGGTAATTTCTTCCCTTCTTTTATCTCTCCTTTTCGGATCATGCTTTCTAAATCATTTAATACATGTAAATATTTATACATGATTACACCTCCACATCCATTTTGTACCGGTACAGTTTATATTTGTTCACATTGTAGCACTGACTCCGAAAGATTACCATGTACATATACTGGCCAGTAACAAATTGACTCTATGAGGTGAAATTATGGAAAACAAAACGAAAGCATATTCAGCTGCATTACTATATGTGTTTATTATTGGATTTTCATTTATGTTTGTGAAATTAACATTAACAGTTACAACTCCGCTTGATACACTTGCACATCGTTTTACAATTGCTTTTTTAATAGCGACTATTCCTGTCATTTTCGGTTTTGTAAAACTAAATATTTCATTTAATAACATACTTACACTTTTGCCATTAGCGATATTTTATCCAGCACTTTTTTTCACTTTCCAAGCATTCGGTTTAGTATATACAACCTCATCTGAGGCTGGAATTATCCAAGCTGCCATTCCGATATTTACAATGATTTTAGCTTCTTATTTTTTAAAGGAGTATACAAATACTTGGCAAAAACTCTCTGTACTCCTTTCTGTCATTGGTGTCATTTATATATTTGTAATGAATGGTATGGAAACTCATGAAACTAGCTTTATTGGAATTATCCTTATTCTGTTATCAGCATTATCCTCTGCTTGTTACAATGTATTAGCTAGGAAAATGACAAAAAAATTCAAGCTATTTGACTTAACGTATATAATGACAGCCATTGGGTTTCTTAGCTTCAATTTAATCGCCATCATCGAACATATAAATAAAGGTACAGTAAATGTATACTTTAAACCATTTACAAACGGAACAGTTCTTATATCTATTTTATATTTAGGACTATTCTCTTCCTTACTAACAGCATTTCTACTTAATTATTCATTGTCTTATATTGAAGCAGCTAAAATGAGTGTCTTTAGTAATCTATCTACACTTATCACGATTATTGCAGGAGTATTATTCTTACACGAACAAATCGCATACTATCATATCGTTGGAGCTATGATGATCATCTTTGGTATAGTTGGCACCAATTTTTTGGGTAAAAAAGGAATTTATAAGAAAGAAAAGAATACCTCTATTAGTAAATAAAAAGTGAGGGATATTTTATGCAGCAGACACTACCTATTAATATTAGTAATATAGATGAATTAATAAAAAAATTGGATGTACTATTAGACGAATCAATATCATCTAGTCAAGAGCTTGAGAATTGGTTGTTAAAACAATCACAGACTTTAAATTTTATCAATGAACAACTTATGAAACATTATATCGCCTTTCAACGAAATACGAATGATATAGAGGCAAAAAACTCTTTTGACTTTAATCAAAAACACGTACAGCCTATTTTAAAGCGTTATAAAAATCTATTAGACCAAAAATATTATGAATCACCTTACCGCTCACAGTTAAACCCTTCTCAGTTTAGATTCTTAGATAAAAAAATTGAAAATACTAGAGAACTCTTTAATGAAGAAAATATTAGTTTAGAAATTACTGAAGATGAGTTAATAACAAGATATTTTGAAATCACCGGTAACCTCACTTCTATGTGGAATGGAGAAGAAGTAAATCTTTCTGAATTAAGTGTCTATCTACAGAATCAAAATCGAAACGTTCGTCAAAAAGCGATGACTGCTATCTCTGAAAAATTTCTATCCGTAGAGAATGAAATTCAAGAAATCTTAAATCAGTTAATTGTTATTCGAACAAAAAAAGCTAGGAATGTTGGTTTAACGAATTATCGTGACTATATGTTTAAAAAATATGAGCGTTTTGATTACACCGCTGAGCAATGCAATCAATTTGCTGAATCTATTCGTAAATACGTTGTGCCGCTTCAAGAAAAAATTCATAAAGAATTACAGAAAAAGCTTCAGGTAGATACATTACGTCCGTGGGATATACATGCTGCACCTGCAGACCATAAACTTTTACAGCCTGTAGAAAATGAAAAGGAATTAATAGAGAAAAGTAAAACACTTTTTGCTGAGATTGATTCAAGCTTTTCAGCTCTTCTAGAAAAAATGCATAACCATCTAGATTTAGAAAGTAGAAAAGGAAAAGCACCAGGTGGGTTCTGTGAATATTTGCCCTTATCTAAGTTATCATTTATTTTTATGAATTTAACAACAACACAAGATGATGTTGTTGTTTTCTTGCATGAGATGGGTCACTGTATTCATCATGATTTAATGAAAGATATTTCGATACATCAATATCAACATTTACCTATGGAGACTGCTGAGTTAGCAAGTATGACAATGGAACTATTTACAATGAACAACTGGGATGTTTTTTATAGTAATAAAGAGGATTTCAAACAAGCTAAACAAGAACAATTAACACAAATTATAGAGTATTTACCAATTACACTGATCATTGATCAATTTCAACACTGGTTGTATGAGAATCCAACTCATACTGTCGAAGAAAGAAATGCTAAATTTTCAGAACTTTATTCCCTATATAATTCAAACATAGTAAATACAGATGGCTATATAAATTTGATTGTCGCACAATGGTTATCTGTTCTGCATATTTTCGAAGTACCCTTCTATTATATTGAATACGCAATTTCACAAATTGGTGCTTTACAAATGTATAAACAATATAAAGAAAACCCTCAGCAAGCATTGCAAAATTATAAAAAAGCTTTATCCTTAGGTAGTTCTAAATCTGTAAAAGAAGTATACGAAGCCGCTGGAATTCAATTTGATTTTTCTAGTGAAACAATAAAAGAAGTAATAGATTTTGTAGAAGAAGAATTAAAGATGCTAGAAAAAATATAAGTAATTAAGAATGCCCTTGTACTGGATTCGTTTTTCTTTCCTAAATAAAAGACTCCAATTTTGAAACAGATAATTTCAAAATTAGAGTCCTTGTTCATCACTATAAGTTTACATAATAAAATTATAGAACCTCAAAAACCCACTATACTTTGTGTATAAATTCTTTTAGGTAGTATTAATAAATTTATATACCTTTAATTTTAATATATAATTATTACATAATAATATAATTAATTTTCATCTTTATTTCCGATTTTATTAACCACTAACTTATATCTTTCATACCATTTTTCCCATTCACTTTTTGGAAACTCCATATGAAGCCCATCTACTACAGAAGAAAACAGTTCTAAACATATATGCCATCCAGATAAATCTTTTGGTGTGTGATCATTTATTTCATGAATAAACTCCTTTAAAATCAATAAGCAACCATCAGAGTTTTTATATATTTCAAATCGAACTCTGTCTTCTCCCCAAGTAAATTCCAATACGGAATTCATTTGACATTCCAAAATATCGATATTAATAAACTTTCCAGAACCATCCATCATATCAAATTTTATCATGCCTCCCTTTCGCAAGTCCTCTATGTGAAGGTTTGGCATCCATCTAGCTAGTTTCTCATTCTCTGTTAATACAGCCCAAACTTGCTCTACTGAATAATGTAACGGACGATTAAATTGAGCTACATATTCATTATCTATTTTTTCTATTAAAGCTAACATTGTCATACCTCCATTTAAAATCACAAACTCTCTCTATTTTCCTCTAACGGTTATAATGTATAATACATTTCATACTGAGCCAACGAATTTTTTTCGAATCCACGCTTCTTTACAAACCCTTCAAGTAAACTATTATTAGGGAATCCAATAGAAAGACTGGAAAGCTGTAATTCTTTGTTTACTGTTTGTAATAGACTTGTAGCCATCCCAATTCCTCTATATTTTTTATCTACAAATAACAAGCTAATTTTACCATTGTCACTCACACATATACATCCTTTTAAATCATCGTTAATATATGCTCCATAATACGTATTATTTTCAGTTTTCTCCATATAATCGATATCATTTTGCCAATTTATATGGAAGTTTAACCATTTTTGTATTCCACTTTGAAATTCACCAAACTTAAGGTGCTTTATTTCTATATTTCGAAGGCTCTTACTTGTCGAATTAGAAAGATTCTTCAAATTATAGTAAGACAGATCATATATTTTTTCATATCCTAACTTCTTATAAAATTGAATCGCTCTATCATTACCGACAATAACTTCAAGAAAAAGCTGCTGACATCCATTTTTTATCGCTTCTTCTTTATGAAGTTCAAATAATTTATGACTAACACCAGTCCCACGAAAGTCCGGATGAACTGCTAATGTTCCGCATCGCATTGTTTTTATATTTTCGTAGTCTTTGATTCCACCAAGTATAACTCCAATTGGCTTATTTTCATCCATTGCTAGATGAGAGTGTTCAAGTTTATTTCCTTCCGGGCCGAAAAACCTTTTTATAAATTCTTCTTTTGAAACTTCCATCTTTATAATATAATCAGAAAAACCATCTCGAAAAGCTTCGTATACGAGATCTATATTTACTTCGCTACATTTTTTATACTGAATCATAGTAAGACTTTCATCTACCTTTCCCACTAATTTGAAATAAATGGACATTTCCTACTATACATTGCATCATGAATTTGCTTTATAACAAACGGCGCAATATCTCCATTTTTAATCTTAATTCCTGGTAAATCCCTGAGACTCTCTTTTGTTTGACCGGTCCCTTCCCTATCTACAACAAAAGGTAACCGTACAATCGTCCAATTCACATTACTACCTCGTATTAGTTGTAATTCCTTATACTTATCTTTCATCATATCCGAAAGAAACAAACGAAATAGCATTGCCCCTATTTTATTTAATACGCTCTTGCATCTCCTTGTACATCCATGGATCCTCCAGAAATAAGAATATATCTCTTGATCTTGTATTCTTCCATTACTTTTAAAATATGATTCGTAACTACACTAAATATATATGACTCTTTTTTAGGTTGACCCACTGCATTAATAACAGCATTGCAACCTTGCAGTAATCGACGTATTGCAGAAATATCGCGAGCATCTCCGTTTACAACTTCCAAATGTTTATGCGATATTTTAAACTTTTGTGGATTTCGTGTGAGAATACGGACAAAGTATCCTTCTTGTAGCGCTTGAGTTACAAGGTATTTACCAGCCTTTCCATTTGCGCCGATAATTGCTATTTTATTTATTATTTGCATGGTTAGAGTTAGGCTCCTTAAAAAACCAATGATTTATTGACGAACTGTCGTTACTTCATATACACGCAGAAACGCAATTAAATATTCACACGCTCTCTCACAAGCGAACATTTTAAAAATCTTTTGTTCTTCTACTGTTTTATCATTCGCTTGATCTGAAGCTGCTTTCAAACAGAGAAAAGGCTTTTCATTCACATGACATACGTATGCAAAAGCTGCTACTTCTTGATCAACAGCTATCGCACCATATACAGTATGTAATAAATATCTCATTTCCGTACTACGAATACGCTGATCTCCTGATATAAAAGTTCCAAAATGCACTTGATCATAAGATTGCATTTTTTTCATTTGTCTTACAAGAAATTGTGGTGTTTCAATAGGGGCGGATCTCCCAGTATATAAATCAAAACTATCTGTTCCTGTTCCAGCAGCTGTTACATCATGCTGTAGAGTGCTAAGTGCAACAACAATATGACCATTTTTTACTTTTTCGGATAAACTTCCACAAATACCTGTCATAAATAACTGTTCAGGTTTAAATTCACTTATTAGTAACTGTACACAACTAGCACAGTTTACTTTTCCAACGCCCGTAATTACAGAAATTACTTCTAACTCATTTATAGAATGAAAATGAAATTCCCAAGCTGCTCGTTTTTCTACACGATGACTTGGATAATGTTGATGCAAATATGTAAGCTCTGGTTCCCATGCGGATACAATTGCAATACGTTTCATTACATTTTTCACTTCCTCCTATTTTCATTTGAATCATTCATCAATACTTTCCTTTTCATAACATGGAATCCATTTTTATATTTTTCATATAAATCTCGTATCATTTCTTTATTCTTCGCAATTACCTCACATCCTCTCTCATCGTAAATAAACATGAGACTATCTTTAGTCACATTTACAAAAAATACATCTGAATGATTATTCAACTGATATTTTTCAATTCCTCTGCGACTACAATACGTTCATTATTAGGATATATTGCGCTAATATCATGTAAATAACCAGCAATAGCCGCTTGTTCTTCATTCAATTGAAATTATTGTTCTCGCTTCATTTGCAACACGTACTGAATGATTATAAGTAAACAAGTGATTGTATGCTAACAAAAAAATTTTATATCTTTTTCCCAATTTCCACTGGGTTCAAATGTAGCTAGCTTTTTATATAGCACGTTACTCTCTCCTAACACAACGTATATTCTATTTATCATAAGCAACAAAGCATCTTCTTAATTTTTATTCGTGATATATTTTTTAAATCCTTTTCCGTACGTTACATGAAATTATGTATATAATATTAACTCCCAAACATCTAAATGTTTGTTATTATATTAATAATGAAGAAACACAAAGAGAGGAATTACATATACAATGGAAAGAAATATTTTGATTATTGATGACGATAAAGAAATTGTAGAATTACTAGCAGTTTATTTACGAAATGAAGGTTACAACATTTATAAAGCATATGATGGTGAGGAAGCGTTACATATGCTCTCACTTCATCAAATTGATCTTATGATTTTAGATATCATGATGCCGAAACGCAATGGATTAGAAGTTTGTCAGCAAGTTAGAGAAGAAAATACAGTACCTATTCTTATGCTAAGCGCAAAAGCCGAAGATATGGATAAAATCCTAGGTCTTATGACAGGTGCTGATGATTATATGATTAAACCTTTTAATCCATTAGAATTAATTGCTAGAGTTAAAGCGTTATTGCGTAGATCCTCCTTCCAGTATGCTGCGTCGCAAATAAAAGAAGACGGGATTATTCGGATTCGTTCCATGGAAATACATAAGCATAATCATACTGTGAAAGTGAATGGAGAGTATATTAAACTTACATCTATTGAATTTGATATCTTATATTTACTTGCCAGTAATACTGGCAGAGTATTTAGTTCATAAGAAATATTTGAACGTGTTTGGAATGAAGATGGTTATGGTTCTAATAAAACTGTAATGGTTCATATAAGCAACTTAAGAGATAAACTTGAAACAGGAACAAATGGTGAAAAGCTCATTCATACTGTTTGGGGAGTTGGCTATAAAGTTGAAAAATGAAACGTTTGATATATTGAAGGTCATCCCAAAATGGAAAATTGCATTTTGGCTTTTAATATCTATTTTACTTACACCCATTTCAGAGGTTTTCATATCTCGTCTTGTTACAAGTGTAATTAACAGTTCCCTTACATTAACAGCTTTAAGTGAAGAATTTGTTAGAATCGTCGGCTATGAAAAATATCGAGGACTTAAAGAATCTTTTTGGGCTATGATGGTGTCTTATGTATTTTTATTTTCTATTTTCTCCTCCTACGTGTATCTTTTTTATCGTCATGAGAAGAAGTTATACTATGAAGCTTGTATTAAAAAAATGATAGAGGAAATTCGTTATATTGCAAATGGAAACTTTAATCATAAAATTTCCGTTTTACAACATAATTACTTAGAAGACTTAGCAAATGGCATTAATCAAATTGTAGAACAGTTAAAGGTTTCTATTGAAGAAGAGCGTCAAACCGAACAAGCAAAAAGTGAACTCATTACAAATGTATCGCATGACTTACGAACACCCTTAACATCCATAGTTGGCTATGTTAATCTCATTCACCATGATAATTATAGGGATGAGGTAGAGTTACGTCATTATATTCAAGTTATTTATGATAAAGTAACTAGGTTAAACATGTTAATGAATGACCTGTTTGAATATACGCGTGTTCAAAATAAAGAGTTACAATTAAGTACTGTACCTATTGATATAATTGAATTACTTGGTCAACTATCTGTTCAATTTCGTATGCAATTTCAAGAAGCAAATATTGAATGTAGGCCTTCATTTCCATCAGAAAAACTAATGGTACTTGCTGATGGTGATAAATTGGTGCGTGTATTTGAAAATTTAATTATAAATGCGATGACGTATGGAAACGATGGGAAATTCATTGATATAATAGCGTATCAAGAAGATCAAGTGATTGCAATCGATATTGTCAATTACGGTCAGCCTATTCCAAGTACAGATTTATCACATATATTTGAACGTTTCTATCGTGTTGAAAAATCCCGTTCCACATACACAGGAGGATCTGGACTTGGTTTAGCCATTGCAAAAAGTATTGTGGAGATTCATAATGGAACGATTGAAGTTTATAGCAATGATGAAAAAACAACATTTACTGTAAAGCTTCTACCTTATAAGCAATAAAAAATAATTATTTGAACAACAAAAAAAATCATCTATTAGAACTAGAAAAATATTATATTCTAAATACAATATAATAGTGATTTTATTTTGTTAATTGATTAAGCCCATGGAAAAATTCCATGGGCTTTTATATCTAATATATCAATTTTTCACTATTAAGATAAAAAGATAAAAATAAAAATCTAGAATGTAAGTAGTTTATGAGATGTTAATATTAATTCAACTGTATCTTGATCTTTAACAATCTCATCATCTGTACGAAATTTTTATTCACTACTGTAAGTACTTCAAGAAAATTACAACTTATGAAAAAAGTCTCCGCTTTTACCACCCGTTTTTTGAACTAAATATGTTTCTTTAATGACCATCGTTTTATCAACAGCTTTACACATATCGTAAAAAGTAAGAGCGGCGATTGATACGGCCGTTAATGCTTCCATTTCTACACCCGTTTTACCACTGCATTGTACTGTAGCTCGTATTATTAACTCATAGCCATCGGTTTTCTTTTCAAAATGGAACGTAAAGTCTGTCCCTTGAATGAATATAGGGTGACACATCGGAATAATATCCGCTGTTTTTTTAGCACCGAGTATTCCGGCAACTTGTGCTACTTGGAGTGGATCCCCTTTTTTCAATCCTCCACTTTGAATTACTTCAAATAATTCATGTGATAAAGAAATTGTACTTTGTGCAACAGCTGTACGTGTTGAAATATCCTTTTGAGAGATATCAACCATTTTGGCTCTTCCCTCTTCATTCCAGTGCGAAAACTCACTCATAATTATCCTCCTTAATGTATGAAAGATGCGGTATTCAAGTAGAAAGAATTAACCCCCACTTACAGGCGGGATAAACGCTACGGTATCTCCGGCTTTTACATTATCTTCGTCCGTTACAAATTCTTCGTTAATCGCAACCATAACTTTATCCAACGATTGTAAATGATAATTATCTTTCAGCCATTTTTTTAATTGATAAACATTCATCTCCCGTTTTTCTATTATTACTAATTGCTCTGAACCGACTTCTTCTCGCAAATTTGCGAACAGTAAAATTGTAATCATCTTCTCATTCTTCCTTCTTTGGTTTTCCTTCTGGATACGGAGTATTTTCAAGCTGGTCTCCAATCCACTTTGTGCCATCTTCCCAAAACTCTTTTTTCCAAATTGGGACGATTCTCTTTATACGTTCAATTGCATATTCATTTGCTTCATACGCTACTTTACGATGCGGCGACGATACTGCAATTATAACTGCAATATCCATTATTTCTAGTCGTCCCACGCGGTGCGTGATTGCAATTTTTGCATCCGGCCATTTTTTCTTAATTTCTTCACCAATTTGTGTAAGCTTTTTTACTGCCATCGGTTTATATGCTTCATACTCAAGATGTAACGTTCGTTTTCCTTTCGTTAATTCTCTTACCGTTCCAATAAAAGTTGTAATTGCACCTGCTTCTCGTCTTACTACTTTATTCGTTACTTCTTCAACTACAATCGGAGTATCTACGATTTCAAATAGTACTTGTCCCATTAAACCCTCTCCCTATTTTCCGGAATGTCCAAGGCCATTCACTACCTTCGTTATCCTCTAATAAAAGAACGTCTACAAACATCCCTTTCTTATATCCTCTCGTACCACCTAGTAGTACAATCAAAATGTTTGATTCTGCTAATGAAGAAACGGAACTAGATTTATCAAAACCCGATGGATAAGCGACTAGTTGTCCTTCGTTATACTGGAGCTTTGCTCGTACAAATCTTGTAAATGGATTAGGTTTTAGAAAATCCTCTCCAAGTAATGCTTTTTCTCGTTTTAAATGTGGTTTTTCACTAAACATATAGGTACGAATACTAGGCCTTACGAATAACTCAAAGCCTACATAACAAGCAGAAGGATTACCTGATAATCCAAATAATAATTTTCCGTTTAATTGCGCTACGGTTGTGACGCTACCCGGCCGCATTGCAACTTTGTTGAAAAGAACTGAAGCGCCTAATTTTTCATAAATAGCTGGCAAATAATCGTAATCCCCTACCGAAACACCACCAGTTGTAATTAACATATCGACTTGGCTTAATGCTTCTTTTACTGCTGCGTGGCACGTGTCAAAATCGTCGCTAAACTTCCCAAAGTATTTCACTCTTCCACCCGCTCTTCGAATTTGGGACAATATCATATACGTATTACTATTTCGAATTTTTCCAGGTTGTAGTGGTTCATCAACATCGAAAAGCTCACTCCCAGTCGCCAACAGTCCAATTACAGGCTTTTTGGCAACTGGCACTTCACTGTAACCGAATGTAGCAAGAAGAGCTGAAATACCTGGATTAATGTAAGAACCTCTTTTTGCGAGAATCGTTCCTTTGCGTGCATCTTCACCTTGAAAAGAAATATTGTCCCCTTTTTTGAATGAACGCTTCACTTCCATATAGTTTTTTCCGACATCCTCATATTGACGAGTCAGTTCCAGCATTACAACTGCGTTACATCCTTTCGGAATTTGCGCCCCCGTCATAATTCGAACCGCTTGAAAAGCCCCTACCTCTTGAGGGAATACGGAACCTGCTCCAATTTCACCGATTACTTCAAATAAGATTGGATTCTCTTGACTTACCCAAGTGGTATCATCTGCCCTAATAGCAAATCCATCATATGGCGAGCGATCGAAGGAAGGAACATCGTGATCAGCTACTAAATCGTCTGCTAATGTACGTCCGTAAGCTAATTCAAGTGGTACTAGTTCTTTTAAACCACAATTGGCAAATTCCATTACTTTACGGACGGCCTCTTCAACTGTAATCGGCACTCTTCTTTCCATCATTACCATCCCTTTCTATTAACCTAATAAACGATAGTATATTTGCTTCGCTTTTTGAACTTCATTCGTTCCATGAATAAATACACGACCATCTTGAAAAATGACCATACGATAATCTTCTAGTTGGCAAGACAGCAAATACGGATTCCGATCTACTTTCCCGTGTTTTTTTAGTACTTTTTCTAAATCATCAAAGTTGTAATGACTATTATGCGCCGGTCTAATTTGAACCGTATTTCTTCCGCATAAAACAGCTGTCTTCGTTTGATTTTCATAAGATAAATAAGGATAAGTTCTATTTGTTCCGCACGAAAGACAATTGTCCGTTTTTATTTTTCCTAGTTTGATAGAATGATGTTGATTACTCCATATATCAAACATTAGAAAAGTTTTTCTGATTGCTGAGTAATCTTCCACTAAAATTTTGAACGCTTCTGCCACTTGATATGCTGCGACTATTTGGACGGCTGGACTAATGATTCCAACTGTGTCACACGTCTCCCCTGTAACGGGAACACTTTTTAGTACACAATGTAAGCACGGTGTTTTCTTTGGCATAATCGTATAACTCATGCCATATCCTCCGACACAAGAACCATAAATCCAAGGAATATCATATTTTTGTGATAAGTCATTAATCACAAACCGAATATCAAAATTATCTGTTGCATCAATGATTACATCAACATCGTCTAATAAAACTTCCATATTTTCTACTCTCACATCCATCACAAAAGCATGAATCTGTACTTCTGAATTAATTTGTTTTAAACGATTCTGTGCTGCAATTGCTTTTGGTAATTTTTCTATCGCATCTTGTTCAGTGTAAAGTTGTTGCCGCTGTAAATTACTCCATTCTACGTAATCACGATCAATAATCGTTAATTTCCCGATACCTGCACGTACAAATGCTTCTGCACTTGCACTTCCTAATGCACCTGCCCCCACAATCAACACATGCTTATTTCTAATCTTCTCTTGTCCTTTACTCCCAATAGGAGTGAACAACTGTTGACGTGAATACCGCTCTATCATGAGATAGCCTTCCTTTCATGTACATACTCATCATTTAATTAAAAAATACGCTTCATATTCGATCATTTTTTCAATACATCTTTCTCTATAACACTTTGTTTCTGATAACAAGAAAAATAAGAAAACCCAACAAATCCAGCCCCACCAATTACATTTCCGATAAAGACAGGAACAAAATTCTTAGCAAGATCCATCCACGTAAGGTGACCAGCAAAAATAACGGCTGAAATGACAAACATATTTGCTACTACTTGCTGAAACCCAATTACGACAAATGCCATAATAGGAATCCAAATCCCAACAATCTTTCCAATTAAATCGTTCGTTCCATATGCTAACCAAATCGCAAGGCATACGAGCCAATTACAACCAATTGCTAAAATTAACGTCCTCCCAAACGATTCATGTAACTTATCTTGAGCTATCGCTATCGTTTTATTTAAATACGCCCCTTCAGTTAGCCCGCCAAGGTGACCGAAACAATAAGCTACAAAAAGTGCACCCGCGAAGTTAGTTAAAGTGATCCAAACCCAATTGTTTAACACATTTTTCAATGAAATTTTCCGTGCATAAAGTGCCATAGACAATGACATCATGTTTCCCGTAATTAATTCTCCTCCCGCTAAAACAACGAGCATAAGTCCTATAGGAAAAACCGCTCCTCCTATAAAATTTACTAAACTTCCCCATTGCTCCGGTACATTACCTAGAACACGAATATTAAGCAAAAATCCTAGCGAAATGAATGCTCCTCCTAAAAATCCTAGGATAAGCATTGCGGATAGCGATTGCCTTACCTTTTGAACACCGGATTCAATCACAAGCTCAGCGATTTGTTCCGGTTTATGAAATGCCATAACCAATTCCTCCATTTTTCCAATTAAAAAAGCAGCTTCAAAAAAACCTTAACAGAGTAAGGATTTTTGAATGCTGCTTAATCTCTCTGCATGTCTCTTACAAAGATATCAATCATCATTTTTACTATAATCATAGAAAATCTGCAAACCTTGCACACTTTCCACTATTACTTTAACCAAAAGAAGCTACGGACAGCTTTCTTTCATAGTAATCTCTCAACCACCAATATGCGACATTTCAATTTTCGGCAATGTTTTTTTTGTTTGTATTGCTTAGCCGTTCATCTGAATAGCGATCTGAACGATTATTCCAAATGTCACGAATAACATCGGTAATCTCCTCATCGGTATATCCAGAACGAAGTAATTCTCTAAGATCATTTCCTTTAGAAGCAAATAAGCAAGTATACAATTTTCCTTCTGCAGTAATACGAGCTCTTGTACATGATGAACAGAAAGAATCTGTTACAGATGAAATTATCCCTATTTCTTCATCACTACCGATATAACGATAACGTGTCGCAACTTCACCAGGATAGTTTGCTTCAATTCTTTCAAGCGGCATAACTTTATGAATCATTACTAATATTTCTTGCTTAGAAACTACCTCACCTAATTCCCATCCGTTATAATTTCCGACATCCATATATTCAATAAACCGCAAGATATGCTTATTCTCTTTAAAGTATTGTGCCATCTGAACGATATCTTGCTCATTTTTTCCTTTTTGAACAACCATGTTCATTTTAATTTTCATTCCGACTTCCGCTGCGGCCTGTATTCCTGCAAGAACTGTTTTTACTTTACTTCTATTCCCATTTAAATAAGAGAAACGCTCTTCGTTCAAAGAATCCAAACTAACTGTCACACGAGATAAACCGGCCTTATATAAATCAGGAGCAAATTTTTTAAGTAATGATCCATTTGTCGTTAAACCGATATCCTCTACTCCATCAATTTTGTTAAGTCGCTCAATTAGTTCCGGAAGATTTCTCCGAAGTAACGGCTCTCCCCCGGTAATACGCAACTTTCTTACACCTAAAGAAACGAAAATACGTGTTATCCTTTCAATTTCATCAAAAGATAAAATTTTATCATTAGACAAAAAAGAATAATCACGACAAAATATTTCCTCTGGCATACAATATCGACAGCGAAAATTACAGCGATCGGTAACAGAAATACGTAAATCCTTTAAAGGACGGTGCAATTTGTCTAATGTGACGGATTTCATGTTTATTGCCTCACTTCTACATATTTTATAATTCCGTACAAGTTTTTATTTAATATTTACCACCCGCTCTGGATGAGTATATACATTTAAAGATTGATTACGAATAAAGCCTATTGTAGTAATCCCTAACTGCTTTGCAAGCTCTAGTGCTAACTCAGTTGGAGCGGATTTTGACAATATGATTTCACAGCCAATTTTCGCAACTTTTAATAGAATTTCTGAAGATATACGGCCACTAAATACAATAATTTTATCACCAATAGAAATATTATTTTTTAAACAATAGCCGTAAATTTTATCTAAAGCGTTATGTCTCCCTATATCCATTCGGCTTAAAACAATCCCGTTCACGTCGCATAAAGCTGCGTTGTGAACACCGCCTGTATGTTGAAAAGTGGACGCAGATTGCTGCATATCGTTCATTAACCGAAAACAATCCTCGGCAGATATTTTTACGCGAATATCATTCATTTTCTTCGCAGTCAGCGCATCGTTTGCAAAAACAAATCCTTGTCTACTCATTCCACAGCATGACGTAATATAACGTTTATTTTGCATGTCACGATAGTAAGGATTGATTTTTGTCGTTTTCACATGAACATATCCTTCTTTCTCCTGCACCCATATTTCATCAATATCTTCATACTTTCGGATAATACCTTCAGATGCTAGAAAGCCTATTACCATATCTTCAATATACTCTGGAGTACTAACCATTGTAACAAATTCCTGTCCGTTCATTTTAACCGTAACAGGAAGCTCTGTTACAATGCTGTCCTCTATATGTTTAAATTCCCCTTGCTCATAACGAAAAATTTCCCGTTCCACCTGTATCAATTTCACGATGAGTATCCTTCTCTCACGTTATATTTTTATCAAAGACAAACACTGAAACTGCAATATCTTCGTCCACTTTCATATCAGAAAACAGATGAACTAATTTCGCCCCAACAAGTTCTTCTAAATGCTCATGAGAATTCGCAGCATAAACTTCTTGAATCATTTTCGTTCGAGCCATATGAACCATTTCTGCGCCATCCATAGTTCCCGAAATAAACTTCTCAGTCGGTGTCAAATTCCCATAAAGTGTAGCAATCGCCATATTTTCAGCAAATACAGTATGAATTCGCTCCGGCCCTTTCCCAAACAACTCTTTTCTAAGCTTTCGAATCATATCATTAAATTCATGTACCATTTTTGACATACTCTCATTCCTTCCCCGTTCATTAACAATAACTTTTCACATAATATTTCATCATAACTATTCTATCAAAATGACCTTTTCGTCTAAACTATTCACTCAAATAATGAGACGAAAAGGTTCATCTTTTAGAATTATCTCAAACATGCATACAACATATGAAATAATTTTATTGTTGCTTATCTATTCGTCTTTTAATCCTTTACCCATACCTTTTAAGAAATGAAGCCCAAATCCGATAGCACGGTTAATATCTGGATCTTTAAGTACTTTCATAAGATCTAATATTCCTACTTTTTTATTACTTTGCAGATGCTGGTTCCCTTCATCCATGCCTGCTAATACACTACATAAAAGCTTTTTTGTAAGTTCCGGATCAAGTTCTGTTAAAGCTCCTGCAGCGCCCATCATATTATTAATTAAATTTGTAACTGGTTCACGAGTGACTTGACCTAGAACGATTTTTGCAATTGGTTCTTTCGCTTTCAGCATAGAATTTGCAGCTTCTAGCATCCCAATGTCATTCAATTCACCTACTATATTAAACATTTGATTTAAAGCTTCTTCATTATTAGTTAGAAGTTCTTTTAAATCTTCAAGTTTTTGTTGTTTTAGTTCTGCCTCAGTTAGCTCCTGCTTCTGGATCACTTTAATAGGTGCTGCCATATTCTTTTCTCCTCCCTAGTTATCCATTAAATGTACGTATCCTGGACGAGCCCACTTGCGATTTACCTCAATGCCGTTTTGAGGATGACGCTTTTTATTACGCGGATTCGTTTTTGGCATCGGATTTTCACCTTCTACTTGTAACACTTCCATACGCACTTTCGTTTGTTTATATGCAGGCGTATTTGTACGTCTATCTACCGCCGGACCAGTTAAGAAATTAATCGCCGTTTCGTTATCTGTCGAGTTCATCGGTAAATACAGCTCATTCGCTTTTACGCGATCCGTTACAAGTGCACGTAATTTAAGTGCTCCGAAAGGAGAAACAAGGCGTACTAACGAGCCTGTTTTCACTCCACGTTCCTTTGCCAGTTCTGAAGAAATCTCAACGAAAACACCAGGAACTTTCGATTGAATACCATTTGATTTATTCGTCATGTTACCTTCATGGAAATGTTCAAGCATACGACCATTATTAATGTGAAGATCGTATTCTGCTGGAAATTCAGCAGGACGTACCCAATCAGCTATCGCAAAACGAGCCTTTTTGTCCGGGAAGTTAAATCCATCTTGGAAAAGAAGAGGCGTATTCGTTCCGTCAAAACTTCCCCAATGGAAACTGTTCCATCCTTCAAGCACTTCATAGTTTGCTTTTGCAAATAGTGGTGATAAACTTGCCATTTCAGCAAAGATTTCACTTGGATGATTATAGTTCCAATTTGCGCCTAATTTATTGGCAACTTGTTGTACGATCCACCAATCTGGTTTCGCATCTCCTAGTGTTGGAAGTACTTGATATAATCTTTGTACACGACGCTCTGTATTTGTAAAAGTACCTTCTTTTTCAAGAGATGGTGCTGCCGGTAATACTACATCAGCGTATTGAGCCGTTTTAGAAAGGAAAACATCTTGAACGACAAAGAATTCAAGGCTTGATAGAACTTCATGCACATGATTTGCGTTAGAATCAACAAGAGCCATATCCTCTCCGACAAGATACATTGCTTTCATTTTCCCTTCTTCAATTGCGTGAAGCATTTCAATGTTATTAAGACCTGGTTTGTTATCAATTTGTACTCCGTAAGCTATTTCAAATTTCGCACGTTCTACGTCGTCAGTAACGTGTTGATATCCTGGTAGCCAACTTGGGAGAGTTCCCATATCACAAGCACCTTGTACGTTATTATGACCACGAAGTGGATATGCACCAGCACCTGGGCGACGATAATTCCCTGTTGCAAGAAGTAAGTTTGAAATCGCAGCGGAAGTATCTGAACCACCCGTATTTTGCGTTACACCCATACCCCAAAGAATACACGTACCATCTGCATCACGAATCATTTCAGCCATTTTAACGAGAGTTTCTTTTGAAATACCTGTAATCTCTTCTGCATATTCAAGTGTATATTCTGTAAGACTATCTTTGAAATCTTCAAAGAAGTTTACATTCTCGTCAATAAACTGTTGATCATGCCAACCTTGATCAATCATATATTTCGTAACAGCCATTAACCATACTTGGTCAGTTCCTTGCTTCGGGCTAATAAAGATATCTGAACGCTCAGCCATTTCAGTTTTACGAAGATCTGCAACAACTAGTTTTTGACCGTGAAGTTTATGCGCACGTTTCACACGAGTAGCTAAAACAGGATGACCTTCTGTTGGATTACAACCAACGATAATAACGAGACCTGATTGCGCAATATCTTTAATCGTTCCTGCATCTCCCCCCATACCAATTGTACGGAACAATCCATCTGTTGCTGGCGATTGACAATAGCGTGAGCAATTATCAATGTTGTTCGTTTCAAACACTTGTCTAGCTAATTTTTGAATGACATAGTTGTCTTCATTCGTAATTTTAGATGACGAAATAAAGCCGATAGAACCTTTATCGTACTCTTCTTTAATAGAGCTTAATTTATTCGCCACTACATTAAGTGCTTCTTCCCAAGTTGATTCAACGAACACTCCATTTTTACGAATTAAGGGTTTCGTAATTCGTTTTTCAGAATTAACGAAATCCCAACCAAATTTTCCTTTTACACAAGTGGAAATTGCATTAACCGGTGCTTCAGAAGTTGGTTGTACTTTAAGAATTTTGCGTCCCTTCGTCCACACTTCAAACGAACAACCTACGCCACAAAACGTACATACTGTTTTCGTCTTCTTCGTACGAGTGTCGCGCATCGCAGCCTCTACTTCTGAAACAGCGAAAATACCGCTATATCCAGGTTCAACTTCTTTTATAAGATCAACCATAAGTTCAAGAATATCCGGCTTCAGCCCAGTCATAAATCCAGCTTCCCCAAGTATCGATTTCTCCATTAAAGCATTACAAGGACAAATCGTTACACATTGACCGCAACTTACACATGAAGAATCGTTAATATCCACGCCTTCATCCCAAATAACACGAGGGCGCTCTGCCTCCCAATCAATAGATAACGTTTCATTTACTTGCAAGTTTTGACACACCTCTACACATTGACCACACGCAATACACTGATTAGGGTCATAGCGATAAAACGGGTGAGACATATCAACTTCGCTTGTATCTACTTTTGGTTTGTAAGGATATTTTTGATGCTCAATTTCCATTAATTCTGCCGTATTATGCAATTTACAATTCCCGTTATTGTTGTCACAGACCGTACAGTAGAGCAAATGATTTTCCAATAAACGGTCCATTGCCTCATGTTGTGCTGCCTTCGCACTAATAGAGGATAACTCAATATTCATACCGTCCGTCACTACTGTAGAACACGATCGTACAAGCTTCCCATTCACTTCTACAATACAAGTATCACACGTTTGAATCGGATCCACTTCCGGCACGTAACAAATTTGTGGATGTTCAATTCCGTTCTCATTAATAACGCCTAGTATAGTCGAACCAGGCTCAGCACTATATTCTTTGCCGTCAATTGTAATATGAACCATGCTGTCGTTCATGGTTACTCCCCCTTTTTGAGAATAAAAAAACTCCACCACGAAAATATACGCACCACATTTTTGGTACGCTATCATCATGGTGGAGTAGTTTATTAGCACATCTTGCTAAAATACCAATCCATTTATTCATAAATAAAATGATAGATTCATAACAGGTCATATCACGATTCCATCTTTAACACTATAATTATAGCGTTAAATCCAAAAATACACAATATAAAAATGACAAAAAAATGTCACAGCACTTAATGCTCTGACTTGTTTGGATATATTCGTTTAAATTGTCTTTCTTACCTGTCATATCATAGATATCCATAAAATTCATACCGGAATATAGAGTGTTCATAAATACATTCGCCTGCTGTACTTCTAGAGTGGTTTTACTTTCATTTTAGGGATATTTCAAAACTTTCGCTTGATGATGGTTGGATATCCCAATGAAAGCTAATATACAAATAACATCAATAAACTTGTAACAATCCCGACCCAAATGCAGAGAATGAAGCAATAGCCCATGATATCTTTAATTTTCAATCCTAGTACTCCTAAAAGAGGCAGTGCCCAGAACGGCTGAATTAGATTTGTCCATGCGTCTCCCCAACCTACCGCCATAGCGATAGTAGCTGGATCTACACCTAACTTCAAGCCTGCTGGTACCTGCAGCGGTCCTTGCAAAGCCCATTGTCCCCCGCCAGACGGCGCCAATAAATTCACTAATCCTGCTGACCAATATGTAAATATATCAAATGTATCCTTTGAAGCAATGGATGCCATCCATTCGATGATTGAACTTCCCAATCCTGAACTTCCTAAAACAGCGATAATCCCAGCATAGAACGGAAACTGTAGGATAATTGGAGAAATGGATTGCGCGGATTCTTTAAATCCTTGTGCAAAGTTGCCAAGAGAACCATGTAGTAGTAGACCAAGTGATAAGAAAAACAAATTAATGATATTTAAATCTAAACTGTGACCGTTCATGAATTCATACACACAATACAACGTGCCGATTGCACCTAATACTATTCCTAGAACCGGTGTCCATTCCAACTTTTCCGCAGTGGTTAAATCTTTTTGAAGTGGTTTTACAAAAGAATTTGTATCTGTTTCCGGTGCTTTATACCTGATAATCCCGCTTTTTGGAGCCATAAGTACGATAATAATCGGCATCGTGATTAATAGAGTGAAAAAAATAATTAGAGTAGAGTAACTAAAGATTGTTTGAGAAGTAGGAATAATTCCAATCATATCTGCAAGAAAATGATCCTTTGTGACAATTGTCAAGCCAATAGAACTGGAGAGACCTGCGCTATATAAAGCTGTCGGAGCATAAGCAGCTGCTACTAGTAATGGAAAATGTGCATTCGGATTTTTTTTCGCCACTTCCTTCGCAATGATTGCTCCTACAACTACTGCTAATCCCCAATTAATATAGTATGCAATTGCACTGATCAAAAATGTCATCGTATAAGCCTTTTGAGGTGTGTCAGCTAACTTGGCAACAGACTGCAAACCTCTATTAACAAACGGGACGGAAGCTAACGTCATCCCTGTAACCATTAGCAATACCATTTGCATTGTAAAAGTTAAATAAGTCCAAAACCCATCTCCCCAAGATTTTACGATTGCGTATGGCTTTGAGGGATTCATCAACAAGGCTACAGTGAAAGTGAATAAAGTGAGCAGCACAGCGATAACAAAGGCATCCGGGACATATTTCTGAGACCATCTCGAAAATACATTTGCACATCTTGTAAGCAATGATTCTTTCTTTTCTGGATCTGCATTTTTCTCCAATAGGGAATACTTCATAAATATTCTCCTTTCCAAATTTTAATAAGGTAAATATGAATAACATTCCACAAAAGAAAATAAATTCCTTTTTCGCATGCAGATTCTTTCCTTACTGGACTTAAGGATATTTTTCATCTCTATCTGCTATTTCCACTTCATAATTTACTTCTATATTAATTAAACTAGAATAACTTAATCTTTAAACATTCTTAATGCACTCCTTTCGTCTAATCTAAATCTTCTTTATATTTAAATGTGAATGAAAGTACATTTTACCCCTTACGATAACCATAATTATCCAAACTTAATATTTTCCTTATAATTCTTTAGAAATTCTTTAACTTTTCTTTTCTCCTAGTTAAATATTAATTTTTACACTAGTAATATCGATATACAAGGAGGATCGCTTATGCAACAATTTAAGAATTTGATACTTCTCATCTTGTCATTTCTTATTACTGCAATTCTTGTTTTTATTTTTATTTCTATGTAAATGGACCTTCAATTCAAGCGAAATCAGCTATTTTAATAGATGCAACATCAGAAGAAATTGTATATAAAAAGAATGAAGATACCCCTTTTCCCTCAGCAAGTTTATCAAAAATGATGACAGAGTATATTGTGTTAGAACATATACATAATGGAACAATACAGTGGGATGATCATGTGAAAATAAATAAATCGGCAATTCAAACAGAAGGAGATAATATTGAAATAACCACTAAAGATAACATAACTGTTCGTGATTTGTTTTATGCAATGGTTCTTGCATCTGATAATAGTGCGGCCGTATCTTTAGCAGAACATATTTCAAAAAGTGAACAACACTTTACGAATTTAATGAATGAAAAAGCGACACAATTAGGACTATCGAATAAAACGCATTTTGCAAATGCAAGCGGCATAATGAATAAACAAGAAGAATCTAAAATAACAGCTTTAGATGCCTCCAAATTAGCCAAGCATTTAACAACAGATTATCCTATAATATTGGAAATCGCCCAGTTAACCTCTTATCAATTCACCTTCAAAGATATACATGTTTTCAATACAAATAAAATGTTGTATTCACTTGATAGCAATATGAAATTTAAAGGAGTGGATGGTTTACAAACTAGCTTTTCAAATACTACTGGATATAGTTTTGCTGGCACAGCAAAACAAGGAAACAAAAGATTTATTTCCATTGTAATGGAGGCAAACGGAGAAAATAGTGCATTTATCGAAACTAAAAAACTGTTTACTTATGGTTCCGAACCTACTCACCTTCCTTCCCTTCAATCTGTTAAGGATTATATCAAATCTTGGATATCCCTGCTTCAGTTTAAAAATCTATTTTTACAAACAATAACAATATTTCTTGTTATCGCTATTTCACTATTCGTACATACACGGAAAAAAGATTCAAAGGATTTTTAACTAAAAACCATCTCTTGTACAGAAAAACCGACTTGTTTTGAAAACGCAAGTCGGTTTTTATTATTTTTCTTTTTCATAATATAACTCATCTGTATATATCTTTTTGTTCCCCTTTAATATGTAAAAATAATTAGAGATTTCTTTATTAATATCCCATCACTGTAAAATTGGTATTCCTATCCTGGATAATTCAATTTCTGTATTATCTTTCAAAACAACTAATTTATCATCGTATTCTCTCAACATATGTAAAATTTCTACTTTACTATTTTTTCAAAATCATTTGTCCACTTAAACATTTTCATAAACATTTCGAATGTCGGTTTATAATTAGCTGCTTCCAACTTAAGTGACTGTAAAATAAATCTTTTTATTATTCTAGATACCCTTTTAGCTACACTTACATCTAAAAATATGATTAATTCTGCATTTTGAAAGCTTTGTGATACCCATTTATGATGAGCACCTTCAACAATCCAGGCATCCGAATGTATAATATTAGAAAGTTGTTCATCTCTTTCCTCAAGTGTATTTCTTACATCTCCATTTTTAGTCCTTCTCCAAACAACATTATCTAGCTCATAATAAGGTATATTTAGTTGAGAAGACAATACTCTTGCTAAGGTCGTTTTTCCACTTCCAACAGAACCAATGATATGAATTTTATTAGGTATCCTATTTTTCAAGACAACCACCACTTTATAGATTTTCACAAAATAGATTTCCCTGTTTCCCCTATTAAACCTCTTCTAATTAAATTTGCTGATACAGGCTGAAGATCCAACTCTCTTGCCCAAATAGATAATTGACCAATATGATGGATCTCATGTGTAATCACATGACGTACAACCTCACCATATTTATACGTCTCATCAGTCCATGAGGCTGTTAATATCTTACTCTCTAAATCACTTGACCATGTTTGCAAAAAAGTTTCTATCTGATTTTTAAAAGAGTCCGAAACCTTCTTCACTTTTTCAAGTGATTGATAGTCTTGAAATTGCAGATCTAAATCATCTTTTCCTTGAAGATCACGTATCCAGCTATGCTCTACATCTACAATATGAAACAAAGTTTCCAAAATACTCCCTACTCCTCCAACACGTTTACAGAGTAAATCTTCTTCCGAAAGCTGCTTACACCATTCAAACCATTGCTCTCTAACTTGCCAATTGTATCGAAATAAAGTTTTCAATCAACTTCGCTCCTTTCACATATGAGATAATACCCATTTAACACCTTCTATCACATATTCAGGCTCATCCCTTTGAATATAATGACCGCTATTAAGGGCTATAATCAATTTGTTGTTATTCGATAATTGCAATAATTCTTTTTGCATTTGTAGCCACTTTACTTGGGCTTCAGGAGAATAAAGCGCCTTTTTTCCAGCAGCAACTATAACAAGTGGAATATTCCCTGTTGATTTACAATGAAGACCTGCCTCATATAAGCTGCTCATAAACTCTTCATACGTGCCTTCATATATAAATTGTTTATAGTATGCTTCTTGAAATTCACGAGACATTATGGGTAGAAAATCTTCTCTATAATTTTCTGGCGTTGAATCAACTAATATTAATCCTGCTGTTTCTTCTGGATAAAAAGAAGCAAATAATCGAACATTGATACCACCAAACGAATGCCCTACGAAAATATAAGACGGTTTTAGCTGTAATTGTTGCAATAACGCTCTTAATTCTTTTACCATCTCAGAGCTAATACGTGGATTAGGACTTTTTTCACTTTTTCCTAAACCCGCTCGGTCATATAAAAGTACTGTTCCGTATCCTGTGATTTTCTCTGCAATTTGATCCCAAGATTTTGAATAATCACCGTATCCAGCATCCAGGATAATTACTGGGCTATCTTTCTTCCCTTCCATTACTTTTGTGTATAATGCAACCCCTTCTATATCAACATATTCTTCGGATTCTTTACACCTATTCATTTTTATTACTAAAATACCTCCTTTTTAATATGTATCCAGTTAACTCCATCATGTTAATTAAACAGAAGATTCTTTCACTTCATGATCCAAATGGCTATTATTTTATACCGGATCCCTTAGAAAAAATCAAATTAAATTTTTATAATATTTCCAATTAATTTAATGTCCTCTCCTTCAATAACTATCCCATCACCATCTTTACAACCATAAACTGTCCTATTTTTCAACTTGGAATAATCCTTTAACAAATCTAAACATGCTTCACTTAGTTTCTCACTCCAGTGAGGCATAAAATCAAAATCTACAAAACCTAAAGAGCTTCTATCCTCTATCCCTATAATATCCTCGTCTACAAATTGAGCTGTATCAATACTTTTAGTTGTTATTATACTACCTGCACTAACACCAATCAAAACCCTACCTTTTTCTAAATAAGAATTTAATGCATGCACTAAATTTCTCTTTCTTAAGGAATTTAAAAAGTGAAATGTATTTCCACCCGAAAGATGTATGGCATCATAATTAAAGATGTTACTGATCTTTCCTTCATCGTATTCTTTATCTAAATCAAAATATTCTACTTTACTAATCCCTATTTCTCTATAGTATTTAACCACGTAATTAAAATATTTCCCTGTTACATCTGAAGATGATCGAAGATATGCTATCGAAGGATTTTCTTTATTTAATAACCTTAAAAGTTCATAATCTAATTTTCTATCTTCTTGTATTTGATCACTATATAGTACTATTTTTCTCACTAAAATCCTCCTATTTTTAGTTCGTGAATTACTTGTTTTCAGTTAATTAAGTCTAGTGTTATCACTGACACCCATAAAAAGAATAGCAGTTATGTATTAATATCATCTGTCACCATTACTTTTCAGAAGTATATTGTCTTATATGTTCATAAGCAAGTTCAATTGCATGTTCTTTTGAATCTATTAAAGAGAGATTACGTGTTAATGGATTCCAAAATTCATATCCTTCTTCTTCTGTCCATCGAAAGACTTCAATTGTATATAATTTGTCATTTCGTTTAATAATTTGTGCTTTATACTCTTTGGTTTTTGTGTATATTTCCAAAATGACCAACTTCATCAGATCATAGTCACCTTTCTTACATATTAATCTATAAACGAGAAAATCATACTTCTAGATAGACTCACACTTCGAAAGTTTATCATCATTTTCACACAGATGTATTCTCATATCTCTTTCCTTTTTGTTACACTCTATTAAACCATTCATGTTTTAAAATACTCATTTCCCACAAATTCCAATACTCATCTCCTATTTTCCTAGCATCTCTTAATAGCCTTTCTTTTACAAAACCCACTCTTTCATAGCATACGATAGCAGATGTATTAAAATCAAATACGCCAAGAGAAACGCTATGTAAATCTAATTGTTCAAAGGCAACTATAAGTACTTCTTCCATCATCTTTTTCCCAACAGACTTTCTCCTCATACTTGTGTCACCAACTAAAACCTTTCCAATTCTTGCAGATTTATTTACTCGGTCAATGTTATCAAGTTAAATATGCCCTATTACCTTTCTACTTTCTTGATCAATAACTTTATATACAAATACATCTGCATTCTCATAATTTGCACTCTCTATATACTTTTCTAATTGTTTTTCCTGTAGTGGATACGAAAATACTAGCCCTCCCCATTGTAACAAAAATTTCTCTGAACCAACCAATCTATTAATTGTTTAACATCACTTCCTTCAAAATATTTAAGCTCAATCATTTTCTCTTCATCCCTTTATTTACAGTTAATACGAAAACTTGTATTATTAACTTTCTGCTCGATAGTTCCTTCCTAGCTCTTCTCCTATTGAAAAATAATGTCTAAAATTATAAAATAACGGACTCCATTTTTGTGGATTGATATGATTTTCGCCTTGTATAATTTCTTCATGCGCGTGAACACAAATAACTTCCGTTTCAACAATTGCAAAGAAAGGATCATATTCAGGAATTCGAATATCTTTTACCTTTGCTTCAATTTGTAGTGGACATTCTTTAATACGTTGTGGCTTTACAAATTGTGAATCAAATTGTGTAAAACCCGCTATTGTAAATTTATCCTTTTGATATGTAAATCCCATTTCTTGTTTATAAACTGGGATATTTTCCATCCCTGTATAAGGCGCAATTTTTTCTACTTGCTCCCACTGCAATGAAGAAGGTAAATTAATCACACACTCCCTATTTCTTTCAAGGTTTTCAATGGATTTTCCTCCAAGCCCAATACCTAAAATAATATAGCTTCCTAAAGCCCACGAAGAAGACATTGGACTAATATTTGTTGTTCCATCTTCATTTAATGTTGATAGTAAATAAATTGGCATTCCATAATATAAAATCTTTGGTTGTATTTTTTTACATAACTGTTTACCTATTTTAACTTCCATAAAATCACTCCTATTCTTATTTCCTCATTTGTATTGTAAAACACAAATAATTCCATTATCATCGAAATATGGATGTGAAATAAGGAGTGATGCAAATGAATATAAATGTAGCAAAAATAGCTTCTCTTATTAGTGATACATCACGAGCAACAATTTTAGTTCAACTCTTGGATGGTCGTCCACATCCAGCTACTGAATTAGCACATGCCGCGAAAATCAAACCACAAACAGCCAGTTTTCATCTTCAAAAATTATATGAAGCACAGATTATAGATGTTGAAAAACACGGAAGGCACCGCTATTACAAAATTGCCAATCATGAAATAGCTGAATCGCTGGAAAACATACTATATTTGGCTCCTCCAGAACCAGTCCAATCCTTTAAACAATCAAAGGGGTCTAAAGAAATTCAATATGCAAGAACTTGCTATGACCATTTAGCCGGAAAAATAGGTGTTGAGATTACAAATTCACTTTTAGACAATGAAATATTAATCAAGGATGGTTTACAATTTAAAGTAACGAAAAAGGGACAAGAATTTTTTGAGGGTTTTGATATTGATTTAAATTCGCTACATAAAAAAAGAAGGTTTTTTTCAAAATGTTGCTTAGATTGGAGTGAAAGGCAACATCATTTAGCGGGATCATTAGGGAACGCGATTTTGGAGAAAATGTTAAAAGAAAATTGGATTATTAGAGCCGAGCACTCAAGAGCAATTCACATTACTCCATTAGGAAAGAGAAAAATATATGAGACTTTTTCAATACAGATATAATGTCTGGTACTCATTACAAATTATCAAAAGGCTGCCCAAAACAGAGCAGCCTTTTATCAACTAAATCGCACTTGTTCTTGAGAAAAACTCAATTTCGCAAACCGAAACTGTTGTCCGTGTAGTAGTTGCAGCATCAACAACATCAACAGTGTCACATGATACAGCCGCAACGGTACCAGTAACTGTAGCACCACTTCTAGTAGTAATTGTTACGACAACACCAGTACCTATTAAAGCTCTTAGTCTCTTAACTAAACCTGTTGTGCAACAACAATCGCATTTTTCATTCCGATCTTTTTTGCACTTCTTAAATTCTCTCCAGCAGTCATCATTATGATCTTCCCAACATTTAGAAGACTTTTTTTCATACCAACTTTCACGACAACTCATTATTTCACCCCTTTATCCTTTTACTATACATTATGTAGAAAGAAATAAAGTGATAGAGACAAACACATAGATACAAGAAAACAAACAGTTGCCCTATACTGTGTTTAAAATAGAGATAATAAAAAATGAGCTCTTTATAAAGAGCTCATTTTTTATTATTATATTTGTTTAGCTTTTAATCCTTGAATATATGAAACAACCTCTGGATTTACTAAAGAAGATAAATCTCCCAATTCTCTCCCTAAGTAAGCTGCTTTAATTACCCGTCTCATTACTTTAGAATTGCGTGTTTTCGGCAAGTCTTCTACAACATGAATATCTTTTGGACATAATGCTTTTCCAATGTGAGAGTTTACTAAATTTAATAGTTCCTTTTTTAATTCATGGGTAAAGATTGTTCCTTCTCGTAAAACAACGAAGCAGTGGCAAACTTCACCTTTCACTTCATCTGGTACACCAATTGCTGCAGCTTCGATTACATCATAATGCTTTACAAGAATGGATTCATATTCAGCTGGTCCAATGCGTTTTCCAGCAATGTTTAACGTATCATCAGAACGTCCTGTAATAATATATTGTTCTCCATCATAAATCACCCAATCACCATGTACCCACTTATTTTCAAATCGTGACCAATACGTATTGATGTAGCGTTCGTCATCTTCCCAAAAGCTTTTCGTCATTCCAACCCATGGTTTTTCTAAACATAGTTCTCCAACTTCATCACGGATTGGACTACCTTGTTCATCTAATACAACAGCTGCCATCCCAGGTAAAGATGCATTGAAACTAATTGGTGCAATTGGTTTAACTAAAACATTTCCAAAGATTCCACCTGAAATTTCAGTTCCGCCTGAATAGTTACAAATTGGCACCTTGCCTTTCCCAACTGTTTCAAAAAGCCACATCCAAGGGTCTGGATTCCAAGGTTCACCCGTTGATGCAAATACTTCTAAACTTTTTAGAGAATGTTTCGTTACATATTCATCACCTTTTGCCATCAATGCTCGAATTAATGTCGGTGAAATTCCAAGGTGAGTAATTTGATATCGATCAACCGTTTCCCATAATCGATCTGCTTCAGGATAATCTGGAACACCTTCATACATGACCATCGTAGCCCCATTAATAAGAGAGCCGAATAATAGGAATGGTCCCATCATCCACCCCATATCAGTCACCCATAATACACGATCACCTTGCTTTATATTCATACCAAATCCTGCATCAAATGCCGATTTTAGCGGAAAACCAGCATGCGTGTGTACGGTTCCTTTTGGCTTACCCGTCGTTCCAGATGTATAAATGAGCATGAGCGGATCATCACTTTTCATTTCTTCAGCATGTGTAAATGGTTTTTCCTTTTCTAAAACGCTCCATGAAATGTCATAATTATGGGGTGTAAAATCATTTCCAGCATGACGAACAATGACAACTTTTTCAACAGATGGACATTGTTCACACGCTTTATCAACTTCATCTTTTAAAGAAACAACTTTACCACGGCGTGAGAATCCATCAGCTGTAATAATCATTTTTGAGCCTGCTGCTTGCACACGTGTCATAACTGCATCAGCTGCAAACCCAGAAAAGATTGGGGAAATAATCGCACCGATTTTCATTACTGCGAGCATAGCGACAACTGTTTCCGGAATCATCGGCATGTAAATCGTTACACGATCGCCTTTTTCAATTCCCATATGTTTCAAACCGTTTGCAACACGGCTCACCCAATCATCAAGCTCTTCATATGTAAATGATTTTGTTGTTCCGTTTTCCCCTTCATACATAAGGGCAGGTTGTTTTTTTGTTTCTTCATCTGCAAGCCAACGAGATAACGCAGATTCTACTACATTGCACGTCCCGTCTTTATACCACCGTGCGAATGGTGTGCCGTTTGCTAAATCTAATACTTCTTCGTATGGCTTCATCCATTGATAGCCAACTGCACGTTCTGCTTCTCCCCAAAACCATGCCGTTTCTTCAATTGATTTATCATAAAATGCTTCATAATCTTCATAACCAAGCGATTTCATCCATCCGTATAAACGTGTTTTATCTTTATATTCTTCTGTTGGAAACCAAACGGCTTGCTTCATTGTTTTCCCCTCCTCATTTTTCAAACAAGAAAGCCCTAAATAGGGCTTTTATACTGGATAAACTGGATGTTTTCGATCTGTAAACACTTGATATTTACTCATATACATATCAAAGCGTTTCTTTAATTCTTCACGTAAATCATCCGGATGAACAATACCATCTATTACCATTTCAGATGCTAGGCGGTAAATATCAATATCTTGTTTATACTCTTCACGTTTTTCCGCGATGAAGCTTGCACGTTCTTCTTCTGGCAACGCCGCAATTTTGTTTGCATATACAGCATTAACAGCAGCTTCCGGTCCCATTACAGCAATAGAAGCCGTCGGCAATGCAAGGCAACAATCAGGCTCGAAAGCTGGTCCTGCCATTGCATATAAGCCAGCACCATATGCTTTACGAACAACAATTGAAATTTTCGGCACTGTCGCTTCACTCATTGCAGAAATCATCTTCGCACCGTGACGAATAATTCCAGCTCGCTCAACCTTCGTTCCAATCATAAATCCAGGTACATCGGCAAGGAATAATAATGGAATATGATACGCGTCACATAAATTAATAAACTTCGCTGCTTTATCGGCAGAATCGTGGAATAATACGCCGCCTTTCATGCGCGGTTGATTTGCAACAATACCAACAGGTTTCCCATCGATTCGTCCTAATCCTGTAATCAGTTCTTGTGCAAATAATTTTTTCACTTCAAAGAAAGAGCCTTCATCAATAATACGGTTAATAAGATCTTTCATATTAAAAGGTGCATTTTGATTTTCTGGGATGATTTGTTCTAATGTTTTTTCGAATTGCTTTGGTTCTTGAGGCTTAGTCGTAGGAGCATTTTCTTGATAATTACTTGGAAAATATGAAATATATTGTCTTGCCTGAGCGATTGCATCTTCTTCTGTCTTACATAAAACATCACCACATCCTGAAACCGAGCAATGCATACGAGCGCCGCCCATTTCTTCTAGTGTTACTTTTTCGCCAATAACCATCTCAGCCATACGAGGAGAACCTAAATACATAGAAGCATTTCCTTCTACCATCATGACAACGTCACAGAAAGCAGGGATGTATGCACCGCCAGCTGCGGAAGGTCCGAATAATAAACAAATTTGTGGAACCTTACCTGATAGTTTCACTTGGTTATAAAAAATACGTCCTGCGCCGCGGCGGCCTGGGAACATTTCAACCTGATCAGTAATACGAGCGCCTGCAGAATCAACGAGATAAAAAAGTGGTACATGTAGCTTTTCAGCTGTTTCTTGTATGCGTAAGATTTTTTCAACAGTACGAGAACCCCAAGATCCCGCCTTAACCGTTGAATCATTTGCCATAACACAAACAGTACGGCCATGTATTTTTCCCGTCGCAGTTACAACACCATCCGCTGGTAAACCTGTTTGTTCACAATTTGCAAATAATGCGTCCTCTACATACTCGCCATTATCAAATAGAAGAGCTAAACGATCTCGAACAAAGATTTTTCCTTTCGCTTTATTTTGCTCATGATATTTCGGTGCTCCGCCTTGTTTAATCGTTTCAACACGTTCTGTAAATGAATTAGATTGTTTTTGTTCTAGCACAGTTATTCCCCCTTATACATTGGTTGACGTTTTTCCTTAAACGCTTGTAGCCCTTCCAATCGATCTTTCGTATGAATTACACCTTCATACGCCTGCTTTTCCATTTGTAATCCAGTATGCAAATCCACTTGTATGCCGTTTGAAATTGCTTGTTTTGCTAATCGAACAGCAATTGGACCATTACTAGCAATGCGTTCTGCCATTTCAATTGTTTTTTCCTCTAATAGGTGAGCTGGCACCACAAATTCTACCATTCTATATTCCTTTGCCTCATGCGCTGAAATACGTCTCGCCGTATAAATTAATTCCTTTGCTCTTCCGACACCAATTAGTCTTGGCAGACGCTGCGTACCACCAGCTCCTGGGATAATAGCTAGAGATGTTTCAGTTAGTCCAAGACTTGCCGTTTCTGCTGCAATTCTAAAATCACACGCTAAACTTAATTCGGTACCACCACCAAGTGCAATTCCATTTATTGCTGCAATAACAGGTTGTGATAATTGCTCAACCATATCCATTGTAGAACGAATCATTCCAACTGCATGGCGTACTTGCTCCTCATTCATATTGGCACGTTCTTTTAAATCAGCTCCGGCACAAAATGCTTTTTCACCCGCTCCTATTAAAATGACAACACGAACATCAGCTTCTTCATTAATATGAGTGAGTGTAGATTGCAACTCTTCCAACAGTGCAAGAGATAACGAGTTTGCTTGCCGTTCACGATTTAATGTTATTTTTACGATATGCGGTGTTACATAATCTACTAAAATGTTTTGTAATTGTAGCATTTTATCACCTACTTATTGTTTTATGTTGTAATGCTTTATACACATGACTTGGCAATTGAATATTTAGCTTACTTTGAATAAATTGACTAGCCTTTAATAATTTTTCTTCATTTATATTTGTTTGTACACCCAGTTTATGAAGCATATGTACTAAATCATCAGTTGCTACATTTCCTGATGCTCCTGGGGCATAAGGACAACCACCTAGACCGCCACAAGAGCTATCAAATGTTGTAATACCGTACTCTAATGATTTAACGACATTCGCAAGTGCCATCCCATATGTATTATGAAAGTGCATCGCAAATTGAGAAGAATCATATTTTTTAAGTAAATGTTCTAATACACGCTCTACTTGTAATGGATTTGCTATACCAATCGTATCCCCAAGTGAAACTTCATAAATACCGTATGAAAAGAGTTGATTACATAACTCATTGACAGCATCCATGCTCACGTCTCCTTCGTAAGGACAGCCAAATACAGTAGAAACGTAACCTCTTACTCTTTTACCTGCAAATTGTGCTTGCTTGGTAATATCTTGTATCACAGATAATGCTTCTTTAATAGACTTATTGATATTGCTTTTATTATGTGACTCACTCGCTGATAGAAAAACATTCACCTCATCTACATTTTGCAAAAGAGCTCGTTCCAAACCATTTTGATTTGGAACAAGCGCAGCATATGTAGTTTCTGAATTCCGCTTTAACTCTGCAAATACATCACTCGCATCAGCTAAAGCAGGAACCCATTTTGGGTGAACAAAAGAGGAAACTTCAATATATGATAATCCAGCTTCTGAAAGTAATTGAATCCATTTCACTTTATCTTTTGTGCCAACAATTTTCTTTTCGTTTTGCAGACCATCACGTGGTCCCACTTCTTTAATGACAGCAAAAGTAGGTAACTTCAATCCATTTCACCCTTTCTTCTCCCTATTCAATCTCTACCAATACATCCCCCTCATTAACAAAATCGCCCTCTTGCACATTGATTTTCATGACTGTGCCGGCTTCTTCTGAAACGATTGGAATTTCCATTTTCATAGATTCCAAAATGACGACATCCTGTTCTTCTTCTACTGTATCTCCTACTCCCACAACAATCTTCCAAACATTACCTGCCATCGATGCATACACTTTTGTCATCATTTTTTCCCCCTTTAATATTCATGAACCTTATTTTTTTACAAGTTGTTTTGTTACAAAACCTGTTGTATAAATACCACTTTGGAATACTTCATCTTCTAGCACTTGCAATAGCATGGATGTATTTGTCTTAATACCTTCTACGTTCAAGTTTTGAAGTGCATCCTGTAGTTTTTCAATTGCTTCTTGACGTGTTTCACCATGAGCAATTACTTTTGCAATCATGGGATCGTAGAATGGTGTGATTGTCACATTATTTTCTAAAAAGTGATCAACACGCACCGTTTCTGGTAGCGTTAGGTCCGTAATCTTTCCAGGTGATGGGAAAAATGTTTTTGGATCTTCCGCATAAATACGCGCTTCAATGGCATGACCACTACGATTTATATCCTCCTGCGTAAAAGAAAGCTTTTCACCAGATGCAATAAGTAATTGTTGTTCTACAAGGTCTAGACCAGTAATTTCTTCTGTTACAGGATGCTCTACTTGTAATCTCGTATTCATCTCTAAGAAATAGAAGTTTTTCTGATCATCTACAAGAAATTCAACAGTGCCTGCATTTGTATATCCAAGAGCTTTTGCTGCTTGTACAGCGACCTCTCCCATTGCTTTGCGGGTTGCTTCATCTAAAAATGGAGATGGTGCTTCTTCAATTACTTTTTGATTTCGGCGTTGTACAGAGCATTCACGTTCCCATAAATACACTGTATTTCCATGAGTATCAGCTAGGAGCTGAATTTCAATGTGATGTGCATCTGCAATATATCGTTCTAAATACATTTCACCATTACCAAAAAAGTTTTGTGCGCGCGTTTTATTGCTCTCAAATGCTTTGGTGAGCGTTTGCTCAGTTTCCATCAACTGCATTCCAATGCCTCCGCCGCCCGCGGATGCCTTAAGCATTAATGGATAACCAATTTGTTTTGCGATTTCAATTGCTTCCTCAGCAGTCTTAATATTTGTTGTAATTCCTGGTACAACTGGAACCTTTGCTTTTTGCATTGCCAAACGTGATTCGATTTTGCTACCCATCTTAGCAATGATTTCTTCAGAAGGACCGATAAATACAATTCCTTCTTCTTTACAGCGGATCGCGAAGGAAGGGTTTTCTGATAACAATCCATATCCTGGGTGAATCGCTTCAGCTTTTGTTTTCTTCGCAATTTCTATAATTTTTTCGAGATTTAAATAACTCTCTTGAACACGTGGGCCACCAACTAAATAAGCCTCATTTGCTAGTTTTACATGAAGTGCATTTTCATCTGCCTCGGAATAAATAGCAACTGTACGAATTCCAAGTTTTTGACAAGTTTTAATAATTCGAACTGCGATTTCCCCGCGATTAGCAATTAATATTTTTTGAAACATAGTGAGTCCTCCTTTTATCTACACCCTAAATGTCTTGCGATTACGAGACGTTGAATTTCAGAAGTTCCTTCACCAATTTCTAAAAGTTTGGCATCACGAATATGACGTTCTACCTCATATTCACGCATATAACCGTATCCACCGTGAATTTGCACGGCTTGATTCGCAATACGACTTGCTGCTTCAGATGCAAATAACTTTGCCATAGCCGCTTCTTTACCAAAAGGTTTATCATGATCTTTTAACCAGGCTGCTTTATGTACTAAATTACGCGCCAATTCCACTTCAGTAGCCATATCTGCCAGTTTAAATTGAATCGCTTGGAAATTAGAAATCGTTTTTCCAAATTGCTGACGCTCTTTTGCATATTGAAGTGCACGCTCAAAAGCAGACTGTGCAATCCCTACAGCTAATGCCGCAATGGAAATACGACCTCCATCAAGTGTATATAAGAATTGCTTAAATCCTTTATTCACATCACCAAGAATATTCTCTTTTGGTACACGAACGCTATCAAGTACGATTTCGCAAGTATTAGAAGCGCGAACCCCCATCTTATCGTATGGACTTGAAATCGTTAAACCGTCACTATTTGTCGGCACAATAAATGCAGAAATACGTTTCTTTCCATTCTCTTCAACACCATTGATAGCGGTTACAATAATTGTATTTGCATACTCAGCATTTGTGATCCAACACTTCTCGCCACTAATCACATATTCATCGCCATCTAAAAACGCTTTTGTTTGTGTGCCACCAGCATCAGATCCAGCATTCGGTTCTGTTAAACCAAAAGCACCTAATGTTTTACCTGAAGCCATTGGAACTAAGTACTTCTGCTTTTGTTCTTCTGTACCAAAGTAATAAATTGGAGAAGCACCTAATGAAATTGTTGCAGCATAGCTTAAACCTGTACCGCCGCAAGCACGACCGATTTCTTCAACAGCTAACGCATACGATAAAGTATCGCCGCCAGAACCTCCATACTCTTCTGGGAATGGGATTCCTAATAATCCTAGTTCGCCCATTTTTTGAAACGTTTCGTATGGAAATTCAGCTGTTTTGTCATAATACACAGCTTTTGGTGCAATTTCCTTTTCAGCAAAGTCACGTACCATTTCTTTAATCATTTGTTTTTCGCGAGTTAGAGTAAATTCCATTCCGCTACACACCCCTTATCGAATATTGAGTTTCGACAGCGTGCGAATCAGTACTACAAACATTGCTTTTAAAAGACAAGAATAGTAGTTAGATAATTGTTATAATTCTGTCATAATTTAATTTTAAAACAGAATCTGTACTCATGCACAAAAAAATTCCTACATTGTTCTACAACAACATAGGAATATTCGTGTCGAATTATGTAAAATTTCTTCGAATCTCTTCTATTCTCCATAAAAAAGATTATATTTTTATAAGAAACAGCTTTTTCAAATTATTGCTTAGTAGTACGTGAGAAAACAAAAACCTATTTTCTATGTAAATATAGATGAATCATTAGTCTTCTAGCGTACCAAAAGCATGAAAAATGTTTGGTGCATTCAAAAGATAATTGGAAAAACTCCGATAAAAAGTAATTATTAATAGGAGCAATTCATTTATATTGTTTTTGATCCTTTCATCCAGGAATTAATCAATATAGTATAATTTATTTCATAAAAAGACCCATCTATAGTTAGAACTAGCTATATAAAATAGACACTTCATTAAAAGATGAGTCTGTTTTATTTTAAATTGTGGTGTAAACTAGCGCCAAACTCACATGTGATTGTAAACAGTCTCATACAGAAATGTTCATGGATAATAAAATTCGACAATTTGTCGCATTTTATTACCTCTGCGGTGCTAATCCATACAATATAAATTGAATTGTATTTTCAATCTCTACTTCATCGTCCCATTTTTCTTCAGGTAATAATAAAAATCGAGTTAAAATTAACCCCATTATAGCTGATAAAGTAAAGCGGATAACTGAAGGGGTTGGCATTTCAATAATTTGTCCTTGTTCTTGAAAATGGACAATTAATTTTTTAAAGCGAGAAAAAAGTTTCTTCTCTATTAATTGTTGTATTTCATTTTTTAATTCTGGTTGAAACGGTACTTCTTGTATTAAAATTTTCAACATTGGAAAATGTTTTTTAGCAAATTCAAATCGATTTCGAATTGCTTTTCTTAAAAATTCTTCATACGTTTCATACGTATTTTCCAGTATTTCTTTTGCAAAAGCTTGTACAAAAAATGGTGCAGCGAACTTTGTTAATGTAGGCATTACAACCGCTAAAAGTAAATCTTTTTTCGTTTTATAGTAGCGGAAGATCGTTCCCTCCGCTACACCAGCACGCTTTGCAATCTCACTTGTTGAAGTGGATGCATACCCTTTTTCTCCAAACATATCAACCGCTGCTTCTAATATACGCATTTGCCGTTCATTACGTTTATCTGTATCTGTAGCAGCAATTAACTCCTCTAACCAATCTTTTTTCATGCATCATGCCCCTTTTTATAAAAATTATATTCTACGATGTTTCCTCAAAGCAAATATATTCCCTACTGCAAATACTAGCGCAAAAAGAAGTAACACACAAAGGTCTCCCGCAATTTCAGTAAATCCTTGATTACGAATCATCACTTGTCTCATCGCATCAGCACCATATGTGAGTGGAAATAACTTCCCAAGCATTTGTAGCCACTTATTCATTGATTCCATTGGAAATAAACCTGAAAAGAAAATTTGCGGTACGATGACAAGTGGGATAAACTGAATCATTTGAAATTCGTTATTGGCATATGCCGATAAAAAAGTACCTAGTGTTAATGCTGTTAGCGAAAGCATACATGTAATTAGTAATGTGAGCCACGGTGACCCTGCTACATATAAATCAAGAATATAGACAGAGAAACTTACAATGATAACAGACTGTAAAAACGCAAAAATACCAAATCCAATTATATAACCAACAACAATTTCCCAGCGGCGCACTGGAGTAGATAATAATCTTTCCAACGTCCCACTTAAACGTTCTCGTACAAAGGAAACTCCTGATAAAATAAAAACAAAGAAGAATGTAAAAAAGCCAATTAGTACCGGTCCAAGTCCATCAAACATCGTAAAATCTGCGGGACCATGTAAAAAATCAATTTTTGGTTTCATACCAGGCATTTCATTTTTTTCTGTGGCCTTTTGTAATGTCTGTAGTACGGCACGGTTTTTTGAAGAATCACTACCTTCTAGCAACACATTCACTTTTCCATGTTCTAAAGTGATAATGGCATCTATTTGTTGATTTTTCAATTTAGAATACGCTTCATCTTTACTATACTCATAGATGGTAGCATCTTGCTTTTTCATTGATTCTACTATAGGTGCTGGAACATCTATTAATGCAATATGAGGAGTGTAATCCTTTTGTGTAAACACAAGCGATAATAACCAAAGGAGTAACATTGGCGCTCCAAACATCATCGCAAGTGACCGTTTATCCCGGAGAAACTGACGAATAATCCGAATAATTACACCACCGACTCTCATGATTCAACCGCTCCTTCCAATAGAAAGACATCTTCAATCCGTCCTGACGAAGTTCGATCTTTTAAATCATTTGGAGTTCCTGTTGCAATTAACTTCCCATCTCTAATTAATCCAAGACGTTCACAAAATTCAGCTTCGTCCATAATATGTGTTGTCACAATAATCGTTGTTCCTTGCCCTTTGAGCTCATAAAATTTTTCCCAAATAGATTTGCGAAGAACTGGATCAATTCCAACCGTTGGCTCATCTAAAATTAAAAGCTTTGGTTCATGTAAAAGTGCCATCGCTAGAGATAATCGCTTTTTCATCCCACCTGAAAAATGTTGTACTTGTTTTTTAGCATGCTCTGATAATCCAACTAATGTAAAAACTTCTTCAATTCTCTCTTTCTTACGCTTTCCTTTTAATCCATACATCGTTGCGATAAAATCTGCATTCTCATAAGCGGATAACTCTTCATACAGTGCATCCGCCTGTGCCATATAGCCTATTTGCTTCATACCATTTAAATTAGGCATTTTCGTTCTTAAAGCTGTTACTTCACCTGTCGTCGATTCACTAATACCGGCAATCATTTTGATAAGTGTTGTTTTGCCAGAACCTGAAGGGCCTACTAAACCAAAAATTTCTGTTTCTGCTACAGATAGTGAAATATTGTGAAGTACTTCTTTTTTTCCAAAACGCTTTGATACATTTTGCAAAATAACAGAAGGTTGTTGCAATAAAATCTCCTCCTTTTTTAAAATGAGTGAGTACTCACTTTTATTTTACTCTTGAATTATTATATGTCAAATTTCTTTTATGAGTATTATTTTTTTCAATCCATACTTCTAACAACTAAGTTTGTCATAGAAAATGAACCAGAGTCGACAGTAGAATATATTTTCTCACTGTCGACTCTGGTTCATTTCAAATTATTACAAATTAAGTCTTTAAATTTAAATATTTTCTAATTCTAGCAAGATCTAAGGAATATTCAATGATTAATTGTTGTACAGGCAAAATAGCTTTTTCAGGATATAAATGCGCATTTTTTAATGTTTCTGTATATTTTTCTAACCTCTTTTCTAAATACTTTACAATTTGCTCAGGATGATTCACTAATAAACTTTGACTATAATAATGAATTTGTTCCTCAATTGCAGTATATTCCTCAATTTCAAATTCTTTATGCATGTGTACACCCTTTATAATATTTTTTATATGCACAAGTCATAAACATTTTAATTTAAATGAAAACTGATTATTTTAATTATTTAAACTATAACAAAGAAAGGACGTCAAAATTTGTTAGTTTATGTAGCGTTGAACAAATTTAACAAAACTGTAATGGATACTTGTACTTTATAGAGAATTTCAATCTTTCATGCAAATTTCCCCAACACCAATACTATTTTCTACCAAAAGAGTATTGGTGAATAGATAACAGTAATTTCATAAAAAACACATAAAAAAGTCGTACAAATTAATTAAACTGTACGACTACAATCTCTGGTCTATTAAAAACCCTTTGAGGAATGATGCTATTTCCTAAACCTCTGCTTACTATCATGGAAGTATCTTGCTCTTTATATAGACCTGCTGTGTACTTTGGTAATACTCCTTGATTAGGTGCAACTAAACCTCCAACAAAAGGCAGCCTTACTTGCCCGCCATGGGCATGCCCTGTTAAGACTAAATTGATTTGTTGCTCAGCATATACTTGAAGCAGTTCCGGCCTATGTGAAAACAACACTGTATATTCACCTCGATTTATCTCCTTTTTTGCTTTAATGATTTCCTTTTTTACTGTACTCATTTCTTCATTTTTATCGTTATTTTTCACAGTAAATGCAGGATCATCTATACCTAAAATGTAAATTTCTTGTCCATCTTTTTGAATACGTGTATGCTCATTTCTCAAAACTGTAACGTTGTATTTTTTTAACTCTTTTTCTAGATTGGCGTAAACTCCTGACCAAGCTTCATGATTTCCTGTAACAAAATACACCGGATAATATTTTACAAGTTGTTTAACCACTTCTAAACTTGCTTCCGCATCATATCGCTCACTATCAACTAAATCCCCTGTAATAGCGATAATATCAGGGTTCAAACTTTTTACTTTCTCAATTAAAACTTCTTGGTTTTCCCCAAATTTTTTACTATGTAAATCCGACAACTGTACCATTTTAAATCCTTTAAAATTAGCAGGTATTTCGCTTGATGTTATCGATACTTTACTTACACTTAATAAATTGTTTTGTAAATATGAAAATGTACTAACTCCTACTGCTAATATACTTATAATGAATAACCGTTTATATCTTTTTCATATCTTCCTCTTATAAAGGTTCTATCAATATATATTTTTAGCATTCTTTTTAAATTGTATTATTAACATTTTATCAAATGGTTTATTTCTATAAAATAGATATTATTGTGGTTTTTAAATATAATATTTTATCTTTTCTTTCAATACAGTACATGAAATTATCACTTTCGTCAGTTACCTTCCTTACCAACTAAAATTGCAAATACTGACATCACCTTATTCACCCTATCCGTGTGAGAAATCCTATATATTAGCTTTACCAATGCATCAAAAAACTGCCTAAGAAAATCTTAGACAGTTCGATTAATTCATATTTATGCTAAAGATTTTGTTTCTCTCATTACATCAATGAAGTATCCCCAGTTATTAATAACAGAAGAAATACTAATATGTTCATCTGGCGTATGAACGTTGAAAATATCTGGTCCAAATGAAATTGCATCTAATTCAGGCATTTTTTGAACAAATACACTACATTCAATACCGGCATGTACCGCAAAGATCTCAGCATCCTTGTTATATTTTTCTTTATGCACGTTTTCAAATAAATCACGAATTGGTGAATTCGGATTGTATGGCCATTCTGGATATTCTGATTCCTTCTCGAATGTTGCCCCAACTAACTCTGCAATATGCTTAATCTCATTTGTAATGTATTGTTTTAAACTACTTATAGAACTTCTTACTTCATTTCGTAATTTAATTTCATTATGTAATGTTTCAATTACACCTAAATTTGTTGAACTTTCTACAAGTCCTTTAATATCCATGCTCATACTTTGAATTCCGTTTGGAATCAAGAATAAAGAAGAAATAAGTTGGTTCTGTGTTGTTTTAGCAAATACTTTTTCTACTTTTTCTTCTAATTTTGTAAGAGAAACATGTACATCAGGATCTACAGCACGCAGCTCTTCTTGGAAAATGCGTGTCCATTCTACTACTTTCTCTTCTACCTTTTGTACGTCATTTACAGATAATAGAATTGTCGCAACACTTTCACGTGGAATCGCATTTGTTTTTAATCCGCCATGAATTTCACTCATGTTAAATGAGATTTCTTTTGATAAATCATGAAGAACGCGTCCTAACACTTTATTGGCATTTCCTCGCTGTTTATCAATTTCCATACCGGAATGGCCACCTTTTAAGCCTCCAACATACAAACGATATGCTTCTAATTCAGCAGGTGCTTCTTCCCAATCAACAGAAATTGTTTCAACTGCTTTCGCTCCGCCTGCACTGCTCACTAATAATTTATGATCTTCTTCAGAATCAATATTAATAAATATTTTCCCATCAAATTGACTCGCATCAACAGCAAAAGCTCCACCCATCGTTGTCTCTTCCTCAGTTGTAATTACAACCTCAAGAGCTGGATGCGGAATATCTGTTGAATCTAATAATGCTAATGCATACGCAACTGCAATACCATTATCAGCACCTAAAGTCGTTTGATTTGCATACAGCATGTCCCCAACGATTCGTAGCTCAATCGGATCTTTTTCAAAATCATGAACAGTTGCTTGGTTCTTCTCACAAACCATGTCCATATGACCTTGAATAATAATTGTAGGCACATTTTCATAACCAGCAGTTGCTGCCTTTTTAATAATCACGTTTAAAGCTTTATCTTGTATAACTTCTAAATTACGATCTTTTGCAAATTTCACTAGGAAATCGCTAATTTCTTTTTCATTTCCAGATCCTCTTGGAATCTTTGAAATTTCTGCAAAATGGTAAAATACCGGGTGCTTTGTTAATTGTTCTAAATTAGAATACATTGTGAAGCTCCTCTCTTAAATAAATCTTTGAATTTTAAATCACTCTTTTCTTTATCATTATACCACGCTTCATCACCTTACTTTTTATGTTTGGATTATCGCTCTTGCTTATGAAATCTATCCTTTACCCTTTTCACGGAATATTGGTATAATTTTTATACTACATAAAAAAGGAGAATGCATATGTATTTTACAGAAAACATTCCTTGCCCTGAACACATTTTTGATTTATATGATTCTGTCGGTTGGAATAACTATTTAAAGCTTTCAAAAGAGCAATTACATCATGCTCTCACTCAAAGTACTTTTGTCATAAGTGCTTATGATAACGATCAATTAATTGGAACCGGACGTATTATTTCAGATGGGATAATTAACGCTTATCTATGTGGATTAGTCGTTCATCCCTCCTTTCAAAATCGCGGAATTGGAAAGGAGATCGTTCAAAAATTAATTGTAAAATGCCAAAAACAGAACCTACACTTGCAATTAATTTGTACAGCTGAAAACATTCCATTCTATGAAAAGCTAGATTTCGAGGGATTTGCGATAGGAATGAAGAAAAAATAAAAAAGAAAATGCACCTATGCATTTTCTTTCAACTTCTTTTCCTGTATATATTTTGATGCATCACCATTCATGAGCTTTTCTAGTCGATTAATATTTTCTGTTAATGCACCTTTTACAAGAGAGAAATCTGTATTTGAATCTTCTTTTTCTTTCTTAAAAAAAGCAAGTTTTTGTTGTTTCATTTCTTGCATTTTCTCCTCCCCCTTTTGTAAAAAAGATACAATCTTTGTCTATCTTTATTATATATGAAATATGGACAGGTTGCACTTCTATCCTTTTCTTTTTAATTCTTCTTCTAAATCTTCTACTTGCTGCATTGTATCTCCTTTTATTAAAGAAAAATCTGTTGTATCCCCAGTTTCTTCTTTAAAAAATTCATTACTATATTCTTTTTCCACTACAATCACCTCTACCTGCTAGTGTAGGGATGATTGTCCAATTTTATTCATTTTTTGTCCGATTTCCTCAGAATTTGTTCTAAATTATGTATAGGAGAAAAGGACAGAATTGATATTCTGTCCTTACTTATTAAAATAACTATGATGAATCGTTAAATTATATACATTTTCAAAGTCACGATCTTGAAGATTGTTCTTTTGACCATCAATAACAATGCAAACATCTTTTACGATTTTCGCTGGTATGATGCCGACATTTTTAACTTGCACCGCCTTTTGTTCATTTAACTGCTCTATATACTCTAAAGGTACTGTAATACTAAATTGAGAGCGGATGCCACGGAAATTTGTATTTAATTCATTAGCAGTGACAAACACAACAATTTTTGCGCCGATTTTTTCTGCATACGTATCAAGAAACGCGTTCAGACTTTGTGCATACTCAGTATCTGTATGCCATTCCATCGTACCAAATGCTGCGGGGTTTACATTTTGAATGATGGTAGTATAAATCTCTCCTCGTGCTTTCGAAGCGATTAATGATCGTTTAATGGATTGAACAGTCTTTCCGATATCACTAAATTTCGCACCCCATATTTCAGAAATATTTGGAGTTGAAATAAACGCAATATCGACAAAAATCACCATTGCAACGAACATTAAAATATTTTTCCAGAGGGTTAAATCAATACCTTTCATCATGAAATAAATTGTGACTGATGTAATAAACACACCATACCATGTTTTTCGAATAAATTGCTTTTTCTCTTCGTACAATTCTTCATTTCTCCAATAAAAGAAAATAAGAAATAAAAAGACTAGTACGAGAAAAAACAAACCAATTCGAATGTTAGAGATTGTCAATCACATCACCCTCCATTCAAAAACTTCTCACGATATCATTACATGCTCAACTTTCTCTCATTATGACAAAAGACATGGACAACCTTCTAAAGTCAGCTATACCGCATATACTAAAAAGGAATCCACGTCTTTTATAATGAATCTATATTGTATATGTAGACAAGCTTGCATTTCAAATTTCCGCAAATATTTTTTATCAAGATATATGTTTAGGAATTACGCCTTCAGGCACTTCTCCGTCCATACTTAAATAATAATGACGAATTGGTTGTAGATTTTCATCTAACTCATAGACAAGAGGAATGCTGGTTGGAATATTTAATGATACTACCCCATCGTTCGATAGGTTATCTAAATATTGTACAAACGAACGAATTGTATTCCCGTGTGATGAGATGATTACCTTTTGATCAGATTGTAACGTTGGTACAATTTCCTTATGCCAAAAGTCCAACACTCTTTTTTCTGTATCTTCTAGACATTCTGTCAAAGGAAATTCCTCTTTCTTAAGAAGTTTATACCTTGGATCAGTAATGTCATACCTTGGATCATCTTCAGTAAGAGCTGGCGGTCGCACATCCATGCTTCGTCTCCAAATATGAACTTGTTCATCTCCATATTTCTTTGCTGTCTCATCCTTATTTAAACCTTGCAGTGCTCCGTAGTGTCTCTCATTTAACTTCCATGATTTATGTACGGGAACCCAAACCAAATCCATTTCATGAAGGACAATCCATAATGTCCGAATCGCTCGTTTTAATACAGATGTGTATGCAACATCAAACGCATAACCATTGTTTTTCAATATTGCCCCAGCTTCTCTTGCTTCACTTAACCCATTTTTTGATAAATCTACATCTGTCCATCCTGTAAATCTGTTTTCAAGATTCCATAAACTTTGTCCGTGACGAATAAGTACAAGTTTTATCATCATAATTCCCCTTTCGGAAATAACAATTTACATTTTACAATACGTACACGTCATAAAGTATCTGGTAATGTTCATTTTTTATTCATGTATTTATATGCTCCACTCATAGTTGCCAAAATACATCGATAAAATGATTCCTTTTTCAAACTCTACAACAAACCGAAAAATAATTTATTTACTCATTTTTGATCCACTGGTTCTTCTCTCTTAGATAGCCATGCATCAAAACCTAAACGGCTATTTGCTAGTTCTGTCATCACTTGATGCCAATTCTCTTCACATGTTTCACCAAACTTTGAAAAAATACTGCTCATTTGTTCTCTTTGTACATCGCTTAGTTTTCTCTCTAGCTCTGCTCCTTCTGTCGTTAGGACAAGCTGTTTCACACGACGATCGTGTTCTGCTTCCTTGCTTTCAATAAGCCCCTTTTCAAGAAGCTGACGGAGTGGCCCGTGAAGAGCTTGTTTACTTATTTCTAACAGAGATAACAATTCATTTATACTAAGCCCAGGAAAGCGAGCAATAAAAAATAAGATTCGATGATGCACGCGCTGTATACCATACTCTTTTATAATTTCATCTGGTTTTTCTGTAAATGTTTTATATGCAAAATAAAACAGTGCAAGTGCTTGATTCATTTGTTCTTCTTTATGTTGTGTCATCTACTTTCCCCCTATATGTAAATTATACCACAATTTATTTCTGAAATATGAAATCAATCGCCTTGACTTAATAAGGGGGACCTTACTTTAACTTACTAGTTTCTTTACTTTCATAATCATATACCCCCTTTATTAATACAATTATTTACCTGCTAGTTCTTGTTTCTTCTTAGCTATGTTTGCTGTAGCCTCTTTCCAATACTTACCGCCTTCTTTTATCATATTTAATGAAGTTTTCATCTTCTCATTATCCCCTTCCTTTGCAGATTCTATTTGAAGTGTATAGGCTTCATCATATAAGTTCATTGCCTTAACTATAGTTTCATGGTCTTCTTTAAACTCATTAGGCGGGTTTACTTCTTTAATTTTCTTTGTTGTATCCTTCAACTTAACTACTAAACCTTCAAATTCTTTTATCTTTTCAGTTTCAGTCTTTTCTGAAGTAGCCATTGTTTGTATATCAAGACCAACTTTAATTAATTCCGAAGCTTGATTAAGAATTTTAGTAGGGTACTCTTGAACAGTTAAAGGTTCCCCTTTCGCTACCGCTAGTTTGTCTTCTTTCTTTTCAGTAGAAGACTTAACTTCTTTCTTTTCAGTTTCAGTCTTTTCTGAAGTAGCCATTGTTTGTATATCAAGACCAACTTTAATTAATTCCGAAGCTTGATTAAGAATTTTAGTAGGGTACTCTTGAACAGTTAAAGGTTCCCCTTTCGCTACCGCTAGTTTGTCTTCTTTCTTTTCAGTAGAAGACTTAACTTCTTTCTTTTCAGTTGAAGGTTTGTCTTCTTTTTGAGCTGCCTTAGTTTCTACCTTTTTAGTTTCGTTCTCTGCTGAGTCTGTTCCGCAACCCCCTAATAATATAAGTGGAATTGCCAAACTTACTAGTCTCTTTGCTTTCATAAACACATACCCCTTTATTTGAATAATTTAGAATGAACGAGTTTATTTAGTCACCTTACTGTTCGCATCGCCTAACTTCTTGGACGCTTCCACCCATAAGTTACCTGCTTCTTCCATGACCTTTACAGCTTTTTCCGCTTTAGAAGGATTAGACTCTGTTATGGACTCAATTAGAAGTTGAAAACTGGACTCGAACGTTTGCATTGCTTTATCGATGTCCTTATGTACTTCTGCGAACTCTTTCGGTACTTTTAACTCTCTAGCCTGTTTTGTTAACTTTTTTGAAGTTTCCGCTAGAGCCCTATACTTATACTTGTTAGTCGCTGATAGAGAATCCCCATCAACTAGACTATCCATCTCGTCTACTTTACCTTGTAACTCCAAAGCTAAGTCTGTAAGAGAGTTTATGTATTCTTCTGTTGAATAATCCCCTACGTCTACTGGTTTAGGCTCTTCTGCTTTAGCTTCTTTTTCTTTAGGCTCTACTGACTTATTTTCCATTGTTATTTTACGTTCTTGTTTAGGACTACTCTCTGACTCAAGGATTACTTTATCAGAAGAACAACCTCCTAATAACATAAGTGGAATTGCTAAACTTACTAGTCTCTTTGCTTTCATCTTAAATTCCCCCAAAAATTTAATACTACTTATAAGCTAAATTAGTTACCCCCTTACTCCTACTCTATTTTTTGCATTTTTGCATTTGCTTCGTCTATTAGCTTTGAAGCCTTAGATAGTGACTCATCACCAAGTTTAACTAAATTTATGTCTTCTTTTACTAAACCGTTTTGTATTGAATCAACCGCAAGTTCTACTAGACCCATAGACTTATGTAAGGTAAGTTGTACGTCTTCATATTTCGTACCAGGGTTTAAACTGTCTACCTCTTTTGCTATCTTTAAAAACCGTTCTGACTTATCTTTAAACTCTTTCTCTTTTTCCTTTATAGTCTTGTTTGATAAGAATATTCTTTCACTGTTTAATAAACTTTTATATATCAGTGTTTAATGAGTATTTCGTATCAAACTTTTTCTAAAAAGCATTCTAATACATAATGTGAAACTAACGTTTTTATCAATCTTTTTTTTTAATGTCCTAAGTAACATAGATTGATATAAAAAAATAATTAAGTTTTTTTATTTTAATCGAACTAACGCCCCATTATCCGTAGTACTTAATTTCAGCATTTTCTTTCTTTGCTCGAATAGTGATTCTTCCAGTGAACTGTGGTGGATTTTCATAATTTTTTTCAACTTCATCAAACATAGCTTTTAAAAGTGAGCTGCTTTTAATTAAACTTTTATTCTAAAGCAACATATCGATTAAAGAAGTTAGTAAATAATAAAGTAAAATCCCCTTTCTGCACTATATAAAGGGGATTTTAAAACGATTCATTCATAATATACTTTATCAATTCTTTCATCTATACACTGTCGTCTCTTAAACTAACTATCTCTACTCCCTTTATTGTTTCTTCAATCGCCTCTTTATTTGTTAAAATCCAAAAGAACATTTCTTCATTTAACTTTAATAATTCTGCTGATTGAACAAAATAAGTAATGAAGATGACTTGAATACCTAGCATTACATACCAAATCGCCTGAATTTCTGCTTCTGATAAAGGATTCTGTTTATGGTATCCCTTAAAAATATTTCGAACAATATATAACCAGTCACTTCTTAATTGTTCATCACAAAATACTTCGCTTAAAATACTAGTGAAACAATAGCACAAATCAAACACTCTCACATTTATTTCTACAAGTTCAAAATCTATAAATCCTTGAAACTCATCTTCCTTAAAGATTAAGTTAGATAAATGCATATCTCGATGAATGAGTTGCCTTGGTAACAATATAACGGCATCTTTAAAGTCTTTTTACAGCTGGTTCATAGTTTGTATGATCTCAGAATGAACTTGCTCACTACTTTTCAGAATAGGTGTGGCCCAATCATAAATTACATTGTACAAATTACGTTCCAAAAATTCTTCTGCATGATTTGTGGAACAAAGTGCCTGATGTAACTTCGCAACTTCATTTCCGATAATATTACCTAACACTTTAAGATTTTCAACAAGTTTTACCTCAACAACATTTCCCTCTACATACTCATACATACAATAATATTTATCATCTTGTAAAATATAGCTTTCGTTACCTCTTGTCTTCAAAAGCTTTTGTACTCTAATGCCTTTTTGTGCAAGTTGATTTAATACATATGTTTCAGCCAACAACTGCTTTATTGAACCTTTTTCTTTTAATATATAATTTTGCTTATTCCTTATAACCTTCGTTACTTTCGGTTGAATTACTGTAGCTGTTATATGTTCATTTTGAAACCAAAACTTTGCAAGGTTTAATGATTGTTCCATCCTACATATACCCCTTACTTATATTTTTCGAAACACTACTTCCAAAAGCATACCAACACCAATACCTATCGTATAAGCTAATAAATCACTCCACAAAAAACCATACCCTAATACAAGTCCCCCTAAAGTCGTTGCACGAATATTATCTATCCAATCCGCATGATATAATTGACTGATTTCAATACCATAACAAAATAGTAAACTTAAAAACGCGATATTTTTAGTCTTCATTTTATGAAAAAGGAATCCAAATCCAATAAAAATCATGAGAGCCCACAGTGCATCCCCTAAATACGCATTTAATAGATTAGGTAAAGCATAAGCAAATTTCCTTGATGCCAATCCTAAAATAACTACTATTATTGTCAAGATTGCATACAGCAACCTATTTCGTTTATAGCTCATTATGAAGTCCTTTCTTATTACACAACACGTTTTACAAACCCTGTACTTTTTTCAACATATCCCATACATTTATAAAATTGGTGCGCATGGTGTCTTTTCTCACGATTCCCACTATTTTAAGCAAATCGAATCTATCCCTTGTTCCATCGCTCATTTCTCTGCTGCTTCTATTAATCTTTTTCCTATCCCTTGATTTCGAAACTCTTCATCTACTACTAATGCAATAATGCGAGCGTATATTCCATCTTCAGTGTAAAGCATGCCTGTACATAAGCCAATCATTCCAATAACATGCTCATTTTCTTCTGCTACTAACGTATAGTAATCTGGGTGAGAAAAAATATTTTGAAGTCTTATTTTCATATATTCTACAGTTGTTGGATAACCAAGGTGCTTCATTAATGAAGTTAAATCATGTACATCGTCTAAGCGTGCCTTTTTGATTTCCACACCTCACCCTCCTCTACTGTTCAAAACCCCTATACCATTATTCATTTATTCCTCATACAATACTTGAAAATCAGTGACAAGTGAAACTATATTTCCCTTCTCATCAATTCCCCAATAGGAAGGATAAAAACCATCACCATAACCCGAACGGAACATAATAATATTACTTCCTGTTTCCTCACATACTACACAATTTCCCCAATCATCATCATGTTCTGTTAATACGTCATCTATTAGATCATCATACAAACTAATAAATTCGTCTCCTAGTTCTTGTTGTAGTCTATCTTCTATTTCTTCTAATTTATCAATTGCTTCAACATCTGCAAAACAACCTAGTCCCGTATCAACTGGATACCCCAAAATATATCCTTCCTCTAGTTCACTTACATTCTGTCCTGGCTTTGTTGCCATCTTCCATTCTGCCACTTTTGCTTCCGATACTTTCAATTCAGCACCAGCAATTACACCATCTTCCTCGTTCCACCAAGCAACAATTGGATATGTACCTGGTTGAATTGTATGCTCAAAGTAATTTTTATTAAAAATAAGAGGATCACAAGCAACCATTTTACCTGAAGTAACTTTCAAATGCTCCAGCATTTCAGGACGTAGAACCTCACTATCCGATTTAGATAATTCATGTAATAACTTTGACATCACGTTTCTCTTCCTTTCATTTTCTTGTTTATAGTAAAATAGACAAAATTCACGTGTTATTTCACCCAATTCGAAATATGCGGACCAAAGTACTTACCGATTTTCTCAACTTCATTCATTATACGGCTTATCCCAATTTCAGATAAAAACCAGTTTTCCTTCGTTATTCCATACCTATCCACTACCGGCGAAACAAAGAACTCCGTTTCTTTCGGAAATACAGTTTGATAACATAATAATGCTCGGCGAGAGTGCCCTGATTTACAGACAATAATAACTTTTTTAGGTTCTATATCTGAATTTTGTAAAACTTCCAACGATAAACGTGCATTTTCTAAAGTATGTTGTGCTGTATCTTCTTTTAAAATTGCTTCTTCAGGCAATCCATTTGCAATGCCAATATTTCTTAAAAAATCCCATTCAGTCGTTCCTACGTGTGGTTTATATCCGCCAGATGGAAGTATATATGGTGCTAAACCCTGTTTATACAACGAAGCTGCTTTTTCCATGAGTTGAGGATGATTAGCACCAGGAATTAAAATTACATCTGCTGGAGAAATTTCAGTTTCAACAAAAATAAAATTGGTAATACAATCGAATGGATAAGACATCGTTTATTCCTCTCCTAAAATCTCTTTCTGCAGCTTTTTCGAAAAAGATTGCAGAACTAAATCATACGACCAATCTATCATTTTATTAATTTCCTCTTGCTCTAACCCCTTATTTATGTAAACTGTATTCCAATGCTTTTTATTCATATGATAACCAGAGATAATTGAATCAGGATATTCTTCTCGAATCCGCAATGCAACATTTGGATCACATTTCAATGTAATAGCTGCTTTATCCCCTTTTTCATGATTTACAATCGCAAATATTTTATTATGAATTCTCATACATGTTGCATTCCACCCGTCTGGAGAATCTTCAGTTGCTTTTCTTTTTGAAAGACAGTATGTACGTGTTGACTCCATTTCTTTTTCACCTCTTATCTTCTAATGCATAGTTATATTTATCTTCTAACAAACAATTTACATAATATAATTATATTAGACTTATAAACGTTTCTCTAAAAAATGTTGACTATACCCTTTAGGGTGATCTTCAACTACCCCAAACTCCCTGTAACCATGTTTCTTATAAAATTCAGGTGCTTGAAAACTAAATGAATCAAGTAATATAAGTCTACAGTTTTTCTCTTTGGCAATTTCTTCGATTTTATTTAATAGTTGATTACCATATCCTTCATGACGTACTGACTCATCCACCCATAAAAAATCAATATGAAGGTGATAGAAATATATTGTGCCTGTTATGCCCCCAAATATTTTGCCAACATCGTCTTTTAATAGAAAACTTACATGTTCTAATGGGCTTTTTACCTCATCTGGTAGTATAGACATATTGTATTGGATTACTTTATTTTTAATGTACTCGCTGTCTTTTGAATCATTTTGTTGTATAATTTTCAAGTCCATTCTCCTTTCTCATCACTATATACTCTTTATACAAACATTGTAGTGTTTCTTTCATTATTTTGGCTTTCTGCCGAATAAGCAACTATACCTACTTGACCTGATTTTATCTCCTTTATTTTCTTGATTACTTCCTCCATTTGTACGCCTCTTTTCGATTTCGTTTTTATCCCTTTCAGTATTTCGATAATACAAATCAAACATCCTTTTATGAAGTTAACAAATGCATTCTACTATTTTTGTTCCAACTCTACTGGTAAAACATAGCCGCCATTTTCTTTCTGAAGTTCTACTACTTTCACAACAGCATTAGCATTTACGGTTCCGTATATATGTGGATAGTTTTGACCATTAGAAGCCAATTCATATTTTATCTCCGCCTCAACTAACGACGGATTAATTACAAGTAATACTAACTCCATTTCAGTACTAAAATGCTTTTCTGCCACTTGAAGAGATTGTTCTAAAAAAGAACAATGAATAAACCCTTCTTGCATCAGTGAAGCTTCCATTATGTTTCCTTTTGCTTTTGCTACTTCCCATGCACTTTTTCCCATTACCTTTGTAATCATAGTCCATCTCCTTCTTCCCTACTTTATAGAAACAATAAGAGGATTTTCCCGCTCGTTACGGGATAACGCCACCATGCCCATCAACCTCAGATTTTAAAATGCCCACAAAACGAAATTATTTTGCTTTTTGGATTCCGAATCTCTTAATTAGATAGCACCAGGTATCCCACGAAAAAAGCCGTTCTCCTAAACTATGGAAATCGGCTTTTGTAATCTAATTCATTCATATTGTATATCCACCTTCCAAAAGAGTGTAAAAACTAAGGTTCTGAGACTTGTTAATAAAACAATCCCGTACCCTCGTTTGATGATAACGGTAACTACCGCGACGTATAGTTTTCATTTCCGAAAAAAGACAGACTTCTCCCTTGATGGCTGGTACGCGTTTTTTCCAGCCCGAAAACTAGTTACTTCGAACCATACGGAAGGTCATCTTCTTCACCTCATCTGAAAGGTTATATTAATTATACCCCATAACACTCTTTTGTGGACATTGTAAAATGCGAATTTTTAAATAATGGATATAAATTCTTTAAAAAACATTTTTTATTATTCAGTGGAATTTTTCGTGAATAAGGCTGTCCAAAGTCCAGAGACACCAAATCCTTTATTCGATTGTTTTATCTCTTTGATTCTACGTATTTCTACTTCAGAAAAGCCTTTAAAGATGGCTCTAAGTTTTTTATCTGTAAAACCTAATCCATCTTTAAGACTTTGCAGTTTGTATACTTCCCAATCTGTTATGTCTGCTCCACCTAATTCTCCACCTTGAACAAAACAAGTGATTGCAAAATAACCACCTGGTTTTAAAGCCTTTTTCACCAAATTTATATAACTCATTCTTCTGTGTGGAGCAATATGATGAAAGCATCCTGAATCACGACAAACTTCCACGGCTCCAAACCAACTGAACTTGGAGACAATCTTCCTGTCTCCAAAATAAAGTGAAAATCTTCATCCGAAATCTTTTTGTTGGTATCAAATGCCTTGCAAGCATGTCTGAACTGGTAAGCTTTTAAAATTTCCTGTTTTTTTCCCTCAGTTCCTATCATATGGAATCACCCTTCCTTTTTAGTAATACTTTAATAAACCATATTTCTCCAAAGGTATTTTATTACCCTGCTAGTCAGTTCAATAAGCTTTATTTCATTATGTGGCCCGATTGTTGAATAGAATGACCCACATTTTTTTAACAACTTTATTATTTTTTAAACGACTTTATTGTAAACTAAACAACTTTTTGTCACTTAACAGTTGTAACCAATGCTTTGGATGCAAAATCAATAAAACTATATATTTTTTCATACGATGATATATGGAATACATGGAAAGATACCAATAGAAACACCCTTAATGTTGAAGAAAAAGTTTCTGCCAAAATGTATATGTACAATAAAAAATAGGTGTTATGTAATAATACTCTTTCAGTAAACAGCTGACGTTTATTAACAAAATGAAAGTAACAAGTTACGGCGGATTTTCAAATAAAATTAAGTATTTCTTTAAAGAGCGCAAAAAAGTCATACACATTCGTATGACTTTTTCCTTACAATTATTTGATTTCCAAAACCATTTCAATCAAAGTATTACAAGGTACTTTTAGTGATGATCTCCATCTGCAAATTTTATAAACTCCGGAGTTTGTTGTTTTTCTACCGGTAATTGCATACCCAATGTTAACGTTAATACTGTTATCATTCCCATTAAAATAGTAATTGTTTTTTTCATTTCAATGCCTCCTTATCAACTGCTTTTTTTCTCGCTTGTGTACTTAAATAAAAATACTTACTAGCATTAAAGTGGTTATCTTCTTGATAAAATTTAATCGCTAATTCTTCCATAGAGTCTTGCATGTAAGTATATAACTCTTCTCTTTCAAAATACTTAACTCCTGCTAATACTACTTCTTCAAGTTTTTCAGCAGGAACATCCCCATTCAGCGCTTCTAAAATCATAAAACGATGTTGATATTCCTCATGTTTCAATTTATTACAAATTTGCAATCCTTTTTCAATTAAATCTCTTGCTATTTCATGTTCCTTAAGTTTAAAATGCTCTTTCGCTTTAATAAGGATAGCTTTATAATGTTTAGGCTTCTTCTCAACCACCTCAGAAAGATAACGAATTGCTAATGTGGAAAGATTTTGACTTGCATATAACAAACCAAAGTTGTGTCGAACCATTAAAATATAATATTCTTCATCGATCTTTTGAAATTGATTCATCGCAGTTGCAAAATGTTCTTCTGCTAGTTCCCACTCCTTTAAATGCGTACAATCTAAACCTAATAAGTTTTCACAAAAAGCAATGTTTATTTCGCATCCATTAAATTTACGATAAATCTCTTTTGCTTTACTAACACACTTAATCGCTAAAAGACCCTGATATCTATCATAATAAAATGAACCTAATTTGTAATAAAATTCAGCCACTTCCAATTCGTCAGGAATTTTCTTTAAAAATTCTTCTGCCTTATCAAAATGTTCGCTTGCTTCATTATATCTGCCTGTTACACTCTTATGAATTGCTTTAAAAAAATGATAATAATAAGATAGAAACTCATCTTTTGGTATTTTGAAAGACTCAATCTTATCAAAGCTTTCTTGAGATAAACTTACATTATCAATCAAATAACTATATCGAAAATCGAGAAGAGAATAATATAGTAGTAAATTCTTATCCTCTAATGATTCCCGTTCCTCCTCTTTTAATTCTTGGATTATGCTATCAATCTGTTCTTTCATACGATGTGCTTTAGTAATGTTTCTTGAACGAATTTCAACATACCAATCATTCAATAACTTTGTAACTTTTTCGCTCCCCATAGTTACTGACATATAAAGCCCTCTTCATCCATTTTATGTATATTTATTTAATTTTATCAGATATTCCTGTCTTTTTTGGGATGTACCTTTGACTGTATCATTCCTAAAATAATTACAGAATATTCATTTTTTTATAAAGCGATAAATATACAAAAATAAAGCAACAAAAAGCCGACTATACGATGTGCGCCCCAATTGTTAGACACAATTAACAATTGGGGTGCACATCACGTTTTAGGTAGCCTTTTAACTTACTAATTTTAATTTTTTTCTGCTACTAAAATATAATCAAAGTTTTTATCCTCATTATTTCTTACTGATGAACTTACTTCAATATAATAATCTTCCCATTCTTCTGCTTCAAAGACAATTCTCTCACTATCATTAGAAAGATTCAGAGATTTTTTTATTATTTTCCCTTTCGAATTTCGTACAAATAAATCAAAATCATTACCATCATGCATTCCCTGTAGAGTAACTTTAACTTTCATTGTACCACTTGGAGAAAATTTAAAGATATCTATGCCGTCTTTATCATCTAAGTTTAAATTACCATATACCACACAATCATAACCCAAATCTAGTCTATTGGCTGTTTCAAGAGTATTATTTGGTTCTGTATCTCTAAATTCTTTCTGTTTTCTAGCAGCGTCTACAACACTTGTATTACTAAATACAAGTGTTGCGACTCCTAATAATATAATCCCTAATTGTTTAAAATTCATTTTACTTATCCCCTTTTTTATTTTTTGTGTTTATTACGTTTGTTTCCGGTATTTTACTATATTGTAAATTATTTTCCTGTTAAGAAAATCTATTTATCTTTCTTCTCTCATTTTTAATAGATAAACATAGCAAAATAGTACTGTTGATCATTCGATACTTTTTCGTGTATTTAAATGAAGAAAATAGTATTCAGTTTACTTGGTGTTTTGACAATTTTAACTTTAAGCTTTGGAGCATCTCCCTCATTAGATATTCAACAAGCAGTTGAAATCATTATATACACACATGGACATACTGGTTGATTAGTTGCTTATTACTTTGCAAATATCATGCAAAAAGAGAGTGATAATTATCTCACTCTCTTTTTCTTAATGGAATCTCAGTATTTTTTTATTAACGTGTACGTATTTTGGATTTTGAGTAATATACATGTATCATTCTATAATCCGGTACCACCCTTTTTTACTCTGATAACATTTTTATTTCTTATGAGATTGCAAATCATTTTTCAGTACATCCCAAAGTGGATTCTCTTGACGTATTGGCTTACCTTCTTCATCCCATTTTATTTTTCCTGTTCCGAGTTCATAATTCATTCCTGTCCAAGTATCTTCACGGAATGCGTAGAACGATTGATGCCATTCTTTTTGATTGAATATAGAAATAAGGTCTTTCATATATTGAGTGGCTCCTGGAACAGTACGATTAATTCCAAATTCCTCAGCAATAATTCGATTAGATGGTACATGATTTTTCTTAGACCACTGTTGAATAGGATTTAAAAATTTTTCTAACCCCTTTTTATTCCACATAACAGGCTTCTCTAAATCCCCTACTTTTACAATTCCAGGATATTGATACTCTTTATTTTGATTTTCTCGTTGACTTGTTAATTCATACGGCTCATACATATGAAATGCATAAAGCGTTTTATTATCCTTGACGGGTTTCAGATATTTGAAAGCCCAAGGAGTGGCATATAGACCTGAATCTAATATAATTGGTGTTTCTTTATCTACTTCACGAATAGAGGTAACGACTTTTTGATAGAATTTATTTAAATCTGCTGTAGTGCCTTCCACTTTTGCATACCATTTCTTATAATCTTCTGTCCAAAAATCATTATATCTATTACTTTTAACCGTTTCTGGGTGTGGCTCATTGATAATATTGTAACCAACTACAGCTGGATGATCTTTTAATTCTATAGCAAGATCCTTCCAAAATTGGCTTGCTTGTTCTTGATACTTCTCTTCTTCCCAGATTCGATCATCATTTTGATTATTATTAAATTGACGCCAGCGATCACCAGGTAAGGAAAGCATAGTAAGCACTACTTTCATTCCTTGTGATTGTGCAGCATCTAAATCTGCTTTTAATTTTGCTACATCTTCTTTCACTAGTCCTTGATAGTTATCTGCATTCCCTATGAGAAAATCTTTTCTAGCGGTATCTGGTTTATCTTCAAATAAGAAATCTTTATCTTTTGCCCATTTATCTGGTGCTAAACGAACATATTCAATATTAGCTTCCTTTGCACTTTTGTAGTTTTCAGGTAAGGACGTACTATTCATGAAATTCGTACCTCTTCTTTTTGAATTCCAAAAGTCCATTTTAGAATCTACACTTTTGTAAGTTTCCGCTTTCACATGTATTTCTTGCACTCCAAAGCTCATCATGCCTATTAATGCAACTATGGGTAAGACTTTTTTCATAACTTTTCCTTCTTTCTAATGTTTTTCGTTACACGAATAACATACTTTGTCTTTGTTACAGGAATATGGCAATTTCCCAAAAATACTTTTTGATTTATTCAATGTGCTTAAATTACCAAGTTATATTAATTAGCCTCTGTTTCTATCTTTAATAAAAAACACATTTAAGGTTACTTAAAAATCACTAAGACATCTCAGTAGTATCGATACCACAATTCACTAATGAATATTATTGTTTAAACTTTATTAATCAATCTCACTAGTACTATTAGCCCTTAAAAAACGTATGAAATAAAAAAACATTCACCTCTCTAATCAATGTGAGCTATTTCCAAACGTTGAAAATTTGTTATACACTAAGAAAATAGCAAGCAAACTATTCAATAGCAGGTGAAAAAATATGTATGATGTTACAATCATCGGCGCTGGAGTAAGTGCTGTTTTTATGGCTTATGCATTAGATCAAAGCAACAAAAATATCTTAATTCTTGATAAAGGCAAGCCATTAGAATATCGAAATTGTCCTTTAGAACAAGGGGAATTATGTAACTGTAATGCATGTGACAAATATTTTGGTTTTGGTGGTCTAGGAAAATCTGAAGGGAAATTTAATTACACAAACGGGTTTGGAGGGGAATTAGAGAAAAAAATAGGTAAAGAAGTTTTTATAAAACTAATGGATGAAGTAGATAAGATCCTATGTCGTTTTGGTGGAAATTCAGTTCTAAAATACTCCACAGACAATCCAAACATTACCAAAAGGGCCGAAGCATGTGGTTTACAAATGCTAACAACACAAGTAAGGCATCTAGGCACTACACTTTCGACCGACATTTTTCAGCAACTCTACAAATTTTTACGTGACAAGATAGATATCCAGTTTCGCATAAATGTACAACATATTGCTAAACAGAAACAATATTTTAAAATTACTACAAATCAAGGAGTATTTCATTCTAGGCAATTAGTATTTGCAACTGGACGCTCCGGGGCGGATTGGTTAAAAGAAATGTGCTCTTCCCTTGAAATTGCACAGGAGCAGACCCGTGTAGACCTAGGTATTCGAGTAGAGATGAAAGAACATCAATTACGCTCAATATTAAAAGACACATTTGAAACAAAACTCTCTTATCAAGATGACAATTTCACAGCAACTACTTATTGTATGAATCCCAAAGGACGTATTATTCGTAAGTATGAAGAAGGTTTAGTTATGCCTGATGGACAAAATTTTCGAGAACAAAGAATCGGCACTTCCAACTTAAATTTCACGTTATTTATCCCACGTTATTTCCCTACTCTCACAGAAGCAAATTTATACGCAAGTACAATTATAAAAGGAATTAACCAAGGACGAGATCGAATTGTTGTACAGCGTTTGGAGGATTTATTGAAGGGACAACCTACCTTGGAAAAGATGATGAAATATAATCATATACAACCTACACTACAGGGAGATTATGGAGATCTTAATAAAGAAATCCCTCAATTATACATTGAAGGACTCAAAGAATTTTTGCTACGTTTAGAACAATTTATCGAAGAACCTATCGATAAGGATACTTTACTATATGGAATTGATGGGAAATTTTATACTCCTTCGATTAAAATCAATGAAAGGTTTGAAACAACTATTGCTGGATTGTATTTAATTGGAGATTGTTCAGGTATTACTCATTCATTATCTCAAGCAGCAGCAAGTGGCCTATATGTAGGAAAGTGTTTATCTGATAGTTCTCTCTAATTATAAAGAATAGTTAATTCTTCATATACAACAAATAACATCATTATGTAAAAAAGACCGCCTGTAAGGGCCATTGCCATCAACTTAAGAATTCAAAATTACCCCAAAACGAAAAAACGTACTGACTTCTCAAATTAACTAACTGTAGAGAAAAATTTTTTTCATTTAGGGCGTACATTAAGACCTTAGCTTAATGACGATGTGTCATATCCCTAAAATACAGAAAAACGTCATCCTTTCTAATAATCTAGCTTGTTTAGAAAGAATAGTGTTTTTTACACTTTGGGGTAGTCGATATTCTTAAGTTGATGGGCATGTGTCACTACCCCATCGCTATCAAGCTAATAAAAAGAAATGCCCCCTAAAATGAAAAAATACGCTATTCTTTCTGTAGAATCATAGGAAAGGATGGCGTTTTTTATGTCTGTTTCTGTGTCTAACGAATTACAACTATTTGCTCAAGAGATTCAAAGTGCCCTATCTCCAAATGCCTTACGAGATCTTGCTAGAGATGTTGGCTTTGTACAACGAACCAGTAAGTACCAAGCAAAAGATTTAGTCGCTTTATGTGTATGGGTGAGCCAAAATGTAGCTATGACTTCTTTAACTCAGTTATCTAGCTGTTTAGAAGCATCAACAGAAGTACTCATCAGCCCTGAGGGCTTGAATCAACGATTTAATAAAGCGGCTGTTCAATTTTTACAACACCTATTAGCTGAACTACTAAACCAAAAACTGACCTCATCTATGCCAATTTCTTATCCATATACTTCTGTTTTCAAGCGTATTCGTATTTTAGATTCAACTGCATTTCAACTTCCGGATATATTTTCATCAATTTATCCCGGTGCGGGAGGATGCAGCCATACAGCGGGAGTAAAGATACAGCTTGAGTATGATTTATTAAGTGGACAATTCCTTCATATTCATACAGGTCCAGGTAAACAACATGATCGAACCTACGGTTCCCTGTGTGCCCCAACTGTAACAGCGAATGATTTATGTATCCGAGATTTAGGTTATTTTCATTTGAAAGATCTTCAACATATACAAGATAAAAAGGCTTATTATATCTCACGTATCAAATCGAATACACGTATTTATCAAAAAAATCCAAGCCCTGATTATTTTCAAGATGGCAGAATTAAGAAGGGTACAGAGTATATCCAAATAGATATGGAGGTTTTAATGAACTCTCTTCAGCCAGGACAAACATATGAAATATCCGACGCTTATGTAGGAATGACTGATAAAGTACCAGCTCGTGTGATTGTTCATCGACTAACAAAAGAACAACAACAAAAACGATTACACGATCAAACGGTAAGAGAAAAAAAGAAAGGAATGAAATATTCTGCTCGTAGTAAACGACTTAGCGGTATCAATGTATATATGACAAATACCCCTATAGATATTGTCCCGATGGGACAAGTACATGATTGGTATTCTTTACGTTGGCAAATCGAGATTTTATTTAAAACATGGAAATCATTCTTTCATATTCATCATTGTAAAAAGATAAAACGAGAACGATTGGAATGCCATTTGTATGGGCAACTGATTGCCATTCTACTTTGTTCTTCTACCATGTTTCAAATGCGGCAATTACTTCTTATGAAAAAGAAACGAGAACTGAGTGAATATAAGGCCATATATATGATTAAAGATTACTTTTTTCTTCTTTTCCAATCGATACAAAAAAACACCCAAGAGCTATCAAAGGTGTTACTTCGCCTGTTCAATCTCCTACAGCAAAACGGGAGAAAATCTCATCGATATGAGAAGAAAACAGTCTTTGATATATTAGGTGTCATTTACAATTGTACCATGTTTGATAATCAAGCGGCTTAAATCAAAAAATTGAAACCCATTAGGGTTTATTTCGTATGCAAATCTTTAAATTCCCTACACGTAGCTTTTAAAAAAAAGAAACAACCTCTACTATAATTAACGTTGTATGTGCTTAGCTTGATAGCGATGTGTCACTACCCCTATATAGAAATTCATCATTTATTTTAATACGAAATAGTAAAAACCAAACTAATATTGCATCTAAATATTAGTTTGGTTTTTATGAATTTACATCGAGAGAGGCAATCTATTTCACTCATCTATATCGCTTTATACAAATAAATTTTCCAAGCGGATGTCTTTGATGTAAACACTTTCTCAAGGGATAAATTGTTTTCTACTGCATTTTCAATAGGGACAGCAGAAAACATGTATCGACCACCCATTTTTTTAAAATGCTCTATATTTAGTTGTAAATTTTTCAAGCGTTTTTTCGAGTTTTTCTTAAACATATAGTGTTTTCCAAGTTCATCGGTGAAAATATAACAGCGGCCACCCCACTCGTCAAAATACGTACGAATCGTTTTATTTTTCGCTAGTTCCTTCTCGATTATTTTTCGAAATTCATATTTATATGATAGCGGATAAAAATTGTTATATGTATCAAGTGTATAGAATCCGTTGTACTGAGCGATAGCAGGATGTAAACCAATACTAGCGACATGGTACTGCTCCAAAGGTAAACCGATATACTCTTTTATCTCCTGAAATTGTTTTTCTGCAAAAAATTCCTTTACTGAAGGTTTACTTTGAAAAATAATTTCTTCATTAAAAAAGCTTAACAAAATAATTTGAGCTATCACAAAACCTGTCACAGCGTGTCTCCATATTTTCCCTTGTAACCATAAAACTTTTAATCCAAGAGCAAATAAAACATAAATAACTAACGGGCGCAAAAAATGATAACGTGCAAAATTAAATGTATCCAAAATGTGAAAACGTTTTGTTAATGGAAGCCAACCTTTATAAAACCAAAAAGCATACCAAATTGACAATGCTATGTTAAACCAGAACAAAAAAACAAAGACTTTTTCTTGCTTCCATCGCCTCTTGGAAATGATAAAATACAACGCAATAAGTATGACAGGTAAAATAACAAATGTATGGACTGTCATGACATGGTTATGTCCTAAAAGAAAATTTTTCACTGTAAGACGGAGAGACCGCCATAACGATAATCTTGCATGAAAATATTCATCTCTGCTGTTAGGTGCAGTGGATAAGAAGAAGGAAGAAACTAAGCGATATTCTACAATCATGTAAATGAGCGTCATATAAACAATTGAAAAAAGAAAACGAAAGTTCCATTCTTTCTTTATTACTACGTCCACTAACCAAAGAATCCCCATCCCGCTTAAAAAGAAGAAAAAACCTAAAACAATACTCGAATATAGAGGAATAAGAGTGAGTACGAAATAGTTCTTCCACGACCTTTCCCCTTTTCGAATATTTAAAAATGCCCAAAGTGCAAGAGGCATTCCAAGAGTACTAAGCATTCCTGACGGCCAAAAAGGAGTAAGAGCAAAAGCCAATGAAACTCCAACCGAAATGACCATCCATTCCTCTCTAGGTAAAAAATGATGTTTTAAAAGAAGATACATCCCTATAAAAGCAACCACTCTTGTAATCGTCTGACTTAATGCATACGCAACCATATTTGGAAAAAAAGCATACAACCAAACAATACCACTAAATTCCGTGCTAAATGCGTTTCTTGATAATTGATTGTTTATCACCTGTGGAATTGTAGCATCAATCGGACCTATTATCTCCCCGTTCCTTGCCAAAACCTTATACCAGGACAAATTGGAATCAAGATTATCATGAACGCGAATATGCGCATTTTCTCCAAGAATAAATAAAGGAGACAAATAAAGAATGAGTATAATTGCTGCAAAAACAAGTAACTTTTTTTCTGGGTTGTTCCGGATTGAAAACATTCACTACACCTCAAGAAATTCTTAAAAAGTTTACTTATAAAATTTCCGAAACGAAAGAAATTATCCCCTTGGTAATCAAGTTGCTATCAATTTTTTACAAACAAGAAAATTCTTATATAAATGTAAGCGTAGAACAGGATGGCAAAATATTGGAGGAAAGTGGTATCATTTTAGTGTTTCTGGAAGAATGGAAACCGGTCACTTATACAAAGGAAATAACACATACTACTTAAACCCTAGCAAAGGCGAAATGGTAAAAGATTGGTATTATCATGGGTATTACAGGAGCTATTATAATGCTAGCGGTATTCGAGTAGAAGGTTGGCATTGTATTGATAGGAAATGGTATGAATTTAACAGCTCAGATCGACTAATATAGGTTTATGTATCAGCATGTAGCATGCAATATAAAAATCACTCTATCAGTGAAAAGGATTTGATTTATAGGATGATTTTCTTGTTCTAAAATAATAATTGAACGTAAGGAAGAGTGATAGATATTAGAAGAGTTAGCTATTAGTGCCAGCTTCTTTTTATGGGGAAAGAAATGTACAAGCTGAGAATAGCAATACTGTACAACAAACTATACAAAGTAAAAATGGCTGGTTAAAAGAAGGAAGTTCATGGTACTACTTAAATCCTCATTGTTATTACATGTATACAGGTTGGGATATAATTGATGGGAAATTCCATTATTTTGCTCAAAATGGGGCTTGGCAGTACTCTGAATAGTAAGTGGCTCAAATGTTAGATAGAATTCTTCATTTAATCTAAATGATAAAAAGGATTGTGGCAGTGAGATACACATGCTACAATCCTTTTTATTATATTTAAGATATATTTGTTTTTTCCTTATTGTATAAAGTTACATCATCTTCTTCTATATTCACAGGCTCTTTTACAACATAAATTGGTCGGTTCTTACTTTCTTCATAAATACGAGCGATATATTGATCAACAATACCAAGACCGAGCAGTTGCATACCGCTGAAGAATGTGATGGTAACCATAAGAGAAGCCCATCCAGTTTGGATGTCTTGTCCAATAATTTTACGATAACTGAGTATATTAAAACTGCAATAGAAATTAATACAGAGATTAAACCTAAAGTCATAACCATTCTTAGTGGCTTTGTAGAAAATGCGATAATACCGTCTGAAGCAAATTTAATCATTTTCTTTAACGGATACTTCGTTTCACCCGCAAAACGTTCATCTCTTTCGTATTCAATATATGTTTGGCGGAATCCAATCCAAGACATCATTCCACGTACGAAACGATTTCGTTCTGTCATTTGTTTGAATACATCTGCTACTTTACGATCGATAAGGCGGAAGTCACCTGTGTCTTTAGGAATATCGATATCAGACATGTAATTTAAGAAGCGGTAGAAATATTTAGCTGTAACCAGTTTAAACCAAGTTTCACCGTTACGCTGTTTTCTTTTCGCATAAACAACCTCATAACCTTCTTCCCATTTTGCAATAAGTTCTGGGATGACTTCAGGTGGATCCTGTAAATCAGCATCAATGATTACGATAGCATCACCTTTGGCAACATCAATTCCTGCTGTTACAGCTATTTGATGTCCAAAATTACGAGCAAAGTTTACGATTTTAGCACGAGGATCTTCGGCTGAAATACCTTTTTAAATTTCCATTGTCCGATCGGTACTACCATCATTTACAAAGACAAATTCATAATTAATATTATTTTGTAGCGTAACAGACTTTAAGCAATTATAACACTCTTGTGCTACTTCTTCTTCAAAATACATAGGAACGATGATTGAAATAAGTTTCTCCAAGTTTTTATCCTCCTTGTAGCAGCAATATATATTAATTTATTGGAAATGGTTTTGTTTGTTGAATGTCCAAAGTTTATTAAGGAAAAAGTTCATAATCATACCAACACCGATAGAAAAATTTGTGAGATAAACTTATTTATGAAAAGTTTATCAACTAATATGAACAGGCTAATTGTATTAAAAGTTAATACAATTAAATTTACAGTTAGGAATTTAAAAAATAATGATAAATCTTTATGCTATTGGTTTAACAATGGCGCAAATGCTGGTAGAAGTTGCAGGAAGATATCATTATTCTGTTACAATGTCTATGGTTATTTTAGCTGCTTTGGGTATGAATCATCTATACAAACATAGTAATGCCCGTTAGTATGACAGAATTAAATATATGTAAACGTCAAGTAACTCCAAAATATACAATAAAAGTTGATTTTGGAGTTATTTGACGTTTACTTCACTTTTTTTCGGCACTCTGCATCTAGTCGGGAAATCTGTTGACCACTTTCACCTTAACTGAGAAGAATATGATTCTAAACTTAAATGGGTACAGTTTTTATTGATGTACATTGAAAATGAAGTTATTTAATTCTACTGTTTCAATTATGCATAACAACATCAAAATACTTAAATAGTGTTGAAAATTATAGACCTTTATTTCCACAAAACAGTTTCTATCCAATGTTTTAATGGGGTCACCAATAATTGTATTTACATCAGTCATTTGTTTTAAATGCTGCACAGTTGTTATCATTAACCCTTGAATTGGATGTTCCATTGTATCCCCTATGTTTGAACAGATTTTTCTGTGCCAACAGATCGTTGTTTCCTCATGAATATAAGTAACATAAGTGCAGCTATTATCGACCGATAAATGCGAAATGACGCTGTTAATTCACACTTCGATGCAAAACCTTTTCCTTGAAACACAGGTGTAATTTCAAGCGCTGGTATATCAATAATATACATATATTCTCCAACAACCCCGACAACCATTCCTTTTGTAGACCACGCAAACCCTGTTACAATTCCCGTACTAGCTGCGTCCCCTGTTCCAATTTGTGAATACCATCTCCAATGATTGATTTTCACTCTTTTCAGAAATTTTTTGATTGTAGAATGAATCTCTTGCAACTTTTTTACTATCTCTCCAATGCTATCGGGCTGTGCCATTACTTTATTTTCAATACCGCCCTCTTCTTCTGCTTTTTCAATTTTTTGTCCAGTCTTTTTTTCTGTTTTTCCATTCTTTCTAACACATCAAACGTATATTGAATCATCCATATTTTCACTTGTAGCAAACACTGTTTTTCCATTTCTGAATATAAGAAAGTAACTTTTAACGATATTTTCGACAATAATATATATAAAATAAGCAATAGAACAATTCCAATTATAAACCACTTCATCCCTATGATCCTTTCATTCCATATTCATTATCGACATGTTCAAAAAGATTAAACAAATTAAGAAAAAAATAATTTTATGTATTTTTCTGAATATAAAAAGTGTTGTGGTATTTTATAAATAGAAAAATTTTCGTTGTAAAATTAGGACGCTTAGCATGAATGTTTTAAAAGGTGAGTAGCATGGTTATAATGACAATTGTTAGGAAATAAGAAGAAACTGTATAAATTTCTGAAATGTACCCATAAACAGAAACACCTCTTGTACCATATCTAATTAAATACGGTATAAGAGGTGTTTTTTCTTGTTTTATTCTATTGGATTACTCTATATCGTTCTACTTCAATTAGGTTCTCCTATATTTAAGAATCCGCTGTAAGCCAAAGATAATCTTTACATTATCCTGTTATTGATTATTCTGTTCTTGAATTTCTTCAGACGGTTCTTCAGTTGGATCTGGCTCATCTTCATCAACGCCATTGCAACCGCACAAGAAACCTACAGATAAAATAGTAGACATGATAGCAAGTAGATATTTTCTTTTCTTCAAGTGATTATTGCTCCTTTCAGATAAATATTTATGTTATTATCATCCGCTTAAAGAAAAAGAATATGCTAAAGTTTCCCCAACATTTTTTCCTTTATATCAAATTAGAACCAAATTCAATAATTAAGGGATTGACTAAATGTCTGTGGTTTATCGCAAAACATATCTCGAGGAAAAGTTACTTTAGTAAAAATGTGCAAGATTATGTACTGTGATTTATCAAAAGTATCATTAGGAGTGTCTCAAATCCACAAAAATTAATTTTCTATATACATTTATAATCCAGGTAACAAAAGAATTAAATAAATATGTAGTATTGTCAATAGCTATACTGGTTAAGATTCCTATGAAAGCACTTCCTATTATATCAAATGGATAATGATGTCCTAGCCAAATACGTGAGAAACCTGTCAAAATTGCTAAAAACCACATGATTGATCCAAATAAACGTTTGCGAAGTAAGACGGAGGTTGCTAAGGCAAATGCTACGGCTGTATGTTTACTAGGAAATGAAGAATTATTCTTTGATGGAATAAGTAAACGCACACGATGTATAACAAACGGACGAGGTTTAAAATAAAAGAGCTGGATAAAACGGTTTATACATAATGAGAACCCTACTGATACCCCTGCAAATAAAATAATTTTTTTGTAGGAATTGTTTCTAAACCACATTAAGGCTAATAAAAAAATGTACAGGAATCGAGTCTTTTGTGAAATAAAGATCATAAATGTATCCAAGGTTGAATTACGACCAGCTAGACGATTGATAGCCCTAAACATTTTGTAATTCATGCAGATGCTCTCCTTTATTTTTGAAATGTTATATAAATATCATTCCCTCGCGAAAGAGAAATATGTAGTGCGCATACCCTTTCTTATTATTCTACTTGATATAAATAATATATAGTTGCAAATCGAACATGTTTAACGTGATAATGCTCCTCCTACTGGTTATGTACATTTTTAGTTTAGGCACAAAAATTTATAGAAAGCACACTCCCCTATGTTCTCTTGGCATTCTTAACTTGACATTGATATAGAGCTACACCTTTTAAAGCAGTTTACGAAGGCTGTAAATGTTATTCTTACTGAAAAATAATAGTTAAGTTTAGGTAAGCGAATCATACTGTGAATATATCTATCTTCATTCTGGATATCTACTAGACTAAATCACTTTCCTCATTAAAAAATCTGTTCTTAAGTGTAAACTAAGGCAAACGGTTCTAAGTACCCTGTATACGAAACTGCGTTTTTTCAAATACTTTAAGCAGAAAGCCTTTCAATAGGAGTGAAAAAAGTGATAAGAGACAAAAGTAAAATGATTCATCTATTTTTATTATTGGTTGTTACCGCAGTTTTTATATGGTCTGTTATTAAACCTGCAGGATATTTAGCATGGGCGGCGGAGGCTATTCCTGCCGTACTCGGTCTGATTATCATTATTGCAACGTACAATAAGTTTCGTCTCACCACACTCTCTTATATCATCATTGTAATACTAGCCATTATAATGTTCGTCGGCGGTCATTACACATACTCAAAGGTTCCTCTTTTTAATTGGATAAAAGATACTTTTGATTTAAATCGAAATCACTACGATCGATTTGGACATTTGATAAAAGGCTTATTTACAATTGTGATAAGAGAAATATTATTACGGAAAACTCAACTAGCCAAAGGACCTTGGTTAGTTACGATTAGTATAAGTATTTCGCTTGCTATTGCTGCATTATACGAAATCATCGAATGGCTAGCTTTTAAAATAACAAAGGGAGGAAAAGCGGCTAAGAACTTTTTAGGTATGCAAGGCGATATGTGGGATGCACAATGGGATATGTCACTTGCCTTAGTGGGTTCGATTCTTGCGTTACTCACCCTTTCAACACTACATAATCGGCTGTTAAAAAAGAACTAATAGGAGAATGAATATAGAGGAATCTGTGTAGCAATAGAACTAAATCATGTTATAGGCCTTAATGGACATAAAAAAGCTACTTTCATCTCAATAATACTTATAGAAGTTCTGCTCCGTCCCGATCAAACTAAAGTTAATTTGTATCCCCATAACAGGACGGAATTATAGAAGAAGTAAATGAACAAGAAGTAACGGTGCTAGTCTCAGAAGAAATAGAAGTGAACGAACAGGACGCAGCACTCCCACAGGAACTTCAATACGTTTTTGGTGAAGGAGATGGCTTTCGTCCAAGATATCGTCGTTATAGACGAAGACGTTTTCCACTCCGTACTTTCCTGAGATTATTTTTATACTTATTACTATCCTTACTATTATCCTAGACCATATCCTTATTACCTTTAAAAATTTTTATCCCGTATTAATAATAGGCAGTAGCCCCTCACCTAAATGTTCAAAGGAATCGAAGAAGATAGGTGAGGGGCATCACTGCTCCTATTTGAGCTGAACGCCAACAGAGCGGAACCTCACTGTTATGAGCTTCACTTTACACTGGAGACATCTACTTTTTTACAGGTAAAGAAAAAGTTTCTCCTCTATTCATCTCGGTATGGTTAAAAACAAACTGCTTAATCATTTCATTTAACCCCTTCGCTGCTTTTGTAGGAATTTGATGCTTTACGTTATCAATGAATTTTAATTCATTACATGGTAATTTTTCATGTAGTAATTTCGCATGAGCATAAAATGATTTATCTTTCTTACCATAAACCAACAAAACCGGAAGCTGAATATTTCTCAGTTGACTGGTACAATTATAATGCAAACTATAACGATAATACTGCTCGATATTTTCGGCATTTCCTTTTCGAGCTTCTTTAAACATCATTCTGAACAATTTATGTGTGTTTGCATTGCCCCATGAAATAGACAATGCTAAAAATGAAACTGCCCCTGTTTTCGCTAGCTTCACGCCTAGTGAAATCTTATTCTTTAGATATCCACCCCTCACTTCTGACATTCCTCCGATTAGAATCCCTCCTAATGCCCTTTCCGCGTAAGTTAACAAAAATTCTAATGCGACAGAGCTACCGGTCGAATATCCGCATATGAATGCTTTTTCGACTTTCAAATGATCCAATAAACGTCTAATATCTTCGGCAATCAGTGGATAGGTTATCGGTTGTTTTGAATACTGACTCCTTCCATGCCCTCTAATATCAAAAGCAATCACCTTAAACTTTTGGGATAATTCCTCTATTTGGTACTCAAAATTCACACAAGTAAGTACAGGAGGATGAATAAAAACAACAGGAATCCCTTTTCCCTTAACGGTATAATACAGACTACTACCGTCCACATTCAACATTGGCATGTATGTAATCACCTCAACAATCTGAAATCATTCTTATCTCTTCTCTAAAGAAAAAGTAACTTTCAAAAAAATGATGCATAATAAAAAATTGATGCGAGTATCTAAGCGTTATCTATTCGTTATTACTTCCTTTATAATTTGTGAAGGTTCTTTCGTAATAAGCTGTCGATGATATTCTGTTATACGTTCCTGATAACGTTGGACCTGATTTTTATTTTGAAAAAAGGAATATATTTGCTCCTCAAGTGTCTCTTTTTCATCTTTCCATTTATTTAAATAGAAAATCACACCTAACTTTTTTAGTTGTTGTAAATTAATTTCCTCTTGCCCTGGTAGTACATGATAAATAAAAATAGGTTTTCTTTTAAATAAACTTTCACTTATTGTTACTCCTCCAGGTTTTGTAACGATTGCATCTATTTGATCGTAGAGTTGGTTCATTTTTTCCCTACATGTAATATATTTTAAAGGTGTGATGTTATCTCGCTGTAATTGCTGAAGTTTTTGATATAAATTAGCATTTTTTCCGCATAGCACATAAAAGTGAATTTTTGTTTCCATTCCTATTTTGTGGATCAAATCTTCTATTGCACCGACTCCTAAACTTCCACCAGTGATTAAAGCTGACCATGCAGAAGAAGCAGTGTTCATTATATATTCTTTTTGTTTTTTTATTTTATTATGAATAGGAATTCCTGTTATAAAAATCTGTTCATCGTTTACACCCTTCTTTTTTAAAAACTCCTTCATATGATGAGACGGTACAAAATGAAAATCAATATTTTTAATGCCCCAACAACTATGAATGAAATAATCTGTATATACATTTATAACTGGTGTTTTCAGTTCATCTTTTTCTTTCAAATAATTTAATATGTATGAAGGCAAAGCATGAGTGCAAATGATCAGATCCGGTTGTTTATCTCTTATTAATCTTCTCATGAATGGTACAAACAGAAGTTCATATAATCGATAACGTTTGTTCTCTTCGACATTTTTGTAGACAGAGTTTTGGTATATCCAATTATAAAAATCAGGGAATACTTTAATCCATTTTAAATAAACATTTGAAACCAATGCTTCTATTCTTCCGTAACTATACGAGAGAATATCTACTTGATCACATTTTATATTGATTTGATCCTTTTGTATTCCTTCCATTAATGCATGTGCAACTTGGTGATGGCCTGATGGAATCTGCAAAAATGGCAAAAACAAGATGGTCCTTTGTGTTGAATTTTGTTCCATAAATCACCTCTTGAGGTACACTTTACGATGTGTTTTTTTATTAGCTTTTGTTATTATGTGGCACTTCTTTTTTTCTATTCTGGCAACTATTTAGAATAAATTACGATGGATTTCGTTCCATAAATTACATACAAAATGAAACGGTTTTTCATGTATAATTTTTATAGAAGGAGTGATGTGATTGAAAATTTTATTACTATCCGTTTTATTTATTATTCTCTTCTATCTATTCAAAAAAGCTCACAAAAACACGACCGATGTCGTGATAAATAAAGTTCAAATAAATCAAAAGCAAATTCACGGACATGATCCGATACTAAATATTCTCCACCTTTCTGATATGCATCTCGAAAACATCTCCATTTCCCCAGCTCAGCTTTACGAAAAATTAAAAGCTGAATCAATTGATTTGATTGCACTTACTGGAGATTTTCTTGACCGTAAACGTACGATTTCTAAACTCGCTCCATATTTAGAGGTATTAAGTCAATTACACGCAAAGCATGGTATATACGCTGTTTTTGGTAACCATGATTATGTATTACGTGAAAAGGACTTACAAAAATTAAAAGAAACACTTGAACAATATGGCTGCAAGGTTATGCAAAATGAAAACCATGTTATTTATGTTCAAGGTAAACGTGTAAATATTATTGGTGTTGATGATTTTAGTACGAAACGTAGTGATTTAACAGCTTCTTATAGAGGGATTAAACAGGGCACGAATGTAGTATTAACCCATGATCCAAATATTGTACTTCATATGAATGAATATCATTTTGACTATTTACTAGCTGGACATTTTCATGGTGGTCAAATTTGTTATCCAAAAGCTTATCACCTTGCGAAAATGGGTAAACTTGCAAGAATGAACGTTATAAAAGGACTTCATATGCAAGATGGAAAACCTTTTTATATTAGTGAAGGACTAGGTCAAACAGGAGTAAATATTCGAGTTGGAAGTCGACCAGAAATTACATTGCATCAATTATCAATATCAACAACAATTAAGAATAAAGAACTACCCGCAGTATAAAATATAAGGCTGTTAACGTACCTCGTTAATAGCCTTTATATTTACTTTCAAATCATTTTTAATGTAGTATGTAAAAGTCCATTGACCTTTTAACAAAAAGAATTAACATTTTCTTTTAGCAATTTCATCTTGAGATTCACAATTATATATTTGTAATAAATTTTCCTTAGACATAAATAAATATTTTGGTGTGGAAGATATATTGTTCTTTATCATTTTGAAAATCGAATCATTATTAGATAATAAACATATTGGTAAAAATGCTAACCATTTGAACCATTTATAAAAAGGATTAGAGATGGAAACAAATTCAAAGCCTAGCCGATTAGCTCCTCTGTTTAACATTGAAATCCCAATTATCCCTTTAATCTCATCTGCTTTAGAGTGATTTTGAATATATAATCCGAGACTAGGCAAGGACTTTTTAACATGTTGATAAATAAATCGCCCTTTTGTAATATCATTTTTAACGGATTTCATTTCATTAATTAAACGAGCATTATGTAAATGAATTTTGACCAAAATATCATTCTTATTGATCTGTGTACCATCAGAAAGAATAACATGTTTTCCTTTGTAACGAGTGAGTCTTACACGTAAAATATTTTCCTTGTGAGTTTCGTTATGAATATAAGTTAAGCGAGTAAATTTATAATATATTGGATCAAAAAGTTCCAAACCAATAATACATAACTTTTCATGTTGTTTTCATTTCCCTTTTGAAATTTTGATAAAACTATTTTGCATAGTTCAATAAAAAATATTTAGGTAATATTAGGATTTTTAGTGAAAAACATCAAGAAATATTAGTAGAAGTTGGCATCATAAATTCCTATAAAATATTGCAACATAAATCATGTGAAATTGAACTTAGTGTTTCTTTTCCTAATTATTTTTACAGGGGGAAAAAAATGAATATCCTTAACTTCTTGATGTTATTATTCAATTCTGGAAGAAGAACTCAGCAAATGTTTAAATTGTTTAGAAATAGACGGAATAATAATAGAGGATGGATCTGGGTTTCTTTACTAGGATTAGGAACAGTTTTTAGTCTAGTAGCAACACGTAATTCAAATATGATGAAACCAATCCAACGTTTGTTCCAAGGTGTTCAAAATACGACAAGAACATTTATTCCATCCAAAGTAAGCTTGGCAAATATGGAATTTGCTGATGAAATTACGCCTAACAGTCAAAAGAACCAAGGTAATCAAAACCAATAACTATCGCGAATAATAAAAAACTCGTTTATTAGTCACGAGTTTTTTATTATTTTTAATGACTCTATAGCTGCTTCAAATAGGCTTTCTCCTCTTTTTGTTATAACTTCAACTTCGCTGTTGAAAAGCAAATAACACAGCTTGTTCCGCCCGATTCGTCATTAGTGTCTTTAAACTCTTAGTCAATGTATTAACTTAATAAAAGACACCCAAAATTTAGAAATCATACTTTTGGTAGAAAATAGATATTCTAAATATTGAATCCATGATTATAAGGAGGAATTTAATTATGACAGTAATTACTAAGCTTAAACAAACTATTTCTGGATTAAAAAGTGCTCAAGCATGTTTAGAAGGATTTGTTCTTGATACTGACAATCAGCAAGCAAAACAACTGTATCAAAATGCAGCTCAGCAAACACAAACAATTATTGATTCTTTAGAACCACGTGTTCAGGAGGTTCAACAAGAGGAACCTCAGTTTAATCAATAAAATGCAGTAATCTCAAGATCTTTGGCATAAGTAGCATCACGGTTGTATTTGTATATATAAATTTTTTAGGCTAATTGAAAAGAGATGATTCAATTTCATTCTTTTTCTTCAGGTAATAAACCAGGAAATAATAAATTTTCTGTATCTTATATAACAGTAAGCAAACTCCAATTTCTTTTGTTAACTATTATTAACATTACAAATACCAATTTTTCACAAATTTAAATGAGCTAGACATCTTATCGTATAGAAGGTTTTACTTATAGCGCTTGCTTTCCACAGAGCACTTTTATATAGTGCTCTGTACTGTTTGTAGCCTGAATATTTTTCTTTACATACTTTTATAAATCTAGCACACACTATTCCTAAGCCATTCAAACTATTGCTTTTACTCTTTAAATGACTAGAAAAACAATTAGTTTTCCGGTCAAACTCATGAAACCTGTGGCTTTAAAACAAAGTTTGATAATTTGTAAAAAAGTTTGATCAAAAATCCTGTGTTGATGTGCAGGATTTTTTCTTGTTCCGCAATCGGGCCAGATTGTTGAATATTTGTTATAATAAAGTAGAGTACAGAAAATTCTTACTTTTTATTTCACCGCCCGGAAAAAGTACAAAAAAGCACAAGAGGCCTAAGAAACAGTGGGAAGGTCGAAAGAATTGGTCATTTTGTTGAGTGAAAAAAGTTTGTTCAATTTTGTAAAAGTGAGGGAATGCTTATGTCATCCTATTTCTTTGAAAACGGGTTACATGGGGAAAATGCTCATGTTGACCCCTTGGAGGTGTTTGAGGGTTTACGGTGGGAGATGGCTGGGGAAAAACCCGCAAACTGTCCATATTCAGTGTGGCAGATTCTAAACCATATGATTTTTTGGCAAGATTTCTATCTTGCCTACCTTAAAGGTAGGGTGCCCAATCATCCAGAACATGACGAAGACTCATGGCCCGATGAAACAGCTCCGTCATATAAAACCGAGTGGAGTGACACTCTTTTTCTATTCAGTAAGGGGCTAAAGGAAGCTGAAAACGAAGCAAAAAAAGATTTAAAGGAACTGAAAGACGCGGGATTGAAAAGGACTCGTGGTGACCTTTTAGCCACTCTTATGGCACACAACAGTTATCATACCGGACAGGTAGCACTGATTCGGCAATTAATTGGGGAATGGCCTCCACCTTCTTGGTGATACTTGGTAGCTAACCGGTTACTGTTTTAAGTATTGAAAGTTCAACAATCGGGCGCAATTGTGGAGCACCATAGATAGGGAATGACCAAACTTTTTTATAAAAGAATGAACCAACTGAAAATATTAAGAGCGTGTTTTGATTAATCTTTTTTTTAAAACACGCTCTTTTCTATAATCATTTATCAAGGTTATTAGTATCAATTTGATCAAACTTTATTTTAAAGCAACAAAACCCACAGGTAGGCAGCTCATATAGTTGTCTGCCAAGCTCTCAAAAAAATTTGTATATTTTATAAATCTCTACACATACTATCCTTAATCCGCTTGGGCTGCGGTTGTAGTCTATTCAAACTGGCAATCTTCGCTTTAAACGCTTTACTCGGCAGACATCTTAAAACGATGTCTGCCAAACCATTATTTTGTACATACTCTTTATAAGCTACTAGCAATGGAATTTTTCTTATCTTCCTAACGGACTTCCCCTCCGTTATCCAAGGGCTTTAATAACAGGCAACTTTTTTAGTTGTCTGTTATTTTATTGTATAATGGGTAGCAAAGCATCACCATCAACTTAACAAAAATGAATTAACTCAAACCGATAAAAATAAACAGTATATACAAAATCTTCGTTTTGAGGATACTTCAAAAACTTAAGTTGATGAGCATGAGACGGTATTCCAAGTTATTTATTGCTGTCTTTCAAGATAAAGGCTTGTTATTTATTCGTATCTTGATCTACATATAACATTTATATTCCCCTCTTCTAAAAATCCTCAAAAAGCTTAAGCTTTTCAATTAATTTCGCTCTAAACATTTTTCTACTTTTGAGAAAAATTAGGATAACCTTTGGTAGAATTATTAACTTTAATTTAACTCCTAAAAAAACATCAATATAATGCCTTGCCGTCTTCTTAACGCCTAATGCTTTAAGCGGTGGAGTTGCGGCTAGTACTATCGATCCGCTTCGATTCACATCACCCACTACGGCAAGTTTTGTATATCGCGGGTCTAATCCTCTTTTGATACAACTGACTGATGCGTAAAAGCTACGCATGTCTTCTGTTGTCAATATCTCGTAAACTATTTGTTTACTATTTAATGTTTCATTTAAAAAATGTATTAGACTAAACCTAGTTGATTTAAACATGTTTCTCGTCACTTATCCTTCTAATTTAATGATTATTAAAATGTAGACTGATGATGAGGTTTCGTATCATAAAAAAGTTTTTATTAAAATAAAGTATTAGACTCAATAGTAGCTATGCAATTTTTATACGGGAAATAAGAATAATTCCGAGAAAACATACGTAATTTTAAAAGAGAAAAAGGTCTAATCCTTGATGAATATAGAATTAGTCTCTGTGTTTACTGCGTATAATGATACGTTATGTAAACCTAACATGAATACGACATACAGTGAAAAATCTTCACGCCATCGCACTTCTTAAATGGTGTAATTAGGAAAAAGAGGGGCATGAAAATGACAATTGAGAAATATCGACATCCAATTTTGTTCTATGTTTTATCAATTGTAATTCCGTGGGTATTGTGGTTTATTGCTGCATACATAAGTCATATTGAGCCAAGTAGTCATGTATATGTTATCGTAGAAAGTATATTAGGAATTATTGGATTAGCAAGTCCCATGATAGTTGCCTTTATTTTGATGTTTTTAGACTCTGACTTACGAAACGATTTGTTAAAAAGGCTCTTTCATTTCAATGCGATAAAACCATTTTATATTATTGTGACATGTTTTCTTATGGTTGCGAGCATTCTTCTCGCACAAGCAATTTCTTTGCTTTTCGGATATAGCCCTTCTCAATTTTCCTTAGCAGGAAAATTTTCGTTTTCGGCAGGTCTGTTTCCAGCATGGTTTTTGCTTTTTGTTGCTCCGTTACTAGAAGAGTTGGCTTGGCACTCGTATGGCACGGACTGTTTACGAAAACGGTTTAATCTGTTTACTGTATCTATTATTTTTGCTGTATTCTGGGCTTTTTGGCACTTTCCTCTATCCTTTATTAAGGATTATTATCAAAACAATCTGGTTGAAACAGGGGTCATATATTCTATCAACTTTTCGTTGAGTCTTATTCCTTTTGTGATTTTGATGAACTGGTTGTACTATAAAACGGGACGGAATATTATCATTCCCATCATTTTTCATATTACGGCTGGTTTTTTCAACGAAGTGTTTGCAACACACCCCATGAGCAAAGTCATACAAACCGTTCTTTTGCTTATTTTATCCATCGTAATTGTAATAAAAGAACGTGATTTCTTTTTCAAGTTAGAATATCAAGAAAAATAATACAGTTTCATGAGCCACTTGTATTTTTGCCATGTGTGATTTCCTAGAGAGAGGTCATTACCAATAACGCTGATTATGTGAATGAAAAGTCCCTTCAGACTTCTGAAGGGACTGTCTATTCACATAATCGGGTGTTATTGGTAGAAAATACGTAATTCAAAGAGGATATTTGATTGAACTACTCACTACTTCAAACAGGCCGTAAGGACGTTAAGTGGTGAGTAGTTCAAAGAATTAATTTAATCTGCCTTTATTTTAAAGCTACATATCTTAGTTTAATGCGCATGTAGTGATATCTCCATGAATAAAATTTACTGGAGGTGTATGGATATGGACTGGTATAGTATTGCATTGATGGCAGCCGGGGTCATCGGCGGTAGCACCGCGATAGTTCACGGCATACTGATGAAACGGCTGATAATCAGGCCGATTGAGGCAGTTTTTGTGGCGAATGGGCAGATATCTGCACCGATACAAAAGCTCGTGCGATTGCTTTTGCATTTTACCACGCTCAACTGGTTAATCAGCGGGCTCACCTTGATTGCCGCCGCAATCTGGTTCAAGCAGGATGCAAGGCTCGTGACTGGCCTACTTGCAGGTAGCTCTTTTCTATATGGTGCTATCATCTCTTTTTGGGTAATGCGCCGCCCTCATCCTAGCTGGATTTTGTTGTCCGTTGCGCTCCTTTTAATCGTCTTGGGACTAACGCCGATGGCCTAAGGCTCTACTTAAACTCATTAGGCATGAGCGATTCCGTGGAACGAAAATCATCAAGTAGAGGAAGGTGAACCTCGATTTATTTTACTAAATAAATCTCAAAAGCAACGTTCAAAATGGTTAATGGTTAAAGGGTATAGGTTACACAGCTTTTGTTTGGCCTGCTTTATTTTGATTGATACATATTTACTGGGCAATTGGTGGTACCTTAATAGTAGCAAAGAGGATCTGTGTAGTAACAGAACAAGAACGGCAATAACTTAGATTTATGTTGGCTTGTACTACAAGTAGTTTGTTTTTAGAAAAGAAATTTTTTTAAAAAGGTTGTTTAAATAGTATGCTTAGTATTTATTAATACATGATAAAAGAGTTCAATAACATAAGTTATCTTGGATACCGCCACATCGCCATCAAGCTAAGAAAAAGAATTACCCCCAAGACGAAAAAAATATACTATTCCTTTAATTGAGGTCACTATACATACCAATTTAAAAGGAATAGTATATTTTTCGGTAGGATAAACCGAAGGGGTTCCCCAAATGCTGATGATGTTCCACATAAAGAAAATGCATGAACCAAAAGATACATTTCTCACCAATAAGTAGATTTTTCTAAAGATTAAATGGAATTTGTCCATACACTATTTTTACATTTATTATACTTGCACCTAAATAGTCTTTATGACCTATTCTTTATAATTTTTGAAGACTATTTTCAATCCTTTTTAATTTTCTGCACCAGAGCCCTCAAGAGAGCAAACCGCTCTCTTTTTTATCATGGCAGAACTTTAACGTCTAACTTAAGTTTGCCATGCTTGTTCAAAAGCTTTAAAAAAAGAACCGGTATCTCCTTATTTTTGTGGAGTAACGGGCTGCATTTTTAATTCTTTTATTCCTTCTTTTAATGTGAACGCATCTGTTCTTACTGTTTTCCAACTGTCTTTAGCTGCATTCAAGTTGGGTAGTAAGAATTTAAATTTATTTTGATCAGCTTTTTCAGATGCCTTATCAATAAATTGTAGAATCGATCCATATTGACGATCTAAATCACTCCATTGGTCGTACATAAAAGTAAGGGATTTAAGAGCATTATCAATCGCACTATGCATTTGATCAATATTATTAAACGCAACTCCAACTACACGATTTAATGTTAGCTTATAATCTACAGTCTGACGTAATTGTGCTAATTTCGGCTCTAAAGTTGATAACTTACTTCTTGCATCACCGATCATTATACCACCAGAAATCATTACAGGAAAAAAGGGGATTTTCACCATTGTCAATCCTTTAGATTCTATGTCTTTCTGATAGTTTATTTCCGCTAAAACTTCATTTAGATGCTTTTGATCGTCCTCAACCGCAGCTCCTTGGTTTTTTAAAATCGACTGCAAGAGATCTTTATCGCTTCCAAATGCTCTAACATCTTGTCCAATATCGTCTTTTAACTTAGTTAATTCTTGTATTAATTGTTGTGCATACTCTTCGTTTTGTTGAATTTCACCTCGTAAATCTGTAATCCCTTTTTTAAAAGTATCTCCATTCCCTGTATTAATCGCCTCTACTAATGTTCCATAATGATTGTCAAATGTTGTATCGTATTCAATAATGCCTGTCAATGTATCTAAAAGCTGTCCTTTTATTTGCGTATCCCATGTAACAGCATGTTCTCTTGCATTCTGTTGATCTTGTACAATTTTAATAGGTAAATCTGCATACCCATTAATAATAATCCCTTCAAAATTCACATCTGGATTATTAATTAACAAACAAGAATAGTCAGTCATAAATTTTGCAAATACCCCAGCATCTTGCAAAGCTTTTTTCATCTTCTCTTCATTTGCTGAAAGAGACATATCTCCACTGTTAGTTTGTTCAATTTCACTTGCAAAAGTTGCTACTGGTGTGACTGCATAAGTGGTTGTCATAGTTAAAAACGTTGATACAGCGAGTAGTTTGTAAGGGAGTTTTTTTATCATTTCATATTTCTCCTATATAGGTTTTGATTTTCAGTTCTATTCTTCTTTAAAAGCGATGTCTTTCGAAATGAATTCTGCATCTTTTATGAATATCATTCTAACTTTGTTTAGCAACCTTTAAATCATCAAGTATTAAAGAGAGTTTATAGTGAAAGGCGAAGTCTTTAATCAGACTCCGCCTTTTCAGTGTATAAGGAATTATTAATCGTTGCATTAATATTTAACGATATATATCTAGATTCTCTATGTTTTAGGTAACTTTGCAACAGAACTAATATTTCCCTATTTTTGTGGAGTAACAGGTTCCACTTTTAATTCTTTTATCCCTTCTTTTAATGTGACAGCATCTGTTTTTAATGTTTTCCAACTGTCTTTAGCTGCATTCAAGTTAGGTTTTAAGAATTTAAATTTATTTTGATCAGCTTTTTGAGATGCATTATTAATATGTCCCAGTACTCCCGAATATTGAGAATCTAAATCATGCCATTGCGTGGACATATAAGTAAGAGCATTAATAGCATCATCAAGTGCCTTATGCATCTCACTAATATTAATATACGCAACTCCAACTACACGATTTAATGTTGTTTTATAATCTACAGTCTGACGTAATTCTGCTAATGTAGGCTCTAACCTGGATAAATTATCTTGTGCTGTAAGCACTATTATACCACCAATCAATGGTAAGCCCAAAATGGCACCCTTCATTACATTAAATCCATCAGACTCTAATTTTTTATAATAGTTTACTGATCCTAAAATTTCATCTAGACGCTTTTGATCGGACTCAACATCAGCACCTTGGTTTTTTAAAATCGACTGCAAGAGCTCTTTATTGCCTCCAAATGCTCTAACATCTTGTCCAATAGCGTCTCTTAACTTAGTTAATTCTTGTATTAATTGTTGTGCAGACTTTTGGTTTCGTTGAATTTCACCTCGTAAATCTGTAATCCCTTCTTTTAAAGTCTCTCCATCCCCTGTATTAATCGCATCTACTATTGTTTCATAATAATTTTCAAATGTTGTATCGTATTCAATAATGCCTGTTAATGTATCTAAAAGCTGTTTTTTCACTTGCGTATCCCATGTAACAGCATGTGCTCTTGCATTCTTTTGATCTTGTACAATTCTACCAGGTAAATCTACATATCCATTAATAGTAATTCCTTCAAAGTTCACATCTGGATTTTTAATTAACATATAAGAATAGGCATTCATAGATTTTGCAAATAACCCAGCCTTTTGCAAGGCTTCTTTCATTTTCGCTTCATTTGCTGAAAGAGACGTATCTCCATTGTTAGTTTGTTCAATTTCACTTGCAAAAGTTGCTACTGGTGAGACTACAGTAGTTGTTGTCATAGTTAACAACGCTGATGCAACGAGTAGTTTGTAAGGAATTTTTTTCATCATTTCATACTCCTCCTATATAGGTTTTGATGTTTAGTTCGTTTTTTCTTGTGTAAAAGCGATGTCTTTCGAAATAAATTCTGCATCTTTATGAATATCATTCCAACTTTGCTTAGCAGCCTTTAAATCATCAGGTATTAAAGAGAGTTTATGTTCTTGCATTTGGTCGATATTATCATATAAATCTTTATAATTGGCCCCCATTTTATTCCATTGTTGTTGAATATTTGTTAGAGACATTATCGCTTGATCCACTGTCTGATACAGATATGTCAAAGTGTCTTTCGCGCTAGTAAGCGAAATAACTGCTTGGCTAGCAAGATCGGCTTTCGTACCTAATTCTCCGATTTTTTTAGAAATTTCGTTATAGGAGTCCATATGCTTAGACGCCGTGACACCAGCTGCTGTTCCTAAACCGATACCAGCTGCACCGAGAGCCGAAAGGCCACCAATAACAGCCGGTGTTGCTGTACCGCCAGTCACAACAATTACTACCGCTCCTCCAATGGCTGCAATAACTAAAATGGCTGCTCCCAATCCACCACCAATTGACCATGCTAATACATTGTCAAAATGCTCTTTCTGAGTAGAATGTAGCTGCTCAATTTCAGCTTGAAGTTGTGGAATCAGTGCTTGTTTTCCCGCTAATATTGCCGTTAATCCACCTTTCCCATCTGGGCCACCAACATTATTTTTAAAATCTGTAGTATTTGTATACAGTTTTGTTTTGAAAGCTTCTAACATCTTAATTACTTCTGTAACTTCTTTTGAATTTGTATTAATTGTAGTGATTAAATCATTTATGCCCTCTTTTAGGCCTGCCTTATCTTTCTTTTGTACAGTATCTACTAATGTATCGTAATAATTTTTAAATTGTTCATCGTAATTTACAATATTACGTGCTGTTTTTTGAATCTGTGGTTTCGCTGTATCTAACCAATAATTCGCATTGATTCGAGACAGTTCCTGATTAAGGTGAATATTTTTAATTAATTCTCCCCCTTCTGAACCTAAATCAATATTGGATAAATTTACATTCGGTTGTTTAATCATTGTTTTTGCGTACAAATCCATTACAAGAATATGAGATCCTGTTTCAGCCAATGCTTTCTTCAGTCCTTCAGGCCCTAATGCATAATTCCCTATTTTCTGTTCTTGAGCGGTCTGTTCTTGTGCAAATGCATGAATAGTGTTACCGGTAGTAGCAGTTATAACCGTTGCCAGAGTGGCTAAAGTTAATACTTTGAATGGAAATTTTTTCATAATTATTCTCCTTCTCAGTTTTTCGATAGATTCTTATAATCTTTGTAGTTTTTTCTAAAAACACAATATTAAAATTTATTAATTTGCTCTTCAAGGTAACTTGTTACATTTTTTAATTGTCTTAATGTATCTTTTTGAGACTGCTGGTTAGTTGTATCAACATTAGTAGATAATTTTGTAATACTAGTTTTTATTAGATCCAAATCTTCTTTATAGCGTTTCAGTAGGTCAAGTTCTACATCTACTTGATTTGCAAACGTATGCAAATCATTTTGCATAAGAAGAAGCATTGATTTTTGTAAATCTGCTATTTTTAGATTCTTTGTTAAATCATAAAATTTTTGGTTTTGATTCTCTAAATCAGCTAAATGTGCTCGTTGCTCTGCTGTTAGTTTATTTACTTCAGCGAAGGTACTATATGTTTTTTTAATTTTTTCAGGGTCAATAACTTTCGTAAGGTCATACTCTTTCGTTTTTGCAGCTGCAGCTGCAGCTATTTCGCCTGTTTTGTTTTTCTCAATTGCTTCACGAGCTTCTTTTTTTGCAGTTTCAATTTCTTGAGCAGATTTACCCTTTTCTTTTGCTTCTTGTTCTGCTTTTTTCTGTGCTTCTAAAATAGAGTTTTCAATTTCTTTTCCTTTGTTAACTGCTGCCACCGCTGTTTGAGCAGCCGGTTCAATGATATCTTTTGTAAGATTATAGATTTCTTGGAATATCTTAAATCCTTGTTCATTTAAAGCTCCTGGTACTAATGCTATTTGTTGTAAATCATTTTGAATTGATTTTTGGGTATTTAGTAATTCATTTTTTAGCTGGTCTATTTTCCCTGTTCCATCTGAACTTAGGACAACCTGCGCTTTTGTCACATCAGTATCGAGATCTTTAAGTTTTTTATCAAGCTGTAATTTAAGATCTGTTAATTCATTAATCTGACGTTGTACGTTTTCTTGGTTCGTCATAGCCATGTCTTGAAGAACTTCTAGTCTATCCACAAAACCTTCTTTATCTTCTTTATTGTCTACAAACTCTTTTAATGCTGGGTAATAGCTATTAAATTTAGTTACAAATCCTTTACTTTTTGAATTTAATAGAATTAAATTTGGATAAAGTTCCGATGACCATTCTTTCATATCATTCTTGATTAGTACTTGGTTCGTATCTAATGCTGGGACTTCCTCTAGTTGTACATTAGGACTCATTAAAGCTTGATCTATATATGTTTGGATTAATTTAGATTGTGCACCTAACTTTCGTAATGATGAGGAAATATCCGTATTCTCTTGTTGCGTTTCTGCCTGAACGATAGGCGTTGCGAGAGTATTGATAGGAATAGCTGCCCCAGTAACAATTGATGTTATTAAAAATCCTTTAATTATTTTATTTTTCATTCAGTACACCTCTTCACTATTGTCTTTTTACAATCTTATTCATACATCTTGAACGACCTAGCGCTAGGTTCTCTCCTTGCACACGCTTGAGGAAGGAGAATTCTTTCGGATAGAGTGTTAAACTCTGGTTATTATTTACTTCTCATAGAATGTAAGGACCTTACTTCCCCCTCATTTAAACACTATGTTTTTAATAAGTAAACAATAAAATTTTATCATTCATATTTAATAATTCAGATATTTTATATTTATAATATAAAAAATTATATTAAAAAGTTAAATATTATTAATCACTTCACTAAGTGAAATAATTATACTATAATAATTAAACCTAAAATATAGTGATTTTCATTGATCTATATTAATCTCTTGCTAAAAAATGTTTTTAATATAATTTAATGGTACTTCATATATAATTTTACTTTATTTGGAAATGCACAATTACATATAAATATAGTCATATCAACCATAAATAACTCATACTATTATTATCTTATGAATAGTAATTTGATTTTCCATAAAGTGAAACTTTAATCAGTGGAGGTTTTCTCCATCCCCCACTGATTATTAGTCGAACCAATCGGGCTTTTACGGGCAGTTTATCTCCCACCTAACTTCTTTGCTTTCGCAGAATTTTGAGGTGGGAGTATTACTGCCCGTTAATGCGGGATAAATGGCGTACTGAAGTAACACCGGTGACCGGAAAACGTTTAATGGAGGCGCAACGTATTACAGCTGGATATATCCACTTATAGTTTGATACGTATGTGAATCATAAATAATAAAATAATTAAAAAAGAGAGTCCCTTTTCCCAAAAAGGCACTCTCTTTTTTTAATTAGATAGTTTCTCCATGATCTAAACAAAGTAGATTAGCTTTAGCTGATGGCCCTTCAATAGATTGATTAGCAACACCAAAAGATAAAATCCCTGTAAAAATCATTACAGTTAAAAGTACTTTTTTCATTATTTTTAGGCTCCCTTCTCCAAATCTTTTTTGTCAGCATCTAGGGCAATGTGAAAGAATCTACTGGCTTTTTCATCATTGTTTAGGTCATAGAATTTATTTCCGAGAATTGAAGCATATTCTTTTACATGACCCCATAGATTTTCTTTCTTGAAGTAATATATTCCTGTCATAATAACTTTCTCTAGTTCCTCAATCTCTGCTCCCTTATTCAGTTCTCTTAAGATAGCAAAATGGCACTTATATTCTTTAAGTTTTGTAAGGTTATATCCTTGTTCAATTAGATCTGCAGCAAGAAAATTTTCTCCTAACTTATAGTATTCTCTAGCTAATAAAAACATAGTTTTAGGGTTATTTTTTAAAGAACCCTTTAAATACTTAATCGCTAACTCTGAAAGGTTTTGATCAGCATATAATAATCCTAAATTATGTTTCACTTTAGCTATTAGTTGTTCTTCGCCATATTTTTTAAATATTCTAAGAGCTGAAATGAAATTTTCCTCAGCAATTTCATACAACCTAAGTTTAGTACAAGCAAGTCCTATGGTGTTTTGACAGGAAGCAACTTTCATTTCATATCCTGTATGCTTCGAAAATACTTCTTTTGCCTTATTAGCATATTTAGCAGCCAACAACGGGTTTAAGGATTGATAATGGAATACTGCAAACATGTAATCAAATTCAGCCTTTTCTAATTCATCTGGAATAGTTGCTAAGAGTTTTTCAGCCTTCTCATATTGTTCTTTAGCTTCATTATGATTTCCAACTGAAACTGCATAAATAGCTTTGAAGAAATGATAATAATATTTCAAAAATGTTTCGGTTTGTTCTGGAAATGGAGCAATCTTTTCTAGACAGTCTTTAGAACCATCTATATCACAAACCAGTAAATTATATCTAAAGTTAAGTAGGGAATAATAGATAGAGATATTAGAGTCTTCTTCGATACTATGAATATTTCTATGAATATTTCTATCAATCTCTTCTTTTAAGTGTTTAGCTTTTATTATATGTTGAGAAATAATTGCATTATACCAACTGCTTAATAATGTTATTATTTCTTCTTTTGCTATTATATGTGTATCCATAATATTCTTCATCCTATTATATTAATATTGTAACAAAAAAATTTTCCGACATTTTATTCTGTAAAAAGTTAGATAGTACCTAAAGTACTATCTAACTTTCCATAATGTTTTCGAAACACTGGCAGAACCTGGCCTATCTCTTGCTTATACAACCATTATGTGTTGAGTTCATCAATACGGATAAGAACTATATTTCTCACTTACTTAATTTTTGCTGCATCAAAAGCTTTTTGAACTGCTTGAACCCCAGTTGAGTTCGCCCCATATTTATTTGCTGCAACTCGAAGGCATGCCGATCTCAATTCGGAGAAATCAGAAGTCATGTTTAATTCATCAGTGTTTGCATAATGGAAAATATCAAACATTTTATCCTCACCAATACCTTTTACAGTTACACTGTTATGAGTGCCACCTTTTGCAATTAAATACGCAACTTTATTAATAATACTTGAGTTGAAATGAACACCTCCATTATCCCATCCATTAAAATCGTTAAATTCACTATAATCATCTGGATACGGTACTCCAGTTGAAGAAGGAACTGAAGATGGATTTGCCATATCACGGAAAACTGATCCAGTTTGTTCTCCCATTGTCCAGTTAAATTTCCCCTTGTTTATATATTTCTCAATAGCTGTTCCCATAATATCAGATAACGCCTCGTTAATCGCACCAGATTCTCCGGAATATTCAAGATTAGATTCGCTAGATGTAACCGCATGTGTAAATTCATGTCCTGCTACGTCAAATGCCTTTACAATAGGATCTCCATATACAAGCATGCTACCATTATTAGCACTTAATGCGTTCTGCCAATTCTTCGGATCATTTGTATCTTCAGAATCCCAGGCATGTACAACTGAAACTACTTTTTGTCCCTTATTATCAAAACTATTACGCTTGTATTTATCTTTATAAAAATCATATACCTTTGTTGCTAAGAAATGAGCACTTACCGCTTTTGGATCATTAAATGTTGTTGAAGTGCTAGTTGCTAGTGTACCAGGGTAATAGCTTTCCTCTTTAGTAATATCTCTGTAATTCACATCATACGTTTCAATTCCTTGTCCTCTAGTGTAATCAGCAAGTGCATATTTCCTATTACTTTGTTTAGAAATACCAAATGTACGAGATATACCTAAATCATCTTTTCCTGTTCCAGTTAATGATGTAAGATTGCTTTTTCTACTTTCCTTTAAGGCTCCAACAAGCTTCTCACTTGCTTTTAAATCTGATTCTTGTACCATATTTTTTAACATATCACCATTATGAGCATTCACTAAATAGGTTCCAGATACATAGTTTGGTGTTGCAGCAGCAAATGTAACTTGGTATGCATTGCTGGCTTGTCCATTATTTTCATCAACAAAAATAACTTCTTTTACTTCTGGCTCAGAAATAAACTTGATATCATTGCCGTACTTTGTATAAATATATTGTTTCGCTTCTTCTTGTGATAGATTAATAGGCTTCTTTAAATCTTCTTGTTTTAAATTTTGCGCGCTATCTCCTGAAACACTTTTAATAACACCCTTTTTATCTACGTGTGCAGTCAATTGATGCCCATATACTTCTTTTCCTTCATATGTTTGTTGCATACGCACAAGTGTAGTTCCATCATAAGAACCACGCTTTTGAAGAACCTTATAATCTACTCCCGTTTCTCCATTAACTTGTTTTGGAGACAAAGCTTGCTCTGTCTTCTCCTTAAGAGCATCTTTTACTACATTTTCTGGTGCCTTTTGTGATGGTCGTGTAAGTTCACCTGTACGAAACGAATCCTCTTGCATTTGAACTTGTAGTTGATCTGTTTCCTCTGCATAACCTAGTCCATATGGTGTTACAGTTGTTAAAGCTAATCCTGTTGTTAATGCAACTGTAGCTAATGTTTTTTTATTTTTCACGTTTTTCACCTCGTATAATTTTCTGAAATATTAAACTTGTAAAAAGTATACTGTCTATTCTTGTCAAAAAAAAGGGAAAATGCCGAATTTATGTAACATTATGCAAAATTACATAATTTAAGGTCGATAATCCGTTATTTAAATTCAATTATTCTAGAAAAAATTAATGTTTATAATGAATGAGATATTTTAAAGGAAAACGGTTGAAGAAGGTAATTCTTTTAGTAGCCGGTTACGTGGGCTAAGAATATATATCCGAGGAGAGAGATTATACTTCATACAGTGTTCTTATCTCTTTTTATTTTATATGATGGCAGAATGGATTGTGGAGGAAACAAATCAGGAATCGTATTTCATCAGAGTTTATACATGAAGAGATCAAAGTTTTTACTCAAGACATACTAAAAACTGCTCCTGTTAAGAAGTTTAGGCTGTAGAGAAAGCCTTCTCCACAGCCTATGTTTGTTCCTGAACCGCTTTAAAAAAATATTCACTATAGGAGATAGCACTCATAGCCGTTAAGTTAAGAAATTCATTATTCTCTAAAACTAAAAAAACACGCTGAATTCTCAAAAGAACTAACTGTAGAGAAAGAAAATTTTCGTTTTGGGGGTATTTAATTTCGTTAGGTTGATGACGATGGGGTGCTACCCCATTACTTGAAAATCCTCTTGAAACATCTATTATTTACTTTCATAAAACTCTTCTTGTATTCCTTGAATTAAAGGTGATGCTTCCCCAGAATAGAAAATTCGTAAATCATGGAGAGATCTTGTGCATCCAACATATAATAATTTTGCATCGTGCTTTGTACCTTTATAATGAACTTCATCAACATCAATAAGAAGCACCGCATCAAATTCTAATCCTTTTGCTAAATAAACAGGCACAACTGAAATGCCGCCTTCATATTTACTGTGGTTCGCTTCGATGACATTAACAGTGATTCCTTCAGCTGTTAACTTCTCATATATATCACGACATTCATCATCTGTTCTTCCTATAACAGCAATCGTCTTCACATTTTCATTCTGCATATGTTGTAGAGTCTTTACAATTGCGGCAAATTGATTGTCCGTAGAAATAACCTTTACTTTCTCACCACTACGGAAAACAGGGGTTGCGAGTCCTACGGGAATTTCAGCATTTTTAATGACTTCATTTGCAAATTCAATAATTTCTTTTGTAGAACGATAACTCCTTGTCAGTTCATAATAACCCGTTTCTTGAAATACTTCTTTAAAGTCATTCCAGTCTTCAATCCCTTGATAATCATATATTGCTTGCGATAAATCACCTAAAATCGTAAACGAGTTACCCATTGTAATTTCTTTTAATATATAAATTTGGAATGGTGAAAAGTCCTGTGCTTCATCTATAACCACGTGATGAAATTTTCGACCGATTTCGATACCTGCTAATCGATGGTGAATATGAATAAGAGGTGCTAAATCTTCTATATACACTTCTTTTTTACGACAATTTTTTTCTGTTTCCTGAACAAGTTCTTCAGGCAAAACTTCCAATATTTCTTTTTGCTTCATCATCGAACTATAAAATGATAACGGGCTCATTTTAGGCCAAAATTTCATATAGGCATTTAATCTCTTTGTAGCTTCTTTTTTTAATGCTTTTTTCTCATTTGTTCCTTCAAACTTTTTAAGTTCAATCTCAATCCAGCGCTTTATTCGGCCGACTAATCTTTCTCTACGCTTCCTTAATGGATAGTGCTTATATTCAACTTGTATCCATTTTCGAATTTCCTCTACTGTAATAACAGCTTTATCCCACGCTTCAAAATCTTTTACTGGTATTAAATTCTTTTCAAATTTAGCAATACTTTCTTCAATAAATGACTTAAACTTCAGCGTTCCTTTTAATTTACCAAGCATAACCTTGCTATCATCACGATTTATTGAAAAAGCTTCAGTTAACTTTTCTTCCGTATCTTTCAATTTCACCGCATCATCCAATGTACGCAGCGCCCAATCTTGAAATGTTGTTTGCCTAATATTTCCGACGCCTAGTTCAGGAAGTACACTAGATATATAATCTAAAAACAAGCTGTTTGGAGCGAATACAATCATTCTCTCTGCCTCTAGCTGCTCGCGATATTCATAAATTAAAAAAGCAAGGCGATGTAAAGCGATTGTTGTTTTTCCGCTTCCTGCAACCCCTTGAATTAATAATGGCATATTTTTCTCTGCACGAATAATATCATTTTGTTCAGATTGTATCGTCGAAACGATATCTTTTAATTTATTATCTTTGTTTTCACCTAATCGATATAGAAGAAAATCATCTGCACGAGATACATCTTCACTTCCTTTTACATATGTATCAACAACACGTTCCAGTTCTCTTTTGCGAATAGCAATGTTCCTTTTTAAATACACATCGCCCTCTAATAAGCCATCTGGTGAATGATAAAAAGCCGGTTCTTCACCACCAGTAAATGAATAAAACATACTAGCAACAGGTGCGCGCCAGTCAATAACAATTGGTTTCATCGTTTCTTCATCAGACACACCTACTTTACCAATATAAATCGGGTTTGGTTCTGGCTGTCCATCCTCCTGAAAATCCAATCGCCCAAAGTATGGTTCTTGCACACCAATACGTAGGTCTTGCCGATTTGACTCCCTCATACTTTCAAGAATTTGCTCTTTAAAATCCTCTCCATAATAAACTGGAATTTTTTCCAGTTTATCTAGTTGTTCATCCATTGTAGATAAAGTTTTTTTCATCCGCTGTAATTCTTCTTCAAATATAGTACTCATAATGCTGATTCCCTCCTGTCCGTTCGAATTTTTCAGTCGAGATACAATTGTATAAAAAATACATTTATAAAGTCAATAGTTCGAACAAGAATTTTCTAAAATATAAGAATACAAGAAATAATCCCGCCTTTTTCACTATTCATTATTTAATTTTTTCTCTTATACGATAAACATTCGTACAAAAATGTTCATTGATAAAATAGATAAAGGCATAAATAAAATCCCATCGCCATCAAATATGAAATTTATATGCTAAACTCACTTATTAAGCTATTAATTCCCAGCGGAGTAAATAAAACCATCTTTTTTGAAGTGTAATTGGTCCTATTAATTTTTCACTTACATGCAGGAATTACATACTTACCAAATAAGTCTAAAGATGAAAGCACTATATGATGTTCTAATCCACCAAAATTCATTACTGCCATAAAATTCGTAACGCCTATTTCTCTGTAAGATTGAATTTGTTTGATAACGTCATCAGGACTTCCTATTACTGGATTAAATTTCTGTTTAAGGTCTTCATACGAGATATTCGTCCCACGCGGAGTATTCATAAATAGTTGATAAGAATCTTTTGCATTAGATTCAGCATCTGCATATGTTTCACCAACATGAACATGAAATGCAGCAGGGATTTCCAACTCTTCTGGATTACCGTATCCTGACTTTAGATACGTATTCTTGTAAGTATCAATCAGCTTTGCTAATTCATCTCGTGATTTACTAAACCCAAGCCCCATGAAATTGTTTCCCATACTAGCAACATGACTAACACCTTTTTCACTAGAGGTTGCAATCCAATAAGGAGGAAACGGAGCTTGAATTGGCTGGACACTAAGTTTAAGATCATTGTATTGATAAAACTTTCCTTGATGGGAAAAAGGCTTACCTGACCACGCCTTACGTAACACTTCTAGAGACTCGTTAAAACGCTCAGTTTTGTCCTCCAATGAAATATTATAACCATCAAATTCCTTCTGTGCATATCCACTACCTAACCCCAAATCTAATCTTCCGTTTGATAAAAGATCAACCATCGCATAATCTTCAGCAACTCGTATAGGGTTGTGTAATGGAAGTACTGAAACACCCACACCAAGACGAATTCTATTCGTCCTTTGAGATACCGCAGCGAGCAGAACTGCTGGAGAGGGATTAATACCAAAATCTGAGAAATGATGTTCTGTAAACCATACTCCGTCAAAATTCATTTCTTCAGCCCGAACGGCTTGCTCCAATACCTCATTATAGAATTGTCTAGGAGTTCGGGTTAATTGTCAAATATTGTTAATGTACTAAATTTCATTTCATATCGCTCCTGATAATTTTATTTAGTTTCTTTACTTCATGGATTGCTTACAAAAAATCTAGATGGTACTGTATTTGAAAATAATCATTCTAGTTTTCCTAATCATTCCACTGACGACTTATTTCTAGACCATAATCCATATCGTAAACTTCTTTTATAGCTTTAACTTTTTCAAGACTTTCTTCGCTAAACACAGGTTTGTTTTCAAAAGAATGAAGAACTATTCTTTCAAGAAGAACGCCTAGTGAAATATCATGATACTCTGCCATCGCTTTCAAAACTTTTACCATTCTTTTTTCCATTCTAATGCCAGTTTGTACACGCTCAACTTTAATTTTTTGATCTTTTCCACTCATTTGTTCATTATGTTGTTTCATAATTACACACCCTTCTCGCTAAAAAAAAACAATATTTTGTTACCTATATAACAATGTACTATTATAACAATGTCGCGTGTTTTGTCAATTGTGTCATTATATTATCGATTTAACATAATGAAATCTCGCCCCATCACTATCAAGATATTATAAATTTCTATCCACATAATGAAAAAAACGCGATTCTTTTTGTAGAAATATACAGAAAGAATCGCGTTTTTGATATAAATTTATCAATTAAAATGTAATTACTATTTGTACTATAAGAGACAATTCCTTACTTCCCTTATCGATTCAATTTCGATAACTCGCCCAATCACCAGTAATTATTGGTCTCTGTAACATCCCGTCATTTTGTGCAATATAGACATATGCACCTATACTTCTATCCCAAAAATAGACGGTCTGTGTAATCCGGTCATATAAATCTTTTTCAGGATTACCTGTATACTCTTCAAGTTCATCTAACTTTTTTAAAATCACATCACTTACTTCATACAGTTCGCCATATACCTTATTATTTTCTGAAAGAATCATTGCAGGATAACCTTCATTTGTATCAAAGAGTTTCCCATAAGTCCATGCTTCTTCAGCTATACATGTTGCCCCATGTAAGTAATGAGCATTTGTTTGTTGTTTTCTTAATGTGCCGTAAACAAAAACATAGTGCATTTCCCTATCCCCTTAGTACTTTTCTATTTTCTTATTTGCAAATAAGCACGAATCATAAAGTAACTCACTTCATCAGGAAGTTGTTCTTTAATTGACTTTAATCCGCCTTCTGCATTTTGTACTGCTGTTTCAATAAGAGATTCGTATTCTGTTGGAACGAAACTTGGCCAATCAACTTCCATTCCTTCTTCAAAACAACGAATTAAATGATTTTCAACCGTTTGACGTGATAAGCCTCGTTCTTTTACAATCGTACTTAACTCCGTTCCTTGTTTATACATTTCATATGTTTCTAAGTGAGAATTTGCCGATGCTTTTCCAGATTTCTTACGTTCAGTAACAACCTCTGTTTTAATTGTCTCAGCGTAATCTGGGTTTTGTTCCATAAAATGAATGACTGCTTGTAAAAAGTGAGAACCATACTTAACAAGTTTATGTTCACCAATCCCTTTTACTTGTAGTAACTCATTTTCACTTTGTGGCATTTTCGTACACATATCTTTTAACGTTTGATCAGAGAAGATAACAAACGGTGGTACACCTTCTCCTTGTGCGATTTCTTTTCGCACTTCACGAAGCACTTCAAACAGTGGATGGTCTTGTACAATTTGTCTTGTTTCCACTCTTTCTTTCCGTAACACATTTTCATTTCCTAGTAATACTTCTTTTCCTTTGGCTGTTACTTTTAATGTTGGATAAGTCCCATGTTCCACCGCAATTAATTCTTCTGAAATTAAAAACTCAATAAACTCACTTACCTCTTTTACACTACGATTCGATAAAAGACCATAAGTTGGTAATGTGTGGAAATCAAATTCTATTACTTTTTTATTTTTTGACCCGGTCAACACTTGCGCAATCATTTGTTTTCCAAATCTCTGATTTGTTCGAATCATACAAGATAAGACCATTTGTGATTCTCGCGTAACATCGACGCTTTCACGCTCATCTGTACAATTCCCACAGCGCCCACAAACTTCTTTCGGTTCTTCTCCAAAATACTCTAGAATAAATGATTGTAAACATTGTTCTGTATGACAATAATCTGTCATATGTTGTAGTTTTTCCAGTTCATTTGAGAAACGTGATTCCCCGGTAGATTGATCAATTAAAAAGCGCTGCACTTGCACATCTTGAGAGGAATATAACAAAATACATTCACTATCTAATCCATCACGACCAGCACGTCCTGCTTCTTGATAATAACTTTCCATATTTTTCGGAAGTTGATAATGAATCACATAACGAATGTTTGATTTATCTATCCCCATACCAAATGCAGATGTTGCTACCATAACACTCACTTCATCACGTAAAAATCGCTCTTGCTGTTCATTGCGATCATGATCATTCATTCCGGCATGATAACGTGCAACTGAAACCCCTGCTTTATATAAATCTTCATACAACTGATCAGCAACTTTTCTTGTCGCTGCATAAATAATTCCAGATTCCTTTTTATTTTGACGAATATAATCTGCTAAATATGCATTTCGGTCCTGCCCTTTAATCACTGAAAATGATAAGTTTTCCCTTTCAAAGGTTGTCATAATTGTATTCTCTTGATTAATTTCAAGAGCACGACAAATATCTTCACGCACTTGCGGTGTTGCAGTCGCGGTTAACGCAAGTACAAGTGGTTTTTCTGGAAGATAATCTAATATGCGGTGTATATGTAAATAACTCGGGCGGAAATCATGTCCCCATTGTGAAATACAGTGTGCTTCATCAATTGCGATCATCGGTATCTTCATATCAATTAATTGATCTACAAATTCCATTGAATCCAGACGCTCTGGCGCCACATATAGCAACTTATAATGACCTTGTTTCGCTAGTTGAATTCGTTGATTTGCTTCTGTAATTGAAATAGAGCTATTAATATATGTAGCTGAGATTCCATTTTGTACTAACGTATCTACTTGGTCCTTCATAAGTGAAATCAGAGGCGATATAACTAATGTTGTCCCTTCAAATACTAATGCCGGAATTTGATAACAAATTGATTTACCACCGCCTGTTGGCATAATACAAACGGTATCTTTTCCATCTAATACATTTTTAATTGTCTCATCCTGTCCTCTGCGGAATGATGAATAACCAAAATAGGACGCTAAAAGTTCTTGTGCTTTTGTAAACAAAAAAGATTCACCTGCTTTTCTTAGTCTTTCGTCTAGTAATATTATATCATTACTCGAAAATCATTGTACTCTCTACTTCTCTCCATTTCTTCGCATGCTTACGTATAATCGTTAAAAGCTCCTGTAAAGCTGGAGAAATCCATTTATTTTTATGATACGCAAGTTGTGTAGCAAACTTCGTTTCATTTGAAATAACAGCGTGTAGTCTTTCGTCTTCTCGCTCTTGTTGAATTGTAATAGTTGGTAATAAAGAAATGCCTAATCCACACATTACACATTGTTTTATCGCCTCAATGCTCCAAAACTCAAATGTACTTTCATGCTGGATCCCTTGTCTTTGTAAATAATGCTCAAAAAATGCTCGATAACTGCAACCACGTTCCGTATACAAAAAGGTTTCCTCTTGAGAAAATTGAACGTCTTGCGAATCTGTTTGTGTCACAGTGTAGTCTTTTGGAAAAACAAATGCCATTTGCTCCATGACAAGTTGCTCAATATGTAAATCCTCTTCATGACGCTCAGTGTCTAAGAGGAAAGCAATATCTATATTTCCACTCTTTAAATCATTTCTCAATTCCCGACACGTTGAAGCTTTTAATGTAATTTTTACTTTTGGATACTTCTTTTTATATTCATGAAGAATAGAGGGCAAGCGGTAAATTGTTAATGATTCTGGGGCACCAATTACAATTTTTCCAGTAATCTCATTATCCACACTTGGGATTTGTTTTGCTTTCTCAGACAAAGCAATCATTTCATTTGCATAAGGCAGTAAATGCTTTCCTACATCTGTTAACACCATTTTTTTCCCTAATCGATTGAATAAAGGCTGTCCCATTTCTTGTTCAATTGCTTGAATATGCCCTGTTACAGTAGATTGTGCATATCCTAAATAGTCGGCTGCACGTGTATATCCTCCTAACTCAACAATTGTTTTAAATGTTTTTAAATGCCGAATCTCCATCTCAATCTCTCCATTCTAACATCACAATTTCCGATGATTAACTTCATATATATCTATTTTACTGATAGGTATACTCCAATTACAATAAAAGAAACGAATTTTTTCAATTTTTCAAAAGGAGATGTATGTAAGTATGAGAAAGAAAAAATTAGGACCGGTACTTCTTAGCGGTTTAATCATTGGTCCAATTTTAGGATCAGGGATCATTTTACTCCCTCCACTTATTTACAAAACAACTGGAGATTACGCCATTATTGCTTGGCTACTTATTATGGGTATTGGATTTCTTTTTGCTTCCTTGTTTGGTAAGTTAAGCATTCACTTCCCCAGTGAATCTGGAGTTGCACATGCAGTAGATCAAGCTTTTGGACCGTATATGAAGCAATTAACTGCTATTTTCTTTATCATAGCAGGATTTCTAGGGCCAACAGCTGTTCTTATGACAGCCAGTCAGTATATAGCGGCTTTATTTCCAAACTTTAAAGTTCCGTTAGAGGGAATTGGTTTTCTTTTAATGAGCGTTTGTGTATTGATTTTATTGTTAGACATATCATCTATCGGAAAAATATCATTTGTTTTTTCAACAGCTGCAACTGTTCTTTTACTAAGCGGAGGAATTAGTTCTATCCCTCATTTTCGATCGGAGCAGTTATTTCAAACATCTTTTTCTTTTGGAGATTTTGGATATAGTATTTTATTGCTCTTTTGGGCTTTAGTAGGTTGGGAGATTATCGGGAATTACAGTATGGATGTCAAAAATCGAAAGAAAACGATTCCACAAGCAATTGCGATAAGCACACTTACCGTAACGATTGTTTGTCTTGTCGTAGCAGGCGCCACACAATGGATCGAAATTCCTAGTTCAAATCAAGAAAACTTACGAATAACAGCCATACTAGCTACTTTATTTGGGGATTTTGCTACTTCTCTCATCGCTTTTATTACTACTGTACTCTGCATGAGTACATATTTGTTAGTTGTTGGCGGAGTTTCACGTCTCATCGCTTCTGAAGCAAAATATATAAAGAAATTATCTAAACTTTCATATCGTACGAAATCGAATGTACCCAGCTTTTCTTTACTTTTATTAACCAGCATACATACCGTTGTCTTTATCTGCCTTTATAACAATCTAATTACAGTGGAACAAATCGTAGCCATTGCAAATGCTTTTTTTATTTGTAATGCGATTTGTGGAATTTTTGCAGCATATAAATTATTACCAGGTCTCTTTAATAAAGTTCTTTCTTTAAGTTTAATCGTTTGTTTCCTTATCATTCTGTCTTTCTCTTCCATATGGATTTTAATGAGTATCGGAGTACTAGTTGTCTTCTATGGATTACAGTACTTCAAAAACAAACCAAATACTTATGAAGAGGAAATTTCAATAAGATAATGAAAAGGAAAAGATTCTCATTAAAACTATTTCTCAAACAAATTACACATTCATTTCCATAATATATTCGCATCAAATTAAAGGAGGTTTATTTATGAAACGTAACAACAATCTAATTGATTTTCGCGCTTCAAATAAACAACTCAAAGTCTCTAATCATGATGCTTGGAAATATGAATCTATTTATAAATATCGGCCTTTATTTTCCTATAAAAAGCTTTTTAACATCTTTTTTAAAGAAACAAAGCATTAATATCTTTCATACAAAGTTTCTCAACACATAACCTATGGACTTCATTCATTACAATTGATAACATTTAATTAATCTGTTGGATTAAAGCCCCTTCTTACGACCTGCTTTTTACTTGCAGGTCTTTTTTTATTCCCTCATGACTCTACAAATGTAACTAAAGCGTGAATTTTTGACACGTATAAAGTAACAATTGATGACAGTTAAAATTTTTTTCTCAATACACAAAACCCATTCTGTTTGTTACTATAAAGGTACTCCAGATGGGTTATTACTCATCAACATTATCTAGCCAGAGAGACCTACCCGCGGGAAGTAGGTCTCTTTGACTTTGTTTGAAAGATTTCTTATAGCCTCCGCACTAGGCCTCCCTTCATTTGGACACATTTACCAGGTTTCTTTCCAAGAAATTCATGTTATGCTTACTTTGTCGAGTCCGACATTCTCGACAATATACCCTTACGAAGCCCTGTAACTTCCCTTACAGGGCTTCATTTATTTCACATTCACTTTTTTAATATCTACTTCAGCTAAACTCCCTACAATTCCACCCAAAATACCCTCTGAAAATTCTATATAAACCTAACTCTATAATATTTTTATCCTCTAAAAACCCCTTAAAAATATTAACAGTGATTTTTCACCATTCACCTTATCACTTTACATTTAATGTATATCGATATATTTTATTAGTATCTTTTTATTTGTAGGAGGAAGTATTTTGATTAACGCAATAGGTCTCGCTTTTATTCTTTCTAATAAACCTGAAAAGAAGAAAAAAGTTTATCTTAATGATAGGTTTGCACTAATAGACATTATTGAATCTAAAGATGTATATGATTCTGAAGGTAACCCATTAGTAGAGCTAACATGTAAATATAGTATTTATTTAGATGAGAAATACTACTGTAAATCCCTTGATGACTACACCGGACAAGTATTCCCTTTCCTAAGTGCAAAAATCGGAAAAGGTCTTGTTAGAAATTTAAATTATTATTTTTCACGCATTGATATATACGATAAAAAACCACCAGTTAAAGAGATAAGAAATCTTATGGAGGCAGTAATCAATTATAAATAAAGGGGGATTTCTACAGCCCCTTTTCTCATTAATGAATGATTAATCTTCATCTCGATCTGTTAATTCGGCTAAAAATTCTTCTAGTGAGTCACTATGTAAAAGCGGCTCCCACTCTCCTGTTCCATGTTCAGCTGTGTACACTGGAAAATTAGCATCTTTTACATCAACAAAAAATGGATCGCCCATTAACTCCTCATATCCAATAACAAACCAGCTTTCTTTCCAATCCCCTTTTTCATTTCCAATAAGAGATTCATTCTCTAATCCCCCTACACGATAACCTAATTGCCCTTCCTCAAATTCATCTTTGGAAAATATATAGATAGGTACCATTTCATCAGTAATATCTAAGATTTCTACCTCATGAGTTTTTAACCGATCAAGCATACATAGTAATTTATCAATTTCATTTTTGTAGGACATTTTATCATCTCCCCATCTAACTTTTCGCCTTATCAGCCTATATTTCTAACGATACGCAACACTTTTATGTACAGTATCAATCGAGTTTTTTAACTTTTACTCAATCTCATTATGATTTTCAACCGCCCATTTCAATTTCTGCAACATATATCCAATCCCTTTACATCCTTCTAATGGATAAGAAATAATCTCTTCTGGATATAATTTTGTTACTACTTTTTTATGTTTCTTTCCTGCAAGCAAGACAATTTCATCAAATTCTAGCAACCCTTTATCAATCATCTGCTTTTTTAATTGTTCTATACGAATGATCTCATTACTTTTTGAATCAAAAGCAAGATCATAGTTTTCTTCTACCATATCAGTTGGCAATAAAAATCCATGTTTTCCCGATAAAATAACCCAGTGTGTAAAAAATTGAGAAGCATATGCTTGGCATGCTTTTCCGAATGGACTAATGTATACATCCTTCGCTTCTGTTGGCCCCTTATCAGGGTACTTATCCCAAATTTTCTTTTTCCCACATGGAATTATGCATAGTCTTGTCATTATTATGTTCTTACCTCTTTTCTCTTTCAATACCATAAATCTACTTCATAATAAAATCATAGCATTTTTCATTCACAGATAAAAATATCAGGTTTTACTTTCCTTCCTACCCAAATTCCATTTTCCCTAAATGAAATACGAAAAGAACAGACTTTAATATCCGAAATTTTATCCTCCCTAAAAACAAAAAAGAACAAGCAGACTGTATATCTGCTTGTTCTTTTACATCCAAAGTTACTCTTATAGAGCTTGGAACGTTTCTGTTAATACAGGAACGATTTGTTTTTTACGAGATACAACACCTTTTAATGTAGCAGTGTTGTTTTCTAGTGGTACGTTGTAAGCTTTCTCAACAACTTGTGCTGATTTACCGATCGCAAGACCAACAGAATCATTCGTTAAGATATCAGTTACAACGAATAAAAATAAGTCTAAACCTTTTTCTTCTACTACTTCAGAGATTACTTTTTCTAATTCTGCTTGGTGTACAAGAACGTCGTTTGTATCAACAGCGTTTACTTGTGCGATTTCAACTTTTGCACCGCCCATTTGGAATTCTTTTGCGTCAAGGGAGATTAATTGCTCCATTGTTTTACCGCTTAAATCCGCACCAGCTTTTAACATTTCTAAGCCATAGCTTTCTGCGTCAATACCAGCGATTTCCGCTAATTCACGAGCTGCAGCTACGTCTTGTTCTGTGCAAGTTGGAGATTTAAATAGTAAAGAATCTGAGATAATTGCAGATAACATTAAACCTGCAACTTCCTTACGAATTGCAACGCCGTTTTCTTTGTACATTTTGTTTAAGATTGTAGCTGTACAACCAACTGGCTCGCAACGGTAGTATAAAGGATCGCTTGTCTCAAAGTTAGCAATACGATGATGATCGATAACTTCTAACACACGAACAGATTCGATATCGTTAGCACTTTGTTGACGTTCGTTATGGTCAACTAAAATAACGTTGTCCACTTCGTTTGCTACTGTCTCAACAAAACGCGGTCCTTCTACTTTAAAATGATCTAACGCAAATTGAGTTTCACCGCTGATTTCACCTAAACGTACAGGTTCAGCATTCATTCCTAATTCTTTTTTTAGCTCCGCATAAGCAATTGCAGAACAAATTGCATCTGTATCTGGGTTTTTATGCCCGAAAACTAGTACTTTTTCCATGATTTCCACCTCTTCATGAAAAGGATATCTTAAAGAAGCAAATATGACAATATTTTAGACACATTTTTTATAAATAAAATCAAGTTTTTATCATATTTACAAAAAAACAACTCTCTTCTCCTATATAAGAGGAAAAAAGTTTGAAAAAACGAATAAAATCATGAAAAGGAGGTTTATTATTATGCCTATTGTAAAGCTTGAAAATGGTGTGGAATTATACTATGAAGAACAAGGAAAAGGTACGCCTGTTCTTTTTATTCACGGTGTTTGGATGAGCAGCCGTTTTTTTCATAAACAAATCCCTTATTTTAGTGAAGAGTATCGTGCGCTTTCAATTGATTTACGAAGTCACGGGCGCTCTCCACATATTGAAACTGGGCATACAATCGTAAACTACGCCCAAGATGTACATGATTTTATAGAAAGTTTATCTTTAAAAGATGTTATCTTAGTCGGTTGGTCTATGGGAGCATTTGTTATATGGGAATATATAAAGCAATTTGGAGAGGAAAATATTAAAGCTTCTGTTATTGTAGATGAACTTGCATCAGATTATAAATGGCCCGACTTTCCCATCGGTGCCTTTGATTTCCCAACGCTTATACATTTCATGAGAGAAGTTCAAACAAATCAAACTGAGTTTCTAAAGGGATTTATTCCGCTCATGTTTAAAAACCCCCTTTCTACAGAAGATGCAACTTGGATGCTTGAAGAGGTAACAAAAGTTCCAGCATCTATTGCGAGCGCTATTTTGTTTGATCAATCTGTTGTGGATTACCGCGAGGACTTAAAGACAATTACCAAGCCAACTTTACTTTGCTTCGGCAGAGAAGAAAAATTAATTCCAGTGGCTGCGGGAGAACATTTGCATGAACAGATTCATAATTCTAAGCTTATTATTTTCGAAAACAGCTGTCATTGTCCGTTCTTAGAAGAAGCTGATTATTTTAACAATGTGTTACACTCTTTTATTCAATCACTTCATAGTTGAAATTTCATTACAATCGTCCAATCGCCATCTACTTGTACAGGTAAATACATGTACGCCATTTTCTTTCATAGCTAATTTTTTCGTTATATCGGCATTACCTATTCCAGTGAATATCAATGAATTTTTTATCAGTTATGAAAAAAATCCAACGCAAAGAGAACAAAGGTAAATAAACCTTTGTTCTCAAATTTTAAGTACTTTAAAATAGAAAGAATTTTCAGAATTAAAACTTTACACTTTGATTAATCGTAACTTTTTCTTTAGCACTATTTCTTTCTATTTCTTTACATTTTTCTTCCCAAAATTCAATGCCTTCAAATCCTGCTTTTCTTGGATCAAACACCGGATCCTTCCCTTCTTTTTTCTGATTTTCATAATCTTTCAACACTTTTAAAGCCGGTTTTGTTAAAAGTAAAATCGCAAGAAGGTTAAGCCAAGCCATACTTCCTATTCCTAAATCACCAAGATTCCATAAAAAAGAAGCAGATTCAACACTTCCAATATAAACCATCATTAAGAAAATAACCTTTAATACGGTCTTTAACCAATGCAACTTCATTTTATGATCAAGATAAACGAGTGTAGTCTCTGCAATATAGTAGTAGGCTAATAGCGTTGTAAACGCAAAGAAAAAAATAGCTATCGATATAAACAATGGTCCAAAACCTGGTAATGCAGTTTCAACAGCTTGCTGTGTATAGATAGGACCTGCTTCAACACTTCCCATATTTTGAACAATCGGAGCTTTCCCCTCTGGTATGACATTATACATCCCAGTAATCAAGATCATAAGCGCTGTTGCTGTACAAACTACAATCGTATCAATATACACAGAAAACGCTTGTACTAAGCCTTGTTTAGCTGGATGCGACACTTCAGCTGCCGCCGAGCTATACGTCGCTTCTCCTACACCAGCGACATTGGAAAACACAGCTCTCTTTACTCCCCAAGCAATCGCTGCACCTACAATCCCTCCAAAAGCTTGATCCATCCCGAGCGCACTAGAGAAAATAAGGGCAAACATACTAGGAATTTCAGTCATATTTGCAAATAATACAATACATGTTACGATCACATATCCAATTGCCATAAAAGGTACAAGAGCTTGTGAAACGCCGGCAATTCTTTTAACACCACCAAAAATAATAGCTGCAAGTAATACTACCAATAAAATACCTGTAATATTTTTACCTACACTTGAAGAGTTTTCAAACGCAACCGCAATACTACTTGATTGAATTCCCGGTAATAAAATGCCATATGAAAGAGTAACAACAATTGCCACAAGTATAGCAAACCATTTTAACTTTAGACCTTTTTCAATAAAGTAAGGTGTCCCGCCTCGGTACTCATTCCCTACTTTACTTTTGTATAATTGAGAAAGGGTTGATTCAACAAAAGCGCTCGCTCCCCCTAATAAAGCCATTACCCACATCCAAAAAACAGCTCCTGGCCCTCCAAAGGCAATCGCTGTTGCAACCCCTGCAATGTTTCCAATTCCGACACGCCCTGATAAAGCTAAACAAAAAGCTTGAAAAGATGATATTCCTGTCTCTGAAGTCTTTCCTTCAAACAATAACTTGATCATTTCTTTAAAATACCTAATTTGCAAAAAGCGAGTAACAACCGAAAAAAATACCCCTGCTCCTAACGCGAAAATGACTAATCCAATACTCCAAACTTGTCCAACCAACCATTCTACCAATTCCTCCATCCAATCCCCCCCTAAATAAATTCACCACTTCATCATGCAATTCACATACCAACCTATAATAAATCTGTGAATACTTCACCCTGAATAAAGATTATACATTCATCTGAACAGCATATTTTTACACATCTGTGTAAAAATATTTTTGAAGTGTTATTACTTTTTTACATAAATATTTAAGTTTTACTTCCTTCAAAATTTTTAAAAGTCACTGTACGAAGTAATTGAATTAAATATGTACATACTAAAAAGGAGCTGCCGAGATTACTCTCAACAACTCCTTTTTACTACTCATCCGAATTATTTAAATTCGCTAATGCGAAAATACCTTCTTCATCATCTAACTCAAGCTGTAATCTTACCGCAAATGGATTGACATTGTATTCACGATCAAGCCATAAGCGAAGTGCTTCAATTAAGTTTGCTTGAATTAATATTTGTTTGCGACTATTAACTTCTACTTCCGCAGAAAAACCATAGTCATCATCATACATCAGTTCAGCTAATACCTCTTCCGGACCAACTTGACGCTTTTCGGCAATATATACACATAGTGCATTTATCAGCTCTTGTTCTGAGATTTTTATCGTCTCCATGTTGCTTCTTCCGCCTGTTTCTTACGTTGGTTTTTAAAGTACTTAAATGCTCGGATCGCTAACATTACGATACCAGCCATTACTAACATGTTTACCATGAACGCTAATACAGAACCAAGTGCTCCCATGTTTGCAAATAAACTTCCCATTAATAATCCACCAAGACCACCAAGTAATAAACCTTTCATAAAGCTTCCTTTATTACTCTTTGGTGCTGTGTTTGATGCTTTTGTATCAGGGTTTGTTTTCTTCGCATTCACATTAGAGTCTTTTTTATTTAAGTCCACTTTTGAGTTTTGCCCTGAACTTGGTGTAAATGATTTTTTACCAGATTTGTAACTTTTCGCTGCTGCATGATCTACAAATAAAAAGCTACTAGCTCCAAAAACAACCATGAATGCAGTCATTACTGTAACGAGTTTTTTCAACATATTATATCCATTCTCCTTTTACTATAGATATATGTGAAATCTATCTTTCTCTCAAATAAGAATGATAGATTTATTTTAAAGTCAAATAAAAAGTTCTTATGAACTCATTATATGAACTTTTATTATAATAAGCAAGCATTATTTATTTAACTTTATTAATAATGTAAAAAGACAGGAAAAATAAAGAAAAACGGAATTGACTTTACAAGCAACAAAACATATTATAAGGTCATAAGAACTTTTAAAACTTTGGAGGTGAAAAGATGGAAACATTTCATCTCACACGAAACGAGATGGCGACGCTCCTTCTTTCTCTTAGAGGATGGAATACAAAAAAACCTCTCGTTATTTTACAAGAAGCTTGGGCAAAGTCACATAAAAAAGATATTGAGTGTGGCCAAAGTGTTACAGCCTTTATTACAACCGCTCTTTCACCTATTTTTGAAAAGCTGATTAAAATTGAAGATACAGACATTGGTTTTTCTTTAAATGAGATCGTTGCGCTTGGTAATCAAATCGAAAATACCAGTTTTTCTGTAACAGCTATGCAAAACTGGGTAAAACGAGATATAAAAGAAATGATTGGTTCACCACAAAAAGGAAAAAAATACTCAATTGAACAAGCAGCATTACTATTCATCGTAGAAGATTTAAAAACCGCGCTGGACTTTGAATCTATACGTAAGTTATTAAGACTTATTGTAAATGACCCAGCCGATCGAAGTGATGATTTAATCAACCCTGTTCATTTATACGTTGCTTACTCTTCTTTATTTGAAGAGTTGAATCAAGGTGGTTGTTTACAATTAAATGCGACTGATACCATTCGTACAATTGAAAATATTGTAAAAGAAAAATCCGATAAAATCGCAAGCAAATTTGACCAAATCAACAATGAACAACGAGAAGCCATTCGCAATGCGATCATTATCGCAACGCTCTCTGTACATACCGCATATGTACAAATGTTAGCAAAGCGCTATGTATCGGCAACATTATTTTTACAAAACTTAGATGTGAAACCATAAAAAATAGGAGCATACAATGCTCCTATTTTTTATTATACGCAGGAATAATCAGCAATACCAAACCATTATATTTTACATTCAAAAGTGTAAACGACTCATCCCTCTCCTCCTAATCACTTTACAATAAATAATATTACGTAACCGCCTGCTCTCTCAGTTTAAATTTTAGTGATTTACAAAATAAATACGCTATCTCTATATACAATGGAAAAAATAGTAACCCAAAATTCTACATAGTATCCTCTTTCCAAGTAAATATTAATGGCAGTTTGATAAAAAGGAGGAAACATTCCATGAAAAAGAAAAAATATTTATTTGCTCTAATGGCGACTGTTTTATCGACAGGATTATTATTTGGTTGCAATAATGGTATGGATGAACAAGAGCCAGATCCAACAGAAGAGCCTTCTGAACAAAAAAAGCAAGATGAAAGAAAAAATGAAAATAACACTAACAATAAATAATTGATTATCGTAATAAAAAGGCTACAGACAAATTTTTTCATACATTAAACATAGAATTATCAATATACATCCCTTTCCAATATTAAGATGACATATGTTAGAAAAATGGATTTGAATTTATCTATACTTATTATTGCTAGTAACAGATTATATCGAATTTTAGAATCACTTTTCCATTTCTCTGTGAGATCATAAAAAATAGGAGCATTTCGCCCTATTTTTTTATGGTTATCTATCTTTTCCAAGAAATAAGTATATTCTTTTAACGGCAAGCTAACTATTTCTCTAATATAATTTGAGCTGTGTATAATATCATAGAGGCCATCATCTTTTATTACGAAAATACCACCTGTGTAAGAACTATAATTTTTCTTTTCAGTGATAACACCTAATATTGAAATATCTTCTTTATTTATTTTAGAGTTAGAGGGTTTCCTTTCCATCCATTGTAGACTACTCGATGAAGAAAGATAAAGATGAGCTAGATCCGCTATTTCTGTCCCTTTATTCATTGAAAGTATATTTATCTCATTGCAAATGTTCTCATCATTTAAAGCTAAGAAATCTGTGATACACCTTTCTCCTTCTTTCTTATTAAAAAATACCTTTAACTCAGAAGTAACAAATGGAATCTTTTCTTCTTGCATCATGCGAAAAATCTCCTGTAATAACAAATCTTTTCCAACTATAAACGGATGACCAAATCCGTTATCATACAGGGATTTTTTTACCTTTACAAGATGTTCTATATACGGTACTCCAGCTTCTTCAATGACAAGCTTTTGATTTACTATACGCATAGTAGAAATGAGCTTTTCAATTGGAACCCTTTCTAATCCCAGTGATGAATAATACAAATCCCGATTCCAAAAATCAAGTTGGTCCATACCTAATGAAAGAAATAAAATTTCATCTATAATCGGAAAAGCATTCTCTTCTGACAGGACTTGTATTACATCTTCTAATAATCCATGCGTCCTCCCTAAAATATTACGTACCTCTTTATCTTCTTTAATAATTCGTATTGTCCAATCAGCATGATCCTGTCCTGATATTCGCTGAAAACAATGTGAATATGGTCCGTGACCAATATCATGAAGCAAAGCTACAACCGAAACAACTTTTCTTTCATATTTCGAAAAATGAATATCTCCTATTGCAGTAAGATGATTTATCACCTTGTTCACAAGCACATATACTCCGATAGAATGCTCAATTCTTGTATGTGTTGCGTTTGGGTGTAAATAGTATGTATGCCCTTGTTGTTTAATATGAGAAAGCCTTTGAAATGCTTTTGTTTCCATTAGATTACCGATATCTTTATCATGAATTACAACTGTTCCGTAAATAGAATCTACAATTTCCATTTTACCCCTCCTATTCTACAATTACTTCATTATCTACTGTATTGAATTTTCTTTCAATTTCCGTTCTATTTCATCCCTTCTCTTTTGTTCTTACTTGTCTAATTTGATCTGCTTATCTTCTAAAAAATAGAGAATTTCTTCTTTATGCTTTAAATCATGTTGAACAAGGATCAAGAAATACTCATTTAACTTCATACTTTCTTTCCCAAATTGATAATAAGTATTAAAATTTTGATCAGGAATCCTCTTGATATAATTGACTAAACGCTTACGTGTAAAAATGAATTGATCAATTAACTCTTCTTTTGAAATACCTGATCGCGCATATTGAATGGCACTTCTATTCATTTCTTCAACATCTTTTGAAACATTAGGTAAACTTTCTACATGTATGAAATAAGGTACCCTATGTCGAATTAAAAACTCATCCCAAGTTATAAAATGTGAAATAACATCGGCAATTCCCCAAGATCCCTTCCGAAAAGATTGAAACCATATCTCATCAGATACAGGCTTTAATCCTTCGCACCATTCTATTAAACTTAACTTTTTCTTTAAAATAGATTCTTTACTCATGACTCTCTCCTTTTTCTTTATTATTACACATTATGAGCATTGTATTATTCTAGGTAGTGTAAGAAAAAACCTCCAATTATCCCTTTTGAATAAGCATCCATTTCTCTTTTAAATTCGTATAGTATTTTAAAAGGAGTGATACACATATGCCTTGGCAACAAAAAATTCAATATTTAATCGGTAAGCCTGTCGGGGTTTCTTTAGTAAACGGTCAAGGAACATCTGGAGTTTTATGTGGTGTACACGGTGGACATATTTATTTGTATGAATACTTATATCAAGCGCAATTTGCAATGAAACATTATGATTTTAGACAAATTCAAGATATACATCCTTTTCCTAATTGTCCACACCAAAACCCTTTGTATTAAAAAATAGGAGCAGCTTCAAAAAGCTGTTCCTATTTTTATGCTTGTCCTACATACTAATCAATTTTTATTGAAATACATTCTTATATTCATAATATGATAATTGACGTCCATCATAATTCACATCATGTGTGTACGTAAATCCAACCTTTTCTAAAACATTCTTTGATTTCTCATTTGCGACTCTAATTCTTGCGGTTAATTTTTTAGCCTTTAAATCATAAAATGCATATTGAATCGATGCATGAGCAGCCTCTGTAGCATATCCACTTCCCCAAAACTTCGGATTAAGAAGATACATAATTTCTACATGTCCTGTTCCATCAATATATCTTAAACCACAATGCCCTATTAGTTCTTCCGTTGTTTTATGAAATAGGAACCACACACCAAAGCCATTTTCATTCCAATGCTCTATGATTTTCCCAACATACTGCTTTGTTTCTTCCTTTGACATCCCTCTAGATACTGCAAGCCATCTACCAACTTCATCATTTTTCACAATTTGATAGAATGCATCAATATCTTCTAAAATAGGCTTTCTCATAAAAAGTCTTTCCGTACGAATTGATTTTTCATTGACCTGGATGGACATATTCTCTTCCCCTTCGTAACAAGTTTACTTTGGTAAATTATATCATGAATTTTCTTTCATTTTACGCTACAAATCGTAAAATGACGATATGCGTTCACAAAAAAACAGACTTCCGTTCAACCGAAGTCTATTTTTTATATATTCCATTTTATTTTTTCACATCTACCCATTTCAAACTTGTCGCTGGACCAAATTGATGTACATATAAATCTTTAACATATGGTTTTTGTAAATAAGATAATCCGCGCTGGAACACTGGTGCAATTACCGCGTCATCAAGTAGCATTTTCTCTGCATCTTGCATCACTTTCCAACGTGCTTTTTCATCATTTCCTAATTCCATTTTTGTCTTTTTAATTAATGCATCATATTCTGGATTGGCATAGCCGGTATTATTAACACCGCTTTCTGAAATAAAAACTTCTAAGTATGTCATTGGATCAGGATAATCTGGTAGCCAACGTGATAATGACATCTCATATTCTTTCTTTTTCTCTAATGCTAGTTTTTGAGAATGTGGCTGTAGTTTTACTTTCACTGTTAATCCTGGTAAATTCTTTTCTAATTGCTCTTTAATATATTCTCCTACCTTTTTAAAGTTTTCTAAATCATAATTTAACATTTCTAACGTAACTTCATTCGTTCCTGTCTCTTGCTTGGCTTTTTCCCAATATTCCTTTGCCTTGTTCACATTCGTCTTATTAAACTCTGTCGTTGTCTCCCTAAAATCTTTTTTATCTGGTCCCTTTAAAAAGCCATTTGGAACATAGTAATTGGCCGGTACTGATCCATCGTTTAAAAATGAAGTTGCAAGTCCCTTTCTATCAAAAGCCATACTAAGTGCAAAGCGAGCATTTTTATTTTTAAGAATTGGTACATTTTCATTAAAACGGAAGAAATACATAACCGGATCTGTATATTGTTTTAATTCTTTATCATTTTTATATTTATCAACAAATTCTGTCGAAATAACAGCACGATCAATTTTATCTGTTTGATATAGATTTACTACCGTCGAAATTTCTTTAACAATTTGGTAGTTTACTTCATCTAATTTCACTTCTTTTTTATCCCAATATTGATTATTTTTCTTCATCGTAAAACTTGCTTCGTGCTTCCATTCTGATAATGTAAATGGACCATTATATATGGTTGTATTTGCTTCTAAACCATATTTATCTCCTTGTCCCTTTGCATATTTTGGATTAATTGGATAAAAAGATGGTAAACAAATCAGTTTTGTGAAGTATGGAACAGGATGCTCTAACTCTACCGTAAAAGTTTTTTCATCTTGTGCTTTTACTCCTAATTCGTCCAGCCCCATCTGCTTCTTGTTTATTTTTTCTGCATTTTTTACATCATACATAATATATGCATATTCAGACCCTGTTTCAGGATTAATAAGCTGCCTCCAAGCAAATTCGAAATCGTGAGCTGTTACAGGATCACCGTTAGACCATTTCGCATCACGCAAATGAAATGTATATGTTTTCCCATCTTTACTGACCTCATACTTTTCCGCAATGCCAGGAATGACCTCATCATTTTTTGAAAGTCTGAATAATCCCTCCATTACATTATTTAATACGTTAAATGAAACAGCGTCTGTTACTTTTAAGGAATTTAATGATGGAATTTCTCCTGTTTCTGTTAACTGCAGTATTTTCTTCTCTTCTTTTGGTTTTGTAGTCGTTTTTTCTTTTCCACAACCAGCTAAAAATGAAGAAAGAAGTAGCGTACTAACTAATGAAAAACGAACAACCTTTTTCATTCAAAAACCCCCTATTATTTTTCTATTACTCTCTCTTATTAAGGTAAATAACGACGTGCTCCTGCATATTCTTCAATGTATCCTGGCGTATTAATAGGAATAATTTCAACTGTCCTCGCTGCATTTGGGGAATGGATCATCTTCCCATCTCCAATATACATACCTACGTGATGGACACTTCCTTTTCCTTGATTGTAAGCAAAAAATAGCAAATCACCTTTTTGTAAGTGTTCTCTTTCAACTGCAATACCTGCTTTTGATTGTGGACCAGAGTCACGTGGAATTGTAATACCATGAGATTTGTAAATCGTATGTGTAAAACCAGAACAATCAAAACCAAAACCACTTGTTCCAGCCCATATATACGGTAATCCTAAAAACAACTTCCCAGTATTCACTAAATCATCACCCGTTGGAACAGGAATGTCATTTTGCGATTTATATACTTTTCCGTCGTTTTTCCGTAACCATGCTTTTTGTCCGTTTGGTAACAATACTCGATACGATATATTATCTTCACTTATTAATGGTAAGCGTGTATTATAACTAACCTCTAAAGATTTATATTTATCAGATGGATTAATGTATACAATAGCTGTCGGCTTTGTAATAAGAACGAATGGTTGCTCCTTTTTCCCTGCAAATTCTGTATTATAGGTTAGCTGTTTCACTGGGACCCATCCAGGATAACCAGCCTCATTTCTTGGCGTTGGCTGACCATGAACAACTACTTTTGCCCATTCACCTTGCCGATCAATGATTGTTACTTCCTGCCCCAATAAAGCTTGTGTTTCTAATTTATTTGTACTTGTTAACCAAAGTTTTTCATCAAGCGTCATCGATTTCGTCCATTTCCATAGATCAACAGGATTCGTTACACTTGGCTCATCAATAGGACGAAGTAAATTGGGTCCAGTCCATAATGTTGCTGCCGCCACATCTACATAAGCTTGATTACTATTTAGCTCTTCAGCATTCACTACAGAAAAAGATGAAAATACTAACAAGCAACTAAAAAACATAGTAATGACTTTCCTCATGAACACATCCCCCTTTTATTAATATTTCTCCCTGTTCAAAAAATCGTGATTTCAAAGAAAACCCTTCTGCTGGAATTTTATTTTATATTCACTGCATGATGCAGGATTACCTTTGGTCCGTTATATGTGATTCCGCCCGGCTCTTCCATTAGCCATAAAGGAGCATCAAGATCAAAGTAATGAATATTTGGATGAGCGGCTGCTACATGTGCAATTGCCGTCACAGAAAGTGAGGATTCCATCATACTACCAACCATGCATTTTACACCGGCAGCGCCGGCAATATCGGCAATCTTCCACGCTTCTCGTATCCCGCCACATTTCATTAATTTAATATTTAATAAATCAGCATACTGTCCTTGAACAAGCTTTAAAGCATCCTGCGCCGAGAACATACTTTCGTCAGCCATAATCGGTGTTTGTACATGATCTTTTACGTATTTCATCCCTTCCCAATCTTTCGCGTGAACGGGTTGCTCTACAAATTCTATATTTAAATTTCTATTTTCCATTTCCCGAATAATTGACACAGCTTCTTTCGGGCTCCATCCTTGGTTTGCATCTAATCGTAAAGCAACATCCTTCGGCACAACATTTCTAATCGCTTCAATGCGTTCTAAATCCAATTCTGCTGATTTACCAACTTTAATTTTTAATGTGTTAAACCCTTTTTCCACATGATTTTTTGCTCCTTTCGCCATTAGTAAAGGTTCATCAACACTTACCGTAATGTCTGTTTGAATTTCTCTTTTTCCACCTAATAACGCATATAGTGGTATATTATGAAATTGACAATAAACATCATATAAAGCCATATCTACCGCTGCCTTGGCACTCGTATTTCCCACACAACTCATTTGAATCTGTAACAACAATGTTTGAAACTGCAATCATCAATGTAATGAGATCTTGTATCGTTATATTTGGTGTATGTAACGTAGCAACAATACCACTTCCTCCAGTCTTTTTGAGAGATGAAACAGGAATTAACTCATATGGATTTAAAGTTCCGTCTTTTATTTCTTCTATAGCACATGATAGAATAGGTAACTTAATAAGACTAGCTGACAGATGCACCAAATTTTCATTGTACCGATACATAATTTCCCCTTGTATCATGACACTTACATCTCCATTTATACTTTCAATTCGTTTCTCTAATTCATATAAAAAGTCTGCTTTTATCATATTACCCCCTCCTTTTTTAATACCCTCTACAAATGTTCAGTTATGACATACCTTCTTATAAAGTGAATCTTTAATCAATCAAGGCTTTCCTTATCCCTCACTTCACTTTTGGGCTTTCGCTGAATTTTGGTAAGAAAGTATTGCTGTTCCGAATAGCTAGATAAAAATACTTAATAAATTATAAAAAAACTGCACCTCCAATTATAGACTCTGAAGTGAACCCAAAAAGTTAGACACGCATTGTTAAGCAACTTGTGAGGACTGAGTTCTGTATTGTACAGGGCTTAGTCCTTTTAATTTTGCTTTGATTCTGTCGTTATTGTAGTAATGAATATATTTTTCTAATTCTGTCTTAATGTGTTCCATACTTTCAAACTCTTGTAAATAAAGTAATTCAGACTTTAATAAGCCAAAGAAATTCTCCATGACTGCGTTGTCTAAACAATTCCCTTTACGAGACATACTTTGTGTAATCCCTCGTTCTTTCAATGCGTGTTGATATTGCTTCATTTGATAATGCCATCCTTGATCCGAGTGGAGGGTAGGCGAATCTTCTTCTTTTAAGCGTTCAAAAGCTTTATCTAACATCTTTGATACAAGTGGATAAACAGGTCGTTCCTCCACGTTATAGGCAATAATTTCCCCGTTATATAAATCAAGTATTGGTGATAAATATAGTTTCTCGCCGTGTAAGTGAAATTCTGTTACATCGGTTACCCACTTCTCATTCGGCTTTGTCGCACTGAAATTGCGCACTAACAGGTTTGGTGCGATCTTGCCTACTTTCCTCGGTAAGAGCGATACTTCTTCATACGGAGAAGACATTGTAAGCCCATCTCGCTCATCAAGCGACGGACAGTTTTATGATTGTGTGTATAGCCTCGATTACGCAGTTCCAATGTGATACGACGGTAGCCGTAACGACCTTGGTGTTCTTCAAATATCTGTTGAATGACTTCTTTCGCCTGGTTATATTTATCTGGCCGATTCATTTGTTTTATCCAATAATAATACGTACTACGTGGAATATCGGCCAACTTTACTAGATCAATGATTTTAAATTCATGCCTTAGCTCATAAATTACTTTCGCTTTGTCTTGTTCTGTAATTTTTCCTTTTCTTGAACTAAGGCGTTTAACTTTTTTAAATAGGCGTTTTCCATACGCAACCGCTCAATTTCAGCAAGTAATGCTTCTTGTGATCCTTCTACTGGTTGAGTTTTCTTTGTATCTTTTTCATAGATAGACGCCCCGTTTTTTGATTGAAGGGCCCGTATTCCTTGTTTTTCTAAAAGTTTCTTCCATCTAAGGATAGTTGAAGGTGCCGGAATATTAAATACCGCAGCCGTTTCTATAAGTGAAGTTCCCGTTTCAATCACAAAGTTTAGTACGTCTAGTTTAAACTCTTCAGTATAGTTTGTATAGGTAGAAACCAAGCCCGCCTCACCTTGATTTTCATAAAAAGCAATCCACTTTTGGACATCACTTCGAGAAACCTTGAATTTCCTAGCGAGGCTTTTTTTACTACAATTCGTTTGTAAATAATGTTCGACTATCTTTAATTTGAACTCAGTTGTGTATTTTGACATAAAGAAGCACCCCAATAGTTAGCTTTTTTTGTCTAACAATTGGGGTGCAGTTCACTCTGTCTAACAATTGGAGGTGCGGTTCAATTTACTAACTGTTTTTTATAACATACATTTTCCTTTTCATTACTACATATCTATTTAGGAAGTACAAATATAGTTTCATTCGGCTTAGAGAATTGATACTCTTTTCTTGCATACTTTAAAATTTCTTCTTCATTGTCTGTCAAATTTTTAACTTCACTCTTTAAATAACGTGAATCTTTTACTAATGAAATTAATTGTTTTTGCTGATTTTTAATGGTATCTCGCTTTTCTACAATTATTTCTTGTTGTTTATTAAGAATATATTGGACATAAAAAGTAGCTGAAAAAATAAAAATAAAAACGAGAATAAATCGACGTAATTTTCTCTTATTCATAACTCGATATTCATTAGACTGTATTTGCTGTTGTGGTGTATTAGGAACATTTACTTTCTTGAGTTGCCTCATTCTTTCAATCCCCCTAACCCATTTTATTTCACTACCACAGACATACTTTCTTACTACCCTAAATTCTCTTCTCGTAAAATAAGCTCCTCTATAAAAAAATCTCATTAATTAACCAATTAGAGATAGCTTTCGACGACATCTCTATATTTCAGATGAAAATTTTGTTTTTTGTGCTAAAAATTAGTGTTTTATGTTTTTAAGCTAAGCAAAAATGTCCCACGAACACCTTCAATTTTTTACTGAATAATTTATTAGGGATTTCTTGTATTAAGGAGGTAAACAAATGAATTACCGCACATTAGGAAAAACTGGTTTAACTGTTTCTGAAATCGGATTTGGAGCATGGGCAATTGGCGGGGATGAATGGGGACCTGTAAATGACAAACATTCTATCGCTGCAATGAAAAAGGCAATTGAATGCGGAGTGAATTTTATTGATACCGCTGATGTATATGGTTTAGGTCATAGTGAAAAATTAGTGGCACAAGCAATAAAAGAACATCGAAATGATATCATCCTTTCCACAAAGGGAGGGTTAATTGGTCATCACTATGATCCTAATGGAGAACCTGTCTACAATACAGCAGAAAAGGTAATTGCAGTATTTGAAACTAGTTTACTTCGCCTGCAAACAGATTACATTGATGTTTACTTTTGTCATATTTGGTGGGATAAAAAAGAAGAAACCGAAGCGTTCCTTCGCGCATTTGAAATTTTAAAACGAGATGGAAAAGTAAGAGCTGTTGGCGTTTCTACGCATGACTTACAATATATTAAAAACTTTAATAAAAACGGGGATATTGATGTTGTACAACTTGACTACAGCATACTAAACCGAAAACCTGAAAATGATATTTTACCTTATTTACAAGAGAAAAACTTAGGAGCCGTTATTCGTGGACCATTAAAAATGGGGATATTAACTGGAAAGTTTACAGAGCAAACAACATTTCCTGATGGTGATTTACGACAAGATTGGCCAAAAGAAACATGGTTTCAAGATGATTTACGAAAGGTTGAGAAATTGAGATCACTTTCAAATCCTAAACAAACTTTGGGGCAATTGGCCCTTCGTTATGTACTATCACACCCTGCTGTATCTGTTGCTATTCCCGGAGCAAAAACAGCTAATCAAGCAGCCGAAAACGTTGTTGCTTCTGTACACCCTCTTCTATTAGAAGAAGAGTTAACATATATACGAGAGCTTTAAACAAAAAAGGATCAGTAGCAATTCATTGTTACTGATCTTTTTTATCCCATTATATAAAGTGAAACTTTAATCAGCTGGGGTTTTCCTCATTCCCCACTGATTATTAGTTGAACCAATCGGGCTTTTACGGGCAGTTCATCCCCCACCTAACTTCTTTGCTTTTGCCGAATTTTGAGGTGGGGGTCTTACTGCCCGTTAATGCGGGATAAATAAGACTTTCATATTCAACTAATTGCGCAGCTCAATATCATACTCCATTCTTTTTGCTGTTGCTTCGGCAATTTCTACCCCTAATAAATTTTTTACTATATGAAATGACATATTAATTCCGGCCGAAATTCCTCCAGAAGTAATAATATGTCCTTCATCAACAAACTTTACATTCTCTAATACTTCTACTTTTGGAAATTCATCTCGAAATCTTTCAATACTAGCCCAGTGTGTTGTTGCCTTTCTTGAATCAAGTAAACCTGCTTTCGCAAGAAGTAATGCACCAGTACATACAGAAGCCATTAATTTTACCTCTTTCATTTGCTGCCTGATCCAACTTATAATAATCTCATTTTTTATTTCATATTCCCTAGCGCCTAATCCACCTGGAATTATTAAAATATCAACTGGTGGTAAATTTTTAATACTAAAATCTGGTTGTACTTTCAAGCCATTTCTTGCTGTTATTATATGACCCTCTTGGCTGACGGTATGAACAGTGAACGGATGAACTCCATTTGCTTCTGTTGTAACCGAAAAGACTTCAAATGGTCCCGTAAAATCTAATACTTCTACTTCATCAAATAAAAAAATTCCCACGTGCCAGTGGTTTATCATATAATCTCTTCCTTTTTTATATGTATTTTTCCAATTTTCTTTATACAAGATGTATAAGATGCTGATATCCCTTTTCTAATGCGATATCATATGCTGTTTTACCATCATTTTTCTTCATACTTTTATCCGCTCCATTTTCAATAAGTAACGCTACGATTTTTTCATCTCCTAATAAAGCTGCTTCATGAAGTCCTGTCCAACCACCACTTTGTACAGCGTTAACATCTGCCCCTTGCTCAATTAAAAATGTAGCCATTTCAATTTTTTTATTTGCAATCGCTGCTTGAAGAGGTGTATTTTCATTTTGATTCTTCGCTTTCATATGTAAATTAGCACCCTTTTTTATAAGGAAGTTTGCAATTTCATTATGACCAAAATAAGCCGCTAAATGAAGTGGTGTCCAGCCATCTTCGCTATAAGAATATACAAGATCTTGATCTTCATTTATTAATCCCACAACCTTCTCCTCTTCTCCATTCATTACCGCATTTGTAATTGCTACAATTGCATTCATTGTTATCCCTCTTTTACATAGACTTATTTCGTTGCTAAACTATTAATTAATTCTATTAAACATGGAAAATCCCTTTTTACCCCACTTAAGTTTACATAATAATATTACAAGCACCGGTCTAATTTACTTTAAAATAAAAAATAGTTCATTATAAAATGAACTATTTTTTATTTATCAACATTTTCTATTTTTCATATAAAAATAGAAACCTACTTATTAAAAACCAAAAACTCTGTAGGAAAATGATTTTATTATTTTTAACATCTTTTTCGTAATATAAAAATCTTCCTGTATTTTAATATAAAAACGATATTTAGTATACATCTATTAAAGATATGTTTTCTAATGGAATGTGAAAATGATTTTTATATTTCATTAGAAAAATACTTTTACATTATTTTATAGATGCCATAAACTTCACATTAACCTATAGCAATTTTGCCTTCTGCCCTTTCCTGTCTCTTTTAATACATATGATTTGACTACGAGTTCCTTTAACGAATCCGTTAATGTTTTGTATGATAAATTGGATAGCGCTAGCAGGTCATTTGTATATAAAATTCTATGTTTTTCTAATAGTAATAATACTAATCGTTCAGATGGCTTTAGTGTTTCATCACTTTCCAGTATAAAATCTACGTCCCTCATAGGATATCTCCTTATTTCAAAAATTACACTTACCCATTATTAATACGAAAATATTATATAATAAATCTTTTATTATTTCAAAATAACATGCTAGTACTCGTATTATCCCAATACAAAAAGCCTCCACATTCGGAGGCTTCCTTCTATTTTACAATCGGCAATGTTAATTCACTTAATTTCACTGTAAGTTTCGTCCCTGCTTTTGGACGAATCGTATAGTCATAATCACTTGCAATTAATACGACCCCTATTTGATGACCGGCTTGGAATACATAATCATCTGGCTGCATATCCCATGTAAATGTGTAATCTTTTCCTGGTATAATTGGCGTTGACTCTTCTTTTCCATACAAGTTTTGTGGATCCAGCCATCCTCTCGTCACAATTTCAGGTTTCGCACCACCATAATCAACAAGCAACGCGGTTAAGTTTGAAACGGGCCGATCAATATTTCCCTTAAATGTAATTTTTGGTGTCCCACTTATTCTCATTTCTTTTTCAAGCTTAGGCATTACATATACTAACCGATTTGGTGATTCTAATTCTGGATTTGCTACCAATTGATTCGATTTTATTTTTGCATCATCTAATAATGAGGAGACTTGTTGCCCTGCTCCCATTCGAAGCGGTAAATCTACTGCTTTATTGCTTAAAAGCATACGTATTTTAGATGGAGATGCTGCAGGGTCTGGCCAATTCTTTAATTTTTGCCACGTTTTGTTTTCTCGTTGTACATCTACCATCGGTTCGTTCATAATTCCATTTTCAATTCCGTATAACCAATAATCAAACCATTTATTTTGTGTTTGCTGCCAGTTATTGCTGGAAGTTCCACCATGTCCTCCTTGATGCAACCACATTTTACGCGGAACATTATTTTCTCCAAGCGCTTCCCACCACTCTGAAAACTGTTTTGTCTTTACATTCCAATCGTTTAGACCATGTACAACAAATACACTCGCCTTTACATTTTTAGCATCCTTCACGTAGTTACGTTTGTCCCAAAAATCATTATAATCTCCTGTTTTTCGGTCCTGCCCATCAGTAAGCTCTTTAATGATTTTTTGACAAATTTCAGGATTCTCTCGCGTTAATACTGCTTCAGCCATATTATCTGTATCTTCGCCTTGGTAACCACCTGGTGCGATAACTGCTCCATTTGCACGATAATAATCATACCAGCTGCTAATTGCCGCAATCGGAATAATTGTTTTCAACCCTTCAACTCCTGTTGTTGCTACTGCATTCGGCAATGTGCCATTATAGGAAGCACCTGTCATCCCGACATTTCCTGTAGACCAATCCGACTTGATTTCCTTACCATCTTCCGTGTATGCTTTTGCTCTTCCATTGGCCCAATCAATGACAGATTTTGTACCAAGAATTTCTTGTTCGTCACCAGTTGTTGGGCATCCGTCTGATTTTCCAGTACCAATGCTTTCTCCTAAAATAACGGCATATCCACGAGGAACATAGTAATTTCCATATGAGCCGAGGTTAACTGGTCCTGCATAAGGTTTGCCTTCGGTAGGATGTAATTCTTCATCTACATTATAAACTGGTACGTCTTTTATTCCTGAACGGTAAGGGCTCATTTCATAAATAACGGGAACTTTCACGCCCGGTTCTGTTTTTGGCCGCATTACCTTTATCGATACACGATCCTTTTTTCCATCTCGGTCACTATCAATCTCAGTTTCTACAAATATGTTTTCTACAATTGCCTCATCAAGAGAGTAAATTGGTTTTGTCATTCCATTTTCTAATTCAATTTTTGTCGTTTGAGCTAACATCTCTGGTATTTTCCCATTTAGCGGTAACGCCATTTTCTTTGAATTCTCTTCTTTCTGTTCTGCATGTACAGTCATACTAGAGATGCCCGATGTAAATGTTAGAGAAAATATTGCTGAAAGTGCAATTACAAACTGTTTTTTCTTCAAGTCCCTTCCCCCTTTATATTTTTCTATCACTCCTTTCACTATATAACAAAATAACAGAAAATTCAGTTTTTCAAGAGGTGAAAACTTGAGAAATTTGTAATTTTTTAATCTCTCTTATATAGCTCATAAGATTCCTCTAATCCTACATTATATTTCGTATTATTATCTGTCCAATCTTCTCCTAAATTCCCAGGCCATCCCGATGTATTGGCAACATATTTTAAAAGAGCTAATTCTGTTAAACCTTTGTTTACCCCGCGTGTATAAGAATTCACCATATGTGAGATTGCTATTGTCGCATTCGTTTTCGCATCCATTAAATTTTCTTCCGATAGTTGTACAGGGGCTAATCCACCACGATGTAACTGAAATAACCCAAAAGATGTTCCTTCATCTCCAATAGCTTTTCGATTAAATTTTGTTTCATGATCAGCAATTGTAAGTGGAATCCATTCTGGTATACCGTACTGCTTTGATATTTCACTAATTATTATTTTATTATTTTCAATTTCCTTTTGTTTTTCATACTTCATATAAGCTGCATAGCATAAAAACGTCAAAGTGCAAATGACTACTATATATTTTAATAATTGTTTCATAGATTCATATCTCCTATATCGTTTATGCTTAATCCTTGTATACCTATACTATAAAATATTCATGTGACATCTATTTGACAGAATAAAATTTATAAAATAAAAAGAGCTTACGAAAGTTATCTGAACTGTACCCCGAATCGTGGACACTCAAAAAAATGGCTCCGATACAATACCGGAACCATCTTTTAAGTGCTTAATTTCTAAAGGTCTTTTTATTAAACCGTCCATTTTATAGGGTACAGTTCATTTTTTGATTGATTTTTCTGTAATTACAGACTTTTTTATCAGTGTTTAAAATGTGTTATAAACTTGTTCACAGGTTGCGGCTGTTGGTTGAAAAAAACAGTGTTTTTTATAACGTCCTACAAAGGGCTGATTATACCATTGTTGAGGACAATCGCCTGGTGGCCTAAAATACCACAAACTAAATTTCCCAGGCCAGTACCTCTCTCCATTAATAACTCGACGAGCTAAACGTTTTTCACTTTCTCTTGCTCTTTGATAGAAATAGCCATGCGTAACAGCTTCAAATGCATGTTCTTGGAAAATCATTTGTCTAATGGTACGAAGGTTTTTAAAGTCAGAACAATTTGCTCTTAGTCGGTTAATTCCTACATTTCCGACGAGTAACATACCCTGAGTTCCTTCTCCTTCGGCTTCTGCTCTGAGTAATCTTGCTAAAAGTGCAATATCTGCATCTGTAGCGTTAACAACTCCCATGACTCCACCTCCATTATATTTTTCCCTTTATAGTATTGTTTATTGATCAGGATAATGAGTTATTTAATATAGGTTGTTATGTTGTCAGCTCGGTATAAAAATAAGTATAAGTTGGGACAAATGTTTATAAAGTGAAACTTTAATCAGTGGGGGTTTTCTTCATCCCCCACTGATTATTAGTTGAACCAATCGGGCTTTTACGGACAGTCGATCTCCCACCTAACTTCTTTGCTTTTGCCGAATTTTGAGGTGGGAGTCTTACTGTCCGTTAATGCGGGATAAAAAATATTAAAAGTACAGTAACAATTTGTTTCTGTACTTTTTACTGGGATTATCTCCAAATATGGGGTATATGATAAAAATGCTGTGTAAAACAATTTTTCATACATCCCGAAAGACAAACATTTTTTACTGATGGTGGAAGAGAAAAGCAATGGCTACATATATTAGAACATAAAAATAAAAGGTTATGATGATACTCTACATATGGTCTCAAATTTTATCCCTCCAAATTGAGGACTATAGATTACTTTATTCTAAATAAGCACAAAAATTAGATTGTCCGTTATGAATCAAGCGAATTTAATACATAAAAGTAGATATGGTCAATAAAACCTTTATTATTAGTTACTTGAAGGTGTAGGCACTTATTACTTAGACAACTATCTCTATTGGTTCCGTTGGCTTGAATTTGGGAAGGATTTAGCATTTGATAAACGAGTAGAGCAAATGCTTATTTCAGTGTGTCAAAAATCTAATCATACAACGGTTGAGATGATGACTAAAATTACTAATCATGTTTTTCACCTCTCTCAATTTAATCCCTCTTTTCTAAATTAATTTATATTGGACATGGTATCCTCTTCAAATTATCGTATGTTTAACTTTCGTAAACTCTTTTCCATATACATATAAAATTGTATTTCCTCTTTTATAATGGAGACACCATACTGAAAACCATGTCGCTCTAAAATACTCTTTACAATCGCTAACCCTAATCCCGTTCCTGATATTTCTTTATTACGTGAAGCTTCTAATACATAAAATGGTTCCCAAATTTTTTCGATATCTGTACTTACTTCAGGATCAATTCCATTTTGAATACTAAAATATACTCGATCATTTCTTTCTTCTAACACAATCTTAATTTTTTGATTTGTTGTATATTTTATCGCATTTGAAATTAAATTATTAAATACCATTTTCATTTTATCCAAATCTGCATAAATACTAGCATCTCTCGCACGACAATCTATTTGTAAATGTATACTTTTTGTGTGGAATTCAATTTCATGTTTATCAATTATACTTTTGATAAGGGGCCCTATCTGCACTTCTTCTTTTTGTAAGAAATCTCTTTCTAATTTCGAAAAACGCAATAACTCTTCTATTAAATTTGATATGTGATCCGTTTGTTTAATGATCGTATCTAAATATGTCCCATCATCAAGGCCGTCTTTAATCCCCATAGAATATGCCTGCACTAAAGCTATAGGTGTTTTTAATTCATGGGTAATATCCCCCATAAATCGCTTTAAATGTTCATTTTTATTCGTTAAATCTTGATGGGCTTCATATAATTTATCACTCATTATATTGATACTATTGGCTAAATCACCAATCTCATCATTTGTTTTTACATTTGTTTTCTTGAAATCAAGATGAGAAATATCTTCTGCAACATCGCTTAATTCTTTTAACGGTGTTGTAATCGTTTTTGATAATATCCATACAAGCACAATGACAAGAATGATTGCGAAACCAAAAATATATATATTAAAGGTATTCAGTATCTCAATTAGTTCGTTCGAGTGTGCAATAGATACTCCTACTAAAATTAACATTTCATTTTTCGAAATATAACTCGCAAAAAAGCTAGCCTTCAGTTTTTCTTGATCATATAGTTTATTTATTGTTCTAGATTCATTCACTTTCATTATTTCTGCTTTTGTAATCCAGAGTCTATTCAATGTCACTTTCTTTTTGATAAGCTCAGAACGTAATGATTCATTAATTTCATCTTCGGTATTTTTTATTGGCGTGTACACGATTGTTACGTTATTCTCATTTTCAATTTGATTTATCGTATCTGTTAATTGTTCAACAGGCGAAGACTGAATTTGATTTGTAATTGCATTTAACTTTTCTCGCGTTTTGTATATATTATATTTCGGCAAAAAATAGTTCATGAACAACAATGAAATTGTAAAAATAAGAATAATCGTTAAAGAAATACTTAGAAACAGTTTTTTACCAAGCTTATTCACGTGTATCCTCCAAACTGTAACCTAAACCACGATGTGTTTTAATAACATCCTCACCAATTTTTTTTCGCACTCTTCTAACATGTGTATCCACTGTTCGCTCATCTCCGAAATAGTCAAAGCCCCATACGATATCTAGTAACTTTTTACGTGTTAATATTGTACCTTTGTGATTTAAAAAACATTTTATTAATTCTAACTCCGTTTTCGTGATTTCTAATTCTTTATCATTTTTATATACTTTGCTTTTCGTTACATCTATTTTAAGATTTTGAACTTGTATAACTTCATCTTGATTTAGTAGCTTTTTAGCTCGTGTAAGTAAAATACCCGGATGAAATGGCTTTTTCACATATTCATCCGCCCCGCTCTGCAAAGCAGCAAGTTCATCTTCATTTTCACTTTTAGCAGTAAGCATCAATACCTTTACGCTCGAATTCTTTTTTATTTCCTGACATACAGTGATCCCATTCTTTTTTGGCATCATCCAATCTAAAATTGCTAAATCAATTTTTTCTTTATAAAATATTTCAAGCGCTTCGTCTCCATCCTTTGCTAGGAGAACTTGGAAGCCTTCTTTCTCAAAATAGGCTTTTAAAATTTTAAGCATATCTTGCTCATCATCTGCGATTAATACTCTCACGCGTACCTTCCTCCATTAACGATCTATATGTGCCTTATAAATTGTAATCATTTTCATAACAAAGTAAACTGAATTTCTTATTTTACTTTGTTATGGTACAACATTTTTGTTACACGAATGTGACAAAAAATATTTATAGGATTTGAGGGAATAGTAAATATGAGGTGTTGTCCCATGTTAAAAAAAATAGGATTCATTTTTTTGTTTTCATTTTTATTATCAGCAAATGTTTTCGCAGAAACAAATAAACAAATTGAAGTTTTTGATTGTCAAAAGGAGATGGTCGTGCAAAAACAATCCCTAGACATAGAAATTCAAAAAGAGGCAATACAATATGCAAAATCCATTACTGGAGCATTTAAAAACCTAAACGTTGTCCCTAAAACTGGCCATATGATAAAAATCCCTTTATCTAAACCAGTTACCATTACAAATCAATGGATTCATACAACAATAGATGAAGTTCTTGTACTTCTTCCACTTAACGAAAAACCTTATATCATGATTTATGATGATGAAAACAATCCACACTTTTATTATGTACAAGGTCAACCTGAACATTTATTGAAGCATTTAAAAGTAAAGTCATAATTACTTATAAAGAAAAAGATTCCATAAAATTACGCCTTATGGAATCTTTTTCTTTATAATCTTAAATAATGAGTTGATCCTTGATACCTTTCACTTTTCATAAATCCATTTGAAATATAAAATTGACTAGCTTGTTTTGTATCAGTATACAGAACGACAATTTGAAAATGCTCTTTTGCATCAGATAGTATCCTCTTTAATAATAAGTTTCCTATCCCTTTCCTACGACATTCTTTGGAAATATAAAACCTTCTTAATCGTCCAATTGCTTTAGCTTTCGTATACGGATCTTGATTTATGCCACCAATTCCGATAAGAACTTCACCTTGAAAAACGCCATACAAGTATTCCCCATTCTTATTAAATGTATTTGTTTTATTTCTGTATTCATTCACTAATTTTATAAGAAAGTTATATCCTTCTTTTTCACTTGCTTCCACAAGATGAGTGATATCAACTTGTGATAGGCTTTCAATTTGTTTCAATTGAAAATTCCACATCTCCATCACCTACCAATAATATGTAATACTACAAAAAAGGACTTTCTCATTTAAAAGAAGTCCTTTTTTCATTCCTATCACACTACTATATTACTTTTCATATTCTTAATCATCTCAATAATAACCCTTGAAGATTGATTCGCTGCGACTTTTGCAAAGTTTTCATATGATATAGTGGCTTCATCATCTGCAGTATCAGAAATACATCGAATGACAAGAAATGGTATATCATTTATATATGCAACATGACCAATTGCCGCATCTTCCATCTCTACACAATGCGGCGTATATTCAGCAATTAATTTCTCTTTCAGCTGCACATCTTCAACAAAGCATTCTCCACTAACAATTCCTCCCTCAAAAAAGGTTCCTTTCAGTCCAATTGTATTACATGATTTTAATGCAAGTTCCCTCAATTCTTTATTTGCAATGAACGTTTCTTGAAATGGAAATAAATTCTTCATTTGTCCTTTATCTACATCATGATGTGTAACATTTGTGGAAATCACGAGATCTCCAACTTTAATACCTGAATGTAATCCACCTGCGACACCTGTATTTATAATACAATCTACTTCGAATTTGTTTATTAAAATTTGCGTGCATGAAGCTGCATTCACCTTTCCAACCCCACATCGCGTAAGAATAATTTCTTTATCCATGAAAATCCCTCGATAAAAAGGCATTTTAGCAATCGTAAATTCTTCGTGAATCTCTAGTTTTTCTAAAAGCAAGTCTATTTCAATTTGCATAGCTCCGATAATTACAATTTTTTTCCATTTGCCGTCTACCTCTTCTCGATTATAGATGATGTTTCTATTATAAAAAGTTAATGAACACTTTTTCTGACTCTCTCAGCCATTACTGATACTAAAAATTTCGGAAGTATCAACTGTCGTTTTATTCTTTTAGGTTGTGTTACTAACCTATATAACCATTCTGTACCAGTATCCCTCATTAGTTTTGGAGCTCGTTTTACCGTGCCGGATAAAATATCAATCATACCTCCAATGCCAATAGATAAAGGTACGTTTAATTTTTGAAGATTTTCATAGATGAATACCTCTTGCTTAGGAGATCCTAACCCTACCAATAGTAAGTGTGGTTCAAATTTTTGAATTCGAAATTTGGCTTCTTCTATCTGCTCATTTTTGACAAAGCCATGCTGTCCTTCGAAAGTAGCGTGTGGAAAACGCATTTTTAAATTTCCTAACGCTTTCTCATTACTTTCTGGTGCAGCACCAAAAAGAAATACCCGGTATCCCTCTTGATTACAATACTCTATTAAATCATGAGTCAAATCCGCACCGGTAACACGCTCTTTCAATTTTCCCTTTAAAATTTTAGAACCAAGTACCACACCTATTCCATCAGCTGTTATTAAGTCAGCGGATAGCAAAATATTTTTAAAACGCACAGATTCATCTGAAGTTTCTTTAGCAGACATCACAATTTCAGGATTCGCTGTAACAATAAACTTTGGTTTATTTTCCTTTTCAGATAACCAATTTTTTAATAAACTTATTACTCTCTTATACTCTAAGCTGCAAAATGGTATACCTTTTATGTACTGTTGTTCCATTTCTTACATACACTTCCCCCATGTGTTCTCTTATAGTAAATGACTTAAACTTCCTCTTTTACAAGCTGTAAATACTCATCAATATCCTTATTTATTTGAAGCAATGATTTCTCCCAAAACTCATTATCAGCAAGGTCGATGTGAAAATATTTTTCTACCAATTCTTCGACTGGACGCTTTCCAGTCTCATATAAGAATTTTTTGTATTTGGAATGAAACTCACTTCGATCTTGTTTTGCCATTTCCAGTAATCCTAAACTTAGTAGATAACCAAATGTATATGGATAGTTGTAAAAAGGAACATTCGCTGTATAAAATTGAACATATTTCATCCAAACAAAAGGTTGATATTCTGTTAGACAATTTCCATAAGCTGCTTTTTGTGAAAGTATAGATAATCTCTCTAATTCATCCGCACTTAAAGATCCCTTTTTACTTTCTTCATAAAATGTTTCCTCGAATTGAAATGAAGCTCGAATGGCCATTACATAATTAAAGCTATTTCTAATTTTCCAACTAAGTAATGACTTTTTCAGTTTTCCACTCTCTGCTGTTTTAACTAAGTAATCTATAAGTACCATTTCAAAGAAAATGGATGCTGATTCAGCCATACTCATTGGAAGATAATCATCCAAAAATGCCGTAGACTGCTCATCGCTCATTACATAAAAATGCCATGCATGTCCTAATTCATGAGCTAATATTCTTACACTATCAATTGTTCCATCATACCTTAATGAAATTCGAGATTCTCCTTCACTTAAAAAAGGAGCGCAAAATCCACTAGGTGGCTTATTATCCCTTGGTTCTGCATCTACCCATCCATTTGTAATCGCCTGCAATGCAAATCGTGCTAACTCTTCATCAATATCCTTTAAGGCATCATATATATTCTCTATCGCTACTGAAAAAGGAATTTCGATCTGTTCAGTTTCTTCTGATGTCATAAATTCATGCCATGTATATGTTTCTTTACTATTTTTATGAAAATCTAAAACACTTGATAACTTTTCAAGGTTCTGTTCAATGGCATTCCACATTTCCAATAATGCATTTTTAGAAATCCCGTTTACTTGAAGAGATTGTGACAATACCTCCTTTTCTTGTAACAGATTACTTTTTAGATTACGTAATCTACCCATTTGATTAAGCACGCTAGCAAATACATTTTTCTCCTTTTCCAATGTCTCTGTAAGAGAAGAAAATACTGCTAATCTTTCATAATGAGTTTCAGCATTCATCGCAAGATAATTTGCTTTTCCAAATGAGATTACCTCGTTATCATTATGTATTTCTAATCTATTTCGTAATTGTATGTACATGTCTTCCCAGGCTTTTAATTCGTTGTCTACAAAGCTGATACTTTGATTTTCAGAGAAGTTACTTTTTTCATGATTCGATTCTTGTAGTAATATACGAACTTCTGTTTTCAAATTATTTATTTTTGTATGTGGTAATGCAACTGTAGATTCACCTACTTGTTCAGTAGAAAGACAGTAAAAGTAATACTCCGCCTTTTCAATTCTTTGTATAATTCTTGAAAGAATTTCTGAATTTCTATCTTCTTTATATGTTTCTATTAATTGCTCTATCATCTCTATTTCTGTAGAAAACATAGGGTCTTTTTCTTTAGGATATAATCTTTCTAAATCCCATCGAGTTGGATGGTTGATAATTTGATTCATTTTATAGCCTCCCGTTTTTACAGATAGTTACAATAACGTGTTCATTAGGTAATTATATACGAATTATCATTATTTTTACATCTTGAAATATTCTAACTTTTCAAAAGGGACTCTATCAGTAGTTTTACAAACTTCTTTTCACCCATCCTGTACAGACCAATTATGGTAGCATAAAAAGGGATTGATCATAATAATCAATCCCCTTACTTTGCCAAAGTTATTTATACAAAAAACTGATTTATTTCCAAATTTTATTTACCCATTCAGGATGATCAATAAATGGATTACGGTTATGCTGATATTTTGTAAAAATAATTTCATTACGCTTTCGCTCAAAATCATCGACAGGGTTTTGTTCATTCCATTTTAATAAGACAGATAGTTATCCCATATATGGGATAATACCAAGCTTCTCTAAGATCAAACTCTCATTTTAAACTGTCTTTCTCAATGATTTTACATAACGTACTGTAATTAAAATCATACCAATGGTAAATGCAACTATTGATACCAATAATATAGCTATAGATAATATACTTTGATCAACCAATTCTATAGACTTGAATGGTAAAGACCATATATATCCAAATCCCCACTTTGCTTCTGAAAAAGAAATAAACCGATTAAAGATAGGATTATATTAACAAATGTAAAAGTGATAGATGTTTTTATAAATAAGAATAATAGGAGTTGCACTGTTATAAGTGGAAATGTCGCAACGACAGAAAGTAAAAATACTTTAATCATGAATAATAAAGGAAATGGATCTGTAAAATCAAAGTACATTCCAAATAAATATAAGCTTATTAAAACTATTAAGTGTAGTGCAGAAAATAATAATACACTAGATACAACTTTAGATAAAACAATTTTAAAATTAGTATTTGGAGATAGATGCATTATTTTCCAATTGGTTTTGTTTTCAAACTGACACAAGAAGGCTGTTACCATCCCTGAAATGACAGGGAGAAAAAAACCAACATAGAAAAAAGATATTAACATCCATACGCCCATCCAATCATTATCCAAACCATGATTATACTTTCCTACTACGTATTTAGTATACATAATCATTGAATATATAATCGGAAAAAGTGCTAGGATGAATAACGTAATTTGTTGCGGGTGTTTTCTTATCTTTATCCAATCAGAATAAATTAAATTTATCATTTGAAATCTCCTTTGTTAGTTTTTATTATTCATTTTAATAAATAAGATGTATCCAATTCCTAAAATAAGAATAGTAATAGGAATTCCTGCAAGCATGTACCATTTATCGTATGACCATAATGTATTAAAAACATCTAGATTATTCACATAATTGATTGGAAAATATAAGATTTGATATGAAATAGGAAACCACCAAAGCTTTGCTGAACTTAATATATCGCCGAAAAGATACGAAGCTAGAGCTAGTGCAACGATCACTGATTGATTCGATAAATTAATGGATATAATGAACGCCAAAGCGCAAAATGGAATGCTAATAAGAAATGGATATAACGTAAAAACAAACACATGCTGCATTGAAACCATATCTAAAGAAATACCTAAACATGGAAGTAACAACACTGTACAAATCATATGTATTACGGTTGTAATAATAAGAGCAACCATAACAACAAGGAATTTATTTACATACACACTAAGTTTCTGTACTGGATACGTAAATGTTCTTTTCCACGTAGAATTTTTATATTCGACATTGTTTACACTAGCTATAATAAACACAATAAAAAGTTTAAGATGTATTTTAACAGTTGCAAATTTATACCGAATATAGTTTCTAATTTAATAGTATGAGAATTACTATAGTAATTTAATCCAACAAATTCACCTAATGCAAGTATAATAGGTCCTAAGATAACCAAAACCAAAAATGACTTTTTCTATATTTTATATACTCAGTGGCTAATACATTTCTCATACACTTACAGCACCTTGTTCAACAATATCTAAATATGCTTCCTCTAAATTCTGCTTTTAGTTTGGAAAGATTGAATAAAAATCTGATTCGTTACTAATAGTTGTTGAATATCATTCAGTGATTTTTCATCGTAATATTCGATACTAAAGATATCATTATTTACATGGAATGTATAATTGGATTGTTTAAGTAATTTATCAGTAAGAGTTATATTATTAACACTAACTTCAACAATATTTAATGATTGTTTATTTTGTAGAGAAGATAATAAACCTTGGTACTTTATTTCTCCATGATGAATAATCCCGATATGATCAGCCATTTGTTCCACTTCACTTAAAATATGACTTGAAAGGATTATAGTAGAATTAAACATTTTTGGAGCTTTTTTTATTAATTCTTTCACTTCATAAACTCCCTGTGGATCTAAGCCATTAGTAGGCTCATCTAATATTAATAATTCAGGGTTATTTATGAAAGCAGCAGCTAATCCTAAACGTTGTTTCATACCAAGAGAATATTTTTTAAAAGCACGATTTCGATCCTCATATAGTTTAAATAAACTCAAAAGTTCTTTTATATGTTCTTTATCATGAACATTTTTCATTTTAGAAGCAATTAATAAGTTTTCGTATCCGGATAAATGCTCGTAAAAGGTTGGAGCTTCAATTAATGAACCTGTTTTAGATAAGATTTCTATTCTATTCTTTTGTATATCCATTCCCAATACTTCTACAGTTCCCTCATCAGCTTCTATTAATCCTAAAATGATTTTAAAAAATGTAGATTTACCAGCACCATTCGGACCTAATAATCCAAATATTTCACCCTTTTTTATAGTTAAATCAATCCCTTTTAAAACATGTTTGTCTTTATATTTTTTATGCAGACCTTTAATGTTTAAAATTTGATTGTTCACAAAATCAACCACCTATCATCAGAATTTTTCATTAATTTCACCTATTAATTTTTCCTTACTATCTATTTTTTAAATATCCCAGGTAATGCTGCTGCAAAAAACTAGTTCATAGGTTACACGTATAACCTTGAGGTGTAGCCAGAGTTATTTCTGAGCATACATCATCTGTACCAGCTATCTTTTTTGTTACTTCTTTCATGTAAAACTGTCTGTTTCATCCATTGTAAGACAATTAAAGGCAACATTATTTTATTAAAATTAAATGATACCTGAATTTGATCTTCTAACTCCCCATGTAAATGTAATTGATTTTGTAAGCCGATCACACACTCTATAGTTTGCTTTTGTAACGTTTGATACATAAACTCTTTTGAATGCTGAATACTTTCGTTTTTATTTATCAAATATCCAATAGCTAAGGGACCTTTTTGTTCACCTATTCCTGCTTTAAATTCTTGAATATTGATATCTTTTAAATAAACAAAATAATCATTATAAAAATCAATTGAATAAGCTCCTGGTGTAGATATACCATTTATAGCATTCGGTTGGAAAACAAACAGAATAGGTACTAAAGCTGTCAATGTTTGATTGTGAAATACTTCATATAGAATTTGTGCTAACGTATTAATATGGATAAATGGTTTAACTAGACTCATCACTTCTTTTTGTGATATTTGCTTATTCAATGGATGTTTGTAAACACGATATGGCACTACATTTGGCTTATTTGAAAAGCTTTTTATATGTTGATCGTTTTTCCTACTATAATCCAAATGATAATTTATATTGTTTATCATACTTATAGATTTTTTATTTCTAGCATCAGTTTGACTCCTCCTTACTGTTTGACTTTCTGTACCTAAAGTATATGTGTTCATTCATGTTAAAAACAATTAGTAAAATTCCATTAAAAATATTGCAAAATACTACTAGATTTAACCTTTTATTTAACAAATTTTGAAGTATAAGAAAGGTTTCATCACCTATTTAGCTACTTGGCGATAATATTATAAGAACAAATGTAAACATAAAAAGAGTGATAATAATCACTCTTTTTAGTACATAATTTACTGATATATAAATTCCATTCTTTAAACATATATAATCTTATTTATTTCAAATCTTATTTACCCATTCAGGATGATCGATAAATGGATTACGGTTATGTTGATATTTTGTAAAAATAATTTCATTACGCTTTCTTTCAAATTCATCAACAGGGTCTTGTTCATTCCATTTTAGTAAGACAGATAGTTTCCCCATATATGGATCTTTATTGTTATTCACTCGCTCATTAAGTTCTAAATCTACTTCACCGTTATCTCCTTCATAACGAACAGCCATGTAAAATAACATTCTAGCAATATCTCCTTTTACACTATCACGAGGTTCCCAAGAATCACTATCGTATTTACATTCTGTTGCTTCTGAATGACTCATACCACCATTATCAAAATCCAAATTTCCACGTGAACTATTGACAGATACATCCGTAGCTCTTAAATGGTGCAGGTCCGTTCCTGGTCCTGCAGCTGTCCCAAAATCACCGTGAGATTTTGCCCAAACATGCTCTCGGTTCCAATTATCGACTCCTGAACCATTTGTAAATTTCCCTTGCGAGCGCCCTGTATATAAGAGAAGAACATTATTTTTATTATTTGGATCTTCATCGGTATCTCTTAGTGCTTCCCAAACCGCACTGTATGATATCTTTGTATGATTATCAATAATAGTATGAAGTTCCTTTTTTAGTTCTGAACCAGTCTTTCCAATAGCTTGATTATAATATGTATCATCATAATTTTTTACAGTAACCTCTTGTGTTAAAGCCGCCCCTGCTTTCGGTGTCACAGACACTGCTTCAGCATATGTAGAATTTGTAAATGACAAGGACGAAGAACCTAAAATAAAAAATGAAGAAATAGTAAAAATAGCAAGTTTTGGATTTCGAAACACCATATACACATATCCCCTTTAAAATTTAATTTTAACTAATGAACGAAAAAGTTTCTTTCTAAACACATGAATTAATTTAAAACTACATACACATTTTCTCTCTATACGTTAGAAAATTCTATTCAGCCTGTATAAATTTCCAAGCTTTTGGTGTATCTGTTTTCTTTCCTAACACAATCCAGCTCTTTCCGTTACCATTTTCTTGATAATTTACTGGGTATCCATCTGTATATAGGTAATATTCAGATGGGTTATTCGGATTTGGATACACTTTAAACTGTGCAGTATTTGTTTTTTGTTGCGCAAGATGTACCCAGTTTGTCAAGTTAGAGTAGTTTAGAAATACGTAATTATCATAGTTAGATTGCGTCATTTTCAGCAGTACACTTTCTCCCCGATGAAGGATACCGTTATTATCTTTATCAAATACAAACTGAACTGGCGTACCATGAACTTTACTATCATCTACGTAATTAGATAATAATGCATAGTCATTCCTTGCATATACTTCAAAGGTCAAACCTCTATTTAGAAACTCACTTGGCACTACGAAGTATTTTTTATTATCTTGTATTGCTTCTCCTTTAGAATCTTTCACTACAGTATTTTCAATTTCTTCAGCTGCAGTATTTCCAACAAATGTTTTAAACCATAAATGAATAAATCCCGCCGTGTTTCTTTGTGCGTTCTCTAAACTCCTCTGGACAGCTGGCATAACTTCTTGTTGCCAAAGAGCATTGTTTCCTTTATTATAGTGAGTTTTAATCTCGTCATTGGTAATATTCCCGATTTCCACTTTTGCGAGTCTCGCTGTTTCATGGATCCACTGTTTTGGATCATTAGAATTCACTAAATTATATACGCCCTCACCATCAGATACTTCATACTGTGTCTGAATTGTCGTCACATAATTTTCAAAAGCGCTATGAAACTTTAAAGCACTCGTGTCGACGGCTGTAAAATTAGCAGCATGCATTGGTTGAGTAGCATCTGTAAAGTAATGCGTTGCAACACCTAAATAATAAAAAGCTTGTTTTTGGTCGCCCTTCTTAAAGTATTCACCTGCTAATTTAAAATATTTATCTCCTTGTGAAAGAGCTGTTGGTTCTTCTTCCCCTTTATAGTTCTTTCTTGTATCGGGATCGTAAAAATGAGATTTCCACCCTCCTCTAATTAGCCCATCAATGCCGATTGTACCTGTACCTCCATCGTTAAATTCATCAAGGTAATCAGCATCATAAAGACCTCTTTCAAATAACTCCTTATATTCAGGAGTATTTAAAAATTGTAATTCATTTTCTTGAACCGTCTTATCTTGATTACGACTCATAATTTGAATCGCATTTCGTGCAATCCATAAATGTGTACTTTCATTTGAATGATGCGGATGCTCCGCAGACCATCTTTTCACACGTTTGTGCTCTTGGTTCTCCTGTTTCATTACTTCGCCTATTCCACAAGCTTGTGCTTCTGTTGGAATCGTAACAACACCAGAAGATATTGCTGTTACAAGAGCCATTGTACATAATTTCTTTTTCATACGATTCTCCTAAATCTTAATTTCATCAATAACGTAAACGATTTCACCTTTAAGCAAAGATACCATTTTACATTAAAAATGTAATTTAATAATAACCTATGTATTTCAATTTATTTATGCAATTATACATATTTAATTACTAGCTAAAAAAGAAACAGTACACACAAAAATTCTCTATCCAACGAAATAGAAAACCGAAGTTTAAAAACAATTTCAATCCAATTTGTTTTCAGTATTCTACTTAAATAAGCGACAGCGCATAATGCTGAGACGAGTTCCCCTTGTGTTATTCCTTTATGCATACGTATTTGCCGGATTCGTTCTCTAATTTGCACGGCTGTTCCCCGCTACTTTTGATAAATCAAATGCCTTTTTCAATGTAATGCATTTTCGGCTGCTATTTTAAAATATTTTGCAGATCGTTTATATGCACGACTATCATAAAGATAATTTCCTAGTTCAAGAGCAAACTCTCGAATTAAAGAATATTGCTTTTTTTCTAGCCCTATTTCAATTGCTTTTTCCATATTTTTCTCAAAACTTTCATCATTTCCCCTTAGTTTAGATATTTGGGCTTTAAATCCATAGAGTTGAACATGTGCATAAGGTATATCACAAGTAGATAGAATATCAAATGCCTTATCTATCAGTTTATTAACAGTTTGCCAGTCCTTTCGTTCTATATGAATTTCTATTAAATTCCGTAGTATATACACCTTATCAGGTGTTCGTGTGAGATACTCACTCAGTTCTAAACTTTTTTCATAATATGGAATCGCATTCGCATAATCTTTCAAGCCTTGATAGATTTTCCCGTAATTATACGCAATCAAACATACATTCAAAGGATTGTTATTTGTCTTCGCTTCATTTTCTGCTTGTTTCAAAGATTCAATGGCTTGTTCTGGTAGTTTATCCTTGTTATATTGCATCGCCAGATTGATTAACACATATATTTTTTGTTGTTCTATATTAAATTTTTCATATAATTTATAGGCTTTTTTAGCATACATGCGACTAATACTTTGATCTTTATAAAGTTGTTGCCGTACAAGACTTATGTTGTAATATATATCAGCGTGTTGCTCCGTTTCTTCAGGACCAAGCATATTTTCAATCTTCTTGTAAATTTCATATGCGGTAACATAGTCTCCTTTATTAAAAAAGTATAGCCCTCTAGCCATTAAATAATATATATAATCTTGTGTTTCTATTTGATCCGGAATCACTTGTGAAGCTTGATCGACAAATGGTGCTACATATAATATGTTATTGTTTCGTGCATGATAGTATATAAGAACACCGTAAATCTTTAGTAATACATGTATTGAGTCCGTATCACGAACATACAGTTCTAACGAAGATAATTCAGTCTCACTGATACTTTCATCCTGTTTATACTTTTCACATATTTTAAGAATGCTAGATTCTATTCCCTCATTCTTCCCGTCTATTAGAAATTCCGAATCAACATTCAGCTTTTGAGAAACCTTCTTTAAAAAAGAAGAAGATGGTTTAATTTGTCCATTTTCTATTCTACTTAAATAAGCGATAGAACATATTCCTGATACGAGTTCCCCTTGTGTAAATCCTTTATGTATACGAATTTGGCGGATTCTTTCCCCGATTTGCATGTCTTTTCCCCTCTACTTTTTATCAACGAATCAAATACTTTTCTTAATTTAATGTATTCTCAGCTGCCATTTCGAAATATTTTGCAGATTGTTTATACGCTCGATTATTATAAAAGTACTTTCCTAGTTCAAGGGCAAACTCTCGAACTAAAGAATATTGCCTTTTTTCTAGTCCCATTTCAATTGCTTTTTGCATATTTTTCTCAAAGCTATCATGATTCCCCCGTATTTTGGATATTTGGGCTTTAAACCCATAGAGTTGAACATGGGCGTATGGTACATCACAAATAGCTAGAATATCAAAAGCATCTTCCATAAGTCGATTAACAGTTGTCCAGTCTTTTAGTTCTATATAAATCTCTATTAAATTTCGTAATGTGTATATTCTATCGGCATTTTGTGGGAGAAAAGTGGCAAGCTCTAAATGTTTTTCATAATATTTAATTGCTTTGGTATAGTCTTTCAAACCTTGATAGATTTTCCCATAATTATATGTAATCAAACATGAATTCAAAGGATTGTTACTAGTCTGCGCTTCCATTTCAGCTTGCTTTAAGGATTCCAGTGCTTGTTCGTAGTGTTTATCTATGTTATATTGCATCGCAAGAAGTATTAACACATATATTTTTTGTTGTTCTATATTAAATTTCTTATACAATTTATATGCTTTTTTAGTATACAACCGGCTTATACTTTGATCTTTATATAAACTTTGAGTCACCAAACTTAAGTTATAGTATATATGAGCATGTTGCTCCGTTTCTTCAAGACCAAGCATATTTTCAATCTTCTTGTAAATTTCATATGCTGTTACATAGTCTCCTTTACTATAAAAGTATCCCCCTCTAGCCATTAGATAATATATATAATCATCCGTATCTTGTGTGTCTACTTGATTCGGAATTACTTGTGAAGCTTGATCGACAAGTGGTGCTACATATGATAAGTTATTGTTTCGAGCATGATAATATATGAGAACACCGTAAACCTTTAATAATAAAGGTATTGAGTCCGTATCACGAACATACAGTTCTAACGAAGATAATTCCGTCTCACTGATACTTTCATCTTGTTTATATTTTTCACATATTTTAAGAATATTAGATTCTATCCCTTCACTTCTTCCCTCTATTAAAAAATCACTATCAACATTCAGCTTTTGAGAAACCTTTTGTAAAAAAGACGAGGATGGTTTAATTTGTCCATTTTCTATTCGGCTTAAATAAGCGATTGAACATACTCCCGATACGAGTTCCCCTTGTGTCATTCCTTTATGTATACGAATTTGACGTATTTTTTCTCCGATTTGCATATTTCCACCCCTTGTTTAAACGTTTCCAATGATGAAACAACTAAACGAATATTGATGTGTCTTATTTTAATTGTATCGTTGTCATCCTATAATTTCTATCCACTTGTTAAAAAAATTGGTAAAAAAGCCAATTTTTTTACTATTTTTTCCGTGGAATTTTACTACTTGTTATTAACATAAACAACGGTTTATATTTTAAGTACGATAAACTTGCTAGAAAAAATTTGAAACAAATAGAAACGATTGTTATTTTTATCCTGTCCCTAGCTGCTTGCACTTATTTTTGCACAAATATGATAAATATATTTCATACAATAAATGTGATATCAGACTCATCACAACACTCTATTACATATGGGCAGTCTATTGCGTATTCACATTAAAACTACAAAATCGTAATAGATAAAATAATAATTATTTCATTAACTACAAAGACTACCGTTTATCGATGATTGAAATCAAAAATATTTATAAAATAAGAAAGAGGGATGAATATGATTTGGAGAACGAATAACAAAAAGGCGCAAAAAACAGTAAGATATGTTGGAGGATTTGCTACACTTTTAATACTAGTATCCTTTATATATCAATGGAATAATGGTTTAGAGATTGATACAACTGAAAGAGTTTCTTTCATACTTGTTCTTACTACTTTTCTTTCAAGCTTTTTACCTGTTAAAAAACAAATTAATGAATAATAAAAAAGCACTTGAGGATGGACCTAAGTAGTTCAGATAACGTGAAGAAACCGTATAAATGGCAGGTTAAATCGAGTATAAAATCTCAAAGGTTTTATACTCGATTTTTTTGTTGATATGTAAAGGTTTATCCTGTTTTCACTGTTGAATTAACAAGTGCAATAGCACATCAATTATCAGGATGACCATAACCATTGTCATTTCGTTATTTTTGATGCGATTAAAGTTGCTATTCGAGGTGTAAAAAAACGAATAGGAAATTTATGTTAAAATATAAAGACAACAAAGTGGTTCCTGTTCCGTTAACGAGCAGGATTGTTGAACAATCGGCATTTGTTTTAAGAGTGTCTAGTTTTCTAATAATGGAGGGGAATTATCAGATGTCAAACTACGAAAACGAAGAAATGCTAACGGGAGGGAATGTCTCAAACGTATATCGTTCGGAAGGTACTGTTCGAAGAGAATTAAAGCCAGACAGTACCAAAATTCATAAGCTATTAAATCATTTGGAAAACAAAGGTTTTAGTTATGCACCAAAGTTTTTAGGTATTGATGAAAAAGATAGAGAGATATTATCATTTATTGAAGGAGAAGCTGGTAATTATCCTTTAAAAGAATACATGTGGTCTAATGATGTTTTAAAAGAAATAGCGAAGATGCTCCGTCTTTACCATGATGCTGTGAGTGACTTTCCGTTATCAGATGATTGGAAACCAATGGATAATACTCCAAATAAAATAGAGGTTGTATGCCACAATGATTTTGCAATATACAACATTATTTTTAATCACGAAAAACCAGTAGGTATTATTGATTTTGATGTTGTCGGTCCTGGTCCAAGACTTTGGGACATAGCCTATACTCTTTACACTTGTGTCCCCTTAAGTAGAGTTTATCATACTGAAACAGGTGAGGCAGTTTTTTATAATTCAATACAGCATGCCGATCGTATAAAACAAAGAGTCAAATTGTTTTTTGAATACTACGGTGAGGGGATGGAAGAAGACTATTTGGAGATGGTATTGCTACGATTAGAAGGGTTATGTAAATACATGAAAAGAAAGGCCAAAGAAGGCGATATAAATTTTCAAAAAATGATAGATGAAGGACACCTTGAACATTATCAAAACGATATTAAATTCATTCGTGAACATGGAAAAGAGTGGATTTAATGAAATAAGTCTTATACAAAAGTAAAGCTCAGAGTCATATAGGGACTTTGAGCTTTTTTGCGTGTTATTTACTATGCAAATTAACCTGTGAATTAATATGTTATTTAGCTCGTTATTTTAGATTTTCTCCACAATAACTGAACTACTTAGGATGGACCTCATTTGCTTTTTTTGCAAGATAACATGTTATGTCTATTTAAATTATCTGTATCCTTAACTGTATAACAAAAAGGATTGATCAAAAAGATCAATCCTTTACTCTACTTCATTTAAGAAAAACAATGTTAAAACGCCTGGTCCTGTATGCGCTCCGATTGCTGCACCAATTGTATTTACAATAAATACTTCACAACCAAATTTTTCAGTAATTAATGCTTTTAATGCATTCGCAGTTTCTAAATCAGCACCATGGGTAATTCCAATCGTTTGACCTTTAAGATTCTTCCCACGCTCTTCCATAATATCAACCATTCGGCCTAGAACTTTTTTTCTTCCTCTTATTTTTTCAAGTGGTACAAGCTTACCTTCTTCTACATTTAAAATCGGCTTAATGTTTAATAAGCCACCAATAAACCCAGCTACCTTACTTAACCGACCACCTCTAACAAGATACTGCAGGTCAGCTACAGTAAAGATGTGCTCCATATGTTTTGTTAGAAAAGCGATTCGGTTTAAAATCTTTTCTTTTGTTGCACCCTCTTTAGCCATTTTGGCAGCTTCTATTACTACAAGCCCTAGCCCAAGTGAAGCACACTTTGTATCGATAATCTCTAAATCTAAATCCGCATATGTTTCTTTTACTTCTTCTTTAATAACGACAGAAGATTGATATGTACCTGACAGTTCCGATGAAAAAGCTAAATATATACAAGGTGTACCTAGCTTTGCATATGTAACAAATTTTTCTTGGAATGTTTCTAATGACGGCAACGATGTTTTATACACTTCGCCTTCCCTCATCTTTTGCAATAATTGAACTGATTCTAATGTCACACCATCTAAATACTCTTTTTCTGCTTCATCATATACACGAAGTGGAATCAAATCTATATCATAAGCTTGCAACAATTCTTTTGGTAAATCAGCCGCACTATCCGTAATGATTTTAACGCTCATTTTTAAACCTCTATTCTGTTATAAGTATACTAATATAAGGACAATTACCTTTAAATTATATACGTAAAACACTTATGAAGAAAGAAAAAGTATTATTAAACTATTCTATGCATGGAATATCAAGAAATGAACTCCTTTTCAACATGATTTGTAATGAGATAGTAAGCTATTATTTTTTACCAATTATTTTGTTACCTATATAATAGAAATATCAGAATTTTTCAAGGAGTGTATTTTTATGAAAATCAAGTTTGCTTCATTAGAAGATTTAGAATGGATTAATCATCAATATGAAAAAGCTGGATTTGTGCCCAGTGACTTAAAAAACGATAAAGTAGCGATTGTAATATACAACGGAGAATATGCGGGACTTGGGCGTCTAGTTCAAATTGATGAGAGTACTATCGAAATGGGTGGTATTTATATCCTTCCTAAATATAGAGGCTATAAATTAGCAGGAGATCTCGTTTCTTTCTTAGTAAACGAAGCAAAGCAATCCAGTGTACCTAATGTTTATTGTATCCCTTTTGAAGAGTTGGCGGCTTTTTATCAAAAATATGGTTTTAAAGAAGTTAACATTGATCAAGAGACTGTTCCGCCTATTATCCTGACTAAATATAAATGGTGCTTACAGGAATATGATAAAAATGTTTTGTTGTTTAAATTATAAGCACTTTTAAATCCAAACTTCATACCATTCTTTGCTTCTTCAAACAAAAAGGCAGCATGTACAATTCATGCTGCCTTTTCATCTATGAACAATCCTATATATTATTTTTTATCCATCTGCTTTAGTGCTTTTTTAGGAATTTCATTTTGTTGGACTTCTTCATATGTGGAAATCCCTTTATATCCCTCACTATTTGGTTCATCAAATACATACACACGTAAAAATGCATTTAATTTCAAATTTTTATTAGCATCGAACTTAATACTCGTCTTATTTCCATCTTTATCATATGCAATTACGTTATACTCGTAACGCTTCCAAGTAGGATCATCTTTATCTACCTGATATTCTTTTCCGTTCTCCGTAATATGAACATACATTTTATCTTTACCCAATTTTTGCTTCATTTCAGCTAAATCCCAATCAGAACCTACCAAGGCAGTCATTAAAAGACCTAATAATACGAGAAAAGCAATCAAAGTTATTAACAGTTTCTTCATGTTTTCAACCTCTTGTTTTAATAGTATGTAACACCTCGTATACTATCAGAAAGCTTTTAATCTATTTATCTATTTTCCTTACAAAAACCTTACACTTTTGTAATAAATTCGAACTGATTTTGAATTAGCAAGGATTTCCTTTACCTTCACTAAATAGCACTTCTCCTGCCCAAACTTTTGGATGCGAATATTATAATTGAGAATGATAATAAGGAAACAATTTCATGTTTCCACTAAAAAACGTTATAATAAACTGTAGCCTCTACGATTACGTTATAAAGGAGAATGAAACAATGGCTAAAATTAAGGTATACCAAGTAAAAGAAGAACATATGGAAACAGTAAAAGACATTATTGATGTTCAAGAAGAAAACCCAACTGCTGAACATTTACAAATTCTATACACATGTGTATTAGATACTGAGGATATGGCATTGCCTGAATCATATATCGAAGAAGATATTTTAATCGATTCTATTGAAGTGATGGTAAACGTTTCTCAAAATAAATTAAGAGACCTAGGTACATACGATGTAATTGAAGTACAAAATAAAGGTAAAAAAACACAAATTTTATTATTAGCAGATGAAGAATACGAAGTAATCGAAGGCTAATTTGCAGAGTTACAGACGAAAAACTCCTTTCTAATCTAGAAAGGAGTTTTTTATTTTCTATGCTTTTGATGTTTCTGCTTTTATCTTTTCTTGTTGTTTCTGACATACCATGCGTTCATTCCCCATAAAGAAGATAAATACGAATGCTAGACCTGCTGGAACTAATGCCCACATAAATGTCTGAACGATAGAGCTCGAAAGTGCTTCAATAATTTTATCTAATATTTGCGGCGGAATTTGAGATCTTGCGCCTTCTGAAAGGATCGCTCTTGAATCTCCTAGCGCATTGCCATTGATTCCGCCGTCCATGCCTTTAAATGCTTCTTCTAATTGATCTTGAAAACCTGTTCTTTGAATCATACCAAAGATAGTAATTCCAAGTGTCATCCCTAATGAACGAACAAAGTTACTCGTTGAAGTTGCTGATCCGCGCTGGTTCATACCAAAGCCATGGATTGCAGCCATACTTAATACTGAGAATGAAAAACCTACACCAAAACCGATAATAATCATATAAAGGGTTAGCCATACACGACTTGTTTCTGGTGTTAATGTACTTAATAAGAACAATCCACCAAGCATAATTACAGCAGAAATAATCATGATATTGCGGTAACTTAACTTTGATGTTAAAAATCCGCCTAACTGTGCTGTAACGACTGATCCTAGCATCATTGGCAATAGTAACAAACCAGAATTCGTTGCTGACCCGCCATATACCCCTTGAATAAATAAGGGGATATATACAGTTGCTGACATAAAAGCAGCCCCGTAAAATAAAGCGATAATTGTACTCATCCCAAATAAACGCTGTTTAAACATTTCAAACGATATGATAGGTTCTTCCACTTTTCTTTCAATAAAAATAAACATAATCATTAAAATAGCAAATGCCGCGAATAAATTTAAAATAAAAGTAGAATCCCAATCATACTTCTGTCCGCCAAGTTCTAATGCGAACATTAAGCAAACGACTGCACCGACTAATGTAATTGCACCAAACCAATCGATCTTTTGCTTTTGATGAACGCGTGATTCTTTATAAAAGAATACAATAAAAATAAGTGATAGAATCCCTAGCGGTAAATTAATATAAAATACCCAGTGCCAGCTACTGTAGTCTGTAATATATGCACCAAGTAATGGTCCAAAAATACTAGATAATCCGAAGACTGCACCAAACAATCCACCCATTTTCCCACGCTTTTCGGGCGGGAAAATATCAAACACAATCGTAAACGCAATTGGAACGAGCGCTCCTCCGCCAATACCTTGAATTGCACGATAAATACCTAACTGCGTAATATTTTCTGCGGTACCACAAAGTGCTGAACCAAGCATAAAAACAATTAAACCGAAAATAAAAAATCTCTTTCTCCCATACATATCTGATAGCTTTCCGAAAATCGGCATGCCCGCCATTTCTGCTACCATATACGCTGATACGACCCAAACAAAGTTTTCTAGTCCACCTAAATCACCAACAATTGTTCCCATAGCTGTCACAACAATGGTATTATCCATTGATGCCATTAAAATCCCTAGCAATAAACCGGCAACTACAAAGCCAAGTTTACTATTCTTCGCAACCATATTTCTTGCTCTCCCTCTTACACCTATATTTGTTTATGTTCTTTTACAACCGAGTTTCCTTTTTGATTAAAACTCGTATGATATTCCACAACACTGATTTCACAACCAGGGCCAATTGTAACATTGTTCCCTCTTACTATTTCAGCAATTGTGTGTTCTAAATAAATGTCATCCCCTTCGATAATGGATGTTTGCAGATTACCAGTATGGCTTGTAAAAGGAATAAATCTCGCTTTTTTTCGTACTGTAATCTTTTTACCGCCAATTTCTCTTACTTTACTTCCTTCATAACGTAAGATAATGTTAATATTTTCAGCATTTAAAAGCCCTTCACTTTCAAGGCCACCAGCTAATAAAAGTTCTTCTACTTCAATATCTTGTTTTACTGTAAGACCACCTTTAATATCTATGAAATTTCCAGTTAGCTTTCCATTAATCTCAAACATCCCTCTAATTTTTGTTTTGTTTATATGACAATCACGCTGCACTTGTGTATTACCGTATACTTTCACATACTCAGCATGCAAACTACCTTTCACTTCACTATCTCCATATACAATATAAGAATTTGTCGTCATATCACCACGAACATCACTCGTTCCATATGCTTTAAATTCATTACAATTCACATCATTTGAAATGGTTCCTTCGCCTCGAATTTTCACCTTATTATAGGCACCACCTGATGAACTACCAGAACCATTCAAAGTGAGACTATTTCGCTTTGCCATTGCCATTCCTCTCTCCATAAAAAATTAAACTTGTTGAATTTCTTTTACTTTCGCATTTTTATCAACATGAAGAACTCCTGTATATTCAATCAGTCCTATCTCACAATTTGGTCCGACTGTCACATTATTACCTCTTACGATCTTGATTTGTACGTGATCGATATCAATATTGTCACCTTCTAACAATTCAGCTTCTAAATGCGATCCAAATACGCTTTTATAAAGTTTACTAAATGCTGTTGCTCTATGCCTTACTTTAATTGTTTGGCCACCTATTTCTTTTGCTCTACATGTACCGTGAATATCGATGTCAATTTCATCGGCACTTAGTAAGCCTCCGATTGTGAACTGTCCTTCTGACGAAAAGATATCCACTTCGCAATTACCGTCAATAGTCGCTTGCCCACGGATTTTAAGCTCTTCACCTTTCAAAGTACCACCAATTGTTCCTTTACCAGCAATTTTTAAATTGTTAGCCTTTACATCTTTTGTAATCGTTGCTTTTCCATCGATTCGCATGTTTTCAGTATCTACTTTCCCATCAACTTTGCCAGAACCGCTAATTCTTGTACGTTCACTTTTTAAATCACCATTCACATTACCTGACCCGTTGCATTCAAAATCATCGCAATCTATATTCCCATTAACAGTCCCTTTTCCATTTAACTGTACTTTATGAAACTCCCCACCATTAGAAGAACCATAACCATTTATAATTAATTTTTCTGATCGCATCATTTTTCCCCCACTACAATAGTCTTGATTTTAACGCTTCTGTATATTGCATGATTGCTAAACGTACGACTATCTTCGTTCCTTTTTCAAAAAGTAAATCATCTACATTTGAAACTAAGAAACATGTAGAAACACCTAGCTTTCGAACCACAACTAATTCACTATTCTTTTGTTTCGTGACTTCATAGTGCTCGCGCAACACTTGCAGAATCATCTTTCCTTCTTCTAAACTAATTTCTCCAGATTGCAGTAATTCTTCTAAAATGTATACATAGAGAATTTCAACAAATTGAAATTCCACCGGTTTATTCGTTTGTTCTATAAAAAATTGCACAACCGGTTCTGAGGCAATGCCTTTTCGGATTATATCTTCTTTCGTTAAAGAAATCTCTGTTACACTTGGCGAAAACATATTCGCTAACTCATCTAGAGACAAATCCTCTTTCATCGTTTGAATTTTATCAATACGCTCTAATATCTTTTCTTTCGGAAAAAATGTTTCTTGTCCTGTAAAAGTCGATTTTCTTACAAACCAATCTTCTGGTATTAAATTTTTTCTTTTCCACCTATATAGTTGCCCGTATGAAATACCGGTCAGTTCCAATAAATCTTTTTTTGAAATTAAATCTGTACTCAACTGTATAACACTCCTTCCTAAAAACAATATAACATAACACTGTTACGCTGTAAATGGGCATTTATAAAAATATGCGTAACAATGTTCAAAATCAAAGTACAGTTCCATACAAAAAAGTCCTTTTGATTTTTCAAAAGAACTTTTAAAACGCTTATATATCAAGGCTTAAACCATATATGATAAAAATCAATCCACCCCTGAGAATTAATCATTATATTTTGTACTTTTTCATGTGTACTTATGTGCTGTTTGTTACGATATAAAGGAATAATATGAAGATGACGTAACAATGTGTCCTCTACGTTGCGTAACAGTGTAATTCGCTTTTCTACATTAGGTTCGGTAAAATACGAATGTAATTGTTCATTAAAATCAAGAGAGCTATGTTGATTTATAAAACTATTTTTCGAAAGAAACATTTGTAAAAAACTTAGTTCTATTTGCTCACTGATTGTAGCACTATCATGGATTATATCTGCTTGTTCAATTGTTTCCACTTGTAATAATTCCTGCGCATCGAGAAAATGTATTTCAATCGTAATTCCATACTTTGCACATTCTTTTTGAATCCACTTAGAATCTTCCACATGATCTTGTTCTTTAAACGTATACAAATATAATACTTCTCCACTATATTTGCTCTTTTGTAGAAGGTTATTCATATCCTCTTTTATTCTCCAGGCTGCACTATTTCCTAGTAATAATTCATCTGCTTCCTCACCGCGTTCTCCCTCTAACTCGTCTATCATTTTATTAATATGAATCATTTTATATAACGCTTGCCTGAATGTAATATCTTGTAAAGGTCCTTGTTTCTTAGCATTTAACGTAACATATGTTACGTTGGATTCCATTTTAGAAAATTCTTTATGGGGACTCTCTATACCTTTATGCTCGGCTTTCATCAAAACGTCATATGCATCCATACTTTTCGGTACATTCCAAAGTTCAATTCGATCAAGAAAGGGACGTTCACGAAAATACGAATTATGTGCTTCTAATACAAAGATAGAATTATTATTTTCACGTAGTTTAAATGGCCCTGTTCCACTTAAATTGTCTTCCCCATCTTTCGTTACAATAGAACATTGTTCTGCACCTAAAATATGTAATAATAACTTATTTTCTGTATGTAAGTAAACCTCCACAACATGTTCGTTTACAATATGGATTCTTTCAACATGTTGCAACATCCACAAATACGGATTATCTTTCATATCCATAAATCTATCAAATGTGTACACAACATCATGAGCTGTAAATCGTTTACCATTATGAAATTGCACACCTTTACGTAAATAAAAAGTCCACACTTTTTGATCGTCATTATATTCCCAGTGAAATGCAAGTCTCGGTTCTATTACATTTATACTCTCGTTAACATATACAAGTGTATCGTATACATGTTTCACCATATGACATTCCGAACGCATTGTAGCATATACAGGATCCATAAAAATCTTCGGTCTCATTTCTACTTGTAGCCGCAGTACATCTTGTCTACCTTGAGTCGTCATTTCAATCTGATAACCAAATATTGAGTTTATCCAAGTTTGAAATTGTTTTTCTAATACGGGGAAATACGAGCTATATTGTTCAACAAATGCTTTTCCACTCTTTACATCCCCCTGTTTCGTTATCTCTTTCCCCTTTTCTAAAATTAAAGACACAGGATGTTTTTGAAACGATAACTTTGATCGATTCCCTCTCCCGCGTCCTGGAAACCAACAAACCCAGCCTAGCTCTTCTAATTTTTTGATAATAAATTTACTATTACGATCCGTACAAAACAATGTTTCGGATATATTTTGTAATGATATTTCTATTTTTTCTTCCTCTGTTCTCTCTTTTCCATACTGGAGCCACAGCTGCACATACTGATCCAAAATAACTATATCCATCATCCCCCTAAAAGGTGAAAAATCCCACTCTTTCATTCTACCCTTTTTCATTTTCCCCTTCCATCTTAAGATTTCCATATAGAAAGGAGGAAATGAAGAATGAATCATCTTCTAACACGTTATAGTAAGCCAATCTGGATTCGATTATTAGGTGAGTTATTGACTAGAACTACTGAGGCCATGTTGGCAATTATTTTTATTATCCATGTCAATAAAGCGCTAGAAGGTAATGTGATTCTTACAATGTTACTGTTTGGGTTGCAGCCACTCTCTGATATTGTGTTCACAATTATTGCTGGAGGTGTAACAGATAAGTACGGCAGAAAGAAAATTATGTTACTTGGATTATTCGTACAGGCAATTGCAATCGGCGGATTTGTTTTCGCTGCATCAGTCCCTTTCTTTGCTTTGTTATATGTAATGAATGGTGTTGGCCGCTCCCTATATATTCCTGCTCAGCGTGCTCAAATTGCAGACTTAACTGCGCCAGAACAACAAGCGGAAATATTTGCTGTTCTTCAATCAGTGGGAGCAGTCGGAGCTGTAATTGGTCCGTTCATTAGTGCCTTTTTTTATCATAGTCATCCTGAATACTTATTTATCATTCAAGCTGTAGCTCTAAGCTTGTATGCAACTCTCGTATGGACACAGCTCCCAGAAACAGCTCCTATGATTCAAGCGAATAAAAAATCTACACAAGAAGTAACAACACGGAAGAAGTTTATCTTTAAGCATTATGCTGTATTTGGACTTATGATTTCTACTCTTCCGATTAGCTTTTTCTATGCTCAAACTGAAACGAATTATCGTGTATTTGCAGAGAATATCTTTCCAAATTTCTTATTCGTTCTCGCATTCATTTCAACTTGTAGAGCAATTATGGAAATCATACTACAAGTTGGTCTTGTCAAATGGTCTGAACGATTTTCAATGCCCAAAATTATCGTGATTTCATATGTTTGTTATACATTGGCAGCCATCGGTTATGGTTATTCTACAACATTATGGTCACTCTTCTTTACATTACTTTTCCTTACTATTGGCGAAAGCATTGCTTTAAATCATTTACTCCGCTTTGTTTCGGGAATCGCACCAAGTCACATGCGCGGATTATATTTTTCTATTTACGGCATACACTGGGACATTTCTCGAACATGCGGTCCGGTTATTGGAGCAATGATATTAGGTCATGTAAACGGCAGTACTCTATTTTATATTTGTGCCTGCTTATTAATAATTGGTGGAATCATTCAAACTTATTTTGTTTCTTCCGTAGAGCGCAACAAAGAAAAAGAGCTGTCCTTATAACAGAGCAGCTCTTTTTCTCACATCTATTACCCGCCATATTATTTATACTATCTTCCGGAGAAAATAGAGAAATATGATCTATTTTGCTAGTAGAACTTGGGATAACAAATTTTTATTTAAATAGAAAAGGCTGCCCTATTAAAGGACAGCCTCAAATATGTAGTTATACTTCAATGCTTTTTCCATCTTCAACGATATGGTAAAGTAAGTGGGCTAAATGATGAATCGGACCATATTCTTCCTCTTCTTCATCTGTTTCACCTTGGAATTCAAGGTCATTTAAGTAAAGTGCTAAAAATTGATAGAATAATTTCAAATCAAATCCGTAGCAAGCACTTGGCTCTTCATGATCTCCTTCATATTGCAACATTAAGTATTGCTCGTTTCCTTCTGCATCTTCCGCATCAAAGAATACAAAGAAACCGACATTTGTATCTAAATCAAATAGATGACGAGTACCGTTTTCTGTTGCTTTATTGAAGTCTTCTTCACTTAACTTATGTACTGTTGTTGCTTTTGCATTGTCTTCTTGATGAAAGTTTACTGTAAATGATTTCAATGCTGACACCTCCTGATTGTATAACAGTAGCATAACAGATTAGGACAAATAATACAAAAATGGATCGCTGACAATTCTCAGCGATCCACTTTATTCACTTTCGCAATGCACGTAGTAATAAGCTGACAATAAAAATTAATACAATGGCACCAATTAATGCTGGTATAATTGCATACCCTCCAATAACCGGTCCAAACGTCCCCAATAACAATGTTCCAAGCCAAGAACCGATAATCCCAGCGATAATATTTCCAATCACACCACCAGGTACATCTTTACCAACGATTAAACTTGCTAGCCATCCTAAAATACCACCAACAATTAAAGACCAGATAAATGCCATATCATTATACCTCCTTAATTTTACAAAACAAAAATAATGACAAAAAAATTATTGCTTACCCTTAGTTATGCTACTTTTTTTTTAAGTTATACTTTTAACTTGCGTATATTAGAGAAACGATTAAACCAAACCATATAAAGTAACAATCCCATTGCCAACAGGGCTTTTACGGGAAAATTAATTCATATCTTTTATTCTTTGATCTAATTATTCAAGATTGGGTTTAAGAGTACATGTATAATGAACAAACCTAAAGGCACCCACAAACAGAACGAATGTTTTGATTTATTTCATAAAATTCAGTAAAATTAATAAACAGTATATAAAAGGGGGAACATAAATTGAACAATGTGGATTTATTATTATTAAACCTATCTGAAATTAGAAGGCGAAGTATAAAAGTTTGGACAGCTATTCCTGAGGATAAATTAGATTGGAGACCAGATGCTGAGGCATTCAGTTGCAAAGATATGATAAGACATGTTCTAGAAGCTGAATACATCTATCTGCAGATATTAAGAAATCAAGGCTGTGTACAAAATGTAAAGTCACCTTTTGAAGCAAGAGCATTTACATCCGTTAAAGACGAACTTCATTTTGCGCAGCCATACCATGAAATGTTTATCGATTTTGTCAAATCTTTATCAAATGAAGAGTTAGAAAATATAAAAATAGATCGTTCAAACCTAACTGAACTTGGATACACGGGCTATATTCGCTCTTTAGGTGACATGCTACTACGAATTGCGTATCATGAAGGTGTCCATACAGGACAAATATTAGATTATATGAGAACGATGCAGGTCGATCGACCGGATATTTGGGACTGAAAATTTTTGATATTTATACATTTGAATTGATAATCTTCTTTTAAATCAAGGATACCATTTATTTCCTAGTACAGATTGTTCTTGCTTCTTCATGCATTCATATATACCATCTAAGAACAATCTCGTTTCAACATTGTTCTCATAAATTCTTTTTTAAACGCTTGATAGCTAAAATCAACAGCAATTCTTTGTACAGGTCTATTATCAAATCTTGTCGGTTCAGCAATCTTTCTAAAATCAGCTACACTTTATCCTCTAGTTTGATCATTTGTTGTGCTTATCCATATGGCAGACTTTTTATATTCAAAAATATTATCATTGATTAATGAAATAAACGGTAATAGATCATGAATCGGACTTCCACTAATTCCAAGGTATTCTTTTTTATAAAAGTTCTCATAATAAAAATCTATCATTGGCTTAATTAGTTTTGCTTGCCCTGTTCTCTTTTCATTAATGATATTTACCCTTTCAGGAGTAATAAGTGCCTGCTGCGTTACATTTAACGGATAAACACTAACATTTTCAGTTACAATATCTCTTGAAACGTTACCATGATCTGCTACAATCCCAAAGATATCGATATTGCATGTTTTATCAGCATAAATTACAGCAACTGCATCATCGATACCAAAATCTCCAAAAAAAGATTATTTTTTTATTAACTCCTCTCACCCTCCTCATCATATTCTACTATTATTATTATGCAGAAAAGACAAGGCGGTGAAACAGTATAAAATAAAAAAACCACCTATTTATTGGCGGCTGTATAGAGATACTAACATTGTTTACAATTTATTTAACTTTTCATTTTCCTCTTAAATCCCCAAATAGCAATTACAAAGATAATAATCGTATAGCCAACTACCCATGATAAAGGTACGACAAGATCACGGTATTCACCAGATAAAGCAAATCGTGTAGCATCAACCGCATGAGCAAATGGTAATGCATAGCCGATCGTTTTAAACGTACCCCCAATCATATCTAGCTTAAACCAATTGCCACTTAACCATGTTGTAAGGTTGACGAAAATCGCAAAAATCCCGCCAACTTGCTTATCTGTAAAATACGTACCAAGTAGTAGACCAAATCCAATATAAAGCATTGCAATGATAATGAGAATAAACGTGGCAACTAGCACATTCGCATTAAAAGATAAACCTAAGAAAAATGCTGAAATAAAGCAAATGACAGTTTGAAGAATTGCAACCGGTAAAAGTGGAAGAGCGTATCCAGTAATATAATCAGACGCAGACATAGGAGAAGCAAAAATCCGCATTAAAAACGAACTGCTTTTATCCTTACTAATCAGCATCCCTGAAAATAACGTAAGGAAAGAAAAACTGAAAACGATCACGCCTGGCGTTAAGTTTTCTATATTATAAAGGTCAAAAGGTATATTTTTCTGCATCATTGAAAAAAGAAACATAATAATAATCGGGAGTCCAATCCCAAAAAGAAGTGTCAGGGGATCTCGTAAAATCTCCTTGCGATTACGTGAAGAAAATGTTAAATATCTCATAGTCAGCTCCCCTCTTCAGTTAGTGTAAGGATAATATTTTCTAAAGATGATTGCCCTGTATTTTCTTTTAACTCATTAATCGTTCCAAGTGCATGCAATTTACCACCATGCATAATACCGACGCGATCAGCAAGTGCTTCTACTTCTTCTAGATAGTGTGTCGTTAAAATAATTGTGATGTTCCCCTTTAATTCGAGTAGGGTCTTCCATAGATCATGTCTAGCACGAATATCAAGCCCTAATGTTGGCTCATCTAAGAAAATGATTTTGGGAGACGAAATAAGTCCCATCGCGATGCTTAGCCGGCGCTGCAACCCACCCGATAATGTTTTTGCTTTATTTGTTGCTCGCTCCGAAAGTCCAAACTTTGTCATCATTTCCACTGTTTTTTGCTTAGCCTCTTTCTTATTGCTTCCATAGATACTCGCGATGAATTCTAAATTTTCCTTTACAGAAAGATTCGGAGCTACCGCGGTTTCTTGTGGTGAAATGTTTATTTTTTGTTTTACTTTCGTAGGATCTTTGACGATACTATCTCCCAACATCAATGCATCGCCACTTGTAGGTGTAAGTAAGCCACTAAGCATTTTTATCGTTGTTGTTTTCCCAGCAGCATTTTGCCCTAAAAGTGCGAAAAATTCTCCCTTCTTAATCGTCAGTGAAAGATCGTCGACAGCTGTGCGCTCTTTAAATTTTTTCGTTAAATTTTTTATAACAATGGCCATTATTCATCACCTCTCTCTTCAAATTGCTTTTCTTGAATCGCAGCATTAATTTGTTTAATATCATTTTTTGAAATCATGTATTGAATAGCCCATGTGATGACATACGTACCTAAAAAACTAATAAAAAAAATCAGTGTGCCTATAAATGTTTTTGGCATCCAAAGTAGCGTTACAATCGGCACCCATACTAGTACTGTTATACAAAAGTGAACGATGTATTGTTTTAGTAGACTCCACTTTACTATGTCAAAAACAAGCGAACTTGTAGCGAATGTGACCCCAATAAGCCCTGTTAACAGTATTTGTACCATAACAGCGGACATCTCACTTACAAATAAAGAACGAAACTGTTCAACAACTGGCATATACTCTCCTTGACCTAATGTGAGTGAAATAAGAAGCTGCACAATTTGTCCAATAATCACACCAATAACAAAACCACCTACAACTCGACTAAGTACATTTTTCATGACAATTTCACCTCATATTCCAAACAGTTTCTTAATTTTTGAAACATAGCGTCGAGAAGCATACGTTTTGATATTCCCTGTTAATGACACGCCAATTGTTCCTGTCATACTAATATCCATATTCGTAATCATTTTAATGTTAACAATCTCTGAATTCGAAATACGAACAAAAAATTGACTATTTAGTTTCTCTTCCAGTTCATATAATCTTGAGCGAATGGTATAAATCCCAGCAGCAGTTTGGAGAAATACCTTCTGTTTCTCTGTATAGATTCTAACGATATCTTTACAGTCAACAATCTCAACACCTCTTTCTGAAAATACAGCTAATGAATCCATATGAGTCTCCGACAATCGCTTCATAATATCAGATATCTCATCTGTCATTTTATCCGTTAGAATAATAATTTTCGGCTCTTTATAAGATGGATCAATCGACACTTCAAACTTCACTTCACCACTTCCCCTTCACTCGCTCTAAATATAAAAGCTATTTAAGTTACTGTAAATGGATTTTCGATAATCGGTTGTTTTCATACGATAACTGGTCAAAAGACAAATATAACAATTAGACATCCCAGGAACACATTCTCTCTTTACAATAAATAGGCACACAAAAACAGACCCTTTGTGTGCTGATTCAACTTATATATTTCTAAATAAAAATCAATTTATTAAATTATTTTTCCATATAGATGTATATCTTATATCTGTCGGATCTGAAAATTAAAAATGCTTTTCCGCTAAAACGAGCTCCTCTGTCAATTAGAAAACTTTTACATTTCTATTATACATGAATAAAAAACGACACTGTATTTTGTGTCGTTTCGGCTCTCTATCATATTACAATTTTACTAATAAAGGAATTTATTATTTAACAGCGGTTTCCATCTTTTTATATGACAAATATGCTAATACATTCTTGCTTGCATCATATTTTGGATTGTTTCCTTTTCTCGGCTCTCTAACATGCGTCTTTTCAAATCCAGGAATTTCAGGCATGTTCTCCAAAAATTCAACAATCTCTTTTTCAGTTCCCTCAATACGTACACGAATCATTATGACTACTCCTCAATCCTATTTTCTCTGTAATAAGTATAACGTACTTGAGAAAGACTGCAAGATAATGAATTATCTTTTTAAAGTTGCACTTTTCTGACATACAAAGAGTGCCATCTCCGTATAAAACGATTCAACTTTATTATGTTCAACATGTATTTTGAAAAACTCCTTCATTTCATTAGAAGTTTTCATCATACAATCTGTTAACTTTGAACGTGTTTCCTGTGGTACATCCATCATATTGCACCACCAATCAAAATCAAATTGTTTCTCAAATGTAAAACATGATTGCATTTGCAAACCATTTTTTTCGAGCAATGAGATCCATTCTGTTTTTTTCAAAGCTCTCCTGTGGCTCGGATCACGTTTCTTCTCAATAAAATTATAAAAGATATCGTATTCTTGATCTTCTGGAGACACGTTATCAATTAAGATGAAAAGTCCCTTTTCTTCTAATGTTCGATGTACTTCATAAACGAACTGCTCTGGGTTTTGAAAATGATGTGCTGCAATGCGGCACACTACTGTATCAAATGATGCAGTAGAAAACGGTAAATCCTCTGCATTTCCAGCTACAAATGAAACGTTATTATGACCATTAGAATGAATAAATTCTTTTGCTTTTCCGATCATTTTTTCTGTTAAATCAAGGGCGATTACACTTTTAAATAACGGGGCTAGCGTGTTCGCTACATGCCCACCACCTGTAGCAATATCAAGAAGACGAGTATTTTCACGATTTTTTACTTGCTGAACTAAATATTGCAAATCTGATCCTTTTGCATGAATTTGACTTTTGACATACTTTTCAGCATTACTACCAAATTGGGTCTTTACAAGCTCTTCATTACTCATTCTGGATCATCTTCTTTCTACAATATATTTATATATTCTTTTCAGCAAGAATACATAGATATCCTCTTTTAACTACATTCTGAAAAAATCTTTCATAAAGTAAATCTCCTTTATTCCTTCGTTATTCAATGGACTAAGAGTTCCATTCTGTTCTCATTTTCTTCTCGTTTCATATATTCACGTACATTTGTACAATATACTTGCACGGTAAAAGGAAGCGACAATACGAATAATTTTTTCACCATATCTTCTTCATACTCATCCATCCAATCCTTTGCCTCTGCACAGTGATTCAAAATCAATGTATAGAAACTCCCAAATTCCATTTCTGTTTTATCCACTCCTATTTCTCTGAGTAATTCTTTACATAATAACGAGTGTCTATTAATAAAATGAGGAAAGTAATGCGCATAAATCATTTCACGGCACTTTTCTCTAATCATGTCTTCAAATTTTATATGATATATTTCAATTCCTAAATAGAACGTCCCTCTCATTTTCCCACTGTACTCCCGTAAAAAATCTGCAATTGTATGATACGTATAATCTTCGTGTGTTTGATTCACATGCACCAAAATACCACTAGAATTTACAATATATTTAGGGACTGCTATGTAATAATAGACCACCCAAAAACAAAGTTTTTCTATTATTTTCTCTTCTTGTTCCTGTAAAAATTGATCAAGCGATTTCTTAAAAAATTGTTGTATCATCAACTCGCCTCCCCTCATACATTTTAAATTCCTCCCCATTTATTTTCCAATGCGTAAAGTTTATTTTTAGCCCTACAAAAACAAACTTTTATCTAAATCAAAAAGATTGAACTTTCATGATCAAACACGTAATATAGACTCTGACTCTAAAAAAGAATGGTTAAAATATACAGATAAAAAGGAGAATTTATATACGATTTTTCTTATTTTATAAGACGGAGAGGTTTTGTTATGTGGCGTAATAGAAATGTCTGGATTGTTCTAATCGGAGAGTTTATTGCTGGGCTCGGTTTGTGGCTTGGGATTCTTGGAAATTTAGAATTTATGCAGAAATATGTACCTTCTGATTTTATGAAATCAGTCATTTTATTTATCGGGCTATTAGCCGGTGTTTTAGTTGGCCCTATGGCCGGCCGCGTTATTGATCAATACGAAAAAAAGAAAATTCTTCTTTATGCCGGTTTCGGTCGTGTTATCAGTGTTATTTTTATGTTCTTCGCTATTCAATATGAAAGTATTTCCTTTATGATTGCTTTTATGATCGCCATTCAAATTTCGGCGGCTTTTTATTTTCCTGCCCTGCAGTCTGTTATTCCGCTTATCGTTCGTGAACATGAGTTATTACAAATGAATGGTGTTCATATGAATATCGGAACAATCGCTCGTATTGTTGGTACTTCACTAGGAGGTGTCTTACTTGTTGTGATGAGCTTACAGTACATGTACGCATTCTCGATGGCCGCATACGCTCTATTATTTTTGGCAACCTTCTTATTACAATTTGAAGATCAACAAACAAATACAACAAGTAAAAAATCCGCAAAAAACAATAGCTTTATAGAAGTTTTCCGCATATTAAAAGGGATTCCTATCGCATTTTGTGCACTTATTTTAAGTATCATTCCCCTTCTATTTATTGGCGGTTTTAACTTAATGGTAATTAATATTAGTGAAATGCAACATGATCCAACAATAAAAGGATTTATTTATACAATTGAAGGGATAGCATTTATGTTAGGAGCCTTCGTTATTAAACGTCTATCCGAGTATTTCCCACCAGAAAAATTGCTATACTTCTTTGCATTCTGTACTGCTATTGCACATCTCTCACTTTTCTTTAGTGATATAAAATGGATGGCACTTGTATCGTTCGGGCTATTCGGATTTAGTGTTGGCTGTTTCTTCCCTATTATGTCGACAGTTTTCCAAACAAAAGTTGAAAAAAGTTATCACGGACGTCTATTCTCATTCCGTAATATGTTTGAAAGGGTTATGTTCCAAATTGTCCTACTTGGGACAGGATTCTTCTTAGATACAATTGGATTACAGTATATGGTGCTTATTTTCGGTGTTATTTCATTATTCATTATTTTTATGTCTTTATCAAAACAAAAGCAAACAAGTAAAAATACTTCTCAAGTATCGAACATGTAAAATCCATCTCAATATTGAGATGGATTTTTTCTTATTGTAAGAGTTGACCTAAGTCTCCTGTTGTTACACTCCCACTATTGGCTTCATCTGTATCAATATGCATATCTAATGCGTAAGTATCTTTTACACGAATTAGTACCTGATTAAAAACCAACCCTCTGTCTCCTTCTACTTTAACACTTACATATTGTCCATCTTCCACTTGAAATTTCTCAGCATCTTGAGGTGTCATATGAATATGACGCTCAGCAATGATTACACCTTTTTCAATTTTTAAAGATCCCTTTGGACCAATAAGAGTAATCCCTGGTGTTCCATCAATATTGCCTGATGCTCGAATCGGAGCATCCACTCCTAGCTTACGTGCATCTGTTTTTGAAATTTCAACCTGTGTAAACTTTCGGATAGGACCAAGAATACGGACATTTGAGATTTCCGCCTTTTCAGTCTGAATCGTTACTGTTTCTTTTGCTGCAAACTCTCCTGGTTGTGAAAGATCTTTTGCAACCACTAGCTCATATCCTTCCCCAAAAAGTTTTTCTAAATCTTCGTTTGTTAGATGAATATGCCGATTTGATACGCCAATTGGAATTTGTTTCACCTTAAACACCTCTTCATTATGTGCTAGTATTCATACTCTTTAGCCTTCCCTTCTTTTTCTTTTTACACAACTACGTTTTGAATTCTGGTCCAAAAGTGATAAAATATAATTATGTGTTTTCAGAATAATAAAAGAATATAAAAGTTAGAAAAATGAAAGCACAGTTTTTTAGGAGGGGTTTTGATGACTTATACGTTGGCAACTAGAATGAAAGCATTTCAATCTTCTATATTTAGTGAACTATCAGCTTATAAAAAAGAAAAAATCGCAGCAGGTCACAAAATGATTGATTTAAGTATCGGCAATCCAGATATGCCTCCTGCTGATATTGTAAGAGAAGCTATGGTACATACAGCAAGTGGAAAAGAAAATTACGGTTATACTTTAACTGGTATTCAAGAATTTCACGAGTCAGTAACTGAATATTACAATAACGCTCACAATGTTACATTAGATCCGAACAAGGAAGTTTTATTGTTGATGGGTTCCCAAGATGGACTCGTTCACTTACCTATGGTTTTTGCAAATCCAGGTGATCTTATTTTAGTACCCGACCCTGGATATACAGCATATGAAACGGGTATTCAAATGGCAGGTGCAAACCCTTACTTTATGCCTTTAAAGAAGGAAAATGACTTTTTACCTAAGTTACAAGACATTCCTGAGGAAATTGCTAAACAAGCAAAAATGATGATATTAAACTTCCCTGGAAATCCAGTCCCAGCAATGGCACATGAAGATTTCTTCAAAGAAGTCATCACCTTCGCAAAACACCACAATATCATTGTGGTACATGATTTCGCATACGCTGAATTTTATTACGATGGAAAGAAACCAATCAGTTTCTTATCTGTTCCTGGCGCCAAAGAAGTTGGTGTTGAAATTAATTCCCTATCCAAAAGCTACAGCTTAGCTGGTAGCCGCATTGGTTATATGATTGGAAATAAAGAAATTGTAGGTGCACTAGCGCAATTTAAATCCAACACAGATTACGGTGTGTTCTTACCAATTCAAAAGGCTGCATCAGTTGCCTTACGTCAAGGTGCCGACTTCTGCGCCAAAAATCGTATCATCTATCAAGAACGTAGAGATACTTTAGTCGATGGTTTTGCTTCTTTCGGATGGCATGTTGATAAACCAGCTGGTAGTATGTTCATATGGGCGGAAATACCAAAAGGCTGGACTTCATTAGAATTTGCTTATGCATTGATGGATCGTGCGCATGTTGTTGTAACCCCTGGTCATGCTTTTGGACCACATGGTGAAGGATTCGTTCGTATCGCACTTGTCCAAGATAAAATAGTATTACAACAAGTTGTTGAAAATATTAAAAATAGCGGTATTTTCTCTACTGAAAAAGCAGATGCATTAGTCAATAATTAATTACAAATCCCCTGCTTACTTTTAGCAGGGGCTATTATTTTCCCATTTAAAGATTAAAGATCGGAGACCTTTATGAATATCAAAAATATTAACGATACACTTCCTCATCGCTACCCATTTTTAATGATTGATAGAATCACAGAGATTGAAAATGAAAAATCCGTAAAAGGATATAAATTAATCACAAGTAACGAATGGTTTATAAATGAGAATCAAAACAGTATGCCACACATGCTAATTGTAGAGGCCCTTGCACAGCTTGGAGCATTTGTAGGAACAAGTGAGTCTACCGGATTAGGATTCCTCTCCTCATTAGACGGTGTAACATTTAATAGCACTGCTATACCTGGTGACAAGCTAGATTTACAATATGAAGTTCTGCGGAATAAACGAGGGTTTATTCTAGGCAAAGGGATTGCTTCTGTAAATGGTAAACCAATCGTTATAGTTGAAAAGTTATTAGTTTATATCAGTAAATAAAGAGTGAATGATAGATATTCATTTTTATAATTCCACAATGATAAGGGGTACAATAATGAAGAGCACCGTCGGTATTGATGCTGGAGGAACACTAACAAAAATTGCTTATTTTAATGAAGATAATGAGTTGCATTTCGAAAAATTTTACTCCTATGAACAAAACAAAATTAAAGATTGGTTACATAACAATATACATATTAACAGATTATCTATAACTGGTGGTAAAACTGAACAATTACAAACATTATTTTTAGAAAAATATAAAATAGAGCCCCTCGCAGAATTCGATGCCACACTTGCAGGTGTTCATTACCTCATTAATAAAGAAAAACACTTTATCAATAACTTTGTTTTAACAAATATCGGTACAGGAACGTCCATTCACTATATCCATAACAAAAAATATATCCGTGCTGGAGGAGCTGGTATTGGTGGAGGCACGATTATGGGGTTATCAAAACTATTAGCAAACATAGATTGTTTTGAAGAAATCATTCAACATACAAAACTAGGATCTAGAAACAATCTCGATATAACAGTTGGAGATATTTATAGCGGCGTTCTTTCCCCGATTGATAGTAGTTTAACAGCTAGTAATTTTGGAAAAGCTGCTATGAGTGAAGCGGATTATAACAAGTCTGATTTAATTGCTACCCTTCAAGGTCTTGTCGGTGAAGTAGTTACTGCATTAAGCCTTCAATTTGCAGAAGCAAAAGATATGGATCATATCGTTTATATCGGATCTACACTTTCAAACAACAAACAACTGCAAGAGATTATTGGTAATTATACTGCGTATCAAAATAAAAAACCTATCTTCCTGCAAGATCACGGTTTTAGCGGGGCTATTGGTGCTTTATTACGTACAACAAAATAAATTTATTATTAAAATAATCAAGTTTCACTTTATGAAACATAATTTAACTGGTTTAGAAAGAATAACATTTTTTGTACTTGAGGATAGTGATTATTCTTAAGTTGATGGGCATGTGGCGGTATCCCCTCACCATCAACCTAAGAAAAGCAAATACCCCAAAACAAAAAAATGTACATTTTTTTGTTTTGGGGACGTTATAACATTTTTAATTTAATGGGCATGAGAGGTAAAGTATCTCAACTTTATTTCAAATCCACAATAATCTCTTTTAACACGGCACAGCACTTAGTTTATCTTTATTTATTTTCTCTGGGCTACAAAATCTGTAAAATTCATTGAAAGCTTCCCGTAATGCATCCACTGCTACCTTTATATCTTCTTCTTTTATCAGAACCCAAATTGTCTTATGACTATCAGCAGCTTGTAAGATTTGCACACCTTTTTTCCATAAAGTAGAACTGACTTGTGATACGATTCCTGGAACTCCAGAAAATTCAGCTGTTCCTTCTATTGTTACCTTAATACACCCTGGATTGATTTCAGGAATATAGTCTAACTGTTCGATAATTGTAATTACCTTTGCTAATGTCTCCTGCTCTACAGAAAATAAGACTTCCTCTACAGATATGTGTACAAAATCAACTTTAATCTCTTCCTTAACTATCTGATCAAATATCGGAATTAGGAACATAGTATCTATTTCTTTTTTCTTTACCTTTATTTGACTGATAGGTGAACTACAAAAAATATTTGTTTTAAATATTTCACTCATAATCATAATCTCCTATCTTTAAAACCATTTATTTTTTCAACCTCTATACTCTTTATATTTTTTCAGAACATTACTTCTTATTTTAAATCAAAAGAACAGCCTAACAAATCCAAAATTTGTATTTTCTAATCACTAAAAATAAGACTGTCCTATAAGGAAGTGTAACTGAAATCTCGCCATACTTCCATCAATCTAAGATAAATTTATATCAAAAACGCCATCCTTTCCTATGATTCTACAGAAAGAATAGCGTATTTTTTCATTTTATGGATACAAATTCGCTTTAGCTTAATGAAAATGCTATTTTGTTAGTACATCGACTCTTTACTACAAAATAGTATCCCCATTTTCTCTTTTTCAAACTTCATTCATATATTGTTCTTCTTATAAAAAAAGTAACAGAGCAAATAATAGCCAATCCCATATAATACATCATGGCAACAATACGCAGATTTTCATATACCGTTGGAACTCCTCCAGATATGATTTCAAATATAAAAACAATTCCTGCTCCCAAAAGAATATATAACCATAAAGAAATCATAAAATTGAGTTTAATAGGTAAAATAAAATGTTTAAACAATATCTCACCAATAATACACCCAAATAAAACTACAGGAACTCCAACAACAACTGTTATTCGTATCATATTAATAAAGGCTTCTCCTTCGAAAATATCTATACCATCGTACAGTTGAAGTATATTCATTGAAATCACTAAACTTAATAAAGAATATAAAAAGATACGGCGAACTTTTTCACTAGAATTCACCCCATTTTTCAATTACAACATTCATTATTTATATTACCTGAATTCAATCTTATATACTATGGGAACATATAAAATTAATATTCTTGATTAGGATTAGGTATCATAGGATTCCGAATGGATTTTCAAAATAATGCTTACTGTTTTTATTCAAAATATATTAACCAACTGCTCCTGTTAAGAATTTTAAGTGTAGCTTTAAAATAAAGTTTGACTAAATTATTACTAATAACCTTGATATAAAGACAAGTATAAAGAGCCTGTTTTGAAAAAAGATTGATCAAAACAGGCTCTAAATTATTGTAATAGATCAACTTATTTATAAAAAAGTTTGATCATCTTTGAAATCTTTGTTGCACTAAAGTACCCGTTAATTGAATAAGCGCCCTACTAACTTTGCAGGGTGCATCCATTTCCTTAAAATATTTCCTTTGCATCAGAAGGTAAATTTCTAACATGTTTAAGGTATTTAGTCATGTTTCTATCATCATCAATTGGATATGCGAAATTAAAATGTTCAGCGACATCTTTAGATAAGATTCTAAATAATTCACAAGTAACAAATATCGATTCCCATATATTTGTATAATCAGAATTAGAATAGGTTTCTTTGTACATTTTCCAATATGATTCTGGAAGATACTCCTTAAAATATTTTCCTAACTTTCCTGGTGAAACTTGAAAATCTTCTTTTATCCCAATCCACCAAGTAAGCATTTTATCCAAAGAATCTCTCGTCGTATATTCAAACATTAGTTTTGCATATGGGAGTTCATCACGCCAAATTCCTTTTGCAACGTTTTGTAAACACCATCAAAAATTGTTTGTATAACTATCGTATTCACCTTTGGATGGCTTTTTGACATGGTAATCTATATCGTTAGGATAAGGGATTGCTGGCAAAAGATTATCTTTGTCTATGAAAGGAAGAGTGAGCTTATCTTTTTCATACTCTTCAAACATGACTTCTTTCGTTTGAATACGAAGGTCTATGCGACTTCCATCTGTAAAGAGCATTAAAAAAGCATAAGATCTAGTAAAGCCGAAATCAAATTCCCTACCAAAATCATTTTTGTCAGGTTCTTGCATCATGATTAAATCTCCAAAAGCATTAATCCATGTCTTATCTTTTATAAAAGATGCTGTTTCTGTTACAACATAAACAACATCATAGTCCTGAAAAATATCTTTTGGTACATTAGGGTTTGTTCTTGAACCATTCATATAGACTGCTCGAATACGTTCATCATCTTTAGCTATGTTTATTATAAGATCCAGCATTTCTTGTTCATTTCTCATTTAATTCCCCTCCGATATAAAGTTGGCTTTACATGAAAAATTCAAAATGGAGGGGCTCGTGGATAATATAAGCCTAATCTAATGATTATGATTTACAATTTATTTAAGTTTTTTTTCATCTAATCTTCCTTCCCTATTTAGAGCCAGCATCTTTATAAGTTATTTCAACATTTATTCGCAGATTAACTCTACTATCTTTATTTTAAATAATCAATCTTTTTATAAATCTACAATAAAGCATATAAGTAATAACACCTATACGTCATTATTCCCTTTTTATAGAAAGAGTTTGATTCACAGGCAATAACCCATCCAATAATTATTAATATTGCAGAAAACAACTTAATACACGTCTTATACATATAATCTAAATCTGTAAGATAAAAGACGGATAATATATAAATCACAGCACCAACTATTCCAAGAATTAAACCTTTATATTTTTGTAAAAACATCTATTCACCCCTTTGTTCAATTGGAATATTCCATATATAAACAATACTAAATTATGGTATATATTTAAAGAATCAAAAAGTTTTCATATTCAATTTATATATTCTATTTCTTTTCGTAATAAAAATATCGCCTTAGATAAACAAATCCAAGGGGATAAAACGGTGCAACTTTTTTATAAACAATTAATCTTTTTTCAAAACGGGACGACTTTCTTATAAATAAACGGTACATCTTTGTTTCAAACCGACATTAAGCTGTGGAGACAGAAAATTTACGTTTAGGGGGTACTTCAAAATATTAGCTTGATGGGTATGGGGTTCAGCCGGGATACGTGTAAAACTAGGTTATAGTGATACAGTATTTTCCAAACGTTAGTTTTCATGGGATATTGTAACAAAATTTACCGTGGACAGACATCTTATGCAGCCTTCTTTCCCTTTCATCAGTTTATCGGTCATTCGGCACGATAAAAAAAGACTGCAAATTGGAGGTACTTACCTTTATGTAAGTACCTGTAATAAAAGTGCGTACTTACATATTTTTAGCTTGGACTTTACAATAAAAATGAAATCAGCCTAAGGAGGAAGAAACATTGAAAACCCTTGTTATCGTAACACACCCAAGTTTAGAAATATCTGTTGTTAATAAGCGATGGGTAGAAGAATTAAAAAAATATCCAGAAAAATATACTGTGCACGAATTGTATAAGGTGTATCCTGATGAGAACATAGATGTGGAAAAAGAACAAAAATTGGTTGAAACTCACGAGAACCTTGTTTTCCAATTTCCTGTATATTGGTTCAACTGTCCTCCTCTCTTAAAAAAGTGGCTGGATGATGTTTTCCTTTATGGATGGGCTTATGGTTCAAAAGGAGATAAATTAAAGAATCGTAAAGTTGCTTTAGGGGTATCTGCCGGGATCAAAAATGTGGATTATAGTGAAGCTGGAAGATACCATTATACACTTGAACAAGTATTGCGTCCGTTTGAGACGACAGCCATCTATTGTAAAGCAGATTATCGTTCGTTCTTTGCGTTTTATGGAGCAGAATTTGAGCCATCTGTAAGTGAAATAGAAAAAAGTACTCAAGATTATTTAAATTTCATTGATAATATGTAATAGGTAACTTTTATAAAAGTTAAAATAAGAAGTACCTTCTAAACAAGAAGGTACTTCCTTTTTACACTATGCCTATTTTGTTACATCTTCTAGAGCTTGAAAACTATTTTTCTCTCCCCACTCGCACATCATATCTAACAATGGAATAAGTGAACAACCACGTTCAGATAATGAATATTCAACTTTTGGAGGTATTTGGGGAAATTCTTTGCGTATAATAAGACCATCTTCCTCAAGCTCTTTTAACATAACACTTAGTGTTTTAAAGGAAATAGTCCCAATACATCGCTTCAGCTCATTGAACCTCATAACCTTATTTTCAGACAACCAATACAAAATAATCATTTTATATTTACCACCTATTAAGGATAACGTATATCCAAAACCAGTGTTTTTTAGTTCTACGCCAGTCGGAACACAAGTTTCTCTCACAATCCCCACTCTCCTTCTGATAAGAATATCCTATCAATATGAATACTTTATAGTAAATTACTATGCAATCTTATCACAAGAATGTAAAGTAACACGCTTATATTTTCTTTTATGTTTTTAATGTCCTATATTGTTTCATTCTCATGCAAAGAATCTAATTTAACTAAGAAAGAAATTTTAAAAACAATTAACATAACACCACTTATCAGAAGTACAAAAAGCTAGCATAAGACTAGCTTTTTAACAATTATAATTATCCATAAGTATAAAATATTAGTGTTGATTTTGTTTTTCTCTTTCACCTACAATCCAAGCTAATAATAAAATTGAGCTAGTTGCTAAGAATGCTGTTAAAACTCCCATTAAACATTTCTCCTTTTCACAACAGAATTAACCATATTATACCATGACAATAATACTTACATAGACTTACTTACCCTATATAATTTTAGGGTTCTGGTGCAAAAACTCTAAAACTTTTGCGAGTAATCTCCTAAACTTGGACATACTGATAGTATTACTCTAGAAAAAGGTGTGTGATCGATATGGAAAAGGAAAATTTGTTCAAATGGAAGCATTATCAGCCGGAACTCATCTTATTAACAGTAAGGTGGTACCTACGGTACAATTTGAGCTTCCGTAACCTGGTGGAAATGATGGAGGAACGAGGCTTATCCATAGCTCACACAACGATTATGCCATGGGTTCATCAATATGGACCTCAATTAGAAGAGAAAGTACGACATTATCTTAAAACAACAAATGATTCATGGAGAGTCGATGAATCATATATCAAAGTAAAAAGTCAATGGATGTACCTGTATCGTGCGGTCGATTCGAAAGGAAACACAATCGATTTTTGCCTAAGTAAAGCAAGAAACCACAAGGCTGCAAAGCGATTCTTCAAGAAAGCTTTGCAGCCTTTTCGTATTTCTGAGCCTCGTGTCGTGACAGTCGATAAGAATCCAACTTATCCTATAGCAGTTGAAGAATTGAGAAAAGAAAAAAAGATGCCATTAGGCATCCAACTAAGGCAAGTGAAATATCTCAATAACATAGTGGAACAAGATCATCGGTTTATTAAAAAGCGAGTTCGTTCGATGTTAGGATTGAAATCCTTTCGCACAGCTACATCCATTATTTCTGGAATAGAAGCTATGCATATGGTAAAAAAGGGCAACTTGTTTTACTGGACAAGTCTGTCCAAAATCAAGTGAAGTTCATCCATCAACTATTTGGAATTGCTGCTTAAGACTAGATTCCACTAGGAAACTTTTCGCCTCTATATATCTTTCCTAAGTATTTGCACCAGAACCATAAATAGTACAGTCGTAGAAATTTTAAAAAATAACTCTCACATATACCCTTTTAGCACCCTTAAGTTGATGGATGTGGGGTCTCGCCACATGCCCATCAACTTAAGAACTTTATAACGCCCCAAAACGAAAAAAAATGAGTTGAATTCTCATAAATAACTGTAAAATACTAAAATTTTCGTTTTAGGGACACTTCAAAACGAAAGTTATATCTCTTTATAGTTATCCATGAAAATTCAGTTCATTTTTCATTTTGGAGAACAATTAATTTCTTAAGTTGATGGAGGTAGTGAGCCCCCTTATAAAAAACTTCACCTCCCAATAGAATTTGCAATTGGGAGGTGTGCCAAACGGAAGTTCTCCAGCGGGAAATTATTCTAGAAAAAATACAGGGAGCCGAATATCGCTGCTCCAAAAACATACATTGCTATTTTTACCGGCTTAGAGTTTGTAAAATTAAAAATGATATTTCGTAATGGAATTAAAGGAACCACGATTAGCATGGCCAACGGATTCATATTCCCAAAAATGAAAAATCCGGTAATTAGTGAAAGCAAAACGATAAGTGCCTGTATCATCCATTTTTGTTTAATGATTGTGACTAGATGAATCGGCAGATAAAACCCCGTTGTGATGGTCGTAAATTCTGTTTTATTTAGTTTTGAAAGAAAGGTCTCAATTAAAATTAAATCGGTAATAAATAGACCAAGGTGCACCATTTGTGACTCAATGTAAAAATAAGAAATAAACCCTATAATAAAAGTGAAGATGCAAATATTTAGGAGACCTTTAAGATTAAACAAGGCCCTTGTCACTTCTTTTGCTGTGAAAAACATAGAATCATAAAAATTTTCCATAATCCTATTCTCGGAAACCTTGTTATTTTTTAGCAATTCGTTTTGAGCTGATGCGATTTGTGAAAAGTCCTGATTGATTAATCCTTGAAACATTGTTCCCATGATTCGGTAATAAGAGTATAAATAATCATATTTAAATGATTTGATGAGAATCAAATGGACCACCATAGCCAGAAAGAGAAGGATGGATGGCCAACTGTTTGAAACTTGCACCGAGAGCAAAATGACCAGTATAGAAATGGACAAGATGGAATACAGTTTTATTGAGGAAATCTGATATTTAATAAATCCAATATAGTTGGCTAAGCTGTTGGCGATAAGCGATACAAACAGAATAGGCGTGAAATCTGCCTTCAAAATCAGCAAGACTGTTGCAATAAAGAGAGAAGAAGCAACCGTTTTAAGAAAAATGTGCAGTTTTAGGCTATTTAAAGAAAGAATCTTCATTTCAAAGATCTGGAACGGGATATTCATAATAGGATTATTTTGGAAGACCTTTGCCAAACTGTAAGCAAACAAAGCAATTGGAAACCACTTCATAACAAGATTTTCATACGCTTGAAATAACTCCACGGACAATGGGAGAAAAAATACGAGCAACAATAAAAAAACGAACGCATTAAATTTGTTCTTTTTAATCAGCCGAATGTACTGTCTTACTTTATTGAGGCTTAAATAATAGACTGAATCAACCATCGTAGCTATCGCCTATCAATTTAGTGATTTGTTTTCGATCTAAGGTTACCGGTTCAAACTCCAATAATTGGCCATCCTTCAAAATCAAGTATTTATCACAAATGGTTTCCAAGCTGTCTAAATCATGGCTCGAAATGATTTGAATCCTGGTTGTTAATTTGTGATTCAGGAACATCTGCTCAACAGTATCAACTTGTACTGGATCTAGGGTGATGAATGGTTCATCGAAGAAAAAGACATTCGACTCTCGCAGCATTCCCATGGCAATATTGATGCGCTGCAAGGTTCCTCTTGAAACACTACGTGGATAATAATCCAGATATTCTTCCAGTTTCAGCTGTTTTGCTAGGTATTGTATTTTTTCGATCGCATCCTCTTTTGATAGTTTATTTAGTTTACAAATGAAAAGCATTTGTTCACGGGCAGTTAGATCCTGATATAAAACAGGCGTATCACCAATAAAGACGAAGGGGAGATCAAGGGTATCCACAGTGTTAATATTATCGCCATGAAATAAAACATTTCCCTCATGGTTCCTAATGATCCTCATCAAAATTTTTAGTAATGTTGTTTTGCCTGCTCCATTACGTCCAATTAATCCATAAATGTTTCCCGGCCTGAATTCGAAGGTAATTCCATTCAATACCTTCTTATCCCCATACGATTTTGAAATTGAATCTAATTGAATCATATCTTCACTTCCCGAAAAATAATAATTGAATTCTAACATTGGAATTAGAATTCCAACAAGAATCCTTGATGACCATCCAATATTTTATAATTTTCTATGAGATCATTGAATTGAAACGAGAACAGCGTTTTTAGATTGCTGCTACCATCTTGATAGGGAGCAGCTTTCCCGACTATATTGAGATGGCCGTTATAGAAATTCAAAATGGTTGAGTAATTGACGATTTCCTTCAGTATCAGAACTTTATCGTGGTCATCTTCTCTGATCGTCCTATTCGTAGTAACTCTTTCAATTTTTGTTATGCTTCTCATGGGTTGATAACTTTCTATTAGTTGTGCTGAAAATAATTCCTCTTTCTTCTCAGTATCCGATAAATGATCATAAACAAAAAACTCAATCGTATCATTTTCATTTTGCCTTGTAATCTTGATTTTACTGTCACAGATATATTGATAAAACAGATTTAGCAGGATTGTTAATTCTCTTTGCTCAATCAATAAATAGCGATAATGGTTTCGCTGGCAGGTTTGTTTGGGTATGTTGCGTTCCATCAAGCTATTTAGAAAAGCTTCAACCTTTTTGATGGCATGTTTATCGTTTTTAATAACTACAGTGTTAATCTCAACATCTTCTTCCACAAGGAAACAATAAAGTTGGATCATGTCCAATTGTCCATCCTCGCTAAAGGAAAAGGAAACCTGATAGTCATCCACTTGTAAGTTTCTTCCTACCATCATTGAGTGGAGAGTTGAAACAAATTCCTCGCATATATGCCAAAAAGGATTAGTCCTATCGAATGGTGAATGTTCCATAAGGCTTTCCCAAAATTCTCTTTTATAAAACTTATGATATGAAATGGTGAACACTTTATTAATGAATTGCATTGCCCAGCCCCTTAATAATGATAGACGGAGAGATATATTTGACTTTGACGGTCGCCCCTTTCTTACCGCAGAGGCTATGATATTCATTACTATTGCTGCAAAAGACAATCTCTTTATCAAAAAAATGCCTGATATCTAGATACAGATGAAACGGTTCGAGTGGCGCTGTGAACTTGCCTGATTCTATTAGACTAGCTTGAGATACTTCGACAGAAAAATCACCTGTAAAAATGTTGACTTCGCCCATTCCGATTTTATGTATATAGATTCCCTTGTTAATGGTTTTAATGTGATTCTCTTCCGAAGTCCTTCCAGGTTGAATAAACATGGACCGCATCCTGGTAATCACCGGCATTTTTGGATTTTCTCTGCGCCCATTGCCGGTATTATGAGAATGTTGCTGATCCGAGCGGCTGCTAAGCAAATGAAGGATTTCCCCGTTCCTAATCAATGGAATGTTCTTTGTGATGGGGTCGCCGTTATCATCAAAGGTTTCCGATGTATTATAATTTTCAAAGATTGTAAGTTCTTTACTGAATTTCCATACATTCCTCCTATTTAATGGAGACCGAAAAAAATGATCAGTCTCTAAAAAATGGCCTAAAAATTCGTGGAAAAATAGTCCTGATGAGTAGCTGTTAAAGACCACTTCACAAGAATCTAGATCCTTTGGTAATGATTTCTTTGCAGAATGGAACCAATTGATTTCATTCTTTATTGCCGCCAATACGCCATGAATACTATCTTTGTTGATTCTTTCAATAACTTGGAAATCACTGATTAGATTGATGCCAAATTGATCAATATTATAGGAAATAATATAATATGCTTCCTCCTGCAAGCCAGCTAAGGAGTCAGAATCAAATAGCGATTTTTTGTTGCTGACAGTTTCAATTGCTATTTTTGTTTCACAATGAAACATTTGATCAGTTGAGTGGATCCATTGCTGTATATCCTGCAAGATTCCATTTTTAATCAAGTGTCCGGTTGAATTCATTTGTTCATGCAATCGTTGAATTATGTTTTGTGGCAATTGACATTCCTTGGATAAATATTCAAGCAAGACATCCAGGGAATAAATGAAATTCTCAATCCTATTCTGATTGAGAATTTGCAAAGAAAACTGCCCTTCATCAGAAAAGTCACGGTTGATAAAGTTGGAATCAATCATGATTGTATTCCGTGAATGGCTAAAAAGCAGGAAGCGATCAAGTGCATTGCAAGCCTCATTGAACATGGAATTCCGCTCAAGCTTTTTGCAGATATCGTTGTACATGGCATACCTCTTCAGGCTGGTCAAGCATGGATGCAATACAATTTCCGCATTGATCATATAATTCACAGGAACCGCATAATCTTTTCACAGGAGTCGGCAACATCATTGAATACTTAATATTGTCAAAATGCAAGATCTCCAATAATTCCTTTTCGAAGACATTTCCTAGCACGATACCAGGAATGGCTGGACAAGGAGTAATATTTCCATTTGGCATGACATGCAGTGCATTGTATCCGGCGCCGCATTTATTTGGATGTTCAATTTGGTCCATCACGGTGCTGACTTTTTTCTCACAAATGTCCAAGCCAACAAAAAAGTCTTCCGTACTATACTGTTTATTGGATGACTGAAGGATTTCGGCAAAATTATTTGCCACTTCTGTCGGAACATGATTTTCCTTGGCCCTTCCGGAATTTGAGGTTAAACCTATGTTTATGCCTTCACAGCCAATATTTTTGCATAATTCTATTAAGGCAGGTAAATCGTTTGTATTATAGTCATTCATTGTATAGGAAACTGCAACGGAAATACCTCTTTGTGTCATTTTTTTAATATTGTTCACAGATTTTTGGAAAGTACCTTTTACATTTCTGATAAAATCATGATTTTCCTCTAACCCATCCAAACTGACTTGTATTCCTAAATTAGGATATTTCTCCAGCAAGTCCATCGTCCTCTCACTTATTGAAACTGCATTAGAGGCGAATGTTGCGGTAACTGCATTTTTCCCAAGAAAATCAACCAGTTCATTAACATCCCTTTTTAAAAAAGGTTCGCCGCCAGTAATAAAGAAACCGGTTACACCCAAATTGACAAAGTCATTGGCCAATTCTATAAATTTTCTGATCCCCATTTCTTCGCTTTTTGCGCTTCCCGAGGAATTGAAACAATGAATGCAATTGAGTTGACATTGATTCGTTAGCTCCATGGACACGGAAATCGGTGTGACAATATTCTGGTTCCCATATACCCTTGGACGTCGCTCCCTTTTTTCAGAACCCATTTGAATGACTCCATACTTTTTATATTCATTCAAAAACTGGGTTATTGTCTTTGTGTCTTCTTCATCTAACAAATACTTAGATCTGAAGCTCTCAATTATTTCATCAACTGTTTTTTCCCCAGTACATAATTCGATGATTTCATACCCTGTGCGATTAAAATCGTGTTTAATAAATTGATTGTCACGCAGCAGTATTGCAGACCCACCATCATAACTTTGGATGATCCTGCAGTAATCATTAATATATGGATACATGTAATCCCTCCAAATGTCTGATAAAAAAGAGAATTTCCATTAACATGGAGATTCTCTTTTTTAGTTTTCATTACACTGCTAATAGGTATTGGTTCCAGCAAGCAGTTACTACTCTTGCTTTAAATGGAGTAATCGCGCAGGCTGCAATTTGAGATTGTTTCGTTGCAGGTTTTTCAAATTTCATTTTAGTCCCCCCTTCCATTTGAAAAAAATTCAATAAAAGGAAAAATATGCAATCCCTTTATTCATTTATATCTTAGCATGATTTTCCAAATCAACAATGTCCTATTTGCAAAAAATTGCGACAAATCAGTGAACAGTGAGAGGGTATATGGTTAATATAACCTGACATAAAAAATCGCAGTTTCGCAAATAAACACGCTAAGATTTTTTTACTTAAATAAAAAAGAGTTATGAGTTAAAAGTCGGAATCCCCTTATTTGTATTGTTAGAGGTAACACCACATCGCTATCAAGCTAAAATTTTTAGTACCCCCAGAACGACATTTTGTGCTAACTTGTAACAAAAAAGCTCATTTTTTCGTTTTGGGGTAATTCTGAATTCTTAAGTTGATAGGCATGGGGTTCTGACGTCAAAACGCGGATATTATACGCTAAGGCATTTTTGGAAGTAAAAACCCTAATTTCCTTACGCGAAGTAGGAAATCAGGGTTTTATATCTTAGATATTGTTTGTTTTACAAAAAAATTTTCATTCTTTTTTCTAGCTAAAAAAGCTTAATGCTACATTGTACTGCAGCTTTGTAAAAAAGATTGATTATTTATAATAAAGTTTGATTTAAAATCATCTCTCCTCTATAAATCTCTTAGTGGAGAGATGATTTTTTCATTGGATATTTATGTTAATATTACTATAAAGATTGTGAAGAAATGTACTTAAACTAACTATGCAGGTTAGTTGCAGAAGGAGAAAGACTTTTAATCTACCTTTTTTCTTTCATCACTATTCAGAAAATTCCGATTCAAGAATGGGATATTATGTTAAAATGTGTTTGTGTAATTATTTAACTAACTGACAGGTTATTTGAAGAAAGGTATTTTTCCCCTTATCTATGGAACAGGTCGATAAACTCTAAAACATCTCCTCTCCCTAATACCAAAGAGCCGTAAAACATAAAAAGCATAGCTACGAAAATACTAGGCACCTAAATGAGTTTGATAATTAAAGAGAAGTCCTTATTGGATTTTAGCAGAAGGGATTGATAAAAATAGATATTAGGAAAATGCGGTATTTCATAATGGTGGCAGAGGAATTGAATTTTAGTCGTGCAGCAGAACGTCTTAGGATGGCACAACCTCCTCTAAGCCAAGAAATTCGTAAATTAGAAGAAGAATTGGGAGTTCAACTTTTTCATCGAACAAAAAGAATGGTTGAACTTACGGATGCTGGGAAGATATTTTTAGAAGGATCTCAACAAACGCTGTTTCAATTAGAAAGAGCCATAAAAGAAACACAACTTGCAGCTGAAGGAAAAATAGGAAATTTAATAATCGGTTTTGTCGATTCCACAGAAATCGTTATAGCAGTTCTTAATAAATTTCGAGAACGCTTTCCTAAAATCCATCTTATATTACGTGAAATGACAACGGAGCAGCAACTAAAAGCACTCTATGAGAAACAAATTCATATTGGATTTATTCGTTCTAAACAGAACAACGGGATACTATCTTCTGAAGTTTGTTCTGAAGAATCTTTAAGATTGGTTTTACATCAAGATCACCCTTTCGCCTCATTGCCCGAAATTCCACTCCAATTGTTAATTGATGAACCATTTATTTTGTTTCCGCGCCATTTTGGTCCAAATTTTTATGATTTAATTATTAGCTATTTTTGGGATCATGGTGTAAGTTTAAATGTTGTTCAAGAAGCTATTCAAATGCAAACTATTGTTAATTTAGTTGCAACAGGAATGGGAGTTTCTGTCGTTCCATCGTCGGTGGAAAGTTATAAACGTCCTGGGGTTATCTATAAAAAAATCCAAGAGACTACACCAAAAGTAAATCTATATGTTGGATGGAGACAAGATGAAAAATCTGCAGTAGTAGATCATTTCTTAACAGTTGTTAGAGAGGTGTATTCGATTTTACAACTTGATCATCAAGAATAAAAGCCCATCCTGATGGGATGGGTAGTAAAATATTACAAAGGAAGAATTCTAATTTGACTTAAGTTTTAAAGTAAGACTACAAAGATTTTGTATATATTTCTGGTTAAGTCACGTGCAAAAACTTAACCAGTTTTACTCGGATCGTACTCAACGAAACCTTCTAGTACTTTGTCAATCTGATTCATTATTTCAGGTTCCAGTTTGACACCAGAAGCGAACGCATTCTCTCTTACCTGCTCCGGGCTCGAGGCACCGATAATTGCTGAGGAAACATTCTGGTTTTGTAGTACCCAAGCTACTGCGAGTTGAGCGAGGGTAAGATCAATCTCTTGTGCGATGGGTTTGAGCTTCTGGATAGCAGTGAGCACATTGTCGTTCATCCAACGTTGTGCAAGATTATAAAAAAATGGTTTGCCAGCAGGAGAATTAGCACGTGATTGAGTTGGTACTGGTTTTTGGGGTTGATATTTTCCAGTGAGAACACCTTGTGCGAGAGGCGACCATACTACTTGCCCAAGTCCCTCACGTTGACAGGTTGGTATCACATCAGTTTCGATAACTCTCCACAACATTGAATACTGGGGTTGGCTAGCGATGAGCGGAATATTCAATTCCTGTGAAAGTGCTGCACCACGAGTAATTTGTTCTGCTGTCCACTCACTTACACCGATATAAAGCACTTTACCTTGTCTTACAAGATCTGCGAAAGCTAACATCGTTTCTTCAAGAGGAGTAGTTGGGTCAAATCTGTGTGCATAATAGACATCAATATAGTCGGTCTGTAACCGACGTAAAGATGCATTACAATTTTCTAGAATATGTTTTCGTGATAAACCTTTATCGTTTTGCCCATTCCCAATCGGATGGCACACCTTTGTACATAGTTCAATGCTCTCCCGTCGTATACCATGTAAAGACCGGCCGAGTACTTCTTCAGCTTTAGTGTCTGAATAAACATCAGCAGTATCGAATGTTGTTATACCGGCATCTAGTGCTGCTTTAACACACTCTTTTGCAGTATCCTCATCTACTTTACCCCCATGATTTATCCAGTTTCCGTATGCAATCTTGCTTATTGTTAATCCGCTATTGCCAAGTTTACTAAACTCCATTCTAGTTCCTCCTTTTAAAAGTGATATCTTCATTATAAAGATCATATTTTAATATGGATAATATATTATTAATAATGAATTAATATAAAATTTATATAAGACTACAGTGCTCTTCCGTGTACTCAGAAGTTTGCAAGGCTGTTGGGTATTACCACATCGCTAACAAGCTAATAATAATGTCTATCTAGGTTTATTTGGCATGCACATTTTTAAGAGTGTACCTCTACTTTAAGAATATCTTAGTTCTGATGAACGGAAGTTCATTTTGTTTTTTTTCTTAAGTTGATGGGCATAGGGCGTTACCCCAATCTGATTCATAACTTGAATTAATAGTGCTTGTATGTAGTAACATGTCATCACTTGAACTAGAACTTCTGCTATATCTACTTGTAGTGCTAATACTTGATGACTTTCTTTTATTTACTTTTGATTGCTTACGTTTAAATAATCTCATCTCATTCACCTATTAACTTACTTTAAATCCGTTTATTTTAATGTATAATTATATAAAAAGTCACAACTTTTAGAATCGAGGTGAACATCATGAAAAGTTTTGGTATGTTAGTACTCTCCACTGTCTTTTCAGCGCTCCTAATATATTATAATGTCGATTCCTTTTATAAAAAATTTACATCAGGGAATACATATTACTGGGTAAACGGTATCCTAGCTGCTGGATTCCTTATCTCCTTAATCATCAACATGAAAGATATCATCAAGAAAAACTACAAAACTTCAGAATCAAACTAAGGAGCCTGTATTGGTTCCTTTTCCTTTATAAAATTAAAAAGCAGCGGATTCTCCAATTTTAATAACCCACTTTAAATCAACTTCGATATCACAATAAATTAGTAAAAATATAGGTATAGGTAAATAGAGAAGAATGGAACCTTCTTACCTAACAACCTATACTCATATACAAAATTAATACATTATAAATGTTTATCATTCATGTTATTACCAAATAAACTTTAACGCTCTTCACTTTCTTTTATTGCTTTCAGCTACTCCATTTCTTTTTTTACTAACTCATCAATATCATAATCCAATTCCTTTACTTCCTTTGCTTTAATGAATTAAATCATTATCACTAAGCAAAGTATAAATCCACTGAAAAAGCTCCGCCAATTGGCAGAGCCAAAGAAAAGAGATGAACTCTTTCTTTAATATAGTATCAATTGTTGATATTACCTTTATAAATCCTCTTATTCTTCTCTTTCCATATGTGTACAATTTCTTGTTGGCTGACCATCTTCATCAGTACACCAGGATTGAGATTGGAATGCTAAGAAAATAGCTACCCACTTATCTGTATATTGAATTAGGATTCCTCCGTCTTGCCAAATACCATTATCGTCTGCATGATCTCCTGGGTTCGGATTCCCTTGATTCATATGAACATTATGCATACCAATTGGTGGAGAAAAATCAAAAACTTTATCTGTTTTTTCCCCTGACTTAGGCTCCCACTTTGAACCGTAGATATAGACTGTCGCTTCTTCATTTATAGCTTTTGGAATGTATTTATTAAGTAAATCGTGTAAATCATTTTCTAAACCAGGTTTAGTAGACGGTAATTTCTTCATTTTAGAGGAATCAAATAATTCGCTTCGTATATAATCCAATGCGATTTCTCTATTATTTTCATTAATCGGTGTATAACCATTATCCATTGTAGGAAGAATTGTAATTGCTGATGCATCAAATTCTTCATCTACTAAATATAAGAGTTCTGTTTGTCCTGAAACAGACTTTGCATTAACAGCAATTCGATATTTTTCATTTTCTGCACCAGTCATCAAAATTTGATAATGAGGGGATTCTTTATCCTCTCTTTCCATGTTTTTGTCAATCGCAATACCTTTTAATACTCCATAATTTTTTACAGGCATAATATACCTCCTTAAATATTCACCAAGTTTATTTTTATACAATTTTACTTAATATATACAAAAAATAAATTCAAACTCTTTAAAAATAAAACACATTCAATAGAAATAACTATCATCTTTGCGGTTTTTCTTGTTATATTTAACAAGTTTATACATTACATCATTAAACAGGACTAGAAAAATCAAAATCATACCTTTCTTACCTAACAATTTATATTTTTATACACAATCAATAAATTATAAATGTATATTATTCATGTTATTAACAACTAAACTCTAACGCTCTTTACTTTCTTTCATTGCTTTCAGCTGCTCCATTTCCTTTTTCACTGACTCATCAATATCATAATCCAATTCCTTTGATTCTTTGGCCTTCACAAGTTCAATCATAATTAAAAAGGAAACTATTACACCACAAACAAAACTTAAATAAACCATCCCCTCACCCTTTCTATTCTTCTTTGAATCAACACAAATAGAATTTGTATTAACTCAAAGAAGAGCAGATGCACTTCTATAGACCGTTTAGATTAATGAGATTTTAAAACTTCTTCTTATTACTTTTGGAAATCATGAATAGCCATGCAATGAGATTCGCAACGTCTCACTGCATGGCTTGGTATTAAAAAAACTTACTTATTTAAATGAACGATTAGAGGTTATCAACAAGGTTGCATCCAATCAGCATTCCATATAACAGGTACTGGTTACGGCTTTCACATATAGATGGCAAACGTAAGACAAAAACAACTGATTTCCAAAATAAAAAGCCTTATTCGTTTTGGAAAACAAAGAATTTCTTAACTTGATGGTGATAGGTCTGTACCCCTAATTAAGGCCCTCGAAAGAGTGTCTTTTAGTTTTCCTATAAACAATATATATAAATATAGTAAAATAAACCTTGTAAGATACATTTATGAAGAAAAAATGTTATTAAAAGTAAAGTGGTTCAAGTTAGAGTAAGGCACCTGAGGGTGTCTTTTCTTTTTTTCTTAAAGGACCTGCTCAATTAGATCGTAACAACATAAAATAAACCGAATCCGTTACATGTGAACCCCTATGTTTTCCCCTCTTACTTAAAGGAGGCATTATTATGGGTTTTGGTGGTAGTTGTGGAGGTTGTGGCTTTGCTGGAGGATTTGCTTTACTCGTTGTACTCTTTATATTATTAATCATAGTTGGAGCTGCTTGCTTCTGCTAAAAAAACAATGAGAAAAGACACTCTTATGAGTGTCTTTTTTATGAAAAAATCCCCACACATTTTGCAGGGACTACGTTTAGTTAAATCAATTCATCAATCATAGGTTCATTATCATAGCAAAAAGAACCATCAATCTTCTTTTTCGATTTACTCTTAACGGGGTAAAACTCGGCTCTCACTTTGCTAAGTTTGTTGCAATGGACGAAGAGATTTCAATGTTGCCATATCTTTTACATTAAATCGATATTCTCCAAGAAAGTTTATATGCTCCCATACCAGTGGTAAAATATATTTTAGCAATTCCTCATTGAAATTATACTTACTCTTTAATACTTCTATAGCCTTACTCAAATAAACGAGATTCCATAAAGTCTTGATGGCGATAGGGCGGGAACCCAATTAAAATTTTTTAAACCTAATTGGACTTACCATTAAGAGAGCGAGGATCAAAGTAATCCATGTATTGCTATATGAAAACAATCCCATACCAGCCAATGGTAATCCAGCAGCTGGAATAGGTAATCCCTTAAAATATCCAATGGTTGGTTTAACACTAAATTTAGCTAACCTTAAGGCCCCCATCGTTGGGAAAAGGATAAATGCCAAAGAAGTTAACATAGATGGTGCTGCTATCGAATGAAATAGAAGTGCAGGAGCAACTCCGAAACTAACAATATCAGCTAAAGAATCCAATTCTACGCCAAACTCACTGTTCACTTTCAATTTTCTTGCAATCCTTCCATCAAGAAGGTCTAAAACAGCCGAAAAGAAAATAAAAATAGAGGCTGCTTCCAAAAAGCCACTCATATTCAAGGTGATTGAAAAAACACCGCACAATAAATTTCCGATCGTAAATAAATTGGGTATAGCTTTTACTATTTGATTGAACAAGGTTGTCCCCCCTAAGTTGATCAAACTTCCCATTTATGTAGCATTTTCTATATATTCTTCCGTTATTCTTAAAAATACATGACCACTGTACGCTAAGTAAATTTCGACAAGAGAAAAGTATTCAAGGAGGTTCCAAACTTGAGGTTTAAAAATTAATTACTGCATAATAATCAGTAATTCTAAAGTGAATTTAATCCCGACAACAGAGAGAATAGAATGAATTTCGTTTGTAGGTGAGGTTATCGTAACTGCTTCATATACCAATTTTACTAATACATCTTCTTCGTTATTAAATGACTTTGAGTGAGATTCTTGTTGTGGTTCTTCTTGTGTGGGAACGTTTTGTTTAATATGCAGTAAATCACTTTCAAATATTCCTCATCCCTCTTTATCACTATTGCGATATGAATTAGGTAGCTTACGAGAACGTATCCACCGTTTAATAGTCTCTTCGTGCTTACCTAAGAGAGAGGACATTTCTTTTACTGTGTATACTTTCATAAATACCCCCGATATAAAAGTCTTTATTTTCGTAATATTATTTACTATTTTAAGTAAAACGAGTGTTGTAGTAAAACTACTTTTATTGTGGTAGTACATAAGGTCATATAGAGTTCTTCTAAAATAAAAAGTACACCACTCTCTAATTAGTGATGTACTAACAATTATATATTGTTACAGAGTAGCCAGTTTTTTATTGAATCTTTTCATTTTCTAACATATAAGTATCTGTTGAAACTGACTGTAAGAATGCATTCATCTCCCCTACAGAATAAATATATAACTCATGCATTGCACGTGTACAAGCAGTATAAAATAATTTCCGTTCACTTTCTCGACTGTATTTTTTCTTTGATGCATCATAGATGATAACCGCATCAAACTCTACCCCTTTCGATAAATACGATGGGATAATCAAAATCCCTGCATCAAACGAACTCGTTTCTTTCTTAATGAGACGAACTGGTAATAATGGTTGCAGGGCAGCATAAGCTTCTTCACTTTCTTCCGCTGTTTTACAAATAACCGCAATTGTCTTGTGACCACTTTGTTTCAACTGTTCGATTTGATCCACAATCTTTTTATGATGCACTTTCCCTTCTTTCACTTCCGTTATAATTGGTTGTTTGCCTTCACGCTGAAACGGTTCAATTTCATGCCCATCGATAATTAACTGCTTCGTAAATTCAATAATTTGTTTTGTAGAGCGATAACTGCGCGTAAGAACAATTCTTTCACTCAGTTCTTCCCCATACAATGTACTTAACTGTGAAAATTCATTCTCTGACGCATGTTCATAAATAGTCTGATTAAAATCGCCTAGTATCGTCATTTTTGTATGCGGAAATACTCGTTTCAAAAATGCATATTGAAATGCGGAATAATCCTGTGCTTCGTCAATAAATATGTGCTGCACAGATGTATTTTTTTGCATTTCTACCAGTTGATCTTTCAAATATAAATAAGGCGTCGCATCTTCATATGTCATATAAAAACTCTGGATGTTTGCTGTTGTTTGTTTACATATCTCATTCCAACCCTGTGGTAATTTATTTCTTCCTACAAACTGCTCAACAAACTGCGGATCTTTAAATAACTGTATATAGAGTGCTGGTGTATGAATAAATTGTAATTTTTTCACACGTCTTCGGAGTGGTTTAAAATGTTCTTTCACAACGATAGCCGCTAACATATTTTGCTCACGTTCAAAATCGTCAAACGTACCATCAGAATATTCTTGTCTTCGCTGTAATTTCTGATGAACTTTTGCGTATGTTTCTTTATCTAATAGCTGCACTTCTTCTTCCACCCAAAGTTTTTTTCTCTCTATTTTTTCTTGTTCTTTCAGTTCTTTTAATAGCCATTCAGAAATTAATTTTATTCGATTCGGAATCCGAATTGAATAATCAAATTCATAAAATTTTTCTTTCATTTGTTCTTTAGAGATTAATACTTCCCCTCTAAATTTTATATCTTTAAATAACATACCTTCTCGTTTTAAATATGATACATACTGGTCTACTACTTCAATAAAATCAGAACTTGCTTTATATCTAATACCTTCTAAACGTGTTTCATAACTCTTTTCTTTCATTCTTGTCAGTACATATTCCATTTGTGTAAATGGATCTTCTAATTCAAATTTCTTATCAATATGAAGCTCTAAGTATTCTTGGAATGTCGTTTGCTTCATATTATCCTCACCAAGTTCTGGCAGTACCGTGGAAACATAACTATTAAACATCGAGTTTGGAGAAAAAAGAACAATTTGATCAGCGTGTAATGTCTCTCGATAACGATATAATAAATATGCGACGCGCTGAAGTGCTGCAGATGTTTTACCGCTTCCTGCAGCTCCTTGCACAACGAGTAACCGACTTTTTTCATTCCGTATAATTTGATTTTGTTCCTTTTGAATTGTTGAAACTATACTTTTCATTTGTGTATTCGAGTTATTTCCTAATACTTCTTGCAATAATTTATCGCCAATCGTAACACCTGTATCAAACATACTTATAATTTGACCATTCCGAATCACATATTGCCTTTTTAATGTCATTTCACCCGAAATCGTATCATTAGGTGCCACGTAATTTGCTCTTCCTACCGAATAGTCATAATACAAACTTGATATAGGGGCTCGCCAGTCATATACAAGAAATTGTTCTGTCTGTTCATCGTAGAATGAGTGTATACCAAGATAAATAGCATCCTCACTTTTTTCACCGTCTTCTAAAAAATCTACCCTTCCGAAGTATGGTGATTGTTGTAATCTTTTTAACCCTTTTAGTTGGTTGTAAGCATGGCGATGACTTTGCTCTCGTTCCGATAATAACTCTGCTTGCTGTTTAATACTCGCTGCTGTTTCAATAGCCTCTTCTGTATTATCAACATTCACTGTTACATCGTCCCAAAAATGCTTTCGAATCTGAACAACATCTTTGATTGCTGCACTTGCATATTGCTCTAATGTATCAATATGTTTTTCAATCTTTCCAACTACGTCTTTCACACGATGTTGTTCCTGTTTCCATTCTTGACCTGTTTTTTCCATATCGCCACTCCTTATCAACTAATCGTTCTGATACTCATTGTTTGTTTCTATAACAAATTCAATAAAAAGTTTGACAAACAAGCAATTGATTTGTTATAATTAAAATGGGTAATTATTTGGTTTTTGTAAAAAATAAACAATGAGCGTTTTTCCATTTTAACACATATATATGAAAAATCAATAAAAAGGAGATACAAATTTGTATCTCCTTTTTTATTTTGGAAGTTCCACTTCAAATTCTATTATTGATTCTCCACCTTCTCCAATACGTTCAACGCTTACTTTTTTAATTATATATTGCAATCGCGTGTCTAATTTCGGCATCTTCTCCGCAATTTCTATTGTCTGTTTTTCATTTTCTTTTCGTCCGACTGTAACGTGTGGTATATATGGTATATCACTTCGCAAAAATTCCGCTAAAGGCCCTTTATATAACTCATCATGTAGCTTCCTCATCTGTTCTCTTTCCTTTTCAACGCGTAAGAACAAATAATCACTTTCATGACTGATACAATCGGTAAGTTCAATTCCTATCGGATGAACCCCTTCCAATTTTCGAGCTATATGCGCTCTTAGTTCGTCATTAGAAATTGCACTTTCAAAAGGAAATACAAGTGTAATATGTGGCTGAATTAATCCAAATAAAGGATCGTGCTTTTTTCTAATTGCTTCAATTTCATCTATTTGCGCCTCACCTAGAAAAAGTAAAATAGTACGCATTCTCCAAACCCCCTCCAACGAAACAAAAACTCAGCTCTATGAAACTGCACGAAAAACTTTTCTGAACTTTATATAACAAGCAATTCTCCATGGAATAATATAAGAAACAGCAACAACATAAAACAACAACCCTATCGTTTGCTGATCTAAATCAATAATGTATTGCCTAGAAGTGTACCTTAGAATTACAATTCCAATGAACGTAACAAGAAAGGCTGCACTTTTCTTCGTATATATATTCCCGTCTTCTCTTCTTTCATAGTTTGTAAGGATGATAAGTGGAATTGCGAAAAGAAATCCAAATAACATCGCAAAACTAATGTACAATGCCGCTGGATGAATAGGACCAAAAAACATTAAAAGTCCTGGCGATAAAAAGAGTAACGGAAATAAAATGCGCTTTCCGTTTCCTTTTATCGGTTTGTACATAGAGCGGTAACGTCGCCATAAAATCAATAATGCAATGCATAAAAACATCGTTATTAACGAAGAGGTATCTCCCATACGTTTTCCTTCTCTCCTAAGGTGTTTTATCTAACACGAATATAAAGTGTATTAAACCATTTGCTCTAAAGAGATTTTTCGAATGAAAATGCCGCTAATCACAAAATAAAACACAATTAATCCAATTGAAATGATAGTAAACGAAGATAGATTCATCAAAACCGCGGTTTTAGTAAGCGTCAACTTTATCCCTTCACCGTAACATACACCTATTAATCCCATAAAAAAGATGAAAGCAACGCTCGATCCAATCCAACTAAATCTTTGCTGGAAAATAATGATTACTTGAAACAGACTGGCCACAGTAACATAAAGTAAAAACTGTACAAAAAATTGTTCAATTGAACCTCCTAACAAACTAGCGCTTTCCGTTCTATAAAATAAGCCCTGTAAGAAAACAACTTGAAGAAGTGAAAAGAATGCTGATTGCAAGGCAATATAACAAACTGATCCAATGAAAAACTGTAACCTTGTTGTCCCAAACGAAACAGCTAAGCAAAATACATCTAGCTGTATAAAGAACGTACTCACTACAATGAAAAACGTAATGGCAATGGAAGGATTATTGAAAATATCTTGCAAAAAGCCAACTCGTATATCTTTTATATCTATTAAACTCGTTGAACCTTTTATGATTAGCGCTACAATCCAAAATACTAAAATAGCTTTATAATGATAATTGATGTGTAATTTTAACTGCTTTATTAGCATCTTCACTTTACGTCACCATCCGTTATATAAATAAATAATTTCTGAAGCGAAACTCCCTCAATTTCTAAATCTTTACTTTCGATATAGTGATAGTCTTCTTTAGAAAGCTCTCCCCATATAACGCCAATTCCTTTATTTCCAAATTCTTCTCGGTGTACAACATTTTTATTTATCATACATTCATCCACTTTATCTTTTCGGCCTGATATGTAATGACCTTGCTGTAATAAATCTTCAACTGCTGATTGAACAACTACTTCTCCTTCTTTCAAAATCAGCACATCTTCCACAACATGCGCTACCTCTTCTACTAAATGCGTTGATAAAATAATTGTTCGCGGATGATTGCCATAGTCTTCTAACAACATGCTGTAAAATAATTCTCGGTGCGCTGCATCTAAACCTGTAGTCGGCTCATCAAAAATTGTAATAGGTGCCCTACTTGCTAATCCTTTAATAATTCCGATAACAGTCTGCATACCATGTGATAACTTATGGTACCTTTGCTTTACATCCACTTGAAACTTTGCTGCAAGTTCCTCCGCAAATTCTCGGTCCCAATTTGGATAAAATAGGTTATATAGTTTAAAAATTTCTTTCACTTTATAACTCGAATAAATCTCTTCTTTCACTTTTACAAAACAAATATTTTGCAATGCATGACTATTTTCATACACATTTTCACCAAATATAGATGCTCTCCCTTTACTCGAAACAATTTGTCCAGTAAGAAGGTGAAGTAGTGTCGTTTTCCCCGCTCCATTTCTACCAAGCAAACCATATATTTTATTCTCTTCCAACGAAAAGGTTAATCCATTTATAGCTACCTTCCCTTTGTATATTTTCGTTAATTCTTCGGTTTCCACGACAACTGTCATTTTTTTCCCTCCTTCGTAATTAGTTGAATCATCTTAATTAACTCCTCTTTCGAAATTTCAAGCACCTTCGCTTCTTCCCACACTTTAGGCAAGAATTCATTTTGAAAAGCACTTTGTCGCTTCTTTAGTACCACTTCCTTGGCTCCCTTTGCAACAAACATTCCAATCCCTCTCTTTTTATATAAAATACCTTCATCGACTAGTAAATTTACCCCTTTCGCCGCTGTTGCCGGATTAATTTGTAGCATCTTTGCAAATTGATTTGTTGACGGAACCTTTTCTTCTTCAAGCAGTATTCCCTTTAAAATATCCGATTCAATGGTTTCTGCAATTTGTATGTATATTAACTTATTTTGTTCAAGAGATTGTTTCATACCTTCACCTCCCTCAGGTTCATAGGTTCATTACTTATGTAATTAACCATATCACAAGAATATATTTCCATTCAATAATTTTCCACAAAAACTTTCAAAATAAAAAAGTATCATCCCTTGAAGGATGATACTTCTCTATAAACTATTTATAAAACTCTTGTATTTTCTATACTGAACCTCAAATTCTTTTCATTCAAACCATTTTGACAAAAATCAAACTTCTTTCCCTTTAATAATTTTGTTCGATCTATTACCTGTCCTAGATGATAACTCGTATGCTCAACTAAATGAAACAAGCAATGTATGTCTATACGAGTATTTTCATTACAAGCTTTAACATAATTTTTTTCCCATTCATCAAATGTTCCTTGTACAATTTTAGATAACATCTCTGGACTCGAATGCATAATCGGAAAATGTTCTTCAATCCCTTTTTCAAAGTGTATATTCGGATTCGAATAACGGGTGGCATTCCTTTTTACATGCTCACAAATATGAAGTATGATACCACCGATAGAATTCGCTGACTCTCCCTGTTTCCACAACTCTTTTGCATTTAAGTGCCCAATTGTTTGCAGTAGTTTAGGCAAATAATGATCATACATTCGATGATAGGCAATCTTGTAAAATAGCTCCACCTTTATCTCCCTCCTATCTCTTGATGAATAGGATATTTATCAAAACATTGTTTTCAAAAATCCTTTGAATTGACTAGTTTATCTAATTTCTAAGTCATATCATGTCTTATACAACACCCTCTAAACTAACCCCTTTCAAAACATACGCATTTTAATCAAAATTAAAAATTTTCACTTTTTCAGTTTACAATTATCCATTAATTGTATATACTTACTAACGTAAGAAAAAAATTCTAAAAGGAGGTCGAATAAAATGATGAAATTAAAATTACATGTTGCACCTGTTTTACAATTAAATATGAATTCGACCACCCTAATGGAGAATTGAAAATCGTTCGGTATTTTCTTTAATTAACAAATTCGCCACAGGAGGTCGTATACTTTCCTGTGGCTTTTTCATGCCCTGCCACAGGAGAACTGTATCCTTCTGTGGCTTTTTTGTGCGATTTTTTTAATCTCTAACACTATTTCTTTTCGAAAGGAGCAAATATTCAATGACTTTTCACGTACTTTTTTTCAGTATTACAATCCAACGAAAGCAATTATCTGAAGTTGAAATGTTACACGATCAACACATTCAAAAGACTATGAATGACATAAAGGAGCGTCAATGTCCTTACAGTAGTCACCTGTAATTCCTTTACGAAAGGAGGAATTCATTTATGACGTTTCATATTTTCTTTTTTACGTTTACTCTTCAGAAAAAATCTTTATCTGAAACTGAGATTTTACGTAAACAACAATTAAAAGCGATTACGGACGAAGTAAAAGATCGCAAGAGTTCTTATTACAACCATATGTACTAAAAATTTATATAAAAAGGAGCAATCACCTTATGAAATTCCGAGTATTCTTTTTAGCGATTACTGTTCATAAAAGTAAAGTTTCTGAAGCTGAAATCTTACATGAACAGCAGATTCAACAAATTATGACCGAAACAAAAGAACGTCAAGTTTCTTATTACAACCATATGTACTAAAAATTTATATAAAAAGGAGCAATCACCTTATGAAATTCCAAGTATTCTTTTTAAGCATTACGATTCACAAAAATAAATTGTCTGAGTTCGAAATGTTACACGATCAACAAATTAAAAACGCTATGGATAAGGTAAAAGAACGTCAAGTTCCTTATTGTAGTAACCTATAATTCCTTTATGAAAGGAGGAATTTACTTATGAAATTTCATGTTTTCTTTTTAACGATTACTATTCAAAAGAAGCGATTATCTGAAGCCGAAATGGCGCAAGAACAGCAATATAAAAAAATTATGGATGACATCCGAGATCATAGAAGCAAATATTATACGCATTTCTAATGATATAACTTAAATATACTGAAAGGAGAGAATTACGATGTTAATGGTACGCTGTAAGGAAATGATTTGGATTATTGAGAGGGATTCCACATAGTCCAATGTGCGATGTTTTAAAAGGCTAATTCTTTCAAAAAAATAAGTGAAAATTACACATTGAACTACCCCACCTACCTCTACACGAGCTTGAGGTGGGAGATTCTCCTGTTTCTGCTAGGGCAAAAACAGTTCCTCTCGATAAAAAAGATACATCGCTTAAAAAGCAATGTATCTTTTTTGATACTTTTATTTCCGGTTATTTCTTTTCATCTTAAACAATCTCACCAAGTTTGAAACAATTGTTTTCGTCACAGCGTAAACTGGTACTGCTAAAATCATTCCAATAATACCAGCGAAATTACCTACACCAAGGATTAACACAATGATGGTTAAAGGATGTATATTTAATTTCGAACTCATAATACGCGGTGAAATAATGTTACTCTCAAATTGTTGTACAATGGTTACGATAACAATTACCCAAGCTGCTTGCACTGGGGATACAAATAATCCAACAATTACAGCTGGCGCTGCTCCAATAAAAGGTCCTAAATTCGGGATAATATTTGTAAATGCCGCTATAATACCTAAAACAAAAGCATAGGGCAAATCAATAATGACATATCCGATAAATGTAAATGCACCGACGAATAAACAAACGAGCGCTTGTCCCTGAATATAGGCAGACAACGTTTCGCCTGTTTCTTTTATAATATGAAGTCCTTCTTCACGATACGATTCTGGTAAAAAACTAACAGCTTTTCCTGGAAATGCATGACCATCTTTAAACATGTAAAACAAAATAAATGGTACTGTAAATACGACTAATGCAACGTTTGTAATAATACCGAATAAAGCCGTTGCACTCGACGTTATTGTATTTGGTATCTCCTTTAAATACTCAATTGCGTTTTTTTCAATCGTTTCAATTGATACATAATCTTGTGTAGCCAGCCATTCAAATAGCCTATGATGAGATAATTCTTGTATGTATACTTTCCCCTCTTTAATATATGTTGGCATGTTTTTCACTAGGTCCATTAGCTGCTGTGAAATCGTCGGAACGACTACACCAATTGCAACTGCTGCCAGTGTAATGATAAAAACATATAACAACAATATCGCTAAACTTCTAGGAACTTTTTTCGCCTCTAAAAACACTAACACTGGATTAAAGATGAAATATAAAAACAAGGCGATTAATATTGGGAAAAATAAAGTTGAAATGAATATGCCAATCGGTTGAAATAAAAATGATATTTTTGTGCAAATAAATATAATTCCTACAACCATTAGCACTTCTAATGTCCAAAAGTGCACTTTCGATTTCAAAAAAACGTCCTCCTTTAAACTAGCACTTCCCTATATTGTATCAAAACATCTAGGAATTTTACACGCTATTTTCACCTTCAATGTTCCAAAATGCGAATAAATACACTACAATGAGAATACATACAAATTTGCAGGGTAAAAGGTGATAAATATGACGCAATGTATTATTTGCAGAAAAGAAACGAAAGAACTTAGTGAACAACATGTTATCCCAGAGATTTTATGTGGACATTATTTAACGAAATCAATTTGTGATACTTGTTATGAACACCTTACAACAAACGTTGATCGACCATTAATTCGGCATAAGCTGATCCAATACAAAATCGAACAAATGAAGCAACAAATTGATTCCCCTCTTTATACGAATGAATACGGTCAAGAATTAGCTGCGGCGGAAACTGAAGAAGTGGAAACGAATGATGAAATATACTATTCTAATGAGTTAATTATGAAACTATGTAAAAAACATGATATTTCATTACATAATGAAATTTGGAAAGAAGAACGCGTAACGAAAGTAGCGAGTTCCATTCAACGGGAATTACTTTTAGATAACCGTAAATATAAAATGAGTATTTTAAAAATGGCTTATATATTTGCGGTACAGGCGATTGACGGTTATTTTAATGATCCAGATGCGATTGATATTTCTACTATTATATCTAATGTTGACTTTATCGAATTAAAAGAACGAAATATTGTTCGTGATTTAAGTAAAAGTTCATTGTGGAATACCCTCAATACAACGAGCGATAATCACTACTTTATTTTATTAAGTGATAAAGATGGCTTGTTCTGCTTCATTCGCCTATTTGATATTTTTGATGTTGTTGTCCATCTTTCTAGAAAAACATATCAACTTTCCTCCCCAATTGTTGGAGTTAATGATGTAGAAAAGCAAGAATTCTATATTGAGAATTTAAAACAATATATGGATGAGTTATTTAAACAAAAGAGTACACAAACGACTCGCGTTTAAGAATCTTTTATTTTTCAAAAATAAGTAGAGGAAGCGAATAATGATTATTCCTATTTTACGAAGTTTTAATGAAGAAAAGGCAAAAGAATTTTATATACATTTTCTAGAATTTAAATTAGATTGGGAGCATCGCTTTAGCGAAAATGCTCCTTTATACATGCAAGTTTCCTATCTTGATAATATACTTCACTTATCTGAACATCATGGAGACTGTTGTCCAGGTGGAGCGATTAGAATTGAACTCTCACAGATCGAACAGTTCCACAAAAAATTATTATCCAAAAAATATAGCTATTCTTGTCCTGGTCTTGAGGTTACACCTTGGGGAACGAAAGAAATGGAACTATTAGATCCATCTGGTAACAAAGTTATTTTTTACGAATTGAATCATAGTTAAATAACAACAATTCAAAATAAGAACATACGGTCTCCTTTCTTGATGAAAAGGCACTATGTTATAATGAATATGAAAAGAACAATACAATCGTATAAAACAATTATAAATTGTATATAAATAAAAAAGACTAGTGTGCGGCTACACACCAGTCCATGTAACTTAGCAGATTGGATTGTTCATTTATCCTATTTGTTTCTTACAAACGAGACAACCCACATTCTATTGGCGTAGGTGGGTTGTTATTTTTTGAGCTTATCGATTAAAACGACAACAAACGTTAACAGTGCAACGAGAAATAATCCACCTTGCAATAATAACGCAATTTCACTCATTCATTATCACCTCCCTTCTATCCGGAGAAGTGATAATTGAACAACCAACCATACCATAAGTTACCTCTTAATTTTATCATATTTTTTAATTTTTTACGATGAAAACCAGCAAGCTAGAAGCTTGCTGGTTTATTTTGTTACCTCACAATTTTTTCTAAACTACATAAATAACTCTATTCCGTATGGTACTAATATACTTATGAATAAACCAGTTACTATCATTGTGACTGAGCCGATAGTCGCTGCTTCCTCGCTCTCTTTCAAAATACGGCTTACACCAATAATATGCGACGCACATCCCATTCCGACTCCCTTTCCAATCGTACTTGTTATACGGAAGAACTTCAGCACAATTGGCCCTAATACAGCTCCGGTTATGCCAGCAACTACTACAAAACTGGCTGTCATAGAGGGAATACCACCTATTTGATTAGATAACGAAATAGCAATTGGCATCGTCGTCAATTGTGGTATAGCAGTTAATATAAGCTCCTTGTCTATTTGGAATATTTTTCCAAATAACACATTTATACTTACCAGCACAATTATCCCGACTACTACCCCTATAAGTATCGAGAAAAAATTTTTAATTAGTATACTTCTCTCTTTAAACAGCGGGATAGCTAAAGCGACGATTGCTGGACTAAGAAATTCAGAAAGCAAATTCCCGCCGTTTTCTTCATAATAATCATGAGAGATTTCAAAAATAAGCAGTAAACAGATCATTGCTGTTGTAACTGTTAATACTGGTAACATAAAAGGAGACGCAAATCTGTTATATATTTTTGTTGCTAAAAAATATAAAATAACAGTTATTATAATCCAACTCATATGAAAAACTCATCCTGTCGTTTCTATTTTTTTGAGGTCACTAAAGATTGACTCATATACCCTGAAATGAGCAACGTTACTAGAGTGCTTACAATTACAATAAAAAACATTATACTTCCCTTATTAAAAAAAAAGGAACCATAATCCATTAACCCTGTTGTAGAAGGAATTAAAAATAAAGGTAAAAATGCTATTAATTTTTCTGCACCTAACTCAAACCACCTAACCTGCACAATACCGGAATAAAGAAGAATAAAAAGCATTAGCATTCCTATTAAACTCCCTGGCATTGCTAGATTGAATGTCTTCTGCATCCATTCCCCAGCCAAGCTAAACATATATAACATTCCTACCTGGAGCAAAAATACTATGAACTTCAACTAGACACCTCCAGATATTCAGTAAATTTCAACCTAACAAACTATGAAATCTAAATATTTAACTTTTAATAATTTAGTTGCATATTCATCTGAAAAATCCAGACTTTTTTCTGTAAATCCCTCTTTTTTCTTATTCAAAATAACTAACGTACTTATAGGTAGAATTTCTTAAAACGATTCATTATAAAATACAATCTTCTTTTATTACGCGAAATGTTCTCAGTTCAAAATCTTCAGTACCTTGAACAGGAAGACCTACTTCCTTATTCTTTTTCGTGTATATTAGATTTTCTTCCATAATAATTTCGCCAGGAATGAAAATGGGAATGCCGGGTGGATAAATCATAACAAATTCAGCCATAACTCTCCCTACCGCTTCTTCAAATGGAACCATTTCAGTTTCAGCGTAGAATGCTTCACGCGGTGTTAACGCAAGTACTGGAATATCTGGCAATAATACAGACGTATTGATATTTACATTTATCTGATTTTCAAAAGTAACCGATAGTTCTTTCAACGCATGAACAAGCTTTAATAAATCTTGTTCCGTATCACCTGGTGTGATAATACAAAGAATGTTATACAAATCTGACAGTTCAACTTCAATATTAAATCTTTCACGAAGCCACTTTTCTGCATCATAGCCAGTAATGCCAAGATCTTTTACTGAAATTAAGAGTTTAGTTGGATCCATAGCAACAGCAGCATTTGTACCCAAAATTTCACGACCGACACAGTACATGTAGTCAATTTCATTAATTTGTTCACGAGTTTGTTCAGCCAAACGAATCGTAGTTTCTATTAAAGCCTGTCCCTCAGTCGCTAGTCGTCTTCTCGCTACATCCAAAGATGCTAACAAAATGTAAGAAGTGGATGTAGTCGTTAACATACTTAAAACCGCTTGTACACGCTTCGGCGAAATACGACTTCCTTGCAAATTCAAAATAGAGCTTTGTGTCAATGAGCCCCCTAATTTATGCACACTTGTCGATGCCATATCAGCTCCTACTTGCATCGCCGAAAAAGGAAGCTCATCGTGGAAATGTATATGAGCACCATGCGCTTCGTCTACTAAAACCGGTATATCGCGCATATGAGCGATATCTACAATTTTTTTCAAATTTCCAGAGATTCCAAAATAAGTAGGGTTAATTACAAGTATAGCTTTAGCATCTGGGTGCTGCTTCAACGCTTTTTCTACAGACTCAGGTGTAATCCCATGTGAAATACCAAGATTCCTGTCAATCTCAGGATGAATAAAAATAGGAGTTGCACCAGAAAAAATAATACCGCTCATTATAGATTTGTGTACGTTGCGTGGTACTAAAATCTTCTCTCCTGGTCCACATACACTCATTACCATCGTCATAATGACACTACTTGTTCCTTGAACAGAAAAGAAAGTATAGTCAGCTCCAAATGCTTCAGCAGCAAGATCCTGTGCCTGTTTAATTATTTCTTTTGGATGATGTAAATCATCCAATGGAGCGATATTAATCAAATCTATAGAAAGAGCATTTTCGCCAATAAACTCTTTAAATTCAGGATCCATCCCTCTTCCTTTTTTATGACCCGGAATATGAAATTGGATTGGTTGTTTTTGTGCATGTTCTACAAGTGCAGTAAACAACGGTGTTTTAAATTGAGAACACATTTTTAGTATTCACCCCTAAAAAAATATTTTTAATATATCTTTCTCTTCTTATAATAAAGAATAGTTCTAAGAAACAAACATCCAATTTGATAATATTTTCACCATCCACTTACGTGAATGACCCCTCCTTAACACTCTTACGAGTCGTTTGAAGAAGGGGCTTCCTGTTTCATAGAGCGTTGCTGCTTGGGAATCCAAGTAGTCTTACATACTCTTCACTGGCGTCGTTTATACTGTTTGGACACAACCTTGCCCTACAGTTTCATTCTTCGGTCGTTCTCATAAGTAATCGCTCTAATCCTTTCCGTAAAATGTTTAGACTTGCATTATGATCCCTGTCTAATACCGTTCCACACTTTGCACAAATATGCGTCCGAATAGAAAGTGATTTTTTTACACGATTCCCACAGCTAGAACAATCTTGTGATGTATACGCCGGATCTACTTTCACAAGTAGGCCTCCGAATTTCTCACACTTATACAAAAGCATCTTACGAAAAGCGCCCCAGCCTGCATCCGAAATCGACTTCGATACTTTCCGATTCTGAACCATCTTTCGAATATCAAGATTTTCTATACAAATCACCGAATACATTTGCGTGAGATGATAACTTAATTTGTGTAAGAAATCTTTTCATTGATTCGCTACCTTTTCATGAAGGGTCTGGATCCGTCCCACTTGCTTCTTATAGTTCGCAGAGCCTTTCTTTTTCTTCGAAAGGTTACGCTGTGCTTTCCTCAGTTGTTTTTCTTTTTTCAGAAGAAATCTTGGATTTTCAAATACCATTCCATTTGAAAGAACAGCGTATTGATTCAGTCCTACATCTATACCAATTGCATTTTCCATATCAATAGAGGGAGATACATCCTGTCTTTCGACACTAAAAATAACGTACCATCTCTTCGATTGGCGTTTCAGAATCAACTGTTTGATTGTTCCTTCTATCGGCCGATGCAGATGGATATCCATTTCCCCTAATCGTTTGTTATATAAATTTCCGTTATCTGCAAATGACATCTCAAAGCGGTGTTTCCCATTCGATTTGTATCCAAATTGAGGGAAAGTGAGACTATTATAGTCTTTATACTTTTTCAATTTAGGATAGTTTGTATCCCCACGAAAAAAGCCATCATATGCCTTTTTAAGTCGTAAAAATACTTCTTGTAAGGGCTGTGATGGCACTTCTTTGAGAAAAGGATACCTCTTCTTATCGATTACTTGTTGCTTTTGCATATCAGAACGTGTATACAATTGTTTGTTTTCCTTATATTTTCTTTGTTTATCTAAAAGAGCAGAGTTATAAGTTTGACGACAATATTGTAGCCAACGATCTAACGTTTCTTTTTGTTCTTTGGTTGGGAAAATCTCGTATTTTTGGCTTAGCAATATTGTCATCCCCTCCCTATCACCTGGGCTATACCCTACACGTGCTTGAGGAAGGGGACTTCTGTTAGAGTACTGTTAAAACAAAAAACCGCATCTCCGGCCCTTTTTACAAGTTCCTCAAATGCGGTTTCGGTTCATTTTCCAGCAATTATCCGTCTAATAACAAATGTAATTGTGTCTCCTTGTTATATATTTCGTTCACTTTGTTCTAATTTTTCAACAATCGCTTCATAGAATTTTCGCTCATCATCCGCATTTACATGCACACGATTCGCTGACTTTGTAAATCCATATAATAGTTGTGCTTTTAATGGTGCTTTTAACTTTATTTCAAATGTTGCTGGTTCTTTAATAAATTCCATTATAGTTGCTTCAAATACCTCTTTTTCTTCTTCCTTAGTTAATACATCACCTTTATAAAATGTAATTTCTTCTATTTGAGCAAATGGTACAACAATTTTTTTACCTAATCCAACCTGGATAATGATTTCCTTTTCTGTCATAATATATGGATTTTTACGGATTGCTTGTATCTCAGCTAAAAAATAGAGCATTCCATATATATTTAAAATGAGTAAAATCCAAGCTAAAACTGGATTCCATTGATGAAGTAAATAGTGAAATCCAATACTTTCAATTACTGTTGCATGAATTAACATGATATAAAATGCAATTGCCCCTGTTTTTTTATGATATGAAAAAGTATTTTTATTTTCTAGAGGCTTCGTACACCAAGCAAACAACGCATAATATAGTAATTTACATTCTGATACAATAACATTTACCGCTACCGTTCTTTTTAATGTAGCATCTATTGCTTTATCAATTGCATATGAAAAATTTAGAAATTCTAATTTATATTCTTTATACCTTTTCATAATCTTAGGTAGTTTTCTCGCAATCTTATACAATATAAATAGCTCTAAACATAAAAAAGCAATTTCTCCTGCAACTAAAATATAAGAAATAAATGCAAACGACTGTAAATAATCGCTCGGAATAATGAATCTTGCGGCGATATACCCCGCAATTATAACCGGGAATATATAAGTTAATGAGTAGCGTTTACGTATAATAAAAAAATACGTAATGACTGGAATGACAATAAGAAAATCTAACAAAGACCCTAGCACCATTTCCTTCGGTATAGCGGGTACAATAGGAAGTGTATATGCTTGATAATTCGAAAGTACAATTAAGCCTATAAAACAAATACCGATACTCTTTCTTTTACTTGAAATAGATCCACTCATATAATCCCCCCTTTTTATTTAAAAACCTTATGAAGATGATCCTTATAAAATAGAATAGCTTTTTCATATTCTTTTACATTTTCTAGTTTTACAACGGTTTCAATTAATAAGTTCATTGCTTCTTCATAGGCTTTTACGTTATATTTCGCTAATGAAAGAAATACTTTCATCGCATCATTATCAGGAAATTGTTTGAGCCCTGCTTCTAACGTAACAATCGCTTTATCGTATTCACCAATGCAGCGGTATGTGCTTCCGAGTCCAATATATGCCCCGCGTAATGACTCCCCAGCAAGTCCATTCGCAATTGCCTGCTCATAGTATGAAGCAGCTTCTGCTTCAAGTCCTATCGCATCATGTGTCCATGCACATTGATAGAAGATTTCTGGATCTTGGGTTACTTTCGCTAAACCAACTAATATATCTCTTGACTCTTCATATTGCTTTTCTTCTCGAAATTGAATCGCTTGCTCAAGTAACTGTTTCACCTGCATCACTCCTTATTTGTTCCAGAATGGATGCTACACCGTCATCTTCATTGCTATCCGTAATATAATATGCTAATTCTTTTAACTCTGAAATTGCATTTTCCATCGCAATTGGATAACCACATTCTTTGAACAAACCGATATCATTCCAATCATCACCAAATACCATGACTTGTTCTGCACTTATCTCATGCTTTTGGCACCAATTTAGAGCAGCATTCTCTTTCGAAACATTACGCCCCATAATTTGGACGAGCTGATTTTGATCCGTACAAATTACGTTTACTTTATGCCGAAATTGTTCTTCTAATTTTTCATAGTGAGAAAACGAGTGTAACAGTATTTTAGATACAGAATGTTGCTGCATTTCTTTGTTTGTAATAACAGTAGGTTGCGTTGCTGTTATAAAATTGGTTTTTATATTTTGATTTATGTAACATGTATCTTCCACCTCAATAGCGATGAAAGAAGCTGGTTGCGTTTGCGTAACAAAATTGATAATTTCTGCTGTATAAGTAGCATCAATTGGATAATGGTAATTCATTTTTGTTATTTGATCCCATAATAGAGCGCCATTGTAATACACCATCATGCCAATATTCTGTAATTCCTTGGGAAGAAACTGCTTTACAGAACGAGGAGCTCTTGCTGTCGCAAAAATGATATGTATACCTTTTCTATGGCAATCCATAACCGCTTTTCTATTTCTCTCTGATACCTTCTTTTCGTTATTTAATAATGTACCATCTAAATCTAATACAATGGCTTTGATATCTTGAAAAAGCATGAACACCTCTCCCTTTTTATAAACGACTTAAACTCCCCTCTTCTACACGATTACATAACTGTTCTAACCTGTTTACAATCTCTTTTGCTGTTTCATCTTTCCCTTCACAAACCCAAACATTGCCATCTTCTCCAATCACATGATGAATGGCTGCATGCGAATACAGTGAATGCGGAGAATTTGCTATCATAAGATTTGCTTTCGCCTGTTCCATCCTTTTACTTGCTCGTTGGATTAACTCTACGTCCTTGACATCGCTTTCAAGTTTAAATCCAACTAAAACCGTTTCTGGATCCCATTGTTTAATTTGTTTTAATATTTTTGGTGCTTTTTGAAAATGAATAATTGGTGCTATATCACTTGAAATTTTCCCGTTCATATCAAGTACATTTCCATCTTGATCACAAATTTTATCAACAATCCAATCCGATCCAGCAGCTGCCATAATTACTGCATCGATTTTCTCATGTGTAATGATACTTTTCATTTTATCTTGTAAATCAATAATACCTTCAAATGGATGTAATTCGAATTGATCATTTGTAGCATTCGGCCTTTCAGCGAAATAACCGTGTAAATAGATAACCTGTGCTCCTTTTGACATCGCTTCTTCAGCAAGTATTCTCCCGATTGTACCTTTTGCTAAATTTGTATGACCGCGTACTTGATCCCATTTCTCTAAACAGCCACCACTTGTAATTAAAATCTTTTTCCCCTTCATCATAACCATCCCTTACTTATTTTTCGAACGAAACCATTGTACACCAAAGTCAACAATTTCTCGTTGTTTCATTAATCTACACGTTGCATTTCCCACTTTACCAATTGTTACAGCGTTTATATGTTCAAACTCTTTTCCAATCTCAACAAACAGGTCAGAATCATAGTCCATTTCATCGAACTCTTTCCACGCCCTTACGTTATTTTCTATAATGGGTGCTCCAACTTTTATTAATTCACGTGCTCCTGTACGTATTTCAGATAAGTGAATCGATGTATTAGAATCGTAGCCTACACCTATCAACAATACATATCCATCCAAATCATATATTTTCTTTAGTGGTGAGTACTCTCCAAAACTAATGGAAAGTGAATGATCAGCTATAATATCTTCTGCATCCTTCCCCCATGCTGCGAAACTATTTAATGGATGATTACTACGTTTTACATTCGGATATGTACGGAAACATTCTACAACTTTGCCCATCGCGCGTGTTGGGGTTATATCTGGATGAAACGCTGGAACATTGTCTCGAATAATTTGCCACCAATCTTCCGGAACGGGTGGCCTTACCCAATTTTTCGGATCCGATAAATCCGATGTTTGCGTTGGCATAATAATCGTACCTTCTTCAGTGATTACGTTCATTAAAGCTTCAACTACAGCGACGGCCCCACCAGATACCCAACCAATTGAACTAAGGGAAGAATGGACGATTACTGTCATTCCTTTTTTTAGTCCTATCTCTTTTAAATCATTTGTTATCGTTTCTATTGTGTTTGGCAGTTTTGTTTCTGCTACTATATCGTTTATTTTCAAAGCTACTCCCCCGTTAAGTTCTCTTCTAACACTTATAAACTATCAAAATGAATTTTCAGCTCTCATTCAACATATTATCATATTTTTCTAAATTTTTAATCCATGTAAAAGAAGAGAGTTCCTAAAACATTCTTCTAATACTAACTTATACAAGTTTAACATTAAACTTATTTATTCCCGGTACTAGTGGCGCTTTTTTAAAATTCTAAACCACTGATACTTAGCGGTCCTCCATGTACACTTGTATTATTATGGTAATAATTATACAATAAAACCGACTAGTCAGTCTATAAAAAATTAAGAACTATGAAAGACTATCACAACATTACATAGCTCAAAATACATAATAAGTTTTTCTTAGTCTATTCTCAAGGAGGCTAGACCATATGCTCAACTGGATATTTGTATTTAGTATTGCTATACCAGGAATTATTGCAATGAGCTTGGCAGAACAAAGAATAAACCAGAAGTTTGAAAATTATCAAGAAGCCCCTTCTATCTACCTAAGTCTTTTTATCCATACTCTACTCGTTTTACTTTTTTCCGGAATTGGTGCATTTTTCTTATCAAGGATCCAAGATGGAAACATTATTTTACTCCGCAACATTGATGAAGCAGTTCTAATTGGAGTAATCTGCTCCCTCGGTCACGTTATAATGTACTATGGATTCTTTAGAAAAGTAATTGATAAAGAAACTTTTCTACAAATTGAGCATCAACGCCATAGTGCAGGATTAGGAGCTAGAGTCTTATATGGAGGAGTTATTGAAGAAATTATCTTCCGTTGGGGCCTTATGTCACTTTTCATCACGTTGATGAGCTTTTTTCATGATGTCACCCAGGTTATTGTGACTCTTGCAATTTTCCTTTCTAGTATTCTATTTGCAATAACACACTTTCTAGGTGTAAAAGGAATGAAAAAATCAAACTGGCTATATTCTTATGCTGTATTAGGAAATTTGTGGGTAGGTATTTTTTGTGGCTGGCAATTCTGGTCGAATGGTTTAATTGCCGCTATCATTGTTCATATGCTTTTCCACCTATTATTGTATCCTTGTGAACTGTGGTATCTCAGAAAGCTAAGGGGTGGAAAGAATACTGTAAACATGTAACATTATAGACTATTTACCTTCCACTTTTTCCTATCTACCGATTCGATAACATTAGAAAATCACATTACAAACAGAAAAATAAAAAGTTAATTTATAGTATAATTGTATAAATAAAGCTCATGCTACAAGGGGGATGGAATGAAAAAACTCATATTAAGCTTTGGGTTACTATGGATTATCGGACTCAGTGGATGCAATCTATTTACAAGCGATTATGAAAGTTATTGGGTTTTAGAAAAATCTAGATATAATGAAGGTGGATTCGGGCCAACTAATCTGTATGAAAGAGCACAAGAAGATCCAACACTTGTTCATTATTCAAATGAAAGAATTAACGAAGGGAAAATGATGATATTTTTAGCATTTGGAGAAAAATACAAGAATGATAAAATTACTGTAAAAGAAGTGCAAGATCAAAAAGATAAATCAGTTATTATATTACATGTCGAAAAAGATAAAGGTGTAGATAAAAACCCTGTTATGTACATTGGCGTAAATAAACTAAGAGACTCTGTAGAAATTGTAAATGAGGAAGGTAAAAAGATTTTTAAGATGAAGCAGAATGAAGGAGTAACATCACAACAATAAAAACACAATACTTCACAACTAAAAAATACGCTCTCTAAAGTAAACTTATATTACTTTAGAGAGCGTATTTTAAAATTCTAAACTAAAAGTAATCAAAGAAGCATGGTGGTGAATCTGGTATTAAATTCTCCAGCACCTCTATCATTTTAAGGGGTCCTTTTATTCTTCCGATGTCATACAAAAATGCAGGACTTTTATAGCTTAACAACATTGTTGTTAAGGTTTGAATTGTTAAGAACATTCCATCTATGTCATTTGCTTCTGTTTGATAGGTTATTTGTAATTGTTTGTCATGATCCCACTCTAAAATAAAGGTTCCCTTATTCCATTCCAATATAGGGTCATCTATATGTAAAACTAATTTTTCGATTTCTATATTTTCAAATGGATATTGTTTTAAAAAACCAACTACATCGACAATTCTTCCCATATAGTAAGGGGCGATTGTCTGTTTTATTTCACTATCTTCAAGTAAGAAAGCAACCGGTTCATGAACGCATGTCTTTCCTTTGACATAATACACCATTGAAAAATGTGCACTAATGAAATTCCATAACCCTCTTCTCGCCTCTTCATTTATGTAAATCATTTCTTCTATATAAAATTTCTCCTCAAGAACACGATAAAATAAATATCCATGGGGAATATCTTCATCCGTGTAATAAACTGCTAATTGCAAATCAATTGTTTCTTCGCGAAATCGCTCTTCCCACGCAATGGTATTTCGAATCATTGCCCCATTTGTTTTTCTTGCAAACGCATGATAGATCTCTTCTTTTTCTTTACTCTTCAGTCCTACCCTTCTAACCCGTCCCGTAATGTTGCCACGGTACTTTGGAAGCTGTGTATCTTTAATTTGATATTCGATAATATCAGATATAATCTCCCAACCTTTTTTTCGATAATAAGGAATCGAATAAGGAAACAAATACGAAATATATTGTCCGTTTTCTCTCATCGTTTTCAAACTTTCTTTCATTAGCGAATTCATTAACCCATGCCCGGCATACTCTGGATATGTACCAACTCCAGTAACACCTCCCATTTCATAAATCACACCATGAATATTCACTTGAAATGGCAAAACAACAATTTGAGAAATTAATTTATGATTATCAAACCATCCTAAAGCAGTCCCTGGCTTTAATTGATGGCTTTTCTTTTGTACCATTTTCTCTTCATCATTAATCATCTTTTTAGAAACTTGAAATACATATTTCATTAAGTTTGAAAACTGCTCCACTTCACTTTCTTTAATAGGTCTCATAATCAAACCTTTATAATACCTCTTATTCATCTTCATATGCTCCTTTGTAACACGAACTAAAACATCATATTGTTTTTATCATTTAGTTAGTATATACAAAAGATACTGAAAACAAGCATATGTCATCATAAAGACTGCGCCCTCACCTGAATATTCCTATCATTTTACCCAATAACAGTGAAATCTTTCTACACCTGGATACTTCTCTCCTAAACTTATAATGGTAAAGCCACATTTTTTATAAAATCCTACCGCTTCATCGTCTGTTTCTGCTTCTAAATAAATTAATCCGTGCATATGAATCACTTTCTTTATCATTTCGAAAGCAATCCCTTTATAACGACTATTTGGCGAAACTGCTATATGGCATATTCTCGCTTTATTTTCCTTAATAAGTTTTATACCTATGCAACCATGTTCTTGATATTTATATAACGTTGTATTTTTATTCTCGCCATAAAACTTTATTGCTTTTTGTATACTTACCGCCTGGGGGCCAACTGCATATTTTAACAATGAAACCATTTTTTCTTCCGTTATATTTTGTACTAGTTTTACCATATATGTTTTTCTCTTTTACCACACAAAATAAGGTTCCTGAACAATATTTATTACAGACTATATATTTTTTGACATATGACTTAAATTAATGAAGTATTCACACTATAAAATCCAAAGAAAAAGACGTCCTTATCTTCATAAGAAATCCGTCTTTTTCATTCTATCACTCTATATAAACTGTCACGATTTTACACCCTCGCTGCCTTTTTCAGCATAACTCATATCGCCAACAGACTCGACTTTATATTCCCCATCTTGATAAAGAATTTTAGTTACACTTGCATTTTCCACGCCCATTTTTGTTTTACTACTATCAAGCATTTCTACTAATGCAGTGATCATCAGTCCATGAGATACGACTAAAACGTTACCTCCTCCATTTTTAGCAGTGTCTTCACTAATTTTATCAATTTCTTTTTTAATACGAGTTGAAAATACTTCCCAATTTTCAGCTTGTTTTGTAGAGTCTGCTTCTACAATGAAATTCGTAATTTCTTTCATAGAGAACTTCATTAATTCAGTTACTGCTTTCACACCAGCAGTCTCTTTAATAGCCTCCCACATATTTTCAATCTTATCGCCTTCAAAAATTCCAAAATTCAATTCACGTAAATCTTTCCTTTGTTCAAGTTTTAAATGTAATTGTCCGCTATACTTTAATACTAAGCTAGCAGTTTCAATTGCACGGCCACTATCACTACTATAAGCATCAACAAAAGAAACATCTTGTAATCCATTTCCTAAACCTTTCGCTATTTCAATGCCCTTCTCTACTAATGGAGAATCAGCCCAGCCTTGTACACGTTTATTAGTGTTTAATATTGTTTTTCCATGTCTAGTAATATATAATGTAACGATATTATCCTTGTTATTATCTGTTAAGTTCATATCTTTTTCCATATTCATCATTCATGTCTCTCCCTTTAGAGTAATCCATTGCTTGTAAAATCACTGCTTCTTATCGCCCAAAACTTAAAAATCTGCTTCCTTTACTAACAACTATATTATAATTTTATCAAAATAGTTTCATACATAGATAACATATATTCTAAATTATATGTTATCTATAATTTTAGTTTCCATCAATTCATAATTTTTAAACGCAACAAAAAGGAACAGACCCTTATAATTACGAATCCATTCCTTTCCTATCTTTCACTTTTTATGCTGTTATCTTTTCTTCCTTTTTCATAACAACTGCAACATAACTATGCAGAATCATTCCTACAACAACAAGACTCATTCCAATCCATGATAATGATGATGGAAATGGAGCAGATAGCCAGATTAACTCTCCTAGTAATGCAAATAAAACTTCACCTGACTGCGTTGCTTCTACTGTTGCTAATTTCTGCGGATCATCCTTTACAAGATCTGTTGCAAAGAAAAATAATACAGTCGCAATTAAGCCAGAACTAATTGCGACGATGAAACATTGAAAGACTTGGTCACTTGATGGTAATCCATTTGTAGAAACCTCATAGCCTGATAACAAAAACCAAAATGGTAAACTTGCTAGTGTCATTCCAAGAACTCGTTGAAAGACATCTAACTCACCTTTACATACTTGCATCATTTTTCGATTTCCAAGTGGATAAGCGAATGCTGCAACTATTACTGGAACCACACATAAAACGGTTTCACGAATCCCTAAAGAAGACGCATGTTCTACTTGCATAAGAAGAACACCGAATAATATGACAGCAGACATCATCAATTCTTTCATTGGAATTTTTTTATGTAGCGAATTTGTTGCAAAGAATGGTGTTAATAAAATCCCTGCTATAATCGTAATTTGCCATGTTGAGGCAACGAGCCATCCTGGTCCAAATGCACCAGCGAAACTAAGTGGTGCATAAAAAAGACCGAAGCCAACAATACTCCATAACAACCACTCTTTCGGATTACTTTTCATGTATTGAAAGAGTTGCTTTAAGTTTCCTCTATACATGACAATCATGATAAGTAGCGGAACCATAAAGTAATATCGTAACGATGCACTCCAAATCCAGCTTCCCCCTTGTAAGTCCATCGCACGGTTTAAAATAAATGTAAAGGCAAAGAAAAACGATGCCAATACCCCCGCTGCAATTGCTTTCATCCTAAAACTCCTTATACAGTTTTCTTCTACTATATAACAGAACACGATTAATTTAAAATAAAATTCGGAAAATTTATACTGAAAATGGTGTTTTTATACGCTTCTTCCTTATCGATACAATTTTCGTAATCGGCTTATGTGAGCTTGATGATAGCGGCTATGATCAGCTATATGCCAAATCCCCCACCTAATCGTAGCTGTTTCACCTTTTTCATAATAGACTTCGCGGGTTAAATCTGTTTCTATTAGTTTTATACATTCATTATAAAACATATTTTGAACATCTTGATAATCTTGCATGAGTTCTTGAAAAGAATCTTTTTGGGTATTAGGTAATTCTCCTTTTTCATCAAGCATAGGTCCATATTTTTCTTGTAATAATTTTGGAACTTGCACACCTTTCAGACGAAATACCCAATGTAAATCTACAACAGCTAAATGTTGAAGCAATTGTCCAATGCTATTCTCATCATTAGCAGGACCTTTATAATACAATTCCTCTTTTTCTACACTTTCTACTAAATTTATTAGTCTATTAAATGTGTCACTAACAGTAGCATATAATATTGCAACGTGCGGATTCATGTCTCTTTCTAAATATAAATCTTTCATTCCCATTCTCCCATCCAACTCTTTATCGTTTCATTGATCTCATTTGCTTGCTCATGATGAATATAATGATTTGTACTTGGAAATATAATCTGTTCCGTTCGTGAAGATACTTTTAACAGTTCATTCTGCGTTTTTCCCCAATTTTCATAGCCATTATTTGTTGCGGAAAATTGTAATACTGGCAGAGTTCCTAAATTCCCATGTTTTATTATCTTTTTACCGTTTTTACTCATCCACTCTAATTCTTCTTTCATATTTCGATTATTTGTATTTTTAAGAGCCATCGAAACTTTAAGTTCCTGTAATCCTTTCGGTAAATTAGGGATATCTATAAATACATGATCCATGATTCCAAACAATGATAACGTGCGCAATATTCCGATATTTTTAGCTGTATTCATTGTATACCAACTAACTTTCATACCTATGTCCATTTCAAAATTCTGCGCATATTCTGGACTAATTCCATCAATAAAAACTAATCCCGCAATTTCGTTTGGATATAATTGTGCATACCGAATACTTTCTAATGCTCCCATTGAATGTCCTACTAATATAAAGGGAGGTTTCTCACCGGACTCTATTAACAATAAATGTAATTCGTTTACAACTGTATCAATATCTCTACTTTCCTCTGTTTGTCCACTATATCCATAACCAGGGCGCTCATACACAACTACTCTATTTTCTTTTTCTAACTTATTATATAGTGGATAAAAATCTGCAAACGGTGTAGTGGTTCCACTTCCTGCTGTCATAACTATCGTCGGTCTATTTTCACGTTTTCCTGTCGCGAAAATATGCATATTATGATTGTTAACTTCAATTATCTTACCAGGTACTTCCGTATAATTATTTACAGAAATAGCTTGGCACAGTACACTGGCAATAAAAACAATTAACGCGATAAACAAAGCAATACGCTTCTTGTTTTTAAACATCAGCTACTCCTTTTGAATATACTTTTAGAGAAATAAAACCATATGTTCGTCATCGCGATATATACCGTTCATTTTTAGTGCTTTTTTCTCTATACCATACGTTGTAAACCCCATTGATTGATACAGTTTTTTTGCTGCTTCATTATCTGCAACAACCCCTAAACTAATTTGCTCTATTTTTAATTCTCTTGCTTTTTCAATTAGCGCTCGAATTAAACCTTTTGCTAAACCATTCCCTCTACTTTGATGATCTACATACATGGCAACAAGATGTCCTTTATGTTTATAGGCTGCTTTTTGCTCTGTCAGTAACGTTACTACACCTAGCAGTCGATCTTCGTTATTAAAAGCTCCAAATGTGTAACTAGTTTTTGAATTTAAATTTTGAGCAACTTCCTCCACGGGATTTTCCTTTTGCATCGCTTCTTCATATGTTGTCACAAATGCGTCTGGATTTACTCGTAATGCTTGCAAACGTAAATCCCAATATTGTACTGCATTAAGGTCAGATAAAATTCGAATCATTTTTATACACCCTTTCATAATTAAAAAGAAAAACCTGCTCTTTTAGCAGGTTTAACCCATATTTTTGTTTTCTCTTTACATCGCCTTTAATGAATTACCGTCTTCTAATAATATGTTTAATTTATTGATTCATACATCATTTCATAAAAATACGATTCATACTTCCAGCAGATGTAGAACTTAATTTCCACTGATTTTTACCATGTTTCTCCATTTCAACCTCAGCTTTTTCTTCAATGCTAGAAGTTGTTACCTCTTGTAACAATTTCTCATAAACAGCAAATACCTGATTAACAATTTGTTCATCTGTGGCATTTGGATTTGTTGAAGCATAGTTCATCATTTCACTTTGCATTTTAGATTCTAATGCACTATTATCAATTGGTTTCCCTTTAATTTCAACCTTTGCTTTCCCATTTTTATTTGAAATTACTTTCGTTTCATACTTTACATTTTTTTGAATAGCTAACTTTATTTTTCCTAATAAACTTTTTAATAAATCGTTATTCACCTGTTGACCGATTTCTCTTTCCATTGTTTGCTTAAATGCTGATTCAAAATCATTTAAAAATTGAGTACTATCTTCACCAGTTAAAGTTTTTAACTTTTCTACATCTTTGTCATAGAACGCTGCATTTATGTAGGCATTTAACGCTTCTGCAGGCTTTTGTAAGTCCTTCGCCTTTTCAGCTAATTTTTTGCCATCAATCTTATATCTTACTTTTTCATCTTTATCTTTTTTTGGATCTGATATAAACTTTGTATACACAAGTTCATACTTTTCTCCATCTTCTACATCAAAAAATATATTACCAGTAATTGACTTACCCTTATCCAGCTCTCCTGGATTTAAGTTTCCTTCTGTTCCAAAATAGTTTTTCATTTTCTTATCATCAAGATATAGAGCAAAATCATTTGGAAGAATATTTAATGATTTATCACCTTTATTTTTCATTGTCACTTCTACTTTTAATACCTTATCATTTTCTAGTTTAGCGTATTGATCAGGTAAGACAAACTCTGCATTTTCTAATGTCATTTCTACATCTTTTAATTTGCTTGTATCCCCTACTTCACTTACTTTTGTTTCCTCGGATTTCGATTCTGTCTTCTTTGAGTTACAACCACTTAAAATACCTGCTGCTAAAATAGTTGCAAAGCAAATAGACATGACTTTCTTGTTAATCAATTATGCCACTCCCCTTTGTAAAATAAAAACAATTCGTGAACTAATCTTAATTATATACAATAATATGACAATTTGTGTACCCTAAATTTAAAATTTACATTATTTTTATATTCATCTCTTAATATGCTAAACCGATATCTATCAATAAACGTTCCATTTCGTACTCTATCTCTTCTCATAATTCCTTCACAAACAAACCCAGCCTTTTTATAACTTTTTATCGCTTTTCTGTTATCTGCATCAACACGTAACCACACTTTCTCTAAACCAAATTCATAAAATCCAATTTGTAACATGCTATATAGCGCTGCCATACCATATCTGCGTCCCCAATATTCTTTATTCCCAATCGCAATTCCTAATTCAGCATTTTTATTCGTTTTATCAAAGTTTTTTAAATCGACCCAACCAATATGCATACCATCCTCAGCGATGATTGCTCGTTGTTCATACCTATTTTCCCTGTGTATACACATTTCAATCCATCTTTTTGTCTCATCACGTGTAAATGGTGGATATTGATCAGGGACAACTAAATGTTTTGTTACTTCTTTATCTAACGACCATTGATATCGATCTTCTACATCGTCTAATGTAAGTTCTCTTAATTTAATAACTGGTACATTCATTTCTCCATCTCCCTTTTATTTCCCTATAGAAAATCCCTCAAACAATCTGCCGCCATATTTTTCTAAAGTTCTTTCTATAAAATCAATCAGTTTCAGCTTCTCCCCAGTTTTATAAAAATGATCAAAAGCCTCTACAAACTCTTCCGCAAATGATTCATCATATTTTCTTAACACTCGAATAAACCATTTAGAATTTCCCACCCATTGTCCGTTTACTCTAAGGACATATTCATGAACTAAACCAGCTAACTGATTCGCAATAAACAATTCTTCTTCCCTCTTTGTCGCACCAATAAAATCGTCTAGCGCATCCGTAATAAAGTACCGTTTCTGTCTCATAAGTTCTTCTGTCCACTTTTCAGGACCTTCATTTAATAATTGTTGTGCTTCCTGCTTTAAGCCCGTTACAATTTCTTCCTTCCCTTTTAAAATAATTCCTTCCGAAACTAATTGCGGTAAACAAGGTCTCCCGCGCTTGCAGTCACTTTTAAAATATTCTTTATATGTTTTAAAATTATGTACAAACACTTCAACTGGCCAACCATTGCTAAAAAAAGATTCACGATAACAATTTGATAGCCTACTGTCCAATATAACAATATCAAGGTCAGAAGTTTTCGTTGCCTCTCCCCTTGTAACACTTCCTCCTAATAAAGCGACATCACAATATGGAAATTGTGATTCAATGATTTTTTGTGCAGCGTCAATTGCCTTCATACTGTTCCCCTTCTTTCATTTTTTTATTTTTGCTTGCCTGAAATAAGTCTTTACGATATATTCGACACTATTTCCTATTTCCCTAGTTTTTTTTCAATACGGTATGTGAAATTTATACACAGTACCTCCTTCATTATAAAAACTGCTAAACAACAAAATCTTGCACACCTTTTTACAATTTGTTTTGCATTTCCCTACCTAAAATTGCTAATATAGTAGAGTAGAACTATTATAGAGAGAAGGAAAATTATGCACAATAGAATTCGGATGACAACTTTAGTAAAGAGAGCATTGTTGATTTGCGTCGGGGTATTGTTTTTATACGAAGCAGTTTATGGATCAACTCATATTGCTTTAGCAAGTACGGAAGATGAAACGAAATCCGTTCAGCTTGTAAGTGAAATTCAAACTGCTCTAGCTCCAAAAGAAGCTCCAAAGCAATATAACGGGCAAGTCAGAAAAGTTGCTTACTTAACATTTGACGATGGTCCTGGAAAATATACTGCTGAGCTGTTAGATATGTTAAAAAAAGAAGATGCGAAAGCTACATTTTTCCTAATTGGAGCAAATGTTAAAGCATTCCCTGATCTTGTAAAACGCGAAGACGCTGAAGGTCATTATGTTGGTATGCATAGTATGACACATAACTACAAAAAGCTTTATACAGAAGGACATTATGTAGATGAAATGAAAGAAGACCAAGGCTTAATCGCTGGGGTTATTGGGAAATCACCAATATTAACTCGTCCGTCTTACGGATCAATGCCAGGATTAAACGAAGCACTTCGTAACAAGGTTGTAGAAAATGGCTTGAAAGTTTGGGACTGGACAATTGACTCTTTAGACTGGAGATATAATAAGATGCCAGTCGATGCTGCCTCAGCGCAAATTGCGCAAAATGTTCTTGCTGGTGCGACAAATCCAACAGAAGTTATTTTAATGCACGATATTCACCCGCAATCAGTAAAAGCTGTGCCGGCAATCATTAAAGGCCTAAAAGAAAGAGGTTATGAACTGGAAAGCTATCAGGAAGATGAACATTTCCCGTTAAACTTCTGGCACGATAAGCGTATATAATATAGAAAAGACTTGATTTCCTTTAAACGGAAGCCAAGTCTTTTTTCTTTTTGTTATTTAGAAAGCTGAAGTTATTAATTTTACAATCCTGTAGTACTTCCATGAGTTGTTCTACAGAAATATAAGTATCCGCTTGAATCACTTGCTGCAAAATTGCAGTACTGCGTTGATCTAATATCATATATGAATTACATCCTTTCTATACTTGTCTGTTTTTAGTCTTGCAAGTATAGATACTAACTTGGCAAAATTAGATTGGTTCAATCACTTTCTGCTAATATAGTATCTTGAATACCCATAAAATTAAGCCCAAATTATTGTTTCTTTATTGTGCAAGAATTGTACTTTTTTTATACATTTATTATACTCTATCCATACGGTATGTGAAATTACAACATGTCCCCTAAATAAAATAGCCCCCTTACGAGGATAAATATCCTTATAAGGGGGTTATTTTTATTTTATTACATTTAACCTTCTTGTTCTTGTTTTGTTGTTTTTACCTTCGTTTTATTTTTATCACGATGATTATAGTTATACTTTGAACGATCTACAGGTGTAAACCCTTCCGGTGTGTAGAATCGGAGTAAATCTCCATTTACTACTTGATCAGAAAATTTAAGTTTCTGTTGAACCATTTTTTCATTTTGTTTAATCTCATCCGTCATTTCTACTGGTGTTCCTGTATTTGTATCATAATACTTCCCATTAAGCGCAGTAACTGTAGGACTTACATAGTTACCATTACGGAAAGGAACAACTTGGTTATGCTCAGTTGATAATAAATCCGTACCAAATTGGATATAATTCTTTGTATCCGTACCTAGTAAATGTAACAGCGTTGGAAGTACATCAATTTCTCCGCCATATTGATGTTGAACTCCTCCCTGCATACCTGGTACACGAATAATTAATGGTACACGTTGCAATTGTGCATTTTCAAATGAGTTCATTTCTTTACCCATTATTTGTGACATTGCAGCATTATGGTTATCTGAAATACCGTAATGATCTCCATACATAACAATAATGGAATTATCATATAAACCGGACTGTTTCAAGTAATCCATAAAGCTTTTTACAGATTCATCTAAATAACGTGCTGTTTGGAAATACGTATCTACAGATGAATCACCTGTTTTTGCTGGTTCAATCGTTGCTTCTTCCTTATTAATTGGATAAGGGAAGTGATTTGATAACGTAATGAATTTTGCATAAAACGGTTGTTTTAACGTTTGCAACAACGGAATTGACTCATTAAAGAACGGTTTATCTTTCAAGCCATAGTTTACAACGTCATTATCATTCATATCATAATATGTTGCATCAAAGAATTTATTAAAACCAAATGATTTATAAATATCATCACGATTCCAGAATGTTTTATAGTTACCATGGAATACTGCAGATGTATATCCTTGTTGCCCTAAAATAGCTGGTGCGGCTTGATACGTGTTATGAGCTTTGTTTGTAAATACAGACCCTTGTGGTAATCCAAACATTGAATTCTCTAACATAAACTCCGCATCAGACGTTTTACCTTGTCCTGTTTGATGGAAGAAATTATCAAAATACAATGTATTCGCATCTTTCGTAAATGAATTTAAATATGGTGTCACCTCTTGCCCATTCAATTTGTAATTAATCAAGAAGTTTTGGAACGATTCTAAATGAATGTAGATGACGTTCATACCTTTTCCCTTACCAAAATACTCTGGGTTAGGACTTGCATAGTTCGATGCGATATAATTTCTTACACCTGTCATACTATCTCCATCTGCTAAAGCACGTTCTGTCGATGCTTTCATACTTTGAATGCCATCATAAATTGTATAGTTGTACGCACCTAAGTATTTCACAATATAGTTGCGGTCAAACGTTCTTGTTAGTAATTCCGGACGATCCGATTCTGCTAAACCTAAGTTGATGCTAAAAATCAAAATCCCTGTAATAAATACAAGTGACAATTTATGTTTTGCAACACGAATTGGTTTTGGGTTCACAAACTTTGTTGCAACTAACACAATTAGAATTATTGTGTCTAAGAAATATAATGGGTCATATAAGTGTAATAACGCTAAAATACTACCGCCTAAATCTCCAAAGTTATTTGTTTGTGTTAATGTCGGGAACGTAATAAAATCGCTGAAAAAGCGGTAATATACCACGTTTGAGTATAAAACAATTGACAATAACAAATTAATAATTATTAACCAAATATAAGATCGTTTCCCTTTTGCAAATAATGCAAGTCCCAAAAATAGGACAGCTGAGCTTAGCGGGTTGAAAAATAGCAAGAATTTTTGAATTGTGTTTGATATCCCTAGGTCAAATTCTGTAACATATGCTGCATATGTTTTTAACCAGAATAAGACAACGGCAAAAATAAAAAATCCAAAATGGTTACTTAACAAACTTTTGCTCTTTAATAATAATTGTTTCATCTCTCCACCTCTTTTTAATCATCCAAGGCTTATTTTTTTATAAGTCTATCTCTGTTTTTAATTTACTTCCTCAAACAATCCTCTCTTTTCTTTAACCTTATGAAGAATATTAGTAATTATAAATTTAAGGTTGTATTTATTCAACTATTTCTTATGAAACATGTTGACTTAGATATATATTTAATCAAATATATTTGTAACATTTTTATGACTAAAATCTAAAGACCATCCGTGTAACAAGACTCACCTACTATAAACCTTTATGCACTACTTCGCAAACATTCTTATTTCCAAAATTACCAATTGGATTTGTTGTTACTAAATTATTCATGTATTAAGAGTTCTCGACTACTTTTTATCCCCTATAATTATCCATAGTTATAAAGAAATAATATAATTTATATCCATAACTTTTCTTTATTATTCTTTATAAAATGCTCGTTAAAAAATAAAGACCCTCAATCTTATCGTAAGATTGAGGGTTTTACATTGCAGATTATTTTTTGTTATACATTGTATCTACTTGCTTTTGAAGTTCTACATTTTCTAAGAACTCATCGTATGTTGCTTCTTTATCGATTACACCGTTTGGCGTCACTTCGATAATACGATTTGCAATTGTTTGTACGAACTGATGGTCATGAGATGTAAATAGTAATGTTCCTTTAAATGCGATTAAACCGTTGTTTAATGCTGTGATAGACTCAAGGTCTAAATGGTTCGTTGGATCATCAAGTGTTAATACGTTTGCTCCGCTTAACATCATTTTAGAAAGCATACAACGAACTTTTTCTCCACCTGACAATACAGAAACATTTTTCTTTACTTCTTCACCAGAGAATAGCATACGACCTAAGAAACCACGTAAGAAACTTTCTGTTTCATCTTGTGGAGAGAACTGACGTAACCATTCAACTAAGTTATATTCACTGTTCTCGAAGTACTTAGAGTTATCTCTTGGGAAGTAAGCTTGAGATGTTGTAACACCCCACTTAAATGAACCGCTATCTGGCTCCATTTCACCCATAAGAATTTTAAATAATGTTGTCATTGCAATATCATTGCGTCCGATAAATGCAACTTTATCACCTTTATTTAATGTGAAGTACACATTATCTAACACTTTTTCTCCATCAATCGTTTTTGAAAGACCTTCTACAGTTAATAAGTCATTTCCTACTTCACGCTCTGGTGTGAAGCCAACGAATGGATAACGGCGTGATGATGGTTTAATATCATCTAATGTAATTTTATCTAATAATTTTTTACGAGAAGTCGCTTGCTTCGCTTTAGATGCGTTTGAACTAAAGCGTGCGATGAAGTTTTGTAACTCTTTTACTTTCTCTTCTTTTTTCTTATTTGCATCTTGTGTTAGTTTCAATGCTAACTGGCTTGATTCATACCAGAAGTCATAGTTACCAACATATAATTGAATTTTACCGAAATCAAGATCCGCCATGTGCGTACATACTTTATTTAAGAAGTGACGGTCATGGGATACAACGATAACTGTATTTTCAAAGTTCATTAAGAAGTTCTCTAACCATTGAATCGCTTTTAAGTCTAAATGGTTGGTAGGCTCATCAAGTAATAAAATGTCAGGTTGACCAAATAAAGCTTGAGCAAGTAATACTTTTACTTTCTCTGCCCCTGTTAACTCTGACAATTTTTTGTCATGAACGTCTTCTCCAATGCCTAGACCTTTTAAAAGAATTGCCGCTTCAGATTCAGCTTCCCAACCGTTTAGCTCAGCAAACTCACCTTCAAGTTCTGCAGCACGCATACCGTCTTCATCACTGAAATCTTCTTTCATGTAAATTGCATTTTTTTCTTGCATTACTTTGTAAAGACGTGTGTGACCCATAATTACTGTTTCTAATACAGGAAACTCTTCGTATTCAAAGTGGTTCTGTTTTAATACTGCTAAACGCTCACCTGGCGTAATATTTACATCGCCTGTTGATGGGTCAATTTCTCCAGATAAAATCTTTAGAAATGTTGATTTACCAGCACCGTTTGCTCCGATTAAACCGTAGCAGTTACCTGGTGTGAATTTTATGTTAACATCATCAAATAATTTTCTGTCCGCAAAGCGCAATCCTACGTTACTAACTGTAATCATGTGTTTCCTCCAATTTCGATACTTTTATATACATACTTCACTTACTATAACATACTTAGGCATCTAAAGGTATATCTAATCATCTTTCTATTTCAACAACCGAAATTTTCTATTCGAAACAAAAAATAAAAATCACTTAAAAGAAGTCATAAAGAAATGGTCTATGTAATGGAATCAAATGTTCAAGCTCTTTTACTTCTTCCTCAGTTCCTAAAAGAGTACCAATTTCGTATAACTCTAACGGACGCTTATATCCAAATAACATGGCTGATAAATCATTTATATTTAAATGGATTCCTCTACTGTTCCATTTTTCTGTTTCTTCTTTATTAATAATTACTACTTCTTTACTTTGTAATTTAACCGTCACATTATTCCATGGGGCAAATGAGTCTGAAATATGCAAAATAACTTCGTTTTGTTGACTAGCCCAAACAAATGAATATTGATTTAAAAACTGTTCCACGTCTACAATCCGAGCCATAAAATAAGGAGTAATTTCAGCCTTAACTCGAGGCTCTTGCAGAGTATAAAGTAATGGCTCTGTTTCACTTAGTATCATCTTAAGCTCTTTTATCATAGAATCATGCTGGCAAATAAAATTCCAAAGTCCATTTCGAGCTTCATTATTTAGCGGTACAAATTCTTCTACTGTCATTTTTGAATCATTTATTTTGTACAGCATATAACCAGTAGCTTCATCTTTTTCATTGTAATAGACCGCTGCCGTCAAATCATGGTAAACTGCTTGCTTCCACCAATCCGTACTTCGAACTAGCATACCAGCGAATCGCTTCGCAAATTGCTCATATACTGCTTCTATTTCTTTTGGATGTGAATCTTTATTAAAACGTCTCACATTCCCTTTCACATGCTTTTGCATCACTAAATCACTCTTCGTCATTGAACATATGAAACGATTGACAAATAGTTCCCATCCATACTTTCTGTAAAATGAAACTGCAAATGGATGTAACATTGATACACTAAATCCGTCTTGTTTCATTTTTTGCAACACATGCTTCAATAGTTCTTTTACATGTCCACTCCGTCTATACTCTGGGTATGTTGCCACCCCTGCAATGCCACCCATTTTTAAAATTGCATCGCCAATATTTATTTCTAACGGAAGAAGATGCAGTTTTGCTGCAAGTTGATTTCCTTCTAAAATTCCAAACAGTTGATGATGTTTCTTCATTAATGTAAGACGCTTTTCAATTTGATCTTCCGGCACTTTATATTGAAAAGCATATTCAGATAAGGCCATCGCTTCTCTATATTGTTGTCCTGCTAATTTAACTACTTTCATGACGTGTTCTCCTCCTATTCCCTCTATTACATTCGTACTCACACAGGTAAAATCCTATCAAAAAAACTAGAAATATTGATGGAATATATAAATGTTTTAATACAAAACAAAAAACTGTGCCTACGAATCACTTTTACCATGTCCTCTGTATACCATTTGCTTAATAGCCTTACACGTTTTGAAGGGGCTAGATTTCCATCTCCAGCGACTTAATCAAAAACGTCTATAACAAATGATTGTTATAGACGTTTTCACATTGTTGAAAAAAATCTTGTCAATGAAAATATATCAGCGATTCGACAAAGGATATCGACTTACCAACAAGTATCGATATGGATTCATATTAAAAAGGCAAATACATTACGCATCTGCCTCTCATCATATTATTTAGCTAACTTTTGAAGTTCTTCGAAAAACGTAGGATACGATACACCTACTGCTTCTGCATCTTGAATCGTTGTTTTTCCTTCAGCTATACAGCCGGCGATTGCAAGCATCATTCCGATGCGGTGATCACCGTAACTATGTACTGTATTGCCTTTTAAAGTTGATTTACCGTAAATAATCATTCCGTCATCTGTTGCTTCAATACGAGCTCCTAGTTTCGTTAGTTCAGCAACAACTGTGTCGATACGGTTCGTTTCTTTCACTTTTAGCTCATGTGCATCTTTAATAACCGTAATTCCTTCAGCTTGCGTTGCCGCTAATGCGATAATCGGAATTTCATCGATTAATCTTGGAATAATATCCCCGCCAATTTCGATTCCTTTTAGTGAAGATGTTTCAATAGTAATGTTTGCAGCTGGTTCTGATGCTCCTTTGTTAATTGGTTCTACAGTGAATGTAGCACCCATTCTCTCTAAAACATCTATAATACCTGTACGAGTCGGATTCATTCCTACATTTTGTAGTTGTATTTTACTATTTGGAATAATCGCTCCTGCTACTAAGAAAAATGCCGCTGATGATACGTCACCTGGAACTTGAACGTCTGTTCCAGTTAATTTCTGGCCACCTGCTAGTTTTACAGTTTTCCCTTCACGAGTTACTGTAACACCAAACGCCTCAAGCATTCTTTCCGTATGATCGCGTGAAATGTGCGGTTCTGTAACAGCTGTTACACCTTCTGCACGAAGACCTGCAAGTAAAATAGCTGACTTTACTTGTGCGCTTGCAACTGGGGAAGTGTATTGGATTGCTTTTAACGCTCCACCTCTTATTGTTAGCGGTGTGTATGTCCCGTCTTCTCGGCCATCAATATTTGCGCCCATTTGCTTTAATGGATTGGTTACGCGTTTCATCGGTCTTTTTACGATAGAAGCATCACCTTGTACGCAAGAAAAGAATGGCGTGTTTGCCAATATTCCTGACATTAATCGTATCGTAGTTCCAGAATTACCAACATCTAATACAGCTTTTGGTTCTTGTAAACCTTCAATTCCTTTTCCAATTACAATAACTTCATCACCGTTTTGCATAATGTCTACTCCCATTTCTTTAAAACAAGAAATAGTACTTAAACAGTCTGCACCAGGTAGAAAGCCTTTAATTGTTGTTCTTCCCTCTGCAATTGCGCCGAACATAACAGCGCGGTGTGAAATGGATTTATCACCAGGAATTGTAATGGTTCCATTCAATCCGTTATTAACAGGTTGTATTGTTCTTTCTTTCACGTTTTCACCTTCTCATTTAAATTGTTTCATATGTTTGGTATTCTTCTTTTCCAAGCGCTAGTTTTGCTTTCATACGATCTTCTTCTCTTTGGAAGCTAATACGTAATACCCCAAGCAATCCTTCACGCGCTTCTAATATTTGCAAGTTCGTAATACTAATTTCTTCGCGCGCGAGAATACTCGTAATATGAGCTAATGCCCCTACTTTATCTAAAACATCGACGTATAAGTCGTGATAGGCAGGAATAGCTCCTCTTTTTCTCACTGGTAAAGAATCACGATATTCTTTCGCATCTGCAAAGTAGTTTTGTATTTCACCTGCATCTCCTATAGAAACCGTCTTATATAACTCTTCCATTTCAGAGATCCACTCTTTTAATAATACCATTAAATGCTCACGATTTTGCTTTACAATGCCACTCCACATTTTCGGACTGCTAGATGCGATACGTGTAATATCTTTAAACCCACCGGCAGCTAGTTGATGAATGAGTGGATTATCTCCTGCATGTTTCTCGACTTGTTTTACTAAACCTGCCGCAATAAGATGCGGAAAATGGCTAACGATTCCTGTTACATAATCGTGTTCTTCTGTATTTAAGACGAGAAAATGTGATCCCGTTCCTTTTAACCATACTTTTAGCTCTTCCACTTGATCATTTGGCACATGATTCATCGGTGTTAAAATGTAAAATGCATTTTCAAATAAATGCGCCTTTGCACTTTCAACACCAGTTTTATGAGACCCTGCCATCGGATGTCCGCCAATAAAAGAAACTTTCTTTGAAAATAAAGCTTCCGCTTCATTCATAATTGTTCCTTTTGTACTTCCAACATCGGTCACTATTACATCATCCCGTAAACGAAATGACGCTAGTTTGTGTAGTAACTTCTTCGTTTCTTCAACTGGAGAGGCAAAAACAATTAAATTTGCCTCTTCACATGCACGCTGTAAATCTATTGCTACTTCATCTACTACATGTAATTCTTTCGCACGCTCTACCTGCTCCTTAAATAAATCATAACCTGTTATCGTTACATCGTGCTCTTTCTTAATTGCTAATGCGAGAGAGCCTCCTATTAATCCTGTTCCAATTAATACTACCTTTTTACACATTGGCCTCATCTCGAGACTTATGTTTTTTATTTTCAAAGTGTTGTTTTAACACTGAAATCACTCCTTCATTTTGTTCCCTTGTTCCGATTGTAATACGGACACCATTTGGAAACGGACGAATAATAAACCCTGCGTGCGCGCAAGCTTCATAAATTTCTCCAGCATCATCTACCGGCAAGAAGATGAAGTTTGTTTGCGACGGATAGAATGGAATTTCATTTTCCTTACAAAAACTTTCGTATTGCTCTAGCCCATCTGTATTAACACGTGCTATCTTTTCAATAAATGACTCATCGCTTAAGGCAATCGTTGCTGCATGTTGTGCCAATGAAGATACGTTAAACGGCAAACGTACAACATTTAATTTCTCGATTAACTCATCATGTCCAATCACATACCCAACGCGGAATGATGCTAATCCGTATGCTTTAGAAAACGTTCTTAGTATAAGAATGTTTTTATGTTTTTCTAGAAGCTGTAATGTCTCTGGGAAATCTTTTGCTGTTACGTATTCATAGTACGCTTCATCAATGACAATTAACGTATTTTTACTAATTCCCTCAATGAATTGAGTCAATTTTCGCTCATTTACATATGTGCCTGTCGGATTGTTCGGATTACAAATCCAAACGATTTTTGTATTGTTATCAACCGCTGAAGAAATTTCGTCTAAGTCATATACACCGTTATTTAAAGCTACTTCTTTCACTTCGCACCCTTCAATAATTGCATGATGACGGTACTGTGGGAATGTTGCACCAGCCGTTACAATATTATCTCCCGCTCGGAGCACGGCACGACTTATAATTTGAATGACTTCATCAAGACCACTACCACAAAGTACTTGTTCCATTGTTACTTGTAATTTCTCTGCGATTGTTTGACGGAGCGTCGTAGCTCCTCCATCAGGGTATAAAGCTTGTTCATGCCACGCTTTTTGTAATTCTTCCATAACACGTGGTGAACAGCCGAATGGATTTTCATTTGATGCTAATTTTACAAATGAATGATCCCCATATACTTCTTTCATTTGTTGCGCTGATTTACCTGGCTTGTATGGCTGTAATGATGATAATTGCTCTTTTACCTTCATTTATAACTCATCCTTTTTAAAATTCTTTTGCATATTCGTTATGCTGCGTAATATTTTGCTTAATTAATTCCATACGATCTTTTCCGAATTGCTCAACTACTGCATCTGCAAGCTCCCATGCAACAACAGCTTCCGCGACAACACTTGCAGCTGGTACTGCACAACTGTCAGACCGTTCAATACTTGCTTGAAATGCTTCTTTCGTATCAATATCTACACTTGCAAGTGGCTTATATAATGTAGGAATTGGTTTCATAACACCTCGTACTACAATCGGCATACCTGTTGTCATTCCGCCCTCTAATCCACCTGCATGATTTGTTTTTCTTGTATATCCTTTTTCTTCATCCCAAAGAATTTCATCATGTACCAAACTTCCTGGCTTCCTTGCCGCTTCAAATCCAACACCAATTTCAGCACCCTTGAAAGCATTAATACTCATAATTGCGCCTGCAAGTTTTGCATCTAGTTTCCGGTCATAATGTACATAACTCCCAACGCCAATTGGCATCCCTTCTGCAATCACTTCCACAATTCCGCCAATTGAATCCCCATTTGCTTTCGCAGTATCAATCGCATCCATCATTTTTTGCTCTACCTCTTTATCAAGGCAACGCACAGGTGAATTCTCTGTAATAGTTTGGATTTCTTCTATTGCGAATTGATCTACACGATTTGCTTGTACTCCGCCAATTTCAAGAACATGCCCAGCAATCTGTACACCTAATTCTTTTAAAATTTGCTTTGCAATCGCGCCAGCTGCGACTCTTACCGTTGTTTCCCTTGCAGAAGAACGTTCTAAAACATTTCGTATATCACGATGACCGTATTTAATTGCACCGTTTAAATCGGCATGTCCTGGACGTGGTTTTGTAATCGTGCGTTTCATTTCTTTACTTTCTTTCTCCGAAATCGGTTCCGCTCCCATTACTTTCGTCCAATGTTTAAAATCATCATTTTTTACGATTAATGTAATTGGTGAACCAAGAGTCAACCCGTGGCGTACACCACTTACAACCTCTACTGTATCTGTTTCAATTTGCATGCGTCTTCCGCGGCCATGCCCTTTTTGTCTTCTTAATAATTCCTTATTTATATGTTCTGCTTGTAACGATAATCCTGCAGGTACACCTTCTAAAATAACCGTTAACTGCGGACCATGTGACTCTCCGGCTGTAATATATCTCATTTTTCTTACCCCTTTATTATTTTTTGTACAAAAAAGTCCCTACTGAGCGCTCAGTAGGGACGATTTTTATCGCGGTACCACCCTAATTGCAGACTATTTCTTGTCTACCTCTTATCCTTTTTAACGATCTATGAGACCGTCTTTTCCTTCATAAAGACCATTCTCTTTACTACGAAAAAGATGCTCTAGGGCTGTAATTCATGCTTATCTTTGTACTGATTCTCAGCATCCATCAGCTCTCTATAAACAGGGAGATAAGCACTACTGTTTCCCTTTCAATGCATATTCAATATGAAATTAAGATAATTTATTTTTGAATCCTTTTAACTCTTCCATGAATTTATGGAACTCTGGAATATCCATTTGCTGCGCTGAATCAGATAATGCAACTGCTGGGTCTGGATGAACTTCTGCCATAACTGCATCTGCGCCAATTGCTAGTGCAGCTTTTGCAGTAGGTAATAATAAATCTCTGCGCCCTGTAGAGTGCGTTACGTCTACAACAACAGGTAAATGTGTTTCTTTCTTTAAAATTGGTACTGCTGAAATATCTAGCGTATTACGCGTTGCTCTTTCGTATGTGCGGATACCGCGCTCACATAATATAATTTGATCATTTCCTTGCGCAATAATGTATTCAGCTGCATTGATGAACTCGTCAATTGTCGCTGCTAAACCGCGTTTTAATAATACAGGTTTATTTACTTTCCCTACTGCTCTTAGTAAATCAAAGTTTTGCATATTACGTGCTCCGACTTGAATGACATCAACGTAATCAAGTGCCATTTCTACATCGTTCGGATTTAAAATTTCACTAATAATCGCTAAATCGAATTCATCAGCTACTTGTCGTAAAATTTGTAACCCCTCTACACCTAATCCTTGGAAATCGTATGGTGATGTTCTCGGTTTGAAAGCACCGCCGCGCATTAATTTTAATCCTTGTTCTTTCATCGCTTGCCCTACTAGGCGAACTTGCTCTAAGCTTTCTACAGCACAAGGTCCCATGATGAACGTTTGTGTTCCATTTCCTAGTAACTCACCTTTTACATCAACAATCGTATTTTCTTTTTTCTTTTTACGTGAAACAAGTAATGCTTTACGGTTGTCATCTTCTTGCAGTTCTAAGCTCGCTTTGAAAATTGTTTTGAAAATGTGTTGAACTGTTGAAGTTTCGAAAGGACCTTCATTGTGTTCTGCGATCATATCAAGCACTTCACGCTCACGGACTGGATCAAAACGTTTCGTACCTTGCACTTGTTTTTGTTCCCCAATCTTTTGAACGATTTTACCTCGCTCATTTAAAAGTTCTAGTAACTGTAAATTGATTTTATCCACCTGTTTACGTAATTGTTCTAACTCATGATTTGCCATTTTAAAATCCTCCTTTTAATGTTCAAACTATTGCAAGAGAATAAAAATTCCCTATTTTCTGAATTGATAACCCACAAAAACTCATTATGAGATCGATACCGCCTTTTCTGTGTACAAAAAATCCCTACTGATCTACTCAGTAGGGACGATATTTATCGCGGTACCACCCTAGTTGTAGACTGATTTCATCTACCTCTCTTCACTGTTAACGATCGTTCGACCGTCTTTCCCTTCATAAAGAAAACAAATCTTTACTACGAAAAAGATGCTCCAGGACTGTAATTCGCACTTGTCTTTGTACTGGTTCACACCAACCACCAGCTCTCTGTTACAGGGAAACAACTACTACTCCTTTTCCTTTCACCGCATGTCATATTCCATTTTCAAGTTGGACCGCCCAAATACAAAAAGTCCCTACTGATCCAATCAGTAGGGACGATATTTATCGCGGTACCACCCTAGTTGTAGACTAATTTCGTCTACCTCTCTTCACTGTTAACGATCAATTGACCGCCTTTCCTTCATAAAGAATATATACCTTTAATCCGAAAAAGATGCTCCAGGACTGTAATTCATGATTATCCCTGTACTGATTCACACCAACCATCAGCTCTCTGTTACAGTAAGATCCTCACTACTGTGATCCCTTCATTGCACTTTGTTTATCCAAATGTTTTTGAAATTGAATAAGTTATGATTCGTATTATAGAATGCTTTTTAAAATACTGTCAATAACTTTTTATTTATTTTTTAAAAATTCCACTCTTTTCTCATTATTCATCTTGTAAATTTGCCATTACAATCCCGATCCGAATCATTTCGTTTTGAATAGAGACTAGTAGGTTGTTATCCAATTGGTACTCTGTTAACAATTGTTTTATTTCGATGATTTCATTTTCAAAAGAATTTGCCTCATGAAGGTGTTGTAATAACGAAAAAAACAACTCGCCATAGGCTTCTATATGGTCTTTCATGTTCTTTTTCTTTTCCAAAATAGACAAAAATAGTTGTTTCATTTCTTCTTGATCGTAACGTTCTGATGGTAGCGAGAAATGACTCAGAGTTGTTTGTAATCCTTTTTCGGCAACTTCTTCCATACATAATACAAAACGTAAAAACATGATATATTCCCTACCGGTTACAGAACTCATTTTTGGACGTTCTATTAAAAATTCAGCTAACCAAGATTCCCAAAACTTTTGTTGTTCTCTCGCGCTTAATGTTTTCACATAATAAGATAAATGTTCCATAAACTTAATTTTGTCATTTTCCGTTTCCTGTATAAAAAGTGGATATAACCACTCTGCGCGCTGATCCCAATATAATACACATTTAATAAAGACAAAACTGAGCCACTTTAAGAACACTTCTTTTGTATGCGGATGTAACAAATATAAATGCTGGGCCGCATACTTAATATATCGCTTTATCTCTGTAAATAACGGTAAATTGATTTGTGTATAGCAAAGTCCTGACCATACATATTTGATTGCTTTTTCTTGTTTTTTTAAATCAAGATACGGCAGCAAGTTTTTTCTACACCATTGTTTCTCGATATGATATAAAAATGTTATATCTGCGGTTAACCGTGCCAACATAAAGTTTGTACTCTGTGAACATGTTCGCAGCTGTTCTTCAAATAAAAACAAGTATTCGTGAATATTCCGATCGTACAAATGATCATATGCGAGTAACTTTAATAATACTGACGTCATCTTTCCAATAGGATGTTGAATAGACTCATTATAAAAGTCGTGCTCCTCTACCTTGAAATTTAGATCACTTTTCATTACTTGAGGAAATACAGAAATGGCGAATCGTTTCATAACACGGATACTATCTTCTTGCAATTCCTCTAATCGATTGATGATTTCATAAAGAAAACTGCTAATTAACCAATGAAAAGATGGATTTCTTACAAATTGTTGCAAGAGTGGAATGATTTTTTGGATTTGTTGATTTGTAAGCTTGCGATTGTTCTTCCATGCTCTAATACAAACAAACCATACTTCATTACTTACTTTACTTTCTCCTGCAAGTTGATATGCAAGCGAAATACTCCACTCTGTATTTAATTTACACGCTTTTGATAACATCTCTAAAAAATGACGTTGTTCAAAAATGCCGTCATTCGAAAAAAGCCTAACTTGTTTCATCATTTCATGATCTTTCAACTGCAATAATCCATCAGCCGTTACATTACATGTAATACTTTGTACAGCATCCTCTACTTGCTTTTCACCGTAACGTTTTGGAGAAAAGTGAGGATGTTTTTGTTTCATTTTTTTATATGCTTGTGCTGTACAATTACTACCCGGATCACATGTATAGAGTAAATCCATAACAAGACAAGCATCAAAAGCCCTCTCATTAACTACGTGTTTCATAATCTTTTGCAACACTTCTTGCTTACTTTGTTCCGAAGCAAATGAATAATGTTTCTTTAAAAACGTAAATACTTCATGCCTATATGTAACATGTAAAAGTAACTTTTTCTCTACTAACCATTTGACTTTTTCATCATCAGTTACAAAAGAATTTTTACTCATCGCTGCTATGGCAATTCGTTTTTGTAATATACTATCAGTTTCGATCATTTGAGAAATATAGTAGTTAGCCTTCCTCTCATTATTTTCACATAAATAGGTAAGACACTCTTTTACAATACAAATTAAATATGTAAAATCTTTCGGCTTTAAATCCTGATCTGAAAATTCGACTGTATTATATGTCACAGCGTCCTTTTTCTCCAGTGCAGCCTGCCTTAAAAATAACATCTGCATCTTTTCTAATCCCATAACCATAATAGGATCAGCAAAATACGCGATATGTGGTTTCATTCTTTCATCCCAAATTCGTTGTACAAATGAAAATACCGGAACTGGCAAACGACTTGTCTCCTCTAATTCAATCGAATCTTGCATATCGTGTTCCCATTTTCTAACACGCTTTAATTTAATTTTTCCGTCCAAAATAAATGCCAATAATAAGATGAAAATCTCTTTATGTTCAGGAAAAGAACATTTATGTAACAAATATGAAACCAATTCTATAGAGCTACTATTCTTTTCTGCTGTTTCTAGTAAAAGCAGTGTCCATTTTGCGAATAGAAGCGGTTCAATTGGCTCTTTTGTTTCGTTTAAATACGTGCAAATCATTCGCCATAACAAAGGAGAGATTTTCGATTGATTTTTATAAATAAGCTGAAATAATTCTTTTTGGTGGCTAAAAAGAAATTGTTCGACGAGCCACTCAGCTAGCAGTTCATCTTCTTCGGTATGAATTACGGAAAGCAAAAATAAATTTTGAAGCTTACCTTCTGCCTCTAGCCATTCTACCCACTCATAATCACGAGCAAATTCTATAAAATACCGGAGTGTCTCAATTTTTTTTACCGATTGCTTTATATATGATAATTGCTCTTGTTCAACTGACGGCGGAACTGTCACAATATCACGGATCCGCATTCTTTTTGTAATATAATTGTCCCCCATTAATTCAGCCCAGCGCCCCACAGCTTGAACGAGCGCTTGATGATTATTCGCCTTATTTGGATAAACAATAGGACGCACTCCTAAATGCTCCCAATGATATGTATTATCTCCTTGTGCAACAAATGCATAACGTCTTGTACTCGGCGGTAAACCGGTTGCTAAATATTTCATAACAGGATCATTATGACTATATCCGATGAATAACACCGTATAATTTGAAAATAAATCGACTAAAAATCTCCTTGCCCATCCTTCAGTTAAGTAAGCCCTTCCAAAATCACCATCCGTTAATATTAAATTTTCTTTCTCCTGTTCTACATTGCCGTGAATATATGCTAAACCTTTAAACGCTCTTCCTGTTGGAAGTGCAGGTGCGTAATATATATTGATATCTCGATTCATTTCCCGAATTACACTTGTAAAATGCTGATCAAAATTTGTTGTGACGATTCGAACATCAATATCATCTGAAAAAAGCCGTGGAATTGCATAGTGTAATAGATTCGGCTTTGAATTTTTTACATCAACAAGATCTTGTGCAACTTGATGTACATCTTTCGTCTTCGCAACTTTTCCGAGATAATAATCATGCGGTTCTGTCTTTTCACGCCTTTCGACATATAAAGCTTCCGCAATTTCATCCACTAAATCATCGAAATTTGGTAAGTTTGATTTCCCTTTCATAGAAACTCCTGCCCCGACAAATAATACAAGCCTTCCTTGCTCAAGATTATCAAATAGTTCATCTGGAATTTCTACTTCTGAAGTAATCCACATCCGGATCCCCCCTTACCTAAAAATGTCATACACTCTCATTTTACTATAACATTTTTTATTTATTTTTTTAATATTTTGACAAGATGTTTAAGATGAAAAAATTTCATTTATACTCATGTACATACATAAGAAATGTATGAACTTCTCGTTTTATACCAAAACTATGTAAAAACAGGAGGTGTGCAATTTGAGCAATTTTACGATTGTGCTTATCAAATTTATATCGTGTATCATTGCCTTTGCTATCGGGCTTGATTTATTTTTCGATGCAACATTTGTTGATGTTATTTCATTTAGCTTGTTTGTTACAATCGTTTCTTATATGTTTGTTGATAAAATCCTTTTGGACCGCGTTGGCAATTCCGCTGCGATTATGGCTGACTTTTTGTTAACCTATTTAAGCGTATGGATTTTCGGTAACATTTTATTGGACAATTATATGCAAATCGCATGGGGAAGCATTTTATCTGCCCTTGTCTTTACATTATCTGAAGTATTTGTGCATCGTTTTTCTCATACGCATGAAAAGCATAAAGGTGACCGAATCAACATGAATGGCCGATTCGCATATGGAACTGAATTTGCTGAAGAACAAAACATATTAGATAAAGATAAGAAAAAATAAGAAAAGAAGGATGTCATTATATTGGAAATGACATCCTTCTTTTACACTAACTATTCTTCCTTCCGCTCTTTTACATCCACTGACATATGTGCAATTACTTGAAAGCCTAAGCTACCTGTAGAGCTAACTGTAATTGAATATTGAGAAAAAAAATCTCGAAATGCAGCACTTCATAAATGACCTCACATATGTACTAATTTTCCTTTAATCAAATCTGGTGACACTTCTCTTTCCTCCCAAACCTAAAACGATCTTTCTAATTCAACTGTAAATCTTTTAAATCCACTATATTAGCAAACCACCTTAATAACGCATTATGGTGGTTGATAATTTCTTCTGCGCTTAATTGCTCCGAATCAAACGTACTATGAGCATCACGAATTAAAGTTACTTTATACCCTTCACTAAAAGCGCTACGAGTTGTTGTATCCACGCGATATTCCGTCTGCATTCCTGTAATAAGTACATGTTCGATTCCTTCATTTTGTAAAACTTCCCCAAGGTTCGTTTTATAAAATGAATCCGGTGTTTCTTTTTCAATGATTACCTCATTCTCTTTTGGCGCTATGGCAGAATGAATACTCCATCCCGGTTCTCCTTTTTCTAAAGGATGTCCCTTTGGTCCATTATGCTGAACATATATAATAGGAATATGATTTGCACGACATTGCTGAATTAATTCTTTCAATGTTTTTATTAATTTTTGGCCGTTATGTACAGGCATTCCTGCTGTATACATTCCTTCTTGAACATCTATTACTAACAATGCTTTTTTCATCATACATCGCTCCCTTCCCCTTATTTTCTATACTCCATCATCCAACAATCTTCTAATTTCCCTTCAAGAAGCTCATGTTCTTTTAATTTTTTCACCTTTTGAAATCCACATTTTTCATAACAACGAATCGCACGTTCATTACCCGTCCTTGGATCCATGGCGATTGCTTCTGCCTCTAATACATCGATGATATATGTAATCGCAACTTTCACAAGCTCTGTACCGATTCCCTTATTCCAATATGCTATGTCTCCAATAAATTGATCCATCCCCCATATATTTTGATTTTCTACGTAACCATATAGATTTTTCCATTTTGAGTCTACGGGATATATTTGTATAAAGCCAATTGGTTTCCCTGCATATTCTACTAAACATCTTTTCACATCACTTATTGAATAAGAAATAAATTTTTTGCGAACTTGCTCTAAAGATTGAGGGTTATCTCGCCCTTCATAGTATTGTAAAACTTCAGGAGTTGTTAACCATTTTGATAGGATTTTCACATCGTTTTCTGTAACATATCTAATAGACAGACTTCCCTGTTGAAATAGCATACTGCCCTCCTTATCCATAACATTATATTTTTCTAGAGTTATTGAATTAACTCCTCTTGCTTAAACCTTACTCAATAAATTTTTAAATTCATGAAAGTAAATGTATACAAATCCATTTTGCTATCATACCTTCGTATAAGTCTCACCTCAAAAAAATGCTACTATTGCTGGATGTTATAAAACTTTTAATTTAGTAATCTATAGATATCAAACCAACATAGGAGGAATAAAGATGTCTAAAGGTTATGATTCAAAAGAACATCAGCAGGAAGAAATACATGCAATCCGGCAAACGATCACCGAAATGGAAATTGCATTTAATGCACATGATGCGGATGAATTAGAGCGCCACTTCACTTTGAATGCCACATGGGTCAATGTGCTTGGCAAGCGGCTATCAGGTTGGAAGCAAATCCATGAAGCGCACAAAGTTCTTTTACCAGGACCTCTCCGTAATTCATATGCTTGTTATACAGTTGAAAGCATTAAATTCATACGTTCCGACATAGCTATTGCACATATTAGACAATATCCAACAACCCCTGCAGGAAAAATAATAGAAAATGAGCAAGGCAGTCTTGCTGTTTATGTGATGGTTAAAGATAAAGAAACATGGAAAATTGCTGCTGGGCAGAATACACTCATTCAATAGAACTTCACATATCCCCTATTTAAACTGGAGGTTACGACTCATGTCTCAAGTAACTTTGAAAAAAATAACTTCTGACAACTGGGGAGAGACTCTTAATCTTTCTGTAAATATTGAGCAACAAAAGTTCGTTTCTGAAGTTATACCACCTGTTGCTATTGCACTTGCTAAAGCATATATTAGACCGGATAATAGCATGATTGAACCTTTTGGGATTTATCATAATGAGAAAATGGTTGGTTTCTTTAATTTGCACTACGAACCGGATTGTCAAAAGGACTTTTGGCTGTTTCATTTTTTTATCGACAAAGGATATCAAAGAAAAGGATTTGGAGCCGCTGCGATAAAAGTGTTAATTAATCATTTAAAAAATTCCCATCCATCTTGCCATCGCATTCGCTTAACTGTGCATCCTGAAAATGATTCAGGTCAAAAATTCTATTCAAATCTGGGATTTACCGATGATGAAATTCTCACATACAGTGAACGAACCTATTCCTTGTACCTTTAGAATTTTTTTATTTCAGCATGTTAACGAACAAAGAGTGCCATGAAAAGCTCTAAAGACACTCTTTGTTCGTATGGAGTACTATAGGTTATATTGGACTGTCTTACAATCTCAAATACCAATATATTGCAACTTCATCATTTTGTTCATTTATCCCTTTATATACAAGAAAATCAAATCCTCCTATAACAAATCCGCAACTCTCATAGAACTTACATGCTCTTACATTATTGTTCTGTGTCTCCAGCATGATTCCTGGCATTTCACAAGCTTGCGCCCAATGCTTTGCCCGCTCAATTAATCTTTTGCCAACTCCAAGCTGTCTAAACTGCTTATCTACTTTTATACCTTCCACGTAAGCAAAACCATTCCAATTCCTCTTTAATATAATCATTCCAATCATTTGGTAATTCATAAACGCCAAAAAAATTATTTTATCTGGATTATTAACATATTTCCTATAATCTAAATCATCCTCTTGATCCTCCTTATATATATCTTCTGAATAATTTTTCTCATAGCTTGGTATTTCTTGCACTGTGTATTCTATTCGTTGATCCATCGCCCTTAATGAAAGAACTAGCTTAGAATCAACCGTAAAACTTTCATCAATTTCAGGAATTTCATTCAAATCCTTTATTTCTAGTTTTCTAATAAAAATATCCATCCTTATCTCCTCTAAATAAAGTATGATATATTCCTCATACTAAATATTTATACCAATTCCTGCAATGAATAAACTAACTATTATGAGGAAAGGCATACCAATCATAGCTCCCCTTAGATGCATCCTATAGTTTTTATAACCCTTCATTCCTTCTGTACTAGGAATAACAACAAATCTCGGAGTAATCCAGCAAAATATAAGCCAATCTATAATGAGTAAATCAACCAAGTTAAAAATCATCAAAATTCCAAAAGAATGCAAGAAAGCATCTATAAACAATAATTTCTCATGTTGATTTAGTAAAAAAGTTGAAATCAATGGTGTTCCGAAAAGAATTACATTATATACAATTCCAAAGTATAAAGTTTGTCTTTTTTCATCAATTGTTTTTGGCAGAACAGCTTTTTGAATATCTTTAGGATAATCATTTAACCATAAACGAGGATTATAATATAATGATCCTAAAATCATAATCGATAGTATAATGGACATGATTATTCCAACGAGCAACATTTGTTCATATTGACCCATAAATCATTCTCCTCCTTACTCGTAATTACCATAAAGCATTAAATTATTATGTAAAACTCATTTTATTAAAAATCCTATGTATTCCCGCATCAGAAAATTAACATAAATCTTTGATAAAAAAACGAAATAACTTTTCCATTTCTATATCTAAAATCACTTTCTTACAGCATTCACTCTTATTTCTTGACATATCATTTCAAACTTCATAAGGTGAAACTCTAATTGGTGTTTTTCAACTTCGCTAATTTTCAGCTCATAAATATTTGGCTAAATTTATATAAATTGACGTAAGAATAGGACTGGTGAAAATAATGAAAATTGAACATATAGCGATTTGGGTAAATGATTTAGAGGCCATGCGTACTTTCTATACACAGTACTTTAATGGAGAGGCAAATTCTTTATATCACAATAAAACTAAACAATTTGAATCTTATTTTATTACCTTTGAATCTGGAGCACGTCTTGAAATTATGCGACAGAAAGGAATAGAAGACAAAACTCACTCTAATATTACCGGATATGCTCACATCGCTTTTTCTGTTGGTAGTGAAGAAAAAGTGAATCAACTAACAAAAACATTAAAAGAAGCTGGATATCCTGTATTAAATGGACCACGTTTCACTGGAGATGGCTATTATGAGAGCGTAATTAGTGATCCAGAAGGAAATCATATTGAGATAACTATTTAGCAAAATACATTTATTTATTATTTGATATTTTAATTACGAAATACAATAACACCAAAAAACCGTTCGAAAATTTTGAACGGTTTTACTATCTAATAATGTCGCATTACAAGGGTTACGTGGTATGCAAACTATGATATATTAAATTTTCACTGATTGTTCTTCTTGATAGATAATTTCACCATCAATAATAGTTGTTTCTACTTTTAAATCTTTAATTTGGTTTGGGTTGACACTTAAAATGCTGTTATTTAATATAACTAAATCCGCCAACTGATTCACCCCATGAGAAATGAGGTGAATATGAGAATCAATGAATCCAGGAAGAAGCGTTTTTCCTTGTAGGTCAATTACATCCGTTTTTTCTCCTATAAAACTCTTAACCTCCTGATTTGAACCAACAACTGCGATACGATTATCTTTTATTGCTACAGCTTCGACTACTGTATTCTTTTGGTGATGATCCTCTCTCTTTCTTATAGGTAATTTTGAAGGAATAGGTTCTATAAACGTACTGTCTTACCATTTGTATCTTTTAAACGATTGAGCTCTTTTTTCATAAAGTATATGGCAATGAGAACGCCTGGAATTTCTGCAGCAGGACCTGCGTACCATATACCTTCTACACCCCAGAATTTCGGGAAAATAAATAGAAACGGGAACGCGAACAACAGCATTTTGCTAACACTAATAAACGTTGCGGACCAGTTTCTCTCTTGTGATTCGAAATAACCGGAGATAAGCAAGCTGACTGCATTAAGCGTAAACAAAGAATTGAATACAACTGTCGTCCAAATGCCCAGTTTCTGCAATTCAGGATTACCACCGGAAAAAAATGACACAATTGGATCTGCAAAAATGATTAGTATGGCTGTCACAATCACAAAGAAGGCAACCGTAAAAATGAGTCCCACCTTAATTGCTTGTTTAACACGATCAAGGTTGCCCGCACCGTAATTATAACTAATGATCGGTTGAAGTCCTGTCATCCCACCGAGTGCTGCTAAGGCGAGCAGATTTGTAATGTAACCGTTTTGAATCGTGAAAGCAGCAACGTGCAGCCCACCACCGTATCTTTGCAGTAAGTTGTTGAAGAAAATAATTGCAATAAACATCATGAACTGACTCGAGAAAGATGCAAAGCCCGTCCAAGCCACTTCACCAATCGTCTTGAGATTAATCATCATATCTTTCATTTTTGGCTTAAGTTTTGTTTTACCAAACCAGAAATAAAAGATTAGGAAAACAGGGATCGATTGCGAAATCGTATTGGCCCATGAGGAACCCACCATCCCCATGTCATACTTCGTTACCATAATCCATTCTGTAATCCCAGCAACAACTGCTGCGACTAACCAACTGTTCATTGATAATACAGGTTTTTCATCGATATTGGTTAAAATACTTAATACAACGGCCAATATCGTTAATGGCAATGAAATCCATAGCAGGCGGCTATATTGTACCGCATATGGAAGCGCTTCATCACTTACTCCGAATAAGGTCATAATATTATTTTCAAAGACCACTCCAAGTACAGCTAACAAAATGGAGAGGAAAAGAGTAAACCATAAGGTTTGTCCCATAATACCTCTAGCTTCTTCGATCTTCCCTTTTCCAAGTCGAAGTGAAATGACCGCTCCGGCTCCCACACCCAAAAGAACGCCAAGCATACGGGTAATAACCATGACCGTAAATCCAATTCCGATCCCTTCAATTTCCAGCTCCTGAAAGCCACTAACGAAATAGCCATCGACAACCGCTACAACTCCTAGAATCACGTTAGCCATAATTCCTGTCAAAGCAAACCGTAAATATAGTAACGGAATACTTTTGGTTCCCAGCACTGAATCATACGCTGGCTTATTCATTACTTCTAGTTGCTCTATCTTCGATGACGGACGGTTGTCTACTATTTTCATGAGCATGTCCCCTTATAAATAATTTATATAGCAAGTTAAGCTCAATTAATTCGCATACCAATCTACAGGCTTGGCATACTGGTGGATATTGATTTGCTTCGTTTCCATAAAGTGCTCCAGCCCAACAGCACCTAACGCTCTGCCGATTCCACTTTGCTTATACCCTCCCCAAGGACCTTCAACATAAGCGAGATGATAACTATTAATCCAAGTAATTCCCGCACGCAATTTACTAATGACACGTTTTGCTCGATCCATATCTTCAGTAAATACAGCACCGGCTAATCCATAAATGGAATCATTCGCTTTTTGGATAGCATCTTCCTCATCTTTAAATTTCTGTACAACAAGGACTGGACCAAAAATCTCTTCCTTAACAATACGCATATTCGCATTTACATCAGCAAAGATCGTTGGCGCAATAAAAAATCCTCGATCAAGCCCATTTTCTGTTAAGCGCTTTCCGCCACAAACTAATTTTGCATCTTCTTCGATTCCACTCTTGATGTAATGTAAAACTTCATTCATATGAGGCTCGTTTGTGAGAGCCCCCATTTCAATGTTCTCGCTTTCCCCGTTGCCAACTACAATTTTGCTCGCACGATCGGCCAATCTTTCAACAAACTTATCGTAAATGGTCTCTTGTACAAGCAAACGAGATGCAGCTGAACAAACTTGCCCAGCATTGTGGAAAATACCAAACATCGCATTCTCGATTGCAGTTTCAAAATCCACATCGTCGAACACAATAAGTGGAGATTTACCACCCAGTTCAAGTGTGATTTTTTTCATATTACCCGCTGCTGCGCGCATAATGCTTTGGCCTGTTTTTGTTCCACCAGTAAAGGCAATCTTGTCAACATCATGGCTCTCGGCAAGCTCATTCCCAACCTTTGATCCAGGTCCCAATACCAAGTTCGCCACTCCGTCCGGAAGTCCAATCTCTTCGATAATTTCAAATAATTTGAATACGCTTACAGGAGTGACCTCAGCAGGCTTAATTACAATTGTATTCCCTGCGGCGAGTGCAGGAGCAATTTGCCAAACAGCTAACATAAGCGGGAAGTTCCAAGGCACAATAAGTCCACAAACACCAATCGGTTCATGAATAATAATTGTTTCCGAAGAATCAGCACGAGTGTAAGATTCCTTTTTCATGCCTTTGATCAAGTCAGCATAATAGCGGAAGCATTGAATCGATACCGGAATATCCACATAAGTGGTTGCACGAATAACCTTACCGTTATTTGCAGTTTCCAAACGTGCAATTTCAGCTGCCTTCTCTTCAAGACGGTCTGCAATCTTATAGAGATAGTCAGCTCTTTCATCAGCCGATAAATTCGACCAGATTCCGCTGTCAAACGCTTTACGAGCCGCCTTGATTGCTATCTTCGCATCGTCTGCTGATCCATAAGCAGACAATGCGATTACCTCTCCGGTTGCCGGATTGATAATGTTTCGTCTAGCACCGGATAACGCTTCTACCCATTTCCCGTCAATGAACATGTTAATTTTCATAAACAACTCTCCTTTACGCAATAATATCTAACAGTTTGAAACCAATATGCGCTAGATTTACCAGCATAGTTTTCTGATTATAGAACGGGAATGATTTGAGGCGTTCCTTTTCAAATCGATATCCACCTGCACTCCCCGTAACGATCCATTGTGCCAATAACTTACCAAACAATGTCGAGAGAGAAGCGCCGTGGCCCGTATAACCCGTTGCGAAATATGCGCCTTCTTTGGATCTGCCGATAACCGGAAACGTATCAATTGTAACCCCGATAAATCCGCCCCAACGGAAATCAATCTTGCTTCCTGCCAGTTTTGGCATTATTTTAACCATGGCATCGTAAACACTTTGATAAACAGCATCGCCTAAGTTTGGACGAACATCGCCACCACCAAATACGATCCGATTATCTGGTGTACGTCGGAAATAGTAAAGGAAACTGCTTGTATCAAAAACCATGCGATCTTTAGGAATGACGGTACTCACCAGTGATTCTGGAAGCTGTTCAGTAGCAATAATACGTGCCGAAATTGGCAGTACGCCTTTGTTCAGTTCATTCATGATTTTTCCAGAGTAACCATCTGTGGCCACAATAATGTCTTTCGCAGTAACAGCACCTTTTTCTGTTACAACTTTCACACTGTTTCGACCGTACTCAATAGATAGTACTTTCGAATGCTCAAAGATTTTTGCACCAATCGATTTAGCTGCTTCTCCCAAACCAATTGCATAGTTCAGTGGCTGGAACGAGTAACTCGAGTTGTCGACTAAGCAGCCATAATAATGTGGGGAATCGATCTCTTGATGCAACTGACTTCGATCAAGCACGCTTGATTCGTACCCGAAATTTTTGTTTAAGTATTCGCTTTCATGTTTCAATCCTTCAAAATGCTTGGCTTTGTAAGCCGCCACAATGTAACCTGTCTTTCTAAAGTTACAGTTGATTTGATGCTCGTCGATGATGTTTTTAACCAGTTCAACACTAAACAGGGAGAGATCATTAAGCTGTCTCGCCTCGTCAGCACCATATTTTTTGACAAGCTCCTGCATCGTTGGCTTATAGCCTGGCAATACCATCCCGCCGTTACGACCGCTTGCGCCATATCCGATCGTTTCTTGCTCAAGGACAATGACACTCTTCCCTAATTTTTGCAAATGATATGCAGAAGAAAGACCTGTGAAACCTGCGCCAATAATAACAACATCCGCCTCTTCATTTCCTTTAAGAAGTTTTCCTTTTTCATAGCTGTTTGCAGTCGCTGTCCACAGTGAGAGAGTATCCATTCGATCCATCTTATCCATAGCTAATTCTTCTCCTTTTGTGACATGTATGTTACAATACAGTCAAAAAATATTTGTAATATTCACACTTCTTGAGTCCATCATATGACTTGGAGTTTCCTCCAAGTCAATAGCCATTTGAGAGTTTTTTGAATTCATTTTTGTGAAAAAAGTGGAGTAACTCCACTTTTTTCGTTTGGGGGGACATCTATGAAAATTGGTACATTCGCAAAGCTTTTTCATGTTACGACCGATACCGTTCGTTATTACATTGAACTGGGATTATTAATACCAGACAAAAAAATACCCAGTATCAAATGAACCAATTGTGTCTCGACGACATGGCTTTTATTACTGAGCTGAAAAAATTTCATTTTTCACTGCTAGAAATTCAACAAATTTTATCGTATCAGCGTGTCACAAACTTCTCGGACCATGAGGATATCGACTACTACAACAATTTGCTCATTGATAAAAAGAACCAGCTGATCAAGAAAAAAGAAGACCTATCAAAAGCTATCCAATTGATTGAAAAAGCGGTTCAAACCAAATCGCCTTCATCCAAAGAAGAGAATCTTACAGGGATCCCACTTTCCTTTGTAAATCTGCTCTATTGTCCGAAGTGCCACATTCCACTTAAAATGAAAGATGTAACGATTAAAAAAGTCTACATTCAAACGGGGAGTTTAACTTGTACTTGTGGATACGAAGCAGCTATCGAAGAAGGTATTATCATTACCGCAAACTTGTACGAGACGTCTCCTTATCCATCTTATTTTTACGATAAAGAAACGATTAAAGAGATCAATCCCAAAATGATTAACTTATTTGAAAAAAGTAATTTTTGGTTTCAAAAAATTCTACAAAATGTAGATTTGAAAAACAAATTAATCGTGGAAACAAACGTTGACGCTTTTGTGTCACTACCCAAATATATAGATGTTCTTGAAACGAGCGCATCCTATGTATTCAGTGGCTATTCGCTTGCGATGCTCAAGAAGGTTAGAAAAAGAATTGAGCGTATGAATCCGAAGCCAAACGTCCTTTATATTTTGAATTCTGATTTAAATCTGCCATTGAAACCGCTTAGCATCGATATTTTTGTTGATAGTTTTACAGCAACTGATTTTTCACTGCTCAATCCGCAGTTCCCAATTCATGTTCTAAAAAACTATTTCTATAGCAGTTCAACAATTGTCGGCGGGTACTCCTATTATGATAGCTCGGCCAAATCCTTGAAAAATATTTCAGCCTTATATCCAAATTCCCACGAGCATATTTTATATCCAAAATACTTAGAAGAAAATTTATCAGTCAACGGATTTCAAATCACACAAAGTGAAAATATCGGTTACTGTACAGATCCAGGACCTTATTTTGATTATCATGTAATAGACGAAAAATTCCACATGCTAATGTATTTGGCTAGTACGAAAAAATAGCACACAAAAAGAGGCTGTCCGAAAACTAGGCTAGTTCACGGATGAGACAGCTCCTTTGTAGCTAAAATCATGGTTAATCTGAAAAATGGTAGCGCAGGCATAAGCACCCGCACTACCATTTTCGATTTGATCTATTTGCTATTACTTAAGCAAATTATGGGCAAGTGAAATATCACCAATTTGTATCAAGCTAATACTTTGAAGTCCTCAAAAATAAAAAATACCCCTAAAAACACATTATTTTAATTTTATTCATTACAGGAATGCTACTTCTATAGTTTCATAATAAAACATTCCTTAATTACAATACTGATCTACTAACTTCTTTAAATACTCTATGTTTTCTGAAGGTACCTTTTCTGACAATCTTGCTCCAGCAATAATAGGAGCCCACTTTATAACTTCATCCCTTGATAAACCAGCATTTTTGCAATATATACGTAAATACATTTCAGCCAACTCTACTGAAGCCTGGGCATACAACAAATATGTTCGGTAGACATCGGCACGAATATCTCCCGCGCTAGCATCCACCCAATCAATAATTTTCACATTATCATTACTCAAAATCAAATTAAATGGATGAAAATCCCCATGACATAGCCTAGGTTCAAATACCATTGAATCCAATTTTCTTAACAATTTACCCTTTTGTTTCTCATCTAGATTATGTACTGATTCAATCTGGCGATGTAGTTTTTCTGACATCGGTTCAAGTAAATCTGAATCAACCACAACAGTATGTATCTTTTGTTGTGCATTAACACAAATATTTATATAATGCTCCGCTCGTTCCATATGATTCATTAAAAGGTCACCTACTGTTTGCCCTTTTACATATTCCATTATAATCGCTTGTCTACTCTTTATTTTTGTGACTTCTAATACCTTGGGGACGTGAAGCCCACATGAATAAGCGTATTCTTGTTTCTTTGCTTCGTATAACGATGCTGTATTTGGAAAGTGCTTTTTAAACACTTTCACAATTTTATTATCATAAAGATATATCTTTGCTGTATTCCCAATAGCTATCGGATTACCTAGGTTCAATTATTTTCTCTCCTTACAATATAGTGAATTTTTATATTTTAACGAGATCTTTTCTAATGCAATATATACAGTTTTTTTCCATATTTCATTATTCTCCCTTAATCACTTCTATCAGTGTAATCGAAGAAGAACCAAGATCCATTCATATTAGATCCTAATAATAAATCTAAAAATTCAGACTTTAATAACCTTAAATTGGACACTTCTTCTTATTTTGACTTCCATATTCAATCTACGACGTTTTTTCTTCATCCCTCTTACTTCATTACTATATTCATAGACAGTTTTATATTATCCTAAATAATATGTAAAAGGCTAAATCCATACATCGAAGCAACTACAAAAATGATTGTCCATACCGCTAGACTGACTGTCATCCAACTTATGACGTGTGTCTTGTTAGATCCAAATGTTAAAGCTAATACGGCTGCAATATCAGTTCCTACGAGAATGGGAGCAAGCAATGCCAAACCAGGAATACCATATCGTTCCCATATTCGCCTTGATCTAGTTTCTTTTTTAGAAGGTGTTGTTATACCTTTTTTTAACTTTCTTACCGCTTGCCATTTTGCATACTGCTTAAAGAAGAATCCCAATAATAGAACCAAGATAAGATTCCCTGCAAATGCAGTCACCCCTACTGCAAATGGTTGCAATCCCCATGCGATACCAAGTGGTACAACGATTGATACATCCATCCATGGAGCAAAAGCTAATAGAAATAAAACGACATATTGCCACATTTCACCTGCATTTTGAGCCCACTCTAGCATATTGTTTCATCCCCTTTTTTCTTTAGATTAAATACGATTTAAAATAAGAATAGTAGTTAACCAATAGACCACGTATTGGCCTGCACCTAATACACCAATGCACAGTAATGGAACAAAATTATGTTGAGAAAAGAAGAAGAAGATCCCTGCCGTTACTGGAAGTGCAACGCTATAGTAAATATATACATTTCGGCAAGCCTTATAAGTTACCCACTGCTGCCCTTCATCTATTTCACGAAATTCGGATGGTATAAAGCTAAATAATCTAATCTTATCATCCGAATTCTTTCGATTATAAAGCTTTGTGAGAATGAACCAGAAAACAGTAACCGTCACTAGAATCCAAAAACATAATCTAGCTAAAACGACCTGTGTACTCATAAGAGAAAATAGTAAAAATGCAATAATCAAAACAAATATACCGGCCCCTATAAGCGGAGATTTTAAAACCTGTTTCATTATAATCATTCCTTTCCCTTTAAATAAAAAACATCTTCTACTGTAAGTTGAAACGCGGCAGCTATTTTTAACGCCATGGTGACAGAGGGAGAATAATCACCTTTTTCAATTAACCCAATTGTCTGCCTCGTCACTCCAATTGCATCAGCCAAGTCTTGCTGAGTCCACCTAAATCTTGCCCGTAATTCTCTAACTCTGTTTTCAAGCATCCTAACTTCACTTCCCTCCGTTTCAAACACTTTCATTGTAAATGATTACCAACAAAATGTAAATAATCATTTGCATTTTGTAATAAATAATTGCTCAAAAACTATAAAACAACACCATCTATAAAATGGTGTTGTTTCGTTTAAAGATCAAGTTAGTCAATTTTATACTTACTTCTTTTCCATAATTGCAAAGTAATTTTTCTCATGATCAGCAAAATTAAACGCTCTACCAGACGGCATATTTACAAGTTCTCCAACTGTAATTTCTTTCTCTACAAACTCTTTATATAATTTATCGATATCTTCAGTGAAAAACAACATGGATGGTGTACTAAGATTTAATTCAGGCCGCATCTTCGCAATTAATTCTTTATTATGTAGAACCATACTCGTTTCTGCTTTCTCTGTTGGCGCGATTTCAATCCATCTAAATCCTTGACCGTTATCTTCATCAGCAACTAAGTGGAAACCTACTTTTTCTGTCCAAAATTGCACAGCCTCATCTTGATTATTTACATATAGCATAATTTGACCGACTTTATGAATCATCATCTTTTCTTCCCTTCTTCTACTTCAACTTCAATTGTATTAAGCATATACGAACTAGCGTTCTTTTTAAATTCCTTTTATACTAAACTTTCACTTTAAATATTTTATCTTCCTTAATATCTTGAAATGAGGATTATCAATTAAGTAATAGCCGACACAGATCTAATAACCATAATAACATTATGTAAATTAAGTTGCTATATTCTCTCTTCATTTTAACCTGTATGTCTTAATTTATTGTCCTTTTCTATTCATGTATATTTCCACTACACTACAAATAAGTGCCAAAAAGAAAATAAATGCTCCTATTAAAAAAGTTTTATTAAAACTACGAATAACCCCGTATTTATATTTCCATTTAATTTGTTCGTAGAGTTTATTTCCTTCCTCTGATTCCATGCTTACATATTTCTTCTCATCACTTGTTTGTATTACGTGTAGTATTTTTTGTTTTTCAAAGTCTGTTTGATCGCCTTTTTGAATCATCGCTTTCACTTGTTGCTTTATTTCTTCTTTTTCGATAGATAATTGATAATTTAAAATCACAACTAATATCGCTACACCTACTATACTTCCTACTGTTCTAGAAATATTAGATATACTTGACGCAATACCTGATTTTTCGGTTGGAACACTTAAAACGGTAGTTGTTGTCAATGGAGCAAGCGTACACCCTGTACCAAAACCTACAACCACGAGTCGCCAATCTTGTACTCGCTTTACAACTAATCCGTGTAACCAAAGACGGAAAGACCGATTCACATCATAGTTAACTACAGATTTCCACATTTGAATATACACTTCATTCACAATATCCTCTACATCCTGCTTATCTACTACTAAAAAAGCTACTGTTCTATAAATATCTTTACATGTGAATTCACAAATAACCTGAAAGGCTTGTTGATCTCCAGAGGCCATTCTCTGTATCCATTCCTTTAATTCTATTTCATCCAATTCTCGTTCCCCTCTCATGTTTTAAACAATCTTTCACACTATATTCGCTCGTTTCTCACAAAAGGTTCATTTTACATGAAAATTTATGTATTACAATAAAGAAGGAACAACTCATGTAAGTTGTCCCTTTTTTATACACCGTTAAAATATCAATCTAACAAAGCGATTTATCGCCCAATCTCCAACTAAACCACCGCGCATGACCATCTGTTTCCCCAACCGTTTCACGATATTCTTTTCCATTTATAAAATAATCGAGATGAAGATCTCTATCCCACATATTGTTATAAAGATGGAAAACATCCCGTTTCGCACCAATTTCTTTAACTTTTTCTACTAATTTATGTTTTACACTCTCTGGTATTTGATTCGCTACATGTGTATGGAAAACACAAATCACCGAATCCTCTGGAATTTGTTTTGCAATGTCTGAAAGAAGAGATACTCCATCTCCTTCTATTAATTTTACAGATTGTTCTTTTAAACAAGCTGCTGCGTGATCGAATATCTCGAGTCTTTCTTTATGCTCAGGCCAAATAAGTGAGCGTAACCATAAATAATCTTCCTCATTATTTAAATCATTTATATGTAAATCAAGTCCGATTCTTTCTACGACAGGTGGACTTTGTTGTAAGAAAAATGGCTGATTCTCCCCTTTTATTTCTGATTTCAAATGAACTTTAGAGTCTTTATTTCCAAACACCTCTCCTGTTCCATAAGAATAGCTGTATTGATCCCAGAACAGCTGTAAACCAGCACTTGTCCCAATTTCAATTAGCGCTAAAGGCTTATTCACTTTATTAAACATATAACAAAAACTCGGATATAAATATGTACATCGTCTTACTTCGTTTGTCTGCACTAGCTTTATTTTTAAAATATTGATTATCTCTTCCCTATGAATCTGACAAAAATCTTTAAAATGTTGAAAAGAATGTTCTAGATTTTTTTCTGGAGCCGAAACAAGGCTACCATAGTATTGTTTTAATACATGATTATTCCCTTTCAGTAATAAATGGTGAACGGCACCAAATAATAAGTTAGGAGTTGGTTGACCAAGTTGTGCGTGTGACGCTAATGCAAGGATTTCCTCATCTTCTGAAATTTCCAATGATAAATGTTCGTATAAATCGCTCGATCCTTTACATTCTTTTATAGAAAAATTTCTAAATAAGTTGAAGATTTGTTCTTGTGTAAGCAGATCAATTCCTCCAATCACATAATTTAATATTCAGAATAATTTTAACATAAATACAATTATTAGTACATTTGTACTTATTTTGCTAAAAAGACTTATCCTTCAAGATAAAAGGAGGTAGCAAATTGAATAGAAATATAACCTATACTTTCCTCATATTAATCACATTTCTTATTAGCTGTTCAAAAGAGCAATCCTTTTATATGTACTTCCATGAAAAGATGCAAAACATGCATTTTGGACAAAAGAACAATTCCTACACTCTCATTCATACAGAAATGAATGTTTCACAAGAAAATGATGCTATAGCGATATTTACAGAGCATAACCAGCAAGGTGAACAAATATTTATTGCTTATTTTGAAAAAGAAAATGGCAAATGGAATTGGATAAGAACTACAGGAACTGAATGGAATAGCCCCGTAAGATGGACTTCCATTCATCAAATCCCTTACATTTATGCTGGAACAATTCGCGATAACGCTATTACTAAAGTTTATGTCGGGAACAAAAATGCAAAAATCATTACTGTTGAAGGAACGAAAAGGTTTTGGTATGTCGTTAGTAATACAGAATGGGCCGATGTTAAATTTGAAAAAGATGATGGTACACAAGAAGTGGTTAGACAAATTGATGAAGATATTTTAAAAGATTGGCATAATAAAAACGTCCGATAAAAATACCGGACGTTTTTCATTTCAGCATTAAAAATTATACTTATCAATATTATCCTTCGTAAACACAACTCGTTCCGGCAGTACGATAATTCCATTTCCATCTGCTTCGTAGTCATAACCTTGAATAGAATTCGGTTCCACTTTCACTTTACCTATATTCGGAACTTCAAAGCTATCGCCAACTTTTAATTTCTTCCCTTTTACCACAATTTCATTTGCAACATAAGTGGCAAGTGCACCTTGCTGTTTTACATCCCATAACCCAAATTGTTGAACAGTTCCTCGTTTTACATAATCATGCATTACATTTGGAGTTGAAAATCCTGTCACAACTACCTTTTTATCCATTTTTAAGTTTTCAGCAGCTTGTGCCATTGCTGGAAGTGCCGTTGCATCTGGACAAATTACCGCATTGATATCTGGATAAGTCTTTAAAATGCTTTCTCCAACTGATAAGGATTTTTGTGCGTTATTTTCTCCGTACTGCGTCGTTACAATTTCCCACTTCGGATATTTTTCTTTTATGATTTCTTTTGCTTTTGTTACCCACTGGTTCTGATCTGTTACAGTCGGACTTGAATAGAAGAATGCTACTTTTCCTTTATCTCCAATTTGTGATGAAGTCATTTGAATTAATAGATTTGCAAGTTGCTCCGGCGTTCCTTGGCTTATATAAAATGAACGATCTTTCGGATTTACATCAGAATCCCATGTTAAAACTGTCATTCCCTTTTTCTTTGCTCTCTGTAATGATTGCGACAGACCATCAACCGATGTAGATGAAACCATTAACGCATCATAGTTTTGATTAATAAAATTATTTATATATTTCACTTGTCCTGATACACTCGCCTCTGATGGACCATCATATTTCACTTGCACCCCTAATTTATCTCCCATTTCTTTTGCCCCTTCACCACCTGATGTAAAGAAGCCAACCCCTGTCAATTTCGGAATGAATGCAAATTTCACATCATCTGCTTTTTTCTTGTCTGCTGTTTTGCTAGAACATGCAATTAAACCGATAATACAAATAGATATAATGATAAAGATCTCTAGTTTTCTTTTCATGACATTTCCCCCTTATGCAATTTCCTTCTTTTCCACATAGTGAGTTGCTGTAATTTGAAATGCCTAGTAATAACAGAGAGGATCAGTATAATGCCAATAACTACATTCGACTGTTCATTCGTTAAACCTATCATTTGTAAACCGTACTGCATCACCCCAATAAATATACTTGCTAGTACTGTTCCAAGAATACTTCCTTTTCCCCCAGTGATGAGTGTACCACCTAATACAACTGCCGTAATAACCGGCAGAATTGTCTCGTTTCCAATATCAGCTCGAGCTGAGCCAAAATATGCTGTTAAAAAAGCGCCTCCTAATCCACCTCCTAACCCCGAAAGAATATATGCGATAATGACTACCTTTTTTGTGCGAATGCCGGAATATTTCGCAGCTTTTTCATTCGTACCCGTCAGCATGACATAACGACCATACCTTGTTCGATGAAGTAATATTGTAAACAAAACAGTCAGAAGGAAAAGTAACCATACTAAATTAGGAATTCCTATAAAACTCCCATTTGCAAGTTGCACGTAAGAATCCGGTAACCCACTTATCCCTTCATATCCGCTGGCATTTGAGCCACCCGAGATAACAAGAGCAGTTCCTCCATATAAAAACATCGTTCCAAGTGTAACAACAAGAGGTTCTACATCTGTCATTTTAATAATTAGCCCATTGATACAACCTGCTAGGCAACTAATAAACAAGGCAAGAATCACAGCTAAAATAACCGGAATTCCATTCATCCAGAGTACACCAATAAGGATTGAGGTAAGCCCCATAATCGATCCTACAGATACATCAATTCCACCTGTTACAATTACAAAAGTCATTGGAATTGCAGCAATCGTAATAAAAACGAAGTCATTCATACTGAAAAGTAAATTACTAATATTAAAAAAGTCATTGTTTAATAAACCAAAGAGAATGAACTCTATAATAAGTAATACAATAAGAACTCCTTCCCATCTTAAAAATCCACGTGCATACTTCATAGATTCATCCTTCTTTCTTCCAACTGTCTTATTCCCTTCCATTTTTTTGAAGTACTGTCTAATATAATAATCAGTAATAGTAAAAATCCTGATATAGCACTATTCCAAAAAGCAGGTATTTTTAAAAAGACTAGTGAACTACTTATAGCTTCTAAAAAAATGGCCCCTAGTGCTGCTCCAAATATAGAACCTGTTCCACCTTTTAAATGAATACCCCCGAGAACAGCAGCAGCAATTACTTGCAACTCAATTCCTGTACCAGTTTGATTTGGCACAAATCCGATATTCATAACAAATATGCAGCCTGCAACCCCTGCGCTTATTCCCGAAATAATAAATGCACATATTTTCACCTTGTCTACCGGTATTCCGATGAGACGCGCTCCATCTTCATTATCTCCGGTAGCATAAAAATATCTCCCAAAAGGTGCTTTCGTTAAAAAGATATATAATAATAGTAAAATAGCAAAAATGATCCATACTGTAATAGGCAATCCTAGTATCGTGGCAGAAGACATCTGTTTATAAGACTTAGGAATATCTTCAATCCATTTGCCACCTGTATATATCAACATCGTTCCTCTAATAATTCCTAACATTCCTAATGTCATAATAATTGCGGGCACACGAAACTTCGTAACTCCAATGCCATTTATCATTCCAATGACAGCTCCAAGCAAGATTGCAACAATGATTGAAATTAAAATGCTATTACCATTTGTCAAAAACATCCCACAAATCGCTGCACTTAATCCCATAATAGAACCGACTGAAACATCAATATTTTTCGTAAATAATACGAACGATTGACCAATAGCTAGTGTGACTAAGATAAGACTTGATTTCATAATTAAAGAAAGCGAACTAAACTGAACAAAGCTAGGATTAATAATTCCTACGACGGCTATGTAAATAAGTAATAAAATGATAATGGATGTTTCATGCATTTTAAATATATTTAAAAAACGTTTCATTCCGTTACACCTTCCCTTCCCACATATGCAAGGCGTGTAACTTCATCTATACAAACTTCTCCTTTCTCTAAATGAGAAACAAGTTTTCCATTCCTCATCACATATACGCGGTTTGCTAATTGAACAATTTCTTCTACATCTGAGGAAATGAATAAAATTGCAAGTCCTGATTGTTTTAAATTTTGAATTGCCTCATACACTTCTAATCTTGCTTTCGCATCAATCCCGCGCGTTGGTTCATCAAGAATCATTACTTTAGGTTCGCAAGCAAGATATTTAGCTAATACAACTTTTTGTTGGTTTCCCCCTGATAAAGATGTCATTTTTTCATCTTTACTGGGAACGGCTATCCGAAACTTATGAATATACGCTTCTGTTAAAGCGCTTTCTTTTTTAAGATTTAAGAAAAAAGCACTGAGTCGATGTAAAGACGCTGATGTTATATTTTCTTTAACAGACGCAATTGAAAAGATACCATTACCAGCCCGATCTTCTGGAACATATACCATCCCTTTATCTAATCGTTTGCTCGTAGAACACTTTGCAATTGACTCCCCTTCTAATAAAATATCCCCTGACCGTATGGGCCTTATCCCATATAACACTTCTGCTAATTCCGTTCTACCCGATCCAACAACACCAGCAATCCCTACAATCTCTCCAGCATGTACATTTAGTGATATATTCTGAAATGCATAACTCGACAGATTTGTTACCTCTAATACTTGTTGAGAAAGTTTCATCGTTTCTTGAGGTACCACTTTCTTCTCCTCTTGTTTATAATCTTTTAGCAATAATCCCTCCATTAGCATGTCGTATGTATAATCTGATACTTCCCCTTGACTCACTATCATTCCATCACGCAAAATAGCTACTTTATTTGTAATCTCAAAGATTTCAGGAAAACGATGCGTAATATAAATCATTCCGATTCCCTTTTCTTTCAAGTCTTTTATCAGCACAAAAAGACTCTTTATTTCATGAGTTGTTAATGTCGATGTTGGCTCATCTAAAATAAGAATCTCTGCTTCTCTTATTAATCCTCTTAATATTTCTACTAATTGTTGCTGTGCAATTGATAATGAACCTCCAAGCTCATTAAGTTTAATATTCCAACCTAAACTTCCTATCAGCTTATGAATCTTTTTTCGAAGTTCCTTCTTTCGCGCTTTTATTCCGATACATATATTCTCTTCAATTGTCATATGAGGAAAAATTAACGGTTCTTGTGGGATTAAATAAATACCATTTGAATGTGCTTCTGCTGGATTAGAAAAACTTTGCACTACTCCTTTTACATATATCTCCCCAGCATCATATGAGTATAAACCTGTTAATATTTTCATCAATGTTGATTTTCCAGCACCATTTCCTCCTACTAGAGCGTATACATCTCCGCGTTCTAATTCCAAAGTAACCTCTTTTAGTACAAGTTGGTCTGAAAATGATTTACTAATTTGGTTCACCTCTAATAAGGGCACGTTCTCCACATCTTGTCACCCTCCTTTATACGGAACAATTTTTGAGAAAAAGATTTTTTGTTCTACTTGTTTTGTAGCATTGTATATCCCTTTTTTCATATCTAGAACATATTTTTCTTGGGCATAATAGCTATTTCTATCGGTATAAACAAAATAAATAACACATATGTTTAAGCATCGGTCAATTGTTGAAAGGGATGAAGAGAATGTCACAGCTGAACTTTGAAGAAAATTTGTTAACAAAAGTAGCCTGGTATTACTATAAAGATCATTTAACGCAGCAGGAAATCGCTTCTTTGCTTCACATTTCACGAAATAAGGTCGTTCGGTTATTAGATAAAGCTCGAGCTGAAGGTGTCGTTACATTTCATGTAAAAGGTACGGGTTTACATTGCTTAAGCATTGAACGTGAACTAATTAAAAGATTTCATTTAAAAGACTCTTTTATTATCCCTACGCTAATGGAAAATTCCCCTTCTTCTTTAGGGAAAGCTGCAGCGCAATATGTAGAAACGCATTTACAGCACGGAGAATTACTCGGTATTGGATGGGGAGAAACAATATCAAAAATGCTAGAAAACATTCATTTTGAACCATCTATGCAATTTTCAATTGTTACCCTTACAGGCGGTGTAAATCACTATCTTCCTAGGAAACAAAATTATTTAAATCACATGCAAGGAGAACTTCATATCATTCCTACTCCATTTTTAGCATCCACAACCGAGATGGCGCAAAGCATCCTCTCAGAACCACCAGTCAAAGATATGCTACATGTCGCTTCACTTGCTAATACAGCAATAGTTGGTATTGGTGGTTTATCTCATGATGCAACCATTGTAAAAGAAGAAAAATTAACGCTTCGTGAAATGACCTATATACGAAGTCAAAATGGTGCCGGAGATATTCTAGGACAATTTTATAATACACATGGAGAATTACTAGAACTTCCCCATCACGACCGCCTAATTGGTACATCTCTTTCAGCTCTTCAAAAGATGAAACACGTAGTCGGTGTAGTTGGCGGTGAAGAAAAAATAGATGCAATTTACGGAGCCTTAAAAGGTAGATTCATTCATACATTAATTACCGATGAGGACACAGCACTCTCCCTATTAAGAAAGGAAGGTGAATCATAATGTCTTCTCTATTAGCTTATGACGCGGGTACTGGTAGTATCAGGGCCGTCCTTTTCGATTTACAAGGAAATCAGCTTGCTGTGAGTCAAAAAGAGTGGGTTCATAAACCCGACTCTCGTTATCCTGGTTCTATGAATTTTGATGTGATAGAGAATTGGAAACTCGTTCAAGAATGCACAAAAGATGTACTTCAAAAAAGCAACATATCCCCTTCTTCCATTAAAGGGATTAGTGCAACAAGTATGCGCGAAGGATTTGTTTTATATGATAAAAGTTGGCAAGAAATATGGGCATGCGCGAACGTTGATGGCCGTGCTTCTTCTGAAGTAAGTCAATTAAAACAGATTCGCTCCCATCTTGAAGAAGATTTATATATGAAATCAGGGCAAACTTTTGCACTTGGCGCTCTGCCTAGGCTACTTTGGATTCAAAAACATCAACCTGATATATATGATAAAATCCATTCCTTTACAATGTTAAACGATTGGATTTTATATAAATTGTGCGGGGTATTACAAATAGACCCTTCAAACGGATGTACGTCTGGTATTTTTGATTTAGAAAATAGAACTTGGGATAATTCGATTGCTGAGCAATGTGGTCTAACTCTATCATTTTCTCCAAATGTAAATGAGGCTGGTACAGTCATTGGTAGTGTCACAAAACAAAGTGCAGAGCTGACAGGGTTAGAAGTAGGAACACCGGTAGTTGCTGGGGGCGGAGATGCCCAGATGGCTTCACTCGGTTCGGGAGTCGTACATCCTGAACAAACATTTATTTGCGGAGGGAGCTTTTGGCAACAAGAAGTAAATATAACAAGTCCAAAAACAGATTCAAATGCTCGTATTCGCGTCAATTGCCACGCTATCCCTACACTTTGGCAATATGAAACAATCGCTTTTTTCCCTGGACTTGTAATGAGATGGTTTCGAGATGGTTTCTGTCAGGAAGAAAAACGAATTGCCGATGAACTTGATGTGGATGCTTACGAATTACTAGAAGAACAAGCAAAACAAGTGCCTGTAGGATCTTACGGTATTATTCCTGTCTTTTCAAATACAATGAATTATATTTCTTGGCGCCATGCCGCACCTTCTTTCATCAACTTAAGCTTAAACGCTGATAAATGTGGAAAGAAAGAACTGTTTCGCGCCCTCGAAGAGAATGCTGCATTTGTAACACTCGGAAATTTAAAGTTAATACAATCATTAACAGGAAAGTTCCCTTCTGAAGTGATATTTGCAGGCGGTGCTGCAAAAGGAACACTATGGCCGCAAATTGTTGCAGATGTTCTCGGAATTCCTGTCAAAGTACCAGTTGTAAAAGAAGCTGCTGCTTTAGGAACAGCAATCGCCGCTGGAATTGGCGCTGGAATATATGACTCTATGGAAGATACAGCTCAAAAATTTGTTAAATGGGAAAACATATATAAACCAAATGCTGAAAATCATAAACTATACCAACAATTCTATCAAAAATGGAAATCAGTCTATGAGAAACAACTTTCACTAGCAGATGCAGGATTCACATCACATATGTGGATTGCACCAGGTGCACTATAACACATTACATAAAGGAGTGAACAATATGCTCAAAGTAAATGAAAAGGATTTCTCCTATCGCTTTGGTAACCATGGTCCCAAGTATTTAGTGAAAGGTCCTAATATTGACCTTGGTGTTGTAGTCATTCAACCGGGCCAAGAGTTTCAAAATCACTATCATACTACATGTGAAGAAATTTTTTATGCTCTAGAAGGTGAAATTGATTTCTATATTGATAATGAAAGAGTCCCTGTAAAACAAGGTGACGTCTTGCAAGTTCGTCCTCACGAATCTCACTATCTCATTAACCGCTCAGACCAAGTTTTTAAAGCTGTTTTTATTAAATCACCACATTTACAAGAAAAAGATACTGTACAAACAGAAAATCCAAAATTAACGAAGGAGTGATTCACCATGACTTGGGGATTTAAAAATCGATTAAACACGATTCTGCCTGATGGAAAAGCAGTTATGTTAGCAATTGATCACGGTTACTTTTTAGGACCGATTCATGGATTAGAGCAACCATTAGAAACGGTAAAAAACTTACTTCCCTATACAGATTCTCTCTTTTTAACAAGGGGCGTACTCAATTCCTGCATTCCTGAAGACTGCAAAACACCAATGGTTTTACGTGTTTCAGGTGGAGCAACTGTCGTGGGTAAAGATTTAGCAAACGAGACCATTGTTACACCAATTAAAGAAACACTGCGGCAAAATGTAGTCGGAGTTGGTGTATCTGTTTTTGTCGGTTCAGAATATGAAACACAAACTGTTACCAATCTAGCAAACGTAGTTTCCGAGGCTCATGATTATGGTTTACCTGTTCTCGGTATTACGGCCGTTGCAAAGGAACTTCAAAAACGAGAAGCTCGCTTTTTAGCACTTGCATCACGTGTATGTGTGGAAATGGGTGCTGATATTATTAAAACGTATTACTGCGAAGAGTTTGAAAAAATTACGAGCACATGCCCTGCCCCAGTCGTCATTGCAGGAGGACCAAAATTAGATTCGATCGAAGACGCTTTAATAATTACATACCAAGCATTGCAAGAAGGTGCCATTGGAGTTGATATGGGACGAAACATTTGGCAGTCTGAACATCCAGCTGCGATGATTCAAGCGATACATGGTATTGTTAAAAATGGATTAAATGTGAAAGAAGGGCTAGAGTTGTATGATGAGGTGAAAAATGAAATCGGATGATTAAATAATGTATTTTTACTTTTTAAAAAAGAACCCTCTTTATAAAAGGGTTCTTTTTTTAATGATTAAGTCTAAGTATCACTTCTGAAAAATATGTTTTATTTTTTCACCTGGAATACTACTACCCCCTCTTCCTTTCACATCTTCGATCATCATTGTAACAATCATATTCGGCGCATTTGCATCGAAAGCTGCAAACCATCCGAGTTCTTTTCCATCTGCTTCTTTTGATTCTTTTAGTTCTGCTGTACCTGTTTTACCAGCAAGAGTCATATCATCAATCTTAGCAATTCTCCCAGCACCATCGGAATCATTAATTACTTTTATTAACGCACTTTTTAATATTCTTTGACTTTCTTTAGAAATCACATTCTCCTTCCAATTCTTCACTTCTTTTTGGATCAGATGCGGAGATGGAATATTTCCTTCATTCACAATCGGAGCGTATGTTAAAGCTACATGAAGAGGTGTCATTAATACTTGTCCTTGACCGTATCCTGTATCTGCTAGTTGAATATCATTTTTTATCCTATCTTTTGCAATTATTGAAATAGGAAATTCGTATTCAATCGGCAACTTTTCATGAAATCCGAACTTCTTAAGCATACTTAAATACTGATTTTCCCCTATTTTTAAAGTTTGTTGTGCAAAATAAATATTGTCAGAGTACTTCATTGCCTTATCGAAATCAATTAGGCTAGCATCTTTCACACGTGTTACATAATAATTTCCCCACGATGAATCTTTTGCCCACTTTAATCCTTCAATTTTAAATTCTTCCGTCGGATTTATTACTTTTGCTTCCAGGCCAATTGCCCCTGTAATTGTTTTAAATACAGACCCTGGTACAACTGCCTGTGTGAAACGGTTTAACATTGGATTTTTTAAATCATTATTCCATACTTCACGTTGCGCTTTTGATGCCCCTCTAACTATTATATTGGGATTATAAGCAGGACTACTTACAAGTGCAATTGTTTCACCCGTTTTTGGATTAATCGCTGCACTAGATCCTGCTTCATTTTTCATTTCATTATAGATTTTTTCTTGAATTGAGGCATCGATTGTTAATGTAACATTCTCTCCATCTCTTGCTTCTGTTTTTACTAAGTTTTTAATCTCTTTTCCGTTCTCATCTTCCATAAATACGCGTCCACCCTTTTCACCGCGCAATTTATTTTCTAAGACTTTTTCTAATCCTGTCTTACCTACTAAATCATCCGCTTGATATCCTTTTTTCTGAAGCAATTTTAACTCTTCTGCATTTACTTCTCCTATATATCCCGTTAAGTGTGCTGCCGCTTCTCCTAATGGATATGTACGGACTTTTACCGGACGAGACGAAACACCTTCCAACGAAATATAATCACTTTGTGTTCGTCCTTCTGGTAAAATACCAATTGGTACATAGGAATCTGGTTTAATCCATTTCGCTGTAAGCTTCTGATCGACTTCTTCGATAGACATATTAAGTAATTGCGCTATTGTTTCTTTCGTTTGTGTTGCAGTATCTCCTAATTTTTCTGGAATAATTCCAACCTCAGTTGCCTTTCCATTCACTACAAGCCCTTTTCCATTTCGATCATATATTTCACCGCGTTTTCCTTGCTCTGTCTGCAGACGGACTTTATAATTTTTTTCCATCCCTGGAAAGATAAAGTCTGGGGTCCAATTTATTTTCCAAGATTTCTTATCTCCATCTTTTTCTTTCACAAGTGTTGCTTCATGTGAAAAAGAAATTTCTCCTCCTGCTGTATCCATACTTACGGTAAAAAGAATGACCTTACTTTCCGTTTTATCTTTACTTACTTTCTCTCTTTTAATTTTTAAATTCTCAACTCCAATACCTTCGTAAATTTTTTCATTTTTCTCTGTAAATTCTTTTTTTGAAATGGATTCTTTTGCGTGTTTTGACAGTTGATCATACATATCTGCAAATTTTTTGTCATTCCATAATTTTATATATGTTTCAAATGCTTGTTCTGAAGTTTCACCTTTATTGCATCCTACCAATATAAATGTGAAACAAAAGAAAAGTAGTATCCATATTTTTCAATTCAAACTTCTCCTTTAAATAAATCAAAATAGCTTAAATAATTCTTATAATCCTTTTACATGAGTAACTTGCTATAAATAGTGTACATCCACTCGTTTACTACTGACTTATATGAATCTAAGATTTAATAATGTTCTATATCTTGGTAACAAAGTTATGATTAAAAATATGAAATAACAACTGTACTAGCTGCTATTCCACTAATTTGCTTTCATTCTTTTATTCAAAAAGCTTCTTATATAAAATGAAACTGTAATCAATCCGCACCAATCTGACTTTTACGGACAGTTGATCCCCTTTCTTTTTCCGAGTTTTGAGGTGAGGGTCTTACTGCCCGCAAATAGCGAGATAAAAAAGATATCTTGAATTCTAGCAATCATTGCCTTCCCTAAAGAGAACTAAGTTTTACTGTTATTGATTAGGATTCACTATATTAGTAGTTTCACCATTCATACGTTGCTTTTTCAAGTCAAAGTATATATCTAATATATCCTTTCCAATTAATGAATTAATACCACTTTTATCATTGTGAACCCAAGGTACTACTACAGAAAATGCTATTTCTGGATTATCATATGGAGCATATCCAACTAATGTTAAATTGTAACACTCAATACGTTCTCCCTTCTCATTCCTTCCAATTTTACTATCTCCTCCATATACTGTCTGAGCTGTTCCTGTTTTTCCAGCTGGTTTATATGAAGCCTTTTGGAAATATTTCACACCAGTTCCATCGCCTTCTTGAAATACCCATCTAAATCCTTCTTTTACTCGATCAATATATTCCGATTTCACATCCACTCGATTTAACACAACAGGTTCTATAGATTGTACAACTTTTCCAATTTCTTCTTTTTTTGTTGTTTGTTCTCGAATCTCTTGGACAATTTGAGGTTGCATTCGGTATCCATCATTTGCAATGGTTGAAATATATTGTGCCAATTGTAGTGGTGTATACGTATCATACTGTCCAATAGAAAAATCTAATAAAAATCCAGGTTGGCTATCTTTTTGTCTTGTTTGTCCAGTTATTTCATTCGGTAAATTAATTCCTGTTGGGACGCCTAAACCAAATTGTTTAAAATAATAACGCATTGTGTCAAATGCTGCTTGTTTAATATCCAATGAACTATTTGGCACATAATTCACTCCAGCTATTTTTAACGCGGTATGAAACATGTATACATTTGATGATACTTGTAAAGCCCTTAAATCATTAATATTTCCAAATCCGGATACATTCCATGATTTTTTAACTCTCGAACCTTTAAACTTCATAGGTGTGTCATAAAATTGAACCCCTGGTTGTATAGCTCCGGTTTGGTATCCAGTTAATAAAGTAGCACCTTTTACAGCTGATCCTAGCTCATAAGAAGTTACCATGTTGCCTAATGCAAAATCTTCTACTTCTGCTTTCCCATCTTTTTCTACCAATCTCTTACCAGCCATAGATAATAGTTGTCCGGTTTTCGGATCCATCATGACAACAAAAGCACGATCCAGTAATGATTCTGAACTCTTAAAAGCTTTTAAATTTTTTTCTATACTTTCTTCTACTTTCTTTTGTAACTCCATATCAATTGTTAAAGTTAAATTGTTACCACTTTTTCCTTTAGAGACCGTGTCCGTTTGAATAACATTTCCTGCTTTATCAATATTATTTCTAACTTCTTTTTTTGTTCCATGTAATACATCTTCATATCGCTGTTCAATATAACTTTTCCCCACGCGATCGTTCCGATTATATCCGCGGACCAAATAAGAATCTAAGTGTTCTTTTGGCAACCCTTCTTCAGCACTTGTTATATTCCCTAATACCGAACGGAATAAATCACCATTTACATAGTTTCGTTCCCAATCAACTGTCGCATCTATCCCTGGGAATTTTGCTAAATTTTCACTTATCCTCGTATACTCTTGCTCTGTCACGTCCTTTTTTATAATTTGTGGTGTCATTTGATAACCAGAACTCATTTTACTTTTAATAACTAACACTTGTAAGTCTTGTGGCGTGAGCTCTGCTAATTCTTCTTCTGTAATGCGCTTTCGTCTTAACTCTTCGATTCTCTTGTCTAACTCTTTCCCTTCTATACCCTTTTCTCTAAATTCTTCCTCGTCTTGCTTCGTGATCTTTGCTTTAGCACGCTTCTTATTTAATTGCATCCAAAAATCTTTTTTATCTACTTCCGTTAATTTATTTATTTCTTCTTCTGATATTTCAAGTATATTTGCAATATCTTTTGCAGTTTTTAAAATGTCTTCAGAGCTTACACCCTTCAATCTTGTATACGTAATCGTACGAAGTGCTCTATTATCAACAACCGGTTTCCCTTCTCGATCATAAATTTTCCCGCGGGGAACTGGTATACTCGTTGTTGCATTTTCATTTTTTTCCACTTGATTTTTATAAGTCTCTCCATCAACAATTTGTACTTTTCCTAGCTGAACAATAATAGCTGAAAATAGTATAAATACGCAGAAAAAAAGGATGTTTAATCGGATAGATATCGATGTCTTCTGCTTCTTTCCTGTTTGCTTTTTCATATATCCTCCATATTTTAATGAATTTCGTTCAGATTACAGTTTTATATACAAATTCACGCATATGTTATTCGATCTTTATACAAAGAAAACTAAAAGGTAGCGTTTCATTCAATTAATGAATTGAATAGATGAAAATGGAATCGTTCCTCTATTTACATAAAGTGAACCTTCCATCAGTGGGCGTTTTCTTCATCCCTCACTGATGGTTAGCCCTCACTAATCGGGCTTTTACGGGCAGTTGTCCCCCACCTCTCTGACCCTTAAGGCGAGGGGCTTACTACCCGTTAATGCGGGATAAAGAATAAGAGAAACTGCATTCAATCATAAGCAGTTCCCCTTATTTTTTTATTAATATATCTAAAACAGAAATTAGACTGTTCCTCTATATTCCGTGGCCGTCATACCATATTAATTTTCATTATTTTTTAACAAGTTCAACGTATGAGTAAATAAACGACTATCTCCGGGATCTCCATGTCCTGGTACAATAATATTTATATCGCTGTATTTCTTTTCTACTTTTTTAATTGCCTTTGACCAATTAGATACATATGAACCTGGAGTTTGTACAATCTCTTGCGTATCTAGTGATTTTATTAAACATCCTCCAAATAGGATTTTATACTTTGGTAACCATACTGTTATGTTATCTTGTGTATGTCCTTTTCCTGGATAAAATGTTTCCACGTTTATATCACCAAATCGCATATTATCACGTTTCTTCAAGTCTCCAAGAGGCTTATCAAATCCTTGTTTCTCTGCTAAATCAGCAGTTAAAGCCGTACTGTGTACGTTGACGCCTTTTTTAGTCAGCGTTTTAATTCCTCCTATACGATCGTCATGAGCATGTGTCACAATTGCTTCTGTAACCTCTTTTGTAGGAAATTGCTTTTTTAGTATTTGAAGCAGTTGTTCTGTAAGAGCATCATTCCAAGGTGTATCAATCAGTACTAGTCCTTTAGATGTTTCAAGAATTAAACCATTTGCAGGAATACGCGTTCCATTGACCACTCCAATGCTTGTATGCAGCCATACTTTTGGATGCAACTGTGATATGGATACATCTTCCTCTTGATCTTTATTTTTTATTTGCTCTATTTTTTCGGCAGCCTGTACTGGAAATATTGAACTGGCAAATTGGCTAACCCCTAATATACTTGCGCATAGACCTACTTTTAATATCATTTTCTTTTTCATTATCATTGCTCCTTTCTTAGCAGCTTATTTCTTTAAAAAGTGCTATTACACTTAATAGACAATCCAAATGATAAAGTTGTTCCCACATTTACAAAAAAAATAATAAATTTTAATATAGAATAGAATCTGAGTAAGGGAGGATTTTATGTTACATAAAAAATCGAAAAGGTGGATAATTTTAGCGTTTTTTTTCATTTTAGGAGTTGTTTTGACGTTTTTATTCAAAACGAGTTTTATTTCGTTAACTATCACAACTTCTTCAGCTGAAAGAGGAAAAATTATTGACCAAAATGGAGTCATACTAGCCACAAATAAAAAAATAAAGTCTTTGTATTATGTCTATAATATTGGTTGTCCAGCCGATCAAGAAGTAGCGAAGATATCAAGTTTTCTAAATCAGTTTTCATCCAAGTTTAACCATAAAATTTCAGTAGATGACATAGATTCACAATTACAAAAATCTTGTAAACATCATGATAAAAATGAAATACGATTACATGCAAACTTAAATGATAAAGAATCCGCATTTATAAACGAAAATAACTTCAAAAATGTAATAGTAAAAAATGAGTTGATACGTATTTATCCACATCATGAAATTGCTTCACAAGTAATTGGGTATGTTGACTATGAAAAACACAACTCAGATTCTAATTATGTTCCTGTTGGTAAAAACGGAATTGAACTTCAATATGAAAACGAATTAAAAGGAAAACCAGGAAAAACTCTCACTTTTAAAATAAAAAATAAAAAGTTCTTATGGAACATACAAAGTCCTCAAAGAGGAAAAGATATTCAGCTAGCACTAGACTATAAACTTCAACAAAAAACAGAAGAAGCACTTAGGTCCCAAATTCAGAAAGCACCTGATGCTACTGCTGGTTATGCTGTAGTTATAGATGTTAAAACAGGAGAAATATTAACTATGGCTAACTCGCCAGTTTTTGATCCAAATGTATTCAATACACCTTTATCATCGTCTGAAAAAGAAAACATCAAATTACTTGCTCAAAATAAAACAATTCAAAAATTAAAGTATGGTGATTCCTATATAAATATGGCATCAACTATAAAACCGCTTACTATATTAATTGGGTTAAACGAAAAGCTTTTTCAGCCTGAAGATACGTATTTAGATAAAGGTCGCTTTCAGTATAATAATCAAAATAACATCACCAATGCTGCTGGAACTCCAACTGGTGAAATTACACCGAGTCAAGCTATTATTAATTCATCAAATACATTTATGACAGCAAAAGTAGCAATTCCATTATTCAATAAAAATAATGGGAATATAGAAAAGGTAGCAACCGTGTGGGCAAATTATTTAAAACAATTCGGTCTTCGCTCGGAAACTGGGGTTGATTTACCCTTTGAAGAAGAAGGACAATATAAGTTACATGCATCTAGTAATTTTGAAGGTGGGATTTCTGCTTTATTGAATGCTTCTTGGGGCGCAAATGAAGTACACACGACTCTCCAACTTGCTCAATATGCAGCTGCTCTTGCAAATAAAGGGGAAAAATTCAAACCTCAAATCGTAAATGCAATTATGGAAAACGGTGATAAAAGAATAAAAGGATTTAAACCAATTTTAGAAAGTTCAAATCGTTATCCTTCAAGTTTCTGGAATGTTTTACAAAGTGGAATGAGTCAAAATATACAAGAAATTAAAGACTTACCCTTTGACGTTTCTGGTAAAACGGGAATAACAGGTTCGCCAAACGAACAAGAAAAAGTTATAAATCATTCTCTATTTATTTCATATGCTCCTACTAAAAATCCGCGTATTGCTATTTCTGTCATTATACCTGGTGGTAATTCTGAAAAAAATAGTGCAGCCCTTGTTGCAGCGGAAATTTTAAAGGCTTGGGATACTCTCCAAACAGAGAATAAAAAATAAAGAAAAAGGTTCAATAAAGTGAACCTTTCTCTTTTACCATATAGAATCTATACCCTTTATTTTCCACATACCATCATTTTGTTTTTCAAAGATAAAAGAATACTGGATATCTATTGATACATGGTCTTCTTTTACGTAGCCAGTATAACCATTCATTGTAGTTATTTTTATATATCCATCATTCTTCACTTTCTCCGGAATCCATGCTTTTACAGTTTCGTTAGATACCCGATATAAAACGCGTGAATCATGTTTTGGTTGAGTTAAAATTTTTGTTTCTTCTCCAACAACAGTAGCATATAAATAACGTTCCTGCTTCGTTTGGTTACTTTCTGCCAATCCACTAGGTATTTTATATAATGTTTTCGTATCATTCACAAATTCTCCCCCCATTGCAAGAGCTACTTGTAAATCATGAAAAATATCATCATCAAACTTCCATTCATTTTTACTATACTGTTCTCCTTTAAAAACAAATTCTTCATCCAATACTCTATATAAATCGTTCTTATTTTTTAAGCTTGTGTTTTGATTTAATTCATCCATAAATTGTTTTAGTGATTGATCTTGATTAGATTCATCTTTCATCTTAACTTCAATTTGAGTGCTACTTTGCACAGGCGGTTCATTTTTTCCAAGCCAGAATTGTTGAAAGTTAAACAGCACAGCCGTAAAAACTAGAACAGCTGCAACAGTGAATGTCCTTATACGAAATGGTCTTCTAATTTTAGGGAAACCTTCCTCACTATTTTGGTATATAGATTGTTTTATTTTATAAATAAATTCCTCTTCGTCTTGAGGGTGTTTCATCGGCCCACTTTTTAATTCTTTATACCAATCCGGCTTTCTATCATTATTCATAATTCATCCTCCGCTAATATTTTTGAAACTCGTGCACGAGCTCGATGCAGCCTAGATTTCACAGTTCCAATAGACACCCCTAATGTTTCGGCAATTTCATCATAGGATAACTCATATTTTGCATCTAATATTAATACTTCCCGATGTTTTTGTGGTAATTTTAATACAATATCCCAAACTTCATTCATAGTTTCTTTTTGCAAAAATTGTTTTTCTGCTGACGGATATTCCTTATCATTCCGAAAGAAACTTACTAAAGAAATCCTCTTAAAATAGGAGGACTTCAAATAATTTAAAGCTGTATTCCTTGTAATTTTTAATAACCATGTCTTAACAGATGACTCATTTCGAAATGAATCCCACTTTTTAAATACTTTTATAAATACTTCTTGCGTAATATCATCTGATAAATGTGTATCTTTGTAATAATAAATGAATAATTCCATACGTCTTGCCAATGTTCTCTTATAACATTATCAATTTCATCATGATTGCAATTTTCAATAACCTTATGTTCCATCTCAACACCTCAAGCTTATTTGCATAAGCATAAACACCTTTCCTCATGTTTTATAATTGACTCCTTTATATAGACAAGACAAAAGCTTCTTTTGTTCCATTTTCTATTAAAAATTATACTTAAGAGTTTTGTCATCAAAATTCCAAGATACTTGTCTGCACTCTTTTAACATTTGATACACTAATCGCATCTCTTTTTCAAGTACTCATATATCCAATTACTTGTATAGAATCTACCATTGCTGTGCAACAGTTTGAATCATTTCATGTCTATTTTGCTTAGCGTAGTTTTCAAAAATACTGACGATACCTATCACCAGCAAGTTAAGATTGCGTCTCCAAAGGACTTTCTCTCATATTGTGTGCATGTTTAATATTATTTGTGTTTGTTTAAACATTTACACGTACCAATAAAATAAAAAAGTACACCACTACATATCGTGTGATGTACTCTTTTCATATATTATAGACAAGACATTGATATTAAAAAACTTTATGACACTTCTATGTCTTTTATTTTACAAAATTTATTTCCTTTTTTGATTAAGACTGCTGATAAGCAGCCTTCGATGATTTCACATAATACACAGCATGCTCTGCTTTAATAATATGATCTGGTTTTGGTTTCCCGCGACTTTCTCTATGTCCAGCTAAATGCTCTTCACTTGTCTCCCAGTTTTTCCATGCATCTTCAGATTTCCAGCGAATCAGTACAACGACTTCTTCGTCCCCTCTTCTCACCTTTTTAACCAGAACACTTAAGTCGATAAAACCCTCAAATTTTTCAATGATGCCTTCTCCAGTAAAATGTTGAACAACAAGATCTGAAGTACCCTCTTTCACTGTAATCGTTTTTGTTTCGATAAACATATATCCCACTCCCTTTGTATGTAAATATTTCTAGTATTCTTTTATTATAATTGATTATGATAATTATTTTCAATTAAAATATTTAAGCTGATTTTTCTTGAATAGATTCATCAAGGAATTTAAAGTATGGAAACAGTATTCCAGCTAAAGAAGTTACACATATGATAGATCCAATTAATACATATAACGCCCTCACTCCCCACATTTCACTCAATACTCCTCCAATTAAAACACCTAGTGGCATCGCACCTCTTATTAAAAATAAACGTACCGAAAATACCTTTCCCATCATATCATTTGGCACAGTTTGCTGGCATATTGTCGTATTATGAACATTAAAAAACGCCATACATACGCCCGCTATAACTTCAATGAGAACTGCTAAAGAGATACTGTGATTGAAGCCTAGTGAAATATATGTTAATCCTCCTATTAATAACGCCCCAAGCATGAGAAGACGCCGACTATGGTACTGCACTTTTCCAACAAGTATAGAGCCAATTACATATCCAAGGGGAAATCCTGCCATAAAATATCCATAATCAGCATAACTTGCCGAAAGCTCATCTATTATATATGGAAGATTAATAACCATAGTTACACCTACTCCAAATTGAATAAATGTGAGAAAAACACCTAACCAAACGATAGTAGGTTGTTTGAAATAATAGGTGAATCCTTCAATAGATTGTTTGAACCAACTTTTACGAACTGTTTGAGTCACTCTATGCTCCTGGATAAATAATAGTAAAATACCACTTATAAATAGAAATAAACAAACGAAAAATAAAGTTAGCTTTACTCCTATAAACTCAACAACAACTCCCCCTAATACAGGGGCTAAAAACATCATAAGACGAACCATTCCATCAACATAGGCATTCGCTGTTTGTAGTTCTTCCTTAGATACAATTGTCGGTGTAATTGCTTGATTTGCTGGTACATAAAGCGGTGTGATAAGACCAACTATGATTTGTACAACAAAAATATGCCACGCCTCTATACTTCCAGCAGCCATCATTAATAGAGGCAGTAAAAAAGCAAGTCCACGTACCCACTGAGATATAATCATGATCCACTTCCGGCTCCACTTATCAATGAAAGGACCAATGACAAGTTGCAAGAGAAGCGATGGGATAAAGTAAAGTAGCCACATACTTCCTAAGGCCATTTTCGAACCTGTTAATTGATAAATAAGAATGGAATTACATAGCGTACCAAATGCACCGCCTAATTCAGAAATCGCGCTACCAATCCACATAAAGAAAAACGAACGATTTTTTAAAATATTTCTCCCCATTTTGCACCAACTTTTCTTTTTATTTCTCCTCCTATTGTGCATATTCTAGAAAGGTAAAATGTTTTTACCTTTTGATGTACAAATACAATTTCATACTTAACGATTTAAATAGAATTCTAACTCTTTTGAAATAGCCTCTAATGCTTTCTTTTTCAAAATATACTTTGCATCTTGAATATCAACTAACTTCGCTGACCTTAAAATTTTCAAATGATGATGAATGGTCGATTTTCCAAGGTTTAATTGTTCCGTTATCTCTTGTAATGTACGATCTTTTTCAAATAACAATTTTACAATTCTCAACCTTGCTTCATCCCCCAAAGCCTTATGTTTATGAACTAAAAAATAACTTGGCTCATATGGATCTTCTGGATGTATACTTTCATTTGCGATTGGATAATGAAATATTTTTGTATCTTCTATATCTGCTTCGATATTCCAAGGGCGGTACGTATATTGCGGGATAAGAAGAACATGATGTACACTTGGCTCTGGAAAATATGTAACACCGCCTGTTGCCCATTCAACAAACTCTTCAGGCTGCATCTTTTCATTCATTTGACGTTTCGTTTCATAGTCTTGTTTTAGTATGCGTGACAGCTTTTCTACTTCAGGTTCAATAACAGCCTCATACCAACCTGTCATCACTGCAATGAAATGCTCTTTAAGCATTTTTATATCCGCTTTACAGATGAAATCAATATAAGCAGGGAAAAATGGATTGCTACTTGTTATCTCTTGTAATTCTTGAACTGCTTCCCTCTCTCCATTTGCTGCCTTCTGTCTTTTTTCTTGATATGTATATCCGACAAATGGGATGCATATATACTTTAGTTCCTCCTCTGATAGCGAGTTAATATATTGAATAAACTCAGATAAATTCATAAAATCCTCTTGATATAATAGCTGTAACAACGCTTTCCACGTGTTATGTTTCTCCACAAAATGTAAATGTTCTAGCATTTCCACTGATAATGATTGTCTAATTTCTCCCCATTCACTTGGAGATTTTTCTAACGTATCAATGAGCCTATTATGAGTAACAGCTGCAATTCCGAGAACGCATTCGAAAAGCATCGAATACTTTACTTGAACGTCATATGTTTCCCTTTTTCTACTTGTTACATGTAAGACTTCCATTTTATCCACCCCTTATTTTGTTATTAATTTAAATTCTATAAATATCGAATTTATCCTTCTGTAATTTTAGAATTTTTAATATTCCATAAAAAAGACGCATAGATCATTAGTACAAAATTAAAAATAACCATAAAAAAAGAGGTGCAATTAGCACCTCTTTTGGCATTTATTTTAGCAATTAAATTAGCACCCACATTAATATCAGTTTATCACGAATTTGTCCTAACGGTTTCTTGGAGTTTTTCCATTACCCTTGATAAAGCTAAAATTGAATTGGTTGTTTCAAATTCTCCAACATTTAAGGAATGGTTTGCATTTTGGATAACATCAATCGTTACATTCGATTTACTTAATTGATCAATTTGATTTGCATTGTAATAATGGTCTTTATCCCCGATAACTAAAAGCCCTTCATGATGAATATTCAAGATTGAGTCAAAAATCGAATCAAAATTTATTAGAGGGGTGAATAAAATCATTTTTGACTTTAAGAATTCATCTCTCTTCATTAAGTCATTCGCAATTGGAATTGTTCCGAGTGATTTTCCTAAAAAAATCGAATTGTTGTATTGCCCATTTTTTAAAACATCCAAAATCACAGGATTAATATCATCCATCATTATTTTGGTTATTTCTTCAATCGTTTTTTTCATTGTTTGCTCATCATAGGAGTAATGGATATGGACAATATCAATTTTATTTTGGAGCATTAACATCGTCGAATAATAAAACAAGGGTTTATCGTAATTGTAACCTGAACCTGAAAACATAAAGCAAATCGTTTTGGAACCCGTTTCTATATGTGTATAACTAATCGCCTTGTCGTTTGTTTGTATCTCCTTTTTCTTTCCTTTCATCATTTTCCCCTCCGATTATATTCGTTCTTAGGCTCTACCTCATCGCCATCAAATTAAAAAATTAGTTGTTCCCTAAAAAGAAAAAATGAACTTAATTCTCACAAATAAATGTAAAGAAAAAATCATTTTAGATGTATTTCAAAATCTTAGACATATAATAACTATCAACTAAGTTTCCATCAATAATACAAGAAGCTCTTTTTATCCCCTCAATCTCATAACCCAGTTTCTTATATAAAGAAATTGCTGATGTATTATTTATCCTTACCGTCAACTCTAATCTAATTACACCAATAGTTTTTGCCCAGTTTTCAAGTTCTTTAAATAACTGGGTCCCAATTCCTTTTCCGCTATTTTCATCTGCTACACCAGCAACAATATAAACACTATGTCTAATTCTTTTAGGTTTACTACCAATTGCCATCAAATATCCTACTAATTTATTTTCAATCTCAGCAACAAAAATAGCTGAATTAGGAGATTGAGATATTTTGTTGATAAAATTTTGTTGTTGTTCAATTGTAGTAGCTCTTTCCCCTTCCTCAAATAACATAAATTCCGTTTCTCCATCAATTTTTTCGCATAATTCTAAAAAGGATTCTGCATCTCTTTCCATAATGAATCGAATCATATAATATAAACCTCACTTAAACTAAATTCCATAATGAATAATTCTATATATAAATATAATGGAATTATTAGGTTGAAAATGTGCTAATTCCCGTTTTAAGATATTTCTCATTTCTAGATTGATGGCTCTATCTATTTAAAACTAGATCAGCCCTCCGCTTCGGAAATTCCGTCCTCAAATAAAAATCTTCCGCTTTCCAATATCTTCGTTCAAACTTCGGACGATTTTTTTGTGTCTCCTCACTTTCACGAAGAAACCTTTGTTCCCTTGGGCAATCCAAATATACCATATAGTCAAAGTATGCTCGCCATTCTTTCCGCTGGATAAAGACACCTTCTATTACGATTACACAAGGCTTAGGTATAATTACCTCTCTCATTTCATAGGAATCCGTTTGATGATTATAGAACGGAAGGTTTAGTTGATTTTCGATTCTTAATTTATGAAAAAAATATTGCCGCAACCATTCAACATCCCATTGTAATTGATAATACTCATACCACTCTTCATATCCAGTACCATAGCGCTTATTACGCTCTACAATATGATCATCGATATGAAAAATATGAAACGGAATACTTTTTTGTTTTAATTCCGCTTCTAGCCGCTTCACTAATGTTGTTTTCCCCGAACGACTCAAACCATCTATCCCTAAAACAAACCGATTACTTGTGTGTCCAGTAATCGGTTTTAATAACTCATTTAAATCCATTATCTTTGCCACTCTTCTTCTAATAATGAATAGATTACCGTATCATGAGCAACACCATTTTGAATCATATATTTTCGAAGTGATCCTTCTTCCTGAAAACCAGCTCTTTTCAGTAATCGATGTGAAGCTTCATTTTCTGTATATACAACTGCTGCAATCCTTTTTAGCTGTAGTGTTTCAAACCCATATGAAAGAATTGCTTGCATTGCCTCAGATGCATAGCCTTTTCCCCAATATGTATCATCTAATTCATAGCCAATTTCAGCTCTCTTATGGTTTGGATTGATTAAATGAAATCCACATGTACCGATTAATTGATTTGTTCCTTTTAGCTCTATCCCCCAGCGTAAAACATTTCCCTCTTCATACCTTTTTCTAAAAGTTTGAATCGTATTTTTCACTTGTTCCATATTTTGGAAAGAGTCCATACCAAAGTAACGAATAACAGATTCCTTCTCAAAATAATAAAACATTGTTTCAGCGTCTAATAATGTTAATTCCCTTAATTTTAAACGCTCAGTTTCTAAAATTGGAAATCCCATTCTCTTTTCTCCCTCTACTCTAATGAGCTGCAAATTTCGATATAATTACCATCTGGATCGGACACATAAGCGATCGTCTGCCCCCATGGTTTCGTGATTGGCTCCACCAATACTTTTACACCTTGTTCTCTTAATCTTGAAATCGTTTCATTCACATCTTCCACAACAAATCCAAGTTCAAAATTAGCGGATTCTGATCTACCATTTGGAATCGATAACCCCGTTAACTCCCGTACGTCCTCTCTGCTATTCATCGCTAAAATTGTTTCCCCAGTGTCGAATTCAATATATGTGCTATGTTCACCTTTTATTGGTAAGCGTAAAAGCTCTTTATAAAATCGAAGACATTCATCGTATTTCTCTACATACAAAATCATATATTTCATTTTTAAATTCATCATTCTTCCCCCTCTCAAACCTACATCTAAAATTTCGACAAATAGTAAGAAAAACCTTGTTTAAACAAAAAAAAGAAGACCGATTTCTCGGTCTCAAACATATTGGCATAAAACAGGAGATTGGTTTGGACATAACCAGTTCATGCATTTATTATATTTTATTTTTTCTGAATTTTAAATATAATATTCAACGATTTATATTGAGAAACTTTTTGGAAAAAATCGTTAAATAGAACTGCTTTTGAATAAATTTCCTCCTATAAACAAATGCTACAAATGGAGGTGTATACATATGGAACCAATGCTTTGCCCAAGTTGTAAAACAAACCGTACTCGCTTTAATATTCTTGAGCAACAAGTAAAACCAGTCAAATTAAATCCACAAACAGGACAAGTTGAAGAAGAATATACAAACGACACAATGAATGCTTTTCATATGGCATATCAAGGACCTTCATACCGCGTACAATGTGCTGTGTGCGGTCTTGTGGAGAACCCAGAACAGTTTATTAAACCTGCACAAAACCAATCATTTTAACACTTGAAAACTTGTTTCGTTCTTTACGATCCAAAAGGTAACATAAAAAATCTCATTACCTTTTGGATTATCTATCAATTACTCGCTTTTAACCGTTCCACTCATCTCTTCATAATGCTTTTTTACCTTCTCTTGAAACTGACTACATGCCACTTCCACTTGTTTTTCTTGTTTCTCAACTAAATCGTTTATCCTTTTCTCTATTTCTCCTGCTAATTCTTGACTGATCTTCTCGTCTTTATGTAGGATTGTAACCGTATGTTTCATCGCAATCTGAACGCTTCTTATATTTTCTTTCGTTTTCCGTTCATATGCATCAAGTTTCATTTTATCACTGACGCTAGCCATACTTAAATCTACTTGAGCTCCAGCAGCTTTCAACCTACGACTCGTAATATCTTTTCCTGTTTCTTTAAATTGATCTTGTAACTCTTTTGCATTATTTGCTAGTACGTACTTTCCCTTACTTACTTCTGCAATTTTCTTTAGTTGTTTTTCCGCTTCGTTATCTACTTGAAACCCAATAATATTCATAATAGGTTTTATATTTGAATTTGAAATTTTTTGTGCCTCTTCAACTGGATTTCCTCCACATGTTTCTATTCCATCACTTACTACATAAATAATATTCTTGTCGTCTGTTTTTGCAGATTGGAACGTTTCTGTCGATTTTTCTATTGCTTCAGCAAGTGGTGTCCAACCTACAGGCTGAAATCCATCTAATGATTGACGAAACGTTGTTTGATTATACTTTTGTAATGTATATACATTTTCAATCGCTCCGCATGAAGCCGCCTTATCCTTTTCCTCATTGGATCCTTTATGTCCGTATACTCGCAATGAAACATGAACATTCTCTGGTAAACCGGAAACAAACTGCTGAATTGCCTCTTTTGCAATATCCATCTTCATTTTCCCATCAATTTTACCAGCCATACTACCACTAGCATCTAATAATATTTCAATGTTATAGTTTCCACTATCCTCTTTATTTTCCCCCTCCCCCTTCGTTCCAGTACTGCTCTTTTCTTCCTCCTCAAATCCATCTATCTCTAAAACTTGTAACGGTATTTTATCAAATGGCGTAATCTCCTGTTTTAACAAGCTATACATCGTATGTACATATAAGTCCGCTTGCTCACTATTAGATTTATTCTTCAAATCGGCAGATTTTATATTCCCTTCCGTATCATGAGCTGCCTCTTTCATAATCGGTTCCGATTCTTTCGATACGTCTAATAGCCCCACTTTATACTTTCCGTTATATTTTCCATTCGGATATTTCGTCATTTCTTCAAATGTAACAGGAATAGAATGAACAACTTGTTTTTCATTATTTATTTTCTTACTTTCTTTCTGACTTACATTCTTGTTCTCTGTTTTCGTTGTTTCTGTTTGTATACTACAAGCATTACAAAAAATAAAAATGATACATATCAATGTCAGTTTATAAAGTTTTTCATATTTTTCCCCTATCATATTCACATACACCAAATCCCATTTATATATAATTATAACAAAATAATCTTATTTTTCGGAAAACACAACAAATTTTTACATATACTCCCACAAAAACTTTTACAACTCTTTCTGAAACCAATAAAAAAACGTCACTTGTTTTCTAAGCAACGTTTTTCATCCTCAATATACTATTACAACTTACTATAAAATTTACGTTCCCCTTAAATACAAGCAATTGCCCAGGAACAAGTAAATCAATTATGATATGTAGTGGCATGAATGGATCCTATGATCACATACACTCATCCCCCCCGTTCGAAGTAACACTCCATGAAATGAAACAAACTAAGTTATTTACAAAACTTCTTTTTTTAATTCTCGTATCTTCCAAAATAACCTTATTAATACATATACATCTATACACCCGCAAATCCCTAGAATAAGTTTTATCCAAATAGGACTATTGACCGAAGGCCCTAAGTAATTCACATACATCCCTGGTATCATAAGGGCAAAGATAAGTGCAAGGAATCTCATTAAATCCATCATTTTTTCAATCTTCGTCTCTTTTTCAGAATAAATATCAGGTAATTCATTATCATCATCTACTTCTTTACAAAAATAATGCCACTTCGTAAAGCTTGTGACATGCTTCCAGCCAGACATTTCATATATTTCAATGTATTCTTTTTGATTCATTTGTGAGTTTCGATTATCTAGTTTGAAATCGGCTTTATAAACAACATCCTTCGGCTCCGTTTTCTTGAATGTATACATAAAATTGTAGTTTTGGAATGCCCAGCCTTTTTGGTGCATTTTTCTTAAATACGCCTCTTCTTTTTCTAGGTTCCACGCCGCAAAAAATTTGAATGCCTTCTTAATCTCCATACTGTCTTCACTCCCCTAAAATATTTTTCCCATTTTGAACAGAACGTTGTAACCTTTTAAATTCAAGTTCTAACACTTCTCTCCCAAATGGAGTTAACACGTAACATTTCTTTCTATCTGTAGACGCTACTTCAACAATTAGTTTTTCTTTCAATAACTTTGTTGTGTTTCCATATAACGTACCAGGTCCGAGTTTTACTTCTCCATTCGTCATTTCTTCCACCATTTGCATAATCCCATAACCATGCATAGGCTTTACTAATGACAACAAAATATAATACGTCGCCTCTGTTAATGGAATATATTTCTGCGCTTTCACACTCATTATAACTACCTCCGATACATCGATATATGATATATCGACTCACGATACATCGTATATCGATATATCATATATCGTATTCCAAATAAATACAACTAAAAACGAAGCTGTTTTTTGAAATTTTATATTTATTCTATATAAAAATATTATTATATTAATTTTCAGAAAAATTTGTTAAAATATAACAAATACACTTGTCTACTTTTTGAAAGGATGATACATATGATAAATAAATTAAAAGAAAATATAAGTTCTGTTTTTGTCGGAAAAGAAAACGTGGTTGATTTACTCCTTGTTTCATTACTTGCGGATGGTCATGTATTGCTTGAGGATGTACCTGGTACTGGAAAGACATTACTCGCTAAAACAATTGCAAAAAGTATTGGCGGCGGATTTTCTCGCGTTCAATTCACTCCCGATGTGCTTCCGAGTGACGTGACAGGGATTGAATATTTCAATCCTAAAACGAGTGAATTCGAATTAAGATTTGGGCCAGTCATGACAAATATATTGTTAGCGGATGAAATAAATCGTGCTATGCCTAGAACACAATCTAGTTTATTAGAAGCAATGGAAGAGCGCCAAGTCACACTCGAAAAGCAGTCCACACCTCTTCCTAAACCGTTCTTTGTTATTGCAACGCAAAATCCAATTGAATCTCAAGGCACTTTTCCCCTTCCAGATGCACAGCTGGATCGTTTTTTAATGACGATTTCAATTGGCTATCCCTCTTTAGAAGATGAACTAAAAATGATGCGCCGTTTTCGAAATAACAAACCCTTAGATAGCATTCGTTCTGTTATCACTTTAGAAGATATTTTACAAGTACAACAAAAAGTAAAAGAAATATACGTATCTGAACCATTAGAACTCTACATTATTAAGCTTGCTAACGCTACGCGCAATCATGATCATATCGCCAATGGCATTAGTCCACGTGCAACACTTGCCTTAGTGAGGGCGATACAAGCATTAGCCTTTTTACATGACCGTGAATACTGTACGCCTGAAGATATACAATTTTTACTTCCTTACGTATGGAAACATCGTCTCATTTTATCAATGGAGGGTGCACTGCGAACAACAAAACAAAAATTAATTGAAGGTATTTTAACCGACGTAGACGTTCCTGTGGAGATTGAGCAATCATGAATGGACAACGCGTTGTAACTGTTCCTTTATTTTTTCAAACTCATATTATTCAATTAACTATTCCAATCGCTTTACTATTTACATTTGTGCTACCGCAACGATTTTTCATGTTTCTATTTTTCTTTTATTATTTGTTTGCATTTTTTATTTATCGATATGTCACTTATATTGAGAACCGGTTCCAAATAATAAATGATAAGCAAACCACTCGTCTTTTTCCAAATGAGACCGGTACATTACATATTCGTTTGAAGAATAGGGCTAAATTACCACTTGTCAATGGCGCATGTTATTTTCATTTAAACCCATCCTTACTTCCACATACGGACCAAGGGATTACAAAAATATCGAAGACATTGTTTTCTTTTCCTTTTTCCCAACCTGCTCATTCACAGCAAAATTGGGAGTTAACATTAACAGCTACAAAACGAGGAGTGTTTCAAATTGAACAATTTGAATGTGTTCTTGGAGATCCATTTCAAATCATATCTGTACATTTACCAATTTTAGATAAATTAAAAATGGAAATTATCGTTTACCCTACTCCCAAAAAAGTAGCTGGTTTACAAGAAATTCAACAATTATTAACGGGATCTTATAAAACAAACTTTTCCTTTTTCCAAGATGAAACATCAATTATTGGCGTAAAGCAATACGAACGTGAATCTTTTCGCTCCATCCATTGGAAGGCATCTGCAAAAATGCAAAGTTTACAAGCAAAACGATATGAACCTGTTAAAAATTATAGCTGGACAATTTGCCTTTCGTTAGGTGCCGAAAGAGGAATCGGCTGGAAACATAATATTGAAGATCTCATATCTTTTGCAACATATATTTGTCAATACGCAACAAAACATCAAATTCCGTTTGAATTATTTATTAGTGTTTTAGTAGAGGGGGGCCCTATACATTTACCAGTAAATGAGGGGCATATACACTATGCGAAAGCATTAGAAGAGCTAGCTCGTGTTTCAGATGACAGTACGTTACTACCACAGCAAGGATTTCTTCACTATATAATGCGAAAAAGAGAGCGTTCTTCCACAATGATTTATCTCGGTATTCCTAAGGAACATGTACCTCTCACAATGCAGCCTACTTTTCTCATTCATCATGAAGGGATGGTGGAACCATTTGAAAATGCGACTACAATACGTTCATGATTTCATTCTCCTTCTGCTTCTTTCTCTACTTACGGAAAGAGATGAAATGATAAGTATAGTGATATTTTTATCGGTTAGTTACATAGCATTATTTGCTTTAAATACATTTATAAAAAAGAAAAATATAGGATTAATCATACTCTTAATCCTTCAAATTATTGGCTGCGCTGTTTTTCTATCGTTTTCTGTTTTAGGTACAATGCTTTTACCGCTTTTCTTTTTTATTGTACATGCAACAGAATTCGGTTCTCCAGTCCAAAAATCAATTGGTGCTATTGTATGGTTTGTAGTTTCAGCATTATTTTATCCTCCATTCCCTACTTTATGGAATTTGATGTTACTAGTATTACATATTCTACTAACCTTTTGGTTGACTGGAACGAATCGAAACCAACAACTAGTACGCTTTATTTCTATTATTACGATTGGAATCATCAGCGCTTTGCTTATCCCAATATTTCCGTATATTCGTCTGATTTTATCTTATATCGTTGAAAAAATCGCTTTAGGGTTTGGTTTTGCTTTAAGCCCACTGTTCTCAGCAGCTGAATTAAAAGATACAGATGATTTTTGGAATAATAAGGGACATATAAATAAACCACAAATTGAAGAAGGTAGTCCAAAAGAATTTGACCCGATCATTGTAAATAGTATTACAATTATCATTATCACTTGTATCGCATTTTATATCATTTGGAAAGTATATAAAAAGCGCGAGTATTTTAAATTACCTAATATCCCTATTTTTGAATCTATTTTGATTACAGATAAAGAAGGAACAAACCAAAAACCAATACGATACAATAAACCACCAAAAAATGAAATTCGTAAAGAAACTTTCAAACTAGAAAAAAAATTAAAACCACCATTAAATCGGAAGCGTGGTGAAACGGTTGACGCGTGGATGGAGCGAATTCAGATAGAAGAAGATATCTCTATTGAAATTGATACAATTATAAAAGCATACAATACTGTGCGCTATGCTAATCAGGAGAATACTGAACTATTCCGGGAATTTAAAGAAGAAGTAAATAAACTTTACACCTATCAAAAGACGTTAAAAAAGAAGAAAAAATAACCACCCCCCTCGAGGGCTCTATGTTAGAGTAATCGAGGAGGTGTTTCTTATTTTACTCGTTGCCCATCATAAACCTTAATATCTAATGGAGCTGTCAAAAATTGATTCGCTTTACTAACGAAAGAAGTAAAGTGTTCACTTGTATTGTGGCTAGCAACTGCTTCTGCATCTTGCCAAACTTCTACCATTGTATATACACTTTCTTTTTCAGTATCTTGATATAAATTATATGATACGTTGCCACTTTCTTCTCTTGAAGCACGAATTAACGGCTGAATTTCTTCCACAAATTCTTGTTGTTTTGCTGAATCTACTTGAAATACTGCGTGAATGATAATCATAGTGCTCCCCCTCTCGTATTCTAAATTACTTCCACTCAGCAATTTTATCAATCGGCAGACGAACTGATTTATATCCACTATCAGCTGCTTTTCCAATTGAAATTAGCATAACTGGTACATAGCGGTCTTTCTCTAAACCGAAAGCTTCTGCAATTTTGTCTTTTTCAAAACCGCCAATTGGACATGTGTCATATCCATGTGCACGTGCAGTCAACATAAACTGCATTGAAACAAGGCCACCATCAATTAATACTGTATCCTTCATTACTTCTGGTGAAACTGAAGAGAAATACGCAGAAAGCTTTTGCATTTGATCTTCTTTCACTTCAGTTGGCATAAGCCCACGTTCAACCGCTGTGCCATAAATCTCTTCTGCATTATCAAAGTTTTGTAAATCACCAAATACAGCGATCATTGCTGAAGATGTTTCTACTTGAAGTTGATTGAATTTCGCAAGAGGTGCAAGCGTTGCTTTTCCTTCTTCACTATCGATTACAAGAAAACGCCAAGGCTGCATATTTACTGAAGATGGTGCAAGTGTTGCTTCAGTCAAAATTTCTGTCATTTCTTCTTTACTAATTTTCACAGCTGGGTCGTATTTGCGAATTGAACGACGTCCTGTTAAAATTTCTGTAAAATCATTGATTTTCGTTACGTTATTCATAGATGTAATCTCCCTTTTTCCATTTTATATTTAGATTTCCTGAATATTTGCTTCAATGCGATTTAACATATTTAAAAGGTTATCTCGCTCTTCTTCACTTAAACCTTTTAGCGCTGAAGCTGCAAAACGCTCTTTCTCTTCTTGAAAGGCATGAATTTTATTTCGTCCATCTTTCGTAAGAGAGACTAAAGTAATCCTGTTATCATCTGGATTTTTACGTCGTGTAATCATTCCATTTGCTTCAAGCTGTTTTAAATGCCTTGTAATCGCAGCATTATCAATATTCACTTCTTTTTGAAGTGCTTTTTGACTAATTTCATCTACTTCATATAACTGAAGTATAAGCTCAAGCCTAGATTGACTCATACCTGTACAACCTTCAAACTTTGAACTCACTTCTTTATTAAGAAAGTGTAATTTATATAAAATAATCGCTTCCTTTGAACATGAATTTGTCAATTTACCCCTCCTTTGCAAAGGCATTACACAATTAATTGACATATCAATCATTGATACATCAATTAATATACCTGATTAGAATTTAAAATGCAATCATTTTGTTTTTCACTTATTTATTTTTCGCTGACATAAAAAATAAAACCTCTTTCCTTTTACAAAGAGGTTTTATTCATTCCGCTCAAATTATAAATTTCTCTCTAACAATATTCCCACCTGTTCTGCAACTACACGAGATGGTTCATTTAATTCATTCGTGAAATACGATTCTACGATCCCTACAATAGCTGCTCCTAAAAATTGAATAATGATATCTTTATTTAACCCTTGATTTTTTCCTTCGTTTACATTTACTTCATCCTTTAACTCTTCGATGACAAACTCAAGGAATCGACTACGAAAATAAGGTGCTCCTTTACTTTTCAACAATGTTGAAAAGAATGAATAATTGCTTTTAAGGTATTCAAACCATATCACATTCGCATCTATAAAATCTAAATCCGATGACGATGCACAGATTGATGAGAAATGTGTAATTTTCATCATTAGTATTCACATCCTGCTAATTTTCCAAAATTAAGCATTTCATCAGATTACAAATCACAAAAATTTCCCTATAATAGAAATATCTTAAAAGACTGGAGAGTGATTTTAGTGCGGCAATTTATTACGAAAAGAAATGAGGAAATGAACATGAAAAACGAAATGAGGATTTTAATACATGAAAACAATAAATATAGGGATTGTAGCGCATGTAGACGCTGGAAAGACGAGTTTGACTGAGCGTATTCTTTATGAAACACATGTAATTCAAGAAATTGGTCAAGTAGATAAAGGAAGCACACAAACGGATTCGATGGAGTTAGAAAAACAACGTGGAATTACCATTAAAGCATCTGTCGTTTCATTTTTTATAAATGATTTAAAAGTAAATGTAATTGATACACCAGGTCATGCGGATTTTATTGCGGAGGTAGAACGATCTTTTGGCGTTCTAGATGGAGCTATTTTAGTAATATCTGCGGTAGAAGGTATTCAAGCACAAACCAAGATTTTAATGAAAACTCTGCAAAAACTACGTATTCCAACGATTTTATTTGTAAATAAAATCGACCGTAGCGGTGCTGAAACAACGAAAGTCATTCAACAAATACGGGATATGCTTCCGAATCAAGTACTCCCACTATATAAAGTGAAAAATGAAGGAACAAAAGATGCGTATATTCTTCAAAACAAAGTAGATGCTGCTGTATATGATGAGTATATTGAACTTCTAGCATCACATAATGAATCGTTACTCGAATCCTACGTAAATGGCGAAATATTACATGAAGACACTTTAAGAAATGAATTATGGGATCAGATTCAACATGCAAATGTATATCCAATCTTTTTCGGTTCAGCAATGACTGGAATAGGAATCACAGAGCTACTCGAAAGCATTTCAGCAATGATTCCTCAAAATGATTGTGACGATGATATAAATACACCTTTATCTGGTATTGTTTTTAAAATCGAAAGAGAACTTACCGGAGAAAAAATTGCATACGTACGAATATTCTCCGGCTGTTTACACGTAAGAAAATATATTGATATCAATCGAAAACAAAGTGACTTAAACACCATTTCACACAAAGAAAAAATAAAAAACCTTCATATATTTCATAATGGAAATGCTGTTCAATCCCCTATTGCTGGCACGGGAGAATTTTGTAAAGTATGGGGGCTTAGCGACATTAGAATCGGTGATGTGATAGGTGAATGGTCAGATAAAATGAAAGGCATTCACTTTGCAGAACCTCAAATGGAAGCTGCAATTGAAGCACGACCAAAAGAGAAGAATCATGACCTGTATCAAGCACTGGTGGAATTATCGGAAGAAGATCCACTTATTAAAGTAGTAAAGGATGATATTCATAACGAAATCTATATTCGGCTTTTTGGTGAAGTTCAAAAAGAAGTGATTGAAACAACTCTACAAGAAAACTATAATTTAGCCGTTTCCTTTTCAGATATAAGAATTATATGTATAGAAAAACCAATTGGAATCGGAGATGCACTAGAAATAATGGGTGAAAAAACTAACCCTTTCTATGCAACAATTGGTTTTAAAATTGAACGTGGTGCATGTGGAACTGGTATCACTTATAATTTAGCGGTCGAGCTGGGCTCATTACCTTTAGCATTTCATAAAGCGATTGAAGACACAGTATTCCAAACGTTAAAACAAGGCTTATATGGATGGAAAGTCACTGATATCGTCGTAACATTAACGCATACCGGTTATGCAAGTCCAGTAACGACAGCTGGTGATTTTAGGAAACTAACGCCTCTTGTCTTAATGGATGCTTTAAAGCAAGCCGGAACCAATGTATATGAACCAGTAAATGAGTTTGAATTAACAGTGCCAGCACATTCAATTAGCACAGCAATGTATAAATTATCAGCTATACATGCTGCTTTTACAGAACCTGTACTGCATAACGAGTCCTTTTGTTTAACAGGAACATTACCGATGGCCAAAACGGAGAATTTTAAGCGTGGCCTGCATTCTTTTACAGAAGGCGAAGGTGTCTTTATCACTAGACCTTGCGGATATAGTAAAATGGACTCAAAATTCCCGTCGCGAAAACGAGTAGACTATAATCCACTGAATCGAAAAGATTATTTACTGCATGTGCTTCGTGCTTATTAAGTGAAGATACTAGCATGCTCTGTTGTTCCCAAAATCAACCTCCTTTTATATTATAAAAGAAAACAAATTTATCAACTTGAGCATATAAAATAAAAAAGCGAATCTAAAGAAAGTTTAATTCCTTAGATTCGCTTTTTCTATAATATTTCACGAGCGATATGACACTTTTATCGGGGCGTTTAAAGCATCATAACTAAGTAGAGAATTTATTATCAAATTATACTTAAAAACCAATTACTATCCATTCATCGACAACATTCCAGAAATTTAAATTGTACTTAGGTGGCTTATTTTTAAACCACAAGGTTGAATTCACATCAATTTTAATGGGTTCATCTCATTCTTCGATAATGCCCCAATCAAATTCACAGAAATTTGATACTTCATCTTCGGGAACTATCCCCATAGTATGGCTGGCATAATAGTAGACACCAATATGCTTTCAACTCGTATTCCGAAACTTCACAAACAGGAAATAAAAAGAGCGCTCTATCCAGATAAGCTCGAAAAACAAGGTTTTGTAAACAGTCTGATCTTTCACAAATTATGAGTAAAAAGTGAAGCTATTAATTGTTTCTTAGCTAATTGTTGATGATAGCATATTTATTATTCCCGAAGAACATTTGATCCCATAAACCCTCAGCTTTATAAATTTTTTTCACACCATTCAATTCATGAGTTAGTTGGACATCCCCTAAGATACGAGTATAGGTAGGGTTAGCTCCTGACTTTTTGGCTATCAAAGCCTGAGTAGAATCCAAATTGTCTAATAAACTTATTGAAACAATATCCCTATTTCTAATAAATTCTACTGTATAAGACTCAAAACTTGAAATAGGTTGAAGGTATATTAAATGGTTATCCATAAACTTTTTAGTTTCTGGATGTTCTATAATATCTTCTCTCTGAATTTTAGTAAGAGATTGATCGTCCGATATTATTTTTCCATCTTTAGCTAACATAAACACAGGCAACCTTTTGTAGTTATAATTCTTCTCAGCAATAATGTCGCAAGCAATGATGTCAAAACCATCAACTTTAGCTCTTCCCCAATACCAATGATTCATCAATTTCTCCATGCCGATATTGCCCCAGTTATGATCATGGTAACCAGTCCCTTTTAATTGAATCATTTTATCACCAATAGTCAAATTAGCTTCGATTGTCGCGGATGGTTGAGCAATAAACCATGCAAAGAAGTGCTCATCTTGGTTTCCGTAGAACCAATGACCGGTGTTTGGACGCCACATCGGTAATTTTGACGTCATTACAGCATGATATTTAATATATCCTTCTTCAAAATGAAGGATATATTGTCCATCTTGGTATTTGAGGTAGGATTTGTTGATATTGACATCACAAATATCTTTTTTAGCGTTAAGCCTACTGCTTTTAGCCCCTTGAGAAGACATAAGGGTTTTGGTGCCATCAGGATATGTAATATCAATTTGGACTGTAGGCCATGCTGGTCCAAGAACATCAAAGCGATTTTTGGTGTAAAAGGTAGTCACTACAGTTGTTCCGTCCTCAAATTCGGCATCAGTATACCACCACTCAAAAGAACCTTCCCTTCCGTCTGTGCGCATGCCATCCTCTTTTGGCTGCGGTTCTGTAGGATGAATATTTAATTTTCTATAAGTTTCCTCATCATTTGCCAATCTAACTTGTTCTACGTTTACACTCATTTTAACAACCTCCATTTTGTAATGTGCTAACGACCGAAAACTGATAATTGTAATAAAATTGACAATTGTAATGTTTCTTGTACAAAGTATAGAAAAAAACACCATATAATATCTTATAATTTTATAAATATATATTTGTTTATTATCTTTCGTATTATTGAAGTTTTTGTTTTTTAAAGAATAAATGATTTTATAATTAACAGGGGCTGTAAATGATAGAGGGATACTAGAAAAGATTATTGGAAAGCATCGCTTATACTTACTGCACTTATATGAAACCGACATACAACTTCCAAAAAATGCAAATGCTTTTTTTGGTGATTTAACATCTTTCGATAAAATTGGTGGAGAAGCCAATTTTGGATTAAAAAACTCCACATGTTGTATGTAAGGAGATTATCTCATGGGCTATTTACAAATAGTAGGTGGGGAATATTTGACGCTTACCTTATTAATTTAACATAGACTAAGAAGTCGATCGTCAACAGACAATCGACTTTTGAGTTAGGTATAATATGTAGCCCTTTTTAGAAAATCTTACATATAGCGACGGTGCGCTTGCATTCGTGCATCAAATCGCACATTATGAACCACTGCTGGCAGAAGCAGCTGCAGAGGAAGCGGTAATGGCTGCTATCATAGCTGCCTGCTGCGCCTGTATGAGAACCTCTATCATTGTTTGTAAGCCTGTATTAGCAGCGTGACTTTCCGCACCTTTTTGACTTACGAATAGCTGAATTGCAATCAGAATACTTATATCCGTATGCCAACGGAATAGCTTTTCTCCTTGCAATTTCTCAATGAATGCTCGAACAGAATGGACCTCTTTCTCTCCATCCTCAAGCAATGCTAGTAGCCCGATAGCCGGATAATGCATTTGTTTTACTTTTACCTTTTCTTGCTTTAGCAGATTCCATATGTTTATGTATCGCGCTACTAAAATATCTTCACTGACATCCTTCTTTAAAGAAAGAATATGGCTTAAAAATTGAAGATCGTTTCCTTTGCGCATGCCAGCTGCCGCCAACTTCTGATAGAAACGTTCCACCCGGTCCATGAGCGTCTCTACTTTCTCTTGTTGCCCTGCTAGCAAAACAGCGAGCTGGTAATCATTTGTGCTTGTAAGAAAGAAGTGATCCTCTTTCATGCGTTTATATACTTGCAACGACCGCTGAATTCGCGTGTCATGCTGTCCATTGTCTTCTGGTAAAAGCGCAGCTGCTGCCAGATAAGTGAATATACTCCGGCTAAAGCCACCAGCGACCAATCGTTCATATAAGTCTAGAAACCTTTGAAACGCTTCTTTGTAATGGGTAAAGTGAATATCTAATGTTGCTGCAACCACAAAGCGATGATAGGACTTTAAGTATGAAAACATCCCTACTTGATCCTTAATATAGTTACTGATTTCTAAAAACCGTCCAAGATGAAACGGCTTATCGCTGCCTGCATACATAGCGGCAATCATCATCCCTGTTCGAGAATCACTGGTTTTCCACTTTAACTCTCCCTTCAACTGTGCATATATATGCGTGTACTGCTCCAGTTTCTGCTGTAATGTAATCATAGCAATCCCCCTATGTTCCTTTTGTGCTTCTCTTCTATCATACTATTATTCCATATTTAGGAATACTGTTTTTGATACAGACTTTGTAAGCTTATACTTCACTTGGTATATTTTCCATAATCCCCCTATTAGTTATAAGTAAAGTCCCCATTTCCATCTTTCTATCTCTTTTTATTCATTCCTAACAATATGTTCCATATGAATAGGCAAATCATTCACTTTATCCTTTAGAAAATCCGGTTTCAAGTTATATTCATTTATATGCTCTAATGGCACCCATTGAAATACATACCTTCTGCCGTCTTCTTCAAGAACAAAAGAATTCTCTCCGTTTGCAGGCAACTCAAGCAACTTCACTTCATAATAGAAACTAATTTCATGGAACTGACACTTATCATATGTAAAGAAATTTTCAGCCATCCATAGCAGCCTCTTCACATCAACATCTACCCCTAGTTCCTCTCTAAGCTCTCTTTTCACTGCCGATTCACTGCTTTCTAGCATCTGTACTCGTCCACCCGGTACATACCAGAAATCTTCTCCTTCATTTTGAATCATTAACATTTTATTATTATGTTTACATATTGCACCCACTCGATAATTGAAACACGCTTTTTCTAGTTTGAATGTAAGATCCATTATTCTGTATCCCCTTTATATGATTTAATATTTAACTGCTAAAATACTTCACTTGCAAATTTTGTTTATAAGCGATGATGATAGAAAACAATCCATTAAGAGCACACAAGATAACTACTCCAATTGATAAATAAGCTAAATCTGGAGAAAACACATAAATCGCATGCCATGGAGAATCCGTACTATAAATTAATGCCGGAATTGTTGCAATAGATATCACTAAGAAAATGATACCGTAAATGCACCATATGCTTCTTTTACGAACTTTTTTTGATCTCATCTTTACCAACAGATAAACAAGCATTACAAAAAGTAAACATATTACCCCAATTATAACCAATTGAACAATAGGAGTATTTGAAGGTATATCAACTGGTTCATTTCCATTTATTATATTTATAATACCTTGCTTCAAATAGGAAAGCGCCTCTTCTTCCAGAATATGATTTTTATTAGTAAGAATCACGCCACCCCACCCCGTTTTCGGTATAAAAAACATTTCAGCATGCGAATCAGGGGTTGAACCTGAATGCCATATCATTTTCTCCTCAGAATCTGGATTTGTGATTCTTACCCCTAAGCCGTAGTAGCGGGTTTCACCTGTTTGAACATGCGGTGATACATAAAGATTTCTATTATTTTCAGTTAAAAAATTGTCATTCTCTTGTCTACTAAGGAATTTTATGTATTGAACCATATCTTCTGCACTTGCTGCTATATACCCATATGGTGCTCCCCCATTATCATATGTTACCAAACTTTTTCTAGGGATCCCAAACCATGACTGATAACCAGCTAAATATCCATTTTGATATGAAGTATCATTATCAGCCGCTGCATTCTTCATACCTAATGGTAAAAAAACTTCCTGCTTCATGTACTCAGAATACGTTTGATCGGTAACTTCTTCAATAAGAGCACCGAGAATTAAGAAATTTGCATTACTATATTGATACTTTTCTCCAGGTGGAGCGGTAAGCGCAACATTTGATAGACTTTCCACATTATCTTTTATAGCGTTGAGCCCGTCAGATTCTTTGTCTGATATTGCTAAACCAGAATACGTACTAATTCCACTTGAATGAGTAAGCAAATGTTTAATTGTTATTTTTGATGCTGCTTGTTTATCTTTAAGTGTAAACCATGGAAGATATTTTTTGACTGGATCTTCTAAGTGAACGGTACCTTTTTCAATTAGTTTTATTATAGCTAAACCTGTTAATGATTTACTTATCGATCCTATAGTAAAGGGGGTTTCAGTCGTCACTGTTTCCTCAGTTTCTCCCGTTACACCCCATGCTTTAGAATAGAATAAATCATTTTCATGAACGATAGCAATCGAGGCTCCTGGAATTCGATGTTCTTTTAAAAAGGTTTCTACGTAGGTGTCTATCATATTCTTAATATCTTTTTCTGCGGAAACTTTCGAGGCTGGTAGAAATAAAATAACCACATTCCATAATAAGCATATAAAAATGATCCTGAATTTTAGTATCTTCATATTAATTTTCACCTGCTTATATTTACTTTTCGTATATAAAACACTACCAGCATGGAAATTAGTGCGGAAATAGAAATGCTAGTAATCATTAACAGCGAATTCCACCAAGAATTATCTGCTATCTGATACAAAATATTATAGTCAAACGAGTTATTCGTATTTATTGGGTTAAATGATTCTGTTAAAAGCATAGATAGTAAGAGTTGTGAAGTGAGGTATGTAACGATTGAAGTAAAGAATCCAATCACAAATAAAATTCCTGTTCTATTTTTAGATTTTCGTATCTGTTTTATTTCAGAATGAAGATCAATTTCATTCATTTCTAAAAAATCTTTGATAAATGTTGTTGTATCTCCTAAATCATTTATACTATCTTGGCCGTGTTCACGACATTCTTGTATATGCTCTAAAAGTTGCTGCTTAATGATTTTTCTGTTCTTTGAACTTATTTGGTATTGTTTTAATTCTTCAAGAACTTCATTTAAGAATTGTGTTTCTTCCATATTCAATTTCATGTTCATTCGAAATGTTCTCCTTTCAAACCAATTTGCAGTAGGGATCTTATATCCTGTTGTAACTCCAACCACTCGTTGATTTTTTTCTGAAGATACATTTCCCCTCTTTCATTAATTTCATAATAAACTCTAACCTTACCACTTTCTGTCATTTCACGGTAAGTATGAACACATTCTTGATCTTTAAGCTTAGTCAAAATGGGATAAATGCTTCCTACTCCTTTCAGTTTTAAATTGTGTTTTTCTAATTCCTTCATAATTTCATATCCATAACTTTTACCCTTTGACAAAATAGATAACACACACATCTCTAAATGCCCTTTAATTAAACTTGTTCTATCCATAGGATAAATTTAACAAAAATATATACTTCATTCAAGTATATATTTAGAATTTTTTTACTTTTCTTAATCAAAATTACATTCATTGGATTTTGAATCCCTAAACACGTAAAACCCCGTCTAATTTTAGGACGGGGCAAAAATGATTTTTTTAAACCTAGTTTTTATTACACGAGCATATTAGATTTTGAGAACTCCTAATTTTGAAGAGCCGATTTCCTAATTATATTCTCCTCTGTTTGATAAGTATATTCCCTCATCAAAATTTCTCCTTCTGAAACCACGCCTCTAGCAATTCTCCCTCTCTTTCTCTTGATATACCTGCCTTTCGTTCTGTATCCTGTCTTGATTTCTCCCATTGATATATATCACAAATAGTATCTTCAATAGACCGGAATGAAAGACCCGCGTTAACAGCCTTTTCTATATTGATGAAAAAACTACCTTTCCACGGTTCTGTCTCTCCTTCTAGTGGGAATTTTTCTGGAATCCATAAAGGCATCTCCGTCCATGGCTGTACTTTACTCTCATTTAAAAATTGTTCTTCTACCCACACAAATTCAGCATCGCTATTTGTTACCGCTTTACAAGTATTTAATAGTTCTTCTATCGTCAATTCATCATTCGGTCCTGTTACATTAAACTTTCCTACTTTTCTGTTCTCCACCATATCGAACGCCCAAGTTGCCACATCTTTTACGTCAATCAATTGAACAGGACGGTTCGAACGTCCCGGTACCAATATTTTTCCACCTTGCGCTACACGCTGAACCCAGTATGGAAGTCGATCCGAATAATCAAATGCTCCAACAAGAAGCCCTGCTCTTATATGCAAAACACGCCCAAGCCAATGTTTTTCTGCTTCTTCCTCACATAAAACTTTCAGCGCTCCATAATACTCGTAAGGAGATATTTCTCCCGCTTCAATCGCTTTCAACTTATCACTAGGCGGCATAGACTGTACATGATAGTCTTCCTTAATATGAAATGGAATCCAATCTTTATAAGTAGAGATACTTGATATGAATGTATAATGTTCGATGTTATCTCCAAGTACGGTTGCGATTTTGCGGATTTGATGAGGCGCAAATCCGCATGTGTCCATTACAACATCCCATTTTCGATTTTCTAAGACTGATACATCACTGTCTCTATTGCCGGTTAGCTGCTCTACTTCAGGAAATACATCTTTATTCGTGCCACGATTAAATAAGGTAACTTCATGCCCTCTACTCAATGCTTCTTCAACCAAAGCTCTTCCTAAAAAACGAGTACCTCCTAATATAAGGACCTTCATAATTTTCCCCCATTCATTTTCATAACCTATAAAATTAGTATTCATTTTATATAACGATTTTCCAAGTTAAAAAGTTACGGGGTGATGAAAAAAAGGAACTTACATGAATATAATATAAAATAGCCATTATTAGATCAAAATACAGTATGTAATTTAATTTTGGGATTAATAGTTGACTACCCAAACCACGATTTTAGATAGTAGGATAAATAAACACTTCTATTAACATTTCCACAACCTATTAACTTCCACCAATTCCTGATCATGAAATTCCATTCTGTATATATCCGGTTTTGATGTATGTAGTAAAAAGTTCAAATCGTACTGATTGTCATAATACCCCATCATCAAAGTCATAATAGCTCCATGAGTGCCTAATACTACTTTCTGGCCCCGATAAGTCTTTAATAATTCTTTTAAAACTTTTATAGCTCGGTTCTGACAACCTGCATTAGACTCTCCTCCCTTTAAAGCGAAGTTTGGATCAGAAAATGACTTTTTTAACAAAGGTAATAATTCCTTATCAGATATTCGCTTGTCTTCAGTAGAAAAAATCCTCTCTTTTAGATCTTCAAATACTAAAACTTCTTGTCCTAAACGTTTAGCTAACTCCTGAATAGTTAGGATGGATCGGTGGTATGGGCTTGAAACAAAAACCTCAATACCTTCCCCTTGTAATATATCAGTTATTCGATAAGTATCTAATTTTCCTTTTTCAGTTAACCCTCTTGTTCTTTCATTTTCTTCTGTTTTTGGTGATTCGCCATGTCTCACCATGTAAATGAAAGTTTTCACAATACCCCTCCTTTACATAGCCTATCGTTTTCTACATCTTCTTCACAAATAATACCCTGCTCCCTCCATCCCCATCATAATTTGTATGTACAGATACTCCATCTACTTCCCCATCACCTATTTCAATTTCAAATCCAATTTCTTGATGGAATTGAATTGATTTTTTATTTACCGGAGAAGTTACCGCTTTTACAATATGACGATTATTTGCACGAGCTGCATCGAAAAAATAAGAGTATAATGTAGAAGCTACGCCCTTTCTTCGATGCTTTGGATTTACTCCAATAAAATGAACATATGCTTCATCGGTATATGTTTGTGAGAAAAATCCACATAAAAACCCTGTAATCTCCCCATCCTGCTCGATAATAAAACTTGTTTCTCGGAAATGAACGAAAAAAAGTTTCGGCAACATATCAGCCATATTTCTCCCGCCCCACCACTCATTAAGCACGGAATGAATCGTTACATAATCTTCGCCTTGAATGTGTCTTACTTTCATTTCTCTCTTCCTCTCATCCTATTATTTCCCGTTTTATCTATACTTCTGATTATTAGGTAAATACAAATATCTACTATTACATAGACCCCTTCCATTCTACTGAAAAACATCACTTTATAATATTTGCTATTTATAACAATACTTCCTCCCCCTCCTAAAACTTTGACATATAAAAACATTTTATATAGAATGTTTTTAATAATTAGAATATTAAAAACAAAAGAGGTGAACTGATGAATCAACAAAACTCTGTTCAGAAAAAAGCACTCATAGCTAGTTTAATTGGTAGTTCTATCGAATGGTTTGATTTCTTCTTATATGGAACTGCTGCCGCGCTTGTATTTAACAAATTGTTTTTTGTAAACGAAGATCCACTTGTCGCACTCATGCTTTCTTATCTTTCTTTTGGTATTCCATTTTTTATCCGTCCACTTGGAGGCATTATCTTTAGTCATATCGGTGACAAAATCGGAAGAAAAAAGACACTTGTGTTAACCCTATCTCTAATGGGAGGGGCGACAGTATGCATTGGTTTGCTTCCTTCATACGAAACTATCGGTATACTAGCTCCTATTCTTTTAATATTACTAAGAATTATTCAAGGATTAGGAATTGGCGGCGAATGGGGTGGTGCTTTACTATTAGCCGTAGAATATGCACCGAAGGAAAAAAAGGGACTTTTTGGTAGCATCCCTCAAACAGGTGTAACAATTGGAATGTTACTCGGAACTGCTGCGATCTCTTTCATGACAATGATTTCTGGTGATAATTTTGTAACGTGGGGATGGCGAGTTCCATTTATTTTAAGTGCCGTATTAGTATTCATAGGGTTATGGATTCGAAACGGATTAGATGAAACACCAGACTTCAAAAAAGCAAAAGAAAGCGGAAACATTTCAAAACTACCTATTGCTGACACTTTACGTCATCATTGGAAATCTGTACTTATCGCTACAGGAGCAAAGGTAGCGGAAACAGGTCCCTTCTATATTTTCTCGACATTCATTGTTTCTTATGGAACATCGCAGCTGAAACTACCAAATACAACTGTCTTAAACGCCGTTACAATCGCTATGCTCATTACTACTATTATGATTCCGATTATGGGAAAACTTTCAGATTCAATTGGAAGAAAGAAAATGTACATATGGGGCACGATTGCAATTCTCTTATACGCTTTTCCATATTTCTTAATACTAAACCAAGGAACAACTTCCTCTATCATTATCGCAACTGTTATCGGTTTAGGTATTTTATGGGCACCTGTAACCGCCGTATTAGGTACATTATTCTCTGAAATTTTCTCCACTCAAGTACGCTATACTGGCGTTACGCTAGGTTATCAATTAGGAGCTGCATTAGCTGGTGGGACAGCACCGATGATTGCTGCTTATTTAATGAATGTGTATAACAATTCTTGGGTTCCGGTAGCTTTATATATTGTACTTACTTGCTGCATTTCTTTAATCGCTATCGCTGCCGTTTCAACAAAGCAAATTGCAGAAAATGTACAAAAGCAAGATATACAAGCCTAGTCAATTGGGGGATTTTCAACTCCCCCTTTTCTATTAAAAGGAGGATAATTGAAATGATTCATATTACAGAAGAAATGGTACAAGAAACTTATAAAATGAAAGATTGCTTGCAAGACGTCGAAAAGGCATTCCAATACTATATGAACAATGAGATTACAACACCTGTAAGGCTAAATATACAACACTCTCAAGAAGAGGCAAACTCCCTTTATATGCCCTCTTATGTAGCTCCAATCGAATTTGCATCTACGAAAATCGTTAGTATCTTCCCTCAAAATACGCAAAAAGGGAAAAAAGCACTACAAAGCTTAATCGTTTTAACAGAAACAAATACTGGTGATCATGTCGCGACAATTGAAGCTTCCTATTTAACAACACTTCGCACAGGCGCAATGAGTGGTATTGCGACAAATCATTTCGCTCGTCAAGATGCTAGTACCTGCGTTGTCATCGGATGCGGCGCTCAAGCACTTGGGCAAATACAAGCAGTTATGGAAGTTCGTTCTCTAACTCGTATTCTCCTTGTAAACCGTACAATTCAAAAAGCATTTGAATTTAAAAATCAGTTGCTCTCCTTATATCCAAATTGGAAAGGATCCATTGAAATTAAGGAATCAGCTGACGATGCTGTTGCAATGGCTGATATTGTCATTTGTAGTACCACTTCCACTACTCCTGTGTTTGATGGAAAATACATTAAACCTGGTACTCATATTAATGGAATCGGTTCTTACCAACCTCATATGCAAGAACTCGATTTCACCACATTACAGCGCAGCGATAAAATTATTGTAGATACACTAGAAGGTGTGCAGCACGAAGCTGGAGATTTCTTGATTGCGAGCGAAAAAAACGAATGGGATTTTTCAAATGTATATAGTGAACTTGGTGATATTATTTTAGGACATAAACAAGGACGAACAAACTCTGATGAAATTACTTTATTTAAATCTGTGGGAGTAGCCTTTTTAGATACAGTAGTGGCTAGTTCGATTTATCAAAAATATACGGAAAAGTTCTCTGTAAAGTGATTCGAAAAGTGACTCGTCACCATAGCGAAAACCGTATAAATATCCGTCATAAGCACGATATTTATACGGTTATAATGAATAAAATAATGTATACGAGCGTATTTGATTACGCTCTTTTGTTTTGGTCACCAAAAGTTATCTTTTTATTTTTCCTCTTCCGCTAATCTCTCTTGATCTTTACACATTACATTGAGATATAACTCTACATCATGCAATTACATTTCTCGTTATATAATTATCGTATTATCAACGAAATCTATCCTTAAAACGTATTTCTATGTAAGCGTCAAATATTCCCCACCTACTATTTGTAAATAACCCATGAGATAATCTCCTTACATACTACATGTGAAGGTTTTTTTATGAAAAGACACCGATTAAAGAAAGAATGGGAAACTTATATTCAAGACTATAAAAACAGTGGATTATCCAAAGTTTCCTGGTGTCAAAAACAGAATCTACCGGTTCATCGGCTATATTACTGGCTGAAAAAATATCGGGCCATATTGTGGAATACCATATTTAATTGATCGTGAAGAATATGAAAAAATGTATTAAGCTAACGTGGCAAAAGAACAGGAAGGGGTTTTTGGTAGTCATAGGGAATTTAGACTATTAAGTAGATAAGTTATATAGGGGTACTGCCGCAAAACGCGATTATACACTAAGACGTTTTTTGGAAGTTAAACCCCTGATTTTTCTACGCCAAGCAGAAGAATCAGTTTTTTTTTATAACCGTGGGGGACGCAGTGTGACACCTTGTAGGTTGATGTCTAATACCATCTTACGTACATTCTGTAACTGGGCAAGAATGAACTAGGGATTATTTATATAATGTGAGAAAGGCTGTGAAGTTGTTTGAGGGGTTATAAAGCAATGCTATTTGATTTAGATGATACCTTACTTGATAGGGATAAGGCAGTAGATAAATTGTTTTCAATTATTTTAGAGAAGTGCTATGGGGATGTTAAACAACATTCAGTAAAAAACGAAATGTTGCAGAAATTCAAGGAATATGATAAAAGAAGCTATGGCTACAGTGACAAAGTAAAAGTTTTGGAATCATTTTTTGATGAATTTCCACCAAAATATAGATTGCCACGCAATTACATTCAAGATTTTTGGAATAATAATTTTCCTCATTGTTTTTCTATAAACCAAAATACTATAAATATCATAAATACTATAAAGATGCATGTTAAAGTTGCAATTATAACAAATGGCTCAACTCAGAGACAAAAGGCTAAAATAATTAACACCAATTTAAATAGTTGTTTTGATATAATAATTATTTCTGAAGAAGTGGGATTTAGTAAACCTGACAAACGTATATTTGAATTAGCATTAAATAAGCTTAATGTGCAACCGGAAGCAGCATTATTCGTTGGAGATGACATAGAAAAAGATATTGGTGGTTGTCAAAATGCAAATATAAAGGGCATATGGTTCAATCCTTATATGATCAAGAATGATACCGAAATAAAACCATATGCCGAGATCAATTCTTTTGATAGATTATTAAGTTATTTTACATATTGGGGTCTCGCCACATCACCATCAAGCTAAGAAAAGCAAATACCCCAAAACGAAAAAATTGACATCTCCAGGAGAAAATGTACAATTTTTTTGTTTTGGGGGTGTTATAAAATTCTTAAGTTGATGGGCATGGGGTACCGCCACATGCCCATCAAGCTAAGCGTTCCAAAACTACTTTTTCAAAAGCAACCCGTTAAGTTCTAATGCACTACAAAACTCTTCAATATCCACACTAACCTGTTCTGGTTTTACATCATATTCTTCAGCTATCTCTTTGCAAATTTGTTCCAAAGCTTTCCCCTCTTCTATTCGATTCCAAATTTGACTGCCCATAAAATCTAAGCTGAAATATAAACTTCGTTCCATTTCTAATAGAATAATATTTAGCTTCAGGTAAATACATTGGCGGCGGGGTAACTGGAAAGTTTGAAAGAATATCTTTAGGAATATTCGTTTCCGCACTGTTAATAATAATCCCCTTACTTTTTAAATATGGAGCTATATCTGTAGGGATTTTTTGGTGCTATAGAAAAAACTTTATGGCAATCAACGGCTTTAATGAAAACATGCTTATGGCAGAGGATGCAGATTTCGCTAAACGGTTAAAAGAATGGGGAAAGCAAAATAATAAGAAATTCGGTACAATTAAAAACGGAATGATAACTTCATGCAGAAGATTTGATAAATATGGAGACTGGGCTTTACTTAAAAATCCAAAAGTAATATTATCCTATCTAAAAGGAAATGACAAAAAATACGCAGATAAAACATATTATGATAACCAAGAAAGATAACTGTGAAGATTCCTAAACCAATCATCATCAAATGAACTAGTGAAACAAGATAAATAAAAACTAAAAGAATCTTATTTATTTAGGATTCTTTTAGTTTTGTTAAGTGTAAACTTTTAAATATTTGTTTACATTCAAAATATTGTTTTCATTAGCCTTATCCGAATTTAGATATTTTTAGAAAAATCACTAACAAAAGTATACATTCAAAACACTTTAAATAAAGAGGTTAAAACATCCATAAACAAAAAAGAAAAAACTAGATCCATACTAGTTTTTTACATAATTCAAGTTATCGGTAGTAAACGAAATATTATAATGCTCCTGTTACTTTCAATATTCCAAACCCTTAGCATGGTTTTTTCCGAAATACTGACGGTACACAAATTAGGCTCAGCTTTTCGGTAACCAAATCTCAATAAAATAAGCTCTTTGTTCAATACATAGACATAACATATAAAAGGGCAAGCCAACTGTTATAAAGGAGTGAGACGAATTAGTATGATAAGCCCATACTTTAACAACGCACGACAAATCGCTATCACATTACATTCTGGAGAAGTGACAGAACAAGCAATTCACCAAACGATGGAACAAAACCCCTTCTTTACACATATTATACATCACCATGTTGTACATCATGTCATACATCCAACTGATTTCTCAACAATTCCGTTTGGTTCAACATACTATTTCTGAGGAAAGCCATCTGCTTTCCTTTTTTTTAGACAAACAAACTGTATATCCTATACATGTGTTAACATAACATCACTTATCAGCAATCAATGTATCTGGAAACCTAGAAAAAAATCCCTTCAGAAAATCTGAAGGGACATATACTAAGAAAAATCCAATAAAAAAACACTAATTTTATTAATCGAATTTAATTTTTCTTATTCAAAATGAGAAAAATGACTATTATACAAGCCTGCACACAAATAGATATATTAAATATCATATTAAAGTAGATATGAAAACACTCAAAAAACAAAAATAAATGGAGGTTTTATAATTGAGTGAACAACAACACGATCATCATAAAGATTGTAAGGTTAAGGCAGAAACACAAATTCCATTCAGTGATACTGAAGCAACGCCTGTTCTTACAAGAAATCCAATAGTTAAAATTCCAGTTGTATTAGCAGAAAGAACACTTCAAATTGTAGTAGAAGCAAATATTCCACTTTGCCCACCAGCAGTAGAAATTAAAAGAGTGTTAAAAGATGTATTTTTACAACAATGTAAACTAGTACCTGTTGAATATGAGCCAATTAATGAAACAGGATTTTTACGAGTAACAAGAGCAAAATTGTTTGTAGAAGGCTTTATTCGTAAAAATATTGAATATGCTGCTAAAGACTGCAATGGCGTAATTCATGATAAAATTGCAAAGGTTCCATTCTCTGGTTTTGCTGATTTAACTGAAGATGACTTTCTTTCTTTCCCAATGATAGCTTTTTCTACAGAAAGTAAAGCTCGTTTCATTAATCCAAAAAACACTGATATTCCTCGTCTAGACAAATTCTTCTTTGAAAATAATGTTTTCTATAATGAACAACCATTCTGTGAATTAATTAGTGCAGAATTTTATGAGCTTGATTTTTCGCCATGTGATAATGATCATGATTGGGATCATAAAGATTCATGTGAGAAAAAACATCATGATAAATCATTTGACAAAATACGTGAAAAAATCGTTCTTGATCTTACTTTGAAAGTATTACAAACTCAACAAGTACGAGTTGGCGGATCAACTGGAAAATCTGACTGCTAATTAAAATTTCATCAGTATAATCACAATTAACTTAAAATAGAAAAAGAGCTTTTTTCAACAAAGTGACATAAAAAGAACCATTTTGGTTCTTTTTATGTTTTAGAATCCTATTTTATACCTTTATATTCACTTATGTCCGCATCATGGAACGCCTCTCGCCATACATCAAATGTTTTACAGAGTTCCCTAGTACCCTTCTTATGTAGATGAACATACTTATATCCATATTCATCTCCTTTTTTATGACGAACTTGGTTATTTTTTTTATTATAATTCTACCAGATCGGGTAACATCGTATTGTTCTTCATATCCTGTAACACTTCTTCTCTCTTCCACCATATCTTTCACCTCTAATAAATTGAGATTTTCTTATTTACACATTTTAATTACTTACTGCGATTACTTTATAAGGGCTATAATTCCCCGCACTATCTTTCACTCTAAGACTTACTTTCGTTCCCATTTTTTGTATTGGTATCGTAATTGAAAACTGCCCTTTCGAGTTTGTCTTTCCTGTGCCAATAATGGTTGAACCCACTTTTACATATACGGCTGTATTAGGCTCAGCTGTTCCTGTTATAACTGTACCCTTACTGGTAAGTTTATTTACATTTGGGATAGCTGGAGGTGTTTTATCTAGTACACTTATTGTTGTATGTGGACTACTATTGCCTGCACTATCCTTTACTATTACACTGATGCTTGTCCCTGCTTTTTGCACAGGTATAGTAATTGAGAATACTCCTTGTGAATTCGTTTTTCCTTTACCAATGAATGTTGATCCAGATTTTACGGAGATAATAGAATTAGGTTCAGCAGTTCCTGTCACTACCTTATCTTTATCTGTGACCGCATTCACCTTTGGAGCTAAAGGTGCACCTTTTTTCATAATGTACGCAGAAGAAATGTAACCTACTAGTTTTTGATCTGCCGTTTTGACTGGATACCATACAAACTGATTATTACTGTTTACAGATTGATCATATGCAAAGCTCCCTTGAATAATCAAGTTCGTATTTTTACTTAACGGCTTCCCACTTGATGTGGAAGTCGGTTTGGCTCTTAAGTTTACCCCATCTCTTGTTACAAGCACTTGGTCGCCTGTTTTAAGATGGTATATAGAGGGATGTAAACCTGTTAGTATGTACTCTTTCTTTTTAAATACAATATTTTTGCTAGTGTTAGGGGTATATTCGAAATCAGCTGTACGGAAAGGGAACTGTGCCAATTTCGTATCATTTAAAAAGCTGTTTTGTTCAAGAATAGCAAATATTTTTTCTTGATAAGCGTTTGAATTTTTCTGGCCATTAGCCTTATATAAAGGGCTGTTTGCAGGTTTTGTTCCATTATAAGCCATAACAGGGAAGTACCAGTTTTCCATTACTTCTGGTCCAGCAGACTTTATCTTAGGAAGATCTGTTCGCTGGTACATACTACGAAGAACTTCAACACCCGCTTGAATATTATAAGCAATATCGTATTTTAACTTTTGTTGATCGTACTTAGACTGGTTTGTAATTTGCATAATCCCAATTCCGCCGTCTTGCGCTATGATTGGCTGGCCGTTGCCATCAAATTGTTTCCAGCCACTTTCTTGTGCAGCCACAGCTTTTACAACTTCAGGAGGAATATTTGCTTTTAATGCCGCGTTTGTTAGTAAGCAATTCATGTGCTGACGAGAGGGATTTTGATTCGGCTTAATTTGACCGTATGGCCCACACGTAGCTGCTGCAGAAGCGGGAACCTCTTCATAAGACCAACATAAAAGCATAAAACTAGTCAGTACCCCCGCTTTTAGTAACCTTAATTTCATTCTGTCATTCTCCAATCTATTTAATGTTTAATATTTATATAGTACATTTTATCATGGTATATTGTTAATTTTCTATAATATAATACTATTAAACTAACAAAGTAAAACCAAATCTTCAGAGGAACTAACTTTTTCATTTCATAAAACCCTATAATATGTCTTTAACTGCAATAAAAATGTGATGGTTAAATAAAAAAAATCCCTCTATATTCCCTCACTTCATTTTCTCATATATTTTAATAACCGTTTCTACTAAAACAATAAATACCCAAATAGCGCAAAAGATTAAAACAGATTGAAATATAGCACCTAATGCAATAAAACCTGCTGACCCAGATCCTTCGACAGATATAGAGGTTTGAAATCCATTACTAGGCCCACTCATAAGAGAAACGGTATATACAGAAGTGAAAATTGAAACTATTAAATAAATAACGCTCATCACTTTTAATATTTTTATGGAAAGATAGGAAGGTTCTCTTTTGGCATTTAAAATTCTCCATTTTCTATCCCTTTTTGTAAACAATCTTCACATAGAAGTTCATCTTGAATTTTTTTTGCCACCATGCATTGTTCCTGTTATCTCTTTACAACGCGAACACTTTCGATTAAACATACTTGTTGCCTCCCCTATATATGCCATTTATACTTACTATATCCGTCTTTTTGACTATATCACCTTTTGGTTTTAGGTATTTTTCACAATATATATTTATTATGAAATGAGGGATTTATATATGAAACTAAAGCCCAGTTCTGGTTATAAAAAGGAGAACCAACACTATATATTACGTCCTAGTTGCTATGCTGTTATCTTTAATGAGCATTATACGAAAATAGCAATTATTAAAAAAGGAACTCGATTTTTTTTACCTGGAGGTGGCATGGAGCAAAGTGAAACAAAAGAATTATGTTTACACCGTGAACTTGCAGAAGAGCTCGGTTGGGATATTGAAATTCAGCACTATATCGGCAATGCTGAGCGATACTTTTATGCTGAAAATGAAGATACATACTACTTAAATGACGGATATTTTTACATTTGTAAAAAAATGCAAACACAACATATGGCCTCGGAACAAGATCATATTTTACATTGGCTCTCCCCTTCTGAAGCTCAACATCTACTTACACATGAACATCAACAATGGGCTGTGAAACAAGCTCTAGCATTCAAAAAATAAAGAGAGCTCTTTCCTAAGAAAGAGCTCTCCTTAACATTAACTCACTTTTTTCAAATTGAGAGCTGGCTTTTTTACAGCTCCTTTTTTTACAACATATAAACCAATAAAGATAACGAATCCGCCGACTAATTGCATCATATTCATTCTTTCTCCAATTGTTACTGCGGCAACAATGACAGCAAATAGTGGGACAAGATACATATAGACCATTACTTTTGTAGAACCAATTTTACTTATGCCTACATACCACATCGCAAGACCAAAGACTGTCGCAAATACAATGGAATAGCCTAATGAGCCCCAGCTTAACATATCTGCTGGCCATGTTAATGTATCTACATTAAATAAACAATATATGACAAGTGGCACGATGCCAATTAATGTAGACCAAGATGTTACGCGCATTGCTGAATATTTTGTAATAAGTGGCTGTGCAAGGATTGGATACCAGCCCCAAGCAATCGCAGCAACTAAGCCAATTATATTTCCAAGCCAAGCATACTCATATGTAGATTGATTCGTATGTCCAGTTAATAATACGAGCGCTGCCCCGCTAAACGATAATAAAGAGCCAATTTGAATTTTCATTGAAAAACGTTCTTGTTTGTGTAACACTGCTAAAATCCCTGTGAAAATTGGTGACATTGCGATTAACAGCGAAGCGTTTGTTGCTGATGTATATTTTACAGATAACATAAATAATGTTTGATAAAGTGTAGTACCAACTATACCAACGACTAGTAACCTTAACCAGTCTTTTTTCTCAATACGTAACGATCGTTCCATAAAAAATGTAATTAATAATAATACCGGTGATGCCACTAAAAATCGTAAGCTATTAAATTGAATGGATGACATATAAGCCACGCCATATTTTCCAATTGTGTAATTTGCTCCCCATACTAAAGCAACCGATATTAGGAGCCACTCCATTTGCCATCGTTTCATCCGTATCTCCCCTTCCACTACTTTAGCATAGTAAAATTGGCTGGATACTACACCATCCAATTGGCTGTTTTTTCACCCAGCCAATTTGTTATAATGGAACTAGCTAAAATATTAAGGAGTCGTTATATATGGAATGGCAGTTAGATACAGAAAGTAAAATCCCAATATACCAACAAGTTGTCGACTATATTGAAAGAAGGATTATGTATGGCGAGCTCCCTCCTGGTAGTTTCTTGCCGTCAGAACGAAAACTAGCAATCCAGCTCAATGTGAATCGTAGTACTGTAACAACTGCTTATAATGAACTTCGTGCCATGGGAATTGTCGAGAGTACAACGGGTAGAGGCACACGTGTCAGTACACATATGTGGGGTGTTTCCCCAACATTCACACCAAACTGGAGAGGTTTTGTAGAAGGTGGTACTTTTTTACCGAATTTGCCACTGCTTCGTCATATTCGCGAACAAGTGCAGCAAAATGAAAATATCATTGATTTTGCAAATGGAGAACTTGCCTGTAATCTCTTTCCTCACAAACAGCTACAAACCATTTTACGAGAGCAACCTTTAACGCAATCTCTTAGTTATGATCATCCGCAAGGCTATCTTCCGTTAAGACAAGCAGCGGCAAAATATATGAGAGATTATTTAAAAATTGATGCGACCGAACAATCGATTATGATTACTTCTGGGGCCCAGCAAGCACTCCACCTCATTGTTCAATGTTTATTAAATCCAGGTGATGCAGTAGCATTTGAAAGTCCCTCCCATTGTTATTCATTACCTCTCTTTCAATCAGCTGGCATTCGTATTTTCCCATTACCTGTCGATGAGCATGGGGTAAATCCGGAAGATGTACAAGAATTATATCGAAAGCACCGGATTAAAATGATTTTTTTAAATCCAAATTTCCAAAATCCAACTGGAACGATGCTTCATCCAAATCGCAGAAAAAGATTGTTATCACTCTGTGCGGACTTACGTATTCCAATCGTTGAAGATGATCCTTCCAGTTTACTCACATTAGAAAACAAACAACCTTGCCCTACTTTAAAATCCATTGACGAAAATGGTACGGTTATTTATGTCCATTCGTTATCCAAAATGATTGCGCCAGGTCTTCGGATTGGTTGGCTTGTCGCTCCGCAGTCCGTGGTAGAAAGATTATCAGATGCACGGCACCAAATGGAATTAGGAATGAGCATATTCCCTCAGTGGCTCATGCAGCAATTTTTTGAGACGGTTCCCTTTGATACACATATGAAGCAATTACAAAAACAGCTCGTACAAAAAAGAGATATCCTTGTCGATTCCTTAAACTACTACCTCCAAGATGAAATTTCTTTTTCAAACCCGAGTGGCGGGATTTACATATGGGGGAAGTTAAAGGAGCCTATTAACGAAAAACAGCTTATAATGCAAAGTTTAAAACAGCAAGTAGCCTTTATGCCTGGTAGTATTTTCGGAGCAAAAGATGGTTATATCCGGTTATCGTATGGGAAAGTAGATATGGATCAAATAGAGGACGGAATTTCTCGTTTACATACCACCATCGAATTTTGTCAAAAATGAAAAATGCTTTAGACTATGAAAACAAGTATGAAACTATAACAAATAGCTATTTACTAAAAAGGTGCTTTCTAGACGTGAAAACACCTTTTTGTTACTATAATCAAATCTCATTTACTAAAAATTGTTATTTTTGAAGATTCATAAACATATTTCCCAAACCAATCCACCTTACGTACCTACTATCTAAATATTAAGAAAATTATAAGACTTATCATATTTGCTATATACGCTAACAATTAGCATAAAATTAATTATCAAAAGTAAATCTGATTTATATGAGCTAAAATGGTATAGATGAATACTCTCAACTTGAACGTATTATAAAAAACATCTATCCTATATTTTTTTTATAATTTGTTTTTAATAAACTTTTAAAATCTAGTTCAGCGATTATTACACTTAATAATATAAGAGTTGCACCTAAATAACCTTTAGCTGTGAGAGTTTCACCTGTGAAAACGAAAGCAAAACCCGCTGAAAAAACAGGTTCTAATGAAAAAATAAGACCTGTATGTGTAGGACTCGTATATTGCTGTGCAATGATTTGAACAATGAAAGCCATTGCTGTACAAAATATGCTTAATACTAAGATTGAAAACCATGATTCAACAGTACTAGGAAGTTTAGGGTTTTCCATAAACATTGAGAAAATACTACTAAATAGACCGACAAAACCAAGTTGTAAAACTCCAAGGCTAATTGAATTAACCTGCTTCGTTATTGTTCCAGTAATGATGATATGGACTGCATAAAATAGAGCACATAAAATACATAATATATCGCCATAACCTATTTTTAATTGGCTATTTAACGTTAATAACCCTATCCCTACTATTGTTAAAACAACTCCCAATATAACTTTTTTTCAGATCTTTGTTTTAAAAAGATAGATGATAATACTGGAATAAATATCACTGTAAGACTCATTAAAAAACCAGCATTAGAAACCGATGTATACTTTGTACCAAAAGTCGCAAAACTATAAACAAGATAACAGCTAATATAAAAGCATATTTAATAGTTCTAAAATCAATTTTGATTAAATGCTTATAAAACACTATACCCGACAAAAGAAAAGCAATAATAAAACGTAATGCAATTAAATTATATTCTTGCATGTAATTGAGGCCAACTTTTGTAAGTAAGATGGATGCACCCCAAAAAAATGTAACCATTAGTAACATTAAATCCGCCTTTAATTGTATTTTCATCTCTATTCCCTCGTTAATTTTTAGCTTTTAGAATATTTCATAATTTATTAGAGTTACTATACACCTTTTGCATACAGACATTAGCTGTCGACCTAACCTAAGGATTTTTAATCCTGTCTATTTAGAGCAAAATCATTGTATCCAATGATTTCGCTATTTCTTTTACTTTTCTTAATAAGGAAGATTCAATCCCTTTATTTTTAAGAACAGTATATAAAGAAATAATTTTATATTCAGTATCCATAATATAAATAATTAGCATTACAAATACTTATTAATATAAACATTTAAGGGTATGAAAATGAAAAAGTGCAAGGAAATTCCTTGCACTTTTTCATTTTGAACTTATTGCCCCCATATTTTCTTAAACGTCTTCGTATATATGATAGCAAGTGCAGCCTGTGCAATAATAAATAGTGATCCAGTTATTGTTTTTATATTATGATCCAGCGCTCCTAATACTCCAAGCGTTACGCCAATTAAGATGAAGAATATACTTAGAGGCGGCGTGATTTCCATTAATATTCTTAATTTTTTATTCATAATATAACCTCCTATTTTATAGAGAGTTTTTGAAAAAGTACTATGTATATAATAATTATACACGAAAGAAATATACAATATATGGTAATATTTTTTTAAAATGTTATATTTCAACTTAATTTTTTTAGGATTATCCATTTTATATAGAATAGATACCCACTTTCCCCTTTCAAACATCCATCTATTTTTTACATATGTACAAACTTTCCTTGTAACAATCACTTTTTCTCCGTTTTTCAAGGTGAATGGAGCTGTCAATTTTACTCTTCTCCTATAATTTCCTTGTGTGAACTCATTGACGAAAGCATACCTTGAAAACGTAGCTTCAAGAATTTCTGTATTTGTTTCTTCCCACAAAGAAACTCACCTCTCTTATGAAATGACTATTGATTTGAGAAGCTCTTGCACATACATCAATCTACTTTTTTAATCCACGATACTTAGCTGTCGTCAGCTCTTGAATGTACGCATCAAGCTCTGGCATTTCAGCTTCTTCCGCTAACTGAATTGCTAGTTCAATGTCATACGGGACGCGAACAAGTTGAATGGAAAAGCTTGCTAGTTCTTTTTGATTATATAGCCCTTCAAAGATTAAATAAGAAGCTTGTGTAATCTCGAGCGGATTTCCTACACTCCCTGCATTACATAATGTTTTCCCTCTAAAATTTTGCACATAAGCTTGATGAATATCTCCGTAGCAAACAACATCAGGCTCTCGTTCACCTTCAATATTTTCTGTAAGATCACTATTTTCAAATAAACTTATACGTTGTTCCCTCGGAGCTCCCGGCTGAACTCTTTCATATAAGCTTCTAGGTGATGCATGGAACATTCTAATTAATTTCCCACTCATTATGAACTCAATTGAAAATGGTAATTCCCTTAAATAATTCAATTGTTCTTCTGATAATTGTTTTTGATGCCATTGTAAAGTCTCAAATTCACTAGGTCTTGTAATAAAATCATCCCAATTTCCCATTACAACATGCTCACACTCTTTCCGAATGACCTCAATCGCTTCACTAGAATGTGGCCCTTTCCCTACTAAATCACCTAAACAAAAAATACGTTCTATTCCTCTTAATTTAATATCTTTAAGAACTGCGTCCAGCGCAGGAATATTGCCGTGAATATCTGAAATAACCGCTATTTTATCCATATAAACACCTCCAATTACTCTATATTTATTATATCTTTATTAAAAGATTTATACCAACTTGGGGTATAAGATGTAAAACCATGATGTTCTTCTAAAGTTCTTCTTAATCTTATTTTCATTTCATCTACTAAATTTGGTGTGATTCGATTTGTCCACACAATATCCGCTGGAAATATCATCGCTGCATACAATGCATACAATTTCCAAAAACGAAGCGGGGGTTCACCACCACAATACCCGTGAACTTGCCCGACTGCAAATGGTATACTTATATCGACTGTAAACAAAGGTATTCTTTCACATAGACCACCTCAATTAATATATGTATAAACTACCTAATATTTGTTGTTCCCCCTTCTGCTCATTCACTCCTTGACATTCAACCGCAAAAGGATATTCTCCATGTTTTACTAACTGTTCTTGTACAAAGCCCTCACCGATCGGTTCACAAAATTGAATATTTATATTTTCAAACAATACACTTTGACAAATCGCATTCCATTCTTTATGAACTTCGGAAAAGCTTACTTGTACTTCGAGTATCTCTTTCCATCTTTCTACGGTTTCATGTACATTTTTTACAGCATAGTATATTGTCTGAATTTCTTTTACCTCGTTGCTATGCGGGACAATGACGCCCACTTCTTGTAAATCGAATCTCCTACTCTCATCAGATTCTTCCCACTGTATAAAGAAAGGTAATTTCGGTCCATTCTCTTCCTGTTCCACAAATAACATTTTCCATTCGATAAGATGACCGTCATTTCTCATTCGGTTTCCTTCAAACGGCCCTTTAACTTGTAACCCTTTTTCCATGAACCTTACCGCAAGTTCTTCAATATGATCTGTACGAAGAGCAATTTGCAGCATTCCTTCTCTATCTCGTAATTTCTCTACAGTTTCCCGAACTAGCGGATTATCCGCTTGCTTCGCTCTATCTTCATGTTGCACTGCTAAAAATTCAATATAAGATAAATCAAAGTAGCATAAACTATTCCATGTTCCCCAGTTTGTATGTTCTCCTCCTTGCACAGTATGAAACCCAAGTTCCTTCATTTTCCCTTCTGCTTCTTTTGGTGTGCATCTAACAGCATGAACAAGATGATCAAATGCTAACATGATTTCCCCTCCCTTTATCTACATCTTTTTATTATATAACTTTTCTGTTATTTCAATCAATTTAAAAAAATTTCAAAACCTAGTTGCTTTATCAGATTAATATGCATTATAATAATAAAAACTTAATGTTAAGCTGATTGGAAAAACCAAAGGCTCTTTTCTCACTCGAGAAAAGAGCCTTTTTTATTTATTATTACAGGGGGATTTAATATGCAGAAATTAATTGTCTTTGCTATTATTGGTTTTTTTGCTCAACTGATTGATGGAGCGCTTGGAATGGCGTATGGTGTAACGTCTTCCTCATTATTATTAATGTTTGGAATTGCACCTGCCGTCGCTTCCGCATCCGTTCATCTCGCTGAAGTTGTTACAACTGCAGCTTCTGGTGTATCTCATATTCGCTTTGGAAACGTTGATAAATATACGGTTTCTAGACTGACATTGCCTGGTGCAATTGGCGCTTTTGTCGGCGCATGCTTTTTAAGTAACTTACCCGGCGATTTAATTAAACCGTACATTTCACTCTTTTTATTTACATTAGGCGTCTACATTTTATTGCGATTTATTATTCAAAAACAGATTGTCAGATCAAGTAAACGCATGTCTAGTAAACAACTTATCCCACTTGGATTATTCGCTGGATTTGTTGATTCAACTGGCGGAGGCGGTTGGGGGCCTATCACTACACCAGTACTTCTTGCACGAGGAAATGAAGCACGAAAAGTCATTGGTTCTGTTGATACGAGTGAATTTCCTGTTTCATTAGCTGCAACGATTGGATTTTTCATTTCATTAGGATGGGAACAAGTTAGCTGGGTTTGGGTATTTGCACTTATGCTCGGCGGCATTTTGGCAGCTCCAATTGCTGCATGGTTAGTACGAATTGTTCCTTCGCATTTACTTGGTGTACTCGTTGGTGGACTCATTATTTTCACAAATATCCGAACGCTACTTACATCATTTAAAGTAGATCCAACAATTATTAACCTTTCCTACATCGCAGTAGGTCTTATCGTTATTATTGCACTTTTCATTTCAGTTAGAAATCACTCTCAACTTACAAAACAAAACGTTGGATATACGACTGGACAAAAACGAGTATTACCATAAAACAGAAATAGTGAGAAATAATAAGGTAAGCAAATGATACGTTTGCTTACCTTTTTTAATTTCACCTTGTTTTGTATTCATATTAGCCCTCTAATTTCTTCAATTTTTTATCCGGACCGGATCGGGAGTACAATGATATCAATAGCTAATTTCAAATTGCAACTAAAATTTCTTTAAGAAAATGGCTTTTTGATAAAAAATGTCGAATTTTATTTTTCTGAATTTTCTTTTAATTTTAGAGGATTTTCTCTATCTTTTTGCGAAACATTTGTATAACAATTTTTTCTTCATTTTTTACATATTAAGTAGGTTGGTTCGGGCGGAGTTTTGAAAACGTTTCCTTTACAATAACCAATTATTGTTGATAATTTCCTACAAAAATTTCTTGCAATATTTTCAGAAACTAATTACAATTGCCATATATTAAAAATCATAGCAATGAACAAATCCTCATCAGTCCGATGAGGTAGAGGTTGCGGCTTTTATTAGTAGAACGGCTTAGACACAGAGAATGTCAATGACTCCGTTTGAAAGGAAATGCTGCCGAAGTTTGTATTTCTTCTCTGGAAATATGAGCTGGGACTGTCTCCGAATAGGAACAGAACTGTCACGTTTACAAAATACCGTGTAAACGTGGTGTGCTATCTTAACGGAAGGGTATGATGGGGTGGTTATTTGTGAAACGTTCCGCCAAATTCCTTTGGCGGTTTTTTGTTTTTTTCTCCCCCCGTTCCTTCCTAATCTTACAAGAAAAGGAGTGTTGAACATGAATAGCGCAACAAATCAAGCTACCTCTACAAAACAATCTACACAAGAACAAGGTGAATTAAGACGCGGATTAAAATCTCGTCACCTTACGATGATTTCTCTCGGCGGTACAATCGGTACCGGGCTCTTTCTTGCTAGTGGTGGTGTCATTCACACAGCAGGACCTGGCGGAGCTCTCATAGCATATGCGGCAATCGGAATTATGGTTTACTTTTTAATGACAAGCTTAGCTGAATTAGCAGCGTATATGCCTGTCACGGGCTCATTTAGCACATACGCAACAAAATTTGTCGATCCATCACTTGGATTTGCACTCGGATGGAACTATTGGTATAACTGGGCAATTACCATTGCAGCTGAACTTGCAGCAGTTACATTAATTATGAAATTTTGGTTTCCAAATACCCCTTCCCTTATTTGGAGTGGTCTTTGTTTAGCTATTATGTTTCTTTTAAACTATTTGTCTGTTAAAGGATTTGGTGAAGCGGAATATTGGTTTGCCCTTATTAAAGTAGCAACTGTTATTATTTTTTTAATTGTTGGATTTATGATGATTTTTGGCATTATGGGCGGCGAACCTGTTGGATTTAAAAACTTTACTGTTGCAGATGCACCATTTAACGGTGGCATTATGGCAATCATCGGTGTATTTATGGCAGCTGGTTTCTCGTTCCAAGGAACTGAATTATTAGGTGTAGCTGCTGGTGAGACGGCTGATCCAGAGCGCAGCATCCCAAAAGCAATTCGCTCCATCTTTTGGCGCATTCTATTATTCTATATCTTTGCAATTCTTGTTATCGGTCTATTGATTCCTTATACAACTGATAGTCTTGCAGCAAGTGATGTAACAGTAAGCCCATTTACACTTGTATTTGAAAAAGCCGGCGTTGCATTTGCAGCTTCTGTTATGAACGCTGTTATTTTAACAGCTGTTTTATCTGCTGGTAACTCAGGTATGTACGCATCAGCTCGTATGCTTTGGGATTTAGCAAGACAAGGAAAAGCACCGAAGTTTTTAGGTAAATTGAATAGCCGCGGTGTACCTGTTAACGCGTTAATCGCAACTTCAATAGTTGGCTGTGCTGCTTTCCTAGCTTCCTTATTCGGCGACGGCGTTGTATATATTTGGTTATTAAACGCATCTGGAATGTCCGGATTTATCGCATGGGTAGGTATCGCAATTAGTCATTATCGATTCCGAAAAGCATACGTTGCACAAGGAAAAGATTTAAATGATTTACCGTATAAAGCAAAATGGTTCCCATTCGGCCCAATCTTCGCATTCGCGCTTTGTGTCATTGTCATTTTAGGACAAAACTACGGTGCATTTACGGGTGAATCAATCGATTGGAACGGTGTACTCGTTTCTTATATCGGATTACCACTCTTCCTTGCGATGTGGTTAGGATATAAATTTACAAAGAAAACAAAAGTAATTCCTCTTGATAAATGTGAACTATAAGTGATGAAAACCCAGCAAACACTATGTTTGCTGGGTTTTTTATTGAAATGAATGCCTCTTCTTTCAAAGGATATGTTTCCTTTATGCCGAATAGTGTACTGCATAAAGGAATTATTAAAAAAGGTTGGGATTAAAATGAACATCTCGTTAGAAAACGTCTCCACAGAGCACTTTGAAGTATTAAAAAATTTCTATGCTCTATATTTACATGATCTATCTGAATTCTCCCCTGCTCTTCATCCAAATAAAAATGGATTTTTTGAATTTGATGCTTTTGAACTTATTTGTAACCGGGAAGAGCTTTCTCCCTACTTTATTAAATATGAAGAAAAATATATTGGTTTTCTCCTGTTTGCAAGTTCACCATTCACAGCGCCTGGAACAGATTACTGTATTAACGATTTTTTCCTATTAAAAGCGTACCGTGGAAAAAAGATAGCAGATCAAGCAATTTTAAAACTATTGAAACAGTACAAAGGGACTTATTATGTGATGCAACTAAAAAGCAATAAAACAGCGGTGAACTTCTGGAAAAAGTTTTATCAAAAGAACGAGATAAAATATCAAGAAGTTGAAAAAATAAGCGATGACGAATTATGCTTAACACAAACATTTACAGTTCCATCCTTACTTTACAAATCGTAATCTCTATACGCTTATCATTCATTGAAACCCTTTACTTCCTTATTTCTCATGTTTTTGCAATAATAGAATAAGAACTATAAACAAAGGTTGGGATTCTATGAACATTCGCGTAACTGATGAGGCAAAAGCCGTATTACATAAATCAAACGCAAATAACAAAAACATCATACGTATTAGAGGGACGATGACGAATTCTTGTAGTATATTTGTTGATGTTGATTTAATTTTCGATGAGTATAATCCAAATGAAATCGCTTATGAAGATGAGCAACTTATTATTCAAATGGATGATTTTACAAAAGACTATATAGGAAATACATTAAAGCTTGATTATAAAATGACAGGTTTTAGTATTACGACTCCTAGTGAGACACTTGTATATGGATTATCGATTAAAAAATGAAGAATTCCCCTTGTTTCTTAACCGAAGCAAGAGGGGTTCTTCATTTTACCTAATCTTATCAATATGTTTCCTTGAATTAAAGTTTAATAGAAAGCATCTTATAGACACCCATTTACAGTAAACTAAAAGAATCGATTTTAAAAGGTAATTTATAAAAAACCCCACCATTACCAGTTTAATTATTGAATACATAGTATAAAAAACAATTAAACTTTATTTCAAAGCAACAAAGGTTTCTTTTTTTGTTCCAAAAGGTATACCTTTATAAGCGGTTTGTTTTTTTATGAAAAATGTAAACATATACCTAAAGGTATTTATTATTTTTGAACGTTCATAAAATGTATTTTTGATATTTTGGAACGCTACTTTTTTTGTGGATTCATGTAGTTCCTAAAGGTGTATCTTTTGGAACAAATTCACAATTGTAGCACGGAGTTTTTTATATCTTTTAGTTGAAAAAGAAGAAAGTTGGGGTATTACTTCAAAATAGAAAAGCCCATATCCAAATTTGGATATGAGCTTTTCATTACATTTATTATTTTACACTGAAAAAAAATTCCCCTGGCATGTCTTTCTGTGCATCTTGAAATATGTTTAAAATTAAATCTGCATATGAACCTAATGTCTGTTTATTTTCTTCAAAGAATTCCCATTCTATGGTTACAGGAAGACCTATCCATCCAGTCAGACAATCCCACAAAGCACTAGCATTTTCTCCATAATAATCTAGAAAATCTAATTGCTCCTTTAATATTTTATGTAGCATCTCTTTACTTGTAAATTTTCGGCCATCTAATCGTATGGATTAATAATAAATCTCCTCTTTATTATTAATCCATCACTTGAATAAAGAATTCTATCATTTCCTCGATATCCTGATAAATAGTTTATATCAGCCTCATACCACGTTCTACCTGTTACACTTGGTAATGCACCATCATCATTTCGGTAAATATTCCCACCAATACTAATGCTCCCATTACGACTACACCATTATTCGATTCCGAATAAAATTAAGCGTATCAATCCCTATTTTCTTTCGCTTTAATACAATACCCGCATGCCCGCAATTATATATATATCGTGTTGGTCTATCCCATGAAGACCACAAATATTCGGTATCTTCAAAGTGTACGTATTCATCATATTTAGCTGTTATTAATAGAATATTTTCCTTTTTCACTTTTGGAAGAGCTTGACTTGGTTCTATAATGTTCCAGTAATCGATTAGTTCTTGATATGTAACTCCATGATTTTCTAGGTCAGACTTAATATACTTACCAGGATCCGTTTTCCATATTGAATAGGAAAGTCGATTCGCATAAAATATTGAGGCTAATACGTCTATATCCGGCTCAACCAGAGCTGTTAAATTTGTGATAAAACCTCCTAAACTAATTCCAATCAACACAATTGGACCTTCTTTATGTGTTTTTATCCAGTTAATTAGTGTCCTTAGATCCACAACAGCTTGCTGGGTTGATTGTACTGTACGTTCAATATTAGCACTTACCATAAATTCCCCACTGTATAATGAATCATCTGGTTCTCTATCAAAATGAAATGGAAGTGTGTAATAATACATATTCCAACCCAATTTCATAATTTGATTATGAAATATTTTTTTCACTTTATCATTTGATTCCATTCTCCATCCATGAACAAATATAACATTTGTAGCTGCCTCATTGTTATTTATATAAGTTTCTCCAATTACAATATCATTACGACTATATCCTGTTTGTATTCCACTCTCATATTTAAATTTTCCAGTCTTATAATTTTTAGTATCCGAATTTTTCAAGTCAAATGATATACCAGTTACTTGTTTTTTGTAATAGCTCTCTATATCTCTTATTTCACCTTTAATACTTGGTAATGAGCTAAACTGAAAGTTTTTGCTCCGTTTCCTATGTAAATCATATAAAGCAAATCGTTCCACCATTTTTGTAATCAACATAATACCTCCCCCATTGCTATCAAGCTAAGAAAAGCAAATACTCCAGAACGAGAAAAATAAACTTGGTTGCCATAAAAGACATCACGTTTTCGCCTTGAAAGCATTAAAAAATTTCTATCTAATGATTATCAGGTACCGACTATTAAAGAAGAAATGCAATAGAATTAATCGCTACATCAATAAAGATAATTAATAAAAATTTAAATTTAAAAACATCTTTTTTGTTCACAAAATATACACTATATCCATAGTAACTAGCAAGGAAACAATTAATTAATTATTGAAATAAGTGTTGAATTAAAAAGAGAGAAGAGAAGGAAAGAGAAAATGAAAAAATTAACGAGTCCAACTATGCATGATTTGGCGGAACAATTAGATCAAGGGAATCCTTCTGCTATTATATTGTTTTTGGAGAAGATAAAGGAACCACAAACACCTATTGTGGAGACTTGTCCTATTGATGATGAGTACAATCTTGTTACATATATTTGGTTGGGTGACGAAAAAACCGAATATGCATATGTATTTGGAAGTTTTCCTGGTTGGGATATAGCAGCGAATGAAATGGATAAACTTTTACATACAAACATATGGTTTAAAACGTTCCGAACAAAAGAAAAGTTTGCTTCAACGTATTACTTTTCAATTAATGATGACTTTGAACAAGATTGGGTAAAACGAAGTGAAAATTATAAGCATGATCCATTGAATTCTAAGATGTTTGAGCATGAAGCAGGGTCAATTTCTGTTTTAGAGCTAGGCCTATCACAAATTGACCAAACAAAGCAACAAATTCATATTGCAACAGGAAAAGTGGAAACGCATCAGTTTTATAGTTCTATTTTAAAGAATGAACGGCAACTCTGGATATATACTCCGCATAATTACTCACCTGAACAATCTTCTTATGACCTACTTATCATGTTTGATGGCAGATCTATGCTGCAGTCGTATACTGCTTTTTTATTAATGGAATTACATTTTGAGTTGAATCTAGACTACCTACCGTTACTTCTGCTGGAGATCCTATAATCCCTGCTACATCAAATGTTAATATATATTCTGTGTTTGGCTTTACAGCAACAACCTGATAAGCCGTGTCTTCACGTATTAATTTCAAATAATGATTACCTGTTTCAGAAGTACCTATGTTCTCAGTAGAAGAATTAGGGTTAGATAAAGCCCAATTATTTAGCCCGTCTTCAAAGTTTCCATTTGTAACTTGTTCGGATACAGATAAACTATCCGCTGATACAGTAGCTGAAAAACCTATAATAGCACTTAATACGATTGCTATAGAATATACTCCAAAACCAAATTTTTTTACCATCTCCGTCCCCCCTTTAGGTACGTTTAAATTGTACTTTCATATTTCTATACCTTTAAAAGCTGTTGAATTAACATAAATAGAGCAAAAAGCACTCATATGAGTACTTTTTGCTGACTTGAATCACCATTTTACTTTTGAGCGGTTGCTCTTTTATATTTTACCAAATATATCTATATTCGATATTGATAAAGTTATTTTATTCCAATTATTATTAGTGGTTCTACTGAGATACGTGTAATCCTCTTCATTACCAGGTTTTTGTATTTCTCCTTCACTTTCTATTTTTCGATACCATTTTCCTATTTTACTTTTATAATACCTTTCTATCTCTCCATATGGAATCCAGATTTCACGATCATGTATTTGATCCATCACTGCATGAAGAATCTCATCATGATCGTACTTTTTAGGTCTTCTATGATGTGTTTGCACAAATTTTGTATATTCTCTACATTAGATAGCACCAAGTACCGCGCGAAAAAAGCCGTTCTCCATAAGCTATGGAAATCGACTTTTGTAATTTATCATTTATTAATAGCTGTAGACATTATATTTTCTACTTTGTCTTTATATACAACATACTCTTGTCCAGCTATTACTGCTACTACCGCAAATTCATCTTTTGGATTAAATGAAAGCCAGTCAGCCCACATGCTTGTATTTGGTCCTCCACTCCACATGTTATGAACAGAATTTTTTGTTAAATTCACAACTTTATAAGACGCATTTGGTGCATTTGTTCCGGTTTTCATTTCAAATGTGTATGCGTTATGAATCTGTTTATAATAGTAGAAAACATTTGATGGACGAAGCTGATTCATAAGATCTTGTTCTTTTTTCTCTGCAATTTTCACCTCTTCAAGTAATTTATCCGCATAATTCTTAAGATCTTGCCAACTATCTTTTGCAGTTTTAAGATCTTCTTTTAAGAAGGAAAATTCTTCCGGGGTTATAAACGTAATATTTTTTAATAAATTATCGTATTTCGCTGCTACAGCATGCCAATTATTAGATATATTCTGAAGTGAATTAATAGCAGTATCAATTGTTTCAGTCATATTCGTAGTCTTATTTTTTGCATCCGTTAAAATAGCTACTTCTGCTTGTGCTCCAGAAATTCTTGCTTTTAAATTCGCTATTTCTCGCTCAGCAGATGCAATATTACTTTTAGCCGTTGCAATCATTGCCACACTAGCCCCTAGAGTGAATATAACCAACACACCACCGGCAATAAACATATCATTGCTTTTTTTTATGGATTCATTATAATTATTAATTTGCTGTTGTAAATATGGAATACCTACGCTCGTACTAGCTAAAGCATTCGTTAATTCATTGGAATCCTCTTTAAAACTTTTCGTATCGTCCTCCATTTTACTTCGGAATGTTTTCAGTTGATTCAATAGCTCGTCTACTTCACTCTTATTAATCAATATACTTTGATACAATTTTTCGAGCCCAGCTTTCAATTTCCCAGTATCTCTTTGATCTATAGCAGCAAGTAAAATACTGTATTGTGTTTGAAATGCATCATTATAATTTACAACATTTTGATTAGTTTTCATAATTTTAGGTTTTATAGTATTTAACCAATATGCTGCATTCGCTTGTGCATCCTTTTGATGCTTAATCATGTTTTCTCGTAAACCACTATTGAGGGAGCTTATACTGCTGAGATCTGTCTCTAGTTGATTACGTAGAGTTTTGGCATATGAATCCATAACTAGTACACTAGATAATGATTGTGCCATTACATCCTGAAATCCTTCAGGGCCAAGAGAATATTGCTTATTGTTTTCTTGTACGGTTTGTTCTGCTGCAAAAGTATGATGTGGTATTACATTACTTGTCGTAACCCCAAGAACCATCATTGACAACATGATTTTCTTATAAAACCTCTTATTCATATCTCCACCTACTTTTTATAAAGTGCAACTTCTATCAGCTGAAATTCTCTTTATCTCAACCATTCCCTGTATCTCTCTGTTCACAAATAATGCGATTAAAAATCTCCTGCTCAAAATTGAACAGGAGACCTGCATCACATACTTTATATTTCTGGAAAAACCTTCAAGAATCTCCATATAAAGCATTAGTGATTTATTACGCTTTTGTATCTACTACTTTAATATCCTCAGCATAAATCTTTTCAGCATAATCTTTAATATTTTTCCAGCTATCTTTCGCAATATTTAGATCCTCTTTGATGAAAACTAGATCGTTAGGGCTAATAGATTCAACATTTTGAAGTAAAGAGTTATATTTTGATCCCATTGTATACCATTGATTTGAAATATTTTGCAGTGCAGTAATAGCTACATCAATCGTATTCGTTAAATATTCAGTTTGATTTTTAATATTTGTTAATCCAGCTACCTGTAATTGAGCTTGCGAAATTTGTCCTGTTATCTTTTGGATTTCTGCCTGCGCATTATCAAGTTCTTTCTTCGCTAAAACAATACCAGCTGTTCCTCCTCCTATCGCTGCTGCACCACCTGCAATAAGTCCAATTCCTAGTGGAGTCCCTGCACCAGTAGCAATTACAACTGCTCCACCAATAATTGCAATTGGACCTAAAGCTGTTGCAACTGATGATCCAATGATAATTGCGTTATATTTACCAATCGCCTCATTATACGTTGTGATTTGATTTTGCATAAGTGGGATACCAGCATCTTGACTTGCTAAAATAGACGTTAATTGATTTGCATCACCTTTAAAGTTTTGCGTATCTGTTGTCATTTTATTTCGGAATTTTTTTAAGTCTTCCACTAACTTATCTACTTTTTCTTTGTTCTCTGTAATACTAGCAGATAATCTTGTAAGTCCTTTTGTTAGTGTTGCTTTGTCTTGATTATCTACAGCTGTTACTAGCGTATCATAGTAATTTTGGAATTTCGTATTATAATTAATAATATTTTGGTTCGTAGAAATCAATTGCGGTTTAATTGTATCCAGCCACTGATTTGCATTTCCTCTAGCCACATTTTGATGATGAACGACTTTTGTTTTTAAAGAATCATCAACTGTCGTTATACCATTAAAATTAACATTGGCTTGTTTAATAATTGTTAAAGCATATAGGTCCATTACTAAAGCATTTGAACCTGTTCGTTCCATTGCGTCTCTAAGACCGTCTGGCCCTAATGAATATTCAGAGTACTTGTCCGATGCATCTGATGCACTAGCATGAATCGGAATTGGTTTTGTTGTGCTTTCCGCTGCATATGTATGTGCTGGTAGGATATTACCCGCTGCAACTACTGCCATGATTGCCGATAGAGCCATTACTTTATAAGGTTTTTTTGTCATTTTTCTTCTCTCCCTATATCATTAATTATTGTGATGTATTGTCTGCAAGAAATTTAATGTACCATTACATTTGTCACGTAATCTTCAAATTGCTTCGTTTGTTTAGCCATCTCATCATTTAATCTTTTAAGTTGACTAAATTGTTTTTGGAGTGTACTACTATCAATAGAAACACCTGTTGCAAGATTCTCTTTCATTTGAAGCATAGTTTCATTCACTGACTTCCAATCATTTATCAAATACTCCAAAGTTGTAATTTGTCTATTAATTAGCTCCGTAAAACTTTTTACCTGATCTTCAATAAATGTAATTTCAGTTACTTGAATTTCAGATTGTGATAACTTTTGAATAAGTGGTAGTAATTCTTTTTGCTTCTGCTGAATTCTATTCGCAGCTTCTCTTGTTTGACTATCTGCAGCATTTACAATTTCATCGCTAAGAGATCCAATCGATACAAAATCTACTGTTTTTGTCTGAGCTGTTTGATTCGTAATTGTAAAAACTTGTTTCCCAATATTAATTGAGCCTTTAATAATTTCATTTGGTCGATTTAAAATCTTTGTAAGTTCCGCTTGAATCTCTTCTTGAATTCTTTTAATATCCGCTCTTATTTGTACAATATCTCCATTTGAGCCCTTTAATGATTGAATTGCTGTTTCAGCCTTTTGAGATAGACTTGCATTATCTTTATCCAATAAAACTTTAAAGCGATTTAACTCAAGTAAAGTTTGTTCCATATCATCTTGAATTGTTTGTGATTGACTATGGAGTCTACCAAAAGCGCTTACAAAATCTGTTTTTGCTTGTTCATCTTCATTCACTTTTCCAGCTAAATCATATAATTTACTATAATAGCTATTAAATCTTGTACTATATCTCATCATTTCTTGATTTAGATCCATTAATTTCGGATTATACTCATCTACCCATTCACGGACATTCGTTTTTGCAATCTTTTGAAAACCTGTCAAACTACTCATAGCACTTACTTTAATATCTGGCTGTTGTAAAATGACTAATCCGTAAGCTTGTATTAAAGGAGTGTTTGCCCCTAAAGTTCTTATCGAATTTGATAATGTATTTCTAGCCGTAATGTTTTGAATACTTGTTTGTTTAAATTCTGATTGATTACTTTCTGCGAAAGCACTTATAGGCGTTAGGCAACTTGTAGATATTGCTGTAATCAATAAGCCTGTGATTAAAGTTTTTTTCACAATAATTCCTCCAATTAGTTAAATAATTTTTTCTTAATAAAATAGTTAGAGGTTTGATAGTACTAGTTTTAGAGCAACTGCATAAATTTATTTTGAATATAAAATTATACGGTAATAATGATACAACAGCCCTTTTACCTCTTTCTTTGAACTTTCTAAAAATATATTAATAAAGACATCTTTCATTTTTCTCACAAAAGTATAACAAAAGTCTTGCGTTAATTTTGTTAAAATTCAGAAATTAATACCGAATTAAATAATTAGTAAATCAAAATCCGAATTATTTGATTTAAGAACTTATTGTTTAATATTGCACTATGTAGAGATAAGTGTGAAAAAATTATACTAAATAAACATTTTTGTAAGATTAATTCCTAATCCCCTATCCAATGACCTTAAAATCACCTATTTAAGTATTATAATCATTACATCTTTTGTTTTTCTGAATATTTAGTTTTAATAGATTTATATTATAGTAAAATACCTCAATTAGCAATGAGTTTAGATATGCAATATTTCATATCCTCTAGACAATTTAAACGATATACTAGTAAGAGTGGGCATAAATATTTATTGTTTAAAATAAATATTTAATGAAAATATAAGTTTAAGTATATGAAACGGGGAGAAGAATTTTTATAATTCTTCTCCCCGTTTCATATACCCATTTTCTCATTTAATTTAACTGCTTCTTTTTCCAATCTGTGAATGCCCCCTCCTTAACACTCTTACGAGCCGTTTGAAGAAGGGGCTTCCTGTTTCATAGAGCGTTGCTGCTGGAACCCAAGCGGTCTTACATACTCTCCACAGGCGTCGTTTATACTGTTTGGACACAACCTTGCCCTACAGTTTCATTCTTCGGTCATTCTCACAAGTAATTGCTCTAATCCTTTCCGCAAAATGTTTAGACTTGCATTATAATCTCTGTCTAACACCTTTCCACACTTTGTACAAATATGTGTCCGAATCGATAGGGATTTCTTCACGCGATTCCCGCAGCTCGAGCAATCTTGTGATGTGTATGCTGGGGCTACTTTCACAAGAAGACCTCCAATTTTTTCACACTTATACAAAAGCATCCTGCGAAAAGTCCCCCAGCCTGCATCAGAGATCGATTTCGAAACTTTTCGATTCCGAACCATCTTTCGAATATCAAGATTTTCTATACAAATCACCGAATACATTTGCGTGAGATGATAACTTAATTTGTGTAAGAAATCTTTTCTTTGATTCGCTACCTTTTCATGAAGGATCTGAATTCGTTCTACTTGCTTCTTATAGTTCGCAGAGTCCTTCTTTTTCTTCGAAAGGTTACGCTGTGCTTTCCGCAGTTGTTTTTCTTTTTGCAGAAGAAATCTTGGATTTTCAAATACCGTTCTATTTGAAAGAACAGCGTATTGATTCAGCCCTACATCTATACCAATTGCATTTTCCATATCAATAGAGGGAGGTACATCCTGTCTTTCGACACTAAAAATAGCGTACCATCTCTTCGATTGGCGTTTCAGAATCAACTGTTTGATTATTCCTTCTATCGGCCGATGCAGATGAATCTCTATTTCTCCTAATTGTTTGTTATATAAATTTCCGTTATCTGCAAATGACATCGCAAAGCGGTGTTTCCCATTCGATTTGAATCCAAATTGAGGGAAAGTGAGACTATTATAGTCTTTATACTTTTTCAATTTGGGATAGTTCGTATTCCCACGAAAAAAGCCATCATATACCTTTTTAAGTCGTAAAAATACTTCTTGTAAGGGCTGTGATGGCACTTCTTTCAGAAAAGGATATCTCTTCTTATCGATTACTTGTTGCTTTTGCATGTCAGAACGTGTATACAATTGCTTATTTTCTCTGTTTATCTAAAAGAGCAGAGTTATAGGTTTGACGACAATATTGTAGCCAACGTTCTAACATTTCTTTCTGTTCTTTCGTTAGGAAAATTTCATATTTTTGGCTCAGCAACATTCATCCCCTCCCTACCATTGGACTATGTCCTGCACGCGCTTGAGGAAGGGGACTTCTGTTGGAATACTATTAAAATAAAATAAGACGCCACCCAGATCACGGCAGCACCTACGATAATTGCTATAAACTTAATCAAACTCATTTATCCTCACATTATTTATTTCTCTGTTTCCATATCCCATTCTCCTTACGATAAGTGTTCTTGCCATTCATAAAGTCAGCTGTATTGCCAGGAATGCTATATCTCTTATTCTTTTTCTTGGTCTTCTTCTTCAACCGCTTCTCTTCTTGAACAGCTTGTAAATCCGCCTTCCATTGCTTTAACAAAATCTTTTCTCTTCGCATCGAATTTATACCCCTTAGTTTAAATTACGCACCAAAGATAAAAATTCTATCTTTCAACATAATATCCTTTTATTTGAATATTAAATGCTTCCACACCTCTCTTCAATAGACCAAGACAATATTAATATTTTGGGATCCCGCCCCATGCCCATCAACCTAAGAATATTTACTACCCATTCTTTTTTTAATTTAGTGAAACAAAAGAAATTTATAGGTAATTATTATTACTTTTTTGTTACATTAAGGTGAGCACCACATAGCCATCAAGCTAACAAAACAAAATCCCCCCTAAAATGAAAAAATACGCCATCCTTTCTGTATATTTCTACAAAAAGAATAGCGTTTTTTCGTTTTATGGATACAATTTCCCTTTAGTTTAATGGTGATGAGATGATACCTCTTCTAAAAAGTTCTTATTCTCTTTTAAATAATTAAATTTAAAATGTACTTTTGTAAAAATTAATTAATTGGACATAGCTTTTACTTTTTCAAAAAACTCTTTTAAGTGTACAAATTCCTCTTCATTTCCGCGTGTTGAAAAAACATCCTGATCTTGATGGGAAATAACAATAGCAGGAATCGTTTTAAAAAGAGCAAAAACTTGTTTTTTCTCTTTTATTTCGTTAATTGCATGGTAAGGTATCTATAATGAAATAGGAAACTTGCCAAATACTTCACTACACTAAAAAATATAACAATAAAGTCGTTTGAAAATCTAAGTTTTATTCAACAATAGCACCCGATTGTGGAATAGAATGACCCGCATTTTTTTAACAACTTTATTATTTTTTAAACGACTTTATTGTAAATTAAGCAACTTTTTTGTCACATAGCATCGTGAAGTTGTTATTTTCACCTAAAAAACTAACAATGGAAATATAATACAGCTTATGACCTGTTGTTACACGTATCTCGACTGAACCCCCTTATACCCCAAACCTCCAATCTCTGAAATAGATTCGGGCAATGTGTATCTTGTAAATGCATTTGTACTAAACGCCAGCTTCATCTTGTCTACTCCTTCTTTTGAAATATATGTGGCATTACAACACTTATTCGTTCAAAAAGATTTTACTCAACTGTTAAGGCAATGTCCGACACAATCTATTCATGAGTATTCTACAAAGTTCCGCGAAGATCCAGCAGTAAAGAAAACTCAATATAAATATTATTGCAATAACCTTTGAATCCATAGTTGTATCAACAGTAGGGCCTAGCACTGGAAAACGGAATACATACAGAATCACCATAATACCCGTAAGTAGACATATTGATGAAAAGGAAACAACCACAATTCTCCTCTTCAATTGTAAAAAGGCCACACCTATCGCTATACCTAATAAACCTGTTGTAAAGGGAAAAATAATTAGTTCACTCGGCTGAATAATAAATAAAAGGAAAATCGTAAGGGTATAAGAGAGGATTCCTTGGCGGATAGAAAAGCAAGTAGCTAAAAAAATTGGTAATGTCGCTAGAAAACTAATCAGATAGCCTATACCAGGCATAAAGCCCCCCGCTGATTGAAACATAGTGGCAAATGTACTCAGTAAGGCTGTAATAACTAACTTGGCTGCAAGGGCCATCTTTCTCAAATGAACATGGTTTCCATCTATCTCTATCATCGATTGATACCAATAACGAACAAACCGATTGATTAAAATCACCACCTAAAAACATCCAATTTGTCACTTTCTATATCATTCCCTTGTGTTTTATGCGGTATTGCCTGTTAGTAATCAATTGGAATGAGGACTGTTCCTCCATGAATATTTAAAAATAGAAGCTTTTTCTAGGGGGATTACGATGTATCGTACAGATACAATTAAAATAATTTTAATGCCAGAAGATATCTTGGTTCCATGAGGATATAAAATTGAAGTATTTGCTGAAATGTTTACAACTCCCATTAACTTAACGTTTACAGATCGATGGGAAATGCTAATAAGATGCTGGAATTGCTTCAGGAAATGGTAAGGTGTTAATGCTTACTCCAACCGTAACAAAAGTAATATCTATGTTGCGCACCGTAGATTTATAGTTATAAATCATGAAACAATTTCAAAAATAGTACCTTGGTTAAAATCAGTCACTTTCATAGAGCCATAAACCCCTAAATATAATCTGGTTTGATCCAGATTCGTTCCCAAATTAACATAATAAGCTGAGTGAGATCCAAAATTATAATCGATTTCAATAACACTAAAATCATTTAGTTTACAATCTGTACTTGCCCTGGTATAAGCTAAAACCCCTCTAACCGGAGGCCGAGATTCTTCATTCTGGGCAAGATCGGTAAACACAACGCTTCCCGTTAAATTCGGGATTCCATTCCCCATATATGGCTGGACTCCTGTAAGTGCAGTTCCTCCAAACTTATCGGGTCGGGGATCTTTATGAAAATAACTAGTTAAAGGCTGAAGACGCCTCACTGAAGTTTTTACTGTTTCATTGTAATAAGCAATTGTTTTCTCATCCAAATTCGGATTTGCAGAACAGCCCCTTATAAACGAAGTAGGAAAATCACCTTCCCACCCTCGCCAACCAAAGTTAATAAATCCTTCTTGGTCAAGTTTAGATCTCATTAAAGAAGCTTGAATAAGCTGAGTAACTGGTATTGGTTTATAATGAACGAATGAAAAATCGACTCTACCAAATCCTGTCCGACATTTCCCACATATTTGATATACTGATTATAAAACCTTTGAAATGAAATGCCTGTTATATTGCGAACCCCTTTGGCAATTACCGTAAGCGTTTCCTGAATGGGTGAGGGAATTTCATTAAAACGTGTGACTACAGGTGGATTATTGATAAATGTATTCTTAACTACATCAATTTCAATTATTTTACCAGCTATCTCCATATCATCCTGACTTAAATTAAATGGATCATAGCCTGATCCACCATCTCCAGTTGTTAAAACAAGTTTTCCGGTTTCAGGTGAAAAGTTTAAGCTTTTGACACCATTATGATTAGAAAATGGTCTTCTTATGTTAAGTAATGTACGTCGTTTTTGAGGTTGACCATTCGATTGTAAAATCCATTCTTCAACTGTATCAATATGATCATATTGAGTTTCTCTATTTATCCATCTTAGTTTTAAAGTTTTGGGATCACACGGATTAGGCTTAAAAGATTCAGGAAGAGCCCCTGTACCTTGTGTTCCCGCTACTGAATAACGAAGATAAAACAAACCGTTATAATAAAATTCCGGATGAAACGCTAGCCCTAGCAATCCCCGTTCATCATATCCACTACCAGAAACACCTTGTTCAGAATTACCTAATTTTATAATTCGCGGACGAATATCTAAAAAAGTCCTTATAACTCCGTTTCCTATGTAAAAGATCTCTCCTACCTGGGTTGCAATAAATAATCTTTCAATTGAGTCCCCCGGAAGTATAGTTGTTTTCAAAACGGTGGGTAAATTTATCTTACTTACAATCGGTCGTAAACTAACCTTTACTTTTATCAACTAACTTTACACCCCTTTTTATCGTTTTCTATTATAAGAATATGATTAGAACTGTTCTATTAGTATCAAATTAGGGCCAGGGAATTGAGGGGATTTTCTTTTAATATTGGTCTGTTTTTGGTAGGTTCTATGTGGATAGTGAACTACCCGCCACTTAACACTCTTACGAGTTGTTTGAAGTGGGGGCTTCTCGGTTAGTCGTTACTTTTATTAGCTAACGAATTAGTCGTAAGACCGCGAGCTATCTCCCATGTTCCATAGGTTCTTTGATACGATTTATGATCATGCTAACAGGCGTATCGCTTCATTTTTGATGTTGATTGCAGCATTTATAATCTCTATCTATTGACGTACCGCAATCACAAACATACACTCGTTCAGATAGTGCTACATCCTTTACGTTTCCACAACTACTACATGTTTTTATAGAAGGAAACCATTTATCAATTTTCACAAGTTGTTTGCCCTGTTCTTGTAACTTATAGGCTAAAAAATTCGTGAACATTCCCCACCCATTATCAGCAACACTTTTACCAAAATTAAGTGCTCGTGACATTCCTTTCATATTCAAGTCTTCAATTGCTACAACATCAAAGTTGTTGACTAATTCTTTTGACTTATGATGAAGGAAGTTCTTACGTTGATTTGCTACTTTTTCATGCAACTTGGCGACATGAATACGTTGCTTATTCCAACGCTCTGACCCTTTTGTGCGTCTTGATAATAATCGTTGGGCCTTTGCTAATCTTTCTAATACTTGACGGTAGAAGCGAGGATAATTGGCTTTCTCATTCTCACTACTAACATATAATTCATACATAGCAAAGTCTAATCCAACAACAGTTTCCACTTCTTTCTGTACGATTTCTTTTTCATACTCAGTCAAGATAGACACATAGTATTTCCCAGTCGGTGTCATAGAAATCGTGCATGACTTAATCATATGGTCTTGGGGTATTTCTCTATGTTGTTTAATCTTTACAAGCTTCAATTTTGGTAATTTGATATGACCATTCAGCAACATAATATTTCCGTTGACCCTATTCGTTGTATAAGATTTTCTACCCTTTTTACTTTTGAACGTTGGGAAGTCATTTTGACCACGAAAGAAATTTTTATAAGCAGTTTGCAAGTTTAATTGAGCATTCGCTAATGCTAATGAATCCACTTCCTTCAACCATTCAAACCCTTCTTTGTACTTTGCAGGAGTAGGAAATTTTCGCTTCTTTAGTTCTTCCTTATTCCCTTTGTGTTTCTCATACACTTCTTTTCGTTCAGCCAACATCTTATTATATACAAATCGCACACACCCAAAAGTTTTACGAATAAGATGCGCTTGTTGTTCTGTTGAATACAAACGAAATTTATACGCTTTATTATGTGTTATATCATTTCACCTCACTTTTCACCTTGATTTTCGATATACTTTTTTACTATTTCTATTGGTGAACCACCAGTAGTGAGTAAGCAAAAACTTCTTGACCAAAATTTCAAATTATTTATATTACTCAACGCAATCATAGATGGTGTTTTTGCATTTATATTGACTGGTGTTATTAAAAAGATAGAACTATTTATATTAGGGGTGGCACCACATCGCTATCAAGCTAGTATTTTGAAATGTCCCCAAAACGAAAAATTTTATTATTTTACAGTTATTTATGAGAATTCAATTCTAAAGTTGATGTGCATAGTATGGTGAGGGCTAGTATATAAATTGGTCAAAAACTGACCTTCCACAGTTTCTTTAATTAGATACATATTTTTTTCATTATGGGAATATATGTTATAATTTTACTTATAACATTCTAAATAGTATGGAGCGTGTATTATAATGAAAAAGGTTTTATTATCGTTTATAACATTAGGAATACTTATAGGATGTGAAAAATCTGATTCGTGTGATGAAGCAAGAGCTATCTACTCTGGAAATTGTAATTCTACTGATACTTCTAAAAAAGAGGAAGCACTCTCCTATCAAAAAAATTGGTGGGAATTAGCTTCTCAGAATAAGATTCTACGTGTTCCTATTAGTAATGAAGATAAAAACTAAATATATTTTCAGTAGGATGGACTTACTCCATTCCACCAATTACTGTGATGCCTACTATTGAAAAGGTAATTGAATAGATAATCTGGGTTTGATAGGGATAGATTTGATGAGATCTTTACCTACCTTTTATTATGTATTTTTTATATAATAAAAAGTAGTAAATACTCTTATAAAAATTGTGTAAACAACAAATTCGCCGATTAAGTGATATTCCTTATTTTAACATATCTACAAAACTAGTTCCGACATTATTTTTACGCTTCATATGTTTCTCTAAGTAAATCTTAGTTGTTTGAATATCTTCATGACCGAGCGTTTGCATGAGATGATATAAGTCAGCATGTCCCTGCTCTACTGCCATAATTGCAAAGGCATGACGAAATGTGTGAGCAGTAACAGGATTTTCCCTATGTTTTAAGAAATCTAAATTTGTCTTTTTAATCATATCATTTACCTGGTTAGATAATGTTTTGGCATTATAGAAGTTTCCTCTTTGATTCACAAATAAAGGCTTCTCATCTCCCTGTTTTAATACTGTCTTGAATCTTCTTCTTTTTCTCATTTCACAAATACATTGATACAAATGTTCTGAAATAAAAAGCTCCCTTACCTTATCACCTTTTCCGATAATTTTTAGCCAGTACTTCCCATCGTAGTGCAAATCTTTCACCTTTGCGCTGCACAGTTCCTGAATACGTGCTCCTGTACTTGCTAAAACAAGTAATCGGATATCATTGTTGTTTCAACGTCTGCATCACTTGTAGAAGCACTTTGGAGTAAAAGGTACATCTAATTCAATGATTGCTTCTTGAATGTGAATTCGAATGGTGGCATGTTTTCTTTAATAGCTGTTTTTTCATAAAAAAAACTCCACATGTAGTATGTAAGGAGATTATCTCATGGGTTATTTACAAATTGTAGGTGGGGAATATTTGATGCTTACGCTAAATGCATTTGCCGGTATCGATATACGCCGTTTTCAATCGGGAAAGACCTTTTTTAGGGACAAAATCAATAAGCGTGGAAATAAGCACTTACGTAAGCTCCTTTTCCTTGTTATCCAAAATATGATAAAACAACGGCGTTACGGGCAGAACCATATTGTTGAGTATTATGATAAATTAAAAACGCAACCCTATAACAAATGTCATAAAGTTGCGTCCATCGCTTATGTGAATAAACTACTAAAGAACATCTTTTTTCTTATCACACACAATATGAACTATGATTATCGGTTAGCCCCTTAAAATCATAGTTATATACCTATATTAACACAACACCACTCTTAGCGAAAAAATGAAAAACGCTAGGAGTATTTATTGTGTTTTCAAATTTGCGTTTTAGTTGCATTTATTTTCTAAACCAAATCATGTAGGAAATTCATATAAAAAATAGTTGACTAATCGTAAGAAAAAGACACCCAAGAATTAACAAAGATATTGTTTCGTCTATTCGATCTCGTACAGAAAACTTCTCATAAATAATACCCATTAAATAGAAAAATTATACCTTTTTCAAAGGGGGAATCTTTACACCAAAACCGCTTTTTTATTTTGGATATTTATAGGAATGCTCACATGTCCTAAACTAGATTCCATTAATGCTCTAAATTTTTTGCTGTTGAACTTATTTTTACTTCTTTTTCGTCTTTCAATGTTCCAAAAATCATATCAAAAAATGGATTTGAAACGCCATACCAATAATTTTCATTTTTAAAATGATGTAACAAGTGTGTTTTTTTCAACCATCTTCCAAGTCGTGTACTAGGTTTAATGGATACATGAGCTATATAATGCTTCCATTCATAAATTAGTAACATGACTGTTAATCCCATCGTAAAGGGAACTGTTAATTCAATTGAATGAACTATACTATAAAAAATAAGTGAAAGTACTCCTGCATTAGGTAGACTATACCAAAGTGGTAAAAATAGTAATTTTAAATCATTAGGATACAGATGATGATCGTAGTGTAGGCGTTTAATTAGCTTTAATAAAAATAAGTTTTTCGGGGGCTTCATATGAAAAAGAAAGCGATGTGTGACATACTCCATAAATGCATACGTTACGATTCCAATGAAAAATGAAAGAAATGTAAAAGCATTAACACCCATGTAAATAATATACAGAACAAAGACAAGTAAAGAAATAAACATTACTAGAATATCAAAATGTAAAAAAAAATCTCGTAAACTTTTTCATGAAATACCTCCAATAAAAATTCTTTTGATTTTTAGACTAATATAATTATAGTGTGGATAATATTGTATATGAGTTAACTAAAAATACTAGCCTATATGAATGTATTATAGCGTATATTTTCAAAACGTTATTATTTTTGTATTTATATTTCTATTATTCTGAGTAAATTTTTTAACCCGCTATAAAATAATTTTGAAATTTATGCTTTCGTTATTCCCGATCATTGGTTTCGTATACGCTTATGAAGTTTTCTCTGGACTAATGTTCCATCAAGAGTTTCGCTAGATCAAATTAATATTCACCACAATAATGCTTATAGCATTTTTGGATATTAAAAAAAAGCTTAAATTCCCCTTAATTTCAAATAGCATTTATTAACACAAAAAGCATTTACTGTATAATTGAATTAACTAAGTTTTAGGAGTGTTGAACATGCCAGATACATTGAAACTCATTATTTTTATCCTTGCAGGAATTAGTGCGTTTTTTGCTTTGATAAGAGAATTTAAAAAGCCACAGAAAAGCGTATTTCTGATATCTTTTGAATTTTTAGTGCTTATAGGAGTCACTTGGTTAATAACAAGGATTTTAGTGTGACTTCCCTAACAAACATTCCGCATAAATAAATCCCAATATTCCAACAATATTGTAAATACAATAATCTTTCTCCTTTCTCCCTTGGAGACTAGGCAGTTAGCTTTTGCTAGCTGCTCTTTTAGTTATAGAGATTATTCCTCTTCAAAGCTCCATCCGCCATCAATATAATTTGCTGACCATTCTAGCTCAAGGAAATCTTATACATATTTATCAACTTTTTGGTTATACCCTAATTGGTCTAAAGTAAATTCATCTTTATGATCTGCACCATGATATCCAATGCTCAGGGTGAAATATACTTTTGTATCTTTATCCATTTCCATTCCCCTTTTCTACAAAATGAAATTTTTATAGAGTTTTTAGTATTTCTACACGTCGTAAATATTTAGTTAAAAGGCACCCACTGAATCCTTCTAAGAAAACCAATCTTTGTTCAAAAATCCCTTCACCTTTACGGTTGATGTACTCATCAGTTTTGCATGTCCAAATTCTGTCTTTATACTTATCCGCTTCACCACATGTATATATCACTACTTTATCGCCCTTTTTTAATATCTCTCATTCCCCTTTTCTCCCAAATAACGCTTTTGTTTAAATTTATACATAGTTTATATACAATTCAGACACATTTAACATGGTGAGTTTTTGAAAATTGGTGGTAATATTAACTTGTTGAAAACGACACGTTTCGACAAATATAAAATAGCCCTCTTTACCTCTGAATCCCTGCCCCTGTTCCGCAGGGATTCTTGTAATTTATGATTTCTTCTCAAGTTACTGTTGTACAAAATAACGCTTTTGTTAAGAATTAATGATTTCTCTAATTCTTTTAATCTTATCTACGTTTTTATCTCTCGAAATCGTTCTATCAAATCGAACGTTGGCTCTATGCTGTGTGTTTTTAGTTTCGATATAGCAAGAATGTTTACTTTCCTCATCAGTCGTTGTGATAAGAGAATATTTTTTATCCATTTATAAATCATTACTTCCGATACACTATACTCGCTGCTTAGTTCTTTCAAAGATCGGTCTGAATGATACAATTCAACAACCATATTTTTAAATTCTTCATTAAATTTCTTGTTTGCCATACAGACACTTCCTCCTTGAAACCCATTGTAAGGACTTAACTAAGTTGTGTCCATATGACTATACTAACTCCATGTGTTAGTTAATTTAAAGATAATGAAGAAAGCCACTCCTATAGTTAAGAATGGCTCTTATATATAAAACTTAATTAAAAGGAGGAAACCCCTATTACCTAAAGATAATTTAGTGATTTGCCCTCTTTTTTCAAACATATATGCTTTTGGGTTCTAGTGAACATTTTTTCACCCGAACAGAATAAACCAGTCTATTCTGTCGCATTCATTCACGTTATTTAGATTGTCTTCAAAACTGCTGACCCTTTAAATTGAGGCAACCAGTCACCATGTGCTTCAATAAGGTCATCACATAATAAGACGATATCATCGATAGACAGTTCTGCCGCCGTATGTGGATCAAGCATTGCGGCATGATAAATGTGTTCTCTCTTACCTGTTATAGCTGCTTCAATGGTAAGAAGCTGAGTGTTGATGTTGGTACGATTCAGCGCCGCCAGCTGTTCAGGAAGTTCTCCTACATAACAAGGTGTAATTCCGCTCCGATCAACCAGGCACAGAACTTCAACCACGGATTTTTCCGGAAGGTTATTGATTAAGCCGCCTGTATTCAATACATTTCCGTGAAGTTTAAATGGTTTATCGGTTTCCATTGCATCAATGATATAAGAAGCGTATTCATGTGTACGTTTATGTGTCAGGTTTTTATTGTTAACAAGGTCTTCACGCATTTTCACCCAGTCCTCAATTTGATTGACACAGCGGCGCGGGTATTCATCAAGCGGAATGTTCAACTTATCGATGAGTTCCGGATAGTTCCTTTTGATGAAGTATGGATGATATTCGGCGTTATGCTCGGACGATTCCGTTACGTAATAGCCGAAACGGTTCATCAGTTCCAAACGAACCATATCATCATGTTTTTCTTTTTGTTTTTCAGCCGCACGTTTCTTGATTTCCGGGTACAAGTCTTTCCCATCTCTTGTCACTTCTAAAAGCCAGGCCATATGATTGATTCCGGCAATTTTCCACTGGACATTTTCTGTATCCATTCCGAGCGAACGAAATAAGTACGGAACACAAACTTGGACGCTGTGGCACAATCCGACCGTTTTTACGCCGCCGTAACGAATCATAGCCGCCGTTAACGTCGCCATCGGGTTTGTATAGTTTAAAAACCAAGCATCCGGACAAACTTCACGGATATCTTTGGCAAAATCAAGCATCACCGGAATGGTTCGTAATGCGCGGAAAATGCCGCCAATACCGATTGTATCTCCAATCGTCTGGCGAAGCCCGTACTTTTTCGGAATTTCGAAGTCGGTCACCGTACAAGGCTCATAGCCGCCGACCTGTATGGCATTAATGACGTATTTTGCTCCTCTTAACGCCTCTTTCCGGTCCGTATAAGTCTTGATGTGCACATTGCTACCAGAGCTTATCTTTAGATTTTGCAGAATGTTCTCAGAATCCTTTAAGCGTTGATGGTCAATATCAAACAGGGCAAACTCGAACCCTTGGATACTAGGTATTAACATGCAGTCACCAAGTACATTTTTGGCAAAAATCGTACTTCCGGCACCTAGAAATGTAATTTTTGACATTTATAAAACCTCCTGAATGTGAACTTTATGTTCAACTCTAAAATTTTAAAGTGAACGCGATACTTTCTTAGATAGGACAGATATATGTTTCTTTCCTTCTCAAAAATGGTTTTGTTTGAACAAGTCTATGTGAACCATAGAAGTTGAATGTAAGAGTTCCAGACGTGCCAACCCTATTAATCTTTCACGGCCCCGGATGATAGACCTTGAATAAAGTATCTCTGTAAGAAGAGGTAAAGAATTGTTAGTGGGAGCATTGCCATCAACGACCCCGCAGCTACCCAGCCCACGTTATTGTTAAACATAGAAAAGAATTTTGACAGTGCGACTGTAATAGTTGCCATGTCACTTGATTGAAGGAAAAATACAGAGAATTGGTAGTCATTCCAAATAGCTACTCCAGTCAAAATAATGACCGTAACCGTAACCGGTTTCAATAACGGCAAAATAATTCTAAAGAACAGCCCGATTCTTGAAGCTCCGTCAATCATTGCGGCTTCGTCCAATTCACGCGGGATCGTACTGATGAATCCTGTAAACAGGAAAATCGTCATTGGCAGGTTAAAGGTTACATGCAACGCAATGACCGCCCAGTATGAATTTAATCCTCCAAGATCAACAATAAATTGATATAACGGAACAAGTATCGTTAACGGTGGTACAATCAGTGCAGAAATACAAAGCATGTATATGAATTTGTTTAATTTTGTTTGAAATCTTGCTAATGGATAAGAAGCCAGAGCCCCGATTACAAGAACAAGAAAAACTGAAACAACAGTAATAATGATGTTGTTGATAAATGCTGTGCCTAAATTAGCCTGTTCCCATGCGTTTTTAAAATTGTCCAGGTATAAATACTTCGGAAACGCCCATTTCGAACTTAAGTCACCTTCATTCTTAAACGACGTACTCATCAGTAAATACATCGGAATGATATGAAAAATGCTGATGATAATCGTTGTAAGCAGAAGCCATTGTTTTTTCTTTCCTCTATTCATCTTGTAATCTCCTTTCTTCTTAAGTAGACTAGAGATACTAAACTGATGGCACTAATGAGTACAAACATGAGGTTTCCTAATGAAGCTGCATATCCTGCATCCTGGCGCGCAAAGTATATTTGGTACATCATGGTTGACAGTGATTGAGAAGCATAGCCCGGTCCACCGTTTGTCATTGCCACGATTACATCGAACAATTTCAGACCGCCAATAATATTTAAGACGATATTGATGGTAATGGAAGGTGCCAGCATTGGCAGTGTGATATGCCAGAAACGACCGAACGTCGATGCACCGTCCAAACCTGCAGCTTCGTAGTAGTCTTTTGGAATTGACTGCAGACCAGCCAAATAAATAGTCATCGCAATCCCTAAGTATTGGAAGGTGTTGACGAATGTAATAATCCACACATTTACCGTAGGGTTTGCCAGCAAATTAATCGGTTCATCCTGGAATAGAAGAATGATGTCGTTTAATGCTCCACCGTTAAGCTGGAAAATAAAATACCAGATATACCCCATAATAAGCGGGCTGATAATAACCGGTAAGTAAACAATGGTTCTTGTTAATCCTCTTGTTTTAATGCTTTGGTTTAATAAAAGAGCGTACACTAATCCAATTAAGTTCTGGAAGAAAGTACTTCCGAGACCATAGATGAGTGTGTTTTTCACGACTGTACCAATGTTGAGATCATTGAACATTCTTTTATAATTTTCTATACCAACCCAACTCGACGTTTGTGAATAGCCATCCCAGTTCGTAAACGATATAGCAATCCCTTTAAAAAAGGGATAAAAAATAAACACACAGAAAAGCAATAATGCTGGCAAATACATTAAATTAATTAAGGAATTTGATTTTTTTCGCACTTTTATTGATTTTACTTTTGGTATCTCCGACCTAACAGCCGGACTACTGTTTTTGGCAGCTTGGTTTTGCATATCTTCCCCTCCCTTTTTGATAGGAAAAGTGAACCAGTCCCCCCTTCAAAAGAACACACTTTTATTTTTTCTGCTGGCTATTTAAACGTTTTACTTCTTTTTCCATATTTTCGGAATATTGCTCAGGTGTAATGTTTCCAGAGATTAACTCCTCACCATTCGTGAGCATCACATCCCACATGCCGTTTGGCAGATACGCACGGTCAAAGTACGAGAATACTCTAATATCCTTATATTTCTCATAGTATGTTGTTAATTCTGCGCCGCCTTCAACGCTTTTAAACGGAGCAGGTGAGAACGTTACATCAGCCATCTTTTTCACGTTTTCTTCTTTCGAAAAGAATGCTAACAGCTTTTTCGCTTCCTTAGGATGCTTCGAATCTTTCCAGAGACCGAGCGTATAGCGCTCACCGCCTGCGAAAGTAGGTTTATCGCCCTCCTGAATTGCCGGAATAGGAAATACACCTAATTTGGCATTCGAATTGATTTTTTTCACATCTGCTAAAGATGCCGGACCATGGAGTGCAAAAGCTAATTTGTTTTCCGCAAACAAGCGGGCCTCATCCACATATTTTGCTGTTAACATTTCTTTATTGATGTACCCCTTTTTATACATTTCTTTGAACTTCTCTGGAAGATAAGTCCAGTTATTCCAGTTAAACTTGTTATTTAACAGTTCATCTGCATGATTTTCTTTCGGGCTGATTAACAACGGGGTCGCAAAGTAATCGAAATATTGACCGATTGTCCAGGAATCAAGTCCGGAAAAGAAAAACGGTGTTACTTCTCCATTGCTTTCTTTCACAATTTTTTCCGAAGCATCCATCAGCTCATCAAATGTTTTAGGCGGTTCAATCTTATATTTTTCTAACACCTCAACGTTGTATAAAACGCCGTCTTTTGCTTCATTAAGTGGAAACGCATACACTTTTCCTTTTTCATCTGTAATAACGGGCTTTATCGAATCGGAAAGATTGGCAACCCACTGTTCACCGCTTAAATCAGCTAAATAATTGCCATAGCGTTTGATTGACCAACCGTGGGTATCGAACAAATCTGGTAATTCATTGGAAGCCATTTTCATTTTCATGGTGTTTTCGTATGATCCCAGTTCTTGTGCATCCACTTTAATATTCGGATTTTCCTTTTCAAAATCTTTGATGATTTCTAAGAAAGCATTTTTTGAGCTCTGGTCAGCCATACTGAAGGCTACGGTGAGTTTAACTTTCCCTTTTCCCTTTTCTGATGCCTCACCAGAAGTTCCCTTGCCGCAGCCGAACAAGCCAATGGTTAATAAAAGAATTAAGAATAGAACAGTAAATTTTTTCATAAAATCTTCCCTCCCAAAAAGTTTTAACATTTACTGTTGTTTCAAATATACCACCACTGTATCCGCTTTCATATGTACTGAATCTACACTCCATGCGCTCATTTCTATGATTGACAGAAACTAGTAGGTACTTTTATTATTTTAATAAAGGAGAAACCAAGAATGAAAGCGCATACACTTCAGAAGAAATTAACAATCTTCTATGCTTTAACACTGTTAATACCAATCCTCATTATTTTGCTTTTGATGCCGTCCTATTATCAATATCTAATAGAAAAAGAAACCCCGACTTTAACGGAAAATACATTAACTGCATTAAGCCATAATATTGAAACATATCTAGATGATTTAGAACAGATTACAACCCTCCCTTATTTTAATGACAATTTGATGAAAGCACTTAAGATAAGAGCGTCCGGTGATTATAACCATGATATGCCGACAAAGATATTTGTCGAAAAGACGCTGACGAACAGCTTGCCTACCTATCTTCAAAACTTACGTCAAGATATTGTGGGGACTATTATTCTTCCTGTTGACGGATCGGTTTATATAAGGACGAATAATGGATCAAGTGCTGTCGAAGGGTACCCGTATATGAAACAAGCATGGTATAAAAAAGCAATTGCTGCTGATGGAAAAGCAACATTTATCAGTGCACATTCACAAAATTATTTAGTGAATCCTCCTGCTGACGAGGTGTTTTCTGTCGCCCGCCTTATCAAAGACCCAGAATCACTAAAACCTTTAGGAGTGAGTATGGCTAATGCAGATACTGCTACATTAAGAAGAGTGATGAGCGACAATCATTTTAGTGTAGATTCAACACGAGCAATTTTTAATGAAAACGGAGAGTTATTTTATGCAAGCTCATCCTTATCTAAAGACATGCTGGACCAAATTAAAAATAAAGAAACGACGATTAAAGGTGAACATGATTCTTATATCACCGTTTCTAAAGAGATACAACCCGCCAATTGGAAAATTGTCGTATTACTTTCAAAATCTCAACTAAGCGACAAGATAAAATGGATGTATATAGTAGGCGTTTTATTTGCTGCTGGCGGCCTGCTGTTAACCGTTTTCCTGTTTTTTATTCTTTCACGATGGATTACGGATCCTTTTAAAAAGTTGATTGGTGTCATGAACAAAGTGCAGCAAGGGGACTTGCATGCTCGGTCTGTAACAAATGGTAACGATGAAATTGCTCAGCTTGGAAATACATTTAACAGCATGATCGATAAAATCAACGAGCTTATTGACAGTGAATATAAAGCTGTACTAAATCAGCGAAACGCCGAAAACCGGGCTCTTCAGTCACAGATTCAGCCCCATTTCCTGTTTAATACATTAAACGGTTTTATCGCTTTGAATCGGATGGGTGAGCGAAAAACACTTGAAAAAGCGATCTTATCTCTAAGCTCAATGCTCCGGTACAGTTTAGGCCGGGAAAATTGGACGACAATTAAAGAGGCATTTCAATTTTTGGAAAAATATTGCAAACTTCAACAGTTGCGTTTTCAAGACCGATTGCAAGTAGAGATACATTATGACGAGATGCTAAGCAACTACAATATCCCAAAGTTATTGCTTCAACCTCTTGTTGAAAACGCAATCATCCACGGAATTGAACCATCGGGCAAGCCATGTAAACTGACCATTTCTGCGGCAATTAAAGACATTTTTCATGAGCCGCATCTGGTGATCCGCATTCACGATAATGGTATCGGGTTTAATACAGAAAGCAAGAAAAATAGCGAGAGCATCGGTATTCCGAATGTATGCGAACGATTAAAAATGACCTACCCTGAATCTACATTTTCAATTGAAAGTAAGGAAGGCTCAGGTACAAATGTCACCATTCAAATCCCAGAAAAGGATGTGAGAAAATGAGGGTTTTAATAGCGGATGATGAAGGTTTGATCAGAACCAGCTTGAGAAGCATGCTTGAAGAACTAGATTTTCCAATCGAATTCGTCGGTGAAGCAGCAAACGGCGAAGAAATGATAGAGAAATTGAAAGAAACTGAACCGGATATCATCTTTGTTGATATCCGGATGCCCAAATTAACTGGATTGGAAGCAATCAAAATCGGCAAAACGATCTCACCGTGGACCCAGTGGATTATTCTCACCGGTTTTTCCAAATTTATTTATGCCCAGGAGGCCATCCAACTGGGTGCTGCAAATTATTTATTAAAACCAGTAAGTCTCGAAGAATTAGAAAAGGCATTACAGCAACTGTTTGAACAGCACCAGAAACATTTGATCAGATTGAACAAAGGATTTGAAAACGACATGGTTGCTCTCTATCATGGGCTTAGTTCTGTTAATGAGATTGATAACGAAGGTATGATTTCTAATAGCGGCCTTAAAAGCGCTGTCTTCTACGTTGACAGTCATCTGGAAGAGAAAGCAAAAGCGGAGCATTTACGAAAGTTCCGTTATTCGTTACAAGAGACGGTGAGTCATTTCTTATCCCCAGGAGTTAGAATCGCACTGTTTACGTTGCCAAACGGCGAACTGATTACAGTAGTATGCTGGGGATGCACAAAAGGAAGCAGGGAAGAAAGTAAAAGTAATATTAGACAATACTTTAAAATCATTACTGATACTTTGACTCGATTTTGTAATGCTGACTTGTCTATTACCATGATCGAGAGTGAAGAATGTTCATCTTTTGATAGTCTTTATTATCAAATCAACAAAGTACAGGTTAATTCCCCGTTGCGTACAGTCCTTGGCAGCGGCAGAAAATGGGATTTGGCAGAGTTAAATGTTGATAGAATAGACAGCAAAACAAATGAACTAAGTGCTTTTCTGATAAAACTGTCTAAATATTATAAAGAAAGATTATACTTGGAATTTATGAAAACGCTGTCTGCACTAGAAAAGCAATTACCAAGAATGGACCTTACTGTCGCTATCAAAAAAAATATTCAACATTTCTTATTAGCTTCTACCGGATGCCACCTTAATGTGAACGAAGATATCACGTCATGGATGAAACAACTTCAAACACATAGTGATAACCTCTTAGCTAGAAATCAAAAAGATGAAAACCGGCAGCAGGATATCATAGACCAAGTGATCACGTTTATCGAGCAGCAATACATAAACGATATCGGTATTGGTCAAATTGCAGAAAAACTTGGTGTTACCCCCAACTACTTAAGCACCTTGTTTCGTAAAAAAACTGGAATAACGTTTATGAAATATTTAACACAGACCCGTATGTTAAAAGCAAAGGAACTATTAGTTGAACCTCATATTCAGGTACAGCAAGTAGCAGGGAAGGTTGGTTATTATAGCACAAGACATTTCACCAAACTATTTACGGAATTCGCCGGCTGCTATCCTTCGGAATATCGCAAACAATTTATCAAATAAGAAACTAAGTAGGATATAAAGTAGAAAGGAATTACTGAATAATGCAATTCCGGTTCTGGTGCAAAGATTGCATTTATTTGAAAGAGGAATATAAATTCCTAATGGAGTCTGTTCTTATGCAGCCATTCCAAATAGTTGATGAATGAACTTCACTTGATTTTGGACAGATTTGTCTTCTACAACTCATTTATAAATCTAAAAGTCTTCTGCTTATACACATTGCAGAAATATCTGCATTGTCATCTGTGAGAATAACTCCCATCTTGATCGTTTCTTGCTTATCTGTATTAACTTCCTTATTTTGACTACAAGCAACAATACTTAATGAACATACTACAGCTAATATCGTAACTATTATTTTTTTATCATTTTACTTCCCTTCCCTTATCATTAAATATAGACATAAGAACGCTTATAACATCTTTCTTTGTTAAGTTGATAGGATTAGGGTACCGCCACATTGCCAGCAATCTAATAAACTTGTATCTATAAAATGAAAAAAACGCCATCCCTTCCTATGATTCTATAGAAAGAATAGCGTATTTTTAACATAAAAAAGTTGGATTCCTGTACGCTAAGGAACCGACTTTTTTATATTGTTTTATTTAACTAAAGCTACCCTTTAGTTAAACAACAACTGTGATTATATGTTAAGAAAGGAATGATTATTTTCAATCCTTATTCTATAAAGGTTCATTATTCGTACTTGTTCTTCAGCTAATTCCTCTTTATTCCAGTACATATGCATTAAGCTATATTCAAATATTTCCTTTAATTTAATAAATAAAGGAAGCTTATCTATCATTTCTTCAGATATTTCATTTTCCTCTTGGTATCCGTCAACTATTGCTTGTGTAATGGAATTCTCATAGTCAACTATGTTACCATTCCCTACAAACGAATACTCCAACGCGCTATAGATTGGAACTGCTAAATCAAATATATAAAAATGCTTCTCACAATCTTGAAAATCAATCATTGTCAAATTCAAATCATTTTCTACTAATATGTTTTCTAACCATAAATCGCCGTGTATCAAGCCATAATTTGAAGGACTCTTTGGCAGTTTTTTTATAGAAGATAAAACATCATGTGCAAATTCTCTAATAATACCTTCTTCTTTAGGGATATAGTTAAGAAAAGAATATTCCTCATTATCATACCAATCGTTTATATGTTTTATCGGTTCAATACTTTCAAACTTTTTAGACAAACGATGTAATCTACCAATTTGCTGACCCAATTTTTTCAACACACTGGAATTCCATTGACTTCTTGGTAAGTGTATACCAGAAGCAGCTTTGTACAATACAATAAAAAGCTCTCTGTCTAATGTTATTTTTTCTACTAATTTACCATTTACAGAAGTTATTATTGGAGGTACTCCTAAACCTTCCCTATATAAAAAGTCTGTATATTTAACTTCTTCCAACTGTTCTTCATACGTTTTATAGTTAGTTATTCTAACGAAGTAGTCACCTTGTTCCGCAATACACTGATACATTTCATTTGTTACTGATTTAACTTTAATAAAATCTACCGGATATATTTCATTAATTAATTTAAGTATCTTTTTTTCTAGATTAATCATTTTAAACTCCTTTCCTTTCCTACATTCTTTCTCCCGCTAACCTGCCAGTTAGCTTAAGTATATTTCTTCGCAATCTCTTCTCTATCCTAACATATATATCCAATCTAATATCCTTAAAAAGTACCGAAAACGGCCATTTATAGGATTTTATTTATTACCACTGTACAGCTACATCTATTTTATTTTTTACTTTTAGAAAGTATTATACTTATAAATCTAGAAGGTAAAACAACATACTTTTTGCCTGAGTGATTTCATATGAAAATGCTAGAACATGAAACGTAACAACCGTATATTGTAATTAGAGGTCCTCCTCCACTGTTTATTCACTAGTCATCTAATAAACAGAAGGATCTAATATGAAAAATGACAAATTATTTTTAGCACTTTTAGAAAATGCAAACACAAGCTTTAGCGGGTAGGATTTTCCCTTTATTACAGAAACGGGTCGTGTGAAAAGTCAATTGCTTTCTTGTTCTTACGGAAGCATGGCTTTTTCACTTATGTAACATGCTACTTCTATGCTTGATATGGGAACAGGTAGCGGAGAATTTTTATCCTTGTTACATTGTTTTAGAGCAAATTTTGTTCAAATTAATGCAATTTCCTATCCCAGGAAATTGATAAAAAGACATCTTCAATATTCGAAGATGTCTTTTTATTCACTACACAATGTAGCTATTATTTTAATACCTTTCTAAATTTGCGACCAAAAGTAAGTACCCTACCTGCAAGAACCATCAATACACCCATTGCTGCACTATTATTTGTACTTGCACCCGTTTTTGGAGGCTCTTTATATGTATCCTCTTTTTTATCAGAAGTACTATTGTTTGAGTTATTACTGTTACCATTATCAGAACCATTACTGTTGTTAGTGTTGATTTGAAAAAAGATTGATTAAAAAGATGCTACAAACGTTAATTTTAGTAGAAAGAAAGGGTTATTTACTCTTCAACCACTTATCTCTAAACAATTCTTTATCTTCAAGTAAGTTGTTCTTAGCTAGATAGCGAGCGATGGGTCTGTTCACCTACTATTTGATTTCAATTGCTGAAGTTGTATCGTCAGCCAAATTTGCAGTTTTACCATACCAATCAGAGTGTCTAAATAAGACTCCCTTGCCATATCCTTGAGTGGAAGTATGTTCCCACAGTGTCGTCGAATAACTTGCAGAAGGTGAAGCTGTACTTACGGAAGAAATTCTGTCATTCCAGTTAGAAGGTAAGTTTTTAAAACCATAGCTCCAAGAAAAATACTGTCCACCTTTATTTTGATGCTCATAGAAATCGGTACTACCAGGTCCGCTACCTCCGCTACCTAGGGGCTTTATTTCATTTTTAAGTCTTTGTTTATCTTTTTCAATAAAAGTATCCAAAGTTTCTCTGCTCGTAAAGCCATACGCCAACCAATCTCCATTTGTATTTTGCTTAGGTAGAACCATAGTTATTTTTACGTCTTCGTTGGATTTGTTATTCAATTTAGCAAAAGAATCCATATTCTTTCCATCCACAGTTACATAGTCGAACGATTTAATTGTATAATCTTTTTCTGCACTTGCTGAAACCGTTCCCAATCCTCCAGTTAATACAAAACCAGTTGCTAACGCTCCTACTACTAACTTTTTGAACATACAAACATCTCCTTTGTACTTATATTTTTTTGTAAATATGTCAGAAATAATCCCTCTGTTTCTCTACACAGAAAAATTCAAAAAAATCACTATTCTCCCATTTCTTTTAAATCCATGAGAGAATAGTGATTTTGAAACTTCTTCACCTAATCAATTGAAATTCCCCGTTACTATTTGATTTCAATTGCTGATGTTATATCATTCCAATCCGCAGCCAAATTAGCAGTTTTACCATACCAATCGGAGTGTCTAAATAAGACCCCTTTGCCATATCCTTGAGTTGAAGTATGTTCCCAAAGCGTCGTCGAATAACTTGCAGAAGGTGAAGCTGTACTTACGGAAGAAATTCTGTCATTCCAGCTAGAAGGCAAGTTTTTAAAACCACTGCTCCAATAAATATATTGTCCACCTTTATTTATATGCTCATAGAAATCGGTACTACCAGCACCGCTACCCAGGGTCGCTACTGGGCTTTGAAATCTTTTTTTATCTTTTTCGATAAAAGCCTCCAAGCTTTCTCTGCTCGTAAAACCATACGCCAACCAATCTCCATTTGTATTTTGTTTAGGCAGAACCATAGTTATTTTTACTTCTTCGTTGGATTTGTTATTCAATTTGGCAAAAGAATCCACATTCTTTCCATCCACAGTTACATAGTCGAACGATTTAATCGTATAATCTTTTTCTGCACTTGCTGAAACCGTTCCCAGTCCTCCAGTTAATACAAAACCAGTTGCTAACGCTCCTACTACTAACTTCTTGAACATACAAACATCCCCTTTTGCGTAGATTTTTTTGGTACAACTAAAATGTATGTTATTTTTATGATTATGTAAATATTTAGAAACTTTAGAAATAAAAAACAGAAAATTCACTGTTTTTTATAGCAACTAAGTTGCTTTTTATCGCTTTGGGGTGTTTATTTTCACTAGGTTGATAAGTATGTGGCGAGACTCCTATATGTAAAATTGCATGAGAAAACTAGGTAACATAATGCTATTATTTTGTTATAGATTTGCTCAATATTTTTTCATTAATCATGTTGAAACCCTACAGAAAAACAATTGATGAACTAAAAAAGAGAGCATTTGAATGTGCTCTCTTTCTTAGCCCTTTAATAAGATAATATTTATTGTTTATTTTTGTGAGTAACAGTAAATGATTTTATCCGCTTTTAATATAATTGGTTAATTGCTTCCCAATAAGAGTATACAGCTACTTTAGCTTGCTCCTCTGAAGTAAATTGTTCAATGTTTGGTAAAAAACTTCTTCCTTTATATTGAAATAATTTTTCTTTTCTAAATGCTTCTTTTTCATATTCTGCAATTTCTCTATGCAATAGATATTGGTTGTTTCCGACATGCTCAATTAAATAATTGGATGGCTTAATGATTTTATCTTTAAAGAACTCTGGATTTGCTTGCATCAATTTCATAAGTTATTCCTTCCATTTAATGACTCTTTATTTCTCCTTGTGGTAAACTACTTCTCCTTGTAAAACTGTCATTAAAACTTTCGCATTTGGAATCTTATCCTTACTCATTTCAGTTATATTCTCATCAAGTACTATCATATCAGCAGATTTACCTACTTCAATAGAACCAGTTATATTATCAAGTCCTAATGATTTGGCAGGCTTAATTGTATAAGCATCAATAGCTGCGTATACATCAGGTAAACCTTTTTTACCAATGCTTAGTGAATTAGAAATAGTGACAAGTGGATTCAGTTCATTTACATCCCAATCGCTACTCAGTGATACATTTGCTCCTGTCTTCCAAATTCGTCCTAACGGCATAATTCGTTTCATTTGTTGATCTGAAAAATACATACTTGCCCAACTCTGATTAGGATCTTCTGCAAAATCGTGGCCTACCTGAAAATCAGCGTTAACACCTAAATCAGCAAAGCGATTAATATCACTATCTTCTACCATTTCCACGTGAGTGAGGGTATATGGATGAGTTGCTCCATCGTTCTTTGCTGCTTCGATCGCATTTAAGCTCTCTCTTGCCCCACCGTCTCCAATTGTATGAATCAGTGCACCATAACCAATTTTATCGAGTTCGGTCAACCACCATTTCATTTTTTGTTCTGGAATATAGTTCAAACCATATGGAGTTCCTTTAAACCACTCAAATTTATATTTTTCCAGTGTTTTAGCTGTGCTGTTAATGCTAATTCCATCACTATACATTTTCACTTGATTAATAAGCATTCGAGACGATAAATCATCACGCTTAATTTTTTTGAAATACTCAATTTGTTCTGCTTCATTTAAATTTGGATACACCCACGGACGAAGCACTACTCGTGATGTTAACTTTTTCTCATCATAAACTTTATTCCAGACATCTAACCAACCTCGTTTCCAATATAGACGTCCATCACCAACTGTAGTAATACCATTCTTTGCAACTTCATCTAAGCCATCCAACAAACCTTCGTAATTTTTTTTAAACAAGTCTGGTTGTGCACTCCATGCTTTTTCCATCACAATATCACCAGCTGAATCATAAAGAATACCAAAAGGTTCTCCTGTTTCCGGATCCTGAATAATTCTTCCTCCCTGTGGATCTTTCGTATCTCTACTCATTCCAGCCAACTCCATTGCTTTGGAGTTAACCCATACAGAATGAGAGGTTCTTTCCATAATTACTACAGGATTATTAGGAAACAGCTCATCAAGGAGCTGTAATGGCGTTTGCTCTTCTGATTTTTCGTCCCTATCTTTTAACAAACTTTCCAAACTAAATCCTGATCCGCTTATCCATTCCCCTTCTTTTAAATCTTTTTTGCAATCCTTTAAATACGAACGTTGGTCTTGTAATGAAGCATCTGGTGACACACTACAATTACCTGCCGCTGATGATTTTGCTTCAAATATATGATTATGATTGTCCACAAAACCGGGAAGGACGGAACGCCCTTGTAAATCTATGACTTTCGTATCTTTATTTATAAATTCTTCTACATCCTTGTTGGAACCAACAAATGTAATTTCACCATCTTTAATTGCTACAGCTTCTGCCATATCTTGTTTTTGATTAGAAGTATAGATTGTGCCATTTTTAAATACTACATTGTCTGGCAAATGCCTAGGAAGGATAGTGCTGTTTTGCTTGGCTTCTCCCACTTCAGGGGTGCATGCTGAAATCAATATCATATTAAAAATCAGACAAATGGCCATTATTGCTTTCTTCGGAATTTTTTTCATATTTTCACTCCTTTTATTAAGATAAACTGCTTTTGAAAATAGAATAAACGTTAACATAGTGTCAAGGTCAAATATTATTGGTGTTACATTTTAATAACTGAAAAACAAATTTGCGTCACGTAATCCTCTACTGGACAATCACATTCAGGACCCTTTAAATAGACTTCACATGGCGTGGCATTTATCAAATATCCATTGTTTTTAATCCATTTTTCTAGTGCCATATAACCGTAACCTATATGGTCATAACTCCCATGATGCAAGGTAGTAACAATTTGATGCTGAGCTAGCTTTTTTATCTCCCACTCCCGTGATAAATTTCCAGTGTTCTCATAAATAATTGGAATTCTTAATTCAATATCACTGTGGTTCGGAATATACTCTTCATCATAGAAGATGGCGGATGGAGAACCTACTATTTGAAAATTATTCACTTGTATTTTTTCATATAAGGAATCAAAATGTTCATCCATATCATGAATATCGATTTGTAATCTTTGCGTTATGGCAGTTGTTTCACTTCTCATTCCAATTAATATATCGTAGTATCTACGTTGGATTGAAATAAGATCTATGTTCGTATTTATTATTTCACTCATTTCGGAAATAACCTGTAAATGTTGTCTCACTTCATCAGATAACTCTATAATTTGCGATTTCATATGTTTGATAAGTGAATTTTGGTCTGATGACTGAAGAATTATTTTGATTTTCGAGAGAGGAAATCTGTACTCTCTTAGTTTTTTGATTTGTAATGCCCCTTCCAATTGACTCTGTTCATAATATCTATATCCATTTATGGGATTAATATATTGCTGGTTTCAGTATTTCCTCTTTGTCGTAATGCCTCAACATCCGAGTACTCATTTTACAAATTCGAGAAAATTCAGTAATTGTATACATTTAAATACTCCTTGAGTAACTTTATTTACTACGTCTTTTATAATCTCATATAATAACCTTTCACCCTCATAATAAACATGAATGTGAAAGGTATTATATTTTCTACAGGGAGTTTGTAAACAGACATCAATTCCAATTAAAAAAATCCATAATGGAAAATTCACCCTCCCGTTTTTTCATTCTTTTAAATTTTTGAGGTAACAAATGAATGGGACAATACCATGTTAAACAATTCATTGCACCTCCCATTGTCGATATATCTCCTACATGAACTGGAATCGCATGTTTATCAGTATGCTTTTGGATGTATTGTAAGACTTCCTGATCTTTAGATAATCCAAACCTAGGAACATAGAGAGCATCTCTTGTTTCTAATATATTTATATATAAGCCTTTGGCTGATGCTATCTCTTGATCATATTGCCCTTTCTCTGTATAGGAAGAAGGAACAACTACAAATTTCGCTTCTGGCATCTGTTCTTGAATAATTTCTTGAATGCTATGCCTAAATTCGTAATCTCCTAGAAAGTAACTGATAAACATTGTATGTTCATCAATAAACTTAATCATACCGTCTGCATGCGCAAGTACATCTCCTGGTTCAGCAGGAATGATAATAACACGACTGACATCTAAATCCCATTCCAGCTGCTCTATAATTTCCTTTTCTGTCCAATCATAATTATCATCAAGTATACGATCCGTTAGTATAATTGTATCTTTTTTATTCCAAATGAGATTACCGCCATCTAGTATCAATGGGGAAGTACTATATTCAAAGTCATTTTTCTTCAGCCATTTATTGAATTGTTGATTTAAATATCGACTTTGACTTTCAGGTAAATAATCTGGTTGATATATAAATTTAACAAGGTGATTTGTTACAACTGGTGCAACGTCTCTCAACCAAATGTCGTCATACTCAAAAAAGTTTGTATCAAAGTCTTGTTCTTCAACAGTTAAAGATATAAGTTGATCGGTAAATGCTTTATTTTCATTTAGGTTCTCATTAAAATAAATAAGATCTTCATAAAATGGTCGATAATATTGATTCGATTTATTTGGTATTGCAGTAAAAATAATTCCATTGTGTATTTGATTCATATTGTTTACCTCACTATTTTAAGGGTTATTGAGTAACTGATTGGAACAAGTCATTATCAAGATAAAGTGAAACTTTAATCAGTGGGGGGCTTCATCCCCCCACTGATTATTAGCCCTCACCAATCGGACTTTTACGAGCAGCCCGACCTCAACCTAATTTCTTTTCTTTTAGACGGGGTTCTTATTGCCCGCAAATAGCGGGATACATACAACTATTCCTCAATTCAATTCTCCTATTGTTATATATTTTAGAAACGTGCACATTTCATGAGTGGATTATAGCACGGAGAAATATTATATATTTATATAAAAAATATAAAGCCGTGGTTAAGCGGAAAATTCGCTCTTGACAAGATTTTTATAATAAACTTTTATTTAATTTATTACCTAAATAAAGTAAGATAAATAATTTTGAACATAAAACATCTTAGAAATAAATTCCACTTTCTCTCTAAGGGATTTTTCGCTTATAAAATTATAACCTTCGTAAAAGTAACATCCCTCTCGTCATATTCGTAGCTGCATTTGTACCAATAATTAATTTACTCCTTCACGTAATACATCGCTCGGAAATATATTGCTGCTCCCATTTATAATTTCAACTGGCTTTTTGCCGTACACTACATCTTCTTCACCTTTAATAACCTGGTATTCTTTTTGTAATTTTTCCATGAGATTATCAAATGCTTGTTTCGCATCATCTAGCAATTTATAAAACTTAGGCTTTACTTCTTCACCGTACATTCCGACTTCACTAACCTTGTGAATTTCCATTTCTATTCCCCTTTGCTACAAGATAACGATTTTGTTTAAATTTATACATAGTTTATATACAATTCATACACATGTAACATGATAAGTTTTTGAAAATTGGTGGTAATATTAACTTGTTGAAAACGACATGTTTCGACAAATACAAAATAGCCCTCTTTACCCCTGAATCCCTGCCCCCCTGTTCCGCAGGGATTCTTGTAATTTACGATTTCTTCTCACGTTACTGTTGTACAAAATAACAATTTTGTTTGATTTTTAATAAACAATCGTTTTATTCTCCCCTCTTTTCCCATTTCATCTATGTGTTTATCATTTTATCTCTTGTATAATAAAAATAACTTAGGGTAGAAGGGACTGAATTATGCGCAGATATCAATATTTTTAATCCACTCATCACAAAATAATGGAGGTAAAAGTATTGATTACAGAACTATATACACAAAGATTACATTTAAGAAAAATAGAAGAATCTGATTCATTAAGCTTGTTTAAAATATGGTCTGATCCAGATGTTACTAGATTCATGAATATTAATAATTTCACTGATGAAAATCCGGCAAAAGATATGATTAATCTTCTTAACGAACTTGCTCAAAATAATAAAGCTTTTCGATTTACTATTATTGAAAAAGAATCTAATCAAATCATCGGCTCATGCGGTTATAATTTCTTAGATTTTGAGAACTCAAAAACTGAGCTTGGCTATGATATTTCGCAAGCCTTTTGGGGCAAAGGATACGCACCTGAGGCAATCTCTGCTTTATTAGATTACACTTTTATACATCTAAAACTAAATCGCGTTGAAGCAAAAGTTGAACCCGAAAATATGAATTCCATAAGAGTATTACAAAAATTAAAATTTACATTAGAAGGAACTCTAAGAAAAAGTGAAAAATCAAATGGAAAATTTATCGATTTAAATATCTATTCAAAATTAATAACCGATTGATTTTAGCATCGCCGCCTATACTTGAGTGAAGTATAGGCTCTTTTGATTTCTTAATAAAATTCAAATTTTAGATTACTTTCTTATTACGATGAACAGGAATCCCGCCTTTAAATGTTAGCGACAAATATCATTTAGTAAACGTATACGTTGCTCTGTTGAAGTAGGGAGTGTATCATTTTCAAGCAATTTATACCGTAATGGTCTTACAATATTCTAGTCAATACAAAGGGGTTAGGTAGATGAATAATGATATTAATCGATATTTAATATGTACTTTCATATTTACATGGATACTTTGGGGGATATTAATTAGCTTGATAAAACTGAACATTACCACATATGGTACTCCATTAGCGATGATATTGTTTGTTTTCGGGGGTATCATGCCAGCGATTATTGAAATTAGTCTAAAGAAGAAATATGGATCAAAAGAGGAGTTTAGAGTTTTTATTAAAAATAATTGTTAATCCTAAACATCATTTTGCATGGTATATTCTGATCATTGTTCTAGCTTTTATTACCTGTTATCTTCCAACGATATTTGGCGGGGCAACGATGTAAAAACCATTATACGTGGCGTTACTTAGTTTTCCAATAATGATTATTGGTGGTGGAGTTGAAGAAATCGGATGGAGAGGATTTTTACAACCTGCGCTTCAGAAAAGGTTTTCGGCATTTTTAAGCACGGTGATTGTGAGCATAATATGGACTATTTGGCACTTGCCGTTATGGTTCATTCCAGGTACTAGCAATTCTCAAACGAACTTTATATACTTTATAATTACGATAATCACCCAATGCTTCATGCTAACTACAATTTATAATGCCGCTAAAAGTATTTTTATGTGTCTAGTGTTCCATGCACTTATTAATTCTTTTTGGAGCGTATACGTACCAAATGATAAGATTTTACCAGCCTTTTCAACACTTATCTTTGAAATTTTCGTTTTTATAGTGTATAAGTTAGTAATAAAAAGATAAAGCACCTTATTAATCATGTAACAGAGGTTACTAGCATTATTATGATTAAACTTTATTTTAAATCTACAAAATATACTAAGATTAGTAGCACAGACCACGGCCATGGTCTGTGCTACTATTTTTTTATAGGAGTGCGGATCGAATGATGAACCATATATTCCAATTCGAAGACCTTTTTTAAAATCTATGCCGTTTTTTTGAAGTCTCCAGTATAGCAATCGTAAACTCAGAGTTTCCCTCTTGTTCTAAAGCTCGAAAATACAAACTCCTTAAGAAAGATCTAATGTTTTGTACCAAAATATCATTTTGAGAAGCTGGAGCTTCTTCAATGATTGTAAAGCTATGAAGCCAATTGTTCCATTCTTCTTGGGTTAAGAGATTTTGGTTCCATAATGACATTACTGCCGTCACCAATCTCTCATCCTCAAAGTTTATGTATACGTAATCGTACAGACGAACTTTATGACGAATAGCAGCAAGGATTGCATGTGAAAATTCGCGATTTCGTATCGTACATGCTAAAGCATTTAGCGCATCTGCAGCATGTGCAGTAGAATGAGCCCAGCCCTTTCCCTCTACATAGCCTCTTACATCTTGCTCTAGATATACATATTCAAGAACTTGTTCTGCCACGCTGTAAAGTTGTTCTTCAGATAAAAACGGTTCTTTTTCATGAACGGATAAAATAAGCGGTGGGATTAGAATTGAGAAAGCACGCTTAAAAACAGAGTCTGTTCCCTTTTCACCGATTTTATAAAACAAATAATCAGGACTAAGCGCCTGCAGTATTAGTCCTCGTAACTCTTTTTGTCTAAATACTTCACCTGTAATCCATCGTTCGAGTGTACTGTAAATCAAGTCATCACGCAAATCAGCATCAGGTGACCCGATATTATCTAGCATCCATTGTGCATATGGATATGCGTCCACATCTTCTGGTACAGCATAATTGTTATTTTTGATTTGTTGCAGTTCTTGTTTCAATTCTTGTTCATCCATCATTATATTTTCTGTCCCCTTTTAAAGTTTTTCTTTTTTATACTACCTTAAATTTCTCCTTCTATGTTATCCTCTATTATTAATTTCATAGAATTAAGTTAATTCCTAAAATAGTTTTCGATGTAATAAAAATCGAATCATTATTCGTTTTCACCATGTACCTATTCTTCTGTGAAATTGATTCAACTATATAAGAATTATACTAATTGTTTGCATGTAACTGCATCTCTAAAACAAAATATAACCTATATGTATACAATTATTAAACTTTTCTATGTAGTCTATTATTATTTGGAAATATGCGATAAAGAATACAAATCGCCTCCTAAAGATAAAAACTGTCAAAATAGTCCATAAAAAGTATATTCTTTTCTTTAAGAACTACAAAACTTTATTACCGCTATACAGCTACATCTATTTTATTTTTTACTTTTAGAAGGTATTATACTTATAAATCTAGAAGGTAAAACAACATACTTTTGCCAGGAGTGATTCCATATGAAAATGCTAGAACATGAAACGTAACAACCGTATATTGTAATTAGAGGTCCTCCTCTCTTGTTTATTCACTAGTCATCTAATAAACAGGAGGATCTAATATGAAAAATGACAAATTATTTTTAGCACTTTTAGAAAATGCAAATGCAAGCTTTAGCGGATGGGATTTTTCCTTTATTACAGAAACTGGTCGCGTGAAAAGTCAGTTACTTTCTTGGTCATACGGAAGCATGGCTTTTTCACTTATGCAACATGCTACTTCTATGCTTGATATGGGAACAGGTGGCGGAGAATTTTTATCCTTGTTACGCCCTTTTCCTTCTACTATTTATGCGACGGAAGGTTATACACCCAATATTCCTATCGCCAAAGAGAAGTTAGAACCTTTAGGTGTAAAAGTTTTAGAAGTAACAGATGATAATGTGCTACCATTTGACGATGGCCAATTCGATTTGATTTTAAATCAACACGAATCCTACTCAGCTTCCGAAGTAAAGAGAATTCTTTCTCCAAATGGCATCTTTCTTACCCAGCAAGTAGGCGGACTGGATTGTGCTGAAATCAATCAAACACTAGGAGTTTCACTTAATCCAGAATTTTCAAATTGGAATTTAGAAACAGCTCTAGAAGAAATACAACAAAACGGTTTTAAAGTTTTAAACTTTAAAGAAGAATTTCCCGTTCAAAGATTTTATGATATTGGAGCTTTCGTCTATTATTTAAAAGCAATTCCTTGGCAAGTACCTGATTTCAAAACAGAAACATATGTAAATGAATTACACAACATACATCAACTAATCCTGCAAAAAGGGCATTTTGATGTGAAACAACACCGTTTTATCATTCAATCTCAAAAAATATAAAATGAAAAGAGTCCTAATAGGTATGTTTCCTTACCTATTAGGACTCTTTTTCGCAGGATCGTAAATCGAATTTGTTAGTACTTGTACCTATTCCCTCATTCTTTCCCTTGCTGTATTTGTGTCTATAGATACTGGAATATGAGGAAAGATGTTGGAAAGCCCAAACTTCGGCATATTATTATAGATAGCCTCTGATGCATTTTTTTGAATTTTATAAGTCTCATGATATATTCCTACACTGCCATCATTTTTTATCTTAGTATTGAAATTTCTCCAAGCAACAGAGTGTGTTTTCCCATAAGCATACGCCTCTAAATCTTCAAAACTCCTCCAATATTGGATAAGCGTTACTCCTCGCCAACTAAATAGGAATTCGGTATGCAGAAAACCCAATTCAGGATTTTGATATAATTCTCTTATCATTGGACCCATTGCTTTAAATACTGGAATCCATTTAGTGAAAGATAATATTTTATTTATACGCATCCCAATTATAAATAAGACAAAGCTCTCCTCTGTGTTTGCAATAAATCTACCATTATAAATTTTTTTGCTCAAACAAATTCCCCCTTCAAAGATCTTTTATTGCGGTTTATTCGGCTGTTCTATAGGGACTGGATTCCCACCGAATTTTTTCACTTTCAAATCAAAGTAAGCATCTAAAATTTCCCTTCCAATTTTAGAATTGATACCCGCTTGATCATTGTTTACCCATGGGACAACGACAGAGAATGCAACTTCTGGTTCCGCGTCATAAGGGGCATAGCCAGCTAAAGTTAGATTATAGCATTTTTTTCGATCACCATTTCCATCTTTACCTACATCACTATCGCCACCGTATACCGTTTCTGCTGTTCCTGTTTTGCCGGCAGGCTTATAAGGAAGATTTTGAAAGTGGACTACACCGGTTCCGTCAGTTTCTTGAAATACCTTTCTAAACCCCTCTTTCACTTGATTTATATAAGAAATATCCATATCTACACGATTTAAAATGACTGGTTCCATTGATTGAACGACCTTACCAATATCCTCTGCTTTATCTGGTTGCTCTCTAATTTCCTGTACAATTTGTGGTTTCATGCGATAACCGCCATTCGCAATCGTCGAAATATATTGTGCAAGCTGAAGCGGTGTATATGTATCATATTGACCGATTGAATAATCAAGTAAGAACCCTGGTGTATGATCTTTTCGCCCTCGTTGTCCCACTGTTTCATTAGGTAAATCAATACCTGTTGACACACCTAGACCAAATTGTCCAAAATGATAGCGCATTTTACTAAAAGTTTCTTGTTTAATATTTAACGGACTATTCGGTACGTAATCAATCCCCGCAATCTTTAAAGCGGTGTTAAACATATATACGTTAGAAGATACTTGTAAAGCTCTAAGGTCATCAATATCACCAAAATCTTTCCACGATTTCTTCGTTTTTGTTGTCCCTTTAAATGTCATTGGCGCATCGAAAAAATGAGTAAATGGTTTAATAGCACCCGTTTGATAACCCGTGAGTAAAGTCGCTCCCTTTACTGTTGAACCTAATTCATAAGAGCTCGTCATTGTACCAAGTGCATAATCTTCTACTTGCATATTTCCACCTTTATTTACTAGTTTTTTTCCTGAAATGGATAATAACTGTCCCGTTTTCGGATTCATCATGACTACAAAAGCACGATCCATCATTGGCTCTGAAGCTTTAAATGCCATTAAATTTCTTTCGATACTTTCATCCACTCGCTTCTGTAATTCCATATCAATTGTTAACATTAAATTATTGCCGCTTTTTCCTTTTACAATTTGTTCGGTATGAGTGATATTTCCTTCCTTATCTGTAATGTTTTTCGATTGTTCTTTTATGCCGTGCAGCGCATCTTCATACTGCTTTTCAATATAACTTTTCCCAACGCGATCATTACGATTATAGTCACGAACTAAATAGTAATCCAACTGCTCTTTTGGTAATCCTTCATCAGCACTAGAAACATTTCCAAGTACAGAGCGCAGTATTTTATCATATGGATATTCACGTTCCCAATCCACAGTTGTATCTATCCCTGGAAGATTTGCTAAATTTTCGCTCACCACTGCATATTCTTTAGGCTTTACGTCCTTTTTGATTACTTTAGGAGTCATATTGTAACCTGCATTCATTTTACTTTTAATTGCTAGCACTTCTATATCTTGCGAAGTTAGTTCATTTAACTCTTTCGCTGTAATACGTTCTCGTCTCAATTCTTCAACCTTTTTATCAAAATCTTTTCCTGCTAATTTTTTAGCTCTTAGCTTCTGCTCATCTTCCTTCGTTACTTTTGCTATTGCACGCTTCTTATTTAACTGCATCCAAAAATCTTTCTTATCTACCTCTGTTAACTTATCCATAGCCTCTTGCGGCATTTCAATCATCCCAGCAAGTTGTTTGGCAGTATGTAAAATTTGTTCCCCATTAACACCTTTCATTTTTGTATATGTAATGGTCCTCAATGGTTTATTATCAACAATCGCGTGTCCTTCTCGATCAAAAATTTTACCGCGCGGGACAGGAGTACTTACTGTTCTCTCTTCCTTTTTTTCCACTTCATTTTTGTACGTCTCACCATCAATAATTTGAACCTTACCTAACTGAATAATAACAGTTGAAAACATAAGAAATACAAAGAAAAATAACACATTTAATCGGAAGGGAAGATGAGTTTTCTTTTTCTTTTTCTTTTTCTTTTTTTGTTTCGGTTCCTTCTTTTCCATTCTGCTCTCCTCTCTCTATCGTTTAAAATCGTTTCACCTCATAAAGTGAAACTTACATCAGTCGGAATGATCGCTTGCAAATAGTAGAGTATATGAGAAAAATAAAATTACACTTTCTTATCTGGATATAAAAATCTTCTCTATTAATAATATTAAAGCACATAGATAATATAATTCACAGTATTTATAAAGAAAATTACAAAAATTTAAATTTCAAATAAAAAACCGAGATAAATCCCTCTTATCCCGGTTTCTCCTATATTATTTCAAACAATCTATAAACTGCCCAATCTTCTGCTGAAATACATAATCAAAATAATCCTCTTGACCTGTTAATTCTTCATTTACTAAAATCGTTGTTGCCCCTACTTCTCTTTTGGCAATTTGCGGGAACGATGCAACTGGCTGGACTTTTAATGACGTTCCCATTACAAGTAATACATCCGTTTCATATAAACGCTGAATTGCATTTTGATATTGTGGTAATGTATCACCATATAAAACGACATCCGGATTTAAAATAAAATTACATGTTTCACATCGTGGCAGTATATGATCGATCATATACTGCAAATCATATTTCGCTTTGCATTTTGGACAATGAGCTGTTTGGAGTGTACCATGTAAATCTATAACATGTTTACTACCGCCTAATTGATGTAAACCATCGATATTTTGTGTTAATACAGCGATATCTTTTCCTTCTTCTTCTAAGCCTGCTAAAAATTCATGCCCACGGTTCGGTTTATACTGATGAAACATGTTAATTTGAAATATTTCTTTATAATGTTTCCAAAACTCTTTTGGGTTACGGTTATAATAACCTCTCGATAAGTACATTTCTACTTTTGCATCTGCGTATAAACCATTCGCCGAGCGAAAATCCGGAATACCACTTTCAGTACTCGCACCAGCACCCGTTAATACCGTAATCTTATTTGCTTTTTCTATAATAGAACGAACTTCTTCATATTGCTGCATGACTCTCACCTCTATGTATATTTCTTCCTTTATTATACCAGTTGTCTATAGAAGGTGTTGTATATTTGCTTAATGTGTCATCCCGCCGCACTCTACAATATCATTTTCTACTTCTAATGCGACTTGTATTAACAATTCAATTCCTTTTGCAATAGTAGAAAGCGCCATACTCGGTTGTCCAGGATGACTACTTGCTTGTTCTGGTAAAAACGGAATATGTATAAATCCGCCACGAACTTCATTTTCGCTTTTTGCTAACATATGCATCAGCCCATAAAAGAGGTGATTACAAACAAATGTACCTGCCGTTTGCGAAACAGAAGCTGGAATCCCTTCTTCACGAAGTTTTTTCACAATTGCTTTCATCGGAAGGGTAGACCAGTACGCTACTGGTCCTTCTGCTACAACAGGTGCATCAACTGGTTGATTCCCTTCATTATCAGGAATCCTTGCATCATCCACATTAATTGCTACACGTTCCACCGTAATATCTGGGCGTCCTCCTGCTTGTCCTATACATATAACAAGCGCTGGTTCTATTTCCTCCATATAAGACTGTAACACTTGTAGTGATTTATGAAACACAGTCGGAACTTGCTTACTAATAATCTTGTAATCTCCAATCACTTGGCCATCAAGTCGCTTTGCAACTTCCCAGGCAGGATTCATTTCTTCTCCTCCAAACGGCTCAAATCCCGTCACCACCACTCTTTGCATCCTTCTCACTCCCTACTAAAATCGATATACAAGCCCATACATGATAAACATATTAATAACAAAAATAGTAATCGCAATTGGTGCTTGAGCCTTAATTACCGCGTTTTTATCTTTTAATTCTAATAGCATCGCTGGTACGATATTAAAATTCGCTGCCATTGGCGTTATCAATGTTCCGCAATACCCTGCAAACATTCCAAGTGCTGCCATAATCGCGGGGTTACCACCATGCATTTGAACGATAAGAGGTAAACCAATCCCACCTGTAATGACAGCAAAAGCAGCGAAGGCATTCCCCATTACAACCGTAAATAACATCATCCCTAAACAATATGCCATAACAGCGACAAATGGATATTCTGTTGGCAACACTTGTCCTACTAAATCTGAGACAACTTGACCAACACCAGACTTTGCAAAAATACCACCAAGCGCCGCTAGCATTTGTGGTAAAATAACGGCCCAGCCGACAGCTTGTAATAATCTGCTTCCCTCTTGTACAGGGGCTGTTATTTTTGCCTTTGTGATTCTCATCGCCTCTACAAATGCAAGCAATGCTCCAAGAGCTAATGCAATTAATGTGACCTTATCAGGATCAACGAGAGATATATTTCCAAACTTTAATTTCCCTAAAGTTAACGTGCCAATGATTGTAAAAATGGGAATTAAAATAGCGGGCATAAAAATTTTATTTCGCAATTTTTCTGCATGTTTCACTCGCTCTTCTGTAGGTGCTTCTTTTTCATTCGATTTCGTTACTTTATTTAATGATGCTAAAACGACCATCGCTAATACGATGCACCCTATATAAAAAGATGGGATGATATTTCCAAATAAAAATGTGATAGAAAATAATGCCCAAAATAAACTAGAACCAAAGCGGTTTGGATGTTGACGATCCAAAGCGACACGGATCGCCACAAAGGCAACAATAATACCTAATAAATAATAGATTGTATCGAGTGTAATAATATTCATCCTATATCGCCTCCTTTTGTTGACTTTCTTCTTTTTTCATCGTTTTTTCAATATACTTATCGAACTGTTTAAAACGAATCCAACTTACAATAAAAGCTGAAATTGCCGTAGGAATTCCCCAAAGCGCCATATCCCACACACCAACATGCATTCCTACAGAATCAAAAAATCCTTTCATTAATAGAATTGCTCCTGTTGCTATAAAAATATCTTCACCAAAAAACCATGCTGTATTTTCAGCTGCCGCTGCATTCGCTTTAATCTTTTCTTTCAGTTTTTCCGGAAGTTTCCCGTAACGGCCTTGTGCCGCTCCTTCTGCCATAGGTGCAACGAGAGGTCTTACTGTTTGTGCATGTCCACCAATGTTAAGCCCTACCGCTGCTGATCCTTCGCGAATCGCAAAATATGACATGAGTACTCTTCCTGTTGTAGCTCCTTTCGATTTCGTTATTAACGCTTCCGCTCTTTCTTTCAGTCCATACCGTTCTAATATTCCAATAACAGGAAGTGTTAATAAAATTGGCATCGACATATATCTGTTTTCGATGAAAAACTTTCCAAACATACTAATCACATCATAAAAACTCATCCCTGAAATCATACCCGTTGCAATTCCTGCAACCATAACAACTAATAACGTGTTCAGACGAAATAAAAAGCCAATCGCTACAAGCAATATTCCAATTAACTTCAACATCTATGTATCTCTCCCTTATTTTATTTTGGTGCACAAACAGAAACATTTTCATTTTTCAATATTCTGTATATTTTTTCTGCAAATTGCACAGCTCTCTCTCCATCACCATGTATACAAATTGTTTGTGCATGTATGGAGACATGATTCCCGTCAACAGCTTGTACATTCCCCTCTTGCACCATTTGCAACACTTGCTTAATTGCTATATCTTCATTTTTTATGAGGGCATTTTCTTCTGTTCGGCTTGTTAACGTTCCATCTGGCTGGTACGTACGATCTGCAAATGCCTCCTGCACAAGCTCCAGTTCATATTTTTTGGCTGCTTGTATAAATTTGCTATTCGCTAATCCATATAAGAATAACTCTGGATTTATATCGTAGATTGCTTTTGCAATTGCGTCCGCAATCTCTTGATCAGTAGCTGCCATATTATAAAGTGCACCGTGCGGTTTAACATGATGCATCCTCGCTCCTGCTGCTCTTATAAATCCATCTAATGCTCCGATTTGATATAAAACATAATCATATACTTCCTCTGGTGAAACACGCATCACTCTTCTCCCAAATCCAATTAAATCCGGGAAACCTGGATGCGCACCTATTTCCACATCATTTTCCAGCGCTTTTTCAACTGTTTGACGCATAACTGTTGGATCGCCAGCATGAAAACCACATGCAATATTTACTGATGAAACAAATGGAAGGATTTTATCATCATTTCCTATCTTATACGCACCAAACCCTTCACCTAAATCACAATTTAAATCAACAGTAACCATATTCTATTCCTCCTCCTACTTTAAGCTTGTAAAGCGATGAGTTTCTTTAATTGATTCATATTTTGTTCTTGCTCTATGTAAAGCTTTGTCGCTTCTGTTATAGAAGTCTTCGCAAACGTGACGTAATCACCTGGTTTCAATTGCGCAAGAATAGGTAAATCAACTGATATGACATTACCAATTCGTGGATATCCACCTGTCGTTTGTCTATCTGCCATTAAAATAATAGGATGACCACCAGACGGAACTTGGATTGTTCCAAACGTCACTGCACTTGATAGAATCTCAGATTGTTCTATTCTCTTTAGTTCTTCACCTTCAAACCGATACCCCATACGATCTGCATAATTAGAAACTTTATATTCTTTTGTAAAAAAAGCTTCTAAACTCTCATTCTTAAACTGATCCCATTCAAAATCTGGAATGACTCGAACAGTCGGACTACGACTATATTTAGGTAAAACGTGATTACATATGCCCCAACGTGTTGCTACTCTTTCTTCATCCATCAATTTCTTTATCATATGGGTAGCAAATTTTGACGGTGCACCAATTTGAAAAAGATCTCCCTTTTTCAGAGCTCGCCCCTCTATTCCACCTAAACTCGCTCTTACATATGTACTTTTACTTCCCATACTACTTACAACATCAATTCCTCCTGCAAATGTCACATATGTTCTACACCCAAACTGTGCTTTTCCGAAGCAAAGCATACTACCTTCTTTCGCTAACACTGGTCGCCATAATGGAATTGGTTCCCCGTTTAACAGAGGTTCTATATTGGCACCACCAATTGCTAGCAATGCTGTTTTCTTTATAAGGAGCTTTGGTCCCATCATTGTAATTTCTAATCCTGCTTCATTTTCTTCATTGCCAACTAACATATTGATCATTCTTAATGCTATCTGGTCCATAGCACCACCAACAGGCACACCATATTGTTGATAGTGATACCTTCCTAAATCTTGAACCGTTGTAAACATCCCCGCATGTAAAACCTCGACATTCATTTCTTAGCTCCCTCCATAACCAGATACTCTTCCTCTGTTATTGGGATAAAACGTAAATACATTCCACTCTGCACATATGTAGGTGGCTCTTTAGTCGGTTGAAACAAAGAAACAGGTGTCCGTCCAATAATATTCCAGCCACCTGGTGTTTCTAATGGATATATCCCTGTTTGACTCCCGCCAATCCCAACCGAGCCAGGTGCTATTTGTAAACGTGGTGTTTGTTTTCTAGGTGTTTCTAGCTCTTTAGACATTCCACCCAAATACGGAAAACCCGGTGTAAATCCTAGCATATAAACAAAATAAGTTGCTTCACTGTGAAGGCGAATTACATCACTCTTGCATAAGTCATGATACGCCGCAACTTCTTCTAAATCAGGTCCATATTTTCCGCCATAACAAACCGGAATTGAAATGCAATCATATTGTTTTTGAGGTTTATTTTTATTATGACAAAGTAATCTTTTCATATATTCACATACAAAATCATAAGGTGCTACTTTTCTTTCACTTGTCTTCCATAACTTATATACATCATAATAAACCGTTAAAGAAGCAAAAGAAGGTACACACTCAATCATCCCATCAAACGGATTTCTCTTTAATAGAGCGCGTAAATTTTGCACATTTTCATATATATCCAAATCAATTTTCTCCCCAAACGTAACAACAACTGCTTGATCCCCTAACGCTGAAAATTTCATTATATACCTTCCTTTTCACCTATCCAGCCAAGTTCTTTTGAAATTTGGTGTGCCGTTTCTTTTACTTTTGTAATAAAGTTTAGAACTGCTGATTCATTGTACTCTACTTCTAGTCCTGAAATACTAATACCAGCTATTACACGACCATCACTTGCAAAAATAGGTGCTGCAATGGCAGCTGTATGATTCTCAAGTTCCGAATAACTGATTGTATACCCTTCTCTTTTCGCCTTACGTAACCGGCTTTGCAACTCTTCTTTATCCACTATCGTTCCATCCGCAAATCGTTGTAATTCCACACTCTCTATATACTGCATTTGATCGTCTTCTGAAAAATACGAAAGCAAAATACGCGGACATGCTCCTGCATATAAAGGAGCACGCCGTCCAATCTCTGTATATACTCTTACTGGTTGATCTCCATCCATCTTCTCAATATAAATTGCCTCATTTTCATCTCGAATAATTAAATTGACCGCTTGACCAAGAGAATCTCTAAGCTTTTCCATATACGGCTTTGCAATATTTCGTACCGACAATCGCTTTGAAACAAGTTGACCAAACCTTAAAAATATTAACCCAAGCCTATATGCTCCCTTTGTGGTCTTTTGTAAAAAACCCATTTCTTCAAGCGAGCCAATTAAACGGTATACGGACGTTTTTGGCATGCCTGTATGTTGAACCATTTCCGTTAACGTTAGCTCTTCATGTTCATAAAATAGTTCTAAAATATCCATCGTCTTTACTGCCGTTTTATTTAAACTCATCTTAGCTCCCTTAAGTTCCGTAATTCGGAACACCAATTCCGTTTTTTGAAACAACATATAATTTTAAATTATAAAATATTCTTTCTTTTTAGACAATATTTTTTCTCAAATAAAAAAAAGCATTGAAAATAACATTAAGTAGTCCAATTTTCGTGGAGAAAAACTTTAAACAACATACAAATTGGTTTACTTTTTTCGTTGACCTAAGTATTTTCAAGGGTATTTACAAGTAGATGGATATAGTGGTTATCATCAAGTACCAGATGTCACCCTTGTGGGATGTTGGGCACATGCCAGACGGAAGTTTGATGAAGCCTTAAAGGCTTTACCTGATACACAGAAGGGGAAAAAAGTGAAGTAAACAAAAAAGTAACTCCAAAATCAACTTTTATTGTTTATTTTGGAGTTACTTTACGTTCACTTTTAGAATGTGATAAAAATTTTAAATGCTCACGCTACGCTGCGATAATTTTCTTGTTTTTCTTTTTTCTGATTAGGTGGTTGAATTAAAATAGCGATAATAAATGACACGACACACAATACGCCAATCACCATAAAAGTTGGTTTAAATCCACCTAGAATTGCACCGATAAAGGAACCTGCGAGCGCTCCAAAACCAAAGCCTTGATACACGATTCCGTAGTTTTTACTATGATTTATTAGACCAAAGAAATCACCAACAATAGCTGGGAAAATAGTGATATTTCCACCAAAACAAAAAGCAACGCTTGCTACACAGACGAAATAAATGCCATAATTTAAATCCACAAAACTGAGAACAAAGACAGACGTAGCTATAACGACAAACGTTGAGGTAACAATTTTTAAACGGCCGATTTTATCTGACAACGGTCCCAAAATGATTCGGCCAAGCGTATTAAAGATCGCAACCATAGCGACAGCATTAGCTGCTGTTGCTGCGCTAAGCCCTACAAGTTGAACACCGATATCTTTTACCATGCCAATTAAGTATAAGCCACTCATACATGATGTAAATAACATAATAAATAACAGATAAACTTCTTTTGTGCGTATCATTTCTCTTGTTGTATAGTCATGACTTTTTGTTTCATGAACTGTATCTTGTTCAGCGGCCTTATGGATAAAACAAGCGCCTATCACTATCATAACTGCAACAATTAAGCCCCAATATAAAAACGCTTGTGATACACCAACTGAATCAATGAACTTAGTGTTAATGTATTTAAAAATTAGGCTACCCATGCCATATGCGGAGACAGATATACCAGCAATTAAACCTTTACGCTCTGGAAACCACTTTATTAAATTGGATAGTGTGGTAATATATGCTGTACCATCTGCGTAACCTACAACAACTCCTGCTAGTACATAAAGCATTAGTAATGAGGAAACTTGTGAACTAAGCATCAAGCCAATTCCTAAGGCTAATCCCGCTATCATAATGAGTTTACGAAGTCCCCATTTCTCTTGTAATTTACTCGCAAACATAGTTGAAAATGCTAAAGAAAGGCTAGTGATTGAGAAGGTTATAGCAACAGTGTTAAGACTCCAGCCGTATTTACTCACTAAAGGCTGATTGAATAAGCTCCATGTATATATCGTTCCAAGTCCCATTTGTACTATGACTGTACCGAGGACAACAAGCCATGGATTAACAGATGATTGTTTCATACCATCCCTTCCTCTCTTTTTATTTCGATTCTATTCAATAATCGTCTATCGACGTTTTTTATAACCACAATACAACATGTTAGAAAATTGTATACTTTTTTTGTACTCATTTTCGCCACCTCTTTCGATTTAATAGCTTTATTGTATAGGATATAAGTGGTCGTGTAAGCACTTACAACATAGAACGTCAAATATATGAAATCAATTACAGAAAAAGAAGGATGAAATACAAAAAGCTGCTTGTTAAATACGAAACAGCTTCTTTAATTCTTTTGCATAAGTACAGCTTACAGGTACTTTTCAATCCTCTTTCATAATTAAATTATACGTAAAGTTAAACCACGGCTGGATTTCATAAATATGATTTGCATTTACATATTTATGTATTTTAGCAGTAGGGTGAAGAACTAGTTCATTCATATCTATCCTTCCTTTCTTTTTACACAATAACACTTGTGTAATTGTGTAGTAAAAATTTTTCAAACCTTTTTAAAATAGTGCAAGTTGTTCTCTTAGTTCCTCATTTTGTTGTGGAACACCCTTCTTACTAATAGGAGGTGAGATAACTTCTTCTCTTATTACACCTGGAGATAGAGAAGTATGTACTGGTTGCTTAACTGTATTGGTTATATTGCTAGTTTCTTGTTTCTTTTGAATTGACTTTCTCTTTTTACAACGCTGTTTTCGTAAGAATTGTTGCTATCTTGACCATACTGATAAAAGGTTGACTTTCAACTAGTAAATTGGATTTAAAGGAGGGTTAACATGAAAGATGAATTAAGTATAAATATCTATTTAGGTGAAACTGATACTCCGTTTTCAAGATATTATAGCTCAGATGATGTCCACCTAAGCTCTGACCTTGAAGATTTTATTTTGTCAAAGCTACACAGTGGCAAAAGAAAAGAAGTAGAAATATTTTTTTCGGGTCAGAATGATTTTGACGAAAAGTCATTGAAGACTGCCACATTTAACACCTTTTCTAGCCTTTTGAACGAAGAGGAATATACATATGCTAGAAATGTCAAAAAGGCTATTGTTTTGTTTGTGATTGGTATTATTGTTGGGGTGATATTCTTGAAGCTTTCAAGCAATCATGCCTATATTGCAGGAGTATTAAGCATTGTGTGTTGGGTTTTTGTTTGGTCAGGTACAGAGGTTTATTTTTTTGAAAATCAGCAAATCAAACGAAATATTAGAAAATGCAAGAATATTCTAAATGGTAATGTGCACAAAAAATAGAATTTTAGTGAATATTTACATTTATGAAGCTGATTTTCGGATTCTATCTTGTGCATTTATTTGGGATATTGTTTGGACTTGGAAATCGTGATGAAGATTAATATCGCCATACGAAGAAAGCGTTCATAAATACCTAAGACCTGGATTTAATCTAAGGTCTTATTTTTATCGCAAAAAAACAACAATCTATACGAAAAGAGCCTTTTACAAAGAGGTTCGGGATCTTTATATTTTCCATCACGGATTGATAGAGAAATAGTAAATGAAATTATATCAGCGTTTCGACAAACAACGTCAAAAAACAGGAGGCTGCTGCCTCCTGTTTCCCAGCGCTCTGAAAAACATATTTAAAAAGCACTCTCTTTAATGCAACGCTCTTACTTGCTGCAACGGCCAAAATACCGCTTCACCTTTTCCGACAATTTGATCTTCAGAAACAAATCCAAACATGCGGCTATCTTTTGAGACTTGACGATTATCTCCTAACACAAATACTTGACCTTCTGGAACTTTTTCTTTTCCAGTTTTTTGCTCTAACGTGAAATCAGGAGTTAACTTCCCTTTACCTACCTGCTCCTTATAATCTGTTAAATATGGTTCATCAACCGCTTTTCCATTCACATATAATACGTCATTTTTATACTCAATCGTATCCCCCGGTAAGCCAATTACTCGCTTCACTAAATCATATCCTTCTTTTCCATGAAACACGATAATATCAAAGCGATTCAAACCTTGTATATTATAACCAATTTTATTGACGAGGACACGCTCATTATTTTCTAAAGTAGGCATCATAGACTCACCTTGTACGAGAGAAGGTGTAAATAAAATACCACGTACAATTAAAGCGATTCCTATTGTAATTCCTATTGTTTTAATCCATGAAACAATTTCTTTTTTCTTGCTTTTCTCCATCTTTTCCCCTCTTCTCTAACATTATAAGGATTTTGTTAATCCTACTAAGTCTTGTACAGATTCTTTATTTATTTCAGCAAAACAAGACTTACCTTCTCGAACTGCAGTACCAACATGAGCTTCTGAAATCCCTGTTTCGTTCAATAGTCGCTCGATATTTTCTTTTGTCACACCACTTCCAACAATGAGCTGGATATCACCTTGACTTACTTTTTGCATTTTATGAAGTACAGAAATATTCTCTTCTATCTTCCCTTGACCACCAGAAGTTAAAATGTGGGTTACCTTTTCAAAATCACGTAATGTTTGAACCGCACCAACAAGATCGTCCACTTCATCTATTGCACGATGAAATGTGACATTCATTCCATCTACACTAGATAATAAATCAGCTAATTTTTCTTCATCAATTTGATTTTGTTCATTCAATACACCTAATACAATACCCGCTGCACCAAGTTCTTGTGCAATTCGAATATCTTCTTTCATCATTTCGATTTCTTCTTCTATATATATAAATGACTTAGCATGAGGACGAATCATAACATGAATAGGTATGTTTACGGCTTTCACCGCTTTTTTTATAAAAGCATAACTTGGTGTTAATCCACCTTCTGTATATGCTGAAATGAGCTCAATTCGATTTCCGCCAGCTTTTTCAATTCGCTTCACATCTTCTAAACAAGTTGCAATAACCTCTAGCATGAAACTTACCTCTTTTCGTACTTTTTCCACATTATTATACCGTAGTATAAATCCGAAACATAGGTTTCTCATATAAAACTTGAAAAAAGGAATGAAAAAGAAAGATTTTTCAAACTCCCGTAAAGTTTAGAAAAACAAGTTCGGTCCCTTAAAGTAGCGAACTTATTTTTCACGTTAGGGCTTTTGGTATACTTGAGAAACATCTGAATTCTTTTTCTTTATTTCCATAATTACTATATTTCTGTTATTCTTTTAATATATTTCTAAATTTTGGCACAAACAATACAAGGAGGCTCATTATACGATGAATATGAAAGCTACAACATTGACAGCAACAACTATTGCAATCGCTTCTCTTTTTCCATCCACTACTGAAGCAGATACGCAAACAACAGCTGTACAACCAAAGAGCAACGCAGAAATCGGATACGTAACACTTGATAACGTTCAACTATATCAAGAAAGTACAACAAATAGTGATTCCCTTGGAAATATTTCATATAACACACCTGTGATCATTCTCGAAACTACACATAACTGGTATAAAGTAAACTCCCAACACAAAATCGGCTACATCCAAAAATCTAATTTATCTTTGAAAAAACTAAATCAACAGCATCCCCAACACATCGTAACTGCAGACGCTTTAAATATTCGTTCAAAACCAAGTATACAATCGTCCATTATTGACATACTACCAAATGGGGCATTTATCTCCGTCCAAGAAACACATCACGACTGGTATCTCATCTCTCACAACGGACAAAAAGGATACGTAAAAAAAGAATTTGTATCCAATCGTTCACAATCATTCGTTAAAGGGATTACAATTCAAAACAATGCTTACTACGTTGCAACTCCTAGATTAAAAGTGCGAAGCGGCACAGGGACAAACACTGCTGTTATTGGCTCTTTACAAAACGGAACACAACTTCAAGTCGTTGGTACTGTAGGTACATGGTATAAAATTCGTTTTGGCTCTGGATATGGGTATGTTGCAAAACATTATGTATTACAAAATAATCAACAAGAAAAATCCACGTCACCTTCTATACCTGCTGTTTTTAAATTCCCAACACAAGGACAAGTTAGTTCAAACTTTGAGGTCAGATGGGGACAAATGCATTACGGTATCGATTTTACGGCAACTGGAGATATGCCTATTCATGCTGCAGCTGCTGGAAAAGTGATCAAATCTTACTATTCTAACAGCTATGGGAACGTCGTATTCGTCACGCATTACATAAAAGGAAAATTATATACAACTGTTTATGCACATATGAAAAACCGATCTGTTCAAGTCGGAGATCGTGTTCAAACTGGACAAATATTAGGTCAGATGGGGAATACTGGACATTCAACTGGGCAACATCTTCATTTTGAATTACATAATGGGGAATGGAATTTTGAAAAAACAAATGCAGTTGATCCACTCCCTTACTTGGTTAGGTAGGTAACACCTTATGCTGCGTAATATTCCATTAGTCATTGAGTACCTAGCTTTTTTCGGCCTAATCTGTTGCTTCATTATTTATGATACAAATATATATTTTTTAAGTATGCTCATCCTATTTGTATGCTGTGAAATATTATTAGAAGTATTTAAAATACGCTTCAAAAAATACATTTCTCATTTATATACAGCACTCATTATTACCTTTTGTTTCATCACTAATTTAAAGATTGATGGTCTATTTATAACGAGTATGTTCCCTGTATTTTTTATAAGCGTTCTTCTTATCATATCCCAATATATTTACGTATCTGAACGTCACAAACAAGAAGATAAAGAGACAAAAATTGTATAGCCTTTCCTAACATATATATCCATGTAAAAAACCACTTTTGAAATGTGCTTCAAAAGTGGTTTTCTCTGCATAAAGTATTTCGCTTCATAACTCCATACGGTTTAAAATATCTTTTAATGCCTTTAACTCTTCAACCGTCAATGTAACGCCTTTTCCCATTTTGTCATGCTCCGGTGCCCAATCACGCAGGTCATATTTTGGCTCTTTCTCGTTCCAACTGATTAAGTTGAGCTCTTTATTCCAGCCTTTAGGTGACTGTGATATAGCTCCAAAAGTTTCTTTAATATCAAATTTGATTTCTGCCACGATCATTCCCCCTTTAACATATATATATTCCCTAATTACCTCTCCTACATTCTCTCATATCTTATATCGATAGAGCTAATTTCCTGCATGTCAATCGATATAACTTCTTTTCAGCGTATTGAGAATCAAGAGCCAGCAAGCTTTTATTTTTGTCATTATTTATCGAACCGTCGATATATTTGAAAAATCGCCGATAAAATTTCATTTATCATCTTCCCTAATATACTTCATTCTCCACACCTCAAAAAAAAGACTTCGATATACATCGAAGCCCTTTTCATACTTACCGTTTATCAATTTTCGCAGCAATTCTATTTCCAATAAATTGAACAGATTGAACGAGGGTAACAAGCATAAGTACCGTAACAACCATAACATCTGTTTGGAAACGATAATATCCAAAACGAATCGCTAAATCACCGACACCGCCGCCTCCAACAACACCTGCCATGGCTGAGTATGAAATAAAACTCACTGTTAAAACTGTTAAACTTAGTACAAGGCCTGAGCGCGCTTCAACGAGCAGTACTTTCCACACAATTTGCAGCGGCGACGCTCCCATTGCTTCAGCCGCTTCAATTACTCCTTTTGGAACCTCGCGCAGCGCTTGCTCTACGAGTCTTGCAAAATAAGGAATGGCTGCTACTGATAAAGGAATCGTTGCAGCAATCGGACCAATTGTAGTTCCTAATAAGATTCTTGTAAGTGGTACAAGAGCTACTAACAAAATAATAAAAGGAAATGAGCGGATAATATTTACAATACCGTTTAAAATACGATGAACTATATTTTGTTCCAAAATTTGTCCCTTACTAGTAAAATATAAAATTACACCTAAAGGAATACCTAAAATAATGGCTGCTCCAACTGACAGTCCAACCATCAATAATGTTTGCAAAAGTGATGTCCAAATTTCTGGAAGAAGCAGAATAACATTATTGAACATGTGCAATCCCCCTCTCTTGCTCTACACCTAATAAGAGTTTCGCAATTTCTGTTGTTGGTTTTAAATGTTGGTCGCGTAAGTGGAATGATTCAACAACTTCTCCTTCTTCCATTACCGCGACTTTATTACAAATTTGTTTAATGACATTCATTTCATGCGTGACAATTACGATTGTAACTCCTAACTCTTTATTTATCTTTTGTAAAAACTGCAAAATAGATCGTGTCGTTTGCGGATCGAGTGCCGATGTTGGTTCGTCACAAAGTAATACCTTTGGATCATTTGCTAATGCACGCGCAATCGCAACACGTTGTTTTTGCCCACCACTTAATTGTGCAGGAAAATGATGCGCTTTATCACTTAAACCAACAATCTCCAAGCACTCTCTTACACGTTTTTCTTTCTCTTCTTTTGAAACTGATTTCAACTCTAAGGGCAAAGCAATATTATCCGATACATTTTTATTATGAAGAAGATGAAAATGCTGAAAAATCATACCGATTGACTGCCTTGCTGTTCGTAAATCTTTCTTTGATAACTTTGTTAAATCTTCACCATTTACAATCACCGAACCTGAATCCGGCTTTTCCAGTAAATTCATAGTACGTAATAACGTAGACTTTCCTGCACCACTTAAGCCAGCAATTCCGTATATATCATGTTCTTCAATTTGCAAAGAGACTGATTTTACACCGTGAAATAAACCTTCTTTCGTCTGAAACGTTTTATTGAGATCGCGTAACGTTATCATTTTCACTCACTCCTTTTCAATTGATTTAAAAGTATCATCTGCTAGTAATGAGAGTGTTACATCATCCATCGGTGGATTGTGCAAACCAGCGCGAACATTTAAATAATAGCGGTGCAGTGGATTCTTTTCAGATAAACTTTTTGCCCCTACAATTCGCATTGCTTTATCAACAACCGATATGGCCGCATTCGTTGCGATGTATTTCGCCGCTGCTAATTCGGCTTGTAAAGATTGTTTATCTTCCGCCTCATCATATTTTTTTGCAACTTGATATAAAAATGTACGAGCTTGCAAGAGTTCCAGCTCTAATTCGCCTACTAATCTTCTAATGTTTGGAAGCAAGCTAATTGGATGATTTAAGCTATTCGGTTGATATGATTTCGCAAAATCAATCGCATAATTTCTTGCAGCCTGCGCAATTCCTAAATAACATGCTGGTATATGAAGTAACCATCCAATCCCTTTTGGTTTCTCATGTGAACTTTTTACATCTGTAAAGAATTTATTCGGGATTTCAACATCCTGTAATACAAGATCATGACTAGCAGTTCCACGCATCGCAACACTATCCCATGTCTCCTCAATATATACACCTTTTTCATGTCTTGGAATGATGAATTCTCCTATCTCATCTCGCCCTTCAATACTTGCAGATATGATGAAATAATCAAGTACTGGCGCCATCGTTGTGAACGTTTTTCTTCCGTTTATAACCCATTCATCCCCTTTTTGGATAGCAAGCGTTTCTGGTTTTCCGCCCCGCGTTGGACTCCCTGTCTTCGGTTCAGTTGCCGCCCTATTAAAAAGGGCGCCTTTTTTTACTTCTTCACAAAACCAAGAAAATATCTCAGGTTTCCACGAACGATTTTCCGCAAGTTCCTTCACAATTCCAAGATGCCACCCAATAGACAAAGCTGTTGCTCCATCTCCCTCTGCAATCTTCTCTTGAAATAAAACAAAATCATACAATGAAATTGCCTTCCCGCCAAAATCCTTCGGAAGAGTTAACTTTGTATACCCAATACTTTGTAAGTCTTTAATATTTTCAAAAGGAAAAGAGCCTAGTTCACTCAGTTGATGTTCCCTTCCTGCAAATTGCGGAATGAATTCTGTTATCTTCTCCAATACGAGAACTTGTTCTTCTGTTTCTATAAATGATAATGTCATGTCAAGATCTCCTTTACTTTAAGTAGTCAGGAAGCACAAACCCTTCAAATTGTTCTTCAGACTGAATCATCTTTTTAAATTCTGGTGAATGGTATGCTTCAATTAAATCTTTGGCAAATTGTTTTTCTTTATCTTCATCACGAACCGTAACAATAATTCTATGTTGTGATGGTGTTTTTTCTAATTCCAGTGCTTCTTTTAACTTATGTCCAGATGAAATGACAAGGTTTCCGTTAATAATACCGTAATCTAAATCTTTCATTGCCCTTGGAATTTGTGGGGATTCAAGCGGTACTAATTTGAAATCTTTCTTTTTAAACGTTATGTCTTTTTCAGAGATTGTTAAAATATTTACATTTTCTTTTAATTTCACCCAGCCAATCCCTTCTAAAATACGTAATGCACGTTCTAAATTAACTGGATCATTTGGTACCCCGATTTTCATTCCATCTTTCAAATCATCTAGTGATTTATGTTTTTCAGAGTATACACCTTGAGGTGCTGACGGAACTTGAATAATACTTGAAATTTTCGCATTATTTTCTTTTGCGTAAGACTTCATAAAAGCAGTACTTTGAAATATATTTGCATCAATATCCTTATTCGTTAATGCTGGATTTGTTTCGTTTGGTGAATTAAACTCAACAATTTTAATTTTGTACCCCTTTTTCTCTAAATACGGTTGTACCGCTTTTTTCACTTGATCACTATACGGACCAGGCGTAAACCCTAAACGAATTTCTTTTTGATCGCTCCCTGATGTTTGCGTGCAACCAGTAATGATAAATAAACTACATACAATACTTACAAGTGCAAAAAATAAACGTTTCATCCCTTCTCCTCCTACTAAAAAAACAACCTTACATATTAAGAAGGTTGTCATCTCTTTTCCTTCTTATCTACTCGGAATTAGCACCTTTTTTACAAATAGGTTGCTGAAGCTTCACTGGGCCGTTCCCTCCACTTCTCTCGATAAGATTATATTTGATTATGCTCTCTATTGTGTCACTATTCCGATGAAAATACAAGGTTTTTATTTTAATTTTTTCTATAATTTGTAAAGTTATAGAAAGACGACAACATATTTACATAACAAAAAGGATAGACTCTGAAGAAACATTATTAATAGGAAGAATAAACATTGGACTTATCCGAAATTGTAAGTTCTCTTTCCAAGCTACAAACGTTGATTGTATAACAAAAAGAAACGCTCAATTTGAAAAAAGATTGATCAAATTGAGCGTTTTGTATTTCAGTTAGATATAAATTTTTATAAAAAAGATTGATTATTTTCAGATTCAAATTATTCAACGCAAGCTACCTGTTGTATATAAAGTTACTTTGATACACTATACAGTATCTTTTTTAAATGGCCTTCACCATATTTATATTCGTAATTTCATAACCCAACTTTTCATATAACCCACGTGCAACTTTGTTATGCCCAAAAACATGAAGACCAATTTTATTCATTCCTAATTCTTTAGCAATAATTTCAATTTCTTTCATTGCTTGCTTACCATACCCTTGTCCTTGGTGTGGCTTATAGATTATAAAATCAAAAATAAAGCCTTGATCTGGATTTGTAGTTGATGTTTGTGCAATCCAAATCATTCCGACTAGTTGTTGGTCTTGAAAAATAGAGTACAAGTAATTAAGCTCAGATTTCTCATCTTTAGGTAACAGTCTAGCAAATTCTTTTTTAGATAGATTGATTGCTTCATCTTCACCCCAGTTTCCTGAAGTAACTTTGTTTTTTGCGTAGTTCTCAATTGCACTAGAAATGTATAGTTGAAATTCTTCTTTATTCATCGGTTTTAATGTAATCACTCAATGCCCTCCTACTATAACGTTATTGAGCCAGTTTATATAAACAACAAGTTCCAATTTGGGCTACTCCTAGCAGTTGAAATAGGCCTAATCATCTAAAGTTATCATTATTATATAACAATTCAAAAAAATACATCGAATGGGTGAAGCATTGTATCTTTTTTGCAAACATCGCGACTTTATTCAAAACATCGCATCTTTTTTATAAACTTCGTGACTTTAATTCAAATTAACATCAATTCCCTTAGTTATCACTCGACTCTCCAGTGACTTTCTCAAGTAAAGCATCCTTTAGCTGAATAAGATTTATTTATTATTTCCCATCAATCGCTTAATTGTTCTTATTTGTCCACGATGATTAATTTCGTCTTCCATAACGTGAAACCACAAGTAATAATTATTATAAGGAACACCATTACCCCACTTGTCTTCCTCGAACAACCAGCTATCTTGTTTCGACTTCAGATATGTTAGTGTATTTTCTCTAACTTGTGATAATTCATTCAAATAATAATCTAAAGATTGTTTTTTTATTACTTCTCTTGCTTTGTCTCCAAGTTCTAAAGGAATTCGCCACTTTAGATATTCATTCTCAGTTAAAGCTCTTTTTTCAAACGAGATAACTTGATGAACAAACTCTATCGCTACAATGTGTGATAAAAGAGAACCAATAGTGTTTGAACTACCCTTTGGTAAGAAATCTAAATCACTTTGGCTTAAATTGGAAATTTCACTCAATGTAACATCCCTTGTATGTTCAAGCATCGTTACAAGTTCCCCAATCTTATTTGAATAGTTTTCTCTTGAAATTATTCTATAATCAATCATATATCTCCCTCCAATTAACGCTAGGGTATAAGGATACCAATAAAATGGAAAAAGACAAAGACTGATAATTTGTAAAAAAGAATGATATAATTTAATTGAACATATAGAAAAGGGCAACCTGATTTTATCAGTGTTGCCTTTTTCTTTTTTCCTAATTACACTATATACTCCCCAATTCAATGTCGCATGATCATGTGGCTTAATTTAAAATGGAAGCTATTAAGATTTATTTGGTATGCGGCTTTTTAAATAATCTTAGGTTGATGAGCACGTGTCGCTATCCCTAGCAAGAGATTGTTGTTCGACTATTTTTGAGATACATCTTTTTTTAATGTGATGTGTATCGTTAGTGTATTTTATTTCTTTACAGCATGAATGTAATGAATCGTTTCAAAAGCAGATAAGTAATCGTTTCGATTCTTAAAATAAAGTTCATGAATTTGAGCCGGTGATAGGTGTTCGTAAATCAATAAACCGGATTTCTCTAACATCTTCTCGATTTCAAAGTAAGAAAAACATGATTTCATTGGTTCTCCGCCTATTGAAGCCATTTTCACCATGTTTTCAACTCTATTAGAGGCTCCTTTTTCTTCGAATAGTTTTTCGTCTGCATAATCAAAAACGATTGAACTTCCTGGTGGAACCTTGGTGAACAAATAATCTATTAAGCTTGAAACTTCCTCTTTAGTTAAATAGTATGAAACACCTAAAAGACTAAAGAACGTCTTTTTGATATCAAATCCTTTATCTATTAGGTTTTGATAGGACAACTTTTTGGTGAAGTCCATAGAAACAAAATGAAGGTTACTTGGGATTTTTAAATTAGCCTCGTCCAATCTTTGCTTTTTAAATTCCTGTGTAGCAGGGTGATCAATTTCGAATATTTCTAAGCTATTTTCCAATTCTGGATGTCGGAAACCAAAAGTATCTAATCCAGCGCCAAGTATGACATATTGTCTTAATCCTAACGTTACCTCATTAAGTAATACTTTTTCGCAATACGCAGCACGTGATAAGGCTATTGGAGAAAGTTGGACTTGTGTAATCCATTTTAATATTTCTTCTGTATTTCCCTCGAATTCTTGTGCGATATCTTTGTTGAAGAAATGTATGCCTTGAACCATATTCTCTTTGATGTCATTGAATTCTTTTTCTGAAATTAAGTCTTTAGCTATATAATCATTAAAGATTTTAGGGGTATCAAATTGACTATGATAGGATCTGCCAAAAGCTGATATTAACGAAGTTACACTTGACTCACCTTTCTTCATACAAACACACTCCTTCATTTTAGAACAAAAAATAGGATTCCCCTGGCCAGGAGAATCCTATTATATAACTAAAATCTACAAAAGTAAATTTTAGCACAAATTAATTATTTTGTCAAGTTTTATGTTTACGGATATTTTCGTACAAATATTGACGCCTAAAAAAGTATGTTCTTTCGTACCAAAAACTACCGTTTATAGTACTTTATTTACTTCTATCCAAATAGAGAAAATACTATGCAAATTCAGTTTCAAAAATAAAAGGTCCCAACATATTAGTCATATATAATATGTTGGGACCCTTATATTTTAAGTTTCTTTGAATTTAGGTCTTGATAATATATACGACCCTTGTCTATCCTTTTTCTTACTTTCTTAATCACCTTTCAAAGTACGTAAAGGTAACGATGCAACATACCCAATATAAGAACATAATTCTTTAAAGAAAAATGGAATTTCTGTATCTAATGTTTTATATGCTGATGTTGGTGTTGGTGATGCATATGCATCCATCCCAATATGCTTCGCTATTTTCATCGCTCGCTTCATATGAAGAGGATCACTTACAATCGTGTATGTATGTAAGTCATTATCAATTCCAACCTGTTTCGCATTCTTTAAATTATCTTCTGTAAAACGCGACTGTGTTTCAATTAATATATCTTCATCCTTTACATTATGCTTTAATGCATACGCTTTCGCAGTACGTGCTTCTTCCTGCTCTGCTTCAAATTTAGTACCACCAGTAAAAATAATTTTTTTAATACTTCCACTCTTATACAAAGAAATCGCATGATTGATTCTTTCACGAAATACAGGAGACGGTTTTCCGTTCCAAGACGCCGCCCCTAGTACAATAGCAGCATCTGTATCTACCTCATCCGTTTTAAAGCGATAACTCCAAATATCGTAAGCTGCATAACTTACAAATAGAATGATAGAACTAACCATGAGCAAGAACACTTGCAAAATCCTTCTTTTTTTACTTTTCTTATTTTGTTTCATTTGTACTGGCCTCCGTGCATTATCCATACTTCTAAAAAATAATCTATTTTAAATCATTATATTTGAGTTCATTTGAAAGAAGGCACTTTTCTCAACATTTGATTCGTGCTATAAAGGGTTTTCATTCAAATAGAGGATTTTTAATTTACTATTTTTTGTGGTTCATATTTTCTGAATTTGATTTATGTGCAAACTTTCTCATACAACTCCATTGTAACGAATTTTTTCACAGAAGGGAATGGTGAAACAAAAGTATATAAAAGAAGTAATCATTTTGTAAGAAAAAAAGCACTTTTCTACTCTTAGGTACGGATATCTCTTCACTCAACAATCCAATATTTCATATGTTGTTCTTCAAGTACACATGTAAAACCCGCTTTTTCTAACACTCTACTTGAAGCAACGTTACTCATTAAACAATCCGCTTTAATCGTTTGTACTTCCTCATTTTGCTGCAACCACTTTACAAAAGCGCTCACCATCTCAGTCGCATAACCATTTCCTTGATAATTTGATACGATACTATATCCAATCTCCACTGTACCAATTGCATCAGGTGCACCTTTACACCCCATATCACCAATAATAATATTGTCTTCCTTATGAATAATGAGTCCACTCCATTTACTTTGCTTTGGATTTTTCCGTAAACCTTCCGCAACCCATGGTAAAATATCTTTATAATCAGGCATTGGCCATTCTAAAGATATTTTATATGGTATGATTTCTTGCAGCTCTTCTCTGCCTTTTATCGTTGCCTCAACAAGTTCTAATGTAAAAGGAATCATCTTTAGTCTTTTTGTTTCAAGATTTGTCATGTTTGCCTCCTATTTATACAAATGCATTTTTTGATGTAGACGTTCTTTTATCATCGGCCATTCGCTCGCAATGATACTGTATACAACTGCATCTCTAACATAACCATTATGTAATTGTCTTTCATTTCGTAGTACACCTTCTTTTACAGCTCCAAGCCTTTCGATTGCGCGCTGTGCTTTTTCATTACGTAAATCTGTTTTTATTTGCACGCGCAGCATTTGCAATTCTTCAAACGCATACCGTAATAACATGTACTTACATTCCGTATTTACACTCGTTCTCTGTACACTCGGATGATACCATGTTTGGCCAAGTTCAACAGTCTTGCTTTCTGTGGATATATTATACAAACGTGTACTGCCGATAACTTCATTCGTTTTTTGATCTATAACAACAAATGGTAAATCTGTACCCTTTTCATATCGTTTCACTGCCGTGTCAACATATCGCTTCATATCGTGATAGTTTTCCATTTTAGCTATTAAATACGTCCAAATTTCTTTATTTCCTTCCACAATTGAAAATAATTTTTCGGCATCATTTGTATCTATTAATCGTAACATTGCTCGCTCATTTGTTATTTGCATGAACAACTCCCCTTTTCTCTGTATCTAGCTCTATTATAATTCGCCACACATCACATATCAAAATATTCAAAACCTTCTTTTCTATCACTTTAAATCCAATAATACAGAAAAAAAGACTCACTTTTATAACATAAGTGAGCCTTTTTTCCTTTAAAGCAAAACATATGCAATTGGTGTAATAATCACCAATGTTAAGATTGTTCTTTCAACATACAAAATAATAAGTTCTGAAACTTTTAATGGTATATCCGTAGATAAAATACATGGAATCGACACCGAGAAAAATAAAATAGATGATACTTAATGTACATATTCGACTCTAAAGTTGGGAAAATAACAAAACGATTTCTTCCAAAAACAGAAATGTAGCGTTTCAAACTTTGAATCAAACTCCCTTGATACTCTCTTCCTTTTCAATATGTAATACACTTATAAAAAACCTACAACAATGCATGTAAGTAACTGAATAAGTACGTATTGAATTACTCACATGCATGAGGAAATATTAACACCCTTTAATTCTTACTCCCTTTATTTTGTCCATGTATAAGATTAAGAAGTTGAATATATTCATCTTCTTGTCCAATATCATATCGATTTCCATCGATGATTTTCCCATATACGTTTTTCTTTGTAAGTAATGAATGGATCGCGTCAGTGAGTTGATACTCGCCCCCGACCCCAGGCTGAATGGTTTTTAACAAAGGAAGAATATCTGGTGTAAAAACATACCGACCAATCACTGCAAAATTAGATGGGGGATTTACTTTCGGTTTTTCAACAATATCTGTAATTTGAATATAATCCTTTTTTACATTATCCCCTTTTACAATCCCATACTTTTCTAAACTTTCATCCGGTACTGTATGGATACCTATTACACTACTTTTTGTCTCTTCGTATATCCTAATCAATTGATTTAAAGCTGCTTCTTTATCCGAAATTACGATATCATCTGGTAAAAGTACAGCAAAAGGATCATTCCCTATAAATGTTTCCGCTAGTTTTATCGCTTCACCTAGTCCTCTTGCATATGGTTGCCTCGTATAATGAATTTGAATATTCGGAATAGAAAATCCTTTTAATAAATATGATTTATCCTCTCTTTCTAAAAACGCTTCCAATTCTAATGAATAATCAAAATAATCAACTACTAAATTCTTTGTTCTTGAAAGCACAATTAATATTTGTTCAATTCCAGATTTTACAGCTTCTTCTACAATATAATGAATCGCAGGTTTATTTCCTATCGGAAACATCTCTTTTGGAACTACTTTTGTAATAGGAAGGCTACGCGTTCCATAACCAGCAGCTGGAATTATTGCTTTTTTTATCACGACCCTCGCTCCTTCACCCTATTTACAATAGTATATTCAGTAATCCGTTACCCGCTCATCAATCTATCAAAAAAAGGCATTTAACTTACCTCTCCCTATCGCTTATCGTATGAATAGGGCTTTTGATATAGCACAAGTCATACTTGTCCACCAATATAATATAAAAGCAAGTACAAATTTTTAGAAAGGTGAGTGACTTATTATGGACATATGTATAATAGGTTCTGGCTATGTTGGACTAACTTCAGCCGCAGTATTAGCAAATTTAGGACATCATGTCGTTTGCTTTGACAAAGATCAAAATAAAATTGATATGCTTCAAAAAGGAGACCTTCCTATTTACGAACCAGATTTACAAGAACTATTATATAAAAATAAAAATCGCTTGAAATTTTGTAATGATATTGGACAAATCATTCATCAAACACCAATTATTATGATTGCTGTTGGAACCCCCTCTGCCCCCAATGGAAAAACAGATTTACAATACATTTATTCTGTTATCGATATACTAGCTCAAAACATAAAATCATATAAAACGATTATCACAAAAAGTACAGTTCCACCTGGTACGAATGAACTTATTGGTGAAATACTCATAAAAAAAGGGATAGACTCTTCACTTTTTAATATTGTTTCTAATCCCGAATTTCTTCGAGAAGGATCCGCTGTCCATGACATGCTCTTTCCAGATAGAACAGTGGTAGGTATACAAAAAGACGATACAAAATCGCTTGAAATTATGCAGGAAATATATAAAGATATTAAAGCCCCATTCTTTCATACAACTTTAAATAGTGCGGAAATGATTAAATACACTTCCAATGCTTTTTTAGCTACAAAAATATCTTTTATTAATGAAATTGCTAGAATTTGTGACGCATATCAAATTGATATTACGGAAGTAGCAAAAGGAATCGGTTTCGATTTCCGAATTAACCCTCATTTTCTCCAAGCTGGAATTGGATATGGTGGCTCCTGTTTTCCGAAAGATTTGAATTCATTAATCTATACAGCGAGAAGCAAACAAGTGGAGCCTCTCATTTTACAAGCTGTACAATCTATTAATGCCACACAAGTAGACCACTATATTGAAAAAATTAAAAACAAATTAAAAGACCCTAATTTAAACCGAATAACAGTCTTAGGAATTTCCTTCAAACCTCATACAGACGATATCCGCTATTCCCTTGCTATTACAATGATTGAAAAATTAATTCCTCTTGGTTACGAAATTCATACCTACGATCCAAAGGCCAATCTTCCTTCTCCTCTAAAAAAATATGTCACTCAACATACTCATTTGAAATCTTCTATTATTAATTCTGATTGTGTAATCATTGCGACAGAATGGAATGAATTTAAAACACTTGATTGGCAACAAGTGAAAAAATTAATGCGAGGAAGTACAATTGTTGATGGTCGTAATTGTATTGAAAAAAATGAAGTAGAGAAATACGGTTTACAATATATAGGAGTCGGTCGTCCATGAAAATCCTTGTTACAGGCGCAGCTGGTTTTATTGGTTCCCATCTATGTCAAGCATTACTCAAAAACAACTCCTACAATGTAATCGGGATTGATCATTTCATCGGCCCTACTCCTATTGCATCAAAACATCAAAATATACAACAATCCATAAACAACCCACGGTTTCAGTTTATACAAGGTGATATTTTAACTACTGATTTATCTAAGCTTTTACAAGATGTAAATATTGTCTATCATTTAGCTGCTATTCCTGGTGTACGAACAAGTTGGGGGAAAGATTTCGATCCATATGTGACCAATAATATTCTCGCTACACAGCGCTTACTTGAAGCATGTAAGCATATAAATTTAAGTAAATTTATTCATATCTCTACTTCTTCTGTTTATGGTGAAAAAACAGGATCAGTTTCTGAAGATTTGTTTCCTACCCCTTTATCACCATATGGTGTGACAAAATTAAGCGGAGAACATCTATGTCATATATATCAAACAAACTTCCATATACCAATTGTTATTTTAAGATACTTTACAGTATATGGACCGCGCCAACGGCCTGATATGGCATTTCATAGACTAATAAAACAAATGTTAGAAGATAACCCCCTTACTATCTTTGGTGATGGAACTCAAACACGTGATTTTACTTATATCGATGACTGTATACGCGGTACCATAGCTGCGTTAGAAACAAAAAATCGTATAATAGGTGAAATCATTAATATTGGTGGAAAAGAACGAGCATCCGTTTTAGATATCATCTCCTTGCTAGAGAAAAAACTTGGTAAGACAGCAAAAATACATTTTCTCAAAGCAGTACCTGGAGAACCTAAACACACATGGGCGGATATTTCTAAAGCAGCTTTCCTTCTACAATACTCCCCTTCCATTTCGTTAGCTGACGGGTTACAAGCAGAACTCAATTATTTAAACCAACTCTACAAAAGAGGTTAATTTTTGAAAATAACATATATATGTACAGAAAAACTACCCTCTCGAGCAATTAGAAGTGAAATCATCTAAGTTCCAGCATCCAGCTGACAAACTAGAACGTATGTATGGAAAGATTTGTAAAAACAACCGACCCTCCCCAATCCACATTCAAATAATCTAGAATAAAATAATACCCCCTAATTAGGGGGTATTATTTTATTCTTCATCTTCTTCGTCTTCGTCTTCTTCGTCGTCATCGCCATCTTCTTCGTCTTCTTCGTCGTCATCGCCATCTTCTTCGTCTTCTTCGTCTTCTTCGTCAATTTCTACTTCTTCTTCGCTTTCTTCTTCCTCTTCTTCTTCGTTAGTGAAATTCACCTCTGACTCATCTACATACTGAAATTCGACTTCTATACCATTGTATGATCCAGATTGAATTGCATCAACTAAAACTCTTAAAGCTTCCTGTAAATCATTTCCTGAATCAAAATCAAAACCATTTTCAAAATCTAACTTAACTTCTGCTTTTTTCACTTCAGACATTTATAACCCTCCTTCATTGTAGTTTCATATATATAGTATGTTAAGCAGATATAAAAAGATTGATATACTTGCGGACTTTTTTTCTTCATTTCTCTTTCTTTTTAGAAATTGCAACACCTGCCATTAGCTTTGGAGCTACTGGTTGATTAGGCGCAATGATCTTGATCTTGATTTTTATTTTCGATTTTTCCGGTTCAAGCGGAATTAAGTCTTCTTTCTCTTCCAACTCAATTATTTCATCCGTTACTTCGTCATTTACTTCATTATTTACTTCGTCATTTACCTTCTCTACTAACTCCTCACTTGTTGCAATTTCTTGGTTATTATCCACCTCTATTAAATCGACAAATCTAATTGTTGGTAATTCATATAACTCTTCTTCTTTAACAGCTGCTAAATTTTCTACTACAGATAATTCATTCAAAACAATATCTTGAGTTTCATTCATCGTTTGTTCATATTCTGAAAGAGCCCATCCCATTGGACCAGGTGGAGAAAAAATAAATTTGTCTAGCTCTAGAAGTGGGATCACCATTTTTTCCTGTTTATAGCTCATTTTATTTCCCTCCGCTTCCGCTTTTGATTGCATGAAAAATATCCGGAAAACTTTGTAGAAATTCCTCTTTTGAATCCTCCAAAGCAATAATATTTTGTAATGCCCAAATATATTTTTCATCAGACCAAGACCTCTTCTGCGCCAAGTAATATTTATGAGCAATCGCACAGAATGAATGCGGAAATGATAACTCTGTCCAAAGAATACGATATTGTTCTTGTGACAATGGGTTCTCAGAATCATACGCCTTTAACATATGAACAGCAAAATCAGTATCCCAAACTGACATTTTTTTCATTACTTTATTTAAAATAATACGTAAATCTCGAACTGGTAAATCATTTGTAATAGAATGTAACTCCTTCATAAAAACAGTGTCTTCAAATTCTGTAAATCTTGCTAAAGTAAAATCTTGTTGACAAAAACCTTTTGATGCGATGACTTCCTTTGTCCATTGGCTATAGTATGGCTCATCAATTTCTTGTAATGCTTTTTTGCCACGCGCTAGCATCTTATCTGCATACTCTAAAAACATTACTGAAAATATATCATTTGGAAAAGAAAGAGCAATCCTTTTATTCCCTTCTAATTCTTGTAATTTCCATCTATACAACTTATGCCACTTTCCTAAACGACTTCGTATTTTGCTTTCTGGTTCTGAAATATACCCCTCGGATGCTCGTTGAAATTTCCCTGCATATATAAGCACCTTTTCTAATTGTTCTTTACTATAATAAATTATTTCCTTTCCCTGATGTTTATCATATAGTACATATGAATATTCACCAGCCCCAATACAAAAAGCCCCCCTATTCGTCTTATGGATCGTTGTAATTGGCAACCCATTTTTTAAAAGGTGTAAATGTGCTCCTGCAATAAATAACATTCTTTTCGGATTCATATGTGCTTGTTTTAATATTTTTATCCCTTCATTTGTTTCTACTTCCCAAGTTGTTCTTCCACTTCTGCTTGATTGTAACTTAATATTATTCGGCTCAAATGGATAAAATTGAAGCACTTTCTCTAAATGTTCATACTCTAATCTAGTTTCCTCTCCCAATTTTCCTCACCCTCTCTTACTTCTTTCTAGATACTTCTTCATATACTCCAAGTAAATTCATAGCAACGCGATTCCAACTGAAATCCTTCTCAACTTTTAATCGTCCAGTTCTTCCCATTTGTTCGCACTTACTTCTATTATTTAATAGATTAATAATCTTTTCAGCATATACATCCGGGTTCTCGAAGTCGTGTACAATATAACCATTTTTCCCTTCAACGATTACTTCTGGATTACCACCTCGGTTACTTGTAATAATAGGCAACCCTGCAGCCATCGCTTCATAATGCACCCTAGCTAGCGGTTCTTGCCACTGAGAAGAACAAACAAAAAGATCTGACATCGCATAAAGAACCGGTATATCCTTCGGCTTTACGAATTTAATAAAAGTTACATGTTCTTTATACATAGCTCCTAATGTATACAAATGCTTCACATAATTATTTACGTTATCATCCCCAAACCATTTTGACCCAATAAAAACCATCATAATATCTGGGTGCTGTTCAATAATTTTGGGAAGTGCTTGTAGTAAAATATGAGGCCCCTTTACTTTACTCAATCGACCAACAAATAAAACTACTTTTTTATTCTGTAAATTTAACTCTTTTTGAACATAGCTTCTCACTTCTTTACCCTTCGCTGTCCAAGCAGGAGTATACTGATTTAAATCTACACCCGAATATACTGTTTTCGTCTTATTTTTCGCTGCCGGGAAACGTGAAGTAATTGTCTTACCAATATAATCACTTACTGTTACAATTTTTGAAACGGCTGAAAGACATGCTTCCCCTTCCTCATCACTTATCTTTTCATATGCAAACATCTCATTATGCACACTTAATACAAATTTTGTTTTTGGTGCAGCATCATATAAAACTTTCATCCAGTTTGGACGATTACATAAATGAACTACATCATAATTTTCCTTGCTTATATGTTCAACAATACGAGGAACATACTCATCTTCCGAAAAACGTATATACCGAACACCTTCTCTTTTTTCAAAATCTTTCAAATCCGGATCATTTATTGAAATAATTGTCACATCTTTGCCTTTTGATGCAATAATAGAAGCAACGGAATCCATATAAATTTGAATGGCTCCTCCTCGTATTGCTGGTACGGGTAGTTTTTCAGTAGATATGATTGCGATTTTCATACGTTAACCCTCCATTTCACAAAAAATACAACCCTCTTCAACATATGTTACGAAAAATCTCTTACCGTTGTGAGTAATCGAACACCCTTTTCCAAATTCAATACACAAAATAGGTAAAAGCTCTACTTTTTATCCTTAAAGGCGAATGGCTAGAACAACCAATTGTCTTGTACCATAAAGTAATAAGAGAATGTATAAAGGATGGTGACACATTTGGAAAAACACACGGAAGAAGCAGAATATATATTATCACCTGAAGAGGAGAACAAATTACTAACATTAGCTGAAACAATGATTCAAGATTGGAATATTACTGTAAATGCAATTGAATTAATACAAGGGGGACAACTTGCGTTAGTATGGAAAATTCATACACCGGATGGACCAATTTGTTTAAAAAGAATTCATCGCCCAGAAAAGAAAGCGTTATTTTCTATTCATGCACAAGATTATCTTGCAAAAAAAGGAATGCGTGTTCCAAGTATTATTCCTAACAAAAATAATCAGTTATACACAAAACATGGTCCATTTTTATTTGTCGGATACGAATGGATTGAGGGAAGACCTTTCGAACTTACAATGCAAGAAGACCTTGAAATGATTATGAAGGGATTAGCTGACTTTCATCTTGCGTCTATTGGTTACAAGCCGCCACCAGGAGTGCCTATTTTCACAAAACTCGGACGTTGGCCAAACCATTATATTAAGCGATATCAACAAATGGATATTTGGAAAAACTTAGCTGCAAGTACTAAGGATGATCCATTTTCACAATTGTACTTAGCTGAAATTGATCCTTTTATTCTAGAAGCAAAACATACACTTCAGCGACTATTAGATTCTGAATATACAGCATGGACAAATCAATTACAAACAAACCCTAACCTGTGCCATCAAGATTACGGTACAGGAAACTCTCTCCTTGATCCAAACAATCAAATTTGGGTAATTGATTTAGATACCGTTTCTTTTGATCTTCCAATTCGTGACTTGCGTAAAATGATTATCCCTTTATTAGATACAATAGGAGTTTGGAATGAGGATCAATTTAATATTATGATTAACGCTTACGAATCAATTTCCCCTCTAACAGCTGAACAAAAAAAGATCATGTTCATTGATATGCTATTTCCATATGAACTTTACGATGTAATTCGTGAAAGATACGTTAGAAAATCTCCTCTTCTTGCAGATGAACTTGCCGAAGCTATGGAATATGAGAGAATAAAATCAACAGCTTTAAATGCTTTAATTGAGAAATTTTAATATCTAATCATATATTATCTAACCATCCTATTTTTCATAGATTACAACTATATCAAAACAATCACTTTCTTCATTAAAATAGAATCTCTTCGGTATCCGTAACGGAGTTTATGGCGCAAGCACACCTTTTTAACAGTCTGCTCTATTTCACTTATAGAAACTTGTGCTGTGTTTAGCCAACGATAGAATGTTGATTGTGGTAAACCTAATACTTTACACAGTTCTTTTACGGTCATTTTATCTTCCACTTCATTCCATAGCTGAGCTACGATAACTGGGTTCAACTCCTTTCGATTTCCAGGTACTTTTTCCATACAAGTAGTTGAGCTTCTAAGAGTTTGTTTTCCAAACGTAACTGCTCTATTTCACTTAACTCTCGAGGTCCTTTTCCATAAGAATACTGTTTACCTACAGGTTGTTGGAAACGATGAGTTTGATCTGTATGATACCAGTTCATCCATCTTTTAATTTGACTTACATTTTTAATCCCTAATGTTTCCATAATGATTCGATTAGAATAACCTTCCTTTTTCATTTCAACGACTTTCCACTTTATTTCTTCTGGATAATGAACTCTTTTCTTCAAATGAAAAACACCTCCATTTAATTCACATTTAGTATGCGAATTAAGGAGGTGTTTTTTTCATATCCCATTAATGGGGGTCACTTTAAATATGTAATAGGCTCTTTTTACTATTATTTATTTGGTACCAAAGTCAAACCAAATTGTATGTCTACATCACTGATTTCGTTGTGCTTCTTTAAATTCTTCCTTAATTTGAGCAAGCGTTCCTTCTTCTGTAATTAATCGGTATGCTGCATATGATAATGCTTTTGCGGATGTAATTAATGCTTTGTCTCCAAGTTCCGAACAAGCTGCTTCTCTAAATTCATTCGTATGTGCGATTAAATTGTCCGGACCAATTTTGATATAAGGGTGAATCGTTGGTACGACTTGACTCACATTTCCTGCATCTGTTGAACCGATTCCAAGTCTTTCTTTACGACTTACATCTTCACCAAGGTTTTCAAATTCCTCAGCAATCACTTCATTAAATGTCTTTGTCACTAATAATTCATCAATTTCATTTTGGAACTGATTGATTTTTACTGTTGTTCCTGTTGCTAATGCAGCTCCCTTTGCAATATTTCGTACCTTTTCAGTTATTTCAATACATCTTTTACGTGTTGCCGCGCGAATGAAAAAGCGTGCTGCAGCATAATCCGGAATAATGTTTGGTGCCTTACCACCTTCAGTAATGACACCATGAATTTTCACATCTGATGGAAGTTGTTGGCGTAGTGCATTAATCCCATTGTAAAGCTGAATCACCGCGTCTAATGCATTAATTCCTTCCTCTGGCGAAGCTGCCGCATGTGCCGTCTTTCCATAAAAATGAAAATCAAGTGGATCAACTGCCAGTGATGGACTTGTCGTTGCTGTTTTTCCGTTAGGGTGAATCATAAGTGCTGCATCAATATTATGAAACAAACCTGCTTTCACATAACTTGCTTTTGCACTTCCGTTTGGCCCACCTTCTTCTGCTGGCGTCCCAAATACAACGATTTCACCACCAATTTCTTCAATTATTTCCGATAATGCAATGGCTGCCGCAACACTTATTGTTCCAATTAAATTATGACCACACGCATGACCTAATCCAGGCAAAGCATCATATTCTGCTAAAAAGGCAACTGTCGGTCCTTGTTTTCCTGAACTTTTCCGTGCAATAAATCCTGTTTCATGTCCTGCGATATTGTGCTGAAGCTGAAATCCTGCACTCCCTAAAAGTAAACTTAATGTTCTAGATGCAAAGAATTCCTGATTACCAATTTCAGGGTTCGCATGTATATCATGACTTGTTTTTAAGTATTTTTCTTTATTTCTTTCTATACTTTCAGTAATACTATTTCGGTGTGACGTTACTTGTTTTGTTCCCATTTCCCATTCCTCCTTTAAATTTACACATAAAAAAGCCTCTTCCTAAAAGATAGAAAGAGGCTTGAACATACAGTTTAAAAAATGGCCTTCTTTCTTATCTTTCAAGTCTTTCACTTGCTGGAATTGGCACAGTATTCATATTGAATCCGCTGCCGAGGTTTCATAGGGCCAGTCCCTCCACCTCTCGTGATAAGAAAATTGTTTTTATTTTCATAAAATTATATTAAATTATTTTCATTCTATTGTTATTCCGAGTAAATGTCAAGGAATTCCGATCTGATTTTAACGAATATCTAAAAACCCTTTTAAAACTCCAATCGTTTCAGGTGCATATAATCTTGCACATATATAAGGGAATTCCGGGCTACCTTCAAACATCATTTGAGATGTTAAAGGCGCTCCTGCCCAAAAAGTTTCATCATCAATACATACAAATGGAAGTGATTTATTTTGCCTTTGCACTTTTACATTTTTTAATGGAATTGGTCCATCGCTATATATTGTTACTTGTGCTGTTGTACGCATTAATGCCTGCCATACTCTTTTATCCACTTGTCTTGTACTTGGAAGCGAGATAATAATTTTTTGTTTTGCTGACAGAATATCTTTTACTAATCCTTTCGGCTCTTCCAAATTCATTTGCATATACCATCGCAAACGTTTTGTAATCTTTCGCTCTACCAACGGACGGGATGTTGTACGATCATATACATTTCCGTGTCTTTCTAAATGAGCAGTTAATTGGGATAACGCTTGTTTTCTAGAAAGATTTTTCCGCATATACTGGCAGTCTGATAACTGAATGAACTTCCCTCTTGCCCTTGATACCGCAACGTTTACAAGACGATGATTTTTATGATCAAAGAATAACACGCCAGGGCGCTCTTGCGGATAACTATCTACCGTATCAAATATCATCATGTCTCGTTCAGATCCTTGAAATTTATGAACTGTCGCTGCTAGAACAGGTGTATTTCGATACTTTGTTTTTTGCAATACTTCTCTTATAAATGTTGATAAGAACCGAGACTGCGCCCGATATGGCGTTACAACTCCAATCGATTGCACCCCATCTAATAATCCAATTAAGATCATTTGCATTGCAATCAGTCCCGACATGATATTAAAACGAGAACCAGAGGCCGCATCTTTTAAAGAATAGGCTCCCATTAAACTTGTATCAAACAAGACAGTCGCTTCGTTCGCAAATGGCTGCAATTTCGCTAATTCTTGGCGTACTGAAACAGAAGGGTGATCAAACACTCTATTCTTATAAATAAATGAGTTTGTAAATTTGGATATATCTGCATGCATACGTCTTTGTTCTTGCAGCATAAATAAATTCGGATGCTTTTCATAACTATTTACCGATTGCACAATCCCCGCATGATAAAACATATCTTCCCCGAGCCACTTTCTAACAAGCTCATGATTTGCCATAGCAATTGGAGGTAACTGTAAAAAATCACCACAAACGACAATTCGCTTACCAAGAGAAGCAGCTAATGCGATCTGCGGCACATATGCCATACTCACTTCATCTACAACGACTAAGTCAAATGTCCGCTCATAAACAAGAGAATCAATTGCGCATTTCGATAGCGTTGCACCAATTACCTGCGCATTTTCAATGTATTCTCTTTCTACCTCTTTAATTTTCGCTCTTTGCTTTCTAAGATCTCCTTCAATCTCTTGCATACGTTTCTTATCAGAAGCAGTCGCCTTATACGATAAGATCTTTTGACGAAGATCTTGACGCATTTCTTCTAAATAAAGCTTTTCTTCTCCCCATGAGCCATTCGTTGTTTCCACTAATCTAGAAGCAAGCAACGTTTCATGAGTACGTATATGTTCATGTTGACTAAATCCATATCGGACGATTTCCCCTGGTGTCCACTTTTCTTTCTTTTCTATTTGCTTTGTCACTTCACTCATTAATACATCGACTGCCGCATTACTATGAGCTAGTACAAGTACTGACTTTCCTTTTTGATAATGCGCTGAAATAATGCGTGATAAGTTATAAGACTTTCCTGTTCCCGGTGGTCCCCAAACATATGTCGCCCTATTATAAAAAGAACGATATGCCAGCTCATTCTTCGGATTTTCCATCTTTTCTATATGCTTTGGCGTACTCTTTCCATCTAAAAGACGCTTTACGCGTTGACGTTTTTGCTTGTCTTTTCGTATTTCTTTCAACCGCTCTTGCAATTGCTCTAATAACTGCCATGGTTCACTATATAAAATCGCTTCTCTTATTTCGCCTTGTATATAATCATTTAATTTCAGTTCGATCTCTAATCCATGTACAGATAATACTTCTCCCGTTGCTTCCTCACCATCAAATTCAATTCGAATGGGTGTACCATCAGGTAAACTCACTTCCGAAATAAGCTGAAATACATACACCGTACTCTCATAATCTGTATATAAAAAGCGGCCATTTATAATCGATAATTTACTGCCGCCTATCGTTTTCCAATGTTTAATTTCATACGCTAACGCTTGATGCCACTCTTTCATCGTTTCCGTTAATGAAGGAGTTTGTAAAGTTGTAGTCATACTGTTTTCTCCTTCCTTCTCTCCAAACATACTTTCTCACTATATCATATAACACGCTAAAATTCGCAAGGTTTTTACCTTGATTATTTTCTTAATTTTCAATATTATGATACATATGAAATTTATGGAAAGAAGGAATTCATCATGCCAGTAAAACGAATTGAACACGTTGGAATCATGGTTGCGAATTTAGAAACGTCCCTTTCCTTTTATGAAGAAGTAGTTGGACTAAAGCTTATCAAGCGTATGGGACATCCAAATCCAAACTTAAAACTCGCCTTTTTAGGTGTAGAATAATCACAAGAAACAATTCTTGAATTAATTGAAGGCTATAACCCTTCTCTTCCAACAGAAGGAAAAGTACACCATATTTGCTTTAAAGTAGATTCTCTAGAAGATGAAATTGAAAGACTAAAGAAGTTTGAGGTAACTTTTTTATTAACAGAGGAAATTGAAACACTACCAGATGGAACACGTTATATTTTCTTCTCTGGTCCTGATGGGGAGTGGATTGAGTTTTTTGAGACGGAGCGATAAGACAAAACTTTTATCAGTAAGGGCATTCATTCCTCACTTATTCATTTATGGAGGTGAACCAATACATTGACTCAAACAGACATTCAATTAGGAAACATACACGTTCTCTTATTACAACCTATACAACAGGATAAAAAAATAACAATCGTTTTCTATCATGGATGGGGATCTAGCATTTATCATCAGATCTTTTTAGGTACCCTCTTAACTAACTTTGGATATACCGTAATTATTCCAGAAATTATTTATCACGATTCACGGACAGCTTTAGAAAATCATTTTTCTAAACCGATAATGGAACAATATTTCTGGAAAACCATTTTGCATACTGTTAAACATGATATAAATGATTTATTTACTAGTATCTATGAAAGTGAGTACTGCTTAGGTCATAAAATTGTAGTTCTCGGAAGTTCAATGGGTGGATTCATATCCTCAGGAGCTTTTATCAAAGATTCAAAAATTGATGCACTTATTAATATAAATGGTTCAGGAGCTTGGATAACTTCTGAAGAGATTTTTCAAAAGCAAGGCTCAAATATCGCCAATGAAATTCATATGATTAGAAAAATGGATCCTATTCAATTTATCGAACGCATTCATAATCGACCTATACTATTATTACATGGAGCAAGTGATGCTGTTGTCTCGCCTCTTGGACAACAAACATTTTATGAAAAAGTACAATCACACCATCAAGATACAACTGCTAACATTACATTTATGCTATACCAAAATATCAATCATTCTATAAGTATTCCAATGATTGAAAAAGTAGTAAACTGGCTAGATGAGCAATTTGTTCTTTATAGCTAATTAAGACAGACAAGCAAAGCTTACATAAAAAATCAGCACCACTTATTTTGGTGCTGATTTTCTTACATATTAGGAAAATAGCGATGTATTTGCATATAACGCCGGAGAACCACCTGAATGTACAAATAGAATGTTATCTTCTTTCGTAAATGTACCTTTTCGAATTAGGTCGATCAGTCCAGCTACTGCTTTCCCTGTATATACTGGATCAAGTAAAATTCCTTCTGTTTTTGCTAATAGCTGAACAGCTTCTACCATTTCAGGTGTTGGTAAAGCGTATCCTGGTCCAACGTATTCATCAAAACATGTCACAGCCTCACGCGGAATACTGTTTGGAATCCCAACATGCACTGAAGTTTCTTGCACAAGCTTACATACTTTTTCTTCTTGTTCAGCTTTTCCGCGGCTCACATTCATTCCAATTACCGGAATCCCTGTTTGTCTTCCATAAAATCCAGTTATCAAACCAGCATGCATGCCCCCGCTACCACTTACACAAACAACCGCATTGAAATCTATCCCTTGCTCAAACGATTGAGCCATAATTTCCTCTGCACATGCAATGTATCCCATTGCACCGGTAGGATTGGATCCTCCAACTGGAATTACGTATGGTGTATGCCCTTTTTCAGTTACTTCTTTGGCCACTTTTTGCATCTCATCCATAAGGTCAGTTCCGTTTGGCACAACGATTACATTTTCAGCACCTAATAAATGATATAAGAAGTAATTCCCATTAAAGTCTGGTTTTTCTTCTGGTTCAATTCCTTCTTCTAATACAAGAATGCATTTCATTTTCTCTTTTACCGCAGCCGCTAATGTTAATCGGCAATGATTGGACTGAATACCGCCAGCAGTAATTAACGTATCTACACCTTTCGCCTGTGCATCCGCCACAAGGAATTCTAATTTTCTTGTTTTATTTCCACCAGCTGTTAAACCAAGTAAATCATCTCGTTTAAAATAAATAGAAGGCCCTTCTAGGACTTCAGAAAAGTGATTTAATTTTTCAATTGGCGTATATGATTCTGTATATTTCTTTCTGGGAAATTTCGCTAAATTCATACTAACTCTCCTTATGTACTCTCTATCTAAAATTAAAATAGTAATTCAAATATCGATCACGGATTCTTTATTCACTGATAATCATAACTTTCACACCTTGCATTAGCAAAGTCTTCGGTAAGCAAACGTCGATAGATTTTTCGTTTGAATTACTTTCTAGAAACATTTCTCAGTATACTTGATTCATTCCAGTAAAGCGACTTTAATGATTAAAAAATATTTATTTCACCTAACTTTAGAATTATGAAATATAACACCTGAAAAATTCAGAAAAATGAAAACAACCTCTTGCAGATATACTACCGAAGAAGTTGTTTATCCCCTTATCAGTTAGATGGTTTACTAAAACATCATCATAACAGTAACAGACATAAAAACTGTTCTATATTTAATCAATATACGAATACTTTTGACGAGTTTTCCTCTAATAAACTAGAATTATAATTAGGCGCTAGTACAATGTTTGTATATGTTCCTGTACCTGAAAGGTACTTGTACCTATGTTTTAACCCCGATGGAATAAAAACAGATGCTGGACTCTCAATTATTTGTGACTCTCCTTCAATTTCCACTTCACATATGAGACCTGTACCATCTATTCTATTCCCCCAGAAAATAAAAGCACTATCACAATGATGTGCGTGAGTATCTACATGTCCTTCTAAGTTCTCATCCATATGGTTGTCATAAAATACACGCTGTATGATATAAAATGAAGCACGTTCATCGGTTCTATAATCCATCTGTACCCAACGTTCTCCTGGACCATCACGATGATATAAAAGCTCAGATGCTCCTTTTACAAATGGTTTACTAACTCGGAGGGGCTTTGAAAGCCGAGACCCTTTTCTTTCTATGCGTTTTTGTTGTATGTTCCTTACTCTTCCTATCATTTCAGGTTGAATTCCTTCATATGCTGAAAAATTTTGTTTCACAGCTTTTATATGATAAGGTGCGGTATGGGTAAATGCATTTTTTCCAATAATCGGTCTCCAATGATCTACTTTACAACCGGTTGCTAATTGAAGAGATTGGGTTAATTCAGGAATCATTTTTAAATTAAAGTATTTAAGATTATGCTTTTGAGATAACAGTACTGATAAATTTAGTAGATCAACAATCCCAGCCCGTTCACCTATTCCACACAAAGTCGTATCAATGACAGATACCCCAGCATCGATGGCGGCAAGGGCATTTGCCATAGCTAAGCCTAAATCATTATGCAGATGAACTTCAATCTCACAAGGGAATGTCTCGACAGATTTCTTCACGACTGTCGCACACTGACCTGGCTCCCAAATCCCTACAGTGTCTGCTAAACTGATTCGATCTGCTCCAGCTTTATGTGCGATTTTCCCAATGTAGTCGATATCTTCCCATTCAGTTCGTGAAGCATCTTCAATAGTAAAACGGATTTTCATTCCTAAAGACTTTGCTTCTTTAATAGCTTGTTTGACTTGATTCATAACGTAATCTATTGATCGATTGTTGTACTTTGTTTGTAATGAAATGGGATTAATAGACGCCCATATTCCTATCCAATCAGCACCAGCACGATAAGCCGCATGAACTTCTTCTTTTGTCGCCCGAGCATGCATCAGTATTTCAGCTTGCTTTGCAGATGCTGCAACTTCTCGGCAAATCTCTTCTTCTTCTTCAGAAATACCTGGATGTCCAGCTTCAATCAGAGTTACTCCAAAATTCTCTAACAGATGTAGTAATGCAATTTTATCTTCCTTGGAGAAACGAATACCACATTGTTGTTCTCCTTCACGTAAGGTAGCATCTAATAATGTTATGCGCTTGTTCATTCCATTTTTCCTTCTTTCATTTCTATAAAGTTTAACGTTTGATCAAATAAGGTATGACAATTCTTTTCATAAATTGCCCAGTGCGTTGCATCGGGGATTACAACTTCTTTTTTTTGTTTTGTACCTGTTAATTTTGACATCATGTTTTGGTCTGCAAACGTGTCATCTTCTCCATAAATGACAAGTACTGGAACGGTAATTTTAGATACATCATATAAAGGTTTATTTTTCCAAATATAAAACAAATCTTCTAGTGGACCAACTGGTCGACGAATAGATTGGTTGTTTTTCTTACTCATAGGATCTGAATGGATAAATACTTGTTTTACAGCATCCATTGCTTCATTTGTAACGATTTTTTTATTTCCCATCATCATATGCCAATGATGCATTCCTTTCTCAAAGTCCACCATTTGATAGGCTGATGCCTCAGGATTAAATTGATTAGGTTGTAATGGATTTTCAAGAGGTTTTGTCATCATAGGTAGTGTGAACCCATGCATATATCCGTATAAAATAAGCTTATTAATATCTTGAGGATGGGATATCGCATAATTACCAGCCACAACACCCCCATATGACCAACCAACAATATGAATTTTTTTTACATTTCTTTTCTTTTTGATCCAATTTACAACTGTTTCTAGATCCTTAGTCGCATCATTTAAATGAATAACCGGACGGTTTTGGGAAGGAGGGTCTGACATTTCTATAGGGCGAGAAGAATGACCAAACCCTCTGAAATCCATAGCCCAAGTATCATACCCTTTTTTGGCATACTCATCCATCCACGAATATTTTGGTACATCAAAGGCTTGAGCTGTAGGTACACTAAATGGTTCTAAAAATAAGATTACTTCATCAGATGTATACTGTTTTTTATTATTTAAGTTTTTATGAAGCAAAAATAGTTTTTCTTCTCCTTGCTGAATTTCTAATTCTTGCTTTATCACTTTAGAAGTTTGAGCATCTTGAGAAGTTTCTTTGCTATTAGAGCAACCAGAGATAAGAATTATCAATAAAAAACCTACTATACTAATATATGTCCATTTTATTTTCATTTAGAATGTTCCTTTCATTTCATAGAAATGATAGCTATTATTCCAGCAGCAATAATTAATCCTGCGGGTAACCCTTTTGTAAATAGTACGGCGACAAGAGTACCTATTAAGACACCTAACAATATCGTAGGGTTCATAGGTAAAATCCCTACTCCTTTTCCCCCTATGTATGACACAGTAAAACCTGCTAGAATGGATCCTAAGCCGATAGGAGAGGCAATTAATTTTATTACGTTTTCACTTGTAATTTTTCCAGATGTAATTGGCATTAAAAGGAAGAGCATGAGAAAGAAAATACCAATTGGGAAAGAATATTGTTGAATAAGGTGTAATAAAGTTCTTTGACCAACAGCAAGTAAAACTCCTAATAAACAAGCTGCACCAGCTAGTGCATAATCCTTTACAAGTAGCGCAAGTGTAACAATAATTCCAAGTAACAAAAAAGGAAGCATATTCTCTTACCTCATCTATAATGTTGTATAATCCCATCTACCATTTTCAGGTGCAGACACATGTACCATTTTTTGATTTGCAAGATTAATTTGTATTAAATTAGGGCTGATTACAGGTTTTAATTCTTCTCGATTAATTATAAATTTAAATGCTTCAAAGCTTGCTAGAATGCCTACAATATTTGCAACAGGAGATAGTACAGCCCACGGACGATTTTTTTGCACATAACTATTTGCCCATTTCTCATCCGCACCATGTTTGACAGAATGAAGAGCACGTCCATCTTTTAAACTATGAATTATATTTTGCATTTCTGGTGTTAGTTCTTGCTGATATGATGGATATCCCAGTGCAATTTCATATGGTACAGATTCAGGAGTTAAAGACATCACGCCACCTCTAAAAGGAGGTGTAACAGCAATCCAGATAGAAGGAATCCCTAATTTCTGGGCAGTACGATGAATAATAACCCTTGCGACTAAATTATCAGTAGCATCTATAATGACATCTGTATTTGCCAAAAGTTCTTGTGCATTTTCTTCTGTAACAAATTCTTTTGTTATTTCTATTTGTAATAATGGATTAATGTCTTGCAAAACTTCTAAAGCGACTTCTGCTTTTTGCTGTCCTAATTTACTAGTAGAACTTAGCATTTGTCGATTAATATTACTTGCTTCAAATACATCTTGATCAATAACATGTAAAGAACCTACCCCCATTCGCGCCAATTGAATCAGTGTAATTCCTCCTACTCCTCCAGCTCCAACTACAGTAACGTGGGCATTTTTTAATGTTTCTTGCTCCTTTATCGAAATTACACCGATATTCCGAGTAAAACTTTCTTCATATATGTTTTGCGTATCTTTATTTTTTGTTAACATATTATTTTCCTCCTACAGCGTTTTATAATCCCATCCACCTTTTGGGGCCTCTTTTACTTGAACAGGGATATGACTATCAACATCAATGACAATTCCTTTTGGAGCTCTAGCTAGAGGTTCACGACCAGTTAATACTTGTATTGCTTCATGAAAACTAAATAGTGATAATAGATGGGCACGCATTGGTGTAATAATCCATCCCACTTTTCCATCACAAAAATCTTGTGCCCACTCTTTTGGTGCTCCTTTTTCTACAGAATACCAAGCCCGACTTTTCTTTATATCAGCAATTTGTTGTCTTAATTCTGGATTTGTTAATTTAGACCCTACAATCGATACATTCAATGCTTCTTCATAAGGAACTCCAGTTGGGAAAAACGTAGAAACAAATCCTCTTGTGGGAGGACTACCTGACATCCCCACACTTGGTATGCCTAATTCTCTAGCTGTTCTATGTATAATAACTCTTGAAGGCATATCATCCACGGCTTCTACCACAATATCGTGCCCTTTTATAAGTTCGTTTACATTGTCTTCATCTACTCTTGTTTGTATGAAGTTTGTTGATATATAGGGATGTATATCTTTCACAACCTGTTCTGCCACTTTTGCTTTTGGTTCACCGATAACACTGGAAAGCGCTAACATTTGTCTGTTAATATTAGATATTTCAAATTCATCTGGATCAATTCCTGTAATATGTCCAATTCCCATTCGAGAGAAGAGAATTGCTTCATATCCTCCTACTCCCCCTAATCCAAAAATAATAACCTTTTTATTTCGAAGACATTCTTGTTCCTGTTTAGAATACACACCAATATTCTTCTTAACCATTTCCCAATAATACGAATCCATATCCATTTTAAAACCTCCTTTATATGTAGTAACTATTTCAAGTAATATTACTTACTAAATAAATCCTATATATAAAAGTAATATAGAAGTATGTTGTTTTTGTGTGATATTTGTAAAAAAATTTAAAATTTTCACTTCTGAACTGTACCCCAAATCGTGGACACTAAAAAAGATGGCTCCAGTGAATACCGGAACCACCTTTTAAGTGCTTGATTTTTCATGGTCTTCTTATTAAACTGTCCATTTTATAGGGTACGGTTCATATTCATTTAAACTTAATGACATCTTTTAATGTTGGTAAGGATTGAATAGCTCCGTAATTTTTACAAGTAATTGCTCCAACTTTGTTAGCAAATGCAACGAATGTACAAAGTTTTTCAAAGCTAAAGTCAAATAGATTTTCTTCTTTAGAAAGTTGATAAAGCATTGCACCTACAAACGCATCTCCTGCACCAGTTGAATCTACCTGTTTCACAGTAACAGAAGGAATAATAACAGCCCCTTCACTAGCTGCAAGTAGTGTACCTTGTTTTCCAAGTGTAATCGCAACTACCTTTGCACCTTTTTCAAGTAAAAACTGTGCGGCTTTATTGATATTTGTTTCTTTGGAAAGCATTATTGCTTCCTCTTCGCTTACTTTTACAAAATGGGCTTGTGCAATGAAAGTTAAGCAATCCTCGCAAAATTGCTGTTTATCTGTAATTAATGCAGCACGATAGTTTGGATCAAAAGAAATAAAGTGGTTTTGTTCTTTTGCATATTGTAGCAGCTTAAAATAGGTTTCTTTTAAATGTCCAGGTAACAAAGCTGTCGCTGACCCAAAATGAATGATATCATGTTTGTGCATTTTAGAAAGATCGATTTTATGAAACTGATATTCTCCATCAGCACCACGCATAAAAGTAAAGTCACGTTCACCATGTTGATCAATAGAGACAAAAGCTAATGTCGTTTGGTTCTCTTTTATAAGCATAGAAGTATCGACACAGTTTTCTTGCAATGTTTTTTCTAGAAATTCTCCAAAAGGGTCGTTTCCAACCTGTCCAATGAATGAGGCCTTTCCGCCTAATTTTGTAATTGCTGCAGCAACATTCGCGGGAGCTCCGCCAGCTTTTTTTTCAAAGTGTATTCCATCTGCTAATAGTACATGTGTATTACAACAAATAAAATCAATTAATAATTCACCGATGCAAAATACTTGTTTCATTCCAATCCTCTCCCAAGTTTGTATTGTGTTATATGAAATTCCATCTTTTCATCTGAGAAAAGAGAGATGTTGTACCCTATATCTTTACGAGGAAAAACTCGCGATGTAAATACAGTTGCTCCATCACATAGGAAGATTTCAACAATGCTTTGATCTACGAAAATACGCATTTTCATTGTATCTTGGATCGGAATTTGTTTACAGCGTTTGTAACCGTATTCTCCCCCAAAACGGTGATGAAAGCTTCCGCGCTCAATAGAAACGATCCCTTGATCACGCTGAAAAGTAATCGGAAATGATTCTTCATGATAATGAAATAAGGAAATACCAAATACCAAATACATTTGCCTTTTCAGATTGTAATCGTACTTCTAATTCGTAGGAGTGTTCTTTAAAAAGGTCAGATAATACATATGTTTCATTTTGTAAACAACCTGACACTGTTTTAGAAGATGTACGTAATTTCTTTAATTCACAAATAGGACGTTGTTTTAACACGTTATTTTCAAGAGTTAACTCGCGTGGAATTGTTAAACAATGAGCGGATTGAGTTAAGAGCCTACTGAAATATTAATCTTAATAGATTTTAGATATAAGGAGGAGTAGTTTATTTTCAAAAAATTATTGCGAAAGATTGGTTATTCAAATTATGTGTTAGGAGGGATCATTTTATTTTTTAGTGTACTAAATCCTCCATTTCTCCCTCTTTCTGAATAGACCGGAGAGTAAATTTCACTTAACTCCTGTATATCTCGGAGGATTATTCTCTCTGAGACTCCTTCGTATTTAGCAAGTTCCTTTGCAGTAATGGAATTATTATTGTTTAATGCCAGCATGATTCTAATGATACGTTTAGTCTTAGACATTTAATCACCTTTTTCAAATGCTAATTTAGATAAGCGCCTATCCACAATTCCCCCCCTATCCTTTAAATAACAGAATAATAAGACTGTTATATCATTTAATTCCAAAACCAATCTAAACGAATTATCATGCACAAAAAAGCACAGGAATCCCCCCTGTGCTTTTTCTTATAATACTTACACTAACTTTCCATCACGTAATGTTAAAATACGATCGCATACATCCAGCATTCTTTCGTCATGTGTAATCATAATTGCTGCTTTTTGACTTTCTTTCACTTCTCGTTTCATCATTTCAACAACTTCGCGTCCACGTTTTGAATCAAGGCTTGCTGTTGGCTCATCCGCTAATATTAAATCCGGATTATTCATGAAAGCACGAGCAATTGCAACCCTTTGTTTTTCTCCGCCAGATAATTGATTTGGGTAATGTTTTTTTCTCTGGGATAGTCCAAATGTAGCTAACAAATGATCCACACGCTTTTCAGATTCTTTTCGGTCTTCTTTCTTTAATTTTGCAATGTAGAGTAATTGTTCTTTTACATTTAAATATGGAACTAAATTTGCAAACTGAAAAATGAACCCGATTTTTCTTAAACGAATATCTGTCATTTCCTTTTCTGATAAATGGGTAATATTTTGTTCACGAATGTAAATGTTTCCTTTTGACGGTGATAATAATGCTCCCGCAATCGATAATAGCGTACTTTTCCCTGATCCAGAGGGACCAACAATACCGATAAACTCTCCCGCCTTTACATCAAGTGAGATTGGATGTAGAGCAGTTACTTCTGTATTTCCTTCTCCGTACACTTTACTTACTTCCTCTAATTTTAATAATGAAGTCATCACATCCCACCTCCAATTGCTTCTAGTGCATCAACTTTTAACACTTGATATAAGGAAATAAGTGTTCCTAGAATACTAATGACAATAAAGATTCCTGCATATTGGCCAATCATTGTCGTTGTTAATAAAAATGGCATGCTTTCTGGCAAAATCTTTTGTAATCCTTCTACTAATACAATGCTTATCACCATTGCGACAACAGATAAGAATAATGCTTGCACAACTAAAGTATTTGCTAAATAAGAATTTTTCGTTCCAATTGCTTTTAATACACCTAATTGCTGTGTTTTTTGTAATGTAATGACATAGAAGAACACACCGATTAATAAAGCAGCAATCACAAGCAAGAACGCAATAATCATTGTTAATGTTCCTTGTTCTTCTTTATACCCTGGAATACTTTGAAGAACTTCTTTTTTCTCTATCACATGTGCATTTTTCACTTCTTTATCAGTACGAAGTGCAATTGCGCTATAATCCTTTTGATTTGGCTGCGCAATTTGTCCCCATACATCTTGATTCACATAAACAACAGGTGTGTGACTAAACATTTGATCTTTCGTAAAGCCAACGATTTTGAATTCTTTTTTAGAAACAGGATCGATAATTGTATCGCCAATATCTATGCCTTTTTCTTTAATCGATTCGTCAGCAACCATTTCATCTTGTGCTATTCCTAATGCATTCCCTTTCACAATCTTTGGTTCCAAGAACGTGTCACGTTCACTTGCAAAAATTGCAATATCAACCTTTTTTGAACTATCCTTCTTTTCATACGTAGAAACTTTCACATGAAATGGCACAGCATCTTTTGCATCTACTTGCCCTACTACATCATCCACATCTTCTTTCTTTATTTGTGAACGGAGTAATTTATTTTCTGCATCATCTGCTAATACAAATTTTGTTGCATCCATATTTTGAATTGATGATGCATTATCATACGATAAACCATTTGCTAATCCAGAAATCACAAGAACTAAAAATGATAATAAAATCATGATGAGCCCGATTAATCCATATCTTAATTTTGATTGTTTTAATTCACGCAGAGCTAGAAACATTTCGCTCGCTCCTTCCTATTTCTTTCTATGTACTCATCTTAAAAAAGAAATATGAACGGAATATGAACAAAAGATTACAGAAAAAGTGTTAAACAAATAGAATAATTTTCAAAAAACATTGAAAACTATTTAAATTATTGTTACAATTCAGTCAAATAAAATTGACCGTGTAATTAAATTTTAGGAGTTGATGATTTTGAAACCGATGTTAACACTGAAAAGTTATAGCCAACTAAAAGCATTAAGTGATCCACTGCGCGCTGAAATGATGATGCGTCTGTTAGAGCGCCCTTATACTGGGCAACAATTATCAGAGTACTTCGGAATTTCTAGAGCGAAAATTCATTATCATTTAAAAGAGTTAGAAAAAAATAACCTGATAGAAATTGTATATACAGAAGAAAAGAATGGAATTGTTCAAAAATTTTATCAATCTGTAGCGCGCGGGTTTACTCCTGCCGCTGAGTTACTTCCCCACTTAGAAGTTATCAGTGAATCATCTAGACAAATCTTCCTGCAAATGACTGAGCGAACTAAAAGTCATATTCTTGCCGCACCAGAAGAGGCCTTTACATTGCAACAAGCAAGTGAAGACCCATCTGATTGGAACTACGTTTCATCTATGTGGGAATTTTCTGCTACACCAGAGCAATTTCAAATATGGATAAAAAAATTCTATAAACTTATGGGAGAGTTACATGAAATAACAGAAGGTGCAGACGACAACCCAAATAGTAAATCCTATTATATTTCAACTACTGCCCTACAAATCGATGAACCTGCTATGCAGCGCTTTATTGAAAAAGAAGAAAAAAAATCGTAACACGATTTTTTTTACAATAACGGTCAATTTTTTTTGACTGAGTAAATTTATTCAAAAGGAGTGGAAAAAATGGACATTTTAAAAAACTGGAATTTTTTATTGTTATTTTTAGGGAGAGTTTTAACAAATATCGGGGATAGCTTATATTACGTAGCAGCAATGTGGCTCGTATATAAACTAGGTGGTAATGCCTTTTACTCAGGGCTAGCCGGATTCGTTACATTACTACCTTCAACACTTCAATTTCTTACTGGTCCATTCGTTGATAGATGGTCAATAAAAAACACTCTCATCATTACACAAGTTTTACAATGTATCCTAATCCTAATTATCCCTATTACATACCACTTCGACATGTTAACAATCCAACTTGTATTCATCATTATGCCAATCGTAGCCTTCATTGAACAATTCACATATCCTGCACAAACAAAGGCTTTACCTCTTCTATTAAATAAAACACAATTATTAAAAGGAAATTCTCTTTTCTCATTTGCCTATCAAGGAATCGATTTAATTTGTAATGCTATTTCAGGAATCCTAGTTGCAGGGGTAGGAGCCATCGTTTTATACGTTGTAGACTCCTTCACATTTGCTATTACTGCACTATTATTTAGTTTATTAAAAATACCTTCTCATAAAGAAAATAATGATGAATCTACTTTCGAACGTGGTAATAAGTTATCTATCAAACAATATATTTCAGATTTAACTGAAGGATTTTCAATTGTTTTTCGTTCTTTAATGAGTGTTTTTTTAATTGGATCAATCGTAGCCAACTTTTCTATCGGTATGACAATGGCAATTTTACCTTCTTTTGCAGATGCTTTAGGCGGCGTAAAATTATATGGTTTTTTTCTAGCAGCAATATCTGCCGGCTCTTTCATTGGAGCGTTATTAGGCTCTTGGCTTGGAAAATTTAAAGTTGGTCACGTCGCTATTATTAGTTTTAGTGCCGGAGCATTCTTTTGGTGTATATCTGCCTGGATACCCTTCAAGTGGATGACGATTTGTTTATTTGGATTAGCTTGGATACCAATCGGAGGCATCAACGTTTTATTTGCTACGATTAGCCAGCTTGTCATACCGAACAGATTTCTTGGAAGGATGAACTCCGTCACACGTAGCATGAGTACAATTGCTATGCCATTTGGCTCCTTAATTGGCGGATATGCAGCTACTCTTATTAGCAGTCAAATTATTTTTGCATGTGCTAGCATTGGAATTCTTTTTATTTCGGTGCTATGGTTACTTCATCCAACATTACGTTCACTCCCAAAAGCAAATATTATTACATCAGAAACCTTTCAGCTGTATTTTAAAGAGGAGCGTGGTAAAGGAGAAACAGCTCTATAACGATTGTCCAGGGGCATCTTATATCACTTTAATAGAAAGAAGACCCATTCATCACACAGAATTGGTCTTCTTTCTATCTTGTATGAACAGCGCTCTTCTTCCTTCACACATACAACCTGTCCATTTGTTATTCGGTTTAATTGTACAGAAGTTAATTGAAACACAGCCTTCGGATGCGTCGCAGCAGCCCAAATCTCATTGTTGATTTATCCCGCATTAACGAGCAGTAAGACCCCCACCTCAAAATTCAGCGTAAGCAAAGAAGTTATGTGTGGGATTAACTGCCCGTAAAAGCCCGATTGGTGAGGGCTAATAATCAGCGGGGGATGAAGAACCCCCCACTGATTAAAGTTTCACTTTATTATTTGACTTATTCAGTTAAAACACCCGTTAGTTGTGAATATTTCATTTCAGGCAATATCATTTTCAGCTCCATTAAATCATTTATTACAAAATCAGCCTGAGCGAGTTCATCTTCTTGTGCAAAATCAAAATTACATCCAATTGCAATCAAACCATTATCTTTAGCTGCATTTATATCAGATAGGCGATCTCCAACTACTGCTGCCTTTTTTATATCATATTTTTTTATAATCGTTTTAACTAAATCTCCTTTATCGAGCGTTTGTATTTGCTCAATACTAAATGTTTCAGTAACCCAATTATCCAAGTTGTAATAACTCACGATTGCTTGTAAATATTCCGTTAAACCATTACTCGCTATGTAAATGGAACAATGATTCTCTTTTAAATAACTGAAAACTTCCTTTACATTAGGATATAAAGCACCTTTCCCACTTCTTATATTTTCAACTAGTCTTTCCAGAAAATAAGCATCCGTTTGTTCTCTTACTTCATTGGAATGATTAGGTAACAAAGCTTCCCAAACTTTTGGTAAAGGTGCTCCCATAATTTCACGATATTTATCAATAGGGGTTACTGTATCCCATAAATTTAGTTACCGTAAATGGTTATAAGTATCGTCAAGTGATAATTCTAAAATTTTTTCTGTTTGAAATAAAGTTCCATCCATATCAAAAATCAGTGCTTGTAACATTTCATTCTCCCCTTTTATCATCGCTGAATAACTTCTAAATTTTAACATAAAATCACAGCGAATTTTCCCTTTTTTCAAAATAGTTCATAAATGACATGGCATTTAACAATCAAATTAACACCATAATTCAAACAATGCCAATAGTCATGTTATTCCCCTTAAAAATATTGTTACATCAACAAAAAAGCATACCAATTCATATGTGAATGGATATGCTTTTTGTATGTTATTTAAAATGTTTCTCCCCGAAAACGGAACTACTTACCTCATAGTTTAGGTAATTCAATTCGAAATTTCGTACCTTCTCCTTTTACACTCTCCACTGAAATTTCTCCATGGTGCAGTTCAACAATTTTTTTCACAATGGATAAGCCTAAGCCACTTCCTTCTACATTGCGAGCCCTTGCTATATCCACTTTATAAAATCGATCAAAAATCCGCTCTACTTCTTCTTGCTCCATGCCGATCCCGCTATCTGAGATTGAAATCAATACGCTCGTTTCTAATTCTCGAACAGCGAATGCAATGGTTCCACCACTATCTGTAAACAATGATAATAAAATTATAATAAGTCCGATTAATCCACATCTTAATTTTGATTGTTTTAATTCACACAGAGCTAAAAATATTTCGCCCGCTCCTTCCTATTTCTTTCTATGCATTAATCTTAAAAAAGAAATAGGAACGGAATATGAACAAAAGATTACAATCAAAAATATACCATTGAATGAAATGTATTAGATTCAAGCCCATAGTTTCATTAACGATTTCTATAATGAGGTTGAATGTACCCTAATTGTATTCCTTTTGTTACAGCTTCTAATGAAGATGAAACATCCAATTTATCAAATATATGTTGGATATGATTTGAAATTGTGCGTTCACTAGCATATAACATGGTAGCAATTTCTTTACGCTTATACCCTCCACATAGTAGCTGTAAAATTTGTTTTTCACTATCCGTTAATTCTTCAACATAATCCGTGGACATCGGAAAATAGCAAATGCCTTCGTTAATCTTAATTAAAATTTCCAGCAACTTATCTGGCATAATATTTTTATTAATAAAACCACTTGCACCAATTTTTTGAGCTTCATATCGATAAACAGGCAAATCATAACCTGTTAATATAACTATTTTCGTATCACATTTACTATCTAAAATAGTTTTTGTTATTTCTAAACCATCTTCGCTACTAATATTGCTTAAATTTATATCTACTAAAATAATGTCTGGCTTAAACTCATTAATGATTGTAATGACATTTTCAACATTTTGTAATGCATAGAATTGATCTATCTCAGGATAATCTTCTAAAGCGATCTCCAAACTTTTGGAGAACAAAGCATGGTCATCTATTAATAAAATATTGATAGGAATCATCTCCTTTCATAGGAATAATAATAACAATACATAAACCAGAAGGATTACATTCTAAAATTGTCATGTTACCGTTTAACAAAAACAACTGTTCTTTGATAGAATTCAATCCTCTATGACCATTAGGAATACGCTTTTCATTTCTCATATCCATTTGGCCTATACCATTATCTTTTACTATAAGCTCTATTTCGTTATTTTCTTGTGCCAAACTCAAAACTAACTTAGAACATTTTGAATGTTTGAACGCATTTGTTACTAATTCTTTTATAATTCGATATATAACAAGATTATAAGGTTCAACTAAGAATAAATTATCATTACAATTAAAAGATATATCAATATTTTTCATTCCGTATTTTTGCTGTATCATCTCAAGCAGATTGCTATAATTCTTTTTTAATGTGAGTGTCTTTAATAACGTTGGGTGGTATTCTTGCATTTGTACGCGTATAGACTGGTTTAAGTTGTCTAGCGTTTTTACTATTATTTCATGAATTTCTTCTTTATTAGATTTATTCATCATATTTTTAACTGCTAATATATCTTGTAATATTTCATCATGCAGGTAATCAGAAAAATCACTTTTCAACTTCTCCTCTTTAGCTATCTGTAAAAGATTGTGAACGTAAGAGCTTTCTGGCAAGGTTTTGGGCTCTTCTGCATCCACATTTAAGATCGTATTTTTTATGTCTTGAAATAATAGTGTGAAATAAAGAAGAACAAACCAAAAAATCGTATGTATAATGATAAAATAGGTAATCATATTAAATTTAAACAACAGCCCAAGCGAACTAATAAAAACAATAAAACATAAAAACATTAATACCATTTTACCTTCCTTTAAAAGAAAATATTGCTTCATAAATGTATGGCTTTTAAAGGCAATCGCATGAATACTAAATAAGGGTAGCAGGATCACAATATACCACCCTAAATTACTTAAATATTCGGGGCTTCCTGCAAACAACATAGCATATACAATAAAGAGAGCGATAAGAATAGCAACAGATTTAAATAACTGCTTTTTTTCGCTTTTGAAGATAAATTTAATTCGTTTTCGATTTTTCAAAAATAGAAAAATAATACAAATAAAACTAAAAATCCATTGACATGAAAATAGAGCGGCAAATATTTTATCGTTTATCAATTTCGCAACCAATGTGAATACACATGTAATCTTTAAAATCCAGTCTGTTTCTTTTTTATAAGCATAAATAGAATCTTGGAAAAAGAACAAAAGCAAAAATTGTACTGTCTTATATAGAATTACTACACTAAGTAGTATACTTAGTGTATAAGAAATTTGACTCCCGTTAAGCGTAAGTAAAAATTGCCATGAAGCAAAAAATAGCAATTTGGAGAATTTTGATAACGTGTTATTTTCTTTTATGTTTACAAAACTAATGTATGCTCCATATATGACCATTATCGTTATAAGCGTTAGTGGAAGTAACTTTGCTGTCCCTCCAATATTACCTTGCAAAAATTCATAGCATAAAAAAATAATCATACAAAGTTGATTAATTAAAATAAAGATTTGTTTTTGCTCATAGTACTTTTTCATAGACTCACTTACCTTTACTAGATTAAATACAGCTAAAGCTGATGCTTGTTTATAATCATCAACTTTAGCTGTAAATTTTACTTTTATTGTTAAATATAATTTTATAGCATGCTCTTTTGTTAACAAATAATAAATGATATAAACAACAGTAAAAATAATTAATGCAAAAAGAATAGGTAATATAAAGGCACTACCTTTTCCTAATAAATCGTCCATTAAAGCAGTTTTGTATGCCACCAGTGCAAAAATACTGTGCGCTGCCCCTAATATATAAGGGATGCTAAATAACGTAAAGATTTCTTTTCTGATTATCCTTTTTATCTTTTTCTTGTTATATCCCATTCTTTGTAAAATTGTAAATTCATTTTTATTTGACATTATACTCGAAAGATTATGAAAATAGAGTATGCTACCTGTTGCAATAAAAAAGATGATCGTAACAAAGCTAATGAGCAGGAATGTTGAGCTATTCTGCTGGATTATGTAATCATTTTTTTGATAACTACTTGTAAAATAGATATTATCTTTAAATAGTGGAGCTAAGTTTTCATAAACTTCTTTGTTATCTCTCATATTTGTTCCGTTAATGCTCACCATAGTCTTTTCTGAAAGCCCTAATGCTTTTATTTCTTTGTAAAGTTTGTCAGAAATAATAAGGGTCCCTACACTATTCGCAAATCCAATTGGGTTAAGTAATGTAGTCTCTTTCACTTTTACATCCACACTATTTGTAGATGTTAAGTTCAAAGTATATGTATTCTCTTTATCTAACTTTTCTTTTTTAGGCCTATATTTCACTAATATACTTTCATGTTTAGCTAAATTCTCAAATTCTACATTTTTCCCCTGAAAATTTATTAGATCCCTGTAATCCGACTCAGAGATAAGATCAAATCCATGTTCTTTCTTTATACTATATTCTTCAGGCAAATTTCCAGAAGAAGATGTTCCCTGAATAATAGTCGTTTCTTGATAGTTCATGTTTTCTTTTCCGACAGTATCTTGCACAACTTTAATTGCTTTATTAGTCAATTCTTTATCTTCCAACGGGAATTCAATAGCTGACGGTACGATACGTTCTGTAGCAGCGACTGGATAGTAAAGCGTCAGTATAGTGGATCCAAATATAGCCAAAGTTCCTGCAGCTAATAAAGTTAACAAAATTAAAGTTTTTGCCTTCGAACGGATTTTAAATATAAAGTTTGGAATGACAATAATATTCGAATCCTTATAAAACCATTTTTTCTTTTTTTTCAATTTTTGAATAGCAAAAGGTAAAAAGGAATGAATAAAGAAGATTGTCCCTAATACCACACTTAACATTGTTAAAAGTGCGATTGGTGAAAACCCTATCGTTTTCCACAATGATTCGGTTCCTCTTATAATATCAATAGCTAAGAAATAGCCTACCAAAATCAAGAATAGTCCTAATAGGGATAAAGCTGTACTAACTTTCATCTGCTTTTCTTCCTTTTTCTCCATGCGTACCAAAGTAAGTAAGGAACTTTTCCGAAGGATTATCCAGTTTGATAAGAATAAGACAGTCAAAACAGCAAATATAAAAATAAAAGTGAGTAGTACCGAATCAAGATTAATTAATGGCACTTCAGAAGTATTAATGTTTAATTTTAATACTCTGACTATCACCTCGATAATTCCTTTATGAGCAATAGCACCCAGCACGATACCCACAATTAGAGCAGTAAAACAAATTATAATATTTTCAAAGGTTAATAATTTTACCATGGTTGACTTTCGATACCCCAAGAGCGAATAAATTCCCAGCTCTTTCATTCTTTTTTTCATAAAGAAAGTATTGGAGTATGACATATAGAATAGTACAAATGCCATAACGAAGATTGCCACCGTTCTCGACATTGTTTCTACTCTACCATCAGACGAAATCTTTTCCATGATAATATCGTTCATGGAAAAAGAAATAAAGGCGAAAAACACCATCAAAACAAAAGCCACTGAAATGAAATAGAACGAATAGAAGGAAAAGTTATTCTTCAGATTCTTTGTTGCTATCGTTAATAATCCCACAGTCATGCCTTCCTCTCACACTCTTAGTTATATCGATTTTCATCAATTTTTGAGATTTCTTTTAATATCTCTTCAAAAAATTCTTTTCTACCCTTTCCGTTTCTTTTCATTTCTTTCAAAATATTCCCATCCTTGAATATTAGGATTCTACTTGAAAAACTTGCTGCATAAGCGTCATGGGTTACCATTAAAATTGTTGTATGAAGATCCTCATTAACCTCTCTTAATTTTTGTAGTAGCTCTGTTGCGGAGTTTGAATCTAACGCGCCAGTTGGTTCATCTGCAAATAATATACTGGGCTGTTTCGCAATCGCTCTTGCTGCCGCAACCCTCTGTTTTTGTCCTCCAGAAAGTTGACTAGGGTACTTTGATAATTGTGCGAATATGCCAAAACGCTTTGCTAAACTTTCTATAGTCGATTCGATTTCGTTTGAAGATTTTTTTAACAGAGTAAGTGGCACAGCAATATTTTCCTGCACCGTTAAACTATCAAGTAAAAAATACTCTTGAAAAATAAAGCCTAAATGATCCTTCCTAAAATCCGCAGTTTTGTTATCATTAAGTGTTTTAATATTGACACCATTTATCAAAACATCTCCATCTGTCGGTGTATCAATAGTTGATAGTATATTTAATAAAGTTGTCTTTCCAGATCCTGAAGCACCCATAATACCAATAAATTCACCTGACTCAATATCAAAAGATACTTTATTCAGTCCAGGCAATTGATTCTTATTGTAAATTTTCGTAACATTTTTTGCAGATAATAATGTATTCATCCTATTTGCTCCTTTCAATTTATTGATATATTAATTTTATTCTTCAATATTTAAAGAAGCATGAGTAAAAAACGCAATCTTCTACTTACATTACAAATTCACTTTATTTGCCCTCCCGTTTAGCTGTCCCGTAGATAATGAATACTTTTAAAAATTTTCTGTCATTTTTTCTATGCAATATGCATTCCTTATGTAATACAAATTGCAATACTAGAGCATGATAAAAAGGACTGATTTAAAGATTTCCTCTTCAAATCAGCCCTTCTCATTATTTCGGTAATGCAATCCGAAACGTCGTACCTTCTCCTTTTACACTCTCCACTGAAATTTCCCCATGGTGCAGTTCAACAATTTTTTTCACAATGGATAAGCCTAAGCCACTTCCTTCTACATTACGAGCCCTTGCTGTATCCACCTTATAAAATCGATCAAAAATCCGCTCTACTTCTTCTTGCTCCATACCGATCCCGCTATCTGAGATTGAAATTACTACATTCGTTTCTAATTCTCTAGCAGCGAATGCAATGGTTCCACCACTATCCGTAAACTTAATACTATTTGTAAATATATTTGTCCAAACTTGATGAAGTAAATTCTCGTCACCTTTTATATTCACGTTAGGAACATCACATTCAATCGCGATGTCTTTTTCACGCCATTTCCATTCCAACATAAAAATGACATCTTTCATTTGTTTTTGCAAATCAAACTCTTTTATTTGCAGAACTTTTTCCTCTTTATCTAAAGAAGCAAGCGTGAGTAACTGTTTACATAAGCTGGACATTCGTTTACTTTCAGCCTCAATAATTTGCAAATAATGTTTCCGTTCCTCTTCTGTCATCTTCTCTGACTGTAATGTTTTTGAAAAACCTTGAATGGAAGATAGCGGAGATTGAAATTCATGAGATACGTTAGAAACAAACTCTTGTCTCATTTGATCTAACTCTTTTATACTTTTTGTCATCTTTTTAAAACTTGTAGACAATGTCCCAATTTCATCTTTTCGTCCTTCTTCTAATTCAATATCATACTCACCATTTGCAATCTTTTGCGTCGCTTTTGTAAATGTTTGAATGGGACGAATGATATAACGCGCTGCAACCGCAATAAAAATGATACTTAATACAACGATAAAGCCAAGTAATACCGCTAAGAAAATCCTCATTTCACCAAACTGCTGCTGAATATCAGGGCGAATAAATAAAGCATATTGCTTATCACCATGTTTCAGCGGAACCCCAACACTATTAATTAATTCATTATCAAAAAAGCCTGTTATAAATAGACGGGTTGGATAAGTAGAAACACCATTATATGTTTTCCCTTGTAATACTTCATCAATTGTTGTATCGCTAATTTTTGTCTTTCGGAAAGCATTTCCAATACGCTTCCCATGTTTTTGATCATCTACTACATAAATCTCATACCCTAATTTTGCGATTGAATGCAAATACTCATCCTTCGTTTCCTCAGTCTGCTTTTCATATAAATATTTGATTTCCTCGGCGTAACGTAAAATCTTTTCACTATTATACGGTTTTAATTTCACTTGATAATAAACATTGGTTAATAAAAAACCAATGATACTACTAAGAAGCATAATCCCAATCGTAATCAATACAAATCTAGAATAAAGTGATTTCATCTTATTTCAACTCCAACTTGTAACCAAGTCCACGTACCGTTTTAATTTGAAAATCATCTGTTCGCTTTGAAAAACGATCTCGAAGACGTTTAATATGAACATCGACTGTCCGTTCATCCCCTTCAAAATCAATCCCCCAAACAAGTTCAATCAACTCTTCTCTAGAAAATGTCCTTCCAGGATACCCTGCAAGTTGTGATAACAATTCAAATTCCTTTAAAGGAAGTAGAATCGTTTGGTCATTACATTTTACCTCAAAGCTTTTTCTATCAATCGTTGTTCCGTGTAATGTTATAACATCTGCACTCAGCATTTGATACCGGCGAAGTAAAGCTTTCATACGGAAGATCACTTCTGCAGGCTCGAATGGCTTCACGATGTAATCATCTGTTCCTGAAATAAACCCTTTTTCTTTATCCACTAATTGATCTTTAGCAGTTAATAAAATGACAGGTATATCATGATACTTTCTAATTTCTTCGCATAAAGTATATCCATCGACAAACGGCATCATAATATCGACAAGAGCAAGGTGAATATTTTCTTTTTCTAATATAGATTGTGCTACCTTTCCATCTTCAGCTTCAAAAACTTTATACCCTTCCTTTTGTAAATGGTAATGTAATAATTCTCTAATGTGCTTATCATCATCTGCTAATAAAATATGTATCATATTCGTTAAACCCTTCCTTGTTTATCTTTCTACAACATTACATTAAGAAACAATTGTGTTTTTTGCAAGAAAAAGACAGCATAAAAATGAAAGCCTGTATCTTTGATTACTAAATAATTAAAGATACAGGCTCTTTTTATTTAACTTTAGCTCACAATTAGTTGAACTGTAAACCCCCGAAGGTTCGCTCGTTTGAGGAAGTTAAAAAGACCGAGCAAGACGGAATCCAAGGTCATCAATGTAAAACGTCGGATGGCTACGACGACGACATGAAGCCCCGCATCCTCTGGCTTCTTCAGCCCAGCTACCTCCTCGAAAAATTCGGTAGGAGCCGTACACTTGTTCATCATATAAATCAAAGCACCACTCCCAAACATTCCCTAACATATCATACAGACCCCATGCATTCGGTTCCTTTCTTCCTACTTCGTGGATTTTGCCACCTGAATTTTCATCATACCAAGCAATCTTATCAATCTCTCCATATCTATAACCAGTAGTCCCTGCTTTACATGCATATTGCCACTCTGCTTCTGAAGGAAGTCGATAACCGTCAGATTCCCAATTACAAATAATGTTTTCACCATCATTACTTATAGAATAACACTCTTTTAGTCCAGCTTTCTGTGAAAGTAAATTACAAAAAGAAATTGCATCATTCCAAGAAATATTTACAACCGGTTTTAGATCTCCATAAAAAGAATTAGGTGACTTATTTATAATAGCATCATACAAATCCATAGTTACAGGATACCGTGCAAGAAGAAAAGGTCTTATTTCAACTTTCCATTGATTTTTTACTCTATCATCTCTTAGTTCTATTTCTCCCTCTGGAACTTTCACCATTTGTTTGTCAATGTAGCTTATTACTTCATTAGACACCGTATACGCCTCCTAACAATCTTACATTATTAGATCGATACAAAAAGATAGTAAGGATATTCACTCCCTACTATCTTTACTCTTAATCTTATGCTTTTTACCTAGTCTAAAGAATGGATTAACAGTCCACTACGCAGCTTCGGTTCAAACCAAGTGGACTTCGGCGGCATAACTTCTCCCGCATCCGCAATTGCTAATAAATCTTCCATTGATGTCGGATATAAAGCAAACGCTACTTTATATTCCCCGTGGTTTACAAGGCGCACTAGCTCCTCTAACCCCCGAATACCACCAACAAAATCAATGCGGCTATCTGCACGTGGGTCGTGAATTTGTAATACTTGACTCAATAAATGATCTTGTAAAATAGAAACATCTAAACGTTTCACAACATCATGAGCATCAAATGTTTCTTCTTTCACAGTAAGTTTATACCACCCCTGATCTAAATACATACCAAATGATTTCGGTTCATTTGGTTTATATGGAGAGGCACCTACTTCTTCCACATAAAAATATTGTGAAATTTGCTGTAAAAATTGTTCCTCAGATAAACTATTTAAATCTTTCACAACACGATTATAATCCCAAATCGATAGTTCATCATGAGGGAATAACACAGATAAAAAGAAATTAAATTCTTCTTCCCCTGTATAGTTCGGATATTGCTCTCTACGCATAAGCCCTACTTTTACAGCGGATGCCGAGCGGTGATGACCATCAGCAATATATAGGGAAGGAATCTCTTCAAATAATGTTACCAATGCAGAAATCGCATCAGTTTCTGCGATTTTCCATATTACATGTTCAACACCATCATCCGCAGTAAATTGATAAATTGGCGTGTGATTTCCCTGCCAAGTTGCAATGAACTTCGCTACTTCTTCTTTCGTACGATATGTTAAAAAAATCGGACCCGTATTCGCATTACACATATCAACATGACGAATACGGTCTTGTTCTTTTTCATGACGAGTTCGCTCATGTTTTTTAATTGTATTATCAGTATACTCATCAATTGATGTACAAACGACAAGACCAGACTGTGTTCTCCCTTGCATTGTTAATTGATAAATATAAAGACATGGCTCTTCATCTTGAATCAATACTTCTTCTTGGATTAAACGTTGTAGATTTTCACTTGCCTTTTCATATACGCTGTTATCATATGGTGAAACAGCCGGGTCTAAATCTATTTCAGCTTTATCAATATGTAAAAAAGAATATGAATTTCCCTTTACAACTTCCCTTGCTTCTTCACTATTTAACACATCGTACGGCAGGGCTGCAACTTGTGCAGCTTTATCAGACACTGGACGAATTGCCCTGAATGGTCGAATTGTTGCCAAATCCATCTCTCCTTTATACAATCATTCGAACAGCTACTACACCTGTGATTTTCTTTATGTTTTCCACTACATTTTCTTTAATTATATCATCAATCCCATTATCAATATCAATCATTGTATATGCAAAAGAGCCTTTACTACGATTTATCATATCAGCAATATTAATATGATGTTCCGCTAAACATCCTGTAATTTGTCCTACCATATTCGGAACATTTTGATGCATAATTGTAATTCGTTTCTTTCCGACATAAGGAAGTTCTACGTTCGGATAGTTTACTGAATTACGAATATTTCCTGTTTCCAAATAGTCACGTAACTGGCGGGCAGCCATAACTGCACAATTCTCTTCAGACTCATACGTCGAAGCACCAAGATGAGGTGTTGCTGTCACATTTTTCAGTTTTATTACATTTTCATTTGGAAAATCAGTTACGTAATGATTAATAATTCCTTCTTCTAAAGCTTTTGCTAATGCAATTTCATCCACAAGTTCTCCTCTTGAGAAGTTAAAGAGACGGACACCTTTTTTCATCGTTTGCACTGCGTGTTCTCCGATTATCCCTCTTGTTTGGTCTGTCAGTGGAATATGCAATGTAATATAGTCACATGTCGAAAAGATTTCATCTAAACTAAATGCACGTTGTACATGTGTTGATAATCGCCATGCTGTTTCAACAGATATATACGGATCATATCCAACAACATCCATACCAAGAGATAACGCATCATTTGCGACAAGAGCGCCAATCGCACCAAGACCAATCACACCAAGTCGTTTTCCTGCTATCTCTGAACCGACAAATTGTTTTTTTCCGGCTTCTACAAGCTGCGGAACTTCTTCCCCCTCTAATTTCGCTGTCCAACTAACCCCACTTATAATATTACGGGATGACATAATAAGACTGGCAAGAATAAGTTCTTTCACTGCATTCGCATTTGCCCCTGGCGTATTAAAAACAACAATGCCTCTTTCTGTACAACGTTCTACAGGAATGTTATTTACACCAGCTCCTGCTCTTGCAATTGCCTTTAAATCTTTTGAAAATTCTTCTTGATGTAAGGAAAAGCTTCGAAGTAGTATACCGTCTGGATGTTCTAATCCTTCTCTAACTTCATATCGCTCTCCACCAAAAATTTGCAAGCCCTTTTCAGCAATCTGATTTAATGTTTGAACGCGAAACATTTCTCCATCTCCCTATCTATTCTCTAACTCAAAATCCTTCATGTAATTTACTAATTGTTGAACGCCTTCTACTGGCATTGCATTATAAATACTCGCTCGCATACCACCAACTGAACGATGCCCTTTTAATGTAACAAGCCCTAACGTTTTTGCTTTTTGTAAAAATTGCTCATTTAAATCATTCGATGGTGTTGTAAATGGAATATTCATAAGCGAACGATATGCGGGATCAACCGGTGAAGTAAATAATTTAGATTCATCTAAAAAATTATATAGAAGCGCTGCTTTTTTTCTGTTTTGTTCTTCAATCGCAGATACACCGCCCTGCTCCTTTAACCATTCTAGTACTAGCTTCGTCACATAGATACTAAAGGATGGTGGTGTATTATATAAGGAATTATTTTTACTGTAAGTTTCATAGTTTAACATTGCTGGACAAGAAGTATCCGCTTTACCAATTAAGTCTTTTCTAATAATTGCAATCGTTAGCCCTGCTGGTCCTAAATTTTTTTGTGCTCCCGCATAAATGAAACCAAATTTCTCTACATCGTATTCTTCTGATAAAATATTTGAAGACATATCAGCAATAAGTGGAATATTCTCTAATTTCGGCAATTCAATATACTTCGTTCCTTCAATCGTATTATTCGTTGTTATATGTACATAATCTAGTTTTTTGGGAATCATTGAAACATCAACATATGGAATCGTTGAAAAATGATTTTCTTCCGATGAAGCAATAACTTCTACTTCTCCAGTTTTCTGAGCCTCCTGTAAGGCTTTCTTAGACCATGACCCTGTAAGGACATATCCAGCTCTTTTATGTTCATTCATTACATTTAATGGAACCATTGAAAACTGCAGAGATGCCCCTCCTTGTAAAAATAACACGTCGTAATTCTCAGGAATGTGCATCAATTCACGAAGCAAGCTACTTGCTTCATCTATAATATTTTGAAACTCTGAAGATCGGTGACTCATTTCAATAACAGACATGCCTGTCCGGTTATAATTCAAAAGCTCCTTTTGCACTTTTTCTAAAACTGGCAAAGGGAGTATAGATGGTCCTGCTGAAAAATTGTAAACCCTCTCCATCACTTTTACGACCTCCCTGTTTCTATATTTATTAATTTTTAAACTTTCTGAATTATAACCCATATAAAATATACGGTCAATTTGTTTTGCTTTATTAGGGTGCAAGACGTAATGGAACCGTTTGCAGATGCATTTCCACTCATAAACATACAAAAAAGTGTTAAGCATTTTCTCATGCCTAACACCCCATTCATAAATTTATAAGAGCTAATTGTCCGTAAAGAACCGATCATAAATTTGATAAATAGCAGAAAGACCAAAAAGCCAATAAATGGTATCCACAAGAGCTGGTGTAGAACCAAACCATTTCTCAACTACATTATAATCGAGCGCCACAAACAACCAATCCAAACCGCCAAGAATCACCAGAATTACTGTAAGGTAAGACAAAAATTTCATTATGATTGCCCCCTAGGTGATAAAATGGTGAAAGGCCTTTCACTAGAATATATGTAACAAATCAAAAAACTTTCTTTATTTTTTAATTAAATTTATCAAGCATTAGCGAGCAGTAATATCCCTACCTCAACATTCAGCAAATACTAAAAGGAGGACATTTGTCCCCCTTACTTGTTATATAAAAATAAACAATGTAACTGAACTGATTTTATTTTGTTCCTACTGCAATACCTTGTGTATCCATTTTCGCGATTAACTCATGATATCTCTGCACCTCTCGCTCACTATTGTCCCAACTTTCACCGTAAACGTGACTTAGTTTTGTTGCTCGGATTTCTAAAAGAAACGAGCTCTCCTCATCTTGCAATAATACATACGTAATAGTTCCTTCTTTATAAAATTTAGCTGGATGTGCATTTTTTAATTTCCCAACACTAGGTTGGCCAACCTTTCCCATCACAACTGGAACATAACCCTCCTCAACAAATTGCCGAAGGGAGTTCTCGCTAAAATCACTTCTTTTCAATGAATATAAAATAGATTGCACCGCATACTTATTGAATTTTTCTTTTTGTTCTTCAAGCGCTCTATCCTGATATTCAACAATCGCTTGTTTTGTTTCTTGGCTAATATGTGGCGTTGTATTTCCAGTTTCCCTCTGATACAGGTTGTATAATTTTTCAGCACGATAAATAAGAGTAAAGGAGAAAATAATGACTAGACAGATTCCCCATTTATTATAACGTGGAGATTTAATATCTGAATACGATTGAATTTGTTTATGCTCTTCAGACGATAAGTGTGACCGAGCAACCGTGGGTGCCACTTCTTCGGCTTGTCGTTTTTCAAACACGGCTTCTTTTCCCCAAAAACTTGCTAATTGCGACTCAATCTCTTCTGGTGACAGCTTTTGTGTCGCTACATTTACAAGCTCTACTTTCCCAACTTCGCGTGTCATTTTAGAGATTTCTCGATCTCTAATAGATTGATTCTGGCGCAGATTCGTTCTCCAATCCGATGGCATACTTAGTCCAGCTTCTTTATATATCTTCCCTTTAATGATAGAAGAAACAAGACACATCACAAGAACAACAAAATAGATAATACCTGCATACCAACCTATCACATATATAGGAAGAATAAGCCATCCAATAAAACTTAATAACATTAAAAAAGTATACACATACCGATTTAGATCATATACAAATCCAAATAACGAGCAAAATTTAGAAAAAGCTCGTACTAAAATTTGTGAAAATCCCATAGTAAAAGCACAAAATTTATTTTTCGTTACAATTGTATCTTTATAAATTCCTCTAACATCTTCATCATTTGGATCTAGCTTCATCGCAGTTTCAGCTAGCATTCTTGCTTTTTTAAAATTCCCCTTCTCCTTCGCTATACTTGCAAAATAGAAAAGATTTGCTATATTTTCTGGATTTAATTCTAAAGCACGCTTTTCAGCCTTTAATCCCTCTTCTTTTCGTTTTGGGAAATGTTTTAAAAGGATATGAGCATACCTACCTACATACGTTTCATTTTCAGGGTCTAATTCCATCGCCTTTTCTAGGTAAACAAGTACATTCTTCATTCCTTCAAGATGCATGACAGCTTCGCTCATATAGAAATAATATGGTCCCTCTTCAGGGTAGTTTCTTATACCAATTTCCGCTATTTCTCTTAATCTTGTAAAATTTCTTTGCGCAGTAAAAATATCTAATCCTGCTAAAAGAACAAATTCATTTAAGTGATCTAATTTAAGCGCTTCTTCTATATATTCACTTGCAATATCACTTTCATAAAGCCCATAGAAATATACATAGCTTAAGCTGAGATATCCATAAACATCTTCTGGATCTTCTCTAACCATAAGTGCCGCTTCTTCTTTGGCACGCTCAACATCACCAAGCTTCAGCAAATAATAAACCCTTCTAAAATTGTCTTCCATTCCCTCATCCCCTGCTTCTTACCTGCTATTTCAATCTATGTTCTTTCATATAATCTAGCACTTTATCAAAATCCTTATTCACATCGCCAAATGTCGCATAATTTTTCGCTGTTGAAAACCAATCTAAAGTCGTTGGCTGACGTTTCTTCATCGCTTCTAGCAAGTCTTCATTTGAAAGAGGTTGTAATTGCCCTGTTTCAAATGAACGCTGAATTGCTTTATTAATCGCATCCTCAACTAAATATGTTAAATCGGCACCCGAAAAATGCTCTGCATACTTTGCGACTAAATCAAGCTGCAATTCTGTTTTTGGCTTATCTTTTGTTTTCAAATCCAGTATTGTTAATCGTTCCTCATAAGTCGGTGGTGCAACAAAAACAAGAGAATTAAAGCGTCCTGGACGGCGCAATGCAGGGTCAATATACCATGGTGTATTTGTTGCACCAATAATATAAACTCCTTCATTAAAAGAATTACTTCCATCCATTTCTACTAGCAATTGATTTACTAGCGTCCGCTGATGATGGGAACCCATCTTTTGTCTATTTCCACCAAATGCATCTAACTCATCAATAAACAAAATACATGGCTTTGTTCTCCGCGCTTCCTCAAAAATCTCATGTAAATTTTTCTCAGACTCACCAGTCCACATAGAAAGTATCGCTTGCAGTTCCAAATGGATAAAATTCGCATCAATTTCCCCAGCTACCGCACGTGCTAAAAATGTCTTCCCGCAACCAGGTGGTCCATAAAATAGCAAACTTCCACCTGTTTTCTTACCAAACGCTTGAAAATATTCAGGATTTTTAATTGGCATAATAAAATCCATATTAATTTTCTTCTTAATCTCTTCCATTCCACCAACATCAGCGAAAGTCATTTTACTTTCTTCCACTTCCACCATTCTATTTTGTTCTCTATCAAAAGAAATCACCTTAATTTTTTCGTGATATTTCTCCATATCTTTCACTTTTATTCATTCCCCTCTAAATAATCACTTTGATTCTAACTAACGTTTTCATGATGTTTGTAGAGTGAATCTCTCCAAAAACACCAGAAAGAATAGCTAATACAACTTATTATTCTAAAAATGAAATATTCCAAAAAATATCATAGCAAATAAAGTTTTTATGCGTTGTCGTATTTCGTCGAATACAACAAAAAAAAGGGATCATCCTCCTATCCCTTTTTACAGATTTCGCGATACGGGAAAGCTCATGCAGGACTTTAGTCCGCCTTTAGGCATGGGATGAAAGTATCGCTTTTTCATATAAAAACACTTGTTTTTTAGGTATAATTCAACTATAGACAAGAACAAGTCTTTAAAACGCTTATGTGTTCATTGAAAACAGGATATAGTATGAGGTTCGATAGTCTAATTCACGCTATCGGTAAAACTATATGTGTCGTCAAGAACAAGACGCTAAAACATTTGAACACGCAACTAGCTGTATGGTATGGTCACAGTACCGTAGCTCACGAACCTATATGGTCTGTCGTGAGAGTGGTGATGGCACACCGCAATCTTGCACGTCAGCGATATCAGAAATGAACTTCGCCTTTGGTAGCAAGAATCCCACTGGCATTAACCAGCTTGCCCCTTTAGGGGTGGGAGTGTCAAATAGACATACCTATCATTTATCATTTTCCCTCTTGTCTCTTCTCACCTTATGCGTTTCTAAATCTGCCAACCTCACTGGAATTGGTAATCTACTTTCTTTCCCGATTAAATTCAATACAATTTGAACACTCGTATCTAAATCGATATTATTTCCACAAGAGACAAAAATCGGTTTTACATTCTCCTTCGTCCTTAGAACTCTTCCATATACCTCATCATCAATCATAATATCACTAAAAGTAAACGCCTTATTCTCTGGCATGATAAAATCAACATCTTTAATCTTAAGATAACTTTTCGCTACACCGATTGTAGGCTTTTGTAAGAAAAAAGAAGCATGTGTTGCAATTCCCATATGTTTATAGTGTAAATAACCATTCCCATCAAACATGAATAGATCTGGATTTGAAGTAAGCTTTTTAGTTGCCTCTATTACTAAAGGTAACTCACGGAATGCTAAAAAACCTGGTATATACGGTACCGTTACCTCCCCATAGCTATAGACCTTCTCCACTTCCTTCTTCGTATGATAATCAATAACAACAATACAGCAAGTTCCATAGTGCTTATCATCTTTTTCCCAATAAGCTAAATCTACTCCAGCTATTAAACTTACATCTTCTAGATGAAAGTTATTTTTCAATTCAATTCTATGTATCAATTTATCTTGAATTCCAGAAAATTCTTTTTCTAAATTTAGATTAAATGAATGTACTTCTCTAACTTCCATGTTCTCATCCTCTTTTTATTATCATTTATACGAAACAGCTCCTATGTATCTCATTGCATAAAGGTTTTCATTTATATTTGTTATTTCACCACTGTATTCATAGTTATAGATCATAATAATCGTGTTGTACTTCATCTCTAGTATATTCGAAGTAAATCTTTTCATCTGCGGTATCACAACTTCTTCATAAGAACATCCTGCTAGTAAAGTTTCTAGATGATCACTTCGCTTTAAATAAAATTCTTTTTCAATAAAGTCCTCATCAATATCATACATACAAATCTGAAAGTCTTTTATAAATGATGAAGCTATGGAATCACCATCATCTGTATATTTTATACTGAAATAGTCCTCTAAAAAATCTTGAGATTCCATGTTTCCTAGCCATAATGAGACCACACCTTCTTTTTCCATGCATACAAACTCCATTCATATATCGTTTTTTTCAGTACACAAAAGTAATTCTTAAACCCTCTACATACTACGCTTCAAAACCAGTTACTATCCATTCATCTACTAGATCCAAAAAATCAACACTATTTCATTACCTCCTAACTTCTATTTCGCTTTGAACGTTTCATTATATATTTTCACTAAAGCATGGAAATAAGTTTAGCTAAACTATTACTAATAACTTCAAAAGTCCCTTTTTCATAATCTTCTATCTTCACTTGGCCATTTTCATTATCTACAACTACCAAAAGCCCGTTACATTCCATACCTATAGGAATATTTTTCAACTCATTATGGTGCGCTTTTTTATAATCTTGTAAAAAGGTATAAAAATCTCGACGTTCAATTCCTGGTATAACAGGATTTAGCTCTATGTTATACTCTAAATAACTACCTGCTAAATCTAAAAACCAGTAGGAATTATAATATTCTTTAATCGAATGATGTAATTGTACTGCTAATTTCTTTTCTATATCAGAAAAGTCATGAAATAAATCTTTTTCTATAGGCTTCCAAAAAATATATTCCTCTGCATCTGGTTCCCCTACATATATAAAAGAATCTGCTTCTTCTATCCATACGGATTTTGGTAATGAATGATTATAGTTTTTCCATTCCTTAAATAATTTATGAAAATACTGCTCCATTTCTCTTTTCATTTTCACTTCTCCCAAACCATTATCTATTCCCTACTTAATACAATTCACTAATAAGTTCAGTACAACTTCGTGTAGCATAATATACATTTTCTCTTTGTACAGAATCTATCTGGCTACAAGTTATTATTCCTCTTTAGAGTATGTTATTTTAATGGTACAAAAACTCGATAACTTCTTCTGTTATATTATCAATAAAATAACATTTTCCATTCTCTACAACTAATTGTAGATCACTTCCAACCGGAAAGGAATAAACCGCTAGAATAGCAGGTTCAATTTGGGCTACTGTATTAAAATCACATACTACTAAGTTATTCGGAACGTTTACATAATCATCATCATCAATATCCGAAAAAAACCTCCAGCCATTATCAACGCTAGTCACAGATTCATCTCTAACCAACCATTTTAATTTTCCATTTCCATCTAAAATATTTTTCGATACGATACAGCCACCTGCATTTTCGATAAATTCCGACTTTAAGTAATTGGACATATTTTCTCATCCCTTCTGTAGTTTCTTTTTATGATTTATTCTATTCCATATATTTCATTGATTGTTATGTAACTTGGATTCTTTCAACCTTATATAACTAAATGAAAACTATCTACAATTTTATACGTATTTCCGTGTTTATTTGATTTTTCAAAACTAAATGCATAGTTACAATAAGAAAATCTATCACTATACCTTTAACTATGGTAAATTCTATACGCTCTCATCAATAATTTTGAATCCACTATACTCAATCAACGCTCTAAATACATCGTTTCCGCCGTATGGCCATGCATAGGGATAAAATTCAATTCTTCCAATATTGTTCGATACCTTTTCACAAGAGACTAGTTCATATTCTCCACAAGCAAATGCATCAATCATAGATTCAAAACCCCATGGTGTTCTCAGTTTAGAATCTGTAAAACGCTTTTCTACAGGGGTTTGTTCCCATAAAATCTGGTGATGGTGTAACTCTTCTTCCGTCGGCCACCAAAATTGTTTTAATACCTCTTCCTCAAAATACGCTAACCACATAGAATTACTACAATCTATCATCTCTTTTTCTTTCTCTTCTTTAAGATTGTAAAAAAATTTTCTTAGTCTATGAAAACAAGACTCTTTATGTATTACAAATTCAAAATAACAATTGCTCATGTACTCACCTCTATATATGTATAACTATGAAACTCTCTTCCCAAATTATAACATTCCATAATTTAATTATGGTACACTGTCGTTTTATAAGAAAGCTATTTATGATACGAAAAAGACTCTTACAAACGTAAGAGTCCTATAAAGTACAACTTTCATCAGTGAGTTTTTTCTTCATCCCCCACTGGTGGTTAGATGAACCAATCAGGCTTTTACGGGCAGTTATCCCTCACCTATCTTCCTCATTCCTCTCTGAAGCTTTAGGTGGGGTCTTATTTTCCGTTAATCCGGGATAAATCTTATTGTGGTTTTAAAGTTAATATTTTACCGTCAATTCGATCTGTACGAAGCGTAGTAGCATGATAGTTTCCATTTACCCAATCTTCTATTTGATCATGATACCAGTCACTTTTAAAATGTCCTGATTGTCCTGGTCCTACAATATGATAACCATTTGACATATCCTTTGTATCTATTACAAATCGCCAAGATGCTCCGTGATTCACAATCCCATCATCTCCATAACTTGCTGCTTGAACTGTAATATTACTTCCCCCAACTGGCACAGCCTTTTCACGATTGAAAAAAAAACCAAGTAACTGAGAGGATTGGGACATAGGATGCGTAAAAGAAAGCTTATGGTATTCTCCCCACTTCCATTTCGTTACGTCTGATCCATATTGTTTTTCAAGCTTTTTCATTACCTTTGAATACGATGTATGTAAAACTTCTTTGAAGCCTCCATGTTTAGAAAACCATACACTGTTTTCCCCATTCATCTGCTTCCGTATCAATTGATCCACAACTTGTTGCTTACCTTCAAATAAACCCATTACATCCTTTGGTATTTCCTTTGAAAATAAAGTATTGGATATTTCTTTCATCCATAAATGAAAGATTAACGGGGCAGCTTTCTCTTTATTATCGTAAAAATCCCAATTTGTCAGCTCTTTTAACCCTTGTTTCTTCACGTCTGATACGTTTACTTTATTCAGTTCTTTCACAAACACTGGAACAAACTCTCTTGCCTGAAGGTTCTTTTGATCCATTTGCAAAGTTTGTAAATCCTTCGTAGTCAATTTATCCTTTTCCTGTAAAAATTCTTGAATACGCATTTGACGATACGGCTGCGCCCAAATATGACTAATATGATACGGATAATCATCATTTATTATTTTATTATTGGCTGTTGATATAAAGCCTTGTTCTGGGTTTATCACCTTTGGAAGTTTATCAAAGGGAATGTAGCCTTCCCATTCATATTCATCTGTCCATCCAGGAACAGGTAAAATTCCATCTCCCTTTTTACGTATCGGTATGTTTCCGTTTGCTTTATAAGCAATTGTGCCATCTGTTGATGCAAATAAGAAATTTTGAGTAGGAGTATGAAAATCTTCCAGCGCTGATTCAAATTCAGTCCAATTTGTTGCTTTGTTCATATTTAATACGGCCTTTAATTCCGCTGAAGGTTCCAATGCCGTCCATCTAAGCGCAAAAACAGCCTCATCTTTATTTTTATAAGCAAATTCTGAAATGACTGGACCGTGTCTAGTAATCGTCACTTCGTAAGGAATTGTTTTTTCACCTTTCACTTTTATAGGTTCATTCACAATCGTAGCTTTTTCCCATTTATCGTTATACAAAAACTCATTGGGATTATCCGGGTTTCTTTTTTCTATATATAAATCTTGTACGTCCGGACCTGTATTCGTGACACCCCAAGCAATTTGTTTGTTATGCCCTAACATAAGACCTGGAACCCCTGCAAAAATAACTCCGCTCACATTTATGTCTTTCATCTCCAAATGTGTTTGATACCATATCGATGGTGTCGCCAAAGAAAGATGGGGATCATCTGCTAATATAGGCATTCCTGATGCACTTTTTTCTCCACTTACAACCCAATTATTGCTCCCGTTAGATTCTGGTGGAATAATTGCTTTTGCAAAACCACTGGCCACATTCACATCCAGATTATTTAACAGTGCTAATAGTCTAGGAGCATCCGTTGGATAAGTTGGAAATAATTCATAGGCCTGCTCTTTCGAAAGATGTTGAAGTGTCCAAAATCGAAATGCTTGTCCATGCCAATGACCACCTAAGTCAAAAGCCATATACTTGCCAATCGTTAAAGAATCAACCGGAGTCCATTCAGCAGGCTCGTATCCTAGTAAATGAAACTCTACTGGTAGTTTCCCGTCCTTTTTTGCTTCCTTTATAAATGCATTTACTCCATCAGCAAACGACTCCAATGCATCTTTTGCTTCGCCAGTATATTGGCTTACTGATGCTTCTGCTACTCGCCTTAGCCCAAGGGTTCGGAACAATTTATCTTTATCTAGCGCCGCCTTCCCAACCACTTCGCTTAATGTTCCAGATGCTTGTCTTCTACTTAAGTCCATTTGAAACAACCGATCTTGCGCCTGAACATATCCTTGTGAAAAATATAAATCATGCTCATTCTCAGCTTTAATATGAGGTACCCCTCTTTCATCTTGTGTTACTTGAACCGATTTTTGCAATTCACTGACATGAACCGTCCCTTCTACCTTTGGCATTGACTTCATCACGAATGCATTTACAAAAACTACCGCGGTAACAAGTAAAAAAAGAAGAATACTACCAAACCAAATGACAATTTTTTCCCCTTACCTCTTTTCTTCCGCTGTTTCACAACAACTTCCATACAAACTCCCTCCTTTTTCAATCTATTCGCTCATATTAGGAGAGAAACCTTTCAGATTGAAGAGAGTTGTCATGTACCATCCATCTTTGATATGTAGAATACTATTTATTTTTTACATTCTTATCGTGAACTGTCTCACTCAAAAGATAACGATAAACAAAAAGCCCCAGTAAATTTCGATTTACTGTGACTTTTTGTTTCTTGAATACTCAATAGTAAACTCTTTATCTTGAAAGCATGTCCAATAAAGGAATTTTAAATGCACCAAAAAATCTTGGAATGACAAATGCAACAATCAGAAAAAGCACTTCCACAGTTACCTTTTTCCACTTAGAATTCGGTGCGTACTTCTGATAAAAATAACAGCTGACAAAAGCTAAAAATATACATATCCCACCGATGAGAACTGGATATAAATACGGCATAACTATTGGCGCATATTCTGTACTCATATCAGCATTCGGATCGTCCCAAAATAAAGCTACCGTAACAGCAAAAAAGAAAAAAAACGCAAAATTTATCATATGGAAAACAGTAAGTAAAATAAATAGGATTAATATAACTTTATCCTTAACTACATGAAATAAACTCTCTTTATAAGCCACGAGTGTTCCTCCCTAAGTAATTGCTCTATTATGTAATTAGACTTATACTACCTCAATTCGATTCTACGATTTTATTGAGGCACTAGCATGAACAAATTGCTATCTCTTTTTTCTATACTAGATTATAGATCGTCGACCTAGTCCAAAATGTTAACATTATTTTCATCTACAACTGCTTTCACTACATCTTTTTCAAAGATTACAAGATATCCAGAAGGCAATGTTAATACTTGAATAAGAGAAGGCTTCAATTTTAATAATTCATATGCATAGAACGCTTCGTACTCTTCTGTGTCATCCTCATCATTAATAGGACCTATATACCAACCGGAGTCACCTTTTTCACAATCTTTTGTTCTTTCTAAGTAAATATCATCTAATTCCAATACATTTTTGGCAGCAACAATTTTGTCACAAAAGCGCAGCAATTCCCCTTCAATTGTTAATGGTTTTAAAAAACTCACTTGTGTTAATAGTATCCATAATGAAATCGTCAAATCATCTGTCATATCTTCAAATGGATTCTTCGTATAATCATGTACAGTAATATGAAATCCATCTTCCCTTTTATCAAGAAAATAAATCGACCAACCAACTTGTATAGAAAACCCATCTATTAATCGATCATTTTCTACTTCAGTTAAAAAATGAAATAACCCTTCTACCTGCACTGCGAAGATCTTTTCCGCCTGAGCAATGAAAGTTTTATCCCCTATCTTATTAATAAACTTTTCCACTGATTTCCCTCCTCTTTTCCTAAGCGCTTCATTTGCACTCTAAATAACTCCATTTCCCCTCACTTCTCACCAAAATTTTATCAATAAGCAAATGATCTCCATCTTCCCAAACCTTTTCTATTATTCCTTTCATTTTTGCAATACCATTACTAGCGTTACAATCACAAAAAACAAGAATATCTCTCGCTGGTATCGCAACCGCATATCCATTTGATACGAATTTTTTTAATGAGTAATCCCATAAATCGTCTAATACAATTAAGCTAGCTTCGAAGTTTCCGTCAAGAATTAAGGCAAAACATTCTTCCGTTAGCGTGTGAACCCTTAGTTCTGTTTCATCTGCTAACTTATAAAGATTATTGATCCCGATTTCTAATAACTGCTTCTCATCCAATCCTTCTCCTGATATATGCTTATTTTGAACATATTGAAAATAAGCGTTTTGATTATCTTCAACTAAAAAGGTAATCATTAAATCTTCATTAAAAAATGTATGGACAAAGCTATTTTCTTCAGATAAAGTAAAACACTCTTCATCAAGATCCTCTTTTACTATTGGTTTTAAGTATGCAACTGCTTCCTTACAAAATTGGATTGTCATATAAATACGCCCCTTTACTTTCTATAACAATACACACCAATTAACATATATAAAGCCAGCAAAACAATACTAAATTCATTGGAGGCTTAATCGAGAAATGAGTTCCTTTAAACTTGTACTAAGATGCTGATACTCTTCCATTTCAAAATCTTCTATAACAATTTCTCCAGTACGATTGTTCATAAGAATTAGCATCCCACTACTTTCAAATCCTATAGGAATATATATTTCATCTCCCTGTCTAAGAGTTAAATAATCTTGAACACGCTTTATAAATAAAAATGGTTCAACAACTGGTGTTACAGGGAATAAGCTAATATTGTAATTATTAATCCAACCAATCATCTCGAGAAACCAATAGGAATTATAATATTCTTTTATATCAGAATGAAGGGTAGCATTTAGTTCTGTTTCAAATTCTTGAAAATCATCATATTCATCCTTCACCTTTGGCTTCCAAAATATATAGTCATCCTCATCCTTTTCACCAATATATAAGCGCTTGTCAATCTCTACATTAAATGGAATCTGCGGGTGTGTTCCGTTCCAATCGCTCCATTTCAATAAGTAACTTTCAAAGTAACGCTGCATGATTGCTTTCAACGCTGATCACCTTTTCAAACGTAAATTTGAAATCAATTCTTGTATATTTTCTGAAATCGTTTCAAATGAACCTCTCTCAAAATCTTCTAATTTAACTTTCCCATTTTCATTGTCAATCACAACTAACATTCCGTTACCTTCAATACCTATTGGAATATGTTTTAATCTCTCTTGGTGGTTCCCCTTATAGCCCTTTAACTGTTCTTTAAATGAATGCAATTCAATATTCGGCAATACCGCTTCTAATTCAATATAATAATTTTTATAAAAACCATTTAATTCAGCAAACCAATAGGAATTAAAGTACGTAATAACCGTTTGATGAAAATGAATATCCATTTCTTGTTCTAAATGAATAAAGTCGTGTACGATATTTTTTTCTACTGGTTTCCATAGAATATAGCTTTCCTCATCTATTTCCCCATCATAAAGAATAGCATTCACTTCTTCAAGAACTGGTGTTTTTAATAGAAAATCTAAACCTTCGTGCGCTAATTTTATTCTTAACCTAAAGTATTGTTGCATTGCATTCTTAATAGACACGCATATTCCCCTTTACTTCACTTAATTTAGTGTCAATTAATATTTAGAAAGTAATCAAAGTCACTTGTTATCTGTACCACATATTCCATTTGTCCTGTATGTTCGTTGGTGCTTTGTTCTATTTTCATACTTCCATCTTTGTTGAAATAACTGTGTAACGGGTTATTTCCTCCATCGTTTGTCTTGTAATAAAAACCTTCTGGTTCTTCCACCTTTTTTAAGTCATCTTGAAAGTAGACTTCAGGTTCAACGCCTTTTTTATCACTTTTAGGGTATTTAAATAAACCAGCTTTTTTATAATACGACAATATTTCTGCTTTACTTAGTTTAGTAGATAGGCGAACAGATGCAATAACACCCCAATATCCACCATTTCCCCATACAAGGGATTTTCCATTAACTTGTTCCTTTTCCATGACTTTGGTTTGTGGAGGAAGGGGATATTTAAATAGTTGTTCAGCAAAGTTATTAGAAATTCTGTCTTTATTTGTCCAATATGAACATCCTGCAATCAATATTATTACTACTAAAATGATTATCCCCATCTTACTAAATATCGTTCTTCTTAATATATTCATCTTTAAGAGACCTCTCCCGCGAAATTATTGATAGTAAAATTTTAACATAAAAATCCGTTTATCCTTACCTAACATAGCTCTATATTCTAAACATTCTACTTGATAATATCCGAATATAGCTTGTTCTGCTTCTTGTATAAGTCTATTTATTTCAGTGATGAATTTCCTATAAGCTTCTTCTTGAATTGTAGGAAATTCATCATCTTCTTCCCCATCAATAGTTAAAGGAACTATTTTGTCATGACCCAAAATAAATCATACGAGATTTCACCAAATAGTTCGTGACTCATCTTTCTTATTTATTCATCCCCCTATTGGATACTCCTATTATATTTTTTGCTGATTATTTATACCGAAGTACAATTACATTCCCTAACGGGGCATAACCAAAACATTCATTAAAAACTATACCAAAATACTCGATCTACTGTTTGTTGGAAAACAGGTACTTTTATAAAGTTTAATAGTATATCTTTCTCATTTGTCTCAACATATTCATCGTTATCTACATTGTAAAATTGAAGAACTTCCACTTTACTCAATTGAGATTTGAAACCATATCCAATTGGACCCCATTCTTGGATTACTTGTCCATTTCTTTCAATTTTTCCTCCTCCCTGTTTAAATTGTATACTTCAAACTAGACTCAAACCAACTTAAAACAAAGAATAATAAGAAAGCAATATAAATCTGCTAGTTTTTCGACTTTATAGTCTTTATTTTTCGCTTCTAAATACTTCGTTAACTCTTCCCCTGTTTTCTTGCATACTTCTTCTATGTATTCTTTTCATCTAGTATTCTTGTTGTAAGTGTTTTACCATTATTTGTGATCACTTCTGGGACTCGGTAACCTACTAGTTTATTGTAGGTTGGGCATCGTGATTCCTCCGATATTTTTGTTTCCCTTCAATTATAATATCTATTCACAAATGATAAAGGCACCTTAACAATTTTATTGTAGCTTGTTAAAGCGCCTCTTCATCACTAAATATTCTTTATTGCTTCCTTGAAATGCTCCTCTTCTTCCCTTGACTGTTTTACAATATTGTTGAAATCACCTTGCGTTACACCAGTGCTTCGGATGATTTCTTCTATTAACTTATAAAGCTGATTAGCAATGATATTTGTACACTTCATTTTTACCTGTTATCGCTTTGTACATAAACAGTGGTAAAAAATCCCTACAACAGCTACTGGCATTAACATGATGACAATATTTCTTTTTCTCTTGAAGTACTTTTCATTAGACCCCTCCCCATTTGTCTTCTTTTTTTGCCGTAAAGGAATTTCCTTACGAGAATCATCAAGATTAACAGATATTCGATACGCCACTTTAAGTAAGTTAGCTAATCAAAAGAGACAAAATATTAACTTTAGACACATAGAAGAGAACGGTTAGAATGCCATTTGTATGGGCAATTAATTGCCATTCTAATCTGGTCTTCCATCATGTTTCAAATGGGATATTTACTCCTTATGAAGAAGAAAAGAGAGTTGAATGAATATAAGGTGAAAGGGAAATACCCAGTTTGAATAATAACAATTAATATTAGTTTTGTAAGTATTTAGCCGTTTACAATTTCCCCACCATTCACGTGCAGAATTTGCCCTGATATGTAAGATGCATCATCGGAGGCCAAGAATACATAAGCAGGTGCCACTTCAAACGGTTGACCGGCTCGCTTCATAGGAACATGGTCTCCAAATGTGGCAAGCCATTCTGGAGGTAAGGAAGATGGAATTAATGGAGTCCAAATTGGTCCTGGGGCCACACCATTAACTCGAATCCCTTGCGATGCCAGTGACAATGACAGCGAACGTGTAAATGAAACAATAGCCCCTTTAGATGCCGAGTAGTCAATTGCATCTTGATCTCCATGATAGGCACTAAGGGATGTTGTATTTATTATGGAGCTCCCTGAATTCATGTATGGCAAAGCAGCTTTCGTAAAAATAAACTGAGAAAAAACATTTGTGTGAAAGGTACTTGCTCGTTGGTTCGAATCTACATCAAGTAGACTGTTCCTTATGTATAGTACACCGGCATTATTCACCAAAATGTCAATACGGCCAAATTGGTGAATTGTTTGCATTACTGCTTGTTGGCAATGCTGCTCATACCCAATATCACCTGGAATGGTAATACAACTACGGCCGTACTTTTTGACATAGAACTCCGTTTCTTTGGCATCGCTGTGCTCATTTAGATATGAGATTGCTATGTCTGCCCCCTCTTTCGCGAAGGCTACAGCGACAGCTCTCCCAATTCCACTGTCCCCACCAGTTATAAGCGCTACCTTATTTATAAGCTTACCTGCTGGTTTGTAATTGGGGTTATCAAATATAGGTCTGGGTGTCATTAATGATTCAATGCCAGGTTTACCTTGTTGTTGAGGAGGGAAACCCATCACATACACCCCTCTCGGCATTTTTCTATAATGTATTATGATATTCAGGAAAATATATCTTTTTCAAGAAATTAAATAGAGGAAGTGAAGGTGTTGTTTTTGGGGTGAGAATTTTTTCAACCAGTAATATAGCCGATGAACCGGTAGGTGCTGTTTTTGACACCAAGTAGCTGTTGATAACCCACTGTTTTTATAGTCTTGAATATAAGCTTCTCATTCTTTCTTTAATAGCTGTTTTTTCATAAAAAAGCCTCCACATGGCCAACCACCATGCTTATAAACCTCAAAAATCCTCTCATGAAAATTATCCGTTTTTCCATTTAGTAAACGATTTAGTGCACACATATGTAAACCATTACTTCTTCAACTAATTCTGTGTGTATTCCATATTTCATCTACTAATTCTCCTTTAATAATAACTTCACTTCTTTTATTAAATAGAGGGTGTTAGGATATGAATATGAGCACCTTTCAATCACCTCTTGTGACTTGTCATTTTAAGTTTCCTAACTCTACTACAATTACTTTTACATTTGACCATAAATGTCTTCACCAATATTATTCTTCCTACTCTTCATAAACAACTGCGCCAGCAAAAACAAGGTGTCTATTTTCAATAGCGTTCGTTTCTTCATTCGCCTCGTTATATTCAAAATCATATACTCTAATCACTGCATTATAACGCTCCAACATATGTTCCCCATAATAATCTGTGAATTGGGATATAACATTTTCATAATAAGACGCACCATCTAATAACAACTGTAAAGCGGTCGTTGAACTATCTATAAATGTGATTTCCAGTAGGTCTTCATTGTAATCGACAAAATCAATTTGAAAATCTCTCATAAATTGTGATGGGATTCTGTCTCCCTGTTCATCAAATTTTATTTCCACATACTTTTGCAGCATTTCTTTACTCTTGAAATTCCCTAGCCATAGAGACATTACACCTGGATTTTCGATATTAACCCTCCTTTATTCATTCTTACTCGTTTATTAGGGGTCGTTTTATTTTGAATTCTCCCCACCAACTGCTAGATCACTCATCTATTCGTCATCGTCCTCTTCTATTAATAATGCATCCAAACGCTCCCTTTGTTTTGCAATCTGCATTGAAGTTTCCATACCATTTGTAAACATTGCAATTGTTACCTCTCTAACCCCCTCACCCGTTTGCTTAAAAAGCCTAAATTGCAGCTTATTTGAAGACAATTCTTCAATTAAATTCTTCATTTTTTCCATTTTTTCTGAATTCCGACGGTTAACAGCCATTACCGGATATTTATTTTTTATGTTGGATTGAATTTCGGATAAAGAGCAATTTGTATAGTTTTTTATTTTCATTAATAAACGACCTTTAATACTTGATTCAAGAATGACAGAATATATAGCCAAGTAGCAGCCCTCCTCAAATATTACATTTTATAAAAAGTAGGTATTCTTAAATTTAGCTACTAAAACTAGGTCAGTGTAACCCTATTAAGCCAGGGGTTATTTTTTCTATTTTTGCCCAACTAAATAAGCATTCAACTTGCATTTGATTTCTACACTTAATTTTTAATAGCCCTTCTTCTTCAATAGCATTTATTTCAAATTGATGAATTATATTGTCTGTTCCTATATCTTTGATTATTAAATCTTGAATACAAAAGAAAGAAATTTCTATATAAATTACATCCCATTTATTCCATCGCTTCGGTTTATTTTCAACAGGTTCCTTTGTCATGAGTCGGATAACTAAAGTCGGACCATCTCTTCTAAGATGAACATCTAATAACTCTGATTGTTCAAACTTCGGTATCATTCCAAAAATACTTATAAGAGCTTGAGGATTTAAGATTTTAAGTTGATTAATCATTTTTATATGCCTTACTTTCTTCGATTTTCTTTTCAAAATAATGGAGCTTCATCTCAAAATTCAGAGAAAAATATGCAGAGAAACATTAATTATGAAATCCCGATAGATGTCCCAAAGATGAAGTACATCATCTATAAAATACATTCTTTTATTCAGTAAGATTTTCAAGCTCCTCAGACCAAAATGTATTCTTTTCTATAGCCTTTGGATCGATACGCCTTAATTCATTTTCAAACCAGATACACACTGATTCTGGAATTTCATTATCTAAAAATGCAAATTCACCATTTAAGTGAATCGCTTCATCAATTAACTTAGAAAACAATAGAAGGCTTTCTGCAAATTGATGAATGGAAGAATTAATGAAGATTTCTTCATAGTTGTTGTCGTGATGTAAATAGACTACCTTATTTGTTCCCTCATCAATACAAAGAGGATCACCAGAACCAGTCGTACCTATATACCAATAAAACTTAAAATCTATTGGCATGCCAAATTTTTGGTTTACATTCTGCATCGGTTCAGTTGCGTTATCAAACTCTATAAATGGAGCAGCCGATGCCGGAAGACCCGCTTCACTTAAAAACCTTCTCGTATCACTAGATAAATTTGTATGCTGTAACATATCTCGATCCAATTTGTTTAATGGCCCGTCTCTTTTTTCATTCCATCGATCACAAAACTCTTTAGGTGAAATCATCTAAATACCCCTTTCCTTTTTTCATTCCCATCATTTACTCCTGCATATTCCTGTTCATCTTTATAAGTCCTAATCTTTATGAAAAAGATTTATTTCTTCATTCCAAAAGCTATTATGATTCAGACAATCCCCATCAATTTCAATGAATTTTTCAATAATAACTTCTAAATCTTCCTTCTTACATTCTCTATTCAAATATGCATGTCTACCATTCACTTCTTTTATTCTCTTTATAAACTCACTATATTCTAAAATACATTCAGCTAATTGTGGTATGGATTGATTTACATATACTTCTTCCATTGTTTCATGATCTATACATACAACCATTCCTGAAGGCTCTTTAATGGATAAAATATTTCCTTCACCTGTAAATCCTAAATATATATTCCTCTCAAAACTTGCATCTAAATTACATTTTTCCTTTAAGCTTAATAAGCCGCCATTTTTTGTTGAGTCAAAATTCAAAAATGGTGCTGCAGATTCAGGTAATCCAGCTTTTAATAAAAAATGTTTACATGCCATAGGTATATCTAAATTTTTGAGTTTACCTTCTTCATAATGAACGAATGGATATACTTTTTGGTTCCATCTTTTTCGAAATTCATTGGGATTCATCGATTTAAACCTTTCCTTCCATGCAAATATAGCTTGTCTCCTACTCTTTTACCTTCAAATACTTCCTCTTCAGCATTAAAGAGAATAAACCGCGCTATTCTGCTGAAGGATTATAATCAATCTCCACTTCTTCAAGACTTTCCAATACTTTATGTATTCTATTAGATAAATCTCTTATTTCTTCTTGTGTTAATTCCCCCATTGCATCTAGTGGATTAAACTTGCTTAATCTCTTTGTTATGCCTTCAATATATCTAATAAAAACTTTGTCATGAGTTAACAGTATTTCACCTATAGCTGTATCAACAATTACATCTTCTATTTCTCCAAGATTTATATATTCATAAGATGTCCTTGCTATTGCATCTTTCTGTCCTCTATCTAAAGTTAAAAAGTCATTATAGGCTTCATTAATGGTTTCAAACAATTCATTGTATTCCCAGTTTTCCATTTCAGATTCCTCCATTAGGCATTAATTATCATGTTGAATTTAAAGTAATTGTTTAGGCATGAAAAGCTAAGTCTAATTTAAAATTACCATGTCAGTTCTCCTTTTCGTATCTTTCTCCCATCATTTTGATTATCTACCACTACATTTTACAATCCTAGCAATTTTCAAATCAAAAAACTTGAAAGGCATTGTACAATCAAATTTTTTACTACTGTTTATTTAACGCTGTTTTCGCATAGATTGTTGCTTTCTTGACCACTTCGTTGATAGCTTGATACAATCGTGTCCAAGGTGTGGCTACAAAATACCTTGATAACTATCTCTATTGGTTCCGTTGGTTAGAAATAGACAAGCATTTTACATTTACAAATGCTTAGAACTACTTGATAAGGAGGCGAAAATTACAATGGGTGAATTACTTTTAGAGATTGAAAAATTTAGAAATTGGGCTAAAACAGCAAATAAGTCCTTTGGTGAATGGGAAACTGAATATCTCCATTGGGATAGAATATATCGCCTTGTTAATATGCTAGTAGATGCTACTCCTGTTGGAAAATGGAGTTCTGACCTTCTAAATGATTTTCTATATATTTTAGCGAGAGACAACGAATGTGAAATAATTATTGATACTTTGATAGAAAATCCAAGCCACCTTCTATCCCTTGCGAAACACTCAGTATCTTTTCCAGACCACGATGCCAGGTGGCAAATAGCTTATGGACTTGGAGAGATATCTGAGAATAGCAAAGAAATCAAAACTCTCCTTAATCAATTTTCACTTGATGAATTTGAATACGTTAGAAGAAGAGCATCATTTGCATATGAGAAAAAAGGGTTTTAATAAACCCTTCTCTAAAGCAACAAAGCTTACGAAAACAGCGTTATTTTTAAATTTATGAATGGTTATTTGAGTCCATCATAAGCATCTCCAAGTGATACAAAATCACTCTGCATCCAGTACCAATACTTCCCCTTATTATGTATAAGTCTTTCAAGTAGATCTATAAACGATGTTGCAATGATTTGTGATTCCCCAACAATTCCATGACGATCAAAGAAGCTATCATAACATTTCCCCAATCTATTTCGATTTAGGTCAATTGTTAAGTATTCCTCTTTTCCATCATTACATATAATATACCAATTGGAAGTAATATCATCTTCACACAGCTCACCTGTTATTAATGGATTTGCTAAAATAAATTCTTGTGGGGAGACAATATAAATCGGATACTCCTCATTCTCGAACAAAACCGCCCCTCCGCAAAGACTGTAAAATCCCTTTACATCCTCAGGTAGGATATGCTTCTTCTCATTAATTATCGGTAATCCTGCAGGCTCAAGCACACGACAATCAGATAAAGACTCTATTTGTGCAATGAGTTGACTCATTTTTTTCATTTCTATCACTCCTAAAGTGATATTGATTATATTCTTATTAGCGAATTTGAGTACATTTTTATAGCTACCTTCCTCTCATTTATTACCACTCAAATTTCTTTTGTACAGTTTCAATTCACTTCATTGATTGCGGAATGACTTAATATAAAATCAACCTTTTCCGCAAATAACTCCGGCATCTCACTCTTTACATTACATAAAATATCTTTCACTATTTGTTTCGTATGCTCATCAACCTGTTGTAAAGCTTTAATATATGGCAAAATTAACTCTTCTGAGTTTAAAAGTGTTCGATGAATTCTATCTGCCCAAAATTCTGCCTGGGGTAACATATTTGGTATTCCATTCGCTATCTGTACAAGTCCATCCTCTAATCCATTCCGGCTTGCAATATAAAAAATGGTTTCAATTACATCGCTGTCTGCAGAAGGTTCCGCTACCTCGTCTTCAAATATTTTACAAAGTTCTGGAATCACTTCATTTCCTGCATGAAATGATAGTTCATTTAATATTTCTTCAAATTCTTCAATATCATCGCCTTCATTTTCCATAAAGCGCATTTTATATAAAATAGCAAGTTGTTCTTTATAACTCATGATGTACCTCCCGATTTTATTGATACTCACTAATTACTAGAATACGAAACACTATTTAAACAATTATGATGTAAAAAAACAGCAGAGTTTTTAAAACCTCTGCTGTTTCCTATTATTTAACTTCTAACGTGAACCAATTATTTATTGAATAGACAAGCGTTACCAAACAGCCGATTACACCAAACCAAATAACATTAGGATCAATCTTTGAACCAAATAATACTGCTATTAACGATACCATACACAATAGCATCGCTAGACCATTAATCTTAATTTCGACTATATCGCCACTTTTTACTTGCTTTTCTTTACTTCCAAAAAATAATTGATTTGCTTTTATGTTCGCTTCTTTTACATCAGAAGGGAGCGTGTACTCTTCATTATTTTCTAATTTCATTACAACTTCATTATCTACCTTTAAAGCCACTCTTGTAGCTCCGCCCATCATTCCTGTTGCCCTTATTACTTTTATACTCATTTTAAACTCCCCTTAAAATTTTGTTCGTCTAATAAAAAACTTCCCACTTTTCAGTCTAGTATATTTTCTACAATTCTTCATCTTTTTTCCACAATATACATTATCATATTTGGAATTAATTTATTAATAGGAAGACGAGTATTTCTATCTTTTACTTTATAGTTTATAGCAAGGAACCTTTTGCAATCCCGATGTAGGTAATCTTCGTTTCAAACAAGATTTCCTTTAACATCATCTATTCTTATTTGATTGGTTTCTCTGTTTTTAAAACAAATGAACTTAATGCAGGAACCTTCATCTTATTATCATGGAAAACATACAGCACTTTACTTCCTGCGCGTTCACCATCTACTAGCACTTTCCAAGGACCTTTTGATGGAAGAGTAATTTCCACCGCTTCTCTATTCGCATTGTGAGCTACAACAAAATATTCGTTTTTATTACCATTTGCTTTGCCATCTATTGTATAAGCTACAACATTTTTTGGCGCATCAATGAACGTTAAATGTTTTTTTATTTGTTCAGCAGATGTCATGCGAAAAGCTGAATGGTTGTTACGCAACTCTATTAAGCCTTTCATATAATCTACTTCTTTATCGAATGCTGCACGGCGCACCCAATCCATTTGGTTAATAGAATCAGGAGATTTGTAGCTATTATGATCACCATATTTTGTACGCATGAACTCTTGGCCTGCATGTAAGAATGTAACCCCTTGCGATGTTAATATGATGGAAGAAGACAACTTGTGCATTTGTTTACGTACTTCTTCACTGTCGCCAGGATTCGTCAACTCAAGCTTATCCCATAATGTATGGTTGTCATGTGCTTCAACATATGTCAGAACCTGCTCAGGATCCTGATAAGTATACACTTTTCTATCATAGTCAATACCAGCCGTAATTCCTTTTTTAATGCGTTCTTCCATGTTTTGCATTCCGTTCACAAAACCATTATCCTTATCTCCAAATACGCTGCCTTTCAATCCATCACGAATATCGTCATTAAAATGAGCGATTCCTTTCATTTTCTCCGCATTTTTTTGATTTGCTTTCAACTCAGGCGCAAGAGGAGTAATTAAGTCCCACCCTTCTCCATGAAGGATAATAGAAGGATCAATTTGATTAACGGCTTTACGTATCGCATTCATTGTTTCGACATCATGAATACCCATCAAATCAAAACGGAACCCATCTAAATTATATTCTTTTGCCCAATACACGACGGAATCTATCATAAATTTCCTCATCATCTTTCGTTCAGAAGCCGTATCATTCCCTACTCCTGTTCCATTTGCGAGTGAGCCATCCTCATTGTAACGATAATAATACCCTGGAACTAACTTGTGGAAATTAGATTCAGCCGCATTGTACATATGATTATATACAACGTCCATTACAACACGAAGTTTATTATCATGTAGTGTTTGAATCATCTGCTTTAATTCAGTAATTCGAACAGTGGGCTCATAAGGATTAGTAGAATATGAACCTTCTGGTACGTTGTAATTTTTCGGATCATATCCCCAGTTATATTGTGGTTCGTTTAATTTTTCTTCATTTACTGAAGCATAATCAAATATCGGTAAAAACTGGACATGAGTAACACCAAGATCTTTAATATGATCAAGACCTGTTTTTACGCCACCTGGTCCTCTCGTTCCTTTTTCCGTAACACCAAGATATTTTCCTTTTTGTTTAATACCACTTTCAGGTTGAATGGAAAGATCACGTACTTGCAACTCATAAATAATAGCATCTTCCGGATTTTTAAATTTCGGTTTTTTATTCCCCTTCCAATTTTTTGGATTTGTTTCTTTTAAATCAATGACTGCACCTTTATCACCATTAACAGAAGCAGCACGCACATATGGATCAACGGCCTCAGTCCATTTCTCACCAATCTTCACCTTATATGTATAAAAAAGGCCTTTTTGATTACCTGTAAGTTTTGCAGTCCAAGTTCCTTTTTCACCTTGATCCATGCTGATTTCAGTACCTTTTTCATCATTCCATTTTTTATAAGTAACCAATTTTGCCTCGCTCGCAGTGGGAGCCCACAAGCGAAACTTGGTTTCCTGTGGCGTATATATATTCCCTAAATCATTACCATCATAGTAAAATAAATGATCAAATTCCTCGCTACGAATTACTTTACCAATTTCGGTATTAGCTTCAATGGAATTTCCCATTTTGATTTTGTATGTTTTTTTTACATCAAGATTCTTTTCCGTAATTACTTTGACCTTATTGGTAATATCTCCGTCATTTGTATCATAAGGACTAACTTTCTCAATGTTAACGCCCTCAATTTCAATTTTCTGCTCCTTAATATTGAATGGAGCATTGGTAGTTATAGTGATTTCATTGAAGCTATCAATAGTCGCTTTCTGAATAGAAAGTTCAGAAGAAGGCTTAGAATTGTAAACTTTATCATCGCCTGAAAGAACCCATACTTCAGCACGGCCATCCTTAATATTTTCAATCCAACGATCACCACCGTCCTTTTCCCATTCATTCGTACGAACTATAAATCCTACACGATTATAATCACCATCTATTTTCACCTTAGCATACTTACCAAACTCATCTTCTCCAGTAAATTCATAGGATTGACCATTCGTATTTTCGGCCCACATCCAAAGATTCCAATCTTTTATATTTCCAGACTTCTCCTTATAATGAACGATAATTTCAGTTGTTTTCGTATTTGATTCTGCTTGTACACTCTGAAAAGAAAAACCAGATAATAGCATAGCAATTACAGTAAGTAATAAAAACGTCTTGTTTATTAATTTTTTTGTAATATACACTCCATTCACCCTTTCTTAAAATATTACGAACTAAGTAACACTGCTTAAGTTAATCTAGAAATCTCTTTTATAACACCTCCATATTGAATGTTTTTACTTATTTATTTCAATGATCTTTTAATAGAAAAATCAAAGATATAAAGGAGTATGAAATTAACGAAAACGTTTGCATTAAACGCCAAAAAAAGACTTACTTATTCCTTGTTATATCTCTAAATATCAAAAAAGATCACGGAAAACATTTTTAAGAAAACGTTTGTTATCGCTTTCAATTTTATAGCACGAACCATAAAGAGGTCAATATATTATTAATTTTCTGTTTTTACCCTATGTACATATTGTTAACATGTAAAGTTGTAACTCATTGAAGATAGTTAGGCATGGACATATTTTGACTTTAAGACTTCATCTCTGCGTCAACACATACTAAAATTCTCCCACTTTACATAATAAAAACTCCCCTAAATACATCCATGTGTTTAGAAGAGTTTTGGATTACTTTATTTTACAAGATTCATGTATTGAATCCTCTTTCTTTATAACTCGCTTATATTAACTATCTCTTTTCAAAATAAGCGATGATTTTTCCATCACCGGGGTACTCACCATCCCAGCCACAAGGAAAACCACCTGCTTTATAGATTTCAAACATAGTTTCAAAGAAATCATTTTTCTTCCCATTTATAGCACGGCTAAAAGCACAATTATTGAGATCAGCAACAACCTCATTGAAAAATCCATCCATTCTAACTGCACTATGCCTTACATGATCGTCAATAACCTCTAACATATTATGGAATCCCTTTGGTCTTTCGGTTTCTGACAGCCTATAATACGCTCCTCGAACTTTACTTTTTTCTAGCTCTCTTATATCTGTCCACGTGTATTCATCCTCACCATATACTTCCTCATAAGCGAGCAATTCCGCTTGCTGCATCTCGGTAACGATAGATATTTTATTCGAAAGTTTTTTAGTTAAAGGAGTAAACTGAAAATCTTTTGAGAAACCAACTACCTCTTGTACCCATTCATTATATTCCTCACCGTTCATTCTTTATTAAACTACCTTTCTTGATGCTTGATTACACCTCATTAAGACCATTCGTAAACGAAACGTATTTTTGAAAAAATAACCGGTTATACAAAAAGAGAAACAACGATAGAGTTTAAAGATCGTTATTCCCCTCTATTTTTTAACTTTGAGCGTTAAATTTTTTCAATAATATTTTGTTACAGTTTCCGTATGTTGTTTTTCCAATTCAGATAACTATAATCAACCTCTTCTTTTAATTCAAAATAGTTTTCCCAAGTATCTTGTACATGATAAAGTGTTTCGCCTGCATCTACAAAAACATCCCTATAATCATATAGATACTTCCAATCATTATCATTATTAAAGTAATACATTGCAAATTGATTGCCCTCATCATTTAACATGTCGTCTGCAAACACACCACCCCACTTTATATAGATTTGCGTGCCAGTCATTTGTCTAAGCTTAAACTTATTAATGTCATCTTGAGACTTTTCTTCAAATTCTTTACTAAATAAATTATTTTCAATGATCCACCCCAGAAACATACCAGTATGTACATATGCTTGTTCCATTGGCAAATCCTCCGGAAAATCACCATTATAGTGGTACTTTGCCTTATCATAAATCACGATGTCCAGCTCCTTTTCATATCTCATTCATTTTACACACTATTGAAAATCAAACAATGCAACTATTATAAAAATCTTATATACAATGACTCTATTTTTATTAAATTTGTATATTTATCCTATCTATATTTGAATCCTGTAGCATCAAAATAAGCATCACAGCTCTCACCAGAAGGAATATATACTTCCCCTGAAATTTCTATATACCCGATAGTAAACTCGCCAGATTTCCAGTCATATTATGAGGAAGTTCTTATATGATAATGAATCAACTTTTGTGTTTTATTCTTCAACTAAGGATTTTTTTACAGTACTTTCTATTTGTTCTCTTGTTCGCAATTGATTAAGCGAAAAACTTCTTGTATAGGATGATTTCCCAATATTAACAAACTCCATTTCAAAATTATTGTTAGGTTTTTCTGTTTGCAATAAAGAAGACACTTTGTAAATATCGTCAATGAGTTGTGGATTTTTCTTATAATTCAACATATCATCTTTAAATTGTAAAATCACCTTATAAGTTTTGCACTCTCCGTTTTCTATATGATTACAAGAAATGCTTTTGAACGTTACATGTTTATTTTCAACTTCTTTCATTCTGTCATGAATTTGCGTTAGGATTAAATTGTTCCAATACTCTTCTGAAGCATTTTTCATTGCGAATAGCAACTGATCTTTTGATTTGATTTCTTGTATATTTTCCAAATTTAAATGAGGTAACTTATCCTTATTATCTAGTATTTCAATTTTTGTTATTTGTTTATTATTGTTTTTGACGAGTTGCAATAGAGCAAATAAACGATCGAGTTCTTTCGTTTCAAATTCACTATAATCTAGATTTTGGACAGATTTTAACGTTACGAGTAATTCAGAAGGAGGCGTTCTATGGCTTTCTTCCATATCATCAATTATATATTGAATTACATTTTCATCAGGTGCTGGAATGTATCCTAACTTTTCAATTTCTTTCAATAACGGTTCAAATTTTTTGTACTCTTCATTTATCTTTAAACCATTTTGGTAGTCATCCCCTATAATGGTAGAGTTAAATAAACCATTCACTTCCACCTGAAACTGAATGTTCTTATTATCTTTCACTTGAACCGTGTGCCAAGTGTGTCCCCCATTTCCTCCATTTATACTACCCCACTTTGTTACGATAACATCAATACTGTATTTGTCTTTTATATATTTTTGTATTTTCTCGTCCTCCGTGGTTTGAGAGAAAATGAGCATAAATAATGCTATAATAGCAATTGCAATTATCGAAGTTTTTTTTATATTCACAATTCACCTCCTGCTATATTTTAACATATAGACATCTCTCTTTCTTCATTCTATATGAGATTCAACTCACATCCATTAACTTAAGAAATTCATTGTTCTCAAAGTGAAACATAAATTAAATGCTCATAGATAACTGTGAGAGACAAAATGTTAGTTTTGAAGTATTTTAAAATCTTAACTTGATTGCCATCATAAAGTTTCACTTTATAAGGTATTTTCGGTCCAACATTATTTCAAAACAACAATTTAAGCGTGACTTTAAACTATGGTGACTTTGTTTCTTAGTTTATTTCTGTATATCATTCACCAATCATATAAAGTAAAGAAAGATAACAACTATATTTCAAAGTGCTAAAAATGGAATCCCTTATTCATTTTTTTCTGATAGATGAGAAGAAAGAAGAGAGTTTATAAATGACTGTAGTGAAAAACGGAACATTGCAAGTGCCTAGAGCAAGCATCTACTATGAAGTACGCGGAAAATGGCCTGTCCCTCTAATGATCCATGGCGGTGGTGGTGGCGCTGATAAATTCCTTAAAGTCGCTAACCATCTTGCTGATTGATATACAGTTGTTACCTACGATCGCCGTGGTCAACGGATTTACCGTCTAGATGCAGAGTGCCGAAAAAAAAGTGAAGTAAACAAAAAATAACTCCAAAATCAACTTTTATTGTATATTTTGGAGTTACTTTACATTTACTTCTTAAATTGATGAGCATGTGTTGTGCCAGAACCAACTGGAAATGGAAACGGCAAGCGGGTACACTCCGCCTGCCGATTTTTTATAGCTTCGTATGTATTTGAATTCCTTTCGCTTTCTCTTCTTTACCCTTCACGCGTACAATTAAATCATATGATCCGGATTTTGGCGCTTCAAAAGAAAGCAAACCTTCTTTTTGAGAAGTGACTTCTTCTTCATAAATGACCTTATCGTCTTTTGTGACTTGCAATAAAATCGTACCTTCTTCAACGGCTGCCTCATAAGGAATTTCCACATTTCCTTTTTCAGCTTTAATCGTTTGCACATCGTGATACCCTTGCAGGGAGCCAATTTTTAAAGTCGTTTCGCCATTTTTTTGAACCTTTGTAACTTTTGTTGCTGTATTGCATGCGCTTAACAATACAACAAGAGCGAGAATGAGAAATGAACGTAGCAATTTCATAGAGATTCCCCTTTCTTTTTTATCATTATAAAATTTTTCCATTGCGGTAACTATTTTATCATTTTTTTATAAGACAACATACTCATCAAAATTAAAAATTGTTATTTACTGATAACCTGTATGACATCCGCATCCTTTCAGCCTAATAAACTCCCGAAAATTTACTTAATCTACATTTCTTTTTGTAAATTTTAATACAGATTCTTTTGAACGTTCGATTTCATTTTTATTTTCATTATAGAACTTTGACACATACGGAGTTATTTTTTGTTTACTTATATTCGTTAGATTTCTTACGTTATAATTCTTTCCTATGGTTGGCGATACCCCATCGCCATCAAGCTAAGATAAATTTGTATCTATATAATCAAAAAAACGCTATTCTTTTTGTAGAAATATACAGAAAGAATAACGTCTTTTTTGCTTAATGGATAGTGTTAAAACTTTAGCTTTATGGCGATGCGACGGTACCTCATATAGTCGTTTGATAACTTTATATATTTACATGATTTTCGTTAGCGGAAGTTAATTTCATTTTTAGCTTTCTGAATAATATCTGTTATAAATGGCGTTTTTTTATTTGTGTATGCGACTCTATCGCGATGATGTTTTTCAACTAATTTTTGTTTTAATTGATAATACTGTTGGAGTGTATCAGGATGTTTTTTTAGATAATCTCTCAATAAGATATTACTGTTCCATTCTTCACTCCCTAGTTCATAAACGTGCAAATGATGTGTTCCCGCTCTCTATAATCCCTTTTAGAAGCTTTTGTTCATCTTTAAATTGTAGTGCCCAATCCGGTATATACTCCTCAATAACAACGGGTCTTTCCATATTTCTAATCCCCCTTATGTATTTTGCGCTTGAACATAATATCAAATTTAGATGAGAAAGCTACTTCAAATGAATAGAATCCACTCTTTAGGAATACATAAAATATATACATACAAGCTTAGTCTAATCACTACATCCTTAGTGAAAGCATGATTCTATAAATTTTGGAGGAAGACATATGCATAAAAAGGTTCTCCTGTTTACAGATTTGGGAATTGATGATGCATTTGCTATGCTGTACACCTTTTTTCGTAAAGATATTCAACTTATAGGGATTGTAGCCGATTATGGAAATGTATCAAGAGAAAATGTAATAAGAAATATTAACTATTTGAAGTACATTGCGGGAAGAAAAGAGATACCTGTATTCCTTGGTGCTTCTGTACCGTTGACAGGTATATTGGTTCAGTATTTCCCTGAGGTACATGGAAAAGTCGGATTAGGACCTATCATTCCCCCTGAAATCTCTTATCCAGTTTATCCTTTAAATGATATTTATCAAATTATACATTCAAATTTGGAAGACCTTACAATTATCAATTTGGGAAGACTTTCTTCGCTAGCTACGACCTTTGTATTGAATTTAGAAACAATGCGAAACGTAAGAGAATGCATTTGCATGGGCGGAGCTTTTTTCTATCCAGGTAACGTGACTGCCGTGGCTGAAGCTAACTTTTACGCAGACCCTTATGCAGCAAACTTAATTCTGCAGCATGCGAAGAACTTGACAATTATTCCGTTAAATGTAACTCAACATGCAATTGTTACACCCGAAATGGTCCAGCAAATCGATGCATTTCATCGGAATACACAGGATCTTGCAGGACTCATCATCAAACCTATGTTAGACTATTATTATAATTTCTACTCCAAGTCTAATCCTGGTATAAGCGGAAGTCCTATGCATGATTTTGTAACAGTGTGGTATTTGCTGAATCAAGAGGCTGTTAGCCTTTCAAGAGTACCCATTAAAGTAATTCCTGATCAAGGAGAAGGATTTGGTCAAAGCATTGCAGACTTTCGTTTTGTTACTAATCCAGGCTATAAAACGCATAATGTAGCTTTTCAGTTTGATTATGAAAGATTCAAGAAGGATATTATGGAAACGTTCTTAAAGAAGAGAGTGTAACATACTTTATTAACTTCAGATAATGGGGTAGCACCACATCGCTATCAAGCTAAGCTTATGCAAAGTCAATTTTAGGCGAGATTGTTTCTTTTTTCTAAAGGCTACGTGTAGGGAATTTAAAGATTTGCATACGAAATAAACCCTAATGGGTTTCATTTTTTTGATTTAAGCCACTTGATTAAATCGTTGATTCAATCCCTCAGGGCTGATGAGCACTTTTGTTGATGCTTCCAAACAGCTAGATAATTGAGTTAAAGAAGTCGTAGCGATATTTTGACTCATCCATACACATAAAGCGACTAAATCTTTTGCTTGGTATTTACTGGTTCGTTGCACGAAACCAACATCTCTAGCAAGATCTCGTAAGGTATTTGAAGATAAAAAGCTTTGAATCTCTTGAGCAAATAGTTGTAATTCATCAGATACAGAAATAGACATACAAAAAAGCCATCCTTTCCTATGATTCTACAGAAAGAATAGCGCTTTTTTCGTAAACTAAAAAGTTATTTTAATGTCTTTTTTACAAACAAAATAAAAATTAACAGACTAATAAACCCAGATACAGCACAAACAAAAAATAACATTTGATATCCCATGAGTTGTGAAACAAACCCTAGTATAATAGACCCTAAACCAATCCCTAAATCAAAAGCAGTAAAAAATGTAGCGTTCGCTACTCCCCTTTTCTCTAGTGGAGCTAATCGTATCATTGCTACTTGAAGAGCAGGTTGTGCTGATCCGAATCCAACTCCGTACAAAATAGCTGTAATAACTAGTCCGACAAGCCCTTTGGTCATTGTTAGGACGAATAGTGCGACTATCAGTGTAAAAAGCGCAGGAACAATAATGACTCCTTCTCCATGTTTATCAGATATCTTCCCTGCAAGTGGTCTAATTACGGTGAGCGTGACAGCATAAACTAAGAAAAAAGTACCAGCATTAACTTGAATATTTGACGCAAACAGTGGTAAAAATGTTGTAATGCCACCAAAAGTAAGGGATAGGAAAAATGTAACAATAGCGATTGGTAAAACAGTTTTTTCAAAAAATGATATTGGTTTTTTTGATATATGTTGAACTGCTGGAATTTTTGTAGCCAGCGAAAGTATGAATGCAATAAGTGCTAATGCTGTGCATAGAAGAAATAGATAATGAAATGAAAATGATTTTGCTACCCAAAGACCTAATATTGGTCCTATAGCCATACCTAAAGTCATTGCAAGTCCATACCATCCCATTCCTTCTCCGCGACGAGATTGTGGAATCACATCAGTCACAGCTGTTCCGATCGAAGTTGTAGCAATTGCCCAGCTGATTCCATGAAGGATACGTAATACCACTAAAAATGTAACTCCTGTTACCCAATCATAAAAATACATTGTAATTGCAAAAAATAGTAGTCCGCTTATTATAAATACTCGTCGACCATATCGATCCATTAATCCTCCAACAATAGGACGTAAAATGACTGCCGATATTGTAAACACTCCTATAATAAATCCAACTTGAGATTCACTTCCACCTAATTGTTTAATAAAAATAGGTAGTGTTGGCATGAGTAAATAAAAACCACTAAATAGTAATAATGCTGTAATGGTCAGCATTATATAGTTTTTTGTCCATAAACGTTCCATTGTAATGTAAGCCTGCTTTCTATCGTTTAATAAGTTGAGAATGGAAAGCTCGCATCAATTGGGTCCTAACTGCCCAATTGATGCGAGCTAAACCAATAAAAAAGCAGTACCACCGCTATAAAAGTGTTGGTACTGCCATATAGAGTGACAAATGTTTTGTTAATTAGAACGTACTTGCTACTTTATTCGCTTTTTCAAGCCCTGCAGCAATAATTTCTTCTGCTTTATCTGGGAATTGGTAGTGACCTTCAATTACTATTTTTTCTATATCTTTTGCACCGAAGAAGCCCATCATACTTGCTACATATTTAACAGCCATTTCCATTTCAGCTTTTGGTCCTTCAGAATATACACCGCCACTTGCGTTTAATAATGCAATTTTTTTATTTCCAATGAGACCTACTGGACCTTCTGACGTATATTTAAATGTTTTTCCCGCGCGGTTTAAGTAATCAATATATGTGTGTAATACAGCTGGAATTGTTAAATTCCATAATGGGAAACCAAAAACAACTTTATCAGCTGCAAGGAATTGATCTAAATATTTATCCGCAACAGCTACTGCTTTTGCTTCTTCTGCTGTTAAATCAAATCCTCTACTAGACTTAAATGTGCCGTTAATCATATCTACTCCTACATATGGCAATTCCTCGTTGTATAAATCAAGCTCTACTACCGTCTCATTTGGATGAGATTCTTTATAACTTGCTAAAAAAGCCTCATATAATTTCACACTAACTGCTTGTTCTGCTGGACGATTGTTTGCTTTTACAAATAAAACTGTTGTCATGCTTTTTTCCTCCTATTACTCACTCTTGCGTTTTTCTATATTTACTCACTAAAAAGGGGTATCCTATTACTTTTATAACAAAAATAATATAGTCAACTTAATTGACTTCGTTATGCATTTTACAATAGAATTCCAATACAGTCAATCTGGTTGACTGTATTTTTTAAAATTTATATTTCACCACTAATTTAATCTAGCATTAGCAATCCCCATCTATACTACATTGCAGTCCATCCAACTCATTCTCTTTATTCTTTTCTATTTCTTGATCAATTGCCTTTGCTAATTTTTCTTTGCTAGTAAAACCTTGAATAACTTCGTCACCAATAATGAACGTTGGAACAGCCATAATTTGTGCTTCTACATGGGCATGCTTTATAGCTTCTCGATGCATTTTTTGGTACTTTAGTGATACTAATGCTTCTTTAAATGCTTCCTGAGAAAGTCCCACTTCGTCCGCTAATTTTGTTAATACTTCGATGTCTTCAATACTTTGTTCCTCTTGGAAATGTGCAATAAACACTCTATGGTGAAACTCATTTCCTTTTCCATGTTCCTTTGCAAATTGGTAACCTTCAAACGCAAGGTGCGTATACGAACGCAAATGTGGTAACTTTATTTCTAATCCTAATTTTTTAGCAGTAGGATAAATAAATGAATTCCAAGCTTCCATTACACGAGGTTGAATCCGTGGATCAATCTTCGGAGATGGACTAGGACGCAATTCAAATGGCATCCATTCTACTTTTACACCTTTTTCCTTTACAACCTCATCTAAAGGACCTGTTCCTAAAAAACAAAATGGACATATAAAATCAGAATAAACTTTAATTTTCACAGTCATATATACGTTCCCTCACTTTTCTTTTTATCGTGCTATTTGTAACTATACAAGTTACAAATAGCGCGATAAAATATACACTTTATACGAAGAATTTATTTTTATTTACTAATGATGTAACGAGTTGTTCCATTTCCATATTCTCTAATACTTGACCCATCGCTTCTTGTGTGTGGGCTAAAATAATTTGTATATTAGCTCCCATAGGACAAGTGAAATTCGTTTTTTTATGGAAATGAATCAACTTTTCCTCTTCTACATCATCCTCCACTCAATACATGTCTAATAAGGTATCTACACTGGTTTTTTAGAAAAAGAAAATCGTTTCTTTTGAAACTGATATTTTCTAATCCTATCTTGATAACGATGGTATACCGACAGGGAAATGAGAAAACTCTAATTTTTCTTAATGTGAGGTCTTCCCAGTTTGCGTATAATATACCGATTATGAATACAAATTTATCTTAGTTCGATGACAATGTAGCAATACATTGACTTTACAATATTTTTTTAAAACTATAATCCATTTCTCCAGCTAGCGCTTCAGGCGTATCACCTGTTTCTCTGAAATCATGTGTATAAATTTCTTCAAATGGTCCAAAGTCTATTTGCTTATAAAACTCAAAACAAGGGAATCCATCATGTGTACCTTGAATATCGACAGTACCATCTTTTTGGACACGTACAGTTAATAGATAGTCAACAGGAGGTGCATATACATTTAATGGTTGGCTAGCACTTGCACTCATTTGAAACTTGACGTCATCAGAACTCCATACAATATCAGTGCACAAAATATCTTCCGTACTAGCTTTTCCTGTTCTTTTATTAACAGAACCATCTAGTGTTGTGACTTTTTCTGTTGTTATACCAGTATTTGCATATGAAAAAATTTCTTTTTTATAAAAATCTACAACTACTTCCTGTTCAACTCTTGAACGCATAGTGTTTACAGTATAAGGGGTAAATTCACGTGAATCACCTTCGAATTGAATTATATTACCCGTTTGAGTATCCTTCATAGGTTCAGTCCAAGACATTGGAATAAATACACTTGCTCTAATTTTAACAATGTGAGTCATATAGAACCTCCATAGTATATTGATATTTTATTAAATCATATTTCTTTCATAACAAAAGCAATATAGTCAATTCGATTGACTATATTGCTTATAGTACAATGAGTTTTAAATAAAGTCAACTCGTTTGACTTTATTTAAGGAGGTTTTATACATGAATCAACGAGTATTTAGTGAATTAGATCTTACATCACTTTTGTCATTATCCTTTAGTACGGTGATTAATGAACTACATGATAGATTGAATGAATTGGGGTTTGGAGATATTAGACCTGCACATGGTTTTATGTTTAAATGTATTACCCCTGATGGAGCAACAGGTATAGAACTAGCCGAATACTTAGGAATTACAAAACAAGCTGTAAGTAAAATGGTGGATTATCTTGAGAAGAGTGGTTATGTAATGCGTCAAACTCATCCCACTGATAAAAGAGGGAAGATTATCGTTTTGACCGAACGAGGTTGGTTAGTATTAAAAGCAAAAGAAGAAATACTAACTGATATTGAGAGACGCTGGATTGAAAACATAGGTGCTGAGCGCATGCAAATGCTCAAAGAAGATTTAACAAAATTAGTTTATGAAACAAATGAAGGTAAATTATCATTGAGGTTTAGACCTGTTTGGTAAATATAGAGTGTCTCAAAATATTAGATTGATGGGTATAGGGTAGCACCACATCGCCATCAAGTTGAAATTTTATAATGCCCCTAAAACGAAAATTTTGTTTCTTTTATAGCTACAAAGTTCATTTTTATCGTTTTGGGGGCAATCCGTTCTATTAGGTTGATGGGCATGGGGTATCTCCACACATCCATCAACTTAAGGATTTAGACTATTTTTGAAGTTAAAAGCACGTTACTATTCTCTTATGTTAATGAGGAAGGGGGACGTGCTTTTTGAACAGCTCCCTGTCAAGTAGACAGTGGAAATAATAAAAATACTTTAAGCGGCTTGAACCCTGTATTCCAATGGGCTTAAGCCGTTTAATCTTTCTTGGTAACGTTCGTTATTGTAAAACTGGATATAATCATCTATTGCTTGTTGTAACGCTTCAAATGTTTCATATTTATGTAGGTAATATTTTTCACATTTCAATGTTCCCCAAAACGATTCCATTGGTCCATTATCTATACATTTTCCTACACGGGACATGCTATGAATCATGTTTGCTTTTTCTATTTTTCTCTTAAACCCATGTGACGTATATTGATACCCTCGATCACTATGAATCAATGGTTTTTCATTCTCTTTTAATATAGTGATAGCTTGGTCCAATGTTTGATTTACTTCAGAAACTATATTTTTATTAGCTAGATTCCAGGCAGAAATGCTCTTAATCATCTTTAAATTATCATCAAAATAAGTTCCTTTATCCGTAATGGGAAGGTACTTCTCTGGATTCATATTTACTGCCAGCCTTGCAATTCCAGTCGGGGCTAAAACGCTCAAATACTGGGGCATGGTTGGAGCAGGTTCATTAAAATACTCCACCACTTGCGGCAAAGTACAATCAATACCTATGATTGCCTTAATTTCATCAGGGTATTTATTAGCATAATACATGCTGTAAATGCCAGAAACGGAATGAGGCATTAATATGTATGGCCCTTCTATATTGGCTTTTTTAAGTGCGTCTCTTATTTCCTCTACGATGTTTTCAACTGTTCGTTCCTTATTTGTGATATCACTCCAGCCATATCCAAATGTCTCTATCACTACTATTCTATTATTCTTTGATATTTCATGCATTAAAGGTTCATAATCCAATGCGAGTGCTGCCGTACCCGCACCACTTAATAAGACAATAGTGTTTTCACCTTCACCCTTTGTATATACATGCATTTTCTCACCATTCACGTCAACTAATTGACCTAACGGAGGATATTTATTTCGTTCATTTAATAAAGACAAATAAAAACTAGCAAAATGAAATTTGCTAGTTTTTATTTACTTCGGGACTACTATTCATCAGAATCATCCCCAAACATTACATTATCGATTACTTCCCTGTCTTTTGCAATCCCCTCTATTGTCTCAATTAAATTTTTCACCATCTCAAGTGTAATTAGTTCTTCCTCTTCATAAAGCTTTATACTTGCTCCCATTGAAAGTAATTCCTCAGCAAATTTCACTAACGATTTCAATCGATCTGCATCATCATAGTTATATTCCATTACAGGCTTTTCTATTTTCATATTTTGTTTGATTTTACTTATAGATTTCGATGTTTTCTTTCTAATCAAAGGAAGATACTTATTAGAATTCGAATCATGAAGCACTACTAGATTCACAGTGACCAAATCTATCTTCCCTCCTCCAATTAAAATTCTATTCTTCCATCACTTAAACCACTATGATAATTTAAACCCATAAAAATATTTTTGACCTCTTTCCCAACTTCTTTTCGAGATAGCATCTATATAGGTTACAAAATCTTTATAGTTATCATTACGAATTATCGTATTATAATCAGCAGGTACTTTCTCTCCTGTCCAAATTGATAATAAGGATGGTATCAACTCCATTTTTAATGGTTCTTCATGATTTACTGCTCTTATGACTCTTTCAAACAGTTTCTTTGTTAAATCCCCAGGAAACGCTGGGCTCTGATAGCAATAATACTTTTCCATATCACAGTCTTTTGTGTGATTAAGATAAAATTCACCAATCTCGTCTACACTTACTTCTTCCCCGATAACATCTTGATAGTTTATAAAAAAGTCAATAGAATCTCTTATGATCATCGAAGTATCTGTTATTTCATCCCACTCTTCAAGTAACACTAATAAATACGGAATAACCTCCATAGAGAGCGATGTAACAGTTGCTGATGAAAATGTATCTACTGCGTATTCACTTGCTGAAGCTAAAAATATAAGATTATTAGAATTCCTAATATCTTCATGAGTAGCAATAGAACAAAAAATTCGAATACATAAGTTTAATATTTGTTCATCATTCGTATGATTCATTAGTTGGACTAGCAGTTGTTTTTGTGAAAAATCACCAGCCTTAAACAGCTCTATTACATTTAACAAAACTTCTTTTTCTGTTGTAGCATTCAAAACCTTCTTTTTTATATCTGAAATCGATTCAATTGGTCTATTCCCATACCAAATACGATTCATTATATTTGTACCTTCAATCAAAACATCCAACTCCCTTGTAATGACCGTTTTCTATACCCCCACATTTACTCTTTTCATATCAAGAATATCTGTGATTCCTTTTTCATTCATTTTATTTAATAAGTATGTATAACCTTTCTCTAAAGCAAGATTTCTTTCTTCTTCATAAATAGGGAAAAGTGTATAAAAATTAATGATATTACCTTCTAGAGTCACTAATTTCTCCAACCCCTTTTCTTGTACATTACATACCATAATACATGATAGCTTTGTTTTAGGTGCAAAGGGCTGTGGTGGTTCTCCATTTGGAAGAATCACTCCTTCGGTTAGCCATCCGTCATAACTATGAGGAATATGGGCTGTTTTTCTTAATCATCCAAATGGCCAGTAAAAGCTTTGATCCTTCAAATCCTTTTTATTCGTTGGCCAGTCTACAGGTAACTTTTGTATCAATTCAGCATACTTAAACTCACTTGCTTCTTCCGAATTGTCCATCGGATAATCACTCATCCCTGTTGTCACAAGAGTTATGAAATGATTCTCTTTAGATGGTGGTATGATATGAATATGAATCCCTACTCTACTTCCAGGTATAATTTCACTTATAGTCATAATTGGAGCCCCGAAGTATTTTGTTACATGTTCTAAAATTTTATCATGTTGATCTTGATTATCGTAATTCGTTCTATTCGAATTACTCTCATTCATGTTTTCTAATAATGTAACAACGTCAGTTTGTCCCTGCTCTCGAGCAAAAGCCAATGCATCTATATTTGTCATGAATTCACCACTATACTTAACCTTTGTATCAATACCACTTTTAATTAGAAGCTCTGCAATATCTACATGACCATTACTTATTGCACCAAATAACGGATTCCTTTCTGGTTCAGTGACATCCATCTTTGCACCACAGGACAATAAATATGTGACAATATCTATATGTCCTTTTGAAGCTGCCTCATTGATTGCCCCACCTCCGTATACACCACCATTTTGATTCACGTCTGCTCCTAAGGCTATAAGCTGCTTAACAATCTCAAGTCTTCCTTTTGAAGATGCGACATGGAGCCATGTCCCAAAAGCTGTCATCATATGTAATCTCTCAATATCATTACCAATCAGTTCAATAACTCTTTCCGTATTACCTAGCTTAATTGCTGAGCGAATTTCTTTTGCAGTGTGTATATGATTCATAATTTCTCCTCCCATTGCGCTACATCACCTATTTATTTAACATAAAACAATCGTATATCATAATATAGATATTTTTAACAATTACTAAAATTAATTATATTACAAATAAACTTAACGTAAACTTCAATTCACTCAAAAACAAAGAGGATCTAAAATACGAGATCCTCTTCAATTCCCTGTATAATACTCCAATCCACACCGTCTTCTAACCTATTTTCAAGTTCTGCTAATAACTGAATCCCTTCTTGTTTAATACCCGCGTCATATCCATTAACCTCAAAATATCTTTTTATATTTTGTATACCAATAATATGTACTATACATTACCTTATGTTTATTTTCTTTCGCGATTATATTCACTACATTATTACTTAAAAAATTATAATAACCCCAAAGTTTCTTTAACATCACATCACGAATTATCTTGCTACTAACCTCATTCTCTTTATCTCGTTCCATTAATTTTTTCAATTCCAATTCATTTATTATTTCCACTATGTTATCCCTTGTTATCTTTTTCCGTCCTCGCTCGTGTTTATTATATTCTGATTCTTCCATGGAGCCCATTCCTTTACCATCTATCATCAGCAATTACAGTATATTGAGCAACACCAATACACTCCAATTCGTTATTTTTATATGTAATCTTTTTTTCTAGCGTTATATTCAAAATTATAAACTAGAATTGCTGTATTACATTCTTTATTAAAATTAATGTTATCAAATTGTTCAGTAAATTGTTCGTAATATGAAAAGCCCTTCAGTAAATCTTGGATATTATTTACCGGTGATTGACCAAACCATTTCTTTTCAACTAAATCACGATCGTAATAACCTAAGTTAAAATGTCGTTCGAATATAGAGGGTATACTATCTCCATCTTCCGTATATTTAATATTCGTATAGTTTTCAAGCTCATCATTACTCTCAAAATTCCCAATCCATACTGTTACTTTTTCATTCATCTTATACCCCCCTTTCATTCTCTTGGCGAGGCGATTTTTCGGTTCTTTAATTTACCATTTCTATGATATGCACTACTGCGTATGAACCATAATAGACCTTTATCGGAACTACCTAACCCTCAATTTATAGATTCCCTGCTAACATGAAAAGGATCCACCTGATTCTTTTCTAATAATTCCTCAAATTTCTCTGTACCATATTTTACAAAATATTCATATTCCGATTCTGAAATAAAAAATGCCAGCAAAACTTTACCATCTTTTTCTGTATTTCCAGTAAGTACATGACCATATTCTTCCGGAAAAGCAAATGGTTCCGTAAAATAAACTGCACTTTTATTGTATTTTTGAACAAAAGACTTATCAATACTTTCAATCCCACTAATTGCTGTTCCCCGGCCTATTTCTATTCTATTACTTATACAATAAAATAAAGCATTTGCAAGAATATATCCCGTACTACGAAATGCTCCATCAACTACCATTGAAACCTCAACATTATCCCCTACTATTTCTTCATATTTACTAACTCCAAGTGTATTAAAAACAAGACATTGTTCAAATACATTTTCATATTTCAAAATTTGTATACTTGGCATATCCTTACCAATTTTAAACACTTCTCGGTCCATTGGTTCACCTAAGTATTTACTATAATGATCATAATACAGCTCTCCATATTGAATCATTCTTTGAATTCTCCTTTATACGTTCCATTTCCATCTTTATACACATGAATTTTTATTCTTTTCTCCTAAAGGCTATACAGCTGAATTGATAATCCCTTTAACGAACTTAGAAGACTGTTTAACTTTACTCCTCATATAAATAATCAAGAAATTCATTTATATTATTAGCTAAAAAATACATGTTTTTCATGCCATCGTGCTCTTCATCATGAGCCCAATGAAAAATTTTTTCACAGTATTCCTCATTGATCCCCAAACATATCTGATTACCACCAGGATCATCTGCAATTGGTATAAATCCCATATCTAAAAGATCATCAAAAAAATCTATTATTTTCTCCAAATTATCATACATACTCCCAATTCCATAGAAAATATTTAATACACTTTCTCCTGCATCATCAGAGATTTTATACATACTTGCCTTTGGATAGCCTCCATATATGAGTTTCTTTCAATTGCTCTGTCCCAAATAAATCAACTGTTTGATAAAACCCTTTCCAACCATTAGCATATCTCAGGAAATCTCTATACTTTTGATCAAGTTTGTATCCTATTTTTTTCTCAACAAGGCAAATCTCTGCCTCATTTGCTCCAACCTCCGGAAAGTGATGCGGCCATATTTGCTCCACATCCTGTTTCATCAATTTCTGCTTCATCGCTACCATTGTCGATATATGACCCTTCCAGTTTGTCATCGTTGAAGCCCCCTTTTATAACCAAAATATTGTATAGCATAACGAATATCAATTGTAAGATCCGTATTCAAGATAGACTCTATATGTATACTACTTATCATTCACTAGACAACTTTTCCAATTATTGTTTTGGTGAATAGCAACCTAAGATTTATTAATGAAGCATGTCCAGAAACTGTTGAAAAGTATTTGTAACATGATAAACTACTGGCTCAAGCTCAGCAGAATTTTCATGATCCCACACACAAACTATAGGACTATTTCTTGATTCGCGAAAATCTAAACATAAAACATCACCAGCAAACAAAACAGCGATCGGTAATAAAGCCACTCCTAGTAAATCTCCATCATCTGTAAGCCTCTCATCAAGTCGAGACCATGTTACATCAATATCAAACATGCCACTTTCAAGATGTTCTGGAGCTTTAAGAATACACAAGAACCTAATCACTGCATAACTATGACTATTACAAATAAAAGAATTCTTTTCTGGCAAACCACCATTATTCATTTTTATGAAATCCTTATAATCTAGCGGCAATTCAACTCTCCAAGCCTCTTCTTTCTTAGATATTAAGTCTTCAGATGGTAATGGAAAAATCACTGAATCTTTTTTTATTCCCATAAAACACACTCCTCTTTTCTATTTTCGTAGCGCAACAACTTATATTTTATACTATAAGATTATTTATAAAATAAAGAGAATTCTCATGAAACAATGAGTTTAAGAATAGTATGCGTCCAAATTTAGGAGGTTAATCCGATTGGGCGCTTACGTAACTAGCTATATTTCAGACTCATACCTCCATATGAATAAAGGACTAGGTTAATTACAACCCAGCCCTATATTTCTACTAATTTACTTTTGCTTTGTATATCGAATCGTTTGATAAGACTCTACATCAAACATTTGAACCTTTTTGTCACCGAAACTTTGAATTGTTAACGGTATGTCTTTTCTAGCAACATCGGAAGGTTTACCATCTAGGATTGATTCCTTAATGTGTATTTTTAACATATAACCGTTATTTGTATACTCACAAGTTCCTGCAACATAATCACCTTTACTCGGATATCTACCCTTTTCATACAATTCAAATGTTCCATCTTCTTTTAAGATAAGTGAAACAGTAAAATTACCGTCTTTCTCAAAACCCCAAGTATCTGCTAATTCTTTACCATCAAAGTTGCTTCGTAAATTGTACTATCCTCGTGTAGCAATATAAAACAAACTATATTCTCCTTCTAGATAACTGTTTTTTCCTCCATAACAGTATTCCTATTCACTATATTCAAGTAGAAATGCGATACTGTTGTAATATAGTATGGATAGATCCAAAGAAACGGGATACCAAGTGTAAAAAATCCGATGATAATCCCTAAAATAAACCATCCGATAAAACTTAACGATAGTAGGAATAAATCTAATTTATGTCCTTTCATCAGTTCTTGGCTCTTTTTAATTGCTTCACTCGCTGTATATTCTGGATGATCTAACAAAATATAGTAAGCCATAGAATAAGAGATAAATTTTATAATACCTGGTACAATTAATAATACACTCCATAAAAGTGTGTATACAGTCATTAAAATAATCACCTTCATAGATCTAAACACATTACTTTTTCGAAATCCTTCAAATAACTCACCAATTGTAGTAGATTCTTTTTTCGCTAAACGCAATGTAACTTTAAAATACCCATAATTCATAATGCCTTGTACAGCTATTAAACAAATAAATAGAGCAGCGAAAACAAGTAAATAAGAAAAAGCACCTACTGCATTTAACTTTTCGTCTCCTGTAATCGAATAACTAGAATTCATTGTTTCACTTAATAAGATACCCAGTAACAACAGTGGAAATCCTATAATAAACATACCAGCCCTGGAAATGACATGATAAAGAAACGATGACAATACCCCCAATCCCCATCTGTCTTTTAATGAAGATAAGGCCGCTTTTTTTAAGTCACTAATCACTTTGATCCTACCTTTCAATTTTTTCCTCTTATATGAATTACTTTTACACAAGGAATAATAGCATATTTTAACAATATTGACATTATATATAATTCCATTAATATCTAAATGAATGATGAAACTTTTCCAAAAGTGTTATTTTTAAGTAAGTATCAAATTCAGTACTTCTAATGATTTTTTATAAAACTACTTGACTAATCTTAGTATGTTTATTTTAAATCTATTAATTATGTAATTTATTTAAAAACTCAGTGAATGTACTTGCTGCATAAAGCCCATTACCAAACTGCAGTCATTCTATAATATCTTTAATTAAGTTCTAAATGATCCAAAACACTCTGAATTAGCCATTTCAGTTTTTCTTCATTCATCTTTCTCATACCATATTTTTTAACGAGTCCGTGAACCATATCCCAATCTTCTATGTGCAAAATTAGCTTTAACTCTGCACGAAGTTTTTTAAGATACTCCATATTTTCCAATGAGTTAAAATCGTGAATAAATTTATCCAATTCATCATAATCCGCACTTACGTTAAAATAGCATTCAAGAAAATATTTAAAAGTTTCAAAGTTCAATTTCTGATTCAAGTTTCCCCCTCTTACTAAAGTTATTTTACGATTAAAAGATTAATCATAACTCATAAAACTATTCTAGAATTAGCGATATCTAGTTTTTTAATACACGCATAACTTCAAATATCTGTTAAGTTAATATGTTAATACTTTCCCTAAATAAACAGGCTTTTATTTTCTTATTCACTCCATACACTGGTTAGTAAAAAAGTATTCGTCATATCTATGGTTCTATTCTCTAGTTCATTTGCATTCATGTATGCACCATTACTTGATTCTTGCATTTGTACAATCGAGAAAGAAAAAACAGGAACAGCAATCGGGTTTTATAATTTAACACTCAATGTCGCGATGTCAATCGGTATTGCCTATACAGCAGCAATGATGGATCATTCCGCAATGCGCCAAAGCTTCCTAGGAATTGCAAACAATGCGGACGCTTCCATGTTTAGCAATATCCTATTCATTCTCCTACTCATTGCCCTTTTCAGTTTATCTCTATACTGAATATTAGTAGGACGAAAACCGACAAAATAGATATATTGTCTATTTGTTAACTAGTCATATAGAATAACGATTCTTTCATAATTAGAACCCTAAAACGAGAAGTTTAGGGTTCTTTTTTATAATTTATAAAATATAAGAGATGTTTTAGACTTGATGCTTCCGCCTAATTATGTAAGTACAAACTATACAATATGTAACTTCTAACCATTCTTCCTTAATCTTCTTCTCTCTTTTTCTAACCGTCTAAAAATCACACATATAACACCGCCCGCCACTGTAAACAGAATGCCAGGCACCAATAATAAAAGTCCCCCTCCACTCATCCAAATTAACGCTATTCCTAAAATCAAACATATAATTCCAATTATCATCTGACCTCTTTACCACCCTTTACATAAAATTTCCCCATGTTTGTAAAAACATTCTGATGAAATTATACCTCTTCACTTATAACAAACTCAACACTACTAAACTATCTGTTTCTCCCCCTTTCCTTCAAGAAATAAAACCCTACGATTCCATTTTTCTCATACCATATATTATTATAATAATATATAGTATGATAAAGTAAAAACGAGAGGAAATTATTATGGCAACGATTGGAATTGACCTAGGAACAACGAATAGTTTAGTAGCCTATTGGACGGATCATGGTGCAGCCCTTATCCCAAATGCACTTGGCGAATATCTTACACCATCTGTCATCAGCGTTGACGAGAGCGGTGAAGTTTTAGTCGGACGCATCGCCAAAGAACGGCTGATTACTCATCCGCACGTTACAGCATCAACGTTTAAGCGATTTATAGGAACAGAGAAAAAATACGAGTTAGGTATGTATACATTTTCTTCAGAAGAACTTTCATCTTTTATCATTCAATCTTTAAAACAAGATGCAGAAGCTTATTTAAACGAAGCGGTTACTGGTGCTGTCATTAGCGTACCTGCTTATTTCAACGATGCTCAGCGCAAAGCGACAAAACGAGCTGCTGAAATTGCTGAATTAAAAGTTGAACGTCTCATTAGTGAGCCAACGGCAGCTGCTATCGCTTACGGACTGTATCAGGAAGCGGCAGAGACAAAATTTCTTGTATTTGATTTAGGCGGCGGTACATTTGACGTGTCCATTTTGGAATTATTTGAAGGAGTTATGGATGTGAAATCAATCGCCGGCGATAATTACCTTGGAGGCGAAGACTTCACAAACAGTCTCATGTCCTTTTTCTTAGAGTCACACCAGCTCGATTCTGATTCCCTTGACTCAAAAACACTATCTTTAATTTATACACAAGCAGAACGTTGCAAACTAACACTATGTAATGAACCTGCCGCAAATATGAAAGTCGTTATTCATAATAAGACGTACGAAACTCGCATCAATAGAAGCGAATTTGAAAAATTAGTAACCCCGCTTCTCTTACGGCTTCGCTATCCGATTGAACGCGCACTTCGCGATGCGTCGCTAAACCCTAAAGATTTAGATGCTGTCATTCTAATTGGCGGTGCGACAAGAATGCCGCTTATCAAATCTGTCATTTCTAAAATGTTCGGACGCATGCCTCATGCGAATATTAATCCTGATGAAACGGTTGCTTTAGGTGCTGCGATTCAAGTTGCTTTAAAGGAACGAAACAAAGCACTAGAAGAAGTTATCTTAACGGATGTTTGTCCATATACGTTAGGAACTAGTGTTGTTCAAGCATTAGGAAATGGACAACAAGAATCCGGATACTTCTTCCCGATTATTGAACGAAATACACCGATTCCTGTAAGTCGAGTGGAACGACTTTATACTGTCAATGATAGACAACACTCCATACTTGTCGATGTTTATCAAGGAGAAAACCGCTTGGTTAAAAATAACTTAAAACTTGGCGAACTTAAAATTAAAGTCCCTCCTGCTCCTGCTGGACAAGAGGCGATTGACATTCGTTATACATATGACATAAATGGCATTCTCGAAGTCGAGGTAATAAGTACAACGACTGGGGAGAAAAAAAGAGCAATTATCCAACAAAATGCCGGAAATCTTACAGAAAAAGAAATTGAAGCTAGACTACTAGAATTGAAGGGAATTAAAATTCATCCACGAGACCGGTCCGAAAACCGATTGCTGCTCGCAAAAGGCGAACGGCTCTATGAAGAGTTACTCGGTGACGAACGTCAGAAAGTCGCGATCTTGTTACAGCAATTTGAAAATGCGCTCACAACGCAAAATGATAAAAAAGTGAAAGAAGCCGCTCATATATTAAAAGAGCATTTAGAGAATATTGAAAGGTGGATCAGTCATTCATGAGCATTTGGGAAACGTTAGAAATTGAGCCTACCGATAATATTGCAGCTATTAAAAAGGCTTATGCAAAACTTCTAAAGATCTATCATCCCGAAGACGATCCTGAAGGATATCAGAGGCTGAGAGAAGCATTTGATAAAGCGATAAAAAGCGCAAAACAAATGAAGACCGCACCTCCCTCTCAACTAGAAAAAACAGATGAAAACGAAGGGAATTCCTATATCCATCCTGTATCTCCTACATGGATGGATGGTGACGCTGAACTTGCCGCTACTCTCGTTTCAGAACATCCCGTTCACGCATTTACGGAAAAAATCGAGACGCTGTATAACGATTTCTTTGCACGAATCGAACCGAAAAATTGGGAAGACTTATTAAGTTCCGATGTGATATGGGACGTAGAACATGCGGCAGTGATTCAAGATAGATTAATAGAATTTTTACAATATCATTACCATTTCCCCCGCTCGATTTGGGAACTTCTCGACAATGTATTTCGCTTTAGTGAACAAAGAGAGGAGTTGGAATTTGAATATAGTGAAGAAACGGTACAGTTTTTGCTAGAGAGAATTAGCGGCGAGAAGGAAATGCGTTATGATGTTTTCAAGAAAAGTGATGATTTAGATTTTGAAGCGTATTTTCATTTACGTGAAGAAGTCCAGCTCACGCTTATGAATAATAACTTAGAAGCAGCAAAAAGTGCACTCGATTTTGCATACGAGCTTTATCAAGAAGATCCGGAACTTTTACGCATGCAGGGCATTTATTATTTGCGCATAGAAAATAAAGAACGTGCGTTACAATCATTCAATGACATACTTGTCATTTGCCCGGATGACCCAGATGGTTTACTTTATCGGGCCCAGATTTACTATGACCGCGGGCAGTTTGCAGATGCTATCAAGGACTGTGAGCATCTACTGTCGATTGAGCCGGAGCATATGGACGCACAATTCTTAATAGTGAAGTATTCGTTCGAATCAGGTGATATAGAAACTGTAGCCACTAGGGCGTTGGATGTGGTAAAGCGTTATGTGGAACGCTTCGAATTTCGTTCATACTGTATTCGAATTCACACTGAAATTCCAGAGAAGAGACAGAAACAAGAAATAAATATGAAGTTTATTATCGGCTATGCGCTATACCTTTTATTTCTATTTATTAGCCGCACCTGGGTTTATTTGCTCTTTATGATTCTTATTGTTTTAACCCCATTACCATCTAAATATGCATTACTTCTCCTATTCCCACTTATTTGGGAAGCATGGAAATTCGTTAGGCTTAAAACATTAGCATAAGGAGGAGACAGAATGCCTGTTTTATATAAAAGAAAACGAGAGAAACAGCTCGAACTATATTTCCGCTGTCTGTCTTCCGTTTGTTTGAATTGCGTTTACCTTACAAACTATTTTACCCGATATGAATTCACCCTTATCAGAGACCGCTTTATTGGGAAACGTTTTTTGAAGAACGTGTTATGGACATGGAAGATCGAAAATTCGACGGAGTTAAAAGAGAAAATCATTTGGTTTTTAGAAGAAGGAACACGGCAGGAATTTAATCGTATACGCCATCAATTGACTCCTCTTTCCGAGGCAGCGCGAAAGCAATTATCGAAAGACCATCCTGACTATGAAAAACTTTATATTGCTAATTACGGATTACATATTTTGACGGATTCCGGAATTGCAGCGTTTGATTATGCATGGTGTATCTGTTTATGTCGGGTCGGTAGAAGACTCGGTTATTTATCAAAACAGGAAGCAAAGAACTTTATGATACAGGCTGCACGACTTTCACAACATTCTTATTCAGATTGGCACGAGTATTTTAACGCCTTTCGTATCGGCAGCCACTTTAACGCAAATGATATAGAATTCATAAATAAAGATAAGTATAATATTAATTACGTATCGCACTTGTTTAATTATAAAAAAACTCTATTGAGTGTTGTTCCATGGGAAAATAATCTACTTAAAGATTTAAGCTAAATCATGCTATACTTCTTAACCAAATTGATAAAAAATCCTAGGAACTATGATTTCCTGGGATTTTATTTACATATAAGGCATTTGATAAACTTAGAAGAATCCACTTCTAATAACATAAAAAACTGATTCTTGCAGGAAGAAGTGATTACATTGATTAAATTGGAAACGTAAATCCTAGTGCTTGGGGAGTAAGCAGTCATGTATATGACACTAATAATTTATCTCCTACTTTGACATGCGGTGATCCACCAAGAATATTAATAGAAAATACACAAAAATAGCATATCTAAGGGGGAAATTATCCATGAAGACACATACAGTTTATAGTAAAAAACAAGCCGTTATCTTTTGCGTATTAATCCCACCACTTTTCCTCATCAGAAACCCATATATTTTTCTGTAAGTCAAATGATTGATTAGCATCATGAAAACCACAATAGGCAGGTAACTTTATACTTCCTCCATTTGCTTTATTCCAGCAATCAACAAACCATTCCACAATGATTTGTTCCTCATCTTCCGATATGATCTCATCGTTTTCTTCATAAAACTCCCAGAACTCGTCTGATTTATCATAAGAAAGGTTATAGTATGATATACGTTCGAGTAATTCATGACTTCTTGCAAAAACACTGCTATCGTTTCCTTCGTAAAAAACTTCACTTGCTTCTCTATTCATAGAAAACATCATGATAGAAAGATCAAATGATCCGATAAAAATCATAAAATCTACTAACTCTATTTTACTGTAATAATTAAAATTAAGAATTTCTCTTATATTATGAATCAATCTTTCTGAATTTTTTCAAGATTTTCTTTTACCGAGCTAATGTATGTATCTTTTGTAAACAATTCATTCACCTCATGCTTCATTTAAGTTTCAATATAAGTTAAAACTCTTTATAAATAATATAATTCGTCTTCTTTACCTCATCAATTTCATATTTTAAAAGAAAACCCTAAGCTATCTTTATTATATTACTCCCCCCTATTCAAATCGCAACATCCTGATAGCCCACTTCGGTTACCTTTTCATTTATAAGAAGAAGACCTAAACCATTTTCCATATCCCATGTACAGTCGAAGGTGAGTCCAATCCCTCGACCTTCAAAAATACCCGCATACGGAACAACAATTCCAACTAAACTTATCCTATTAAGAAGTTGATCAGTTGTTTCAATTAAAGGATAATGTTCATTAAATTCAATATCATAACCAAGCTCATACCTTTTTTGTTTATAATAATCTAAAATCGGTTGCAAAATACTTTGTTGCACTTGCTCCCAATTTTTCATCAATGAATCATATGATTCATATTGTTCTTTATCAAATCCACTCTCCTCTTCGCCATCTACCATTAACGCTATCTTAGCTTCCTTTCCACAAAACGTTATAGTAGTGTACCTTACCCATCCGTAATTATATTCAAGTTCACCAAAAACGGCATCGTTTATTATCATTTTAAGATCTCCTTTTTCTATTTTGTAACAAATCTATCAGGCTCCATCTTAAACTAGCATGCAAGTTAATCTATTTTAAAAAAATTAGCTTGTCTTCCTCTATTTTTCGTATCAACTTGAATATAGCTTGATACACACCCATAGAAAAGTACCGCTCAATCAGGTGACACTCCTTAATTAGTTCACCATCAAGAAGCAAAGATCCTAACACCATTTGTTCCGCCTCGATATGTTGAATACTCACGGCTGCCACCCTTGTTCCTGCAAGAACTTCTGTAATTTTTCCTCAGACGGAACATTCTTCTTCCACTCTTCACACTCCTCCAAAAACTTCTCCGTCTCATAAAGAATAGGCGGCTCCTTCTTTCGAAACTTCGCTGCTGCTTCCTCTATTTCACTGAGCTTCGTATATCCTTTCCCATGCCAATCTCGTAAAATCCCCTTCACATAAGCAAGCGTCCGCTTATTATTTTCATAGGCAATCTGAAGTGCCTTTAGTACAAGCTCCTCCGACAAATCCGTAACCCATTCACTTAATTCCTCCGCTGCATATGATGACAAACTACCGAAGTTTTGTTCATAAAACGTGAATACACTGCTACCTGGATTCGCTTTTCCTTCTATTTCTTCTACTTTCTCATCCTGTGCACAACCTTGAAAAACTTCTTGCGGAATCACATCAGATACTTCAACTGGCATTCCGAAATGTTCTAACAATAACGGAATATTCAACTCTTCCTCGAGGCATCTTTGAAGAAACATATGTACAAACTCTTTATTTTTCACAGTCTTTAACTCACGTAACACACACTTTTCTATGTTCGTATTCGTAACAGGGTTATAACGTAACCAATTTAGAACATATAACTCCTTCGTTTTCGCGTCATATAATATCTTTCCATACGCAACAAACCTCTGCAACAACTTCTCAACCGTTTCACGATTATACCCCGTTTCCATCTCTACCAAACGTAGTGGCAGTGGGTAAATCCCGCATTGTCTCGTCTTCGAACATGTCAGCAAATACATATAAAAATAACGCTCCTCTGGCGTTAAATCCAGCACAAACTCATCTTGCCAAAAATTCACCTGTACACTCCGGTATACTCCCATGTTTCTTCCTCCTACCCTTTTAGTGTTAAATATAGAATTGGTTACTCCTTCATATATATAGGATTGCAGGCAGAAATTTGGTGGATTTATTTTATAATTTTTACTAGTACTAGAATGTTACTTTTTTATTTTTTTGTAGTAGTTCTTGTAGTTGTTTTTTCTTTTGTTTATTTAATGATTTATTACTTGGTAGGGGTTTATAAGGGGGTTAGAAGGGGGTTAGAAGGGGGTTAGAAGGGGGTTAGAAGGGGGTTAGAAGGGGCTTCTGTTACTAACATCTGTTGAAGAACTAATAAAATAGAGCTACATGAAAAAACTAGTTTTGTTTTATAAGTTCATTAATGGTCACTTCTTTATCAGCAACTACATCATAAAATCCAATATGAACTCCTTCTTCATATAGCCAGCATAGATCCGTTCCATAAGGCGCTTCAAAAATCTCAAACATTACAGGGGCGATTTTAATAATAGATTCCGCGTTTAAAATGATGAAATTATCCGCATGATTCACATAGTCATCAGTATCATCTATAGCATACAAATTCCAGCCATTTAATTGCGGGATAGAACTTTCTTCTCTAAATGAATATCTAACTGGTTTGCCAGCCAAAATATTTTTTGAAACGACAAAACCACCATACTCACTATTAATTATTTTCATTTTCAAACTCCTTAATATTGTAATTAACAGCATGTTTTAATAGAATTTCATAAACTAGTTTCATCTTATCAGTAGGCAATTTATTGTTTGTTACTATCCAGTTGCTTTTATAGTTAATCTATCCCCACCACGATTAGCTGAAGGTTCAAATCATAGAAATGGGACAAGCAGCTCCAGATAAACCTGCTTTAATTAGAAAATCATTAGTTCCTTGAGATAAAGATTATGAGTTTCTTTTTATTGCATCATGGTTAACTAGACCTGCCGTTATCCTAATTATTCCGTCTTCTAAATACAAAGAGTGTAACAAAAAATTATTGATAATTTTCGATGGCTGAAATAAGTGAACCTGTTCCTTCTTCTGCATATTGAATGAAGTCCAAACATTTTTCGCTCCAACCGCCGATTAAATTTGTTTTCTCTCCTACGAATTGTTGGTTACCGTAACTATTTAAATTGAAAGAATGAACCCAAACATCTGGATTTATTTCACGACGATATGTTTCAAGAAGAATTTGTGAAGAATTGCCCTCATATCTATCTCCGTACACTTGCTCATCAGAGAAGACAAGAATGCGGTCAACTTTGATTTTGTTATCTAATAAATATTTGATAGAATGATGTAAGTTTGTTCCATATCCATGTTTATTAACTTCTGATAAAAATGTGTTCATGTTCTCTAAAATACCAGAACGAGTAGAAACATTTACCACTTTGAAATCAGTTGCGAATACAGATGTAATAGAATTATCACAGAAGGAGTGTGCCATTGCCATCATAAGTGTAGCAATATCTGCACATTTAACAGTCCCATCTTTCGAAACAGGGTAACTTGTCATAGATCCTGAGATATCCGCTGTCATAAATGTTGTTCCTGATAACCTCGGCATGTTTGTAACAGATGCTTCAATTGCGTCATTCAATACATCTAATAATTCACTTCCTGCTTGTGGTAATTTTTCTTGCACAACACGATAGGCTGAAAAAAAGCGAAATGGTAATTGTTTTGATTTTTTCACTCTCTCAGGATCGCGAAGAATGTTATATACTGTATCAATATTTGAGGCACCTGAATTTACGATATTGCGAAGGTTACGAAGTAAGGCCATATAACCCACTTTTCCGCTATCAATTAATTCTTCCCAAACTTCTTTTTTGTTTCCTTTTTGAGAAAGCTGTGTTTCCCATGTGAATGGTACTTGTAGTGTATTTTCTAACAAACGTTTATAAAGTTCGTAACGTTCTGTTCCTTTTTTTGCAGATGGGCTTACTAAACGGAATACATCTTTCAATGTAACATCTTTTCCTGTGCGATTGTATTTTGCTAATTGATATTCATCAAATGTAGAAAAGGCATCTGCTAACCCCTTTTTCAAAGAGTTTGGAATTGGATTTTTCCGACCATATACCCCTAATTGATATGCCATTATTTCTGTTACATCATCCGGACGCTGCGCAATACGAGAAACTGTTTGACGAGCATATTTACGACCTTCAGGGTGGTTTGCAAGTTCCACTGCTAATACATGTGTAACAGAACGCATGTAGAACACTTCACGTGCATAGACTGCTAAACTTGCAACAAATTTAGGGTCTCTGTCCATGATTTGTTTTGCAATAGTAACTAATTCTTCGCTGTTGTCTCCATAAAATTTAGGCTCATTAAAAAAAGATGTTAATACCAGCGTAATTAATTTATCTTTATCATACATTTTATAAGCTGTTCCGCCCTCTTTTGTATACGTTTGACGGCTTCCTTGAGAAGAATGATTAAACTTTGACATTATTATCTACCCCCAGATGTTTTTTTGACACTACTGGTTGAAATAGAAATAAAAAAGGCAACGTATATACGTTGCTCTTTTCACTCATTCCTAACACTTAAGAAATATTCAAAACAGGAATCGAATCCCACAAACACAATCCCTATATGACGAAGTAACTCCTACCTTAGTGTTATGAATCAAAGAAAAGTACGAATTCGGTGCGGACCTTCCCGCATCGATTAGGATCGAATCTATAGCACTTAATATTAGCAAACGAAGCATGAGCGATCTACACTGCACCTGTTATATGTAATGTTTAAAAATTTGGGAGATACGCGAAAAGGCTCATTACGTCGCTCTACCACTGAGCTACCTCCCAAGTTTGGAAAGGTGGGAGTCGAACCCACGACCTACGGCTTACAAGGCGAAGAACTCCTTCTCTACACTGCCCAAATCTATTAAATATGAATTATTAAAAAGGGAGATAGGCGGAAAGACTCAATATGTTGCTCTACCAAACTGAGCTACTTCCCTGATGTTTATAAAACATCAGGGAAGGCAAGGATTCGAACCTGCGACCTACCGCGTGACAGGCGAAGAAATTCTTTCCTACACTGCCCTTTTCTTTTTGTTACTTATTGATTTCATTATACTCGTTAATCAAATTTTTGGCAATTATTAGTACTTTTTAAAAATTTTATTTTATTTCATCTATTAATCTTAAAGCTTCTGTATTTCACAATTTACTTAAATTAGATTGTATGAAAATAATATGTTAGACTAACTAGCAGATATACAAATTTTACATAAAACACCAATGAAATATACCTAATAAAACAAAAATGTATCCATTCTTGCATAAAAATTAAAAAAGAAAAAGTTTTCATCCTTAATCAATATGGTCTTTTGAAAAGAAATTGATTATTTACAAGACAAGAAGCTAGGAGATTTTAGATATGAAATATTTTGTAATAGAAGATGATGAATTATCAAATTGTGGTGAAGAGACAATATATGTTTTTGAACATAGCAAAGGAAAAAGCAGTTACGACACGATTAAAACCTTGGAAGATTTTGCAGCAAGATGCCAATTCATTGAACGAAGAAATATGCATTGGTTTTGGTATAAAGGAAAACACGTTGAAGATATGCCTATGTGGGAATTTGAAAAAAAATTTAGGGCTGAACAAGAAGAACTGAAAACAATATCCCAAGAAGAATTCACAGAATTGAGAAACAGATATGCCCCCCTTATTAAACCTATCAAGTTCCCTATTGAAGGAATCAGAATTGCTTATGCTTATGAACCAGAATGGAATGATGAATTTTTTGTTATGGAAACGGAAGAAAGTTATTTTGCCGTATATTGGTTTACAACGGCTTAATAATAGCTTATATGACAAATCAACAGATTCTTATCCTAAAGGACTTCCGATAAATACTGATTAGGTGTTTAGAAAGTTTCTTCAAAGTCAGGATGTCGAGGCTTGGGTATTCCGACTACTTGTCCTCCACCACTAATATGATGGTGAATAAAGTGAAACTTTAATCAGTGGAGGTCTTCATTCCCCACTGATTATCAGTTGAACCAATCGGGCTTTTACGGGCAGTTAATCTCCTACCTATCTTCCTTGCTCCTCTCTAAATCTTGAGGTGGGAGTCTTATTGCCCGTTAATGCGGGATAAATTAAATTATTCGAATCCCATGTATATCATACACTTCTAAAATTATTATCATTAACCGAAGTACTCAGCGTTTGATGTTTACCTTCAATTTCTTTACGTCAAAAAAGAGCTAATGTTTCAAATAAGAAACATTAGCTCTTTTTTCTTCAACAATTTAATCATTTTCACCCTAAATCCTATACTGTATTTCTCCTTTTGAGAAACCATTTCTCCAAACTATTCAGCATATGAATAATAATCAATTTCCACTTTTAGACCTTCTAATACTTTTTTATTCTATTAGATAAATCTGTGATTTCCTCTTTAGTTAACTCCTCCGCCGCATCTAACAGGTTAAACATACTTAAACACTTTGTTATCCTTTCAACAGTACCAACGAAAACTTTGTCATAAGTAATTAAAATCTCACCTATGGCGGTCTATTCACCTCAACACCTTCTACCTTATCTACATTCCCAATTACATATTTATAAATGCAGCATTTCAGCCTTTACAGCTTGAATATATTCCTGCAACTTACAAAACGCTTCCGTCATTTTGCTTGTTTCTTCTTTATGAAGGAAGCGTGCTTTATTTCGCTCCTCTTCTATGATAAGCAGCTGCGCGGCAGCATAAGAAAGACTGTACTTTTCGCATTCTCGTTTTATATCCCGAAAAAAGGAAAGAGGGACAGTCCCTGCTCCTGAGACAAGCATCTCATCTAGAACTTGTTCCAATTCATCGATTATGCGCACTAACTCTATCATAGAACGTTTCCCCTTCATTAAGTGTAATATTTAAAATCTCTCCTGCTTCTGTATATAAAATAATAGGTGTAACTACGAGCTTTGTTCCTTCCTGATAAGAATGAACTAGCATTCTCTTTACATGTAACGAGTCCAAATATATTTTTACAAGTCGAATCATCCGCTCATTTTCTGGTCGTTTCATCATTTGCATTTGCAATACTTTACCATACTTATCGATAAGAGATATGATCCATTTTTGTTCTTGCTTCTGAAATTCCCATTCTCCCATTTCAGCAACTTCGATACAAAAGACTCCTTGTTTATTTGCCTCTAACTTGTTCTCTTTTACTTTTTTTAGTAATTCTTCCCATGAGGTTAAAAAGAGCGTTTGCCATTCTGCCACATTTGTTTTTCCTTCCACTTCTCCTACTGTCTGTGAGCTAGATGACAATTGAAAATCGGCGTTAAGTTTTGCCTGCTTCAATCGGAAAGATGAACGAGATAGTTCGTATCCTTTCCCTGCAATTCCCCATGGAACTTGCCTTTCATGGAGTTCTTCAGGAGTTGTGCTACTCCCTTCATAAAACATGGGGCGCGACTGTGTGTATGTTATCCACTTTTCCTGTTCTCGATTATAGAAATAATACGTCACACCAACATAACCGGACTTCGTTTGCCAGCCGGATGCGCCAAAAGCATACAAAGTAAGTGGTGGAACTTCGTAATATTCCGAACGAAACGGACTCTCTTGCAGATGGTGGCGCTCTAGCAACAAAATGTGTTCATAAATCGCGGACAGCGTTTGCCGATAGGATGCCATTTGAAAAGATGCATGCTTCATCCGATATAGCCCAATATCCGCCCCGAGCTTACGAAATAAATTTTCTAGCTTTGCTAGTTTCAAAGAACGTGCTTTTACAGAAAGTTGTTCTATTTCATAGATTGTATTTTCGGTAAGGCGTGTTAATCCAAAGTGAACAATTTGCTGGATCATCTCTTTGAAAATAGCTAGCTTATCCGGCGCTATGATAAGAGGCTGCATCTGTTTCGTTTCATGCGAGATTCCTTTCTCTTTTTGATACCAATATACCGCTTCCACCTTATGCCGGCATATTTCTTCTGCTTTACACGTACAAATCGCATCCGCTACCGATTCAGCTGTTAGAAAGCGAACCGTTATATTCTCTTCTGGGAAGGACGCAATTAAAGCCCCCTCTTCTTCTAAAACAAACTTTTGCTGAAATGTTTCGCGAAACATCATTTCAGCCCACATTTTTTCGGAGACAATATTGCGAACGTTCACATTCAGAAGTGCAGAGAAATCAACTTTTATGTCCTCTTCACCTTCGTACATCTTCTTTGCTTCTAATAGTGCCATAATGACATGCTTACAAATCGAGCGAGCTTCACAACTACAGGAGTAACTGCGTATATCGCCCGTAAACGTTACAGTAGTTCCGTCAGCAAACTGTATTTGCGCTGCATCCTCTTCTACGTCCATTTTGACATTTGATACAGCAGCCAAATCCTTCATTGCTCTCTTATATGTTCCTTTGTTGGACATGGCGATTAAGTATGTTTCATCAATAGAGGAAAGAACATTTAAGAAATGATTGTTGCGATCCATTGTGCCAACCTCCCTGGTGTTAGTGCCGCCACATGAGCACCGAGCGCCGCCATTTTTTTAGCTGCCTGTTTATCATAAAAAGGCTGTGCAGTCGGATCAAGAGAAGTAAGTACAATCAGCTTTGCCCCTGATTCTACAATCTTCGTCGCTTCTCGGTACATTTCATTGTAACTGCCACCTTCATATAAATCCGTTACAAGCACGACAATTGTTTTATGAGGCATCTCGATTTTATTCGTTGCGTAGTGCAGCGCCTGAGCAATATATGTTCCTCCCCCAAGCTGTACACTCATAAGCGTTTCCACGGGGTCGTCAATACGATCCGTTAAATCAACAACAGCTGTATCAAAGATGAACAAATCTGTCTTAATCGTCGGTAAGCTTGCAAAAATACCCGCCATAACTGCGCTATGAATAACAGAATCAATCATACTTCCACTTTCGTCTACTGCGAGGATCACACGCCATGGGCTAACGTGCTTCGTGGCAGCATAAAAGTACGTTTTTTCAATAAGTATAGAGTTCGTTTCCTTGTCAAAATGCTTCAAATTCTTTCGAATCGTTTTCTTAAAATCAAAGTTGCGCATCGTACGCACGCGGCTAGAACGATTTCGATCAGGTCTACCGCTTAATGCATGCTTCACTTCTTGCTCTAAATTACGACGCAACTCCTCAGCGACTTTCGCTACAATACGCTTAGCTGTGTCCAATACATCCGGTTTCACATGATCCTTAAATTGCAAAATGCATTTTAATAAATTCATATTCGGCTCCATTTTTTCAAGCGTTTGTTTATCTTGTAATAGAGCCGTTAAATCATACTTTTCCAGCGCATGATTTTCCATAATTTCAATGGTTTCTTTCGGAAATAACTCACGCATTTTCGAAACCCAAGTGGGCACTGTTAACTGAGAGGGATCTAGGGATCCACCACGTTCCTCTCCGCGTTCCCGTTCGTACAAAAACTCCAGCACCTCATCCATTTCTCTGTATGCAGGGTCTTCTTCCTGAAATGTGATTTGGTCATCCGCATGTTTCCCAAGAACAAGACGCCAGCGATTTAAAGAAATGCTATTCTCCATCTTCTAGCCCCCGTCTCATTAAAAATTCCCGCGCTTTCCGATCTAACTGCATTGCATACGTCAGCACATCTTCTGAAATTGCTTCTTCTTTTATTATTTCTTCTGTGGCGCCATATAATCGAGCAACCTGTCTAGCAATCGTATCAACCTCAAGCGGCGTGAATTGACTGAACAAGAGGCGCAAATGCGGTAACACTTGCAAAAACGTCTCTTCATCAAGTACCTCTAGAACGTGGGACATCCCGTCAAGCAGCGACTCGTTATATAAAAAGATATCCTTTGCCCCAGCAAACAAACCATTCAAAAATATTGGGGCTTGCTTTTGCATATCGCCACTTCCATAAAAATATCCTTCTGCCACTTGCATTACCTCATCCATTTTCCGCTTCCCTAAAGAAGTTAACAATCCAAATACTGCCCCTTCTACTTGACTTTCTCGTTTTTCCCTTTGCAAATAAAGCTCCAGCGCTTCAATAAATTGCTGGTCTGCCGGCTGCAATGTATACAAATCGATAAGCTTTTCCGCAATAATTGCTGGGTTGCCCCCATCTAAAACAGAAAATAACGAAAGTGCTTTATGTCTAGCATGATCCGCTTGCTGATTTGCTTTTTCTATTTGTGATAAATAGTAAGCACAATCTGCCATAGAAGCAAAATCTCCATCCTCTTGCACGGCTTCATCTATAAATTGGGTGTACATGGAAAAGTCGGAAAACAAACCACTTAAGTAGGCCTCTAGCAATAAAAGGGCCACCTCTCCCGCACGCCCTTTCGCCTTATACAGCTTTGCTCTTAGCATTTCCTGCGCAGCTTCTCTCACCGTTCCGCCATACACAGATAAATCAATCAGAGCACTTTCTACTTGTGCTGAAAAACGATATTTCCAAGTTTCTCGCATAAGATTAATATTCTGCTTTCTAGCTAGGTTTGGACCGCGCAGCTTCTCGCAAAACGGAACTCCTAAAAAAGCGAGGCAATGAAAGAATTGACTTAAACGCAAGTGCCTTTCTTTCTTGTATATATCAAGAATTGTCTCCTGTGGTACAGTAGAATGCGCCGGAAGACGAAACGAACGAACAGAAGCACGAAAATCATGCACGAGCGGCGGCACATCCGCTTCTTTTGACAATTTTCCGCGCTTCGTCCCTTGCAAACCCGTCTGAAGCAGCGTTAAAGGCTTATTTGCCGAGGATATCTCACCTTTCACAAATGCACTACGCACTGCATCCATCAGTTCATACAATCCAGGTTGCATCTTTCCCCGAAGCGGTGCAAGTTCACGTATCATTCGCGCAGCCTCAATCTCATCTGCCATTGATATTTCTTCTGCCTTTAGCTGTCTAGCAATTCGTATCATAAATTGCTCAGCTACCGCTTCATCCCTGTTCTCCCAAATATGTTGGTAAAAAGCAGGTGCAGGCATACCGCTCTCATAGCCACGCATCTGATCGCTTTCCAAAAAAGAATACGGCATAAGATAGTTTTTTGCATACGCTTTAGATAATGGGCTTTTGGACAGCTTTTTCTTTTTCCCTTCCAATTCAAGAAGCCCTTTCACATGAAAGCCTCCGGTAATAACGAGCACCTTGTCATACACTTTACGCGCTTTTTCAATTTCCTTTGCCATGTGTATCTCCCTGGCTTCGCATCCGTCTTCTATCAACATCTCCTGCGTATAGTCCGCGCGCGTATAATAACAATAATGAAAGAGCTGCCGGACAAACTCTTCGCTTGTCATATGAAAACCTTGCAGTTCAAAATATTTCTCCCAAAATTCATGGAAACTTCGGCACCCCGTTTTTTCCGAAAGCATACGGACATATTGACTATGCCGGAAATATTGCTCGTCATACTTCCCATTCTCTTCCTCATTTTTCGTTGCAAACAAATATTCTTTATAAGGAAGATCAATAAATGAAACAGGAATGCTTTGTGCAGTTCCTTCCCGCAGTGCGACAAGTTCCGGTGAATAGTCGAGAAAGGGATAGTACGCACGGTACTTTCCACTTTCTCCTCTTTCAAGCACATCCGTTTTATCATCATAACTGCAATATATACAAATCGGAGCCTCACTTTCTGCACTCACAATATGCGGAATAAGAGGGTTGCAATCTATCGGTCCTTCTATAAGAATCGCATCCGGTTTATATAATGCAACGATCTTTTGTATATGAAAAGAGCACGCAGGACTATGATGACGAATCGGCACGTATACGACGTTTTGATCTAAATTGTAAGCTCTTTGAAGCAATGCATTTACTTCAGCTGATTGCGAGCTTCGAAAAACGACTTCCATGCCTCTCCTCCTACTTGACCTCGCGCCTTAACGATGCTTGTAAAGTAACTGCGCAGCTTTTCTAAATCATCCTTGTTTTCTTTCGCAATCGTCCCCGATAAATATCGAACAAGCGCGTCCATTTTCACTTGTCCGCTTCCATAATAGTACGCATCCATTGCGCTTTGATAATATACAGATACTGCTTCTGCCGTACTCATAACAGAAGACGGCTGATCAATTCGTTTCCCTTCAGCGGTTATGCCTTCTCGTAATTCATGAAAAACAGTCGCCAACAACTGAACAACCGTTTGATCCACTTCTGGCGTGATGCCTGATGCTCCTAATAACCGCGTTACTTGCGACTCTATTATTTTCGCTTCCAGCTTTACATCCTTAATTGGATGTACTGTTTCAAAATTAAAACGACGCTTCAATGCACTACTCATTTCATTCACACCGCGATCACGCGTGTTGGCCGTTGCAATAATATTGAATCCAGGCTTTGCCGTAAGAATCCCTTGCTCCCCAAACTCTGGAATATTCAGCACTTTATCGCTAAGAACGCTGATTAATGAATCCTGCACTTCCTGCGGGCAGCGCGTTAACTCTTCAAATCTAGTTAATATCCCTTGTTCCATCCCAACGAAGAGAGGCCCTGGCACAAGTGCCTTCCTTACAGGTCCTTTCGCAAGAAGAAGCGCATAATTCCACGAGTACTTAATCGAATCTTCCATCGTAGCAGCTGTTCCTTGCACAGTGTTACGGCTATTTCTGCATATTGCGGCAGAAAGTAGCTCGCTTAGCATCGTCTTTGCTGTTCCTGGCTCTCCGATTAACATAAGTCCGCGATTTCCTGCTAATGTGACAATTGCTCGTTCCACAAGCGCATCATTACCATAAAACTTACGACTAATTTCCACTTCTTTTCCTTCCAAAAGAAGCGGTTCTTCTTGTCCGATAATAAACGTACGAACGGCACGCGGTGACAATCGCCAGTTAGGTGGTTTTGGAAACGAATCATTCGCTTCTAACGCATTCAATTCTATTTCATATAATTCTTCCATTAATGGTTTAATAGACTGCATATGTCATTTCCTTTCTTATCGCTTACTGCGCCAGTTTTCATCACGGCCAAGGTTCGATTCTGTTGCCCGTTTTATATCATATAAAATTTCGCTGAAAAAGCGTTCCGATACTTGCTTCGGTAAAACGCGTCTCTCATGATCAATTTCGTCGTAGTCATATGAACCGCGGCTCACCGTGCCTGCTTTGTAAAATTGAATTTCAAATACGCACACATCCTCCTCGCCTTCATACCCAACCGGTGCCCCTTCAAACGCAAGCTCCGCCCCTAGTCCGGCGCGAGTATCTTCTTTATAGAATGTATAATATACACCGGCATCTTGAACCGATCCACGACTCCAGCCGTACTTCGTCATCTTACCAAACAGCGAACGGCCATTGATCTGAATACCAGCAAATCTTTCTACAGTTACTTCCTCATTGTCATTCACCTGAAATACTTCACGGTCAATTTGCGGAAATGGCTGAGTAACCTCATAATCTTCTAGCTGCTCTTTCCATAATTCTCGTTCCTCTTCTGACAATTCTAGGGGATGGATTAGACCGATAACAGTGTCTGGCGTAAGTTCATGCTCTTCTTCTTCAATCGTATTAAACGTGCCATCCTCCATATAGCGGAACATCGCAAGCAACTTTCCTTCCTTATATTCACCCCAAATAAGGGAGATAGCGAACTGCTGCATAATTGGATTTTCTACAAACAGAGACTGCCATGTATTTTGTGACCAATAGCGATTCAGAGACAGCGCTGTTTCAAGACGCTGCGTTTGCATCGTAATCATAGTTCGGAGCTGCTTCTTTATAGAGGATAACTCTGCCTTAGCCTCCTCAGCTTTTTCCGCATCATCTTTTGCATTTGGTTTCGGAAGCGACTTCATTCGTTTTCCTTCTCCCGTTTTTAGCTCAATTTTCAAGTTTGGAGTTAAATAGGCAGTAAATGTTCTGCTGCCGTAATCAATTGTCTTTTCACCGCGTTTATTAAAACCAAGGTCTGGGACAAGCTGATCTTCTAATTCTTCCTCTGTTATACCACGCGTTTTTGCAGCGAGACTCAGCGCTTCTTTCGCAGTATTACGCACTTGCTTATGTTTATACTTAAATGCCATCGCATGGATAGACATTAGCCCAATATGTGATTGGGACAACGCTAGCGCCTGAATAGCTGCAGCAGCAATAGCTCCGCGCATACCAAGTGCCCACTCATCAATCTGCTTTTTGAGTTGCATCGCCATTTCGTCATCACTGTAAATACCGTACAGCGAAAGAATACCGCGTTTCTTCGATTCCGCACCTTGAGAAACCCAAAGCTGATAGATCGCTTGTATGTTTTCCTTCAAATCTTGTTCGTTAAGAGCCGCACCTATTACTTCTGCAGCTTCCTTCTTCTCAATGACAGAATCTGATACGTACTGCTGAAAATATGCAAGAGGAATCATTACATCTGCAATGGTATCGGAATCACGAAGGCGGATTTGCGGTTCAAATCCGAGCCACTGCACAAGTGCATTCCTTTTTTGCGGCGTTAAAATACGCATGCAAAGAGCTTCTATACTTCCTGATGCTCCTTCTAAGTCTCCGTCTCCAAGCAATGGAGCAAACTTCTCCATCAAAGAAGCGTTTTTCTTTTCTTGTAAAGCTTCCTGTACAAGCTTTGTATATTTGTCAGTTTTATAATATAAAAGTGTTTGCATTACATTTTCGCGAACAACTTTCTTTCTATGATTTAATTCCTTTGCTACATCTTCTGCAGCTTCCGTATCTTTTGTAAGAAGTTCTACTGCAGCGGTACGTACCTTTTTAGAGGAATCCCCAAGGCTTTGAATGAGAAGATCACGCGTCTGAACTGCGTTATCCTTTGCCAGCTCATCCAAAATAAAAATCCGTTCATCTGCAGAATACTCAGGAAATTCCCCCGTCACATACGCTCGTTCTTTTACAAACAAACGAACGAGTGCCTCCGTCGCCTTATCTCGCTTCTCACTCTGCCCGGAAGCTTGTTCAATGGAATAAGAAACGAGCTTCTCCATCGATAAACCGTAGGAAAGCAGATCTTCCAGCACCTTTTCTGGCGAGTTCTCCATCGCAGCATACCGCTGCAAAAGTTCATATAAACTATAGTTATAACCTTTCCCAAGTTGAAGCGTAAGAGCGGCTTCCCTCTTTGCTGCTTCCTCTATATCCCAAAGTAATGCAATTTCTAAAACAGACATTCTCCAGTAATTATTTCTAAACTTCGAGCTTTCGAACCATTGCTTCATATCCTCAAATGATAAAGTGCCTAATAAATAGTCACGATATGTACCACGTATGTCAGATGATTTCGTTTGAAGGACAACCATTAAAAACTCTTCACGTACTTTGTTTCTATGTAGCTCGTACCCTTTTTCCGCTAAAAGCATTGATACGAAAAGGTAATGACTTTGACTTAAATATTGCAGTGTACGCTGCACAAATTCCGGTTGTTCTTCCACCATTCGAAGCAACAATTGATATTCATATACGCGATCAAAATCAACAGCACCTAAATGATGCTGTGTAAGGCGATATGCAAAAAATCTTTCCTCTGAAATACCGAATTGCTCACACAAATCCCGAGTTGTTTCATACAATTGTGCATAAAAACTTTTTGTTTTTTTGTAATTTCCAGACTGTTCAAGAGTATGGCTGACATGTGAAATTGCATAATTCATAAAATTTTTCACAGAGCATTTCACTAACAATTCCATATATCTTCTTGCAACATCCGAATGCGGATACAAACGAAAAATTTGCTGCCAAGTAAAGTCAGGTAAAGATGACCCGGCAAACACCTTACTAACAGATTCGCCTCGAACGTACCTTTGAGCTGCTTCAATCTTCTCTTCTGCACCGCTTAGCTTCAATATATACTCCGCATGCTCTTGCAATTCTTCTTCCAGTAAAGAACGATAAGAAAGAAATCTCTCATAATCTGCATCTAACATGACTAGAAGCAAAAGTAATTTTTGCTGACCTGTTATAACTTGCAACTGTTCTTCTATATACTTCGGATTCTCCCTTATTAATTGTCTAAGAAAAACATCCGCTTCATTTACAGAACGCGAAAGATTCGTTAAATACTTACAAGCAAATACTACAAGTCTATCGAATGAAAGAGCGCTTTTTTCGAAATAAATCTTTATATCTGGAAAACTCATATATGAAAAACGCACGAGAAGACCATTCAACAGTTGATCCTCAAGCAAATGATAAAATAACCGAAAAAAAACTGGATCTTGCTTATACGTTTTCCTAAAATCATTCATAAACTGCCAAGCAAAATCACTGCGCTTATTTTCACGAATAGTCGTTTGTTCTATATGTTTTAAAACTTCTTCATCCCTCATCTGCAAGTAACGTAATGCTAATTCTTCTTGTGCTCCTGTCATATTAAGATGTTGAAACAACTGATATGTACTGACTGCCATCCTCTCCGCCTCCCTGGTTCTTTTATAAACTCATCAAATTATCATATGTATATGATAATACCCATTCTCTCGTATATCTGAAATTTCAGATATAAAAATACGGAATATATTTACATTATTAGTATATCATATCAGCCTGAATACGAACATACGTTTTATTTTAATTTTATATTTATTTTGAAACAATCATTGAAGATATGGCTTAGAGATTGATATTTCTTCAAAAACTTATCTGTTGTGTTTAGCTTCAGAAGTAAAATCATTCTTTTAACAGTTAAAATATTCTTTTAAAAACGCATAAAACGATGACCAAGTTTCCTTCAACGCTCCATTTAAAAGCTGCTCATCTCCACCTTCAAAATGAACCGAGTAAACTTTATCCGTTATACTATCAAGCACTAGTACAGTATTTGCTGACATCTCACTTAAAACTAGATATTTTTTCGGAAATCCAAGCTCCTTTCGAGCGATAATTGTGTTTGATTCAATAGCGTTCTCTTCATCTACAATATCTAGCAACTCGTAGGGAACATGCCCTTCCCAAAAGGGCCCCGCATATCGGTGATAAAATTCACTGAATGTATCAGATACTTCAACACCTAGGTTAGTTAAGACCTCTTTCACTTTTCCCTTATCTTCACGTTTATAAATATCTTCTCCAAGAACTCGCTCTAATTTATTAGGCAAAACATTCACTTTCAGTTCCTCCTAGCGTTTGCTTTCCTCTTCGCAAGCGAAGCCTCAAGTAATAGAAAATATGGATAATGAAATCGCATAGATCTAAATTGCAACATCCTGGTAGCCTACTTCAGTTACTTTTTCATTTAATAGGCGAAGCCCTAGTCCATTTTCTATATCCCATGTACAATGAAATGTAATTCCGATATCTCGCCCTTCAAAAATACCCGCATATGGAACAACAATTCCATCTAAACATATCATTTCTAGTATTTGATTCGTTGTTTCAACAAATGGATAATTTTCATTTATTTCAATATCATAACCTAGTTCATGTCGCTCTTGTACGTAGTAGTCTAATATTGGTTGCAAAAAGCTTTGTTGTAAGTGTTCCCATTTTTTCACAAGTGAGGTATATGCTATATATTGTTCTTCATCAAATTTACCATCCTCATCACCTTTAACCACCAATGCTATTTCGACCTCATTTCCAAAAAAATGAATGGTAGTATCCTTAGACCAAACATAATCGTATTCAATTTTACCGAAAACCGCATCATTTATTGTCATTTTAGTTCTCCTTTTTATTTATTGGCAACTCCCCTAGGCATAAACGCCCCTATATTAATTTCGCCTACTTCGCCAAGATGCACAAATTTACTATTTATCTCTGACAATACAAACTGCACTGTCTTTACATCATTTGATTCATGCTATGTTCATTTGTTTTTACGTCGATATTCATTCACTTGTCTTACGTACTTTTGTATTTTTAATTTTAGAACTATTAGCTTTATAACCCGTTTATATGTTTACAATAACAGTTATTAAAATCACTCCATAGCGTTTAACCTTCTCAAATTAAACCTCATCAGCCAAAGCATCATCGTAATCCTGTAATTCTTCCATAATTTCTTTTAATTGTTCTATACTATTCATAAATTCTTGGTGAGAAATTTTTTGATATTCACCCGCCTTGCCATATTCATCACTTTCAAATATATTTATTTCTGCACCTAACTCTAATAAATTATCAACTAATTCTTTTAACTTCTCCATATCATCCAGATCATTCGCATCTGTTTTCGCAATAAAATCTTTGTTTTCAATTTTATTTTTGATTTCTATAATCGCTAAACTCGTGTACTTTCTTAAAGGTACTATATATGTATGAAATGGAGCATTAGGAATTATTTTAATTGCTATTTTACTCATCTATTATTCTCCTTTCTATATATTCTCCCGCCCAATTTATGCTCTCATTCAAACTATCCACTATTCAATGTTAATTTTCTAAGGTCCTCGATGTTTCGCATCTACGGATACGCCTCCCGCTATGAGCTTCGTCCTCCTCCAAAACCAATCAACCCCTTATACATAAATTATAAATTCATATTCTGGTTTATGATATGCAGTACCTTCATTTGGTAAATATCCATATGCTCCATCATCATCAGCGTGTATCTGTTTAAGTACGTCTGGCTTTACCTCTTCTAAGGATATTCCTTTATCAGTTTTTCTTACCCTCTCCGCAAGCGGAGCCTCCCCCCCCTTAATCTCATCATTGATTTTCTTACTGCTGTCTACATGATACTTATTGACTCATTCGGTAACCTTTCCTGGTCCACCGCCTTGCTTTCCTGCCAATGTACCATTTCCACCTTAACTGGTGTAGCCTTTGAAGGAAGCTAATTCTGCTTCATTTGGAAACTGACTAATTTTACCTAATTAAACAACCGAAAAATAGAAAAATATATCATCATGCTTTATATTGGAGAATCAAGCTATTTAGCTTTAAAATACACCATATCATACGGATAATAAGGAACATTTTTTACAATTGCTCCACTTTCAAAGCTCCAATAGCCAAAATATAGTTTTTCATGATGTTTATGACAATCATACCAACCCATGTCTTTATGCCCAGCATACCATTCTTCTATCAAGTATTTCTCCATGAGTTTACTAGCTTTTGTATCATCTTTGCACATAATGACATTAACAAAACTTTTAAATGGTTTTTCAAATAACCAAATACTGTTTTGAGAGTTCCCTTCTTCTCTTCTATAATGAATGATAAAATTATATAAAAAATCATTCATCTTACTCTTCTCTACTAAATTTACAAGAATATTAAATGTATTCTTATCAATTTCTAACATAATACCTATAGAAAGATATTCGTAACATTCCCAGATCATACTCCTCTACCTTCATCCGGGCATAATCAACATATGCATTAACACTAGCAACCAAAATTAATAAAGCAGCTATCCATAAGATAACTGCTTTATATTATTATGAACTACATGAATTTTATATTATTCTGGCTTATTTGGAATGTTAGGGTTTGGAACATAATCAGATTTGTAATCTGTATATTTCACTTCTGTTACCATCCCTGCTGAAGCATGGTGCAAATCATGACAGTGGAACATCCATTCCCCCGGATTGTCTGCTACAAAGGCTACTTCATATTCTTCTCCAGGTTTCAAGTTCAAAGTATCTTTAACAATTGGAGAACCTTCTATCGTTTTTCCATCTTTACTTAATACTTGGAAGAAATGACCGTGTAAATGCATCGGGTGATCATCTGTTTTAGAGCGATTTACTAATTTTACTTTTACTAAGTCACCCTTTTTCACTGGAATTGGGTCGATATCCGGAAATACTTTACCGTTAATTGTATATACCATTTCATTTCCATTCATTTGAGTATGCAAGTCCATATTATATGTGACAGTATACTGCTGGTCTAACGTGAAATCACCTAATTTTTTAGCACCATATTTCGTCATATCTAATTTTGGTAGTTTTTCTTTTTCATTTGCCTTGTCTTTCATCTCTTTGCTGCCATCATATTCTATAACAGCTTTCATTCCTTTTACACCTTTATCTTCTGAATGGTCCTCAACATACCATTTCCCAGGGTTGTTAGCAGTAAATTCAACATCATAACGTTCACCTGATGCAATTGAAATTACTTTGTCCTTAATAACTTTTGGATCATTAATTGGTTGGCCATCTGTCGCAATTACTTTAATATCATGACCATGAACATGGATATCATGTGATAGGTAACCAGCATTAACTAGTCGAAGTCGAACTTTGTCTCCCTTGTTCACTTTTAATGGCTCCACTAAATCCCCGCTTTTACCATTGATTGTGAATAAGTCATACATGCTCATATCATGACCTTTCATCCTCATATTCCCATGATCCATTCCTTCCATATTTCCAGAGTCTTTTTTATCACTGCCCATGTCCATACCGGAATGATCCATGCCTTTCATATCATCATTCTTTTTCGTATTTTTATTATCCATACTAGATTTATTACCGTCTGCTTTTTCTGTTTTCCCTTTTGTCATTTCTTTTAACTGCTTATCGATTTCTTTTTTATCTGTTACCCATTCATCTAACATTAATGTGTAATCTTTATCATACTTTTCATTTGTATCTTCTACAACGAGGGCACCATACAAGCCTCTATCTAGTTGATTTACAGAATCTTGATGCGAATGATACCAATACGTTCCTGGTACGTTCGCTTTAAATTCATAGGTGAAACTTTTTCCAGATTCAACCGCATCTTGTGTCACACCTGGAATTCCATCCATGTTATTTGGGACAGGATACCCATGCCAATGGATAGATACTGGTGTAGATAATTCATTTTTTAATGTCACTTTAACCTTTTCGCCTTTTTTCACCCTAATTTCTGGTCCAGGAGATGAACCATTAAATGTCCAGACTGGAACAATAACACCGTTACTTAGCTTTTGCTTTTCTTCTTTCGCTATTAAAGTAACTTCTGGTCCTTTTACAACTTTCAATGGTTTTGTAGCCGTTTCAGTCTGTGCTGTTTTTTTATCATTCACATTTTTATAATCATTTGTTGTATTTGTGATCGCAGAACATGCAGCAATTAAAGATATTACGGAGACTGTAACTGCTGTTAATACAAATCTCTTCATGGAAAATTCCTCCTTTTGCTTTTTCAAGATTATTATATAAGACGATTTTCAAGAAAATATGGAGATGCCAAATGAACAAAATAAAAAGACGCCCAAAAATTGAGCGTCTTTTTATTTTGTAACAACTTGTCTTTCCTTAACGTTTTCATTATTTTTTCTCATAAACTCTTCAATCTCTTCAACCGTTCTAATGATATCTTTTGACAAGTTTTCATACCCGTCCTTTGTGACAAGAATATCATCTTCAATACGAATTCCAATTGATTCTTCTTCAATATATAAACCTGGTTCTATCGTAATGACCATACCTTCTTCTAATACTCTATCTTTGTATGTTCCTACATCATGAGTATCTAAACCGAGGAAATGGCTCACACCATGATAATAATATTTAGATAGTTCCTCATCTTCTTGAATTAAACCAATTTCTTTACACTCTTCTGCCAGTACTTTTTTTGTATGTTCATTTAATGCAGCGAATTTTAATCCTGGCTTTATAAGTTCAGTTGTTTCTTTTAATGCTTTTAATACAATATTATATATTTGTTTTTGGCGATTAGAGAATGTTCCACTAGCTGGGAATGTGTAACTAATATCAGCATTGTAGTAGTCTTTTTGAGCACCTAAATCGAGCAGTACTAAATCACCTTGTTGCACTTTTGCATCATTATCTTCATAATGCAGCACAGTAGCATTTTTACCACTCGCCAAAATTGTATCGAATGCATGATATTTAATACCAGACGATTTTAATGTGAAATCAAAATGCGCTTCTAATTCATATTCCATTATGCCTGCTTTCGCTTGTTTCAGCACATTATAAATACCCTCTTGAGTAACCGCAATTGCTTCTTTTATTTTTTCAATTTCTTCATCTGTTTTGAACACTCGTAATTCACAAATGTTCGGATAGACATTCCCAATTGAAAGATGAGGATACTGTTCTCTTACGTGCTTCGCAAATGCTAGCGCCTTCGTCTCAGTACCTTTCCAATTACGACGTTCCAAATCTAAATACACATGTTTCACATTTTCTGCGAAAAGTGTATTCGCAATTGTTACTTCAAAACTTTCTATATATACAACCTTCTTAATACCAGAAATATTTTCTGCTTCTTCTTTCGAAACGGTTTTACCAACCCATTTTTCAAGCACTGGATCTGGTTTTTCAATGAAAAGAGTTTCTTCTACACTATCTCCAAACTTTTTTAAAATAAAAATAACATTTGGCTCATCGATTCCTGTTAAATAGTAAAAATTTCGATTCGGCACAAATTTATAGTGTGCATCAGCTGACATATGTGGTGCCTGTCCGGCAAATAAAATAGTAATCGATCCATCTGGCAATGTTCTCGTTAATCGTTCTCAATTTTGGGCAAAAAATGTTGGCTTCATAATAATCCCCCTTGAATTCTATGTATCAAAACAAATTATCCAATGTAATTCATTTTATTATTGTTATAATTTTTCGTCAATTAATAATTATCGTGTAGAAAGTAAAACATTAATCAGTGAGCGTCCTACTGCCAGTTTAAGCGAGATAAAGATTCCCCAACGATTCCTTTTCACTCGAAATCATGCATATCACTCCACAATTTCTTGACATTTATTCCATATACTTAAAATCTCATACATATAGGAAAGGAGTCTAAAAACGTGAAATATTATGTAGCAACAGGATTAGCAATTACTTCTTTATTTATACTTACAGGTTGTTCTAACAATGTAGAAACACAACTAGTAAAAAAAGAAACGGTTCAATCTCAGCCCAAAAATAAAGAAACAGCAAATACGATTCCGCCAAACTTCTATAAAGAAATTACATCTGGAAAAATCGAGCACATTCATGGAATTGGCTATGCAGGAAATATGCCTGGGGTTTCTATCGCAACTCACAATGGTATAAAAGTTTATCAAAATGGCAAATGGTTTGATACTACTACCCAACTACACGATTATATGGGATTTCAGGCAACGAAAAACGGATTCTTTGCCAGCGGGCATCCTGAACCAGGCACAAATTTAAAAAACCCTTTAGGGTTAATGAAAAGCTCTGATGGTGGAAATACCCTTGAAAAGCTAGCCTTTTATGGAGAATCTGATTTTCATAACCTTGCTGTCGGATATAATACGGAAGCGATCTATTTATATAACGAGCGTCCAAATTCTAAATTACAAAATGGTGTTTATTTCAGTACAAATAACGGACAAGAATGGAAAAATAGTAAGTTAAAGGGGCTATCAAGTACAATCCATTCATTTTCAGTACATCCGGATCAATCTAGTGTAGTCGCGGTAAGTGCTAAAGACGGTGTTTATTTATCTACAGATTACGGGAATACGTTTGAATTATTCTCTAAATCACTTGAATCGACCGCAGTTACATTTAGTAATGAAGATGTTATTTATGCCCCTATTAGTAAGCAAAATCAACAAACGATAACGAAGCAATCTATTGCTACAAATGAAGAGACAAACATACAAATTCCATCTTTAGATTCTAAAGATAAAATTATGTATATTTCACAAAACCCTCAAAATTCATCTGAAATGGTTTTTGCTACAATGAAAGCAAATGTATTCTTTTCTACGGATAGCGGTAAAACGTGGAAGCAGGTTACTAAAGATGGGACATTACAATATAACTAGTTAGAAAGGTGAATATAACGTGTTTTAAACAATTAGTGAATGGAGTTATCAACTCATGTCTCCTTTAATGGATGTCGCGAATTCTACAAAATCAATACCTCTATTATTTGCGTTTTTATTAGGCATAGTAGGTACCCTTGCTCCTTGCCAATTAACAGGAAACATTAGTGCTATTACACTTTATGGAAATCAGTCTTTACAAAAGGGACATTCATGGAAACATATACTGTTATTCATTTTAGGAAAAGTAATAGCTTTTACATCACTTGGACTTTTAGTATGGACGTTAGGAAAAGAGATTCAACAAATATTAACTTTGTATTTTCCATGGCTACGCAAAATGATAGGACCTTTACTAATATTAATGGGCTTAATATTATCCGATATTATAAAAGAAAGAAAATTCTTCTCTACCATCTTCCCTATCAAATTTATACGAAAACAAAAAGAAGTCAGCTCATTTTTACTTGGGTTCTTCTTTTCTTTAGCTTTCTGTCCGACTATGTTCGTGCTATTTTTCGGAACGTTAATCCCTCTATCTTTATCCTCTAATTATGGATACTTGTTTCCGACATTCTTTTCGATAGGGACTGCTCTACCTATCGTTGTACTAATGTTCATCATCTCCTACCTTGGATTAAATGGAACATTACTCAAAAAGAGCCGAAAAATAGGAAAAAGCATTCAACGTATAGCAGGTATCCTACTCATTTTAATCAGACTTTATGATACAGCTTTATATTGGATATAAATTAAAAAGGTAAGTTCAAGTGAATCGAACTTACCTTTTTTTAAATCATTTAATTAATTTTTCTTTTTTTGTAGTTGCACTAATAAATTCGTAATGAATGAAAGAAACAATGGGTCATTTTCTTTTTTGGACGACCATTGCATAATAAGTTGTCGCGGTATTTTAATTTCTATCGGTTGCACGATGAAGTCATGAATAATTTGTTTATGAAGTCCTGATAACGGAACGATTGTTATACCGTTAACTTGTAAAGCAAGTGCTAATGCCGAACTAATTGTCTCTGACTCCATCACTTTATTAACTACTATTTCATTTTTCGTCAAATATGGTTCAAGTACTTCTTTACAACCAGAAAGTGGAATTATAAAAGGATAATTTTTCAACTCTTTAATTGTAAGATCAGATGGAACAGACTTAGAAGAAACCATGACATACGGTTCTTCACCAATGACATCATAATGAAACCCTGAAATTAAATTTTCTTTTATAGAAATAGAAAAATCTGCACTTCCAGAAGACAGCCAATCTAACATTTCCTGATAGCTTCCTTCTCGAACTGCAAGCACATACTGACTTTGATCAAAATTGCCTAATTCGATACACTCCGCCAAACAATATACAGTAACTGAGTAAACGTAAAGTAACTCTAAAATCAACCTTTATTGTATATTTTGGAGTTACTTTACGTTTACATTTAAAGATTTTTATTAGTTGCAGTAGCCGTAGTTTATTTTTGTTTTACATACTTGATAGTGTTAAAAGTCTTAGTTCTAAATAATTGAATGTTCTTTCCATCAAAGTTTTGAACTGTGTACGGAACATATACATTCTTTGCTTCTTTTTGTTCTTCACCGTTTATTAAGTTCTTTTCCACATGCAATGTGATAGTTTGAGAATTAGAGCCATAAGTCCATTTACCTTTAGCATAAGTCTTATCCTTGTATCGAAACTGGATTATAACGAAAAGAAAAATCAGAGTGAAGAATCATTCCGATTAAAGTCTAACTTTTGAGGTTCAGTACAAAGACCCCTCTCCTTATTTCAACTTTCCTTCAAAAACAATTTTTCTTCCGCACGGTTCTACAACTGTTTGTCCATCTTTCTTCACTTCATGAAAGATTGGCTCTTCCATACGGCGAGAAGGTGCATATCCTTCACGTTTCATACGTGCTAAACAATCTGTAATCGTTTCATTCTCTTGTACTTCAAATTTTTTCTTATTAGGTTGTTTTGTCATGCCCTAACCTACTTTCTATTTTTCTTGATGCGACTTGACTTTTCATATATGTGATATATAGAAGTGCAATAATTGCCATTATTATCATAACCGCTATAAAAAAGCTTGTATACTGTATTTTCTCTATAAATATGCCTCCTAATACAGGACCCATAATACTTCCTATACTAAAGGCAATTCCGGATAATATATTCCCTGCTGGCAGTAAGTGTCTTGGTAATAAATCCGTCATAAAGCCAAGCCCTAAGGAGAAACATGAACCAATCACCATACCCGCTAAGAGCATGCACCCAAATACAATCCAATAATACCCGTCAAACACCGCAGCAAGTAAGAAAACGATTGTACTGATGCTGAATGTCCACGTTAAAATGCGATCTCTTCCATATTTATCACTTAATATACCAAGTGGAATTTGTGTAATAATTCCCCCGATTGCAAATGCGGGTAATAAGAAGGATACATCAGAAACAGACCAACCTTTTCGAAGTGCATATACTGGCAAATTACTATTCAGCATTGCTTCTAGCGCACCGTATGCTAAAGGTCCAATAAGTGCAATCCACGCAAGAATAAATACTTGTTTATAACGAGAAAGCGATGATTCATTTTCTTTCCCTGTTTCATCTTGAGCTGGAAAAGCATTTTTAGTTGGAAGTAATAGCAACCACCCTATTAAGCAAAGAATAGTGGATACAATAAATGGAGTTGCAAGTCCATACTGAACAGTACTCGCTAAGTATGGTCCTACTGCAAAACCGATACCAAAAAACACTCCATATATAGATACTTGTCTTCCAACTTTACTTGGATCAGATGTCGTTGTAATCCACGTTTGCGTTCCAACATGTAACATATGATCCCCTATTCCTACTAGAAAGCGAAGTAAAAACCATATCCAGAATGAAAATGTTTGTGTAAAAAAGAATAATGAAATAATAACGAGAAATCCACCGATTACGATAATTGGCTTCATTCCAAACCGCTGCATCGGTTTTTCAAGCCATGGCGAAATAAATAATATTCCAATATATAACGCAGTTGCATGGATTCCATTAATACTAGAACGAATTCCTTCTTGTTCAAAAATCATTGCGATAGCTGGTAGAAGCATCCCTTGCGACAGACCAGAAATCGCAACAATTCCAACCATAATCCAAAATGTAAACCGTGTTGACATCTTCTTCTCTCCCTTTTCAAGCTCACCAATTTTCATTATAAAGTGAAACTTTAATCAATGGGAGATTTTTTTATTCCCCATCGATGATCCTCACCCATCAATCAGGTTGTCCGTTAATAACGAGATAAACTATTTTCTAGATTAGGTGTATGAATATAAAAAGGAGTTAGAAGATTTCTCTTCTAACCCTTTATCCATCCCAAACTTGCGCTTTTACAATATGATTAAAATGTTTAAAGAAAGGACTTCCATATAAAATAGGCCCGTAAGAAAAATGATGCACAGGAGCACTTGGTATATACTGCACTTGCTGGTATGGAGCAATAGGTAATTTAAAAGATTGCGTATAAATAGGATGGATAAATACTTTTGTATAAGAATGGCTACTAGATGGTGAGTGAAATATAAGAGAAGGCTCATGTATTCTTTGTACAAAAACATTCATTGCAGACCCCTCCTTTAGATACAATTAGTATATGTAATAGTTGCATCTTTTGGAGTGTACTATTTCCCTAACCAATCTGTAACTTGCTTCGTAAACACAGCTAAACAATCAATAAATGGCGAATGCCCACAATCCTCTAATATGACTAACTCAGCATTCGGAAGATGTTTTGCTAATTCTTCTCCAACCACTTGTGGAACCACATAATCACGATCTCCTTGTAAAACGAGTGTCGGCATTTTCAAACGATGAATATGCCCATTTCCAGGTACAACTCCATTATGTTCATCTGAAATATTAAATGTAATTAAAGCGTAATTTACGTCTACAAAATTACGCTGCGTTAACATATCATCTAAATATTTCTCATAGCGCTCTGGCTCTGGTTTATTGTGTGTATAAATCAATAAATCCCAGACTGTTCGATAATATAGCTTGTTCATATTTTTAATCGCATCTAGTACAGGGGCAATTTGAACTGGATCTTGTGCAATTTCTTCTTTTGTTTTTAATAAAGTGGATGCAATCGGTTGACCATTTATATCTTTTTTGAAAATAGGATATCCTTTCATACCAACTGCCTCAACCAAAATCAATTTCTCTACAAATTCCGGATGACAAGCTGCAAATTCCATTGCAACACCACCACCCATTGACCAGCCCATCAATGAAAACTTTTTTAGTTGCAATTCATCTATAAATAACTTTACATCATCTGCAAAGTCTTGCAACGAATCTATTGGCTTATAGTATGTCGATTTTCCAAATCCTCTTAAATCAATCGCGTAAATATGATATTCCTCTTGTAACTGCTCAATGAATAAATCCCAATGCTGTGAGGATGTCATATTTCCATGAATAAGTACAAGTATTTCTTTACTTTCCCTTCCAACCTCTTGGTATGCAATCGTTTCTCCATTTGATAGTGACGCAAACTCCATCGTTGCAGGCTTAATCATTATATGCCCCCCATTTCATTTTTAATAAAAAGAAAATTCTAAACTTAAATTCAGCATACCATACAGAATATATGTTCTCAATAGGAAATCTATACGAAATTTTCACATAAAACAACATGTCTATTACTAGACAATCCTAGTAAAAGGGTATATAGTTAGCTAGGTAACTAATTTGAAAGGATTACAAAAATGGACGAAAAACAGCACTTTTTTCACATTGTCAGTCAAACTTCTCGAAAGTTTACTAAGAAATTTAATGAACGTGTATCACCAACAGGTTTATTTAGTGCTCAATGGGCTGTCATTTTCCGCATCAATCAAACCGGTCCTTGTACACAAACTGAGTTATGTCAATATTTAAATGTTGAATCTCCAACAATGACTCGTACATTAACACGTATGGAAACAATGGGATGGATTATTCGAACGGAAGGAAAAGATCGCCGTGAAAAGCTGATTTCATTATCAGAAACAGCATTAGAAATGATTCCCGTATGGCAAGAAGAAGTTGATACTTTCGAAGAAAAAGCGTTGCAGGATATTAATGAAGATGAATTGCAACGAGCATTTCAAGTACTACAAACCATTATTAAAAATCTAGATGATTAATTGGAGGGATGACGATGCAAAGTGAGAAACTTTGGACGAAGGACTTCCTTGGAACTTGTTTTAGTAGTCTGTTTCTCTTTTTAACGTTTTACATGCTTATGACCACCCTGCCCGTCTATGTAATAGACGGATTGAAAGGAAAACCAGAAGAAATTGGTTTAGTCGCAACAGTATTCCTTATTTCTTCTGTCCTATGCCGTCCGTTTACCGGGAAGTGGCTTGATGATTTAGGAAGAAAGAAAATCTTATTTATTTCTCTTTCATTATTTTTAGCTGCTACCGTCATGTATTTCGGTGCACAAAGTTTATTTTTATTACTTGCTCTTCGCTTCCTTCACGGGATTGGATTTGGAATGGCAACAACAGCTACAGGTACAATTGTAACAGATGTCGCACCGCCCCATCGCCGCGGTGAAGCACTTGCCTATTTTGGTGTATTTATGAGCCTGCCGATGGTAATCGGTCCTTTTTTAGGTTTAACAATTATTTCGCACTTTTCATTTACTATTCTATTTATCGTTTGTTCTGTATTTTCATTACTAGCATTTCTATTAGGTTTACTTGTAAATATTCCACATGAAAAGCCAGTAAGTAAACAAAAACGTGAACGAATGAAATGGAAAGATTTAATTGAACCTTCTTCAGTTCCAATTGCACTAACCGGCTTTGTTTTAGCATTTTCTTATAGTGGCATTTTATCTTTTATTCCTATTTATGCAAAAGAAATTGGTTTAGGGGAAGTTGCAAGTTACTTCTTTATCGTGTATGCGCTTGTAGTTGTACTTTCTCGTCCATTTACAGGAAAGATATTTGATCGTTTCGGTGAAAATGTACTTGTTTATCCTTCGATTATTATTTTTACAATTGGAATGTTCATCTTAAGTCAAGCACAAACGTCATTTTGGTTCCTTGGTGCAGGTGTATTAATTGGTTTAGGCTATGGAACATTAATTCCAAGTTTCCAGACCATTGCTATTTCTGCGGCACCAAATCATCGCCGCGGTTCAGCAACAGCTACTTATTTCTCATTCTTTGATAGCGGTATTGGGTTTGGTTCTTTCATATTAGGTATCGTCGCTGCAAAATCAAGTTATCATAATATGTATTTCATTGCTGCCATTATCGTTGCATTTACATTACTTATCTATTACTTCCTACATGGCAGAAAACAAAAATTCAAAAAGCAACATACAGATGGAAAATTATCAGCTTAATGTTAATAAGGAAAGTAAACTCCTCTGTTTACTTTCCTTATTTTGTATTTCTAAGAAAACGAGCGTATACTTACTGTAGAAATAACAAGGAGGTACATAGATGAACTTTAAAAAATCTCCCCTTTTATTAATCATACTTACACTATTATTTATCGTAACTGGGCTTGGATTTGCATTTTTTAAACAACATAAAATCTCTCCTTCTAAAGAGAACGTGACAAAGGAAAATTGGTTGCAAGATCCTTATTTACGCTGGTCATACACACATATGAAGGAACTAGCATTAACAAGTGAAGTGAAAAACAACCCTACGCAAGTAGCAACATTCCCTACTGCATTACAAAACTTAGATGATTTTTCTGTTCAAAAAGAAAATGGAGGAAATATTCCTCTAAAGAAACTATTAGATGAGAATAAAACAGATGCATTTGTCGTCGTGCATAACGACAATCTTGTTTATGAACAATATTTCAATGGCTATAAACAAAATGAACCGCATGGAATGGCTTCTTTAGCAAAAGTATTTACTGGTGCACTTATACAATCATTAGTCGAAGAAGGACTTATCAATGTACATACAACTGCCGAAACATACGTGAAAGAATTACGAAATACCCCATTTGGAAAAGCAACGATTCAGCAATTAATGGACATGCAAGTTTCTGCTGAATACCCTACACATGGATTTATGCAGCAAGGATTAGAAAATCAAGATGCGCAATTATATTTAGCTAGTAATATTCTTCCTCGAGGTAACAGCTATGACGGTCCCATGAAAATTTACGATATGTTACAAGAAGCTAAAGAAATAGCACCACCTGGAACACAGTTTTCTTATAATAACGGTTCCTCTGAATCACTCGGCTGGATTATACGGACTGTTACTGGAAAATCATTAACCGAAAATGTAAGTGAACGAATCTGGTCCAAAATAGGCATGGAAGAAAGTGCGTATTATGTTACGGATGAAACAGGAGTTGAACAAGCAAGCGCCGGTTTGAATGCGACTGCAAGAGATATGGCTAGATTTGGGCAATTGATTTTACATAACGGTCGCTATCATGACGTGCAAGTTCTCCCTTCCTCTATTTCGGAAAGTGTAAAGAGCGTACAAGAAGGCGAATTAGCAATCGGACAAGGTGCACCTATTTCTTATCATAATCAATGGTGGATTCCTCATAACGAACAGGGCGCTTTTGAAGTGTTAGGAAGTTACGGACAATGCCTTTATATCGATCCAAAAGCAAATATGGTGATTGTACATTTTTCATCAAATGCAAATCCGAGCAATGATGTTCATGCTACTTATTCCAATATGTATGTACAGATTGCAAAACATTTAGAAAAGCTTTCACACGAGTGAAAGCTTTTCTGTATTCGTTATTCATCTGAATTTTCAGTTTAATAACAGTTATTTCTTACAGCAAATATGTAAAAAAGAAATTACGGGTTTAGTTATCGGTTTATAGTTCTTTTCATCTAAATTTAAACTTACAAAAAAGCTAGTTTTATACTAGATTTTTTACATAATAACTATGAAGATAAGGAACTATTTTCTATACATCTTATTACATCCCCCCATTCCTCATAGGAAAGATTTAATCTTCTATACGCAAATAACATTGTACAAACATTTTCAATCATCGAAGGGTTTTCTCGGAAAAAATCCCATCTCAAAACTTTAGGCAATTCGTACATCTTATACTCTTTACTTTCCTTAATAATCCCCTCAACTTCCCGTTCACAAATTCCCCTTACTAAATAATCCGCTCTTAATTCCTGGTATACCTTTTCAAACGCTTCATTATGATGTTTCAATTGAAGTAAACAAACGATATACGTACGAAATAAATCATCATTTCGATTACAACACTTCATTATCTTTTCTACTTCACTCATAATTTTTTAGCCTTTTCTTGTATTTCACTGTCTCTTCTTCATATACTAAATCACGCCTTCTCTTATTTTCATTACAAATAAGCACTGGATTAAATTGTTCCTTATAAAGGTCGTGCAATGTAACAGAATGATGCATTTCTTGAAGTCCTTTTTGCACATTTTCTTAAATGGATGCATTGAAACTAGATGGATTGGGATGTGCATATATGATGAATACATTCATCTCCAAACAACTCCCTTCCTTAAATTCCCTTTTGACTCCCAACGGTTTGCATGATATTCTAATACATGTCAAGTAGCAAGCCTACATGACATAACAACTGACACCTACTCGGCGAAGGTGTCTCTTTTCGTTTTTAGCCGAATGAAATGCCTCTTTCAGGGCATATTCAACTTTTGACACTACACACTCAACACCATTCCCTTGTATCAGGCTGCTTTAGCAGTCTTTTACTCTACATACTCCTTTTAATTTTCAGATAAATTATAACATAAAAAAAAGAGAGACTAGCTCCCTTTTCGCGCCTTATAATATACCCCTTTTTCAGCATAGAGATATTCTTCATCAGCTAAAGTAATTTTCCCATCCAGTTTCAATTCGTCTAATAGCCTTGATAAATAAAATTGGTGTAACATTTTTTTCGTGAATTTTCCTTCATGATGCGAAACGATATGTTCTTGAATATCTAATAATGATATTGGTTTATCTTGCTCCATCATATATTCATATACTGCATTACGCAGCTTTACGTATTTTTCAAGTGTCACAGTACAATTGCAACCCCTTTCTTCTTGTTGTTTTTGGAATCGGTTTTTTTGCAATAAAAAAACCTCTTCGATAAGAAGAAGTTACATATATCTTCACCTTATCTCCCAGAACAAATATGTTCTGCTGGAATTAGCACCTGCATCGCGGTTGCTGGGTTTCATCGGGCCAGTCCCTCCACCTCTCTGGATAAGAAAATATTCACTTTATATCTTACTATAGTCACTTTTATTATAATTGTCAAACAACATACAATAAGTTATATTTTCTTTCCTAACGCCCATACTAAAATTATATGTACAAAAGGAGGAATTTATGATGAAAAAAAATGCTCGTGGATATGTTCAAGATTCGTTCCATTCGCTCCAAGAGGCAAAAAATTGTTTGGAGCAGGCATTACAAACCGTTGAAAAAAGCGATAATCGTGAGCGAATCGAACACTCGTTACAAGCTGTGGAAGACGCATTACAAAAATGTGATCACACGGTTCATATTTTAGAACAAGAATGAATATTGCCCATCTCTTTACTAGATGGGCAATATCTCAAATGGCATACTCCAATAGTATTGCCGTCACAATTAAAAAATATACAGAATTCACTATTTCTAAAACTCCTACTTTTAATATAGATATTTTTTTACCATACAATACGATTGCACGAACTAAGCTCGGTATAAACACAAGGGAAATCCATGGATTCACTACATAAGAGGCAATAATTAGGAAAGTATGATACCCCCATGAGACGTAGCGATAAGTAGGATTGTTCTTTTCACGTATCATCGTTTTCACATAAAATGTACTACCTAAAAAATATAGAAAGGAAATACCTGCAATTCCATAAGCTATTCCATCCACTGTTTTCATCGAAAAATAATAACTAATCAAACCACCTATACAAAAAACAAGTATTGCACAAATATCATTTACTAATGCTCGTTCCTTTTTTTGACGCGCAAAATATATATTTACGATAAATAGCGGGATCATTGCGAGTGCGAATAAAAGAATTTTCCATTCATATAGTAAGGGTACGATGCCGAAAACACATGCCATGATAAAATAAATAATTGCGGAATGTAAAAACTCTTTCTTTCGCGTTTGCTTTATGTACATTAAAAATGGATACGTCGCTAAATAGATACATAACCAAGCAATCAAGAGCGGAATATGATATAAAGTAGGTTTACCAAGTAGAACACTAAGCAAAAAAGGAATTAGTAACATTCCCCATGCACCATGCTGCTTTGGAACAATTAGTTTCATGAATGCGGCATCTCCTCTTTAAAATTTTTTCTCATTTACTATTATATAAAAAATCTCATATAAGAACTGAAATATATTACATCAATTTCTTGACACTTTTCTCAATATATTGCGTAAAAAAATGCTTCTCACCAATGGTAAGAAGCATGAAAGAGGCAAACGAATATGTAAGTCGCGACCCTACCTTATATCCTTATGCTTTGTCATATATGATTATGCTCTGTTTACTTGCGACAATATCTCATCATCTAAAATGCCATATTTCTTTTTAAATCTCGTAATAATTCGAATCCACGATGAGCTAAATAAAACAAGAAAAATAACATTTGAGAGCGCATGTGCGAAATCAAAATAAAAACTTGCAGCGTAGTATGCGATAAAGTCTTTCCATGTTAATCCTTCTAAAAAACCAAGTATCCCCCACAAGTTCATAATCCACCCAAAAACAAATCCCGCTATAAATCCATAAATGATTCTGCCCCATAACTTTCTCATGATACATGTATTTCGAAGTAAACCAGCTATAAATCCTACCATGCCCCAGGAAAACATTTGCCAAGGTGTCCAAGGTCCTTGTCCTAAAAATATATTAGATACAAGTGCTGCTGTTGCACCAATTATAAAGCCTGTCTCACTCCCAAACACAATGGCAGATACAATAATCACAAAAGAAGTTGGCTGCACACTCGGCATAAGGGAAAATGGAACACGACTAACTGCTGCTATTGCTGCTAAAACAGCTACAATCACTATTTCACGTGAAACAAATGCTTTCCTCTCAAATCGTATATAAAAAGGTAACATAATAATGAATAATAGAAATAAACTACACCAAATATAATATTCGTCTGTTACAAAAGAAGTAAACAAAAGGACGCTTACTACAATAATAAAAATAATCGTTATGAGAGCAAAATATCGTTTGAACACGCTTTGTACACATCCTCCCACGTTAATGCATAAGGGAATTGCTTGCGAATAAAACGATTAATAGATGTTGTATAAAAGAAATTATCACTAAAAAATTTCTTTGGCGCATCATCCATCATTACTTTCCCATCAAATAGCATCATACAATGATCCACATATTTAGCTGCAAATTCAATGTCGTGAGTTGCCATCACAATGGTTGTTCCTTCCTTTTGTAACTCTTGAAACAACTCGCCTAATCTTTCCTTTTTCTCTGGATCCAGCCCTTTCGTTGGTTCGTCTAGTAATAATAATTGTGGCTGCGGTAACAAGGCTGTGCATAGTGCAATTAATTGTTGTTCTCCCCCGCTACAATCATGCGGATGACGATCACGAATGGAATGAAGCCAAAATCGGTTTAACATCTCTTCTGCTATTTCTTTCCCTTTATCACCATATAATTCATTTGCTCTTTCAAAAACTTCCTCCCACACCGTCTCAAATGTAAAGTGGTAATATGGATGTTGCGATACAAATCCGATTCTTTTAAAACGTTCTTTGGAATTCATTTTATGAATCTCTGTTCCGTTCCACCGTACTTTTCCTCTTCTAGCTTTGTTTAATCCTGCTAATATACTTAAAAGTGTTGATTTTCCAGTACCATTTTTTCCGACAAGCGCCGTCCACTTCCCTCGTTCAATCGATAGCGTTAAATCCTGTAAAATAAACGGGCTATTCTTCTCATATTGAAAAGATATATGTTTTGCTTGCAAAATTTCCTCTTTTATTTCTGCCTGTGATATAGCCGGTACGTCGTGTTCAACCTGTAACTCTGAATGAATTTGCGCTTGTGCTTCTCTTACTGTAAATGGGATTTTCTCTACATTCCATTCTAAAAAAAGTCTTGGAATTTGAGGGATAAACGGGCGGAATTTTTCTAATACCCACATTTTTGAGATAACATGTTGCGGGATTCCATCACATATAATTTTTCCAGCATCCATAAAGACAACGCGAGTTGCTAGTGGGATGACTTCGTCTAAACGGTGTTCGCTCATGATAATGGTAATCCCAAGTTCCTCATTAATTCGTTTTAATAACCCTAAAAAATCTTTTGTTGCAATCGGATCAAGCTGTGCTGTTGGTTCATCAAGAAGTAATAATTTAGGCTGCAGCACAAGAACGGCCGCTAAATTAACAAGTTGTTTTTGTCCCCCTGATAATGTATGAACAGATTGGTGTAATAAATCTTGAAACCCTAAAAAACTAATTAACTCTGCAATTCGCTTTTGAATAATATTTGTTTCTAGACCAACATTCTCAAGAGAAAAGGCCAGTTCTTGAATAACCGTATCCATAACAAGCTGATTTTCTGGATTTTGAAATACCATTCCAACTTCTTGCGCCGACAATAAATTGGGCATCTCCAGTAAAGAAGTTCCATGATAATACATACTACCTGTGCGCTTTCCAATTGGAAGTAACTCTTTCTTAAAATGTTTCAAAAGTGTTGTCTTGCCACATCCTGAGCGGCCAGCTAACACAATAAATTCACCTTGAGAAACCGTTAAAGAAACATCTGTTAATGCTTGTACATTTTCATCTGCATACGTAAAAGCCAAGTCTTTTATTTCTGCATGCGCCACCATAACCATTCCCTCCCTTCCATTAAGATTGGTAAACTAATAAATAGTAAAAATAAAACGGATAGTATTCCATCATATTGCTGAAACATAAGTGATTCCACTCTTGGATAGATTGATAGTTTGCCAGCACCGTAATGATTGAGCACCAAACTGCTTAGTAATAAAACCATTAAAGACGCAAGTATATACCAATCTTGCCTCCCCATGTGATACCGTATATACGTACTACGCTTTGTCACTCCAAACCCTCGCGCTTGCATAGAATCTGCCGTTTGTAATGCATCTTCTAAAGAACAAACAAGTAACACTTGTAAAAGTTTCATTCCATTTTTGATTCTCCCTATGAATGAGCCTGAATCTAATTGAACACCTTTTGTTTTTTGAACAAGTGTAATTTGTCTTAGACGCCGGATAAACAAAGGAACAAAACGCACTGTAATCATTGTTAATAATGCAACTTTCGGTGAAATCCGTGAAAATAAATACAAAAATTTATGGCTTGAAATCATATCATTATAGGAAGTAAATGTAAACATAATAGCAAGTAACGATAGTCCCATTATCAATCCATACGTACAAGCTTCTAAAGTAATTCGATTATCTCCTAACCGAAATAATGTAGTCGCTCCCCTATGCGTTAACAACGGATTTAGCACAATAACCATCAAAGAGAAAATGAACGTGCTTGGCAACATTCTTCTTATTCTCTCACCATTTCCTTGCATGATGTTTAACAGTACAATTAGAATAATTGCACCCATTAAAAAAAGAGGGTGAAGACACACCATACATAGTATCATCACCCCAATATAATAGAAAAAATTCACAAAAGGATGTAAAGAAGAAAAGATAATTTTCATAGTCCTTTACCAAAGATCCCTTCCTATTTTAGCACATATACCCATTCGATCTTATCTCCTGGCTTTACAGTTACCGCACCGGCACTACGATTTGGAAAAGCACCATTGACACGGTATTTCCATCCACTTGTGCTTGCGATATCTTTTTCGTATAAATCATTAATACCCTTTACATAAATACTATTTCCTGATCCGGATGCATCTACATCTAATCCTGTACGCTGCAATACTTTATACACCGTATCTCCCTCTTGTACGTCAACTTTCTTTGCTCCTAATAAATAACCTTCATGTCCACGTACAGAAATGGTAACTTGTTGAGCCTGTGGTTCCGGCTTTGGTTCTACTTTAGGTTCTGGCTTTGGTTCTACCTTAGGTTCTGGATCTTTCGGATATTCCTGCTTTGGTGTTTCTTTCGGCTGATTAACTATTTTAGCCTCTTCTTTTACTTCTGGTTTTGCATCTTGTTTTATTTCTGGCGCTTTCTTTACCTCAGCGTTTTCCTGCTGTGCTTTTGGTTGTTCTTGCTCTTTTTGCTGAACAACTGGTTCTTGCGACTTTTTCTCTTCTTGTTTTACTTCAGGTTGTTTTTGCTGATCTTGCTCTTCTAGTTTCTTTTGTTCGGCAGTTGGTTCTTGCGATTCTTCCTGTTTACTTTCTTCTTTTGTTTCTTCTTGTTTTTCCTTATTTTTTTGTTCTGTTTGCTTTGATACCCCTTGTTGCTCAGGCTTGGATTCATTTTGACTACATCCAACAAGCAATCCAAATGAAAGAACAAATGAGAGTAACCATTTCATCATACTCATGCTTTTCTCACCTTCCCCAATAAAATTAGGAGCAAATCATTGCTCCTAATTTTCGTTAAGCTGCTTTTCGTCTCCATAAAACATATGCTGAAGCGATGCATAATACACCCATTCCTACTGGCATAGCAGTATCCCAGGCAGACGCTCCTGTTTTTGGTAATTGACGATTTATTGCAGTATTTTCATTATTTACTGTTTTGTCTTTTGTAACAACACGAGAGTTCTCGTCATTTGTTTGTTTCTTTGGCTTTTCAATCACCTGTTTCTCATCCACTACAGGTTTCTTCGGTTCCTCAACTAAGATTTTATCACCTTCTGTTAAGGAATTTGTCCAATCGTAAATAGAACCCGCACCATTTACATATGCCTTATATTGAACAAGCGCTAAGAGTGCTTGTTCAGTCGCCATACTACTACCCTCTTTGTCGCTTGGCAGCCATTTAAATTCGCCATTTGCAAGTTGGTATGATAGTAAGTTGCGAACTGCATTTACATTATTTTTAGTGAACGCTTTACTAGTCGGATCAATTCCTGTGCTAGCCAGTCCAATAATCGCTTGCGCAACACTGTTAGAGTTTTCTTGGCCGTCAGCTTCGAATCCGCCCGTGTTCAATTGTTTAGTTGATAAATATTTCACTGCTTTATCTACAACTTTTTTTACCTCTGGTTGTTTCTGGTATGGCGCTAGTGCCGATAAAACCATACCTGTTACATCAATACTACTAGCTTCTTTCTTATTACTTTCAACATTGTATGTCCATCCACCATCTGTATGTTGAGCATTTAAAATCTGTTTTACTAAAGCCGCACGATTCCACTTTGCTTCAGCTGGTACTTCATATTTTTTTGTATCAAGCGCAAGTAAGGCAAATGTATAGCCAGTAACAGAATTTAGTTTTTCAGATTGATACAGTTCTTGCACTAAATTCTTCGCTGCAACATTCGTCGGATTCCCATTTACTGCTGATACAGCTAAAACCGTTCTTGCCATATCTGTAGCGCTAAATCGTCCCATACGCTTTTCTACTTTTTGTGTTAAAGATTGCAAGTAACTAATCTTTGCTTCTACTGGAATATTATTTCCCGAACGAGAAAGTGCAATTGCTTCCCAATCACTATCGATTCCATCTTGCATCATTTTTTTTGACGTTTTAGCAATCGCTTGATCTAATTGCTTCATTAGCAATTCATTTTTGATTGGTTCTTTTAACTCATTAGGCTTTTGCTCTTCTAATTTTGGCTTTTCAGTTTTTTGTCCTTCTGGGTTCTGCCCTTCAGGCTTTTGTCCTTCTGGCTTCTGTCCTTCTGGTTTTTGCTCTTCAGGCTTTTGCCCTTCTGGCTTCTGTCCTTCTGGTTTTTGCTCTTCAGGCTTTTGTCCTTCTGGTTTCTGTCCCTCTGGCTTTTGCTCTTCAGGCTTTTGTTCCCCTGGGTTTCCTACCTCTGGCTCTTTTTTACAAGTTCCAATCTTATCGAGCACCTGTTGTAATTTTTCTGTACTCATATTACTCCAGTCTGTAACAAAACGAAATGCAACAACATCTCCAGATTTCAATTGATAACTGTCTGCCCCTACCATGGCAGCTTTATCATTTACATCATATGTCCAGCCACTTGTAGCACCAGCCATTAAACCGTCAATACCTTTAACATAGATACCATATTGCGTATTTTCCGCCGCTACTTTAGTCCCCATGACTTTTTGTAACAAACTATAGGCTGTTTCCCCATCTTTAATTGACACTTTTTTCGGACATAGAATAACTCCTTTTTGCGATTCCCCAACAATCGCAAGCGTTGCTGTTTTTCCTTCAGCAAACGTAATATGTACAGTATTTGTAAATGAAACAAATACTAATGCAAACGCCATTAATGACGTAAGCATCCATTTTTTTATCGTTGCCATCCTCACTTATTCCTCCCTCTACTTACATATACATAAAAAAAGACCCCTCAAGGGCGTGCAATAGCACTCTAATGTGAGTGCGAAACAAAATGCACAACACCTCCTATCCGCATAGACAGCAGTTGTATTTGTATAGAAAAGATAATGTAGCGTATGAATGTATTATTGTGATAACATTCACTTTTAGCGCGAAAGTATTTCATTTTCACCAATTTTCTTATTAAATTTTTATATAAACGGCATACCTATACATTCATCAAATTTTAAATTTCTGTATTATTTTACTATTGACACAAGATTTTGTCTATGCTTTATCCGATTTATTTTCTAAGAATAATAGATTAATCATGAATACACTTTTCACATACAACCACACCGTCTTCATCAGCGTACGCATAATGATTTGTGATCCACTCAGCGCCTCCAAATTGCAAAGGAATTTCCGTTTCACCTTTTCCTTCTTTCACACTTCTCTTTGGCATTGTACCTAATGCCAAAATACCAATATTTATGTTTCGCAGTTCCTTAGAATCACGAACATATCCATACACAATAATACCTGCTAATTTTCGCTCTTCTGCAATACTTGCCAAATTATCTCCAAGTAGTGCACAATTTGTAGAAGCATCTCCATCAACTACTAACACAGTTCCCTCTGGTAAAGTTTGCAGTGCTTTCTTTACTAATACATTATCATCCTTAACTTTAACCGTTGCGATCTTCCCATGAAATTGCTCTTTCTTTCCATATGACTTAAAAATAGGCTGACATACCTGTACTTCTTGTTCCAAAGCATCACAAATATCTGTTGTTTTCCACATTTCCCTTCCTCTTTTCTATTATATATATGTTACATATTCTTGTCGTTTTATTTTTCACCTGTCTTATATTGAAAAATTATGTAATTTTATATATTCTTGTTTCTTCCTGGCTCCTCACACTGCTTCATTCAACCCTTATATGATCGAGAGTGAATATGACAACCTTTACTTGTCATATTCTTTTATAAAAGAGTAAGGGTGTGACAATGTTGAATAAAAAAAACGATCAAATTATTATTTATATAATTAAAGGTTCCACAATTAAAAAGTTTTTACTCTTAGATTTAGTTACCGGAACAGGAATCTATCATGTAGTCAAATTCATTTCTTCAAGTGTATTAATCGCATTTATTGGTAGTATCATGGGAACTGAAATTATTAAAAAGATACCGAAATTCCAAAATAATACGAATTAAATGCTAGTACGTATCCCCATTACCTTCACGCTGCTAAAATAATAAAAAAGAGCCAAATGGCTCTTTTTGTTTCATTCCGTTACATAAATTCATTATATCTCCAGTTCAATCATCAAAATTCGTACTAATACTACTCAACTACAATATCGTGTAATTCAAAACGAATTAACTTTTTCAATTCATCTAGCCCTAATTCAACTTGATAGCCGATCTTCCCAGCACTAAAAATAATTGTATCGAACTCCATAGCATGATTATCAATAACCGTAGGGAAATACTTTTTCATCCCAATCGGTGAGCAGCCACCATGAATATATCCTGTGAGCGAGAGCAAATCTTTAGATTTTAGCATACTGATTGATTTTTCACGAACACTAGCAGCTGCTTTTTTCAAATCTAATTCTTTATTTACCGGTACAACAAAAACATAGTGTTGCCCTGATTTCCCTATAGTTACTAGTGTTTTAAATACTTGATCGGGAGATTGTCCTAATACTAAAGCAACATCGATTCCACTAATCGCTTCAGTGTCTACATAACTATAGTGCTTATAATCGATTTTTTTCTTATCTAATAACCGCATTACATTGGTTTTGTATTCCATTGTACTATAATCCTCCTGCAACAAATTTATATGTACTATTTAATATATGAATTGAGATAAAGACGTTGGAAATATAATTTCAAATACATAAATATTGTAGCTTACTTTACTATTTTGTAACAAGTGATGACAAGCATATTCTATGACTCAAACTGTTTTTATACGGTAGGATTAATTCATCCACCAATCTTGTTTTTGTTTTCAAAAAACATTGATATTTCAAAAATCTTTTGTTATACTTTTGAAAAAACTTAAGGAGAGACTCGATATGTGTAATTTTAATACTTCTTTCCAACTTCATCATCATACATAACGCCGTGTATCCGAAGAATTTTTTCTTCGTGGGTACAGGGCTTTTCCTGTTACCCACGAGGCTTTCATAAAGCTATGTGGGTATTTTTATACCTGCATAGCTTTTTTTATTTTATAAAAGGAGTGATTCAAATGGATGTAAGAAATGTAAAAGGAACAAAAGATTATTTACCCGAGGAACAGTTGTTACGAAACAAAATTAAACGTGCTTGTGAAGAGACTTTTGAACGATATGGCTGTAAGCTCCTTGAAACACCCACTTTAAATATTTATGAACTGATGGCTTATAAATATGGGGGCGGTGCTGAAATTTTAAAAGAAATTTACACACTACGTGATCAAGGAAATCGCGAACTCGCACTTCGGTATGATTTAACGATTCCATTTGCAAAAGTAGTAGCAATGAATCCTGACATTCGCCTCCCTTTTAAACGATATGAAATCGGAAAAGTATTTCGTGATGGACCGATAAAACAAGGAAGGTTTCGTGAATTCATTCAATGCGACGTTGATATAGTTGGCGTAGAATCTGTTATTGCTGAAGCTGAATTGATGGCTATGGCCTTTGATCTTTTCAAAACTTTAAACTTAGATGTTACAATTCAATATAATAATCGTAAGTTATTAACTGGTATCCTTAAATCTATTGAAATTCCAGATGAACAAACAAACGATGTTATTTTATCATTAGATAAACTTGAAAAGATTGGGATTGATGGCGTACGAAAGGATTTACAAAGCCGTGGAATAATAAATGACACTGTAGAGGTTATTTGTAATACCGTTGAATCTTGTATGACATTAGAGCTTGATGAATTTAAACAAACTTTCTCCAATTCACTAGTTACAGATGGAATCGACGAACTAAAGCAATTACAACAATACCTTCTTGCACTTGGTATCCAAGACAATACTGTTTTCAATCCATTCTTAGCTAGAGGGCTTACCATGTATACAGGCACAGTTTATGAAATCTTTTTAGCAGATGGAAGTATCACTTCAAGCATTGGTAGTGGCGGACGCTATGATAATATAATTGGAGCCTTTCGTAAAGATAAGACATTCTATCCAACAGTAGGAATTTCTTTTGGCTTGGATGTTATTTATACAGCTCTTGAGCAAAAAGAAACTGAATCTACTTCTGCTGATATTTTCATTATTCCTATTGGAACGGAAACGAAATGTTTACAAATCGCAAAGCAATTACGTTCTAATAGTGCAATGAGAATTGAACTTGAACTTGCCGGCCGTAAATTGAAGCGAGCTCTCAATTACGCAAATAAAGAGAATATTCCTTACGTGCTTATTATCGGTGAAACTGAAATTTCTACGGAAACCATTATTTTACGTAATATGAAGGAAGGTACCGAAATGAAGATCCCCCTATCTTGCATTGAAGATGGAACTTTAAAGGACTATTTATAAAAAAGTAGTCCACTAAAAGGTTAAGCCTTCCTCTTTTGAAGTACCCGCAACTATATAAACACATAAAAAAGCAGAGCAATTCGCACATGAATTCGCTCTGCTTTTTTATTGTTATATCAATGTTCTCTGTGTTATTAGAGGGTTTAATCACATGTATAAATGCCATACTATTTAGCAGCTGCCGAAAAACTTTAATTCTGAAAAAGTCGGTTCGAGAAACTTTATTAACTTTTAATGTTTGACATAGACTAAACTTCAAAAATAAGTCTTTTGTCAGAATCAAAAGGTATATGGGAAACAAATATATAATCATCCATCATACGAGATGTAAACCACTGATTAATAAAGCATTTAAAAACATGATATTTACCATACGAAGTTAATTCATTTATTTTATTTTCTAAGAGTAACTCCCCCTGCTGAAATAAGAAAATCGAATCCACTGTAACATATGTTTTAAGTTCCTAGTACTTTTTTACCAAGAGGTTTCGTACTATTATTCGAATCTGGTTCCAGTGTAATACCAATGTTATCAAAGGACTGTTTTTGTGAAATTTCATATGTCAGAAGTCCTGAACCAGTTTCATCAGGTTTAAATATTCCAGCGTTTTTTCTTTCTCCATCTTTTAATAACCAAACTTGATACACTTCTGAATTTTTTACTTGTGGCAAATGATCAGCTTGTACAACTAATTTTTTCTTATCTCCTTGTTGCATAACAAATACATAACCCTTTGTATTTTCATGATTTTGATCGATTGATACTAATGGACGAGTAGAGATCACTTTAAATGGATCACTGCTTAATTCATGCTTAGCTAAAGATTGTATTTTTAATTGTGAATTTTCGATTGTTACTGCTACTGTAATCACTAACATTATTCCTAGTAATACTGTTGCCAACGGTGTAAATTGTTTTTTTAGTAAAACCGTCCATTCTTTCAATTTCGCTGTTACTATGTTATCTCTATTCGTTTGTTCGTGAACAAATATAAAATCAAACACCTCAGCTTTTAATGTTGCTGGTGCTTCTTTCTCTTCAAAATCGAAATGCAACGCTTCCCAAGCTGCCTGCATTGATGGATACTCAGTTTGACATTTTGGGCATGCCTTTAAATGTTCTTGAAACTTTCTTTGTTCTCTATCATCAAATGTATTCGTAACGTAAGATAATAAATACTCACATTCTCTCTCCATACTATCCCCTCTATTCTAGATATTTTTTTAATTGCTTTAAAGATTGATGAAGACGACTTTTAGTGGTTCCCAATGGTTCATCTTCCAATTTAGCAATCTCACTAAGGGAATAACCTTTCCAATATAGCAAGTCGATTAATCTTTTTTGAGACGTAGACAAATTCTGCTTTGCCTTTTGAATTTCAACACTGTGCAGCTTTTTCTCGATTTGATTTTCTGAATCTGCTATATGCATATGTTTTTCAGAATCATAAACATTATTAAAGTTTCTATACATAAGTTCTTTATTTTCTTTTCTGACATAATCAATACATATATTCCTCGTAATAGTAAGTATCCAATTTACGAAATCACCTTTTGAAGGATTATACATACTTTTAGTTGTCCAAAGTTTCAAGAAAATTAATTGAACAACTTCTTTTGTTTTGTCTTCATTTCCTTGGAAAAATTTAAAAGTGAAGCTATATATCAACTTAATATATCGCTCATATAGTTCTTCTAATGCAGGACGATAGTTTCCTTTTACTAATTGCATTAACTCATAATCATTTTTTTCTTTCATTCTCACCTGCACTCCCTATTGTTTTTTGTTTATTTCTGATAATTCTAAATTAACCTAATTATATAATTCAAATAGAAAAATAGGAACCACCAACAACGTTGGTCGCTCCTTTTAACAGAATATTTATCCCGCTATTCGCGGGCAGTAAGACCCCCACCTCAAGATTCAGAGAAAAACGAAGAAGATAGGTGGTGGATAACTGCTGGCATGCGCCCTATTCGGCGTGCTTTCCATCACTGTTTAAATGTAGTTTCACTATTCAGTACAAACCATATATCTTTAACCCCTTGTCCATTTATATCTCCTTTTGATTTATCATTAGCAAAATAGTAAAGGGGATAGCCTTTATACGTTACTTGTTGTTCTTTCGTATCTTCTCTTGTTATCGTAGCAAAGTCTTTTATATCAAATCCTTTTGGCACTTCAAAATTTTTCGCAACAAATGGCGGCCAAAGTTTTACACAGTCACCACTACAATTACTTACCTTAGATGTGTCTTTTGCAAAATAATAGAGTGTCTTTCCGTTTGAATCTGCTAAGTATTTTCCAACCTTATCGTTCTCTAATAATTGTAAACTAGGAGATTCGTTTTTATTACTAATAACTTCACTCACGTTTTCTCCACTCGTTTTCTTACTTTGAGCATCTTCTTTCTTATCGCTATTACACGCTGTTAATAAAAAAAGGCTCGCTAATATGGACACAATACATTGCCATGCTTTCATACTGATTCCTCCTTCAATTTTTTATTTATATTTAAGGTAACGATAGAAAGGTTTGATTGGTTTGATAAAAAATAAAAAAAGATGCAAGCCTCTCCCTCTGCTTACATCTTTTTTAATTCTATCAATTTATGCCTTTTTCTTATACAAAAAATTGTTATTCACCTCGGAGCATTCTTCATTAATTATGATTTGTTATTATGTTCCACATTTATAACGACATTCCCCTTCTTGTGTCCTTTCTCGACATATCTATGAGCTTCCACAATCTCTTCAAACGCATAATACCTGTCAATGACCGCTTTTATCCTCCCCATCTCAACAAGTTCTTTAAGGAAGTCTAATGCTTCGGAAGTTTCAGGTGAACTTTGACCTAATATTAGTTTCTTACTACTTGTCAATTTAGTCCACAGCATTCTAACACTTGGCAACGGTTCAACGACATTTATATAGGTACCGTCCTTCTTTAACAATTTGATACAATCTGAAAACGAGCTCTTGTTCACCGCTTCAAAGATAACATCATAAGTCTCGTCTGTAGTAGAAAAATCTTTTGCAGTGTAATCAATTACCTTGTCGGCTCCCAGAGATTTTACCAGTTCTACATTTGCACTACTGCACACCCCTGTAACTTTTGCTCCGAAATACTTGGAAATCTGTACTGCATAACTTCCCACACTTCCAGAAGCTCCATAGACAAGAACATTTTGAGCGCTCTGAACGTTAGCTTTTCTAAGAAAAAATAAGGCTGTGCATGCCCCAATTGGAATGGCAGCGGCTTCCTCATAGGTTATATTAGAGGGTTTAATAGATACCGCTCCATCTTCAGGCAAACAAATATACTCGGCATAAGAACCAAAACCCACTTGGGTAGCCGCAAAAACCTGGTCTCCTTCCTTAAACCGCTGAACATCTTTCCCTACTGACTCAACTTCTCCAGCTAACTCCATTCCTAATATTTGTTTTTTAGGTTGGCTAAAACCAAGTGTGATTCGAGCAGGTAGCCAAACAGAAGGAGGAACCGTAAAACTCCGTGATCGAATATCTCCTGCTGTTACTGTTGTCGCTTTTATTTTGACCAGTATTTCATTTTGCTTAGGAACAGGTTTCTCTACCTCTTTCAGTTGAAGAACATCGGGGGGACCGTAATTTGTGTACACAATTGCTCTCATTAAACTTCCTCCAATTTGTTCTATTTATTAATATCATACGGATAATATGAATAAATAGAACAATGGTTCACTCCTCAACAAAATGCTAAAAGCAGTGTGATTTCACTTGTGAAACCCACTGCTTTTATACTTGTTTTTCTATATGCTTTTTCCAATGCAGGTACCTTAAAAGAGAACGGCTTACTAAAAGGTTGGCCACTTTTTTATAAATAAAGTTCACATAACATTTTTATGGTATTCTTATTTTATCAATTTAAATAGCAAGTTCGTTCTTCATTTGTTAAAAATTGAAACCATCTCTGCCTAAACTTAATTTGCGTTGCATCTGCGTAAACATACCCTTCCATTCCCAAACCTTCTGGAGTTGGTCTTGGGTGCTGACTTTCTACTACCACTTGATCTTCTTGAAGAACTTTCAAACTATACCGACTAAAAATTGTATGTAGGAATGGAATTTTTTTCTAAGTCTTTTCCTACTACCCTTCTCTTTATCGGCTCATTCGTAACATCCTTTGAAAAACAGACAGCATACCAGGTACACGGGAACATACGATTTATATTATCGTTCATATGTGCCTCCTCCATCACTCTAAAGCTAATATTTTCACATTGTATATACATTTTATAGTATGAAAATTCGAGCTTTAATAGACACAAATAAAAGAAGAAACCTATATTGTTTCTCCTTTTCCATAAAACATTCTATTTTGTCCTCAAAGTTTGTTTAATAATTGATTTAAATCTTGTTTCGTTTTTGTTGTTAAAGATTTTATTCGTTTCACATCTATTTTTTCTTTTTCTGCTGCAACAATTAAAGGATACATACTTTGTCCAATCATTTTATAATCTGTTGGATGATTCGCTTCTAATTCTTTTTCGATTACATCCCATTTTTCATTTATTTGCTTCCCTAGTTTATTCACTGTTTCTAACTTAGGATTTGCAGCTAATTGTTTATCTAGACTATCAATAAGCTGCGTAACTGCTTTCACATTTGTTTTCACAGTCACGCTTTTATTTGTGTCTTTTGCTTTAGTTTTCTCATTAGTAGCCTGGTCTGTTGTTTTTGTACTTGTTTCTTTTTCAGTTGTTTTAGCATTATTTTCTGTTCCAGACGATTCTTTGGAGTTCTTTTGATCTTTCTCTGTTTTTTCATTAGTAGATGTGTTGGTTTCTTTGTCACCGTTTTTCGTTGCAGATGTTTCATCAGCATTCGTTGTTTTTGCTTCTTCTTGTGCGTTCGTTTGTTCCTTTTTCACTTGATCTTTTTCTGCCGAGGGACTACAAGCTGTAATGGAGAGCATTGTACCAATTGCTAGTGATGCAATTGTGATTTTTTTCATTTTCATAAAAAGCCTCCTAGATTTACAATTTTATCCTCCCCTTTACGATTCTATTTCTTCATACAAATCCCTTTTTGTTCTATCTATCATCTTTCCGACAGAAATCCTCATATTCATACGCTATGTAATTGTGAATCTAATTTTACTATTCGACCTTTTTCTGCTTTTTTATACTTGTCTTTCTATAGTAAAAGTAAGAAAATATATTATTTTATAAAGAATGCACTCCGTATGACGACTATCCTTAAAACAATATTTCTCTATCAAAAACCTTTATTTTCTGACAATCTATTTATTTGAAGAAAACACAATTTTTTTATTTCTCAATCCTATTGTTTACATAATAAATTTATATGCTATTAGTAAAACCCTCCATTCGAATGAATTACTTGTCCCGTCACCCATTTTGCTTCCTCGCTTACTAAAAACTGTATGAGACGTGCTACATCCACAGGCTCTCCTATTCTTCCTGCTGGAAACTTGGTCACTAAATATGCCTGAGTTTCCTCAGTCATCCATCCTGTATTGGTCGGACCAGGATCAACAGCGTTTACTGTAATTCCTTTTTTCATTGCTACAGGGGCTACTGAAGTAGTGAAAGCTTCAATCGCTCCTTTCGTTGCTATATACGCAAGTTCATTCGGCATTGGACCTAACGATTGCCCAGATGTAAGGTTTACAATACTTCCACTTGTTTCAAGTGAATAATGATTAATAAATAGCGTACTTAATAGCATCGTAGCGCGCATATTTACCGTATAGTGCCTATCTAGTTGCTCTACATCAAGTTCCTCTACTGTAGTATCAGTGGAATAGGCAGCATTGTTAATGAGAATAGACGGCTCTCCTAATCGTTCTGATACCATATATAATAACCGGTTTGGTGCATATGATTGAGATAAATTTACCTCAGCCATTTCGCAGCGAACGCTATAACTTTCAATTTCTCTTTTCAATAAAAATGGCTCTTCATCATTCATACTCCATGGCATTTCCTTATCGTACCGAGGCCAATATGTAAAAAAAATATCGCTGCCTTTTTGAGCAAGCGCCTTACAAATCGCTGCTCCAATTCCATTTAAACGTGTTGCTCCTGTAACAATTGCTATTTTTGCCACTCGTGTCTCCCCCTATTTTACAAGGTAAAATATACCTTCTAGTAAATTAGAACCATAAGTCACATCTCTTACAAATAAATCCCCTGCATGAATACAGAGGATTTATCATTTTTCATTTAATATTCGCCAAAATGTGCTCTGCTCCTAACTGTAAACTACGTGTTACAATTACATTTATAATCGTAAATGCGATTAATAGAATACTAAACATTCCCCACATACCAATTTCAAAGAAAAAGTATAATCCACAAACCCCAGCTACGATTACTAGATCCATTAAAATGTTAGCAAGGAAATTCCATAAAGTTGTGTACCTGCTTTTAAACAATTTTTGTTCTGAATCCCAGTGTATATCCGCGGTTTGAGCGTCCCAGCGTGTACCGATTAAATTTGTTAACCACAGACCATTTGCACTTAGTAAAAACCATAACAACATAAAGATTGGTGAAACGCCCGCCACAATTATCATGATAAGGCCAAACACAGCTAAAATAGTTATGTTAATAAACCATGCTGTAAATACTTTTGCAAAAAATATGTCTGATGCCTTGACTGGTAAATAGCGATTCACAAACCACGAACTTCCATCCCGAGAAAAAGATGTTGTCGCAATGACATTACTTCCCATTAAGAATAAACCTGCACAGAAACCTATGCCAAGAGCTAGACCAGACCATTCTGGTTCTTTTATAAACTTAGTTAACCACTTTAAATTCCCCTCTTGTACGAAAAGTATAAAGAATAACATAATTGGCATCACAAAAGTTTGCACGATACAATTTATAAAAAATTGTGGTGTTCGGAATAAAACTTTGAACTCTTTTTTAACATAAGCTTTTATGTGTGAACTTTGTACAGTTGATTTTTTTAAGTTCTCTACTGAGATTGCTTCTTTTTTTGCAGTACTCGTTGACAGACCGATAACTCCTTTTAAATACGTACGCTGTGCAACATAGAAAAACAGTCCGAAAAATGCTAAAGAAATCACTGCAAAAATCAGAACATATATAATCCCTTTCCAAGAAGCATTTTCTATTAATCCCAGCGCACCAAAGTACGTTGTCGGAAAATAATTTGTCATCTGAACGAACAGAGAAGATTGATGATCAGCAAAGTAATTTGTCATCATATCTCCTGATACTGCGCTTTTGTTTCGCCACTGCATAAATACATTAATACCTACGACAAACAGTAAGGTTAATATTCCAATAAATATATTGCTACGATCTTTATTCTTAGCTATATTTGTATAACGCATAATAACTGTCATTAAGAGCGATGCAAGTACTAACGGAATGATAGGGAAAAATATGTAAATTAATAGTGCATATAAATAATATGTAATAAATGCACCACTTTGTACACCGTATACAATAAAGATTGGAAATAAAATGAAAGATCCCATTACATATTGTGTAATTAATACAGTAATAAATTTAGCCGTAATAATTTGCGATGGTTGCAGTGGTAAAGGTAATAAGGTTTCCACATCATTATTATAATAAAATACCGTTAAAATGTTCGTAATACTAATTACAAACACCCATATACTCGCAACAGCTAATCCCATTCCGATTATCGATGTTTCTTGTCCGATTGATGCCATTGCTGCATACATGCCATATGTAAGTGGACCGATAACGATAAAGCCAGCGAATAATAATGCTAAAAATGAAAATGCATACGCCCACCGCTTCTTTTTATCTGTTATGATATCTGCATAGTTTAATTTCAATAATACTTTTGTTAATGTCCAAATTTTATTCATTTCCAGTCATCTCCAAGAACATTTTCTCAAGTGATTCATTGGATTTAAAATGATCTCTCATTTCATTTAAATTACCTTGGAACTGCAAATTCCCCTTATTAATAATCGCAACTCGATCACATAATTTCTCAGCTACATCGAGCACGTGTGTTGAGAAAAATACTGTTTTTCCTTTATCTGCATGCTCTCTCATCATCTGTTTTAAAATAAACGCTGATTTTGGATCAAGTCCTGTCATCGGTTCATCCAAAATCCACACATCCGGATCATGCAGCAATACACCAATAATAATAATTTTCTGTCTCATTCCGTGTGAATAACTTTGAATTTGATCTGACAAAGCATTATAAAGATCAAACCTTTTTGTTAATGATTGAATTTTCTCCTGTCTGATTGCATTCGGAACCTCGTACATATCAGCCATAAAATTTAAATATTCGATTCCTTTTAAACGTAAAAACATATCCGGGCTATCCGGCACATAACCAAATGTTTTCTTTGCCCCTAAAGGATCCTTTGTTACATCTTTTCCATTGATCGAAATTGTTCCTTTATCTATCGCATGTATACCTGTTACCATCTTAATTGTTGTCGATTTCCCAGCACCATTTGGCCCTAAGAACCCAAAAATTTCGCCGCTTGGTACTGTTAAACTTAAATCTTTTACTGCATATGACGAACCATTATAACTTTTTGATACATTCACAATTTCAATCATATTATCCCATCCTTCCCTTAATTACCAATAAACTATATCTATATTATAGCATATTCCTATTTTTGTATTTTCGTGTTTTTCAGATTAAACATATTTTATCAGTTCATTAAGAAAAGTTATTCCCCATATTTATTTTGATTCTCCGATCGTTTCACATAATATTTGGCTAAAACCGCTGCTACGCAAAGACAAACGCTCTCGTTTTATATCAGTGTTTCAATCTATATATCTCTAACCATTAAAATAGATATATATACCTAGACCAACAATTAAAACAACTGCTAATAAAAGATAAATCATTGTAAGCCTTGTAATATTCCCTTTCGTTGCTTTACTATAATTTTCATCTCCATTTTTCCCAACTACTATTGTTCCAACAACTATTACTGCCACAATCATTAACATAATTAACATCCACTTAATCATACGTTGCCCCTCCCTTCCTCTTGCAACCATTTTACGATATTTTTACCATTAATAAACTATGAATATTAATTCTTTTCTGAACTCTTATTCGATAAATCATCATTAACACTTACCTTTTTCAACTATCTACATAAAAGATTTAATAGAAAATGTTACTACATTCTATATATGTATGTAACATACCTATAACATAGAAAGGCAAGAAATACTTTGCTAAAAAGAAGTCTACAAACATCCCTCCCTATATAATGTAAAGAAGGACGTTTGTAGACTCCTATGCATAACTCCAATATTAAAAAACATCTCAGTCTCCCTTCTCTCCTACAATCCCAATAATCTCAGTTAACTCACGGATTTCATATGTTGGTTGAATCCCTATATGATTTTCCTTACCAGATGGATTAAACCAGCAAGTATCAATTCCGTAATTTATTCCCCCTTGAATATCAGAAGTTAAAGAATCTCCTACAATTAACACTTTCGTTTTATCAGTAATCTTCAACTTAGAAAATGCATATTCGAAAACTCCTTGGTTCGGCTTCTGAAACCCAGCTTCTTCTGAAATGATAAGATGCTCAAAAGTATTACAAAGAGGAGATCCCTCTATTCTAGATTTTTGCACGGCAGTAAATCCATTTGTTATAATAGCTAGCCTACACCCAGTAAGACTATTGCACAAATCTACAGCTCCCGGTACAAGATGTACTTCTTTTCCTAAGTATGTAAGATATACACGATTAAATGTAGCCTCGTCGATCTCTAAGTTATGTTCTAAAAACAACCTTCTAAATCGCTCTACTCCCAATTCTGATAAAGTAGTAGTTCCCTGTTCTAAGTCTCTCCATAATACCTTACTAATCTCTTTATAGCTGTTTTTATAATCCACTAACCCCGTAGGTAATCCAAAATCTTCAAAAGCTTTATGTAGCGCATTTTTTTCTGACATACTGAAGTCAAATAGTGTATCATCCACATCGAAGAATATAACTTTGTATTTCATAGTTCCCTCCATTACTCATCTACTAATTAATAAAAACAATCCTGTATTACTTGCATACTACAGGATTGTTTGATTATTTCTCTTCTAGTAACAATGTTTTCATGTTTTCTAACTGTTCTCTTGTAAACCCAAGCCCTTTTTCAGCACACATTTCAATACTTCCAAATTTACGAGTAATTTCATCAATTGCTGCCTGTAAATACTCAGCGCGAGCTTCAAACATAGCACCTAATATTTCTTTACTTTCCTCATTTTGCAGCTTCGCACCTAAAAACGCCATCATTTTCTGATTTAACTTTTCACGGAACCCATTACTTAATAAATAGTCTTGCATAACCGTTTCTTCTGAAACACCAAGAAGAAGTAATAATAACGCTGAACCAAATCCTGTTCGGTCTTTTCCAGCTGTACAATGGTTAACTAGTGGTAAATTTTCTGGATCTTGAGCAAGCTGTAGAAAGCGAACAAACGCTTCGTTATCTTCTACAAATCCTTGATTCATTTTCACTAAATATTCACCTGGTTTGCCAAGCATTGATAAATCTCCCACTTGGAAAAACTCATTAATATTTAAATCCTTCGCTATATCTTGCATAACTGGTATACAGACTTGACGAGCACCAGTGATGCTTGGGTTTGGTTTATGCGTCACTTCAAAATCTGTTCGATAATCACAGATTAGTTTTAAACCAGATTGTTGTAAATAAGCAATATCCCACTCTGTTAATCCTGCTAATTCTTCTGAACGGTATAATTTACCCCATTTTACTTTGCAGCCGTCACTTGTTTCATAACCACCTAAATCACGGAAATTAAACGCTCCTTGTAACGGTAACCGGCGCTCAGCTACAGTAACTGCTTGTCCATTACTTGCCACTAATCGGAAATACGGACGCACGTTAGGACTCGGATCTTCTATTATGCAGGAAGCTGCTTCAGTGACGTTTAATAAAAATTGTCCATTTTCCTCAATCTGTTCTGATGAAGTACTCCAATAAATCGTAACTTCTCCTACACCGTCTTCCCATACTATATGTAACGTATTATCTGAATTTCGTTCTACACTTGCTTGTAACCAACTTTTTTGTTGTGTCATCATTTCACCAATACTTTCTTTATATATTCCGGTAAATAAAATCATTCTCTATTTTATTGTATTACAAATGCACTCGTTCTGTCGTGACTATATTTATGACATTCCCTTAGCTTTCTTTGAAATTAAGAAAAGATTTCTTTTACTTTTACAAGCGTTGTAGATGGAGTACCGCGAAATATGTAGGCGATCTGCTTGTCACCTAAATCTTGGTATACGACTGTACCGCGCTGAGGATGAGTATAAAATTCTAATCCATTTATCACTTGCACTAGGCTATAATTTCCAGTCCAGGACGATACTGGATAATAATTACGCTTTAAATGAAGACATGCCCAAAGTGCATATATTTGGTTCTTTTTATCCCAGTACACATATTGTATTTCGTCATCTCCAAAACCAACAGATTCAAGCCACCAATCATCTGGTGTTGTAATTGGTAACGATTCAAATTGCACTTCATCTGGTGAATACCAGCTACTACATCTACTTATCTCACCACCAGTTTGTACTCTTGCCTGAAAACTTATTTGATGAAACGGCTTATTTACTTGTTTTTTTGCTTTTGCTAAATCTAATGGCTGTAATCCTTCTAAGAACTGTTCTATTTCTTGTTGCTGCACGAATCCTTCATCAATCGAAATTTCAACCTGCGTTTTCCATTTAGAGATGACATAACTGACTTTCCCTTTATAATTGAATCCCCTCCAATATACAAGATGATTATACCGAAAACATTCACCTTGCGCTTGGTAAATACAACTATCAGGAAACGTTGGTTCCATAATATCTAGAAAAAATTCTTTTACCCGAAACACTCCTGTTGGCGTAAAAACTTGAAACCAAAGTGTTTCCCATTTCTCTCCTTCTCTGCGCTCCGATACATTTTCAATATGCCACCCGTCAAATAATACTACTGGGTATAGCGCAATCATATGTTCAAGTTTTTGTTTTAACATACTAACCCCCTCCTTGTTAACTACTTCGGGAGAGATTATGATTTATCCTTGCATGAGCAGGATTGTCTCCGAATATATAGAATACTAGGAAACAGGGCGTTATTAATGCCTAGAGGAGGGACATCCTTGGATATCGTTACATTGCAACAACAACTGGATCTCATTCAACAAAATGACTATTCGCAGATCCAGAACATCGATCTAAATGAGTTAAGTTCTCATATGATTGGGCATATTGGAACGACTGATAGCTATGTGCGTGATCAATTAATATATAAATGCTTTGCACATTTTATTCAAAATGAATACCTATCCCATGATCAATTGGAGACTTTATTAACAACCTGTCTCAGTGATGATTACTTATATCAAGAAATTACCTCTCCAAATACTGATGGAGTTTTCACTCGTTCTTACACCACTTTATTAATCGGTTTAATTATACAGTTTGATAATTCTCATTCATTTTTATTACAAGAAACCGTACAAGAAGTAAAAGAAAAGCTTATTACATATATGAATCTTGAAACTGATTTCCGTGGCTATGTACAAGATAAAGGCTGGGCTCATAGCGTCGCCCATGCATCGGATGCCTTTAACGAACTCGTACACAATCCACATATTACCTGCTCCTGCTATGAAGAAATTGCTCATTGCATAATAAATAAAATTTTTATTTATTCTACCGTATATCATAATAATGAAGATGAACGAATTGTAACCCCCCTTCTATCTATGCTTTATTATGATTTTCCAAGAGATCTACTTTTTTCGATTATTTATAAAAAAATAAAACGGTTACCACAGTTTAGAAAAAGACTCTCTTGTCATAAATACTGTATACTATGTGCAAATTTAAAAACTTTTTTACGCACCTTATTTTTCAGATCGAAAACTGATCCCAACTTCTCTTCTGTAGCAAATCGAGCAGAAAAAATGTTGAGGGAATTACCAAAGTATTGTTAATGATAAAGGAGAAAAGAAAATGGGATATATCGAAGACATGCGGAAACTCGTAGGGAATCACCCGCTTATACTAACTGGCTCACATGTGATTATTTTAAATAAACAAAATGAAATATTACTTCAGCTCCGCACTGATTTCAACATGTGGGATATTATTGGTGGTGTTCTTGAATATGGAGAAACATTAGAAGAAGCTGCAAAACGAGAAGTATTTGAAGAAACAGGGCTTGTCATAAAAGATTTAGAGCTCTTTCATACCTTTTCAGGACCAAACTTGTTTCAAGTATATCCAAATGGTGATCAAGTCTATGGTGTCATGGTTGTTTTTGTTTGCTGCAATTATGAAGGTGATTTGCAATGTGACCCTAATGAATCAAAAGAATTACGTTTTTTCCCATTGCATACACTCCCACATAATATTGGTGCTGTACCTAAAATGATTATTGATCAATTCCAGCAAGCAGTTGCAATGAAACTACAAAAATAAGGGAACGCTTATCGTTCCCTCTCATATCCAATCCTCTTTTTAATTTCAGCTACATTCACCTTCGCGATTTCTCTCGCACGCTTCGCACCTTTTTCTAAAGCCTCATACAATAAATGCGGCTCATTCATATATCTCTCATACTTCTCTCGTGGTTCTTCTAATTCACGGTTTACAACGTAAAATAGCTCTTTTTTTACTTCCCCCCATCCAATCCCTTCTCTATATCGCTCTTGCATATTTTGTATTTCTTCCTCTGTTGCAAATTCTTTATATATCATAAATAACGTCTCAGGTTCTTTCGGTTCATGAGGCAATGAAGAATCCGTTTTAATTTTAAAGATTAACTTTTTGAGCTTTTCAGGTTCTACAAATAGCGGAATCACATTCCCATAACTTTTACTCATTTTTCGCCCATCAAGACCAGGTAAAATGGCTCCCTCTTCTTGCACTACATACTCAGGAAGTGTAAATGTCTCTCCGAAAGTATGATTAAAATACGTCGCAATATCCCGAGCAATTTCAATATGTTGAATTTGATCTTTTCCAACAGGTACATGGCTCGACTGAAACAACAATATATCTGCCGCCATTAAAATGGGATACGTATATAATCCCATATTGACACTAGTATCGATATCAATGCCTGCCTCTTTATTTTGTTCTACTTTAGCTTTATACGCATGGGCCCGATTCATCAAGCCTTTTGGGGTCAGACAAGCTAAAATCCATGCTAATTCTAAAATTTCCGGAACTTCAGTTTGTCGGTAAAAAATAACTTCTTCTCCAAGTCCTAACGATAACCACGTTGCCGCTACCTCTTTTGTATAATCACAAAATAGCTTAGGATCTTGCACGGCGTTTAACGCATGATAATCCGCTATAAAATACAGTGCTTTTCCTTCTTGCTTTTTAGACATGTTTAATGCAGGTTTAATCGCTCCAATGTAATTTCCTAAATGTGGGTGTCCAGTTGGCTTAATCCCTGTTAACATTATTTTTTCACTCATACTAACTCCTCCTTTCTACAAATAAAAGAGCCCCTCATCCTAGAAAAGGACGAGAGACTCCCGCGGTACCACCTTTATTAGCTACAATCATAGCTCACTTCATGCTTCTGTAACGCGAAGCAAATCGTCTTAGCCTACTCATTTCAGCTAGAAGCTCAAGAGTCCATTCCATGTTCATCCCTTACTGATTCCCACCACATATCAGCTCTCTGTAAAGTTCCAAACATGTACTATTCTCCATCATTGCTTTTGTTTATTTCTTACATTTTACCACGTTTACCTTTCTGACAAACATAAATTCTCTATTTTTTCAGACATTTTTTGTTATATTTAGATTTACAGAAAATGCTTCAACAACTTTGGAAGAATAATCATAGCAAAATACATTCCTAGTCTGCGCTCAACAGGATTACTATTTAAAGAAAATGAAAAAGAGCTAAAACAGACACATTCTGTTTTAACCCTCCTTTTTACGTGTTTAATTTAATAAATCTATACCCATGTGTAACAAGCACTTTTAATATCGCATATCCTGGAATCGCTAAGATGACTCCCATAATTCCAAACAGATTCCCTGCTGTTAAAATAATAAAGATAATCGTAATTGGGTGAATGTCTAATTTTTTACCCATGACTTGCGGTGAAATAAACTTCCCTTCTGCCAATTGTACAATCATCATCACAATAATAACTTTTAAAATCATAGCTGGGGAATCAATAAAGGCAATAATTAAAGCTGGTGTAATCGCAATAATCGGGCCTACATACGGTACTACGTTTACAATCATCGCTAACACAGCAAGTAAGACCGCATATTTAATTCCAATAATTAAATAACCGATTAATAACATAATCCCAATAAACAAACTAACAATAAATTGCCCTCTAATATATGAACTGATCGCATAGTGCATATCATCTAATATAAGCTTAGTAGCAGGTTGTCGTTGTTCTGAAATAAACCTTAAAAAATACTTCGGTAATTGCTCTCCATCTTTTAAAAGATAGAATAATATAAAAGGCACCATTACAAATGTAAGCACGACTTCTGTAAGTGTACTTAAGAACCCAGTTACATTCCCTGTCACTGATGATAGCGAATTTGTAAAATTCATTGTAGAATCTTTTACAATACTGCCTACATCAATATTTAAGCTCTCTTGAATCTTTCCAATTATATTACTTTCTCCAAATCTACGTGCGGCCCTTTCAATTTCATGACCGAAATATGGCAAGTTATCTATTAATGTATTGATTTGATCTTTAATAATCGGAATAACCGTTACAACAAGAAAAACAAACAATCCCATTACAAGTATGTATATAGATGCAATTGAAATGATTCTCGAAACACCCTTTCTTTCTAAAAGCGAAACAAATGGATGCAAAATATAAAATAGTACACCAGCTAATAACACTGGAAAAAAGATTGTTTTTAAAAAGACAATGAACGGTGTAAATACAAACGAAATTTTTGTTAATAGTAATATATTCACAAAAAGTAAGGCAAATCCAAGTAGCACCGCTAAATAATTTTGTTCTTTAAAAAACTTTTTCAGTTTATCTCTTTTTCGTAAATTTACTTTCTCCAAATATACCACCTCTCTAAGTATGAAAAGCCCTTAACAAGGGCTTTATGAAACAATCAGTACTATATTTCTATTTACGTGCAGCTTTTACTACAAACGATACAATTAAAACCAATACAATTGCGCCTAACAATGCTGGCACTACATAAATCCCGCCAAATACTGGTCCCCATGCTCCAAATAATTTACCACCTAACCAAGCACCTAATAAACCGGCAATAATATTACCAATCATGCCAGCAGGGAAATTTTTCCCTGTTATAGCACCTGCAATTGCACCTATAATAGCACCAACTATTAATGTGATAATCCATCCCATCTTTAGTCCTCCATTTCTATTATGGTGTTTATGATCAAACATAAAAGTTGCTAAACTCTTATATTTGATGACAAATTATTTTAATTTATATCGCTTCGTAAAAATATAGTTACTAATATCTTATGCGAATTTCATACATATATTATATCTGTACAAGAAAAACATTGTCAAATTAGGTCAAATTTTTGCTATATTAATATACTTCTATCCCCCAAAAAACTGTAGCAATATGTTTTTTATAATTTTCCTTTTTAAGATATGTTACAATATATAGTAATTTACACCAAACTATTCAAAGGAGGTTTATCTATGATTTGTAAATTAACCCCTACGTCTTTTGATGTAGCCTCAAACATTTTAGCAATTCAAATTCCAGCTTACGAAATTGAAGCAAAGTACATTAACAGCGCAGCGATCCCACGTTTATATGATACTGTAGAAGATATTCAAAATTGCAATGAAACCTTTTATGGCTACATCTTTGAAAATAAACTAATAGGCTTTATTTCTTTTATAAATGAAGGAGATTTTATCGATATTCATCGATTAGTAGTGTCTCCAGATTACTTCAATAGAGGTATTGCAACAAAGTTACTCTTTCACTTATTCAACATATTTTCAAATGATGCGAAATATATTGTACAAACAGGTAAAGCAAACAAACCTGCCCTTTCTTTATATAAAAAGCACGGCTTTATTGTAGTAAACGATATTGTATTACCTGACGGGATCATCCTTACGCAATTAGAAAAGACAGAAAAAAACAAATAATTTGACTTATTTGTTTCGTTATGTTATTTTTTACTTTATAAAACCTTTTGCTGAATCCAAATTTTGGAACGGGGGAACCATTTATGTAGTTTATGCTACTTGGGGCGAATCTTTATTAAGTAGGGAACTCTCACTTCCCGAGTCCGACAGCTAACCTCGTAAGCGTAATGGGAGAGGGAAGGTGCTTTTTACCTATGTTACACAGTATCCCTCCTTAACTATAAAATATGTGGAATCGTTGTCATTAGAAACCTATCTTTATAGAAAAGGAGACTCGTACAATGTTACGTTTATCAGATCATGAAATAAAAATGATGGAGCAACGTGTTCGATTAGAACAGCAACGTACGTATCAAGCAAACAAAATTGTAGATAGTTTACATCACAAATACTTTTTTCAACATATTTTTCAGCCGAAAAGATGAAGTGACATTCTTACGTATGTAAGATCATTTATACGTACAGTATGACTAAACATGAAAAGAGCTTTGCTATTGCTGCAAAGCTTTTTTCTGTTACATTTTTTCTTACATCAAATTCAACAATATACGGTTTTATATCTAAAATAGCTGTGTGATCATTCGCATCTAATCCTTTTACTGTAATAACATTATCTTCAATTGCCAATATTTCAACAGTAGTGATTCCAAGTGGATTTGGACGATGCTTGGTCCTTTGCGCAAAACATCCCTTTTCATCAAAGTCACTTAATCCTCTTGGTTTTCTAATCCATGATTTATCGTTTTCTTCCTTAAAATCATTCATATAAAAAATAATAATGGCATGAGAATATTCATCAAGGCCTGTCAACCCTTCAATATATTCTGGATATATCCGAAAATTAGAAATAACATCCCCCCAATTGCTATATACTTTTTCATCGATAAAAGAGTCTACCTCACCAATTGTCACCATATTAATATTACTCATTTATTTACACCTTCCTTTTTATACGGTAGCTTATTTTCTTGCTTTCACAATTAAAGTTGTTGGCAACATTCTCGCTTTATATAACGAATAATATTTCACAGACGGTTCAGCTGCTTGTTCATCAAAATCACTTGATGGCTCACCCTCTACTATTCTTTCAATTGCAAATCCAGCCTTAATAAGTTCATTTATGTATGTACTCAATTTTCTTTTATATAACATAGCTTGTACATCTTCGCCTTTAAATGTTTGAAATGTAATAGGTACCTCTTCATGATATGAAGATTCCAAAATAATGTCCGGCGTTCCATACTTCAAATTTGAATAAATCGGATGCTCCCAACTAAAAACAAAGCTTCCTCCTTTTTTTAAATAAGAATGAATAAGCTGCAATGTTTTTGCTAAATCAGATGTCCACCCTAATGCATAAATAGAATATACAATATCAAAATGTTCTTTTGGAATATCTGTTTCATCCTCCATCGCAGCACATATCAAGTGTGGATTCCGCTCTTTTAATGTCTGCTTCGCTGTATCAATTTGCGTTGTCGAAAGATCCACTCCCCATAATTCTTTCGCTCCGTGCTTCGCCATGTATTCTAAAGAATGCCCGCTGCCACAGCCTATATCAAGAACATTCTTATTCTTAATCGTATCAAATAAATGAATCTCATCTTCAGAAACCGTATACGGACCGTACTTTGGCAAAGAATCTACTCGAAAAAAGTAAGGTGCTACTACATCCCAACACTTTTTATTAACTTCTAGCATTTTTGTTTGTTCCATTTCTTAAAACCCCTCTCCATTAGAGTCACCGTACACTGGGATAAATTCTTCTTCCCCAACACTCATTACCATACATGAAATCCCATTAGCTAACTTCTGTCTATATATTTAAGCATTATAGCCAGATCTCCCTTTTCTCTTTGCACGATAATTTTTCACTTTCGCAATCGTACCACACGCCCTCCCTTCTTTACTTCCAGCATACATCCCGCACCAGCGCTTACTTCCGTTACGAGAATGATCATAAAAGACCCAGCGACAATCCGGACATGCCTTTAACCGATTCCAGCTCTTTTGATCAATAGCAATTAAAATAATTTGTAAAACCATTGTATATAAATTTCGTTCTCCAATTGGTTCATATGTAATAGAGTCCATGTTTTCTGTCACACACGCTCGAAACGGATACCTTTCAAACCATTTTTTTAGTGATTCTTGCTCCTCGACCACAAAACGAATGTCATCTCTAAATTGCTTCAGCTCATCCAACGTATCAAAAGAAAATTCCTCATCAAAATGATTTCTCATAAATTGAAGTACATCATCTATCGTAGTAAGCTCATCTTCCTGCTTTCTTGTGTCATTGGGAATTCTCCATGTATTTAAAAAATCTCTTACAATTTCTAATTGTCCCGGTGCCTCTTGGTCATGACTCAAATCAATTCACCATCTTTCTAAAATTTACTTTTTTCTAACTTTATGTATAATTATAGTATAAAACAGTTAACCATTAAAAGTTTTTAATGGTTACATTTTTGAAAGGAGACTCTATGAAAAACTTTTCAATACCGATACAGGTTATACTCATCTCTTCATTTTTCATGTCATTTGGCTATTTTGCTGTATATGCTTTTCTCGCTATCTATTTATCAAGCTTTTTACACTTCTCTGCGATGCAAGTAGGAACCATTTTAACGATTATGATAATTACTTCACGGATTATCCCTTTATTTTCTGGTATCATTACCGATAAATTTGGATACACGATTATGATGATATCCGGCTTATTATTAAGAGGCATTGGTTTTATTTGTTTAGGATTATTCTCAGAGTTTCATACGATTTCCATTTCCGCTTCTCTAGTTGGGATTGGAACTGCATTTTATGAACCAGCAGCTCGTGCTGTATTCGGCTCACAACCAGCTAATCTCCGCAAAAATTTATTTACATACTTAAACCTCGCTTTTAACAGCGGTGCGATTATTGGTCCAATTGCTGGTAGTCTATTACTCATATGGAATCCTTTATATCCATTTATACTTACTGGATTTCTCATGTTATTATTTGCTATCATTTTTTATCTTCTTAGATCTCACTTCCAAGTTTCTACTGAAAATGTTCAGCTCTTATCTGGATTAAAAGCTGTGTTTGGAAATAAGCAGTTTCTATCATTTTCATTTATTATGATTTTCTTTTACATTATGTTTACTCAACTTACTGTCGCCCTTCCGCTTCATATGACCAACATCAGTCATAGTGCAACACTAGGCGGGCTTGTGGTTACAGTAAACGCAATTACAGGTGTTTTGTTTATGATTATATTTCGAAAAATGTTTCACAAATACAACACACTTTCGATTGTAAAATACGGTGTGCTATTTATGGGACTTTCTTTCTTACTTATTCCTTTGTTTCCACATCCGTATTGGCTGTTTGGCTGCGTTATTTTATTTACAATTGGTGAAACACTTGTATTACCTAATGCTGACATTACAATCGCAAATTATAGCCATGAATCTTACACGGCTACATATTTTGGAGTGTATCAACTCTCACTCGCTATTGGATTTATAATTGGAAATTATACGGGAACATGGTTTACATCGCAGTTGCAAGGGACATATGCGCATTGGATAATTTTAGGTATACTAGGTGTTACAGGTTTTATTTTGCTTCATATATTAAAAACTATGGAGCAAAAACAAGAGAAAGAAATTATGAATACAAGATTATAAGAATATATAATACGACGAAAAGCACCGTCTAATTTATAGAACGGTGCTTTTCATAAACGAAACAACATCATTTTAATTATAGATGGTGTTGTTTATGCTTCCTAAAGCAATTATTTATTACAAAATGCAAATGATTATTTACATTTTGTTGGCAATCATTTACAATGATAGTGATTAAAAATGAGGGAAGGGAAATTATGATGCTTGAAAACAGAGTTAGAGAATTACGGGCACGATTTAGGTGGACTCAACAAGACTTAGCCGATGCAATTGGAGTGACAAGACAGACAATCGGATTAATTGAAAAAGGTGATTATTCCCCATCTGTCACTATGGCGTTAAAAATAGCTGCTGCGTTTCAGGTTACCGTAGAAGATGTTTTCTCTTTAAAAGGAAAGGAATGAATGATGATGAAACATATTTTGAGGTCTCCACTTATGGGTACGAGCTTATTTGTATTAATCATTGCATTTTTACTGTTTTCTCTTATGGACACACAAGTCGTTATGGCTAGATTATGTTTTGGGATTTTGGTAATGTTTACTTTTTTGTGGTCTCTTCTTACAAAGCTTTATAATCGAAAGAATCCTGATGATAAGATTAGATTATTGGGATTTACACCATCCGAATTTCGTGAAATAGATGAAGGACAACAATGGGTGACCTATAAAGCTTGCAGGAATGTGTATATTTACTATAGCGTTGCACTTCCAATAACGGCAGGCATTTGTTTCCTCTTTTCTCATAATCTTTTCATCCCATTAATGTGCATTGGTGTACTAGGTGTAGGGCAATACATTGTCTATTGGTTAACTACTATTCGTATTTTAAATCGCATTTAATTTAATTGACAAAGGGGATGAAACAATATGTTAGAGTGGGCTCAAAGTGCAGATGCATTATGGCAATATATAGTTTTATTTCTATTAGCTTTTGCTCCATGGATGGATGTATCAATCGTTGTACCACTTGGTATCGCATGGGGATTACAACCATTTGCAGTAGGAGTGGCGGCATTTGTGGGGAATCTTCTCTTAGTTTTATTACTAGGCTTTTTCTTTAAGCAGTATGCAAAATGGCAAACAGCAAGAAAGTTAAAAAAAGGTATAACAACACCTTCTAAAAAAGAAACCAGATCAAGACGAATATGGGAACGATATGGTATTCCAGGTTTGGCTCTGTTAGCCCCAATTCTCGTAGGAACTGATATTGCAGCCGTATTAGCTTTAACATTTGGATCTAACCGGACACACGTCATAAGTTGGATGACGGTCAGTCTAGCAGTGTGGACAGTCATTTTTACAGTTGCTTCGATGTATGGGCTTAGCTTTTTAAATATTATTTAGAATAATATGAAGAGGCTGTCCCAAAAGATCACTAAAAACGACCTTTTGGAGACAACCTCTTTTGTATATTTGATGTTCTTTTTTATTAAACTATTTAACTCCCTTAAATACCTTTATTTCTACATCCAAAGAATTAACTATAAGCCAATTCTTTTTTGCTTAGGCCAAGCGTCTCTGCTGTTGAAGCATGAATTTCTTGGAACAATTTTTGGTTTTCCACTAGTGATACACCATAAGAAGGAATCATTTCTTTTATTTTCAGTTCCCACTCTTTCATATGTTGCGGGAAGCATTTTTCTAATACTTCAAGCATAACGTGAACGGCAGTAGAAGCACCTGGAGAAGCTCCGAGCAAGGCAGCGATTGAACCGTCAGCAGCACTAACAACTTCTGTACCAAATTGAAGTGTTCCTTTACCACCGGCATCAGTATCTTTAATCACTTGCACGCGTTGACCTGCTACCACTATATCCCAATCTTCACTTTTTGCGTTCGGAATAAATTCGCGTAATTCTTCCATACGCTTTTCACTAGATAGCATAACTTGCTGGATCAAGTATTTTGTCAATGACATTTCTTTTACGCCTGCCGCTAACATAGTAAAGACATTGTTTGGTTTTACAGAGCCTATTAAATCAAAATTTGAACCCGTTTTTAAGAACTTTGGTGAAAAGCCAGCAAATGGTCCAAACAGCAAAGTTTTTTTGTTATCGATATATCTTGTATCAAGATGCGGAACAGACATTGGCGGAGCACCAACCTTAGCTTTACCGTATACTTTTGCATGATGCTGTTCTGCAACATCTGGATTGTTACATACCATAAATAGTCCGCTTACCGGGAACCCTCCAATATGTTTTGACTCAGGAATACCGGTTTTTTGAAGTAAAGGCAGACTTCCGCCTCCACCGCCGATAAAGACGAATTTTGCAGTATGGTATTCGATTTTACCACTATCGATATCATGCACTTTCACTTCCCATGAGCCGTCGCTCGTACGTTTAATATCCTGGACACTATGCTTGTAGTTTATTTCGACGTTTTTACTCTGCAAGTGGTCAAACAACATGCGTGTTAAAGCACCAAAGTTAACATCCGTCCCACAGTTGATTTTTGTTGCCGCTATCGCCTCATTTGACGTACGGCCTTCCATGATAAGTGGAATCCACTCCTTCAGTTTTTCAGGGTCATCGGAAAATTCCATCCCTTGAAACAGCGGATTGTTTGAAAGCGCTTCAAAACGTTTTTTCAAAAACGTAACATTTTTTTCCCCTTGTACCAAACTCATATGAGGTATTGGCATGATAAAGTCCTGCGGATTACGAATCAGATTGCTGTTTACAAGATAAGACCAAAATTGTCTTGAAAGCTGAAACTGTTCATTAATTTTTATAGCTTTGCTAATCTCTATAGATCCGTCAGATTTTTCGGATGTATAGTTAAGCTCGCACAATGCAGCATGACCTGTACCTGCATTATTCCATTCGTTAGAGCTTTCTTCTCCTGCATCTGCCAGTTTTTCAAACACCTTGATTTCCCATTCAGGTGCTAACTCTTTCAATAATGATCCCAAAGTCGCACTCATAACTCCAGCACCAATTAAGATAATGTCTGTTTTTTTCTGCATGTTGCTCATGATAATCTCTCCATCCCCTATATTGGCAAAAAAGACTAGGCACTTCTACTTGCATGACACAAAAAGAAAAGCACCACCTAGGCCCCACCTAGGAATACATCTTTTTCGTCTCAATTATAACCATCTCATACTCTATTATAATGATTTGTAGATCAAAATATCTAGTATTATCTGATAATTATTAACTATTTAGCAAAAAAAATAAAAAGGAGAAGCCTTTTTCAGCTTCTCCTTTCTTTATGATGCATGATCTTTCTTCTTCATTAATGCTCGTTTTTTCATCGCTTTTGTCAAGTAACCACCTTTGAAAGAACGAATCTCATAAGAAGACATAAACGCTTTCGGTGCAATTCGATTAATAATTTCCAAAAGCTCTTTCTCACGAGAGCGCTTCGCAACGATGTCTAAACGATAACGGATAGAATTAATCCCTTCTCCTTCAAATACAGTAACACCAAACCCAGCATGTCTTAATTCATCTACCAACTCATTACAACGGTCTAGTAAACTAACTTGGTATGTAATATACCCAATTGCCAATTTATTTTCTATATAACCACCTAATAAAAGTCCGGCACTAAAGCCAATGACATAGGCTACAATATTCATCCAATTTGATAAATCTTGAAACACAATTCCTAAACTCACAATATAGATTGCACCTTCTAATAATCCGACACCAGCAGCGGATCTTGTTTGGTTCTTTACAAGCAAAATCGTCCGGATTGTCAAAACGGGAACATAAATAATTTGAAGTACAAAAATCAGTAGCGCTTGTAACATTTACATCCACCTCTTTCAAAAAGTCTTTTGTCATAATAACATATATAACCTTTAGAAAGCGATGGGTTTTCAAAACTTTTTTTATTTTTTCATAAAAAATAAAAGTAGAAAATAAGAAGAGAAAAGAGAACCAGTTTCAGTTCCCTTTTCTCCTCTTATTTTGAATCCTGTGCCATCTTTTTTCTTTTTTCCTCTTCTTCTCTTGCTAACTGTATATTCGCATAAGCTAAATTCGCAATCATTAAAAAGTGCCCGCCTAAAATGCCGGTACCAAATGCCCACATTTCCATTTCATGTTCAATTTCATACATAATGATTGCACCCAATATAGCAGCTGCAAAACGATTTAAAATACCTAATCCTGGCGCGCGTTGTTTTAATACAATGCTCTTCCCGATCTTTTCAACTCGTCTTGCTAGCAACCAAAGGCAGTATGCGCTGACTGCTAATCCGATCCCAAATCCAGTAACTTGCTTTGAAAAAGGCGTTATCGTCCATAAAAGTAGTAAACCACTAAAAATCATATATAACTGTAGTTTGTATACTCGTAACGCAACTTCAATCAAAATATCCGCTCCTTGTTTCAAGTTTTGCAATAGGTGAAAAAGAAAGCAGCAACCTACACAGTTGCTGCTTTCTCTTGTTGATGATCAATTTTCCGAATTTCAACGCGCTTAATTTGATATGCATCTTTTTCAAGAACTTTAAACTCATATCCCTCTGCTTCGACACATTGTCCTTCTTCAATTTCATGATTCTGCATCATAATCCATCCACCAATTGTATCCACATCTTCTTCCTCGATGTGTAGACCAAATAAATCTTTCACTTCTGTAATCAACACTTTCCCATCAACAATTTTGTGATGTTCATTTACGTGTTGAATTGGTGGATGTTCATCTTCATCATATTCATCACGAATTTCGCCGACGATTTCTTCCAATATATCTTCAAGCGTTACAATTCCGGCTGTCCCTCCGTACTCATCATATAAAACAGCCATCGGAATTCGCTTTTTCTGCATTTGCAGAAGTAAATCATGAATTGGAGTCGTTTCCATCACTTCAATAATCGGACGCATATACGTGCGAATAGATGATAAATCTTCTGTATCGCCTTTCATATATCGAATAAAGAAGTCTTTTACGTTGACCATACCGATAATATCATCTTTATCTTCTCCAAAGATCGGATAACGTGTGTATCGTTCACTCTGGATAATTTTCATGTGCTCTTCTACTGAATCTTCGAGATAGAAACCGACGATTTCTGTTCTTGGTACCATAATCTCTTTCGCAATGCGGTTATCAAATTCAAAGATATTATTTACATACTTATATTCTGCTTGATTAATCTCTCCACTTTCATAGCTCTCTGAAAGAATAAGACGTAACTCTTCTTCCGTATGTGCCACTTCATGTTCAGAAGCTGGTTTCAAGCCGAATAAGCCAGTTACGACACGCGCTGAACTATTTAGTATCCAAATAAACGGATACATCACTTTGTAGAACATCATTAAAGGTCCAGCAAATAATAAAGTTACTCTTTCAGCCTTTTGAATTGCCATTGTTTTCGGAGCTAATTCCCCTACTACAACGTGCAAATACGTCATTGTCATAAATGCAAGGCCAAAAGTCAATACTTGTGAAATAGAAGGGTTTAAGTTCCATTTCTCAAATAATGGATGCAATAGTTTTTCTATTGTCGGTTCACCTAACCAACCTAATCCCATTGCTGTAACTGTAATTCCTAACTGACAAGCAGATAAATATTCATCTAAATTTGTTGTTACCTTTTTTGCTGCTAACGCACCGCGTTTTCCTTCCGCAACAAGCTGATCTATGCGACTTGAACGTACCTTAACAATCGCAAACTCTGCTGCTACGAAAAATCCAGTAAATGCGATTAAAATCGCAACCATGACTAAATTAAATATTTCCAATGAATCCCCTTAGTAAAAAAAACTAAGGTGTTCACCTCCTGTATACTTATAATGTTTTCTTATTCTCTGTTTCTTTAGAAAACATAGCGCTATACAGAAATTAAAAGAGTCGGATCCAACTTTAACTATACAAATAGTATCAGTGTTTGTATTAAAGCTGTCGTTTGACCAGATAAAGATTTCGATATTTTTTCACGTTGTGAATCTGTTAATCCATCTAACAGAGGCTTCAACTGTGTTAACTCTGTTTCTAATCGATGAATATGGTTTGTCACTTCATTCATTTGTTTCGAAACGTGTTCATTGATACCGAGCAGCTTCTTCCTCTCCTCGATCCTCTCTTTAATCTCACAAAGCGGCATATGCATTTCCTTGCATTTCTCAATAAATTGTAATGTCTCAAGTTCTGTTTCATCGTAATAGCGATAATTAGATTGAGATCGCTCCGCTTTTAAGATACCTAGATTCGTATAATAATCAATCGTTCGTTTCGATACGTGAGCCAAGTGAGCCAACTGTCCGATTCGATACACCTTCCCAACGATTTTTCCCTCCCCATTTATGTTAAGAACATCATACAATACATAAACTGTACAGTCAAACGTGACAGTTTAATATTATTTCTCTTATATAAAATCCCATAATTTCACAACATGTGCGCAAAAAGAATTAATTTACCCTCTTTAATAATCTGAAAATTAAGTTATAATTCATTGTAAACAAATATTATTGAGAGGAGAAATTCTTATGTACTACAACAACCTATTCGAAAATGATCAGCCTGTAATCCGTCTATAATCTAAGGCGGGCATGCTTATATTTTATAAAAAATATGCCTCGTCTTAGGACTTTTAATAATCCTACAAATAGACGGAGGTATTTCATAATGAAACAAACCATTTTAGGCGCTATATGTTTATCACTTGCAGCAAGTATTTGGGGTGGTATGTATGTTGTTAGTAAATATGTACTAGACTTTATTCCGCCTCTCACACTTGTCTGGCTTCGCTTTATTATTGCCTTTGTAGTTTTGTACATGATTTTAAAAACGACAAAACGAAAACAAAAAACAACGATACAAATAAACAAAAAAGATTGGCTACTCTTTGCTTGGATTGGCTTCATCGGCTACTTTGTTTCAATTACGTGCCAATTTGTTGGAACAAAATTATCAGATGCGCACACAGGCTCTTTAGTTACATCAGCTACTCCAGCATTTATGGTCGTATTTGCTACATTGATTTTGAAAGAAAAATTAACGACTCGCAGAATACTCTCTACCGTCTTAGCTACAATAGGCGTCACAATTGTTATTGGATGGGATATAGAAGTAGGCTCTTATTTTATCGGCACAATCATTTTAGTGGGGGCTGCGATTACATGGGCTCTATTATCTATTTATGTAAAGATTGCTTCTCAACAATTTTCATCCTTAGTCATTACAACGTACGCAATCTTCTTTTCACTATTTTTCATTACACCCTGCATGATTTGGGAATTACAATCTAATCCAATTGGGGACTTAAATACCACTATCATTTTAGGTATTTTATATTTAGGAATCATCTCGACCGCTGGAGCCTTTTTTCTTTGGAATAAAGGACTTGAGTTAATGGATGCCAGCATCGGTTCATTGTTTTTCTTTTTTCAGCCTATTGTTGGTTCATTATTAGGCTGGTTACTTTTAAATGAAACGTTGAATCGTAACTTTTTTATTGGTGGTGCTCTTATTATATTTAGTGTAGTAATTACTACATTTGAAAAGAAAAGGTAATAATAAAAACACAGGCTATAAAAAATGCAGCCTGTGTTTTCTATTTTCTATTTTCTATTAAGAAAGGTATTACATACATTCATATTCCATAATGACTTCTTCTCAAGCAGACCAATGCGCCGGACGAGAAAGTAAACTTGGTAATTTCGTGTTGGTATCCCCCTTCGCTGCATTCACCTGAACTTGAGTCAGAAAAATACTCTCCGTAAGATCCGCTCCTCTAAGATCAGCGTCCCGTAAATCAGCACCGATAAGGTCAGCCATTCTTAAATCAGCTCCCCGTAGATCAGCAGCAATGAGGTATGCTCCTCGTAAATTCGCTCCCTTAAAGTCTGCCCTTTTCAGCTTTGCCCCCATAAGGTTTGCTCCTCGGTGATTCATCCTTTTATTTTTTTTCGCACTCTTATACTTGTGACGTGATTCCGTCCAAACGAGTTCACTTGTCTTTAAAAGCAGATCATTTACATAAGCCCGGTGTGATGGAACATTTACATCTATCAGTAAATCCGGACTAAGCTGGGAAAGTCGTTCCGTCTCTTTAATCGCATCGCGAATTTCCTTATGAATCGCACGCGTCGCTTGTAACGCTAAAGCTTCATTCAAATACCAAAGCATCTCATGAAGCTGGTGCATAATTGGAAAAACAGCGTACATTGTCTGCGCGTGTTTAGAATCTTTACGCCAGTCAACTCCTTCAAAAGTAACCTGTGACACCTTCTGCCCCGCGCCGAAGCATTCAAAAACTGTACATCCCTTAAACCCTTTTTGTCTTAGGTTTTTATGAATACTGCAACGAAAGTCCGATTGTAGATTAGAGCACGGCTTACCACCATCTTTATTGACTGCAAAATCGGCTGAAGCTGCAAAGGGAAGTGCAACGCAGCACAAACCGAAGCAATTTTCACAGTCAGCTCGTAAATTGTTAAAACTCACACCATTTTTTGAATCTATAAAATTTTGATCCTCTAACAAAACATGTACCCCCTGTGGTTCTACTTCTTATTTCATTTTATATAAGTAAACATATAAAATGAATAATTTATCCCGTTCATTTTTAATGCATAATCAATCCGTAAATCAAATATCATATTTTATTTCAAATGCTACACTAACTTCTAAATATACTTTCATTTGAAAAGGACATATTCTCCAATCTATATTATCATTAAATTATAAAGATTCATACAAATAGGAGGGGATCAGATGGCATTAGAAATGAAAACAGCCTGTCAAACTTGCAACACTTCACTTCAAACGGATTCGGAAGCTTATATTTGTACGTACGAATGTACATTTTGTGCACCGTGCACAGAAAAAACGCATCATGTTTGTCCGAACTGTGGTGGTGAATTAGTGCGCAGACCCAAAAGGAAATCATAAAAGCAAAGCTACTCATAGCTTTGCTTTTTCCTATGTAACACCTATTTGAAAATCCCTTTTAATTTACTTCCAATCAGCTCAGCTAAATATTCATAGCCAACAGCACTAAAATGTAGCCCATCACGCTCTTCATTTTCTACAAACTTCCTATAATCCAATTCTTGAATCATATGAGAATATAAGTCAAGAAAATGACTCCCTGTTTGTTCTGCCACTTCTTCCACCACTTTTGCATACTGTAATAACACTTCATTTGTTCTTGCGTGCTGCCTTTCCTCATCCACTGGAGCTGGACTAATGAGAAGCACTTTTTCTGGTGAAATTCTTTTCACAATCTCACTTAAATTATCTTTATATGCTTGCTGTGATACTTGTTTATGAAACGCCGCATCATTTGCACCAAAAAAGACTGTTACAAATGTTAGCTCGTAACATAATACATCCTCTTCTATTCGTTTTAATGCGTCAAACGTATTGTCACCAGAAACCCCCGCATTGACTACTTTCCAATCAAGAAACAAACTTTGTAAACGCGGTGTTAATCTAGGTTCGCCATTCCAGAACGTTTCACCATCTGTAATGCTATCACCAAAACATACTAATGTGTTCATTTCTATGTCTCCCTTTTATGTATGAAATAAATTCCCTTCTAACGCTGCAATATAACGCTGCGCAGAGCGTTCTACAGCTTCATTCGCATTCTCTTTCACTACTCGATGAAAAGCGTTGTACAAACGATTAAAAGATAATGGTTTCACCCTTTTCGCCATCTCTTCTACTTTATTTGCTGGTAACGGAATTAAGTTAGGATAGCTGTACATAAAGCTCACCCACTCTTGATCTGCTACAACTTGAATAATATCACCTGTTAGTAAAATTCCTTTTCCTTCATTCCCTTGTGACCAATGTAAAACAGACCCACCTTTAAAATGTCCACCTAGACGATGCACAGTGAGCTCATCAGATAATTGTAATGATTCCCCCGACCAAAATACAATATGTTTACTTGGACGCATCACCCACTGTTGATCATCTTCATGAATATAGATTGGTACATCGAATCTTTCCGCCCATTCTACTTGAGTAGAGTAATAATGCGGATGGGATAATGCGATTGCATCCAATCCTCCTAATTCTTTCACCTTCTCAATTGTAGTTTCATCGAAATAAGTAATACAGTCCCATAACAAATTAAATTCTTCTGTTTTTACGATGTACGTTGTTTGACCAATCGCAAATTCTGGTTTTGTTGTGATACTATATAGCCCTTTCTCTTCTTCAATGATTTCATTTTGATATGCATGACCCGCTTGTAAATTATCGAGTGTTGTCCAAGATTGACCGTTCGGATTCACATATTGCCTCTCCTCATTACAAATCACACAATTCGTTGGTTCTTCTACGCTCGCTGCATATTGTACGCCGCATGTTGTACAGACAAAATTTTTCATATAGATTCTCCTATCCCTAGTTATTTTCTATTGAACTTTCATTATCAACAAATTTGATTCATCCAATAAGACCAAGCCTTTAAATAGGTATCTAGATCCTCTGGATGATGTCTAATACAAGCATCTAACCTGCAATATAAAACAATTACGACTTCTTCATATAAAATTTTTCGCGCTCTATTATGAAATATACTCTTTTCTACTACCTCGTCTATCGTTTCCCTCGTTAGATCTTCCGGCGTCGAACAAAATGCATAAATGAAATCATATATTGGATCTCCCAAAACCGGCAAAGGATCAATCACACCATATAATTTATGCTCATTAAATATAAAATTATGAAATCCACAATCCCCATGTAATAAATATGGTTGATTACTATATCTCGTTCTATTTGAACTGTGTACTAATTTAAGAACAGTATGAAAGTCTTCTTCTGTTATATAGGATTTTACAGTTTCATTAGCCTCCATCACCCTCTCTAAAAGAAAGGCCTGCCAAGAGTCTACCGGTTCTTCTTTCCATCCCCACTGATCCATTTTCATAGCTGGTTTATATGTATGAATCACTTTCTGTACAAGCCTTACAAGGACCTCTCTCTTATTCCCAGCATGATAATTTGTAGAACCAGGGATAAATGAATAAACCATATATCTATTGAGTGGATCTACATACAAGAGCTTAGGAAATAGACTCTGAGTTTTATAAAATTCGAGAAAATAGGCTTCTTCTTCGATGACTTTTGGTTCATTCAACTTTACAACGTATTGTTCTTTTCCTTCTATAAGATACAGCCTACTTGTAGTACCACCAGTTAATCTCTTGAACCCTTTCGGATAATGATCAATGATTCCATTACCGATTAATTGTTCAATAATTTCTGAAATATCCATTTTTCTCATTCCCACTCTACAAATGCATTTAAGATTACTATCATTGAACTCCCCCACCTTCACTTCGTTTAGTGTGGGGAATTCTCGGTTAAAATGATAAACGAAAAGATCTTTCTTATTCTTCCGACACCGATAATGAAACCGCTAATATCTCATCATAAATCTCATTCCACTCTGGATAATATGATGTAATCTCATTTGGTTTCACAAATATCCTTCTACTCGATTCATACTCACCACTAAAATCATGCACTTCTTTAATATCCATCCGGTAAAACGGTTGATATCCTATCTTGGGATATGGACCCTTGGCATTCCAATTCGGATTTTCACTATGATCTACAACAATATATCCAAGTAAGGTACATTCCCCTTTAACATATCCTTCTTCCCATGCCTCTCTCTGAAAACATTCTTCAGGTGTTTCATACTTTTCAATATGCCCTCCAGGAAAATCCCACCTACGATTATGGTGGTCAATTAAAAGAATCTTACCTTTATAAAAACAAAAACCATGAACACTCGTAATGCTTTTATAATCTGGTAATCTATTTGCTTGTATCCAAGTTAACTTCACCTTCGATTCTCCATAGTTCGCGTATATCGTTGTCATTCTCTTCTTCACTCCAAATGTTCTTCATGTAATCTAGTAATTTCTAATGTCTGATCCAACTCTTTTAATTTACACGCTAAGCTTTCTATCCCAAATACTTCTGTAAACGTATGACTACCAACAATTAAGTTAATTCCTTTAAATTTTGCATATTGAACCGTATATAATGTTTTCTCTCCCGTTATATATGTATCGCAACCTTTTTCTAATGCTCTTTATATAATATTTGTATTGTTCCCCGCTCCTGTTAAGATCGCTACTCGTTTCACCGGCTGATTATGATTCTTCCATGCTTTTACCTTTTCTTCCAATCTCTCTTCTACTCTTTCCACTAAATCAGAAAACAAAATAGAAGATTCATACTCTCCAATCCCAGGTAGCTCCTCTTCCTCATATGAAGAATATTCGAGTATTTTATCAATTTCAATTTCATTAAATAATGAAGTGCACGTTCCAAAGTCCACAAAGTCTAAAGGCAAATGTACCCAAAAATGATTTATTTCATATTCTTTTAACTTCTCAACACAAGCTTCTTCCATACCAAACAAAAAGCTCCACGGTGCATGATGGGTAATGATCATATCTACCTGATTCGCTTTTGCTTCTTCGATTGTTTCCAATGTTAGATTCGTTGTATGACCTATTTTATAAAATTCATCCTTACTAATATTAGTGAAACCATATTCATCATCACCATATTTATGAAGATGTTCTCCAAATAACATTTCAATTGTTTTTTTAAAATCTACTATATTCATTCTAATTCTCCTTTTCACACTTCTTCCCTAATACATATTTTATTTTCACATAATAAAAACCTGCTACAAATTGGAAGAATTAAAAAATGAACCTTACTTGTATTCTCTTTTAATTTTTATAAATAAGGGAATGCTATAAAAACACCCGTACATATAGGAGGATATTTATGAAACCCGATTTTTTACAAGCCGTACACGAAGCAATTGGTAATATCGAACATATTCACATTGAAGAAAGCGGAGCAGACAGCTTATTAATTCATCATGATGATGTGAGGCAGTTAGAACAAGTTGCTGAAACGTTAGAAAACAAGAAATTCCATTCTACAATTAGGAACAATGGGACTACCTCTTTCATTGAAGTTATAAACAGATGAAAAAAGTTCGGTATATGTCCGAACTTTTTTCAAATCGAAATTTGAAATTCTTTTACATATACTGCAGTTCCAGAAATCTCAATTTGTAGGGATTCATCTTTCTGCTTCTTAGTTACATAAACAGCGACCCGACCATCTTTATTCATTTCTTGCCCTTGTTCCACAATGAATTTCATTTCACTATTAAAATCTTTTTTCAAAAACTTAGCATAGTAAGCTCCCATTACCCCAGAAGCAGTTCCCGTCACTGGGTCTTCTATCGTTCCAGAATAAGGTGATGAAAAATGACGGCCATGCATATGTGCTGCTTCATCATACGTCTCTAAACAAAGAGGATGAATCGAAGCCTTCGGTACTTCTTTTAGAATAGAAGGAAACTCTTCATTATTTGGTTTCATTCTTTGAAAAGCATCCAACGTTTTAATTGGAACTAATAAAGTCCAAATTCCAGTACTTCCATACACAATTGGTAGCGTTTCATCTAAATCATTTCCATGAAGTCCAATGCTGTGCGCTAACTCTCCAATGGAACCATCAAACTTTTGAAACTGTGGCGCCGTTTGTCTCATTTTAATAAATGATTCTCTATTTTCATCTATATCTATTTGTACTGGTAAAACACCCGCTTTCGTTTCAATTGTGAGATTTCGTTTCCCCTTCAGTAGCCCTCTTTCGTGAAGTGCAAATATAGTTCCCACTGTCGCATGTCCGCAAAGATTCATTTCTTGCCCTGGTGTAAAATAACGGATCCTTATATCCGCTACATTCGAAGGAAGCACAAAAGACGCTTCGGTGAATCCTACTTTTTTTGCAATAAGCTGCATTTCATCATTCGTTAATCCTTCTGCATCTATTACAAGTCCAGCTGGATTTCCCATATTTGGTTTATTACTAAATGCATCGTAATGGAAAACTTTTATTTCTTTCATCTGCTCATCCCCTAAACCTATTTAAAAATTTTGCAATACAATTCCGTTTCTGTCCTTATAGAGCATCCGTTTTTCCAAAAAACCTTTTGCATTTTTTTATTTGTCATATGAGTACTTCCAATATAATAAGTAGCCCCCATCTGTTTTAACATGTATAAAGATTGAAGATGGATATGGGCACTCATTCCTTTCCCACGTTCCTCTGGCAACAGTCCAAAATAAAATAATCGTCCTTCATCCTTCGATCCAGGTTCAATATGCGGAATGGATATTCCTATTGGCTTATTATTTTCATAAAAAGCAATACATGATTTTTCCCACCCCTCACCTAATTCTGCTTGTATAGCATGAAAATGTTCATTAATGTTAAGACTTGATGATTTGTTATCCGAACCTGACATACATCGTTCCCAAAGCGATTTAAATTCCTCTTCAGACAACGTCCCTGCGTCTATTGCGCGAAAATCATACTCTTTTTCTGGCGTTACAATATCCGAAAGCTTCCGAAGCACTTCTATTTTCGCTGCATAAAGCTGAAAATCAAATTCCCGTAACACTTTTGCACTCGGAGTATAACTGTTAAAACTTTTATCCAGTAAAATGCTTGCTCTTTTTACATTCCAACTTGAACAAACATCTATAAATCTTTTTATCTTGTCTTTATAATTTTGGACATTATAAAAAGAATCTTCATCCGTCTCTTCAATTGTTACTGCATTCGGCAAACCATTTAATACTTTTTTCGAGGGACCAAATATGTTTCGAACGGTTGTAAGGTTGTACATTTTGTTCACCTTTCTATATAAAAATTGAAACTACCAATCTAGTTCTCCTAAAGATGGATCAAATCTCTTCAGCTTGATTTTTATAATATATTAAAAAATCAGTCCACTCATCATTTTCAAGAGAAAATGCTTTTCTTGTACACTCAAAATCAAATCCCGCTTTTTCCGCCAGACGAATCGACGGCTCATTGTCGACGTTTATATGTAGTTCAATGCGGTGAAAGTTAAGACAATCAAAAAACAAATCTATCGTAGCCCGTACACTTTCTACGCCATAGCCCATTTTCCAGTACTGATTATGGATTGAATACCCCATCATCGCCCATTGATAATCCATTCGTAAAATTGTAATAAGCTCAATCTTACCAACATTCGCACCATCTTCTTTACGAAACACTCCCAAAACATACATTTCATCTCGTTTTGCTGATTCATCAAAACCACGTATCCATTCGGTAAACCATTCTTTTGTTGAAGACGACATATCTCGATAACCATCATCATACTTATATTGAGATGGTAAACGATTGTTGAAACCTTCATACCAACTTATATAATCTTCTTTTAGAACAGGACGGATCATAAGCCTTTCAGTCTCTACTTGTAACAATGGCTGTTTCAATTTTTATCTCTTCCTTTATACTCAAAGACTGAAATTTACGTATCATACTTTCCACTAATAAATTTTATATTATTAGAATTTTCTTTATCATTTTAAATGAAATACAGAATTTAGTAAATCAATTAACATATTCATCATTTCTTGTTCACTTCTCATTGTTTTAAAACCCCTCATTCTAACCGCTAAAACTTGTACAATTTTATTAATATAAAATTGTATAGGGTTAACAAGAATAGATTCACTAGTTTGTTGTTCTATTTCTAGTAAAGATCAAAAGGTAAGAATAGAATAATTATGATGTTATGTAGCATATATATAGTCTAGTTGACTTAACTATAACTAATAAGAAATCCATAACCATAACATTCAAATACTTGTCTATTACCTTTCAAATGTTACTAATATAGAACAATGTATTTCTGTATAAAAGGAGATGATTGAATGAGGTTAAACCATTTAAATCTATGTGTTGATGATTTATCAGAAGCAAGACATTTCTTTGAAACATTTTTTGATTTTCAATTTTTAGAACAAAAAGGCAAGGCTCTTGTAGTAATGAGTGATGAAAATGGATTTATTCTCGTGTTAAGTGATCCAAAAGCCTTTAAGGGAAACAAGGCTGTTACATATCCTGAAGCTTTTCATATTGGTTTTTTAGTGGAAACTTCAAGTGAAGTTGATCAAGCATATAACCGTTTAATAGCTGGAGGCATCGAAATTGATAAGGAACCTTATACGATGAGAGGTAGTAGTTACGGGTTTTATTTTACAGTATTTAATGGTTTATTAATTGAAATTTCTTGCCTTGACTATAAAGATGGTAAGAAAGTTTCAAAACCCAATGACACACCCCTTACATAACAACTTTCAACCGAACAAGTCATAACTCATATGAATTAGTCATGAAAAAGGCCCTTCTTTTTTCTATCCGGCGATTTTTTATATTAGAATCCATTCTGTTCAAACTTTATTTCAAACCAATAAAAATATCCCGATACCTATAAAGAATCGGGATATTTTTAAATCATATATAAAGATTACTTTTATTCATAATATAGTTAACATATTCGGCTGCACTTCTTTCGATATCTTCATCCTCTAGTTGGTATTCCGCTCCATACAATGTAAATGGTGGTACGAATTTCATCCCCGTATATAGACAAGTCGCCTGGAATGGTTTTGTTAATTCGTTCATTGTAAACCCATCCTTATACTGAGTTTCTAATCCACCTATAGAAATCGCCAAACCAAATTCTTTATTCCGTACTTTATCCCCTTTTGAACCATACGCAAAACCGTACGTTAACACATCATCAAACCACTTTTTTAATAGTGGTGGTGAACTATACCAATAGAACGGAAATTGAAATATATAACGATCGTGTTCTAATAATAACCTTTGTTCATAATCAACATCGAATTCCCAATTAGGAGCTGCTTTATACAATTCATGTACTGTTATCTCATTAGAATATTTCTCCAGTTCTTCTAACCATTTTTTATTAATTCTTGATTTTTCAATATCTGGATGTGCTACAATTACAAGTGTTTTCATAAATTCCCTTCCCCCTTATAAATAAATGAAATCCTTTAGTATTAGTATGTATTCATTACATATAATTGAAAAGTACGTACTTTCAGGTGCTATAGGAACCTCAAAGTACCTATGGAGGTGTAATATGAAGATGAATCAGAATCAGAACTTCCCTATCGCTACTACCCTTGAAGTCATCGGAGGAAAATGGAAGAGTAGTATTTTATGCATACTCATGAACGGTAAGAAGCGGACACACGAACTGAAACGTGCGATCCCAGATATTACACAAAAAGTTCTGACGCAACAATTGCGACAACTTGAAGCTGATGGGGTTATCCATCGCACTGTATATCAAGAAGTTCCACCAAGAGTTGAATACACAATAAGCGAATACGGAAAATCTTTAATTCAAATTATGAATGAACTGTGTGAATGGGGAAAAGATCATCAAGTCAAAAGATTATCAAAATAAAAGAACCCTAAAAAGGGTTCTTTTCTATCACTCTTTCAATTTCTCTATTTTATTTGTAATAAATCTAACGTATGAGAAAGCAAACTTTTATCCCCTACATCTCCATGCTGCATATTTCGATAGCGGTTTATTACATTTCCAACTGAATATGACCATTCGTCTATATATGCATCCGCAACATTCCCTAAATTTTTCGCATCTGCAGATTTTCATTTACTAGGAAGCTCTGATAAACGCTCCTGAGCATTTTTTGATAATAAAATATTTAGCACACCTATCATATTGTTTGTTTCTTGTCGTGCTTTTTCATATGCTTCTGAAAAAGCTTCCTTATTTTTTTCTGGTTTTTCAATACTAGCCAATTGGTTCCATGTTTTCTTCAACATTTCATTTTTTTGATATAATCCTAAATCTGTTTCAGATTGTGCTACAGGAGCCATATAATCAAATTCTCCCCCTTTTCGAAGATATGTGAGCGCCCCTGCAATCTCCTTATTTGAAAAATCCCCTTTTCTTGCCGGAACTTCCAATACACGAAATGCCTGAACGGACACATATACCGCTTTCACTAGCGCTCTTTCTAAATTTGTTGCTTCATCCCATGATTTATATTGAAAAGAAGAATTTTGCCCTACAGTCATAAATTTAAATCCTTCATTAACCAAATCAGATGGCGCATTTTCAAGTGGCTCTTCCGTACGAACATTGAGAATTGAATCGCCATAATTCATAATATTCGTGGTCCGACCTTCTTCACCCGTAATTCGACGAATTGGATGGTCTTCGTAGAATATATATCCACGTTTATCAGTATGTTGCTTTAATTCTTCTACTGTTGTTGCAATTCCAATTTGTCCCTCTTCTTTCTTTTGTACATCTTGTTTTTTCTCTGTAGAATTTTTTCTTTCTTGATTCAATGCCGTATTTTCTTTTTTTTTCCTCTGCTGACTTTACTGCTTCTTTTTCAGCACAAGCAGCCAATGTTAATAATGCAACAATTGTTAATAGATTTAATAACTGTTTATATTTCATGTCATTTTCCCCTCCATATTCATTATACATACAAAAATTAACCAAAACTAACATAATCTTCTTATCATTCATGCTTTTTTAATCGTACAGTTACATAATTTATCCCGCATTAACGGACAGTAACACTCCCACCTCAAAATTCAGCGAAAGCAAAGGAGTTAGGTGGGAGATGAACTGTCCGTAAAAGCCCGATTGGTTCAACTAATAATCAGTGGGGGATGGAGAAAACCCCCACTGATTAAAGTTTCGCTTTATCCACTCTTGAAATGTGCTATTTGTCCAATAGCACATCTACAATTATTCTAATATCTGCGATGTAGCAAAAAAAGAACTTGGTGTATCCCAAGTTCTTTCTCCTCTTTACTCATTAAAGATAAATTCTTTAAACTTCTCTACACTCTCAAAATAATAATCTGATTCCTCTTCCATTTGGTTTCTAATTTCCGGTATGTGATGTGACCAACCCGCTGCAGCAAATGTAACGTTACAGCTCTTCGCCATTTCCAGTGCAGGCTTCAAGTCATCTAACACAATGACTTCTTCTTCCTGTAGATCAAAGATAGACAAAATCTTTTTCACTGGATACGGATGTGGTTTTCTTTGACTTTCTTCTAGCTCCCATCCAAACACTGCATCTGGGACAAATCCACAATGCTTTTCATAATCCCTCTTAATGCGACTACTTTCAGAGTGAGAAACAACCGTTACAATTCCGCCCTGTCTCTTAAACTCCCGTACTAATTCAGGAAACCCTTCATAAAAGTCTGGAATTTTCGATTCGGTGTATTTTTTCCAAACCTTTTGTTGGTGCTTTTGTTCTTCTGGCGTGAAACCAATAATATCTTTACACAAACTCAAAAAACCAGGATGAAAACAATTTGAAACAAACTCTTCTAATGATAATGGCGTTTCATCAGGCCTTAAATCTTTTAAAGCTTCTACAAATGATGGATAATGTATTTCCGGTGTACTTTTTACTGCTGTGTCATCATGATCTAGTATTAAACATTTATATTTTAAGTTCACTTTCTTCCTCCATTACAATCATTCCTACTTAATTACTTTCTCTATTATCTCATGTTAGCGTCATACCATCCAATTTTATACCTTTACCACTCTCTATCTCGATTGATTTTCATCTTTTCCTGAAACGCTTCCTCTAAATCAATTTCTAATTTATTCGCTAAATCACATACATTCCAAATCACATCGAACATTTCTAACCCTATTTCTCTTTTTGCATTCTTACCTTCATTTCGCTTTACAATCGCTTCTGTTAGTTCCCCTAATTCCGCCATTAGGTACATTGTACGTATTTCAATTGTTGTATTCTGAAATCCTTTTTTTTCACTAAAGTTTGCTACATACTGCTGAAATTCAGAAAGCTTCATTTTATATTCCTCTTCTCTTTTTATGAATTTCCTCTATCAATCTTTTATCTTCTTTATATTTGCAGCGATTCGGTTGCCCTTCTGCACGATGTATTCTTAAGCTATTTAACTCATACACAACCGAATATAATGTCCCAAAATTATATTTTTTCAGATTTAAACAGACATGCTCTTTACTATTCGATAAGATGCCCTGTACACTTTCTCGATTTAGCGGTGAATTTTTTCTTAACTGTTCTTCCATATAGATATATCTATTTTGAGATTTACTCCAATCATTATCCACATTTTGTTGTAAACCTATCATTTCTTTACTTACAAAATGATTTGTACAAATGATAAAATTTTCATCCTCTCTCGGTCTCCGTACAAACATGTTATGTGGCGCTTTTTCTACTACTGCCATATTTCCTGACCCGTCTGCTAATAAGTAGTTGTTACAGAGTGAAGACGGGAATTTTCTTAAAATATGTATCGCCTCTTCTACCGTACTTGCATTTTCTAATATTTTGCGAACTGCCACATAAAAATTTAATCCCACTTCTTTATATTCACTTTGTACAAGCGTAATCCCCACTGCCAATCCTTGTTCATTCATCCCATCTACTTTCCCTAAAAACACATCAGAATGTCCAACGTACGAATATTTATGGTTAGGACAAATGAGGGAACTCTCCGTATATTTTTTCATATCTAAAATCAGATCATAGTTTCTTCCCATAATCACTTCTGAACCGTTATAAAATGCAAATATACTACATTGCGCCTCTGGCTCGAATATGCCTATACTCAGTATAAAAGAACTTACCTCTTCATACGTTACATGACAACCTTCAGCAAATCCTTTCATTTCTTCTATTAATTCTGGATAGAAATCTTTTAATAGTACATGACTTTGTTGCCCAAAAGCTAATTTTTCTTCTGACACCTTTGGAAACCGGAATCCATTTTTATATAAAATGCTTGCATAATGTTTTCCCATCTCATAATGTGTTCCGCGTAGCCTTGGATGATACATATAATCCTCTCCTTTTCTCTTACTAAGGCTAGGATATATCCTCCTGTAACAGGAGGGTCAATTACGAAGAAACCGGGACACACACTTTCGTTATAAATTGTAACGGATTATGTTTGGATGCCGGCCGAATGTTTCTATAATCGATTTGTTCAGTAAACACTCCTTGTTCATACACTTCAAAAGGTGAATCCCTTACTACATATCCCTTTTCCTCAATGAAATTCATTATTTTTTCATATGCGATTCCTAATTCCGAATATGGTCCCTTTACAATCACGCAAATATGTTTTCCCCCTTCTAAACAACGGACATTTGAAAGTGTATCATCGCACTCTTTTATAGGTACACAAACTTCTAAATCTATTGGTGCATTCCCTTTATAAAATTGATGAAACACTGTCATCAATTTCCCATCTACTTCTAGCCCATATGCATATAACCTTTCAAACAATTTTTTTACAGCAAAATCGATTTCTCGCATACATATTTTTTCACGAACACCGTAAATCCATTGTCTCTCTCGTATTTCTTCGAAGCATTCTGTTATATTTGAAACCGTTAAAAACGAATCATTTCTGTTCAGATTATCAATGGATTGATTGATTCGTCCTAAAGTTTGCTGCATTTTTATAATTTTCTTCTCTAATTGTAGAGCCTTTTCTTGCAAACAATTCACTAACTCAGTATCATCATGACCTTCTATGACTTCCTTTATTTCTTGTAATGTAAAACCGAAACTCTTTAACTTTTTTACATATTTTAAAGTTTTTATTTGTTCATAATCATAATATCGATATCCTGTTACAGAATCAGTATGCAAAGGTTTTACAAGATGAATTGCATCATAGTGATGTAACGTTTTTATAGATACACCACATATTGTTGAAAACTGTCCAACTGTATACATGTACGATCCCAGCCTTTATTTTCAATTTATTTCCTATCAAACAATATTTTACTATAGAACGTATTTATTTTAGCAAGTGAAAAAACGAGTTTTACTTAAACTCGTTTTTTCACACAACTTATTTTAATTTATTACATATTAGTACGGGGCTCCTCCAATCTCTCCTTACTCTTCCAATTAAACAAACTTTCAGCCCTAGTTTGCTGCCCTGGTTTCACAAACCACATCGCCCCCATTGCAATAGCGGCCAATACGGCAGCTACGATAAACATAGAAGGGTACCCATAGCTTACAACTAAGTATCCAGTTAAGGTCGGAGCTAAGATTGTCGCAATATTAGCGATGAAATGCATAATTCCACTATAGGTCCCTGATTGAGCAGGCGCCGTATCTACAATAATCGCCCAAAATAATGAACTTGGTAAGAAAGCAAATGCATTTCCAAGTGACATGAGTGCTAATACAGCTACATAATTATCCACCGCTGGAATGAAACTAAAGCAAACCGCTGTAAGGAATAAAGCAATAATCGGCAATCCTGTTCGAGCTAAACGAAGGTTTCCTGTTTTACGTAAAATACGATCAGATAGCTTCGCCCCTAACGGTAATGTAATACAAGCTCCAAGCCAAGGAATCATGCCAAGATACCAAAGAGAAGATAATTGAAAATGGAATACATCTTGCAGATATTTCGGTGTCCAAGTTAATATTAAGAAATTGATATATTGAAAGCAAAAATACGCCAGTGTAACCATAACGAATGTTGGAACTTTAAAAAATGAATACCACGGCTCTTTTTTGATTCCTTCTTCTACTTTTACTGATTGAAGTACCCCTTCATCACTTCGTATTTCAGCTAATTCTTCTTTCGATACTCGCGGGTGATCTTCAGGCATACTCGTAAAAGTAAAATACCAAATAACCGCCCATATAATACCAATTGCACCAAGGATAAAAAACATCATTTTCCAGCTTGTAAAGGATAGTAGCATAACCGCTACAGGTGCAGTTAATACTGCACCTAACGGAACACCTACAAAACCAAGGGATGTTAGAAAAGCTCTTTCTTTTGGTGCAGCCCAGTTTGCTGCCGTCTTATTCGAAACGGCGAAAGATGGCCCCTCTGTTAACCCAAACAAAACTCGAAACAGAGCAAATCCTGCTAAAGCAGAGCCACCAAAAACAGCCATCCCTATTTCCCCCGCAAAAGCAGTCGCAATTTCAAAAACAGACCAGGTGATTGCTGCTACGATCCATACAAATTTCGGCCCTTTTTTATCTGAAAAAATGCCTCCTAATAAAGAACCAATCATGTAACCGTAACCAAAATAACCTAATATAGCTCCCCATTCTTTCGGGTCAAATCCATATTCTTTTATAATGAAAGACTGTGCATAAGCGATAGCTCCGCGATCAATATAATTCACCATCGTAATCAACGTGAGCATCGCAAAAACATAATAGCGAAATTTATTCCTCATCAAAGTTCTCATTCCCCCTCGTATACTTTTGCTTTTCTCTCTAATCCTTTAATAAAATGACATGAACCTTGCCAGGGCCATGAACTCCAAAAGCTAATTCCATTTCAATATCACCTGTCCGGCTTGGGCCAGTAATAAAATTAATACAAGCAGGTAACCCATTAGGAACATGTTCATGGACTCTCGTTACCCCTTCTGTTAAACGTCTATAAACTGTATGTTCAGAGAGAATCGCTACATAAACTGGTGGCAAAACACTAACTAAACGCCCACGTCCATCACTATTCCATAAAACAATTGTTCCAGTCTCAGCTAGCCCCATTTCGGCATATGTAATTCCCATATCCACTTGAGCCACATAATCTCGTAGTTCTCTTTCCTCTTCTTTACTCTGCCACATTCGATGAGAAACGAAATTTCTTGTTAAATACTTTTCTATTTCAAGCTGTTGTAATCTGTCATCGTCCCAATACACCGCCGATTGAACATTAAATTTTTGCACAACATACTGAAGTGCATTCTCGATTTCTGAGCGGTATATATGACTTACTTCTGTATGTAGTGCATTCAAGTTTGTAATAAATTGCTCCACTAAATATTCGTGATCCATCTCTTTAGGAAAGTGTCTTAATGGATCGTTATTCCACTTGGGAGGGGTTACCCCAGAGCGTCGGTTTCGACCTAGTTTACGTGCGATATTGTTTAAAAAAGATTCTTGTACATCCGTATTCATGTTATGAATCCCTCTTTTCTTTTTTCCACCACTCCCGGAATGATTGTTTCGTAGGTTTTGGAAAATCTCTATTTTCTGTCCACCCTTTTAATGGGCCAGGACCATTCGCAATATAACCATCTTTTGCAAATATCGATAAACCGGTGCGAGCCATTTTAACGGCTTTCTCGTAAACAAAAGGATGACTCGCCATAAACGCGAAACCTTTAAAAGCCAGTTGCTCAGATTTCGTTATAAATCCTTGTTCTACCTCATCTTTACGATGCTCAATGAGAAGATCATGTAATGGAATTTTCACCGGGCAAACATCTGTACATGCGCCGCACAAACTTGATGCAAAAGGTAATTCTTTTAATTCTTCATATCCTTCTAATAAAGGCGCTAATACTGCCCCAATTGGTCCGCTATAAACGCTTCCATAAGCATGTCCTCCAATATTGCGATATACAGGACATACATTTACACACGCTCCGCAGCGAATACATTTGAGCACTTCTTGGTAAGCGGTTCCTAAAATATCAGAGCGACCATTATCTAGAATAATTAAATGAAATTCTTCAGGTCCATCCATATCTTCAGGTAAACGCGGTCCATTAATTCCAGTCATATAAGATGTAATTTTTTGACCCGTAGCACTTCTTGTTAACATGGAAACGACTACATCAAGGTCTTTCCATGTCGGGACAAGCCGTTCCATCCCCATGATAGCAATATGAACTTTTGGCAATGTAGTGGTAAGACGAGCATTTCCTTCATTACTTATGAGAACGACAGATCCAGATTCTGCTACGGCAAAATTACAACCCGAGATACCAATATCCGCTTCTAAAAATTCTTTGCGCAATTGCTTCCTAGCAAATTGTAGTAGTTGATCTGTATCAACCGGTATCTTTCTCCCTGCTTCCTTAGAAAAAAGCTCCGCTACTTGTTCTTTCGTCTTATGAATAGCTGGAGCGATTAAATGAGATGGTGCTTCTCCGGCTAATTGAATGATATACTCTCCAAGATCGGACTCGATCACCTTTAAACCCATTTCTTCTAAATTTTTATTGAGATGTATTTCTTCCGAAACCATAGACTTCGATTTAATAATTGATTTTGCTCCTTTTTTTCTCGCAATTTCAGAAACATACGATACGGCATCTTCTGCTTTGAAAGCAAAATGGACATGTCCTCCATTTCTCCTAACATTTGTAGCTAATTGTTCTAAATAACTATCTAAATTTTCAATTGTATGCATCCGAATTTCAGATGCTGCCTCACGCCATTCCTCCATATTTCCTAATTCATGTGTAGCCTGTTCTCGTCCCATCCGAAGCCTATCTTGTGTAAATGGAACCGCATTTCTCATCTGCGAATCGTGCAACGCTTTATCTACTCTTCCCAAAAATTCTAGTCCCTGCACTACACTCATTGATTCAGCCCCTTCGCTAGTACTTCTGCTACATGTAACACTTGAATATCTTTATTTTTTCTACGTAACCGCCCGCCAATATTCATAAGACATCCCATATCTGCTCCAATTAAGAGATTGGCTTCTGCCGTCTCAATATGTTTTATTTTTTCATCAACCATCGTTTCAGAAATCGAGCTCATTTTCACTGCAAAAGTACCACCAAACCCGCAGCAATCTTGACAATATGGTAATTCTTTTACGTCTAGACCTTCTACTTGTGATAGTAACTTGAGAGGTTCATCTTTTATACCAAGTCCGCGGCTCATATGACAAGATTGATGGAAAACTGCCGCCCTAGCTAGCTTAGAATTCAAATCACTTTTTCCAAGTACATTCATTAAAAAATCCGTTAACTCATACGTCCTATTCGCTAAATGAACTGCTTTTTCATACCATTCACTATCATCCTTAAACAGCTCTTTATAATAATGATGAATCATGCTAGCACAAGACCCTGAAGGAGTTACAATATATTCACTATGCTCAAATGCTTTTATCATTTGCTTCGCTACTAGCTTTGCTTCTTTTGGGTATCCACTATTGTAAGCAGGTTGTCCGCAACAAGTCTGTCCTTCAGGAAAATCTACTTCCACTCCACATTTCCCCATAATTTCCACAACACTCTTACCTACTTGAGGAAAAAATACATCTGATAAACACGTAATAAATAGCGAAACTTTCATAAAAAATTTCCTCCTCGAAACGGTATCATATACTTTTCAGTTATAAATCTACTAAAAACACTTTTATATTTTAAATTTTTAGAATTTTCTATATTTAAAATCTTTCATTTATGATATCATGTGACGTATTATATAAAAACTATTTATAAGGTTGTTTTTGTATATAAAAAAGGTATAGAAAGAGGATTGAAAATGGATATAAGACAACTTCGATATTTTATTGCGATCGCTGAAGAAAGGCAGCTTACTCGCGCTGCTCATCGACTGCATATGGCACAGCCTCCTTTAAGCAGACAACTATCGTTACTAGAACAAGAGTTATCAGTAAGCCTATTTGAAAGAAACGGCCGAAACATGCATTTAACTGAAGAAGGTAAAATCTTATATATAAAAGCAAAAAGTATCATCGGACAATTAGAGGAAACCATTACAGAAATTAAAGATACCGGTGAAGGGTTAAGGGGAAATTTATCTATTGGAGCATTTCATTCTTGTATTCCTTTTCTATCTGAAAAAATCCGTTATTTTCAAAAAAACTATCCGAATGTGAACTTAAAAATATGGGAAGGAGGCCCTTTATACTTAACAGAGCATCTAACAAATCGGAATATCGAGCTCGCTGTCTTGCGTACCCCTTTTAATAAGGAGATTTTTTCAAGCATTTGTTTATCAAAAGAACCGTTCGTATTAGTCGCGCCCGCTAAATGGGAACTACATAACTCACAACTTCCAAGCTCCATAAACGAACTTCATCATATCCCTCTTTTACTGTTACATAAAGATAAAGAAGATAGCTATCATCAACTCGTCATTGATGAATGCAATCGCCGTGGTATAAAATTAAATATAGCGTGTGAATGTCCTGATTCTGCATTCGTACTTATGCTCATCATGGCGGGAATCGGAGCCTCAATTCTACCTAAAAGTGCCGTATCTTATATCCCACAAGAATTTATCAGAATAGTAGATTTAATAGATTTTCCGTTCCAATCTGAATCATCAATTATATGGTTAAAAGATCGGAAGCTCTCTAACAGTGCTAGACGATTTATAGAATGTACGTAAGAATGATTTTGGAGGTGTAATCATGGCGCTCTTTGCTTCTCCATCATTATGTATCATCGCTATAATCTCTTTCGCATTATCTTATTTTGTAGGTGTTAAACAGTACACCTGGCTCTTATCTGGATTTAACGAACGACGCGTCAAAGATAAGCAAAAACTAGCAAACATAGTTGGGCTTTACAATCTAGGTGCAGGTGTTGCTGCAACAATTGGTAGTGCCTTCACTACACCAAATACACAAATTATTGTTCCTATTATTATCGTTGGACATGTTGTATTAGCGGCTTACGTGAATATAAGAATGGTTCATTAATCCTTCTAAAAAGAAGGCTCTGTTAAGGGGAAATGGTGAACAAAGCGTCTAATAACTTATTAAAACATATGGACAAACTATCTCAAGCGAAAAAAGAACAAGCTTTTCAATGAGAGAAACACTCTGTTGGTGGTCGTCTAGTCCTTATTGAGCTAACGGTTGGAATAGTTGAACATCGCTTGATATTGTTATAATATTCAGATTACATCCAACCATAACAGTATTTAAACTTTAGGGGGAGATTTATATGTCTTTAAAAGTAGGAGATATAATTACGTTTGAACGAACTTTTACAGTAAGGGATGTTGAATTATTTACAGAGATTTCAGGTGATGAAGGAATTCACCATATAACCCCAGATGAACAGGGCAGACTTGTAACTCAAGGGTTACTAACGGCAACTCTACCAACGAAAATAGGTGGAGATAATAACGTACTGGCTCGTACTATGAAGTTTGAGTTTTTAAGACCTGTATTTACAGGGGATTCAATAATTTGTGAAGCTAAAATTGAAAAATACGAAAGGCAAAAAAATCATAGAACAGCTATTATTTCATCCTTTTTATGTAAAAATCAGAATGAAAAAGTAGTATTAAAAGGCAACTTTTCAGGTGTAATACTTTAAATTCTTTCTACCTTCTTCAATTAACTGGGGCGTTAGAATCTGATTAGCAACATTAAAATGTAACAGAGCGAAAAAGAAAAAAGATAAGCAAATTTGCTTATCTTTTTTCTGCTTTCCATTCAGTATAATCCATATTAAGATATGGATCTATTTATATTGTTATAAAGAATCCACATATTCCTTCGCTTCCAGCAATGAATACCCAAATGCTTCGCGCGCTTTCTTAACTGCTGTTATTGTTTTCCCTTCTTTTACAAGCTGCCGCAGTTCATTATTAATTTCGGGTTCTACCTCTCTAATTCCCATTTGTTTTGTTATTAATTCTAATCTAGTTTCCAAACGCTTTAGTCTAGCATCCGTTCTTTTTTCCATTTTCTTTAATTTTTCTCCAATATAAATGGCTCCAAAAACAATAAATGGTATTACAATCCAAAATTCCATATTCTCATCTCCTTACAATCTATGTATTCCGCACCAACGTTCAATATCAAAATTTCACCATAAAATGAATTTCATATATAGTTATTACATTGATGTGAAGGAGGACATACACTATGATTCGTTACCTCAAATTTTTATTGCAATTTGTCGTCCTTTGCAATGTATTGACTTTACTATTCGATATGATTGGATGGTTCATTTTCAAAAAACAAATCGAAAATAAAACAGTTATCAGCCCGCTCATTATGGCAAGATGGACTTTATACATATTTCGATACAAGACTCCCTCAAAATCACCATAATACTAATGCCCTCATCTTAAACAAATGAGGACATTTATCTGGATCCCTTTACTTCTTAATGGATATGTTACATTCCCCTTGTCTATTCACCTCAATCTGTTTTTCGTTATCAACTTCTATCATTAACGGATAAACTTCTGCATCTAAATCCGAGAAAAACCATCGGCGCCCGGATGGCCCTAATAATAAGTAGACCCCATTCTCTCCCATAAACTGAAAACCATCACTTAACGCTTCTCCATCTCTTACTAAAATCCCATATTCTATCAATTGATTTCCAACTTCGAGAACTTGATCTGTCGTCATACTCATTTCACTTACATTTAATATAGAGTGAACAGAGAAAGGTTTATTACTTTCTGGAGATATAGTATTTCTAGAAATAAACTCTACAATATTCCCTGCAGGATCCATAAAATAGAAAGAATGTGCATTCAAGCGTGAAAAATATACTTCATCCTCTCCATCTTCTATATTTAAAACGACCTTATTTTTTACCCATTCTTTTGCTTCAGAAAACTTATTAGACGGAATATTGAAAGCAAAATGATAAAAAGGCTTGGTATTCGAATGGTTTTTACGAAACTCTAATTCGCTCTCTCCTACTTGGATGCTAAAACTCACTTCACTACTATGCAATAACTGAAACCCTAATGTATGTAAATAGAATTCTTGCACTTCTTCTAATGCTTGACTGTATAGAATCACTTTATTTATCAACATCATAAACGCCTCCTTCTACTTCAATGCTATATTCAAATCATATAGTTAATAACTTAATTTTACAAATAATTGAATTAATAAGAAATTTAACCTATAATTACAACTAGGTATTGTGACTTGATTATAAAAAAGGAGGCATTCGTATGAATTCAAAAGCACGAATTACAGCTGTTGGGACTTATGTACCCGAGAAAGTTCTATCAAACGAAGCTTTATCAAATCTTGTTGAAACGACCGATGAATGGATTGTACAGCGAACTGGTATGCATGAGAGAAGAATTACTTCCCCTGACGAATTCTCTACAACCTTATGTATTCGAGCTGTTCAAAATTTAATCGATCGATTCCATGTTTCTATTGATGACGTTGATTTAATTATTGTCGCAACAGCTACACCGGATTACATGTTCCCTAATACCGCAAGTCAAGTTCAGGCTCATTTTGAAATACCTCATACAGGCGCAATGGATCTAAGTGCAGCTTGCGCTGGATTTGTATATGGATTAATTGTTGCCAACGGCCTCATTACTTCGGGAACTAACAAAAAGATACTTGTGATTGGCGCTGAAACACTTTCAAAAATCACAGATTATAGTGACCGTACTACTTGCATACTTTTCGGAGACGGTGCTGGTGCAGCTCTTGTAGAATACGATGAAAACAACCCTAGTTTTTTAGGAACTCATATGGGATCTAAAGGTTCTGGTGGAATCAACTTATACCAAACTGCCTTATCAAAAACAATGAATGGAGCCCCATTACAAGACACACCTTACCTTGTGCAAAACGGAAGAGCGGTTTACAAATGGGCTGTAAACACAGTTCCACAAGGCGTACAAGAATTGCTAGAAAAAAATCATTTCAATATATCAAATATTGATTGGTTCATTCCACATAGCGTCAATTTAAGAATGATTGAATCCATTTGCGAACGAACTGGCGTTTCCCTTGATCGTACACTTATGAGTCTACAATATTGCGGAAACACTTCTGCTGCTTCTATTCCACTAGCACTTGATATCGGATTAAAAGATGGAAAAATTCAGAATGGTGACACCCTACTTTTATACGGATTCGGCGGAGGACTTGTACATGCAGGACTCATTTTAAAATGGAATATATAACATAAAGTGAAACTTTAATCAGTGGAGGTTTTCTTCATCCCCCACTGATTATTAGTTGAACCAATCGGGCTTTTACGGGCAGTTGATCCCCCATCTAACATTACATTTTTTATTACATTATCATTCTTCTTTTTTCTTTATATAATATTTTTAGCTACAATTTTCAAATGCTCCGGCGCAATAATTTCCTTTATGTTTTCTTGAAAATCCTCATGAAGCATTTCTTCAAGATGCTCTAATAACACTTCAAGAGGTGTACACTCTAAAGTGTCAATGTTCAATAAAGAATAATGTTCTTTTTTCTTTATTACTAAATATTGCTTTTCTTCCGTTATAAGTAAAGAACCCAATCGAACCCCAAGTAAACGTTGATCATCAAATTTCATATTCTATCCCTCTCTCTATATTGATAGATATACTATAGAAGCAAAACACTTTACATAATTTAACAGATATATACATACTATGAATTTATCATAATTCATTTCAAAAAACACAAAAATGTTGGTATTATTCCTTAAGATAAAACTTACACTACACATTTCACATACAAATTTCTTATTTCTCCATATATTTCGGTGTAAAAAACTTTCTCAATATATAGAGATCACTTTTTTGTTTTTAGAATTATCAGAATACGTTATAATAAATGTAATCAAGTTTGACCTCTCCTAATTGATGTACATATATTTGATCGGTACAATTTGTTACCGATCCTTTTTTTATTGAAGCTTTTCGCCTTCTTTTTGAATCATTGAAAATACAAACTCCGCGTCTCGACCCACACCACAAAGAAGCGCAGATCCTCTTTGATGTTGCCAGGGTAATCCAATATAATATAACCCTTGCACCCCGCTAACCCCTCTCGTATGAATGGGGAATCCTACTTGATTCACTGCCCCTTCTATTTCAATCCACTGGTAATCTGGTATAAACCCTGTAGACCAGACTACATTCTGAACATGGCATTTGCTACCATCTGAAAAAACTACTTTATCCTGTAATGTACTTACGACTTTTGGTTTTACTGTTATTTCCCCATTACGGATGAGCTCCTTACATTCAAAACCAAATATAGGATCTTTCCGCTTCTGAAACCATCTTCCCCGCCTTGTATTGGTTCCCGCATATAATAATCCTATTTTCTCAAGCCAGGCAAAAATACTTTTCCCCATTATTGTAAGTGGTAAAAATGGAAAGGAGTGACTTACCGCAATCGTAACCTCGCGAGATTTTGCAAGTTCTACTGCAATTTGTGCACCTGAGTTTCCTCCCCCAACTACAAGAACTGCTCCTTCTGGAATTTGCTTTGGTGACTGATATTGTGAAGAATGAATTTGAAAGATGTCATTTGAAAGATTTTGAGAAATGGAAGGAATGAAAGGTTCATCAAAAGCGCCTGATGCGATAATAACACGTTTGGATTGTAAAATTTCTTTCGAAGTATAGACTTCAAACTCATTTCCTTTCTTTCTTATTTTTGAAACATTCATATTTAACCTCACCGGTATGGAAAAACGTTTCGCATACGCTTCTAAATAATTTGCAATTTCATCTTTACTAGGAAATTCATTTTGGTTTCCATTTAACCTCATACCTGGCAATGCACAATAATCCCTTGGTGTAAACAATTGTAAAGAATCGTATCGCTTTCCCCATGAATCACCAATCCTCTTCCCTCCATCCAATAAAACAAAGTTATAGTTTCCTTGCTGCAAGTAATATCCCATAGCTAAACCTGCTTGACCAGCTCCTACTATAATTACATCTAACATTTTCTTATCCTCCTCTTCACCACTTAAAATATGAATGATTGTTCATATATTCATATGTTTTAATCAATCATATAAATTTTCTTTTTACAAATCAAGGAAAACAATTCTTTTTCTACTCAATATGTAAACATAAAAAAGCACCATCTTAGTGATAAGAAACTTTCCCTTACCACTAGGATGGTGCTTTTCAAATTTAAAAGATAAACAATCTATGCTACAACATCCACATACTTTATATTCGCATTACTTCTCACTAGAAATCACTAAAACTACTTCGGATCTTCGGTTTGTTTTAATCTCAAGATTGTTATCCCATCCTTCCAGTTCGTAACGCCACCGCCCAATCATTTCGCCCATTACAACCTGCACTCTCTGCCGCTTTCTCCCAATCGTATGGTAATGAAATTTGTTCGATAATCCACCGTTCTGATTCCTTTTCCATAACTACATAATTAGCGTGTGGTGATCCTGATTCCATTTTATGAAGAATCGGTAAGTCATCTTTATATGCAGGAAGTCCTACACTCCCTGGATTGATAACTACTTTCCCGTCTGGTAAATATACAACTCTAGGAATATGAGTATGTCCACATACAATTATTTTTTGCTCTATGTTTTGAAGGTGTTTCATAATTTCATCTGTAGTCTTCAATATCCCGCCATCTTCTGTCATGTTTTCTAGCAAATATATTTCATCTGAATCTGGTGTTCCATGACAGAAAAGAATATCTTCCATAATATATTGAGAAGGATGTTCCTTTAGCCAATTTAAATACTCAGTTGTTAATAACTTTTTCACTTCATTTAGAGTAACTGATGAATCTTGTACCAGCTCCCACAACATTCGATCACAGTTACCTCTAATATGATTCATCTTATGCTTCATTAAAATCTTGATTGTTCCTATAGGATCTAAGGGACCATACACACTATCCCCTAAATTAAAAATCAAATCAACATTACGACGTGAGATATCTTTTAATACCGCTTCTAACGCAAAACTATTTCCATGAATATCTGAAATAATAGCTATTTTCTGTTTCATAGGGGTACCTGCCATTCTGAAATTCCAATACAATCTTCCAAAAATTTACACTCGGTTTATTTATAAACATCCGCCGCAAGCTCTTTTAAAAGGCCGATGTTTGTCACTTCAAAGTACCCATTATTCTTTCTAATTACACTTTTATCACAAAGAGTATTTACTGTTCGTAATAAATGCCTGTAGCTTGTTCCTAGCAATTCCGATGTCTCAGTTAAATTCCCATTAAATATAATTCTTTGTTCATTATGAATAAGTCTTTCTCCAGTCACAAGAATATAACTTGCTAACCTATTCTCAAGAGGATACAGTAAATTAATCGTACTGTTTTTTGACAATCTATTTAACTTATGAGACAACGAACCACAGATACACCTTAAAAAGGTTGCATCCTGAAGCAATCGTTTTCTCACCTTTTCTAAAGGGATTCCAATGCAATAAGAGTCTACCATCACTTGTACATTTGAAGCTGTTTTTTGCGAGTGGATTAATTCAACATCTCCCAATATTTGCAAGCTATCATAAAAACATAATAATACAGATTTCCCATTACTTAATGTGTTATAAGCCTTCGCTTTTCCTTCAACAAAGAAATACAGATAGTGAATATCTTCATTCTCCTTACAAATATGCTCATTCTTTTTAAAGAGTAATAGTTCCATATATGATTTCATATCATTGCTAAAAAATGATGCAATTTTATTCTTTTGCACATAATCATCTAACTTATGAGAATTACATATTTTCTTCATACATCCCCCACCTTTGTAACTCATATTAATTATAAAGAAAATTTCTTCCTTTCACTATGACATATGTCATAGTAGCTCACGATTTAATCATGATACATTACATGTAAATTTATAAAGGGGGAACGTCATTGTATAATTTACTCTCAATTATTATAGGTGCTTTCATCGCCATTATGATCCCTTTAAATGGGATCTTATCTGAAATAACAGGTAACTATACATCTAGTGTAATGATTCATATTGTTGGGTTAGTTGCCATTGTCATTGTTTTGCTTGTTAGCAAGTCCAAACTTCGCATGCAAAAAGGGATACCACTTTATCTTTATAGCGCAGGGGCTATCGGTGTATTTACTGTATTGTTTAGTAATATAAGTTTCACAGCACTTGGCGTCTCTATTACAATCTCTTTAAGTTTACTTGGGCAATCTGTTTCATCTATTATTATCGATCATTTCGGCTTATTAGGTATGAAGGTCGTGAAATTTGAAAAGAAAAAAATGTTTGGATTACTTCTGATTTCTTCAGGAATCGTTGTAATGACTATTTTTTAATGGAGGATGAAACTATGTTATATATTTGTATTGCCATTTTAGCCGGAATTTCTATTGTAGTTGCAAGAATTATTAATGCTAACTTAGCAGCAAAGATTGGAATTTTCCAAGGAACATTTTTTAACTATATTACAGGACTGTTTTTTTCTTTTTTATTTTTACTCTTTAGCAATGAGTCTCTTCACGTATCAACTGCAACATTACAATCTATACCATTTATCGTATATTTAGGAGGTTTAGTTGGTGTTATTGTAATTGTATTATCAAACTATATTACTCCTAAAATCTCATCTTTCTATTTAACGTTATTAATTTTTGTAGGGCAATTGTTTATGGGGGTTATAATTGATTTCTTCACATCAAATGATATATCTATCGGTAAAATAATCGGGGGCTTTTTAGTATTACTTGGACTGACTTATAATTTAATACTGGATAAGACGTACGAACCTATGAAAAATAATCAAGTGCAGCTCTAACAACATTTTAAAAATAGAAAAGGAATAAATTCACTCTCTTAGGACTTATTCCTTTTTTATAAGAACTCCTCCAAGTTCAACACATCAACTTTGCCTCTTCTTTCACAGATTGCCTTCTAAAAACAAGGAATTTCAATGCAATAGACATAATCATCATTCCGATTCCACAAATGATAAAAATAACATGTATAGAAATAAATATAGACAAAATTCCAAATACAAAAAGAGATATTGTATCTGCTAAATAAAGCAAAACTGCATTAAAACTGAATCCTCGCCCTAACATGTCTTTTGGTACGAGTTTTTGTAATATGTATACCCTTGTTAGTCCTGCTAACGGTAGACCAATCCCGACTATACATACTCCAACAAAGTAAAATGAAATATTAAATGTAAATCCAAGCAAAAAGATCCCAATCCCCCAAATGATCGAAGCAATTATATAAATAGTTAAATCTAACTCCTTCCATATGAAAGGAATAATCATATTTGTAATGATTATGATACATCCGAAGAAACCTTGAATAACACTATAAACTTCTTTACTGTCTTTCGTGAACTCCCCCAAAGATACGAGTAATCCGACTTTCCAAACCCACGTATTCATGAAGACCATTGTAAATGTAAGAAGAAATAAAAACGTGATTTGTCTATTAGATTTCATCCAAATCCAAAATTCACGTAATGAGAGAAATACTTCCTTTACATGTTTTCTTTTTGTGGCCATCACGTCTTCAGTTACATTCATTTGAACAAGAAAAAGAGCACTTATGAAATATGTAATCGCATCGATTGTAAAAAAGTGAATAACACCTACTGTCTTCATTAATAGTACGGAGAAAAATGGGCTAAGTACAGTAATCCCCCTTGTTATTGAATCGTATAAACTATTCGTCATATTCCGTTGTTCCATAGGGATTATCATTGGTAATAGCGCTCTGTGTGCCGGATTAAAGAAACAACCGCAACATTGAATAAAAAAACTTATGATGATCATGTATGTGTAGGTTAAAACATCGAAGTAGTAGCAGAAGACAAGAGACAAAGTAAGAGGAATACGGATTATATCAATCATAATGAGCAATTTCTTTTTCTGCACCCAATCAGCAATCACACCGCCCACTAGTCCAAACAATAGATAAGGAACTGTTGTCGCAATTACCATTCCTGTTGTATATAATTCTGATCCAGTTAAATCATAAGCAAGAAAGACAAATGCCAATCCCGTTAATATATCGCCTAAGCTAGAGACTCCCCCTCCCAATAAGTAATACATTACATTTTTATTTTTTAAAATCGTTTTATACAATAGCCTCTCTTCTTCCATATTTTATTTCGAAATACATTTATGAAATATCTCTTCGGTAGCGAATTTTCAGATCTACACTACTTTGTTGTACAAAACCTCTTGCCTCGTAAAAAGGAATTCCTTTTTGATTCCCTTTCATTACAGAAACCCATTGTTCTGTTGCACCTTGTTCAATTTGTCTTTCTGTAACTGCGTTTAAAAGCATTGTTCCAATCCCTTCACCCCTTCTACTAGGATTTAAATACAGCACAAAAAGTTCTCCTACTTTTCCACTTATCATCCCACCTCCACCAGCACCAACTACTTCTCCATTCTCTAAAGCAACATACCAGCCATCCCATCCTGGCATGGGCAGAGTAACTTCTTGATAAATTCGTTCAAATTGATAGAACTCTTCAATTACCGCATCGATATATTCTTTTTCTTTTAAATCCACATACGTATCACGCCAACCATCTGAGCACACTTTAGAAATCCCTTCCGCATGACAAACTGAAGCTTTTTGAATTTGAATCATTTTTTATTCCCTCCAAAAAGAATAAATTGCATGAGTTGATTTAAATTCTGAATCATTGTAAAATTATATTAACATTCAAATATCGAATATGTAAATATGAAATATTTATTTTTTTGGAGGTTCCTATGAAAAAAGAATTTCTTACAACCACTTACTCAAAAGCAAATATTAATATCGCTACATCTATTGGAGTAAATATAGCTACAAATATATTGCTAGTTGATTACCAAAAATTTAGTAGTACAATGACTTCTCCCTGGATAGGAGAGACTGTACCTAAGCTATCTCAAACATTCTATGAAACATTACTTACTTTGCGCTCCGTATTCGCTCACGGTGCAATACTAAGAGAATTTCTTGTAAAAAAATTAGATTTGACTGATTCTACACACATAGAATGGAAACCTTTCATTTCTTGGTGGGAAAGTCTATCTAGGGAAGAAATTGAAGAATTAATTACATATGCAATTATTGAAAATATAAATTACTATCACACTAACTTACCTAATGACAAAAAAATAGATCAACTGTTACATGGCATTCAACTTAATGAAGAAAGTTTATCTCATATATCTACACGGAAAATCGCTTTAACTGTGGTTTTAGAAAGCTGGGGAATCACATCTACTGAAAAAAAAGTGTCCTTTTTTCTAGATGTAAATGCGGTAAAAATAAAAATAATCGCCCTATTAAAAGACTTTTGGAAAGCTGCATTTGAACCTGTATGGCTCAATTATTCAAGTACTTTGCAGCAAGAAACTGTGCAATTACAATCTATTCCTACTCATTCATGTAAAACAAATGATGAAATTGTTTTTTTAATAACTGGATTATACCCTGACAGTTCATGGATTGAAACAATTCGTTCTTCCAAAAACATTACTTTTATTCCAACACTGCATATGGGAAGTTTCTTATCTATTTTTAAAGTAGATGAAGTACTCTATATTTTATTTGAACCGAAATCAACACCTAAACAACAAAATACTGAATCCAATACTCTATTGAGTATTGATGAAATCACCCCTGCTGTTACTGCTTTAGGCGATCAAGCACGTTTAACTATATTAACGGCACTTGCCAATCATCAAGAATTATTTGCACAAGAAATTATTAATGAGACTGGATTACATCAAAGTACGGTATCTCGGCACTTAGCTGTACTAGAAAGCGGCGATTTTCTTCATGTGAGAAAAGAAGGTAAAACGAAGTATTATTCGATTAATAAAACTACGGTTGAAAAAACAATTACTTTTTTAAATCATATAAAACGTTAATCAAAAATAGAGAAAGCTGCGCTTTCTCTATTTTTGATTAACCTATATACCCGAATACTATATATTAAAACGCTACAAAAAACGGTTGCTCTTTTTCATTTAAACTTTTTATGATTCTCTCTTTAAAATTTGACCATGTAACCATCTGTAAAGCCTCTTCAATCGTAAAGAATCCGACTTCTAAACTCTCACTACTTGTTTCTAATTTACCCCCGATCGGTTTTGCTAGCCAACAAGTCGCACAAACACCTAAACTTAGATTTTGATATATACCGCAGAACCTCGTCACATGAATATCAATCCCTGTTTCTTCTTTCACTTCCCTGACAGCAGCATCTTGAATGGACTCCCCTTCTTCTACCTGCCCTCCTGGTTGTTCCCAGCCTCTACGCGGGCCACGAATTAACAGGATCTTCCCTTCATCATTTAAAACGACTACACCTGCTGAAACATAGTGTTTTGGATTACTCATAGGAACTACCTACCTTTCTACATATCTGCATTCATATTTATACTAAACCAGAGTATAAAATAGTAAATTTGCTGTAGGTTTAGAGTGTATTGAAAAAGAGATTAATCAAAACATCCTATTCTTATGTTCGATTCGAGTTCAATACCTTTCATCAAAAAAATAAATACCCTTTAACTATAATAATAGCTAAAGGGATATAACAGTACGACTTTATTCTAACGCCACAATAGTAAATAGAAGAGAGAATAAGCATTTACTACAATCAGCTTGTCAATGCGAATGATTTTTCGATACAGGAAATAAACTGATGAATAAATTCATCGATTTCTGCTTTTGTAATAATATATGGGGGAAGTAAACGAATCGTATTTCCGTTTGTAACGTCCACAAGCATACCCTTATTCAGTAATTCTAGCTGTAGTTTTTTTACGTTTTTATTCGTGTCATGAATACTGATTCCAAACATCATTCCACAATGACGTACTTCTTCGATAAAAGAGGAATTTTCCTTCTGGATTTTTTGAAGTTTTTCATTTAAATATAAGGACATTTCATAAGACTGTTGCATTAAACCATCATCCATTAATGTTTTTAATACAGTTAATCCTAAAGCCGTACCAATTGGTGAATGTGCGAATGTTGTTCCGTGATCACCTGGTGAGAATATATCATAAAGTCGTGGACCTACTATTATTCCCCCTAAAGGTGTACCGCCTCCCGCTCCTTTACCAAATTGAATAATATCAGGTGTAATATCAAAATGCTGATAAGCAAACAATTTTCCAGTTCTCCCTATCCCACTTTGCACCTCGTCAACAATAAATAACACATTATACTGTCTGCAAAGCTCTTCAACACCTTTTAAATATTCACCCGACAAAGGATATATCCCACCACTTCCTAATACTGGCTCTAGCATAATAGCAATTGGATTTTCCTTGAGTATGGTTCTTTCTAGTTCCTCTAAATTCTCTCGTTCCACTTCATATACAGGAATAGACGTACGCGGAAAATTTTGATATACACTTTCTTGTCTTGTAAAGTGAAGAGCACCTAATGTACGTCCATGAAAACTTTCTTTTAGTACAATTACTCCATCACGTTTTTGATTTGTTGTATGTCTGTACTTGTGGATTAGTTTTAAGGTTGCCTCGGTAGCCTCCGCACCAGAGGTTGTATAATAGACTTTCCCATCTTTTAAAGAATAATTGACTAATTTTTTGGCGTATTCAATAGCAACTGGGTTTAAAAAATGAAAGGGAAGATGTAAGCATCTTGTAACTTGTTCAAAGGTGGCTTTTATAATATTAGGATGATTGTAGCCTAATATATTCACTCCTACACCAGAGAATAAATCAAGATATTCTTTACCATTCACATCATAAAGCTTACAACCTTCACCCTTTTCTATAGTAACCGGTATGCGGTGGTACGTAGACATTACATATTCTTTATCTAATTGAGACCAATCTGTCATGCATGATTCCTCCTAGGTGTAATCATATTATCTTTACATTTTCCAACACAAAATTTCGGTACAACTTCTGAATTGACTACACTGTCATCCAATTTACATGTTAGAAAAAATATATGAGCATAGAATTTTTGTTTACTCCCCTTTTCAATAACCTTATATATTTCGCGAATAATAGAAAAAACGAAATACTTTTTAGTTCATACAACTATCAAAATCTTTGTATATTCACATAGGGCTAAATAAACTGAGTAACTAGAAATGGTGTTTTTGTTAGAATTTTAAGATTTCAAATCATATTTTAATTTTATACACTATTAGAAGCCTTCGCTCTTTCTAACTTGTAATGAGGTTTCTATAATCATATCTAACAGCTTACTATATGAGATTCCTGCCGCATGAGCACTTTTAGGCAACAAGCTATTTTTTGTCATCCCCGGCAATGTATTCACTTCCATCACATACGGGATTCCATCTTTTATCATCATATCCACTCTAGCATAAACACTGCATTTTAATGCTCTATAGCAAGTCATTGCAGCTTCAGCGACACGTTCATATGTTGTAGCCGGAAGTTCTACAACCTCTTCAATCGTAGCGATATCATCGTATTTTGCATGATAATCAAAAAATTCAGCCGTATGTTGAATCGAAATGATTGGTAAAAGCTTTCCGTCCAAAATAGAACATGTAATTTCTTCGCCCTTTATATATTTTTCAATTACTATTTCAGCATCCCATTTGAATACATCCTCAAGAGAAGAAAGTAATGAGTCCTTATCGTATACGATCTTTACCCCTACGCTGGAACCACCTGAATTTGGTTTTATCACTAATGGATACCCCATTTTATCTATTTCATCAAGCTGAAGCTCTTCCCTATTTGAAAGATGAATCCAATCTGGCGTTTGAACGCCCTCATAACGAATCATTTTTTTCGACATATTTTTATCCATACAAATACCGCTTGATAGCATGACACTTCCGGTATATGGAACACCGAGAGTTTCTAGTGTACCTTGAATCGTACCGTCCTCCCCATATTCTCCATGAAGTGCTAACAATGCAATATCAAGATTTCTTACCTTTTCAACAAGCTCTTTTTTATCATTTAGTGTAATAGGCACTACTTCATACTTACTCTTATCCAAATGTGCAATCATTTCTTCCCCTGTCATCAAGGACACTTGTTTTTCGGAGGACACGCCTCCCATAATAACGCCAACTCTCATTTTTCCAGCTCCTCATTTTCATTTTTCAAAGTATCACCAATTATCTTAATCCCATTGAAAATATCCTCTTCTTTTAATCGAGAGAATCCTAATCGAAACGTATTACTTCCCCCTCCATCTGTGTAAAAGACATCTCCAGGAGAAAAAACAACTCCCTTTTGATAGCATTTTTTCAAAAGTATACGAGCATCTATTTCTTTTTCTAACTCTATAAAAAGATGAAGTCCTCCATCTCCAGTCATTCTTTTAAATGGAATGTATTGATTACAAGAATGAAGGGCTAGTTCATATTTTTTCTTATAAATTGACTTGGCCTTTTTTAAGTATTTTTCGAAATAGCCATCATGTAAATATTGATAAAGCACCGCCTGATCCAACGTGGACGTATGAATATTACGTGCTCTTTTCATACTTTCCAAGTAGTGGATTAATTTCTTATCCGCTAATATCCATCCAACACGTAAACCCGGAAAAAGAACTTTTGAAAAACTGCTAATATAGATAACATTGTTCCCGGGTCCAGAAAAAGTCAATAACGGCGCTAAATGTGAACCTGAATAACGTAATTCCTCATTAAATCCATCCTCTACAATTGGAATTTGATATTTTGAAAAAAGGTTCATGATTTTAGACCTTTTTTCAGAGGAGGTAACAATCCCAGTAGGGTTATGGTAGGACGGAATTAAATATGCAAAATCAAAATCTGTTTCGGACAAACTTTTCTCAACTTGACAAATATCGATACCATCATCCTTCATCTCTATCCCGTGGATTTCATATCCATGTAATCGAAAAAGCTTTAATGCAGTATGATGGGTAGGGTTTTCGCAAATAATACGTCCGGATTTTTTAGCCAAAGAAGACAATAAAATATCCAGACCTTCAGTGAAACCATTCGTTATGAGGATATCTTTGTTGGAAATGTCTACTCCTTTCATTTCCATATAGTGAAGAAGGTAATGAATTAGGGGTCTATAACCTTTGGCATATCCGTAGTTCAAAATGATATCTCCTTCATTGGACAACCTCGTTAAAAAAGCCCTTTTAAAATTTTCGACATCAAAAAGTTTTTCATCTGGGGCAATGCTATTGAATGAAATCATACCTTTTTCCCAGCGAACACCGTGCTTCATTAAATCCAGTTCATCCGCTTGCAAGGTAACTTCATTGAGCTTTTCTTTCCAGTTGAGTTCGATAGATGGTGTTTTGGATGCATCGACTTTCCCTACAAAATTTCCTTTTCCCTTTATTGCATAGATTAGGCCTTCTTGCTCTAAATCTGCGTAAGTAGTAAGAACGGTCGTTCTGCTAACCGATAATAATTTGCTTAATTCTCGGGTAGATGGGAGCTTCTGATGCTCCAATAGTTGGCCTTTCATAATCATTTTTTTCAAATGATCCTTTAATTGGATATAAACCGGACGATTGTCTACAAACTTAAAATCATTAAACACTCCCTTGCCCCCTTACTATCATTTTCACATAATTATATCTATCTCAAAAGGTCCACCACATATGTATTTTCTTTAACTAGTGGTATGGTTTAAAACACCATTCATACAGCTTTTTTACAAATGTAGTGTAGTGCTTAAAGGAAAGTAAAGGTTCCTTAATCAAGAAAAAATTCCCATCTGTAGGTCAAAAAGTAGAGGATTTTTGCGTTTTAATAGACTTAGGATATGGGCGTTCTTGTTTAAGAAAAGTACCCGTTAGTTAAAGTTTATTTATGCTCTAAATTTAACAAAACCCACTCAATAATTATAATTGCTGAATTAATCCGTTCAGTCGTGTTACCTAGAAATACTTTATTAAGTAAATCATCCAAATTAGTAAGCCTATTAGATAATGCTTTAATATGTACCAAAACAGACCCAGCTGGAGGGATTGGCTTGTTATTTATAGCCCATATACCTTCTAATATGACCCAGGTTGATGTATTAACTATATATGAGGCTTTTAATTCCTCATTTACTTTCAAAGCAGCATTAATTTTAATAAGTGAACTATTTAACCAATGAGAAATGCCTTTTATTTTATTAGCAGAAATACAGTAGTTCTTATATTTATATTGGGCTATTTCCATTAATTGTTTCAAGAACTCCTTATTATCAAATAAAATTTTACCTTCTAAAAAGAGTATAGTTCCATTGGGTTATTATTAAAGTTTAATTGAACTTGATTAAAGTCTGCATATTTATATTCAATTTAAATGTTATCTCTAATTTCAGAATGAAACTTTTTATTTTGCCCATTTTCTAAAAGAATATATAAATCTAGATCAGAGTCAGGATAAGCATCTCCTCTTGCAACAGAACCAATAAGCATTAACCCAATAATTTCATTCTTAGACAAACAATCATTTAGGATTGTTCGGACTAACCTTTTATGATGTTGATATTTAATGACTGAAAGGTTTTCTATCATTTTCACCCTCCGAACTATTTTTGGTTATTTAGCAGTTGTTCGAGAATAGAGAGTGTTTTCCTTCTCTTGTTTTGAACTATCCTGTTTTGTTACTTCAAAAACACAGGCCCTTATTTTTTCTATTGTAGATTTGAAATAAAGTTTAATTAAAAACTAGCTGAAAAAATTGATTTCATTAGAAAAGAATCCCACTTATTTTGAAGAAAGATTAATCAAAATAAGTGGGATTAGTTATTCTATACTACAAAATTTTATAAAAAAGTTTGATCATTTCCATGATTCATAATTACAACCCGTGATTGAATTAGTCCAAGTTGTTTTCCCTTAGGAATTGTATAATTTGTCTTTTGTGGTGGTTATCGTGGTCTGTAAATTCCTTAACAATATATATAAGTGAATAAGGTGTTCCAGTATGCGGACAATGAGTTACACCGTTTGCAGTTAATGAATTTTTTAACTTTTCGGTTGGCAATTCGTTAAGTTCTTTTACAAGTAATTCCCTTGTATCTTTTGCTTCTTCAAGAAGTTTTGATTGTGATACGCCCGATTTTGCGTAGCTTGAAGCTTTTTTATTATATGTATCAAAATCTGGAAACTCCATTCCCTTTTCATTTTGAACAGATGGGAGGATTTCTGTTAATAGATAATTATCCCAATTCATAATATGGGCTATTATCTCACTTACAGACCATTTACCCTCGGCTATCGGTTTAGACCATAATGTTTCATTGATTTCTTCTAAAGTGCTTAACCAAGATGAATAATGACTAAAATTACTAATTATGTTTTTTACCTCACTCAATTTTCTCCCTCTTTTCTAAGCTAAATCAATATAATTATAACAGAAAATCCCAAATCAACAAACATACGTTCTTGTTGGTATTTTTAGTTACAAAACAACAATCTTTAAGAAAACTCCCATTATAAATAATCAAGCTTTATTCAAAATCAATATCAAACCTCGTTAGTGCAATAAGAAAAACCGAAATCTCATCTTTAATAAGATATTTCGGTTCATCTTTTTTAGAAACGGTTAAACTTTGTTTTAAATCCATACATTGTTTAACATAGCCTGAGATAAAATAGATCATTGTTATTGATTGTCCAAATCAATGGGATAAAGCATCGCATCTTTTTTCAAAACTTCGCGTCTTTCTTAAAAACATCGTGACTTTATTTCAAACTCACATCTATACATACTTCATAAATTATATATATTATACTCTTTATTCATTTACTTATGAAACGCACCTATACAGTTTCTACTACCTCTTCAAGCATTGTTCCATTTTTAGCGTAATTTGTATGCCAAGAAAAAGCTTTTTCTAAAACATGAGGAGTTTGTCCACCCATTGTTTGTGCTTCTTGGTAATAAGCTCGTAGCTGGTCACGATACATTGGATGTGCGCAATTCTCAATAATCAGTTCCACTCTTTCCCTTGGCGCCAGTCCCCTTAGGTCAGTATATCCCTGTTCAGTGACGATAACATCTACATCGTGTTCAGTATGGTCTACATGAGAGACGAAAGGAACGATACTTGAAATGTTACCACCTTTCGCAATGGATTTAGTAACAAAGATAGCTAGGCGTGCATTTCTTGCAAAATCACCAGAACCACCAATACCGTTCATCATTTTTGTACCTAAAACGTGAGTAGAGTTGACATTTCCGTATATATCTAATTCTAAAGCAGTATTAATCGAGATTAATCCAAGGCGGCGAATGATTTCAGGATGATTGGAAATCTCTTGCGGGCGCATCATTAATTTGTCGCGATATTTTTCAAAGTTGGAAAATACTTGTTGCATTTTCTCTTCAGAAAGCGTGATGGAGCAGCAGGAAGCAAAATGTACTTTCCCAGCATCCATAAGATCAAAGACCGCATCCTGTAATACCTCGGAATACACTTCTAAATCTTCAAACTCCGAATCTAACATGCCATGCAGGACTGCATTGGCTACTGAACCAATTCCCGATTGTAACGGTGCTAAACGATTCGTTAATCGGCCTACCTTTACTTCTTTTCGAAGGAACTCTATTAAATGCTGTGCCATAATAACAGTTTCTTCATCTGGAGGAACAATTGTCGATGGCGAATCAAGTTGGTTCGTAAACACAATCCCTTTCACTTTTTCAACATCAATCGGAATACCGATTGTTCCAATTCGATCATCCGATTTCACGAGCGGAATTGGAAGCCTTTCCCCTTGTTTTCCTGGTTCATATAAATCATGCAGCCCCTCTAGTTGTGTAGATTGAGCCATATTCATTTCAATAATAATGGACTTCGCATTTAGGGAAAACGCTAAGGAATTTCCAATTGAAGTGGTTGGAATAATCATTCCACCCTCAGTTATTGCGACCGCTTCCAAAATAGCGACATCTATATCCATAACGTCAGCACGGAGTAGCTCTGCTGTATGAGACAAGTGCTGATCCACAAATAAAAAGTCTCCATTATTAATTCCTTTTCGCATAGTCGTATCCGCTTGGAAAGGCAATCTTTTTCCTAAAATTCCTGCCTCAGCAAATAATTTATCTACATCCGAACCTAAGGAAGCTCCAGTATAAACATTTACTTTAAAAGATTTATCATGCTTAACTCGGTTCACCAGCGCAAATGGGACTGCTTTCACATCACCTGCACGTGTAAACCCACTTAAGCCTAAAGTCATTCCACTTTGAATCCAGGAAGCCGCTTCTTCAGGTGTAACTACCCGGTCCTTCAGACGATGGTCCCTGATTCTATCCAAATTATTCTCCATATGTAATCCCTCTCTTAATGAATATTCATAATTATTTTACACTTTAACACTATCAAAATCGGGATTTTGGTATACGATACGGAAAATTCAGATAAAGTAGCGAATCTAGGTTCTAAAGCAGAAAGTCTAGAATCCTAGAAGCTTCCGAAAATAACTGGCATATGATTGACTAACTGGTACCCGCTCACCATTATTCATCGAAAGTAAAAAAGTAGAATGGGTATCAGGATAAATCGCTTTAATATGATTAACATTTACAATAAATGAACGGTGGCATCTAATAAATGAATCCTTCGGAAGCAAGTATTCGAATTCTTGCAGAGAGTATTTATGTGTTCCTGATAACTCTTCCGAATTCACATACGTCTTTTTATCTTTAGCCTCTAAATACAAGACCTTTGAAAAAGGAACCGGAATCCAGCCGTCTGTTGTTTTTAAGGTAACGACCGATTTTCCATCCGTTAAAGCTGGATAAATTGCCGTCACGCAACCCTCAAGCTTTCCATTATTAAAAAATGGTACGGCCATTCCATGATAAGGAATACCAAAAACATCCCGGTTAATAAACTCAGAGGCCTTTTGCTTCGTCACCATTGCTTTATGGGCAATCGTTCCTTCCTTTATAGGATCTCCAACGCTAATCTTTAAATCAATTCGTTTACTTGGCCTATAGTAGATATATTCTTTTGTATTTGAAACGGCAATTGAAGTTTCATCTGAAAATAATTCACCAACGACATCTAGTAGTAAGCCTAATGTTATATCTTCCATACTATTAACACCTCATTCACTATTATACTACTATTATTAATATGCACCCTTTCTTTTTTATAAACATTGCAACTTCATTCAAAACTTCGCGTCTTTCTTACAAACTCAGTGACTCTACTTCAAATTCGCACAAATTATAAGATCAAACCCTCTTTCAGTAAAAAGGGGTGTCCATATGATAATGCTTGTATGGAGTCATTTCATGTCACTTTAAAGAAAGAAGAAGTATATCGTATAGAATATGTCACATTTGAACAAGTAAACTTAGCACTATTTCAATACATCGAGGAATGGTATAACCGCAAATTCCTAGTAGCATTGGTTATAACCCTTCCTAGTTAAAGAAGTAGCATAGACTTAATTTTTTGTGTCCAAGATATTGATTCAAATCCATTCCTATTTTTATTAATCTATAACCTTACAAAATTTAAAGTTATAGATAAAATTACTTCTGTAATTCATGATTACAGAATACAAAACAAATTATTTATAAAGCGAAACTTTAATCAGTGGGGGTTTTCTTCATCCCCCACTGATTATTAGTTGAACGAATCGGGCTTTTACGGACAGTTGATCCCCCGCCTAATTTCTTTTCTTTTGCTGAAGTTTGAGTTGGGGGGTCTTACTGCCCACGAATAGCGGGATAAATGCAAGGGAGAGATCTTTTTCTTTTCTTCCTCTCAAACCAAAACATCATCTTTTATTTGTTGGCGTTGGAACCAGATAAGACTTTCGTTTTCTACCTTCAGATGTCCATATTACAGGAATTGACCTCTCACAAGATATGCTAAACAAAGCAAAAGTAAAACACATGGAAAACCTATTACACTTCTACCAATGAATGCAGAACAATTACAATTCCCTGATGAATCTTTTGATGTAGTATCTTTGAATCTCATTTTAAGTGTCGTTAAAAAACCTAAGCAAGCCTTAGCTGAAGCTATTCGAGTAACGTAACGAACAGGGTGCCTATTGGTCTTTGATAAATTTTTACCTAAGAAACATCTTTGGGCGTAAAAAGAAATTTACGATTCCATACAGGAATAAGGACAATTTTCAGAAAACATATATCATAAAACAAGAACGCATATATTCTTGTATAAAGATTTAAAAAGAAAAAAAGATCTAATCCTTGTGGAATATCTGTGTTTACTGCGTATAACGGGGATTATGGTAAATAAAAAAGGAGTGATATTGAATGCTAGATGTTTTAAAGCAACAATACAGCTTTATTAGCTCCACCAGAGAAGTTTTATTTACGTTTTTAGAGGGGGTCCCACTGCAAAAGTTATACAGCACAGTTCCGAATTTTGGAAGCGGCAGCATTATAAAGACCCATATTCATGTAGCCGATTGCTATCGATACTGGCTTGGATCATTTGCATTTAACCAAAAGCGAGCGGATTTTTCATTTGCTACTGATTATGAAATTGAGCATTCAGATGTTGAGAAAGTTCGCATCAGATTTAAGTTAGTAGATGAGTGAGCCATTTACGATTTACACCATCATTTATATCTAAACTACTTGGTCGTGTGCGTGACACCACCCATACTGTATCTCCCTTGGTTGGTAAGCCTTTTACAAATGCATCGCCTAATCCTTGGCTTGCTCCAAATATAATAAAGTTCTTACTCATCCTATCACCCCTTTTACTTTTAAATAACGATACCTCTTAATTATAATTATTATAAAAATAATCAACAACTAAAGTAGTTTATTGATTTGTTATAAAAAAACAATTTGTTAAAGCCCCATTCATCTGTACAGTAATGAAGAAATATCAACCAATAAGCATTAGCAAACATTGAAAGAAATTAATTATTGATATCCGCTAATACTTATTGTTACATTTGGTTCCATTACTACATAAACCCCTATATTTAATACTTATCCTTACTCACCTTTAACAATCGCTCAGAATAATATGTATCTAGAGGGTGTGACAATATTGAAAAAAAATATTGAAATTACAAAAGATATACAAGTCATACGGTCTATCCAACGCGATCTCAATATTGTGACAGTCGCACTATTGTTAACTGGACAGATCACTATTATAGGAGTCTTTGTGACACCAGGAGGTTTTCGCGTTTCATTAAGGGGACCATTAACAGGTGAAAGTCGACTAGAAGGTAAATTCGAAAAGCAAACTACGAATGTGATTATTGATGTAATAGACGTTATCCTCGCCGTACTATTACTCAAGGATGAAATTGGTGTTACGGGTAGCTTTATTGCACCTGGCAGATTTACCATTAATGTGAGTGGACCAATTTTTGGTGTTCCTAAACTTGAACCTACTCTCCCTTACTTGAAAAGGGATTATAAGTTCTTCCAAAAAATTGTGTCCAAACATTTTCATGTGAATCCTAACTTATTAAAAACACTTACAAAGGAATGATAACATGGCTTTAACAGATATTCCTACTATTCAACCATCTAAAAACGGAGTCTTTCTTTTAGCTCTTCCTTTAATTATTTTTATCTTCTTTTTTACTCAACCTAAAGTAGAAACAAAATAATAAACCCAAATAGTCCATTCAAAAAATAATACTCTCGCTAACTAAGAAAAGAACTTATTTCTCATCCACCAAAATTCTAGGTTCTTTTTTACAAATCCCATAAAAAAACGGCTTGCATATTAAAGCAAGCCGTTTTTGGTTCTTTCCTATAACCTATTCTAAGCTTTTTATTCCACGGTTCATCTTTTTTCAAAACCGATATTTCCCTCTTTAGGTAGGGAATATCAACTACTTGTATCTCATTTCAAATGTCTCTTTCTTTCCATCCCATTCAATTGTGACAAGAAACACTTCTTCCTTATCATGCACTGCATAACCTGAACATGACGATTTTAATTGAATCGTTCTCCTATCAATAAATCCTGTTCCCTCTTGTTTACTACTATTATCTTCAACTCTCCATTTTACGTCATTGATTTTTTCTCTATCTTTTCCTTTGTAAATAATTGTGCCTTTTCCAGATTCACTAGTATCTGTTTGTGAAATTATATACTTGCCTTTCCAATGCTTACTTTCTCCAACATATGAATAGGTGCAATCACACCCACTTAACGGCCAAAAACATATCATTACACTAAACAGCATTATGATTTTCCTCATACCTTCCACCTTTTTAGATTTTATTAGGATATCGTATCTCTATAAATCAATACGAAAAAAGGTGTAGTTATATTATTTTTCTTCCTACAAAATGGATACATTATAAATACTCAGGGAATGTTTTACAACTTTTTTCTTGTTCCATATCATGTCCAAAGAAAACAATAGGTTTTTCATCCAAAACAATTTCTTTTAATCGTTTGATAGATTGTGTGGCCATTTCTGAATCAAATCCTGCGAATGGGACACCCTGCTCAAAGTTTTCCTGCGTGTAAGATGCATCAATCGTTAGTAAAACAGAACCTGACTTTTCCGTTTTAACGAATACTGATTGATGCCCCGGGGAATGCCCCGGCGTATAAAGCAACTGAACACCTGGCATTACCTCATAATCTCCCTCAATCATTTGATAGTTCAAACCTGGTAATATGCATTCCTTTAAATATTCTTCTCTATGTAAAGCAGCATCATGTTCAGTTCGTTGCACTATAATGGGTGTATGGCTGAAACCCCCATTCCCCCCAGCATGGTCAAAATGCAAATGAGAACTAATAACACAGAGAAGATCTTCTGGCGCATAGCCTACTCGTTTCAAGATATTAATAATTCTATCTTCCTGCTTCATTTTAGGGAGAATCTGCCCCTCAACAAATGTCCCCTTAAAAAGATCTTCATTATCTACTGCGCTTTCTGGCATCCCTGTATCTATTAATATTGGACCTTCTGTCGTTTCCAACAGATAGCACCATACCGGTAAATTCAAAAGTTTACCAGGAGTAAGCGTACTATTAACAGAAGAATGATCCAACATGCAACGGCCAGCTGGTAAAAAGTAAAGTTTTTTAACGGTCATTCTATATCCACCTTCTCATATCAGTTTGGATGAAACAATACAGTAATACTTCCGCAAAAAACAAACTTTCTCCTTCTATCTCTTTTTTCACTATAAACTTTTCTTTACATTTTCATGTATCCATCTCCGCATCACCTGTAACTCCTCATTTGAAGCAGTTCCTTCCCCGTATCTCACTTTCTCATAAATCGGAATAATAGTATCGCCTTTATGGATACGGGAAAACCATTGCTGCATCGTCTCTTGTAATCTTCTCTTTTCAAACTTCGGTAATGTTAATTCCCATTTGATTAGCATTGCTCTTACTTCTTCTATTGGAAGTATTAAGCTATCTTGTTCCTCTTGTTCTTCATTCCCCTCAACTTTTCGTATTTCTTTTTGTTTCAAATCGATATGATGAATTGCCTGCTTCTTATTCCGCATACGACGAAAGATGAAAAATACGATTAACATTACTAAGAAAAGGATGCCAATTTGTATAAATATATTTTCAGTGCTAACTCCTAGAAACTCTTCGCCACCAATTGGCACCTTTCTATCTCGAGGGATTCCTTTGAAATCCCCTTTCTGATAATATCCATCTTTCTTAAAATCTGGTGGCTCTTCAATTTCATATAATACTCCTGAATCCGAATCCTTCTCTGGTGGAATTACCGTCCCTTCTCCTATAAATTTCCCGCTTTTCGGTGTTTGTGGTTCACCCTCTCCTACCTTTGATTGAGAAGAATCTATTACCTGTTCCTTTGCGAAAAAAGCGCCCTTCGTTATTCCAATTGCTAATATAAAGCAAAAACCAATAGCTAGGAAACAAAATATAACACGTGATCCCCATTTCAATTTATTCATCGTTCCTCCCTTTACTTCACAATCTGCACCCATCCTTTTTGTTTTTCAGGTGGATATCCAATAATTAATGGAATACATCCTGCTTCTTGTCTGCGAAATCCTGTTTGATAGAAGAAATGCGTATTCAGCGGCGTATCCTTTTCGGTTAGCGAGGATAACAAATCCATTGCTTTATATAGTTGTTTTCGGTGCTTTCCTCCTTTTAGATGAATGACACCTTGTTCCCGTACGCCATTTATCCATAGTTCGAAAGAGCAATCTTGTGAGATTAGCTCTCGGCATACACCAGCAGCTACTTGAATTAAATATTCCATATCTGTACGAAGCGTATATCCTGTTTTACCTAATAAATTTACATACAGCGCATACCGATCGCCTTGTGTATATTCATACTTTTTTGCACTTATTACCCCAGTTTTCGCAGTAGCTCCCCAATGAATCGAGCGAAATGATTCTCCCTCATACCCTTTCACACCTACTATTGTCGTTTCATCATATAATGGAGAAACAGCCGCCCTTCGAAATCCGTGTTTCCATGTTGTCATTTCCGGTATCGTTACTTTAGACATTTGCGGAAGAATATGAAATTCAGGGAGTTTCTTTTGTTCAATAGGCAAGTAATACGTTAAAAGGCCAAATGGATCTGATATCATCAGCTCCGCAGCTTGCCATCCTTGTCTTCCTCTTTCATTTGCATTCCCCCCTAACGTAATTGTTATCATATCTCTTCCTTCTAATTGGAGAGGAATTTGATAAGAGTGATGCGAACGCTGCATCTTCTGATCCGTTTCCCACTCTATTTGTTCATTAGAACGAAACTGAAGAGCTGCTTTAAAAATGGGAAAACGTGCTTCATTTATAATTTGCACCGCACACTCTCCTCTTTCGTTCATAAATAGTCTCTTTTGATTTTGGGAGATATCCCATTTCACTTTCATGACTGCCTTCATATACAAATACAAAAATCCAACTAGCAGCAAGTAAAATAAAAAGATAGCTACAATGAAAAATTGATTGGTAAATACGACGAGTATAAGACAAATAACACCGATTCCCCCTATAGAGAGAGGTTCCATTAACGGATGTTTCCTTTTTATAATTTCATTCATACGCTTTCCACTGGCACTGCAAGTTTTTCTAAAATTCCTTGCAGAACATCTACTTTTGTTGTTTTCATGTCCCCCTCAATCGTTAACGTTAAGCGATGTGCACAAACCGGAGCTGCTAAAACTTTCAAATCATCAGGAGTTACATATTCCCGCCCCTTTAATAAAGCCCTTGCTTGAGCCGCCCTCATAAAAGCTAATGATCCACGCGGACTAACCCCAATTTCTACTAAATCATGATTTCGCGTTGCTTCTACAATATCAAGCAAGTACTCTTCCACCTCATCGTGTATATGGATTCTTTTAGATTGCTCTTGCAACTCCAATATGTCAGAGAGAGTTACAACGCTTTGTAAGTCATTAAATGGATTGTTTTCTTTAAATCGTTTTAACATTTCTTTTTCATATGTACGATCTGGATAACCTTGCCGAATCGTTAATAAAAATCGATCTAACTGTGCATCTGGGAGCGCAAACGTTCCTGCCGACTCTAACGGATTTTGTGTAGCTAACACAATAAATGGTTTTGGTAATACATGTGTTACGCCCGCAATCGTTACCGTACGTTCTTCCATTACCTCTAACAGTGCTGATTGCGTCCGCGGAACCGCCCTGTTAATTTCATCTACTAAAACAAGATTTGCAAAAATAGGTCCCTTTCTCGTTTTAAAATCACTCTCTTTCATATCAAAATATTCTAATCCTACTACATCACCAGGCAACGTATCCGATGTAAATTGAATACGCTGAAAAGCTCCATCAATACTTTTTGCAAGTGTTTTAGCTAATGTTGTTTTCCCCGTTCCTGGTACATCTTCTAGTAAAACATGACCGTTTGCGACTAGTGCGATCATCGCTAAATCAATTACTTCTTCCTTACCTATAATTACTTTTGACACATTCTCTTTAATTTTTTCTAGTATAGTCATTTTTCTTATCCACCTTTTTATTATTTGATTTTTCTGATATTTTATAACATTTTAGCACACCTGCTATTTTCTATAAACTGGAAAACAAAAAAATCAAATTTTTTATTACTCTAACTATCCCCTTCTTTACAAAAAATCAATTTCAATTCTTCATATATATTACTAAATCTATAAAATAGTAATGTACGTTCGTTTTTCGCAATTATTTATAAAGTGAAACCTTATGGTACAAATCTGATTTATTAGAAACAGAGTACCTCCGTATTCTTTTATAATACTAATCTAAATTATATATGCTATCTTCGCCTCTTTTTCAAATTACAGTATACAAATACCTATGTCCTATCGTTTTCTTGCATCTCCCCTTAAATATTCTTGTTATTTAAAATAATAAATCTAATGCAGTCGTTTTTGTAGGATTCCCTTATCTTTTGTCGAATACATTCAATGGGAGGAGGAAAATTGCATGCTTTTCACAGGATTCTTCATTAATCTATCTATTTTTGCTTTCCTAGTTAGTTCAGCTATTTTTATCCAAGTATTTATAAGAAAAATGGATTCGAAATCAATCCAGTTATTTGGAGGCATATATGCAGGTATCATAGCTGCTATTTTGATGATTTTTAATTTTAAGCACATGGGATTGTTTTATGACCTTCGAGTGGTTCCTCTTATAATCGCGTTTATTTATTTTGGCCGTACAGCCGGCTGGATTACATTAATGTTTATTTTATTTATGCGCATTTTCTATCTTGATGGTGATTGGGGACCAGCTTTGATAGCTGCTTTAGGAATAGCCACTATATATACTATATTTAAAACATATCTCAAAAATATCCATCCTTTTAAAAGCGTCTTTCTTTATCTAGCTGTTTATATAGTTATAATCCATTGGGTAATAGGATTCTTTTTTCCTTCTATACCACTTATACTTCTTGACATTCAAGGTACATTATTTATGTCTTCTGGACTATTAATTGGTGTTTTTCTTATGGAGTCCTATCAAAAATTATATTGTTTAACACAAAAATTAGCTAAAGCGAATGATACATTACTAGAATCAAAACAAGAATTAAGGGATACCGTACATGAACTTCAAGGAGGTATTTTTAAATTTAAAAAAGTGAATGGGAATTTTATTCATACTTTGTGTGATGGACAATTATTTTATCAACATGGGTTTCACTCTGAACAAGTGGTAGGTAAAAGTTTACCTACTATAGATTCTTCCATTGTTCCATTCCATTTAATTCCTCGACTACTAAAATATTATCAACAGGCATGGGATGGCGAAGAAGTAACTTTCGAACTACCATGGCCAAATGATGAGACTATTATACTTTTCTCTCTTAGGCCAGTTAAAAGAGAGGGAACAGTGATTGAGGTGGTTGGTTCTACTGTTGATATAACGAAAAGAAAAAATGCAGAAAATGAACTAAAAGTAACTAAAGAACGGCTGGAATCATTTATTAATCATAACGTAGATGCTATCACTATATTTGATTTAGACGGACATATGATACAAGCCAATAAAGCTTATGAGAAAATATTTGGTTGGTCCGAAAAAGAAATCTTAGGAAAAAAATTACCTTGCGTACCTGATTTTTTAATGAATCAAACTTTAGAATGTATAAAAAATATTAAAAACAACAATATTAAAGACCCTGTTATTACTAGATTAGAGACAGTTAGACAACGAAAAGATAAAACTTTAATTGATGTAAGCTTGACGGTTTCACCCATTTTAGATTTAAGGGGCAATGTAATTGCTTTATCAGGAATTTGTAGAGACATTTCTGAAAGAAAACAAGCAGAAAGAGAACTGCATCGATTACATCAACAATTAAGAGACAGTGAAATGAAATACCGTGCACTAATCGAACAAGCAACTGACGCAGTATATGTAGTAGAGCTGAATGAAGATCAAGTTCCAACTCGATTTATTGAGGTAAATCCTGTTGGGTGTAAAAGATTTGGATACAGTAGAGAAGAGCTTCTCTCCATGCCATTTCCTAAGACTGTTCCACAGGATTCCCCAATGCTCATAAGGCTGTTAGAAAAAATTAGAGAAGGGCATACTTCTTTCACTTTGCAAGATGAGTATGTTTTTCCAACCGGAAAAACAATAACAACTGAGTTTAGTGTTCGTGTTTTTAATTTGAACGGCAAAAACGTTTTCTTGAGTATGTCTCGAGATATCACTGAACGGTTAAAAACAGAGGAATTATTACGAAAATCGGAGAAACTTGCTGTAGTAGGCCAATTAGCCACTGCAATTGCCCATGAAATTAACAATCCTTTAACAGCAATGAAAGGATTCATGCATTTACTAAAATCATCGGAAAATAAGAACAATGAGCATTATATAGATATCGTGCTATCAGAGATTGAACAAATAGGTAGTATTACTAATGAATTTATGGCGTTAGCAAAGCCACAAGCATTAGAAATTAAAACGAATGACCTGAATGTATTAATGAAGCAAATTGTAATGATACTTCAGCCACAAGCAATGATGAATAACATACAAATTACAACTAAGTTTACATCTGACACTTCATTCATGCTTTGTGAAGGAAATCAATTAAAGCAAGTTTTTATAAATATCTTAAAAAATGCGATTGAAGCGACGCCAATGGGAGGAGAAATCTTAATTGAAGTTGAATATGTACCTGATAAAAACCAGATAAACATTCGATTTACTGATTACGGATGTGGAATTGAAAAAGAACGTATCCCTTATCTAGGAGAGCCATTTTATAGTATCAAAGAAAATGGTATCGGTTTAGGATTAATGATCTGTTATAAAACTATTGAAAAGCACCAGGGAAAGATACTTATTGAAAGTGAAGTAGGTAAAGGAACGACAGTTAATATAAATCTTCCTATATCTACTTGCGAAAATTAAAGCTCTCATTCATCTTTTTAGGTACACCTTATCACCTTGAAATAAAAAAACATCTTTAAAGAAAAAAAGTTTCTTTTCTATATTAAAATAGAAAGCTCTTCACAAAAAATAATATATCCTTCATCATCAAGGGTTAAACATTCTCTTTCAATAAGCCATCTAATGTTTGGAACTTGAAAATTATAAAAATCAACTTTACTGTGATGTAACCCGTCCAACTTTTTGTTACTCGTCTTGATATTTCTGAGTCTAACCCTACAGCATTATCGAAACTACAAAAGAAAACGGGCTGATACCATATGAATACTTGAAGTACATGCTTGAATAAATGCCGAATGGTGACCTAAATGACCCAAGCACAATAGCAAAACTACTTCCATGGGCTCCTGATTTACCAACTACTTGTTTCGTTCCAAAATCAAAAACACAATAGGCAAAGCCCTAGGATAGCTGACTTCACAATTCTATCCTAGGGCCCTTTCTATTGCGATGTGTGAAATACTACTTACTGCTTACATTCGACTTAGTATTTTTATAAAAAAATCCACTTCAACCATATTTTTTTGCCTTGGAAGATTTTATTTTAAAATTATCTACGCAATTTTTTCAAATATCTTTAGATGAGTGAAAATCCTTGTCTATAAAGAACCCACAATTTTCTCATCATCTACTGCATATTTTACTAAGCAATCATTTTCCATGACTAGTTCTTTGTCAACTAAGTTACCTGTGACACGATCAACTATTTTTTTATAAACTTTATTTTGTCTGTATACTTGATCATCTATTTTTTTTACAAAACAATGATCTTCTTCAACGATAGAATACTTATATGGAGGATACTGGGATGCTCTAATTTCTCCGTAGATGTATTCTTCGTCAAGATGTAGATTGACTTGATAGGAAATATTTGAATTGTTCCTCAATTTGAGATCAATAATACCATTCATCAAAGTGGCGCCTGTTCCAAATGGAATTACACGTCCATAGTCAGGGAATGGATCGAAACTATGACGATATCTTTCCACTGTTTCCAACTCTGAATGAAGAAACATCCAGTAGAGAAGATTCCCTAACTGACAGAGACCACCGCCTATTCCCTTTATCGCTTCGCCATTCATTAGAATAATTCCTTCTTTATATCCAGCCTTTTCATTGGAATTACCAACAAGATGCCAAAATGAAAATGTTTCTCCCGGTTTAATTACAACCTGGTTTATTTTGCAGATGGCTAGCTTTAGATTGGTAATTTTGTTATATTGCAGCTGTATATCCGTATCACCTAACTTTCTAATAAGCAAAGATTTATGTTTATAAATCCTGTAAGGTAATAGATTTTGCTCAAATGTTTTTGAAAATTTATAACCTTTAAGACGGTCACTTATTTTTTTAAACAGCCTACGTTGTCTAATTCTAATAGGAATTAAAAAAGGAAATCTTTGTGTTAATAATTTTCTTGCCATTGAGAGTTGAGCTCCTTTATATACTATTCATCTATATATTGTATTCAAATTTACACCTTATTCATCATCACTAAGCAAATTGATATGTATTTCTTACTGTATTACCTTATAGTACATATTTTCTTTTCTTTTGTTTGTAATCATAATTCAAACTATAATTGCTTATACAATTTCTCCCTTTATTATAAACTTTTATAGTCTTAGTCTATCACAAATTGCATTCAACACTTTAATGGAATAAAGCTTTCAGTTTTATAAAATATTTGATCATAACTTATTTACAATTCTTTGATTGAAGAGATAAATCATCGCATTTTTTTAGAAACGTCGCAACTTTATTCAAAACTTCGCGTCTTTCTTACAAACATCGTAATTTTATTTCAAAGCCACATCTCTTCTTTTTATCTTATTTTTATTGCTATGCATATCTACGCTAGAAGAATACTACCTCACCAATCCTCCTGCTGCAATTGAAATCTAGCTTGTAGAATTAACACCTGTTTGTGGTAACCATCCAGATTTTGATTCACTCTCTTTCTTAGACTGTGGTTGCTCTTTCGATAATATTTTTCTTCTAGCTTTTATGTTTATCATTTAAATAGCCTTTTTAATTTTAAAAAGATAAATGTTTAATAATACGCTAGAATTATACATAAAGCATCCGTTTCTACAACATAGCTTTGAAGAATTTGAAACTTTAAAAGATCTTCGGGATTTCCTATATTTATATGCAAAGCTCCCGGTAAAACCAGAAACAAATCAAAAGTTGCTTTCAACTATGTTAGCTGCTGTTAAACAATCAAAGGATAAAAAGGCATTTATCGAAGAGCTAAATAATTACAATAAAATGCATGGGTTACTGGATGGAACATACGACTCTTTCATTGTCAACTACGATATGTATGTTGAGAATAAATCAAGGAGTCTATCACCATCTGTACATTCTTAAAATACAATTTCATATCAAAAGGCTCTTGAATTTTGGTAATTCAGTTCAAGAACCTCATATTTTATTTTTCCAATACAAATCTTCTATATGGGATGATCTTCCATTGGCGATGGTTAGTTCCCCTTCTGCATGGGAGGATCTTCCGCTGGCGGTAGTACGGATTCCTTCTGCATGGGCAGCTGTTCCACTGGCTAAAGTACTTTCTCCTTCTGCATGGGCAGCGGATCCGTTGGCAGTGGTATTATTTCCTTCTGTATGGGAAGTGAATCCACGGGAGCTTGTAAAGGATCCTTCCGCATGGGAAGCGAATCCGCTGGCAGTGGTATTGCTTCCTTCTGCATGGGAAGCGAATCCACTAGCAGTGCTGGTTCCTTCTTCTACGGCACATCCTATTTCAGGGTCAACTCGAATGCAACCATTACAACAAGGCGTTATAGCGGAAACCCCTATTTCTTTATTCTGATTTTCTTCACCTTGGTTTTCACAAGGATTCATTTCGTTTTGATCCGACATAAAATCCCCCTCTTTTTGATATATTTTCTACATAGATCATAGAATCATATAGCTAATGTATATAAATATGTATTTCGAAATCTATTTGAAAGGGACAAAAGTTTTTTTTCAAAAAAATCAGCTTCTAACTAATAGATTAATTTTTTAATGTATTGGCTGAGGGAAGTGAGTTGTTTTAAAAGGGGTATCGTCGTCATCTTAAGAAAACGAACGATTCTTACAATCTCTCTTTGTTCAAATAAAGTTCAATTGTTTTATATAATTAAATATCCTATAATTATGATGAAACTAAAAACCTTTGATTTGTTATACCCTGACTCCTGGACAACTAGGAGTTTTTGCTATATAACGATCATGATTTGAAAATACAATAGGAATTTACTAATCAAAATCAACATTAGAATTCTACTTCAGGAGGTATATAATGAAAAAATTATATTATGCATCGTTCGTATATTTAATTATTGGTTTATTATCAGGTGTATTCGCTAGAGAATATGCAAAATCAAAGGGCATTCTAGGCTCTACTCTGTTAAATCTTTTACATACACATACGCTAGTACTTGGATTTTTATTCTTTTTAATTGCCTTAGCATTAGCAAAATCATTTTCATTTCATAAAGTGAAGGGTTTTAATATGTGGTTCATCGCCCATAATATTGGATTAATTTTAACACTTTCTTCACTGGCAACTCGAGGACTTCTTCAACTAAATGGAGCTGATTTCAAAGGATTAACCTATATCATTGGAATCTCGCATTCTCTCATTGGTTTTACCCTAGTTTGGTTTATGATTCTATTAAAAAAATCATTCAAAATGTAGTGTGTAACAAAATCAAAAAATAGAAAGAGGCTGCCCTAAAAGTTCTTTAAAAACAACCTTTTGAAGACAGCCTCTTTTCTATATTGATGCTATATGGATTATTCCCCTATTTCAGCGAATTTCTTAATCCGTTCACCAATCTCATCACGTACTCTTTGGAATACAGACCATTCTTGCCCTGCTGAATCATCAAATCCCCAGTGAACACGTTTTACATGCGTGGTGTCGCTGGACATACATCATTTGCATGACCGCAAAGTGTGACAACAAGATCCGCGTTATCTAAAATATTATCTTAATTCGATCATAAAACAACAAAACAAACACCTCGATTGCTTTATGTTAATACCTATAGGAGGGTATGAATTAACATTAATTTTTCATTGCTTCTATTTACAAAGATTAACATATATTATGAGTTTTTATATAAAAAACCTACTAATCAAATAGTAGGCCCTTAGTTTCATTCTCATAATCCGTCTACAAAGCATCTTTATTTTTCTGGCGTAAACCACACAATCTGCTGAATTCGTACAAATACCGGCACTTCTTTTTCTTCTAATACAAGATGGTCTGGCTTCACACTTCTCAAAGTTCCATTTACACTTCCCCGAATTGTTTCCACTACAATTCTTTTCCCAACGATAGATTGCAATGTTTGTACAACATATGGATCAACAAGTGCAACTACCTCACCACTTAATTCATAACCATCTCGAAAATAACCGAACACCTCCTCATATGAATCGTACATCGTTGCCACCTCTTTTCAAGATTTGCTGTAGTGTATGTGGCGTGCACTCAGGAAGTGCCTATCTAACAGAAAAAGCGACGCCACAATGTGACATCGCTTTTGTATGTAAAGAAGACTAGAAGAAAATCTTCTAACCTACTCCCATTTATAAGTCCAAAATTGTTCAATTTGTAACCATTTTAATGTTGCCGCATCTTTGTTTTGCAGTTTTACTTCCGTTTCTTCTAACATCGCTTCTGTTTGAGAACGATGTGCACGTAAAGCTTCTAATTTTTGCTCGAACGCTTCACTAATATTGTTAACAACATCTGGTTCTCCTAATACTTCTTCACGATTTTTTGTAATCGCAACTGCATGAATGACTGGGCGCGTTTCTTTTGGCATACGTGATACAGCGCGAACTGTAGCACGACCAAATGCATCGTGGTCTGGATGAACACCGTGCTCTGGATAGAATGTAATGATTCGTGATGGCTGCACATCGCGAATTACCGTTTCAATTTTATCTGCTACAAAATCTACATCTTCAAATTCTAATGTTTTATCGTGGAAACCAAGCATTCTTAAATCTTCAATGCCCATTGCTTCGCACGCATCTTTTAATTCCTTTTCACGGATATTTGGAATCGTTTCGCGATTAGCAAAAACGTTCTTACCCATATTGCGTCCCATTTGTCCAAGCGTCCCGCACGCATAAGTTACAGGTACTCCTTGCTTTCTTAATAAACTAATTGTTCCTCCCGCCGCAAATGATTCATCATCTGGATGCGGAAATACAACAAGCACATGTCTTTCCATACTTTCCCCTCCTTTTTATTTAAATGGTGTTAAACTTAACTCAAGTGCTACAGCTAAGCGCCCTTTATTATCATGTCCCGCTAGTAACAGACGATCTTGCTCATCTACTTCCCAATGCGTAATACCTTCAGCATATACCCAGCCGTGATCCATTTTGAGACCAACTCGGTATGGATTTGTTCCTGTTATTTTCCCCCGTTCAAAACGAATAATCGCATTTCGAATGAACGCTCCGACTGTCATCATTTTTTCATTAAAATGTGAAGCGTATGCTCCATTTGTCGTTTCTAAATGAATATATACATCTTTATTTACAAAACGTTCGATTTCATGTTGAATAACAGCACTATCTTTTACTATTTCCATCGGATTTCACCTCTTTAAACCATTTTACGCAAAAATAATGTAAATTGCTATCTCTATATTAGAGGACAAAGTTCACTTTGCATAATAATTTGCACTTTGTTTTTTTATTTTTTATATAGTGTATGAAATTTCATTATTCCCTCACTGACCGTAAATAGTTTTCTTTCTTTTTTGAATTTGCTACAATAGAATTTATGCAGAGGGATATTTTTCGACAATTTAATACATATTTTAAAGAAGGTGACATGTTGGAACATTCAGCACATGAAGTAGCAAATTGGCAATATTATTTTGCGATCGCCGTATTTTTAGTAACATACGGATTTATTATTTCTGAGAAATTGAACCGTGCGGTAATTGCACTGTTCGGTGCTGCCATGATGATTATTTTTGGCATTGTAGACTTACATACTGCCTTTACATCACATATCCAATGGGAAACGATCACTCTTTTAATTGGAATGATGATTCTCGTACATATTACGAGCCAATCTGGTGTATTCGAATATGTAGCTATAAAAGCAGCAAAAGCAGCCGGTGGAAAGCCTATTCGAATTTTATTATTTTTATCCCTATTAACCGCGGTCGGTTCTGCATTTTTAGATAACGTAACAACCGTTTTATTAGTCGTTCCTGTTACACTATCTATTACACGAATTTTAAAGGTACAACCTGTTCCCTATTTGATTTCGGAAGTATTATTTTCCAATATTGGTGGTACCGCAACACTAATTGGTGATCCTCCAAACATAATGATTGGATCTGCTAATAAACACCTAGATTTTAATACCTTTTTACTCAATTTAACACCAATTGTACTTATTATTTCCATTGTTACATTAGGCATTATTTATCTTATGTATCGTAACAAATTAAAAACAACACCTGAACAAATTGCCAAGCTTATGGCACTAAATGAAAAAGACTATATTCGTGACCGAAGCTTGCTCCTAAAATCTCTTTCCATTTTAGGATTGACAATTCTCGGGTTTGTTCTTCATTCGATTATTCATGTAGATGCGGCAGTTATCGCGATGACTGGTGCAACACTCCTCATGTTAATTGGTGTAAAACAACATGAATTAGAAGATGTATTTGCTCATGTAGAATGGGTAACGATTTTCTTCTTCGCTGGATTATTTGTTCTTGTTGGCGGCTTAATTGATATCGGACTTATTTCATCTCTAGCAAAAGAAGTAATTGATGTAACGAATGGCGATATTGGTTTTGCAGCGATTCTTATCTTATGGGTATCAGGGGCTGCGTCAGCTACTATTGATAATATTCCATTTGTCGCAACAATGATTCCGCTTATTCAAGATTTAGCATCAGGACTTGGACTTTCCGCTGATTCTCCCCAGATTGAAGTGCTATGGTGGGCATTATCACTTGGCGCTTGCTTAGGTGGAAACGGAACACTCATCGGCGCATCAGCAAACGTAGTTGTTGCAGGTATTGCAAACCGAGAAGGACATGGATTCTCATATCTTGATTTCTTAAAAATTGGCTTACCGTTAACAATCATTGCATTATTATTATCACATGCTTATATATATTTACGTTATTTAATGTAAAAAAGTTTGCAGCAATATGCGAGGGCACTGGAAAACGTAAGTTTTTCAGTGCCCTCCAATGATGTGAAACGAAAAAAGGTAACTTTCCGTTCAAAATTGAACGGAAAGTCACCTTTTTCTTATGCTTTTTTTACTTCTTTTCCTTTATTAAGGTCATGATTCGTTTTAAAACAAAAGAAAAATCAACCATTTCATTGAATTGACGAAGCATATTATCTTTTGGCACGACGATATCGTAAATTGCCATGAATGGACTAAGGTTTAGAGATTGTTGTTTTACAATCATTCGAGACACCACCTAGAATTAGTACAACTATTATACATAAAAAAAGTGAAAGCTTCCTCGATAAAATCGAGGAAGCTTTCACTTTTTTATAAGGAGGACTTTTTCAGTGCCCTCGCAATATGCTGCAAACCTTTTTCGTTACCAAAATATCCCGATAATTGCAAGTGCCCCTAAAATCATACCGCCAATTTGTCCAACAACTCCCGGTGACAATTGAACTCCTTTTTTGACTTCAACAACCGGGCGTTCATGCCTTAGCTGTTGAACCTCACTCTGTAGTTGATGCACACTACCATGCAATTCTTTTACAAGTTCTTTTAACTCAACTATCTCTTCATTAACTGGTTTTGGTTTTTCTAAATTCATATGACATGACTCCTTATTTCAATCCATATGTTGTAAAATTTCGCCAGTTGTTATTCTTTTTCCTGCAAATTACATATACATTATTAAATATGCACATAGTAAAGTTTTCACTCTTAATAAATATTCATATTTTAATTTAATATGTTACAACGTTATTGGAGATTACCCTCTATTATTATCTATATAAATTAATTTCGAGTCTTTACCCATTCACTTCGCAATATCCCCATTATGATACGATCAAAGCTCTTCCCATCTCGCTGAACAGCTTCTCTCATACACCCCTCCACCTTAAATCCAACCTTTTTATATACTTCAATTGCCGATTTATTATATGAAATAACATCGAGACCTACACGATGTAAGTTTAATTCGTAAAAAGCATATTTTAGAATAAGGCGTAATCCTTCCGTACCATATCCCTTACCCCTATAATTCTTATCACCTATACCAATTGCTAGCAAGCCAGCTCTATTATTCCACTCTATGCTATGAAGTGCCACAAAGCCAATTAAACTATCATCTTGAATCGTTCGTAGCATAAAAGAAACACTATTTGACTTTCTCCCTATTAATAGCTCATTTTCCTTTATTTCATGTAAAGATTGCAGAATCGCTATATCTGTATCTACATTTCTTAAATACTCACTATCCTCTTGCCAAATAGCCATTTGTTCAATATCTTCAGCTCTGATTGCTGATAACTTAATATTTTCACCTAGAAAAAGATTATTCAATTTCGTGTTCATTTCAAAAATCCCCCTTTTCAATTATGGGGATAGCTCTGTAGTTTATCAGGACTATCTATCCCCTTGTTCCATAGTCTTCAGTAATGATGGGATATTTACAATAAGCGATAACATTGGCACAGCTCCTTTTCATATGATTACATTCATTTTATACTTTTCGGATTATTCATTCAACTTGCTTTTTAGTCCTTCCCTTGATGGATGTATGATTAACATTCACTACTTTATCCTTGTATTTTTAACTATTGTCTTTTTATTCTAAAGATTTATAGTATAGTAAGTTTCCATCCTGTTTTTTCAGAAAACTAACTCACATGTAAGAAAGGAGAAACAATGTTTTATATCAAACAACTTCTTTTCTTTGCCTATCAACAATCTTTATCTTGTATTTTCCCTGTCGTTATTTTTATAGCACTCGCTGTTTCGAAATTCATCTCGATTCCAGGACTTTATCGTTATGATTTTATCCTTATCGTATGCCTTCTTATGCAATACATCATGTACAAAACGAGTATGGAAACAAAAGATGAACTGAAAGTAATTGCTGTTTTTCACCTCATCGGGCTTCTACTAGAAATATATAAAGTTCACTTTGGTTCATGGAGTTATCCTGAAGAAGCATATTCAAAAATTTTTGGTGTCCCACTTTATAGCGGATTTATGTATGCTAGTGTTGCTAATTATATATGCCAAGCATGGAGAAGGTTGCACCTGCAAATGCATAGGTGGCCTAAGACAATATGGACTATACCACTAGGAGCAATGATTTATTTTAATTTTTTTACACACCATTTTCTATATGACTTTCGCTGGATTTTAACTGTTCTTTTATTTATTGTCTTTTTTCGTACGTTTGTTCAATTTTCTTTGCAAGAAGTTACATATAAAATACCGCTTGTACTCTCGTTTTTCCTTATTGGATTTTTCATTTGGGTTGCTGAAAACATCGCTACTTTCTTCGGAGCATGGCAATACCCAAACCAACGAGAAACGTGGAGCCTTGTTCACATTGGAAAGATTAGTTCATGGTTTTTACTCGTTGTCATTAGCATCATGATTGTCGCTCAGCTTAAACATTTGAAAGAACATAAAGTGAAACTTTAATCAGTGGGGGTTTTCTTCATCCCCCACTGATTATTAGTTGAACGAATCGGGCTTTTACGGGCAGTAATACTCCCACAAATAGCGGGATAAAAACAAGCCAACTTCCATATAGAAAGTTGGCTTGTTCTATTTTACTTTTCTATTGACACTCTTGTTACATCTATGAATTGCTGCAGGGGCAAAGTGATCCATTTATCTTTATGCCACGCAATTTGTGTAAAAATAGGAGCGATTGCATTCTCTAAAACTAACTCCTTCATTGAACCTTGTTGTATATCTTTTTCCACTACCATTGCTGGTAAAACCGCTATGCCTAAGCCCGCAATTACACATTGTTTAATTGCTTCCACGCTGACAAACTCAATTTTATTTGCAGGATATACATCTTCTGCACGGAATAGTTCCTCAAATATAGTACGATAAGAACAACCAAGTTCTGTTAACAAAAGTGTTTCACTTTCTAAATCCTTTGTACAGATTATAGATTTTTCAAGTAAAGGATGATTAGGAAATGCTACTATTTTCAATTCTTCTCGAACTAACGACTCTACATGCAAAGCATCTTCTATTTTACATTCATCTAAAATAAAGGCTAAATCAAGTTCCCCCTCCATCAGTTGCTCTTTTACAGCTTCATTTGAATGAGCAGGTTTGAATATCAGTTTTATTTGCGGAAATTTCAGCTTAAATTCCTTTAAAATTGCAGGAAGCCGATATGTACATTGACTTTCTTGTGCACCAATTACTAATGTACCAGATGTTGTTTCCTCATCTTTCACAACCATTTTCGCTTCATAACTTAACGTAATCATTTTATCCGCATACACTAGAAATTTCCGTCCTGCTTCGGTCAGAAAAATACGTTTTCCTAATCGTTCGAACAATGCTGTTTCAATCTCAGCTTCCAATGCTTTTATTTGTGCCGTCACACTTGATTGAGCAAAATTCAATATTTTTGCTGTCTGCGTAAAGTTCAAATTTTCAGCCGCTGTTTTGAATGTGATTAATTGTTTTATCTCCACGATACCTGCTCCTTTAAATCGTTTTTTTCGATTGATTCCATTTAAATAATCCTCTTTGTCTATTGATGTATGTATTGTATGATAGGAAACAATAACAAACAATATCGGCGTACTACTGGAGGTATTTCAAATGAAAGCACTTTGTTTCAAAGAATTCGGAAATGCGGATGTATTACAATATCAAGAAGTATCAGATCCGGCTATAAAACCAAATGAAATTCTTGTTCGCACAAAAGCAATTGGCTTAAACTTCGCTGATATATATAGACGTAGAGGTAACTATCACCTCGTTGGTAAACCTCCTTATATATTAGGATATGAAGGTTCAGGAATTGTAGAGAAAGTTGGTGCTGAAGTTACCGATGTTACGATTGGAGACCGCATTGCATTTGCTGATGTACCATTCGCAAATGCAGAGTTAGTAGCTGTTCCAAAAGAAAAAGCAATTCCACTCCCGGGCTCTATTTCCTTTGAGACAGCGTCTTCTGTTTTATTACAAGGGTTAACAGCGCATTACTTGACACAAGACAGCTATAAAGTAAAAGTCGGTGATTTTGTTTTAGTTCACGCGGCAGCTGGAGGGGTTGGTCAACTTCTCATTCAAATGATTAAAATGCATGGCGCACAAGTCATTGGTCTTACTTCATCTAAAGAAAAAGCAGAAGCTGCCTATTCCGCTGGAGCGGACCATGTATTTTTATATTCAACACCATGGCGTGAGAATGTGCTAAAAATCACAAAAGATCATGGCGTAGATGTGGTATACGAATCAATAGGTTCTACATTAGAAGAGAGCTTTAAAGCTACAAAAATCGGTGGTACCGTCGTATTTTACGGAATGGCCGGTGGTGATCCAACTCCTGTTGATCCGCGAATGCTGATGGATACTTCAAAAACTTTAACTGGCGGAGATCTTTGGAACGTACTCACAACGTATGAAGAACGCAAAAGCCGTTCAAGCCAACTATTTGATTGGATTACCGCTGGAAAATTACATATCCAAAATCCAACCACTTTCGCTCTAGAAAACGGTGCTGAAGCACATCGATTATTGGAAAGTCGAAAAAGTACAGGGAAAATTTTATTAATACCTTGATCACTTCAACTTAAAAATCAAAAAGATAGCTAGAAAATTTCTTCTAGCTATCTTTATTTGTGCTACTCAGAAAAAGCTTCCGAATATTGAACAACACCTTGCACATTTTGAAGCGCATTCTCCGTTAACTCCATAGCCATAAACACTTCATCTGGCACCTCAAATGGCGAACGTATATGCCATAGACTAGCTGGTTTAAAACCAAATTTCGGATAATAATCTTTATGTCCAAGCACAATTACAGAATGATAGCCGAGCTCCTTTGCTTTTCTTAATACATTCGAAATCAACAGGCTTCCAATTCCCTTTTTCTGATACTCTGACGCAACAGATACTGGAGCAAGGGCCAATGATTCCACCGATTTATCACCATCTACTATTTTAATTTTAGATAATAGGACGTGACCGACAATTTCTTTATCTACCGCCACTAATGATAATTCTGGAATAAACGCATCAGATTTTCTAATACGATTTACAAGTTCATGTTCTTTCTGATCGCTAAATGCTTCATTTAAAAATGCTTGTTTTACAACCTCTTCTGCCCTGTTATAATCTTTCTCAAGTTCTTGTCTAATCTTTATATTCATAGCACCTCACCCTCTATTCTTTCTTATTTCTTTTTGAATTTTACGCAGCGCTTTTTTCGATCCACGCTCTATATCATGCTGCATTTTCCGTTCTTTATAATCCACAAACAACGTGTCTAAATCATACCCTTCTGGATATAATTCCTTTCCCTGTACTTCTAAAGAAATTCGCTTCACGTTTACTTCAATGAATTGGTCATTATAAAACACAACGACATTGAAGAAATTGTCTTTTTCTTTATATACAATTCCAAAGTCATCATAGTCTAATAATTTTACACGGTCTCCCTTTTCATATTCATGTTTCTCTTCTATTTTCTCTTGCACAACCTTAGGCTTTCTTATTCTGCTTTCATTCAGTCTCTCTAAACGATACTCTTTATTTTCCATATAACCTTTCGCTCTTTGCAGTACGTTTTCTCGCACGTTCATTTTTCTAGAAATCCATAAGGCGTTGCTCTCTCCCGATTTCCCTATCATTAACTTATACATCGGTTCCAACGTTTCACTATTAAATAGCATCGCGGCATTCATAAAATCAATATGCATTTCTGAAAATCGTTTAATCTCGCCATAATGCGTAGTCGCGACAGTTATACAACCCATATGATAAAATTCTTCTAAAATAGAAATCGCAAGTGCAGCTCCTTCATTCGGCTCCGTACCACTTCCTATTTCATCAAATAGTAGCAGCGTATTATTATTTGATACTCTCATAATTTCTGAAAGGTTTTTCATATGAGATGAAAATGTACTTAGCGCATTTTCTATACTTTGATTATCGCCAATGTCTACAAAGACATGTTCAAAAACAGCAATCTCTGTTTCCTTGTCTGCTGCAATATGAAACCCTGACATTGTCGCTAATGTTACTAAACCAATTGTTTTGAGCACAATCGTTTTTCCCCCAGCATTTGGTCCCGTAATAATTAAGCTTCGATAATTTTGCCCAATTTCAAAATGAAGTGGTACAACTTCCCCTGATAAAAGCGGATGCTTACAACGCACTAACTTTACATACCCATAATCATTCAATTTCGGTGCTATCCCGCCAATATGTTTACTACACTTCGCTTTTGCAAACACCATATCATATTGACTAATCAGCTCCATATTAATCTTAATGTTATAAATGTCCTCTAAGATCATTCCTGATAAAGTAGCTAATATTTGATACTCTTCCATCGCTTCTTCCGCTTTTAAACTGGCTAATTCCACGTTTAATTTTGTAACAGTATTTGGTTCTATAAAAACGGTAGAGCCTTTAGAAGAAACTTCAACAATTGTTCCTGCAACTTGATTTTTATAGGACGCTTTCACTGGAATCGTATATCGATCGTCTTTTTTACTAATAAAGAATTCTTGAATATACTTTTTATTTGTACTACTATTTAAAAATTTATTTAACCGTTCCTTAATTTTCCCCTCTACTGAATCGATGCTATTTCGAATTCGCTTTAATTCTTTACTTGCAGCAGAATCGACGTTATTTCCTTTAATCGAAAAATTAATTTCTTCTTCCACACTTTTGAATTCAGTCATTGAATTCGCATACGCTGCTAATACTGGTGCGAAAAATTCTTTATCCAGCATAAATTTTTTAACCTTTCGACAGCCTCTTAAAAAATCTGATACACTAACTAGCTCAGTTGGATCCAAAATCATTCCCTTTTCTAATTTTGGGATTGTACTATCGATATTAGAAATTCCCAAAAACGGTACATGCCCTTCTGCATCTAATATCGCTCGTGCTTCCGTTGTTTCATTTAAACGATTTTTCACTACTTTGATATTTGCGCTAGGCTCCAATTTATCTAACAACTGCTTTCCTAACCCACTCACACAATACGATTTAACGATTTCCTTCAACTCGTTATATTGCAACTTTTCAAAAATCATTTGATTCAATTTCTATTCTCCTCACTATGATTTACTCACATCATAAATGAAGATACCTACCCATTAGATTTCAATGAGATTTAAATAATTAAATTTTCATATGATAAAAATAAACACAAAAAAGCTGCGGAGACACCGCAGCTTTTTACATTTACAAGGCCTGTGCAAAATATTAGGAAATAAACCATCTCCAAAAACATATGGCTATCCCTTAATCATTACACGCTTTATAAAGTATTGTAGGTATCTTCATAGGTTATTTGAAATAAATCCATGACAAAATTAGGGGTATGAATTATATAAAAATCCCCTGTTCTCATCAGATTTATTTCATTCAATTTTTTCCTATTTAGAACCTACCGCACTCACAAAAAGCACCTCTCATTAATTTATAATTATGTTCATTGAAATCTAATTTATTGAAATCATCATACTATATGTTATAAAAGAAGTAAAGGTGTCATGATTATCATACTTTAGTCGTAAGTATATATGTGGATTTTCTATTCAACGTATCGCGGATGTTTTCTTGATTCATATTCGGTACAATTATTACATAAATAGCTAAAAGAAATAAGGAGTGATCAATATGACAGATCTCCAAAAACAATTCTTCTCTAGAGTGAATATAGAAGCAAAGGAATCTATTTCATTTGAAGAGTTAAATGAAATTCTTTATGCAATGGCACAAGCAATTCCATTTGAAAATTTGGATATTATTCAAGGTACAGTAAAAGAGATTTCAAGAGAAAATCTCCAAGAAAAAATCTTAGTGAACAACCGTGGTGGTCTTTGTTACGAGTTAAATCCCACGATGTATTACTTCCTTAAAGATTGCGGTTTTGATGTTCACTTAGTATCAGGAACAGTTTATTATGCCGCTTCTAATACTTGGGCTGTTGATTCAGGCCATGTGGCAACTGTTTTAAAACATAATGCTGAACTTTATTTAATTGAAGTCGGTTTCGGTTCAAACCTTCCTCTTTTACCTGTTCCCTTCACCGGTGAGATTGTTCATTCCGTTACTGGTGACTATCGCATCAGAAAAGAAACAACTCCAAAAGGAAACTATATTTTAGAGATGAAAAAAAACAAAGAATTTCTAAAACAGGATTCTTCTCAAGATTGGACATTAGGTTACGCATTTTATATAGAAGCAGTTGACGAAAGAAAATTAAATGAAGCACAAAAAACAATTGTAGAACATACAGACTCTCCTTTTAATACAGTACCTCTTACCGTAAAACTAACTTCTGACGGGCATGCTACTCTCTCAAAAGATAGTTTTACAGTAACCAGACAAGGAAAACAGAGTAAAATAGAGATTACAAAAGAGCAATATGCAGACCTATTGTACGCAACATTCGGTATACAATTATAATCTACACGATAAAAAGTCTTGCCACTGTTGGCAAGACTTTTTATTTTCTTCTATTCACGCTGATTTTTTATCTCGAATTCTACCACTGTTAAAATACAGAAAGATAGGTAGCGGAATAACGATAAAACCTAAGCTTTTAATCATTGTATTTTTCGCTTCCTGCTTGACCGTTTCTTTTCTATCTTCTACATTCTGATCATATTCTGCACGAATTTGCTCTTCACTTACCGTTTGTTGTGAATTTTTCACTTCCATTAATTTCATCTGTTTAAATGAATCATAAGATTCATAGTAAGAAGGTGGACTGATATAATCTGATAATCCCATAAATATGCCGATTCCTCCTCCAATAGATAACATCAGGGTCGCAAATAGTACTAAATGTACATATAATTGTCTAAACACATCTTCCTCCCCCTCTTTTTTCCATTTCATAATCGCTAACAAAATAAACACGATAATCGCAATCGGTAAACCTAACATAATGAATGGAATTAGAATCAATACACTTCCACCTCCTTAAATAAATATATTTTTCTGCTGTAAATACATGCACTATCCCCTTTACAAATATTTGAATTTAAGAAATACATATCATGTAACCACACCAATACTCTCTTTTTTATTTTTCGTACAGCAGGGATTCTTTGCAATTTGTTGTATTTCATAGTTATATAGAATATACAAAATATATATCTAGGAAGGAAATGATTATGACAGAATTTAAAAATAGAATGGATGTATCCGATCACGAAAAGTGGGATTTAACGGATATTTATAAAACGATTGAAAACTGGGAAAACGACTACCAAAAAATCGAAACATTAACAGAGGATTTAAAAAAATGTAATGGGACTATCCATGATGGTCAAAGCCTACTTGCCTATCTTACGAAAAGTGAAGAAATATCAAGTTTGTTTAATTTAGTTTATGCTTATGCAAGACTGCAATCAGACCTTGATACACGTAATATAGAAGCACAGTCCCTTGTAGATAAAGCATCGCAGTTACATGTTAAAATAAGTGCTGCTCGTTCCTTCTTCTCACCATTTTTACTGAGTATCGATGAGAAAACATTACATTCTTATGTAGAGGAAAACGAAGGCTTACAATATTATAAAGATGACTTATTCGAGTTATATCGATATAAAAAACATGTTTTAAACAAAGATAAAGAAGAAATCTTATCACAAATGGGCGAGGCTCTTTCCTCTCCTCAACAAACATACGGAATGCTCAATAATGCAGATATAGCATTTGGAGAAGTTACAACCGATGATGGAAATAAAGTAAGTTTAACACGCGGCATGTACTCAAAATTAATAAAAGATGAAAACAGAGATAAGAGAAAAGAAGCTTACAAAGCATACTATCAACCATATGTACAGCTAAAAAACTCTATCGCTTCCACTTTAGCAGCGGCTATTAAAAACAATGTTACCATTTCAAAAATTAGAAATTACCCATCGGCTTTAGAAAAATCTCTATTTAGTGATATGGTTCCAAAAGAAGTATATGATAATTTAATTCATACAACTAAAAAGAACATTGCATCTCTACATACATATAATCATTTACGAAAAAAGAAATTACAATTAGATGAATTAAGACAATATGATCTAAATGTTGATTTAGTAAAAGGTGTAAAGCAAGAGATTCCCTATGATGAAGCATTTGAAATCATGCTTACGTCCCTTTCTCCACTCGGTGAAGAATATCTTCAAACGCTTCGAGGTTTTAAAGATAAACGTTATATAGATGTAAGAGAATTACCTGGAAAACGTTCGGGTGCCTATAATTTTGGCGTATATGGTGTTCACCCGTTTATTTTGTTAAATCATAATGACGACTTAAATAGTCTCTTTACACTTACTCATGAATGTGGGCATGGTATGCATACGTATTATTCACATAAGTTTCAGCCGAGAATCTCTGCTCATTATTCAATCTTTGTCGCAGAAGTCGCTTCAACAGTAAATGAAGTGCTACTAATTCACCATTTATTAAAAGAAGCGAAAGATATAGACGTACGCAAACATTTAATCAATCACTTTATTGATCAATTTAAAGGAACTTTCTTTACACAAGTTATGTTTGCTGAATTTGAAAAAATTACGCACGAAATGGCACATCAAGGTAAACCATTAAATGCCCAAGCATTTAATGATGTATATGAAAACTTGTTTAGAGAATACAATGGGGATACACTCGTATTCGACGAAGAAGTAAAATATGGCTGGGCTAGAATCCCTCATTTTTACCGACCATTTTACGTTTACAAATACGCTACTGGATTTGCTTCTGCAATTCAAATTGCAGAACAACTTTTAAGCGGCGATCCTATCGCTCAGCAAAATTATATCGAATTCTTAAAAGGTGGAAGTTCAGATTATCCACTCAATCTTTTAAAGAAAACTGGAGTAGATTTAACAACACCACAACCAATTGAAAGTGCATTAGATCGTTTTAATAAACTAGTTGAAGAATTTTCATCACTGTAACAAAAAAAGCCTCTCACGCTAGAGGCTTTTTCAAATTCATTTTTCTTCTAATAAATCTTTTGCCATCTTTCGAAATTCCTGATTAAATGCATCACTCATCCCGTTTTGAACATTCGAGAAAAGAATGACAAAAATTCGCTTATCCCAATTAAAATTATTAAATGTATTCCATCCAGCTAATACACCGTGGTTGTGGTAATAATCTGGATACATATAAAAACTAAATCCATATTTCCTTGCAGGTGATACAGTGAACATATCTGATAAACTTTGTTTCGAAAGTAGTTTGCCCGTCATAATTGCTTCATCTAACCTCTTCATATCTTCTACAGTTGTATACATCTCACCACAACCGTATAACCAGTTCATTCTTAGGCTAGGAGCAGATACGAATTCATTACCTTTCTTTGTATAACCTTCTGCGAAAAATATATCCCCAGGGAACTTTGTCCCCATACCAGATTCATGCATTCCAACTGGAGTAAAAACATGTTCTTTTACATATTCAGCTAATGGTTGATTCGAAATTTGTTCTACAATATAAGCAAGGACCATATAATTATAGTCTGTATATCTCCAGCCTGTCCCGGCAGGAAATTCAAGATTTTGTGAACCGATCCATTTTACTAATCTTTCGTGTGATGCCGCATCCACCTTCCCCTTCCCTTGCTCTGGTAGTCCAGATGTATGCGTTAATAAGTGCCTTAAAGTAATATTTTTATCCGCTGGGAATGAAGGGATATATTTATTCACATTATCTTCTATATTTAATTTCCCTTTTTCTTGCAGCTGTAATATAGATACTGCGACTACTGTCTTAGTGATTGAACCAATACGATATTTTGTTCTTGGCGTTGTTAAAACTTTATCCTTCATATTCGCATAGCCATACCCTTTTCGTAAAATCACATGATTTCTATCCGTCACAAGCACGGTCCCATTAAACCCTTTTTCTTTTAAATATTGGTCTAATTTTTCCGCTACAAGCTCATAACGGGTACGCTTCTCCGTATTTACTTTTGGCTTATCATTTTCTATTTTACTATTAGAATCTGAAAATACTTTTAATGTTTGTGTCTTATTTTTATTTGTTTGCATTAACATATATACACTTAAGCAAAAAATTGCGATAATAAAGCAAACGATTAAACATCTCTTAAACATATAGAGCCCTCTTTTTATTCAATTTGTACTGATTATTATTCTACCTCTACTCATTTAAAAGAAGACCTTAATTTTTGCTTAATTCTATATAAAGGACTAATCTGATGACTATAAATTAGCATATATTTTGATTCTACCTATCTACAATTAAATTATACTGATCCTCTATCTTTCTAAAGAATTAACAATACTGGAAAGTTATTCAAGGTAAGCTTTCCATGTTCAAATTTTTGACCACTTTTTATTGTATGTACTTTCTTATAAAATTTCCAACCTACAATCTAATTCGTCTAACTATAATTTCGTTTTTTTATGTAACATTCAAAGATTAGCATATACAGCGAAACTTGAATCAGCCCATACTAATCGGGCTTTTACGGGTAATCCGTTCAGAATAAACCTTTTATTTCCTCACAGCCTAAAAAGGCAATTCGATAAGGGATTGCCTTCAAAAACATTTTATCCAATTTTTACAAGTGTCGTGGTCCTTTCCCCCTACGTGCAAGAACCCATTCGTCACCACATGTCATGAGATGATTACGTCTTTCACTACTTCCCTACATAAGAACCTTAAAAAGATGCCTCTTTTCTCTAGAATAGATATAATAAATGAACAGAAGTAGATACTAAAATGAACTACATTATTTTTCGAAAAAACGATAAAATAAAACAAAAAAGGAGATCCAATGGAAAAGAAAACAGAAATAAAAGAAACTGGATGGAACTTTGATAACAGTTATGCTCGTCTACCCGAATCATTTTTTACAAAGCTCGCTCCAACGCCCGTACGTTCACCAAAGTTAGTCATTCTTAACGATTCTTTGGCAACATCTTTAGGATTAAACGTAGAGACGCTTAAAAGCGAAGAAGGTGTAACTGTGCTTGCCGGTAACAAAGTACCTGAAGATGCTTCCCCTCTGGCCCAAGCATATGCTGGGCATCAATTCGGACACTTTAACATGCTAGGAGACGGCCGTGCGCTCCTAATCAGTGAACAGATTATCCCTTCAGGCGAGCGATTTGATATTCAATTAAAGGGTTCTGGTAGAACGCCATATTCCCGCCGAGGGGATGGCCGCGCCGCACTTGGACCAATGCTCCGTGAATATATTATCAGTGAAGCAATGTATGCACTCGGTATTCCTACTACTCGTAGTCTCGCTGTGGTAACAACAGGTGAGTCAATCTTGCGCGAAACTGCTTTACCAGGTGCAGTCTTGACACGTGTAGCCAGCAGCCATATACGCGTCGGCACATTTCAATACGCAGCAGCAAGCGGGTCAGTTGAGGATCTTAAAGCTTTAGCTGATTATACGATTAAACGTCATTTTCCAGCTATTCAATCAGATGAAAAACCATATTTAGCGCTACTTCAAGAAGTGATGAAGCAACAAGCAAGCCTAATTGCAAAATGGCAACTCGTCGGCTTTATTCACGGAGTGATGAATACCGACAACATGACCATTAGCGGAGAAACCATAGATTACGGCCCATGTGCTTTTATGGATGAATATGATCCGGCAACAGTATTCAGTTCCATTGATACACAAGGACGATATGCCTATGGCAACCAGCCTTATATTGGCGTTTGGAATCTTGCCCGATTTGCAGAATCTTTATTGCCACTGCTACATGAAGACGAGGAACAAGCTGTCAAACTAGCTCAAGATAGCCTCTCAACATTTGGTGTACTATATGAAAAACATTGGCTTACTGGAATGAGAGCAAAACTAGGCATATTTAATGAAGAAGCACAAGATAAAACTCTTATTGATGAACTTCTTAAGATAATGGAGAAATATCGCACAGACTATACGAATACCTTCATTGCATTAACTTTTGGTACACATAACGATAACGATTTGTTTAAAAGTCAAGAATTTACGAAGTGGAATGAAAAATGGCAAGAACGATTAAGCAGACAGCAGGAATCAAACTCTTCTTCACATCAGTTGATGCGGGACAACAATCCTGCGATCATTCCACGAAACCACCGCGTGGAGGAAGCATTAGATGCGGCAGTACAACAAGGAGACTATAGTGTGATGGAGCAACTGCTTACGGTTCTTTCAAATCCTTATGCTCATTCATCCGAACAAGCTGAATATGCTACATTGCCTACACCATCATCTAAACCTTATCGAACTTTTTGTGGTACGTGAGAAATAATTCCTATTTATATAAGATAATGCTCCCCCTTCACTTAAAGGAGGAGCATTTCTTTCACGTAATTCGTTATGAATCACCCTTCACCCTTTATAAGATTTTCTTTCATCAACATAGCAATCCCTTTATGATCCTCACTATCAATTTGTTCAAGTTGCTCCACAACTAATTCTTGTCGCTCCACTGCATGATTTTGACTTAGTTTCCATTTCCCCTCAATCCTATTAATCTTTATTTTAAACCCTACAATCCCTTTACTTAATCCTTCAATATAGCTAGGTTCCACTTCATCTAACGAATAGGTGCTCTCCTGATTCTCATATGTATTTACTAAATCACGAAGAGAACCAATTAATTCTTGTTCATCATCTACAATTTCCATTTCACCATATACATGAACTGCTACATAGTTCCAAGTTGGAACAGCTTTGTTTGTTTCATACCATGATGGAGAAATATAGCAATGCGGCCCTTGGAAAACCGCAAGTACCTCTTGATTCTCCATGTCTTTCCATTGTTCATTTGAACGGGCAAAGTGACCATATAGAATACGCTCATTTCTATTTAATAGTAAAGGAAGATGCGTTGCATATGGTGCTCCATTATGCTGAGAAAATAGTGTTGCAAAGCTATTTTGTTCAATGATTTCATATTTCGTTTTTTCATCTTTTATATCGAAGTATTTTGGTATGTACATATTTTTCCTCCTTTCTTCCTTATCATTTTATCTTCCAATTATATTTAGAAAGAATCGAATCCAACAGGGACAGATAATGATTATTTTATAAGGACAGTATGATTTCTAAAGACTGTACTTCTATAACAAAATCACCAAACGCCTTTCAGTATTTGAACTGAAAAGCATTTTATTCGAGTGATTACTCATCTTGCTATACCCATTTGTATACTTTGATTTCGCAAGGTTAGTAATCCTGGTAGCAATATAAATGTAGTCCTTATACCAAAGTAAAATGTTAGGCTGAATGTTTACCATCCAACTATTTGGCATTTTCTATATTTTAATTCTCTCCCTTGTTATTTGTAAGGTCCGCTTGTGTTTCCGATAGCGGACACTTTAAAGCTTATATTAAGTTTGATTTCAGTTTGACGCAATTTTTTGTTGCGCTCAAGTACCAGCATCTAGAATTTCACAAAAAATAAGCAGTCAGATGAATTCTGACTGCTTAAGTTAGATCAAAGAACTATTTCTCTGTGGCAAAATAAAGCAAGGCAATGACCGGAAAAGCGACTCCAGTCCATAATGCTACACTCCATCCACCTAAGGCGTATGTCCATCCTCCGATAAAAGATCCAATAGCACCACCCAAAAAGAAAATAGCCATGAATAACCCGTTTAATCGACTACGAATTTCTGGCCCCAATGAGAAAATCAAACGTTGACTGAGCACAAGGTTTGCGGATACTCCCATGTCTAACAGAATAGCCGCAACTACTAGAACCGCTACTCCAAAGGGCGAGCTACTCCGAATCATGAGTGGTAGTAATAAAGAAGCGATGACAGCAGCGAGAGCTATCCCAGTTGCAAGTCGAGTCCATCCACGATCAGCTAGACGGCCACCTACTGGCGCAGCTATCGTACCCGCAATTCCAACAAGTGCATATAGTGCTATAGCTTTCTGAGAAAAATGAAAAGTAGGGCTAGATAATAATAACGGAACAGTAGTCCAAAACAAGCTGAAAGTCCCGAATACACACGCATGATAGATCGCGCGACGGCGTAAGATCGGGGTAGTTCGCAACAGTTGCCACATTGAACCGAGTAAGGCGGTATAGTTTGTGTTTGCCGTTGGCTTCCTAGTAGGGAGTACTTTTGATAATACAATCGCTAAGACAACAATTACTGCCGCAGACAAGGCAAATATTGCATTCCATCCCCAGATGTCAGCTACTAGGCTTGATATCGGACGTGAAAGCATGATGCCAAGTAACAGACCACTCATAACATTGCCAACAACACGACCGCGTGTAGCTTCTGATGCAAGGTACGATGCAAAAGGTACGAGCACTTGTGCTGCGACCGATCCCAACCCGATGAAGAATGAAGCCACTAAGAAAAGTATTCCGTGTTTCACAAATACTGTGGCAGTCAGGGCGACTGCACTTAGAAGTAACGATGTAACTACCAGCTTTCGGTTTTCAACAATATCTCCTAAAGGTACAAGAAATAGTAAGCCGACAACATATCCAATCTGGGTTAGCGTTACAATCAACCCAGCACTACTAGTAGAAAGCCCAATTGCAGAGCTAATTACCCCAACCAAAGGCTGTGCATAGTAAAGATTAGCTACAATGATACCACATGCAGCTGCTAGAAGTATGGTTAACCCTGCCGAAATATCTTTATCAATTGTTTTATTTTTCAAATTAGACATAGTTAACTCCTCCCATACCATTATCCCGAAGTTCTTGAATCATCTTGGCAAATGCTGCGGCGGCATCAGTGGCCATTGTACTAAATTGTGTCTGAACTGCATCCAACTCTTCTTTCAAAATTTTCAATTGTGCCATCTCTTTACTCTCCTTTTCCATATATTTTTAGTAATAAGTTCTTGTGTAATCTTAGGCTTAGTTGCATCATTTAACATCGCAAGATTTCTTAATAATTAAATACTAAACGTTTAGTTCATTAATTAAAATAAATAGTATACTAAACGTTCAGTTTTGTAAATAGGTTATTTTATTTTTCATTCAAATTAAGTATACTAAACGTATAGTTTATATTTTTGGAAGGAATGATTAATGTGCAAAGTAAAAGAGGTCGGCCGCGTAATGTCGAAACACATAAGTCTATCCTTTCCGCATCCTATGAGTTATTGCTGGAAAAGGGTTTTAAAGCGGTCACGGTCGATAAAATTGCAGATCGTGCTAAAGTTAGTAAGGCCACGATTTATAAATGGTGGCCTAACAAGGCAGCCGTGATAATGGATGGTTTTCTTTCTGCTGCCGCTGCCAAATTGCCTGTGCCCGATACGGGATCGGCATTGAATGATATTCTAATTCACGCCACGAGTTTAGCTAGTTTTTTGACAAGTCAAGAGGGAACCATTATTACGGAGTTAATAGGCGAAGGGCAGTTTGATTCAAATTTGGCGAAGGAATATCGCACCCGATATTTTCAGCCCCGTCGACTCCAAGCTAAACACCTTCTGGAGAAGGGAATTCAGAGAGGCGAATTGAAAGAAAACCTCGATATTGAATTAAGCATCGATCTCATTTACGGGCCAATTTTCTATCGCTTGCTCGTAACTGGTGAAAAGTTAGATGATTCCTATGTGCATCATTTGGTCATAAACGCATTTGAAGGAATCCGATTGACCTGAATAACATTCGAATAAAAATTTATTTACCACGAAATTACCGATTCTCCACTCTCCCGATATATCCAAAGCCGATATAATCCGTCATGCCCTTTCATCGGTTTAATATCGCTCAGCGATATTAAACCGGAGAGTCGAAGAGCAATTTTCGAATCCATACCTGACCGATAAACTAGACTTCCAACCATATTCATGAATTGGATGTTGTGAATTTAGAGAGCGTTGAGGAGCATTATATGGATACAAATTTATCTTAGCTTGATGAGCATGTGGTGGTACACCATTGCCATCAAGTTAAGAAATTTATTGTTCCACCAAACGAAAAAATGGCCTGAATTGTTATAAACAACTGTAAAAAGATAAAATTTTCGTTTTGGTTTAGCTTTAAAATATTCACTTGTAATCAGCCCTTTAAAAATAATAGCAGTGCTTCATTAAATTCTTTGGCATGTGTTGCATTGAACCCATGTGGACCACCCTTTATTAAAGCTACCTTAGAATTAGGAATTACTTCATGTGTTAGCTTCCCACTATATTCAAATGGAACAGTTGCATCTGAATCACCATGAATAACAAGGGTAGGTATATTAAACTTGGCTAAATCTCCTCTGAAGTCCGTTTTGCTGAAAGCAGCGATACAATCTAGTGTTCCTTTAGGCGATGCACCTGCTGCAATATCCCTATTGTAAAGTCGGAATGGTTCACTGACTAAGTCAGTTCGATCTCCAGCAGCAAAAAATCCTCTCGTACACTCATCAAGAAATGCTAAGCGATCATTTTTCACTCCATTTTCAAATCCTTGAATTGCTGCATCATCTAATACTCCCTCAGGATGATCTGCTGACTTGTAAAGAAATGGTGGTACAGCTCCTGCAAATACAGCCTTCTCTACTCTATTTGTTCCGTAGTTTCCGATATAGCGAGCGACTTCTCCACCCCCCATTGAAAATCCGACCAGTGTCACATTTTGGAGATCCAAATCCTCTAGTAACAGATGTAAATCAGTAGCGAATGTATCATAATCGTAACCGTTCCATGGCTGAGAAGAGTTCCCGAACCCTCGACGGTCATAAGTTATGACTCTGTATCCAGCCTCAACGAGAGCAGGAACTTGGTATTCCCAAGATCGACCACTTAATGGCCAACCGTGAATTAATACTACCGGCTTCCCTGTACCATGATCCTCATAATATAGTTCAATGGGTGTTTGATTTTCGGTTCCTACAGTAATTTTTGCCATTCTTCTACCTCCCAAAAATATTCTGATACATATCCTTTTTCTCCAATAATCCGGATGAATCTCGTAGCCTATTTATGCACGTTTATGTTGAGGGCTCCAAGCATGAAATCCTATTGTCCCGATGAATTCATTTTCTGTTTTTGTAACAATTCCCCATCTAATTCCTTTTTTATCATGAATGTAACTTAAAAGACGAAGCAATCCAAATCACAGAAACCACTGCCATGATGATGGTGATGATTGCAGGTATGCATATGACTTTTATGAGACATTACACCACTGCCTCCAATTTTAGAATCATTATCATACCCCCAAAAGTAATTGTATGGTGCCCAATCAGGGCTAGCTTTAGGAGCTGGAGGCGACAATTTTTGAAATTCGGCAACCCCATAGACAATCTTTCCGCCAACTACTGTCAATACGGACTCGATACGCTTGATTTCTTCATCTGAGACACAGAAGTAATTAGCAGAAAGTATGGATAAGTCTGCATATTGCCCTTTTTTAATTTGACCTTTTATTTCTTCTTCTGCAGAGAACCATGCATTTCCGGCTGTATACATACGAAGAGCTTGTTCGCGATCCAATCGGTTAGAAGTTGGATACAAACTTAATCCACCAACCGTTTTTCCAGTTACCAACCAATATAGAGAAACCCAAGGATTGTAACTGGCTACCCGTGTAGCATCTGTACCTACACCTACATTCAAGCCAGCCGCAAGCATCTTTTTTATAGGGGGAGTATTTTCCGCCGCTTGAGAACCATATCTATCTACAAAATATTCTCCTTGGAACGCCATTCGATTTTGTATAGCTATTGAACCTCCTAATGCAGCCACACGTTCCAAGTCCCGTTCTCGAATTGTTTCGGCGTGATCCAATATCCAACGTATATCCTTGAATTGTACTTCTTTGTTTACTTGTTCAAACACATCGAGGAATCGAGAAATTGATTCACCATAAGTTGCGTGTAGGCGGAACGGCCAACGATTCTGTACGAGATGCTTTGTAACCTTAAATAAATCTGATTCCATTACAGCAGGCAGCTCGGGACGTGGTTCGGCAAAGTCTTCAAAATCAGCTGCACTATAAACAAGCATTTCACCAGCACCATTGTGTCGATAGTAAGGACTGCCTGTATACGGTTGTGTACTGGAGATCCATGTTTTATAATCGTCTAGCTCCTGATTTGGATGTTGAGTAAACAGATTATACGCAGTGCGGACAGTTATTTCGCCACGCTTATCCAATTCCTCAAAAACCTGATAATCATCGGGGTAATTCTGAGCACCGCCTCCAGCGTCTATTACGCTAGTGAGGCCAAAACGATTCAATTCCCTCATAAATAAACGTGTTGAATTCATTTGATCCTCGAATGATAATTTTGGTCCTCGTGCTAAAGTAGCATATAATATTGTTGCATTTGGCCGCGCAATAAGCATTCCAGTTGGATTTCCTTTTTTGTCACGTTGAATTTCCCCTCCTGGTGGGTTAGGGGTATCCCTTGTATATCCGACTGCACGAAGAGCTGCTTTATTCAAGAATGCTTGACGATATAAATTAAGAATAAATACAGGTGTATCCGGAGCAATCCGATTAATTTCCTCCAAGGTCGGCATCCGACGTTCCTGAAATTGAAACTCAGTCCAACCTCCAACTACTCGAACCCAATGAGGGGCGGGGGTTCGATCCACTTGTTTTTTCAGCTTGCGCAAGGCATCAGCCACTGATGGAACTCCATCCCAACGTAGCTCTAGTTAAAATTTAATCCTCCGCGTATGAGATGAATGTGGGAGTCATTTAATCCAGGAATCAGGAGTCGTTTATTTGCATCAATCACTTTAGTCGATGATCCTTTGTATTGCATTACCTCGGTATCGTTACCCACAGCTAAGAAACGGTCACCTCTAATCGCAACTGCTGTTGCCATCGGATTAGCTTTGTCCATAGTCACAACATTTGCATTGTGAATCAATATTTCTGCCTCTAAAGTGCTTGTTTCATGCGACATAATCTAATTACCTCCTTATTAAATAACGTTATGTTAACAATCATTGATGGTTTAACCACAACTTAGTTCAAGGAACAAGCCGTTGTCCTAAGAACATTCCAATTAGACCGATTAATCCTAGCATAGGAGGGACGGGTGACGAAATACGAAGTGCTTGAAAAATAAAGCCAATGATGATACCTGTACCTAAAGCTAATAAAACAGAACCAATTAACTATCTACCTCCTTAAATGATTGGTTTTAATCGCTGAACATTCCGGCTATTTAATTCTAATAACAAAAATAGGTAACTATCAATATTGTTCTATCTATAGAATGTATAGGTAAAATGAATGAATTTTATGGTAAAAATAACTATAGTTCCCATCTATACAAATTATAGCTAATTTTTAATTGATTAATGAATTGGTTTTCAAATACTATAAATTTGTATAGTGCTTCATGATCTGTGAATGCTGCTATAACAAATATAACGAAAGTAGGGATTTAAAATGTTTCGTGCCAATTCTGATTTGCTCACTGCCGATAACTCTGTAGTAATTCTTATTGATCATCAACCTCAAATGCTTTTCGGGGTACAAAGCAACGATCGACAAACCATTATCAACAACGCGGTTGGACTAGCTAAAGCAGCAAAAGCGTTCAATGCACCTGTTATACTAACTACGGTTGCTTCGGATACATTCTCAGGTCCACTACATCCACAAGTCCAAGAAGTTTTTCCTGATCAAAAACCGATAGATCGCACAAGCATGAATTCATGGGAAGATGAGAACTTTTTGGAGGCTGTAAAAAAGACGGGCCGGAAGAAATTAGTTATTGCAGCTTTGTGGACCGAAGTGTGTCTTGCTTTCCCCACAATTTCTGCAATTAAAGATGGTTACGAGGTTTATATTGTAACCGACGCTTCTGGTGGTACTTCTGTTGAGGCGCACAATATGTCTATTCAACGTATGATTCAAGCTGGTGCAATTCCGGTTACATGGGAAACTGTCCTTCTAGAATATCAGCGTGATTGGAGTCGTCAAGAGAGTTACGATGCCGTCATGGAAATCGTAATGGACCACGGTGGAGCGTACGGAGCGGGTGTATTCTATGCCCATAGTATGTTTGGTGGACACGAAGGAAAATAGAAATCCTGAATGAGGTATTTTTTATTTCTTAAATAGACTATCTCAGAAAAACAGTCAATAGATGCTATTATCTCCTTGTGGATATAGATTTACTACGTTCAAATATCTACAGATATTCTAAGTCATGAAAGAAATCATGCAAGCTGTAGATGCAATTCTATAACCATGATTAAACTAAATCGCCTAAGCCTGGTATTCTACCAGGCTTAGGTTGCTTAAATAGACTCTTTTTTAATTGTGGATACTTGATAGTGGTATGTTCAGATTATTCATTTTCAATATTTAGAGATTACTTTCAATTTCCTTAAAATTTTCGCACCAGAATCGTTATTGTTTCTATTATAATGATATTTTTTTCGGATCATTTAACTTCTGCATAAAGATACGTGCCGCAAAACTTAAAAATTTATCATCAAAGTGAATAAGGTTAATATCTTGACTTGGTGTTGGATCAACAATACGAACTACGCTCAAGGAATCATTATTAACAAAATCAACCAGTGAAAGTGGTATTATGGCAACCCCATGTCCATTGCATACAAGACTCAATAGAGAAATAGAAGATTTTGTTTCTATATTTGCTTCAGACAAAGATAACCCTAAAATTTCACAATATATCTTAATTGATTCACGACAACTGTTTGAAACCATTATTCTACGCAGCCCTACTAATTCTCGAAAGGAAACAAATGATTTTTCATCCAAAGGATGATTTTTTGGAATCACAAGGACGAGCTCTTCGCTATACAAAAGAGTGCTTGTTAATGTGTCTGGAGTTTGCAAACTACGTGTGATCCCTATATCAATATTATTTTCAACTATTTGATTTACAGCAACTTCTGATTCTATGATTTTTACTAAGATGTTGGGATAATGCTGTTGAAACTGCATAATATAAGGTGTTAGATAGGTGAGGTCCTCTAATAACCCTCCTATAGTAATCACACCTCTTTTCACACCCTTTAATTCAAAGATTTCATCATGAACCTCATCAAATTGCTGCATGATAAATTTACCTTTATCAAATAGTAACTTACCTGCTTCTGTAATTTTGATACCTCTTCCAATTCGATGAAATAAAGGTGTATCAAGTTCACCTTCTAACACACGTATTTGTTGACTTAAAGTCGGCTGTGAAATACCTAGAACTTCCGCAGCTTTAGTAAAACTACCATTATTACAAACTTGAATAAAATACTCTAAATGACGTAATTCCATTCTTGATACCCACTCTCAGCTTTATGAAAGATTCACTCTTAAAAGAACACTATGTATGCGCCGTCATAACAATTACCTTTTCTGCTTATACTAATTGTAATTCCATGCTTCCTCCATTTTGGATACCATTAAATGTACTATATTTATTGATTTTACCTCCTCCTGTTTATTTACTTTTAATTAATTTATCTTCAATTAAGATATTACTAATTCGAGATATATGTCAAAAAATTTATAGTTCTTGCGCATAATAGCCTAATTTTTTCAACTGTTCGATTATCACTTTTTTCTCACCAGAGTCCAAACCACCAAATATTTGTCGAATCGCCTGTTTATGCTTAGGGAAAATAGTATCCATCAATTCAATACCTTCTGGAGTAATTGACGCATACGTGACACGGCGGTCTTTAGGACATGGTTTTCGTACTAAGAATTTCTTCTTTTCCAACTTATCAACTACATACGTGATACTGCTGCTTGCAAGTAATATTTTGTCTCCAATTTTTTGTATAGGCTGATCGCCTTTACTGTATAGTAACTCAAGAACTGCAAATTCAGTTGGATTAAGTCCATAACTTTTTATATCTTCTTCAATACGCTTTGCGATTGACTGTACTGCTCGTGATAATATAACAAATAACTTTAAAGATAAGTCCTCATCATTAATCAAACTCATAATTACCAATCCCTTTGTAAAATATCTCGAATTCGAGATTTATTATATGCTCATCAAAGTCTTATGTCAATAAGTCACTTTAGTTTTATTAAAGTATTCTATCCGTTCATTAAAAAATCTATCTCTAAAATGATCATTTTGGGGAAATTCCTTAGAGTAAGAAAGTTAGTACGAATTATGCCAGAATTTGTTTAACGTACAAAATTTGCGTATTGCGGGCGGAACCCTATGCCCATCAAGCTAAAAGAATTAGTTACCCCAAAACAATAAAAAGAGCAACATGCACAAAATTTCCGTTTTGGGGGTATTAAAATCTCTTAAGTTGATGGATGTGAGGGTTATTCCCTATTCTTTGATTTTAAAAATCTTATTCGGATTCAAAATATTTTTCGGATCAAGAGTTTGTTTTATATTTTTCATCACAAGAAGTGCTGCCCCGTGCTCTTTCTCTTGATATTTCCGTTTACCAACCCCTACCCCATGTTCACCTGTACATGTTCCCCCGCGCGCAAGAGCATACATCACAATTTTTTCATTGACCGCTTCTGTTTTATGTACTTCCTCTATATCATTTGGATTCACCATTAACAAAACGTGAAAATTCCCATCTCCTACATGTCCCAGTATCCCCCCAACGATTCCCATATCATCTAAAGTCTCTTTGGCATACTGGATTGCATTTGCTAACTCTGAAATTGGTACACAAACATCCATACTCATTAGTTTTTTCCCCGGATTGCTGTGAACATAAGCGTATGCTAAATTGTGTCTTGCTTCCCATAGTTTATTTCTTGCTGCCGTTTCTGTTTCAAATGAAATACCGTTACACTTATGATCCTTCACAATTTCTTTTGTGAAATCAATATCTTGTTTTAACCCTGCCTCATTACCATGAAACTCTAAAAACAACGTCGGCTCTTCTCTATAGTTTGTTTCACTATATTTGTTAATTTGTTTCATAGATAGTTCGTCAACAAGCTCAATTCTCGCGATTGGAATGCCAGCTTGTAGAATATCAATCACAGCTTCTACTGCATCATTCACTGTCAGAAAAGATGCTCTTGCTGCCATCGTATGCTCAGGTATTCCATACACTCTTAATGTTAACTCCGTAAAACACCCAAGCGTTCCTTCTGATCCAACGAAAATACCATTTAAATGATAACCAGATGATGACTTTGCAGCTAGAGTCCCTGTGTGTATAATTGTTCCATCTGCCAGTACCACTTCTAAATCACGAACTTGATCACGCATCACACCATACTTTACTGAAGTCGTTCCACTCGCATTTGTAGCAGCCATTCCCCCTAGCGTAGCGTCCGCTCCTGGATCTACACTGAAAAACAGGCCATACTTTTTTAATTCTTTATTCATCTGCATACGAGTTACGCCAGGTTGAACTTTAACGAGAAAGTCCTTTTCTCTTACCTCTAATACTTGATTCATAAGTGAAAAATCGATTGTAATCCCGTTTTCATATGGAATGACATGGCCTTCCAAACTTGATCCTACTCCAAATGGAACAACTGGTATTTCATACTTGTTCGCCAGTTTCATTATTTCACTAACCTCTTTTGTCGTTGTTGGAAATACAACAACATCTGGTAGACTGCTAGCGTGATAAGATTCATCCCTACTGTGTAACTCCCTCACTGTTTCATTTATCACCACTTGCGATTCAGGAAGTATTTCTTTCAAAGCAATTATTACATTCGCTGTTTCAGTTTTCATGGCATTCTCTCCCATCATTTTGTTACAGTTTTAACATACAATTTAAAATCCTTTTATAACGATTCATCTGATGAACTATTTTATACATAATAATCTGAAAATTATTTTAATTCAAGTGTTTATAGAAAATCCAATAAAAGTTTCTCCTTACAAATAGAATTTTTCACCTTTAACTATTAAGTAAACCTCAATGCTGCCCGATCAATAAAAATGAAAACAGGTCGCCATATTCATTTAGCGACCTTTTCGTGAAGTTTAGCTACTGTATTGTTTGATAAGACAGAGCGAATAGCGTTATGTCATGTCATCCAAAAATAAAAAGTATATCCTATTTAAAACGCCAGAGTCCCTGTTTCCAGTTCTTCCTATTAAAAATGGTTGAACATTTGATCTACTAACCTGAATATCAATTACCTTTATTACACATGCAAGCCTTTCTCTTTGAAATAACTTAACATTTTTCGATAATTCTCTCCATACTTCTCTTGGAATTCTTTCCCAAAATCTTCTTCGATATGTTGCATCATCATATCATGGTAAAAAGCATTTTTTATTACCTCAATTACCGATGGATGGTTCGTCTCTAATGCCGACGGCTTCATATCTCCTTCGAAACTACCAATTAAAGCTAAACTAGAATCACAGAGAATCGAAAATTTCCTTACTTCAGTAGGCCACTCTTCATCTCTATAATGCTGGAATACATGTTTAAGAGGTGTTTTACATGCTCCCATTGTAATTAAGATGACACTAATCCCTTTACTTTCTGCTACAAGTAACGCTTCCTCTATATGATGCAAATCTTCTGACCAAACATCTACAACTATAGATGTTTCTGCATTTACAATCATGCGACGTACAGCATTATCTAACGCATTACTTCCTTGCCAATTGTAAAAAGCAGGGGTAGGCTTAGGCGGAGTTTTTAATTGATTCATAAGATCCTTCGAAGTTTGTTCAAATTCAGCTTGAAAAAGGCGGATTAATTGTTCAATTGGAACAGCATTATAAAGCACCGTCTCTCCTTCTATACTTCGGCAAGCTCCTTTGTCTGTTAATGATCGTAATGCAGCATATACATTTGTTCTTGAAACAGATACTCGTTTTGCAACTTCATATCCAGACAAATCTGACTCTTCATGTAACGTCAAATAACATCTTGCTTCTAAATCAGACAAACCTATCTTTTTCAGTAAATCAATCATGCGAAACCTCCTTACTAAACAGCTAAATTAAATATTCTTTAAGTAGTATTTATCAATACTCCTAATCGGATATTACATTTAGTTTAAATGAAAACCAACAAAATTTCATCTACTTATCTTTGTTAATTAACATGGTAAAATATTGAAGGTAAGTTTCAAATGTAGAATTACAGTATTACGCACATGTTCATTAAGACAATAAACAACATTTGGACATCTCAATCTATAGTCTCTAAATTCATAAACATCATGATCCGCAAGTACTTTATTCCTCTAGTATCCAAATTATGTTAAGATTATTTTAATATTTAAAAAATTATATAAAGGAGTCTAATTAAAATGAATGTCTACTTAGCAGAGCCTACAATTGACTTACAAGAAGAATATCTTGAATTCTATCAAGGATGGAAAAATAGCGGTGAAACAATGATTCCTTGGGTTATTGCAAAAGATCCTTCTAATTTTCCAAATATGGTTCAAGAGCTACTTGATGCAGCAGAAGGCAAAAATCTACGTAAAGGCTGGGTACCTGATTCTACTTATTGGCTTGTCGCAGATAATAAAAAAATTGTTGGAGCTGTAAATATTCGCCATCAATTAACAGAGCATCTATTCAATGCTGGTGGGCATATTGGTTATGGTATCCGCCCTTCAGCAAGACAAAAAGGATTTGCTACAAAATTGCTAGCTTTATCATTGGAAAAAATAAAAGAATTAGATGTTACAAAAGTGCTTGTCGTTTGCGACGAATGGAATGTTGCTTCTGAAAAAACAATTTTACATAACGGAGGTCTTCGTGACAGTGACTTTATCGAAGAGGATGGAAATATTGTAAGAAGGTATTGGATTGAGCTGTAATCGCCCATTTATTAATGAAAACGGAGGGATTCACATGTCTACATTAGCAACTCAATTAGAAAATACAATTCATATAGCTTCTCAAAAAATGATACTCATTTCTGATATGGACATAAAACTTACACCAACAAAATGGTCAAAAAAAGAAATATTAGGACACCTTTGCGATTCCGGAACGGTTAACCATAAGCGTTTTGTTGATATTCTTACTTCAAAGGAATTTATTACACTCACTGGTTACGATCAAAATTCGTGGGTGTATGCACATAATTATCAACAATCTTTTTCAACAAATGAAGTTCTAAAATTATGGGAAGCTATTAACACACAAATTATAAAATTACTAGACAATGTAAAAAATGAACACTGGCAACTTACATGTAAGTTAGAAGACCAACAGGAAGTAACTTTAGAATGGCTTGTTACGGATTATATTGAGCATATGAATCACCATCTTACTCAAATATTTACAATTCGTAAAAAATAAACCTCTTTTCAGCCTTCTTTTCTAAATTACATATCAAAAATAAGGAGAAAAGCTCACTGTCCGCTCTCCTCCTTATTTTTATTACTCTACCTCTACTTCAAACTGCACCGTAATTCCACTTGGGTTCACCACTGTAAACCCATTCACTTTCTCTGTTAATTCATGATTTTTCTCTACTAATCTCTCTTTCACTTCATCCAACCTTCACTTAGCTGTTTACAATCAAATTATAGATGTTTGATTGTAAATATTCCCTTCAAACAAACCCTTTCTTATTTACTCTATTTTATCTAAAGTGTTTTTTATCTACAGATAAATTTCCATTACTAATTTACGTGTATACAAAAAGCCATCCCTTCTAGAAAAATACTAGAAAGAATGGCGAATCAAACCAATCAAGCTTTTACAAACTAGAATACAATTCTTATCTTGCCGCACGTACCTCAGCAACAAGCTTTCCACCCTCTACGCTCATATAAAGCTTAACAGGCACATCATTTGTATTTTCAAATACTAAATCTAAATATGGATATGCAATTGTAGCATCTCGTCCTTTCGGAACGTATCCTACTGTTTTAGAATGTGTCGTTCTTTCTACCATTTTTAAGCCAGCTTGATCAGCTGCATTATAAAGCGTAGAAGATGTTTGACATACTCCGCCACCATAACCATCTACTAATTTTCCATCAACAATTTCTTTTCCTAACTGATATCCTTTGTCTGGTGTTGTATCTCCAATTAACGCATTAAAAGAGAAACGATCTCCTTTTCCTAGTACTACACCACTAACACTATTCGCAGATAAACGAATATTTTCAATTCTACCACCTGTAGAGCCGCCTAAGTTTGTTTCATATCTACCTAGAACTGCACCATTTCCACTTGCATCTGCCGGTGTCGCTACTGGTTTTTTCTCAACAATTGGTAATTGATATGAAGCATCCCACATACCTACGTTCATCAATTTATCAACTAGCTCTTGTTCCATTAACTCATAAGAAGGTTTACCTTCTTGCCATGTTCCATCACTTGCCATACGAGAAGGAACCATCTTTTGATCAATGCTTTTTCCTACTTCCTTAGCAACCTTTGTTACTTCTTTTTTAAACTTATTCTCATCCTCAAAATAGCCTAAGTTTGCTAGATTCACATTTTTTACTTCTTGCCCACTTCTAGCATCAACTAAGCTTATACTTTCACTAACACCAGTCTTAGCTTCTACAGTATGTTCTCCTATGCCACTTACTAACGAAACTTCACTTACCTTTGTACCACATCCACTCACTACGCCTATGCATAATGCTCCTATTACTACACTTTGTACCTTACGTAACAATACACTCGCTCCTTTTCCTAACTATTACTCTTTGTTTTCAAATTTATGTATGTATGTATGTATGATTACATGGCTTTTCAATATGACTACAAAATATTACAATCTGATTTCCGCTATATTAAAATTACTCTTTTCTTCAAGAAATGTCTACATATATTTACTTAAAAAATCTATGTTTGTTAAGATTGTCATCTTTATCCTTATTTAACCAGTATATACCAAGATATTACTCAAAACAATTTTAATACATTAATATTTTAGAATCTTTATAAGAAATTATAATTTATAAAAATACCTCACAAATTCTCTTACATACGTTTGATGAGGTACTCTATTCAAAATAGGTATTTACCGTGCCACCCATCCGCTCTTACACATACATTATGATGAATTCAATTAAATTTAAAGAACGGAGGATGTTTATGTATCCCTACAATTCATATGATCCATATAATCCTTATGTATACCAGCAACAATATGATGTACACCCGCAACACCAACCATATATAGAACAACCAGAACAATACGATCCGTATGACCCAAACAGACAATTTCAAATTCCAATTTCATTCCCAGGTACTGGCGGCCGACAACTAGAAAGACGCGTAAATGAGCTAGAACAAAGAGTAAATCAATTAAACCGTCAAGTAAATCAACTTCAAAACACAGTAGAACGTCATACACGTAGACTCAATCGATTAAATCAGCGTTTACGTACTGTAGAAAATCGACTCAACATTCCATTTTCAGCAATTGAGGATGGATTTTAATTCGTAAAACAAAGAACTATATAAGGAAGGGCCTCTCCCTTCCTATATTCTGAATTAGCAGATAGCAATTCTCAAATATTCGTTTTACTTTATTAAATTGACGAAAGTTTTCTCCATCTCTATACTGATAAGAGTCAATGAAATGAAACAAGGTGATAAATATGGATTTTGAAATAAATTTCCTCTCCTTCTATGTTGTACAAGTAGAAGGAAAAGGTGAACAAGCAGATAAACGATATAAACATTTCCAAACGTTAGATGCTGAAGAATATGAAGACAACCCTTTAAAAGAATTCTTAGATGGGGAATTATTAAAAATATCTAAACGAAAAGTAGAACGTCATGCAAAGACCGAACAAGCCCCAACAAAAATTGGTCGATTTATTGTAGAAGCTGGGCACGAATTCGATTCAAACCCTCACTATAATTTATTTAATCGTATCCGCTTTGCAGAAACGAAAGAGAATTTTAAAGATATGAGTGAACCTCTCGTTTATACATATATCGATACAAGTGCAGTACGCGGTGGTGTATTTTTAGTTGCCCAAGCAAAACTACGTAAATACTTTGACGATCCATTCGTATTCGTTATGAAGTGTGACTTCGAGCCAAAAGTTGCTTCCATTTCCGACGAAACAACACTTATTCGCAACGTTGAAATGGCAATTACGACAAAGAATATGAAATCTATTCAATACCCATACATGCCAGAAGAAGGCATTGTAGAGCCTGGCGAACTAAAAATCCACCAAGCATCACACGCACGCTACTTTGAGGATTTCTTAAAATTCGTCGAATACGAACGCTCTATGCCAGAAATTATGAAAACACAAGTTATGGACATGGTATACGACCAAATCGAAGACGTGTTTGAAGAAGGTACGGAAGAACGAGAACAATTCGACCAAGCGATGGAAGTATGGGCCGCCAGTCCTAAGCGTGAAATTATGGAACATTTCACAACGGAAGAAGTAATGGAAGCTACAGCGCAAATTGTGGAGCATACCCCTGAGATAGAATTAAAGCTAAAGGCAGATCATATTTCTGTGAAGGCATTGCTTGCAGATTTTGGGGAACAGATTCATATTGCCAAGGTTAATGATAAATATGTACTAATGATTGAGGCGGATACACTTACGTTTGAGAAAGGATTCTCCCCTATCGAGTTTCTGAAGCCTGATGAGTTGCAAGATGTGATTGAGCGGATTGAGAAGAAAGCTTCCAATCCATAACAATACTAGATGTACACATATCAAAGATAGCAAGCGTATAACCCACTAATGTTGCCACGTTTGTGACCATTAATTTATCAAATCACGGTTCAAGAGTTGAGTAAAAGCTTCCATATTACTTTTTTTATTGAGCGCTAATAACAAGCGCTCTTTTATTTCCCTCATATTCCCATGTCCATTCCATGGTCACTATAAATATACGGATACTAAAACCTTCTATATCGTCAGGTCGCTTATTCCGAAACGTAAACACCAACTTCATTCAAATTTTCACTCTCAACCAAACTGATCAGCCACAAACTGTAACCGTATCGATAACCAACTGGCAAGATACTTGTGATGCAAACGAATTTCCTAAGTATGGATATCTTTGCGGAGAACTCGTTAATGATTGAACGAGTTGAAACGGAATGGGGATACCGTCCTTCATGGACAATTTTCCCCGGGGCAACCGATCCTATTAGACCGGTTGCCCCCGCTTAACATGGAATAAATACGTTATGTATTAAAAACCGACTCCTATTACATAGCCGGTTTCTTTTATTGCTTCACATACACTTTGTCTTCATTAGGAAACAGTAGGTAAAGTGATATTTGTAAAAATATTATCTGAATCAACAAAGTTACGTATGTGATTTTTATTTGTATAATATTTTAAATTCAAAGGTGTAGATCCTGTATAAACAAACTCATTTCCTTCTAGAACTAGTTCATTCGCTGCATTAGCTGAGCCAGATGCTAATAAGGCACCAAAAGATATATTGTTTATCGTGACTATACAATTTGCTGCTTTATAAATTGTATATGGCCTGTTTGTATCTGATAAAAACAGATTATTTTTGGTATTGATAGTGATATCGCATTCTTCTAATGACGTGTATGATACTTGGTTGTCCACATTTGTAATACCGCATTCACAGGTCGTATCTATAAGCTTTGATTTAGTAACCTTAACGTTCATGGGGCGTCCGTTAAACATATGATTTCTCAGCTCACAATTAATAAATTCTGATCTAGTGAATTCACAGACATCTACATTCTTAGGATTTGGATTTTCAGATCTGACTCGTAAGTTTTCGAATCTACAATTATCATACTCTTTCACTTTAAACGTCATTTCCTTTTGTATAGGGACAGATTTAAAGGTACATCTGCTTATTTTGTTTGCCTTTAACCACGGTGCAGTAACTAGATTTTCTGTAAAAACAATGTAATTATTATCAAACGTGCAATTATCGCCCATTGCAATCATGTCAGGATTTACGTATTGATTGTTTGATAATGAAACCCTGTATGAATCACTAGTTACATTCATGATGCCACCTGTAAAGCTGTTGCCCTCGATATTCACAAACGCCGCACTGAAATTAGAAGTCATAAGGCCAATGTTGTTTTGACAGTTGTATAAGAAGTTATCCTTAATGTTTGCATGCACGAGAGAATACAAATTGATTGCAATATTATCAATGTTGTAAATGTGATTGTGCTCTATTAAAACATCGTAACACCCAACTAAGATACCATGATAACTACCGTAAATTTCGTTATCTTTTATCGTACAACTTGCCCCATAACTATCTTCCATATTTATCGAATATCTAGTCGGGTCATTGAAAAGCGGTTTTCCATCCAAAAACCTAACCAAACCTTTTCCATTATCACGGATTTTATTGTTTACAATTTTGTTATAGCTACCACCTAAAGTAATACCGCCCCTATGCCCATTAAATATTTCACACTTTTTCACTGTATTATGATGGGGGATCCCGCCAAACATAATAGTAATCTGCATATTCTTACTTGGGTTGGTTTCATTGTAATACTGCAATCTAAACTTAGTTGCAGTAACAGGAATAGAAATATCGGTATAAATTCGTCTTTTCTTCATAACCCCTATGAATTTGTTGCTATTGTCGTAAAAGAAGATGTCCAATTCTTGAGTATTTAAATTAGTTTTTCTAGCGTATCCTGCGCCAGCTATAAGGAAAGAATTTATCTTTGGTGTTAAATCTTGAGGTATGTTTAACAGTTTTGTTATGAGTGTATTAGCCGAGGTGATTGGTTGTCCAGTTGTGTAATCTAAAGCACTTAATGTAAGTCCTTGATCAAATTCACCATAGTTATATATAGAATCTGAGCTAAATGAAACATTATCACCCATGTAATCGCGAACTGTACAATTTGTCATAGAACAATAACTTGAACTTCTTTGAAAGAGAACTCCATATGTGTGCTCCATTGCTGCTTCTAAAGGATTCGAGAAACTCCTATCATCCCTACATCCAATGACGGTTCCGTCAAATAAATGAGAATTAGTGGTTTTGCTAAAAACAACACTATTTCCTTTAAAGTTGTAATAATCAGTAGTTGTTCTATTATCGAATGGTGATTTTTTGTTAGAATCATATATTACTTTTAGTGTTGAACCATTTAAATTAAAATCAATATTAGAAACCATAGCGATTTCACGAGGATAACAGATCGCATAATTCCCCTTTGGAAGAATCACTTCAGCATAATTGTTAACCGCCGCAAATTGTAATGCACTGTTTATTCCCTGTATATTCTTATCAGCTTGTATATAATCAGCATCTGCATAGGGCTTGGTAGGGAATCCTTCTTTTATACCCCACTGATTTAATTCAATTAAATAATCCAATTCTCTTCACCCCTTCATTTTCTTAAAATAGTATATTCATTAATAAAAGAAACCGTCCCTATAAAAGGAAACTGTTTTAAAAATCACTAAAATTTACAGTCCTATTCATAAAAAAACAGTTATATTCTCTCGTTAGATTTAACAGTACTCCAGCAGAAGTCCCCTTCCTCAAGCGCGTGCAGGACATAGTCCAGTGGTAGGGAGGGGATGAATGTTGGTCGTACACAGCACGAAGTTTTCGTTTCCTTTTTTGTAACTTCATGTATACTAGTAGTAAAGGGGAACGTATATTCGTTTCTTTGTTTTTAGGAATTTGAAACACTACAATGAAAAAAGAGGAAGGTGATGACAATGTTGCTGAGCCAAAAATATGAAATTTTCCTAACGAAAGAACAGAAAGAAATGTTAGAACGTTGGCTACAATATTGTCGTCAAACCTATAACTCTGCTCTTTTAGATAAACAGAGAAAATAAGCAATTGTATACACGTTCTGACATGCAAAAGCAACAAGTAATCGATAAGAAGAGATATCCTTTTCTGAAAGAAGTGCCATCACAGCCCTTACAAGAAGTATTTTTACGACTTAAAAAGGCATATGATGGCTTTTTTCGTGGGAATACGAACTATCCCAAATTGAAAAAGTATAAAGACTATAATAGTCTCACTTTCCCTCAATTTGGATTCAAATCGAATGGGAAACACCGCTTTGCGATGTCATTTGCAGATAACGGAAATTTATATAACAAACAATTAGGAGAAATAGAGATTCATCTGCATCGGCCGATAGAAGGAATAATCAAACAGTTGATTCTGAAACGCCAATCGAAGAGATGGTACGCTATTTTTAGTGTCGAAAGACAGGATGTACCTCCCTCTATTGATATGGAAAATGCAATTGGTATAGATGTAGGACTGAATCAATACGCTGTTCTTTCAAATAGAACGGTATTTGAAAATCCAAGATTTCTTCTGCAAAAAGAAAAACAACTGCGGAAAGCACAGCGTAACCTTTCGAAGAAAAAGAAGGACTCTGCGAACTATAAGAAGCAAGTAGAACGAATTCAGATCCTTCATGAAAAGGTAGCGAATCAAAGAAAAGATTTCTTACACAAATTAAGTTATCATCTCACGCAAATGTATTCGGTGATTTGTATAGAAAATCTTGATATTCGAAAGATGGTTCGGAATCGAAAAGTTTCGAAATCGATCTCTGATGCAGGCTGGGGCGCTTTTCGTAAGATGCTTTTGTATAAGTGCGAGAAATTTGGCGGTTTACTTGTGAAAGTAGACCCAGCGTACACATCACAAGATTGTTCTAGCTGTGGGAATCGTGTGGAAAAATCAATTTCGATTCGGACACATATTTGTACAAAGTGTGGAACAGTGTTAGACAGAGATTATAATGCAAGTCTCAACATTTTGCGAAAAGGATTAGAGCGATTACTTATGAGAACGACCGAAGAATGAAACTGTAGGGCAAGGTTGTGTCCAAACAGTATAAACGACGCCTGTGGAGAGTATGTAAGACTGCTTGGGTTCCCAAGCAACAGCGCTCTATGAAACAGGAAGCCTCTTCTTCAAACGACTCGTAAGAGTGTTAAGGAGGGGTCATTCACAGACCAGTTTTATTTTACAATTGCATCCCCTCTTCCATATTATAGTTTTTATTGAGCGCTATTCTGTAGCGCTCTTTTATTTTTACTCACATCCCTTTGCCTGTACCTTGATTACTATACATATCCGGACACGAAAACCTACTATTAGAATTCAAAAAGATGACATTTCTTCAATATATCCTATCAGGCTATTGTTTGTATAACTACTAGAACTGAAGAAAAGCAGTTATCTTTAAACTACAATAAAATATATCAGAATTTAAGGAAGACAGCTCAAGGCGAATTGTCCGTAAGAAACAACTGATGAGAGGGGAATAATCACGGGAAATGCCGCACTTTCTTTAAAATGGACCGATATGGTTCGATCTTAAATAAAAACTAAAAAAAGTACCTAGAATAAAAAAAGGGGAAATGACAAGAAAATAATGTTTTTTTCTCATCTTCACAGCATGCAAAAATTTTCTGTTCGTAAATATGATTACAGGAAAAAGAATACCACTTATTATTAAAGTAATAGCCATTCCCATAATGATACCTACCCACTCTTCTCCTACCATATCTGAACAACCATTAAAGAAGCAATTAATTGAATAAACAGTTATTAACAACCATAAAAGGGCATACGTAAAAAGAAGACCAAAAATAAAATTTAGAAAAACACTTATTGCTAAACACAACTTTTTCATCTATTCACCTCAAAAACAATGCACTTTCACACATTAACTTTTGGAAAATCCGTGCGCTTATAACCATCGTTCTTTAAATCAAAGAAGCCCGACTAAAAAATATTTTTTTACATTCATTTACACGAGCATTTTTAACTTTTAACTATACATCATTTATTTCGTTACTCAATTCTTCTAACACTCGCAACTGCTGCTCACCTTTCTTTACAGCGATAGTAAAATAATTTTGTAAAAGTACGATTGTATCATCATGAATATAATATCGTTCTACTATATTCTCCCACGTCTTACTGTTTTGAAAATCAGCCCACCTAAATTGAATATGTTCTTTTTTCTTTAATTCTTTAAATACCCATCTTTTCATTTTCTTTTTTGCTTTTTCAGTTAATACACCATTCTTGGCAAGTATGAGCTCTTCATTTCTTTTATATCTCTTATAAATATCCTTTTCCTTAGATACTTTAAGGAAGATATTTACCGTATTCTTCGCGTCCGCATAAGCACGGTGCTGTTTTCCTTCCCATTCTAAATCGAATTGTTCCACCGCAAATTTTAAACTCGGTGTATCTATAAATAATTCTTCATATGCTTGAAATATAAATTTTTGCAAATCAAATTTTCTTTCATTCTCTATATTAGAACATTCTATATTATGTAAATTAAAATCTTGTGCGAGAAATTTATAATCCTCCTTACCCCATGTTACAAACATACAATCATCTCCGGTAAATTGAAGGAATTGCTCCATTACCTTTGGGAACATTTCTACCTCTTTTAGATCTCGCTTTGTAATTCCTGTTAATTTTGTTGTATGACGTGTTAGAGGCGCAGTTGGTTTAACAAGTGAAGCAAATCGCCCTATAATACGCATTGTACTTGCTTCTACTTTGATTGCTCCAATATCAACTACTTCCGATGGATCTTGTGATTTATAAGGTCGAAAATTCCTTTCGACATCAAATACAATATAATATTTAGGTTCATTCAAGTCACATACCTCTTCCTTGTTTGATTATATTTATAGCCATATAGTCCCACTGTACAAATACCCAGCAACGAAAGTTATTTTTTGAATATTATAATAAAAAGAAAAGTGAAACTTCCATTAATCGGGGATTCTTCATCTCCCATCTAATTCCTTTTCCTTTCCTAAATTATTTCCAATGAATAGCAGAATAAACATATATACGAAAGAGTACAACGAATCAATTCCAACAAAAAAAGGAGAAGGGCAAGCCCTTCTCCTTTTCATTCAATTACTTCTTAACTACGTTAGTAGCTTGTGGTCCACGGTTACCTTGTTCTACTTCGAAAGTAACTTCTTGACCTTCTTCTAAAGTTTTGAAGCCGTCGCCTTGGATAGCTGAGAAATGAACGAATACGTCTTCTCCGCCTTCAACTTCGATGAATCCGAAACCTTTTTCTGAGTTAAACCATTTTACTTTACCGTTTTGCATGAAAAAATCCTCCTACAATGTACCTATATGTACATATTCATTTTCGACCACTTTACAACAATAATAAAGACATTAAAAAACTGCAACCCCAGAGGAGATTTAACATTGCTATCCTCCTCTGAAGTTACAGCTCATTTAAATCTCTATATTATTAAAAGTAAAATGGTTTATAATCACTATATCATATCAATATAATAAAAGTAAAGCTAAATTTTATTTTTTACACATTTTACACAATTTTTTTTGCCACTGCATCACTTTTGATTCTCCTGATCCAGCCACAACATAGCCTTCATCCTGATTAACAATGCGCCATCCGTGACCTTTAATAGATCCACATACCGTTACCATGCCTTCATCTAGGAGCACACGACATACTGTACTAATTCCAGCTTTATTCTGTGTAGATGTTGTATATAATACTTGTTGATCAACACTCAAATCTAAATAGCTACTTGCTTTTTGTTCACTTTGACATGTATGCCAATTTAATTTTTTCTTTTTTCTACAAATAAAACGCCACAAAAAGTTTCTTCATCTCCACTAATTATTTATACAATCCGAAAATCAACTATCTATTTGTACAAAAAAAACACGAATGACCATTCTTGTCATTCGTGTTTTTCATTCTTATTTCTTAAAAATACCAAATGGTTTTCCTACTGGTAATACAACTTTTCCGAAGTGTGTATTTAATACAGCAGCTGCTGAACCATAGAAAGATAGTAATGAAATACATAGTTCAGAATACGCTGCTAAGTTATGCATAGTATGTGGCATCACACCTAAAGTACTAAATGAAAGACCAATAAATAAGAAATCAATAAGTACAAAAATCATAAATAATACTTTATGTGTTTCCATTGCTCCAATTGTCATAAAGATTGTAAAAATTAAGTATCCAATAAATGCTACACCAAGCTGCTTTGGATCTACAGATTGGGCTAATTTCTCGCCAAATACGCCAAGTTGAATTAACCAAGACGTTCCAACACCTAGCCAAAATAGGCCATATGCACCGAAGGCAGTTGTACCGAACGTATTGTTATGCTTCGCATCGTGAATACATGCAAAGAGTTGTGCAAATCCTCCTAAAAAGATTGCCCATGGTAATACTAATGCAACGCCATCCGTTAATCCTAATTTTTGTGATGATGCTACAAGTGTTACCATTGCCAATCCAAATAGACCAATTCCAGATGGATCCGCTGTTGTCATTTTCACATGATGTGTAGTTTGATTACTCATAAAAAACCTCCTGATTTTGAACACATACTTGAATACAATACTGAAATCAGAAGACCATGTCAATGGTTTTTATTGTATGTCGTCAGACTTCACGCTTTTGTAACAATAAACGATTTTTTCTGCTACGTCATACGGCTTGATATTGAGATTTAGTAGCTCTTTTACAGGGATCCAAACTGGCATGTATTCTCCTCTATCACCCTTTGTAAACTCTTCAGCTTTTCCTGTACTAAAAACACCACCAATGATACGAGCTTCATAAAAATATTGCGTGCCTTTATACTCATACTTCGTAACGAGTTTTTGAATTTCAACATGCACGCCTAGTTCTTCATAAGCCTCACGTATGGTTGCTTCTTCAGGTGTTTCATTTTCTTCAATTTCTCCACCTGGAAATACAAAGTATACTTCATTGTTTCGAATACGTTTTATAAGGGCGACTTGATCATCCTGTATAATAATAGCTGCACTACGATTTCGACTCATGCTATAACTTCAATCCCAATTGCAACGGTTCCCCACTGTTGCTCTTGTTCCTTTGTATATATTTCATATGTACTTACTAGCATCTCTTCTAAACTCCAATTTGCACAGCCCATCAACTCTTTATCAATATCCTTATACATTTCTTCAAATGTTTTATAACATTTCAATTCCGTTACCTTTACACAAATTGTTTCTCTTGTTGCTAAATTTGTAAATTCGATTTCATCTTCTATTTGTATATTTCGACGTTTCTTATCATATAAGCGTACTTCACAATCGAAAAGCTTGAAGAATTAGAACAAGAGCATGATGGAGCTGGTGATCTTATAAAAGAATTACGCAGTATTACAAGTGACTTTACTCCTCCAGAGCATGCATGTCGCACATATCGTATGGTTTATAATCGTCTAGAAGATTTTGAATCTGATTTATTCCAACACGTACATCTTGAAAACAACATTCTATTTAAACGATTACTTGCCATCCACTAAAGCCAATAAGCAGCGAAGATTATTCTTCGCTGCTTATTTTTTCCCTTAACTCCAATTACAATCTGCTACTAATTACTCCATTTCTACAAAAAAATCCTCTATACTATATAAAGTGAAACTTTAATCAGCCCTCACGAATCGGGCTTTTACGGACAGTTCATCTCCCACCTAACTTCTTTGCTTTCGCTGAATTTTGAGGTGAGAGTGTTACTGTCCTAAAATAGCGGGATAAATAGATTATGCACACCGCATAATCAAAAAATCTCTATACATATGAGAGGAGTTCAATATACAATGCGATATGTTATTGTAACAGGCACTTCACAAGGATTAGGCGAGGCTATCGCTATACAACTACTAGAGGAAAATACACGACTTATTTGTATTTCTAGAAGACAAAATGAAAAACTTCTTGAAAAAGCAAAACAAAAAGGTATTTCTTTCACATTTCACGCAATTGATCTCCAAGATGTACATCATTTAGAAACTCATTTCGAAACAATCTTTTCATCTATCGAAGAAGAAAGCGTCTCTTCTATCCATTTGATTAATAACGCAGGTACACTTACACCAATGAAGCCGATTGAAAAATCAGAGAGTGAACTTTTGATCACAAATGTACAAATTAATTTAATTGCGCCGATGATTCTTACTTCATCATTTATGAAACATACGAAAAATTGGAAAATAGACAAACGTGTTATCAATATTTCCTCAGGTGCTGGACAAAAACCTTACTTTGGATGGAGTGCTTATTGTACAACGAAAGCTGGTGTAAATATGTTTACACAGTGCATTGCTACAGAAGAAGCAGAAAAAGAATATCCAGTAAAAACGATTGCCTTTGCACCAGGTGTTGTGGATACAAATATGCAACAGCAAATTCGCCAAACAGAAAAAGAAGATTTTACTAACTTAGATCGATTTATCGCTTTAAAAGAAGAAGGAAAATTACTTTCTCCTGAATATGTTGCAAAAGTTGTTGTACATCTTCTAGAAACTGAAGATTTTAAGCAAGGTGGAATAATTCGTATTGATGAAAAATAGTTTCATAGCAAAAGGCTCGCATATAAGCGAGCCTTTTATTCTATCGTTTCTAAAAATATTAGTATAGATTCCATGATTAGTTCATACCCTATCTCTTGATAAATTTTATTCGACGTCGGATTTGCTAAGTCAGTATATAAAGTAGTTGTTTTATACCCTCTATTTAACATGCGCTGACTGAGGGCAGCTACACAATGAGAAGCGTAGCCTTTTTTTCGTTCTTCTTTCGGTGTATATACAAAATTAACTGTAATATTACTTTTCGTCGGTCTTGTAATAGCAGCTATCGAAACTAATTTTCCATCTACTTCCCATCCAAACAAACGATTTGTACTTACTAATGTATGTGCAGTTTGTTTTGCGTTTTCTTCCGTAGTAGGCAAATGGACATCTTCACAAAATTGGTATACCCACTTTTCAATTAATGGTAATTCTCCGTTATTTACTTGACGGAAAACGCCATGTTCATCCCATTTTTTCTTTACTTTTTTCAATTCGTACACACCTTGATTCATACGAATTGAAAACTTCTTTTGTTCTAATTTTGCCATCTCTTCAGCTAACTGTTTCACCACTCGTTTTTCACCAATCAATCCAGGTATGTCTGGATACACCTTTGTTAATTGTTTCGCTATTTCTCTTATAGCCTCTTGTGAAACATCAGATTTAGCAACAATCATTTGTTTTTGATCAGTTTGAAGCAAGATGAGAACAATTTTTTCATCTTGCTTTGCTACTGCCATAAACAGTGGATTCTCCACGAACTGTAACACACCTAATAATAAATTATTTTCTTGTTCATTCCTTTCTAAAATAGGAGTGACCTCTCTTTTAAAATACGAAACCTCTTCATATACTTGTAATTGAATCATCGACACTCTCTTCCTTCTATTTGTATTTAAAGAGAATATTTGCGACTAATTCATTAAATCCTGCTTTTACGATTCAATAATATTTAAGACGATCGTCATGATTTCTTTTTCAGCTTGTGAAATTCGCTTTTTTTCCACTTCAAATTTAACCTCTTCTTTCTTAAAACGCTCTCTCCTCTTTTGAATCATACGTATCATTTCTGTTTTACTTGTTCCCCCATATACATCCCTTTTCTCAACAAATGCTTCTGGCGATATGATATCATCCCACTCTTTTTCTGAAAGTATTACATGCAAATTTTCTTGTAAATACTGATTTACTTCTATGAGTTTTAGTTCATGCAACTCTTTTTGTTGCATCATAGACATTTTTGCAATATTACTTGCAGCATGATGAGCACGCCGGAAAGAGATATTGTAATTCTTTGTTAATGTATCTGCAAAATCTGTTATTGTAATTGCGTGTTTAAACGAGCGTTTTCTTAAAACTTCACCTTCCACCTTCATCGTTCGAATCACTGCATTCATTATACAGAACACACGAATTGCTTTTTCGATTCCTCCATACAAATAAGGCTGCAAATCATCTTCTGTATCAACAATGTCTCCAAACGGTGTATTATGAATCATTTGAAATACAGTAAAAGCTTCACCAAATGCACCGCTAGTGAGAGCACGAGCATGTTCAATTGAAACAGGATTCCTTTTTTGTGGCATTATACTGCTGATTTGTACATATGGACTTGCAATCGTAATTCCATTATATTCTTTTGTTGCTAATAATAAGAAATCTTGAAGCCATCTACTCGTATTCGTCATTGTCATCATCAGTACAGAACTGATTTCCAGTAAATAATCAGCACCTGCAACTGCATCATATGAATTTTCAATAACACTTGAAAAGCCAAGTAACTGCGCAACTCTCTGTCTGTTAATGGGGAAACTTGTTGTAGAAAGAGCTGCTGCACCCATTGGCGAACGATTCACAAGATCATACGTCTTCCACATTCGCTCTAAATCTCTTTTCATTACATCATAGACAGCTAACATATAATGACCAAATGTTGTTGGTTGAGCAGGCTGCGTATGTGTATAAGCAGGCATAATTGTTTCCATATGGTCATCAGCAAGTTGTAATATACTTTCTTTCAATAAGATAAAATGTTCAATAAAACGTAGTAGGTAGCGACGTAAACTCATCCGATACATCGTCACTCCCATATCATTACGACTCCTACCAATATGCATATTACTTGCTAGATCATCATTTGCTTCTTTTACAATTAAATGTTCCATTAAAAAAAAGAGATCTTCATGTTCCTTCTCATACAATAATTGACTCTTTGGAATATGCGCCACTTTCTCGAGCGCTGTTAAAATAACTTTTGCATCTTCTTTCTTCATTAATTTTTGTTCCATAAGCATGATAATATGAGCACGATGAATCAAAAACATTTCTTGCAATAAGTAATCTCGCTGAAATTGAAACACATGCTGTAATACACAGTTTGCATAGGTTTTCCCAGGGAAATCAGCGCCCTCACCCTTTATAAATTCCTCCTTATTTTGTTTCATCACCTTTTCCCCTTTCGCCCAGTTATTACTAATCATCATACCCTGAGCTTTTGAAAAGGTGCTTGTATAAAGTGAAACTTTAATCAGTGGATGGCTTTTTCATCTCCCACTGATGATTATTCCTCATCAATCGGGATTTTACAGGCAGTTGATCTCCCCCTCGTTTCTCTCTAAATCTTGAGGTAGGGACCTTACTGCTCGTTATTACGGGATAAATTGAAACTTTAATTCGGTGAACACAAATAAACCCAATGCCGCACGCATCAGGTTTATTTAATAACAGTTGCATCATATTTTTCATTTTTAATTACCTGGAAATGCAAATTCCGTAAGTGCTTACGAAGCTCTGTACTATCATCTTCATCCAGTTGATTTGCTAAAAACACAATTTCTGTGCAATTCCCAAGTTTATCAGTAACATAAACTGCTTTTGTTAACGTCCATGGTGTATACCCATTTTTTTGCCCAGCATGCTTGAATGACTTGCGATACTTCTTTGCTTTCATATCCGTTTCGACGAGGTTTGCCCATTCTTTTTCTTCAGCTTTTGTAAATCCTGTTTTATGATTCGCTTTTTCCAAAAGTATCATATAATCATTCGCGGATGCAGCTGGCAACTTATCTGACCATATTTTTTCATATTTTTCTTCTAAATACAACGGAATCTCTTTTTGTAATAACGGTCCTTTTTCTTTTAATCGTTCATGTATTAATATCGCATAATTACGATACTCTTCTATAGACATTTCTTTTAGCGTTTTCTCTAATTTGTCTTTCGGAATATGCAATTCTTTATGCAAATATCCCGGAATGTATAGAGAAGAAACGATTGGAAATAATGGTTGATGTGAAGGAAGTGATAAGTTTTGTAAATTTTGATTAATATGATCTAGTCCAAGTCGATCCATTAAATATTCTGTATTTGCATTTGAACTATATTTCACCATCCCTTTCGCAACTTCTTCTAAGGACACTGCATTTCCATCTATTTTATCAGTTCTTATTAAATACTTTTGCCAACGATCCTGCGCACCACCATCTGCATTCGGAACATAATAACGATTTACATCATCAATTGACACATAACTATTCGGGTCAATTTTCCCCTCTACAACTTGTTTCGTAAATTCAAATGCGACAATTAATTTCATCGTACTCGCAACTGGTAATACAACATTTGGATTTACAGAATAAACAACTTTATCATTTCGTTTTATAAGTAAGGCACTATTTTTTTCATCTTTATGTTCTTCAACAAATGAGGCAATAAATTGAGCATCATCATTATTAGAGCTCCAAACTTTTTTCACTAAAAAGTTACCGGATATAAGCACTATAAATACCCCTATGATTCCCGCACATATTATAACTTTTCTCAAATGAATTCCCTCTCCTAGCTTATATCTTTAATCTATTATATAACGTTATAAACAAAAAAATAGAGACGAATATTTAAATAATCGTCTCTATCATTGTAACTTGTAATCTCCTATTATGTCTATGTCATAATTCGAACAAAATTTTCAACAAATTTCTTATAATTTAATTTCCACCCAATTCTCACCCAATTCTTAAGAGCTTTTGCATCGGGTTGTGGCCGAAAATCAGCAATACTTTCACCTTTTGCACTCCCTTCTAAATCAACATCTACTTTCCGATATACATATTCAATCATAGAAGGATTTACAACTGCCATCATCGTAACCACATCATGAATGGGGCTTCCGGTAATTTTCGGATTTATTTTCTTATATGCCTTATAATAATATTGAAAAATAGGTTCAATTAATTTGTTAAACCCAGTTTGTGAATGTTTTTTTATATATTGCACAGTTTCAGGTGTAACGATTGATTCACTTGTAACATTAAGTGGGATTAATGTTACGTTTTTTGCATACTGCATGACTAAATTTGCAGCAAGTGCATCCCCATGAAAATTTGCCTCTGCTACAGGAGTAACATTCCCTGGAACAAGAAATGCTCCACCCATACAGTAATATTCTTTTACATCTTTCATTATATCTTTTCCTAATATAAACGCCGTTGCTAAACTTGTTGATCTTCCTGCATCAACAATAATAATTTCTTTTTTATAACGCTGAATTATGTCGAAGATTGCACAAAACGATTTAATATTTGGTCGAATGTTTTTTGGAGGGCGAATTGGCCCTAATCCTTCCGCTCCATGAATTTCCGGATAATATGTTGTAAATTCACCTGACAATGGCATTTTCGCTCCATTTATAATCGGTATATCTTCTCTACCTGCTAGTTGCATTAAATACGCTGCATTACTCGTTGCTTGTTCTTGTGTTACATTTCCATACCCAGTTACAATCCCAACAATTTCAATCTCAGGATGTAACAGTCCATACATAATAGCTAAAGAATCATCAATACCCGGATCCCCTAAAAATAGTACCTTTTTCATAGGCCTCAACTCCATCCCATCAACTGTTACTACTGTATGAATAAGCAAAAGAATGCAGAATACAAAACTTAATTTTAATCACAAAAAAAAACGCAGCGGTTTTCATTTTTGAAAGCACTGCGTTTTTTTGTTTCTATTCTTTTTTCATCGTCAATACACTACCAATTACATAAGCGATCAACGCAAAACAAATCGGAAAGACTACTGTATGTATCTGGAACGGATTTGGGAACCAAAGATGGATGATTATATAAGAGCCTACTCCAACTATTATGGATGCAAGCGCACCAATTGCATTTCCTCTTCTCCAATATAAACCTAAAACGATTGGCCAAATAAATGCTGCTTCTAATCCACCAAAAGAAAATAGATTTAACCAAATTAAAAAATCCGGTGGTTTAATAGCTGCTGCATACACGAGTAAACCAACGATCCCAGTAATCCACAAACTTCCTTTTTTGATAGCCGCATCAGTTGCCTTCTCATTGATATAGTTCACATATATATCTTTAATAATTGATGAACTCACGAGTAATAACAATGAATTTACAGTCGACATAATAGCCGCCATTGGAGCAGCTAAAAAGACTCCAGCAAGCCAAGGTGGCAATACTTCCATTGCAAGAAGTGGCATTACTTTGTCTGGTACCGTTACACCTGGAAGCACCACGCGCGCAAACACACCTGTTAAATGCATACCAATCATAATTGTCCCGACAACAATTGTTCCGATAATTAATGCTTGGTGCATCGCTTTTGAATTTTTATAAGACATCGCACGTACACTAATTTGCGGTAATCCAACAACACCAACACCAATTAATACCCAAAATGATGTCACATACGTTTTCGTTAAACTCCCATCCGCTCCAAACGGAGTAATTAAATTAGGATTAATTTGAACGAGTTCTTGCATGATCTTTTCAATTCCGCCACCAGCAATCACCGTTGCAATTAAAATAATTGTCGTACCTGCTAACATAATAATACCGAGCAATGTGTCAGATAAAGCGACTGCACGGAATCCACCAATTAAAACGTATATAAGTACAGAAAATGTAAAAAGAAATAAAGACGTTGTATACGAAAGACCTGTTAACGATTCAATTAACCTTCCGCCTCCAACCCACTGGGCAACTGTTGCTGAAAATAAAAAGATAATAATACATAATGCCGAAAGAATGACCACTGCTTTATGATTGTATCTTCCTTTTAAGTAATCAATAAGCGTAATTGCTTCCATCTTCCTTGCAATAATTGCAAACTTTTTACCAATTACCGTCAAGACAATGTAACCCGTTACAACCTGGATTGCTGACAATAATACCCATCCAAGCCCCATATTATATGCAATTCCAGGTCCACCGATAAAACTACTCGCACTACCGTACGTAGCAATCATTGTCATAGCTAATAATAGACCGCCTAGCTCACGTCCTCCAAGAAAGTATTCTTGTAAAAATTTATTATGAGCCGTTGCTTGTACACGTCTTGATGCATATACACCAATTAAAAATACAACGATAAAAGAAATTATCATTGGAATTATTACGTACCAATTCATTTATCATTCCTCACTTTTTTCTTCCTCATCGAGCGGAATATCTTGAAATGCAAAACGCACAATTAAAATAAGCAATATAACTACTACTACAAAGCCCACTATACAACTATAAAAAAACCATGCTGGAAAACCTAATACATATGTATATTCACTTGGATCTTTACTACCAAGCCCATAAGCAAACCCATACCATATTATAAAATTAATAAAAGCAAGTCCAAGACCCATTAACGCTTCTTTATGGGCAACTCGAAAGCGTGGATCATCATGATAATCCTTCATTTTCTCCCTCCTCTCACGATGTATAATTGTAACATTCTTCTTCTAGTTTTTCCTACTAGAAAAGAAAAACTAGAAGGATTTTTTAAAAAGATATAGAATCCAACTCAACATTACATATTTTTTACAATTGTAACAAAAATGAAATTTGAATTTTCAGTCTCCTTTATTTATGATTTAAATTAGAGGTCTTTCACCTAGTTTTTTTACAACCTTGTTACAGGAATAAACGCCGTCTCGTACTGCGTTTACATTATATTTTCAAGGGGGTTATACAATGAGTCAACTAGCTGTAAATCTTCATGAAAAAGTAGAAAAATTTCTTCAAGGGACAAAAAAATTATATGTGAATGGAGCATTCGTTGAAAGCGCTTCCGGAAAGGCGTTTAAAACTCCTAACCCAGCAACTGGTGAAACACTTGCAATTGTTTCGGAAGCTGGTCGCGAAGATATTCATAAAGCTGTAGTAGCTGCTAGAGTTGCATTTGATGAAGGACCTTGGTCACGTATGAGTGGTGCTGAACGCAGCCGCCTTATGTACAAGCTTGCTGATTTAATGGAGGAACATAAAGAAGAATTAGCACAGCTTGAAACGTTAGATAACGGAAAACCAATCCGTGAAACGTCAGCTGCAGATATTCCGCTTGCAATTGAACATATGCGCTATTATGCTGGCTGGGCTACAAAAATTGTCGGTCAAACAATTCCAGTCTCTGGTGAATATTTTAACTATACACGTCACGAAGCAGTTGGTGTTGTTGGTCAAATCATTCCATGGAACTTCCCGCTCCTTATGGCGATGTGGAAAATGGGCGCAGCACTTGCAACTGGCTGTACAATTGTTTTAAAACCTGCAGAACAAACACCTCTTTCCGCTTTATATTTAGCTGAATTATTTGAAGAAGCTGGATTCCCGAAAGGTGTTGTCAACATCGTACCAGGATTCGGTGAAACAGCTGGACAAGCTCTTGTGAATCACCCTCTTGTCGATAAAATTGCATTTACTGGTTCAACTCCTGTCGGTAAACAAATTATGAGACAAGCCTCTGAAACACTGAAACGAGTTACATTAGAACTTGGTGGTAAATCACCAAATATTATTTTGCCAGATGCTGATTTATCTCGTGCAATACCAGCTGCACTTTCTGGTGTTATGTTTAACCAAGGGCAAGTGTGCTGCGCAGGATCCCGTTTATTTATTCCAAAGAAAATGTATGACAACGTTATGGCTGACCTTGTGCTGTATTCGAAAAAATTAACACAAGGTGCAGGTCTGGATCCCCAGACAACAATTGGGCCTCTTGTTTCAGAAGAACAGCAAAAACGCGTTATGGGATACATTGAAAAAGGTATTGAAGAAGGCGCAGAAGTACTTGTTGGAGGAAACAAACCATACGAACAAGGTTATTTCGTCGCTCCAACAGTATTTGCAGACGTAAATGATGAAATGACAATTGCCAAAGAGGAAATTTTCGGACCTGTCATCTCCGCGTTGCCGTTTAATGATATTGATGAAGTAATTGAACGTGCAAATAAATCGTCATTTGGTTTAGCTGCAGGTGTATGGACAGAAAATATCAAAAATGCACATTACATTGCAAGCAAAGTCCGTGCTGGTACAGTATGGGTAAACTGTTATAACGTATTTGATGCAGCTTCTCCATTTGGTGGATTTAAACAATCCGGTCTTGGCCGCGAAATGGGATCTTATGCATTAAATAACTATACAGAAGTGAAGAGTGTTTGGGTGAACCTAAACTAAATGAAAGAGCCTGACCAAAGTTGGTCAGGCTCTACTTATTATGTAACAACTCGTTTAGAGAATTCAAATATTTTATTCCGTAACATATTTAAAAATATGGAACTATCTCTTACACTTGCAAGCCACCACTCACATTTAATACCTCGCCTGTAATATAAGAAGCATACTCTGAAGCGAAAAAGGCCGCTGCATTCGCGATATCTTGTGGCGTTCCAATTCTTCCAACTGGGATTGCACCAACCATCTTCTCTTTCACTTTATCTGGTATTGTTTTTGTCATATCTGTATCCATAAACCCTGGACAAATGGCATTACAAGTAATACCAAATCCACCCACTTCTTTTGCTGCCGTTTTTGTTAATCCAATGACACCCGCTTTCGTTGCAGCATAATTCGCTTGCCCAATATTCCCTTCCCTACTAATGGAAGAAATATTGATGATACGTCCAAATTGTTGCTGCCTCATGTAAAGAAGTGCCGGTTGCATACAATAAAACACACCTGTTAAGTTTACTTGCATTACTTGCTCCCAAGCTATTTTTTCCATTTTATGTAACATCGCATCTCTTGTAATCCCTGCATTATTCACTAAAATATGTAATTCCCCAAATGTTTGAACTGCGTATTCAATTAATGATTTCGCTTCGTTTTGATTACTCACATCACATGCGTATAAACTTACTTCATATCCTTGGTCTAAAAACTCTCTTGCTGTTTTTTTTAATTTCTCCTCATTTACATCACTGATTAACACCTTTGCACCTAACTTTGCAAAAGTACAAGCAATTTCCTTCCCTATTCCTTGTGCAGCTCCTGTTACAACAGCTGTTTTCCCATGTAAAAAATCCATTACTCTCCCCCATTTCTATTACTTATACTGTATATTTCGGCTTTATGCTTTCCAAATCCTTTTTGTATAAAAAAGTCTAATTGTGTAAAACTAAGTTTGCAACATAGCATAAACACAAGGAGATTGTGTCGAATGAACAAAAAGAACCTAGGACAGAGCAAAACTTCTGATGGCATCGATGTAGAGTTCTCTCGTGAGCTTGCTGATCACGATGACTTAGAAGCAAATGCACGTGCTGACGCCGCCGATGCACGTCAAAAACGCCAGTCAACAAGAAAATAAAGTACGATTGATTACCTTATTCTTTTCAATTGGGACCTACTATCCACAAAAATAAACCGAGATAATTTCTCGGTTTATTTTCTATATTTTTTTATATAATGAGCAAAAGTAAGGAGTGGAAATATATGATGATAGCTATGGTAGTGAATGTAAAATCCACCTGATAAACCTATGCCTGTAGGATAATCTTGATTCTGCATTGACTGTGTAAGTAAATAAGAAATCCCTTTTCGAATGGTTGGTGTTTCTGTATCATAATAAGCAATAAGCGCATCGAGTGCCCATGCCGTTTGTGATGGTGTACTAAACGGTAACGAAATAAAATGCTTTTCTATACTACTCCTGCAAGACTCTCCCCAACCTCCATCGTTATGTTGAATGCGCTCTAACCATGTAGCTGCTTTTTGTAAAGCTGTATGATTAGATGGAACTCCTACAGCACGTAAACCTGTGAGGGCTGCCCAAGTACCGTATATGTAACACACCCCCCATTTTCCATACCATGATCCATTCTTCTCCTGTGCTTGCATTAACCATTTAATTGCTCGATCCTTTTGGTCATCTTTTAGCTGGTGCGGAGCATATGTTCCAAAAAACTCCAACACCCTACCTGTAATATCTGACGTAGATGGGTCCGTAGTCATGTCTCCTGCGTTATCAAGTGGTAAATGAGTCAGAAAATGACTCGTTACACCTCTTTCAAAAGCTGCCCAGCCTCCATCAATATTTTGTAACCCTTTGACCCATTCAATGCCTTTTCTCCAAGCTTCTTCTATTCTTTGATTTCCTTCTCGGCTTCGTGCTATCGCTCTTAGGGCACCTGTTGTATCATCAATATCTGGAATTGTTGTATTCACATCAGAAAAGCCCCAACCTCCAGCGTCTAGTGATGGAACATGCACACTCCAATCTTTTTTCTCCTTATGTTGTTTTTGCAACAAATAATCTGTCGCTTTTTGAATCATTTGGTTATCATGTGGTACACCTGCTTCTTGCAACGAATAACTTAGTAAAGCTGTATCCCACACTGTAGATGATGAATTTTGAAGATGCGTCCCCTTGTTCATATTCCATATATAAGATTTCAACCCTAATACTGCATTGGAAATAAGCGGTGACTGAATCGAATGCCCAAGTGCAAGCAATGCATAAATCATATAAAATGTAGCACTTGCATAACTGTATAATGTTCCATTTGTATCAATCCGCTCAATCATAAAACGCTCTGCTGCTCTGTCTCCTTTATGATGCAAAGATAACGGATATGATAAAAATTTCGTCACATCTCTAAGCAGCGTTTGAAACAATGGTGAACGTTCTTCACGAAACCACTGCTTTTTACTCCCACCTGAAATGTAATCTAAATTAGGAAGCATTCTTTTGGAAACGGTAAATCGTTTATTCATACAAATCATCATCGGAATGAGGTGAATACGTGCGGAACTACTTAACTCAAATATACTAAGCGGGGAATCTTCAGGTAAAAATAACATAGGTGTTGGAAAGTGAAATAAGGAAGGGTATTTATATCCTCCATGGAGCGCTAATAAAAACTTCGTCATAAAGTGAGCCTTTGTAACACCACCCTGTTTCCGAATAAACGCTTCCGCACGCCTCATATTTATATCTTCTTTCGTATACATTTTAGAAGCAAGTAAGGCCGCATATGCTTGAATGGTGGTCGATAAATTACCAACATGCTCATCTTCGTAGAGTTTCCAAGTTCCTTCATCTGTTTGAAGAGTTGCTAGTCTTGCAACAAATGGCTCTATCTCTTGATCTTGGCCTAATAATTTAAGTAAAAAAATCATATGACAATCTGTTAATGGTGAACCTTCAAAACAAAAGCGCCACGTTCCATCTTGTTGTTGCATCGCTTGTAGTGCAGAAATTTTCCTCTCAACTTCTTCATGCACTTTTTCATATAATAACACCCTTTTCACCTACCCTTTCTAAATCCGTATACGATATTCCAATACGCACGCAATTATGTATAAAACAAATAAAAGCAGAACATGTAAATACACATTCTGCTCATAAACAATATCCAATTCCAACAACAATTCCTAAAATAGCTCCGACAACCACTTGATAAGGCGTGTGTCCAACAAGCTCATTCAGCTTTTTATATTCGGTTTGTCTGCCATGAAAAAAATCATTTAAAATCTTCGCCTGTTTACTTACCGCGAGCCTTACCCCTGAAGCATCGTACATGACAATAATAGCAAAAATGACTGCTATAGCAAAAACTGCACTCGTGATTCCTTCCACCATCCCAACACCTGTTGCTAACGCTGTAACTGTTGAAGAATGAGAGCTTGGCATTCCACCAGAAGCAAAAAACTGTGCAAAATCAAACTCTTTTGTCTTTACTAACTTAAAAATAACTTTCGTTAATTGCGCCAAAAACCATGAAATTATAGCTGCCATAAGCGGATCATTATGTAAAATTGTTTCCATATTTCCAGCTCCCTACTTGCAGTAATGAAAATTCTATACTTATAAGTATAAAGAAAAAAGCGTAGAAAATACTACGCTTTATGATACTTTTGCTGATTTATTTTTAAGAAACTTTGGTTGCTTCCGAAGCAAAAACTTTGTTTTTGCCACCGAAAATATCAATAATGCAACCCAAATAAAGAAAAATGCTGTCATATGAGCCGATGTAAAATGCTCATGGAACACAAAAACACCTAAAATAAGATTAATAGTCGGAGAAATATATTGTAAAAATCCAATCATATATAGCGGAATAAGTTGTGCTCCTTTTGCAAAATAAAAAAGTGGTAATGCAGTAACAATCCCTGCTCCCATTAAAATTAGCGTTGAAGTAAACGAAATAGAGCCAAACGAACCAAAACCATGCTCACCAATCATAACTAAATAAATGAATGCAAGAGGCGTCACAATCATTGTTTCCATCGTAAGTCCTATCATTGCATCATAATTCAGCAATTTCTTGGTTAACCCATATAACCCAAATGTAAATGCCAGTGAAAGAGCAATCCATGGAATTGAACCGTATCGAAACGCTAAAATAATAACACCTATTCCTGCTAAACCAACTGCAACATATTGCCAAAAGTTAAGTTTTTCTTTCAAAACAACTGTACCAAGTAAAATACTTACAAGAGGATTAATATAATAACCAAGACTCGCTTCAATGATATGATTCTGATTCACAGCCCATATGTACACAAACCAATTCCCACTAATTAAAACGGAAGCGATCATTAATGAAATTAATAATTTAGGTCGTTTAAAAAGACTCACAAGTTCACTCTGAAATTGCCCCAATCGTCTAGATACTCCCAAAATTAGTAACATAAAAACAAATGCCCAAACAATACGATGTGCTAATATCTCTTCTGCAGGAACTTCCCCCACCCATTTCCAGTAAATCGGAAGAACTCCCCACATCATATAAGCACCAGCTGCGTATAAAACCCCTTGCTTTTGCAGTGCTTTTTGACTCTCCATCTTCCCTTTTCTCCTCTTCTCTTTTTCCCTTCATTATAAGGTGTATCTTTAAACCTTTACAAATATTCTCTCCCTATCTTTTTCGACAATGAAATTCCTTTTTCAAAAAAATTACTTATTTTTAATATTACATACTTCAGAACCTAACAGAAAACAGCTAAATTCCTTTTAGAATCCTCATAGAAACCTAATTTGTTGCACGAACTCTAACTAACCAAGTAAACCTAAATTACCCATAAAACATATGAAGTTATAGCAACAAGAAGCGGTATACCAATTTTAAATTTATTTTTATGAGTTTTATGGTGAAAAACATACATTCCAATCCACGTTCCGATTGCTCCTCCTGCTGCAGACACTAAAAACAATGTACTCTCAGGGGTACGCCATTGTTTTTTCACTGCTTTACGTTTATCAAGTCCCATCATCGAAAAAGCAATGACACTAATACACAATATATACATACATTTTACGAACATTATTAATTCTCACATCACTTTCTTTTTTTAAATTTAATTCTTTCTACAATAATGGGGTTTTTATTTATATACAAATAAAAATCGCTGTAGACAGTAAAGAATTACTTGTAAACAAGCTATCTTTTCAGCCTACAGCTGTTATTTCAATTATTTATCCGCTATTCGCAGGCAGTAAAGCTAAATTGATGGGGGCTAACACCCCACACACTTTATGCGCCATTTCTTTTTCTTACATTACTATGCTTTTTAGCATACACAAAATAAACCAAAATACCTATCATAACCCAAACCATAAAACTGATTAAAGTTACTTTAGAAAGATTTAAAGCTAAATACATACAACTTATTATTGACATTATCGGTAATAAAGGAACCAATGGTGCACGAAATGGTCTTTCAATATTTGGGTTTGTTTTACGCAGTACAATTACCGCAATACATACAAATATAAAAGCTGTTATCGTTCCCACATTCACTAAATTCGCCAATAAATTCAAATCTACCAGCCCCGCTAAAAGCGCTGCGAGAATTCCTGTAATCCACGTATTAAGGAATGGTGTTTGAAAACGTTTATGCACACTTGAAAGCTTCTTTGGAAGTAATCCATCACGACTCATTGAGTAAGATACCCGTACAAAAGCAAACATGGCTACCAAAAGAACTGTAGTTAAACCAGCAATGGCTCCTACTGATAACAAACCTGCAATTTTATCCTCTCCTACAACACGCAATGCATATGCAACTGGATCAGCTACATTCAATTCAGTAAATGGTACCATTCCTGTTAAAATAAATGAAACACCAATATAAAGAATTGTACAAATACATAACGATACAAGAAGACCAATTGGAACATTGCGTTGTGGGCGTTTCACTTCTTCAGCTGCTGTAGCAACTGCATCAAAACCTAAAAAGGCAAAAAACACAGTAGCCGCTCCTCCAATAACACCGTGAAATCCAAACGGAAGAAATGGTTGCCAATTCTCTGGTTTCACATATTGTCCACCTACAATAATAAATCCTAAAATAACAGCAAGTTTAATAATAACCATTATATTGTTAATACGCGCACTTTCTTTTGCGCCACGACTTAATAAAAATGTAACAACTAAAATAATAAAAACTGCAGGTAAATCAATGATTCCACCTTTTCCCATGCCCGGTGCCGAGGCAAAAAGAGTAGGAATTTTAATATGAAATCCTAGAAGTAATGATTGAAAATAAGCGGACCACCCAGCTGCTACCGCAGAGGTCGCTAATAAATACTCTAACATGACACACCAACCAACTATAAAAGCAAAAATTTCTCCTAATGTAATATATGTATAAGAATATACACTACCGGATACTGGAACAGCAGAAGCAAATTCAGCATAACAAAATGCCACACAGGCACAAACAATTGCAGCCAATACAAAAGATAGAACAATTGCCGGGCCAGCATGTTTCGCTGCCACAATACCTGTTAATACAAAAATACCAGTTCCAATAATTGCCCCGATTCCTAAAAGAGTTAAGTCAAATGCTCCTAACGTTTGGTTCAATACCCTTTTCTTTTCTTCATTCATTTCCTTTTTAATTAGTAGACTCATTAGTAGAAACCTCGTTTTCAATATAATCCCTTACTAAGTACAACTTCTTCTTTTCCTTTTTAAAGTTTTTATAATTATTATTTTTCAATAACTATAATTTTTACTTATTTCTAAACTTTGTATTTTTAAAAATACAGAATTTTTAAAAATATACATTTGAAATTATCTATACGATATTCTTTCAAATGAGGCATCACTAAGAAACAGGATTGAATTTATCATATAATTAATTCAATTGTCAATAATAAGATCAATCATTTTCCAATGGATAATTATGTAACAAAAAGTATTATTTCACAATCTAAAATCATAAACCCTAATCATTACCAGGTATATTCCTTGATTTATTTTTCTAATATTAATATTCCATTCACTATCCCCTACAAGATACATATGTACTCAACTATTTCATAATTGAAATTATTTTTGTGAAATAAAGACCATAGTCACTTGATTGTATCTTAACTCTATTATTTGCATGATATAAATTTCATATCATAAATTTACTTTTTATTATTAATTCAAAAAAAAATTTTTTGGTTGCTATATAAATTTCGTATTAGTATAATAAAAAACGTTGTGAATATAACAATTTTAAAATTCAGAATTTTCTATGTGGCATTATAGTATTTTAAAGAATTATTTCAATGGAGGTTTTAAGTTGGCAAATAAAGTACCCTTTTCTCGTGTCCTTGTAATCGGCCTTATGTTATTTGCACTGTTTTTTGGTGCTGGAAATTTAATTTTCCCAGCTATGTTAGGACAAGCAGCTGGGCATAATGTGTGGATTGCTACTACTGGATTTTTAATTACAGGAGTAGGTCTTCCTTTGCTAGGCGTTCTAGCATTTGGCATTTCTGATAGTGATGATTTACAAACATTAGCGAATCGTGTTCATCCTTGGTTCAGTGCTGTGTACACATTTATTCTTTATTTAGCAATTGGTCCGTTATTTGCACTCCCTAGAGCTGGAAGTGTTTCTTTTGAAATAGGTGTAAAACCATTTTTATCTAACGGAACAGAAACGGTTGCATTACTTATTTTCACAATCATTTTCTTTAGTATTACATGTTGGTTCTCATTTAATCCAACGAAAATTGTAGATGTTGTTGGGAAACTTTTAACACCTATCAAACTTACATTCATCGGGATTTTAGTAGTTGCAGCGTTTGTCCAACCAATCGGCCCTATTCATGCACCTACAAAAGAATTTGTGAACAATTCTTTTTTTAAAGGTTTCCAAGAAGGCTACTTAACAATGGATACACTTGCATCTTTTGTATTCGGTATTATTATTATCAATGCTATAAAAGAGAAGGGTACTTATGATAAAAAAGAAATAGTGAGCGTTTGTGCAAAGGCTGCTGGTATTGCAGCAATTGTATTAACAATTGTCTATACTTCCCTTTCTTATATGGGAGCCGCTAGCGTATCTAAACTAGGGCACTTAACAAATGGAGGAGAAGTATTAGCTAAAGTAGCTAATTATTATTTTAGTTCTTTAGGAAATTTATTGTTAGGCTTAATGATTACTGTTGCATGTTTAACAACAAGCGTTGGACTTGTAACATCATGCTCTTCATACTTCCATAAAGTATTCCCGAAAATATCTTATAAAACATTTGCTGTTATGCTTTCTGTTTTTAGCGCATTGATTGCAAATCTTGGTTTGACAGAATTAATTGCGGTTTCTGTTCCAGTACTTACAGCGATATATCCACTAGCAATTATGCTAATCGTTTTAACATTTTTGCACCCTATATTTAAAGGTAGAACAGAGGTATATCAATGGAGCTTACTCCTAACTTTTGTCGTTAGTTTGTTTGATGGACTAAACGCAGCAAATATACCTATTCAAGCAATCAATGGAGCTTTTTCTAAAATTCTTCCTTTATACGATGCAGGTTTAGGCTGGATCTGTCCTGCATTTATTGGAGGGTGTATTGGTTACTTCATTTATGTATTCCGAATGAAATTCATTACTAGTACTCCGAAAACGAATCATTAAAAACCATGCAGATAAAAATCTGCATGGTTTTTCTTAATCTTCCATTTCTATTTCTGTATTGTTCTTTTCCACATGCTCATTATGCAATTCTTCTTCCTGCATTTCCATAGAAATCATTGCATGGTAAATCTCTGGATATAATCCAAATATTTGATACACGCTTCCTAAAAATGGCACTTGAACCCCTCTTTTCAAAAATAGTATTTCTATACTTAAGGGTTCCCTATCTTCATCCTATACATTCGTTTTTGTGTCTTGTTCCTCATCTTGAACATGTAATATATGTTGCCATTTTTTATAAGGCGCACTATTTGGATCCACATAACCTTTCGCATACGAACGATCCCATAATTGTTTTACAAACAGCTCCGCTTCTTTTTTTGCCACCATTTCAGCACCAGTTCCATAATAATCTTGGAAATAAACTAAAATTTCATCAAGAAGTAGCCGTAATAATTCATCTGATGTTTCCTCTAGCGTCGGATCATACTTTGCTTCCCGATCATACATTAAAATAACATCTAAAATATTATGGACATGTTCTTTTCTAAGCCACCTTATATCTTGGGCACCTAATACAAAGGATTGTGTGTACAAATGCCCGCCTTGAAGCATTGCTTTTTCCTGTTCTTCTTCAAAACGGGACAAAATATTTTCATAAATAAATGGATTATGAAGCAGCGCACGGTGCAATTTATAACTTTCACTTGAAATATTTTTCCCCATGGACTGAATTAAAAAGCTACGCCCTACGCCGTTATATTGATAGACAAACTGCCCATCGACAGCAACAAGACTAATCCAACGGTACATATATGCATAAAGGAGTGCACGATTACATTTATCATAATCTAACTTCGTTTGCGTCGCATTTAAGTCCGGCATAAAGGCTGGTAAATGCCAATATTTATCTAAATGCGGTGTTAAATTCGATTTTTTAATATTTAATTTATTCACACGGCGATAATAAGATTGAAAATAATCACCTTTATCATGCATAAAACCATTTGCAATATGCCCAGAAGAAAGCTTAGGAAAATCTTGCAACGATAATCCATAATGCGCTCGGTAACAAATCACCTCAAATGGCGAAAATGCTTCATTCACCGTATCCTTCTCTTGAAACATTTCTTGCAATAGTTCCTCCTGCAATTCTTGTTTTAGCGATGGATGTACACCCCAATATTGTAACTCTCGATGATGAGCTACTTTCGGAATAAATGGACTTGCTAAATGGAAAAGATCTTCAATTTTTTCTTTCACGTATTCATTACGATCACGTTTTTTAAAGTCAGCTTCTTTGCGTAAAGCCTCAATAATATTGAGTTCTAGTTTGTCACGATATCGCACCTGAAGTTCAGCATAGCAATATGTTAAAATATGCTCTCGATAAAAATCTTCTACCTTCTTCGATTGACTTTCTTCCGATTGTGCATCACGGCAATATTCCCCGTACAAACTCATATAAATCTCCGCTGATATATCCTTTGGAAGTACCCCTAAATTTAAATGTTGCTGCATATCTTGCCATATTTTTTCTTGTAATTTTTCATCTGCTAACACATATACATTTGTCGGATTTGTTTTCCCTTCAAATTCTTTACTCCGCTTTTGAATTTCAAATAGTAAGTTTTCGCGTGTTTCCTGTAAGTTATCAAAGAATCTTTCCCAATGTTGGATCATTTTGTTTACAGCTTGATATAGTGATTGATAAACAAGTTCAAGTAACATTTCTTTACGATATTCATTCAACTTATGCACATATTGCGTGACGATATCTTCAAATTCTTTTCGGAATGTACGCTGCTGATTATAGAACAGTTTTCCAAACCAACCTTGTTGCTGCGCCAATTCCACGCGTCGTACTGCGGTTACTGTACCATCGATATTACTTACATTAAATTTCTTATCGTAGTTTTGAATTAAATTACGTTTCTGTTCATTATTCTCATGTAATCGATTCATCTTCTCTACTAATTGCTTACGAATCTCATACAACATAAAACGAGCAGCCACTGGATGAACAGCTTCTGTTTTCTTTAAAAACCATGTATTTAGTTGGTACGACTGTCCCTCTGAACCACTTGGTGTATAGCGGTCTGATTCGATCATGTCGTATAAAAGTGTCGTCACGTGCTCATGCACGCGGCTTGGTATCGCATAGGCATACAACCGAACGGCGTGGTCAACCCTTGCCACTTCCCCCTTCATTTGCTCCATTATTTTCAGCTTTGTGGCATATATTTTACACTCATGCTGCAACCTATTTAACTCTTCATCTTTTTGCACAGTACGTTGTACATAACTTTCAACTGCTTCTAAAAACAGCTTTGATTTCGCAACGCCAACCTTCCCGCCTTCTGCTCCTTCACGTGTTTCATTATACATTTGTCGATAGAAAATATGTGCTTGCTCCGGACGAGTGGCAAGATGCTCTAAATCTTCTAAATAGCTCTTGCCTCGCTCTGGTTTCTCACGCTGCATACCACGGCGAACATCTTGTTCATACCGCTGTTTTTTCTCTTGAAACAATTGATCTAAATGTAACCACGATTCATCTAGTCCTTGTACAGCCCATTTCAAAGCACAATATTTTAGCACATGCTCATATGGATAAATGAGCTTTGCAGTTCCAGCACCACAATAACGTGCTTTCCCGTTCGATTCCGCCAATTGCTGAATTTGATTATCTTCTTGTGCGAAATGACTTGTGGACATTGGACTAAATAACTGTAAATAAATCGTGTTTGTCATTTGTTCCATGTAATCTGATAGATTGTGTAAATGATGACCATGTAAATTCTCATAATCATATAAAAAACAATAATTATATGGTAAATGATGCTCTTTAATTGTATGATTCGTTCTTCCATCTTCATCCACTTGATCCGGACGATACTCTAATTCAATTGTTACACCGCCCCGCTTTGATAATTCACCTGTCGAGCCAAGTGTAATCGCATGTAGTTCTTTTAATGATGCATAACCATTCGCCTGCACAGTTTCAAATTCTTTCGCACTAACCGTACGCGTTTTAACAAGTGCATCTGGCATTAAAAATGCACCACGTATTAAGATGTTATGATGTTGTAATTTCTTCCGAAGCATTTCGCGTAAATACAACGCAATTTGTAAGAACATACCTGAACCAGTACCACCAGCTAATGATGTAACAATAATAACGCGAACACCATACTCTGTTTGATCACTTGTAACCGGAAAAATCTTTTCAATTTCTTGCCAAAAAGCAGTCAATTTATCTTCTTGCATCGCTGCTCGTAAAGCTAAGCGTGAAATCACACGAAGCTGACCAGCTCCTTCTGTTAACGGCTTATCCAAAATAGTAGGGTCCATTGGAAACCATTCCGGAATCATCGGATCCCCCGCAATATATTCTCGAGGTGTTTTACTAGAACTAGTTTGTGTCTTAAACTTACGAATATGCTCAAATTTACTTAATGTATTCACATCTGTATCAAACACATGCATCGCTACCTTTTTACGTCGTTCCTCTGGTAACTTCTCATATATTTGATGAGTAACGGTACTACCAATTCCACCAAGACCAATTAAAATTGTAGGAACTTGTAATGTCATGTGAATCACCTTCCTATTTGTGAGATTCCTATTAAAATATACATTCAAAAAGGAGGATAAAGAGAGCCGAGCAGGTCGAGGTACGATAGCCAGGAGGACACGGAGTGTAGCTGACACTACATGAGTACCGGACTGGCGACGTAACGACGACATGCGACTGCTATCTTTACCGGACTTTTTGAACTTCCTCTAAAAATATGTGTTCAAAAAGGAGGATAAAGAGAGCCGAGCAGGTCGAGGCACGGTAGCCAGGAGGATACGGAGTGTAGCTGACACTACATGAGTACCGGACTGGCGACGTAACGACGACATGCGACTGCTATCTTTACCGGACTTTTTGAACTTCCTCTAAAAATATGTGTTCAAAAAGGAGGATAAAGAGAGCCGAGCAGGTCGAGGCACGGTAGCCAGGAGGATACGGAGTGTAGCTGACACTACATGAGTACCGGACTGGCGACGTAACGACGACATGCGACTGCTATCTTTACCGGACTTTTTGAACTTCCTCTATTATTCACATTCGTATCGATAAATTTCCTTTCCATACCCCCGGTCAATCAATAAAACCTCATTCGGATATAACGTCTTATGCTCATTTCCAGCCTCATCCTCTGTGATAAACATACCGTCAATAACCATACCGATTACTTGCGATTCCTTTGCTACAAATATAGATTTTGAACCTTTTTGCGCTATAAAAGTTACCGATTGTATTGTCTTTCGTTCTGCGCGAAATGGAATACCAAAATAATGTTTCCACCACTTGTTTTTTAGTAATTCTGGTTCAGATTGATAGAGCCAATCCTTCGCTACTTCTTGATCCCATTCGTAGTACAACATCGCTTTACGATGAAACCTTGGCCGGACGATCCAGCCTAAAATAAGAATCGCAACAAGCAAAAGTATGAATGCAACCGGAATTACAAATTGAAAAATTAGCGCATAACGTTCCCAAAATGATGCATTCTGAATATAAAACGAAATCGTTTTTTTCACTTCTTGTAACCTTGAATCATTTAGAGTGATGGTAGCTTCTATGGTGCCTGTATCTGTAAAATTGAATGTATCGGAGTAGTAAGGACGAGGGTACACATAAATTTGATTGTCATGTTGCCGCAGTTCGTAGTTGATCGATTGATGGGATGTGACACCAGTAGATTGCAATAGCTTCTTTACTTCCACTTCTGTCATCGGTTCACCATTCAATAATGGCTGCAACACAAATGGTTTACTCTTTTCTAAATTCGTCACCTTTTCTTCATAATCTTTCGTTATGACCTGCAAAGATAATCTCGCCTTTGGCATCGGATCAATTCGGAATTCTTTCGTTTGCCTGTAAAATCCTTTTATATTCATATGAACTTTCCCACGTACTGGCTGTTTTCCAATTTGTGTTTCATAATAGAATCGTTTTCTCTTATCATCCCATTTCATTGGATACAACTTTCCATCTAGCTCTACTTCTGCTTGGAAATAAGAAGTTTGGATTGGTAAATCTGTCGGTTTCGCTTCGATTACTGCTTTCGTTCCCTCATACATTTTCTCCACGTTTTTTTTCGCTTTATCCTCTTTGTCATAAGTAGAAACGGTATAATCAAGTGCTGGTTCAACAAGTACTTTCAGCCCTTCTTTCACAATATCTCTATCAATTTCTAGCGTATATGTTCCTGGTTTCATCACTTCACCGTTCGTAACACCGATATGTGTAATACCACCATATAATTTCGATTCTCCTGGTGCATGAATCGAAAAGGACGATTGTACTGCTAATGGTTTAGAAAGTTGTTCGATTTGATATTGCGATGCATTAGAAGATTGTTGCACCAGTGTCATTCTTTTTAATGGAAATGGTGTAGTAATCTCTAATTTATTTCCAGATACATTCGTTTTCACAACAGATTCAACAGAAGAAAATGGATCTCGATTCGCCACCAAAGCCGCGGCCTGATTTACACTCTCAATGACCCCATCTTCCCCGCTCGTTGGCATGATGATGCCATTTATTTCTTTCTTCCAAATTTCTTTGAATGTATTCATCTGTTGTTGCTCCTGCTGTCCTAAATTTTCTTCCATTGTTATTAAAACTGGATGCAATGATATTTTTTTCGCTTCCATTTCTTTTTTAAATTGTTCTAGCTTCTGCGTGATTTGTTCTTTACCATCAGTCTTTTCTTTTTCTAGTTCATTAAATGCCCCGTCAGTTAATACAATAAGCCAAAATTCACGTTTTCCATTTATGTCTGCTTCCTTTTTAATAGATTGCATCGCTGTTTCTACAGCACGAAACGGTGTATTTAAATAGTTCTTCCACGCTCCAATTTGATCGATTTCTGTTTGCCTTTTTTCATTTGTTAGCATGACATGTAATGCCTCAGTAGGACGACTCATTGGAACATATGAAAATCTATCTTTTTCATCTAATAATGCAACTAAACTTTGCAAAGCATAATTGGCATATTTCCAGCGATCGTTATTTCTCATGCTGCCAGAATCATCATATACAAGTGAAACGACCCTTTCTTTTGCCTCCTCTCCTTTTGCAAAAGTTGAAAAAGGATTCAAACATACTAATAGAAACAAGATGAATGTGGCACAAATTCGAATCTTCATGATGAGGCTTCGCCACCTTTGTAGACAAATTCCTATGTTTAAATTTATGAAAAGAAACAAGATATATGACTTGTATTTTCGGATAAACAAGTTTCTATAATTTTATTATGTAAACAATATTACTGAAATAAAAACTCCATTTTGGTAATCTCCCTCTTGTAACTTCCACTTGATTGTACATCTTATACGCTTTATTCTTCATATACATAAGTCTATTTTAAAAAGGAAACTTTCAAAACGGACCCTTCGTACATTTTATATAGAAAATTCTCATACAAAAGTTGGATTTTTCTTTCTGAAAGTAATAACTCTTTAACAAAAAGAAAGATCTACCTACAAAAGTAGCCTCTCCTTGAATTAAGAATTTTCTTACATATTATCATATAATTAAAAAACACGCCTATAAAAGCGTGTTTTTATTCTTTCACATATACTTCAACAATTGGATTATCTTTACGATCCGCATGTAAGCGAATATTCTCTTCGCTTGTATGATAAACACTTGCTAATAACATAACCGTTAACAGGTTAGGGATTTTCCCATCACTCCCGAACTGGCGTTCAAGTGCTTCTCTATATTCAAAATCCAAATCTCCTTGTATATATGTATACACTTCAAATCCATCTGCTAAATCACAAACAATCCTATCGACAATATCTGCTCCTACTTGCTTTTCCATTTCACTACGAAGGGCATTCGTAAATTCATTCCAAGGAACTTCATATATTTGAAATTGATCTTTAGGTTCCACATGTCTCACTCCTTTTTCACATACACCCTTCCCCTATCTTTTCCCTTTCTCATAACAATTATGAAACTTAGGTCAATCGTACAAGCCGTACTTGTCCCGATGACATATCGTATTACTGTATATGGAAGGAGGCAAAAGAACATGCATTGTCAAAAATGTTATAATACTTGTCATCGTTATTTTGGTAAAGTTGTACGTATTGAAGATGTAGATGGTTATGTTCATATCGGTAAGATTGTTGATGTAACAAACGATTCTGTTTGGATTGATCCTATTCATGAATCATCTTTTAATACAGGCTTTGGTTACTATGACGCATACGCAGGTGGCGGCTGTGATTGTTGTGGTGGACTACGCCAATGTGATCAATGCGGATTTGGTTTTGATCGAGGTTTTGATCGAGGTTTTTGCGGCGGCGGTGCGATTGAATTAGCTTTCGGGTTTATTTTTGGTATTGCTTTAGCTGGGTTATTTTTCATCTAGCTATATAAAGGAGCTGACTGTATTATTTGGTCAACTCCTTTTCAAAAAGAAATTAAGCAGATCTTTTAACTGTTTTATTTTTCGCAAATGAAGACTCGATGTCCCAATACATGTCGGTACATATGCAATACCTGCTCATGTTGCACCCATGCATCATACAATTCGTTCGGGATAACATGTGACAAATTCCATTCCGGCTGCTCAATTTGGCCTGCAACCGTCTCGGCAATCGTTCCGCCACCTACAATCGTTATCCTTTTAAAATTTGCTATTTGAAATATATTAATCCACTCCATTTCTGTTTGTAACTCCTTTAGTCCATATAATTGCATTATTTTATCTTCTTCTTCTTTTGGCAAATGCCTCTCAATTATCATTTCAATGACAACAAGTTTTCCGTTTTTTTGCAAGACACGATAACACTCTGGAATCGTCTGCTCTTTATTTGTAAAAGCAAGTACAGATTCTCCTAACACAAGGTCAAATTGGTCATTCAAAAACGGCAACTGTTCCGCATTTCCTTTAATCAGTTCAATGGATAATTGCTCTTGTAACCATCTATTTTTCGCCTTTTGAATCATAACTTCATTATTTTCAACCGCTGTGACGTTATAACCATATTGTTTTTTCATATAAGCTGCAGTCCGTCCTGTTCCACATCCTATTTCAAGTACATTTGCTTCTCGGTGTAGCGGAAACTGTGCCAATAACTGTTTCGTTAAAGTAAAACCACCGGGGTGCGCACTCCCAATTCCGTAATAAGCTAAAAAATCAATGTATACATTCCGTTTCATAGGATTCTCCTTCATTTTTTCTATATTAGCTATATTCATACAAATAAAAAACGGTGCAAAATAAAAAAGCATTTCTAAGGTGGATTTACTTCTCCTTAGAAATGCTTTTATCTTCATTACTTACTATTTTCTTCTGTTACATAAGCCCACTTGAAGCTGTATTCTGGACTGATGTTATGTTTTACAATACCTTTTACGTTTGGTTTCATTACATACGATCTAGCACTTTGGAATAACGGTACAAGTGCTACATCCTCTTCAAGCAATAGTTTTTCTGCCTTTCCTAACTCTCCCCAACGTTTCTTCGCATCTGCCATTAACTCTGTCTTACCTTGTTTGATGATTTCATCATATTTTGGATTCGAATAGCTCATTTGGTTTTGGGAGTTTGTTGATTCGAACATATCTAGGAATGTCATTGGATCCGCGTAATCTGGGCTCCATCCAGCATATGAGAAATCGTAATCTTGATCAGATTCTAATTTTAACTTTTGTTTAAACGGTTGCATTTTAATATTTACTGTTACACCTTTTAAATTTTTCTCGATTTGGTCTTTTACATATTCTCCAACTTTTTTCGCATTACTTGTATCATAGTTTAAGAACTCTAGTGTCACTTGATCTTTACCAAGTTCTTTTTTCGCTTCTTCCCATGCTGCAGCTGCTTTTTTCGTATCATGCTTTAAGCCGTTTTTAAACTCCTCTTGGAAGTCTTTCCCATCAGGACTTTTTGCTAATCCGTTCGCTACTAAGTAATCTGCAGGTTTAGAACCATCATTTAAAATAACATTTGCCAAATCCTTTTTATTAATTGACAATGCAATTGCTTCACGCAATTTTTTACTCTTTAATGGTGTATCTTGACTACCGCGCTTTTGATTTAAACGTAAGAAGAATGTGCCTGGTTCTGAATATGTTCCAAACTCCTCTTTGTTGTTTCTATATTTATCTACAAACTCCCCACTTAATAAAGAAAAGTCAATTTGGCCACTGTCATATAGATTCACACGAGTAGCTGCATCTTTTACAACACTGTAGTTAATTTCTTCTAACTTCACAGTCTTTTTATCCCAATAACTATCATTTTTCTTCAGCTTCCATCCTTGCTCATGCTTCCAATCAGTTAAAACAAACGGTCCATTATAAACTGTAGTATCGGATTCTAAACCGTATTTATCTCCTTTTTCTTTTACGAACTTTTCATTTAGTGGATAATACGATACAAATGCCGTTAAGTTTAAGAAATATGGAGTTGCCCTTTCTAGCTCAACTTCAAGTGTATAATCATCTACCGCTTTTGCACCTAGTGTAGATACTTCCGCTTTTCCTTGATTAATCGCTTCTGCATTTTTAATGTAATATGCAATAAACGCATACTCTGCAGCTGTCTTTGGATCTACTAACCTTTGCCATGCATACACGAAGTCTTTCGCTGTTACTGGATCACCGTTTGACCATTTTGCATCTTTCCGAAGTTTGAATGTATATTTTTTGCCATCCTCACTTTTCGTGCTTGATTCAGCTGCAGCTGGGATTGGCTTATTATCTTTATCAAGGCGATATAATCCTTCCATTGTATTCCCTAAAATTTGCGACCCAAGAGTATCTGTATTTTTAGAAGTATCCATCGTTGGAATTTCGTTTGTTTCTGTACGATTTAGTACTTGTTTTGCTGCATATTTAATATCAGATTTCTTATCTTCCCCACTATTAGACGTTGTATTTGTCTTCTTATCCCCACCTGATCCCGAGCATGCCGATAATGCCATACTTACTGCTAAAACTGGTGCTACAACCGCTGTTAGTTTCTTCAACTTTTTCATTTGTGTACCCTCCCTAAATTATATGTACGGTGTTACCCTTGAGAGATATCCTGATATCCATCTAGTTATCAGAAGATTCTTATTAATTAATATTCTACTATTTTTTTCGAGTTTGTAAAGTTTATTTTTAAAAATTCTGAAAATTTTTTCTATAATAATGATTTTCTTTTTAATAGTACAATTACAAGATTCTCCCCCTCTACTATATGAGCACCAAAACCTGCTTATTCTCCTCTATTTTTCAAATTCTATATACTTACCTTTCTCTTTATAAAGAGAAACTTTAATCAGTAGGATAAATAATATACATTTAAGAATTCTAAATTCCTAATGTTTTTTCTATGAAAAAGCATCTCCAAAAGTAGATCAACTACTTCGGAAGATGCTTTTCTAATTTCATGTTATTTTCCGCCTTTTTCCTCTACATACGCCCACTTGAAGCTGTACTCTGGGCTGATATTATGTTTTACAATTCCTTTTACATTTGGTTTCATTACATAAGATCTACCTGTTTGATATAGTGGCACCATCGCTACATCTTCTTCAAGCAATAGTTTTTCTGCTTTTCCTAACTCTTCCCAACGTTTCTTCGGATCAGACATTAATTCATTTCCTGCTTTTTTAACCATTTCATCATATTTTGGATTTGAGTAGCTCATTTGGTTATAAGGGCTCTTTGTTTCAAACATATCGATAAATGTCATTGGATCTGCATAGTCTGGGCTCCAACCTGCGTAAGAGATTTCATAGTCTTGCGCTGTCTCTAGTTTTAACTTTTGTTTAAACGGCTGGATTTTCGTATTGATTGTTACACCTTTTAAATTTTTCTCAATTTGGTCTTTTACATAATCAGCAACTTTTTTCGCTGTTCCATCATCATAACTTAACAATTCAATTGCCACTTGGTCTTTACCAAGTTCTTTTTTCGCTTCTTCCCATGCTGCAGCTGCTTTTTTCGTGTCTTGCTTTAAACCATTTTTAAATGTTTCTGTGAAATCTTTACCATCTGGACCATTTGCTAGTCCTTTTGGTACTAATTGATCCGTTGCTTTAGATCCGTTGTTTAAGATAACATTTGCTAAACCTTTTTTATCAATTGACAATGCAATTGCTTCACGTAACTTTTTATTTTTCAGCGGCGTATCTTGGCCACCACGTTTTTCATTCAAACGCAAGAAGAAAGTACTTGATTCTGCATACTCACCATATTCATCTTTCTTCTGTTTATATTTATCAACAAACTCTCCTGATAATAATGTAAAGTCAATTGCGTCAGTATCGTATAAGTTCACTTTTGTAGCTACTTCTTTTACAACACTATAGTTAATTTCTTCTAATTTCACAGTATCTTTATCCCAGTACTTATCGTTTTTCTTCAATTTCCACCCTTGCTCATGCTTCCATTCAGACATTACAAATGGCCCATTATATAACACTGTATCTGCCTCTAAACCGAATTTATCTCCTTTTTCTTTCACAAACTTTTCATTCAATGGGTAATACGATGGGAATGCTGTTAAATTTAAGAAGTATGGAACTGGTTTTTCTAATTCCACTTCAAGGGTATAATCATCAACCGCTTTGGCACCTAATGTAGATAGGTCTGCTTCTCCTTTATTAATTGCTTCTGCATTTTTTATATAGTAAGCAATAAACGCATATTCAGAAGCTGTGTTTTTATCAAGTAAGCGCTGCCATGCAAACACGAAATCTTTCGCTGTTACTGGATCACCATTTGACCATTTTGCATCTTTACGAAGCTTAAATGTATATTTTTTACCATCCTCACTTTTCGTGCTAGATTCAGCTGCAGCTGGGATTGGTTTATTATCTTTATCAAGGCGATATAGCCCTTCCATCGTGTTCCCTAAAATTTGCGAACCAAGTGTATCTGTTGATTTCGAAGTATCCATTGTTGGAATTTCCTGGTTTTCTGTACGATTTAATACTTGTTTTGCTGCATATTTAATATCAGATTTCTTATCTTCCCCACTATTAGACGTTGTCCCCGTCTTTTTATCCCCACCTGATCCGGAGCATGCCGATAATGCCATGCTCATTGCTAAAACCGGCGCTACAACCGCTGTTAACTTCTTTACCCTTTTCTTTTTCACTTGTGTACCCTCCCTAAATTATATGTACGCTGATACTCTCGATAGATTTCTGATACATTAACTTTATCAGAAAATTCTAATTGATTAAATATTCTACTATTTTTTATCTTTTGTAAAGTTATTTTTTTAAAATCCCGAAAATATTTTCTACTATAATGACAATATAGTAAAATTTTTTATAGATGATATTTCTACCAAGCATCGCTTCTAGTAACTGAAATCATTTTAAGTAAGATTCACTGCATAGAAAAAAGCACCTCCAAAAGTAGCTATACTACTTTTAGAAATGCTTTTCTATCTTTATTACTTACTATTTTTCCTCGGTTACATACGCCCACTTGAAGCTGTATTCTGGACTGATGTTATGTTTTACAACACCTTTTACGTTTGGTTTCATTACATACGATTTAGCACTTTGGAATAACGGTACAAGCGCTACATCTTCTTCAAGCAACAGTTTTTCTGCCTTTCCTAGCTCTTCCCAACGTTTCTTCGCATCTGCCATTAACTCTGTTTTTCCTTTTTTGATGATTTCATCATATTTCGGATTTGAGTAGCTCATTTGGTTTTGAGAATTTGTTGATTCGAACATATCTAAATATGTCATTGGATCCGCATAGTCTGGGTTCCAGCCAGCATATGAGAAATCATAATCTTGTTCAGATTCTAATTTCAGCTTTTGTTTGAACGGCTGCATTTTAATATTAACTGTTACACCTTTTAAGTTTTTCTCAATTTGGTCTTTTACATATTCTCCAACTTTTTTCGCATTACTTGTATCATAGTTCAAGAACTCAAGTGTCACTTGATCTTTACCAAGCTCTTTCTTCGCTTCTTCCCAAGCTGCCGCTGCTTTTTTAGTGTCATTTTTCAGGCCAGTTTTAAATGTTTCTTGGAAATCTTTGCCGTCAGGTCCATTTGCTAATCCTTTTGGTACTAAGTAATCAGCAGGTTTAGAACCATCATTTAAGATTACATTCGCTAAATCCTTTTTGTTAATTGACAACGCAATCGCTTCACGCAATTTTTTGCTCTTTAATGGTGTATCTTGGTTAGCACGTTTCTGATTTAGGCGCAGATAGAACGTACTTGGCTCTGAATATGTTCCAAACTCACCTTGTTTATTTCTATATTTGTCAACAAACTCTCCACTTAATAACGTAAAATCAATTTGACCACTATCATATAGATTTACACGAGTTGCCATATCTTTTACAACACTATAGTTAACTTCGTCTAACTTCACACTCTTTTTATCCCAATAACTATCATTTTTCTTCAGCTTCCATCCTTGCTCATGCTTCCAATCAGTTAAAACAAACGGTCCATTATAAACTGTAGTATCGGATTCTAAACCGTATTTATCTCCTTTTTCTTTTACGAACTTTTCATTTAGTGGATAATACGATACAAATGCCGTTAAGTTTAAGAAATATGGAGTTGCTCTTTCTAGCTCAACTTCAAGTGTATAATCATCTACCGCTTTTGCACCTAGTGTAGATACTTCCGCTTTTCCTTGATTAATCGCTTCTGCATTTTTAATGTAATATGCAATAAACGCATATTCAGCTGCTGTCTTTGGATCTAACAAACGTTGCCATGCATACACGAAATCTTTCGCTGTTACTGGGTCACCGTTTGACCATTTTGCGTCTTTACGAAGTTTAAATGTATATTTTTTGCCATCCTCACTTTTCGTACTTGATTCAGCTGCAGCTGGGATTGGCTTATTATCTTTATCAAGGCGATATAACCCTTCCATCGTATTCCCTAAAATTTGTGATCCAAGAGTATCTGTTGATTTCGAAGTATCCATTGTTGGAATTTCGTTTGTTTCTGTACGATTCAGCACTTGCTTTGCTGCTAATTTCTCACCTGATTTGCTGTCACTTCCGCTTGAATTCGTACTTGTTTTTTTGTCTCCACCTGTAGAACATGCCGTTAATGCCATACTCATTGCTAAAACTGGTGCTACGACTGCTGTTAGTTTTTTCATTTTTTTCTTTTTCACTTTTGTACCCTCCCTAATTTCCTGTACGTTTCTAGATTAAGAAATTTCTGATAATTCTGTTTTTCTTTATATTCTTATCAAAAGATTCCTATTAACTATTATTCTACTAATTTTTTGTTTTTTGTAAAGTATTATTATTAAAAATTTTGTAAAATTATTTTATTGCAGTAATATTCATAAACATTCTATTACGTTGATATAGAATTTTCTTGTATTACTATATGCATTTGATTTTTCTTCTATTTATTCCAATTTTAAAGAAAACACTTGTGAATTATTGTTAATAAATAATGTATAATTTTAAAAATTTCTTTCTTAACAAAATAAAAAAAGCAGATATTTATAATGATCTGCTTCACTAAAAAATATGTATATCCCTTAACTCTCTTCACTTTCTTTTTTAACCTGTTGTTCACTTAATCCGAGATGACTTCGTAGTGTCTTGCTCAGTTCACTTAAACTCTTTATATTCGGGTTATAATAATATACTCGTTCACCGTTTGGCCCATTTGGCAAATATAAATCATCTCCAGCTAATTGAATTTTCTCAATTGAAGCATCTAATCCATATTTATAAAACGACAGCATATCATCCAAGGCTAAGTTTGTCTTTAAATCACCGTCCACAGCATCAATTATCTTTCCTATTTTCGTAACAGATCCTACACTTTTTAATTTTGTTAAGATTGCCTCAATGACAAGTTGCTGACGCTGTCCTCTCATAGCATCACTATCAATATGACGTGTTCGTACGAGAGCCAGCGCTTCTTCTCCTGTTAATTTTTGCATTCCTTTTTTCAAATGGATAGCATCAAGTTCATCTTTACTATTTTGCTCAGAAAACTCAATTGGAACATCTATTTCAATACCACCTAAATCATCAACAATTTTTATAAAGGAATTAAAATTGAATTTCACAAAATAATCAACTGGTACATGCAATAATTTTTCTACGGCTTCAACAGAAGCTTGTGGTCCGCCATCCTTCCCATTTTTCACAAAACCTTTTCCATATGCATGTGTTATTTTATCTTTTTTCTTTTCAATTGGAACATATGTATACGTATCACGCGGTATACTTGTTAACTTGACTGTCTTATCATCTTTATTAAAAGTAGCTAGTAATAATGCATCTGTATGAAATGCACCATTATATTCTTTTTGACGCTCCTCATTTTCATCAATGCCCATAATTAACAGAGAAACATTATTTGTTATTGGCTTTACAGTCTCCTCACGTAAATCAGATTTCTCACCACGTGCTAGGCTGAGAGCAGCCTTTTGCACCGCATTTGAAGCTTTATTGTATAAGTATGCACCGTATCCAACTCCACTAGCTAACAAGATTCCTAAGAATATTCCTACTACTGTTCTTTTCCTATATTTTTTCTTATTCTTTTTTTCACGTGAAAGCGAACTTTTCTCCATATTCTTTCCTCCGATATATATTATTCTATCCGAATTAAAAACTAGCAAAATCATTATTTATCCAATACGTTTTTCAATTTTTCATATGATGAAACATCTTTTTGAAATAAGTTTTCATCAATCCCTTTGTTTATTTGTATCTTTTCCGTAGTAATAGAATATTGGATCATTCCATTATGAAAACTAAGAAAGTTCAACATAATCCCCGAATTTTTTTCTACAATCATTTCGAATTTCCCTCGTAAGTCTTCAGAGGTACTTAAAGGCATCTCTATGTTTATTACTCCCTCTATTTTGTAACAATCTAATCCAAGATACTTTATTTCTTTAAAGCTCCAATCTTTATATCTAATTAACAAATCTGCAAACTCTGATTGAACACTATATTTAGCGAATCCAACGTATTCATCATCATACCGTTTTTTTTCTCCCGTTTTATTAAACGCTCTTTCAGTAGGCGTTAATTTTAGTAACTCTTTACTTTTAGACTCTGGCTTCCAACTCATTTCTTTATATGTATAATCTGTATCATTAAATTCTTGCTTTTTCCCTTTGTTATATAAAACTGTCATTTTTTTTGACTGAAGATTCTCTTTAGAAGAAATTCCTCTTTGATTCTTTGTATCAATTGCATACTTATAAGTAGTAATAAGGCGAGTTGAGCTAGAGTACTCTTCAAATTGTCCTGTAACATTTTTAAAATAATCAATTGAATCAAGCATTTTTTGATGAATTTTCTCTTTTTCAGGATAATTCACGTTGAGTTTTGTTTCTTCCTCATTTTCATAATCTGAAAGTGCCTTTTTCGTTACATATTCAAATACGCCACCTTTCTGTGCAAAGCTTTGTACAGAAAATTCAAACATAGAAACGATCGATAATACCGTTATTGCTACACTCACAGCCATAACTTGAATCTTATAAGATTTCTTTTTAACCGGGAGATTATGTAATGTATCATTTATTTTCTGATTCACATACTCTGGTAACATAGTCTTCCCTCGTTCTATTCGCTTTTTCAACTTTTCATCAAACAATTCGTCCTTATCCAACACATACACCCCCTATTCCATTTGTAATTTCTTCTGCAGTTGTTCTCTCGCCCGTGACAACCTTGATTTAACTGTACCTTTTGGTATTTCTAATAACGCTGCAATATTTTCTTGATTCATATCTTCATAATAGTAAAGTACTGTTACAGCTTTTAATTCTTCATTTAAAGACTGAATTGCATTATGAAGGTCTATATCTTCATAGGAATCAAATGCTATCATGTAATCATTATTTCCTTCTATTGCAATTATCTTTTTTCGTGATCTTATCATTTCATTACACTGATTAATCAAGATTCGAATGCACCATGTTCGGAAAAACTCTTCCTTTTTAAGCTTTTTTATATTTTCATAAGCTTTTAAAATCGTTGTTTGTATCGCATCTTCTACGTCATTTTCATCATATAGCATTGCTTTGGCTATACGATAAAGTTGAGCTTTATTTGTATGTATTAAAGAGACGAATGCTTCATGATCACCTTTTTTAGCTAAAGAAACATCACTCTCTTCCTTTACCATCATTTTATATACAGGTATTACTTTCACTGTCTGTCCTCCCGTTTTATATCTTTCAATAAAACTTTACACCTATTAGACGAATTTGTGAGGAAAAAGGTTCATTTTTTTTGCAATTTTCTAGAAATAAAAAATATAGTTAATTCCTATTTATCCCGCATTAACGGGCAGTAAGCCCCCCACCTCAAGATTCAAAGGGAAACAAGGAAGATAGGTGGGGGGGATCAACTGCCCGTTAATGCCCAATTGGTGAGGGCTAATAATCAGTGGGAGATGAAGAACCCCCACCGATTAAAGTTTCACTTTATCTATAGTGGTAAGTCTCTCTTCTTGAATAACACAATCGCTACTGCAAAGATACAAATCGCACAAAAAATTAACCCAATATTTCCCACCCGTATATTATATATATTTCTTTCGGACGAAACAACGTAAATAAGGATTGGTACATAATAAAAAAGACACGAAATCGTGTCTTTTTTTTATTTATAGTGAAATAACCTTGCCTGTTGCACTACTTTCAATTGCAGCTTGGATTAATCGAATCACTTGTAAACCTTCTTCAGCTGTTACAGGGGGGTGCGTACCATTTACTATACTATCTAGAACTCCTTTATAGTATATTTCATAACATCCTACTTCTGTTGGAATAGGCTTCACTTCTTCTTCTGTTTCTAAGATCGCAAAATTATTTTCACTATCTTCTCCATATCCTGCACTACCTGGCTTCATACCAGCTTTTAATTGCTCTTCTTGCGAATCCATACCATATTTAATAATCGAACCCTTGTCCCCATGAACACTAAAATGAGGCCCTGCATGTTTCACATAACTACTACTATGTAAAATAACACGCTTGATTCCATAGTGAAGTACAATATGGAAATAATCATCCGTCTCTGCCCCAGGTCTTTGCTTTACGATATCCGCATTAACCGCATCCGGTTGTCCAAATAAATGTAATGCCTGGTCAATTAAATGTGAGCCTAAATCGTATAAAATCCCTGATCCTGGTAAATTCTTTTCACGCCAGCGATCACGTACATGAGGACGGAAGCGATCAAAATGCGCTTCATATGTATATACACTTCCAATTTGTTTTTCCTCAACTAATTTCTTTATTGTTAAGAAGTCATTATCAAATCGTCGATTATGATACACACTAACCACTACATTATGCTCTTTCGCCAATCTAATCAGTTCTTCGCCTTCTTCAACTGAAACAACAAATGGCTTTTCTACAACGACATGTTTGCCATGTATAATCGCTTCTTTTACAAATGGAAAATGTGTTGTATTTGGTGATGTAATAACAACAAGGTCTATATCATCTCGTTTTACTAATTCTCCAATCGTGTGAACCACTTCTACAGTCGGCAGTGCTTCTTTCACTACCTCTTCCTTTGAAGATACTATCACACGAATATCAAATTCATCTATCGTTTGTAATAAAGGGATGTGAAATGTTGTACTAGAAAACCCAAATCCTACAATCCCTACACCTATTTTTTTCATATAATTCCTCCATCTATGAGAACGATTTCATGATTATTATAGCAAGTTTTATTTTATAGGCATACCTTTTTGCCTATAAAATAAAAAGGCATGTCCCTATGGATCATGCCTTTCTCGATTAGAACGAAATATCTTCAATATAAAGTGAAACTTTAATCAGTGGGAGTTTTCTTCATCCCCCACTGATTATTAGTTGAACGAATCGGGCTTTTACGGACAGTTCATCTCCCACTTAGCTGCTTTGCTTTCGCTGAATTTTGAGGTGGGAGTGTTACTGTGCGTTAATGCGGGATAAATTAACGGTTCACTCTGTCCGTTTCTTCGTCCACGTCTCCACCACTTCACCTGTATCCGTAACATCTAGTACTAAACTACCATTACTATAGCGATCTTTATTACGGAACATTTTTGGATCTATTTCTTCGACAATCTGTTTTTCTGTTTTCATATAAACAAGTTCATCATCCCGAACAATTTCAATACCAACAATACGGTACGGATTACGTTTTAACTCTTTAAAAATAACAAGGCCACGCTTCGCTCTTGTCGATTTCTCAATCTCGGAAGCTTTCAATCGCTTAATCGCGCCTCGCTGCGTGACAAGAATCAATTGATCTTTTTCACTATTTAACGGCTTACCAGACGCAACATAGTCATCTTCTTTTAAATTAATCGCTTTTACACCAGCTGCTCTTACACCAACTGGACTTACCTCTTCTTCATCAAAAACAAGTGCATATGCGCCGTGTGTTGCAAGAACAATATCACTTGTTCCATCTGTTACAAATATGTCTACAACTTCATCATCTTTTTTCAAGTTTACAGCAACAAACGCTCTTGAATAACGCTGTACTTTATACTGGTTTAATTCTGTTTTCTTAATCATACCATTTCGCGTCACAAATACGATAAATCGCTTTTCTTCCTCAAAGTTCGGTACAACGGTCGCCCAAATTAATTCCTCATCTCGATCAAGTGAAACGATATTTGCAACGTGCTGCCCCAAATCTTTCCAACGAATATCTGGCATTTCATATACAGGAAGGTAAATATAGTTTCCTTTATTCGTGAATAAAAGAACTGTTTCTGTTGTATTTGTATCGAAACGTCCAAGTAAGATGTCGCCCTCTTTCATACCGAAGTCTTTTCCGTTCGATGCATTATGCGAGCGCCAACCGGTACGTTTCACATAACCTTCTTTCGTTACAGTAACGATGACATCTTCCTGTGGAATCATAACTTCCACATCAATTTTAATCTCTTCAATTTCTTCTTCAATAACCGCACGGCGATTATCACTATATGTTTTCTTAACCCTCTTTAAGTCTGCTTTTATTACTTGCAGAAGCTTTTTCTCACTTTGTAAAATCGCTTGTAATTCCGCAATTTTCTTTTGTAGTTCTTTTGCTTCTTTCTCTAATGCTGTAATATCTGTATTTGTTAAACGATATAATTGCAAGGATACAATCGCTTCTGCTTGTGCTTCTGTAAATCCAAATTTTGCACTTAAATTATCTTTTGCATTACGCTTATCTTTAGATGCTCGAATGGTTTCAATTACCTGATCTAAAATCGATAATGCTTTCATTAAACCTGCCACAATATGCTGGCGATTTTCTGCTTTTCTAAGTTCATATTCTGAACGACGTGTAACAACTTCTTTTTGATGCCCAATGTACGCATCTAAAATCTTTGGTAACGTCATAAGTGTCGGACGACGATTATTAATAGCTACCATATTAAAGTTATATGGCACCTGCAAATCTGTATTTTTATATAAATAATTTAAAATCCCTTCTGCATTTGCTTCCTTTTTTAGTTCCACAACAATACGAAGACCAGTTCGATCTGTCTCATCACGTACTTCTGCAATTCCATCTAACTTTTTATCTAGACGTAGTTCATCCATTTTCTTTACAAGGTTTGCTTTGTTAACTTCATATGGAATTTCCGTAATAACAATTTGTTGCTTACCACCACGAATGGTTTCAACTTCTGCTTTTCCGCGAATGATGATTTTTCCTTTTCCTGTTTCATACGCTTTTTTAATTCCATCAAGCCCTTGAATAATACCACCTGTTGGGAAATCAGGTCCTTTAATTACTGTTAATAAATCATCTACCGTACTATTAGGTTTATCAATACGCATCATTGTAGCATCAATCACTTCTCCAAGATGATGCGGTGGAATTTCAGTTGCATATCCAGCTGAAATTCCTGTTGATCCGTTTACTAATAAGTTTGGAAACATTGCTGGCAGGACAACTGGTTCTTCACTCGTATCATCAAAGTTTGATACGAATTCTACTGTTTCCTTATCGATATCACGAAGCAATTCAGAGGCAATTGGCGATAAACGAGCTTCTGTATAACGCATCGCTGCCGCTGGGTCACCATCCACACTACCATTATTTCCATGCATTTCAACTAATACGTTACGTACTTTCCAATCTTGACTTAAACGCACCATCGCCTCATATACAGAAGAATCACCATGTGGATGGTAATTACCAATAACGTTACCAACTGTTTTAGCCGATTTACGAAACGGCTTATCATGTACGTTTCCTTCTACATACATTGAATATAAAATACGACGTTGTACCGGTTTTAAACCATCTCGCGCATCTGGAAGTGCGCGATCTTGAATAATATATTTACTATAACGTGCAAAGCGGTCACCTAACACGTCTTCAAGCGGGAGGTCATGAAACTTCTCTGCTTGCATGTTATTCCACCTCCGTCTCCATAATCATTTCATTTTCTAAAATATTTCCTTCTTCTTGCATACCAAATTGCACATTTCGCTCGATCCACTTACGGCGAGGCTCTACTTTATCACCCATCAATGTTGTAACACGTCGTTCCGCTCTTGCCGCATCATCGATTTTCACGCGAATTAGCGTACGCGTCTCTGGATTCATTGTTGTTTCCCATAACTGATCCGCGTTCATTTCGCCTAGACCTTTATAGCGCTGCAACATATATCCTTTACCGACTTTTTTCGTCACACCATCTAACTCTTCATCTGACCATGCATATTCAATTACTTCACTTTTCCCTTTTCCTTTACTTACTTTATATAAAGGTGGAAGAGCAATGAATACTTTACCTGCTTCAATTAACGGCTTCATATAACGGTAGAAGAATGTAAGTAGTAACACTTGAATATGTGCGCCATCTGTATCAGCATCGGTCATAATTACAACTTTATCATAGTTAATATCCTCGACAGAAAATTCGTTTCCAACACCACCGCCGATTGCATAAATAATGGTATTAATCTCTTCATTCTTGAAAATATCAGCAAGCTTTGCTTTTTCCGTGTTAATTACTTTACCTCTGAGTGGTAAAACTGCCTGGAAACGGCGATCGCGTCCTTGCTTTGCAGAACCACCAGCAGAATCACCCTCCACTAAATATAGTTCGTTCTTCTGTGGGTTACGTGATTGCGCAGGTGTTAACTTCCCACTCAATGTCCCTTCTGAACGTTTTTTCTTCTTACCAGTACGCGCTTCTTCCCTAGCTTTACGCGCTGCTTCACGTGCTTGTGCTGCTTTAATTGCTTTTTTCACAAGAAGTGTTGCTACATCTGGATTTTCTTCTAAAAAGTATGCTAAGTGTTCGGACACAATCGCATCTATAGATGAACGGGCTTCACTTGTTCCAAGCTTCCCTTTTGTTTGACCTTCAAATTGTAGTACATCCTCTGGTACACGTACAGAAACAATTGCTGCTAATCCTTCGCGAATATCTGTACCTTCTAAATTTTTATCTTTTTCTTTTAACATTGAGACTTTACGGGCATATTCATTAAAAACACGTGTCATTGCTGTTTTAAATCCAGCTTCATGTGTCCCACCGTCTTTCGTACGTACATTGTTTACAAATGAAAGAATGTTTTCTGAATAGCCATCGTTAAATTGGAATGCAAGTTCTGCTTCAATTCCATTTTGTTCACCAGCAAAGTATACAACTGGATGGATAGAGTCCTTTTCTTCGTTTAAATAAGCAACGAATGCTTCAATTCCTGTTTCATAATGAAAAACATCTTCTAAATCATTTCGTTCGTCTTTTATAGTGATTTTCATGCCTTTTAACAGAAAGGCAGATTCACGCAATCTCTCACATAACGTTTCATAATTATAATTTGTTGTACTGAAAATAGATGGATCTGGTTTAAAATGCATCGTCGTTCCAGATTGTTTCGTTTTTCCGATTTTCTCTAGTGTTGTTACAGGCACACCACCATTTTCAAAACGTTGTTCATATATATTTCCATCACGTTTAATCGTTACAACGAGCCATTCTGATAAAGCATTTACAACTGATGCACCAACACCGTGTAAACCACCACTTGTTTTATAGCCTCCTTGTCCAAACTTCCCACCCGCATGAAGTACAGTTAAAATCACTTCAGGTGTAGGCTTTCCAAGTTTATGCATTCCCGTAGGCATTCCGCGCCCTTTATCAATTACACTAATACTATTATCTTTATGTATTACGACAGAAATTTCATCGCCAAACCCCGCTAATGCTTCATCAACGGAGTTATCTACTATTTCGTATACTAAATGATGCAATCCACGGCTATCCGTGCTCCCGATATACATACCCGGTCGTTTTCGAACGGCTTCAAGACCTTCAAGCACTTGAATGGCATCTTCATTATATTGAAACTGATGCTTTGCCAAACTCCTTGCCCCTTTCCTAATCATATCAGAACATACGTTTCTATTATAGAATAACGCCTTAACCATACTTTTGGCAAGTTATGTTATGTCTTTTATATACCATTTTCAATAGAAAAATCCTTGTTTTTTCACAAGGATTCCTCTAGGCTACTATTTCAGAAAAATAATCGTTTGTCAACGAGAAATGGATATGTATTCCAAATTACACACTCCACCATTTGGCAATTAACCAAATGACAATTATCCAAAATGGGATAGCAAGTAGCAATCCCCAAAAACAGCCTTTAAAAAATCTCATGATGAACACCTCGTTCATCTGCTTAGTTCCCAAGTGTTAACTAAAGCTGAATTAACCTTTCGCTTACAATGTCTATAACTACCTCGTCATCGCATGTTCTACTTTAATACAGCGATCCATAATGACAGTATAGCCTTTCCCTTTTAAAAATGTATATGTATCTTCATCTTGTACTCCTAATTGTGCCCAAAAAACATCCGCATCAACCTCTACAAAATCTTTTGCAACGTCCATTAAAAATTCAGAACGGCGGAATACATTTACGATATCAACATGCTCCTTAATATCTTTTAATGACGAAACTGCTTTTTCCCCTAGCACTTCATCTACAACCGGGTTTACTGGGATAATACGATATCCTGCATCCTGCATCGCTTTTGAAACCATATATGATGTACGTTCTGGTTTGTTAGATAATCCAACAACCGCAATTGTTTTACTATTTTTTAATACTTCACCAATTTCCGTGCGAGTTGGGTTTTCAATTGTCATAGTAAATTCCTCCTATTCTTTTAGTATAGCCGATAAAGAAAGTCTCTTTCAATATGAAAGAGACTTTCTTTATTAATTCGTAGCAGCTGAGTTATCTGCTAGTGTAGCTGTTTTTGTCATTTTTTCACCATTTCGATAGAACGTAACTTCAATTTTGTCGCCTACTTTTTTCTTTTCATACAAATATTTACGGAATTGAAGCGCATTTTCAATTTTTTGTCCATCTAACGCTACAACAACGTCATACTGCTGAAGTCCTGCTTTTTCAGCTGGTGAAACGGAATAAATCTTACTTAAAATAACGCCACTTGTAACATCTTTTGGCAACTTTAATTGACCTACTGCATACGGTTGTATCTCTTCAAGAGATGCGACTCCTACTCCCATCGCTGGACGTTTTACCGTTCCATCTTTTTCAAGGGAGTCCAGTACTGGTTTTGCCACATTAATTGGAATAGCAAAGCCAATTCCTTCTACTTCTTGTTGTGCAATTTTACTAGAATTAATACCGATAACTTCACCGTTTTGATTAAATAAGGCACCCCCACTGTTCCCAGGGTTAATCGCTGCATCTGTTTGAATAACTTGCGCTTGCCAATCTGCGCGTTTGTCACCATTAATATCAACTGGGATTTCGCGTTCTTTACTACTAATGATTCCTTCTGTTACACTACCGTCAAAACCTAATGGATTCCCAATCGCAATTGCCGGTTCACCAGCACGAATTTTACTAGAATCACCAAGTGTAGCTACTTTATTAATATTAGATCCGTCAATCTCTACAACAGCCAAATCTAACCAAGGGTCTTTCCCAACTAATTTCGCATCTACTGTTTTACCATTACTTAATTTCACTGCAAGCTTATTGGCTCCCTCTACTACGTGATTATTCGTTACGATAAGAGCTTTATTGCCAACCTTTTTATAAATTACACCCGATCCTGACCCAGCCTTCTGCTCTTCACCTGCTTGCTCCATCGCAAATGGGTCTATACTCTGTTGCATATTGATAACACCTACAACTACTTCTTTTGCTCCTTCAATCATACCAGGTAAATCTGTTTCACCCTTTACTTTATTGACAACAGGAACCACAGTTCCCTCTACTTTTGAATTAGAAGTTAAAACCGTCCCATTTCCATTTGTCCATGGCATATAAGGTGCTGCAAAACTAATGGAAACAGCTCCGATAACTGCTCCAACTAGACCTGTAAAAAAGTACCCTTTTTTACTACCTGATTTTTTTACTTCTCTCGTTTCACTATGCTCTTCATTCATATTTGGTCCGTCATAATATCCCACAATTGATATCCCCTCTCTGCTGAATTCGTATTTTCAGTATAGTCACATGTTGTGTCCTTCTTGTGAACTCATCGTGAAATCCAATTAAAAAAATACTCTTATTCAACATTGTATACAAAAAATTTATAATTTGTACATTTTCATCTACAAAAGAGAGTATAAATGTACTATATTTTCAACATATAAGTTGCTGCTACGAAAAACAAAAAGAGACCTACACTCGTTTTCTCTTTCTGTTTTCACTTGGCATGGGGCTAAAAAAGGCACTGACCGCTTCTATCCATGGGCGGATCCTCTCTTCCAACCAAAAAGGAAAGCTTTTCTATCGTTTTTTCAATTTCTAAAACTATTCCTCAAACTTATACCCAACTCGAATAACAGTCCCAATATGTTTTGCTTTATCCCCTAACTTATTACGCAATTTTTTTATATGCGTATCTACCGTACGATCATCACCATAATAATCATATCCCCAAAGTTGATCTAATAAATGCTGGCGTGATAATACGATCCCTTTATTCTCCATTAAATAAACAAGAAGTTCAAATTCTTTATGCGTTAATATAATTTCTTCTCCGTTTACCGATACCGTACGCGAAAGACGATTCACATCGATTCCTGCCATAGAAAGTGCATTTTCTTCTGCAACTCCTACTGCCCCATCAGCACGCTTTAATAAAGTTTTCGCTCTAGCTACTAATACTTTAGGGCTAAAAGGCTTTGTTACATATTCATCAGCCCCAAGTTCAAAGCCTAACAACGTGTCATCTTCATCCGAACGTGCTGTAAGCATAATAATGGGTACTTCTGACTCTTTTCGAATGCGACGACAGACAGACCAACCATCTATCTCTGGAAGCATGATATCTAACATTATTAAATCAATTGTATGTTCAGCAAATAATTCTAATGCTTGTTTTCCATCTTCAGCCTCTATCACTTCAAAGCCTTCATTGCGAAAATAATCACTAACAATCTCGCGTAATCTTCTTTCGTCTTCAACTAGTAATACCGTTTTGTTCATCTGACCTATCCCGCCTTTTTACTCTTTCAATCGAATTATACGTTGATTGGAGCTTCCGCGAAATGGAAGTGTCAAGTCTCTTTTTTCAAGTTCAAACCTTCCATCGACCAGAACATCCCCATAATGTAACAACTCTATCATATCATTATTTTGAGAACTCTGTATCTCTTCTAATGTATAACCTGTGTAAATCCATAAATTTTTTTTCAAATCCTTCACAGCTTTTGCTATCATCTTCACTTCAGCAGCCTGAAAAAATGGATCTCCACCCGAAAATGTTACATCAGTAAGCGGATTTTCGGCAATCTCTTTTACAATTTCTTCTGCGGTCATTTCAGTTCCATTCCAAATATTCCACGATTTAGGATTATGGCACCCTAAACAACGATGCGGACAGCCCGCAAAAAATACGACTGTCCGCAATCCCTCCCCATCTACTACACTATCATGAATAATATTCATCACTCTCATTTATGTTTCACCCGATCTGCTTCTTCACTACGTTTTGCACTATTCCATTTGGACATATCTCCTACAAGATATCCCGTTATCCGGCGAATTCTTTCTATTTGATGTTCTTCTTTATTCCCGCAGCTTGGACATTCATTTTCAATGACTCCGTGATACCCACAGCATTTACAACGATCCACAGGATGATTAATTGATCCATATCCTACCCCATGTTGCGCCATGGCCTTTACAATTTGCTTCAATGCTTTTTGATTATGAACTGCCGCTCCGTCCAATTCAATATACGTTATATGCCCACCGTTACAAAGTGCGTGAAATGGCCCTTCTAAACGTATTTTATCAATTGCTTGAACCCGATAATAAACTGGTATGTGGAACGAATTTGTATAATAATTATGATTTGTTACACCGCTAATGATTCCAAATTCATCTCGATCTCTTTTAACAAACTTGCCTGACAATCCTTCCGCAGGAGTTGCAATTAAAGAGAAATTCAACTGATGTTCTTTAGTCGCTTGATCCATCTTCTGTCTCATAAAGGTCACAATTTCATTCCCAAGATTCCATGATTCTTTATCTTCTCCATGATGTTTTCCTGTTAAAGCAACTAAACATTCTGCAAGGCCGATAAAACCAATACTTAACGTTCCTTGTTTTAAAATTTCAGCCACTGAATCTTCAGGATGCAGTTTTTCTCCGCCCCGCCATACTCCTTGCGAATATAAGAAGTGAAAATCTCTTGCTTTTTTCGTACATTGATAAACAAACCTTTCTAATAGTTGACGAATACCAAGATCCACGTAATAATCTAGCGCTTCAAAAAATGCTTCTTTTGAGCCGCTAATTAATGCTAATTTCACTAAGTTAATAGAAGTAAACGATAAATTCCCTCTTCCAATCGCAGTTTCTTCCCCATGAATATTAGACATAACACGAGTACGACAACCCATATAACATACTTCACTTTCTGGGCGACCATCATAATGCACTGCATTAAATGGTGCATCTAAAAATGAAAAATTCGGGAATAATCGTTCTGCTGTCGTTTCCAATGCCAATTCAAATAAATCATAGTTCGGATCACTCTCTTCAAAATTAACGCCTTTTTTCAGTTTAAAAATTTGAATTGGGAAAATAGGTGTCTCCCCTTTTCCTAATCCAGCTTGTGTCGCTCGTAATAATTGTCTCATTAACATGCGTCCTTCTTTTGATGTATCCGTTCCGTAGTTAATGGAAATAAACGGAACTTGCCCACCACCTCTACTATGCATGCTATTGGAATTATGAATAAATGCTTCACAGGCTTGATACGTATCATTCTCTGTTTCTTTCCATGCAAATTCTTCTACTTGTTCTTTTGTTAACGGATACGTCTCTAATCTCTTCTTATTTCTCTCAAATGTTTTTTTCACATATGGTGCTAAGTCAATATCAAATAACGCAAATGATTGACCACCGTGCTGCATATTTTGATTCGCTTGAAAAATAATCGAAGAAAGTGCCAATGCACTCTTAATATCCTGAGGTTGTCTCATGTGTCCATGCCCAGTATGAAATCCTTTCTCAAGCATTTGTGCTAAAGGAATTTGCGAACATGTTGTCGTACCTGTCGCATAAAAATCTAAATCATGTGGGTATAATATATTTTGATTGATTGCTTTTTTCACTTGTTCAGAAAGTAACTGTTCTATTGCATAATATTTTGCACTCTCAGATGCGAATGTTCCCATCATCCCCATAGGAGACCGTCCATCAACATTTGCATTTTCTTGCATTAAATCTTGCTCATTCCCGTGGACAATTGTTTCAAACATCTTCACTAATTCTTCTCCACGCGCACTTTGTTTCATCATTTTCAAAACCTCCAACAACATCTTGTTAATCCAATAACAAAATGATACAACATATAGTCTTAATCAATCTGTGAGAAATGTAACATTCCTGTGAAAGTTTTTTTAAGAAACTTTGAATTTTTCATTTACAAAAAAGAAATGTGCTCTTTACAAATGTATGGTACAATATACGGGAAAAACTCTTTTTACCCTTTATCAACACATTTGAATAAAGGAGACTGAACTTATGCTTATTACATATCTTTTATTTATCGTTGCCTATTTACTTGGCTCGATTCCCTTTGCACTTGTTGTTGGAAAAATTGGTTACGGAATCGACATTCGCGAGCATGGTAGCGGTAATTTAGGAGGAACGAATACATTTCGGACGCTAGGGAAAAAAGCAGGTTTTATCGTTACAATTGCTGACATTTTAAAGGGAACGTTAGCGACAGCTCTGCCGTTAATTTTTGCCTTAGATATCCATCCCCTTTGGTTTGGATTAGCTGCAGTTCTTGGACATGTATACCCAATCTTTGCAAAATTCCGCGGCGGAAAAGCAGTTGCAACTTCTGCTGGAGTACTCTTATGCTATGCGCCAGTTATTTTTGCAATATTAGCTGTTATCTTTTTCACCCTTCTATTTACAACGAGATACGTATCGCTTTCTTCTATGGTAACAGCTATCGTAGCTGTTATTGCATCAATTATTGACGGGGATAAAATCTTCATTGTTGCGATGTGTTTATTAGCTGGTATGGTTATTTATAGACACCGTGCAAATATTGGACGAATTATAAATAAAACTGAACCAAAAGCAAATTTGACAAAGAAACAAAAGTAAGGTTGTGACCCACATAACGCAAAAAGAAAACGCAAAGCATATTAATAGCGTCTTTTTGCGTTATTTTTTATACTAAAGAAAAAGCAACATAATTTGGAGGAACTATACATGAATCTTTCCGTAACAAAAGAAGCAGTAAATTGGTATAAAGATGAATTAAACTTACAATCTGGCGATACACTTCGCTTTTTCGTACAATATGGTGGTTGCAGTACTGTGCAAAAAGGTCTTTCTTTAGGTATCCGTAAAGATGACCCTGCACACCCTGCTGTTCAAATTCAAGAAGAAGGAATTACTTTCTTCGTTGAAGGTGATGATGAATGGTTCTTTGATGGGCATGACTTATCTGTTACACTTAACAACGGTGATGACTTCCCGCAATTTAATTATGAAAAATAAAAAAGCGTGGCCTGAGGCCACACTTTTTTATTTTTTCTTAATTTCCTCATATTTCGCATACCACTCAGGATATAATTTCTTAAAAGATACAGGACGGAAACCATCTTTTTTCGCACAAATATTTGTTGTTGTAGCCGTAATACAAAGATCTCCATCACCATTATAAATTTCATATCCGTATATAACACGAAGTGGACTAACTGAATCAATCCATGTTTTCACAATTGCTTTCTCTCCATAACGCATTGCTTTCCGATATGAAATTTGCAAATCTAATACGGGCGAAATAACTCCTTCTTTTTCCATTTCAATATATGAAAATCCTAATTCTTGTATTAACTTTGTGCGCCCTAATTCCAGCCATACTAGGTAATTCGAATGGTAAACCACACCCATTTGATCTGTTTCCGCATAGCGGATCTCAATTTCTTGTTCTGCTACAAACATATCACAATCTCCTTCTCGCTTCTGTTTCCTCGCATACATTTAATCATAATACAGTAAAATCAAAAATAAAATAGAAACGATGGATCTTTTCACTGAAAGGAGCAAGTATATGATTCAAATTGTAACCGTTCGTAGCGGCGATAGCGTATATAGCTTAGCAACCAAATACGGCACTACACCTGAAGAAATCGTAAAAGACAACGGACTTAATCCAGCTGAAACACTTGTTGTCGGTCAGGCTCTAATTGTAAATACGAGAGGAAATAACTATTACGTACAGCCTGGAGACAGTCTTTATCGAATTTCTCAAACATATAACGTTCCTCTTGCTAGCTTAGCAAAAGTAAATAACTTATCATTAAAATCCATTCTCCATGTTGGGCAACAATTATATGTACCAAAAGGCTCCAAACAAACGATAGAATCTATTGCCTATTTACAACCTTCTACCATTCCAATTAAAGAAAGTTTAGTGAATGCTACGCGAGCCATCAATCCTTATCTCACATATTTAGCCTATTTTAGCTTTGAAGCGCTGCGTGATGGAACATTAAAAGAACCGACTGAAACCGCAAGAATTGCTCAAATTGCAGTACAAGATCAAACAATCCCGATGCTTGTTATTACAAATATTGAAAACGGAAATTTCAGTGCTGAATTAGCCTCTATTCTTCTACGAAACGCTACTATTCAAAATAAATTTATTACTAATATTCTAGAAACCGCTAAAAAGTATAATATGCGCGATATTCATTTTGATTTTGAAAATGTTGCGCCAGAGGATCGCGAGGCATACAATCGTTTTTTACGAAATGTAAAAACGAGACTACCAGAAGGATATACATTAAGTACAACACTTGTCCCAAAAACAAGTTCGAAGCAAAAAGGAAAATTTTTCGAAGCACACGATTACAAAGCACAGGGAGAAATTGTTGATTTTGTCGTAATTATGACATATGACTGGGGATGGCAAGGCGGGCCACCGATGGCTATATCTCCTATCGGTCCCGTGAAACAGGTAATTCAATATGCAAAATCTCAAATGCCGCCGCGAAAAATTATGATGGGACAAAATTTATATGGCTTCGACTGGAAGCTTCCCTTTAAAGAAGGAAATCCTCCTGCAAAAGCAATTAGTTCCGTCGCAGCTGTTGCACTTGCACGTAAATATAATGTGCCAATTCGTTATGATTTCACAGCACAAGCACCACACTTTAATTATTTTGATGAAAATGGCGTGCAACACGAAGTATGGTTTGAAGACGCTAGGTCTGTACAAAGTAAATTTAACTTAATAAAAGAACAAGGCATTCGCGGGATTAGCTATTGGAAGATTGGGCTTCCTTTCCCGCAAAATTGGCGTTTACTTGTGGAAAATTTCTTGATTACAAAAAAAGGCTGACAACTGTCAGCCTTTTTTTACCCATTATACCCAGATTCGTCTTTTATTTCGCTTTTCAGCGAATCAATACTTTCTAAACGACGTTGATTTTTCGCTTCAATTGCAGCGCGATCTTTTTCATTCGAAACCTCTGCAGTTTCTTTCGCTTCATTAAAATTATCAATTGTATTTTGTACCATTTCTTGCAATTTTTCTACATTATCACTACGATCATCTGGATTCGCTTTATATTGCTCTGTCATACGATTTCCCTCCTAGTTGAAATATACATACCATGTTAGTTTTCCAAAAACGAATTAGATTATGTATGCACATAAAAAAAAGGAGAATGAAAACATTCTCCTTTTCTTTAACCGTTATCAACAATCGGTTGTTTCCCTGTTTGGTCTTGCATTTGCTTCCCTTTGTTTCCACCGGCTTTTTTCGACTGTGTTCCAATATGATCTGGTGTAAAATCTTTAGAATTCTTCTTTGGATTTCCCATTCTTATCGCCTCCTTATCACTAGTATCATACTAGTGATAAGAATTATTCAGCCTGCTTAAAAAATTGCATTTCATAACGCTTCTCGATTCGTTCCTCAATCCGTTCAATTGCATCACGATCGTTTAGTAATTGCCGCTTATTTTCCTTCACAAGTTCTTCAAACGTTCTTCGACGATTTCTTCTCATGCTGCTCATCCTTTCTCCTTCTCTTTCTTACTATAGTTAGTATGAGCAAATGAAAAACTCTTTAATCAGATTTGTAAGAAAATTTTATGTTTTGTCAAAGAAAAGTCTTTTGTTAACAAAAAGTCCATTAGCTGTTCTTAAACAACTAATGGATTTCCAAGCATTTTATCCTGCTATTCACAAACAAGTAATATCCTCTCAAAATTCAGCAAAATGAAACAACTTAAGTAGGAGATGAAGAATTCCCCCACTGATTAAAGTTTCACTTTATCATTTCGTTATACTTAAATACTTTTTAATTTCTTCATCCGCATTATCTTTCATTTCTTTGTACTCATTCAGCGCTTGCATGACTGCATCATAACTCTCTAAAATATAATTTTCTAACTTTGTAAAGTCCTCTATGCTTTCAATCATAATTCTAGTTGTCCCTATTTCACTTTTTAAAGCCGGTTCACATTTCAAACTAGGATATGTCTCTAATATTTCTTCCTCCGTCTTTTCAGTTAAGACATAGTTTTTTCGTCCTTTTACCTTCACCCTTACAATTGGATAAAAAGCCTTTATATCTAGATAACTTCCAACGTTCGCATTACGAATCCATTCTATATCGCGATTATGCTTCACAAGCATTTCTTTTATTAATGTATACACTGCATCTTCTTCAATCTTATCTTTTTTCGTTTTCTTTTGTCCTTCTTCTTGAATAACAGCACACTTTTGATATACGGCTGCACATGTAATACAATCATCAAGTGCATTATGGGAACTTAAACGAATCCCAAGCATTCTTTTTAAAGTTTCTAGCTTATAATTCGGCGCATACTTCATATATTTTTTCGCTAAAAACACAGTATCAATTACCATATTATTAGGTTCTGGCACTCTAAGCATATTTGCATTACTCTTTAAAAAACGCATATCAAATGACGCATTATGCGCAATGATTGTGTCGTCACCTAAAAACGCTAAAAATAATGGCAAAACTTCATGAATCGTTGGAGCATCCGAAACCCGATAATTTGTAATCCCAGTTAAGCTCGTAATCCGACTAGGAATAAACCTCTCTGGATTTACAAAAGAAACAAATTGATCAGCCAACTCATGATTACGGTACCTTACCGCTGCCACTTGAATAATTCTATCATTATATGGATTAAATCCTGTCGTTTCAAAATCAATAACAACATAGTCTCCTGTCAATAGTAGATTCCCCACAATATACGCCCCTCATCATTATTTTCGATAAAATTTCTTTCATCATATCACGAACAAGCTGCTTAATGAAAAAGAAAAGACAGAAATGGTCTCTCACCGTCTCTGTCTCCTTAGCATTATTTTATTTTCGCAATTCTCTTCTCCATCTCTTTTTGTGTCATCGGCCCGATAAATTTATCTTGAATTACACCTTTTGTATCCACAAAATAAGAAGTTGGAATGGTGATTACTTTATATGTCGTTGTAACAGTTATATCTTTATCCAATAAAATAGGAAAAGTAATTCCTTTCTCTTCCGCAAACTTTTTCACTTTTTCTCCTCCGTTAGCACCTTCAGAAACCGTATAATTTACAGCAAGAATTTCTACATCGTCTTTATGTTTCTTATAGAAAGCCTCCATATCCGGCATTTCCTGTTGACAAGGTCCACACCACGTTGCCCAGAAATTCAAGATAACTTTCTTTCCTTTCAAATCCGATAACTTTACTTTTGTACCATCTAATTTTGATAACTCAAAATCCGGTGCAATCTTTCCTACCTCAATCCCATTTTTTGCAATGACTTCTTTCATCGCCGCTTCGCTTTTCACTGGTTCTTCCCTTACTTGTTTCTCATTCTTTCCGAGCTGTTCATAAACTGCATAGCTCGCTAAACAAAGCAACACTACTACAATGGTAAGCTTTCGCCGCATATACATCATCCTTATCGCTTATCTCATTTTATATATCACTTAAAAATAACAATAGTATTTATACTTTATTTTAGCTTATACGGACAACCTTGGAAATATTCTCCTGATAAATAAATAGAATATTCTTAATAACAATGAAAAACGTTTCTTTATATCATATAATTAAAATAGTTATAATTCGGAAAGGATGTCATTATTTATGAATAAAACCGTTTTACATTGGTTACAATATGTTATCATTCTCCCCATTTTATTTTTCTCATTGTTTATTACAAGCTGGACTGCTAGCTACTTAAGTATTTCAGAGGACTGGAAACAACATATCGTCTTCACTCCCCAAACAGCAGAAGACTCTAATCAAATTTATGAAATTGACAAACTATTGTATGCCTTTAAGTATAATCCAGTTTTCACTACAATTTTTGTATTATCAATTGTCTATTTAATAGGAATTATGATAACTTGCTGGTTATACTGGAGAAAACATAAAACAGGATTAATCGGTTTACAACTCATGATTCTTCTCCCTATTTTTCTTTACACATTACTTGTCACACATTCTACAGGTACGATGATTGCTATAGAAGAAAACTGGAAAAAATATGTAGTCTTCTCTCCAAAATCAATTACAGATTTAAATCAAATTTATTATATTGATAGATTATTATATGCATTTCAAAAGTCTCCTATCATTAGTACAATTTTCATTCTAACTTTTCTTTATATAACAGGGCTAGTTGTAACTAAGATCTCTCATCAAATACGTTTACGTAAAAATATAAACATATAAGGTGACAATAAGGAAGATGCTTGTACTGTTTTGTGCAAATACCTTCCTTTTAAAAAAGGGGTTCTTATGCACTCATTTAAAAAGTCATTCTCTATATTTTTAGTTTCATATTCTATCCTATTAATATTATCACATGGATTATATCCCTATTTAGTAAAGATCCTGAAAGAAGAAAAATCGGCCGCGTGTGCATTTATACAGCTTTGATATCGTTTATTTTATTCACTACGTTTGACATATTAGCTTTTACTCTATTACAACAACCTCTAGTTCGTAGTAATTATTGAAAGGATGAACCCTATGGGAGAACACCCAATTAGTAAAGAACTACGCTATATGCGTATTTGTCTTGTAATCTTAATTCTAGTCCTTATATTTTTTAACAAAGAAAAAGTCATCGAAGTTTCTACAAACCATGATACTACTCCAATAAGTGTACAAAATGATCAAACTAGTAATATGACACAAATTGCAGAAAATACATTTGCTTTACAAGAAAGTAATCCTGACAGTGGTGATCGGCACACTATTAAAATTTTTAAGTATAACCCAGATACAAATAAAATTACATTAGTAAAAGAATTTAATACGGAAAATCCTTCTACATATGAGTATCAACTGAATTAAGCAGAATAAGGAAAGAGATGAAACCATAAAGTTTCACCACTTTCCTTGCACATAAAATGAGGAAGCTAACCACAGTCAGCTTCCTCATTTCGATTGAAAATATTTACTTTTCTCTATTACTACACTTAATTAGTTTGACACCTTAGACTCTTCAATTTTCTCACGAAGCACCATTTGTAAGATACCACCGTGACGGTAGTAGTCAATTTCTACTTCACTATCGAAACGTGCTACTACTTCAAATTGTTTTTCGTTTCCTTCTGGGTCAATTGCAACTACTTTTACAAGATCGCGTGGTTTAACTGTTTTATCAATTTTAATTTCAAATGATTCGTTACCAACAAGACCTAATGTTTCAGTACTTTCGCCTTCTTTAAATTGTAATGGTAATACACCCATTAATACAAGGTTACTACGGTGAATACGCTCGAAGCTTTCTGCGATTACTGCTTTAATACCTAAAAGGTTTGTACCTTTCGCAGCCCAGTCACGAGAACTTCCCATACCGTAATCTTTACCAGCAACTACAAGAAGTCCAGTGCCATCTTCTTTATATTTCATCGCAGCATCATAGATAGATGTTACTTCACCAGTTGGCCAGTAAGTTGTATATCCACCTTCTGTTCCTGGTGCGATTTGGTTTTTGATACGGATATTTGCGAATGTACCACGCATCATAACTTCATGATTACCACGGCGAGAACCATAAGAGTTAAAGTCAACTGGCTGTACGCCATTTTCTAATAAATAGCGGCCTGCTGGTGTATGTTTACCAATTGAACCTGCTGGTGAAATATGGTCTGTTGTTACAGAGTCACCAAATTTACCAACTACACGTAAACCTGAAAGTGTTTCTACTTCACCTGGTTCTTTTGATAATCCTTCAAAGAACGGTGGGTTTTGAATGTATGTTGAGTCATTATCCCAAGTATATAACGCTTCATTTGAAGTTTGGATTTCATTCCAGCGTTCATTGCTGTTAAATACTTGTGCATATTCTTTTTTGAACAATTCAGATGTTACAACGCTTTGAACCACTTCTTCAATTTCTTTTGCTGATGGCCAAATGTCGTTAAAGTAAATCGGATTACCCTTTTCATCTTTACCGATTGCATCATTTTTCAAGTCGATATCAACTGTACCTGCAAGCGCGTATGCTACAACAAGTGGTGGTGATGCTAAGTAGTTTGCTTTTACAAGCGGATGAATACGACCTTCAAAGTTACGGTTACCAGATAAAACAGATGTTACTAATAAGTCGTTTGCTGCAATTGCTTCTTCTAATTCTGGTGCTAATGGACCAGAGTTACCGATACAAGTTGTACAGCCGTAACCAACTGTTTGGAATCCTAATTGATCTAAATATGTTGTTAAACCTGATTTATCTAAGTACTCTGTAACAACTTTAGATCCTGGAGCTAATGATGTTTTTACATAACCAGGTACTTTAAGGCCTTTTTCAATTGCTTTTTTCGCAACTAAACCTGCACCAATTAATACATATGGGTTAGATGTGTTTGTACAGCTTGTAATCGCAGCGATTGCAATTGCACCTGTTTTCATCGTTACTTCTTGATCTTTTAATACAACTTTCACTTCTTTATCGAATTCTTGTTCATTGAATCCAAGTCCTTGCGTTCCAACTGGTGCCACAACTGCTTTATGGAACTCATCTTTCATATTTGAAAGAGGGATTAAATCTTGTGGACGTTTTGGTCCTGAAAGGTTAGATTCAATTGTATTTAAATCAATTTCAACAAGGTCTGTATAAATTGGATCTTTGCTGTCTGCTGTATAGAATAAACCGTTTGCTTTACAATATTCTTCAACAACGCGAATTTGTTCTTCATCTCTTCCTGTTAAACGTAAGTAATCTAATGAAACCTCGTCAATTGGGAAGAATCCACAAGTTGCGCCGTATTCTGGTGCCATGTTTGAAATTGTCGCACGGTCAGCTAAAGGCATGCTCTTTAGTCCGTCACCGAAGAACTCAACAAATTTACCAACTACACCTTTTTGACGTAACACTTGCGTTACTTTTAATGCAACGTCTGTTGCTGTTGTACCACTTGGAAGTGTACCAGTTAACTTCACACCAATAACTTCTGGTACTGGGAAGTATGAAGGTTGTCCAAGCATTCCTGCTTCCGCTTCAATACCACCAACGCCCCATCCAAGAACGCCGATACCATTAATCATTGTAGTATGAGAGTCTGTTCCAACTAATGAATCTGGGTATGCAACTAATTCACCTTCAGCATTCTTCACCGCATGAACAACTGGCGCTAAATACTCAAGGTTTACTTGGTGTACAATACCTGTTGCTGGTGGAACTGCACGATAATTATCAAATGATTTTTGTGCCCAGCTTAAAAATTTATAACGTTCTTCATTACGTTTAAACTCTAAGTCCATGTTGAATTCAAGCGCGTCAGCTGTACCCGCTCTATCAACCTGTACAGAGTGATCGATTACAAGGTCTACAGTAATTTCTGGATTAATTTTATCAGGATCTCCGCCCATATCTGCCATCGCTTTTCTAAGTGAAGCCAAATCAACGACAGCTGGAACACCTGTGAAGTCTTGTAAAATTACACGAGATGGTTTAAATGGAACATCGATATCTTGAACATCTTTTGTTCCCCATTTCGCTAAATTTGTAACATGCTCTTCTGTAATGACACGTCCATCAACTTGACGAAGTACAGATTCAAGCAAAACTTTAATTGAATATGGTAATTGCGATACGTTGCCAACCCCTGCATTTTCAAGCGCTTTCAATTGATAATAATGATACGTTTTTCCATCTACTTCAAATGTTTCACGAGATTGAAATGGATTATGTTTGACCATTATGTTTCCCCCCTGTTAAACGTGACTGAGTTGTCTGAATATAAAATGTAGACAAACTTTTCAATACCTTACGATAATATCTTATTACAACTTTCTAAATAAGTAAATAATAAGAAACTTATAGCTTATCATAAGTTTTCTTTATCTCTGGAAATTTGAATAACCTTCGTTCTCCTTATGAATACTATTACCATAAAGTAAAGCTTTCTTTTGAGGCTTTTCTTTTCTGTTCATACATGCAATGAACAATTCATTATTTGTTTTATAAAGAAAACATTATAGAGGTGAAAATAAATGGGTAAACGTAAAGCAAATCATGTAATTCCAGGAATGAATGCTGCATCAGCACAAGGACAAGGGACTGGCTATAATGAGGAGTTCGCCAACGAGCCATTAACACCAGCTCAGCGTCAAAATAATAAAAAACGTAAGAAGAATCAGTAGTGAGAAGAAGCTGTCACAAAAGACCATTGAACAACGATTTTTTGGAGACAGCTTCTTTATTTACATTTGTTTAATGTTATTACACTCTTCTCTCACGAAGTATCTATTCTGTCTTTACAAATAGTGAAAACAAAATCCGGTCTGGTTCTTTCAATCGCAAGTTACCCAAAGAACTTATGAGATACTTGCATCTAGAGGTTTCCTCTTAACGATGAATACACCGGGAGTAAGACACCTATTCCAACCAGGTCATGACCTGGTTGTTTCCTCATCTCCAGAGGAAACTGTACAGTTAGTAAAATATTTTTTAGAACATCCCGCAAGTTGTAAGAAAATTGGAGATCAAGGTCAGTTGACTGTCAAAATTCATAGCTACCGACACCGGGCTGAATTTATGATTAACGTATTAAGCAAAGAAGGAATAGTACAACCAGATATCGTTAATTCGGAGGAACAAGGTGAAATCTATTATTATGAAAACTTCACTGAAGAAAAATACCAACTGTATATTGTCAGCCCATCTGATTCCCTATGGAGCATTTCACAAAAATTTGGAGTCACAATTAGCGACCTAAAAAAATTAAACAGTTTAGCAAATGATGAGATCTTTGTTGATCAAGTACTAAAGATCAGGGAAATTATAGATGCAACACCATTTTTAGTTGAATCAGAGAATAAAAGTACTCTTGGAAATCCCCAAGCAACACAGTGGATTAAACTTATTTTCCAAGCTGCTAAAGAACATAACCTACCTAGCAACATCCTCTATAGCATCATAGTAGCCGAGAGTAACGGAAATCCAAATCTAGTTTCCAAAACCGGAGGCATAGGATTAATGCAGTTTCAAATTGAAACTGCCAATTTATTGGGAATTAACCCTTGTAATGCAATCGAAGCGATTTACGGAGCAGCCCGCTATTTACAAGAATTATATACTGAATTTAAAGATTGGCAACTAGCCATTGCTGCCTATAATGCTGGACCGAATATAGTAAAAAATACGGAAAGATTCCACCACTTGAAGAACCTCAAAATTACGTTAAAAAGGTACTTGCATATTCCCAATCCGTTAACTTCGACAATCTGTAAAATGAAATCTTCCAGTTTAACTTCTCTATTTCTTTCTTAAAACTATGTTGTAAAGCAATCTCATTTAAATACTCTGGAAAAAATTTAAAAAATATAGCTAAGAAGTGGATTCAATCCATTTCTCTCAGGGATAATTTAGTTAAAGTCAACTCCAAACCATCCTTTCATTTTCAATATACATTGAAAGTGAAAGGATGGTCTTTTTTGTCTTTTATATTATTTTCTTAATTTGATGACTATAAGGAGCGACTCTTTTAATGCTTATAACGTAACAGCTCCGAAACCTTCACAAATCGATACCCTTCTTTTTGAAGAACCGGCAAAATTTTTTCTAATGCAGCTACAGTTTGACTCCGATCACTTCCACCATCATGCAATAACACTATATCTCCACTCTTCGCGTTTGTTATAACATGTTTCACAATGGATTCAGCACCTGGATTCGCCCAATCTTTCGGATCCTGATGCCATGACCATAATACGATTTGATACCCTGCTTCTTTTGCTGTTGCAAATACTGCATCATTAATATATCCACCTGGTGGACGAAAAAACAGCGGCTCTTTTACCCACCTTTGTAAATACTTTTTTCCCACTAAAATATCATTTTTTATTTTTGCATCAGATGTACTACTTGCATATAAATGATCCATCGTATGATTTCCAATTTCATGCCCTTCCTTCAGCACCTGCTTAATTAAATACGGATTTCGCTGAATTCGAAAACCTATCATAAAAAAAGTTGCCTCAGCTTTATATTGGCGTAATAACTTTAATACTTGCGGCGTGTATATAGGATCTGGACCATCATCAAACGTAATTGCAATTATTTTCTCGTTATTTGGTACCTCCCACGTTACATAACCCGTGGGCTCTAATTCTTTTCTCATCAACATTTTCGCTTCTACTTTGTCCACTTGAAATATATGTACTACACAAATTAAATAAATAATGATTATTACAGCAATTTTTCTTTTCAACATATTAACTCCAAAATTGAACAGGTTGTTGAAATCAGACAACCTGTTCAATCGCCTAGCGAATCAACATCTCGCATGATGTTTTGTAAATTACTTTCGTACTGCTCAAGTTGTGGACGTTGTGTTTCAGATGCTACTTCTAATGCATTTTGAATTTGTTCATATGCCTCTTGAACTTCTTGTCGTAAATGCTTTAAATCGTGTCCATAATTCGGGTCATTTTTAACAATGTTGTTATATAAATTTTCCGCTTGTACGACTCCTTGTTGTGCTGCTTGAAAAGCTTGCTGTTTATCTTTATGATACGGCATATACTTTCCCCTTTCTGTTATAGTTAGTCTCACTTATCTTTACCATTTTTCACAAAAACATTCTCGTATAAATTTACAAAGTTCTCTCATTCTAAATACAAGAGGGAGGTGACAACATGGAAAAAAACAACAGCAAATCCATTCGTCAAAATACAAAGAAGGGACAGCCTTCTGGGCAACCCGAGCCATTAAGTGGGTCTCATAAAGTAAAAAATCGAAATCATTCAAGACAAAAAAATCACGCACATCATGATATGTAAAAAAAGGGCAATGCATACGCATTGTCCTTCTCGCGTAAACCACTTACAATAAAGTGAAACTTTAATCAGTGGGGGTTTTCTTCATCTCCCACTGATTATTAGTTGAACCAATCGGGCTTTTACGGGCAGTTTATCTCCTACCTAACTACTAGGTGCCTCACTACCCACGAATAGCAAAATAAACCCGTCAACATATTTTCTAGTTTACTTTTCACCTCTAATTTCTTAATGCATATTATGGTATGAATTGAGACTTTACGGAGGGTGTCTTACATGGGCAAGAAAAAGAAAAATTGTCTTTTTCGTGTTGATGGTTTTGAAGAATGGATGGATCAGTTTTGCTCTGATTCATATGACAACTTCAGTTCCCAAAATCACATCCACATTGATCTTTGTGAAACGGAGCATGAATACATTTTAGAAACTGATATTCCTAATGCTTCAGAACAAAATGTACTTATAAACAAGATGGAGACAGGCCTAACAATTCATATATTTCATAAAAATTCATCCTTACAACGAACAATTTCTTTACCTGCTAACATTATCTATAAAAAAATGATAGCCTGTTTAGAAAATGGCTTTCTTTCCATACACATTTCCAAAACTGAAGTTGCAAATAAACATGAGAAAAAAGTTCTTTTTTTAAATTAAAACGCTATATAAAAACAGAGTAGAAAAAGTTTCCTACTCTGTTTTTTCTTTGTTTTATGCAAAATCAAACTCCCAATTAAAGGAATCAACTAAAAACAATGAACTTTACAGGCAACCGCTATTTCACTCCAGCTTCTGCCTTACAATGTACAGTGCGATTTCTTTAATGGACCATATCATAATTGTTTTACGGCCAAATCGATCTGTTAAATAAATTGCTCAAAAAGGAATGCTCATTGAAGTTGCAAATAGCGTCCCTATAATGATACCCATCCCTATACCTACTCCCTATATTTCATACAAAAAAAGAAAGCAAAGAACCTGCTTTCTTTTTCCTTTTTCAATACTAAAGTAAGCGTCAAATATTCCCCACCTGCCATTTGTAAATAACCCATGAGATAATCTCCTTACATACTACATGTGGAGTTTTTTTTATGGAAAAACACCTTTTAAATAAAGAATGGGAGGCTTATATTCAAGACTATAAAAACAGTGGATTATCAAAAGTTGCTTGGTGTCAAAAACAGAACCTACCGGCTCATCGGCTTTACTATTGGTTGAAAAAATTATTACCTCAAACTGAAGATCAGAATAAAAATGAGTGTGTGGATTGGATTTCTATGAATGTCCCTGTCGTAGAAGAAAAAATACGTGCCACCATTCGAATTCACATGAAGGAAGCAACCATTGAACTAAAAGAACTACCTAGAGGTGAATAGTCATTTATAGTGTATTCTTCTATGTTTAGAAATTCTAATAACCTATAACCATTAGAATTAATCACAATACTCATATATTGTTACCCTCCTTTTTAACATAAATTTGTTATAGGTATTAAAATGTTTGGAACCTTTTATTCAATTTTTCAATTGCTTGATGCATTGGATTTTTATATTCAGTGTATATTGTGTGGTTTTTAAGTATAGTACGAGGAGCTTCTTATAGGCTGCACAATGCGTGATTTAGAAATGCTAAATTCGTAGATTAAGTAGGTTTAATTGTGTCATTTGCTGTGGCTTTAAAATAAAGTCGTACTGTTTATAAAAAAGATGTACCGTTTTTATATTATCAATACCTAAAACGTAAAAAGTCATAAAAAATAAAGGGTGATACATATTAGTCATGTATAATATATATCACCCTTGTAATTCTTGTTCAACAATCGCGCCCTTTTCTAGAACAACAACATTTTCATTTAATGATTTTTCATCCACTCTGATTTATTCAATATATAGTGATTGTATAATTCATTTTCTATCGTCTGTTGACTCAGATAAGTAAATCCGCATTTTTCAATAACTTTATTTGATGAAACGTTGTTAATTAAAGCTACTGCGTTAATGACATCTAAATTTGTATTTGTAAACAAATAGTTAATCAATCCTTTAGACGCTTTAGTAGCGTATCCTTTCTTTTGAAATTCACTTGAAATGGCATACATAATTTCTCTATTCGGTGAAGGGAGCTCATCTTTAATGCCTGTACAGCACCAACCAATAAATTCATCTGTTTCCTTAATAAATACCCCTAGTTTTAAAAAATGACCATCTATGTTTGATGTATTTACAGCGGCATCAAGAAATGCTTTATTTGCTGGTATTTCATAATTGGTAACCCAATCTACCCTTTGTTCTTTTGTTGATTTCCAGTCTGGCAAGAAATTAAATATTTCGGGTTGATTTGAAATTCTGTATATACTATCTGCATCTTTAATGGAAAACTCTTGGAGATAGATATCTCCGCAATCTATTCTAAATAATCTTTCTGATGTTTTATGCTTCATAACTCTACCCCTTGTAAGTCATATTTTCATTACTTCTTTTAGTGAGCAATCTTATTCCATTTAGCTCCCTTTCCTTAATAACAATTATCTCAAAATTTAATCATTTATACAATCACACATTCCAGAATATGGTCCTTTAGTGGGGTGACTTTATTGCTACTCAACAGTTCCTTAATCCGACTTTCAGTTCAGATCTTCTTTTCATTATAAAAACATCCCTTTAGATAAACAGATCCAAAGGGACAAAACATCGCAACTTTGTTTAATTTATAAACGTCGCGACTTTATTCAAAACATCGCGTCTTTTTTATAAACACCGTGACTTTATTTAAAAGCGACACCTGTGAGTCGGGAGTTTTCCTGGTTGTTTTATTTAATATAAATTAACTTATATATAAGTTTGATCAAAATACATTTAGAATTCTTCAATCGAAAAGGCATAAAGCGGTGCAATTTTTTTGAAAACGGTTTAACTTTCTTTAAAACGGTACATCTTTTTTATAAACAGTACGACTTTATTTCAAAGCTACAGTTAACGGGATCTTTAATTGGGTCAGGGCAATACATATTATATATGACTAATATGTATTGCCCTTTATTTATTGGGATTTTTTAAATTTAGGTCTTGATAATATGTACCTGTATACATCTATCCTTTTGTACAACATATGACCTTATCTACCACAACAACAATATATTATTGTTGTTCAACTAAACCAGCTAATAGGTTGTCAATATCTTTCAATAAAATATTACATTTTTTATGTTATACTGTTTTTGCCCATACCAAATAAACCTACCATATATTCTTGGAAGGTTTTTCATCTTATGGATAATAGTACTTCCTAGGCTAAATCAAGGAAGTTTTCTTTCTTTTTTAGTAAAGCGTATATCCAATGAAGAAGTTTATTTACACAAGCAATCATCGCAACTTTTGAAGGCTTACCTTCTAATCGTTTCTTATCGTAATATTCTTTGAGTTTTTTATTTCTAGAACTCCTTATCCCACATAAAACAGCTAGATATAGACAATGCCTTAGCTTACTTGATCCACGTTTCGTTATACGATTTGTAGTTGCTGTAAACTTGCCAGATGAGTATACACTCGGATCAACACCAGCGAAGGCTACTAATCTTTTAGGATGATTAAACCGTTCAATTTCCCCTATTTCTGAAATGATCGTTGCCGCGATCTTTTCTCCAATTCCAGGAATTGATTGGATAATCTTATATTCTTCTATTTCATTCGCCAAGGTTATAATTTGATTCTCTATATCTGTAAGGTGTCCTTGGTAATGAAATAGAGTATCTATATACATACTAAGATTCATTAAATGACTTTGATAAAGAATTGTTTGAAAGGGATTCCGAGAAGCCGCATACTTCAGTTTTATAGCTCGTTCCCTCGCCCATTCAAGAGAGCGACTTGGACAATGCTCTTTTATAAAATCAGCTAATTCCTGCTCATCTGTACAGAGGATCTTCTCTGATGTTGGGAACTCCTTTAATACTGTTAAAGATACTTTTGAAAAAAGATCTCCAAATACACTTTCATATTTGTTATGATTTCCTGTTGCCTAGCTAAGTTACGGAGATTTAAAAGCTGTAAACCCCTCATTTTATGAGGTTCAAATTCTTCTTTATAGTAGAGAATACCTAATTGATAAGCATCGAATGCGTCTGTCTTAACCTTTCTTAAACTTGATTTCTTTGCTTGGTAAGAAATAATGGGATTCAATAAAATATAAGGAATTTCATTCTCTACTAAACATTGTATGATTGGAGTATGATAATGACCTGTTGATTCTAAAACCACCACTGGTAATTCACCTGTAAGTGATTGTATCTCCTTAATAAAAATAAGAAACTGTTCTAATTCTTCACGATTATGCTTCATTGAAAAGCTTTTTCCATAAGGTTTTGCTTTGTCTAAAAATGCTTGTACCTCACTTTCTCCTTTTGCCACATCCAGACCTATGACTGGATTCATATGTTTCTCCTCCTCTGTAATATTCACCAGTAACCCCTATTCCAACTAGTAGTATTATAGCTTCGCTTGTTATACGAGATCGATGTCCCAACCAGCCTCAAACATATTTCTACAAGTAGAGGGTGAACAGTTTAGTTGTCGGGTCAAGCCCCACGCACCCGTACGTTCTACCCTGGCTACTGATAGCTTAAATCTAAAATAAAAAAGTTCAACCAGTAATATCTGGCTGAACTCTATAATACGAACGCCCCCGTTACTTTAAGTACAATACTTCACAATCATCAAACAAAAAACGATATCTTTATTAGAAATCGCACCTGTTAGTTGATTACTTTATCTAACAACCTTTAATAATTGTTTTTTGTTCAGCTTTTGCATCCGTGAAAGAAAATCTAAAGGACTGTTCTTAATACCTTTAAAAACCCTTTATATAAAAAGATTCTAAAATAAGAAACAGTTATTGAATCTTTTATAATTATATCTTTATGTTTTAAGTAATTATTAATTTGTTTTCTTCTATTTGGAATCATATTCAATGGCAATTTATTTGGGCTAAACCATTCAACTCTTTCTGTTTCAAGTCCATCCTTAATCGGTGACCCACTTTTTAGTTCCCCTAAGAATATATGTTGTACATCATCGAATTAGGGTTGATAATATTCTCCAACTTTTTTTTGATTGAAATTAAATATCCTGTTTCCTCTTGCGTTTCTCTTATAGCACAATTCTCTAATGGTTCTCCACTTTCCAATTTTCCTCCAGGAAGGTCCCATAATGGATAATCTTTTCTTTTAGCTAACAATATATTACCTTCTTCATTTAGAACAATAGAAAAGCAACCTGACGTTTTTGCCATATTAGTTTTTAACTCCTTATAAAATATACTGGTATCAACCCGTTTGATTATAATAAGAAGTATTCTTCCATTAACTGTTAAAACCCTTCTTTCACTAATCTGCTTCGTTAGTTGCACAACATGTTCGTTTATGTATTCTTTATAGTATCTTTCCCCTTTTTATTTTCTGCATGATTCCATTCAACTTGTATTTCAAATGTTCCATCTTCAAAGAATAAAGGGAATCTTCTTCTGATTGATTCCTGTTTTGGTAAGTTATATGCTTCCTCTATACTTACCAAAACAGCCTTTCCTTCTGGTGTATCTTCAAGTAGTTCTCCTTTAAATTCTTTTGTAATGTAATTAAAAATCATGTATCTATCCATAGCAACTGGATTTACATATTCATAAAGACCTTTATCTGAACTGATATCCCCTAATTCTTGTAGATTAGGACATTTACCATTATTGATTAAAAATGGTAAATCTCCATTTGTTGAAGCAAATGATATTTGAGAATACATAACAATCCCTAATGTACACATGCAAATAATAACTCGTAAATATTTCATTTTATCACTCCTACATAGTTATCATTTACAAGACGTATGTATGTTATTTATCTTCGTTCTATAAGTGTATACCGTATACATGTGAGGTTAACATAACGCAACATTATCGGTAGCAATGACAAAGCGGATCCCTACTCTCACACGGAATCCGCCATTTTCTCTTTCTATGACTCTATGCATCTTTTTATACATTCCTATCATGGTGTGGGTTTTCGGGTTCTCGTTTGTTACTGGATTAGCCGAAAAACTGTATAAAATCTTGCATGCCCTTAGCGTGGTTTTTTTCCGAAATGCTAGCGGTAGTTTAATTTATATTGTTTACCTGTTTTTTGATTTCATTTTTACCAATTTGATAACCTGAAATTGCCCCTAGTATCAATAAGAAAAAAACACTCCATTCAGATTTACCTGTAACAAAATTAAATACTAAACTACATACAAATGCCCCAATAATAAATAAAAATAATTGATTAAATTTCATCATTAACGCTCCCTTTTAATTAACGAATCAAGAACATAAATATATTCTCGATAAAAGTAAGGAAACCCTTTTATATAACGTGTTTTTACCAGGTCAACATAACCCCACTTATCAGTATTCAATGTATCTAAAAACCTAAAAAAGTACCTTCAGAAGATCTGAAGGTACTTTTCTTTTACATAATCCATGTTATCGGTAACAAATAAAACGCAAAAACCCTTCTTATCAGCAATTTCACATAGCTATTCTCTTATTTCCTCAATCTATCTTGCATAGAGTCCTGCATAAATAGTGACGATATGCTATATTTAGAATAATCCAAAAAACTTAACATTAAAATAAAAGAATACGAAAGGAAGAAATAGATATGTGGAAAAAATCATAAATTATCAATACGATTTTAAAACATTAAAAACTTGGATATGGATTTTTGGAATTCTATTTATTTTTAATGTTGTTGATTTCTCTATATCCTTAATAAGAGATCATTCCTTCTCTTATAAAACCGGTATCTTTACAACTGTATTTCTCATTGCATTCTTAGATTCTTTATACAAAATAAAAACAAAAGATTATAAAACTGCGTAACATAATAATAACAAGGGAATGCTTGTATACTAATCTATACTGCATTCCCTTATTATAATTGTATGTCCATTATATTTCTATTCTTCCTTTTCTAAAATTAATAAACTGACATCCAAATTTCTTGGTTTTCCCCCCTTTCTGTATTCACTCCATTGTAATGTAAACTCCGCATTAAATGTCCAATCTATTAACTGTTGAAAATCCCCCCTTGTAAACCATAATAACTTTTACAATAGTTATCCCAACTGTTATAAAAACAATAATTAAATTTTTACAAAAGAAAACAACTTGGGTAAAAACAGGTTGTTTTCTTTTGTAGGGTACAACAAAGAAAGAGTGGAGGATTCAGTACACAAACATGTCAATCAAATGGAGTAAACCGACCTATAAGACTAAAAATTCTGAAAATTTAATTGCTAAGGGTTTTCGTTTACTCTTTCCTTGTTGTTATGAGTTTAGCATTAAAAATAAAATAAATCAACAAAAAAATATAAAATTCTGATAAATTCGACATTTTTTTAAAAGAAAGTTGCCTTACCCTCACTTAACTGTAATAAAATAAAAAAAGGAATCAACTCATAAAATAATGAATCAGTTCCTTTTTTATAATGTATGTAGAGTTTCATAATAGTAAAAAACAATATAATATTTCTTTCTATCCTGTCCATAGTATTAGCCCCACCTACGCTAAATACCCTGATAGCCACTCGTGCCATCCAACCCATTTATTATCATAACAGAAAGCGCTTTCAATGTAAAGGATTTTCTGGTTATTATAGGGGGTCTCGCCAACCAAATGACATAAAACCCACGCTAATACATTTTTGGAAGTGAAAACCTTGATTTTTATAGCGCTACAACGTTGCAAATCAATCTCCGAAAATGATGTGATATTTGCAGCGAAAAAGGGAGATAGATATTTGGTCCTAAAAAACGGCACCCCAATTATTAGTTACGTCTAACAATTGGGGTGCCATTCATTTGGGAAATTCCTTTTGTTTCATGTATGCATATGCATAAAATCTATTTTACATTTAATAGATACGACCCATTTTTATTTTCATATTTGTAGACATGCAAATAATATTTCCCTGGTTTCGCATTATATTCTCCTGTAATGACAGTAGACTTATTTTTTCCATATGCTACCATATTTTCTAAATCTGATTCATGATAAAGCGTCCATGTCATTCCACTCTGTTTTTCATTTACTACAGAAATATTTATATTTTGCGGTGAATTAACCGTAAAAGTATAGATATCTACGTTATCATTGTCGTTAAGATTCCCTTCAATAGTCGTATTGAAATTTAACGGATTTGCCTGTATGTGTTGGTTATTTGGCTCTTGTTCTCGCGGATTTTTTGAAGCTGAATCTTCTCCATTTGATTGAAATCCTAATTTTAATAATATAGCTTTTAAATCTGGTAAAACACCAATTCTATCGTAAGATGGCTCCCCAGATTGTGTTCCTGTGTTTTGGTTATTTAAGATGTCTCTTAACTCACTTGGTTTATAGGGGTGACCCAAATGCTCCTTCGCAATGCTTTGTATGGAAACAGCTGCACCAGCAATAATTGGTGAAGCGCTCGATGTACCACTAAAGCTAGACGTATATAAATTTTTCGCTCTGTTATTTGGATCTGCAGAAGTTGTATCTACATTTTGACCCCATCCATATACATCAATTCGACTGCCATAATTTGAAAACCATGAACGTCCGTGAGGAACAGTTGATAAAGCAGCTCCGACCATGATTGCACCGGAATCTTTAAAATCTTTGCTATTACGATTTAAGACTTTTTTTCCATCTTTATTTTTAAATTCATCTAAGTCATTCCAACCATTTGCTCCAGCCTCGATGATTACGATTCCTTTATCCGTTCCAGTGCGAATCGCATCAAATACATCTGGTTGCACTTCGACCGGTAAATATTTATCACGATATCCTTCATAAGATGATTGTGCTTCTAACAATAAAACATCACCGGCATTTAGGTGATTTACAGCACTTAATATAGCATCCGCTTTGTTATTACTGCCGTCATCCCTAATTTGAGATATTACTTTTACTGTAGCTTTTGGTACAATGCCAATATTGCCGATTTGATTATCTTCCGCAGAAACAATCCCTAAAACCGATGTCCCGTGTCCAACGTGAGCCTCTGTATTTCTACCGGATATAAGTTCGATATTTTGCTTTTCTAGATCTTCATGATTTAATAGCCAGCCATACTCCATATCTGCAAATGTTATACCTTTTCCGTCGCCTCCCTTTATGCCCCACGCATAAGGCGCATTAATACCATATGGTGCCTCTTTTAAGTATCCTTGATTTTTAAATCTAGGGTCATCATTGGGGTTAAGAGATAAATTTGGTATCTGTATTTCAGGTGGTGTTAAATTTTCCAGTTCTTTAATATATACATCCTCTATTAAAGGTGATTGTTTTAATTTTTCTACTAATCTTTCTGCTTGTACATTCTTTGAAACTTGAATCATATAATAATTTAATAAGTTAGAAGATGAATTATTATTATCGGTTTTCGCATTTTTATCTAGATTTTGAATTTCTTCAGGACTTACAGATGTAAATAAGCGTGTTAATGTTAAATCTGGGAATTCAGAAAAAAACTTTTCTAGTACTATATCATTTTTTTCCTGTTTTATTCGTTTTTCTATCCCATCCTCATACGGTAAATTGATCTTATTTTTAAACTTTACAATGATTTGCTTTTCTTCTTGTTTTTCTACATTAGCTGCTTTTTGCTGTACTACTGAATTGTTTGAAGCGGCACTCACTATATGAGAAGTCTTTCCTAGTCCTGTAAAAGCAGTAATTGCTATTGTAGATACGAGCATTCCTTTTAAAATTTTCATTCATTTTCCCTCTACTTTTTCATTTTCAAACATTTTCCTATAAAAATATCAAAATAATTACGTACAAAGCTTTACACTAAATAAATTATAATGAGTATCTAAAATAAGTTCAAAGTATTTATATATGCAATTTTTCATATTATTATATACATCCATTTTAATTTTCCGACACTTAAGTCGCTGCTATGTAGAACATTAGGGTGGACAAATCCATCACTATCAACCTAACAAAACAAAAATCTATTTTTTGGGTGAGCGTGAAGAGCTACGTGAATGTGCGCTGCAAGATCAGCCCCAAAGGGCCAGTGCATTAAATATTATTAATGCCATCAGTATATGGAATACGGTATATTTAACCGCTAGGGTCGGAACATATGAACTTCCTTGGGAAGTATAGATTTAAATTCAAACAATCAACTACTTTAGAATCATTAAGACCACTCCGGAAGTAAAATACCAAAGCTGAAATTCCTTAAAGTGGGAAAATCGGCTTTTTATTTTCCAAAAAATGTATTAACGTGGGTTTTATGTCATTTGGTTGACGGGACCCCATGCCCATCAACCTAATATTTTGGAGTACCTCCAAAACAAAAAAATAAGCTTTTTTGTTACAAGTTAGTACAAAATTTCGTTCTGAGGGTACTATAAATTTTTAGCTTGATAGCGATGTGTCATTGCCCCTATATGTTAAAATAAAATTAATTTAATTTAATTAAGAAAGCAGGAGTGAATATGGCATATTGCAAAGTTCGTCAAGCTAATATCTATTATGAAGATATAGGGGATGGTATACCAATCGTGATGATACATGGCTATTCTTATGATCATCGATTAATGAGTGGTTGTATGGAACCTATATTTACTGAAAGAGATAAATGGCGACGTATTTATATTGACCTTCCTGGAATGGGATTAACAAAAAAATATAACGAAATAAATTGCTCTGATGAAATGTTGAATGCTGTTTTAGATTTTATTCAAGCTGTTCTTCCTAATCAAGAATACTTAATCGCTGGGGAATCCTATGGTGGCTATTTAGCTAGAGGAATTATTGAAAAGCAAAAAGAAAGGATACTCGGAGCGGCTTTTATCTGTCCTGTTATTATTCCTCTAAATGAGAATAGAAAAGTTGAGAAACATATAATTTTGAAAACAGATAATGAATTTATTGGCAGTTTATCGAAAGAGGACATGGAGGATTTTAGCACTAACCATGTTGTACTTGATGAGTACAATTGGTTACGATACAAAAATGAAATCCTGGCAGGTTGTAAAGTTGCAAATGAAGAATTTTTAAATAAGATTAAGAATAACTTTGAATTTTCATTCAAAGTAGATCATTCTGATTTTGATAAACCAAGTGTATTTCTTTTAGGAAGACAAGACTCTTCTGTTGGATATAAAGATACACTCAACATCATAAACAAATATTCAAGAGGAACATTCGCTGTGTTGGATACAGCTGGTCACGATTTACAAATAGAACAACCACAAATTTTTAACACTCTAATAAACGAATGGTTGGATAGAGTTGAAGAAACTTATATTTAACTATGGGGTCCCGCTACATCACTATCAATCTAATATTTTGCACTATCCATAAAACAAAAAAGACGTTATCCTTTCTGTAGAATTATAGGAAAGGATGGCGCTTTTTATGAATCTTTCGATTCTTGATGAACTTCAACCGATTGCTGAAGAATTACAACGACATATGTCTCCTCATGTTTTAGAACACCTAGCTAAAGAAAAAGGATTCGTTCAACGAAAGAGTAAATATCAAGCAAAGGAGTTAGTTGCTTTATGTGTATGGCTTAGTCAACAGGTCGCAAGTACATCACTCACACAATTATGTAGCTGTCTTGAAGTATCTACAGGTGTTCTTATTAGTCCTGAAGGACTTAACCAACGATTTAATGCTTCCGCAGTACAATTTCTTGAACAAGTTTTAGCTAACCTTCTAACTCAAAAAATTCATTGTTTGTTTTACCTTTTAGAGAAAAACGGGAGAAAATCTCACCGGTACGAAAAGAAAACTGTTATTGATATCTTAGGTGTTGCATATGATTATATGTTGTCGAAAAGTTTCAAGGTTGCATAATATTTTTAAAAACACCTATTTGATAGGTTTATTTGTTATGCACATCTTTAATGTAGTCGTAGAAATTTCAAAAAAGCACATTTACATATACTCTCCTGGCACCCTTAGCTTGATGGCGATGTGACGGGACCCCAAAAAGAAAAAATATCTCAACTAAACAATCGTTTGTATTGGTTAACTGGAATATCAGCTGTAATGGTTATCTTACAAACTATCATAGCTATTGTAAAATAAACTAACAATTATGTTTTTCCCTGCACAATGCGTTGGGATTTTTTCATAAAGAAAAGACACTCATATAAGAGTGTCTTTTCCGATAGTTTTTTAGCAGAAGCAAGCAGCTCCGACTATGATTAATAGTATAAAGAGGACAACGAGTAAAGCGAAGCCTCCAGCAAAGCCACCGCCACAACTTCCACAACTACCACCAAAGCCCATATTAGTTCCTCCTTTACTTAAGAGGGGAAAAATGGGGTCATCTTCATGTGTTTTAACGGTTTACATTACCTTATGTTTTTAAATTATATATGAGCAGGTCCTTTTAAAAAAGAAAAGACACCCAAAGGTATCTTTCTCCGACTTGATAACCACTTTAATTTTAATAATATGTATATGGACTCCCATCCAATTACCATTTTACCATATTTATCTATATTGGTTATTGAGAAAAAATAAAAAGCTCCTTAAATCAGAGCTTTTATGCTAAGTTACTTAAATTAGGGGTCCCGCCCACATTTTAACGGAAATATACGCTAAGCAAATTTCGACATAAAACGATCTGAATCTTTTACTCTAAGAAAACTTAGTTTCTGTTTTCCATGTCACTTTAGACATTATTTTGCACCAATTTTAATTACCGTTTTTCGCTTATAAGTAATATAAAAAGTTATCTTAAAATGATAGTTAATAAATTAAAATAAAGATCTTCAATTTAAAATTAAGTGGTTTAAAATCATAGTCATGTTATAACATTAAAGGGATTCATTGTTTTGAATAACACGTTTAACGAAAATTGGTATGCTATTGCAGGCTTTTTGTTTATTCAACTAAAGGACAGTTTAATTAAAGAAAACTGATCTATAATGCGGAGGAAATCCAGTACATTTATTGAAAATAAAGGAGTTGTTGAAATTGGATACAATTCAATTAATTGAAGATTTCATATTACCTTACTATGCTCAAAAAGATATAATGCACAATGTTGAACATATAAAACGAATTTTAAATTTATCTCTAGAAATGGCTAAAATATATAAAAATAAAGTAGATGAGGATTTACTTAAATATGGCGCATATTTTCACGGAGTAATATATGAAGAAGAGATAAGAATAAGTATTGAAGAATTTCTTAAGGGTATTGGGTTTAGTGGAGAAAAAATAAAACGAATTCTAGAAGTAGCAGACGGTTCTCAAAAGGATGGAAAACCAGAAAGCCTAGAAGCTAAAATTCTCCACGATGCACATTTACTTGAGGGTGGAGAGACATTCTTAATTGTTAAATCTTTAATCACTGGATCACTTAGAGGACAATCCTTACTGGAAACGATTGAATATCTGGAAACAAATATACTTAATAAACATCATTGTTACTTACCCGAAAATATTGAAAAATACAAGGAAAAGGAAAAGTTCGCTTTTGACTTTCTATACAAACTCAAAGCACATATATAATGTTCAATTTGTGAAATTTGGCACTTAAATTATATGAGGGATTTTATGGAACATTTGGACTCTAAATAAATAGAAATTTTTAATACAATAAAAATTTGCCATGTTTCTTTTGTTATAAATCTCAAAAACGAGGGTATTTGAGACAAATGAAATTCACCCTAAAATGTGCGTGCTACCTAAATTATTTTTTCCTTACACATAATCATCATTTCATTGGGTACCGTTCTTATTTTACTAGAGGGAAAATAAGATTTTACTGTTTTGCAGATGGTAGATGGATGTACTATTATGAAGTTGCTCCTTCAAAAAGTGTTAGTTTACATTTGACCCCTGCACAATGTGTGGGGATTTTATTATAAAGAAAAGACACCATAAAGGTGCCCTATTAAGATAGTATTTGAAGGTGAGAGTTTTCTGTTGGAAAATGATTATTCTTCTCCCCAAGAATTGACTGTATAATTTTGAATTTTATTTATATCAACATAAAGTTTTTTTTCTTTATTATTTTTATCATATCCGCTAACTGTAATAGAACCTCTGAGTTCTAACTGATGAATTTTGATATTAGTTACCACGAAATCTATATTTTCTTCTTTTTTCATGTGCTCTATAGCAGCTTTAGCTGCTTTTTCTTTGTCTATATTTCTATCATGAGTAATTTTATTGTAGATCCTATAATTAAAGTTATAATTGCTACAATGATTAAAATTATAATGTTTTTCTTTTTTAATTTACCCATATTTTTCCTCATTAAATTATTTTATAATTAATACTATAAATTATTTTTAAGGGGATGGAAATATGGGTAGTTCAGTTAGTGATGAAGCTCTTGCTCGTTTATCAAGTAAAAGTTATGGAGATGCGGCTGTTGCTAAAATAAAAGTTGGGAATCATGAAGAAACTTGGAAACGTATAGATATGGATAGAGAACTTCTAGGGGGCACCTTATCAAAAAAAGAAAATTGCACGTTTAGACACAATTTGGACATATTTTAATGCATTCTTTATAAAATATCATGATTTTTGATTCCTTTCGTTGATTTTTACTATCCATTTCTCATGATTTCAGTGAAAATGAGAAATATGCCATTATTTCAGACGGGAGGAAACAAAAATGAAATGTTATCAATTACATTTGGAATTAGTGGAATGCCCTTTCCCCATTTGGAGAAAGGTTATTTTACCTGCAAAATTAACTTTTGCTGATTTACACGATGTGATTCAATGCTTATTTCAGTGGGAGCACCAACATTTGTTTGAATTTACTGTAGGAAAATATGCTATATCGGCTCCACCTGATTCGAGCATTTCCTTTTCTACATTGGAAAAGACGACGCCATCTCGGATGCTACTTGCTGGTAGAACCATGTTACTTGAACAGATCAAAAAGAAGGATCAGATTTTTCAATATGTATACGACTTTGGAGATCATTGGTTGCTACAGATTCAAGTTGAAAATATACTGGATCAATCCTCTGATGAGGTAACATGTATAGGCGGAGAAAATGCAGCCCCATTAGAGGATATTGGAGGTATTCCAGGATATCTTGAATTTTTAGAAGCAATAAAAGATCCTTCACACCCACAATATTCACTCTATAAGGAATGGGATTTATTAGATTTTGATCCTTCTTTCTTCGACATACAAGAAGTGAATAAAGGATTAGCCTATTGTGATTGAATCATAAATAAATGGTAGTTTCCTTTATATAGATTTGAAAAAGGACCTGATTTTTTGCTATGCAAAAGGTTAGGTCCTTTTTTTGTGTACAGAAAATTGTATATTTCTGTACACGATAATATTGAACAAGAAATCGTAAGATTTCTCCTTCTTTTGTGTTCAAAAACCTTGTAAACTTATGTATGTTCAGATAAATATAATGAATCAAGTTATTGAACAAAAAGGAGAGAAAAAAATGAAAGTTGGATATGTTCGCGTATCTACAATTGATCAAAATTTAGACTTACAAATTGATGCTTTGAAATCTTATGGATGCGATAAGATATTTCAAGATAAATTAAGTGGGGTTAAAGATAAAAGACCAGGTTTAGAGGAAGCGCTTCAATATGTACGACCTGGTGATTCTTTAGTAGTTTGGCGACTGGATCGCTTAGGTCGTACCATGCGCCATCTTATTCAGATTGTTAATGAATTGAATGAACGCGGGATTAGTTTTTATAGTGTTCATGAAAATATTACAATGGATCGTTCAAGTGCTACTGGTCAACTTATGTTTCATTTATTTGCTTCTTTTGCGGAATTCGAACGTAACTTAATTCGTGAACGAACTGAACCCAGTAGAGTTGCTGCACGAGCAAGAGGCCGATTTGGGTGCAAAAAACATAGACTCTCGTAGGTAATCTTCTAAACTTGAACATACTGATAGTATGACTCTAACAAAGGTGTGTGATCAGTATAGAAAAGGAAAACTTGTTCAAATGGAAGCATTATCAGCCTGAATTAATCTTATTAACAGTGAGATGGTACCTACGGTATAATTTATGCTTTTATAATCTGGTGGAAATGATGGAGGAAAGAGGGTTATCAATTGCTTACACAACGATTATGCGCTAGGTTCACCAATATGGACCTCGATTAGAAGAGAAAGTACTATATCATCTTAAGTCAACAAATGATTCATGGAGAGTCGATGAAACTTATATTAAAGTGAAAGGGCAATGGATGCATTTATATCGTGACGTTGATTCAGAAGGGAATACCATTGATTTTTATCTAAGTAAATCAAGAGATAAACAAGCAGCCAAGCGCTTTTTCAAGAAAGCCTTGGCTTTTTCGTACATTTCTAAACCTCGTGTGATATCCCATTTGTGATTCTCCTCGCTTTATTTTGCAAAAATTTAGCTTACTTTTAAAAATTTTGCAACAGAACCGATTATTACTACTTACATCGACATGGTTTTATTGTTATATTTAAAATATACGAATTCGAAAAAGTATCAATAAGAACAATTATTAGTAATAGGAGGTTTTATTATCAAAGGAAAACATCGTAACATTACCCTCGCAATATTAGGACTATATTCCGTTCTAATCCTCTACTTTATGTTTCTTGGTTTCGATAGATTGGGATTAAAATATATTAACCATGAATATGAATTCCAGTTAATTCCAAGTAGTATTCCTTTGGGCTTGCCAAATGTGGTAGATGGGGAAGATTTTAATCTATGGTTTTTTAATTTTGGAAATTTAACAGCATTCATACCTTTTGGGGTATTAATTCCTATGTTATATCGTTGTAGCTTTATTAGATTTATTACTTCATTCTGTATTTCTATTCTTATACTAGAAGTCCTACAAATGGTTACTTTTCTTGGTGGCTTTGACATTGATGATGTAATTGTGAATGCAATGGGTGCTACAATAGGATTTTGTGCATATAAAATAGGATTTCGCTCTAATAATACTTTGAAAAACTTTATTATTACAGGTGTAACAGTATTTATCTTGACATTAGGAGTACTTGTAGTTGTAGGTGAAATTAATAAATCATTAGAAAAGGAACAACAATCCCTAAAAAATGGAACCGTTATAGCGCTAAATCAACTGACAGAAAGTACTGGATATGTACCGAAAGTTAACAATTCCACTAGCTTTGAAGTGGCTCATAAAAAAATTGAACCTAAATTAAATATGTATAGTAGTAAAGGGACAAATTCTCAGCAATTTAAATACTTGTTAAAAGGTAAGTATGCAAAACTTTCGGGATATCTCGGTATCCCTGATGGTGCTAGCAAACATTCCGGTAAGATAATTATTTCTATTGATGGAAAAGATGTACAAACCATTCGATTCTCTGAAGAAAGCATATCTACATTCACAAGTTCTTTTGAGATAGAGCTGAATAAAGCAAATGAACTTAGTATTAAATTTATTGATACAGATGCATTGCTATGGGATGTTAAGCTTACAGAATGGAAAAACTAATGAATTGAAATCCACTAGTTTAGATACTAGAGGGTCACTATACATGCTCATCAACTTAAGAAATTAATTGTTCCCCAAAATAAAAAAAATGAACTGAATTTTCATGGACAACTATGAAGAGATAAAAATTTCATTTTGGGGATACTCTAAAATATTAGGTTGATGGCGATGTGTGTATTTCCCGTAACAAAAATTTATATCCCACAAAGTTCAGATAAAACTACGATTTGATTTTACATAGAAATGGGCAGTTTTCTATAGTTGTTATGTAATTACTATCAATAACAATTCGAATTTAATTTTAAAACGATATACAGTTTCAATTCATTAGCGTAAACGAATCCAGAGCTGTACTATTTTATAAATAGAAAACAGGAACCCGTTATGGATTCCTGTTTTCTGCTTTACAACCCTTTTTTGATTAGTGAGGATAATAGATTGATTTATACTATACTCATTATACATCTAAATATCCTGAATTACAATTAAATACCAGGGAATTTTTTCTAGATTATTAGTGATACATCCTAAAAGGTACACCTTTACAAACAGGTGTTTTTTTAAGGAATAAATGTGAGCCTAAAGGTATCTATATTTTAGGAACGGTATAAAATTCGGATTTTGACATTTAGGAACACTCTTTTTATCTTAGTTTATACCGTACCAAAAGGTGTACCTTTTGGAACAAAACAAAAAAAGAATCCGAAATGGATTCTTCTTTTGTTCTACATCTTATTCAGAAATAGGAATAGCAACACATGCCCATCAACTTAAGAAATTAGGTATTTCCAAAACAAAAAATTTATACATTTTCACCAGGAGATGTAAGGTTTCTCGTTTTAGGGTATTTGCTTAGCTTGATGGCGATGTGGCGATACCCCAATTTCCACCAGAACCAGTTTTTACATTAAATTAAATGTATTATCCGAACATTATGTTATAAGTATACTATGTGGTTTTAATTTGATGTAAAGTATTTATAAATATAATAAAAAATACTATGACTAATAAACTCTCTTTCCACAAAAAGTTATGTCTAAGTATAAGATTTTCACATAAATTATACCAATTAATAATTAACAAGATACCAAACATCCACACACAACTTTTTAATGTGTTTAAGCTGTATTGATATTCCGACATGTTTCTCTTCATATCATATATTTCTGCTCCTATTCGATATAATTAAATAGAATTGTAACTGGTTAAAAGGAAGAGAATTTTATAATTCTCTTCCCTTTTATGTTCATTAGTTGTTCAGTTCATCAAGAAAGTATTGTATTTGACTATTATATTAGAACGGTATAAAACAGAATACGAATATGTAATATTTCATATTAAAATGTATTTATAGGGTTTGTTACTATTTATAACATTTAAAGTAAAAATAAGAAATCAGTTCTGTATTTGACTTCTTATTTTTAGGTTGTTGAGAATATTGAAAGTTTTAAGTAGACAGCATGTTATCTGGTTTCTTATTTTTATGTACTGTAGAATTTGTATCATATAGATTGTTTAATAAACGATTATACTCATTTCTTGTAATTTCTTTATTATATAATTGAATTAATAAATCTTTATGTTCTTTTGAAAAGGCCATTTTATCAAAAAACTTAGGATACATAGCACCATTCTCTCCGCTTCCTGTTGAATTTATGTTTTGTATTTTGTAACTGAGCATTAGAAAAGTCCCTATCTCTCATTATAGATAGGGATTTTTCAGTTGCTGTTTTAGATACCGTTGTATAGTATAAACATTAGGTGTCTTTTAAAGTATAGCATAAAAATTATAATATATTTAGATTTCATATATTGTGAAATACAGAACCCGACGGCTACCAAAATAATATCTTTCTTGAACTATTTCCCTTTAAAATATTGCATTTGCGATTCTCTTTACTCTTTTTTTCTAGAGTTTAGTCTCATTTAGAAAAATAATCTGATGAATAATTAGTTTAAAATTAAGCATTAAAGCAACTATCTGGAATCTAATTGTAATTCAGATTTGTCGTTTGTCAGTGTATTAGCAGAATTACAATTTCCAGAGTAGATAGCTCTTGCTTCATCACACGAATCAGATTTTTCACATCCTATAAGTATTCCTAATGTTATAAATGATAATAAAACCTTTTTCATTATAATGCACGCTCCATACTAATTAGAATGTTATAATGTTCTTAGACCAAGCGAAATTATAACATATATTTCCATTATAAAGAAATATGTATTGAATTAACAAAACTGAGGAAGGTCAGTTTTTGACCAATTTATATAATAGCCCTCACCATACCATGCCCGTCAACTTTAGAAATGGGTTGCTCACCAAAAAGAAAAAATGAGTTGAATTCTCATAAACAACTGTAAAATAATAAAATTTTCGTTTTGGGGTATTTGCTTTTCTTAACTTGATGGGCATGCGGTGAGACCCCGGATAGTCCTATTCCAACAATAAGAATAGTTTTTAGGTGGGCGGCTGTCTCTGCTAATGCAGAAAAAGCGGGATAAACCTATTTGGTAATTTTTCGTATGATTATAACCTACTTTTACACGTATCTCGGCTGAACCCCTAATTTTTATAATCATTTTAATAATTTCCTTCTGCATAGGATTTTAAAGTATAATCAAAGTCACCATCTGGATTATTACGAGCTGCTTCTTGGATTTTAAGATAATAGTTTTTTTCTGCTTGTACTTTGTAATAAAAACATAGACTATAACCAAACCCCACAGACAGAAAAAAGGAATGTTTACTGTCTGTGGGGTTTTATTATTTTAAAGGAGCTTGGGGGTAAGCCTGTTTAATCAATTTTTTCTACCACATCTAAGCGAATTAATTTTAAATCGTCTGTTTTAATTGCACCTGTTAAAGTAGATGATGCTTTAATTTTTTCCATGTGTAAATGTATTTGTTATTTGTTATTCACGTACGTATCAAACCATAAATGGATATATCCAGCTGTAACACGCTGCGCTTCCATTAAACGTTTTCCTGTTATCGGTGTTACTTCTGCACGCCATTTATCAGCAGAGTCTTGTGATACAGCTGCTTTTAGGAACCAATTTTTCGTCTTATCATTAACAATTGATGGAAAATCAGCTTTTGCTGCTGATGCTGATGCATGAACCCACTCTTCTGGATTTGTACTTTGCCAATTCCAATAGCCATTTCCATCCGTTACTCTATAATTGTCTTTCACTGTATCAACGAAATTTTCATATTTTGAGTGGAAGCCAAATGGATGCGAAATATTAGTAAAGTTTGCTGCATGCATTGGTTGGTTGACATCCCCTAAATAGTGAAGTGATAATCCTAAATAGAAGAATGCATTTTTAAGATCTTTATTTTGATAAGCTTCACCAGCTAATTTAAAATATTTTGCTCCTGTTTGCTTTGCTTGTTTAGCAAATGGAATATACGTTTTTCCTGAATCAGGATCATAGAAGTGTGAAGCGAATGTGGAATTATCATAGTATGGGTTTTGATAATCCGCAGAGTAAATGCCTTTCTCTAGATCCGTACGCCATTCATTTAATAGAGCTGTCTCGTTTTGCTTCACAACAGTCGTATTTTGGGACATAATATCAATGGCTCTGTTTACAATCCATAAATGAGAACTTACTCCTTCATTATGTATAGATTCTGCTGACCACTTTAGAGCAATTGGTGGATCTTGGTGACCATTTTCATGCGCAAACGCCACACTTTGGATAGGGGCTGTTAAAGCAATTACAGAAGCTATAGCTAAAATTTTTCTTTTCATAATTATTCCTCCAATTGATGTATAATTTAACTTTCCTTCATAGCGTGTTCTCTTACCTTACCGGAAGAGACATGGAATGCTAATAAGTACAGTTATATAAAGCTGAATGTAATGGATACCCTATTGTAAAGGTACTAATTCATAGCCAGCGTAGTCTTCAGGGGCAGATATTCCCCACAATTTGTCTTGATTTGCAAATGGTTGCTCTGAAGTCTCTAGCTGGAAAGTTGTTGTAACTCCATAACTAGATTGCTGTGGATCTGCATTATACCAGTCAGTAGGTCTACCAAGTTTATCTCTAAGATAATCCGTTTTACCTGTAACTAAATCTATTTCCTTCGAATTTTTTTTCTTAACTGTTAAAGTGCTTCTTGATTGGTCACTAAAATAAATCCAGCTTCGATTGCCTGCATTTACATATTTTTTTGTTCCTCCTGCATCAGCATTTGGTCCCCCAATCCACATTGACATTGTAATTGGAGTATTATTTCTTATATATCCATCACTCTCTACTCCAGCCGGCACTTCAAAATTGATAGGTGTACCATAATACTCATTACCTTTTGTATCCTTATGCTTTTCAGCAGCACCGTAATAAGACGAGTTTTTATATTGAATTACATAATGCCAACCCGCAAACTTCTCATAAGTTATTCCAAGTCTATTCTGACCTACGGGTGCTACTCGTTTTTCAAAAGGAATACCTGTCACCCACAAATATTTGTCTACTAGTATGTAATCTTTATTTGTGGTAATTGGATCCCCATAAACATCAAGTATACGATCGTCCTCAGCTGCATAAGCAGAATTTGTAGGAAAAATAGTTACGATCAAACTAAATAGTAATAATAAAAACGTAAGTATAGGTAGTTTTCTTTTCATAAACATGTCTTAATTTCTCCTTATTTTTACGAATGGTTTTACCACTTGTGCACATGATCTACTAGTAAATCAACCTCATCCTATCTAGCAAATCTTTCATTTTTCTTTCATAAATGTTACAAAAGTCTTTCAAAGGTCTGACTTCTTTGTTGATGAAACTAACACACAAAAAAGGAAACCTGCATGTTTATTGGCTTCATAGATCACTTATTCAATAACATAGATATAAATATGCAATTTTACATATTGGAATGTAATGATATTTTCGTAAACGCTTACCAAAATAAAAGCATGAAGATGTACCACATCTAAACACCAAGAAAGAGGAGAAAATAATATGAAAATCGCAATGGCAGCTTTAAAATTTGTAGGTGGATTACTTCCATTCGTTCAAGAACTTTTAAAAGCATTTATGTAAGTTCATTATATTTTGAATCGCAACTTCCAAGCTGAAAAACCAAATAAAAAATGGGTTACAGATATTACGGAGTTTAAATTATTTGGAGAGAAGTTATATGTATCACCGGTGTTGGATTTATTTAATGGCAAAATTATCACGTATACAATTGGTTCAAGACCAACCTATTCACTTGTTTCAACGATGTTAGACCAAGCCTTTGAACGTTTAACAGACGGGGATATACTCCTTATTCATTCTGATCAAGGCTGGCACTATCAAATGAAACAATACCGTCATTCTCTCAATAAACGTAGCATTACCCAAAGTATGTCACGTAAAGGGAACTGTTATGATAACGCGGTTATTGAAAATTTCTTTGGCATCATGAAATCAGAATTTCTGTATCGAAAAGAATTTGAAAGTATAAACCATTTTAAGCAAGAACTAGTAAAGTATATAGAATACTATAATCATAAAAGAATTAAGGCAAAACTAAAGGGCATGAGCCCGGTACAATACCGGGCCCATGCCCTTTAGTTTTGCCTAATGAAATAACCTGTCTAACTTTTTGGGGTCACTCCAATGTAAGGTGACCTCTATTAAGAAACGTATACGCTCTATGTTGGGATTTAAGTCATACCAAACAGCTGTGTCTATCTTGAGTGGTATGGAAGCGATGCATATGGTCAAAAAAGAACAAATTGATTTACGGAATCAGTCTGTCCAAAATCAGAATAGTTTTATCCATCAGCTGTTTGGATTAACGGCATAAGGAAAGATTCAGGTAGGAATCCTTGCTTTTTTTTAATTTATCATCTTTTTGCACCAGAACCACCATTTGGGCTCAAATTGAACTTACCAAAAAAAGCTGCTTCATCAGCAGCTTTCTCCCTATCTATTATATTTTCTCTAATTCACTACCAAGAAACTTCGCAATCTCTAGCATACCGTATTTCCCAACAACTGCTTCGGCGTCAGCATTGTAGTTTGTGTTTGTATTAATGTCATAAGTGAAAATTTCACCATCGGCATTTCGAATAAACTCAATGCCCGCGATTGCGATATCATTTGCAGCCAAAACAGCCTCATATTTTTGAATAATTGGGTCATCAAAGCCCTCAATAATTTGAAACTTCGGTTTTTCCGGGGCTTTCTCTCCAACAGGACAGAACAAATCGCCAATTTGACAAGCATCAGCTGGGCACAATTCAAAGCCTTTGGATGTATCGACTTGAACTGCATATACAAATTTCCCGCCTACAAACTCACAACGTGTAATGTAAGGCTCAGGAGATTGAATGTATTCTTGAATTAATGTAATACCATCTACTGGCTCTTCAAATGCTGCACTTTCTACGTATTCTTGTAAAGAAGCATCAGACTGAAACAGTTGAACACCTAGTCCTTTTCCAGCACGGTTATGCTTCGTAATAAATAGACGTCCTTCAAATTGCGTTGCGGCTTCTATAATATGATCCTTACCAACAGCTGCAATTGTCTTAGGTGTCCGGATTCCTTTTGCATTCAGTGCCATATATTGCGCGACCTTACTTACTTCAAGCTGCAATGCTCTGCTTCCGTTGAACACTTTTCGATTATGCCTCTCTAACCAAGCAAGGACAGCACCCGTAAACTCTGGTGCAAAGCGGTGATTTCTTGTGTGAGAAGAAGCGCTCATACGGTTATAAAATACGCCCTGCGGCGGAACAGACGAAAGATCAACATTCCCTTTGTCCAAATGCCATTCTTCATAAGGAAGACCGAGTTCTTCTAATCTTCTCGTTAGATGTCTTGTCCACTCTGTGTTTTCATGAATAACATGAATCTTCTTCAAGGGAATACCTTCTTTCTAAAATGTGATTATATTTATTATACTATTTTTGGTAGTCTGCAAAATACTAATTTTACAATAATTTAATCTTAATACAAGAAAAAACGAAAGACAATACGAAGCGCCTTTCGTTTTCTTACTAAATGACAAAGTCCTCCGGTATAAAGTGAAACTTTAATCGGATATACTTCTCTTGGATTTACTCCTAATATATCAATCACTTTAGTATCAGTATCTCTTTTGATTTCTCAGATTTCTTCGATCATTACTACATTCTTATACAAGTATTTTCAATAATAAAAAAGAAATAGCACCAAAATCCCAAAAACCCCCAATTTTATTTTTTAGAGTAAGTTGGAGGTTTTTGAACCAGAAAGGTATATTTATAAAAACTATGACAAAATTTATCCGGTTTTCCTTTTTGCCTACTTGCTAAATTCAGCAAGTAAAATATTTTTAAAGTTAGCTTTACCCATACTGTTCAAATTGACGGCCAACGTATGCTTGCCTCCAAGTGTACCCCCAACAAGAGTAACAAACCCTGGAATGCTACCTGTGTGTCCCCATATCGAGACACCGTTTGGAAGCTTAGTTTCATATATTCCAAGACCATATCCGCTGATTTCAGCACTTCCTGTAGGAACTGTAGTAAGCATTTGTTTTAATTGCTGTTCTTTCAGTAATTTTCCACTGAGTAAGTAAGAGAAGAATTTGTTTAAGTCGTCAGCAGTAGAAATCATATCTCCAGCCGAGCTAGCTATACTTGGGTTATAATAAGTAACGTCTTTTAGCTCACTTGCTCCGTCTGGTTGGAAATATCCACGGGCATGCTTGGTGCCTGGGATAACGCTTGAATTGCCAGGTAGGAATGTATTCGACAATTCAAGTGGTTCAACAATCCGATTTTCAATCTCTTCCGCATAGCTGTTTCCGGTTACTTTCTCAATAAGGATACCCAGTAATACGTATCCTGTGTCTGAATAAGACCAGCCCTTTCCTGGGGCAAAGTCTGGAGGCAGAGAAAGCCCAATCTTCACTATTTCTTCAGCGGTATATGTTTTTTTTGTATTCATCATATCAGCGTCTTTTGACCTTAAGTATTCAGCGATACCACTTGTATGGTTCAATATCTGCCGGATAGTAATCTGGTTACCATCATATCCGTTTCCTTGAACGACACCAGGCAACCATTTTTCGATGGAGTCGTCTAGATTCAGGCGGTTCTCTCCAGCTAATTGAAGCACAACTGTTGCGGTGAACGTCTTCGTCACGCTACCAATGCGAAAGCGAAAATCTGTTTTCATTGGTTTCTTGGTGCTCAGATTCGCTACCCCAGCGGCATAACCCCACGTTTTTCCATCCTCGGAAGTTTTAGCAAGTATCCCCGGGATTCCAAATTGCAATATATCCCGCATTGCTTGCTTGACGGAATTACGATCTTGTTGAGTGCTTATTTGTAACGAACTAGATACATTTTGAGTGGGTTCTGCTTTTACAATTGAGGTTGGCGATGTGTATAGCAGGGAACTTCCAGCTATTAAAAGGGCCAGACTTGCAAATGTAATTTGACTACGTATTTTCATAAGGCATTCCTCTCCTCTATTCATATTGTATAGGTGGTTGCTTGCTGTTTCATACTAACCACACAGCTATCATCTCCACTAATGACAAAGGGTCAACATTGAATTCGTAATCATCTTCATAATTATTATTTTTACAAACGCCATTCTGTCCTAACAAACGGTAAATCCCTCTTTTTTTACATGTATGTTAACCACAGAAATTACTTCTTTTCCTTGAAACACTCTTGTTAACTGGTTTGTTTTTCATATATAAGTCATATCTGTTCCGCCTTTCATGCTTCTTTATATTTTGATCATACACAATGAAAATCTCTTTTTCCTTATCTATTCCTTACAAATCCCTTACGTTCAAAATAGCTTCTATAATAGGGTAGAAGGAGTATCTGGGCCTGAAAGTTCAAAGTATTTTCCAATAAATATATGAATCAAAAAGAAACACAGAAGTTTTTCACTTCTATGTTTCTTTTTTTCGTCCTTTAAATATTAAAGATTTGGTTTACTCTTAACAGGGTGAATTCCGGCTCTTTTCTAATGTGATTTTTCTTCTTGCGATACAACATAAATGACATTGTGCTGCATGAAACACTCCTAACGTTGTTAAAATCACTTGTTTCTAAGTGGAAATTTATTTTAACCTAGGGGTGTACTCCACATGCCCATCAACTTAAGAATTTTATAACGCCCCCAAAACAAAAAATTGTACATTTTCACCTGGAGATGCCAATTTTCTCGTTTTGGGGTATTTGCTTTTCTTAGCTTGATTGTGATGTGGCGGTACCCCTGTAAGACATATTGAACTCCTACCTTCGTATAAACAAAAAGGTATAGGAGCATCAATTTTTAATCAATTAAAAGAGAAAGGCCTGCCAATTGTATTAGATGTAACGAAAAATAATCAACTTGCTTATCGCTTTTATCAAAAATTGGGGTTTGAAGTTTTGCAGGAAAAAAATATTAAAATAAAGGTGTAGGAGGAGAAATCGAAATAAAAAAAGTTAAAATGAAATTATCTCCGAGTAATTAATTTAAATGTGTTTACTTCACAAATGGGCTCTATTTTTTGAATGAAACTTAGATTTTTCAAACGACTTTATTGTTATATTTTTTATTGTAGTGAAGTATCTTAAATTAAAATTAAATAACTATATTTTTAACCCTGTCCTAATGGGGTTAGTACAGTCATGTGGATACAACTTAGTTAAGTCCTTACAATGGATTTCAAGGAGGAAGTGTCCGTATGACAAACAAGAAGTTTAATGAAGAGTTTTAAAAAATGGTGGCTGAATTATACTGTTCGGGACAACCTGTAAAAGAATTAAGCAGCGAGTATGGCGTATCAGAAGTAACAGTTTATAAATGGATTAAAACATATTCTCCTATCACATCAGTTGATGAGGACGAAATGACACTAGAAGATCTAAAACGAATGAAAAAAGAAATGCTTCGTCCAAAAGAAGAGAATGAAATTTTAAAAAAGGCCTTCTTTCAGTAAGAAAGGGTGTCCCTACGACAACGCTTGTATCGAGTCATTTCATGCCAATTTAAAGAAAGAAGAAGTATATCGTACAAAATATGTCACATTTGAACAAGCAAACTCAGCACTATTTCAATACATCGAGGGATGGTATAACCGCAAGAGGATTCATAGTAGCATTGGTTATAAAACTCCTCAAGCAATAGAGGATCTAGCTAAAAAAGTAGCTTAGATTTAACTTTTTTGTGTCCAAAATATTGACTCAAATCCAACAAGAAAACAACTTGTTTGTAAAGGAAGTTAAAAATCCAAAAACCATATAAAGATGGTTTTTGGATTTTAGTTAAAGAGTATATTTTACAATGTGCTTCTTTTAGCCATATTTATGAATGGTTCATAGGTTGTATTTTCATCCAGTGGAAGTCCTGATTCGTATTTATTTCCTTCTTCTAAATAACCATAGGTTACAATACCAAAGCCTTTAGAATTCTTTTCAGGAAAATAAATAAGTACTTTTGGTGCTTTACGGTTGGACCAATTAATAGAATCGTATATTTTTTCCACTAGATAGCTATTAATTATGTTAATTGCGCTTGCTCCGCCTGTACTCCAACCAATATCATCATAAATGTGCAATAAACTGTTTTTTGATCAACATATAATTCCAAATGATTATATCCCTTATTGCTGAAGTTCTCTGAAATTAAATGAAATCTGCTTTCTGCAATGGTTGAGAATAAAAACACCTCACGAGTATCACTGGAAGTAATAACAATAGCTTGGTCATTTTTAGCGATTTTTCCGATCACCCTTTTTCAATACTAAATTATATTTATACCCTAGCTGTCCTAGATAACTCCATGTCAATACCATATGTAAACTGTAACTCTTTACAAACATCCTTAATTAGGATGTTCACATCATACTTTTCATTAAATTCAAGAACCGCATTTTCTACTTCCTCATACGTATATTTGTATTCACCAGTAATGACACTTTTTAAATCAAAGCATTCATTAATACAAAGCTGAACGAGAAGCTGATCATACATAGCGGACACATCTTCTTTTTTCCATAATAACTCTTTCACATATAACCGGTCGAACGTTATACTTTCTCGATTACATTCTGTTAAAGCACGAGTCATGTCATGTAATTCTCGATATAGTTCAGAAATATTTGTATTGAGACGAATCAATTTGTCTACGCCATTTTCATACAGCATTTCATCCACCCCCGTATATGCTCTTTTTCTTATTATAGCAAGAAAATTCTAAAAAAGAGATTTTTTCTTCTGAAATATTAGGAAACTTATTTAGATTGTTTTACAATGAAACCAGTAAGATAGAAAGGGGTACAAAAGTGAATCAAAAAATATATTACACCGATGCCTACCAGCAATCATTTACAGCTCAAATTATAAAACAGGACTATGATAGCGAAAAAAAGCTATATGTTACTTTAACAGAAACAGCATTTTATCCAACTGGCGGTGGGCAACCACATGACACCGGAATACTAAATGAAGCTGCTGTCACCAACGTTGAGGAAATTGACGGCGAAATCCGTCATTTCATTTCAAGTGAACTACATACAAAAGAAGTAACAGGTAAAATTAATTGGCAGCGGCGTTTTGATCACATGCAACAACATACCGCTCAGCACATTCTATCTGCTGCCTTTTGGGATCATTTTGATATCCCTACAATTGGTTTTCACCTCGGAAAAGAAACGATAACAATTGATTTAGACACGCCTGAACTTTCAATAGAAACAGCTAATAGCGCACTCCAAATTGCAAATCAGGTCGTCTTTGAAAACCATCCTATCCATATCAGATGGATGAACTTAGAGGAAGCAAAACAGTTACCGCTCCGAAAAGAACCAACACTTACAGATAATATTCGCGTTGTAATCATTGAAAACTACGATTACAACTGTTGCGGTGGCACACATCCAAAATATACAGGTGAAGTAGGACCGATTCATATAATCGGTTGGGAGCGAAATAAAGGCGGCATCCGCTTAACCTTTGTTGCGGGATGGCGTGTACTCAAGTTAATGGAACGCTATCAACACATTATTAAAGACGTTTCCAAACAGTTAAATAGTAGTGAAAATGATATTCCAAATAAAGTAACCCAGCTTCTTACCTCTCAGAAGGAAAGCGAAAAAGAACTACAAACAATGAATGAAAAATTACTATTCGTAGAAGCAAATGAATTGCTGCAACAATCCAAAGACGTACATGCTGGGACACTCATTTCTAAAGTCTTTAAAAATCAGTCCATGCAGGAAATTGCGAAATTATCCGCTATCATTACCGAAAAAAATGAACACTCGATTACATACTTTGTTACCGAAAATGAAGAAAAACTACAATGTGTTCTTGCATGCGGAAAGGCAGTAACAGCAAATATGAACACCATTTTGAAAAACGCGCTTCCTGCTATTGAGGGAAAAGGCGGCGGTAATCCCAAAAGTGCTCGTGGTGGCGGAAAAGCAGTTATTACAGGAGAAGAATTTTTAGCTCTGCTTGTTCATTCACTAAAAGAAACAATTTAGTTTACCCATAAAAGGATAGCTATTTGCTATCCTTTTATTCTCTACTTACAAGCCAACATTTTGTTTCAACCCTTGATAAGTTCCTGCATAACGTATTGCAACCTTTTTAACTACAGGTGAAATACTAAAAAATAGTCACGTTAGAAAAGGACAAACCTTATCTTCCTCTCATGAGCCACTTTCTATACAAACTATTATTACTGAACATCACCGCTGCAGCGAAGACGTGCGAGCTTTTTTCAAAGAAGTAATCGGTGCAAAATTTCGCTTTACAGTAGCACTACAAAATTTCTTCAGAGAAAATATCGGCAAGATATACAAGGATGCTGTGACATTTTGGTATGAAGAACAAGAAAGAAAAAAAGACCCTTCATATAAAACAAACATCGGTTCTCAATTTGAATACAATCGCTTTACACGTGCCTTTTTACAAGATCCATATAACAAAGGAAAAACAAAAGCCGATGCTATCTCTGCTTGGAATGAAAGAAAATCAAAGCCTGGAAGTAATGTCTATAAACCGAAAAAAGTAGAGAACTAGATTTTTTCTAGTCCTCTACTTTTTCAAATAATAGAGCAAGCCCAATTCCCCCGCCAATACCTAACGTTGCAATGACATACTTTGCTTCCCCTCTTTGCACTTGGTAAAATAACCGAGTAACAAGCATAGCTCCTGATGCACCGTAAGGATGACCGAGTGCAATTGCTCCACCGTTCACATTTAATTTTTCATAAGGAATTTGTAATTCTTGTGCACAGGCTACAACCTTAGCAGCAAAAGCTTCATTCATTTCAATATAATCAACATCATCCATTGATAGTTTCTGATCTTGTAATAACTTTTGCACAACAAATATAGGCCCACTCCCTGGTAAATGCGGATTCATACCAATAACAGCGCTATGAACAAAGCGAAGAATTGGTTTGTACCCAAGTTCACGAGCCTTTTTCTCTTCCATTACAAGTACAGCACAAGCTCCATCATTTACACCACAAGAATTCCCTGCTGTCACTGTTCCCCCTTGTAAAAAAGCCGGCCTTGTTCTCTTTATAATCCGTTCATAATTCATTCCATATTTTATCGTTTCATCTTCCACTATATTTGAAGAAAGCGGAATCATTTCTTCTTGTAAATATCCTTTTTCAAGTGCTTCCAATGTTCTTTTATAACTGAAACAAGCATATTCATCCTGCCTATCCCTTGTAATTTTGTAGTGCTCTGCTACATGTTCAGCTGCTATTCCCATATCTGGATCTCCAATAAAATCAGGCGAAAAACGAGCTCTCTTCTCAAAAGGGGATGTACTTGTACTTTCAACACCACCGGCAATATAGCAATTCCCTGCTTCTCCTTGAATAAAGTGACAAGCCATCCGAATTGCCTCTAACCCAGCACCACACTGGCGGTCGATTGTTACACCCGGTACTGCAAACGGAAGTCCAGCTTCAAGTGCCGATAGCCGTGCAACATTTCCGCCTGGCCCAACAACGTTCCCTAATATTACATCGTCTATTTCACGCTCTATTCCTTTACTTAAATGTGCGAGCAAAGGAACTGCTAGTTGCTGAACCTCATATCCTTTCAACACTCCATTTTTCTTACCAATCGGCGTTCTCTTTGCCTCTACAATAACAGCCCTATTCATAAACTTTCTCCTGATTCTCAATTAGATTTCTTACTATTTCACGGGCAATTTTCCCGCTACTTGTATGTGGAATTTCATCAACAAAATACCACTCTTTCGGAATTTTAAATGAGGATAGTCGTTGTAAACAAAAACTTTTTAATTCTTGTCTCGTAACTCTTCCTTTTACCATAGCAACAGGTTTTTCGCCCCAATACTCATCTTTTATACCAATAACTACAATTTCTTCAACATGAGGATGAGCAGATAATACACTTTCTATCTCCTCTGAAAAAATATTTATACCTCCAAACAAAATCATATTTTTCTCTCTACCCACAATATATAAAAATCCCTCTTTATCCACATAACCTATATCATGTACAGTCATCCAACCATCTTCTGTAACTTGACAAACAAGATCTCCATTCAATACATATCCCATAAAAAACTGCTCACTTTTCACATAAACAATTCCAATTTCACCCTTCTTTAATTCCTTTCCTTTTTCGTTACATATCCGAACTTGCACGTTATGACATGGCTTTCCAACTGAAGATGCTTTCCTTTCACTTTCTATATCTGTTAGTGCTGTGACAAAACTTAATTCCGAAGCACCATAAAATTCATATCTTTTTGCATATGGAAATACAGTTTTTATTTTCTGTTTTGCTTTAGCTTCCCATTTTGCTCCTGAAGAAATAATTTTTATTTCTTGTTCTATAACGCTTTCTTCTTTATATAATGCCTCTAGCATAGTTGGAACGGTATACATCACTGAAATCTTCTCTTGTTTCAATATAGATAAAACATAATTTGGGATGAACTTTTCTACAAGATATACTGTTTGTCCTAAATATAACGCACTTATTGCCCCGTATAAAAAAAGGGAATGAACCAATGTACCAGCAAGTAAAACAATATCATTATTTTTCATATGGAAATCATGTAAATTGCAATCAAAACTATGAACCCAAGACTCCTGCGCTCTAAGAAATGCCTTCGCTTTCCCCGTCGATCCCGATGTAAATCCCATATAGAACGAGTATTTTTTTACGCTTTCTGCAGAATGGTATATATGTAACTGGTCACCTATCATTTGATTCCATTCATGAATAGAGAATACCTTTCCTTCTATTAGTGGTATCTCAGCCAACTTGTATTGTTCAGTAATTATGATAGATGGATTAGCAAGCTTCAACCTTTCCTTAAGCTCATTATGTTTCCACTTTAAATCAAGCGGAACACAAACCCACCCTGCCATTGCAGCACCTGCAAAGACCTGTAAAAATTCAATGCGATTCTCTAGTAAAATCGCAACCGTTTTATTTGCTGTTTTTTCTTTATTAAGCCAATTTGCAACTTGGCAAACCGATTCGTACCATTCTTTATATGTTAGTAGTCTATCCTTTTCCTTTATCGCTATTTTATCAGGATGTATCTGCGTATGTTTTCTATAAGACGATGTAATTCCCACTACTATTCATCCTCTCCTTTCAGATAACAAAAAGAAACACGCTAATACGTGTTTCTTACATTTTATAAAGTCTCTTACGCTCTTTAACTAACATTTGAGATTTTATCTTTCTTTAAAGCTGGCGTAATCACATGTTTCAATGAACGATGTAATCTAGGTACAAGAACTGCTGCTATCACAGCTTTAGCGAAATCACCTGGTAAAAATACAACACTCACTTTAATCGCATGCCATATAGAGATGTCCATTATAAATGATTGAACAGTCACGCCAAATATATAAACAACTAGAATTCCACCAATTATATTAATTAAAAATACTTTTATAACCGATACATGACGTAAGCGTTCTACAAGGTACCCAATTACGAATGCTCCAACAACGTATCCGATTAAATAACCTGCACTCGGACTAACAAAGACACCTGGACCACCACGTCCACCAGCTAACAATGGTGCCCCTACTCCAACAATAAACAAAAAAACCATTTGACTTAATGCCCCAAGACGAGATCCAAGTAATCCTCCCGCAAGCATCACACCAAGAGATTGCAATGTAATAGGAACAGGTGTAACAGAAAGCGCAATTGGTGGTATCAGTCCTAACACACCCATAATCGCACTAAATAAAGCAACAAAAACTAAACTCTTTGTATTCATGTGTTTATTTCTCCTATTTGTAAACTACAAATTATGATGGGGTAACATATCATTGGTGTTATCTTACCTTTTCTCTCGTATTATTGTCAACGATTTTATAATTTAAGTTAACAATTAAAACCACTATAAACAGGATTCATGTATAAGAAGAGGCGACTCCCATCAGCAGGAGTCGCCTCTTCTTATACATTATTTTTCGCTACTTTTATGCAAATTCTCTAGTTCTTTTCGTAACGCTTGTTTCAAAAATTTCCCGACCGATGTTTTAGGGATTTCTTCCATAAATACAATATCATCCGGTAACCACCACTTTGCAAACTGCGGTCGTAAAAATTCATATAATTCTTCTTTCGTTACAGATCTATTTGGTTTTTGTACAACGCAGGCAACAGGTCTCTCCTGCCACTCAGGATGAGGAACCGCGACAACAGCAGCTTCAAACACAGCCTCATGCGCCATTAAAGCATTTTCTAAATCTACCGATGAAATCCATTCGCCCCCACTTTTAATCACATCTTTTGTGCGGTCAACAATTTTAACGCAACCTTCCTCATCAACTGTAACCACATCCCCTGTATATAACCAACCATCACGGAATCCTTCTACCGTTCGTTCATCGTTATAATAACTTGCAGCTATCCATGGTGCTCGTAAACATAGTTCCCCGATCTCAATTCCGTCCCACTTCACTTCTCCATTCACTCCGACCACTTTCATCTCGACGCCTGGCACAAGATATCCTTGTTTTGATCGAATTTCAAGTTGGTCTTCATAGGATAAATTAGTCTCATAGCTTTTTAATCGTGCAAGTGTCACAATCGGACTTGTTTCCGTCATACCGTATGCATGTATAAACGGAACATTATACTTTTGTTCAAATGCAGCTATCACGCTTTTCGGTGCAGCAGCACCCCCGCATAAAATCCGCTTCATACTTGATAAATCATAGCTATTATTTTCTAATTCTTGTAAAACACCAAACCAAATCGTTGGTACACCAGCAGCCAACGTCACTTTTTCATCCTGGATCATTTCAAGTAATATTTTCGGTGTAAACATCGGACCAGGTAAAACTTGTTTTGATCCAAACCACGTTGCTGCAAAAGGCAATCCCCAAGCATTTACATGAAACATTGGAACAATTGCCATTGCTGCATCACTTTCAGATAATGCCGCTGTATCCGCAAGTCCTAAAGCCATACAATGCAGTACTGTACTACGATGCGTATATACAACACCTTTCGGATTACCTGTTGTCGCTGACGTATAACACATACCAGCTGGCGTGTTTTCATCCATATCTTTTAAGAATTGGAAATCAGGATTCCCTTCCATAAGAAGTTGTTCATAGTGATAGACAGGCTCTAGAGAAGTTTCTGGAAGTTCTTTTTTATCAGTCATAATGATGTATGCTTGTACAGTCGATAGTTCATCCTGAATTTTTTCAACAAGGGGTACAAGATCTTCATCAACGAGTAAAATGCGGTCCTCTGCATGTCCAATAATATAGGAAATATGCTGTGCAGATAAACGAATATTAATCGTATGCAATACAGAGCCAATGCTTGGGATTGCGAAATATGCTTCCACATGACGATGATGATTCCAAGCTAAAGTTCCAACTCGTTCTCCCTCTTTTATCCCTAATTTCTTCAATGCGCTAGAGAGTCTTCTTGTTCGCTCTCCTAATTGCTTATACGTTAAAGTTGTAATGGTATCATGTGTACGCGAAACGATTTCTTTCTTCGGAAACAGCTTTTCTGCCCTTTCTATCATAGAACTAATTGTTAATTGTACATTCATCATCATATTTATCCCAACCTCCCATTAAAACGCTTTCATTTTTAGATATTATACCAAACTTCCACAAACAAAACTGTAACTTTTCTGTATTTTCTGAATTATTTCTACGGAAATAATATCTTAATTAACTTATAAGTGATATTCAATATCATATACCCTATGCTTATCATTAGTAGAAATGGGATCAATCCCTATCAATAATGTAACCATAAAATTAAAACTATTCTTTAAATAAACAAAGGAGAATGACCCTATCTGGTTACTCTCCTCTAATTATTTCACTATACATATCACTTGTAACAAAATATCTCTTTGTATCACGATACATTCCCTTTACAAATAAGTCATTTTTAATTGTTTGGGCATATTTCATCCCTAATCGTTTCATCAATTTTTCAGATGATTCATTTCCTATGTGACATCCTGCTTCAATACGTTTAAGGTGTAATTCTTTAAACCCATATTCTAAAAATGCTCGTGCAGCCTCTGTTGCCAACCCTCTCCCCCAATATTTTCGTGATAATACATAAGCAAGTTCTGCTTTATGCTCTCTTTTATCATACGTAATAAATCCACATGTCCCTATAAGCTTCTTCTCACCTTTAAATTCCATGCCAAAAGCGGATAATTCTCCTTGCGCATATTGATTCATAATTGAATTCACAAACATTTTCGTGTCACTTAATGTTTTATGCGATTCCCATACAATATACGTTGTCATTTCTTTATCTGAAGCATATTCATATATATCTAGAATATCGCTTATATTGATTTTCCTTAATATAAGACGATTCGTATACAATGTTGGATATTTTTCTCTTCCATTTATCATAATGGTTTCTGCTTAAACTTTTGATAATTTCGCACTTTCAATAGAAGTACACTTCCGCAATCTGTACAAATATAGGCATCTACTGGAGAAGATGTAAACATCGTCTCTTTTTTTCTTATTTGCGCATATCCAACAAACTCACCTTCCCCAATATCATTAGAGCCACAATAAGAGCATGTATGTACCTCTTTCTTTCGCATGAGAGCACCACCTTTAATCTGTTTCTACTCCCTTCGACAGTAATCTTTCATTTTCCTTCCACAAAAAACCTCTACTTCTCCTAAATTTTGAAAGAAAAAGTAGCATTAGAATCGTCTTCATATATTATAAATACTGATTACATTCTTTTAGGGGAAAGGCTGTCATACTTTATTAATTCAAAAGTACATGAACATAAAGAACGTAAGTAAAAAGAGCCTATTAAAGGCTCTTTTTACTTACCATCCTGCTTTTCTAATACATATAAATCCTCTTCTATGTTCGACAACTTATCTGTAATTAGTTTTCTCGCATCCCCAATTGCTTGGTTATATGCATATGGACCAAGTAATTTTATCATTTCTTCTATTAAACGCTCTGCTTGAAAACGCCCAATATTATCTAGGTCTTCTTCTTCAAAAAACTGCTGAATTTTCTCTACAAGCTCATCTTTCTTTTCATTTGGTATTTTTACATTCATCACGAATCATCTTCTCCTCTATTTTTGAAATAACCTTTCCCTTAACTCTACCATAGAAAAACGTGTTCCTGGACAAGTTTTTGTGACACCTTCTAATTCACGATGGCCAAGTATCCGTTCTTCACATATAGAAAATTGCTTCATAAATTCCTTACACAATGACTGTAAAGAATCCATTTGCGCTAAAGTCGGATCGTAATTATCAAAATTTCCTGTCATACAAATCCCTATTGTGTCATTATTATATCCTTTTGCATGAGCTCCTATATGTAACCCTCTACCTTCAAACACAGTTCCATCTGCTTCAATAAAATAATTATATCCAATGCCACTCCAGCCTCTTACCTTTTGATGGAATTCATGTGTTTTATACACATCCCATCCATCTTCAGCTGTGTGATGAATGATAAGCTTTGTTACATTTTGTAAAGGCTGCAATTCATCTTGAAACTTCAGTTTTGCTTGTTTAATTTTCATTCAGAACCCTCCTTTTACAACTCAATCATAATCATCGTTTTATCATCCGGGTGAATCCGCTTTTGTTCTTCTAATTCTTCTATTATAGAAACATATTCTTCTATACTATGCTCTCTTACATATTGCACTGTTTGCTCAAGTGACCAGTCTGGGTGAAATAATCCATCCGAACAAATAAATATTCCTTTCACTTCAGCAAGTGGTAATTTTCCTTGTTGGACCCAAGTAATTGCTTCTGGCATCCCATTCGCTACTGAATACCCATTTGGCATATTAGCAAGATAACGATTATATTTTAATTGCTGCCTAATGTCATTAAATGTATGTTCTTCTGGTACAGGAAGTCCCTTTCTTCTATCTTCTTCACGTTTTCTTTTCGCTCGCGTGCTAATTCCTTTTACTGTATCTTTTGTTAGCACCTTCGTGGTTCCATCATATAGTGTAGCAACAATCATACAATCACCAAGCTGTGCATATTGAATACTTCTATCTTTTATATGAACTACAGCAATACATGTACACCATAAATGCTCTTTCTTTGTTGTATCAATCTTATACTCTATCATCTTTTCTTGTAGTACTTCGTTTGCGTTTGCAATTCCCTCTTGTAAACTTATTACTTCTTTTAGTGATGTAAAATGACTTGCAAATAAATTAGATGCAAGATATGCACCATTATGTCCTTTCTCATCTTGAAATGGTATAAGCGGCGTTGCCCCATCACACACTCCATAAATCATCATATTTGCATTACAAAAAAACGCATCCTCACACTCTTGCTTCAAAGGACTTTTCTGTTGATATCTTTTTATTTCCATCTCTTTACACCCCTTCAAATACGATTGTGAACTACTCGAAATTTTTCGATTAATCTAATTTCACAAAATAAACTGTTTTCCCCTGAAACTTTCAATTTCATATATAATCTTGAAATAATATGATTTTTTAGTGAAGGACGGGAAAAAGATGGTCAGATTTCTTGGAGTTATCATTGGTTCTATCATTATTGCAGTTGCCTTTAATCTTTTCCTTATCCCCCACAAGATTTTGAGTAGTGGAATTGGTGGAATTGCTATCATCTTAGGAATTGTAACCCCTGTAAATACAGGAATTATTAACTTCGTATTAAACTTACCTATTCTTATTTTAGGATACATAGGTCTTGGAAAAAAAGTAATTTTTAACACAATCGTCTCTGTAGTTGTATTATCAGTAGCATTATACTGGATTCCAATACAAATCGTTGCAAAAGATCCCCTTCTATCTTCTATATTTGGAGGCGTAATTGCCGGAGCAGGAGTTGGCCTTGTCTTTAATTGTCATGGTTCAACAGGTGGATTTGATATTATCGGTATGCTACTATCTCGCAAAAAAGATATTAAACTTGGTGGGTTCCTCATTATTTTAAATACAGTCGTTGTTGTCATTGCTGGATTTTTCTTTGACTGGGATGTGGCATTAACTAGTTTACTTTCAATCTATGTAACAGGTAAAGTAATTGATGCTATTCATACGAAACATCGTAAAGTTACACTTATGATTGTAACAAATCAAGCTGAAGAAATGAAAAAGAAACTCCTTTCAACTGTTGTGCGAGGAATTACACTTCTTGATGGTGAAGGTGCGTATTCAAGTGAGAAAAAACGTGTACTTATGACTGTTGTTTCACGTGAAGAGCTTGCTGGTATGAAACTAGCCATTTCTGAAATTGATCCGCAAGCATTCGTTAATATTACGGAGACTGTTGAAGTATTAGGATTATTTAGGAGAGGTTAAAAAACTAGGTGAAGTTCCACCTAGTTTTTTTATTTATTCTCCATAAATTCTAGTCTATTCCCAAATGGATCTGAAACATAAAATCTAGTTATACCTGGACGAGCATAATCATCTATAACTTGAATCCCTTGCCCGATTAATTTTTTCTTAAATTCATCTATTCCCTGAACATAAAAAGCTGGATGTGCTTTTTTGGCCGGAGAAAAAGGTTGTTCAACTCCTATGTGAATTTCTTGATTTCCACAACGAAACCAACAACCACCACGTTTTCTTAATTCTTCAGGTTTCGGAATTTCTTCTAAACCTATTTTATATCCATAAAAGTCTCTTGCCGCTTCTTCACACCCTACAGGTGCCGCTACTTGTACATGGTCAATCCCTTGAATATAACCTGCCATCTCTCTCTCCTCCTTTATATTTTTATTTTATAGTATACTGCTTTAAAAATAACTTATATAAGTTTTATTAAACTCCATAAGATTTACTTAACAGCCACACGCATAGCTTTTAGTTTATAATGAAGAAGATGTTTTAATAAAAACTCGTTAAAAAGAAAAAACACATACTATTCTGTAACTTCGTTTTTTATAGAATTATATAACGTTTTTCGTATATTATGGTTTATAATAGGTTATTGAATTTGTTTTAGATGCTAGTTGCACGGAGGAAAAGTTATGAGTCGTAAAAAATTCTCATCTATTCAAAAAAATCGTCATTCGGCTATGCCTCGCCGTTTACAAAATCATATACAAAATTATACTTTAACAGAAATGTACGCATCTCTTTTTGAACATAATCCTGATAGTATTATTTCACTGAACTTACAAGGAATCATATTACATATTAATCCCTCTGCGGAAAAAATATTAGGGTATACTTCAGAGGAATTAGAAAGCAAAACAATTACTTCTATTATAGAAGCACATATTTCTGATCAAGTACTGCAATATATAAAGAATACTACAGCTGACAATCAAGAAGAATACATACTTTCTATCCGCCATAAAGATGGATACCAAATAGATGTAGTTACAAAATTAGTCCCTATTTTTATCCAAAATCATCTCTCGGGTGTATATGCAATTATGAAACCTCTCGAAAAATCTGAAAGAATCGAAAAAGTGTTAAAAGAGAGCGAAAAACGCTTGCGGACATTAATGGATTCAATGCCGGCCTTTGTCGTCTTTAAAGATCACGAGGGACGTTGGCTTGAAGCAAACGATTATGCACTTTCTTGCTTTGATTTTCACGACGTTCCTTATCACGGAAAAAAAGATAGTGAACTCGTTCAATATAACGAAGCATACCGCGAAGCATTTTTACATTGCGAAGAAATTGATGAACTTGCATGGCAAAACAAACAAATTATTCATGGTGAAGAATTTGTTATTCATAAGGGTACATCCAATATGATTTTGGATCTTTCAAAAGTTCCACTCTTTCATCCTGACGGCTCACGAAAAGGACTCATTGTTATGGGCAGGGATGTTACTGAATTGAAGGAAACAGAAAAATTACTACGAAAATCTGAAAAATTAGCAGTAGTCGGGCAGCTAACGGCAGGAATAGCTCATGAAATACGGAACCCATTAACAGCTTTGAAGGGATTCTTAACATTATTACAGCCTGATATTACTGAGCAAAATAAATGGTATGTAGATGTTATGTTAAGTGAAATTTCACAAATGGAGTCTATTACAAGTCAATTTATGGCAATGTCTAAACCACAAATATTATCGATCCATTCTTATCAAATCCAAAAATTAATCGAAGAAGTTGTGACCTTCATTTTACCTACTGCGATTATGCATAATGTGCATATTATTATGGATCATTCTTCTGCTCTACCAGAAATCCAATGTGACGGTAATCAATTAAAACAAGTCTTCATTAATATTTTTAAAAACGCCATGGAAGCAATGCCAACTGGCGGAAAGATCTTTATTAATACACAATCGCTAGCGGAGCATTTCGTTTTAATACGAATTATAGATGAAGGCTGTGGTATTCCGCAGGATCGTATTTCTCGTTTAGGTGAACCTTTCTATAGCTTAAAGGAAAAAGGAACTGGGCTCGGGTTAATGATGTGCTATAAAATTATCGAGGAGCATCAAGGCAAGCTGGAAATTACAAGTGAATTAAATAAAGGAACAACTGTAGATATTCGCTTACCTATCTTCCCCCTCCCAAAAGATAACAAAACACCAAAAGAGTAAATAGAATTTTTTCTATTTACTCTTTTTATATGAATCTACTACTGGAAATAATTTCGACAATGGAATAACTCTACCTGTTTCATCTTTAAATACAATGTGATCTCTTGTTAAATGACGTGGACTTTTCACTCCTGCAGCAGCCGCTAATGCAAACAAACTATATCTCATGCTAATAATATAATTCATCACACGCCACTTTTTTTCATCTGGGTCTAATGCTTTTTGGTAACGTGGATTCGTCGTCGCAACACCTGAAGGGCATTTTCCTGAATTACATTGAAGTGCCATAATACAGCCGCTTGCCATCATAAATCCTCTTGCAGAATTGACTGCATCAGCACCAATCGCTAAAGCTATAGCTACTTTATCAGGCGTTACTAGCTTTCCCGACGCAAAAATCTTTAATTTATCCCGAACACCAAAACGACAAGCTGTGTCAACAAACGTAATTAACGCTGGTATTAGTGGCACTCCCATACTATCTGCCATAGATTTATAAGTTGCACCAGAACCACCTTCCGAGCCATCAATTGTAATAAAATCCGGATACATATTTAACTCTTTCATTGTTTGTAGTAAATCTTCTAGCGCACCTTGTTGTCCAATCACTATTTTCATTCCTACTGGTTTACCACCTTTTTCTTGTAAATCATGAATAAAACGTAATGCATCTTTAGCATGATGCAAAAAAGCAAAGCGATTTGGGGAATTGATTGTTTCCCCTTCTTTTACTTTTCGAACAACAGCTATTTTCCGATTCACTTTTTGTCCTTCTAGGTGACCACCACGTATTTTTGCCCCTTGCCCAAATTTCAGCTCAAACGCTTTAATATTCGGTTCTTTAGCTTTAACTACGAACTCATCCATTGAAAAATTACCCTCTTCATCGCGATACCCAAATAGACCAGGGCCAATTTGGGCAACAATATTTGCACCGGTTTGTAAATGTTCTGGAATTACACCACCCTCACCTGTATTAATCCATGAACCACCTGCCATTTTTGATCCATATCCTGTAGATAAAATATAATTTTCCCCAATGGCACCATAAGAAGTAGCAGACGCCCCAAACATTCCATATATTTTCCATGGAAATTTACGATTCTCTCCAACTACAATTGCATCATCTTCCTCATATAACCAAAGATTTGTTTCATCTGCAGTTAATTTTTCTTTTCTAGAAAACAAACCTTCTTTATGAATTACATATTTTTTTGCAGCACGCTCTTCAGAAAGTTCCACATTGAGTTCTTCTGTAAGAATTGGAAATAGAGTGTTTGCAATATAATATCCAGGTGCATCAAAATCCCGTTTCGAACCAAATCCGAGAACTTCAGATCGATATTTCGCTAAAAACATTACACTTTGAAAATCATAGCGTGAAAAAGGTTTTCCGTCTGTATCATTATCAAACCAATATTGCCGAAATTCAGGTCCTATCTTCTCCAGTAAAAAGCGCATCCTTCCTAAGTACGGATGAAGTTTCAATATAGAATGATGTGTTCGCTTCTTAATAAAAAATGTAACCATAAAAAAGATAATGAACAGCAAGATTAACAATAGTAATATACTAATAATAATGAGTAGCGTTTCATTCATTTTCGCTTCCCCCTATCATGCTATTCTCTTGTATTTTTTGCTTACATAATAAAAGAAGAACACCTTATGTGCTCTTCTTTTATTATTATTCAGATTAATGTAGCAAGATGCTGCTTTGCATCGTATTCCTCTAAGCTTTCCCCACGTTTAACACGGTGAACAAAATCCGGATTAGAAATCAATGGTCTACCAAATGATGCTACATCAATTGTACCTTCTTGTAGTGCTTCTTCTGCCTCTTTTGGATTTAAATTCCCAACTCCTACAATTATACCATCCCAATATTTACGAACTAATTGATGTAAGTTTTTTCCGTCAGCTATAACTTGCGTATAATTCATTGTTGAAGGATGAATCATCGTTAATCCTACTTCACAGAACATCTCTATGAAAGTTTGAATTGCTTCTTCAGGATCTTTCCACATATAACTAGGGTTATCACCTTTAAATGCCGAAAAACGAATAAGCGTTTTATCTGCACCAATCGCATTTATAACAGCTTGTAATACTTCTTTCATAAACGTTAACCTTTGTTTTAAGTCTCCGCCATATTGATCATTTCGATGATTCGCAAATTCATAAGCAAATTGATCAATTAAATACCCATGTGCCCCATGAATTTCTACCCCATCGAAGCCTGCTTCTATCGCATTCCTAGCAGCTTGCGCATACTGTTCGATCGTCTCTTGAATTTCTTCTATCGTCATCGCTTCTGGCGTATCAAAAGGCTTCCGAAAACGTGGGACATTTCCTTGTGCCGCAATAGCTGAAGGTGCTTGTGGTAAGAATCCACCTGTTAGTTCATGATGGCTCATACGTCCTACATGCCATATTTGCGCAATAATTGTTCCACCTTCTTTATGTACTGCATCTGTTACTGACTTCCAAGATTCAATTTGCTCCCCGGTATAAATACCTGGGACACCTGGATTCCCCTTCGCTCTTGGACTAATTACTATTCCTTCTGTAATAATGAGACCAACACCATCTGCCGCACGCTTTCGGTAATACTCGGCTACATCAGCTCCGACTACTCCTGTTTCATCATTTGCGAAACAACGCGTCATCGGTGCCATTGCCACACGATTACGAAGGCACCAAGCACCCATTTGAATCGGATCAAACAACTTTGTTTCTTCTATATTTTGAAATGATCCCCAATTGTTTATATTCGTGCCTTCATAAATACTCGCTGCTTTACTATTTGAACTTGCCATCCTGTTTCCCCCTTAATTCAATATTATTTCAATAAATCATTAAAAAACTAACTATACATGCATCATAATTTCTCCTATATAACAACGTCAATTTACACGCCCTTATTGTAGAATATCCGTATATTAAACATCGATAATACCTATTTCGCCATAGCTGTACTCCTTTTTTTACTTCTCAATTGATTATTGTTATGTAGATAAAATTAAAAAGGGTTTCCTAATTAGGAAACCCTTTTTATAGTTGACCATATGATGCTAGCAATTCATTTATCTTTTTTGCGCAAAGAAGATAAATAATTACTATCTCCTCAGATGTAAAAAATTCTTAACGATAGAAGTGAGATTGATTAATTATTCTTCTAGAAATAATAACTTATATATACCTAAAACAATGAAAGCCCTACCTCTCTTTCATCCTTACGGCTCCTTGTCCGTGCCAGTGTGAATCAGGATTACAAAAATCAAGTAACTATTTTATCGAGTTATTTAATAAAATTTCGAACATTCGTAAAAGAAATTAAAAAATAAAAATGGATTAGATTGTAGAAATAACAAAAGAGGTTAATGCTCTAAAAGTGGTTTGAAAGAGTTGAATGTCTTTGATATGATTGATTCTTTATAATTATATTCCCAAAAAATTCAAAATCTTTTTTGGGATGTAATACATTATCTATAATGAACCTTAACAAAAGCTTTTCATTTGATTTTCTGTGATACCTTTAATCAATCCCAGTTCACTAATCAAAAATTCATGTGCGTTATCTAACATTTTCTTTTCGCTTGCATTAAGTGCTTTTTCTTTCTGCATACGCATTAAATCACGTACAACTTCAGCACCTTCTTGTATTTTACCCGTTTTTATTTTATCTGTGTTCACTTTATACCTTTGTTTCCACGTAAGTAATCTATCTGATTCTCCATGCTGAAAAATATCTATGATGTGTGTTAATGCCGTTATATCCGTAACTGGTCGTATATTTGAACTCAATATTTTCCCCGTAGGAATCATTACTTCCATATTACTGGCCGACATTTTTATGACATAATACTGTTGTTTTTCTCCTGAGATTTCCTTTTCTTCTATGGCTTTAATTATACCTGCTCCTTGCATTGGATAAACAATGTTATCGCCAATTTGAAACAAATAATCCACCTCCATATATGGTAACCTTCTCAAGCTTAACATACATTTATTTTTTTAGCAAAATTTTTATAATATCACAAAATTATTTTTCGCGTCAACTTATTTCCTCTTGAAAAATAAGATTGAGAAATAATAATAATAATTCAATAAAAACAACTTCCCATTACTAGCAAAACAAAGTTCAATTTGCGAAAAACACTATCCTTTTTATTCTACAATTGCTTCATCAGAAACCTCTATACATTTCGGGTTCAAAACTCTAATTCACCACCTAAATAATTCATTATATTAATTAAGGGATGTATATGGTGATTATTGTTCTTTGTCTACTTGCATTCTGAAATCTCGGTTAAAACGTAGATTCGTTTTTCCTTATACAAAACCAGTTTACTCTTGTATCTTTTCTTGTGTGGTACTCCTATTTTTTGACATACTTTTATTCCCATCCTTGCAAGAGTTCTTATAAATACTTAACTAGTTTGTGTTACTAATGTAGGAAATGAGGTCATTTAGAAATCTTATAAAACAAAAAGTACACCACTACATATAAGAGTGATGTACCATTTTAATATAATGTGCAACAGGACAGACAAAATATTAGCTTTAAAAACCTTCATATGCTATCACTTATCTTTAATATTACAGACTAGGAAAGACTTTTTTTCCTATATGCTAACCTGCTTACTAATTGTTTCCCTCGCTAACAGAAAGCTCATAATAACCTGAGCAGCCACACGACTCGTCATATCACGAAAATCGAGCGTTGGATCGATTTCTACAATATCCATACCTTGGACAAGTGGTTCTTGTCCAAGTGCCGTAATCGCATCAAGTAACGTCGTACTATCCATCCCACCTGGGCCGATCGCCGGACATCCTGGTGCAAATGCCTGATCTAGTACATCCATATCCACAGAAACATATATAGCTGTAACCCCTTGTCTACGTAAGGTTCCAACGCTCTCTGTAATGATATCCTTGATTGCTCTTTCACGGACGTGTTTCATTGTATACACCGTCACACCATGCTCTTTTGCATACTCATGGTACGTACGAGCATTTGAGAAGTTACGAATACCAATTTGAACAAGCTGCTTCCCTGTAATCACATCATTTTCTAGCAAACTACGAAATGGTGTCCCATTAGACGGTCCCCCATCTTCTAAATTACGCAAATCATGATGCGCGTCAAATTGAATAATACCAACCTTCCCTTTACTACTTGCAAAACCACTTATACTAGGAAAGCTAATAGAATGATCCCCACCAAGAACGATTGGTACCATTTGCGGATTCACTTTCGTCAAATGACTAAGCGTCTTGGCGATGCGAGCATGGCTTTCTTTTATGTCTGTTACATGCATTGTAATATCACCACAATCATACAAGACACTTTCTTTCATATCATGCTCTTCTGTAATTGCATACGTGCTATATGCATCTAGCATTGCACGAATGGTTTTCGGTGCAAAACATGCGCCTGAATGACTAATAGAAGGTTTAGAGAGCGGCGCACCAATTAAAGCCGCTCCAAAGATTTCTTCCCCATCCCAAACTTTAATCATATCGCTCCATTTCGTTACTTCGCGATCTATAAACTTAGCATTTTTCTTTAAATAGTGGCCTTGCTCCACGCTTCGTCACCTCTTGTATATGCAAGATTACCATTCTTCCATACTGTATTTACATGACTCACACCGTAATGATACGGTACATACGCATAATTATATGCATCCCATAAAACTAAGTCCGCCTTACGTCCAACGCGAATTTTCCCAGCAACATCACCGCGATTAATCGCATATGCTGAGTTCACTGTGACAGCATTCCAAACTTCTTCTGGTGTCATTTTCAGTTTCAACATTGCAATGCTCATGATAAGCTGAATGTTTTCAGTTGGGCAGCTACCTGGGTTGAAATCTGTCGCTAAAGCAACCGCTACACCTTCATCAATCATTTTACGCCCACGTGCAAAGCTTTCTTTATTTAAATAGAAGGTCGTTCCCGGAAGTAATGTTGCAACTGTGTTTGACTTTGCAAGCATTTCAATTCCTTTATCTGATGCTCCAACTAAGTGGTCTGCTGATGCCGCACCAATTTCAGCTGCCGCTTCCGCACCGCCAAGTGGATCAATTTCATCTGCATGAATCTTCACATCAAAACCAAGTTCTTTCGCCTTTAATAAGAACTCTTTTGATTCTTCCACAGAGAATACCCCTGTTTCACAGAAAATATCAACGAACTCCGCTAATTGTTTTTCTTTCATCTCCGGTAATAAATCTAACATCCATTGTAAAAACTCTTTTGATTTTCCTTTATACTCCTTTGGAACAGCATGTGCCCCTAAGAATGTTGACACTAAATCAATTGGATGCTCTTTTTGCAATTGTGCCGTAGCTTCTAATTGCTTCCACTCTGTTTCATCATCTAATCCGTAGCCGCTTTTTGCTTCTACTGTTGTAACGCCGAACGATAACATACGATCTAAATGGAATTTCGCCTTCTGCACAAGTTCTTCTTTCGACGCTTGCTTCGTTGCATTCACAGTCGAAAGAATTCCGCCGCCCTTTTCTAAAATTTCTAAGTACGGTACTCCCTGTAACTTAAGAGCAATTTCATTTTCACGAGATCCGCCGAATACAAGGTGTGTATGAGGATCAACAAGCCCTGGAGAAACCATTTTCCCTTCGCAATCGATGATTTCTTTTGCCTGTAAACCTTTTGCCTCTTCCGCTGTTCCAACGAAAGTAATCACACCATCTTCAATACCAACTGCACCATTTCCGATAACAGGAAGCGTGTTCATCGCTTCCCGTCTTAACAAGCCATCTTCTTGATCCATTGTTAGCAATTGACCGATATTTGTTAGTAAAATGTCCAGCATGTTTCTTCCTCCTTATTTCATCATTGGAATGTTAACGCCTTTTTCTTTCGCCGTTTCAACAGCTAAGTCATATCCTGCATCAACGTGACGAACAACACCCATACCTGGATCAGAAGTTAATACGCGCTCAATGCGTTTTGCTGCTGCTTCTGTTCCATCTGCAACAATAACCATTCCAGCGTGAAGTGAATATCCCATACCAACGCCACCACCGTGGTGAACAGATACCCAGCTTGCACCGTTAACACTGTTAATTAATGCATTTAAAATTGGCCAGTCTGCCACTGCATCACTACCGTCTTTCATCGCTTCTGTTTCACGATTCGGTGAAGCTACAGATCCGCAATCTAAATGATCACGGCCGATCACGATTGGTGCTGATAATTCACCATTTGCAACCATTTCATTGATGATACGTCCAAATTTTGCACGTTCCCCGTATCCAAGCCAACAAATTCGTGATGGAAGTCCTTGGAACTCAACTTGCTGACGTGCCATACGGATCCAGTTACATAAATGCTCGTTATCCGCAAACTCACGTAAAATAACTTCATCTGTTTTATAAATATCTTCTGGGTCACCAGAAAGTGCTACCCAGCGGAATGGTCCTTTTCCTTCACAGAATAATGGACGAATAAACGCTGGGACGAACCCTGGGAAATCAAATGCATTTTTTAACCCTTCATCGAAAGCAACTTGGCGAATGTTATTACCATAATCAAATGTAATTGCACCTTTTTGCTGCATTGCAAGCATTGCTTCTACATGTTTTTTCATGCTTTCTTTTGATAATTGTACATAGCGTTCTGGATCTTCTTCACGAAGTTTTGCCGCTTCTTCTAATGAATAGCCTACTGGAACATATCCATTTAATGGGTCATGCGCAGACGTTTGATCTGTCACTAAGTCTGGTGTAATGTCACGCTTCACAAGCTCTGGTAAAATTTCTGCAGCATTTCCTAATAATCCAATTGAAATTGACTCTTTCTTTTCTTTATATTCTTTCGCAACAGCTAGCGCCTCTTCTAAAGATTCTGTGTACATATCACAATACCTTTTTTCAATACGGCGATCGATGCTACGCTTATCTACATCAATCGCAATAACTACCCCACCGTTCATCGTAACAGCAAGAGGTTGTGCTCCACCCATACCGCCTAAACCAGCAGTGAGTGTTAGTGTGCCTTTTAGTGAACCACCAAAGTGTTGGCGCGCTGCTTCTCCAAACGTTTCATATGTTCCTTGTAAAATTCCTTGTGTACCAATATAAATCCAGCTACCAGCTGTCATTTGTCCATACATCATAAGACCCTTTTTCTCAAGTTCACGGAAGTGATCCCAGTTTGCCCACTTTGGTACTAAGTTTGAATTTGCTAGAAGTACGCGCGGTGCATCTTCATGTGATTTAAAAATGGCAACTGGTTTACCAGATTGAACAAGCAATGTTTCATCACTCTCTAATGTTTTTAACGAATCAACAATTGCATGATAACTATCCCAGTTACGAGCTGCACGGCCGATACCGCCGTAAACAACTAACTCTTCTGGTTTCTCAGCTACTTCTGGATCTAAATTATTCATCAACATACGAAGAGCTGCCTCTTGAACCCAACCCTTAGTTTGTAGTTCTGTTCCTCTTGGCGCACGAATTGTTTGTTTTACGTTTTCCATTTTAATCTCTCCCTTTTCCCTTTTATTCCGCTATTTGCGGATAGTAAGAGCACAATTGGTGAAGGCTGACCATCAATAGGAGATACCCCACTGATGGAAAGTCCACTTTATAATGCTGCATTTACATCCATTCGTTCCTTCGTAAAGCGACTTGTTTTTAGCCAATGTGCAATATTTTCAATATCCGTTGAGAAAATACGGTCATTTGTAATTGACGGTACTTGCTGACGCCCTTGGTGATAAAAGGCTTTCGTCGCTGTACTCATCTCTTCAATACCACGATATTCCGCAGCTTGCATTGCGCAAATCATTTCAATCGCAAGAACTCGCCTTACGTTTTGAATAATTTGATGTGCATGACGTGAAGCGATTGTTCCCATACTTACATGATCTTCTTGGTTAGCTGATGATGGAATTGAGTCAACACTTGCTGGATGAGCTAACGTTTTATTTTCTGAAACAAGTGAAGCTGCTGCGTATTGCATAATCATTGCACCAGACTGAAGCCCTGGCTCTGGACTTAAAAATGGTGGTAAATCATTTAACTGTGGGTTCACAAGACGCTCAATACGGCGCTCAGAAATATTCGCCAGTTCCGCCATTCCAACCTTCAAAAAGTCCATTGCAAATGCAATTGGCTGACCATGGAAGTTCCCGCCAGAAATTACTTTTTCTCCACCATCAAAAATCAGTGGGTTATCTGTTGCTGCGTTCATTTCAATTTCTAATTTTTCTTTCACATAATTTAAAACTTGCCAAGAAGCACCGTGCACCTGCGGAATGCAGCGAAGTGAGTATGCATCTTGTACACGCAGTTCTCCTTGCTTTGTTATCAATTTACTGTCATGAAGTACATCGCGAAAACGCTTTGCAACTTCCACTTGTTCTTTATAGCCACGTGCTTTATGCACATTTTCATCAAATGCATCGATAATGCCGCGCAATCCTTCAATTGTCATAGAAGCAATTAATTCTGATTGATAAGCAATCGCCTCAGCTTCTATATAAGAAAGAATTCCTTGTGCTGTCATCGCTTGCGTACCATTAATTAATGCAAGCCCTTCTTTCGCTTCTAATTCGATTGGTTCTAATCCTTCTTCTGTCAGGGCTACCATCGCATGAACTCGTTTCCCCTTATAAAACACTTCTCCTTCTCCTAATAGAACAAGAGCAAGATGAGATAGTGGCGCTAAATCACCGCTCGCTCCAAGTGATCCTTGCTGCGGGATAACCGGATGAATTTTACGGTTTACAAACTCTAGCAACATATTCACAACAAGAGGGCGAACACCGGATACTCCTTTTAACATCGTATTAGCGCGTAAGATCAACATTCCTCGCGATACTTCTTCAGGGAATGGAACACCAACTCCACATGCATGTGATTGAATTAAATTATGTTGAAGTGCTTTTACATCATCTTTTTGAATAAACACATCACTAAACTTCCCAAACCCAGTTGTAATACCGTAAACAACCTTTCCATCTTCTACGATTTTTTCTACAACTTCACGGCACTCGGCCACTTTTTGCATACTACTTGAGCAGGCTGTTACTCCTTCTCCTTCAAACAATAAGCGTTTCATTTCTTCTACTGTTAATGAATGTCCTGTTAACGTAATCATCCTTTTTCCTCCTTAAAAAGAGCAAAAGGGGACCTTACCTTTTTAAGACAGACTTCTGTCCCAAAAAGCAAGGCCCCCTTCTAACTAATAGACTATGGGCAAATCATATGTGATTAATTCCTAAACCAATCGCCTCATGCTCAGATCCTTTTACAGGCGCACCTATCGTTCCATAAAGCGCAACAGCAACCCATTCGCCTTCTTTTTTTCCGTCGTATGGTGTACCGCGCACAATCGCAAACCGAAGACCTACTGTACGAAGAACGTCTGCTAACTGAATTTGACCTCTCGTTACCCCGTACAACGCTTCCATGATTGCATGATAAAGTGCATGCGTTTCTCTGTAAACGTCTGTTTCAATAACTTGGTTGCTTTTAGCCGCTGTTTCCATTGCTGCGACAACCTTTTGCGAATTCATAGAACCGACTTTCCCAGTACAATATTTCCAACCTTTCGGAATCGATAATACAGGGCTTTCATTCTCATCCGCAAGTGCCAACAACATGGCCATACGACCAATTCGATGTGTTCCTTGAAGAAGCATGTGACTCTCTCATTTCTCGTGAATTATTTGAATATTACTTAATTTAAGAATATATGAAAACGGTTAAATCGTCAATAGTTTAAATAATTATTTAAATGAATTTTTTCAATACTCTGTTCGATTGTGTACACAATTTATTTACAGAAAATTTCTAATCATGCTATAGTTTCACTAACAGCTGTAAGGGGGACCCGAATTGGCTAAGAGAAAAGATATTCACTTTCGAATTGACGAAAGATTACTAGAAAGATTTGAAGCAGCACTTCATTATGAAGGTCTAAATAAAACAGATATTTTAACACATGCTATTCAGCAATTTTGTGTAAAGGTGGAATCAGAAAAGTTGAATGATATAAAAAGGCAATACGCTGTAAGTAACCATCTGCAAACACGGATCGATACTCATAAAAAATATGAGGAAAAACGAGTAGACTTAGATGAAATTGTAATAGGTCATCTACAATTACAAGGCACGGAAAAGATATTAGAAGTTGGATGCGCTAATGGAAAGTTCCTTGCACTGCTACAAAAAAACGGTCATAAGGGGCATCTCACTGGTTTGGATCAATCTACATCTATGCTGCGAGAAGCCGCTATAAATGGAGCGCAGCAACATGTAAATATTGAATGGAAACTTGGAGATGCTACCAAACTCCCTTTCCCAGCTGATTCTTATGATTGGATCATCGCAAGACATATGCTGTATCACATGACAGATGTTGAAAAAACAATTCAAGGATTTCATAAAGTAATTTTTCCTGAAGGCAGGTTCCTAGCCACAACAAATTCCAAAATCTCATTACCCCGTATAGATGAGATGTGTAACAAAATGTTAGTCGCATTCAATTTACCCGAAAAAGCACCATCAGCTTCTCCATTTTGTTTAGAAAACGGAAAACAATTATTACAATCTGTTTTTCAAACTGTGGAGGAAACAGTTATTCATAATGCACTTCTATTTCATCATGCTACACCTATCGTTAACTATATCTCTAGTATGTTTCCATCTTTAAACATACCTGATGACATTCATCTTCATTCAGAAATGAAAGAATGGCTGACCATGGAAATAGAAAATGAATTATCTCTTCATGGCGGAGTATGGCGTGATCCAAAAACACTAGCTATTTATAGGTGTACAAAATGAATTTGAATCTACTTTATAACAAGTTCTTTAAATTTATCTTAGGTTGATGTTGATATAGCGATACCCTAAGAGGAAAATTACATATTATAAATATAACAATAAACAAAAATATAAGAGGTGAAACTGTTGGCTATAAAACAAAAGGAAATTAAGGTGGTAATTGGTGCAGGGGAATATAATAATAATCCAGGCTGGTTACATACGAATGAAGAAGAATTGAATTTATTAAAAAGGAAAGATTGGATAAAAAGGTTTGATCCTAATTCTTTAGTGGTAATTTTAGCGGAGCATGTATGGGAACATTTATCATATGAAGAAGGCATAGAAGCGGCGAAAGTATGTTATGAATTTTCAAAGTATGGTGGTTATATTCGATGTGCCGTTCCTGATGCATTTTTCCCAGATGAAGAATACCAAGAGGGTGTACAAGTTGGGGGACCTGGACCTAAAGACCATCCCGCAGCTAGTCATAAAATAGTTCATAATTATGAAACTTTAAGGAAAATGTTTGAAACTGTGGGATTCGAAGTGAAATTGCTTGAATATTGTGATGAAGAGGGGAATTTCCATTACAATGAGTGGAATGGAGCCGATGGAGTTATTTTTCGTTCAAAGAAATATGATCCACGGAATCAAGGGGATAAACTTGTTTTTCCATCCTTAATTATAGATGCAATAAAGTCTTAGTTATTAAGCTAAACATGTTTTTTCTTGCCGAAAAGCTTTAAAGTCGATTTCCAATAGGAACTCGACTTTTTTAGTATTATAACTCAATAGTCTTGATACCTCTTCAACACTATAAAAATATATATGGTTTCGTAACATGAATTTATAAATCACGTGAAAGTTACATACAAGCAACCAAAATATTAAAGTTGAAAGTTATATAAATTTTTCATTCTGAGGACATTAGAATCAAATAGCTGCAACTAATTTTTCTTTTTTATAGAATTGATGCACGATAGAAAACAGCTGTTTAGCATCTTTAATATGTATTACATCCCCACCAGGAATAATAATCCCTTCATAATCATCCACATGAACTTCAGTTAATTCCAAATGCGGTTGCACTTGCAATCCTGTTTTACTTGTGATGATATTTTTTGTTACTCCTACTGTTTCAATTTTATAGTCGTCTTTCAATAACGCCGTAGCCACGGTAACCTCGAATTCTGCAAATGTCGGATATACAAATAAAAGTATTTTCTTCATATTCTTTTCTCCTTCACCCATTTCATAAAATACACCTCTGTTTCCTCTACGGTCACTTGATCCGTATTCACATATGTAACCGAAAATTGTTTATACCATTGCCTTTCTACTTCTACCAATTCTAACTGTTCTTCAAACGTACTACGTCTTCTCGCTTTATCATCCTCTTTTCTCTCTTGCAATATCTTTTTAGAAACATCCAAATAAAAAATTGCATCCGAACGACATTTTCTTAATTGATATAATTCTTCATTTAGTTCGTTTTCAATATCCCAATTCATCCCTATCAATTTCGGAAAATGTATTGTATAAAACTCAATATCTTCTGGACCACGATCAAATATTACAGTGCTCCCTCGTGCATTCTGAAATTCTTTTATTTTTTCTTCAATAAACATTTTTTGATTTGTAATAAATCCCTCTTTTGTGTAAATATCCAAATTTAACTTTTTTCTCTTCTCTACAATTTCATAAGGATTTTCATACACTATCTGAAAACCTTTTTGCTCTAATCCCCTTGCTAACGTTGTTTTCCCGCTTGCCATTGGTCCTTGAAGTGAAATTATATACGTCATTTGCTCCACCCTTTTTCACAAAAATCACCCTCTTTTTACAATAAACGGAATTTTATAAACCATCAACAAAATACTTCGAACCTTGTTTCCTATTTCTATCTAGCTTATAATAAAAAACAGAGACGATTATGGACGCCTTTTATGTAAGCTTGGAAAGCCAAGCTTACATTATTTTTTGCTTTCCCTTTCATTCGAAACAGGGTATACTAGATTAGAACATATGTTCTTAATGATTACATATAGTAAGGAGATAGAACAAATGGTATACGATACAAAAGTAATTTCTTGGAATGAATCTTTAAAACAACTGCAACGTCGCTACACAAATCAAGCAGTAGATCGAAAACAATTTGAAGATGTTGAACTCATGGAGTTTTTCCACGATAACGACTACATTTCTCTTCCCACACATATTAGCGGCCTATCAACAAAACGTTTTACTTCTTACTCGATTTTCACAACTGAAGATAAAGATCGTAAAGTCGGCACACTTATTATTGAATATTTAGAAGATGATAATGACATATTACGTGTCGAACAACTATACTTCGTTTAATTCATGACGCTTGGTCAAAATGACCAAGCGTTCTTGCTTTCTATCAATCTCACTGCTTATAATACTAGTAAAAGGAGAACTACTATCACAAAGGGGGTATATACTTGCTTGAAGGATGGTTTAGTTGGTTTATTGTTACTTGGACTGTTATTTTACTAGGGCTTATGTCTATTGGTGGATACTTTATGTTCCGAAAATTCTTGAAACGCCTACCAAAAGAAGACGGCATGTCGATTTTAGATTGGGAAGCACACTATATCGATCAAACACGTCACTTATGGGATGATGAGCAAAAACAATTATTAGAGGAACTTGTAAGCCCAGTTCCTGAACTTTTCCGTGATGTTGCTCGCTCCAAAATTGCTGGTAAAATCGGAGAATTAGCTTTAGAAGAAAAAGCCCCTAAAATAACTGAAGATTTAATCATTAAAGGGTATATTGTAGCGACTCCAAAACGAGATCATAAGTTTTTAATTAAAAAATTACAGGAAAAACAAATTGATTATTCTCCGTATCAATCACTTTTAGCAAAATAAAAAACCTCAAGAAACCTTGAGGTTTTTTACGTTAATTTCATATCTTTCTCATTATAAAATCCATCTTCTTTTTCCATTTCCTTTTGCAATTTCGTAAAGGAACGGTACATCGCAATTCTCCAAGAGACAATCATTGCAAAAGCAAGTAAGAAGAACATACCACTTAACTGCCCTAAATCAAGTGATTGACTTAAATATGTTTTAAAAACAATGCGTACAACGAGTAAGCCAATTAAAATAAATACAAATGCTTTTGAACGCTTTAAATAAATATCTTGTCCACGCACTTCAAATTTAGATGTTTTAATAAGAAAAATCGAGAAAAACAAACCTACACCAATTGCTTCTAACATTTCTGCTGGTGTTAGGCGAAATTCCGGAAAAATGTACATCATTGCTCCCGTACTCATAAAAACCGGTGGGAGAATGATTTTTTTCAATGTTGCAGGTTTCTTTGCTGCTTTTAAACGAATAAACATCGCACCAACAGCCATACATATAGCAACAATGCTTGATAACAGAACTATGTTCATACTTTCTCATCCTTTTTTGTGGCAATATGAAAATCTAGTTTCATTATATGCTTTTCTGTTAGTATTTCCAACATTTTCACCGAATAATACTAAAAACCGGTGAAACCACCAAATAAGCTTGAGAAATACGCAATAATTTTTGTCATCCAATTAAAGTATAAGAATATCCCCATAACGATCATGATGTATCCGCCTATTTTCACAAACGTCCCACTATGTCGTTTGATCCAAGACATTCTCGTAATGAAAAATGAAAGAATAAAAAATGGGATTGCAAATCCAAGTATATATGCAATCATATATAGCATTGCTGATTCTGGATTCGTGGTAGCCAATCCAATTACAGCAACCAAAATCGGCCCTGTACAAGGGGTCCAACCAGCCGCAAATGCTAAACCAATCAAAATAGACCCGATATAACCACTAGGACGGTTTTTAAATGTAAATTTTCGATCTTGCATTAAAAATTTCGGTTTAAATACTCCCACGATTATAAGTCCGAATACAATAATAAATATTGCTCCTAACTGTCTTATCAAATCTTTATAATCTTGGAAAAATGATCCGATAAAACTTGTACCAAAGCCAATTGCAATAAAGACGATTGAAAATCCAAATAAGAAAAATGCTGTATGTATCATGCTTCTTTTACGAAGCATCGCATTTTCTTCTTTTAATTCAGAAACTGACATCCCTGTTATGTACGATAAAAATGCTGGATAAAGCGGTAAGCAACAAGGGGAAATAAATGATAAGAACCCCGCACCGAACGCTAAAAAAATATTAATATCTTGCATCGTTTCACTCCTCTCCTCTTCAATATTGTAGCAAAAACGAAAGAAAATACTATGTACAATTCATGAATTCACTATTTGCAACATTTTAATAAGAAAAAACCGAAATAAAACCCTTTTTTTAGGTGGTAGAAAGCAACCCACCATGCATAGAAGCGGTCAGATCCTTTTTCTCTGCCCTATGCCAAGCGAATACAAAGAGAGAAACCAAGTAGTGGTCACCTTTTATTATCCGTATCCATATCTTATATGTCGAAAAATTAACATGCATATTTTTCTGAAGCGTTTTCATTTTCTTCTATTATAAATAATATTCTGTTACTGATTAACATATCAAAGCTTCTTCCAAACAACAAATAATTTGTATATCATTTCTCTGTATACTATACATTTCCTGTAAGAAAATATTTTTTAAAATGATACCTCTATACACCCTTCACCTTATCTTACAACACTTCTATAATTATAATTTTCAAGATTATGCATAAATATCATATTTTTATTATTATTCTATAAAATGTCGCATTTTTCTTTCATTTGACCCTTCATTTTAAATTTTGTATACTTCCATCTAGTTATATATGTCCGTTTTAGAACAACTAAATATATAAGATAGGAGGAATTTTCATGCTTCGTTATTCTCTATTGGTTTTATTAGGAGCATGTAGCTATGGAATTTTAGCTATTTTTGTTAAACTTGCATACGCAGAAGGGTTTTCACTTGGAGAAGTAATTGGTAGTCAATATTTGTTCGGTTGGTTTATTTTGCTTGGAATTACACTCCTATTTTCTAGACACCGCGTTCCACTTAAGCAAATGCTTATTTTATTTGTCGCTGGAACATCTGCAAGTTTCACAGGGATTTTTTATTACGCTTCACTGAAAACTGTACCGGCATCTATTGCCATTATCCTTTTATTCCAATTCGTTTGGGTAGGGATTATTATTGAAGCTGTTGCTACAAAAACGTTGCCATCAAGAGAAAAAGTCATTTCTGTTATCTTTTTACTTGCTGGTACATTCTTATCGAGCGGATTATTAGAAAAGTCAGCAGGTGATTTTGATACAACTGGAATTATACTAGGTTTACTATCTGCTGTTACATTTGCAACCTACATTTTTGTCAGTGGTAAAGTTGCTGTTGAAGTACCATCATTACCACGGGGTGTTCTCTTAATGGCCGGTGCTTTAACTTTAGTAATGATCGTATTTCCACCAACATTTATTTTTAACGGAGCGATTTCACAAGGACTTTGGAAATACGGTTTAGGACTAGGAATATTTAGTATTGTCATTCCATCCATTGCCTTTACAATCGGAATTCCAAAAATCGGTTCCGGCTTAGCAACTATTCTAGGGGCAGCCGAACTACCTGTTACAACTATTATGTCTGTATTTGTTTTAAAAGAAGCAGTACTTTCTTCTCAATGGCTTGGTGTGGCGCTTATTTTGGTTGGAATTGCAATTCCGCAAATTGCGTATACAATGCGCGGTCGTTATCAAAAACATCATACGCACAAGAAAGTTGCTGCATAAAAGAAAAGAGGCCTCTCATTTGAGAAACCTCTTTTTTTCTTGTAGGTTCTTTCAAAAGCACTAAATTCCTATATAATTACTAAAAAAGAAATTGAAGTTTATCTTGGGAAAGAAGGAAAACAGATGACAGCCATTACAAATCAATTCACAGAAAAATTAATCTCCACCCGTCGTCACTTACACCAATATCCAGAACTATCTTACGAAGAATTCGAAACAACAAAAACGATACGTAACTGGTTAAACGAAGCTAACATCACAATTATTAATTCTGATCTAAAAACTGGCGTAATTGCTGAGGTCTCTGGTAATAAAAACGGGCCCACTATTGCGCTCCGTGCCGATATTGATGCTCTTCCTATACACGAAGAAACGAATTTATCTTACGCCTCTAAAAACCCTGGAAAAATGCATGCATGTGGTCATGATTTTCACGCGGCATCCATTCTTGGTGCTGCCTACTTATTAAAAGAAAATGAATCTTCACTTAACGGTACTGTTAGGTTCATATTCCAAGCTGCGGAAGAAAGCGGGGACGGAGCATGTAAAGTAATAGAAGCAGGCCATTTACAAAATGTCCAAGCAATCTTTGGTATGCACAATAAGCCGGATTTACCAGTTGGGACCATTGGTATTAAAGACGGTCCATTAATGGCCGGCGTCGACCGTTTTGAAATCGAAATTAAAGGAATCGGAACACATGCAGCTGTACCTGATGCTGGTGTTGATCCGATTGTAGCTTCATCTCAAATTGTTATGGCACTACAAACGATTGTAAGCCGAAATATTAGTTCTTTTCATAATGCCGTCATAAGCGTAACGAATATCCACTCAGGAAATACATGGAACGTTATTCCTGAAAAAGCAACTTTAGAAGGAACTGTTCGGACATTTCAGGCAGAAACACGTATAAAAATTCCAGAATTAATGAAGCGTGTTATTAAAGGCGTCGCTGAAGCTCTTGGTGTTGAGGCAAAACTTCATTGGTATCCAGGGCCTCCTGCTGTTTATAACGATACAGACCTTACTGCATTGTCAACTCGCATCGCCGAGCAAATGAATCTGCATATTATCTCTCCAAAACCATCGATGGCAGGAGAAGATTTTGCGTTTTATCAACAAGAAATACCTGGTTCATTCGTCTTTATGGGAACAGCTGGTACACAAGAATGGCATCACCCCGCTTTTACATTAGATGAAGGAGCATTACCTATTAGCGCACAATATTTTGCTTTATTAGCTCAAGAAGCTATTAACAAATTACGATAAAGATAACCCGTTAAGATCATTCTTCTTAACGGCTTTTTCATCTGTTATTATGTTAAATCTCGCTTTAAAAATACAGTGTAGGAAATACCTAAAAACACGAGTAAATAGATCAAAAGCATACAAGAAGCAAATGGGAATGTTACGCCTTGAATAAAGCTTCCACTTGTTAAAGCTCCATATAAATTCGTATTCGCTGGCAATAAATATTTTGCCCATTCATATCTTGATGCCGGTAACAACACTAAATTACCAGACAATGCAACGAATAAAGAAACTCCAATTGCTCCCCCACTCGATCTCGTTAAAACTGAAATCATAAAGGCAAACGCTGCATACACAAGCGTTGGTAACCATTCTAAAAGATAATATTTGCTCGCTTCTACAAATATATTTTGTTCAATGATTTTCCCGCTTTGCATGACAAATTCCGTCCATGCTGGTTGTTGAAATTTATAAATAATGAGCCCACAGAAAATTGAAAATATCATATTAAATATAAATAAAAGTGCCGAGAAAATAGCAATTGCTATATACTTCGCTGTTAAAATTTTAAATCTGCTTGCTGGACGTATCATTAAAAACTTATATGTGCCCCAATTATATTCGATTGAAAAAATAGTACTTGCATATACAAGAATAAATGGCAACAAAATGGGAAAGACGATAAAACCAGTACCTCTCATAAATGAAAGAGGTGAATCATCCGCTGGTGGTGTATTTGTATCTAAATATTTCATTTTCAGTTGATACTCTTTTACAAGTTCATCTCCCGATCTTTGCGTTAAAATATCCTGTTTTGTCATACCAAGTTTTTTTTCAATTTCCGCTGTTCTCTCTGTATACTCTACTTTCCAATCGCCTGATGTGGCTGGTAAATATTTGACCGATACCCATCCTAAACCAATAATTAAAATTGCAATGACAGCAAACGGAATGATTGTTCGCTTTCGCTTAAAGATTTTATATAATTCATTATAAATTAAATTAAACAATATCCTTGCCCCCTGTTAATTCTAAAAACTTCTCTTCTAACGTTTTTCTTTCTTCATATACACGATAAATACGAATCCCTCGTTCTGTTAATGTACGAATCACATTTGGAATTTCTTCATTTTCTACGGTCATAATCAATTCATTATCTTGAATCGTGACATCATATTCTACAAGTTCGGCTGCTTGTTTCACATCATCCACACGTATATGTATCGTCTCCATCTCTAAGCTATCATCTCGCTGAATATTTTGTGTTGCCACATATTCTCCGTGCTGAATAATAATAACTCGATCACACATCAATTCAACTTCAGATAATAAATGACTCGAAACAAGCACAGCTTTTCCTTGCTCATGCGCAATTTTCTTTATGTACATTCGCATTTCATGAATACCATTTGGATCTAATCCATTTGCCGGTTCATCTAAAATGAGTACATCTGGATTATGTACGAGCGCTTGCGCAATTCCTAATCGTTGTCTCATACCTAGTGAATACGCCTTTACTTTGCGATCAATAACTTGTCCCATACCTAGTAGTTGGACTACTTCATCAATGAGTTCTTCTGTAACATTGCCATTCATACGTCCAAAATATGTTAAGTTTTCATAACCACTTAAAAAAGGGTAGAATTCTGGATTTTCAATGACTGCACCAATTTTGGCTGCTGTACTTTCAAACTCCCGTTTTACAGATTGACCATCAATCCACACTTCCCCTTCAGTCATGCTAATCATACCGACCATCATTCGCATCAATGTTGTTTTCCCGGCACCGTTTGGTCCTAATAAACCAACAACTTCACCTTTCTTTACTTCAAAGCTTATATTTTCTACTAATGTCTTTGAGCCGATTCGCTTTGTTAGTTGTTCTACTCTCACTATAGATTGTTCATTTGCCATTCTATACAACCTTTCTCTCTAACACTTTTTTCAGTTCCTTACACTGTATCATGATTATTTTCTGCTGTAAAACGAAGAAAAAGACATGATATCTCATGCCTATCTCTCGATTTTATATACTTGTTCACATGGAAATTTCCGAATAAACTTATAGCATTGCCATATTGATAATAAGATTATAATACTTACTAACATCGTTACTACCACTAATGTATATAAAGTAATAGGTACGCTATTTATTCCATGCACTCCTGTTAGCTTTATAAAAATCACTGTAAATAGCTTCAAAAATAACATCCCGTGAATTAAACCAAAAAGAATCGCTCCCCCGCAAATCAACAGTTGTTCCTGACAGAATAACCAAAAAACTTTTCTTTTTTGTATACCAGCAGTTTCATACAACAGCAATTCCTGTTCCCTACTTTTTAAGAACTTTTTTGTCATCTGATATGTAACAAGAGTACATACGAAAAACAACAGGATTCCTCCATAATATAGCAGAACGAATAGAAACGATATATGTTGTATTTTCTCTATGACTTCTTCATTAGATCGGATAGATATAATAAAAAAATATAGCATTGTACTCATTGCAATCCATATAAATTGCTTTAATCTTTGGGCAGCATAGTTCTGTATATTTTTCCTTGCTAGCCGAAATAAAGACATAATTGATTCCCCTACCTTACTTCATAACGTCTAACCTTCTATACTACTAGTGTATAAAAATATGAATTTTTTAACATCGAACTATAATCGGAATCTTTACTAGGTCTTAAGTCGCAGAAAAATGACTTTATGTCTAAGGTTATACTGAAACAGGAAAATCCCTATAAAAAGCAAATATATTGAGAGGGGAATTAAATGAAAAAAACACTACTTCTCAGCATCATTTTATTGATCGCTTTTCTTACTAGTTGCGGTGTCCAACAAAATACAGACTCATACACAACTGCAAAACCATATAAATTATCAGAAAAGGAAACTGCTCTTTTGCAATTATTACCCTTACAACAAGGCCATGTCTCTTTTTATGAACTTATCATTCCTCATAAACAAGCTGAAGTATTTACAAATATTGAATATTACCAGAATGGAGAAAAGATAAAAGATATGGCTGTGTTTTCTTCTGCCGACTTTAAAGATAAAAAACTAAGATTAGCCGTTGGTCAACAAATATTTCAACATACAAACAACGAGACTTGGCAATGGTTCATAGGTATTGACGATAGTTCAATGACCGCTTCTGAAAATAGCTTACCTAATATTAATGGGTCTGCATTTAAAGAAATTAGCAGCCCCATAAAAATAAAATATAATACAAGAACAGTTCTTGCTGCTTGGATAAAAGCAAATAAAAATCATATATCTGCACTCTCTATAGATGATGAAAGCTCACGCCAACGATTAATTCGAGAAAATGAACATGTCTACTTATTCAGTATTGAAATAAAAAGAGGAGATACATCACAATAGTATCTCCTCTCTTATCACATTTGTGTCACCTTACTTATCATTTTCAACTTCAATGCGTTTATTTTCTCTAGCAATTTTTAAAAACTCTAGCAGCTCAGGATTGCTATTTGTCTTCCGATATGCAACTGACATCTCTGCTACAAAATTAGAATCATATATTGCTTTATATACAACTTCTGTTTTATACAACTTATTCGCAGAAACCGGAATCACTGTTAATCCGATTCCCGCTGCTACAAGCCCCATAACAGTTTGGTACTCTGTTGCCTCCTGTACAATATGTGGACTGAATCCAGCGTTTCTACATAATGATAAAATCGTATCATATAGCGCTGGCCAAACCGGTCTAGTTATAAACACAAATGGCTCATCTTGTAAATCTTCAATATGAATTTCTTCTTTCTCCGCTAACGGATGCGCTTTGGGTAAACATAGTGTACACGAAAGCTTTTGAATTGGTTCTAATTCTAGTAATTGCGTATTAATTGGTGGGCGTAAAAATCCAACATCAATTCGATTATCATGAAGCGCATGAACTTGATCGGGTGTTGATAATTCATGTAGTGCAACAGATACTCTCGGAAACTTCTGTCGATATTCTCTAACAATAGACGGTAAAATATCGTATATAGCTGCTCCTACAAATCCAATTGAAAGCGAACCAACTTCTCCCCTTTGCGCGCTTTGTGCAACCTCAACTGCTTTTTCAATTTGATCAAATGCTTTTTTTACTTCTTTTAAAAACATTTCTCCTGCTTCTGTCAGCTCAACTTTCCGTTTCGTTCTTGAAAATAATGTAACTCCCATCTCTTTCTCTAATTGCTGAATTTGTTGGCTTAGCGGTGGCTGCGTCATTTGTAAGCGAGCAGCTGCTCGCCCAAAATGTAACTCTTCTGCTACAACAACAAAATATTGCAAATGCCGTAATTCCATTTTAGACACCCTTTTTCATTAATATGTATAATATATTAATAACATATAATTTATATATTAGACAAATATTTTGAAAGAACGTATAGTAGAAATTGTTAATTTTTTTACAATTTTTATGTAGCAAATGAAACGAAAGAGGTGTTACTGCATGAAATGGTGGAAATTAAGCGGACAAATTTTACTATTATTTTGTTTTTCTTGGATAGGTGAATGGATCACAAAACAGACACACCTCCCTATTCCAGGAAGTATTATCGGTATTTTTTTATTATTAATTTCATTAAAATTTAACCTAGTGAAAAAAGAGTGGATTCAAGACGGAGCAGATTTATTACTAAAAGAACTTATTTTATTTTTTATTCCTTCTGCTGTCGCTGTTATCCGCTACAAAGATACATTATCGCAATATGGTATCGATCTCACTTTAATTATCATGATTAGTACCCTTTGTGTAACACTCGTCACTGGTCTCTTAACAGAATTGCTATTAAAGCGGAAAGGATCAGCACAATGATCGGCTTTTTTTGTTTACTATTAACACTATTAACATATTGGATTTCTAAGAAACTATATCAGCGCTGGAATTGGAGTATACTTTCACCGCTTCTCATTTGTCCAATCATTTTAATTGCGTTATTACTTGGACTCGATACATCTTATGAAACATACGATTCTGGTGGCCAGTGGTTAACTGAACTATTAAAACCAGCAACGGTAGCTTTTGCATGGCCCATCTATAAATACTTTGATTTATTAAAAAAACATGCAAGTGCAATTTTAATTAACGTCATTGTAGGTTCATTATTGTCTGTTATTACTTCAGCTCTTCTAGCAGATGCTTTTCACATTGATTCATCACTGGAACATAGCTTAGCACCACACATTGTCACAACACCAATTGCAATGGCAATCTCAGAAATGATTGGTGGCATGTCTCAATTAACAGCTGTGTTTGTTGTACTGACAGCATTAACAGGAGCACTATTAGGACCTTCTCTTATCCGTATATGCCGTATTAAAACAGCAGTCGCCAAAGGTATTATGTTAGGTACTAGTGCAAATGGAACGGGTACTTCAAAAGCATTTGAAATCGGACCAGTTGAAGGTACAATTGCAAGTTTATCTATGCTTCTAACAGCTGGCGCAAGTTTAGTCATTGTTCCACTTTTCTTATCCTGGTTACATTAAACAACACTATACTCTTATTTTAGGGGGCTTACTGTCCACAAATAGCGGGATAAAAATAAATCATCACCAGAAAAAGGATAGGAACTGTAGTATAACGCTACATTTTCTATCCTTTTCTTAATTTTAATTGAAATTAAGATTTAAATTTCTTTCTCTCTTATACAGATATAACTATGACTGTGCAATTTTATTAGGAACAAGTAATTTTTCAATACATATAGGTAACATATCCAGTAACGTTTCAAATGCGTAATTTATGTCTAGACGTTCTGTCCATTGATGTGCATCTCTTCCTACTGGTCCCATATTTAATACTGGAACATCAAATTCTTCTAATTCCTGAAGCGGAATTGAATAACCTTTATCCCATAATGGCATATTTTCCACAAGTGAGCTCATTGAATCAACTGGATACTGTAAGCCCACATAGCTTAAATCTGATATTCCCCCAAAATAATTTTGATTTTTAAAAGTAATTCCATGGCTGTAGCGGGCATACCTTTCCATTTCTCCAACTACTTCTTTAATCAAAGGATTGTGGCGTGAACTCACAGCTGGGTAGTACGGTGGGGCAAAGAAAAGGACAATCATTGGTGCCTTTTCCTTACATAAAATAGCTAATTTATCAACCAAATCAATTGTTACCGCACGATCATCTTTATCTTCTCTATTTTTTATAACAGTAGATTGAACACCATCTATTTTTTCTTTTCCATGTTGCTCAATTGCATAAGCGATAAGTTCTTCATACGTTAATACATTTACTTTAAGATTAGGCGGTATGAACGGATTATACTTAGAAAAACGATATGCTTGCTTCTCATACGAATCTTCGATTTTCTCTGCTACTTTCGTTATCTTTTGATGTAACAACGCAATTACATCCGTCATCGTTTTTTCTAATAAAAACAAATTAAATAATGTAACTGCACGATGAGGAATTTGTACAGAATAATCCTCCTTTAAGTCCCTCTGAAATAAATTAGTTGGTGGAGGACATGCTTCCTCTTCTACAATATCACAAAGTTCCGTATTCAATTCTAATTCAGCTGTTAATAATGAAGCCATATAATTTGCATTTAATCCTGCAAAAGGTTCACCTACATGTGTTTCTTTTCCATAACAAAGAAAACCAGGTAACACCTTACCAATAGAACCAGTGTAAATATATTTATTTTGATCACCTGGATGTCGCGAAAACATAGGCTCTGAATTTAGGACTGTTTTATATTCTAAGTTATGTTCTTTTGCTAAATCTAATAATCTTGGAACAGCAGCCCTCATCCCTACAGAGTTCACTTCCTCATCTGGAACAGCCAATAAAAGGACATTCCCATCAAATCTTCCTTCACAAGCTTGCTCAACCATCGCCATTTGCAAAGCTAGACCGCATTTCATATCCATTGTTCCTCTGCCAAATAACCAATCCCCTTGTTCTATATCTTCACGTACATGATTTGGTAACTCATCTTTATGAGAATAAAACATAGATGTTAATTTTTTAGGGTTAAATGCATCTGCTTTCCACACTCCATAATCTTGTACATCTACAACATCAAAATGACTAACAAGAATTACTGTATTTTTTGTACTATTATTTTTCTTTACTAGGGCCGTAACAAAATATCGTCCATTCCCCGTCGGATTTTTTTGCAAATGATGCGGGTTTTGTTTGAAATAGTGTAAGTCAGACAATTGTTCCACAACAAAGTCTGGCAATATAACTTCAGCTTCCGAACCAGTAATACTAGGAATTTCAACAAGGTTGCTTAATAATTGAACCAATTGTTCTTTTGATTGCCATTTTGACATATAAATCCTCCTATTTTCCACATTATGAAATTCGTTTCCGTTATACGAATAAAAAATGACGACAGGCTATCAAAATTATTATTCTGATATTCTGCCGATTTTTATTGATATTTCACTAGCCGCTTGTTTTACCTTATTAATAAGAAATGATAGTCGATCATTATTAATGCGATGACTAATTAACCCAATACTTAATGCTCCTACTACTTTATGATTAAATCCTATAATTGGTGCAGCTACTGAAGCTGTCCCTTCTGTTTTTTCACCATAACTCACAGCATATCCTTCATTTCTTATCTGCTTTAGTTGATCAAAAAGAACTTGCTTTTGTTCTGGTAAAGAAGAAAGTAAATGTTCTACAATGTATTCCATTTCATTCGTTTTCATATTGGCAAGCATCGTTTTATTTGCAGCGCCAATCGAAAGCGGAATCTGTTCCCCTAAGTTATCGATAACTCGAATTTTTAAAGGGCTATCAATTCTTTCAATAATAATAGAATGTGTTCTATTTGGAATATTCAAGTAAACACTTTCTTCAACTTCAGCGGCCAAACGCTTCATCACTTCTCTTGCAACAGATCTGTAGTCTACCTTTTCTAATTGACGTAATCCTATTTCCATCCACATTGGTCCAGTTGTGTACTGTTTTGTTTCTGAAACTTGCGTAACTAATCCATGCTCCATTAGAGAGTTAAGTAACCTATGTACTGTACTAACCGGGAGATGTGTTCTATCAGCTATATCAGAAATAGCCCAACACTCTTTGTCATTTATAGAATTCAATAATTTAATAATACTTATTGCTCGATCAATGGATTGTACCATAACTCGCCTCAACTTTACTTGTAATATGTTAGTAACCTTAATTAACTATCAATTTAACAAAAATTCAAACTGAAATCAATTTAATTAACCAATTTTCCGAAAATAAAAAATATACTATCAGAAGGTTGCAAATGCAAAAAATATTGACTTTTATTTTCAATTATGAAAGTAAGGAAAACAATGGCGCAATTAAGCAATACAAATAATGAATTAAAACACACTATGAAAAGTAGGCATTTATTCATGATTGCACTCGGTGGTGTAATTGGAACAGGGTTATTTAACGGATCTGGCTTTATTATAAGACAAGCTGGGCCTGGTGGATCCGTACTTGCCTTTATTGCTGGTGGATTATTAATAAGTCTTATCTTTATCCCAGAGCAAAGACTAGGAATCTATTGCACTGTACCATTCATCATCTTTTGTTACACTTACTATTACATCAAGATAAAGAAAAAAACTGTTAGTAACACTCATACAGAAAACAAAATTAGCGAAACTTCGTAATACTATAAATGATGATCTCTATACATATAAGACAGCACATTACTTTAAAGTAATGTGCTGTCTTATATCATTAACACTAATTCTATTCTCTTTTGTATAAACTAACAGATTATCTTTCTTTCATTTTTTCAGATGCAATTTCCCCACTTTTCTCAGTACCATTTATATATCTTACTAACAACTCATAGTCTTCTGGGAAAGCTAAAGAAAGATCTCTTAATTCATTAACATTTTTCCAATCAATCTCGTGAATTAATCCATCTGGATCCTGTATATTCATAAACCCTCCTATTTGTTTCACAAGATAATAATGCACATGAACAGGTACACCGTATGTTACACCCTTTTTTTCATATATTTTATTTATAATTTTCACCTCATACCCAGTTTCCTCCCACACTTCTCGGATACAACACTCTTCTAATGTTTCTCCTTCTTCTTGTCCACCACTTGGTACTGACCACCTTTTCGGTTCCTCTTTCTTCCCCTGTAGTACCATCAGAATTTCATTTTTTTCATTCACACATATAGCTGCTGTTCCAATCCATCTTTTCATACCTTCTCCTCCCCATGACTAATATTCTCCTTTCTCTTATTCTTTCCCTTGAAAATAGAGGAGAAACTAGATTTACAACGAAGAACTATAACAACTTCAAAGACAACTCATTCCTAGTAATTCACATGAAAGGGTGAAAATATGATTTCTAAATATGTTGTAGAATGTGTCTTTTGTGAAGAAAATCGAAAATCTAGGCGAGCAACTGTCACCGTATCTGCTACCTCCCATGCGCTTGCCGTTCAAAAAGTGACAGATGAATGTAAACGCCGCTTTGGAAAAACACTTCTATTACAAACAGAAATTACAGAGGAATTAGTTGGAAACAAAAAAGAAAGCTGACCATATATTGGTCAGCTTTCTTCATCCGATCATATTTTCACATGAAGATTAGGGGCATCCTCTTTAAGGATCGGGATTTTCCCATTATGTACGTTCCATAATGGACATCGAACAATATATTTCTATACAATTAAAAATTGAATAGAATAGGGCAAAACTTGTTCGCATTTTTAGAAAAGGGATAGGGATATAATACTAGTAATGCGTCGAATACTCGAACGTTACACTCATTATATTATAGGAAATTCTTTTATATGGGAAATATGAATTACTTACATAATTCATACGTAAAACATATTAATAAATTACTATATAGTTTTCTTACTACGGAAAACTATCAGTACTAATATCGCTCCAATTAACGCAAGTGTCATATCCCATTGTGTATCCCAAACATCTCCTTGCGTTCCAAGAAACGCTTCTGCTCCTGTCCCTGTTAATTTTGCGACTGCAAACTCTAACAATTCATATAATGCACTAAATGCTAAGCAAACTGATATCACAAGTAATTCTAACCATCCTTTTTTCTGAATCTCAACTACCTTTACAAGTACTTCTCTCGCTATTTAAGCTGGAACAAATCCTTGCATGAAATGTCCAACACGGTCGTAATAATTTCTTTCTAAATCAAATGTATCACGAAAATAATTGAATAGTGGTACTTCTGCGTATGTATAATGTCCCCCAATGAGCAATATTAACATATGAATAAAAACCCATACATATGTGAACGTTGTAAATCGAAAACGCCGATATGTAATCATTAAAATGAGTACTACAATAACTGCGGGTGCGACTTCTAAACACCATGTGAAAAAATCTTTTGGATATATTCCTGAGATAAGTAACGCAATCCAAAAACTTATACATAACAATTTGTGAAAATGAACAGACACACATCTCCCCCCCTAATATTTTATTTCTTATTCCATTAATAACATACAACCAGCCAAAACAGGTGTCATAATCATCGAAAACTTCAAAATAACACGAGGCGCATAAGTTGTAAACTTTGCTCCTATATACGCTCCAATCATCGTTCCAGTTAACACTTGCACTAATAACACGTAATCTAAATATCCTGCTGATGTATATCCAATTCCCCCGCCAATCGCAATTGGCAAAATCACAAGCATTGTCGTCCCTACAGACCGACGAATCGATAAGCCTAGAAATACCATTAATCCTAGTTGAATGAAGGGAGCTGAACCAATTCCAAACGCTCCTGCTAACATTCCAGTTACAACTCCTAACAAAGCACCTTTTCCTAGTATATATAGAGATAACTGATCTGATAAACTAGCAGACAACTCTTTATGATTTTGTACAACAAACAAACGAATTAACATACATATCGCTGATAAAAATAACATTCCAGCTGTAAACCAATGGAGAAGATGTGCAGGAATCCCAGCACCAAGTTTAGATCCAACATACGATCCAATGGCACCAAAACCTCCTACAACACAACCAGTTTTCACAACAACATTCCTTTCCTGATAATGGCTTATTACTCCAGAAAGTGTTGTAAATGCCATTGCTGTTAACGATGTTGCAACCGCTACGTGAATCGGTACATGAAAAACAAGAGTAAGCACCGCAATAATAAATCCTGCGCCACCCGCTCCAACAAATCCTAATAAAATCCCCATTAAAAACATTGTTATTATAATAGCCACGTGCTTCCCCTCCAGTAGCTCTATTATCTGATATATTTCTTTTTTTGTACAAATAAAAAAAGCATCCGCATAGATGCTTTTCACTATTTTTCTATATTTATCATATGTACTCCATTAATCTTGATTAATTAAAATAATTGCTGGTCCAGATACCACTACTCCAGCAACTTCAATTTTTTCAAATTCTTGAACTGTGATAGATATAACTCCTTCCCTTTCCATCAATTCCTTACTCAGGACTTCAGTCGGTACTCTTTTCACCGTCTTACCTCCTTTTCATTCTTGTTTCCTAAAATTGTTCTACTACATCTATATACACTATCCTCCTCGTTTCATTCCTTATTCCATACAGAATATACGATTCCTTTCTGTAATATGTTAAAAAAAACAAAAAGCATCCTGTACGGACGCTTTCATCATTTCGATTCACGTGAAAATTTTGTATATACCCCAACACCCGCAAGCAATACTCCCAATCCTGCGAAAACAGTACCTAAGCCTATAAAAAATGAACCGAGTGTTTGTAAATCTTCCATTATGCATATCCCCTTTATTAACATCTTTATATTCAATAAATTAATTATATAACATTTTTCCACTTTCATTCTATTTTTTTGAAACTTTATACCAATCCTGTAAAATTCTCACTTATATGTATTTCTCAATCGAAAAAGCACTCACATTGACGGGTGCCTTTATCCCATCTACTAATGATGGGTGCACTCCACCTAAATCAGTGAATTTCAAAGTCCTCTTTGATAATTGCAACGATCTAGAAATTACAAACAAACATTGCTACTTTTCACCTTTTTACTTATTATTTTAATCTTTATATAACTTATACTCTACCACTTTATCATCATTATCAAACTGAAGAATGAGCCATTCACTATCTATAGAAATAAGTCCTCTTTCATCTCCAAGGTAATAAACAGTTTGATTCATTTCCTCAAAACGGCTTGTCTCAGTCGGTTTTCCTAGCAATTGAATAATCTCTTCCTTAGGTTTTCCCACTACTTTATGTTTAGCTAGAAGATCATCTATCATATATACTCGTTTCTCTTCATTTTGAAGCCATCTATCTGTATAAAACTTTGAATGATACTCATTTACACCTAGTTGTACGATACAAATACTGAATAATACTGTCCCAACAATTGTAATACTTTTAAACCTCCCCTTACTATTACCAACAGAAAAATGTAAAATGACCCACTGAAGAACCAGTAAAAAAATAAACGGAATCGATACTGCTAAAACACTCACAATATTATAAGACGAATGTGCCATGCCAATGATGAATATGAAAGCAATATATATAAACAAATATAAAAAAACATAAACATACAACATTCCCCATAAAGAACCACCTTTACCACATTCTTTTTACACTTGCACATCCTCCATGTGCTCGACCATTTCTTTTATTTCTCGTAATTCTTGTGCTGTATATAGCACTTTCCCTTCCAATCTTTCATTTCTAAAATAAGTAACAAGTTGTTCTCTATCTTTCAACCTAGGCAGTGCTTCATTGGAAAGATCGATCATTTCATTCTCACTTCCCTTTGTCTCATTCCCGAAATATACAATTGACTTTACTTCTTCTTTTAGAACTTGCGGATTTATCTCTTTCAAGTAATCATATAAAATTGTTGAGAGGCGTTTCGCTTTATAGACAGGATTCCCTACGTTTTCTACCTTTAGAGTCATTGAATCTCCCTTTTCCATAAAAACAAACGTCTCTTCCTTCTCATATTCATTTTGATACTTACCAATCTCATCAATCATAAATGAATATACACCTGCATTTTCTTTCGTCAATCCGTGTATCATTCTTCCTTGCCACTCTGTTGTCTCAATTACATATATTCCTGTTGGCAATAACAACAAATGATCAATTCGATTATACCCCACTTTATCTCCGGTTCTACTATGTACTTTGGAAAGAAACACATTTGGGATAATATGTAATTCGCCTTCAGTTATGATTCCTTGTTGAACAAACCCTCGTTTCATATAATGTAATATTTCATGCGTATTCATTTCTTCACCATTCTTAGAATACGTTCTTAACTCTGTAATTAAATTTTGCAACATGTGTATCTCATTATTATATTTTTGCTGCATTTCACTGCGTTCTTTATTATGTTGCACCGCCAATTGATTTTTCATTACTCTCATATTCTCTACTTCTCTAGCTGCGCTCTCTTTTAAATTATTGTACTTTTTACGCTCTATATTTTTTAATGTCTCCTGCTTTTCTTCATAATCTGCTACAGTTGCTGCCATCTCACTTTGATAGTTTTCTATTGACTTTTCCCTTTCAAATTCTACTTGTTGATTCTCTGATTGTAACTGTTTATTCTTATAAAACAGTATAAATACTCCAGCTATTAATGCTAAAATCACACATATAAGTACATATTCCATCTTTTTCTCCTTTATAGCTTAATAAAATATTACCTAAACTTTTAAAATCAATTTCATTCTATTATACTACGTATTAAAATAACTCTCTGTAAAATTTGGATATATTTTGCATACTTTATTTGCTATAAAAAGCGAACAAGTATCCTTCAACTGATTCATGATAGGAAAAAGTATATGAAATATTTATCATCTGTAGAAAGAATTGACGAACGAATTGAAGAAGGAAAAATGTTATCCATCATTCTAGAAACTGCAATACTTAATAACATTGTGATAAATAGGAGCAAACCGGGAGTCAAGAACTTAAGGAGAATCAATCATAAAAAAGAAGCCCTCGGAACCTTAACATTACAAGGTTTTCCGAAAACTTCCTTTTATTGTAAAGTAAAAACACCCCATCATGTAGGAGATTTTTCATAGGTCTTTATTACGCTGTACTTAGACCAAAACATTTCCAGTCTTCTTGCCATTATCTCCTCGTATCCCCATATCTTTTTAAAAAGAATGGTAGCATACAATGGCCTTACACCATACTATTTTCGCAAATACTGTTTATTTTTCAATATACACAGAACGCACAATCGTACGATTATAAGCTTTACCTTCTGAGTTAATACCTTTAATATCAATCGTCACATTATATACATCTGATTTTTTAATATGATTCAAAAGACCTGTGAATGTAGCCTCATCTAACCTTTGCAGCTGGTTCGATTGCGATACTAAATTTCCTTCTCGGTCAACAACTCGAACAGTGAAAGAAAGATTCTCTTGTTTTCCCAGTTCTTTAGTAGATTGTTTCAATTGAAATTCAACTTTACCAACTTTAATTTTCCCTGGCATTTTCAATGTAAACGGTGCTGCTTGTTTATAATCACTAACAACCATATAAGCATCTTTTGTATGTGCTGTCATTAACTTAACATGCCATTCCCCGATTTCCATTTGATTTAATTTAAATGTCCGAATGGATGCCCCCTTAAAGTAGGAAGCTTCATCTCCTACCGTAAACTTACTATCTTTATTCGTATACACTTTTCCCGACGGAGAAATAAGTTGTATGTTCACTTCTGAAGATGCTGTTAACACAGAGACCACACCTTCTGTTTTTGTATCTACGGCAATCGTTTGATCAATCCATTTATTCGGCTCCAGTTCTCCACCTATAATGGTTTGATTAGATGTAGTATTTAAATTATCAACAAATTCTCTATTATTATTTAAAGTATAAGGAGGAACGAATGTAGCAGTAGAAGTACGTAAATACGATTCAATTCGAGAAAAGACGGCCGAACCTTTTCGTATACTATCATGATCAAATCTAGAATCGGTAAATAAATGTGTTCCATACGGTAATTTTGTACTCCATTCATTCACTAAACCATCATTAGAGCCATACGCGGAAAGATATAATCCACCTAAAGATAAAGCAGAGAAAGCCGGTCCCCAACTTGTACCTGCAACTGTATAATAACGATTTAATTTAGCATTCGGACTGTTATCTATTACGGAACGAAATTGTGCCATTTCACCTGTTTGTAAAGAGTAAGTGCCATCATCTCTTTGTCCGAGTAATGAAGCCAGCCAACCAGCCCACCAACTATAAGATAAATCTGCTAAATTTGATCCATAATGGGGCGAAGCTAGTGTAATAACATTTCCTACAAAACGATTCGCCCCGTATTGAATGAGCGCTGCTTGGGTGTCAATTCCACCTTTACTATGAGCCACAATATTCACTTTTTTACCAAAATGATTATAAATCTCCTCTAGCTTTGCAGCCAACAATTTACCATTGTCCCACTGACTTGCAGAGCCCTTTCCAGCTGCATCGTATAGTTGAATAAATACAGTTTGATATCCCGCATGATAAGCATAATCATACATGTCGTTTACATTGTGATAAACTGTTTTTCCATACCAACTATCCGCACTTCCATTTCTCCCTTGCACAAAAACAATCGGCGCCCTATTTTCATCATAATTTAAAGGCTTCTCACCTAAAAACCAATCTCCTGGATTAAATGTTTCTTTTGGTGGAAGCATTCCACTATAAATTGGCGTAGTATTTGTGTCAGCACTTGCAATACTAACAGGAGTAACGAGTAAAATGAATGCAGTAATCAACATCATGTATTTTTTAAACGACGCGTACATAATAACCCCTCCTTTTTTTCAGAAAGATGACGCAGAGTTTATAAATTGCTATGCTGTTGCAATCCAATTACTTCTATAATTCCCAAGTTTCATTTTCTTCTACAATTTCTAAGAGTCATATTTATTCAATTAATGAGTATGATAGTTTGACCGCATCGTCTTATTCTTTATAAACGATATTCTTCCTATGCGCCTTAATTCCTTTCATTCATCAATAACACAAATATTTCTCAACAAAAACTCACAGATTTTATCGGTATTAATATGAATTAAGAAATGCTACTAGAAAAAGAAATTATAATCAATATGATGGAGATTCTCTTAAAAATTCTATTAGATTCAATAAGAAATAAAATCATTTAAAAAGAGGTGACAAAATTGAGTGATGTAAGAAAACAAAGGATTGAGGTACTTAGAAGCAAAGTTTGGAGAAACGCGCAAAGAAAAGACCTTATAAACAAAGTTTCTAAATTCATTCCTATTTCTATAGATTCATTTATGGATCGGGAAACTAACTCTATTTTTTGTAAAGAATTATTTAGTAAGTTAGACAACTTGTCAGATAGAACAATTTTTGGCAATATGAATTATGAAGAAAACAGAAAGTTATCGTTAGAGTTATTAGAAAAAGTAGCTAAAATCATCCAATTCCCAGCTAATCAAGGTAGATTATTTTTCTTTAGAGAACATGGAATTGAAGCTGTTAAACTGGATATAAATGAAATATTTGATAACTTAGAAGAAATATCAATCATTACAAATTTCCTAAATGGTTATGGAGATTTTATATTAGTTGGAGATGATTTAGAATTTGGTGTATGTATTGAACGAACAGAGTATCATTACGAATTCAGTATGTGGGGTGTAGCAGAAATTACAGGAATAGAAGCATTTTTAGAAGAATAAAAAAAGAGGCCTTCAAAACCTCAATACTACAAGGCTTTCTGAAGGCTTCCCTTATTCTGAAGTAAATACATATTGTAATACAATCCTTGCTTACTCAGTAATTCTTGATGTGTTCCTCTTTCTACAATTTCCCCATCATGCATAACAAAGATTTGGTCAGAATCTTGAATAGTAGATAAACGGTGCGCAATTGCAATGGTTGTTCTACCTTTTCGCATGCGCTGCAATGCTGTTTGAATTGCCTCTTCCGTTTCTGTATCAATATTTGCCGTTGCTTCGTCTAATACTAACACTTTCGGATTTGTCGCAATTGTTCTCGCAAACGCAATGAGTTGCCTTTGTCCACTTGAAAACGCGGCCCCTCTTTCTACTACTTCTGTATCATACTGCTCTGGTAGCTTTTCAATAAATGCATGCGCTTGCACAAATCTAGCAGCTTCTTCCACCTCTTCATCCGTAATACTTTCATTATACATACGAATGTTTTGTTTTACGTTTCCAGCAAACAAGAATGCATCTTGAAGTACAAGCCCAATTTTCTTTCGAATTTCCTGCTCTTCAAATTTTTCTAAGTTTACCCCGTCTATTAAAATATTACCCGACTTAATATCATAAAAACGCATCAATAAGTTCATAATGGTGCTCTTCCCACTTCCAGTATGCCCAACAAAAGCAACTGTTTGCCCAGGCTTCACATGGAAAGATACATTTTTTAAAACATCACGTTTTCCATCGTATGAAAATGTAACGTCTTTAAATTCAATTTCTCCTTCATGTACTTTCGGCTCTCCATTCTCTTGTTGAACAGGCGCTAAATCTTTTTCATCCATCAAATGAAAGACACGTGAGGAAGAAACAAGTGCTTGCTGGAAGAAAGAAAGTTTCATCATCATTTCATTTACAGGTTGGAAGAAGCGATGAATATAGTTAACAAAAGCATATAAGACGCCTACTTCAACTGGACTATTTAAGGCATTAATCCCAAATAACGCCAGCACTAAGGCGATAGCCATAATATGAACAAGGTCTGTTGCTGGACGTAAAAATAACGCATCTAATTTTAACGTACGGCGCCCAGCACCATAATGTTTATCATTCACTTCTTCAAATTCTTTGCGCATCCGTTTTTCTTGGCGAAATACTTGCACAATATTCATCCCTTGAATCGATTCATTGAGCTTAGCATTTAAAATACTTAATTGATTCCGAAGCTCCAAATAAAAAATGGAGCTTTTTTTGCGATACATCCCCATAATTGTAAGCATAATTGGAATTAATATAAGAGAACATAAAGCAAGCTTCACATCAAGTAAAAACATTGCCACTAAAATCCCAATTAAAAACACAACATTTTTTACAAAAGTCGATAACACACTTACATAAAAATCTTTAATTGCTTCCGTATCATTGGTAATGCGAGAGACAAGAGTACCAATTGGCGTACGATCAAAAAAGCTCAGCGACAACCTTTGTACATGATCATACACTTCAACCCGCATGTCTTGTACAATTTTGAACGCAATATTTTGGAAATATAGTAAATTTAAATAGGTAAATAAAACCTTTAATAAATGAGCGATCATATATACAACAAATAAAGTTACAAGTGCTGACTGCTCAAAGTCACGCGGAACTAAATGTTCGTCAAGAAACTGCTTAATTAAAAACGGTCCCATCATTTCGGTAACAGTTGCACCAACTAGAAATAAAAATGCCAGTGACAATAAACCTTTATATGGTTTCATATAAGAAAGTAATCGCCATAAATCGCTTCTTTTTTTCTCAGCCATTATATGCCTCCCTTCTCAACTAACGCTTCTAACTGCTGACTTTCATACATCTCTTTATACCAACCTTCTTGCCCCATTAGTTGTTCATGTGTACCACGCTCTACAATTTTCCCTTCATCAACAACAAGAATAAGATTTGCATGTTGAATCGCACTTAATCTGTGCGCTGTAATAATCGTTGTTTTTTGTGCTCTTTCTCGTTTCAATGCTGTTAAAATTGTTTCCTCTGTCTTTGCATCAACTGCAGATAAACAATCGTCTAAAATTAAAATTTCAGCATTCGTTAGTAAGGCACGCGCGATCGAAATTCGCTGTTTTTGTCCACCTGATAATGATACTCCTCGTTCACCTACTACCGTATCATACCCTTCTGGAAATTGAACAATATCATCGTGAATACAAGCAATATTAGCAGCATGCGTAATTTCTTTATATGTAGCATCCGCCTTTCCAAATGCAATATTTTCACCTATACTTGCTGAAAAAAGAAAATGGTCTTGAGGAACATACGAAATAGCAGATCGAATACCGTGAAGCGTCATATCACGAATATCTTTTCCTCCAACTTGTAACGTTCCATTAAAATGATCATATTCTCTAATTAAACATTTTAGTAATGTCGTTTTCCCTGCACCAGTCCGCCCAACAACACCTAATGTTTCGCCCTTTTTTAACGTAAAATGAATACCTTCTAAATTAAGAGTTTCATTTTTCTTATAGGAAAATGTATCAATCACAAACGTTATATCACCGCTTGCTTCTTTATTTACCGCCCCATCTCTATTCACAACATCTGAAGTTTGAGACAATATTTTTTCCACACGATCATATGAGGCACGGCCACGTTCCATAATATTAAACAGCCAACCAAATGCAAGCATCGGCCAAACGAGCGTCCCTAAATATGTTGTAAATGTAATTAACTCACCAACCGTAAGTTCACCACGAACAACCAATAACGAGCCATAACATACAGCAATTAGGAATGAAAAACCAACAATAAAAGAAATTGTTGGATCAAATAACGAATCAATGCGCGCAACTAACATATTTTTATGTACAACATCCTCTGACTTCTTTCGAAATGCTTGCAAATCTTCCTTTTCTTGACCGAGTGAACGAATCACTTTCATTCCGCTCATACTTTCTTGTACTTTATCGTTGATTTCAGAAAACGCTTGCTGTGCTTTATGAAAACGTTTGTGCAGTAAAGTACCATAATAATTAGTCGAAATTGCTACAATTGGCATTGGAATTAAACTAAGCAATGTTAATTTCCAACTAATTGTAAAGCCCATAGCCACAAGTACACATCCACCTACGGCTAACGAATCAACAAGCGTCAAAACACCCGCTCCAGCTGTTTGTTGGATTGCTTGAATATCATTCGTTGCATGTGCCATTAAGTCCCCTGTACGATGTGATTGATAAAAAGATGGACTCATATTTGTAAAATGTTCATATAACTTCTTTCGTAATTGGCGAGCTAGCTTTAAAGAAGATCCAAAAATCATAATACGCCATATGTAACGTAATATATACATCGTGATCCCAACAGCTACTAGAAGAACAACCCATTGTAACAACTTTTCAGAGGTTAACGTTTGGTTGTTAATTTCGTCTACGACAATCCCAATTACTTTTGGTGCCACAAGTTCAAGAAGCGCTACACCAAACAACAAAATAATTCCCGTTATGTACGCTCGTTTTTCTTGTTTAAAAAACCACGCTAAATTAAAAAATACTTTCATTATATCCCCCTCCCCTGAAATGAGCGATGTTTTCAGTTTATCAAAAATGCAGAATTTTTAAAAGTTTTAAACACTAAAGTTTTCCAAAAGAAAAGGACACTCTTATCGAGTGCCCCTTTAGCGCTTATTTCATTTGTTGTTTGTTCATTGCGCTCATCATTTGATTGATTTTCTTTTGGGATGGTTTTTGTCCCATTTGCATCATCATCATTTTTAACATTTGTTCATTGATTGGTGGATTTTTTTGCAAGTAATTCATCATATATTTGCGGGCGATGAAAAATCCTAACGCCACGCCTGCTACTAGTGCTAATACGCCCACTAGAACAACTACCCAAATTGACATATATTTTCCTCCTTCATGTTGTCTACCTTACAGTGTACTAAAACCTTTTCAATAAGACAAGATTGTATTCGACATTTTTTACACATATGTTCGTGCTTGTTTCAGAGGATTGAGCCAACCATACTTTTTATTTTCATAATCCATTGCTAAAAATGTCAATTCGCATTTCCTGAGCACTTCAAAAAAAGTGGTTTCCATCGATACATTTCCAGATGTGCTCATTTGAATATATTGTGATTTCACCGTTATTTCGCCATATTCTGCCCCAGTATAAAGCATGTGTGTATGATGTGTCCGATCATACTTTCCAAAACTGCGTAGAACTTGTTCTAATTTATGGTGAATTTTCATTACTTGTAATGGCATCGTGATATACATCATCTGCTTATATAACACTTTCTTTTCCGAAAGGGAACCAGATTCTGAAAATCGAGCAAATAAATCGAAAAACAAATACTCCCGACCAAAGTACGCCTTCGCAATATCTTCTTGAATTAAATACAATTCATACGTTTTCATGCTTTCCCTCCCGCTCTGGACAACCTTTTTCTCTACATTATATAAAAGAAAACATGAAATGATTGTCTGACTACGGAGAAAGAAAAAACTTTTTCTGTCGAATAAGCTCATTTACATAGAAAAACCTCTCCATGCCGGAGAGATTTTTCACAAATCATTAAAGCATTTCTTTTACTTTACGAACAACATTTTCTACAGTGAATCCATACTCTTCGATAATTTTTTCACCAGGAGCAGAAGCACCGAATGTATCGATACCTAGTACATCTCCTTCAAGACCAACGTAACGGTGCCATCCGAAAGTAGCACCCATTTCGATTGCGAAACGTTTTGTTACTGCTTTTGGTAATACAGATTCTTTATATTCAGCAGATTGTGCTTCAAAGCGATCCATAGATGGCATGCTGACAACAGCTGCATCAACACCATCTTCTGCTAATGCTTTTTGTGCTTCAATCGCTAAGCTTACTTCAGATCCAGTTGCAAGTAGGATTGCATCAGCAGTTTCTTTCTTGCTTGCAGAAATTACATATGCACCTTTTGCAACCTTTTCATACGTATCGTCTTTTGCACCTTCTAATGTTGGAAGATCTTGACGAGTTAAGATTAATGCAGTTGGTTTATTTGTAGATTCTAAAGCTAATTTCCAAGCTGCAACAGACTCGTTACCGTCAGCAGGACGAATAACAGATACATTTGGCATTGCACGAAGCGCCGCTAATTGTTCGACTGGTTCATGTGTTGGACCATCTTCACCAACAGCAATGCTGTCATGTGTAAATACATATGTTACAGGCAATTGCATTAACGCTGCCAGACGGATTGCTGGGCGTAAGTAATCAGAGAATACGAAGAACGTACCACCGTAAGTTTTTAAACCGCCATGAAGTGCAATACCGTTCATTGCTGCACCCATTGCAAACTCACGTACACCGTACCAAATGTTTTTACCACTGTAATCAGCTCTAGTAAAGTCTTTTTCATTGTTCATGTATGTTTTGTTAGAACCAGCAAGGTCAGCAGATCCACCAAAGAATGATGGTACAGCTTCAGCAATTGCATTAATTACAGTACCTGAAGAAGAACGAGTTGCTGTTTTTGATCCTAATTCATAAGTTGGTAAGTTTTTATCCCAACCTTCTGGAAGAAGACCTTTCATTGCTGTTTGTAATTCATTTGCTAATTCTGGATATGCTTGTGCATATTCACCAAGCATTGTATTCCATTCAGCTTGTGCTGTTTCACCAACATCTTGCACTGTTTTACGGAAGTTATCATATACTTCTTCTGATACATGGAAGTCTTGTTCAGCTATCCAAGCATACGCTTCTTTTGTTAATTTTGTTTCATCTACACCAAGTGGTGAACCATGTGAAGCAGATTTTCCTGATTTGTTTGGAGAACCGAAACCGATTGTTGTTCTTACTTCGATTAGCGTCGGGCGTTTTTCGTCAGCTTTTGCTTCTTCAATTGCTTTTGCAATTGCTTCAACATCGTTTCCATCCTCAACACGGATTACTTGCCAGCCATATGCTTTATAACGATCTTCTACACTTTCAGAGAATGAGCGATTTAAATCGCCATCTAATGAAATATCATTAGAATCGTATAAAACAACAAGTCGACCTAACCCTAAGTGAGCAGCTAGTGAAGATGCTTCAGCAGAAACGCCTTCCATTAAATCGCCATCACCGCAAATTGCGTATGTATAATGATCAACTACGTTGTATGCATCACGGTTATATTTCGCTGCTAAATGTCTCTCAGCCATTGCCATACCAACAGCTGTCGAAATACCTTGTCCAAGTGGACCAGTTGTTGCATCTACGCCTGCTGTATGACCATACTCAGGATGTCCTGGAGTTTTACTTCCCCATTGACGGAAATTCTTTAAATCATCCATTGTTACGTCGTAACCAGATAGATGAAGTAGGCTGTATAATAACATTGAACCATGACCTGCAGATAATACGAAACGATCGCGATTAAACCACGTTGGGTTATTTGGATTATGTTTCATAAATTGAGTCCATAATGTATAAGCCATTGGTGCTGCACCCATTGGCATTCCTGGGTGACCAGAGTTTGCTTTTTCAATCGCATCAATGGATAATGTGCGAATCGTGTTGATAGAAAGTTGTTCGATTGAATGTGACATGCTATTCTTCCCTTCGCTTATATTAGTAAACGTTTTACACATTTATATGATAGCTTCCCACGCAAGATTATACAACATGTATCGACAAATATGTTGATGTTTTTTCGAATTTGTTCAAAAAACATACTAAATTTCACAATGTATAGGGTTTCAATCTGCTATACTTTTTCATTATTCATTTATTGATAATAAAGGGAATTATCTGTATTATCATGCGTGGCTCATAAAAATCTTTAGCAAATATTCTGCCCCCCTCCATACCACTCCTCTATTTACCATTTATTCACAACATATATAATAGAAATGAATATATATTAATTTTCATCGTATATATCAAATAAAAAATGCGGGAGGAGAAATGATGAGTGAACAAGTGGCTTCCTACACCTTTTTAATTGTTTTTTCCCTTATTACAATTAGTTCTATTTACCTTTCAGTAAAATTAAAGTCACCTTATAAATACATCCCAGGTGTTGTCATGCTTATTCTCTCCATTGGCACGTTCAGCATACTATATTTTGATCGAGGTATAATGATAACGAGTGAAGGATTAGGTTATTTATATAGTCTCATTGCAATCCTCTTGTTACTTATCGCCAGTATTTCTTTATTCATAGCAATTGCTATTTCTTTTATTTCAGCTTTATTTAGAAAAAATTAACAGTTGTTATATCTGAGCACTACGCTCGATAAAAAAATTAAATTCCAAAATGCAAAAGGTATCCTTCATTTATATTCTGTATGAACATTAATTGAATCACTGCTTATTGATGTAACCCCAAGAGCTTGTACGCTTATATGATGATGTAACATTTGCTGACTTACATTCCATTTCACAGACCATCCATCAGTTCCATCAATATCATATCCAATTAATTGTCGTTCTTTCCATGTACCTGTCCCCGTTGGAACAAGCCAAAACAGCATAGTTTCTGCATGTTTCGCTTTCACATATATTGTAATTTCTTTCGTTTCTTTTGGAATTGTAACCCAATTGTTTATTTCAGGTATATTTGTATACGTTTTAATAATTTTGGGATCTGGTTCATGTATTTTTGGAGGGTTCACTACAAAACAAGTACTTATAACACTACATAAGAACAAATTCTTATAAAAATGAAACATCCTATCACCTCATAGGATATTAGCCTTCCCTGAAACTTTCCTCATATAGATACGAACAAAAATAAATCTAGATTATTTATTATGATTTATCATAAGATAACAAAAAAAGAAGGTTGATTAGCTTGAATAAGAACAACATTGTTCATATAAACATTCTACTAACAAGCGATATACATGGTACGGTCTATCCGATTCACTATCAAAATAATGAAAATGCAGAAATAGGATTAGCCAAACTTGCAACACGTATCACACAAGAGCGTAACCAACATGAACATGTAATTGTGATCGATAACGGCGATTTTATACAGGGAACTCCATTCACCTATCACTACGCTAAATATATACAGCATAAAAACAATCCAATGTCACTTATCGCTAATTACATAGGTTATGATGCGGCTGTTATCGGAAATCACGAGTTCAACTATGGAATGGGGGTATTAAACAAAGCTGTATTAAACTCGAATATGCCTTATCTATCGGCAAATATTTTAAATACACATACAAAGGATCCTTATTTTAGGAAACCCTATATCATTAAACACATCCATCCTAATATAAAAGTCGCTATCTTGGGAGTTACAACACATTACATCCCAAATTGGGAGCAGCCAAATCATATTAAAGATTTACTATTTGAAGATGCACTAAAAACAACAAAAAAATGGGTTTCTCTCATTCATAACCAAGAGCAACCTGACTTATTAGTCGTAGCATATCATGGTGGCTTTGAAAGGGATTTACAATCTGGAGAACCAACAGAAATTTTAACTGGTGAGAATCAAGGATATGCGATGTGCCAAGAAATAGATGGTATTGATATATTACTAACAGGTCACCAACATCGCTCTATTGCAAATACGAAAGTAAATGGTGTAACAGTTGTACAACCCGGATCTAATGGCCATTCATTAGGAAAAGTTCGAGTGGAGTTAGAACAAAATAAAGATCGATGGATAATTAAAAAATGTCATTCAGAACTGTTGTCTGTTAAAGGCGTTCAAGCAGACGAAAAAGTACTTTCACTTGTATCTGACTACGAAAATCAAACGCAACAATGGCTAGATCAAGCAATCGGCACCATTATTGGTGACATGCAGATTCACACTGCGATGCAAACACGTTTACAAGACCATCCTTTTATCGAATTTATAAATAAAGTCCAGATGGAAGTAGCTGGAGTCAATATCTCTTGTACAAGCCTGTTTCATAATGAATCTTCTGGCTTTCCAAAACATATTACAATGAGAGATATTGTTTCAAATTATATTTATCCAAACACATTAAAGGTCATACGTATTACAGGAAAAGATATGAAAGATGCTCTTGAACTATCAGCTGAATATTTCACATTAAATACCGAGGGAGATATTATTGTAAATCTCGCTTACACTACACCAAAACCACAGCATTACAATTATGATATGTGGGAAGGGATTTCATATATATTAAATATTTCAAAACCAGTTGGTGAAAGAGTAGTTTCCCTACAATATAACGGATCTCCCATTCACCTTGACCAAGAATTTGACGTAGTCATGAATAATTACCGTGCTAGTGGTGGTGGAAATTACTTTATGTATCGAAACAAGCCTATCATAAAAGATATACCAATCGATATGTCTGAACTTATCGCGAATTACATATTAGAACGGGGGACAATTGAAGCGAAGACCAACCATAATTGGAAAGTCATCAAATAAAACAATTCTATTAAAATCAAAAAAGATGGGCGCAGCCCATCTTTTAATTCAACTTTGCATTATCTTGTTTTTTCAATGCTTTTAATTTCGTCGGTGTAACATCTTTACCTTCTTCGTTAACGACTTTAATGCCTTTTAATTCGTTTAACATATTTTGACGAAATCCTTTTAAATATTGTTCACGTAGCGATTGACGCTCACGTTGTTCTTCTTCGGTTAATCCTTCAGCTTTCGCTTTTTTCGCTAAGAAGTTAATGCGTTCAATGAGTTCGTGACTTAGCATCTCGAATCCCCTTTCTACTTAAAACTGATTATTATCATACAATAGTTAGTCTTGTTTATCAAGCAATTGCTTCGTATATTCCACGTACCTGCGATGTACTGTTGCTTTAGATACATCGTGCCCAAAACCCCGAAGCGTTGCTGCAATTTCCTCAAATGTTAATTCATTGCGACGCAGACGTACAATTTCTTCAATCGGCACTTCTTTCTTTTCACGTCCTGTACTTAAATGTCGGTTTTTTAAGTTTTTTTCTGGACGAAACCCTCTTTCTACCGCTCTCTGCATTCCACGTTTAATCTTCAAATTATGAATCTTTCTCTGATACTCTTCAACTATACCAATAATATCTAGCACCATAGAATCCGAATCAGAAAGCTGTAATTCCCCATTATGCGTATGTGTATACACTTTGATCTCTTCTTTATGTAAACAGTGCATTAAAGCAATCTTTGCATTCCCTCTTCCAAGCCGCGTTTCATCTTGAATGAGAAGCACATCAACCTCTTCATCTCGGATCATGTCCAGCACTTCTAATATACCATCTCGTTCAATCGTATAGCCGCTTGCCTTCTCCTCAATCACCTTTATAACATTCATTTGATATCGCTCAGCTAAATACAATAATTCATCTTTTTGGCGTGATAATGATGTTTCCTGTGCTTCTTTCGTTGTGCTTACACGGGCATAAATGATTGCATTCATTTTAAAACCCTCTTCCCCATTTCGATTTTTCCTTTAGTGTATCACAAATCGTCTTTTTGTTCGAACTTATGTTTGTAGAATGTTTTTTCGCATGTTATACTTATAAATAAGAAAATTGAAAGAAAACGAGGTGTTAAAAAACATGGAAAAGTTAACAAAACGCCAGCAAGACATTCTCGACTTCATTAAACTAAAAGTACAAGAAAAAGGTTATCCACCTTCCGTACGCGAAATTGGTCAAGCGGTTGGCCTTGCTTCTAGTTCTACGGTGCACGGACATTTATCACGTCTAGAAGAAAAAGGTTATATTCGACGTGATCCAACAAAACCAAGAGCCATTGAAATTTTAGGTGAAGTGAGAATTGAAACAGAAACACAATCAGTTGTTCAAGTCCCAATCATAGGTAAAGTTACAGCAGGTTTACCAATTACAGCAGTGGAAAGTGTAGAGGAACACTTCCCACTTCCTGCAAGTGTTATTGCTGGAGCAGACCAAGTATTTATGTTACGAATCTCTGGAGATAGTATGATTGAAGCGGGTATCTTAGATGGAGACTTAGTTGTTGTTCGCCAACAACATTCTGCATACAATGGAGAAATCGTCGTTGCTTTAACAGAAGATAATGAAGCAACTGTAAAACGTTTTTACAAAGAAAAAGATCATTTCCGCTTACAACCTGAGAACTCTTCTTTAGAACCAATCATTTTAGATAAAGTTTCTGTTATTGGAAAAGTAATAGGAGTATACCGCGATTTACATTAAAAATAGACCAGTTAGACTGGTCTATTTTTTAATTCGATTCAATTGTAACGTCTCCTGCAGATGTTTGTCCGCTAATTTTCACACTACCATTTCCTAGTGTTACATTTCTATCTTCTTCTTTAAAAATCCTCACGTCTCCTGCAAATGTTTTCCCGCTTATAGTCGCATCTTGAGGTTTCTGAAGTAATCGAATATCAACTTCTCCTGCAGTTGAACTCGCTTCTAAATCATATTTAGGATCATGATCTACAATATCTACATCTCCACCTGCTGTCTTCGCTACAACTTTTCCACTTACCTTTTTCATTTTAACTTCTCCTGCTTTTGAAGATCCTTCTACTTTCTTCGCTGTCACTCTCTCTATTTCTACATCTCCACCAAACGTTGTTGCTTCTACTCGTTCACTTTTAACATCATTTATTGTTATCTCACCTGCAGAAGAACTTACTTTTATTTCTTGATAGGAACGTTCCGGAACAACAATTGTTATTCCTGGTGTTTTCAATCCGAAAGATAAAAATGAAAAATCGAATGAAGGGCCTTTTTTTACCTTACCTTGAATTTTTAATGTGTCCCCTTGTTCATCAATATTCACTTTTTGTTTTGCAATATCCCCTGATTGTTTTACATAAAAAGAAGAATCATTTCCTTTTTGAACCGTAACATCCCCAGCATCCAAATCAATTTCTACATTTTTGATTGCTTCATTTTTAATAACCTTTTCTTTATCTCCCTTTTCCGCAGCATCTACTGCTTTTGTATATGTTTGTGATATACCAATAACTCCAATGATGATACAAGCGACAGCTACTAACAATATTTTTTTCATCTCATCTATTCCCCTCTAATCATTTTGAGATTCCAATTGACATAGCCCACACAAATTTTTTTAAACCCTTTTGTACCATAGTAAGCAACTATACATAACAACAATCCCACCCCAACAAATGTAATAGAAACAAATATATCGAGCCATAAGAAAGTACCTGTTAGTATCTTAATCACTACTAGCAGCGGCGCCACAACCGAGGCAACACCTCCAACCCAAAGTGAGAATATGAAACTCGCGACTGCAACTAAAGGACCTAATACAATAATAAAGTTTAATAAACTAAGACCAATTGCCGCCATGACAGCTCTTGTTATATTCGAAGCAGACGGATCTTTTTTCATCTCATCAAAACGATATACTGCCAACATCTCCTTCGCAATAGCTTTTGGCGATCCAAGCCCTTTTATAATTTCTGCTTCTGTCTTCCCTTCCTCTAATCCAAACTGAAAATGCTCCTCATAATCGTATAAGATATCTTGTCTTTCTTCTTCTGGTAGCTTTCTAAGATGTCCCGATAATTCTCGAAGAAATTGTTCTTTGTTCATCTCATTACACCTCTTCAATAATTTCTTGTACTCCTTTAGCAAAATCACGCCACTCCGTTACAAGTAAATGGAGTTGCTCTTCTCCTTGATTTGTTAATTGATAATATTTACGCGGTGGTCCTTCTGTTGATTCTTTTAAATACGTTTGAAAGTAACCCTCTTTTGTTAAACGACGTAACAACGGGTATACTGATCCTTCTGAGATTAAAAATTTATTGGATATTTGCTGAACGAGCTCATAACCGTAGCAATCTTTTCGTTTGACAAGTGCCAGTACACATAGTTCTAGCACACCTTTTTTAAACTGGACGTTCAAAGATCATCCTCCTTTCCAGTCAGTACTATTCAATGCAAGGTACCTATTCACCCATAATATACCATTAACTATTGTTCATTGCAAGGTACTATTGAATACATTATGGATATTTTTGTAACTCAATCATAAACAACCTACAACACGTATAACCTCGTCTAATTTTAAGACGAGGTTATAAAAACACACCATTTTAGCTCAGATAAGGATCTGTAATAACTACGTGATAAACCCTACAATACTATACACTAAATAGATTTATGTAATAATGCCAACACATCCTTCATAACAAAAGGACCATCTTTTTTTACATGTTCAGCAAATTCAGAAACGAGACGCAATGTTTTAATACTTTCAACTGGATGACCACCCGATGCGCTTTCAGCAGAAAGCATAACGGCATTTGTTCCATCCAATACAGCCTGAAATACATCCGTCACCTCAGCTCTTGTAGGAATAGAGTGATCCACCATAGATTGAAGCATTTGTGTTGCTGTAATCACATATATATTTGCTCGATTACATTCATGAATCATCATTTTTTGTAAAAGTGGGATAATTTGATACGGCAGTTCCACACCTAAATCTCCCCTTGCAATCATAATCCCATCAACTTCTTTGCATATATCTTGAAAATTTTCGATAGCTTCCATCGTTTCAATTTTTGCAATTAAACTGGGAGAAGTTGCTTTTTGTTGCTGTATAAAGTTTCGAATTTCCTTTATATGAGAAGGTTTTCGAACAAATGAACACGCAATAAAGTCCGCACCTTCCCCTAAAAGAAACTGAATATCTTTTTTATCTTTCTCCGTAATAGCCGGCAAGCTAACGTTTACACCTGGTAAATTCACCCCTTTATGCGAAGCGATATCGCCACCTATTTTTACTCTCGTTTCTATTTTTTCTATACTTACCTTTTCAACAACTAATTCAACTTGTCCATCATTGATAAGAATTCTATTTCCAACTTTCACATCATTAGCAATCCCAGTATAATCAACACCGACCCCTTCTTTACTCCCTTCAACTAAATGAGTATATAATACAAAAGCATCTCCCGCTTGAAGTGTAATTTGTTCTTCCTTAATTACACCCAATCTTATTTTAGGACCTTGTAAATCACCTAAAATTTTAATGGAATCATCTAAAGATTTCACTAAATGAATTATTTCTTGGTGACTCTCATGTGAACCATGAGATAAATTTAACCGAACAATGCTCATACCATTTTTTATTAACTGAGATAATGTCTCTTCATTGTTGCTGGCTGGTCCAATTGTACAAATTCGATCAATTGTCATATTTTCACTCTCCTTTTTTATCTATGATTCCCATATAAAGTGAAAGATAAGTACACAAAAAAGATCGATAATTTCTGAACATAGAAATTATCGATCTTTTCATGATAAAAAAGCACTCATTCCGGCGATTGCGGCATTTGTTTTTGTTTCAATCTTTCTTCCAACACATGAATCATAAATAAGAAATGCTCCGCTTCCCGTACAACATGATCGGCTAATAACGGATTAATTACGCTTTTAATTTGACATGTTTGAATAAGCTCTAATCCAGCTTTTTTGAAATTCCTCAATTCAACTGTAGCGTTTTCACTATCTTTATTTAATTTTCCAATAATCGGATACGTTGGTTGTTTCTGATATAACATAGATTCAACATCTCTCGCTTGACCAAGAAGAACTTCAAAATCATCACCAAATTTCGAAGCAGTATGCACTAAATTTCGTTCTGATTGATCAAGCAGCGAGGCAATAAAACGAGAGTGCTCCATCATAATTCTTAGCCAAAACACATTTTCACTAATTATCGCATCTTGAATTGGATCCATTTTTCCTTCATTAAATTTCTGAAGTGTTCTTATAAAATATTCCGCTTCTCGTGCAATATGATCTACTAATAATGGAAAATTGAAACCACTTACCTTACAATTAATAATTAATATTAAAAGGTTTCTTTTATAATTACGAAACGCATAAACAAGCTGAATACTTTCTTCGTTTAACTGCCTGACCGCTTGAACAGTTTGAGGAATAGAGAATGCTTTTTGTAAATGTCGATCAAAAAGCTGAAAAAATTGTTCTACTTGCTGAATAAGGTTTTTATCTTTTCGATTAAATCCTTCACTAAGAAAAAGGGCATGTTCCTTCATAATCCGCAACCAAAATCGATTTTCAGTTAAGGATCTTTCGATAAACAACTGTTCTGTTAATGATTCTGAAGGCGCAGCTTTCAATTCCGGCGGAAGCAACATAGCCCGCTGTGTATCCATGACAAAATGACCAGGAATAGTTTTTTGTTGTCCATTAGTCATTAAAATCCCCCCAACCCCTTAATAGAACCAATACTACATTATGCACATAAATTCATAACATTCACTCTATCCCAAAAAAATTCCCACATACATTGATTTTTAAAGAAACAGCTAGAGAATAAAAAAACTATACTTCATTGGCATGCGAACTGTCCTTTATTTATTACCTGGGGCAGGCTGATCCACCCCTCTAATACGATGTTTATGCCCATTATCTTCTGTTGTATAAAAATCATAATAATGGACATGCATTCCATTTCCAACTGGAATAGCTGGCCCTGAGTGCGCCTTATAATAATGCGTATGTCCATCTTCGAATACTACATATCCTTCTGTATAGTGTATATGTCCCCCATCTTGCGCCGAAATTGGTGGAGAAGTTACATCTAAGCATTGATGTACATGACCTGCCTCGACAGATGTATAATCAACAGACCCATGATTATGATTAGGTACAAACCCTGAAACAAAATCAACTTTTCCTACCCTGTTCATTCTACTCACTCCTTGTCCATAAAAATCGAATTTATAAACTTATATGCTTGAAATCAAAATTAATACCTATTTGCTTACCATTGAGTATCAAGAATAATTAAGTCGTTTAAAGTAAATATTATTACTGCTATAAGTCAAAAGGAGGTCATCATAATGAACAAACAACGGGCACAAGAGATTGCAGCTTCACCGATTATGGCTAATGTAACCTATAATGGAGTTCCAATTTATATTCAAAATGTGGATGAAAATAATGAAACAGCTAGAATTTATCCCCTTAACAGGCCTCAAAATGAGCAAGAAATTCCTTTATCCAACTTAATAGAACATTAAACAAACAATAATTTTCAATACAAACACTACTTATAACGATTTTTGCTAGGGACAGCTCATACAATTGCTTGTCCCTATTTTATAAATGAAATATTCAACCTCAAAATCTAAAATACTTCTGAATAATACGTTAGGATAAGTGTAATTTTATTAAACTTGTCAATTAGTTGTTAAATCCCAAAGTTACTAGAATATTGTTGATCTATGTTTCTAGTAAAATATTTTTACACTGGAAACAAATTTCATGCACATAGGACTAGAGTCAAAACAAAATAATTTAAAAACGTAGAGTAGGATTTTCTTAAATGACATAGAAATTATATAAAGTGACTAAAAGGGGTAATTTCCTCAACAATACCAACCATTTCAAGCAAATTTTGTTTTACACGAAACATAATTTTCACAATAAATTGAATCAACTATAAAAAATGAAATTGGGAGGAGTACGATGACACAACTCCATTCTTTGCATCCAGTTGTAGAAAAGATAATCAATAATATTGAAAAAGTGATTGTCGGAAAGCGGAAGGAAATCACTCTTACCTTGACAGCCCTCTTAACTGAAGGCCATTTACTATTAGAAGATGTGCCAGGTGTCGGGAAAACAATGATGGTACAGGCCCTTGCAAAATCCATAGATGCAGATTTCAAACGGATTCAATTCACTCCTGATTTACTGCCATCAGATGTAACAGGTGTTTCTATTTATAATCCGAAAGAATATCAATTTGAATTTATGGCAGGACCTATTATAGGAAATATCGTGCTTGCTGATGAAATTAACCGTACATCACCGAAAACACAGTCAGCCTTGCTTGAAAGTATGGAGGAAGGCAATTTAACAGTAGATGGTATAACAAGACCTTTACCAAAACCATTTTTTGTAATCGCTACACAAAATCCAATTGAGTATGAAGGAACGTATCCTTTACCAGAGGCTCAGCTCGACCGTTTCTTACTAAAACTAAAAATGGGCTATCCCACACCGGAAGAAGAATTTGAAATTTTAAATCGGACAGAAAAAACAAAGCCTATCTCTCATTTACAACCCGTTATTACAGTAGAAGAATTACTACACTTACAACAAAACGTACGGGCAATATATACGGACAAGGCCATCAAACACTACATCGTAAAAATCGTTAATCAAACCCGATCTTATAATTCCGTACAGCTAGGGGCTAGCCCCCGTGGCTCCATTGCTTTGATGAAGGCTGCACAAGCTTATGCGCTCATAAATGGCAGAGATTTTGTCATTCCAGATGATGTTAAATGTTTAGCTCCATATGTTTTAGCCCATAGACTCATTTTAAAAATAGAGACGAAATTTGAAGGGATAACACCAGAAAGCGTTATCATAAAAATTATCGCCCGGACTCCAGTTCCGGCTCAAAAGGCGAAAAACTCCTAATGAAACGGCTACTACGAAATGGTCGTCACGCCAGGAAGTTATCATTGCTTGCTTTATTCATCGCTTTAACATTTGTATACACCATGTTACAAGGAGAATTTGTAAGCTGGTTTCTATTTTACACTTTTATTCCCTTCGGTCTTTACTCATTGTTGTTACCCTTTTACGCCTTGTGGAACGCCGAGGTGAAGCGCATAACAAATCAAAAGGAGTTCACAGCAGGACAGCAGTTCTTATGCACTATTACAATAAAACGAAAAATCCCCTTTCCCTTGCTTTATTTAATTGTAGAAGAAGTGCTACCCCTGGAATTCAAAACTCGCAAACAATCAAAAAATGCAAAAGTGTTATTATTTCCAGGATTCAAGCGAAATATTTCATATCAATATGTAATCGACGCAATCCCAAGAGGAGAACACACCTTTTCGAGTGTGCGTGTAAAAACTGGTGATGTATTCGGGATTATCGAAAAAGAGACAATCTTTTCAGTTCCCGATAGATTTTTAGTTTATCCCCAATATGTAGACATAACTTATAGACAATTAGAAAACGATTTCGAACAAGGAACACTCTCCTCAAATGTGAATGTAGCAAGAGATGCAACAGTCTCATCTGGCGTCAGAGACTATAAACCTGGTGACCGTTTTTCATGGATCGATTGGAAGGCAACTGCTCGAAAAAACAAGATTATGACGAAAGAGTTTGAACAACAACGAAGTCATGATGCCGTGATTTTTATGGACAGAACCCCCTCTCCCCTTTTCGAATTGGTTGTTACGTTTACAGCTTCTCTCGTGAGGTCTATCTTAAAACAAGATTCACAAGCATCATTCATATCCGCCGGAAAAGAACAAACCATTCTTCCTTTACATCATGGTGCAACACAATTCCAACAAATTTTTCACCATTTAGCAAAAGTACAAGCAGACAATATGTTTCCGCTCTCCCAAACTGTAGAAATAGAGTTAAAGAAAATCTATCAACCAGTAACATTCGTACTTGTAACAAGTAATCTTTCTCCCGATATTCAAAAAGTTGCTGAAAGTATAGCACTGAAAGGCAGTAAGCTGATGATATTTGTCATCAAGGAAAAAGTACATCAATTCTCAAATTTGGAACTAAGCCTACTCGAAACGCTAAGAAAACAAAAAGTATTCGTGAAAGCAGTTTATGAAAATCATTATACAAACGTATTTTTTGAGGTGAACAAATGACCATATTACCTTCAAATAATAAATGGGATATGAGTAGTTTCCTAATGCATATATTTGGTTTTCTCATTTTATTAGAATGGTTGCGGCCACTTATAGAAATTACAGACATGGTGAGATTGAACCTCTTTACAGGATTTATAGGAATTTGCTTCATTCTCTCTTTTTTTCAAACGCGATTCCAAATTTCGATAAAGATTGTAGTCATCTTATTTATGATTCATTCGGTAGATTATAAGGGATCTTTTATCCATCCTGCTTGGTTGATAGAATTCTTATCTGATTTTTTTCACAATATCTCCCTTCTCTTTCAAGCAAATTGGTGGGATCTTTCCAAATCTTTTCAGACCTTTTTATTTTTTTTAGTTCTTTGGTTTTCGTGCTTCCTTATTCTTTATTGGATGATTCGTCAAAAACGAGGTCTTTTATTTCTTACGTTAACCGTTATTTATATTACAATTTTTGATATATTCGGCTTATATGACATGAACAGGGCAATTATTCGTACAATTATAACTGGTTTTTTCATGCTCAGCCTTCTCCAGATTGAACGTATAAAAGCATTCGAGAACTTACAAAAGCATACCAAATCCACACTGCAATTGCTCATTCCGCTTGCGGTATCTATTATATTTATAATAACCGTTGGATATTTCGCTCCCAAACCCGGCCCTCAATGGTCCAATGTTGATACTTCCTTAAAATTCGATACACCTTCAACAAATAAAGAGTCAACAATCAACAAAGTGGGTTACGGTATAGATGACTCTCAATTAGGCGGTCCTTTTAAATGGGATAACACAGCTGTTTTCACAGCGCAAGTGCAAAATAGTCAATATTGGAGAGTTGAAACGAAAGACTTTTATACCGGAAAGGGTTGGGAAATTTCTGATAACCCCAAAAAAATTTCTTTTAAGAATAAAAACAACGTATTGAGTTGGTATGAACAGCATACAAAAACGGAAACTGCCGAAGCGATTATCACCATGCAAAAAGACTCCCCTCACCTTATTTATCCCGCGGGATTAGTATCGGTTGAGGCTGCTTCAGATATATCATTCCGTGCAGATCCCTTTTCGGAAAAAATCGATATGATGAAAGAACGCTCTTCTACTACCTTAAATAAATATAAGGTGACTTATAAGGCTCCTCATTTTTCTATCGAAAACTTAAAAGCTGTAAAAACGGCTGAAAGTCTAGAGGCAAGCTCTTATTTCATAGAAAAATATACTCAACTACCCGACTCATTACCAAAGAGGGTAAAAGACTTAGCGGTAAATCTTACAAAAGATAAAAACAATCGATACGATCAAGTATTAGCTGTTGAAAGCTACTTCGCAAATAATTCTTTTGTATATGAAACAGAACATGTTAAGGTTCCTGGAAAGGATCAAGATTATGCAGATCAATTTATATTTGATACAAAAAGTGGATACTGCAATAATTTTTCAACTTCTATGATTGTTTTACTTCGCTCTATCGGGATTCCAGCACGCTGGGTAAAGGGATATACCGGGGGCACTCTTGAAAACAAATCAACGAATTCAGAGTATGAAAACATGTACACAATCACTAATAACAATGCACATTCTTGGGTTGAAGTATACTTTCCAGAATACGGGTGGGTCCCGTTCGAGCCAACAAAAGGGTTCAGCAACCCATATAACTTTACACACGACACTTCTGCTCCAACTGCCACTTCACCAAATAGCGAAACTACGATACCTAGCAACGAACAAACTCCACAGCGAAATGCAGAAACAAAACAAAAAAAATTAATAGAAGATGCAGAAGTCCCATCCAACGGAAAAGTTATTGATTCCAAAAAAGGATTTTCATGGGGATACTTGTTCCTTTGTATCATATCAATTAGCATAACTAGCTATGCCCTCTTTACTACTAGAATAAAGTGGTTCGCACTTTTTATCATTCTCTCCTATAAATACCGAAAAGGAGATGATGTTTATGCAAAAGCTTATGATGCACTTTTAAAACAGCTAGAAAGAGCTGGCATCCCCCGTAACGAAAGCCAAACATTGAGAGAATATGCAATCCATGTAGATAATCTTTACAATTCGACTGATATGCAAAAACTCACTCTTAGTTATGAAAATGTTATTTATCAAAACCATCCTGCTACATCGGAATGGAGCAAGTCCATACAATTATGGGAAAAACTCATGAAAAAAGCATCCTCTTCACCCAAGTCGAATGAATTTGATACGTTCATTTGATTGTTTAAAGTGATTTCTATAATTAGAGCGAAAAATTTTTAAAAGTTTCACCTTATCAGATGTGTAATATCAACGTTTGTCGAGGAATGAATCATTACCCACAAATAAAAAGCCTTGATACCTAAGTATCAAGGCTTCAAAACTCTTAATAAAGAGCCATATTTTAGTATGTACGTTTTAAGTAGTTTGTATAAGTCTCTTCGGTTCTGTTGCAAAGTTTTTTTAATGAGTCTACACTCTAGAAAAAAGGAGCGAGGAGAATCACAAATGCGATATTTTAAAGGAAAACAGTTCAAGAAAGATATTATTCTGGTAGCCGTCGGTTACTATTGTCGTTTTTCTTTAAGCTATCGTGACGTCTCTGAAATGTTGAAAGAGCGTGGTGTTTCGGTTCATCCAACAACCATCATGCGGTAGGTTCATGAATATGGAAATTTGATCTACCAAATATGGAAAAGGAAAAATAAGCATATACAACTATCTTGGAAATTGGATGAGACCTATATAAAAGTCAAAGGAGAATGGCGTTACCTGTATCGTGCAATTGATAAAGAGGGGCACACATTGGATATTCAACTTCGTAAAAAACGGGATCATCATGCTGCATATGCCTTTATGAAAAGGTTAATAAAAACGTTTGGAGAACCAACAATTCTCACTACAGATAAGGCACCTGCATTACTTTGTGCGTTCAAGAAATTAAAGGAAAAGGGCTTCTGTAAACACACGACTCATTACACAATCAAATATTTAAACCATCTTATAGAACAGGACCATCGGCATGTGAAGCGTTGTTTTTCCAAATCCGCAGGATTTCAAAGTATTCGTTATGCTTCACGTACGATAAAAGGAATCGAAACCGTTCATGCCCTATACAAACAAAGGCGAAGTCTTCAAACAGACTCCGCCTTTTCGGTGTATCATGAATTGCAACAATTACTAGTAGTCACATAATCTTTCTTCATACTTTCATGTCTCTGTTTATCTCTTAGGAAACTTTGCAACAGAACCATCAATCTTATTCCCCCTTTTCGGGGATTTGGGCAAAATTACCCCATATGGGATCTGTGTAGTAAAACACCTCAAAAATTCTAAAATTATAAGTGGTTCAAAGAAAGACTACTCTTATTAACAATACAAATGGAACTTGCTAAATTTTTATATGCAATATTACATATAAAAATTTATTGATATAAATGTAAGCGCTTACTATAATAAAAACATAAAGATTAATCACATCTTAGCACTAACAAAAGAGGAGGAAATAATATGACAATCGCAATGGCAGTTTTATCATTTGTAGGTGGAGTACTTCCATTAGTAGCAGAACTATTAAAAGCAGTAATGTAAGTTCATTATTTCGCAATTATTTACAAAAATTATCATACAAATGATCTGTATATCAAAGGTGAATTGATTTGCAGATCATTTGTGTGAGCAAAGTCCTGTTAAATATTATAAAGGGACTTTTTTAGGCTTCTATATAAGAGGTATCGCCAGCATTTTGGAAAAAACCACGCTAGTCAAAAAATACAAAAAACCGTCCATCAGGACGGCTTTACTTTTGACATAATTCTCGTTATTGGAAGTGAAATGAGCTTACACATCCAAGCTGTTGATGATAGCTAATATTTGATGATCTGTCCATTTGCCATTAATCTTTACATTTTCTTTAGCTATACCTTCTTTTTTAAACCCTACTTTTTCTAATACACGAATAGATGCTATATTGTCAGGCATAGATCCTGCTTCAATTCTATGTAGTGTTAATTCTCTAAAAGCAAAGTCTACAACAAGTTGAAGAGCTTCTGTTGTATGGCCCTTTGCATTATACTCCTTATCTAAAGTAAATCCCGTATAACAGCTTTGGACGTTTCCCCTAGCAATTTGAGTTAATGAAATGTCTCCGATAAGTTTATCAGTTGCTTTTAAAAAGATTCCAAAAGCATATAATTGCCCTTCATCTGTCTTTTTTAATGCCTGTTCAATTCGTATTTTTTGATGTTCTTCTGTATAAAAGGCTTCTGGGAGTAATGGGCAAACTCGTTGAAAAAATTCGCGATTTCTAGTATGTAATTTAGCTAACTCGCTGGCGTCAGAAATCTTGTAAAGTCGAAGATATATTTGTTGTCCTACTAGTTTCATAAAACCCCTCCGATATCCTTTTAATACAATTTTATTCTTGGCAAATCTTATAAATTCCTCTTGTATATCATATTCACGTGAGGTTAACATAACGTCTCATTACTACAAAAAATTTCTATGATCCTGACAATGATAACAAAAGAAAAAAATATGCAAATAAATTAGAACGGAACGTTTATGACCACTTAAGATACATGGGCCTTTCTCCAACAGTACAAGAGAAGGTAGGCAAATATCGATTAGACTTCGTGATATTTGGGGCGAACGGAAAAAAATTATGTATTGAAGTAGATGGCTATATTTTTCATAACACGCCTGAAGCTAAGAAAAAAGATAAAATTCGTGATGCTTATCTAAGAAAAATGGGATGGGAAGTTTTACGGCTTAGTGATTGGCAATTAAAAGAAAATTTATATGCATGTATGAGAAAAATTGAAACTAAGTTATATGAAATGGATCTGTTACCTGAACACCATCCTAGTATGCAATTAAAACTGAAACACAAATAAAGAGCTGACAATAATAATTTTTCAGCTCTTTATTTGTTTCTTTAACCTCTTAGCTATTCTAATTGTAACTTTTTATCTCTTCTTTCAAGAATATCTTTAGTTCATCTTCCAAATTCATTTTCCTAATAAATTTATCATATACCTCCATAAGTCTTGCTACTTCCATTGATTGTTCTAATACCCGTGTATTATCCGAATTAATTTCTATAATATGATTATCCCGCCATTGTATCTCTTCTTCTAATTCTTTTATTATTGATTCCAATTCCTTTACTTTCTCCATATCCCACCACGCTCCTAAATATTTAATTTATTATTACTAAGTTATAATAATAAGTAATTCTCTTATTTATTGTATATATATTTGTGATTTCCTGTTTTCCTCCTTGTGTCACAAGTAGCTTTTTAGTGTAAAAGGGGCTTTTGTATTTTTACTTATGAAAGAAATCTTACAAAACTGTCACCTTTATGTAATGGTATTAGATAGTTCAACTATAATTTCGATGTAATAATAAAAGTATAAGAAATACATACATAGAAAAATATAATAGACAGAGGTAATTATAAGATGATTTTAAAACTATCATTTATACTTTTTGGAGTACTCTTAGTATTATGGGGTATATATAGTACTAAAAATATGAAACATTTTTAGACAAAATCACTGGAATAGGACAACTTTTAGCCGGAATTACATGTATAATTATAGGGATTTTAAACTTTATAATTAAATAATTTATAATAGACAAAAAAAGATCCTTAATTAGGATCTTTTTTAATACCATAAATGAATATAAACTTTTGAATAGAAGTTTACTTTGAGTTATTGTTAGAATAATCAACCCAACATACCATCAAACATTTTGAACTGTTATCTTTTCATAACATCTAAATATCACAAATAAGGAGGCGCTCATGAAAACGATTTTAATAATTATTCGTGGAAACTCAGGATCCGGAAAAAGCACAGTAGCCAGACAACTACAGCTACTCCTAGAAAACGCGCTATTAGTTCCACAAGATGTGGTTCGTAGAGATATGCTTCGCGTAAAAGATAATGTCGGGAACTTGTCTGTTGAACTTATCAAACAAATCGTACTGTGCGGTATGAATAAAGTGAACTATGTAATTGTAGAAGGCATTCTAAGCACTAGTAAGTACAAAACTATGCTTACAGAACTAATTGGTACATTTGAAGAAACTCACGTCTATTACTATGACATTTCTCTCAAAGAAACAATAGCTCGACATAAAACCAAGCCCAACAAAAATGATTTTGGCGAAACTGAACTAACGGCTTGGTACACTGCTAAAGATTTTCTAGATTTACCAAACGAGAAAACTATTTCCGAAACTATGTCAGTAGATGAAACTGTCAAAATGATTATCTCTGATATTAAGACTGTTTCTAAAACATATGAAGAAAATCTTCACGAATAAAATCCTATAACTGAGCCAATTACGAAAACATCTTCTTACATAAAACAGAAAAAGTCCTAAATTAATAGGACTCTTTTTTAACTTCTCTCAAACGTAAACTTTTAAATATTAGTTTCCTTTCAAATCATTTATTTAATTAGGTTTATCACAACTTATCCATTCCTCTCAAAAATGATTATAAAAGTATACATTCAAAACCAATCAAATAAAGAAATTAGAATATAAAACACCTGATCAATGTATATAAATCAGGTGTTTTTCATAAATATCTTTTTAGTTTACACTTTCACTTTTTGATATTTGCTTTGTACTTTCATTCAATAAATTCCCTGTAGATTTTGGAAAAGTCACAGCATGTGTTCTTGTCTTGTCAGTCAGCGTCCAAGGGGAATTTACGATTGTACCATTTTTCCTTGTCACAGAATATTCTGTCGTGAGTATATATCTGGAATATGCCATTCTATTTGAGGATGTATTTGGTATCTTATGATGAATTGTTTCTTCTTTTAATTGTTCAGTTGTGTGACTTATAGAAGTCTGTAATTGGTTTGAGTATTGAGTGGACAGTCCAAATGAAAATCCTTTAAAAATAAAACCCATGTCAGCACCAATATTCCAACTTACTGTCCTTGTAGCTGTTTCTTGATCAGTTACTTTTATACCAGTTTTTACTGTATGTTCATATGTTTCACCTGGAGCTAAAACATAGGATTCTTGTTTTTTCCACCATTGTTTTTTCACAACCATGTAATAAGGATTTTCTTTTATTTGTTTGGCTGTATCTCCACCATAATGAGGATCTTTTACTGCGATAGACGGAACTACTGTAAAAGCTGTTACTACACGACCTGTTTCTTCTGGAAGTTGATCATTAATTGTTTCATATTCTGGTACAGGTAATAGTGGCTGCGTATTAATTGATGGAAGAGTGACGCTTCCCGCTTCTTCAGCAGCAAATCTTTCAGAAGGTGCATCTGCGAGACGTTCATATTGTTGAACATTAGCATTATTAGCTGTTGAGTTCCCTGCTATATCTAAAACCTTTCCACTAAGTTTTGATTCAATAACATAATGCCCATCCGCTTCACGATGAAAGTACCAGTATTCAGAAGGTGCATCGCCAAGCCACTCAAATTGTTGAATATTAGCATTATTACCCGTTTGGTTTCCTGCTATATCTATAACTTTACCGCTGTTTAAATTAATCATTGCATAATAATTGTTATCTAATTGATGAAGAAAAAATCTTTCAGAAGGTGCATCTGCGAGATATTCATATTGTTGAACATTAGCATTATTACCCGTTTGGTTTCCTGCTATGTCTAGATATTTTCTACTGTTTTTATTTTTAAACATATACTTCGTACCTACTTTGAATGTCATTGATTTACCCACTCCTCTTTAATTGAATTGTTTAAAACCAATAATGCCACTTGATAATAACAGGAAATGTAAAAAATTGATATAATTAAAATTTGAGAAATAATTTTCCATTAATGATATAGTTCCCCTAATAAGGGTTCTCTTTTTGTTCGTAAAAGTATACCTTTACAAACATTTAAAGAACATCTATGAAACATTGAAATATCAAGTTTATAAAGGTGATTCGAATCACTTTATAAACGTTTATTTTTAATGAATACCTTTATAAACGAAAGTGGTATAATTATGGTAACAAATATAAGGGGAATACCAAAAGTGGCTAATATTTATGGATATATACGTGTAAGTACAAAAGATCAAAATGAACAACGTCAATTACATAAGATGATGGAACGAGGGGTGGAAGCTCGACGTATTTTTGTCGACAAAGCAAGTGGACGACATTTTGATCGTCCTCAGTATCAATTATTACGAAAAATATTGAGTACAGGTGATATTGTTTACATAGATGCCTTAGATCGTATGGGGCGTAATTATGACGAAGTAATCGCAGAGTGGAAATACATTACTAGAGAATTACAAGCAGATATTGTTGTTTTAGAAAATGAAACGCTGTTTGATAGTCGTAAGTTCCGTGAAATGGGTGATATGGGACGATTAATGGAAGATCAATTTTTATCTTTGTTGTCTTATGTTGCAGATCAAGAACGAAAAAAAATTCATCAGAGACAAGCGGAAGGGATTGCGATAGCTAAATCTCAAGGAAAACATTTAGGCCGTCCTCAAGTGAATCTTTCGACCTTAAGCAAACAACAAATAAATATAATAGAAGAAACTCATTCAAAATGGAAGAGTGGCGAAATTACTGCTGTTATGTTCATGGAAATGTTAGAGCTAAAGAAAAACACGTTTTACAAAATAATGAAGGAATATGAAGAGGCAAAGTAGCATCTCTCCTATATGGAATGCTACTTTTCCCCTACCCTAGTTGTAAGAACGCTGGTACTACCCCTACATAATCGAACTAAGGGATCACTTGCCACCCGTTGACTGATCCAAATACAAATAGTAGCTAAGTCTGAGCCGGAAAACTTTCGTTTTCGCTTTACAAATTCGAGTTCTCTTGCAAGTTCTTCTAAAAACACAGGTGTAACATATCGTTGTAATTCTTCTACAAATGGTTGTAGTTCATCTTGAATCGAGAGATTCATAAGAAAACGTCACCCTTTCTCATTAACATAAGAGAATAGTAACGTGCTTTTAACTTCAAGAATAGTCTAAATCCTTAAGTTGATGGATGTGGGGTCCTACCACATCGCTATCAAGCTAAGGTTAGGAAAGGTCAGTTTCAGAAGAAATTTTTTTCTTTTTCTAAAAATCAGTGTGGATCATTGGAAATTTTGCATATCAAATAAACCCTAACGGGTTTCACTTTTTTTATTAAGCTGCTTGATTGTCCGACATGGTACAATTGTAAACGACACCTAATATATCAAAGACTGTTTTCTTCTTGTATCGATGAGATTTCCGTCCGTTTCGCTGTAGGAGGTTAAACAGACGAAGAAGAATCTTTGATAATCCTTGGGTGTCTTTTTGCATTGCTCGAAACAGAAGAAAAAAATAGTCTTTAATCATATATATGGCTTTATATTCACTCAGCTCTTGTTTCTTTTTGAGAAGTAACTTCCGCATGTGAAACATAATAGAGGAACAGAGTAGAATGGCAATCAGTTGCCCATACAAATGGCATTCCAATCGTTCTCGTTTTATCTTTTTACAATGATGAATGTGAAAGAATGATTTCCACGTTTTAAATAAAATTTCGATTTGCCAGCGTAAAGAATACCAATCATGTACTTGCCCCATCGGGACAATATCTGTAGGGTATTTGTCATATATACATTGATACCACTGAGTCGTTTACTACGAGGAGAATACTTCATTCCTTTCTTCTTTTCTCTTACAGCTTGATCTTGTAATCGTTTTTTTTGTTGTTCTTTTGTTAGTCGATGTACAATCACACGAGTTGGTACTTTATCAGTCATTCCTACATAGGCTTCGGATATTTCACATGTTTGTCCTGGCTGAAGAGAGTTCATTAAGACCTCCATATTTATCTGTATATACTCTGTACCTTTCTTAATTCTTCCATCTTGAAAGTAATCAGGGTTGGGATTTTTTTGATAAATACGTGTATTCGACTTGATACGAGAGATATAGTAAGCTTTTTATCTTGTATATGTTGAAGATCTTTCAAATGAAAATAACCTAAATCTCGGATACATAAATCATTCGCTGTTATAGTTGGGACACACAGAGAACCGTAGGTTCGATCATGTTGTTTACCTGGACCTGTATGAATATGTAGGAACTGTCCGCTTAACAGGTCATACTCAAGTTGAATTTTCATCCCAGCTGTATGGCTGCATCCTCCTGCACCTGGATAAACGAATGAAAAGATATCTGGAAGTTGAAATGCGGTGGAATCCAGAATCCGAATACGCTTGAAAACAGAAGTGTATGGAGAAGAAATCGGTATAAATGAGGCTAATTTTTGGTTTAGAAGTTCGGCTAATATGTGTTGTAAAAATTGAACGGCCGCTTTATTAAATCGTTGATTTAGTCCCTCAGGACTGATGAGAACTTCTGTTGACACTTCTAAACAGCTAGATAGCTGAGTTAAAGAAGTCGTAGCGACATTTTGGCTCATCCATACACATAAAGCAACTAAATCTTTGGCTTGGTACTTACTTGTTCGTTGCACAAAGCCAACATCTCTAGCAAGATTTCGTAAGATATTAGGGGATAAAAAGCTTTGAATTTCTTGAGCAAATAGTTGTAATTCATCAGATACAGAAATTGACATACAAAAACGCCATCCTTTCCTATGATTCTACAGAAAGAATAGCGTATTTTTTCATTTTAGGGGGGATTTTGTTTTGTTAGCTTGATAGCGATGGGGTCCTACCACACATCCATCAACTTAAGAAAAGTAAACACCTCCTAATAAAAAAATCCCATAGGTGTTTTGCAAATCCTTTAATTATCCATCGACTACAATCGTACATATTTTGCCGACGCTTGTCGTTTGCATAGACGCAAGAATAAAAAATCAAATAAAAAAGATAGAGATACAAATCTCTCTATCTTTTATCAGTGGGGATGGAAGTTTCACTTTATTCTTTTTATCTTTAACTTCATTATATTTACCGTGAATTCAAGTTTATCAACAATCCCTTTTTCAAAAGTTTTATAAAAAGCATTATTTGATATTGCAATAAAGAACAACATAAGAAAAAACACTTTTACATTCCCATCTACCGAAGTACCTTTAATTCCCCATTCCTCCAGTGTTTTCCCTCCTATATTTACTATAGAAAACGCCCCAGAAATATATGTAGCAAAAAAATGTACCTGATAAAACCTTTTTAAAAATGTATTTGAATCATGTCTCCAAGTATAGATAAAGTGTAAAATGAATGAAAATATAGCTGACAATATACTAGATACTATTAACATACAAATAAATATTTCTACTGAATCTGGCTCTATAAACCTAGTAATAAATGAATCTGCAAAATTAATAATATCCATTCCGAATATTACTGCAAAAAATACAAAATCAAATAATAGAAATAAACAAACATATTACTCATCTCCTGAAAAATAATGAATTTTAAATTGCTCTTAGAAGTCAGCTGAGATACGTGTAAAACTAGGTCATAGGGATACATTATTTACTAAAAACTATTTTCTGAAGATATTTGTAATAGAAACGTTCGTTTTTATTTAAAAATATGAAATACCCTAACTGATGAACTAGATGTAACAAAATACTCTATCAAAAAATAATCCGTACCATTATTAGTGCAATACCTTTTTCCATATCAAAACCTCATGTTAGAAATATATATATAATACAGGCTATGAACTGAAATTACATGTATCTTGGTCAACAAACCCCATCTTTTTAATGCTTTTCTTTCATACACTCTCGCTAATATTGTCTACTTTTCTAACAATTGTAATTCAAACTATATTTTTTAAAAATAAAAACCATAAAAACCAAAATTTAACGACTCCCTAAGAGAGAAGCTTAATTTTGTTAAGGGATATAGGCATATTTTTAAAACTCACTATACTAAGGAGTCCCGTCAACCAAATGACATAAAACCCACGCTAAGACATTTTTCGGAAGTAAAAACTTTGATTTTTGTACGCTAAGAATTGTAACTAAAATGAACGTTTTTGTTACAATATTAGTTTCAAGAAGCGTTAGCTTTTATTTAGCCAATTTAGTTGTAACAAAATAGTGTATCAAAAATAATTTGTCACATTATTAATCATAATCTTTTTTGTTACGCAAGAAATTCTATTATATCAAGCTTTCTTTTCCTTAGCGTGGGTTTTATGTTAGTACGTTGGCTGTACCCCTAATATAAGAGAATAGAAATGTAATTTTAACTTTAAAAATAGATTCTAGCTACTTATATCAACATTTCTCATGAAATACCATTTTGGATTCTTTTTGTGCAATTTTATTAAATAATATACACAGAAAACAAGTGCTATTGCTGAGATGATAAGATAGGCCTTATCCTGATAAGCCTCCATGTTAGCATTTGCATAGAATAAATGCTCTTTCCCCATACTATCATCGTTAAATTTAAACAGCGTCTCGGACGCGTTATAAACCCCATGAACTACCATGCTTTTATATATAGAATTACTATCAACAGCAACTAAGAATAATAAAAATCCCAAACAAAGAGCATACATCAAAAATATTGGGTTAAATCCCCCCAAGGAATGCATGAGGGAAAATAGTATAGAAGTGAGAAGAAAAACAAGTAAAAGATTGTATTTTTTCACGAGCCATTTTGTTAAAAAACCTCTAAAAACAAGTTCCTCTGCGCCGCCCTGGATAAGGTAAGTAACAAAACATAATAAAACATATGGATAAACATTAAAATTAGAGATTTGCTCTGTAAATCCAATTTGAACGTTAAACATAAGAGTGTAAATATAAATACCTACAAAATTGATAAACAGACCAATTGCTGCACCACTAAATATATTTGCCATAACCCTATATGACCGATCCCTTGTAAATCCGATATTCGAAATTGGGTTCTTAAATATGTAAACATATACTAACAACAGCAACCATATTCCAATAAACGTACGAATGACTCCTACAAAACGATATGCAGAACTAGTTTCTGGAACTAGATCGTGAATAGATTGGAGCAAAGTGCTCACTGTTGCTTGTGTTCCATAAAAGAGAACCATTATACCGATACTGCATAGTAGAAGATATACCAAACTAGGTATTTTATCTACAAATTTATTATTGTTTTTTCCTACTTTATTTTTAAGTAGCCATAAATTTTCCATTCATGAATCCTCCTATACAATAAAAGGAGCTAAACTATATCTTAGCTCCTTTTACTTGCAAATTATTTAATGATAAAAGCTACAATTCCTAAAATTACACATAGAATTCCGCTTAATAATTGTCCTAGTCCAGAAGCCTGTCCAAGAATTAATAAATTGAAAAGATTTTTTCTTGTTTGGGTTTTTCCTACGAATGCATCATCCGTTTTCATTCTATATATACCCCATGAGATTAGTACTACTCCAAAAACTATAAGTAATAATTTTAAAGCCATATAGTCATACCTCCGAGACTATAAGAATTAAATTAGGTTTTATTTTAAAAGGATAGTTATATACATTTTCATATTTTTATACAGTAAGAGATTCTCAAGGTTTAATAGCGTAATTTCAATTGTGTAAAAACATCTATGTTTTCGTCAATCTCAAAAGATAGCAACAGCAAAAAATAATATTGAGTATCTCTTAAAAAAAATAAAATAGGTCATACTTTTAAAAATATACTTTTTTGTATCCTTAATAACCTTTGTGTCCGTGGCTGTCAAATTTATAGGTTTTCCCGTTAATTTCAACACTAGTATTTTGATAAATTGATCCATCTTCTTTAGCATAATACGTAAAGTATCCATAATAAGGGAAGTGATATCCACCACCAACACTGAACCATCCAATCTTAGCTTCTCCAGAACTCTCGAAATAATAATATTTATCGTCAATTTGTTGCCAACCCGTTTTCATTACGCCTTTATCGTCAAAGTAGTATATCTTACCATCAACTTTTTTGAATCCTGTCAGCGCAGCTTGCCCATCATTATTAAAATAATATTTTATTCCATCAATAGTTTCATGACCATCTAAAGTATAGTGAATACCATCTTTAAAATGATATGATTTCCCATCAATTACCTTCCATCCCGAATAGTAAGGTCCATCCTCTAAAGTATAATATCTGATTGCAGGCTGCTCGGGTCCATCAAATCCAGGTAGTAGGACCTTAGAGATTCCCGTTTTTCTAATAGATCCGTCCGCCTCAAAGATTACACTTTTCTCGCCAAGAGTAACCGTAATACCACGGTTTAGTGTTTCCCCATTCAGATCCGAAACGCTTTCAAGCACGCCTTTATCAGAAAAATGAAGAATGACATCTTGATCTTCTAAACGCAGGTCATTTTTATAAACCTCGCAATTTTTAAAATAGTAAATTTTACCTTCTATTTCTTGTACACCTTCTTGAATATATGCTCCAGAAGCATCTGAATAACGCGTTCCATTCCAGGCTGATCGTTGTAATTCACCGGAATCCTTGAAGTTATAATACTTATCTTTAATCTGTATGTCGGATGAATTTCCTGTTACCATTTTGTTAGACTCTGGATTAAAATAGTACGTATTCCCCTCAATATCCTGCCAGCCCTTCAAGAGAACTCCCGAAGCATCTGCATAATAATAATCATTACCTTGGTTTACCCAACTATTTCTTATCACATTTCCAGAGGAATCGTATGCAGTTGCTGGAGAAGCGTTATTTGATTCATCTTCGTATTTGAACTCTACCTTTTCATACCTCTGTTTTACATTTTCTTTACCTGGATACCATTCTTTTAACCAGTTGTGAACTTCATTGTTGTTTTTTTCAGGGAAACTAATTTCAGAGATGTAACCCGAGTGGGATTGGAATGCATGACCATTATAATTACCAGCCAGACGTACTCCATTTTTGTTTACTAAATGAAATTGGGATTTACCTTCAGAAGAATTTTCTGTCTGAACGAGCTCAAACACTTCATCATCACCAATCGAATCAGAATATTGAAGCGCATTTCCTTCTTTCCCTGAAAGATATTTTGAATCTGTTTTTACTAATACCTTATTCGTCCCTTTTTTATATGGGATAATTTGATAAGGCTTACCGTCATTTAACTTAGTAAAATCTAGCTCAATAGATGTCTCTAGAATGTTAATACGCTCCGCCAATACATCAGATAATCGATCATAAAAATCTGCACGAGCTTTAGGTTCATTATTAACATAGTTGTCAAGGACATCTTTAGATACTGGCTTTGAAGTCAATGTTATCAATTGTTTTTGCTTATCTGATAATTTATTTGCTATCTGATCAAATAGGTAATCCGAACTTCTAGCAATCACCGTCCAATCGCTAGCGGGGTCGTTGGCATATTTTTTATAAAGTGGCAGAAGAAATCTTGGGTTTTTACCAGATGCTTTTTCTACAAATGCATGTTGGCCTTGATTCATCACAACTCCGGTCTTTCCTTCGTCTAATTGTGCTTGTGTAATGTAAAGAAGATCGTGTTCTGAGACATTTTCTGCATTAGGGTTTAAATCTATAATTGCACCTGCTTCAGTAATTTTAAGCTGCTGCCCAGATTTTAGTTGATGAATTTCAATTCTTCCATTTGGATAGCGTACTTTAACTGGTTTAAGAAAATTCAAATCACCGTAAGTATGATACATGGAAATATTAAATTCCCCAGATGTAAAACTAGGAGCCTGATAAGTTTCGTTTTCTGCATATACATCAATGTGAGTGCCTGGGTCTGGATTATCTGGGGTTATTCCAAGTGCTTCATAAGTGTTTGCTACAGCACCTAATACAGTAATAGTTATATCTAATACCGCACCTATCCCTGCGCTAGCCTTATTTTCTGCAATAGGAGCTACTGAAAAAAGGATACCTAATGCTGCTGTGGCAGGAATGACTTTTTTTTCCAAACCCACTTGTTTTAAATGTTTTTTTCATTTTTGTTTTCCTTCCTTAGTAAAACTTAGATTAGATTGCTTACACACAATAATGTAAAGGAATAAGCACCAAGAGATCACCTTAACTTCTTTTTGTCTTTTCATTCATCATGTTGTTCTTCACTCTTTGCTTATACCTTTTACTACCGACTTATCTAAAATAGCTGCCGGGAAGTTCATTTTATTTTAAATAGCTTTCATTTCCCTTTCTTAAATATTACAAAAGTCTTTCAATGATTACAAAAGTCTTGCGATAGTTATAAAATATTACAAAATCTGTAATATATAGAAGTGTTAAACATTAATAAGTGGAAGAAAAAATAATTAATTAGAAGTATCTATAGAGAAAAACAACATAAAAACCCCGCTTTTTTTTAGAAGATCAGGGCATCTGAGCGCGTTTGAGAGCTTTTTCTACCACATACGAGGATGAAACCAAAGGAAGAATGTGAGTACAGGTCATGTTTTGTTCTGCATAACAGCAACTTCTATGCCCAAAAATTAAAATGGATTTATATAGGTAAGAGGTAATCAATTACTAATAATACAGGAACCTACAATTTTATGAATTACACGAAAAAAGACATAGAATATGAATTCTATGTCTTTTTTATAGAGTAATTTATAAAATAAGGACGAGTTTCGATTAAGTTTATTTTTCTAACACATCTGAGCGAATTAATTTTAAATCATCTGTTTTAATTGCACCTGTTGAAGTAGATGATACTTTTACTTTTGTAGATGTATCCCAATAATGGCCACCTTGCCAGAACTGTGCGAAAGGTGATTTTACTGTTTTATTTACAATTCCAGCAGCTACTGAACCTGGTTTTAATGTATATTCAGCAGTAACTTGATACAATGCGGCTGTAATCGTTCTATCTGATTCGTTCGTAAGACTAAATTTACGGGATACCGTTTGTTCTTCACTTAATGAGATACTTGTACCAAATGTACTTTGGAACTCATAGCTTGCTCCAATTTCGAAAACATCTTCAATACCAAAACCAGCATTTACACCTACTGTGTGAGCAAATGATTGCGATTGTTCATTCGTCAGCCCTGTTGTGATGTCAAAGGATACCTCGTATCCTGTATTTTTAGCTGGAATAGATGCGGATCCACCAGGAACTTTCTTTAGATATTTCTTTTCAGTTAATACAGCATCTTTTAGTGGATTAAACGGTGTTTTCGCTGAATAACCAATTGTTACGGCCTTTTCAGCACCCCAATTATTGTCGCCCCAAATTACTTGGATTCCAAGTTCATCTAAACTTTTCTTTCCGAATTCCTCTAGAATAGCTCTTTTTAAGCCGCCTGGTCCTTCAAAAAATTCTGGTAACCACCATGAATTTTCAGCTTCGCTTTTTTCGTAATATTTAGATTGCAATATTTTTTGCACATCAGGATCATTTGGATTTTGCGCATAACGGGTATGGAAGAAGTTTTCCAACGCTTCCAGAACAAGTCCTTTTACAAAGGACTCTCCATAAGTGCTTCCAAAATATTCTTCGATTTGGGATTGGCTATATCCCATAGATTGTAAGTCATAATAAAATCTAGGTGGCGGATCCATTTTTCGTAACTCTTTGTTTCTCCAATCCCCAATAATTTTATTACCATTTGTATAATTATAATCTAAATATAAATATTGAAGAGGTTTTGCTTCCTTGATATGGGGTGGTGTAACAGATGGAAAATTCGCTTTAATAACATGATTATTAATATAATCTGCATTAAACTCTTGGTTTACATTAGAATTTTCTTCAGATACCTGTCCATCTTTAAGATTTAATGATGGATTTTCTTTTTCAACAGAAGTGATTGCACTAGAAGCTGAAGATACTGTACTTGCTTCTGCTTTTAAAGAGAAAACTGGACTTGCTAGAACAGCAAATGCTAATGCTGTAGGAATCACTTTTTTCTTATTAATCATGTGATTTCTTCCTTTCTTTCTTTCATTATTTTTATGAATCTATAAAACATAAAATTATACCGTACATTGCTTATACTTTTTTATACGGATCAAAATTTATATATTCTTATATTAATATTTAAATATAACAATTCCCTTTCATAAATGTTACAAAAGTCTTGCATAATCTTATTTTTTTTCTGATGTAACAGGAAGAGTAAACCAAAACTCACTCCCTTGTTTACCATCTGAACGATTTCGTACACCAATTTTGCCTTTGTGCATTTCAATTAATGATTGTGCAATGGCTAATCCAAGTCCAGATCCCCCAGATTGTGAGCTTCTTGATGGATCTGTTCTAAAAAAGCGTTCAAATATGCGCAGTTGATCACTATAAGCAATGCCTTCTCCTTCATCACGTACAATGAATTGAAGGTGTTGCTTCTGCTTATTTTCCTCTACAATTAACTCAATTGTTCCAGACACTGGAGAATATTGAATTGCATTATGTAACAAATTACTGATGACCCGTGCTATCTTGCAAGGCATAATCCAGAGCTTAGGCAATGTATCAGAAACTTGTAATTGCAAATGGATCTGTTTTTCTTCTAATAAAATAGAATGTGAATCTAGCACTTCTAATAGAATACGATCCATATGTGTGAAACTTGGATAAAAGTCTTCTTGTCCAAGTTCTAACTTAGAAAGATCAAATAAGTCATTAATTAATCCACTTAATCTTTGTATTTCTTTATGGATTGTCGTTAAGTACTGCGTTTTCATTTCGGGATTTGCAATCACATCATCTTGTAATGCTTCAATCATCAATTGTATGCTAGCCATAGGTGTTCGTAAGTCATGTGAAATATTCGCAATGAGCTCTGTACGTGCTTTTTCTCCTTCTTCTAATTTAGTAAACCCTTCTTTTAATTTTTTAGCCATTTGTTGAAAAGCTGCCGCTAATTCTTTAAACTCTTGTGGTCCTCGTCCAATTCTATACATCGCTCCAAATTGTCTATCGCTAAATTGTTTTGTTAATGCAATTAAATTTTGAATAGATTCCGTAATAGGGCGTGTTAATAGCCAGTAAATTATCGTTGAAAACGCCATTGCTACGGTTACAATTCCTATGAAAAGCTGTGTTTGTTCCGGTCTAAGTAACATTTTCATTTCGCTATACCAGATAGCACTTACCATAATGCTGGTGCTTAATAGATTCATCAATAACAATTGATTCCGTAATTTCATATTGTATTTCTCCCAGTTGTCTCAGACCAATAACCTGCGCTTCTCTAACTTTTCACATAGATGATTCATTAACACAGTTACTGCCTTAATCTCCTCGTATTCAAGCTCCCAAATTTGTTCAAGAATTCGAGAGTGTAAAAATACATATTTTAAATGTTTTTTGTAATACAAAGTACCTTAAGTACCCTTTGTTGTAAAATAAAACTAATATCAGTAAGCACATCTTAGCTTACATACCTTTCAATTTTCTTGCAAAAATATAACAAAATTCTTTCAGGAATATCATGAAAGATCAAAAGGCTTAATTGAAATTGCTAAACTGATTTCTCATTGTATTTCTCGTATGACACTGTATCGTAAGATACTATGGCCAACTGATAATCTAATGGAGAAAATGAGTAGTTAAATTAATAGTTTACAAAGATGTTAGCATGACAAGAAAATACTTCAATCCAACATCCACTGAGCTACAGCATGCTTTAGACAAGGTATTTTCTTGTATTTTCTTGCATTGTAGAAAGGAGAAAAATATGTCCTCAAAACGTGCAAGAGAATTATTGGTTCTGGTGCAAAAACTATAAGATTTATGTAACTAATCTCTGAAACTTAGACATACTGATACTAGTACTCTAAAAAAGGACGTGATCAGTATGGAAAAGCAAACCCTATTCAAGTGGAAACATTATCAGCCTGAACTAATCTTATTAACAGTAAGGTGGTACCTACGGTACAATTTGAGCTTCCGTAACCTGGTGGAAATGATGGAGGAAAGAGGATTATCCATTGCTCACACAACGATTATGCGCTGGGTTCATCAATATGGACCTCAATTAGAAGAGAAAGTACGACATCATCTAAAATCAACAAATGATTCATGGAGAGTCGATGAAACCTATATTAAAGTAAAAGGGCAATGGATGTATTTATATCGTGTCGTTGATTCAGAAGGGAATACCATTGATTTTTATCTAAGTAAATCAAGAGATAAACAAGCCGCCAAGTGTTTTTTCAAGAAAGCCCTGGCTTTTTCGTACGTTTCTAAACCACGCGTGATAACAGTAGATAAGAACCCTGCCTATCCTGTAGCAATTCAAGCGTTGAAAGAAGAAAAACATATGCCTGAAGGCATAAAGCTAAGACAAGTTAGATATCTCAATAATATAGTGGAACAAGATCATCGTTTTATTAAGAAACGTGTGCGTTCTATGTTAGGGTTCAAGTCTTTTGGCACAGCTACATCCATTCTTGCAGGAGTAGAAGTCATGCATATGATTAAAAAAGAACAGATTGATTTACGGGATCAGTCTGTTCAAAATCAGAAAGAATTCATCCATCAATTGTTTGGGCTAACAGCATAAAATACAATTCCGCTCGAAATATATGTGCTATATTCTCTTTTATTTTATCTTTGCACCAGAACCATCTTATGTACAAAACCAAACGATGCAGCTAAAAATGCCTTTTGCCACAACTCTAATTCAATCGGCTTACCGCCCCATTTACCTTTCGAGTGTTTGCAAAAATTCTCAATGAATTCAATAACATGGTTAACTTTTTTAGGATCATACTCATACACAGAAGAACTATCATAAACATCATCAACAAGTTTCTTATATATACGCCTAACCTTGTTAGATACAATTTCTTCGCCAGATTCGATTTTATTGTAATACTCAATAATCGGGTTATAAGTTAAAGGATACTGCTTTCTTACTCGTTTACTCATTTATCAGCCACAAATTCATCGAATCCGTCATCATCTTCTTTAGGTTGCTCTTTAGGCAATAGATCAGTTAGTTGCTTCATAACCTGAACATGATTTTTTATCATAGTGTTATATACTTCTACAGCGGATGATTTTTTAATACCGAATTGATTTGCTCCATTTTGATATGTTTCTGTAACGCCATTCTTATTTATTTCTTTTTGTAAGTCTTCTAAAGTGACAGCCATAAAAGCAGCATTTTTTATGAGGGAAGAAACAGCCCTTTTTTTCTTAGGATCTAAATTCTTCAATAAACTGTTTAATCGTGTCATTTCCCGCTTAATTCTTTTTTCTTTTTCTATATCTAGGTTTTCGCTCATAAAACATCACTCCTTTCATGACCACACCCCCTATGAAGATGACCCATGTGTTACATGAAGATCCCCCCTCGGTCCCTATAAGACTTCAAAATTTATTTTTTTAAGGGGGGATTAGATTATTTTTATTTTCTTCTATGAAATTATTGATCAGTTTATTAATTATTCATTCCAACCACCAACAAAACGAATCATTTCAGCTTCCATAACTCTTTTACAGTGTTCAACTAAATGAGGCTTACAATTATTTATTACTAATACATGTTTCTTTACTTGGAGTAAGTCCATGCTTACTTTATATGTATCTTCACTTGTATCAGCAATTTGTACATCTTCCTTTAGCTTGAGTGCTTCAATTAATTCTTTTGTGGAGAATTTAGATAATACTTCTAATACATCTTTAAATCCGATTTTATCTTGCCGTACTCCATCCATCCTTATCCCTCCTAATCAAATCACCATTCTCATCAAACATTACATCTTCTCTAATCAATACAGACTTACCAAATGTCTTTGTATTATGGCAAGGTAAGCATAAGTATTGTAGGTTATCATAGTTCAATGTTATATCTGGATTGTTTATACTATCAGGTGTTATCTCAACAATATGGTCCACAATGTACCCGGGCTCTTCTTTGCAATGCTCACACATACCATCTAATGTTGTAGATATGTATGATGCCCTACACTTCTTCCAGGCTGTTGATTTATAAAAGTGTTTTGCATATTCCTTTGCCATTCATCGTACACCTCTTAAAGGTTTACTTTGTTTTTCCTTATCAAGCCAATTAACGTATCGAATCAGTTCATTAATCTTGTTTATTATTTCTTCATTATTAGGAAGCCCAGATACTTGTGTTCCATCTTCTTTATCTTCCACAACAATTCTTTTTAACACTTCCATCCCATCACCACCTATGTAATTTTTACATAATAAAAAGAAGAGCACCTGTTTCCGCAAGCGCTCCTCGTTGGGTAAGGTGGGATTACAAGATTCCTTTTAACAAAAGTTAAGAGGTACAAGTAGTATATGCTCGTCCTTCTCAAGATGTGAAAAGAGTAACCATGCATCAGTTGCCCCTACTATACGGTAAATGAAGTTTTACTTTTAAAAAGTAGAAAACTGCTATTCGCTAGAATAACAGTTTTCAAAAATAGACAAGTCGTGTTTGTATATCGCATATTTCATTAAGTTTGGTTAAGGTATTTTCACGCCTCTTTCAATCGCTAAACAGTATATAACTTTCCCTAATACATATGTCTCAGCGTTAGCGACTGAAAGAAGAGCAAAAGCTCTCCTATATTAACGGTATCATTCAATCAGTACCATTAAAGCTGGTTACGGATTTCTTAATCACGCTGTCAATATGAAGCCGTTTAGAATTATAAAGGTATCCTTGCGAGAAGTGTTTTCCGCCACTTCTCACAATACAAATATAACATGGTAATTCCAAAACAACCGGCATATTTACGGCCAAAAAGCGGTCACGACTCTGCCACTTATTTTAATTCGCCAATAACCTTTATTTTCCTAAACAAGCTCACTGCAACAGCCATAAAGAATAAATTAGATTTCTATTAAGGCACTATGCTTGATCTGATTGTTGAACATGTAATGGAGGCGGAATAATCCAACCTTTTTTCTTATTCAGACGAAGTAATATAGCTCCAGCTTGTGCCTTTTTCATATGGAACTGACCAAACATCATTCCTACATCTTCTCGAAGAGATTGTCCCATAGCTTGGCTACATGCTACTAACCCAGCAGCAAGATCCATAGAAACTTTAGTTGCAATTTCTGCATCATTAATACGAGCACCTGGAGGAATCGTTTCAATAGATGCAACTGGTCTTTCTGGAGGTGCTGGTGGTAATGCAACACCATTTAATTTTAATAAATTTTTTAATTCTTCAACTTCTGATTGGATATCATTCTCTACAAGATTTTCTAAAAATTTCTTTAAATCCTCGTCTCCTGTGTGGTTAATAAGAACTTGATATCCAGCAATTGCACCTTGTGCCGCTGCAAGATAACTCCAAATCCCAAAGACTTCTCCGTAGTGCATTGGTTCATTTTGTGGATTTCCACTTAAAACACCCATTAAAATATTCCTCCTTAAAGAAATTAAACTTTTAACAACAATGCTTACTATAGAAAAAATTTTCCCAACCATGTTCCAGATTAAAGAAAATAAGTTCTTATAACTCATAAGGAACACCTTACCCAAATATAGTAATTACACCCTATAGAATGTACTGTTTCAAAAAATTTATTCTGATAAATAGTACATATATTTTTATTAACATAATCCATTATTATCAGTACTTTTAATAATAGAAATTAAAGATGATCATCATAATTTCAACTCAAATGGACTTATATATTCTTAAACGAATATTACCTAAAGGAACTGGAGATATTACTAAACACGAAAGGAGGAAAACTATGAAGAAAAAATTGTCATCTATTTTAAGTGCTCTATTACTAACTATTATGTTTTTTGGTACAAGTGTCCATGCTGAATACGATGGAAATAATATGAATAGAGTTAACAATAATGATATTACAACTCGAGTTAATGACAATAACATGAATAGAGTTAATTATGATACTAGAACTCGAAATGTGAATACAACAAATGATTTAAATAATGATCGTGATAATAATAATAATAATTGGGCGTGGCTTGGTTTATTAGGACTAGTAGGTTTATTCGGTCTTAGAAGAAAAGAAAAAGAACCTGAAAGACGTTAATGTAGAACATCGCACTTAACTTTAAAAGATACTTATTTATCAAAAGAATGCAAAATGAATAAACTATGAATCGCCTTTTATAAGGCGATTTTTTATTTTTTCTAAATCTATAATAATTACATAAACACGGATACCATTAATCGGAAACAATGAATTTCTTAACTTGATGGTAATAATGGAGCGGTACGTCCATTTGACGAACTACGCTTCTTTTTTATGCCGTCGCTTCACTTACCCATATCTTATATTGTGTGTAACTGACCCGATTGCGAAATCCCTTGCTATCATTGAATTCATAATACTTTCTCTTTTGAGTTACACAGTACAAAAAATATGAGTAACTGTATAAATAAAAAAGAAAAAAGCAATGATTAGATTTTAAGTCTAGTCATTGCTTTATCCATTGCATCTTGGTTTACACCTATATAACGTAGTGTTACTTTCTCAGACGAATGATTGAATATCTCCATAAGTAATGCTATGTTCTTCGTTTGCATGTACATGTGATATCCATAGGTCTTTCTTAATGTATGTGTGCCTATCTCATTTAATCCAAACTCTGCTGCCGCTCCACTTAATATCTTATATGCCATGCTACGACCGATAGGGCGATTCTTCCCTTGTCTACTTTGCAATAAATACTCGCCATCATCTCTTTCTTCATTAAACCATTTAAGTTCTCTTTTTAATGATGCTGTGATTTGAATACGCTTTTGCTTTCCTGTTTTCTTTTCACGCATAGATATATGACTTCCTTTTACATCTACTACCTTCAACTTTAGAATGTCACTAATTCTTAATCCTGTATTAATTCCCATAATAAACAAAATGTAATTACGGTCACTCTTTTCCTTAAAGTATCCCTTTAGATTTTGGATTTGTTCTGGATCACGTATCGGCTGAACAAAATTCATTATTCATTACCTCCTGCTTCTTCTTTCTCATAAACTTCGAGTCTAAGAGCAAAAGCAAGCTTATAAAACGCTCTAGCTTTAACACGTCTATATGTTCGTTCACTCATCCCCATTTCGTTATAAACCATATAGTCACATACGTCTTCATCTTCTAAATAACGCTTAATGATGATGTCCCTTTGATTCTTTCCTGCCATTCCATTTCCAAAACGATTTAATGCCTGGTCAATACGAAATGAAATCTTTTCAAGCCACTCTTCTCGTTCACTTTGCTGTACATTTGCTATTGCAACATCTTCTAACGGTTTTCCGACATCGTGTGTATATCCATGATATCTAACTTCATAAGAAGGAGTGACTTTCATTTCCTTACGAATCATTCCAAACTGTCTATATATACGTACACTTTCAAGAACACCTTCTAATTTCTCCTGTGTTGCCGCACGATCTATTTTTGGTAAGAAAGATAATTGTTTAGTCATGTAAGACCACTCCTTTTTATTTATTAATTACTTTTGTCTTAATGCCCCACGTCTACGTTCATAACGTGGTCCACGAATCCCCATTAAATCCTCAATTTCACATGTACTTAATTTCTCTTTTCGTTTTTTCTTCTTTTTCTTTTTCTCTTGATTTGCTTGCTTTTTCCACTCACGTAATTGGTCTTTTAATGCTTTCATTCCCCACATCTCCCTTTTATAAAATAAAAAGGACATCATATTCTTAAAACAGCTGTAGTGCTACTTTAAGAATGTGATGTCCTCTAGTTTTCTAGCCGGACTATATTCAAAGGATTATTTTGTTAAATAGCCCCCATAAATTTTCAAATTAACAAACTTATTTCTCGATTATTTCATTCGCCAACAAAATAAACATTATTAGTTTCATATATAAAAACAATCATACATATTCATTACATATAGAATGGTAAATTTATATATTTCTTTATAAAATTAAAATTAAGAAAGGATGGTAATATAATGCTTAAATTTTTTATATCTTTAACCGCTAAAAACAATCAAACAATAACCTGGAAGAAATACTATTATGAAATTATTAAAGCTATGATCATTTATAAGTGAATCGAATATATTTTCATGAGATTAAATTTTATCGTGCAGATTTACCCTTCCTTGAATAAATCTCAATATTCCGTATATACTGTATATAGGCGGTAGCCATAACTCATTTAAATGAACCTCCAGCAGTGTGAGTTCCCATCCCTAGAGAGCAGTTAGCTTTAGCTAGCTGTTCTTTTGGTTGTTTGAATAAAATTCAAACACTCGGTCATACTATACTTACATCCAGATTCTCATCTGTGATATTAGGCTCTTCTCTCTTTCCCTGAGGGCGAGCAGTTAGCTTTTGCTAGCTGCTTTAGGTTCAATGTTCATATGTTATTTTGAGCCAAAAAAATAATAGCTTAATAATGAAAAGGTACCCTTTTACACTACTTTAATTGGTTTTAACATTAACTTTTTTCCTTAAAGAGCACTGATCGAACGTGCTCTTTTTGGTTTGTCAGAATAAAATTCCAAGTCACGGTTAAACTATGAACAGGCTGGTGAATGGCCATAATCCAATTTTGTAGTACCCTACTCTTCTTCTTTCTCTTGGGCCGAGCAGTTAGCTTTTGCTAGCTGCTCTTATTTCTTCATCTGTAACATGTCTTAAGAATTCAATATGAACAAACCGCTCGCTATTATCTACATACAAGTAAACCCACACTAATGCTATTTCATCAGATGCCTTTGTAACTTTTCCTAATCCCTGCAGTTCTGGATAATCAGGATGGACAACCATTACCAAATCATCTTCATAAAACCTCAATTAAATTACCTCATTTCTCTACAAAATGAAATTTTTATTAACTTCTCTAACATTCGTGAATACTTGTTCAAATATAGTGCATATTATAGATAGGCTATCAGCCATAATTCTATTCCCGTGAAATTGCGCTAAACTCTAACTCCTTAAGAGACAGTTGATACAACCGAGCAGTTGGTTTATTAAGCCAGCTGCTTTGTTGTATAGATTTTCAATGTAAGTACATACTACCTTTGTAGAGCTTAATTAATTGCCATTTGAGAGGCTCTCTGGTTTATCCCACTTCTGTTTAGGAGAATAGCTATAAAAGCTGTTCTCTTCTATTTAGTAGGACAAAGTTTTTGTCCTCAAATGAAACTTTCATTAATTCCCCAAAAACTTATGCATAATTTCCCAATTAAAATTCATAATATAATCAGGCTGATATCAAGAACCCTCATTTTAAGATCCAGCCTAATACAATCCCTCTATCTTTCCAGGGATTAAGCAGTTAGCTTTATTTGCTAGCTGCTCTTTTTCATTGTGAATCTTTTTTAGTCCAAAGACTATTTTGTTGAGTTTTATTTCTCTTTAGAATAATTTTCTAAATCTCGTTTATACTATAGCTGTAACTTAAAGTTACAATTCATCACTTGCTAAGCGTGAGCTTCTTTCTAACAAAACAGTTAGCCAATCGAGCTAGCTGTTTTGTTGTACAAAATAGCGTTTTTGTTTAAAACTTTTCACCTTTTAACTGGACAAGCATATATTATTGTATGGAGGCAATCCACTCATAGAAATCTACCTTTCTTGTCTAAGAGCATGCTTATATGCGTGCTCTTTTTCGCTTGTTATGAAATAACGATTTTCTTCGAAATAATAGCCCCTAATCAATTGGACATATTTACCAGTATTATTTCCAAAAAGTCCATGTTACGGTTAATTAGTCGAGTACGTCATTACTTGACAAGTACCCTTAGAAGCCCCGTAAATAAACAGGGTTTCTTTTATTCAAATAAGGATTTTGTTTAGTTTTTTAGTAACTCAGCATTTTCATAGATATTTCCGATTACTTCCACACAATAATCTTCAGGAATCCAGCCAATGCAATAAACGTCCGTATATATGTCATATCCAACCATATCTACTGCAAGAGCTCCGTCTAATTTATAAACTTTAGATGTATATTCTTTTTTTTCTGGATCATTTGGGATGAAAATCCTCACGATATCTCCTTCATATATTTCAGTTCCTTCAGAACTCTTAACGCCTGTACATTGCATAATTTCATAGTTGTCAGTAACATTCATTCCATCGTGATACAACTGACCGTTTGGCGAAAGCTGCAAGTAATGGTATTGCTCCATTACCTTAGCTTTTTTATCCCATGTACGAACTTTACATCCGCTCATCTCTCATTCCCCTTTTCAATTCAAATAACGCTTTTGTACACTTTCATATCATTATTTCTTGTTTGCCCATACCGTTTTGTGATACTGCGCATTTACTGTTAATATTACAACCTGGTAAAAGTGAAAATATGCAAAATGAAGAATCCTACAAAGAATTTTGTACTTACCATAGAGTCACACTCCCTTATGAACTTATAATATTAAGAAAGTGAGTGAGATAATTGAATAATTGCAAAAATAATGGTTTGTCCGCGGTTCCTTGTCCTGTTCCACAAACCTCAGTAACACCAATACTTCAAGGACCTCCTGGACCTCCTGGACCAGGAGCTATAGAATCTGCATTTAGAGCAAATAAAACCACCGTACAACCGATTACAGCTATTACTGTGGAAACTGTTATCTTCGAAGACGAACTATTCGATTTCAACAATGAATATGACGGTTCTACCACATTTGTACCAAAACAGGAAGGAGTATACCAAATTAACTCAAATATTGTTTTTGCACCTAATACTGGAGATAGCTATTTCGTGCGATTCAATATGGTTATCAACGGGGTAGTTGTTGCTACTGATCTTTCATCTAATAATATTGCTACTACTAGTTTTACTTTGGCCACTATTTATGGATTAAACCCAGGAGATAATGTAAATATCCAGATTTTTTCTAGTGTAGGTGGTACTGCCGCATTCTTAACGGGTCAGGAATCATCCAGTTTTTCTGCAGCAAGATTCCCTTTTACAAGTCCCATTCCTTAATCTCTTCCTAATCTTTATCAATTTCACTACCTGTAATAGCAAGGTTCATCTATCAAACGTTTTAAATATTAAAAAGGACAGCGATACAAATTTAAATAGTGAATGTGAGAAGATTTCCTATAAGGCCAATTCTGTTTAATGAAAAGTCACTTCAGATTTTTGGAGAGACTTTTTTAGATTTCTGAATACATCAAATATCCAAAAGTGAAATTTTGTCATGATTACAGTATCTATTTCTTAATAAAATTCAAATTTGATTAATAGCCGTTACTTAATCGCTCATAGTTAACTTTGTTTTTAGCAAAATATGAATCCATCATATCTTGTTGACTCATTCCCAACTTATAACCGATAGCAATTAGAGCTCCTAACGCTTTTGCATAATCAAAAATGCAAGAGTAGTCTGCTTTGTACATATATTTAAATAGTTCATGAAATCCAATTCCAGATACCAAAAATTTATTCGCTAATCTAAAATGTCTATCTGATCCTAAAATCAAATCAACATGTCCATATTTGTTGCCCAGTGATGTTACAAAGTGCATACAATCCGCCCACTCATCACGTTGTTTCTCTTTATTGTTACGTTTGTTCTTTTTCCAGTGTTTAAAATACTCAATTTCATTTGCTAACTCACTTAATTCAACATATAAAGCATGGGTAATATTTGCAGTTAAGTTTTTTCCTTCTAACCGATGAACTTCAACAACCTTACCATCTAGTTTTTCCTGTGCTTCAAAAATATTTTGAATAGCTAACATTATTTATTCCTCCTACATATTTACTAGCAAATCCCTAATCCAATCGAACGGTTTTCAATCATATATTTATCAGCTTGATCTATAACAAGAAGTGCGACTTCCGCTTGATGCCTTCTTAATGCTTTTGCCATATCCACTAAATCCATACCTTGCTCCCACATCTCACGAAAACGAATGACATCTCTTTCATCCCAAATAAAATTCGCTTCTTCTAAAGCAATGTATATTTTAAGACGTGATTCCTTCATGGATTCATGTTCTCTTGCTACTCCCATATGTGCATCTCCCTTACATATGAATTTAATCATTTTATCTTTTCAGTAAACTTAGTATCCACACGATCTACTTTTCCATTAAGCCAAACAGCAACTTGTTCACCGTATCCACTTGCTGGCGGTTCTACTGCAATTACACGACCATCTTTTACAACATAAATCTTGTTACTAGAAGTATCGATTTCTACCTTCATAAATGCATCTCCCTTTGTCACTTCATATACTCAACAACATTAGGTTTAAATGCAGTACCTAAATATATCCTCACTGGAATAACTTCTTTATGGTCCCTTGCTGCCTTACATAACTCTTCCGCGGCTTCCCAGTTAAATAACTTGTCCCGTCCTCGCTGGAACCGCCATATTCCCATTGCATAATCCTCAAACAATTCATACCGATCATCTGGTTCAATTTTACGTGGTAATTCATCTGTACATTTAGCTTTCTTAGGAACCAATACGCGAACATCGGTGTATGTAATTTTTCCAGTTCCTCTTTTTACATTGGCCTTACTAACATCAAATTGGATAATATCCGGCTCTACATCGAAGATATTTAACTGCTTCACCATTTTTACACCTACACTTCTAATTAGATTGTTAATTTATCAATTAAACTGCATAAACGCCTTTTCTCGTATCTTTGATAATGCATCCTTCTTTATTGAAATAAGCTATTTCAAATCGTGGATCGCAATTATATGCATGTGTATCACCATCAAACAAAACTAATAAATTTGTTTTACGATTTCCTATAATCGTTCCCATTCTTCCTAAAATCTGGACTCTCATTCCAAGATAAGCAAATGTAATTTTTCGACGTTCGCACATTCTACGGAAGTTTCTCTCTTTTCCATAAAGCTGAGTGACATCAGCTAATCCGAGACTTTCACACTTCACAAATTTCATAAATTCTTGGAATTTCATTTCGAAATAACCGCGTTGCGATGTGAATGTACGATAATATTTGAATCTTGCCTCCTTTTCATTCTCTGCAACAATTTCTTTCTCACTTTTCCAAGGCTCAAAAATTGTGTAAAGTTTGAACTTGAATTTTAGATTCATTTACCTAACCACCCCTTCGATTCACCTTTCATCATAATAAGATCCATCAAATCATGAGCACCTTTTCTACTTAAACAAATCCTTCCATCCAGTAATTCAACGTTATTGTCAGAAACTTCACCAGTTACAAAACAAGCCTTTTCTTTTTTATTTAGAACAATACTTTCACCATCAACATGAAATTCTAATGACATACCTTCAACAATTCCTAAATTTCTACGTAATTCAATTGGAATAACAACCCGACCAAGCTCGTCCACTTTTCTAGAAATACCTGTGTTTTTCATCATTGCTCCCCCTTGTTAACTAGCTGTTTTCTTTCTTTTGGATTCAATTTCTTGTGCCATCTCCTCAAAACGTACTAACCATGCTTCCCAACGTTTTTGGTTTACTTCTTGCTTTTGTTTTGCCACTTCACAAGTACAACCATTTGTTTCAATTACACCTGGATAAGTTTCTTTCCGAATAATTCCCGTACCGTTGCATAATACGCACATTGTTATTCCCTCTTTTTAAAATTTCGTAATCTATAATTATCCCCATGCATTTCTAACATTTCGGCGTTTTCCATCATCCGACTAAAATCACGTTCTCCATACATTCCTGCTAATTCACCGATAGTAAAATTAGTAGTAAACAAAGTACTCTTGCCTATACGACTATCAACAATTTCATTCGTTTTTGTTTGTTTCCATGTAACCCCTTCTTTATCTTTTTCCGTGAATTCCGCTCCGAAATCATCAATAATTAAGACATCTACCTTAGCTAGAAGGGACATAAGTTTGTCCTCTGTCATTTCGCTGTTTTTATTCCAAGTGGATTTAATTTTGGTAAATAACTTATTCATTTGAATAAACATTGCACTGTGACCCATTTTCATAAGTTCTTTGGTGGCCGCCACACACAAATGACTTTTCCCTACTCCATAATCACCAGTTATAATCATGCTTGTTGGTTTTTCTTTATCGAATGAAGCAACAAAGTTAATAATTGTTTCTTTAGCATCAGCTAATTCCTTTTTAGGTGGTACATAATTTTCAAATGTAGCCTTTTTGAGTTTTTCATTTATTAAGCTGTTATCAGCAAATGAATCATATAAATGAATGATTTCATTTTTCTTTTTTATAGCCAGTGTCTCTTTAGCTAATTTCTGATCTTCTTTTTCTACCGATCTACATTGAGGACAAAATTCCTCATTTGTTTCTATATCTATCAACATGCGTTTACTGCAAACGTCTTTAAAGTTTTCTTGTCCTACTAAAAAGACATTCTTACATCTATTAGGAGACAATACATATCTTTGACTAGCGTTTCTTGAAATCGTATTTGTCGATGAAGCTACTATTTTTCCGACTGCTCGCATTGTTTTTCTCTCCTTTTTTACCTTTGTTTTTAAACTCAGCTTCCAAAGCGTTTACATCTGCTAATGTGCAAATGTTTTTATTAACCCACTGTTTTAAAATTCCCTCAGCGTAATTCCATTTTTTCTGCTGTTTCAATGCACGCTCCATAGCTGCTTGTACAAGTTCTTCGCTTGTATCGTTTGCCCATTGAGTAATACTATCGGCTACGAATGGATTTAAAATCCCGAAATTATTTTCATAGAATGAGAAGATACTACTACTTACATTCTTTGTAGTATTCTCTGTAGTAATCTTTGTATTTGTCTTTACTTCTAAGTTGGGAGAGTCCTTACTTCGAAGTAAAGAGGGTGATGACTTTGAGGGAATAGGGGTGTTTACTTCAAAGTAACCAGGGTCTTCTATCTTTTGATACATACTAGAAATTCGTTTTATTTCGCTTGCTATTGGTTCTACAAACATCACATTATTTAAAACTTTCCCTTCAATATGGATAGTTCGAAATTCAATCTTGATAAGAGTCATTTCTGTTAGCAAATCACACGCTCTTTTTACCTGTAATTTTGAAAATCCAAATGTTTCTGCTAACTGTTGATAACTCTTTTGTAATTTATCTGATTTGAATTTTTTCTTATAAGTTACCTTTCCGCTATCTTCATCACGGATAACCGTAGGTCTGTACCAATAAACGATTTCACTTAAAACCATAATCGCTACAATATGAGGTTTACCGTTGCTAAAAGTAATGTAATTAAACCATTCATGATCTACCACATTACCTTTAAAAGTTAATCCGCCAATCTCAAATATAGTATTTGTCATATACTTTTACCTCCTAATACAAATCGCCAGGTGTGCTTGTCCACTTTCAATGACTTCTTGAATCTCATAATGCGGATAACCAACGCTGAAATATTTTTCAATCATCTGACTTAACTCTTCTTCGTTGTTTGCTTGTTCCCAAAATTTCCGAGGTAACAGTACTTGATAAGAGACTAGATTTATCTGCATGTACTATTTCCTCGCTTTCCGTGGTATACTAAATTAATGTGTTTTTTCTAAGATACCCATTGCCGTGGGTTTCTTTTTTATGCATTTTGCACATATTCAATGATTTTCACTACTTTTCCGAATAAGAGCGTTTAAGCACACGAACCGATTCTCAATGAGACGTCGCTGCTTTTTATTTGGTAATTTGTAATGAGACAGTAGTTTGAGATAGTCAGCTACTTTTACGTTGTTGTAGTTGATAGTTAGATTCATTGGTTATCACCTCTTCCATTGAGATAATGAAAGTTTTGTTCTAAGAACTCGCGCATTTCTTTCGCCTTGAACATCCAACGCCCACTGCTTTTATTATTAGAAATTTCTTTCATTTCTTTTTGGAACCTTGGATTAAATAGAATGTTCTCCGCTATCCAGTCATACTTACGATTTGTTTCTAACTTTAAGCGTTCCATGTTCCACCATGTTCCACCATGTTCCGATCCCCATTCCTTCTAAAATACTTTGAACCTTTTGTTCCGCTAGATTTCGAACATATTCTTCGTCAATAGCAACATTTACAACTGCTGTTCCGTACATTTTGAATCCTCCCTATAATTTTCTACTTGTATTTCCGTCATTTTTGTTAATAAATTAAGGTCTAACTCCAAAATAGAAGCTAACCTTAAAAAAGTTTTCAAACTAGGTGTATACCTATCGTTCTCGATATCCGAAAGATAATTCCTAGATATAGAAGCTGATTTTGATACTTCAATTTGTCGCAACTTTTTATTTTGACGACTTTTTTTAATTATCATCCCCAGTGTTTCATGATACTTCATCGTTCAATCACCGCCTCACAAATTTATTGTAAGGTATTTCCGTCATTTTGTAAATAGATTTTTCATTGTTTTTCCGTCATTTTTAGATTAGAATTTTCATAAAGGTCGATAATACCGACATTTTAGGAGGGAACTATACTTTATGGATGTTTCAAAAAATATAAAAAGATATAGAAAAGAAAAAAAAATGACACAAAAAACATTAGCGGAAAAAGCTAATATCTCTCGTTCCTATTTAGGCGATCTTGAAAGCGGCAGATATAACCCTAGTTTAGATACTTTAAAAACTATTGCTGCGGCTTTAGATATTGATATCAATTTATTACTCACTGAAGATGGGGCTACTCAAACTAGTACACTTACTTCAAAAGATGAAAAAGACATAGCAAAAAGAATGGAAGAAATAAAAAGAGACCTTCAAGGTGAAGACGGCTTAATGTTCTCTGGTGAACCTATGAGTGAGGAAGCTGTTGAATCATTATTAGATGCAATGGAGTATATCGTGAAACAAACAAAAATAATCAATAAAAAATACGTTCCTAAGAAATATCGTAATAACGACAATAACTGATACAAGCTTAGGAGGGAAAACATTGAAATTCGTCATAAGAGATCTAGTCACACAACTTTGCACAAAATATAACACGAAAAACCCCTTTGAGCTTGCTGAATGTTTAAATATCATTGTGTTTTTTCATGATTTACATGAAGAAATTAATGGTTTTTACAAATGTGAAGAAGGAAATAAGTTTATCGCTATTAATAATAATTTATCAGAAACTATGCAAAGGACAGTTTGTGCTCACGAATTGGGACATGCTGTCCTTCACGAAGAAGTAAATACTCTATTCTTACGAAAAAATACTTTTTTATCTGTTGATAGATTAGAAATAGAAGCCAATACCTTTGCTGCATTTTTATTAATGGATAAAAACACCATTATTCCAGGTGATACAAAAAAATGTATCGCATATAAAAATAACATTCCTATAGAACTCTTAGAGTTTTATAAAATTTATTAAAGGTGGGAAAATCATGGCATCTTTCCAAAAATACCAAACAAAAGATGGAGCTAAATGGCTCTACAAAATTTATACCACTATTGATTCGAAAACAGGAAAGAAAAAACAAACAACCAAACGTGGTTTTAAAACAAAAAAGGAAGCGCAACTTCATGCTGCGAAGGCTGAAACAGAATTAAGTAACGGGACTTTTATAGAAGATAAAAATGTGTTGATTTCTACATTTTTGAATGATTGGCTTATAACCTACAAAAAAGGAAAGGTTAGAAATCATACATACAATCTTCACAAAACAGCAATAAACAAGCATATCATTCCGTTTTTCGGATCGTATAAGGTGTTCGATATTACACCTTCACTCTGTCAAAAATTCGTGAATCACCTTTTGGAAGAAGGATATAGTGAAAATAGTGTTAAAAATTACACTGCGCCTTTAAAAGGAGCTTTGCTCAAAGCTGTTGATTTGCAGCTTATTCAACAAACACCTTTCCGCGGAATTGTCATTGCTAAAAGTGATACTGAAGACAAAAAAATTAAGCATTTAGAAGGACAAGAAGTGAATACATTTGTTCAAACATTAAAAGAAACAGAATCTCATTATTTCTCGTTGTTCTTTACACTACTTCACACAGGAATGCGCAAGGGTGAGGCACTTGCTTTACGATGGGATGATATTGATTTAGAAGAAGGAACAATAAGTGTCCGTCACACCTTCACTTATGATTATAAAAACTTAGATAATCTATTCGCTAAACCCAAAACAAAAGCATCTTACCGCACGATAATCTTAGCAGATTTTTTAATCCAAACCTTAAAAAACCATAAACTTGAACAGAATAAATGTAAACTGAAATTAGGAGGGTTATACCATGAGCTTTCATTAGTATTCGCACGTGAAAATGGACTTCCTTATCCAAAGTCTACTTTACAAAGAGCGATGACTCGTATTTTTAAAAAAGCTAATGTAACAAATATCACGATTCATGGTTTACGTCATACACATGCCGTTCTTTTGTTAGACGCCGGATATTCAATGAAAGAAGTGCAAGAAAGATTAGGGCATGATTCAATTCAAATTACTTCTGACATATATGCCCACATTTCAAAAGAGATGAACAAAAAGAGTCTTAATAAATACGAAGCGTTTGCGAAACGCAACCTACTTTAAAAAGGTCATGGTATGGTCATGAAATAAATATGGTCAAAATATGGTCATAAGCTAAAAATAATTGATACCTCTCCCTTTATCTACGCACAAAAAAACCCTCAACACGTTATGTGTCAAGGGTTTGAGCCTCTTAGTAAAGAGACATATATTGATCGCGTTCCCATTGGTGAACTTGCGTGCGGAACATATCCCACTCAATTTCTTTCGCTTCGATGAAGTGCTCAAGTAAATGTTCACCTAATGCACCACATACAACTTCGTTAGATTGTAGTGTAACTAACGCTTGTGCTAATGTTGCTGGTAAGTCAACGATACCTGCTTCTTCACGTTCTTCTTTAGTCATTACATAAATGTTACGATCCACTGCAGCTGGCGGAGTTAATTTATTTTTAATTCCGTCAAGACCTGCTGCTAATAATGTTGCCATTACTAAATATGGGTTTGCAGCTGGGTCAACACTACGTACTTCTACACGTGTACTTATACCGCGAGATGCTGGAATACGCACTAATGGACTACGGTTTTGTGCAGACCATGCTACGTAACAAGGCGCTTCATATCCAGGTACTAAACGTTTGTAAGAGTTTACAGTTGGGTTAGCTACTGCTGTAAATGCTGGGGCATGTTTTAAAATACCTGCGATAAAGTGACGCGCATCATCACTTAATTGTAATTCACCATTTTGATCGTAGAATACGTTTTCTCCATTTTTGAATAGAGATAAGTTACAGTGCATACCAGAACCGTTCACTCCGAATAATGGTTTCGGCATAAATGTTGCGTGTAAACCGTGTTTACGAGCGATTGTTTTTACAACAAGTTTGAATGTTTGAATGTCATCACATGAACGAAGTGCATTCGCATATTTAAAATCAATTTCGTGCTGTCCTGGTGCAACTTCATGGTGAGATGCTTCAATTTCAAAACCCATTTCTTCAAGTTCAAGAACGATATCACGACGACAGTTTTCCCCTAGATCCATCGGCGCAAGGTCGAAGTATCCACCGTTATCGTTTAGTTCTAATGTTGGATTTCCTTTTTCATCAACTTTGAATAAGAAGAACTCCGGTTCCGGTCCAAGGTTGAATTCTGTAAATCCTAGTGCTTCCATTTCTTTTAACATACGTTTTAAATTGTTACGTGGGTCACCTTCAAATGGAGTGCCATCAGCATTGTAGATATCGCAGATTAAACGAGCTACTTTACCTTTTTCAGCAGTCCAAGGGAATACTACCCAAGTATCTAAGTCTGGATATAAGTACATGTCAGACTCTTCAATACGAACAAATCCTTCAATTGAAGATCCATCAAACATCATTTTGTTATCTAGAGCTTTTGTTAACTGACTAACTGGAATCTCTACGTTTTTAATAATCCCTAAAAGATCCGTAAATTGTAGACGGATATATTTTACATTCTCTTCTTTCGCTAAACGAAAAATATCTTCTTTTGTGTACTTTGCCATTATATATTCCTCCTTAGTCCCTCTAAACACCTTCAGAATCAGTAATCTTTAGTGAAAAAACCTTGAAATATCACCTTGCCGTAATGAAGTTCGATTGAATCTACCTGTATGTTGCAATTCATCTCGAAGAATTTTACGAAGCTCGGATTTTGAAATTTCTTTCGTTTCTTCTTTTACTTTCACTGCTTCTGTTTGATTTTCTTTCATTTGTAACACTTGTTTAATACCAGCCATATTTAAGCCTTGATCTAACAAATCTTTAATTTCTAACAATTTATCTACATCATTAAATGAAAACAATCTACGATTTCCCTTTGTACGGGTTGGGAAAATTAAATTGTGCTCTTCATAGTAGCGAATTTGACGAGCAGATAATTGTGTTAAATCCATTACAATACCAATAGGAAACAGCGGGGCAGAACGTCTATCTTCTTTCATTGTTTCAGTTCCTCCTTCGCCTTAACTGTTTCTCATTTTATATCATGTTATGTTTGATGTCAACAGATGTTAGCTTTTCTAACATGATTTTTTTATGAATTTTTTCATTCTTTTTTAAAATGGCATAAATACCTTCTTCTATATAAAAAAGCTGCCGAAATCGACAGCTTTCCCTTACGAAATTGTTAATAGATTTTTTTCAATTAACGCATCGATCGCAGAACAAATCGCAATCTTCACGTGAGAATAAGTTAATCCACCTTGCACATAGGCAACATACGGAGGACGAATTGGACCATCTGCTGATAGCTCAATACTTGCACCTTGAATAAACGTACCTGCAGCCATAATGACATCATCTTCATAACCTGGCATATAGCTTGGATACGGTGTAAAGTGAGAATTAATTGGAGATGCGTATTGAATTGCTTGGCAAAATGCAATCATACGCTCTTTGTCATCAAATTGAACAGACTGAATTAAATCTGTTCTTGCAGCATTCCAAGTTGGTGATGTATTCATTCCTAACTTTTCTAAAAATGCAGCTGTAAAGACCGCACCTTTTAACGCTTGACCAGCAACATGAGGAGCTAAGAAGAAACCTTGATACATTTCTTGTAAGCTATATAAAGACGCCCCCGCTTCCGCTCCAATACCTGGAGACGTTAAACGATACGCACAAGCTTCTACATACCGCTCTTTCCCAACAATGTAACCACCTGTTTTTACAATTCCACCACCTGGGTTTTTAATTAGAGACCCTGCCATTAAATCTGCCCCGACATGGCACGGTTCGAACTCCTCAACAAACTCTCCGTAGCAGTTATCTACAAATACAACAACATCTGATTTAATCTCTTTTACAAAAGAAATCATCTCTTTAATTTCTGCAATTGTAAATGACGGACGAGTCGCATACCCTTTCGAACGCTGAATACCAATCATTTTCGTATTTTCCTGAATAGCTGCTTCTACAGCTTTAAAGTCAACGCGTCCTTCCGCCGTTAACGGTACAGCATTATAACCAATGTTATATTCCTTAAAAGAACCAACACCTTTGCCGCGCACACCAACAATCTCTTCTAACGTGTCATATGGCTTCCCTGTTATATATAATAATTCGTCACCAGGGCGCAAAATACCAAATAAAGCTGTTGAAATCGCATGTGTACCTGAAATAATTTGCGGACGAACAAGCCCTGCTTCCGCTCCAAATACATCAGCATACACTCTTTCTAATGTGTCACGACCGATGTCATCATAGCCATAGCCTGTCGTTGGGATAAAGTGTGAATCACTAATTTTATGTTTACGAAAACTTTCTAATACGCGGAATTGATTACTTTCAATTACTGTATCAATACGTTTATGTACACTGGTAATTTGTTCTTCTACTTCTTTTACAATAGGAGCGATTCTTTCTCCATTTTTCAAACGATCAAACATTTTTATTCTCTTCTCCTTTTTCCACTAAAAATCTCTTTAACTGTCCATTCAGCGGTGAATGAGCAAATATATAACCTGTACACTCATACAAGAATCCATCTTCTTTAAATTCCATCCCAGTTAATACCGTTTCTGTTTTTAAAAGCGTTAATAATCTACCTTCACTCGGAGGAATCATAGCCTTATACGATTCCATCTCTTCCATCATCCTCGTTTCTACCGATTCTTTCAAGCTTAATAAATCTGTTTCTTCAAAAGCACTTGTCATAAGAAAATCATTTTTTGGAAACGGAATAAAATTCTGATGTAATCTATCCTTCTTATTATAAACCGTAATAATTGGAATGTGGTCAATTTCAAGGTCTTGTAGTAATTTTTTCACCGTCTGTTCGTGGCCTACATAATTTGGATCTGCAGAATCAACAACATGTAAAATTACATCCGCTCCCCCCGCTTCTTCCAGTGTAGAGCGAAACGCAGCAACCAATGACGTTGGTAAATCTTGAATAAACCCTACCGTATCAGTTAATAGTACCGTATACCCACACGGCAATTGCATTTTTCTTGTTGTTGGATCTAACGTCGCAAACAGCAAATTTTCTTCAAATGTATCTGCTTCTGTTAATCTGTTAAATAACGTCGATTTCCCAGCATTTGTATACCCAATTAACGAAACTTGAAATACTTGATTAGCCTTTCGGCGCTCACGATATCTTTTCCGGTGCTCCACAACAATCGCTAGCTGCTTCTTAATTTCATCAATACGAGAGCGAATGTGACGACGATCTGTCTCTAGCTTCGTTTCACCAGGACCTCTCGTACCAATCCCGCCTCCAAGACGTGATAGCGCTAGCCCTTGCCCCATAAGACGCGGCATCGTGTATTGTAGCTGAGCTAATTCCACTTGAAGCTTACCTTCTCTTGATTTCGCACGCTGAGCAAAAATATCCAATATTAGTTGCGTTCGATCGATTACTCTCGCATCTAACATAGCTGATAAATTACGAATTTGGCTTGGTGTTAATTCATTATTAAATATAATAACAGCCGGTTCTAGTTCTTCCGTCAGCGCTGCAAGTTCTTCTAATTTTCCCTTACCTATATAAGTAGCGGGATGAAATTTCGGACGTTTTTGCGTTGTAGATACCAAAACTTCTGCACGTGCCGTCTTCGCTAGCGATGCGAGTTCTTTCATGGAATGCATAAACCGTTCATCATCATCTTGCGGCAATTGACAGCCAACTAATATGACTTTTTCTTTTTCTTCCATCAAATATGTTCACTCACCCTTTTCGAAAATTAAACCTTCTAATATAATAGCAGAGGAAGCACATTTCATCTAGTTAGCGGGGGAGAAAATTCATGGCATGGGAGATTTTTAGCATCATCGGTACAATTGCCTTCGCACTCAGCGGAGCTATTGTCGCAATGGAAGAAGATTACGATATTTTCGGGGTATATATTTTAGGGATGGCAACTGCCTTTGGAGGGGGTGCCCTTCGTAATTTATTAATCGGTTATCCAATCGGCGCTTTTTGGCAACAAGACATGTTATTTCAAATTGCACTTTTATCAATGACGATTATCTTTCTATTTCCAAATAAATTAATTAAACATTGGAAAAGATGGGAAAATATTACAGATGCTATTGGCTTATCAGCATTCGCTGTACAAGGAGCACTTTATGCACAAAAGCTAAATTTACCTATTAGCGCTACAATTGTTGCAGCTGTTTTAACAGGGATTGGCGGTGGTATCATTCGTGATTTACTAGCACGCCGCAAACCTCTCGTCCTTCGCGCAGAAGTATATGCATTTTGGACGATTTTAGCAGGATTTTTAATTGGTGCCAAGATTATTGTCAGTGACTGGGCTCTATACACTTTATTTATTTTTATTGTTTGCTTCCGCATGATTTCCATTCATTACAAATGGCATTTACCGCACAGACGCTTAGAGAATAAAGAGCGTTCCTTGCATAAATAGTAAATTCACCTCTTTACATGACGTAAAGAGGTTTTTCTTTTCCAACGTTTTTTTCTGTTCAGAGTGTCCATACTAAACTTTAAAGCGAGGTGAACATAATGACAAACCACGTAAACAAAGGCGCTCAAAAAAGCTCAGTCAACCAAATTAGCTTCGATCCAAAATCCGCCCATGAAAAAAGCAAAAAGATGGAGCGATACCATAGGGCATATCAACAAAAAGCCAAAGAAGAATAGAGGTGATAAAGAATGGCAAAAGGAAATAACAATCGCAATCGCGGACAAAGTAGTAGCGTTAACCCACAAGGACTTGCATCAGATGTAGCTGATACAAGTCCAAAAAGCAAATTAGAACAACGAGCAAAAACAAAAAATACAAAATAAAACATGATGCATCACGTTTCTCTCCATATAAAGTAAACGCACAGTTTATGAACTGTGCGTCTCTTCTTCAAGCGTCAAATCACTACTTGATATCCCAATTAAATCATACTTATCGTATGCATCCTCTTGTAATAAGCGCATCGCCTGTGTACGAATGGATTTCTCAACAATATTCCGGACATAGCGTCCATTACTAAAGGATGTAATTTGTGATGAATATTTCACCGCATGTAAATGATCACGGAATTTCCACTCCGCCTCTTTTGATAACTGATATTCTCGTTCATCATACATTCTCTTGCCAATTTCGAGCAACTGATTCACTGTATAATCCGCAAACTCAATAATAAACGGAAAGCGCGATTGTAAACCTGGATTTAAAGAAAGAAAATGATTCATCTCTCTTGAATATCCCGCTAAAATTAAAACAAATCCATGTTGCTTATCTTCCATATGTTTGACAAGCGTATCAATCGCTTCTTTTCCAAAATCTTTCTCCCCACCACGCGCTAGTGAATACGCTTCATCAATGAACAATATTCCACCCATAGCTTTTTTAATTAAATCTCTTGTTTTTTGCGCTGTATGCCCAATATATTCTCCCACAAGATCCGCGCGTTCCGCTTCGACTAAATGCCCTTTTGATAATATGTTCATCTCAAATAATAATTTTCCAATCATTCTTGCAACAGTTGTTTTCCCCGTTCCCGGATTTCCTTTAAATAACATATGAAGCACTTGTTTTTCTGACTTTAAGCCGATTTCTTGCCTTTTCTTATTTACATAAATCCATGCATAAATTTCTTTTATTATCTTTTTTATATCTTCCATTCCAACAAGTTTACCCATCTCTTCTTCAATTCGCTGCAGCATCTCATGCTTCGTAGACGTTTCATTTGAAATTACCGATTTATTTTCTGAAGCGGGTACTGAAATTTTTTTTCGGTGATTTAACACAATATTAATTTGATTATTATTTTTCTTTCGCATCGATTGTTCCAAACAATCACCTCTTTTTATCAACTCACCAAATAGTATTATTAATATTTCCACTTCCCTTATAAATAACTATTTTCAGAAAAATTTGCTATAATGTAAGAAAAAACAGGGTGGTGGGAATATGGAAACAAAGGAACTCCATGATACGGTACAAGCCTTTTCTGCCTTTTTATTAAATCAAGGACGAAAACCTTCAACCATTAAACGTTACGTCTACGATATTGAAGATTTCGGGCATTGGTTAGAAAAAAACAAAAAACTTTCCTCTAGTAATATATGGGGTACACTTTGTACAAAAGACTACGAAGATTATTTTTCCGATTTAAAAAAGAATCGACATTACTCCGAAAAAACGATGCACCGTGTATTTATTGTTTTAAATAGACTATATCAGTTTTTAAATCTCCCAAACCCATTAAAGGACATGGAACTCGTTATCCAACCTAATCGTGCGTTACGTGATGAAGATTTCATTTCAAAAGATGACGAAAAACGCTTAAAACATACTCTAACCTCATTAGAGGGATTATCGGAGAAACAACGCCCTGTCCGCCCATTACTAATGGATCGTAATATTTCTATTGTTAATTTACTCATCGATTACGGCTTATCCCTACAAGAACTTGTATCATTAAATATGCATCACGTTCATTTTGAAACGAATACAATTTTCATCCCAGCAGTAGCAGGTGTAGAAAGAACCATTAAATTGACTGCCGAAGACAAAAAGCAACTATATAATTATTATAAAACAATCCCTGAGCCAGTTCGCCCCAAATACCATAGTGATGACCCACTGTTTGTAGCATTCGATTTTAATCGTAATACATATCGGTGGGTGTACGAAAATGATGCTCCAAAAGCACTAACAGAAATAGCGGTCCAAAAAATGATTCGCCTTGAAGTAGCCCGTGCAAATTTACGGAAAGGAATTTCCGGTCAACACTTTCGAAACACCTTTATTTTACGGTTAATCGAACAAAACACTCCAGAGCAAGAAATCATGAAACGGGTCGGTTTTAAATCAAAAATTTCATTAAAAAGGTATTATCAATATGCAAAACAAAAAGAAAACGCCTCATAAAATAGGCGTTTTTGCTATTTTTTATATAAACTGCCCGTTTCCCTATTCCATTTTACATTTAACTTGCATCTACTATGGATAGGTTTTTAACCAACTTCATTAGAAAGGAGCATTTCAATGTCTCACTCTAACTATAATTCGAAAAAGGTTTCAAAACCGTATTTCCCGACTCAACCTCAACGTATTCCTGCAGTCCATTATACCCCTATCCCTGAATTATACGTGAAACTTTTTTCTGATACTTTAAGTGATTTAACTAATATTATTCCAACTGTATTTTCTAATCCAACACAATCTAATACAAAAGAACTTATAAACTTATTAGAAATACTTAAGGGATTCCTAGAACGTTCAAATTTAACACTAGCGCAGCGAGAAACTGGCATTGCAATTGTCGAAAATTTAATTACTATTTTGAATAACCAACCTTTTGTAGCAAATGCAACATATATTGAATTACAAAATTTACTCAACTTTTCACTGTATATCACTAAATTATTTAGAATCAATCGCCTTGTATTCAAAAAAATCATCGTACAAATAGAGAATTTACAAATCTTTTTACTAAAAATTGCGCCAATTGGAATGACTGGACATCGAGGCGAGCAAGGCAGCCAAGGTGAGCAAGGACCTCAGGGCGAGCAAGGACCTCAGGGCGAGCAAGGACTCCAAGGCGAACAAGGACCTCAGGGCGAGCAAGGACTTCAAGGAGAACAAGGACTCCAAGGCGAACAAGGACCTCAAGGCGAACAAGGGCCTCAGGGCGAACAAGGACTTCAAGGCGAGCAAGGACTCCAAGGCGAACAAGGACCTCAAGGCGAACAAGGGCCTCAGGGCGAACAAGGACTTCAAGGAGAACAAGGGCCTCAGGGCGAACAAGGACTTCAAGGCGAGCAAGGACTCCAAGGCGAACAAGGACCTCAAGGCGAACAAGGGCCTCAGGGCGAACAAGGACTTCAAGGCGAGCAAGGACTCCAAGGCGAACAAGGACCTCAAGGCGAACAAGGGCCTCAGGGCGAACAAGGACTTCAAGGCGAGCAAGGACTCCAAGGCGAACAAGGACCTCAAGGCGAACAAGGGCCTCAGGGCGAACAAGGCATCCAAGGCGAGCAAGGACCTCAGGGCGAGCAGGGACCTCAGGGCGAGCAAGGACTCCAAGGCGAGCAAGGACCTCAGGGTGAACAAGGACTTCAAGGCGAACAGGGACTTCAAGGCGAGCAAGGGCCTCAGGGCGAACAGGGACTCCAAGGCGAGCAAGGGCCTCAGGGCGAACAGGGACTCCAAGGCGAGCAAGGACTTCAAGGCAAGCAAGGACTTCAAGGCGAACAAGGCATCCAAGGCGAACAAGGACCTCAAGGCGAACAAGGGCCTCAAGGAAAACAAGGGCCTCAGGGCGAACAAGGACCTCAGGGCGAACAAGGACCTCAGGGAGAACAGGGACTCCAAGGCGAGCAAGGACTTCAAGGCAAGCAAGGGCCTCAGGGCGAACAAGGGCCTCAGGGCGAACAAGGACCTCAAGGCAAGCAAGGGCCTCAGGGCGAACAAGGGCCTCAGGGCGAACAAGGACCTCAAGGCAAGCAAGGGCCTCAGGGCAAGCAAGGGCCTCAGGGCGAGCAAGGACTCCAAGGCGAACAAGGCATCCAAGGTGAACAAGGCATCCAAGGCGAACAAGGCATCCAAGGTGAACAAGGACCTCAGGGCGAACAAGGACTTCAGGGTGAACAAGGCATCCAAGGCGAACAAGGCATCCAAGGCGAACAAGGGCCTCAGGGCGAACAAGGACCTCAAGGCAAGCAAGGGCCTCAAGGAGAACAAGGACTTCAGGGTGAACAGGGACTTCAAGGCGAGCAAGGACTCCAAGGCGAACAAGGACTCCAAGGTGAACAAGGACCTCAGGGCGAGCAAGGACCTCAGGGCGAGCAAGGACTTCAGGGTGAACAAGGGCCTCAGGGCGAGCAAGGACTTCAGGGTGAACAAGGGCCTCAGGGCGAGCAAGGACCTCAGGGCGAGCAAGGACTTCAGGGTGAACAAGGGCCTCAGGGCGAGCAAGGGCCTCAGGGCGAGCAAGGGCCTCAGGGTGAACAAGGGCCTCAGGGCGAACAAGGGCCTCAGGGCGAACAAGGGCCTCAGGGCGAACAAGGGCCTCAGGGTGAACAAGGGCCTCAGGGTGAACAAGGGCCTCAGGGCGAACAAGGGCCTCAGGGCGAACAAGGGCCTCAGGGCGAACAAGGGTCTCAGGGCGAACAAGGGCCTCAGGGCGAACAAGGGCCTCAGGGCGAACAAGGGCCTCAGGGCGAACAAGGGCCTCAGGGCGAACAAGGGCCTCAGGGCGAACAAGGGCCTCAGGGCGAACAAGGGCCTCAGGGCGAACAAGGGCCTCAGGGCGAACAAGGGCCTCAGGGCGAACAAGGGCCTCAGGGCGAACAAGGGCCTCAGGGCGAACAAGGGCCTCAGGGCGAACAAGGGCCTCAGGGCGAACAAGGGCCTCAGGGCGAACAAGGGCCTCAGGGCGAACAAGGGCCTCAAGGGTTTAGTTTCCCGGTAACTACAGCTGTACTAAAGAGTACACTTCCACAAATTATAGAACCTAATCAAAACATACAGTTTAACCTTACATCAAACATAAATAACATACATTTCAATGCAATAGATACAATCACAATTCTGGAAGATGGTGTTTATGTCATTGACTTTTCAGCTTCAACAATATTTTCAGGAGTATCTCCCTTTGGCTTTGGCATTTCCATTAATGGCAACATACCTGCGGATAACTTTTCTGCAAATGCAATTGGAAGTTCAATTACATTTTCAACAATTGAAACTTTAAAAGCTAGAACCAAGATTGCTATTCAATCTACTACTAATACAATTACCATTCCTGAGACAGGCGACACCACTGTTAGACTCTCCATCTTCCGCATTCATTAAAGAATTTCTCCGGTATATAAAACAAAACTTCCATCAGTGGGGTTGTACTGCCCGTTCATGCGGAAGAAAAATAAAAAGAGCGAATTTCTCGCTCTTTTTATGCTATGTATAGTTTTTTCTACTCTAATTCAATTGAAACATTTTTTTGTGGAACGAATGTAGAAATAGCGTGTTTATAAATAAGCTGTTGCTTACCTTCTGTTTCCAATAACACTGTAAAGTTATCAAAACCTTTTATTAATCCACGAAGCTGGAAACCATTTAATAAGTACAGCGTCACAAACGTATTTTCTTTACGGAGTTGATTTAAAAACTGATCTTGAATATTGATTGATTGCTTCATGTCGAATCCTCCTCTTTTTCTCTACTTACTTATTATTCGACTTTAGTTGTAGCTTTCCTTCTATGTATCCCAAAATTTCTGCTGTTTTTTCACCAACAGTTACATCAAACCACGTAACATCCATTTTGTTACGAAACCATGTTAATTGACGTTTTGCGTAGCGGCGTGAGTTCGTTTTCAATTGCACTATCGCTTCTTCAAGCGAAACATGTCCTTCGAAATAATTATATAATTCTTTGTAACCAATCGCTTGAATGGATTGACAGTCCCTGACCCCATTTTCATATAAAGCGTTCACTTCTTGCAACAATCCTTGTTTGACCATAAGATCAACACGCAAGTTGATGCGATCATATAACATTTCACGTTCCATAGTCAAGCCAATTAACGAAACATCATATAGCAACTCATTTTCCTGCTTTTCAAGTTGATCACTCATCTTTTGCCCTGTCGTATGGAAAATTTCTAGAGCTCGAATAACACGCCTTACATTATTCGTATGAATACGATTCGCACTTTCTGGATCTACTTCTTGCAACTTCTTATGTACATATTCTACGCCATGTTCTATCGCTAGTTTTTCTAGTTTCTCTCGATATTCAGGGTCTCCAGCTTCATTTGTAAACTGATAGTCATATAAAACCGATTGTATATAAAGACCAGTACCACCAACAATAATTGGTAGTTTCCCGCGTTTTGTAATTTCTCGAATACAACCTCGAACAAGCTCTTGAAATTCCGCCACAGAAAATGGGTCTTCTGGATTTTTAATATCAATCATGTAATGCGGAATTCCTTCCATTTCTTCCTTTGTTACCTTAGCTGTCCCGATATCCATCGTACGATAAATTTGCATCGAATCCCCGCTAATGATTTCACCATTCAACGCTTTTGCAAGGTCAATGCTTAATTTTGTCTTTCCCACCGCAGTCGGTCCGATGATGACAGCGACTTTTTCACGTTGCAGTTCTCCCATATACTTCAACTCTCTTTATGTAATCTTATCCATCTGATCATTATATCCAATCTTACCAATTTTAATAGTTATAATGCAAGTTCTTTCAATACGGTAAATGAAATTCAAAAATAAGAATGACCATCCCATAATCAATAGGAGCATCTTCTCTTCCACCGATTATCCTTCCTAACCAATCACCATTTTATAGAATTTTATATTTCACGCCCCACTCTGAACCTTGAGGTGCGTGCCTTGCCACCCACAAACGGTGAAATAAAATTGACATAGTTTGTCCAACGATTCATATATATGATAAAAATAAGATCGGAGAGGATATAATGAAAACCGGACAAGCTGTCATTAATTTTTCTGCATTAACAGAAGAACTCATTTTAGCAACAGCATTAAAAGAAAAGAACTGCTCGCAAGAAGAATTATATTTCGCTTTAAACTGCTTACTACGTTCTTTCCACACATTATTAGAGTACCAAATTTTAGATGAAGCAACTAAACAATATACACAAACCCAATTTTGCAGTGCTTATAAAATTATTACAGGACGAACTATATATCCATTTTAACTTACAAAAGGCTGTTAGGAATATCCTAACAGCCTGAGAGAACTAAATTTATTTTTTTAGCAACAATAATATTATTTTAAAACTTTCACTTTAACAGATTTACGTCCCCATTTGTTAGCAGCTGCGTCAGAGCCAACTAGAACGTCGATACGGTTACCTTTAATTGCACCACCAGTGTCACCAGCGATTGCTTCTCCATATCCTTCTACCCATACTTTTGATCCTAATGGAATCACTTTCGGGTCAACAGCAATCATCTTCATGTTTGGATTCGCTGTTAGGTCATGACCCATTGCAGTTAATACACGGCCACCGTATGTGCCGCCATTTTCGCTCGGATGAGCTGTATATGCTGTTGCTTCAACTGTTAGTTCACGACCACCAGAAGGAACGTTTGTTTCTGTTGCTTTTACAGCTGGCTTAGCAGCTGGTTTCGCTTGAGCTACAGGCGCTTTTGCCTCTGCTTTTGCAGGTGCTGCAGCTTGAGCAGGAGCAGGCGTTTCTTGTTTTTCAATAACAGGTGCTGTACCTGTTAAGAAAGGAACATGAACATAAGCCGTTTTCCCGTTATATTCGAATTGTAACCAGCCATTTTGTACTTGGTTCGTTGTTTCGATCATATCGTCTTTCTTAAGCGTACCAAGAATTTCTGAGTTTGTATTCGCTTCAGCACGTACGTTTAATACGTTTGCTGTTACGTAATAGATGCTTTTTGTAAATTCTGCGCTTACGAATACGTCTTTACCATTGAATTTAATTTGTGACCATCCGTTTTCTGTATTTGTAACATCTAATTTATGACCATTTAATACTTTACCTACAACTTGTGATTCAGTAGTTGGGTTCTCACGTACATTTAATACCTCTGTTGTTACAACAGTTTCTGCTTGTGCAGAAGTAGTGAAAATCCCAAGACCAAAAACCGCTGCTGCTGCTATACCAATTAATTTTTTCATGAATAGCCTCCATTCGCTTTGTTTTCGTGTCCTCATTATAGCAACAGTTTTTTAAGAGAATTAGGATATCACACAATTACAAACGATTCGTAATCAATCATTAATGCTTTGTAATATAAAATAGACTAAAAGAAAATAGTATTCTATACGCATTTTCAAGAGTTTCAATCGTTTTTCCCTTTTTAAAAATCCATATTTTTTTGCAATAAACGTAATAGTATTACCATCTTGTTACAAAAAAACACCGAAACATTACAAATTTCAGTTACATTATGTCTTTTTATGTAATAAATCTTCTGCATTTTCATATTCATATATAACTGACACTAAAACTCAAAAAGGACAACTACCTAGTTAAGCAGCTGTCCTTTTTGAGTTTTATGAAATTTCCTTTATCCATACCCCTAGCATAAGGGCCGATACTACAGAACCTATTAATATAGAAAGAATATATAACACTGGTTTATTTACTAATAATATGACAAAGATTCCACCGTGTGGTGCTGGCAATGTAATTCCAAATAACATCGATAATGCACCAGCAAGACTTGACCCAATAACACAACTTACAATCACACGGATTGGATCTGCTGCCGCAAATGGAATTGCTCCTTCTGTAATAAATGATGCTCCCATAATATAGTTTGTAAAGCCTGATTTACGCTCTGCTTCTGTAAATTTCGCTTTAAAAAATGTCGTCGCAAAAGCAATTGCAAGTGGTGGTACCATTCCACCAGCCATAACAGCTGAATGCACACCAAAGTTTCCAGCCTCAATTGCAGCAATCCAAATGTAAATGCCGCTTTATTAATAGGGCCACCCATATCGACAGCCATCATTCCACCTAAAATAAGCCCTAATAATATAGCATTGGCACCACCTAAACCATTTAACCAACTTGTCAACGCCTCATTTAAAGCAACAACAGGAGGATTCACAACTTTCAACATTAATACTCCTGTAAGCAACAAACCAAATACCGGATATAATAAAACCGGTTTAATCCCTTCTAATTGCGTTGGTAAACCTACCAATACTTTCTTTAAACCAAGTACAATATAACCAGCTAAGAAGCCAGCAATTAATCCACCTAAAAACCCTGCATTTGCTTGTGTTGCTAAAAAACCACAAAACAATCAATTCCAATCAAAAAACCTTCTCGATACGTATCGAGAAGGTTTTTCAAATCAGCTTTATCTTTTATAGCGAAGCCTTATAAATCGCTACTACATCTTCTTTATTTAATTTCTTAAAATGACCGAATTCACCATATACCATCGCTTTTTCAGCCATTACATCAATTTTCTCTTCTCCAATTTCATAGTCAGCTAAACGAGATGGTGCTTCAATAGATGTCCAAAAGCTTCTCAACGCTTCGATCCCTTCTAAAGCAATTTCCTTATCCGTTTTCTCGTCTGCTTCTACATGAAATACACGCACCGCAAATTGTTTAAAGCGGTCTACATTTTCATCTAAAACATGCTCCATCCAATTCGGGAATAAAATTGCTAAACCTCCACCATGCGGAATATCATACACAGCTGAAACGGCGTGCTCAATATTATGCGTTGCCCAATCACCGCGGACGCCCATTGCTAAAATGCCATTTAGCGCCATTGTCCCGCAATATAAAATCGTTTCTCGGTGCTCATAGTTTTCTAAATCGTTTAAAAGTTTTGGAGCTGTTTCAATGACCGTTTTCAAAATTGATTCACAGTAACGATCTTGTAATTCTGTATTTGTACCTTGATGAAAGTATTGTTCTAACACATGTGACATAATATCAATCATACCGTAAATCGTTTGGTTTCGCGGAACAGAAGCTGTATGATTCGGATCTAAAATAGAAAACTGCGGGAAAGTAACAGGACTGCCCCAGCCATACTTTTCATTCGTTTCCCAATTTGTAATAACAGAACCTGCATTCATCTCAGAACCTGTCGCTGCAAGGGTTAATACTGTACCAAATGGTAAAGCTTCATTTGCAAATGCTTTTTTTGTCACAATATCCCATACATCACCATCATATTTACTCCCCGCGGCAATTGCTTTCGTACAATCAATAACACTTCCACCACCAACAGCTAAAATAAATTGGATATCGTTTTCTTTACAGATTTGAATCCCCTTGTTCACAGTAGATAGACGTGGATTTGGTTCAACACCTGTTAACTCAAAAATTTCTGCATCAATTTCTTTTAAGATAGCGATTACATTATCATATATACCATTTCGTTTAATGCTCCCACCGCCATATACGAGAAGAACCTTTTTACCATACTGAGGAATCTCTGTCTTTAATTGCTCTAATTGCCCTTGACCAAAAATAAGCTTTGTCGGATTACGAAATACAAAATTTTGCATAATTCCCTATCCATCCTTCCACTATAAAAGTTACTATCCTTTTGTATAACATATTTTTTGCATTTCACAAAAATATTTGCCTCAATAAAAAAATCCCAGCCAAAAAGGCTAGGATCTTTTTATTGATAATACGGCGAAATCATTAAATAAACAATAACACCTGAAAGACTTACATATAACCAAATTGGCATCGTCCAACGTACAATCTTACGATGACGAGTCAATTGATTTGTAAAACCATATACAAGTGCGAACAATGCAAGTGGTACAATAATTGCTGCAAGGAAAATATGCGTAATTAAAATAATAAAGTACACATATTTAATTATCCCTTCTCCGCCGAAATGCGTCGCTGGTGCTAAGTAATGATACGTTAAATAAGAAACACAAAATAACAATGTTGTTGTAAATGCTGCAAGAATAAAACCTCGATGCATCTTTACATTCTTCTTAATAATAGAGAACAATGCTGCCAATAAAAATACAAATGTAAAACTATTAAAAATCGCATTTAACATCGGCAAAATTGTTACATCAAAATGCACCTCTCCTTTGTAGCCAACAGGTCCAAAAAACAAAAATAAAATAATCGCATTGACGATCACAGAAAGCGTTATCACAATAGGAGCATAGCTCTTCTGAGTATTTAATCGATCCATCAAATTGTTCACTCCCTTTTCCTCTTCTACATATGTACAGTTAACCTCACTATTTTAACATATTATTCATAGTGCAAATGTGACAATACTTTGACACAGTCAAGTTAAACAAAGAAAAAATCCTTCTTAATCGTACTTCTTAAGAAGGATTTTTTCTTTTTATTATTGAAATAGCAATTCACTTAGTTTTTGTTAAAAAACATGTCACTATATGCTTGAAAAATCTCTGATACTTGATATCCCATTAAAGAAATTGCTGTTAGTGAAAAGAAACCGATCATAAGAAATCGAAACCACATATTATTCTCCCCCTTGTATTTAGCTTATAAACAATACGCTACATTACAAGTCAGATTGCAATCTCCTTCTTCGGCTTCTTTTTTCTTCACAATAGCTGTTATAAATCGAATCATGAAGAATGTAATAAAAGGAAATCCCATTCGTTTTATATTGGCATAGCTGAGCAACGGCTTTCGCTCTAAATCGGACGGAGATGAGAAGGAATAGAACATACCTTGCTCTTCCATGTATACAATTACGATTTTTAAACAAAATAAAATCCCAAGAAATGAAACAATATCTTGCCACTCTGTTGTATACAATACATTATAAAGATCCAATACGTACTCTTCCATTGTCATCCCTCCTTCCTTTTTTATCATTTTCCTCGCCCTTTTACAAAAAGTCAAGAAAAACGTTTATACACACTATGGTAATAGTGTTTACATGATTTCCACTTGTACTTCTTGTTCTTGCAATATTTGAACGATTAACTCAAGCACTATTTTTTGCAGTAACTGATACCTAACTAATCCATTTTGCTCATTAGAACACCCCATTGTATATTCAATTCGCTGCACAACATAGCCTTCTACCAACAACTTCCCTTTTTCAATTGTTACTGAATTCTCTTTTGATTTTAGAACTTTTTGAGAAAAAAATTTACTATCTGTCAAAACAATTTCTTGTAAAACTTCTTTAATTTCTACTTCTTCTTGAAACATCACTCTTTCTTCTAAACTAATTTCCGTTTTATACTTCCCTATTTCAACTGGCAGTTTCGTCGTTACATAGTTACTGCTTTTTTTCTCGTTTCTCTGCTTTAAATTCAAATTGTGTATAGGAACCCATAAAGATTGCTCTAACTGATTTTCCCCGCTATGTTTTATATAATTCTCACTCGAAAATTCTAGAAAAATCCTCTTTTCAAAAAGCTTTGAAGAAATTAAACGACAATATGGCTGTTCGTTATAATGATGTACCGTAGCTAACAACTTTGTATCTAACTCACGAAATGTTTCATTCTCTTCGTTTTGAAATGCAAATACTTCTTCATTCGTACTACTCACAATAGGAGAGATTAAAAAATCAGCCACTTCAGCAATGGTGGAAAATGGTATTTTCACTGTCATGAGACGTGCTAATCTTCCTTCTTTTAATTCAGGAGGTGAATTATCTTCCCTCTCGATCTCTGAGAATAGATTTTCTTCCATCTCGATCTCTGAAGGTGAACTTTCTTCCACTTCACTCTCTGAAAATAGATTTTCTTCCATCCTGATCTCTGAAGGTGAACTTTCTTCCACTTCCAGCTCCGAGATTATTTTATGCTCAGAAAAAATTTCATCTATCATTTTATTACTAATCCATAGCTTATTCATCGTCAATCACTTCCTAACTGATGAATTGAAAGACTTACGTATTTCTTTAAACCCATAATCGTTTCAACATTATATATGTTTTATAATAAAAAAAAAGACATCAACTTTTATTATAAAAAAAGACGATGTCTGTTTATCTTTTAAACTTGTACTTGCTGTACTTGTAAGATGTTCAAAGTAAGATCTAGTACGATTGTTTTACGAAGTTTGCTACATGACTCGTTCAAGTTTGTTAAACATGGTGAAAAATCAAACTCATAAAAATTAGCTCTGACTAATTCACAATACGGTTGTTTATTATAATTCCCAAAAGAATTTGTATCTAACTGGGGTAAATAGCCACCCTTAGGATTAATCAAGTAGGATGTAGTATCTAAAAAAGCTACCAATAAAGGCTGTATTATAAAATCACCTGCTGTCAAATCTAGGAATCTAGAAAACGAAATATTAACAATCCGACTATACAATAATCCATTACACTGATCAGCAACATATTCAATGTTATTTCGAATATAGCCCTCTACAAATAATTTTGCTCTTGTGACTCGGCGATAATTGGTACCTGGTACCGACGTAAACGCTACAGGAACTAACTTACAGTGTGTTAAAACTACATTTTTCAACACACGTTTAATTTCGATTGCCAAAGGATCCAATGAAATATTTGCTTCTACAACAACTTGAATTGTTCTCTCTGCTAATACAACCGGGATTTTTACAATTGATGTTGTCGGTGAACTTTCTTCCACTTCACTCTCTGAAAATGAATTTTCTTCTATTCCAATCCATGAGAGGGCATTTTTTCCCCCCTTCAGCTCAGTGCTTATTTTATGCTTAGAAAAAATTTTATCTATTGGTTTATTACCGATCCATGGTTTATTAGCGATCCACGGTTTATTCATCATCAATCACTTCCTAACTGATGAATTGAAAAATATATGTTTTATAACACTCAAAAAGACATCATCTTTTTGAGTGTTCATGGATAACGATCATAATTATAATCCTCTATTACCTGTTGAAGAGATTGAAACGTTTGACAACACTTATAGTCTAATTCATCTTTCATATGACCGAAAAAGGATTCCATTGGGGCATTATCTAGACAGATTCCTCTACGTGACATAGACTGTCTAATCCCCATCTCCTTTAGTTGTTTCATTTGTATTTTATTAAAAATAATTTTACTCATTTCCCGTATCTCACTTTTATCATTGTTTCCATATGTCTATCATTTTTCATAGAATATCCTAACTTCTATCTACCCACTTTTACCACGAATTGACAAAATTATTCAAATTATGTAACATAAATTTATCGACATGATATGCAATGGGTGTACTTTTTATTCATCTTTTATTGTTGATAAAAGATTCTACAGAACTACTCTAAGTAATTTTTACTTTTACTTACCAAGATGAGTATCATTTTTGGTATTTTTTGTGTTCATTCCGAAAGAGCCTCATCTTCATGTTCCGAGAACAGAAAATGCTTAATCGAGGGATTTTTCTCGTTCCCCCAGATTTATCAATTTAACCATTAATGAGACAGAAAAACTCATTAATGGAAATGGAGTAATGTATCAAAATATGGAGGGGTTATTTATGTCTGTCTATACACCACAAGAGATTACTGAATTGGCCGCGAATTCAGGTCAAAAAAAAGCACTTTTACCGCTACTACCTATGTTGATTTTAGGATTTTTTGGCGGCGCTTTCATCGCGTTAGGTTATTTACTTGATATTCACGTCATTGGAACAATGCCAAAATCTTGGGGTTCCTTTACTAGTTTTCTAGGAGCCGCTGTTTTCCCTATCGGCCTAATTCTAGTTATTCTTGCCGGTGGTGAACTAGTGACCGGTAATATGATGACCGTATCTATCGCTTGGTTTTCAAAAAAAATTCCTTTCTCTAAAGTATTAAAAAATTTACTAATTGTTACAGTCAGTAATTTTTTTGGTGCTGTATTTGTAGCTTATTTTTTTGGCCACATCGTTGGATTAACAGAGGGACAATTTTTAGCAAAAACTTTATCTATCGCTCAAGCAAAACTACATGATACACCATTACAGGCATTTGTCTCTGCTATTGGATGTAACTGGCTTGTTTGCCTAGCAGTTTGGCTCAGTATGGGTAGCAAAGAATTCGCAGGAAGAGTGATTGGTATTTGGTTTCCCGTTATGACTTTCGTTGCAATTGGCTTCCAACACGTTGTTGCCAATATGTTCGTTATACCAGCCGCTATCTTTGCAGGGCATCTAACTTGGATGGAATACTTACCAAATTTCATTGTCGTCTTCTTTGGAAACTTAGTCGGCGGTATGCTATTTGTAGCGCTCCCTTACTTCTTAGCTTATAAGAAACGAGAGCAGTCAACGAACAAAACAACTGAATTAAAGAAAAAATCTGTAACTGCTTAACAAAAGAATTTTAAAGAAAACTTACAGTACACTTGTTCTCTTCTCTTTTATACGTTATAATAACAACTTAAATAGCATTATTTACATATGAGGTGAAGATATGAATAAAACAGAATTAATTAAAAATGTAGCACAAACAGCTGAAATTTCTCAAAAAGAAGCTACTGTAGTTGTACAATCTGTAGTAGAATCAATCACAAATACTTTAGCTGCTGGTGAAAAAGTACAACTTATCGGATTCGGTACATTCGAAGTTCGTGAAAGAGCTGCTCGTACAGGCCGCAACCCACAAACAGGTGAAGAAATGCAAATTGCAGCTTCAAAAGTACCTGCATTTAAAGCTGGTAAAGAATTAAAAGAAGCAGTAAAATAATACTGAAAAACAGCCTTCTCGCTTATGAGAAGGCTGTTTTTTTATTTACATTTTATTGGACTTCATAACCTTGATCTTCAATTGCAACAATTATATCTTTAAGAGTAACTACTGAAGAATCTATTTTCACTTCAACAGTCCCTTCATCTAAATGCACTTTCACTTGTTCTACTCCGTTTAAAGCTACTACACTTCCTTCAATTGCGTTTACACAATGACCACAAGACATACCTTCAACTTGTAATGTTAACTGTTCCACCTAACTTCCTCCTCTTGTCCTTACTTGTTTGTTAACTATATATAATTCTACTATACCCCCCCTAAGGTAATCGATGTTTTGGGATCATTATTTTATTTATAATCTACATAATGTAACAACACACATTTCCTTTATAACTAAAAAAACAAGCCAGTTTTATCACTAGCTTGTTTCTTAGGCCTTTGAGAATCTCTCAAATACTGTCATTAACTCTTCAATCGCTTCATCTCCATTACCATTTTTAATGGCACCCGAAACACAATGACTCGTATGATTCTTAAGTACACCCATTCCTACTTTTTTCATCGCTGCATTAATAGCTGAAATTTGCACCAAAATATCGACACAATACCGATCATTTTCAATCATATTTTGAATACCACGAACTTGTCCTTCAATTCTCTTTAATCTATTTATAATTTGTTCTTTTTCTTTTTGCGATCTATGCGTAGTACCTGCTTCATTTTCATTATGATTCATTTTATCACCTTCTTAAAAATTTATCTTCTTTCATATAAACATCATGCCTTCACGAGTATACCAATTATAGCATTAAATATCTACGTGAGGATACCCCATATAAGTATCAACTAATAATCTTTCCCCTCTTTGTTCATTACTTTTATCAGTGTTGACGAGCAATAGAAATTTAGACAAAAAAAGCTGTGGAAAGAATTTTTCCCACAGCCTGTATGACACTCTCTTTCAGTTATGAAAACAGTATATCTTTACTATATTGCTTTCCAATCAATAAATCGTATTGAATAAATTGATACTGTTTTAACATTTTTTTTTGCTCGGCATTTAAATCTATCTTTTCTCCATCTCGGCTTACTTTTAAATCATCTTTCATCACAGGAATTTCCTTTTGAAGTTGAGATAAAAATTGATAAAATGGTGATTTCTTCATTCCTATATAATCAAATACCATATTTGAAAAGTAAATCGGACTCATCATTCCTAAATCATCATTTTGTAACGGGAAATTGGCATAAACTAACAATGGAGTTTCTGACATTGCTAATCTTTCCTCGACCGTTTCCTCTGTATTTATATACCCAGCCTCTTTATAAATCGATTTATTTACTCCTAATGCTGGGAGATGGTCTCCAAAGAACACTAGCAAAGTCGGTTCGGATAAAGTATTTATTTCTTCAATTAAATATTGAAGAGCTTCATCTGAACGTCTTAATCCTTCTGTATATTCTTCTAATTCTGCCTTCGATTCTTCATTTAATCCTTCAATCTTTGTTCTTGTTTCTTCATACTTCCCTGTAGAAAACGGAAAATGATTTTGCATAGTCACAGCATGAACAAAAGTAGGTTTCTTTTCAGCTTTTAACTCATCCATAATTTCCTTACTCATAGATAAATCACTTATATACCCTGCTCCATCTCTTTCCTTATGCTTCATCGTATCCTCTGCATTAAATTTATCAAATCCTAATATACTATATACATACTCACGCTTGAAAAAACTCCGGTCAAATGCATGAATTGCTGTCGCATGATATCCATTTCTTTTCAGTTCACTAACAATAGATGGTATTTCCTTCTTTTTTGGAATAGCTTGCTGATACGGGATAGACCCTGGATTTAAAAAGCTCATAGAATAACTCGTTAAGGCTTCAAATTCAGTATTTGCAGTATTACCACCGAATGTTGGCGAAATTGTTTGTCCTCCTGGCCACTCAGCTATATAATGATGAAGATTTGGCAAAGGATCTTCACTAAAAGTAAGATTTGTTAATTTCGTTGGATCCCAAAATGCCTCACTCATTATAAAAATCACATTCGGCTTTTTCTCCTGTTTCTCACTTTCAACATTTTGCTTATAATTATTCTTTATATCATTTGCGATTTTGACGACATTTTCTTTTGTATATTCCTCAGGCTCTTTAGCAACAGCGGTATCTAAATTACTTATAAACCCTAAAACGGAACCATTTTCAGTATAGTTGGCTCCTTGATCCCACACAATAAAGCTTACACCCCATTTTTGAAACCATTTCCCTACGACGTTATCAGAGTAATTCACATAAACATAAATAACCAAAAGAGAACTGATACTTATAATCAATCTCATTCCCAAGTGAATTTTTATAGGTTTAATATACTTGCGAAGATACATTAAAAGTAAAATCCCCAATATTATTCCTAATATAACTATCCATATAGATTTTGTAGTAATAGAGTCCATAACCATTGGTATTACAGATTTCAAATGAGCAATTTGGGTAAAATCAGATGGATAAAACGGATCTCCTCTAAAGAAGACTTTTAAATAATTAACAATAGAAAATATAAGAAACAAAATACTTGTAAAAATACTACTAAAAATACACCGCCACTCAAAGCATACATCAAAATATACATAACATAAATGAGGAGAAAACTAAATATAAAATGTGCAACATGTCCATACAACCAATCGATGGTCTTGAATATATCTAGTTCATTTTGCATATACATAAGAAAAATACTCATAGTATGTGCTAATATGAATAGTACAGCAAAGACATTAATTACCGATTTCACACGCTGTCTTTCACCTAGTCCTTTGTGAGAAATCATTACATATATTGTCCCAGCCCACAAAAGAATGTAACTAATACTTAAAGGTAACTTTTGATTCATAAAAACTTTAGCTTCATCTAAGCTAAAGGTCTTTAAAAATAAAAAAAGACAAATAATTGATAGCAGTGCAACCATACTGCTCATCACAAATCTTACCATTATATTTCTCTCTGGCTTATTTAACAATTGTATTCTTTCCAATATTCCTCTCTCCTCTCAGATGCGAATACACAATATATGTATTGTACTACATATTACCATCACTTTAAAATTCTCTAACTATTAGTCATCCACTTAAAAACTAGACACTAAATTTTTATTCATGCCTATTTATATTATTCTTTAAGCCAACAATAGAAAGAAAACTTTAATTAGCGGGGATAGGCACCCTATCTCATCAAACAAAAAACCCTATAGAGGAGACTATTTCAATCGTCTTCTCTATAGGGTACATTTTATTTTCAAAATCCCTTTGTAGTTTTTTCTAACATCCATTATTTAATAAACCTTAGCGCTCTACTCAAAGCTGTTGGTACTACCGATGCATGATTCTCTCCCTCAGCTTCATAAAATGCAAATCGAAATTTATTATGTTGCAAATTCAGTAAACGCTCTGATAATGCATTCGCATCTCGAACCATATGCTCTCTTTCTAATGCTCCCACTGTCAGAAAGACTCCCACTTCAGAACTCGCTCTGCCCAATTCATTTATAAATTCTACTTCCTTTTCAAGAACAGACTGGTTATTCCACCAAATAGATGGGCTACTGATAAAATAATTTTGAAAGGCATTTATATTTGTAAACAATACATGTAAAGCAAATAATCCACCGAGTGAATGTCCAAATAATGTTTGTTTTTCTCGATCAATCTCAAAATCCTTTTCAATTTTTGGCTTCAATTCATCTTGAAGAAATGCTAAAAATTCATTCGCTCCCCCCGACTTAGGCCACGGGTTTCCATCAGGCTTTGGCGGTGCATCCTTAGAAGGTACGGAAGGAGTAAAATCATAACATCTTTCAGAAGCTGCAAAAGCTCCTTCTACCGGATAGCCAACGCCAACAATTATAGATGGCGCAACTCCTGTTTTTTCTGCTCTTACCGACTGAATCTTAATAGCTTCTTGGAACGTTTGAAAAAATGCATTTCCATCTAATACATAAATTACAGGGTATCCCTGGTTTGGAGCAGATTGTTTTGGCTTTGAAATATAAATTTGATATTCTCGATTCCCATTTTTCGAATACATCTTCCATTGCTCTGCACCAGAAATGGTAACATCTTTTTTTTCAATACTAGTATTCATATCATTCTCCCTCCTTTTATCAGTTTAACTAGTTACATATATTTCAGTATTCTCTTCTTGAAATACACTATCATAACCAAAACATACAGGAGCACCATTATATGGATCTATCATGACACGTGCATCAATTTGAAATACACTTTTTAGCACTTCATTTGTAATAATATCTACTGGACTTCCCGTTGTAATGATTTTTCCTTCTTTCATTGCAATAATCTCATTTGAAAATCGTGCCGCATGATTAATATCATGTAAAACCATAACAACTGTACAGTTATGATCCCTGTTTAATCGTTCAACGATTTGTAATACTTCTAATTGATGAGACATATCGAGGTATGTAGTTGGCTCATCTAATAATAGAACTTCCGTTTCTTGTGCTAAAGCCATTGCTAGCCATACTTTTTGTCTTTGTCCACCTGATAAATTCGCAATTTGTCTTTTGCGAAAAGCAGTCGTTTTTGTAATATCCATCGCCCATTCAATGATTTCTTTATCTTGAGATGATATTTTATTCACATTGTTACGATGTGGATATCGCCCGTAAGAAATTAGCTCTTCCACCTTCAATTCTCCTGGAGCAATTGGATTTTGCGGAAGTAATGCTAGCTGCTTCGCAATCTGTTTTGTAGGAATCATATGTAAGTCCTGTCCTTGCAAATATACTTTTCCACTTTTTTGTTTTAAAATTCGTCCCATTGTTTTTAACAAAGTAGATTTTCCGCATCCATTTGGTCCAATAATTGTCGTTACTTTTCCCTCTTGTATTTCTACATTTAAATCACGAAACACAGTAAATTTCTCGTAGCTTGTTTCTAAATTCTTTGTACTTAGGACACTCACTTTCTATCGCTCCTTTTACGCCTTCGCTTTATATAACAAATATAGGAAGTATGGTACACCAACAATGGAAATTACAATCCCAACTGGTAATTCCGCTGGTGCAAAAATAGTTTTTGCAATAAAGTCCGAAGCAATTACCAGTAGCATTCCAATTGCGCCGCACACGGGAATTACATGATTATGATGAATACCCACCAGACGTTTCGCAATATGGGGTGCCATGAGTCCAATAAATCCAATGCTTCCTGAAACAGAAACACAAGCACTCACTAATCCAATACCGCTTAATAATAAAATGGATTTCTCTTTTTCGACTGAAATTCCTAAGCTTTTTATACTCGTCTCTTCTAGTTGAAACATATCAAGTAAATATGCTTTTCTTTTTATAATAGGCACTAAAATAATTAACCATGGCAACATCGCAATAATATATTTCCAATTTGCATTATATATGCTCCCCGAGACCCAAACTGCTGCCATTTCAAAATCAGTAGCTTTCATTTTCAAAGATAAATATACAGAGAAAGAACTGAGACCATAACCAATTGCTATTCCTGTTAATAAAAGGCGCTGTGAATCTAACCTTCCATTTTTCCAAGAAAACGTATAAATTAAGATGGCAGAACCAAGTCCCCCAACTAAACCAAATAACGGCATAAGCATAATAGAGAACCAGTCTGTACTCTTAATTTGTCCTTGAAAGAAAAACATAAAGACAACAATTGCTGCTCCTGCCCCTGCATTAATGCCTAAAATACCTGGATCAGCCAATCCATTTCGTGTAACCCCTTGAATAGCAGCTCCCGCAACGCCAAGACCAAGCCCTACTAATGCTGCAATTACGATTCTCGGAAGCCTAAAATCAAATATAACTAAATCATGTTCAGGCACGGGGTTTATTCGAAAGATCGTCCGAATTACATCCATAACTGTCATATCAAACGTACCATTTGTTAGACTAATATAAATTGCAACTATAACTAAAAACAGGATCACACTAAATGTGACCATATAACGCTGCCATGAATCTCTATGCATGTTTCTCTCCTCCTCTTGTTCGAATTAAATAAAGGAAGAAAGGAACTCCAATCAATGAAGTAACGACCCCTATTGGTGTTTCAAATGGATAATTTATAAATCTACTCAATACATCGCATAAAGCAAGAAAGACTCCACCTATTACACCAGCACACGGTACAACCCACCTATAGTCTACTCCAATTAAAAAACGAGTAATATGAGGGATAATTAATCCTACAAAACCCACTTTTCCAACTACAGCTACAGCAGTACCTGTTAAGCACACAACAGATAGGATTGCAGCAACTTTCACAAGTTTTGTACGTTGGCCCAAATTAATAGAAACCTCTTCTCCTAACGAGAGAATTGTAATAGATTTTGAAATCACAAGTGCCAAAACAATACCAATAATTCCAAATGGAATAGCTGATTTTAATATATTTAGATTAATTTGGTCTAATTTCGCATTGTACCAAAAACTAACATTTTGAGAAAGTTGGAAGTAAGATGCAATTGCTATTGCCGCACTATTTAAAAATGTTCCTATAACAGTTCCTATGATGGCTAAACGAACCGGCGATAATCCATTTCGAAGCAATGAACCAAATCCAAAAACAATTCCCGCTCCTAATGCCGAACCAAGCATAGAATATAGTATCATACTCACTGAAGACATCCCTGGAATAAATACCATGCAAATCGTAATAACAAAAACTGACCCCTCTGTCACACCCATAATAGAAGGGGATGCAAGATAGTTTCTTGTCATCCCCTGCATAAGTGCTCCTGATATTGCTAGAAAAGCTCCGACTAATAATGCCCCCACAACCCTCGGCAGGCGAGAAGTGATAATAATGTTATGGTTTACATTCCCTGAATCAAAATGAAATAGTGCATTCCAAGCTGTTGTAAAATCAATGTTTTTTGCCCCATATAAAATAGACAACATGATTGTTACTAAAATTAATATGGGAGCTAAACATAAAATGATTATTGGTACCGAGTTTATTTTCCTCATATCATTCAACGCACCTTACTATTTATTTGGATAAGTTTTTTTCTGCAGCTTTTAAGAAAGCTGTTTTACTCCAAGCTGTACCACCTTGCGCCATCGGATCAACAGCGTTTACGAATACTTTTTTATTTTTTACAGCGTTAATACTTTGCCAAATTGGATTACTTTGTAAATCTTCTAACGCTTTCGGATTATCTTTATTTTCGCTCCCTTCAAATTGAACAAAGATATAATCTGGATTCATTTCTGCAAACTTTTCTAAAGCAATTTTTTCTTGCTTTTTAACTGCTTTAATCGCTTCAGGAGCCGTTAAACCTAAATCTTTATAAATTACTGGATTGAAATAAACATCTTCTGGATACAGATTAATGCTTCCTTCTCTCAATCTTATAACAACAACTTTTTTATCTTTTAATTTATCTGCTACTTTTTCTTTCGTTTTCGCAACATCCGCTTTATAATCTTTTATAATTTTTTCCGCTTTATCTTTTTTACCAGTTAGCTCACCCATTAATTTTAGGTTATCTTCCCAATGTGTTGAAATATGAGAAACAGGGAATGTTGGTGCTACTTTTGTAAATTTTTCAGCTGTCTCTGCTGGGAATTTCGAACTAGATGTAATAACATCTGGTTTTAATTTCAGTAGCGTTTCAAAATTCGGCTGCATTTTTTCACCGATAGACTCTGCACCCTTTAAATCTTTAGATAAATAGTCAGGTATTTTCCCACCTACTGTAATTGCAGCTACTGGTTTCACTCCAAGTACGGCTGCATCTTCCATTGATTCTAAACTAGCTGTTGCAATTTTTGTTACTTTTGCAGGCACTGTATATTCTTTACCTAAGTATGTAATCTTTTGTTTCTCATCTTTCTTCGTTTCAGTTGCTTTCGTTTGTTGTTTTTGTTCTCCTGAACTTTTATCTGCACTGTTACATGCTGCAAGACCCATACTTAATACTGTAACCATTCCTAGTGTAAATAATTTCTTGTTCATATTAATAAATCTCCTCTCCGCATTCCAGATGTTTAAATATATTATTCTAATGATGGCTATATTCGAATAAAACATAATTTATATCTATGCTTCTCTATATAACGCATCTATTCAGTAATGAAACTCATTGACTTCACTTCCCCTAATGGATTCTCTCCTACCCTTACTAATCGAGAATGATAATGATTATCGTTATTAAGTATATAGTTATAAATGAATTATTTCAAGAATGATTTGAAAAATTTTAACAAAACAAATAAAAAGTCGTATCTATCTTGAGGATAGATACGACTTTTTCACCTTTTTTACAATTCCATATTCAATTCAACAGGACAATGATCTGAGCCCATTATTTCACTATTGATCTTCGCATCAACAATTTTATTTTTTAATCTTTCAGAGACGACAAAATAATCCAAGCGCCAACCAATGTTTTTCACCCTTGCATTCATACGATATGACCACCATGAATAAGCCCCTTCTCTATCAGGATATAAATAGCGGTATGTATCGATAAATCCTTCATCCAAAATTCGGGTGAACTTTTCTCTTTCTTGATCTGAAAACCCTGGATTTTTCCGATTTGTTTTTGGATTTTTCAAATCAATTTCTTTATGTGCTACATTTAAATCCCCACAAAAAATAACAGGTTTCTTTTTATCTAATTGTTTAATATACGATAAAAAGGCATCCTCCCATTCCATTCGATAATCTAAACGTTCTAAGCCTCTTTTCGCATTTGGCGTATAGAGGGTTAGCATATAAAAATCTTCAAATTCTAGTGTAATTAGTCTTCCCTCTTGGTCGTGCTCTTCAATTCCTAAGCCATATGTAACAGAAAGCGGTTCTTTTTTTGAGAAAACGGCAGTACCTGAATAACCTTTTTTCACGGCATAATTCCAGTATACATAGTACCCTTCAGGATTTAGATCAATTTGTCCACTCTGCAATTTAATTTCTTGTAAACAAAAAACATCCGCATCCACTTCCTCTAAATATTCTATAAAACCACCCTTTGCAATGACTGCTCGTAAACCATTTACATTCCACGAAATTAATTTCATTTTTTGTTCCTCCTCTTGATGTCATAACACTCCTGCTCGCCTCATATTTTCATTTTCTGCTTATGCTACCACAAAATAAAGAGACTATCATTTTTCATCTTTGTATTCTTGCTCTTACATTCATAAATACGTACATACGTACTTGTTTCAGGGTATACTAATCTCGGAGGTGATTCCATGCAAAATGAGAGATTACAATTCCAAACAAGTGTAAATCATTTGACGGATGAACGCTGGCAAGCGATTATACACAACGATTCTTCTTATGATGACAAATTTTTTTACGCTGTAAAGACAACAGGTATTTTTTGCCGCCCATCATGTAAATCTAGAACACCTAACAAAGACAATGTACGAATTTTTCTCAATGCAAAACAAGCAATATCCGAAAAATTCCGTCCTTGTAAACGTTGTAAGCCAAATGGATTAAAATTACCTAATGAAGATTGGGTAACTCAAATTATAGAGTACATTGATAACAATTATAACGAACCATTAACTCTTGAAATACTTGCAGATATGTGTCACGGCAGCCCCTATCATTTACAGCGTACTTTTAAGCAAATAAAAGGTATCACTCCGCAAGAGTATATACAACAATTAAGGATTTCTAAAGCTATGCAGTATCTTACAAATACAAATCAAACAATTATAGAAATAGGTTTTGCTGTAGGTATCCCCAATACTGCACATTTTGCAACATTATTTAAAAAGAAAACAGGGTATACTCCTACTGAATTTCGAAACACAAATCATATAAACGAGGGAAGATAACATGGCATCTAAAACAAACCAAATTATATATTGGACGCTATTTATTCATAAAAATTGGCATATGTATATTGCCGCAACATCAACTGGACTATGCTTTGTAGGGTCTCAGCATCAAAATTTGGAAGAGTTAATAACTTGGGCGAAAAAACGTTTTCCAAGACCTACTTTTGTTCAAGACACCTTAGAGCTACAACCATATATTCAAGAACTAATAGAGTACCTAGACAAAAAACGTGAAGTATTTACATGCCTCATTGATGTTCACGGAACGCCTTTCCAATTAGCTATTTGGAATACCTTACGTGAAATTCCTTATGGGAAAACCTATTCCTATTCAGATATTGCACAGCTTATTCAAAAACCAAAATCAGTACGCGCTGTAGGCACGGCGATTGGAGCCAATCCTTTACTAATTACAATCCCTTGCCATCGTGTGATTGGAAAGAACGGAAAACTATCTGGTTTTAGAGGCGGATTAGCAATGAAAAAAGAATTGTTGACACTAGAAAAAACAATACTGTAGGAGGTTAAAAATGAAAAATGCTACAATTCCTTTTGAATGGGATGCTCCATATTTTATAGGCGAAAAAATAACGAAGCGTTACTGCTTTCCTTGGTGTGAACAAAAACAGTCCCCAAGAAACAATCGAAAATTTAAATCTAGAAAAGAAGCAGAACAAATTGGTTATCAACCTTGTAGAAATTGTTGTCCAGCTCTTCCATATAGAGCATGGCAAGACGATGAGGAAAGCATAGCAGTAATTGTTCCGAAAGAATTTAGCTTTAAACAAAATTTACACTATCTTTCACGCTCCAAAAATGAATGTATGTTTCACATTGAAAATAACAAAATTTATAGAGTCGTTCCGATTGAGGAAGAAAACCCGTTAATCGAGACAAGTGTAAATGATGAGGGAAACATCCATGTTCGCTTTTTAGGTGATGGAGCGCCGCCTGAGAAATGGATTCGTGCTAGAGTAGCGAGGTATGTAAGAGAATGGTTTGATTTAGATACAGATTTAACCCCATTTTATGATTTAGCAAAAAACGATGTACTTCTGTCTAAACCAATCAACGAATATTACGGACTTCGTAATATGGGAATTCCTGATTTATTTGAGGCACTTTGCTGGGGTATTCTCGGTCAACAAATTAATCTCACATTTGCATATACATTAAAAAGACGCTTTGTTGAATCCTTCGGCGAACATATCGAATGGAATGGACGGAAATATTGGATATTTCCAACACCTGAGGTTATCGCCAACCTAGTAGTAGCAGATCTAACAGAATTAAAAATGACCATAAGAAAATGTGAATATCTTACTGGTGTCGCAAAGCTCATGACACAAGGTTACCTAAGTAAAAACTTGTTCATAAATAGCGACCTAAAAAATGCTGAGAGAACATTAACCGACATACGCGGTATTGGACCATGGACAGCAAATTATGTTTTAATGCGTTGTCTAAGATTCACGTCTGCTTTTCCAATTGATGATGTTGGCTTACAAAATGTGATTAAACTTCTAACAGAATCAGATCAAAAACCAACAAAAAAAGAAATAAGAGAGTATGCCTCAGCATGGAAGAATTGGGAATCCTATGCAACCTTTTATTTATGGCGAGTTCTGTATTAAAATCCGGGTAGTGATCAAGAACTACCCAGATTACTTCTTTATGCTTGCTCTTCAAATAATCGTGCTATTTCTATAATAACCTGAGCAGCCTTCTCCATATTATCTACAGAAACATATTCAAATTTACCGTGGTAGTTTTCCCCACCAGTAAAAATGTTTGGCGTTGGCAAGCCCATATATGATAATTGAGACCCATCCGTTCCCCCGCGGATTGGTTGAATATTTGGTTCAATATCTAAATTTTTCATCGCCTCATACGCAATATCAACAATTTCCCTGACCGGTTCAATTTTCTCAAGCATATTGTAATATTGATCATTCATCTCAAGAATAATATTTTCCTCACCATACTTCTCTTGCATCTGCTTCGTAATATTTGTAATTTTTTCTTTACGAGCTTCAAAGTTATCACGTTCAAAATCTCGAATAATGTAATGAGATTTACTTTGCTCCACATCACCATTCATAGAAATGAGATGGTAGAAACCTTCATAACCCTCTGTATATTCTGGCGCCTCTTCTACTGGTAACTGCGCATGAAACTCCATCGCTAACTTACTTGCATTTAACATTTTATTCTTTGCTGTTCCAGGATGCGTATTATTTCCTTTAAAAGTTAGTTTTGCACTTGCAGCATTGAAACTCTCATACTCCAATCCTCCAAGCGAACCTCCATCCATTGTATAAGCGAAAGATGCTCCAAAAGCTTTCACATCAAAGTGAGATGGTCCACGACCTATTTCTTCATCAGGCGTAAATGCCACTCTAATCTTTCCATGTTTAATTTGTGGGTTATGTAATAAATAATTCATAGCAGTCATAATTTCTGTAAGTCCCGCTTTATCATCCGCACCAAGTAGTGTTGTCCCATCCGTTGTAATCAGAGTATGCCCTTTATATGATGGCAATTCTGGAAATTGCTCTGGTGTTAAAACAACATTCAATTCCTGATTTAATGTAATTGCCTTCCCATCAAAATTCTCATGAATTTGTGGTTTCACATTCTTTCCTGTAAAATCAGTTGCTGTATCTAAATGAGCTAAAAAACCAATTACAGGAACATCTTTATCCGTATTCGCAGGAAGTGTTGCCATTACATATCCATTTTCATCCATCGTTATTTCTGCCAAACCAATTTGTTTTAATTCTTCAACTAGTAATTTTCCAAACTCAATTTGCCCCAGTGTCGATGGTACTGTATGACTTTCTTCATTCGATTGTGTATCTACCTTCACATATCTTGTAAATCTTTCTATAAGCTCTTGTTTCAAAATATTTCACTCCTTTTTCATAAATCTCTCTTTATTATAATCCTCATAGCGAAATTTTTTAAAGTTTTTCACTGTAAGTCGGTAAATTTACTTGTTACAACAATTCTTATTAACAAACCTATAGGTATATTTTATGTACACGAAATCTGATTCCTCACACATAAAAACGTTTCAAAAAACTCATAATCGAGTGGTATCTTACAGCAAAGCTCTTCTTCTCATCCATTGCGTCGCAACCCATTTTTCACCTTTGATAACAGACGCACCGCCATGAAGTGTCAGTTCATTTAATGATTTATCATTATAAAAGTATTCAAAGTATACGGCTGAACCTTTTTTCGGAGCTATGGAAAGATCAAGTTTTGGGAAATATGTTTCTCCGCCTTCTTCTACATCGTTTAAATACATCACAAGCGTACTAATACGATTGTTTTCTGCTGCTCTGCTATGTTCTGCAAAGTAATCATAGTGTGCTTTATATTCTTGTCCAGGGGTGTATTTTAAAACATGAAGACCTTCACCATATTCGACAGGAATATTCATAATCAAAGACACTCGTTTTTCGATTTTAGCAACGGTTTCATTCCCTTCTAAAAATGTACCACTACTTGTTCGGATGTTGTTTACTTCACGAGAAGCGCCGATTTTCGAACGCCTCATTGAATTTTTAGATAATTCAATTAACTCTTCGCATTCTTCATCACTTAATACATTTTCTAAAACGACAATAAGAGGCTCTTCTAGTCTTGAAATAATTTGTATTTCTCTGTCTTCTGTCACAATGGTGTTCCCTGTGTGGTTAAAAATCGTTGGTTCCTTATTTTCAACTGTTTGATTTTTCGTTGTCATTTTCACTATCTCCCTAAAAAAATGATTAGATAGCATTAATATATCATATTTTTCTAACTATTCACTCCTCTAAAAAAATTCAAATGATTAATATTCTGGAATTTGTAATGAATGAAAAAGAGAACTTGTCACTTCAAGTGTTTTAAGCGCTTTAGAGGGAAAAAGAAAGACCACGTTAGTACAAATTTATAAACATATAAATCTTCGTACACAAAAAATATTAGAGTCTATTTTGAAGAGATTACCATCAAAGTAGACTCTTATTATATTTAAATTATTAGTAACCGAATTTAAAACAAACAACCTCTTTTTTATGACTATCCTACTTTTATTTATCTATATGCATCAGTACAATTCTCCATCTATCTGGATCTTCTATTGTAATACCTTTCTCTTTCCAGTATGGGTTTTCTGGTTCAACTTCACCATAACCCATTGCATGTAACCTGTTCGTTACTTTTTCAATCTCAGCTTTATGAGTCATATAAAATACAAGTAGATTATCTTTTGTTGGAGCTGGACATGGGCTGCCATTCGCATGCCTTGTAAACTCTAGATGGTATTCTGCATCAGGCAAACCAAACATAACTCCATCATACCCTTCATGATTATGAAACTCACCTATCCGTTTTAACCCTAGACCCTCCTCATAAAATGTAATCACTTCTTCAAATTTATCTGTCGGACGTGCGATTCTAAATTGAACCCAATTTTTCATACTTTTCTTCCTCTCTTCATTTTTTACGCTCCCTACCTATGAATATAATCGAGTTCCACGTTTATTGAATCCCTCATTCGTATGAAGTTGAAGTAGCACAAAAGACTTATCATGCTTATAGTAAAAACAGTTCACATTTATTCAAAACGTCTGTAATAAAATGATGATAACCGTTCTATGAAACTATTTTTAGAAATACATGTTAACGGGAGGAAATAAAATGGATGGTAACAATCAAAAAAGAAAATGGAACGGACCTTCCAAAGCACTACCACTTTCTCTTTTAGAAATAAAAAATGAATTACAGAAAAAAAGCAAAAACAGTACCACTTCCTTTAAAAAGGCTGCATTAACCATAGAAGAGAAAATGCTTATTTATAACATTAAAGAACAAACAAAACAACTAAACAAAAATAACGTGACGAGAACACGTGCTTATTATCAATTTTACTTTCAGTATCCTGAAATACACTGGGCTTTACTTGGACATATGGTATCACGTAATGGCGGTTGGAATATGACAGATTTAAAAGGAGATTTATTTACAAGACTGTTATCAGAAAAAGATCAACTTACCTACTATTCTTTTTTAGAACGGGGAAACTGGTTAATCTTCCAAGATGTGTATCCACAATTTTTACTATATGAGCAAAGCCTCAAAAGATCCAACACTCTCTTTTACCTCCTACCCCATCTCAATGTCTCAACGTTTATGGAAACAATGTGGAATCATTTTTGGAAAACGGGCAATCACTATACATTAGCTATAGCAACGATTATTAATGAACAAAGCTATTTAGAAAAAAGAGTCATTCAAAATGATTACTTTAAAAAGACCGTACTAAATAGTATTGGATTTAAACTCTTTGACTTCTTACGTTTTAATCATATCCTTTTTCCATATTACGAAGATGAGACTAAACAAAAAACATTGCTATTTGGTGATACAATGAAACACTTTACCTCCTTACATGAGCGAATTCTACTAGGTAAACGATTATACTCTTTATTGTTTCGCAACGAGCATACGTTATCCAAAGTAATAAACTGGGCTCACGATCATTCACATACTGCTTCACGAAAAGACTACTGGCCTCATTTGTTTTCCGATGTAAATGAGGCATTTTCCCGAGAATTTTATAAACGCAGAACAAAAAACTGTCAGCTTAGAAAAGGCGCGAATCGTTTATATAGCCCTCAGTTAATGTATGCATGGAGAGATTTGGAACATGAAGAGGCAGAAAAAGGGGACTGGTTTGAAGACTGGCGTATCGTAGACTATTTCATTGATAAAGGAGAAAATACAAATGGAAAGATTGAGAATGACTATTGTAAAACGATGGAAAAAATTGAACTTGCAATCCTTACAAAAAAAAATATCCTTCTCAGAGAAGAAGAAACAGAAGAGTAATCACCTAGCATTTATAGTCACCATCATTTTCTCCTGTTTCATTGGAACATATTTAGACTATCTATTTGTGAGTACACAAATGTATGCTTTTCCAGTCAGACCATTTCCAAACATATTTTCGGTAAATATCGCTTTTACATTTTTGATATTGCCAACCTTTACTGTTTTCTTCTTACGTATAGCAAAGAGATTGTCTACACTTTCAAGAATTCTATTTATTATACTGATTGGCATTAGCGCAAGTATATCGGAACAATTTGCTGAAAGCTTAGGATTGTTTACTCATAGTGAAGATTGGCATCATTCGTATTCTTTCTTCGGATATATGATTTTCATGTTTTTTATGTGGAAGATTTATCGGTGGCTACAATACTAAGTAGTAGTTGTAGATTAATAAAAACAAAGTTACTATATAAAGAAAAAGCAAATTAGAAACCAACTTCTAATTTGCTTTAAAGGTTCCTCATTAAGTCCCATATATTCCTAGATTCTATGTCTGATAACTTAATAATTTTTTCAATAATACATTGCTCATTACTCTGTAGGCTCATAGATGCAACGGAGCGCAACATTTTATGATCACCAATACAAACTCCCTCTTTCGCATGCAAAAACATTGGTACATCATTTGCATCGTTACCGAAAGCGATGAATGATCCTTCTTCTACTCCTAACTTTTGTAATCCTTTCCATTTATCAATCCCTAATGGACTTATATCAATTATGTCCTCTTGATGATGTGCATACATTTGCACAGGTAGTTCATGTAACACTTGCACTAATTTTTCTTCATTCCCATCAGGGAACAACACAACTTTCACCATTTCATCGATGCAATCAATCGATACATTAGTAGCTAATTTATCAGGATCTATGTTGCGATAAATTGGATGATTTTCACTTCCAGTATAAGCATAATCCCATTGACTATCGATCAAATAAGCAAGGTGATGCTCCTCTATTAATGAACGAATAGACTTCATTGTTGATTTATCAAATGGTGTAACCTCAATGACTTTTCCTTCTTTTACAACAAATGCCCCATTTCCACCAATCATTGAATAGTGATGCATATGCCTTGGTATTACAGGTAATAAATCTCTTATTGGTCTAGCAGATGCAAATATGATTTCATGTCCTCTAGCATGACAAGTATCTAATGCTTGAATTATACCTTCCGTTAATGGGTTTCCTTTAAAACAAATTGTACCATCAATATCAAAAATAAATTTCATATACATCACTCCTTTCTTTTTAATGTAAAAAAATTCTTTTATAATGAACAGGACAGATGTCCGAAAAAGGAGGAAAATCATGAAAAAAATTGAAGACGACTTGCTACTATCAACTTACTTAACAAATGAACATATACAGAAACTTTTTACACATCTTCATCACCCATTTCAAATTCGACGATATGATGTAAAAGAGATTGTGTTACACGAAGGAGAAGCTATTGACGGTCTATACATTCAAATATCTGGACGTACAAAAATTACGACGAGTGTAATTACAGGAAAAGCATTATTACTTCGATTTTGTTCTGCCGTTTCCATTATGGGTGATATTGAACTCATTCAAAATGTAAATATACAATCGCATGTAAGCGCTGAAGAAAAAACCGATTTTATTTTTATCAATAAACACTATGTTAATAATGTACTTTTACATGACATTGCTTTTTCACAAGAACTTTTACACCATGTGACTTACAAACTACAAACATGTACGACTGCCTCACGTATTAATTTGTTAGCTTCAGTGGAAACACGATTTGCAAGTTACTTATGCACAATACGAAATACCTCTAAACTATTCGGGAGAGAAATCCGTACAACAGATCATCACGAGATCGCTTCACTTATCGGTACTACAACTCGACATCTAAATCGCATTATCGAAAAATTAAGTATAACGAATGTCATTCGCAAAGAAAACAAACAAATTATCGTAAAAGATTGGGAATCTATTGAACGTATTTCTAATGGTTTAAGATACGAATAATATCGTTATACTAAATATTGTTGCATTCCAAAAAGGAGCAACTCACTCCAATTGCTCCTTCTTTTTATAATTTATCTTTGTAAATGGGTTTTAGACTATCCCTTTGACAATCCGGTGAACTACATCTCCCGCTACTAACATAGGACGGTTTTGAAGTGGTTTTGAACGTAGGCTATACGCAATTACTTTCTTCTTATATTGCTTAATCACATCAACGTGATCATCGAAACTGTAAATCGAAAACTTAACATCATGTTTGCCTCTCTTTGCCTCAATCACCAATGGAATCCCATCGTGCTGTGGCGGAAAATAGTATTTCTCTAAAAATATCGCTTCGTTAAACTGATTAATTATTTGAATTTCATCTTTCCCTTCTAAGCGTTTTCCATCAACAGTTACAGTCACAGCTTCCTCATTAAGTTGTGGATGTAGTTCAAATCTACTGACAAAAGACTCCACAACAGAGGTTGGAATGCTTGAAACTAATATTTTAAGTCCACCGAAAAGAGCTAACATAACTACAAACCAGGTCGTCATATTTTATCATCTCCACTACATTCTATATTCTTATTATTACATGATTCCTATTATCGTCGAATACTATTTAGAGTCTCTACAAATCTTTTAATTCCTACATGAATAAGATCTGTGTTCGCTCTTCCAAAAGTAAAACGTACATATTCTTTTTTCGAACCTAATACACTCCCTGGAACAAAAGCTACACCATTTTGTATCGCTCTTCCTAATAAATGATATTCATCAATTGAACCCTGCACTTGACACCACAAATGGATACCACCTTCTGGAACATAAAATTCAACCTGATTCCCTAAAAGTTCCCCAAGACTTGTGATTAATTGATCCCTTCTCTGTTTCAGTTGTTTACGAAGCATAGAAATATGCGCATGAAAATTTTCTGATTCTAAGAATTGATTCGCTATCCATTGAGGAAAGACACTATGTCCAAAATCTACTTGCTGCTTTGCATCTGCTAAACGCTCAATGACCTGAGGTGGACCAATCACCCACCCAATTCGCAATCCAGATGCTACGATTTTCGATAATGAACTAATATATAGAACATTTCCATTCGTATCCATAGACTTTAAGGTTGGATTAACTTCTCCATTGAAAGAAGTTAAGCTATAAGGATCATCTTCCACAATTGGTATACCAAATTCAGATGACAATCCCAAAATCTTTTTGCGACGAGACAATGAAAGGACCGTTCCGGTTGGATTTTGATAATCCGGATTTAGAAATACCATGCGAATTCGGTGCTTTCTGTGTAAATCTATCAAATCATCCGGATTCATGCCATGTTGATCCACGGGTAAATGGTATATTTTTAACCCGGCAGATTTAAACATCGGAAGCGAAAAACAATACGATGGATTCTCAATAGCAATAGCATCTCCTGGCTTAAGCAAGCACTGCACAATAAGATTAAGTGCCTGCTGCGCCCCTGATGTAATTAAAATAGAGCGTGGATCTACATCGATATTTTTATATTTATCTACATGTGAAGAAATCGTTTCCCTTAACTTTTCATTTCCTTGTGGATGATCATATCCTAGATTCTCCATAAATATTTGTTCTGAGAGAATCCTGCGAAACTGGTCAGCAGGAAACAAATCCCGTGACAACTCACCACTTGCTAAATTAATCAAATCATCCTTCTGAGTTTCTGTTCGAATTTGTTGAACTAGCGGTAGATTCGGGAGGAATGAACCATCTTCTACATATCTCCCCCAGTTTGGCGTACGTTTACGTGATACCCCCCATATATCTGTGTTTACACGTGTTCCACTTCCTTTTTTTCTCTCTACTATCCCAAGTGATTTCAGTTCCTCATATGCTGCTACTACCGTACTGCGGTTCACTTGCAACTCTTTTGCTAAAGTACGTTCCGAGGGTAACATACTCTCTGAAGAAAATTCTCCTGAAGAAATTCCCTGTTCTATATAGTCAGCAATTTGTTTATAGACTGGCGTTTTATCTGCACGATTGGGTCTCCATTCCATCTAATTCCCTCCCCTTATCAGCAGTTTTTTTATTGATTGAAATAGAATTAAAATGTTAACCTCTGTTTGTTATATACTAAGTATTTCCCTGTTTGAATTTAGCATAGTTTGCCCTATTCATTCCCAGCTATGAAGATATTCACTCATTCTACAATGTGAATAGTAGTAACTAAACATATATACGAATTGAAGGCCTCCTATTGTACATTCACATATTGAGGAATAGAGCTTCTTTACGTTAAAGAGTGCTGGCTCTCTATCCTTATAAAAAGAATAGTGTTAAAAAATAAACATTTCATTTAGGCCACCTACTTATCGAAAATAGAAAGACTACAAAACAGCAACGGCATACCACGTAACTCCTATGAGAAGACTTAAAAGTAGGACGATATAAATAGCAGACAAGTTCGTCACATTCTGCTTCGTAGACTGACCGTAATTATCCTCCACGTTTCTTGCAACTAACATCGTTCCTAAAAGGGATACAATTACAATAATAATAACTAATGAAATTGCAAATTTCATTGACTTTCTCCTCTCTAAAACCAGTCTATTTGAATAGAAAATCGAATCGTTCAACTTAAAAAACTTTATATTTTTTAGATGAAAACATAATCAAGATACTCAAAACATACTATCCTTCTCTTTTATAATAAGGGATATTTATTTCAAAAGGACCATCCACTTTCGCAACTTTTTACTCATCCACTTTACGGGTAAAAAATAGTGTTTCTAAGTAATTGCTACCACTAATAAATAAAAAAACAATACAAAAAAGCAAACAACCTACTGAGTCTTTCTCATCGGTTGTTTGCTTGATATGAGCTCTCTGATACATTTAGTCTTCTTTATACCTACATCAAAAATTTTTAATGTTATTAATTAGAACAATCTTCACCAAACAAAGCGAATTAACGGTTAACCACTTCATTTTCTGTTTGAACATCTACTGGAACACGCTTACCAATTCCAAAAGCATAAAAACTAATGATAACAATTGCCAGGAAAATAATTCCTACAACAAGTGAGATTCGTGTATCTTCATTAAACCACATACCGATTAGTACCATAATTAAAAAGGCAATCGTTACATAGTTTGTAACAGGTGCAAATGGCATTTTGAACGGATGATTGTCCATTTCAGCTCCTTTTGCTTTTCTGAATCGAATTTGACTAATCAGAATAACAAACCACGGAATCATACCAGGAAGTACACTCGCACTATATACATACACGAATAAATTTTTTGGTGCAATATAACTTAAAATAACACCAACCGCTAAACCAATTAATACACCAATTGTACCGAATAAAGGCACACCGTTACGGGAGACTTTTGCAAAGTATTTTGGTGCTTGTCCATTTATTCCTAGTGTATAAAGCATACGCCCTGCACTGTAAATACCACTGTTACATCCAGACATTGCAGCTGTGATTACAACAAAGTTAATCAGTCCAGCAGCTGCAGTAATCCCAACTTTTGCAAAAGTTGCAACAAATGGGCTGCCAATTGAATTTAGTTGATCCCAAGGATAAACAGTTACAATAACAAAAATGGCACCAATATAAAAGATTAAAATACGCCAAATCGTACTTTGAATTGCTTTCGTTAACGTTTTTTTCGGATCTTTTGCTTCGCCAGCTGTAATCCCAATTAATTCAACACCTTGGTAAGCTCCAACAACTAATGATAGAGCAAAGAAAAATCCTGACCAGCCACCCGTAAAGAAGCCGCCATTTTCCCAAAGATTCGATAATCCAATCGCATTCCCTCCGTTACCAAATCCGAAGAAAATAAGACCAAACCCCGCAATAATCATTAAAACAATGGTAACAATTTTAATCATCGCAAACCAAAATTCGAATTCACCAAATGATTTAACAGAAATTAAGTTCGCCGCACCAAGAATCACCATTGTGATGACACCTGGTATCCAAGCAGGTAAATCTGGGAACCAGTACTGCATATATGCCCCAACCGCTATAATTTCGGACATCCCAACTATGACCCACTGGAACCAGTTACTCCATGCCGTGATATACCCTGCTAATGGGTGTATATACTTATGGCCAAATGTCGCAAATGAACCTGTACCTGGCTCTACATACAACATTTCTCCCATCGCACGCATAATGAAAAAGATAAAAATTCCTGCGATTGCATAAGCAAGCATTACCGACGGACCTGTCCATTTAATCGTACTTGCTGAACCCATAAATAAACCAACACCAATTGTACCACCCAAGGCAATCATTTGAATATGACGCGCTTCTAATCCCCTTTTTAGCTCTTTATTTGCCACTCCACTTCCTCCTCATACACTATTCATAAGCGAGATACAATTCTACAATTCCTATTAGGTTAAAAAACGATAAAGCAAGCGTCACTTTTTCTCTCTCTTAAAAGCTTCCTCTAAAATCATTTCCCACTTTTTGTTAATAATTCTTAATAATTAGAAAATTCACCCCTTACTTTCGTCATAAAATTACTTATTTTATAATAATTTATTCATCTGAAAATACAATTATTTTTTGAAAAATTGTTATATATAAATTCATTAGAAAATAATAACTGTATTGGAAATATTAAACAAAAATACGATCCAACAATCGTATTAAAAAATAATAACATTCACATTACAAATAAAATAAAAAAACTTAATTGTAATAACATGTTCATCTTCTGTTCATAAATATTTCTTATTCTACAAAAGTGAAAGGAGAAACACTTATACTTATTACATTTTCCACTTTGTTGGATTTTCCAATCTCTTATATCATTTGTAGCCATCATTCTATATAAAGCGAAACTTCCATCAGTGGGAGTTTTTCTTCATCCCTACTGTTCAAGCACATGCCAGCAATCAACTCCCTCCTATCTTCTGTGTTTTCTCAAAAGCTTGATACGGAGGTCTTACTTTCAAAAAATAGAACGATAAATTAGAGGTGAAAAAATATGCGCTCGTTATATTCTAGATTTGTTATCATATCAGTTTTTATTATGCTGATTAGTAGTATATTGGCATTTTTACTTACAAATGTATATTATCATGTTTATTTAAAACCATATAACAGCGAGAAAATTTTAAAATATGCACAAGAAGTAAAATATTTATATGAGAAAAATACAGAACAAAATAAAGATGATTATTTACAATCTATTTCTAACCTTGGCTTTGAAGTTTACGTAGTAGACGATAAAAAACAAGGCAAACGCTACGATGATAATTTCAAGAAAATGAATATTAGCGAAGAGACAATTGAACATGTATTAGAAGGAAATATATACAATGGAATTGCAACGTATCCTAATCATTTATTTGCTACTGGCTTTTTTGATAATACACTTTTGAATAGTATTGGGATTCCTATCGAAAACAATGGTAAGGGTTATGCACTATTTATTCGTCCGGATATTCAACATCAATTTGGAGAATTACGTATTTTCTATGCTGTTTTATTAGGGTTGATTATTGTAATCAGTCTAATTTGTATCGCGGTAGCTACGCGCTTTATCGTTCGCCCTATTCAAAGATTTACACATGCGACAAAAGAAATTGCAAATGGCAAATATGATTTAGCACTACCAGAAAATCGTAAAGACGAACTTGGTACACTTGCAACTAGCTTTCGCAAGATGACCAAAAAATTGCAGAATGTAGATCGGATGCGACAAGAATTTGTTTCGAATGTTTCGCATGAATTTCAGTCTCCCCTTTCATCTATTCAAGGATTTTCCAAGACATTACAAACAAACGATTTAACGGTAGTGGAGCAGAAACATTACTTAGAAATCATTGAATCAGAAAGTCGCCGCATGTCCAGTTTATGTAAACAGTTATTAATACTAGCGTCACTTGATAAAGAAGATCTTACTTTACTTAAACAGCCTTTTAATCTAGGAAAGCAAATAAGAGATATTATTTTTATGCTTGAGTGGGAATGGAGAATAAAAGATCTTGCAGTTGAAATGGATGTTCCTAACATGCAAATTTACGGAGATGAAAACTTGCTCTATCAAGTTTGGACCAACTTGTTTATCAATAGTATTAAATTTACAGAAAGCGCCGGAACAATTTCATTTGAAGCGGAAGAGCTGGAAACAGAGTGGCGTATTTCGATTACTGATATGGGTATTGGTATACCTGAGAATGCAGTGAAAAAAATATTTGATCGATTTCATAAAGTTGATACTGCCCGAAATAGAAAAGTAACTGGAAGTGGATTAGGTCTTTCTATTGTAAAAAAAGTGGTTGACCTTCATGAAGGAGCAATAACAGTTGATAGTGAACTTGGAAAAGGAACGACCTTCTCTATTTACCTTCCAAAACAAGAAGCAGAGTCTATCTAAACGGTAGACTCTGCTTTTGTAACCTTTTGTTCATATTCCGTTCATATTTCCTCTTTATGATAAGAACATAGAACAAAACAAGGAGGAACGAACCTAATGTTTTTAGCACTTAAAGAATTAAAACAATCGAAATTACGATACGGATTAATTGGTACAATCATGGTGTTATTATCATTTCTTGTACTTATCATATCAGGTCTAGCAAATGGTTTATCTCATGATAATGCCTCTTCTATTATCGAAATGAAAGCAGACAAGTTTATTTTATCAAATGATGCAGAGGGTAAATTATCACGCTCCCAAATTAAGCAGGAAGACGTAGATAAAGTATTGGCACAAGTTGATGAAAAAGATGCGGTTCCAATGCATATTAAAGTCGCAACACTTGAAAAAGAAGAAAGTTCAAATAAAGTTGATGTTGCTATTTTTTCAAGTAAACAAGATTCATTCATTGCCCCAAAAGTTGTTGAAGGAAAAAACGGCACTTTAGAAAACAATGAAATCATTGCTGATGAATCCATCAAGGAAAAAGGGATCAAGCTTGGAAATGAACTGGTAGACCCTATTTCTCAGAAGGCTTTCAAAGTTGTCGGATTTACACAAAATCAAATGTTTAGTCATGCACCTGTTGTTTATATGAATGAAAATGTGTGGGACAGCATTGCACTGCCACATCAAAAAAATTACAGTGTAATCGCCCTAAATACTGATAAAAAAATCGATAATGCAACAGTTGTTGATAAAAAAGAAGTACTGCAAAGTATTCCAGGTTATAAAGAAGAACAAGGAACATTAACGATGATTATTGCGTTTTTACTTGTAATTTCAGCATTATTAATTGGCGTTTTCTTCTATGTCATTACATTACAAAAAACGCAGCAATTAGGTGTATTAAAAGCAATCGGAACAAAAAACTCATATTTAGCAAATAGTTTAGTTGTACAGTCTATATTCTTATCTGGTGTTGCTCTTATCATCGGCATTGGCTTAATCTTTGCAGTACAGGCTGTGTTACCAGCTAGTATGCCGTTCTTATTAACAACAACAACCATCTTGCAATATGCAGGTATCTTTATCTTAATTAGTATATTCGGTACACTAATTTCTCTATACCAAGTATTAAAAGTAGATGCATTAGAAGCAATCGGAGGTGGCATGTAATGGTAACAGAATTGAAATGGGAGACCCCATCGTCATTATTAAAGTTGGATCAAGTAAGTAAAGTATATGGAGAAGGAGAAACAGAAGTAACAGCTTTACACCCAATTACGTTAGATGTAAAAGAAGGCGAATTTATCGGTATTGTTGGTCCGTCTGGCTCTGGGAAAAGCACATTGCTTTCCATTGCAGGTGCACTTTTATCTCCTTCGAAAGGAAATATTTATGTTTCTGGTCAAAATATAACAAGCTTATCAGAAAAAGAAATGACCGATATTCGTTTAAGAAAAATTGGATTCATATTCCAATTCGCGAACCTCGTACCTTTCTTAACAGTGAAAGAACAACTCTTATATATCGCTAAATTAAAGGGAGAAGATAAAAAAGAAGCTGGTAAACTTGCAGAACAATTACTGAAAACTTTTGGATTATCACATCGAATGAATCATTATCCAAATCAACTTTCAGGTGGTGAAAAACAACGTGTAGCCATTGCTCGTGCATTTATGAATAATCCAGACTTAATTTTAGCTGATGAACCTACTGCTAGTCTTGACTCCAAACGTGCTAGAGAAGTAGTTGAACGAATGAAACATGAAGTTAAGAAAAATAAAAAAGCAGCAATTATGATTACACACGATGAGAAAATGCTTGATGTATGTGATCGAATTTTAACACTTCGCGATGGAAAATTACTACGAAAAAACGAAGTATAGGACCACGTGTACAATAACGGTGACCTTAAAAAACTTTCTTATCCCCTATTTAGGGGGTGAGAGAGTTTTCTTTAATTAACAGCACATTTTAATTTTCCCATTTATAACATAATTAAATTCAAATATATTAATTAACAAAACTTTATATGTAATATTGCGTTCATATTCTATTCATAATTCTCATGTAACATGCTTTATATAAAGAAAATAACTGTTAGAAAGGAGTGATAAACGTGTTAGCATCTGCTATTACATTTATTACAGCTGCACTCATTTTTTATACAATCGGTGTATGGAGTGAAAAATTCCAAAAAACATTAAAACCTTGGCATGTCGTTATTTTTTGGCTTGGGCTTGCATGTGATACGATCGGGACCACATTAATGGAAAAAATAGCAGAAGCAGGATCCCTATTCAGTTTTCATGGAATAACAGGCTTATCAGCAATTTTACTTATGCTATTTCATGCTGTTTGGGCAACGATTGTGTTAATTAAAAAAGATACAAAAATGATGACAACATTCCACACATTAAGCGTTATCGTATGGTTCATTTGGCTCATTCCATATATTTCTGGACTTATATACGGAATGACAAATAGCTTTTAAATAAAGTTTTATTACCAAAAATCAACACTGCTAATACTACCTTAGGAGGTATATGATGAAAAAGTTATATACTGCAGCATTCACTTATTTAATTGTCGGTTTATTATCAGGTATATTCGCGAGAGAATATACAAAAGCGCAAGGGATTCAGGGTACTACTTTACTGAACCTGTTGCACACACATGTGTTAGTTCTTGGATTTTTATTCTTCTTAATTGCCTTAGCCCTATCAAAATCATTTGCATTCCATGAAGCAAAAAGTTTTAACATGTGGTTCATCGTCTATAATATAGGATTGGTTTTAACAGTTTCTTCAATGACAGCCCGTGGACTTCTTCAAATCAATGGAACTGATTTTAATGGATTAAGTCATATGGCAGGAATGTCTCATTCTATCATCGGCGTCGGTCTCGTTTGGTTTATGATTCTATTAAAAAAATCATATAAAGGATAAAAGGTGATAAAACATGAACTTAGCTGTTCTATCAAGTATTATTGCTCTTTGTATGGCTGTTGGAATGATGTTTCTTCGCTTAAAATCAGCAAAGAAACCTGTAACACTAAAAAAAATTATACTCCCGCCGATTTTTATGAGTACGGGAGCATCCATGTACTTCTTACCAGAATTTCGATTAACAACAACAGAAATTCTAGAAGCAGTTATCGTTGGTTTATTTTTCTCTATTTTTCTTATTAAAACATCAAAATTTGAAATACGTGGAAAAGACATCTATTTAATACCTTCTAAAGCATTTATAGTTATTTTAGTCGGTTTACTTGTTGTCCGCATTGCTTTTAAATCATATTTAAGTCAATCAATTGATTTAGGACAATTAAGCGGTATGTTCTTCTTACTCGCTTTTGCGATGATCGTCTCTTGGAGAATTGGAATGTACCGTTCGTTTATAAAGTTGCAGCGGGAAATGCAGTTTGTAGGCAAAAGTCTTTAATCGAAAAAACACATCTCTAAATAACCTGAGCCCGATACAATATCGGACTCAGGTTATTTACTTTCCTTTGAAAGCGTTCATGACTCTATAGAGGGGCTTCACACATAATTCCTATACTCATCATAAGAAAACACAACACTCCTATTCTCCACAACTGATTCTATATATGCATTATGCTGCCCAAAAGTAGTGAGATAAGCGAATAAAAAAGCAGTACCACCGCTATAAAGTGTTGGTACTGCCATACTGAGTGACAAATGTTTTGTTAATTAGAACATACTTGCTACTTTAACAGCCTTTTCAAGCCCTGCAGCAATAATTTCTTCTGCTTTATCTGGGAGTTGACCTTCAATCACTACTTTCTCCATATCCTTTACACCGAAGAAGCCCATCATACTTGCTGCATATTTAACAACCATTTCTATTTCAGCTGCTGGCTCAGAAAAGAGACTTTTCTTAATATCCATTTAGGGCATACCACTACGAAAAATGTGTTCCAATTTAGCTAAAAAACATGCTGCTGTAATTAATGAGCTAATCTCGTTCTTTCCTTTAATAAATGATTTAAATTGTTTAATGGATTTCTTATATTTATAATCTAATTTAAATGAGGTGAGAACAGATTTTTTATCTATGATGGATTTATATTCTAAGAAAATTATTGGGTATTCATTTTCACGAAATATGACAACGAATCTTGTGGTAAAAGCATTAGAAAACGCTTACCATACACAAAAACCACCGGAAGGTCTCATTCTACATACTGACTTAGGAACTCAATATACAAGTCAGAAATTTTAAATCTTACTCGCGAATTATAAAATAAGGCCTTCTTTCAGTAAGAAAGGGTGTCCCTACGACAACGCTTGTATCGAGTCATTTCATGCCAATTTAAAGAAAGAAGAAGTATATCGTACAAAATATGTCACATTTGAACAAGCAAACTTAGCACTATTTCAATACATCGAGGGATGGTATAACCGCAAGAGGATTCATAGTAGAATTGGTTATAAAACTCCTCAAGCAATAGAGGATCTAGCTAAAAAAGTAGCTTAGATTTAACTTTTTTGTGTCCAAAATATTGACTCAAATCCACTATTTTTTAATGTAGTGTAGTGCTTAAAAAAAGGAAAATAAAAAATTCCTCTTGGAAATAGCACTATTTCTGTGTTGAAAATAGCTGTTTTTTACCTTTTAAAACACTTACTGGAAATTAGTATTTTTTATGTCTTAATGAGCTTTGAAATAAAATGCTTATTAGTTTGGGGTATATTTGTATTCAAATTCCGTTTTTGCAATTTTAGTGTATGTATTAATAAACTCTGTTTTTGCTTCCGTATATCCGTCTCTGTTATGTTCATATTTGTCCATTAAGCTCACTTTTAAGTTACTATATTCTTGGGCAACATCTTTATGCAGTCGTAAAAAATCTCTAAAATATAATTCATTCCAATCCCCTATATACCTAACATGAAGATGAAATACTTTTCGGCAAATCCTTTTCTGTATAACCTTTCATAAACATCATATGAGGTGAAGGCTTTTGTGGTTGCTTTTCAAAATATATCCCTTTTTCTCCAACACATTCACTAAAAACTTCAAATCACAATCTTCTGTTATTTCAAGCAATATATCTATCGTTGGTTTTGCTAATAACCCGTTAACAGAAGTACTTCCTATGTGATTGATTCGTTCAACATATTGATTACCGATTATGTTGTTAAGTAGTTTTTCTTCTTGTAAATACCAATTTTTCCATATTGGATTATGTTCTTTTAGTATAATCGGAAACAGTTCCCACAATTCCTCAAGTGACATTTCTGATAAACTCTTACCCACAATATATTCCTCCATTTTACTTAGTAAGTCGTTTTTATCAAACTTTATTTTAAATCAACATCTGTTTCAATTAATTCAACATCGTCAGATGTTGAATCTCCCGCAAGCTTTAATGCTTCTTGATAAAACTTCTCCGAATTGACATTTTTTGTTCTTTTGTCATAAACAGAATCCCAAGGAATACCTGTTGCTTGTGCGTGTTTTATAGGGTCATATTTTTGCCCCGTTTTAAGCATCATATAAAGGATTTTGGCAATCTTTCCACACATATGCCCAATTGCTGTTTTTCCATTCATTTTACGTTCTACTAGACGATGATAATAGGAGCTGAATACGGACGGTTGCTTTTTCATCGCAATGATAATCATCGCCATTTGAAAGAGAACACGACGTGCATCCCGAACGCCACTAAAGGTCATTCTCGTACCCTTTACTGATGTCCCTGATTGTTTATTTTCAGCCGAAACACCAAGGTATTTTTGAACTCTTTATATGTATTAAATCGTTCAACATCACCAATGGCTCCGATAAGGGTACAGGCCCAATTATCGCTCATAAAAGGAAAGAGTATAATAACTCTGTATAAGGATGAGGTTTAATACCTTTGCTTGAATTTCCGTGAAGTAGTTCTTGGATGTGATTGTCAATCCCTTTAATACTTTCTTCAATACGTAACGCTTCCTCAATTACCCAATTTTGTCTTCCAACTAAATGAGGGACATCAATTGTTATAGACTTTGCTGTTACTTCGGCTAGTGCCTTAGACGCCTTCGTAGCTATTCGCTTTGCCCCAGATTCAATCATTGCTTGTCGTAGTTCTTCTTGTGTGGCTAGCTTTAGATCTTTACCAGTAGGATACTTCAATACGAACTTCATCACAGAAGTAGTACCAAGTTTTTTAAATGCTACTTTGAGGTCTGGGTGCGTAACAGTTAAAAGTTGCTGCACTTGATTTTTACGCCGTGTTAACTGAGTATTTAATAACCATCGGTCGCGAGTTAACGAACGAAAAATAGATTGAGTTACAGACGCTGGTTTAAGTAGGCTAACTCCTTTCATATGAGGGTGCAAAATCTTGTGCCATCCCATATAGGACATTACCCTTGCATCTACCGCATCTGATTTTTCAGTAATTCCCAAATGCTTTTCACGGAAGTCTTTTACTGCGGAATTTTCCACTAGGTATACATCAAAATTTTCGTTCGAAAGGACTTGTTGAAGCAGGTAAGAGTAGTGACCACCTGTTGGTTCTAGTAAAACTAGGAAATCCGACCTATGAATTCCTAATTGTTTTTCCATTTGTTCTAAGGCTTGGAAGAACTTTGTCATTCCCAGGCTGTCCGCATTAAATTTCATTGTCTTTGCCCGTTTCCATTCACGTCCTTTTGGGTCTAAAAAGGCTTGGAAGGAGATACAACTAGCAACATGAAAAGAGGCACCAATGTCAATTCCTACAAATAACTGGTACATCTTCCTCTTAGTTTCTTTCTCTTTTTCTTTGGATTCCTCTATAAAACTAAAGGGTACTACTGTGTTTTCACTCATACGTAAATCCTCCTAGCGATATATACATCTGACTGTCCAATTTTCCGTTAGAGCTTAATGCCCAATGTAGTATGTCAGGACTATAACGCCAGATGGTAAATCTCACATTAAGTAAAGAGGTCTAGCCAAGAACCAGCCCCAAATTATTAAAGAGTTTCAATCGCTAATTTCATTAAATACTATATACCTTTTTGAATTTCACTTGCATATAGTCTTTTAAATTTCTAAAAGAAAAATTCTTTATCTAGTATCCTATTCCCTGCCTAATTTACAGGATTTTTTATCTTTTTTGTTTAATTTGTTATAATGAATGTGTGCAGTGACCTTTTAAGGTGTTTCCGACCATAACTGGATTGGGGCTAGCATTATATATCCTAGACCTCTTATATGCAATTGGGGCACTCCGCTACTTGTGGGCACAAGGCTCTGCACACCTTAGATAAATCTCTTATCTGTTTAACTAATTTACTGGGATAATGAGTTTACTACCAATAAAAACCTTTGGCTATATTCATTGTAAACGAACTTATTTTCTTATGATAAGCAAGAAACATAAAAAAAGACCCTCTTGCTGCGGAGTCTTTTTTCTTTGTAAACCAATGCTCCAAAATAGTCTAAAGAATTACTGCTCGAAAGCGTACCCACATTAAAAAAAGAGATGCATTGGCATTATTATTATATTGTATCGTCTAATAGTTTTCTAGACAGCTGATTGTTTTATTCAATTTATAATCCTTTGTTTAGTTGATTATTCTTATTTTTAAGGTCCTCGATGCTTCACATCTGCGGATACGCCTCCCGCTATGGGCTACGTCCTCCTCCAAAAACAATTACCCCCTTATATAATTCCTCTGTTTTATACTCTTTCGCGTATAGTATGTAGTCTTTTCTTTTTAACTAATTTATTCTGAAAAGACTACGGAAATAGTCTAATACTTTTTTCTATAGTCTAAAACATTTTTTTAATTAAACACAAAGAGCATGACATAAAATTGTCATGCTTTTTTGCCTATTAAAAAATTCTTTTCGTACATTATTATTTTTTCAGTATATTAACGTAAAAACTCATTAATTCAGTGGTATTTTTCATTCTTTATACTAACTTTAAATAGTACAAACAATTTTCATTACCCAGTAGCGAACTTTTTTCCCTTTGGACAACTCACCTACACCACTCGCTTAAACATCTTCTCCAGTTCATACGTCGAATGATGCACAAGAATCGGTCTACCATGCGGACATGTATAAGGATTTGTTGTTGTACGCAGTTCTTCTAGCAGAGCAAAAATTTGATCGTTCGTTAAATATTGATTTGCTTTAATTGATGCTTTACAGCTCATCATGATTGCTGCTTCTTCACGCAGTTTTTTAATATCGACTTTTTTCAGTTTAACAACTTGCTGCATCATTTCGTCGATGATTTCTGTTTCCTGACCTTTCGGGAACCACGTTGGATGCGAGCGAACGATAAAGGATTGATGACCGAATTGCTCTAGGAATAATCCTACCTTTTTTAATTCCTCTAATTGTTCTTCGACACGCAAAAATTCAGTGAGAGACAAATCAATGCGATATGGTACGAGTAATTCTTGTACTTCTTGCGTAACTTGACCTACTTTATCACGGAAATATTCATAATTGATTCGTTCTTGTGCTGCATGCTGATCAATCATATATAACCCTTTATCATTTTGCGCGAAGATATAAGTTCCGTGCATTTGCCCAATTGGATAAAGTGGCGGTAAATCATTACCGTTCATTTCAATCTCTTGGATATCTTGAACTTCTTCTAATTCAAAGTCTTCTTCACTGCTATCCCATTCTTGATCTTCTTGAATTTTCTCTTCAATTAGCGGTTTAGAAGTTGATTGCCAGCTTTCTTCTTCTCTTACAAGTGATTGCGGTGGCTGCCACTCTTGCTTCGGTTGTTGCCAAAGTGGCGGCGCTGACGTTTGTTTTATTGTACTTACTTCTTCTTGCTTTTCATCCATCCCAGTCGGTAAAACAATATTAGGCATAGATGGTTCTTTCGGTTTCGTATGCTCAAAATGAAATTGTTCTTGCATACTTTCATTTTTTTCTTTTTTCTTCGTTGTCACTCCAGCATCCGGAATAAGTTGTATTTTTTTAAATGCATCTTGCAACGTCTTTTCAATTAATTGCAGTAATTCCTGTTCTTTACTGAAGCGCACTTCTAATTTCGCTGGATGCACGTTAACATCGACTAACATTGGGTCCATCTCGATTGATAAGAACCCAATTGGATAGCGGCCAACTGGAAGCAATGTGTGATACCCTTGCTGAATAGCTTTCATTAGTACATAGTTACGAACGTAACGACCATTTACAATCGTTGACATGTAGTTACGAGATGCTCTCGTTACTTCAGGTAACGTTACATAACCACGAATCGTAAAGTCTAACGATTCCGCTTCAATTGGAATCAATTTTTTCGCAACTTGAATGCTGTAAATAGCTGCAAGTACTTGTCTGACATCACCATTTCCCGATGTATGCAGCAGCTTTTTCTCATTATGAAACAGTTTCAAAGACACTTCTGGATGCGACATCGCAATGCGGTACACAATGTCTGTAATATTCCCAAGCTCCGTATGAATTGTTTTCATATATTTAAGGCGCGCTGGCGTGTTAAAAAACAAATTTTGAACCGTAATATCTGTTCCTTTACGACTCGCTGTTTTTTCCTGTTTTATAATGTCTCCGCCCTTAATAACAAGATGCGTGCCTGGTGCATCTCCTGTGCTAGTGATTAACTCTAATTCACTAACAGATGCGATACTTGGCAATGCCTCACCGCGGAAACCTAGAGTCCGAATGCGAAACAGGTCATTTTCATCCTTAATTTTGCTTGTTGCATGCCGTTCAAAGGCAACGATACAATCTTCTTCAGCAATGCCATCCCCATTATCGATGATGCGAATTTTCGATAATCCAGCTTCTTCTAAGTGGATTTCAATAGATGTACTATTCGCATCGATGGAATTTTCGACAAGTTCTTTTACAACTGAAGCAGGGCGTTCAACTACTTCCCCTGCTGCAATTAAATTGGAGAGTTGGTCATCGAGTTTGCGAATTTTCCCCATCTACTTACTCATCCTTTCTTTAACTTTTTCTGTAAACGATACAATTCATTTAACGCTTCTAGAGGCGTCATATCAAGTAAATCAATTTTTTTAATTTGCGCTAATACAGCTGTTTCTTTTGAATCAATCACAGGCTTGTCTTGTTTTTCCGAAGACTGTTCTGTAGCAAAGAAAGATAGCTGTGATTCTTCTGCTTCTTCCTTCTTCTCTGGTAGTGTCTCTGCTTTTTCCTTTATTACAACTGATTCTTGAATAGTTGGTTCTTGAACAATTTCTTCTTGGTCCTTAATTTCTGCACGTTTCGGAATGATGATTTCCTCTTGTCCTTCTAGCTGTGCTAATACTTCTTTTGCACGAGCAATTAAGCTATCTGGAAGCTCGGCAAGTTGAGCCACGTGAATACCGTAACTTTTATCTGCTGCACCGTCTTGAATTTTATGCAAGAAAACAACTTTTCCGTTTTCTTCAATAGCTGAAACGTGTACGTTTTTCAACTGTGTCAGACTTTCTTCTAACACAGTTAATTCGTGATAATGTGTGGAGAATAGTGTCTTCGCTCCAATTTGGTCATGAATATGCTCGATGATTGCTTGTGCGAGTGCCATACCGTCATACGTAGATGTACCGCGGCCAATTTCATCGAATAAAATTAAGCTTCTTTCTGATGCATTTGCAATTGCATTTTTTGCTTCTAACATTTCGACCATAAACGTACTTTGACCTGAAATTAAATCATCTGCTGCACCAATTCTCGTAAAGATTTGATCGAATACTGGTAATACAGCTTCGGTTGCAGGTACAAAGCAACCGATTTGCGACATAACAGTAACAAGTGCTAATTGACGCATATACGTACTCTTACCAGACATGTTTGGACCTGTAATTAAAAAGACATCCATGTTTTCAGGCATTACACAATCATTTGGAACATACAATTTTCCGTTCAACACTTTTTCTACAACAGGATGGCGACCATCTTTTATAAAGATTTCACGCTTATCTGTTAACACTGGTTTTACAAATTGTTCTTCTTCGCTCACCGTTGCAAAACTTTGCAGTACATCTAGTTCACTAATTACTTTCGCTAAGTGCTGTAATTTCGGAATAAACACTTTTACTTCTTCACGAAGTGCTGTAAACAAATCATATTCTAGCTGTACAATTTTTTCTTCTGCCTCTAAAATCAATGTTTCTTTTTCTTTTAATTCATCTGTAATGAAGCGCTCCGCATTTGCAAGCGTCTGTTTACGCTCATAGCGCCCTTCTGGAAGCGAAGCAAGGTTTGCCTTTGTCACTTCAATATAGTAGCCAAAAATACGGTTGTAACCGATCTTTAACGATTTAATTCCCGTAATGTCACGTTCACGTTTTTCAAGCTCTGCAATCCATGTTTTTCCGTTTTTACTCACATAACGATATTGGTCGAGCTTATCATTGTAACTATCTTTTATAATATCTCCATCTTTAATAGAAAGCGGTGGGTTTTCTTGAATACTTCTTCCTAATAACTCTGTTAAACTTTCACATGGATCCGCACCTTGAATTAATCTTGCTGCATAAGAATTGTCTAATAAGCTAATCGCCTCTAAAATAGCCGGTACTTGCAGAAGGGAACGTTTTAATTGTAGTAAATCGCGCGCATTTACATTTCCATATGCAACTTTTCCTGCCAAGCGCTCTAAGTCATACACTTCTTTTAATTTTTCTTTCAAATCTTCACGTAAGAAATAATCATTTACGAATGTTTCAACCATTTCTAAACGCTCTTCAATTTTTTCTTTTTGTATAAGCGGGCGTTCCATCCACTGTTTTAGCATACGTCCGCCCATTGCTGTTTTCGTTTTATCTAGCAACCATAAGAGGGAACCTGTTTTCTCTTTTGTTCGAAGAGTTTCAGTTAACTCCAAATTGCGTTTTGAGTGAACATCAATTTTCATAAATTGATTTGTATAATAAATATCTACTGGCTGCAAATGATCTAATGAACGTTTTTGCGTTCTTAGTACATAATTCAATAAGCGTCCTACTGCTGTAACTAATTTCGTTTGGGTTACATTTTTCACAAGATGCTCTAATCCTTCAGGTACTTTCGTTTCATCTTCATAAGAGATTGTCATCTTTAACGTTTCCGTCAACTTGCTTAGCTCATCTTTTGAAAATGTAGAATCTACAACAATTTCTTTTGAACCTGTTGCGTAGACTTCTAATAATACATCTTCTACAGAACCTGTTAATAATGTTACTGTATTTTGCCCTGTTGTTAAATCGTTACAAGCTAATGCATAAGAGCCATCTTCAAAATGAGTTAATGCAGCTAAGAAATTATTTTCTTTTTCATCAATTGTACGCCCCTCCATCATCGTTCCTGGCGTAATTAGTTGAACGACTTCACGACGTACAACACCTTTTGCTGTTTTTGGATCTTCTACTTGCTCACAAATTGCTACTTTATATCCTTTTTCAACCAGCTGTTCAATATAATTTTTCGCTGCATGGTATGGAACACCACACATTGGTATACGATCACTACTACCGCCATCTCGGCTTGTTAATGTGATTTCAAGTTCATGAGCTGCCTTAACTGCATCTTCAAAAAACATTTCATAAAAATCACCTAATCTAAAAAATAAAAAGGCATCTTGATAGTCTGCCTTGACCTTTAAATATTGTTGTATCATTGGGGTATACTGAGCCATCTGTTTCCTCCATACTTCATAAAAATGTGCTATATATTATATATGCCGTACTTCACGGACAATTTGCTCTCCACTTATAGGAGTCTCTCTTCATTATAGCACATTTCTGATACAAAACAGTTCCATTCCGTATCACTAACGCTATGTAAAAAGCTAGGAAGAATTTCTCCCTAGCTTTCTATTACTCTTCTTCTGCATCTACAATAAAGTTTGGATCTAACTCTTCAAATTCATCATCATCTACTTCAAAGTTATCCTCATCCTCTGGACATCCATCTGGATTTACATTTACACAAATTTTTGTTTCACCGACAACTTCTGTTACAAATTCACGCTCTACAGTTACAACAATTTTGTTACCATTTGGTGAAACGATTGCTTCTAAACAATTGGGATGTTGAATAACGCGCGCAATAATTTCTAAATCTTCACCCGAAAAGTTTTTATCCCGATAACCAATATTCACTTCATCCGTATAACTAACACGTTCTGTTACAACTTCTGTTTTTGTGTTTTCATCAAATGAGTACCACGTATTCACATCGTAGTATCCTTCAATTTCTACAGACTTTCCATTCTTTCTCGCTTCATATGTGTGATTAATTACCCAACATCCGAGAATACTTGTCGGCTCATGATTTGATTCACATGTATGCGTTGATTTTGTATACTTACGTCCTTTGCCCACTACTGCCTTTGTAATAATCTCTCTAAATTCGGACATTCGGAACCCTCCTCAATCGATATTCACTTAATCATATGCGTGACAATAGCGGAATGTGTCATTCTTTTTTTGACAAAAGACTATAGAACAGAATAAAAGCAAAAAAGAGATGTCTATAAGACATCTCCCTTAACAACCACAGTTCCCTTTTTTACTCTCTACTTCAGCACCTGTTTCACCCTTTAACACATTACCACCAGTTGAAATTAAAATTTCATCCGTTACATTATTAGAAATGGTACTTGCTACAAGTTGCAGTAAGTCATTTACATATGTTTGTGAAGATTTGAATTCCTGTACAACCGGAATGCTATCAAGTTTATCTTGCAGAGCATCTATTTCTGCTTCTACTTTTTTCAACGCTTCCCATTTACCATAATGTTGCAAGTTTACAGCTTGTTTTTGCAGTGCCTTAATTTCATCAATTGCACGTTTCACATTTTCATTTTTATGAATTTGTGCTTCCGCACGTTTAAAGAAATCCACTTCTTCTGTTTCAGAAATCATTTTCGCTAATTCTTTCGCTTGCTCGACAATTTCATCTTTTGTATAAACCTTCATCTATTATTTCACCTCGATCGGCTCCTCAACCAATTCCCCGTTTAGAGACCAAGTTTTTGCTTCCGTTACTTTTACTTTTACAAGCTGACCGATTGCAGATTTTGGAGCTACGAAGTTTACAAGCTTGTTAGCACGTGTATAGCCTGCGAGTACATCAGGATTATTTTTACTCTCTCCATCAACTAGTACTTCAACAATTTGACCTTCATATCGTTTATTCTTTTCCATAGAATATTCATTCACTAATGCATTTAAGCGTTGTAAACGCTCTTTTTTCACTTCTATCGGTACATTATCCTTCATTTTTGCAGCAGGTGTACCTTCACGTGGAGAATAAATAAATGTAAATGCACTATCAAAACCTACTTCACGATATAACGACATCGTTTCTTCAAACTGCTCGTCTGTTTCATTTGGAAAACCAACGATAATATCAGTTGTTAATACTGCATTCGGAATCGCTTCTTTAATTTTACGTACAAGTTCTAAATAATGCTCTCGTGAATATTTACGTGCCATAATTTTTAGCATATCTGTGCTTCCAGATTGCACTGGTAAGTGGATATGTTCAACTAAATTACCGCCTTTTCCAAGCACCTCAATTAAGTGATCATCGAAATCACGTGGGTGACTTGTCGTAAAGCGCACACGTGCTATATCAATCTTACTAAGTTCATCCATTAAATCGCCAAGACCATATTCTAAGTCTTCAAAGTCTTTACCATATGCGTTTACGTTCTGACCAAGCAACGTAATTTCTTTATACCCATTTGCCGCTAAATGACGAACTTCATTAATAATATCTTCTGGACGGCGACTACGTTCTTTACCACGTGTATATGGTACAATGCAATATGTACAGAATTTGTCGCATCCATACATAATATTTACCCATGCTTTAATATCACCGCGACGCACCTTCGGAAGGTTTTCAATTACATCTCCTTCTTTAGACCACACTTCAACAACTGTTGCTTTTGAGAACATCGCATCTTTTAAAATGTATGGCAAACGATGAATATTATGTGTGCCAAATACCATATCTACATGCTGGTTTTTTTGCATAATTTTGTTTACAACAGATTCTTCCTGAGACATACAACCACACACACCGATTAAAAGATCAGGGTTTCTTTGTTTTAATGGTTTTAAATGACCAAGTTCCCCAAATACTTTATTCTCAGCGTTTTCACGAATGGCACAAGTATTTAATAGAATCACGTCTGCATCTTCTGTCGAAAATGTTGGCTCATATCCAAGCGCTGTAAAAATACCAGCCATTACTTCCGTATCATGCTCATTCATTTGACATCCGTAAGTACGGATATAAAACTTTCTTCCGGCACCAAAGTTACGAAACTCTTCTGGTAAACCAAAATCACGTTCAATTTTAACTTCTTCTTTCCCGCGTTTTTTCGCATCTTTTAAAGAAGGCGGCTGATATACACTTTCAAAGTATTTACTGTAATCTTTTTCTCCTTTTTTCATAGAAGAATTGGCTTGTTGACTTGCTAATCGTTGTTGCTCGTTCATGGGTAATCTCCTTTCAACCTTAACTATACACACTCTGTAGTCCATTCTAATGACAATCAGACCCATCTTAAAGATTAGGATAGTTTGAGAGATAGCTTGCCCCTTTGAAACTCGAGTAATCGATTTAACCATCCGTAAGAATGGAGTCTTCCCGACACCAATAGACATTCCCTTTTTTGTTGTTTTAACCTTGTCCTAAAAAAACCTATTACTTTATTCCTATACACACTATCATAGTATAAGATGTTTAGCCAAATTTAACAACAAAGAGACCATATCATACCCACTTACTTCAGCGCACAAACCCATTTTTTTGACAAGACGATACATTTATTATTTTAACATTCTGAATTTTATAGGTAAACAAAAAAGCTGCCGTTAAGCAGCTTTTTATTACGATTACATAAATTCAGCAACGAGTTCATCGAACATTTTTTGATTCATTTGTAAATCAGCTTGCACTAAAGGTTTTTCGCTATATCCCTTTACAAGCTCTTGATAAGAAGGCTGTTCTGTGTTTTGATAAATTAAGCCCGTTACTAAGCCTTTGTTTTCCATTAACGTTTGCATAGCAATCATACGATTAGATGGATCGTATCCTTCTACTGTGCTTAGTTTTGTTAAATTCTCTTTAAACCAATCATACGTATTCACTTTATTATAAGTAACACATGGGCTAAATACGTTAATTAAAGAGAACCCTTTATGCTGAATACCAGCTTCGATAAGCTGTGTTAATTCTTTTAAATCACTAGAAAAGCTTTGTGCCACAAAAGTCGCACCAGCTGTTAATGCCATTTCCATTACAGATAATGCTGGCTCAATTGAACCTTGCGGTGTACTTTTCGTTTTAAATCCAGCTTCACTACGTGGTGAAGTTTGACCTTTTGTTAAACCATAAATTTGATTATCCATAACGATATACGTTATGTCAATGTTACGACGGATGGAATGAATGGTATGTCCCATACCGATTGCAAAACCATCTCCATCACCACCAGATGCGATAACTGTTAAATCACGGTTTGCCATCTTCACACCTTGTGCAATTGGAAGTGCACGTCCATGAATACTATGAACACCATATGAATTAATATAACCTGAAATACGACCTGAACAGCCGATACCGGAAATAACAGCTAATTCATCTGGATTTAAACCAACATTTGCAGCTGCACGTTGAATTGCCGCTTGTACTGAGAAGTCACCGCAACCTGGACACCAGTTTGGTTTTACGCTGTTACGAAAGTCCTTAAATGTTGCCATTTAATACAACCCCTTTTTTGCATTCGTTGTAAATTTCTTTTGGTAAAAATGGATTTCCGTCATATTTTAAAAGACTAGAAATTTTCTCTCCATTACCAAGATTCATTTTCATAATGTTAGCAAGCTGACCAGTTGCATTATTTTCCACAACAACAACGCGCTTTGCACTCTTCACAAGGGGAAGGATTTCATCTATTGGGAATGGGTGAATTAAACGAACGTGAGCATGATTGACTTTTAACCCTTCCTGCTCTAAACGCTCCATCGCTTCTTCAATCGCACCACGAGTAGAGTTAAAACCTACTAATAATACATCAGCGTCATCATACTTAGCATTTTTGTATACAGGGGTATTAAACTTCAGACTCTCCATTTTACGGAAACGTTTGTCCATTTGCGCTTTACGATTCAATGCTGATTCAGATGGTTTACCAGTTTCATCATGTTCTACACCTGTAACATGGTGAACACCATTTTTCATACCAGGTAAAACGCGTGGTGAAATACCATCCTCTGTCACTTCGTAACGTTTAAAGTAAGCTTTATTTTCACGCTCTGGTAACTCTGCTTGTAAATCAAGCTTACCGCGGCGAATTTCTACTCTATCTAACTTCAGTGGTTCTACTGTTTGTTTTCCTAAAGAGAGCTGTAAGTCTGTTAAGAAAATAACAGGAACCTGATATTCTTCTGCTAAGTTAAATGCTTCGACAATATCATAAAACGCTTCTTCAACAGTACTTGGTGCCATTACGATTTTTGGAATTTCACCATGTGTACCGTAAATCATTGCCATTAAATCTGATTGCTCTTGCTTTGTTGGTAAACCAGTACTTGGACCACCACGTTGTGTATCTACGATAACAAGAGGTGTTTCTGTAATACCAGCTAAGCCGATTGCTTCCATCATTAAAGATAAACCCGGTCCTGCTGACGCAGTAAGGGTACGTACACCAGCATAGTTTGCACCAATCGCCATTGTACAGGCAGCGATTTCATCCTCTGTTTGGATAACTGTTCCGCCTACTTTTGGAAGTTTTTTAATTAAATATTCCATAATTTCAGATGCAGGTGTAATTGGATATGCTGACATAAAGCGTGCCCCTCCAGCTACTGCTCCAAATGCAATTGCATCGTTACCAATCATAAACATACGTTTTTGACCATCAGCTTTTTCAAGCTGCATCATGTTTACTTTCTCACCAAGCAATTCTTTCATATATTGAGAACCACGTTTAATTGCTTCCATATTCTTCGCAACAACTTGCTCTCCTTTGCGGCCGAAAATTTCATCAACAACTTCTAAATATACAGTTTCATCTAATCCTAATACCGCACTAGATGCTCCAACAGCAACCATGTTTTTCATTAATGATGTGCCTAATTCAGAAGCAATATCTGTAAACGGTATTGCATATAGATTTACATCTGCGCTTTCCGGTATCGTTGGATTGAATTTTGCGTCCGCAACGACAATTCCACCTGGTCGTAGTTCGTGGAAGTTAAAATCGATTGTTTCTTGATCAAAAGCAATTAAAATATCTAAATCATCTGATATCGCACGTACTTCAGTTGTACTTACGCGAATTTTATTATTTGTATGACCACCCTTAATTCGTGATGAAAAGTGGCGGTAACCGTATAGGTAATACCCTAAGCGGTTTAATGCAATACAGAAGATTTCTCCTGTACTTTCAATTCCTTCACCTTGTTGTCCTCCAACTTTCCATGAAAGTTGACTAATCATCTCCTACACCCCTTTTGGCTGCATTCATTGTAGTGTATTTTTTTACAGTAATAGTGTAGCACTTTTTATGCAAAGAAACTACAATGGACACAAATTATACCTCTTCAGATTTCCCTGAATGTTTTGCGTAATCTTAATTCGTCTACAATTCTAGCCTTACAATAAAAAAAATGCAATAATTTGGCTTGATTTTTCATTATAATTTTTTAACTTTTCTAAATTTTCTTATTCAAATTAAAAATGCAATATACATCGAAACTTTAATCAGTGGATTTCTCTTCATCCCACACTGATTATTAGCCTTCATCAATCAGGCTTTTACGGACATCCTACCTATATTCCTCGTTTCTCTCTAAATGTTGTGGTGAGGGATTTACTGCCCATTAAGGTGGAATAAAATAAACAATTAGAAAGAAATATGATTCATAAAATTATCATATAAAAAGCTTTGAACATGCGTTTGACTATATCGCTTACTCAGTTCATTGATTACATATTCATAATGCCGATATGCTTCCACACCGATAACCATTTCTGTAATGCCATCAAAGTCCGAACCAAACCCTATATTACGTTCTCCTCCAAGCGAACAAATACGCTCCACATGCCGTAATATGTCATCCATATAAGCAGGCTTATGATTGGCTAAAAACGCCGGAACGAAGGTTACACCAATTACACCATCTTTTTGAATAAGTGCTTGTACTTGTTCATCTTTTAGATTACGTGGGTGCTGACAAAGCTCATAACAATTTGAATGCGATGCAATTGGATATTGCGCAATTTCCATCACATCCCAAAATCCTTTTTCATTTAAGTGAGACACATCTGTCCATAAACGAAAGGAATTTAGCTCTTCTACAACCTGCTTACCAAACGTAGTAAGTCCCGCTCCTCTCGTTTCCAACGCTCCATCAGCTAATAAATTCGCATGATTCCACGTGAGTCCCATAGATCGAACTCCTAAACGATAGAGCGTGCGTAATTTCATCATGTCTTTTCCAATTGCTTCGCCACCTTCTAATGTTAAAATGGCACCTACTTCATTTGATGCTAACTGCTCTATATCTTTTTTTGTCCGAATCAATTTCATGCCTAGTAACGATAAAACCTGCTTATAAAATATATCTACCATATCTAACGCAGCTTCAAAGCGTTGTTCATATGGTACCGTTTCAGGTACATATATCGCAAAGCACTGTATACTGCCCTTTCTTTTTTTCAATTGTTCAAATGTAATATGTAAAGACGGATCATTTTGAAAATCCTTCTTCCCTTTTGCATTCCATAGTTGCCATAGTACATCACAGTGCGCATCAAACACTTTCACTTTCATTCCCCCTTCCTCATAAAAACAACCTGTTCGCATAGAAGCAAACAGGTTGTTCAAACTTAACGAGGTTCTACAATTAATTTTATTGCTGTACGTTCTTCACCATCAATCATAATGTCTGTAAAAGCTGGTATACAAATCAAATCCAAACCACTAGGCGCTACAAACCCTCTTGCAATTGCTACTGCCTTCACGGCTTGATTTAATGCACCTGCGCCAATAGCTTGGATTTCTGCTGTTCCGCGTTCGCGAATAACTCCAGCAAGTGCACCGGCTACAGAGTTAGGGACCGAAGTTGCTTTAACTTTTAATATTTCCATTCCTCGTTTCCTCCTCGTTTCTTATAAAAGTATTAGCGATTATTTCACTTTAACTTATATTCACGAGGAAAGACATGTATTCCTGCTAAATTTCTGTAATTTTTCTAAAAAATTAAAATATAATGTTTTTTCTAAAATTTAAATGCTATTATTCGAAAAATGGCTGGTCATCATTAATTAAAATACGTTCAATTTTTTTCGCTTTTCCTGTATTTGGATCCACATCAATTAATACTGCACTTAACTGCGTTCTTCCATTCGTTACTTCAAAACGTACAGGTAAATTTGTTAAAAACTTCTTCAATACAGCTTCGCGATCCATACCTAAAATCCCATCATATGGACCAGTCATTCCGACATCTGTAATGTAAGCTGTTCCGCTTGGTAAAATACGATTATCTGCTGTTGGAACATGTGTATGTGTCCCTACAACTGCTGTAGCACGTCCATCTACGTACCAACCAAGTGCTTGTTTTTCACTGGTCGTCTCAGCATGAAAATCAATAAAGATAATATTTGTGCGTTTTTTTGCAATGTTAATTAATTCATCCACTTTTCGGAACGGACAATCAATTGGCGGAAGGAACGTACGTCCTTGTAAGTTAATTACAGCTACTTCTGTACCGTTACAATTTACAAAAATAAGTCCTTTTCCCGGTGTTCCCTCTGGGAAGTTAGCTGGTCTTGCAAGATATTTTGCATCATCGATAAATTCAAACACTTCACGGTTATCCCAAGCATGGTTCCCAAGTGTAACTGCCTGTGCACCGCACTCTAAAAAGTTTCGGTAAATTTTCTCTGTAATACCACGACCACCCGCAGCATTTTCTCCATTAATAATTGTTACAGTAGGCGTATATTTTTTCTTTAACGCCGGTACGTATTGCTGAATCATACCTCTTCCAGGGGATCCTACTACATCTCCTACAAATAATATTCTCATATCTATTACCCTTCCTATGTACTACATTTTTATTACGATACCATATTACAAGCTGTTTCCTTGTAATAAAACCATACTGCTCATTTAAAGTTATCTTCCACCAGAATATCGAAATAATATAAAGGCTATTTACAAGTGGTAAACGTTTGCTGATGGAAGTGTCATTTTAACTTACCCAATCCCAACACAAAAAAATAAAGTGGTGTTTCACCACTTTATTTTGCGTATTCCACCGCACGTGTTTCACGAATAACTGTTACTTTAATATGTCCTGGATAATCCAGTTCATTTTCAATACGTTTTCGAATATCACGTGCTAAACGATGAGCTTCTAAATCATCGATTGTATCCGGTTTTACCAAGATGCGAACTTCGCGTCCTGCTTGAATAGCAAAGGATTTCTCTACTCCTTCATAGGATTCTGAAATCTCTTCTAACTTTTCAAGACGGCGAATATAGTTTTCCAATGTCTCACTACGAGCTCCTGGTCTTGCAGCTGATAACGCATCCGCTGCTGCAACTAAAACTGCAATAATAGACGTTGGCTCTGTATCACCATGGTGAGATGCGATACTGTTAATAACAACTGGATGCTCTTTATACTTCGTTGCGAGTTCCACGCCAATTTCAACGTGACTGCCCTCTACTTCATGATCGATTGCTTTTCCGATATCATGCAATAGACCTGCACGTCTCGCTAACTTTTCGTCCTCGCCAAGCTCCGCTGCCATAAGTCCCGCTAAATACGCTACTTCCATAGAATGTTTTAACACATTTTGACCATAACTTGTACGGAATTTCAAACGACCTAAAATCTTGATTAAATCTGGGTGTAATCCATGTACACCTACTTCAAATGTCGTTTGTTCTCCCACTTCACGAATATACTCATCCACTTCACGTCTTGACTTTTCAACCATTTCCTCAATACGTGCTGGATGAATACGTCCATCTTGTACGAGCTTATCAAGAGCGATACGAGCAGTTTCACGACGAATTGGATCAAATCCTGACAGGATTACCGCTTCTGGCGTATCATCAATAATAAGGTCGATACCCGTTAACGTTTCTAACGTACGAATATTACGTCCTTCTCGTCCGATGATACGTCCTTTCATTTCGTCATTTGGAAGATTTACAACCGAAACGGTTGTTTCAGCAACATGATCAGCTGCACATCTTTGCATTGCAAGAGATAAAATCTCTTTCGCTTTCTTATCCGCCTCTTCTTTCGCGCGAACTTCACTTTCTTTTACCATAACGGCAATTTCATGAGAAATTTCACTTTCCACTTTCCCTAAAATGATCGCTTTGGCTTGTTCGCGTGTCAGATTGGAAATGCGCTCTAATTCCGTTTGTTGCTTTTGAACTAACTCTCCCACTTTGCTTTCCAACTCTTCAATCTGTTGTTGTCTCGCTACAAGAGATTCCTCTTTCTTTTCTAACATTTGCTCACGTTTATCGAGCGTTTCGTCTTTACGATCAAGGTTCTCTTCTTTTTGCATTAAACGATTTTCTTGTTTTTGTAATTCGCTTCTACGGTCACGAATTTCTAATTCAGCTTCTGTACGAAGTGTATGAATTTCATCCTTTGCTTCTAAAAGCGCTTCCTTCTTAAGTGCCTCTGCTTCGCGATTTGCATCTTCTAAAATGCGTCTCGCTTCATTCGCTGCACCATTAATCTTCGCTTCTGCAATAGACTTTCGAACAAAAAAGCCAACAACTGCACCGACTGTTGCAAGCAAAATGGAGATGAGTATCCAAATTAATGTACTACTACTCATGATTTCACCTCCCCTTGCTATGAATGAAAAAAGACTGTCGGCATGTACATTGATTTACAACGTACAGCAAAGACCGTCGCCCCGCTTTTTAAGGGATTTTCTTCATTTCACAATTAAAATGTCATATTATTATTTCGAAAAGGTATAGAACCTACTCCGAATGTTACTTCTCTTCTAGAGAAGAGTGTATCGTATATAAGAAAAAATATACATTCTCATTGTATCTATCGCATTTTTCATTGTCAAGCGTTGTCTACTTTTACTTTCTTTACCTTTGTCATGTAAATCTTCTTTTAACAAAAAAAAATTGTATCCACCAATGATAACACCCCTTACCAAATCAGTTCTAACAAAGGAAAACATCTTAATGAAAGGCCTTATTACATATTATTGTGAGATAAAAAATAAAAGACACGGAGTCGTGTCTTTTATTAATCAAGAAGAGTTCCATCTTCCATACTTTCAGCAGCAGAATCTTCACCAATTCCATGGTGTTCACGAATAAAGAATGCAATTTCATCTCTTAATTCTGGATTTTCTTTTAAAAATTGCTTTGCATTTTCGCGCCCTTGCCCTAAACGTTCTTCATTATAAGAATACCAAGCGCCACTTTTTTGAACGATATCAAGTTCAGAAGCCATATCTAAAATTTCGCCTTCTCTTGAAATCCCTTCTCCGTACATAATATCAACTTCTGCAACACGGAAAGGAGGTGCTACTTTATTTTTTACTACTTTTATTTTTGTTTTGTTACCAACAATGTCGTTACCTTGTTTTAACTGCTCAGCACGACGCACTTCTAGACGAACTGTTGAATAGAATTTCAACGCACGACCACCTGGAGTTGTTTCTGGGTTCCCGAACATAACCCCAACTTTTTCACGAATTTGGTTAATAAAGATTGCAATTGTTTTGGATTTGTTAATTGCACCGGAAAGCTTACGAAGCGCTTGTGACATTAAACGTGCTTGTAAACCGACGTGAGAGTCACCCATTTCCCCTTCGATTTCTGCTTTTGGTACAAGAGCTGCTACAGAGTCAATAACGATGATATCAATCGCACCGCTTCGTACTAATGCTTCTGCAATTTCTAAACCTTGTTCCCCTGTGTCAGGCTGCGATAATAGTAATTCATCAATATTAACACCCAATTTTTGTGCATATACAGGATCCATTGCATGTTCTGCATCAATAAATGCTGCTTGTCCACCTTGACGTTGCACTTCTGCAATCGCATGTAAGGAAACCGTTGTTTTACCTGAGCTTTCAGGTCCATAAATTTCGATAACACGTCCGCGCGGGTAACCACCAACACCTAAAGCTACATCAAGTGCTAACGAACCACTTGGAATTGTAGAAATTTTACGTTCTGCCTGTTCTCCTAATTTCATAATAGAACCTTTACCAAATTGCTTCTCTATTTGTTTTAACGCCATATCTAATGCCGCTTGACGATCACTCATTCAAAATTCCTCCTTAACTGAATTGCTAATCTTATTATACCTATTTTCATATCAATTTGCCAACAAAAATCGAACATTTATTCGTTTTTTTGTTTTCCATGGAAAAAGTTTCATTTTTCATCACAAAAAAACTAGAAGAAACTCACATCTCTTCTAGTTTTTTGTACAAATGATAAAATCCATATTTTGTCGAACGTTCTCTAATTTGCTGACGACTTCCACTCAATTTAAGAGAAAATACCTCTGTCGGCTCACCCTCTATTGCTAACCCAATAAATACAGTTCCTGGTTCTTTATTTTCCGAAGCATCCGGCCCTGCTACGCCAGTAAAGCTAATTCCGATATCTGCTTTTAAAAGCGTCTTAACATTGTCAGCAAGATAACGCGCACACTGTTCACTAACCGCTCCTACTGTTTGCAATGTCTCTTCAGGTACATGTAATATATGTTGCTTCACATTGTTATGATAGCAAATCACACCGCCTTTAAACACGGGAGATACGCCGGCATTTTCTGTTACTTGATTTCCAAACAGACCGCCTGTTAAACTTTCTGCACAAGCTAAAGTTAAACCTTTTTTCTTTAATAAATCAATTGCTTTATTATGAAGAAAATCTTGATTATATCCATAGAAGAATTCCCCTACTCGCTCTAGAATCAAATCTTCTACATGTTGAATGAGCACTTCTGCCTGCTTTACATCGTGATGTTTAGCGGTCAACCGAAGCATTACTTCTCCATCTGAAGCTAGCGGAGCAATTGTTGGATTCGTTTGCCCATCAATTAAATCTTGAACTTTCACTTCTAGTTGAGATTCTCCAATGCCGAAAAAGCGAAGAACACGGGAATATATATGTTCTTCAGTTGTAAAATTACGTAAAAACGGCTCTACGTAACTTGTATACATCGGTTTCATTTCTTTTGGTGGGCCTGGCAATAAAATATACACCTTCTCGTTCTTAGCTAATCCCATACCTGGTGCCATCCCGTGATCATTTGCAAATACAGTTGACCCTTTTAAAACAAGCGCTTGTTTCTTATTATTTTCTGTGAATTCGCGTCCTGTACGTTTAAAATATTCGCCAATTGACGTTAATGCGACTTCATCATAAATAAGTTGTTCTTGCAGAGTTGAAGCAATTGTTTCTTTCGTTAAATCATCCTTTGTCGGTCCTAATCCACCAGTAAAAATGAGTATATCTGCGCGCTTCTCAGCGACTTGAATTGCTTCTTGTAAACGATGATTATTATCACCTACAACAGTATGATAATACACATTGATGCCAATGGATGCTAATTTTTCAGATAAAAACTTTGCATTTGTATTTGTAATTTGTCCGAGTAACAATTCTGTTCCAACCGCAATAATTTCGGCATTCATTCCGATTCCCCCATAAGCTGTTATTTTGAATTTCCAAAAGCAGCTCTATTTTTCCAGAAATAATCCCATCCAGAAATAACCGTAAAGATAAGTGCGATCCATATGAAAATATCCGCAACCGGAATATGAATTAAATTTAATGGTACATCATGCAATAAATATGCTGAAATCGCAATAATTTGTGTCCATGTTTTAATTTTCCCTAGCATATTCGCCGCAACAACTTCACCAGTTCCAGCAAGAATAAGACGTAATCCCGTTACAGCAAACTCACGACTAATAATTACAATAACAATCCAAGCCGGTACATATTGCATTTCTACTAACGTAATAAGCGCTGCTGAAACAAGTAATTTATCAGCTAATGGGTCAAGAAACTTCCCTAGATTTGTTACAAGATTATATTTTCTTGCATAATGTCCATCAATCCAGTCTGTAGCTGAAGCAACGATAAAAATGATTGCCCCTACTAAATGTTGAATTGGTAAATCTACATTTCCAACTGTATATGTTCCCCAGTTAAAAGGAGCTAACATAATTACTAAAAAAATTGGAATTAAGCAGATCCGAGATATTGTAATTTTATTTGGTAAATTCACAGCTATTCCTCCATCATGTCAAAAACATTTGTTCATTGGAAAAAAGTCATCGAAGCGATGACTGTTATTGTGCAGGTTGCCCTCCCCCTAGATTTTTAATCACTAATCTTTGGTGATATTCCTTTTCTGGATCTAATGGGAAAGCAACAACTTGGCCATTCAGTTTAATTTCAACATTTGGTGCACTTCCAATGTTGAGACGTACTTCTTTTGCTGTTGTTAAATCATGCTTTTCTGCTTGACCTTCTTGAAGTGTACCATTAAAAATGACATTGTCACCTTCATTTTTAATATCTACATAACTTGCACCTTTCGCTGTAATTTCCAACTCCAGTGCTTTATTATTATGAATTTCCAAAGTAGATACCTTACCGCTTGTACCAACAACCTTCACTTCTTCTTGTCCAGCTGGTGGTTGTTGTGCTGGTGGTTCCTCTTTCTTCGGTTCTTCTTTTTTAGGTTCTTCTGCTTTTGCTTCATCTTTTTTCTTTTCATCAAGCGGCGAATCTTTCGCCTTTTGTACTTCTATCTGTTCGCTTTTCGTTTGTTTTTCTTGTCCTTCATCTTTTCCAGTTAACCATTGGAAAACAAACCACACAGCTACTCCTAATGCAATTACCAATAATGCAATCAGTATTTTAGACATATGATCTGCTATTGGAAGCGAAGCCGCTTTTTGCATCGTTTCTTGTGTCTTTTGACTTTTTGATACTTGCGGTACATCATGAGATTCAGATTGTGGTATTACACTTTGATACTCTACAAGCAACTCTTCTCCGTTCAGACCAACCGCTTCCGCATATTGTTTAATAAATGCACGTGCATAAAATGCACCGGGCAATATACTATAGTCGCCCTCTTCAATTGTTACTAAATAACGTTTTTGAATTTTCGTAACCTCATATAGCTGATCAATAGACAAGCCTTTCGCTTCCCTTGCTTCCTTCAGCTTTTGTCCTAATTCCGTCACTGCTAACACCTCAATATTTCGTTAAAAGTCAAACATAGAGAAATTATTTTGCGCTCCTTGCTCAATTTCATCTACTAAATTATATCGAATTTCTTCATCATAATCGTTACGCAATTCAATAATATAATCAAAATCATCAAGTGTATATTCTGATTGACTCACAAATACATCTGGATGTTCAACAACTTTAGTTGCGGGTAATCTCATAATTTCACGAACGAGCTGCCAATGCCTTTCATTCGCACGCTTTGTTGAAACAATGCCATCCAATATAAAAATATTATCGTCACTATACTCATCTTCAATCAATTGACTGCGTACCGTTTGTTTAATAAGAGTAGACGAAACAAAAAGCCAACGCTTATTTGCACAAACGCTTGCAGCAACAATAGATTCTGTTTTTCCAACGCGAGGCATCCCTCTTATCCCGATGAGTTTATGTCCTTCTTTTTTCATTAGTTCTGCCATAAAATCAACGAGTAACCCGAGTTCATCACGTACAAAACGAAATGTCTTCTTATCATCTGCATCTCGCTGTATGTACCTACCGTGCCTAACTGCCAACCTATCTCTGAGCTTTGGCGGACGATATTTCGTTACCGTTATATTATCCATTGTATTCAAAATTGATTCAAGTCTAGAGATTTGCTCTTGATTATCACACATAAGCAACAGTCCACGCCGAGCATTATCTACACCATTAATCGTGACAATATTAATGCCAAGCATACCGATTAACGAAGAAACGTCACCAAGCAAACCAGGTCGGTTTTTATGTATTTCATACTCAAAATACCATTCAATCATCAGACGTCACTCCCCTGCTTACTTTACACCCATGTACTATATTATATGATTTTACGTTAATAGGGAAGATAAATGTATAATTGAAGCATTGTATTTTCAATACCTAAAAAAAAAGAGAGGATTTTCTCCTCTCTTTTTTACTTATGTTGCACAAACTTTACCATTAAATTAGCGATTGTATGTTGTTCTTGTTCATCAGCAACTTTCCAAAGCTCCGCTAATAATTTTTCTTGATCATTTCGAGCCTCTACTTCATTTGCCAAATAGTCCCCTACACGAAATGCCATATCTGAAACTGCACCACCATCAAGCCCTTTTCCTTGCGCCTGTTCTAAGCGCTCTCCTAAAAAGCTTTTCCACTGATCAAAATTGTCTAGCATTGACATAATTAAGCACCTCACTATAAAGTAATCGAATCATGCTTAATTTGTACAATTTCTTATTTTTTATGTACAAATTTTCATCCCTCATTAACGGGTAATAACCACCCACCTCAAAATTCAACCAAAACTAAGAAGTTCGGTAGGAAAAATCATTTGCCCGTAAAAGCCCAATTTGCAAAAACTAACCATCAATGTGGGATGAATTCCCCACTGATTAAGGTTTCACTTTATGTTAACAATGCCAGCCACCATTCACTCCAATAATTTGTCCTGTTATATACGAAGCACCCGGTGATACAAGGAAAGACACAGTTTTTGCGACTTCTTCTGGCAATCCAATCCTTCCAGCCGGAATCTCTTCTGCAATTCCCTGCTTGTCCTCTTCTGAAAACACACTTAACATTTCCGTCTCTATTGCTCCTGGTGCCACTGCATTTACACGTATACCACTTAGTGCAACCTCTTTGGCAAGTGCTTTTACATATGAATTTTGTGCACCTTTTACCATAGAGTACAGTACCTCACAAGACGCTCCAACTTGTCCCCATATAGATGAAATAACAACGATATTTCCGCTTCGCAGGCGAATCATCGATGGAAGCGCAAGCGAAAGCAGGTTATAAACACTCTTCACTTGCAATTCCACCATCTCATTCAATTGCTCATTTGTCACATCTGTCGCCAAACCAAATATACTCTTTCCAGCTGCATACACAATAACATCGATAGGATGATTAATTTGTTCCCAAAGCTTTTGCACGCCACCTGCTATCGCTAAATTAGCTTGAGCTGGAATAATTGAACTAAGCCCACTCTTTAATTCTTTTATTTTTTCTTCACTCTTGTTGTAGTGTACATACACCGTATAACCATCTTCAACTAATTGTTTTGAAATTGCAGAGCCGATTCCTCCGCTTCCTCCAGTCACTAATGCAAACTTTGTCATATGTATCCTCTCTTACCTTTCCTCTATAAAGAAACTCTTTAACAGCACTAAATTTCATCATGTTATTCACAAGCAAATAATCCCCCCCACCTTACCATTTAGCAATAACAAAAAGGTTAGGTGAGGGGCATAAACTATTCGTGAAATTCTAAATCACAAGGCTTAAAGCCTAACTTATTCATCCTTCACTTTATTTTTTCGGCAATACTTGGCAAACACTAATTCTTTCTTCAGATAAGAATTTTTTTGCTGCTTCTTGTAAATCTTGAACGGTTAAGCTCTCTAAAACAGAAAGAGCATCAAATAAACTAGATTCGTTAAACGCATACCTTGTGAATTGATTTGCAATATATTCAGGTGAGTTAAGTGAACGTAAAAAACCACCGATTTTCTTTTTCTTTACCCTTTCAAGTGTTTCTTCATTTAATTCATTATCATTTGCTTGTAATAAAATACTTATTAATCGATTTGCTAATTCATCTGGTTGTTTTGTATCACCACCAACCATAGCAAAACCAAAGTTACTTTCTTCCGTGTAATCATAAGAGAACGTGTCATCAATGAGACCTTCATTATATAAAGATTCATAATGAGCAGAACCTTTTCCAAATAAATAATCCAAAAGCAACGTCAAAGCAATTTCTTGTTTTAAAAGTTCATCGCCCTGTTGTTTTAAATAGGTTGCTTTCACACCTACTAAACATTTTGGCGTTTGAACTGGCATAGAAATAATTTTTTTCTTTTCGTTTACTGCTTCTGGTTCCTCTTCAAACGAACGTACGATTTCTGGTTGATTTTTATAGTCTTTTTTCGCCTGGTTTTCACGTACTAAATCCATTGTTTTTTCTGGGTCAATTGCTCCTACAACAAATAACAACATATTGCTAGGGTGATAAAATGTTTCATAGCACTCATACAATAAGTCTTTTGTAATTTTACTAATGGATTCAATCGTTCCTGCTATATCAATTTTGATTGGATGTTTGACAAATAAACTATCGATTAACCCAAAATACAAACGCCAATCTGGGTTGTCTTGATACATTTGAATTTCTTGACCAATAATTCCTTTTTCTTTTTCAACTGTTTTTTCAGAAAAATAAGGTTCCTGAACAAAATTTAATAATGTATTTAAATTTTGTTCTACATTTGATGTACACGAAAACAAGTACGCCGTTCTCGTAAATGACGTAAAGGCATTCGCAGAAGCACCTTGTTTACTAAACAGCTGAAACGCATCATGATCTTCTTTTTCAAACAATTTATGTTCAAGAAAATGAGCAATCCCATCTGGCACTCGAACCATTTCTTCTTTGCCAAGTGGAACAAACGTGTTATCAACGGAACCATATTTTGTTGTAAACGTCGCAAAAGTTTTATTAAATCCTTGCTTCGGCAATATATATACATCTAATCCATTTGGAAGCTTTTCATAATAAAGTGTTTCTTTTAATTGTTCATAAGAAATTTTCTCCATCTATTCTCCCTCCGTTCCGTGTAAAAAGTAAATCGTATCTAGCTCAATATTATTAGCAACCTTTACAATTTTCTCTTTTGTAACACGTTCAATTCCAGTTAACCATTCCTCTACTGGACGGGTACGTTCTGCAATGACGCCATGATAAAGCATTTCTACGAAACCACGCGGTGTATCAATTGCCTCTAAAATTTGGTTTTGAATGACACTCTTTGTTTGATGAATTTCTTCTTCTGAAAAGTCACCGTTTTGCATTGCTTTCATTTGCTCTTTAATAATCTCGACTGCTTTTTCATAATTTTTCGCTTCAATTCCCGACATAACAAAGAGAAGACCTTTATGACTTTCAAAACGCGACGCTGCATAATAGGCTAAACTGTTTTTTTCACGTACATTCACAAATAATTTCGAATGTGAGAATCCACCAAATAACCCGTTAAACAGCTGTAGCGCAAAATAATCCTCATCACGGTACGTAATATATGTGCGATATCCGATATTTAATTTACTTTGCTTTAATTCTTGTTTTTCAACAATTTCTTGTTCTTCATTATTCCGCTTATGAAGAATGACATTTTTGTCTTTTGTTGTACGAGGCGCGATTGAAAAATATTTACCTACTAAGTCAACCGCATCTTCATCTATGTCACCAATGATATATAGATCCATTTCATCTTCCGCTAACACCTTTTGATAATAGCGATATAAAGTTTCATTTGTAATGGAGGCAACGCGCTCTTTTTGACCATTTGCACTTAAACGATATGGTTCTACTTTACACATTTCTTCTATTAATCGTTCATTCGCATAGCGCATTTTATCATCATATGTAGCTTCAATTCGTTGTACGAGCGCTCTTTTTTCACTTTCTACAATTGATGATAAAAAACCGCTCCCTTCCGTTGCTGGGTGTAATACAATATCAGACAGCATAGACAGTGCTTTTTCAAACAACGGCGGTGCATCTTGTAAATATGTTTCGTTGGCAATATCCACATAAATAGAGATGATATGATCTTCCCCTTTTTTACTTACATCTACCGCCAGAGAAGAACCGTACAACTCCTCTAAATATTGGCGAAGACGAATTACAGATGGTAGTTTTTCTGTTGCACTTTGCAATACATATGGTAATAAAGCACGCTCTGTCACCGTTTCTTCATTTAAAGGTGCTTTAAAGCGAAATACAAATGTATTTGTTTTATATTTATCTGTCGGAATCATATGTACACGTAAACCACCTAGTTCATGCATTTGCTGTTCCATCAGTTTCATTTTATAGCCCTCCTTTACGTATGTAGGAATATTCCTCTTCAATATACAGTTTTTAGAAATAAAAAATCAACTTTTCTCCCTTATACACTTTCCCTAAAACAGTTTATCCATTAAAAAGAGAAAATAAATTTCCGTATTAAATATATTCTATGTAAAAAAGCCCACACTAATGTGCGAGCTTCTCCAATTTATCAATACTTATCGTTTTCCTTTTTCATACGGTGTCCCAAGTGCCTTTGGAGCTTCTGAACGTCCAACAAAACCAACAAGCGCTAAAATCGTGAACACATATGGTAATATCGTTAAGAAAACACTTGGAATTTCTTTTAATACAGGAATTGTTCCACCCGTTACCCCAAGAGATTGAGCAAATCCAAAGAATAAAGCTGCTCCAAGCGCTCCGAGTGGATTCCATTTACCAAAGATCATAGCTGCTAATGCTAAGAAACCTTGTCCTGTAATTGTTGCCCCTGAGAAGTTATTCGAGATTGACATTGCAAAAACTGCACCACCAACTCCCGCGAACATTCCTGAAATACAAACGGCAAGATAGCGCATTTTATATACATTAATCCCCATTGTATCTGCCGCCATCGGATGTTCACCAACCGCACGAAGACGAAGACCAAACGGCGTTTTATAGATAATGTACCAAACCACGAATGCTAAAATAATGGCAATATACGATGTTAACGGTACATTTGAAAAAAGGATTTTTCCGATTACCGGAATATCCGAAAGTCCTGGAACATCAATTTTTTCAATGCGGTACTGAATAAAATCAGTTTGCCCTTTGCCAAAGATCTTCTTAATGGCAAACACTGTTAAACCAAGTGCCAAAAAGTTGATGGCAACTCCACTAACAACTTGATCAGCACGGAACGTAATCGATGCAACTGCATGAAGAAGTGCAAATAACCCACCGCCAATTGCTGCAAAAACAAGTGCAATCCAAGGAGTCATCGTTCCCCATGTATCTCCCATTAACAACGTTGTTACTATACCAATAAATGCACCAAATAACATTAATCCTTCTAATGCAATGTTTACAACACCAGAACGCTCACTAAACACTCCACCTAGCGCTGTAAAAATAAGAGGTGCTGCCGTATATAATGTACCTGTCACAAGAATGGCTAAAATATCTAGGAAGCTCATTTATTTCCCCTCCTTGCTCATGCGAGTAAGTGCCCATCTTAAAACATAACTACATGCAACAAAGAAGATAATACATGCAATAATTACGTTAATCAGCTCTGATGGAACATCAGCTTCAAAGTTCATTTGCGGCGCTGCACTTTTTAAACCACCAAATAATAAAGCTGCAAGTAAAATACCAAATGGATTATTTCCACCCAGAAGTGCTACCGCAATTCCATCAAATCCAATTCCAGTAAATGAAGACATCGCCGTCATATTTTGAAATGTCCCAAGTCCTTCCATCGCACCACCAATTCCAGCAAATGCACCTGCAATTGTCATGGATAATACAACATTCCGAGATACTTTCATACCCGCATATTGAGAAGCATGTTGGTTAAATCCAACTGATTTCAATTCATATCCTAAAGTTGTCCGATCTAATAAGAACCACATCAAAATAGCAACTAAAATCGCAACAACAATCCCCCAATGAAGACGGGATCCATCTGTAATAGAAGATAACCATTCTGATGCTAATGAGGCACTAGCCTGAATATCATATGATTTCTCATTTGCTTCATGTAAAAATCGCTTAATCAAGTCATACGTAACATAAAGAGCAATATAGTTCATCATAATTGTAACAATAACTTCATTTACTTTAAATTTACCCTTTAAGTACCCTGGAATAAATCCCCATAATCCACCAACTACAGCTGCAACTAATATGGATAATGGAATATGTAAAAATGCTGGTAAAGACACCGCATACCCAAACCAAACAGCCGCAAGCCAGCCAACTAATAGTTGCCCTTCTACTCCGATATTAAATAATCCCGTACGGAATGCGAAAGCAACAGACAAACCAGCTAAAACAAGTGGAATCATCGTCCGAAGCGTTTCACCTATAGCTTGCGGATTTCCAACCATCCCTTCCCATAACGCTGCATAACCAACAATTGGATCATATCCACTAACTACCATTACAATGGCTCCAACAATCAAACCAAAAATAACGGACAACACAGGTACTAAAATATTAATTGTTCGCTCCGTTAAAAATTTTTTAGCCATTTGTATTCACCTTCTCTTCCCCTGTTCCACCAGCCATTAACAGACCTAGTTGCTGTTCATTCGTTTCTTTTGCATTCACAATCGCAACAATTTCCCCTTCATAAATAACAGCAACACGGTCACTCACATTTAAAATCTCATCGAGTTCTAAGGATAGAAGAAGCACCGCTTTTCCTTTATCTCTCTGCTCAATTAGTTTTTTATGGATAAATTCAATTGCCCCTACATCTAAACCACGTGTTGGTTGTGCTGCAATTAATAGATCCGGATCACGATCCACTTCACGTGCAATAATCGCTTTTTGTTGGTTTCCACCTGAAAGCGCACGAGCTAATGTTTGTTCACCTGGTGTACGCACATCAAATTGTTGAATAAGCGCTTTAGCCTTTTTGGTAATTTCGCTAAAATTCAAAATCCCCTTAGTTGAAAATGGGTTCTTATAGTATGTTTGCAATACCATATTATCTCTGACAGAAAAATCAAGAACAAGACCATGTTTATGACGGTCTTCTGGAATATGACCAATTCCTTCTTCTGTAATACGTCTGACTGGCCAGTTTGTTATTTCTTTCCCTTTAATTGCAATAGAACCTGACTCAACTTTTCGTAAACCAGTAATCGCTTCTATAAGTTCACTTTGTCCATTCCCATCAATCCCTGCAATACCGACAATTTCTCCTGCACGAACAGTTAAGTCAAGGCCTTTTACAGCAGGTAATTGGCGTGCATCATGAACCGTAAGGTTTGCAATGGAAAGTACCTCTTCCTTAGGTTTTGCGTCTAATTTTTCTGTTTTAAAATTCACTTGACGTCCGACCATTAATTCTGCAAGTTTATGTTCATTTGTATTTGCAACGTCAACAGTTCCAATCCCTTTTCCTTTTCTAATGATCGTACAACGATCACAAACTTCCATAATTTCTTTTAACTTATGTGTAATAAGAATAATAGATTTACCTTCTTGTACAAGCTTTTTCATAATTTGAATGAGCTCATGAATTTCTTGAGGAGTTAACACTGCCGTCGGTTCATCAAATATTAAAATTTCCGCCCCACGATAGAGCGTTTTCAAAATCTCAACACGCTGCTGCATCCCAACTGAAATATCCTCAATCTTCGCATACGGATCCACCGCTAAACCATATTGTTCAGATAACTGTTTAATCTCTTTTGCAGCATCATCAATAGCAATCTTCCCTTTTTTCTTCGGTTCATTTCCAAGAATGATATTCTCTGTAACTGTAAAATTATGAACAAGCATAAAATGTTGATGAACCATACCAATTCCATAGTCATTTGCGATGTTCGGATTTGTAATTTTCACAGGATTTCCTTTAATTTTAATTTCTCCCTGCTCTGGTTGATACAAACCGAATAGCACATTCATTAACGTTGATTTTCCTGCACCATTTTCTCCAAGTAAAGCATGTATTTCTCCCTGTTTTACTTGCAGCGTAATATTATCATTCGCTACAATTCCTGGGAATACTTTTGTAATATTATTCATCTCAATTACGTATTCCATATTGTTCCTCCTTTTAACTGGGAACATTCCCCTATTACACTCTATTAAAAGTAATTTTATATATACAAAGGTTAGTTCTTAGAACTAACCTTTGCTATTTCTCTATCATTATTTCTTAAGAGACGCTTCATATGCTTTGTACTCATCTGGAGTAGCAGGTACTTTAATTTCACCATCAGTAATTTTCTTTTCAAATTCTTCTATTTTTGTTAAAATTTCTGGATTTACTTTTTTCACATTATCAGTTGTTTTTGCAATACCAACACCGTCATCTTTTAAACCGAACTCTTCTACTTTTCCACCTTTTAACTTACCATCTTTTGCTTCTTGTGCTACTTTTGCAACTGCAATATCAACACGTTTTACCATAGAAGTTAAAGTTACATTTTCTGGCATACCTTCTTGGTTCTGGTCACGGTCAACACCGATTACCCAAACATTTTCACCTTTTTTCTTACGGTTTTTCGCTTCTGTAAATACACCATTCCCAGTTGCACCTGAAGCATGATAAATTACGTCAATACCTTGGCCATACATTGCTGATGCTAATACAGATCCTTTTTCTGGTTTATCAAATGCATCCGCATATTGTGCTACAATTTCAATGTTAGGGTTTACCGCTTTTGCCCCAGCTTTAAATCCTGATTCAAATTTCTCAATTAATGGACTTTTCACTCCACCAATAAAACCAACTTTATTTGATTTCGTTGTCATTGCTGCTACAGCTCCAACAAGGAAAGAACCTTCATGGTCTTTAAATGTAATGCTGGTTACGTTTGGTTTTTTCACAACTGTGTCTACAATCGCAAATTGCTGTTTTGGATATTGATCCGCTACTTTTTCAATTGACTCTTGCATTAAGTATCCAATCCCAAACGTTGCATTATAATTGCCTTTCGCAAACTTTGTTAAGTTTGGAATATAATCCGAATCCTTACTTGATTGAAGGTAACGATATCCTTCATTTTTTTTCAAATCGTTATCTTTACCAAACTTCGTTAATCCTTCCCAAGCTGATTGGTTAAATGATTTATCATCAACGCCCCCAACGTCTGTAACCATACCAACTTTGAAGCTTTTATCACTTTTCTTGTCACTACTTGCTTTATCCGAGTTACCACATGCACCTAACACTGTACTCGCTGCTAACGTTAATGATAATAAAAGACCTACTTTTTTCTTCATACTAGAAACCCCTCCTAAATGATATATGTATCTATTAATATGCTAGTGTCCCCTTCTTCTTGCTGTCACCTCCCTAAAAAGGAACGAGTTACATACGTTTTCGTAATACGTGGAAGCTAAATTTATCTGCTCTAAAATAATTAATAGAATATAAAATTGGTTCATCATTTTGATCATAGTGCATTTGCTTTAGAATCAGCAGCGCTGTTTCTGGCTCGCATTGTAAAATTGGTGATATTTTCGGATGATAACCAATTGGTTCAATATGAGCAACCGCATATGTAATACGTTTATGCGTGTTATTATGAATAACCGTAAGTAGCGATTCTTCGTTATAATCCGATAAGTCTGGCAATACTTCTTTCGCTAACTTGTCAATGCAATAGACAACAGGTTCCCCATCTGCTGTACGAACACGCTCAATCATTACTGCCTCAAAGCCTTCATCACTATTAAACTTTTCTTTTTCTTCTTCTGTTAGACTCGTAGTAGATGATGATAAAAAGATTGTTCCCGGCGTTTTCCCCACACTAGAAATCATATCTGTAATACTAGACAGCTGTTCAATTCCAGAAGAAAACAGCGGTTTTGCATTCACAAAAGTACCAACGCCATGTCTGCGAATCACAACATTTTCCTCTTCTAAAATACGTAACGCTTCCCGTAAAGTCGCTCTACTTACGCCAAGTTCTTTCGCTAAATCAAACTCTGAAGGCAACTTTTGTTTTTCTTTATATGCCCCGCTTTTGATTTTTTCTTTAATGTGATCGATCACTCGTAAATATAAGTGTCGACTATCGGATTTAACTGACATAAGACTCCCCCGCATTCCAATTATTCGACCTCTGATGTAAGACTTCTGTTCTCTTTTTTCAGCCAACAACATAGTATAGTAACGCTACAATAAAACAAGATTTGTCGAATAAATGTTAATAATTTTTCAAAATGAAATTTTCTATCTTTATTCCATAAAAAAAACTTTGCACCTCAACATTCCTCATATAGAGAAAAAGTTAGATACAAAGATTCCTTACATCCTTTGTTACACACTTTTCCCCTCATAGTCTAGCAATTCATGGTTGCCAGGTAGAAACTTATGGACCTTATCTCCAAGATTATATGAGGCAGTGATTCTTTTCGAAGTAATCGTACCACCTGCTCTCATATGTGTCAACACAATTCAACATTTTTCACAAGTAATATCGAACATTTTTCAAAAATAACATTGCAAGCATTCGTATTCTAAAGAATCAGCATAAATGAAAGCCCTTTCTTTTATGCTGATTCTAGTATATAACAAAAACACTATATAAAAAAGCCTAATTGTAAACAATTAGGCTTTTTTATTAAGAACTTTTTTCTTGTATATCTTTAATTAGTACTTCTCTTGGTTTACTACCTTCATAAGGTCCAACTACGCCATTCATTTCCATCGCATCAATAAGACGTGCTGCACGTGTATATCCTACTCGGAATCTACGTTGCAACATAGAAACAGAAGCTGTTTGCATTTCTACAACGAGCTGAACCGCTTCATCGTATAATTCATCTCCTACTTCTTGCTTTGTTTCCGGTACATCTTGCGGTATCATATCTTCTTGATATTGTGCTTTTTGTTGTCCAATAACATATTCTACAACTCTTTCCACTTCATCATCCGATAGAAATGCTCCTTGTACACGAACTGGTTTTGATGCACCAATTGGTATGAATAGCATATCCCCGCGTCCTAATAATTTCTCTGCGCCTCCGCTATCAAGAATCGTCCGAGAGTCAGTTTGCGAAGACACAGCAAACGCAATACGAGATGGAATATTCGCTTTAATAACACCTGTAATAACATCAACAGATGGACGTTGCGTCGCGATAATTAAATGAATACCAGCAGCACGTGCCATCTGTGCTAAACGCATAATCGCATCTTCTACATCTGAGGAAGCAACCATCATTAAATCAGCCAACTCGTCCACAATTACAACAATGTACGGAAGTTCAGGCTGCTTTGCTTCTGATTGGTCATTATGCTGTCTAATGTATTCATTATATCCTTCAATATTACGCGTTCCACTATGAGCAAACAATTCATAACGGCGCTCCATCTCACTCACAACTTTTTTCAAAGCTTGTGATGCTTTTTTCGGATTTGTTACAACAGGTGTTAATAAATGGGGAACACCATTGTATACATTCAACTCTACCATTTTCGGATCAATCATCATTAATTTTACTTCATGAGGTTTGGCACGCATTAAAATACTAACAATAATACCATTAATACATACACTCTTTCCGCTACCAGTTGCTCCAGCTACTAATAAATGGGGCATCTTATTTAAACGCGCTAACACTGCTTCACCAGTAATATCACGCCCAAGACCGATTAATAATTTTTCTTCCGGATGATTGTTCGCTTTCGAATCAAGTACTTCTCTAAGCGTTACCATCGAAACCTCTGAATTTGGAACTTCAATCCCTACTGCTGATTTCCCGGGAATAGGAGCTTCAATACGAATATCTTTCGCAGCTAATGCGAGTGCTAAGTCATCACTCAAACTCACAATTTTACTTACTTTCACTCCCATATCAGGATACACTTCATATTTCGTAACTGCAGGTCCTTTATGTACTTTCGTTACTTTTGCTTTCACACCAAAACTTTGGAAAGTACGCTCGAGCTTACGAGCATTTTCATAAATTTTCTCATTTTCATTTGTAACCTGTTTGTTTTTTGGGAACTTCAATATATCGATAGCAGGAAGCTTATAATCTTTGTTTTCCACATTTGAAAATTGCATTGGAGGAGCTTTTGCTTCCCCTTCTAGGGATTCAACAATTTTTTCTCCTCGTTTCTTTTGTGGCTGCTCTTTTGATGCAGACGGAAGTTCATCTTCCATTACAGGCGATGCAATCAAATCATCGCCAACTTCATCTTCACGATTTTTATCCTTTTCCTCACTTACTGGGTAATTCTCTGTGAAATTCGAAATAATTGGTGGTCCAATTTCTATTTCTTCTACTGGTTCAACCATCTCTTCTTGTACATCATGGCGTTCACTACGCGTGCGTCTTGTCGTTTTTTTCTTTTCTGTTTGTTCAGCAGTTCGTTTTGCTCTCCAATCCTTGTAATCCCCTTGCATCACTTGAAATTGACTTCTAAGTATTCGTCCAACTGGGGCTAGTACTTCCCCAATATGTTTGTTTGTAATGCAAAGTATACCAAGAATAATTAGAATAATCCCAATAATGTAAGCACCTACTTCATCAAACAAAAAGTAAAACGTTGCAAACATAAGCGCCCCAAACATACCTCCACCTAAATGAACCGTCTCTGCGCCTTTCTTCATCTCAAGAAAGAACATATCTTTTGTGCTCACAATTACAGAAGTATTTTCTACCGCTCCGTCTTTTGTAAGAAGGTTAAATAATGTAATATGACTAAACATCAATATTGCTAATACAATTAAATAGACACCGATTAATCGTTTATTTAAAAGGTTTGGCCAACCACGTCTTATAACAAACGCAATAGATAAAGCTATTACACCTAATACACCAATTATGTACCATTCGCCAAAGAAAAAGCGAAAAAATAATACAAACGATTTCCCTACAATACCTAGCTGTAAGATTGTAATGATTGAAAGCGCAAAAAGAGTCAACCCGACGATTTCGTAATACAAAGTTGGCTTTATCGTACGTCTTGCTTTTGATTTCGTCCCTCTTTGCTTTTGTTTTACCATTTCTTCACCCCAAGTCCAAAAATTAAGTGAAACTTTCATTCATTGAAAGCATTTTTATGTCATTCATCACATTTTTCAAATCTATTTACATGGCATTTTACAAGATGTGTAAAATACCACGTAAACAGAAGAAAGCAGCCTAATCATGGCTGCTCAACCGTCTTGTTTTTTATATTATACCATAGCCTCTAAACAAAATCCTTCTTTTTACTAAAAGGTTATTTTCTGTCCTGGCTCATACTGTAAGTAGTGCGATGGATTGGTACTTAGCACACGAACAACAGAATAGTATTGACTATTCTCTTCAGATACAACCATCTCTACCCCATTCACATTCACTATTTTTTGCCGTTCGTACTGCGAATAGTCGGTATGATAAACAAGTTGCTCTGGCATAATGGTATATAAAATCATTGCAGTAACTTCCCTTCTTGACTTCCATCTGTTCGCATGTCTATTAATTCATTCAATTTTCGAATCGCATCTCCAATACCACCGACATCATCTATAAGGCCATACTTCACTGCATCTATTCCGATCACATTTGTTCCAATATCACGCGTTAAATTCCCTTTCGCAAACATTAGCTCTTTAAAACGATCTTCCGTCACTTTTGAATGTTTCGTTACAAATCGAATCACGCGTTCTTGCATTTTATCCAAATACTCAAATGTTTGCGGCACACCAATAACAAGACCGGTCAGACGAACGGGGTGAATCGTCATCGTTGCCGTTTCAGCAATAAATGAATAATCTGTCGATACTGCAATTGGTACACCTATTGAATGCCCTCCACCTAAAACCAAAGATACAGTTGGTTTCGACAATGAAGCCACCATTTCAGAGATTGCCAAACCAGCCTCAACATCCCCTCCCACAGTATTTAGCAATAAAAGTAACCCTTCAATTTTCGGATTCTGCTCAATTGCCACAATTTGCGGAATCACATGCTCATATTTCGTCGTTTTATTTTGTGGTGGAAGCTGTATATGTCCTTCTACTTGTCCAACAATCGTTAAACAATGAATACGTGATTCGTTCATTTGCGGAACATTCGTTTGACCAAGTTGCTGAATTTTTTCTATTACTGACGCCTCTTTTACATCCTCTTTCGGCTCAACTTCTTTTTCCTCATTTGTTAAACCATCACGTTCTGTCATGTCGCATCCCCTTTCACTCTTATACAACTATTATTTCTTAAGTTGTAGATTTCATGCGATAGAGATGAAAAAGAAAAAAACCACCCGCCAAGGTGGTTTTCTTATACTTCCATGATAATTGGTAAAATCATCGGTTTTCTCTTCGTTTCCTCATATAGGAACTGCCCTAACAATTCACGAATATTTTGTTTTAACATGGACCATTCAATAGAATACTCTTTGATGGATTGTTCAACAATTGTACGCACAATATCTGTAGACCTTTCGATTAGTGCCTCAGATTCACGAACATACACAAAACCACGTGAAATAATTTCTGGTCCAGAGATGATTTTCTTCTCATCTTTTCCAAGCGTCACAACAACAACTAAAATTCCGTCTTGCGATAACATCTTACGATCACGCAAGACAATATTTCCAACATCACCTACACCTAATCCGTCAATAAGAACATTACCCGCTTGTACCTTACCAGCTAGCTTTGCTTCTTCTCCTTCAAAAGCAATTACATCGCCTTTTTCCACAATAAAAATATTCTCTTTCAAGACACCAACATCTTCCGCCAAATACGCATGTGCCTTTTGCATACGAAATTCACCATGTACGGGTATAAAATATTTCGGTTTCATTAAATTCAACATCAATTTCAACTCTTCTTGACTACCATGACCAGAAACATGAACTTTTCTTTCTCCATAATAGACAACTTCTGCACCAGCTCTAAATAATAAATCAATGATTTTCGATACTGATATTTCATTACCAGGAATTGGAGATGCCGCAATAATAACCGTATCTCCTTTACGAATCGAAATTTGTTTATGAGCTTGCTTCGCCATTCTTGAAAGAGCTGCCATTGGTTCCCCTTGGCTACCAGTTGTTAAAATTGCTACCTTCTTCTCTGGGAAGTTATCCACTTCTTGCAATGAAATAACCATGCCATCTGGAACGTCTAAATATCCAAGACGTCTTGCGATATCCACCACTTTCACCATACTACGTCCTACAACAGCTACTTTACGTCCTGTTTCAGCAGCCGCATCAAATACTTGTTGAATACGATGTACATTAGAGGCGAAAGAAGCAACGATGATACGGCCTTCTGCACCATAAAACACTTTTGAAATCTCTATTCCAACTTCTTTTTCAGAACCTGTATAACCAGGACGCTCAGCGTTTGTACTATCTGATAACAGGCAAAGAACACCTTCATTTCCGATTTGTGCCATCTTCCCAAGGTCTGCTCCACTGTTACCAATTGGTGTTTGGTCAAATTTAAAATCTCCTGTATATACGATAGCACCTTTTGATGTATGGAAACACACACCAACAGAATCTGGAATACTATGGGTTGTGCCAAAGAATGAAACCGTTGTCGTATTGAATTCTACTTCTGAATTAGAATCAATTGTTTTTAAATTTACACGACCAAGCATTCCTGCTTCACCAAGTTTTTCTTGTATTAAACCTACCGTTAATTTAGTTGCATATACTGGGATTGAAAGTTTACGTAATACATAAACAATTCCACCAATGTGATCTTCATGACCATGTGTAATAAATAAACCTTTTACTCGTTCTTGATTTTCTACTAAATATGTAATGTCAGGGATAACAATATCAATTCCAAACATCTCGTCTCCCGGGAACATCAATCCTGCATCTACAATAAAAATCTCGGAATCAATTTCCACACAATACATATTCTTCCCGATTTCACCTACTCCACCGAGAGCAAATACTTTTACAGAATCATTCTCTTTTCTCTTCATGTTGTTGCCTGGTTTAAAAATCTTACAAACACTGATTTCACTAAAATTGTAGAGACACCAGGGAAACTCTACAACCACCATATATTCACCGTCCAAGACGAATGTCCTTACCGTTATGCGATATCATGTTCTCGTTCGTTTTTTAAACCAGGTTCCACCTCTCTTTCATTATATAAATCAAATATCTTATGCGATATGATATAAAAATTCCGTTAAACCACAATTTTTCCCAACTTTGCTAAGCATACCCGTACTAAGCTACTTAGCCATATTATAACTGATACAAGAAATAGAACACAAGTTAAATCGTGAGAAAGAAGAGTGAAGTATATAAATTTCAAGGGAAATACCTGTAAAAATTTCTTTCAAAATAAAAATGACCTAGTTTTTACACTAGGTCATTTTTATTAACGAGGAATCGATTGCATTACACCTTGCAATGTTAGTCGTTCTTCTTCTGTTAATGGAATAAGTGGTAAACGCACAGAACCTACGTCTAATCCAACCATTTGTAACGCTGTTTTCACTGGCGTTGGGCTCGGCGCCATAAATAATGCATTCGTTACTTTAACAAGTAATTGATGCAATTTCTGCGCTTTTTTAAAGTCTCCTGCTTGGAATGCCGCAATCATTTCTTGCATTTCATTGCCAATTACATGAGAAGCAACAGAGATAATCCCCTTCGCTCCAACTGCCATAGCCGGTAACGTTAAACCGTCATCACCGCTGTATACAGCAAAGTCGTCCGCTGTTTTTTCAATGATCTCTGTCATTGTTAATACATCGCCGCCAGCATCTTTAATTGCAACAATGTTTGGTATTTCTGATAAACGAACAACCGTATCAACGGAGATTTGAACAATAGATCTCCCTGGAACATTGTATAGCATAACCGGAAGTTCTGTACTTTCAGCAATTGCTTTAAAATGCTGATACATTCCTTCTTGACTTGGTTTATTATAATACGGTGCCACTAACATAATTGCATCGACACCAACTTCTGTTGCTTTTTTCGTTAACTCAATAGAAGCATGTGTATTATTGCTACCTGTTCCAGCGATTACGGGCACCCTTTTATCGACAACAGATACGACATGGCGATATAACGCTACTTTTTCTTCAGATGACAATGTAGGAGACTCTCCAGTTGTTCCTCCTACCACGATTGCTGTTGTACCGTTATCAATTAAATAATTTACCAATTTAGTTGTCTTTGCAAAATCGATATTTCCGTTTTTATCAAACGGCGTTACCATCGCTGTTGCAATTGTCCCAAAATCTACCATGGTCTCACTCCTTATTGTTCCAGTTGCTTTTCTTTTGAAAGTTCAAATGCACTATGCAATGCATTGACAGCTTCCACTAAATCTACTTCTTTTACAAGTACCCAAATTGTCGTATGGCTATCAGCGGATTGTAAAATTGTTACACCTTTTTCTGCTAAAGCTGTAACAATTTTCGCAGTAACCCCTGGAATACCTGCCATTCCAGCTCCTACAATAGATACTTTTGCACAGTGCTCCGTCACGATCGGATCATATCCAAGCTTATGAAGAACTCCAACAGCACGGCTTGATACATTGTCATTTACTGTATAAGCCACGCCTGTAGGCGAAATGTTAATTAAGTCTACACTAATTCCTTCATTTGCCATCTCTTTAAAAACATGCTTTTGCAAATCGTACGATCCGTCTTTTGCAAGCACTTTAATTTGCGTCACGTTTGATACGTGAGCAATACCTGTAACAGGTCGTTCTTCTACATCACGACCTTTTGTCGCACCATCATACGCTGCAATAAGTGTACCTTCACTATCTGAGTACGTAGAACGTACACGAAGTGGTACCTTTGCATGCATTGCAATTTCAACCGCACGCGGATGGACAACCTTCGCACCTTGATAAGCCATGTTACATATCTCATTATATGTTACATTTTGAAGATGACGCGCATCCTTTACAATACGTGGATCAGCAGTCATCACACCTTCTACATCGGTAAAAATATCGATATATTCAGCATGAAGCGCAACACCTAGTGCTGAAGCAGAAGTGTCACTACCTCCGCGTCCAAGTGTTGTTGTATCGCCTTCTTTCGTTTGCCCTTGGAACCCAGTAACAACAACAACATCTACATTTTGTAACTCTTCCTGTATACGATCACAATTCATTTCAACAATCTTTGCGTTCGTAAAATCATTATTTGTCACAAAACCAGCTTGTGCACCATTTAATGCTGCTGCTTTTACTCCATTTTCACTTAACATATTTGAGAAGACGATTGCCGAGATTAACTCTCCGCATGATAATAATAAATCTTGTTCACGTTTTGAAATACTAGATTCCTTTTGATTTACAAGACTTAATAATGTATCCGTTGCGTATGGTTCGCCTTTACGTCCCATAGCTGATACAACCGTAACCACTTTATAACCAGCGTCTAATGATTTTTTAATATGGTGAAGTGCATGCTTACGTCCATTTTCATCACGTACCGATGTACCACCAAATTTTTGAACAATAATTTTCATGTTTTGCACCTTCTCTTAGCCGTTTACACTAATTGTAATTTTACTAATCGTTCTGCAATTTGAACAGAGTTCCATGCAGCACCTTTTAATAAGTTATCAGATACGACCCAAAGATGGAATCCTTTTTCATTATTTAAATCTTTACGAATACGTCCAACGAACACTTCATTTTTGCCTACTGCAGTAGATGGCATTGGATATAATTGTTCCGCTGGATCATCTTGCAATACAATTCCTTCTGCATCCGCAAGCAAGTTTTTCAGTTCTGCTACAGTTACACCTTCTTTTTCCACTTCAATGTAAACTGACTCAGAATGACCTGATACAACTGGCAAGCGTACACATGTCGCTGCTACTTCTAACTCAGGCATATGCATAATTTTTTTCGTTTCATTAATCATTTTCATTTCTTCAAATGTAAATCCATTATCTTGAAACTTATCAATTTGTGGGATGGCATTAAAAGCGATTTGGAAATGTTTTTTGTCACCTGATACAGGTAAAACATTTGCTTTTACTTCTTCTCCATTTAAGATCGCTTGTGATTGTTCATGAAGTTCTTCAATTGCAGCAGCACCTGCACCTGACACAGCTTGATATGTGGAAACGATTACTCGTTTTAAACCAAACTGCTGACGAATTGGTTCAAGAGCAACTACCATTTGAATTGTAGAACAGTTCGGATTTGCAATAATACCATTATGTTCTTTCAAGTCATTTTCATTCACTTCAGGTACAACAAGTGGCACATTTTCTGTCATACGAAATGCACTTGTATTGTCAACAACAATCGCACCGCGTTTTGCTGCTTCTGGCGCTAATTGTTTTGATACAGACCCACCTGCACTAAACAGAGCAATATCGACTCCTTCAAAACTTTCAGGAGTTGCTTCTTGTACTGTAAATTCTTCTCCTTTAAATACAAGCTTTTTACCTGCAGAACGTTTAGATGAAAGTAACGTTAACTTCCCAATTGGAAATTCTCGTTTCTCTAAAGTATTTAACATTTGTTCACCAACTGCGCCGGTTGCTCCAACTACAGCGACATGAAAAGATTTTTCCTTTTCCATCACTATGCCCCTTTCTAGATACCAATCCTTCTATACTTAGAATTAGAAGGAGTATAGAGTACCCCTTCTAATCTTAATAACATTAATTTTATCATATTCTGCGATAAGAATGATGGTTTCGTAAAAAATTGTCTGTTTTTTTTCGTTTTTCAATTCATATATCTGAATTTTTCTACAACGACAGGTTGTAATTGCTTTCCTTCTATTGCTTCTATAATTGTATCTTCGAGAAGCTCCATACGAGCTACCATTGAATTTGGTTTTTTCTCTGGTGCATCTTGCCCAAATGGCACAAAATAAATATGTTTGGTAGACATTAAACGCATTAGGTTGATACCGTTCAGCCCAAGAGCATCATTTGTTGAAACAGCTAATACAACTGGTTTCCCATTCCGAAGTGTCGCTTTTGCTGCCATTAATACCGGTGAATCTGTCATTGCGTTAGCAAATTTACTCATTGAATTTCCGGTTAATGGAGCTATTACCATACAATCTAATGGGATTTTCGGACCAAGCGGTTCGGCCCCTACAATAGAATTAATCACCTTATTTCCCGTCATCTCTTCAATTCTTTCAATCCACTCTGCTCCTTCACCAAATCTAGTATTTGTTGATTGTACAGTATATGAAACAACCGGCCGTACTTCTGCTCCTTCTGCAATTAGTTTCTCTAACTGTGGCATAACTTCCGCATACGTACAATGTGATCCTGTAAACCCAAATCCAATTCGTTTCCCTTTTAAACTCATTTTTCATTCTCCTCCTTCGCAATCATATCTGCTGTTAATAACTGAGAAAGAACATTTGCTAAAATTTGTCCTGCTGTTTTTGGTGCAACAATTCCTGGAAGACCAGGTGCTAACAAGGCTTTAATCCCCCGCTTCTCTGCATAACGAAAATCCGTACCACCAGGCTTAGAAGCTAAATCAATGATTAGCGTATGAGCTGGCATCCCTGAAATTGCTTTTGCCGTTACAACGAGATGCGGAATCGTATTAATGACAATATCAACATCACTTACTTCTTTCTCAATATCCTGCATATAAAAAGGAGAAAACGTCATTTCCGAAATACGAGCAATATGTTCTGAACGTCGCGCTCCTACTTTGACATGAGCTCCCAATGATTGAAAAGCTCTCGCTACACTCATTCCTGTTCTACCAAATCCTAAAACCATTACATTCGAACCATGAATTGTATAATCTGTATGTTGAATAACCATCATTAATGTTCCTTCTACCGTTGGGATGGAATTGTAGATCGCCACATCATCACGATCGAATAGTTTCACAAGTTTTCGATTTGTGGTGGATACAAGGCTTTCTAAATACGGTGTACCAATTCCTGAATATATAGTAAAGTTTGCTGGTGTTTTTTCAATCTGTTCTTTCGTAAGCGCAACTTTTTCATTTGAAAAAATAGTATCTACTTCTCCTTTTGCATTTGTTCCTGCTACTGGCAAAATAATTGCATCTAAAGAAGTGAAATCTAGATCTTGCATACTCTCCTTTGTCGCCCCTGTAAAACCATGATCCAGTTGATCAAATCCTACTAATGAAAGTTTTGCATCAAGTTCAACCAGCTTACGAATCACTTCTAGCTGCCTTGCATCTCCCCCTATGACAGCAATGTGCATCTCAGTCAACATTCCCTACTTCACCTTCTTTTTCTTTCATTTATAAGAAAAGTGCCTACTTTTTCTTTTTCCTCCACATCATATGTACCGTACGAGTTAGAGGTGATTGAAAAACAAAAAGCATCCAATATTTCTAAATATGTGAAATTCTATAAAGTGAAACTTTATTCAGTTGAATTTTTCTTTTTTCTTCACTAATTATTCGCACTCCTCAATTGGGCTTTTACAGGCCGTTTATCTTCCCGCATATCTACTTTGTTCTTTCTTAATCTTAAGGTAGAGTATTTTTGCCAGCAAATAGTGGTATAAAATAAAAAAGACAACCGAAATGGTTATCTTTTACTATGAGCCTGAACGGTTTGCAAGATCGAAAATAATCATGTCATGCCCAACCTTTTTAATCCTGTTCCATTCTACCCTCACTTCTTGCTGTTCTCTTTTGAAGCCACCCCATTTTCCAACTGGTATAATGAGAGCTTGAATCTTTCCGTCTTTTTCATCAATTTCTAAATCAGCGTGACCTAAAACTCCCATTTTTTCCGCACGCTCCAAATCCACAATTTCTTTTCCACTTAATTCACTTAAACGCATATACCTCTCCCCCCTTGCAAATACCTTCCATACAATAGTCTAAAATTCCAACCTATACTAAGTACGTATTCTACATGTCTCTAAAAAATACCAAGAAATTAAACTACCCTCACCTATCTTCCTCATTTTTCTTTGAATCTTCGGGTAGGGGTCTTACTGCCCGTTAATGCGGAATAAAAGCTTAGTAAATGAAAAAACCGCATCTCCTCTTCAGAGATACGGTTTTTCCTTACTTCATTCCTTTTGGAAGCTCTCCATTTGGACTAATTAATGATGCAGAAAATTCATTTGTAAATATATTGCGAATCAATGTATCTACATCTGTTTTCGTCACATGATTCACACTCTCAATTATTTCATCAAGAGAACGATGCTTTCTAAGAAGTAATTCATTTTTACCATTACGACTCATACGACTATTCGTACTCTCTAAACTCAACATTAAATTCCCTTTAAGTTGTTCTTTACTGTTCACAAGTTCTTTCTCTGTAATACCTGTATTTTTCAATGTTTCTAAAGTTTCTTGCATTGTATCATACAAAGTATCTAATTGTTGGCTTCCTGTCCCACCATAAAGTGTTAACATTCCAGTATCTTCATAAGAAGAATGATAAGAAAATACTGAGTATGCTAAACCACGTTGTTCACGAACTTCTTGGAACAAACGACTACTCATACTGCCACCTAATATATTATTTAGTACGATTAAGTTATAAATATCTTCATGTCCCATTTGCAGTCCTTTGAAACCTAAACATAAATGCGCCTGCTCTGTTTCTTTCTTACGAGCGACTTTATTGAAATGGAAGATTGGACTATGTATTTGCTCACGATTTGTTGTTCCCTCGTAGTTACCAAAATATTGTTCCACCGTTTGAACAAACGTTTCATCAATATTTCCAGCAATCGATACAACAACATTTTCAGGTGTATAATGATCTTTAATGTATTGTCGTAATGTATCCCCTGTAAATGTTTCAAGCTTTTCTTCTGTACCTAAAATTGGGTATCCAAGTGGGTGCGTTTCATATGTCGCTTTCGTTAACATGTCATGTACGATATCATCTGGCGTATCCTCGTACATTTTAATTTCTTCAAATACAACGTTCTTCTCTTTCTTCAATTCTTCCTCATCAAATGTTGAATTAAAGAACATATCTGCTAATACATCTAGTGCATATTTAGCATGCTCATCAAGCACCTTTGCATAATAGCATGTGTACTCTTTTGAAGTAAATGCATTCACTTGGCCACCAATGCTATCAAATGACTCTGCAATCTCTCTCGCACTACGCGTCTCTGTCCCTTTAAAAAACATGTGCTCTAAAAAGTGCGAAATACCATTATTTTTTTCATTTTCATTTCTTGAACCTGCATGAATCCATATACCAATTGCCACAGAACGAACAGTTGGTATATTCTCCATAACGATTCTTACACCATTTTTACAAGTATATTTTTTAATCAAAAACTTTCCTCCTAATGCCAGTTTCTCTAAATAAGTGCTATTATTTAATGATAACAAGTTTGGACATGAATGTCATGCAAATGTATTTAATCAATGCGTTTTTCATCTAATAACTCTGTAACATTCCCTACCTTATAGCCTTGTTTTTTCAACTGTGAGATCATCGTATCCAATGCCTCAGCTGTTGGGGATGTTGGATGCATCAATACAATTGCACCTGGGTGTACTTTCCGCATCACACGCTGAAGAATCACTTCAGGCTCTGGACGTTTCCAGTCAATTGTATCAACTGTCCACATAATAGTCCCCATCTTTAAACTATCCGCTACTTCAACAACTTCATCACGGAAACTTCCACTTGGCGGTGCAAACCATCGTACCTTTTGATTTGTAGCTGCTTCAATAATTTGATTTGTCTTTTGTAATTGCTCTTGTATCTGACTTTTAGACAGCGTTTTCATATCCGGATGCGTATAAGAATGATTTCCTACTTCTTGTTTTGCATCTACAATCATTTTTGCGAATCTTAAATTTTCTTTCACCCAGCGTCCTTCTAAAAAGAACGTTGCCTTTACATCGTGCTTTTTCAACGTTTCTAATATGCGCGGAAGATACTCATTTCCCCACGCCACATTAATCGTTAATCCCACCATTTTTTTATGTGGATGCCCACGATAAATGGGAGAAGGCGATAAATCTTCTAAATGCGTGTTTGGTGAAACTTCCCGATATACAAATTGCTTCTCATCAAATTTCCCTATTTTCTTCATGTTATTATATGACGCTTCAATATCAACCTCTTTACCATTATACCCTGGCGTAGCTTTCCAAATGTTATCAATAATCGCATTTTGCGGCGCAATTGAATATTGTTTCGCCTGTTTCTGAATTTCCTCATAAAGATTATCATTTGCTAGCGCTGAATATGAGCCTACACCCACACAAAGAAAGAATATAGATATGAATACAAATATACGAGTTCTCATATAAACCCTCCCATTAACTATACAAATAAGAAAAAAACCATTTTCTTCTTATCCTTGTTAATTTGAGCGTTATCATGAAAACTATACCTCTCTACTAATAAAAATCTATGCACCAAATAGATTTTTATTTAACAAAAAAAGCCAGGAGTGCTGGCTTTTTTACTTATTTCTGTTCTTGTATATTTTCTTGTTTTGAAGCTTCTTCTTTCGCAGCTTCTTTTTCTTGCTCTTCTTTTAGCAATACTTTTCTAGATAAGTTTACACGACCTTGTTTGTCAATCTCGATAACTTTTACTGAAATCTCGTCGCCAATTTTCACAACGTCTTCTACTTTACCTACGCGCTCAAGTGCAAGCTCAGAAATATGAACAAGACCATCTTTACCACTGAATAATCCAACGAAAGCACCGAACTTCTCGATACGTTTTACTTTTCCTAAGTAGATTTCGCCTACTTGTACTTCACGAACGATATCTTCGATAATTTTCTTCGCCTTTTCATTCATTTCTTGATCAACCGATGAAATAAAGACTGTACCATCTTGCTCAATATCAATTTTCACGCCAGTTTCTTCAATAATTTTGTTAATTTGCTTACCACTTGGTCCAATAACATCACGGATTTTATCCGGATTAATTGTCATTGTAATGATTTTCGGAGCATATGCAGATAGCTCTTTGCGAGGTTCAGCGATAGCAGATAACATATGATCTAGAATGTGCATACGACCAACTTTCGCTTGTTGTAATGCTTCTTCTAGAATTTCACGAGATAAACCATCAATTTTAATATCCATTTGTAGCGCTGTTACACCTTGTGCTGTACCTGCTACTTTAAAGTCCATATCACCTAAGTGATCTTCCATACCTTGAATATCAGTTAAAATTGTGTAGTGCTCACCAGATTTTACAAGTCCCATCGCAATACCAGCAACTGGCGCCTTAAGTGGAACACCAGCGTCCATCATTGCTAATGTACTACCGCAAATACTTGCTTGTGAAGTCGAACCGTTTGATTCTAATACTTCTGATACAAGACGAACTGTATATGGGAAGTCTTGCTCGGATGGAATAACTGGTTCAAGAGCACGCTCACCTAATGCACCGTGACCGATTTCACGACGACCCGGTCCACGCATCGGTCTTGTTTCACCAACACTAAAGGATGGGAAATTATAATGATGCATAAAGCGTTTAGATTCTTCTACACCTAGACCATCTAAAATTTGTACATCTCCTAATGCGCCTAGTGTACAAATACTTAGTGCTTGTGTTTGTCCACGTGTAAACAAGCCAGAACCGTGCGTACGAGATAAAATACCTACCTCTGATGCTAAAGGACGAATTTCATCACCTTTACGTCCATCTGGGCGGATTTTTTCAACTGTAATAAGACGACGTACTTCTTCTTTTACAATTTTATATAGAATCTCATTTACTTGTCCTAATGTTTCAGCATCAGCTTCTTGCGCTTCATAATGCTCAATTACACGTTTTTTCACTTCATTAATCGCATCTTCACGTGCATGTTTTTCATGTACTTGAATTGCAGAATGCATGTCTTGCTCAGCCATTGCACGTACTGCTTGATTAAGCTCAGCATCCACTTCATAAAGTTGTACTGCTGTCTTCTCTTTACCTACAGCTTGTACAATCTCTTCTTGGAAAGCAATTAGACGTTTAATTTCTTCGTGACCAAACATAATTGCTTCTAACATTGTTTCTTCAGGTACTTGATCCGCTCCCGCTTCTACCATGTTAATTGCATCTTTCGTACCAGCTACAACAAGGTGAATATCACTTTTCTCTTGTTGCTCTACTGTTGGATTAATAACGAATTCACCGTCAATACGACCAACTGTTGCACCTGCGATTGGGCCTTCAAATGGAATATCTGAAATCGATAACGCTAATGAAGAACCAAGCATAGCCGCCATCTCAGAAGAACAATCTTGATCAACACTCATTACAATGCTGACAACTTGTACTTCATTACGGAAACCATCTGCAAAAAGCGGACGAATTGGTCGGTCAATCAAACGACTTGCCAAGATCGCTTTTTCACTTGGACGACCTTCACGTTTAATAAAACCGCCTGGAATTTTTCCTACTGCATATAAACGCTCTTCATAGTTTACTGTAAGTGGGAAGAAATCTACATTTTTCGGCTCTTTTGATGCAGTTGCTGTAGATAGAACTGCTGTGTCGCCATATCTTACTAATACTGCTCCGTTTGCTTGCTTTGCAAGCTGACTTGTTTCAATTGTTAGCTGACGACCAGCTAAATCTATCGAGAAGACTTGCTTTTCTTGACTCATTTAAGTACCCCTCTCAATTTAAAGTATTCAATTCTTCTATGTAAATGGATCATATATCACAATATTCTCCCTCTAGTATTACCGAAATTTAAGTAAGATATAAAGAGTAGAAGATATTATTTTTACCTAACAAAAAAGCGGGAATATTCCCGCTTCTTTGACTATCGACGTAAGCCAAGCTTTGTGATTAATTCACGGTAACGTGTGATATCGCTATTACGAAGGTAAGTAAGTAAGTTACGACGTTTACCAACCATCTTTAATAGACCACGACGTGAATGATGATCTTTCTTGTGAGTACGTAAGTGCTCGTTTAGAGTGTTAATTTGCTCCGTTAGGACAGCAATTTGAACCTCTGGAGAACCAGTATCAGTCTCATGAGTTCTAAATTGTGCAATGATTTCATTTTTACGCTCTTGTGTTAAAGCCATCCTATTTCACCTCCTAATAATTAAACCCCCAATTACCTAGCAAGCGTCGGTGAGTCGCAATGCCAAGCAATGGTTGTCATAAAGTACATAACATAGAATACTACTTTTCATTGGAAAAAGCAAGTATATTCTTTGCAGTCCTAAAATATTCTTGTGCTGTTATTTTATCTTTTGCAATTTGTGCAACTAGCTCCTCGATGCCATTAAATTTTTTCTCTTCTCGAATACGCATGTGCCACTCAACAGCAACAATCTGATCATATATATCTTCATTGAAATGGAATAAATGCACTTCAATAGACAATTGGCGCTCATCTTCTTTAAAAGTTGGTTTATATCCGATGTTACATACACCATCATACCACTCATCGTGAACTTTCAGTCTTACTGCATATACACCAACAGGTGGCAGAAGATATTCCTCACTTAAAGCTACATTAGCTGTTGGAAAACCAATTTGCCGTCCGCGTTTATCCCCATGAACAACCATTCCTTCTACTGTATAAGCTCTACCTAGAATAGATGGGATTTGCTCCATTTCGCCATTTCGAATCAGTTTTCGTAATGCCGTTGAACTTACTTTTTCTTCTTGGAATTCAACTTTTTCAATCACGGTCTGTGTAAACTCCCCTCTTGCATGAAATGGTAAAGTCTCCATCGTCCCTTTTCCTAAACGTCCATATGAATAATCAAAGCCTGCTACTACATGCTTTACATTTAGTCCAATAATATATTCATCTACAAACTGTTGTGGCAGTAATCCAGCAAATGATTCATCGAATTTCACCACATATAACATATCAATCCCCAAATCTGCAATTACTTTTCCTTTAATACATAGTGGCGTAATATACTCCACATGAGCTTCCTTTTTCCCTAACACAACAGATGGATGTGGATGAAATGTTATAACAGCACTCTTACATCCTCTTTCATCCGCTATTTTTTTTGCTGTTCGAATCACACGTTGATGTCCTAAATGAATGCCATCAAAAAATCCTAATGCCATTACAGTAGGTGGTAATTCTATTTTATTTTGTTTATGTGGATGAGTTAAATGAATAATTTTCACGCTTGAATTCACCTTTTTCTGTAATAATCCTTCTAATAATTCATTATAGCTTTAGTTCCTGATTATTCACAAGTACTTTCATTGGCTTTAACATGCCAGGATGTTTTGGATGATGTTCATAAATTGCTAAGCAATGTTCATTTTTATCAAACACTGTAATAAATGGCGCTGTCACTTGTAATTCATTCTTTAAAAACATGCCATTTTTTATTTTTTCTGCTTGTTTTTCATCTACAATCATTTTTGGAAACTTACTTAACGCTTCATCAATTGAGATGAAAATAGACTCTACCGTTCCATTTTGCATGTTTTCTTCAATTTCTTCAAATGATATGCAATCTTCTAGCAAAAATTCTCCTGAAGCTGTGCGCACAAGATGTGACATATGTGCTGGGAATCCTAATTTTTCACCAATCATAACCGCTAATGTTCTCACATATGTTCCTTTGCTACATGTAACACGGAAGCGGAATGAAATGTTTTCCCCTTCAAATACTTCACGATCATCAAGTAACACGAATTCATGAATGGTTATCGTACGAACTGGACGTTCCACTTCTTGTCCGGCTCTTGCATATTCATACAGTTTCTTTCCATTTACTTTTACAGCTGAATACATGGGAGGTACTTGCTCGATTGTACCTGTTAATTCTGCTAGTACATCTTCCACTTCCGCACGTGTAATGATGCGATTTACATCTTGTTTTTCCACTACCTCACCAGAAGCATCTTCAGTCGTTGTCGAAAACCCTAGTGTAACTTCACCTTCATATGTTTTCGTTTCACTCGTTAAAAACTGCGCAATTTTTGTTGCACGTCCTATACAAATCGGTAATACGCCTGTCACATCTGGGTCTAATGTTCCTGTATGACCAATTCTCTTTTCACGCAATATCTTTCTTAACTTAAATACACAATCGTGCGATGTCATCCCTTTTGGTTTATGTAATAGTACTACACCTTCCATATGTTCACCTCATTGTTATACTTTTGTAGAAAACGTTCAAAAAGCCCGGTAAAGATAGCTATTGCATTTCTTTATCATTCTTTTTAAACACACACTTGTATGCAAAACTTACTTTCCATTGAAAAAATGGATAGACAAATGTCTATCCATTATTCTTCACGTTTACCGTCTTTATTAATTTCATGTAAAAGTGTATCAATTCGATGACCATATCCAATGGATTCATCAAATTCAAAAGAAATTTCCGGTGTTTTACGAAGACGAATACGTTGGCCAATTTCTGAACGAATAAAGCCTTTTGCCTTCGCTAAGCCTTTTAATGTATTTTCTTTCTGTTCTTCGTCTCCTAAAACAGAAATATATACTTTGGCAATTTGTAAATCTCCGCTCACTTGTACATCTGTTACTGTAACAAATCCAACACGTGGGTCTTTAATTTTACGACTAATGATGTCGCCTAATTCTTTTTTCATTTGCTCACCCACACGGTTCGCACGTAATTTCATAACTATTCACCTCATTCAATACCATTCCAATTGTGTTATCGTGCGTTCAATTTCAGGAAATGAATCGATATACGTAAGTACACGATTCATTTCTTTTTCGCAGACAACACGATTTGAGGATACGGAAACAATCGCAATTTCTGTACGTTGCCATACATCTTGGTGTCCTATTTCAGAAACCGCTACATTGTATCTCTGTTTCACACGAGTTAGCACACGCTGTAAAATTGCTCGTTTCTCTTTTAAAGAATGCACATCATAAATCATACACTCGAATGAGAGTGAAGCGATAATCATCGCTTCACTTCTTCCATAATGTACGCCTCAATGATGTCCCCTTCTTTAAGATCGTTGTATTTCTCAATTGTAATACCACACTCGTAGTTTTGTGCAACTTCTTTTACGTCGTCTTTGAAACGTTTTAGCGTATCAAGTTGTCCTTCGTAAATTACTACACCGTCACGGATAATACGAACACCGCTATCACGCGTGATTTTACCGTCTGTTACGTAACATCCTGCAATTGTTCCAACTTTTGTTACTTTGAATGTTTGACGAACTTCCGCTTGGCCAATTACTTTTTCTTCGAATTCAGGATCAAGCATACCTTGCATTGCTGCTTCAATCTCTTCGATTACTTTGTAAATAATACGGTGCAGACGAATATCAACATTTTCTAGCTCAGCTGTACGTTTCGCGTTTACATCAGGACGTACGTTAAATCCGATTACAATCGCATTAGATGCAGAAGCTAAAATAATATCAGACTCTGTAATCGCACCTACGCCTGTATGAATAATTTTCACTTTTACACCTTCAACATCAATTTTACGAAGTGATGCTGCCATTGCTTCTACAGAACCTTGTACGTCTGCTTTCACAATTAGGTTAATTTCTTTCATTTCGCCTTCTTGGATTTGTTGGAATAAATCTTCAAGGCTTAATTTAGATTTCTCACCGCGCTGTGCAAGCAATGCTTGTTGTGCACGTGATTCACCAATTTGACGTGCCTTCTTCTCATCAGCAAATGCCATGAAACGATCTCCAGCTTGTGGTACTTCATTTAAACCTGTAATTTCAACAGGAGTAGATGGACCAGCAACTTTCACACGACGTCCGATGTCACTTACCATCGCACGAACACGTCCAAATGACGTCCCAACAACAATTGGATCTCCCACTCGAAGTGTACCATTTTGTACAAGTAATGTTGCGATTGTTCCTTTACCTTTATCAAGCTGTGCTTCAATTACAGTACCAGTTGCATAACGGTTTGGATTTGCTTTATATTCTTCTACTTCACTTACAAGTAGGATCATTTCTAGCAAGTTGTCAATTCCTTCACCTTGAATTGCAGAAATTGGCACGAAAATTGTATCTCCGCCCCAAGCTTCTGGAACTAATTCATACTCTGTTAATTCTTGCATTACACGGTCTGGATTCGCTGCTGGTTTATCCATTTTATTCACAGCAACAATAATTGGTACTCCAGCTGCTTTTGCATGGTTAATTGCTTCAACTGTTTGTGGCATAACACCGTCATCAGCTGCTACAACAAGGATTGTAATATCTGTTACTTGTGCACCACGTGCGCGCATCGTTGTAAACGCCGCGTGACCCGGTGTATCTAAGAACGTAATTTTCTTGTCATTTACTTCAACTTGGTATGCACCAATATGCTGAGTAATTCCACCCGCTTCGCCAGCAGTTACTTTTGAATTACGGATAGAATCAAGTAATGTTGTTTTACCATGGTCAACGTGTCCCATAATTGTAACAACGGCTGGACGCTCTTTTAAATTTTCTTCATCGTCTTGTTCATCAATGAATGTTTCAAACTCAGTTTCACTTACAATTACTTCTTCCTCTACTTCAATACCGTAATCACTAGCGATTAACTCAATTGTATCTTTATCTAAATCTTGGTTAATCGTCGCCATAATACCTAACATGAAGAGCTTTTTAATAAGCTCAGATGGCTCTTTGTTTAATTTCTTTGCAAGTTCACTTACAGTAAGTGATCCAGAGAAAGTAATTTTATCTGGTGTTTCTACAACTTGCGTTTGTTGTCTTCCAGCAAAGTTTTCTTGACGTTTGTCTTCATTTCCTTTGCCTTTCTTCTTTTTCTTATTGCTGTTCTTTTTACTACGAACAACTTTTTCTTCTACTTCAAACTCATCTGCAACAGAAGGTTTTTCTGCTCCAGTATTGTACTTATTATCTAATTTGTTTACTACTTCATCGTCTAACATTGTCATATGATTCGAAACCTCGATATTCATTTCTTTTAGTTTTGTAATAATATCTTTACTTGAGATATTGTGTTTCTTTGCATATTCATACACTCGAATTTTACTCATACCTTCACCCCCGGTAAGTTGTATCGAGCATGCTACGCAGCTTTTTCGCAAAGCCCTCATCTAACACAGCTACAACGACTCGCTCGTCTCTCCCAATCGCATGCCCTAATTGTTGTCGATTTTCGACTTTTCTCATTGGTATGTTATAGTACGTGGTTTTATCTATGATGCGCTTTGTAGTGTTCGCTGACGCATCTTCAGAAAGCAATACAAGCTTTGCTTTGCCACTTCGTACTTCTTTTAAAACGAGTTCTTCACCCGAAATTATTTTTCGAGCACGGTTTGCTAGTCCTAAAAACGATTTCCAATCGGACACTTATTTCGACTCCTTCTCAACAAGCTCGAGAAGCTCTTCATAAAGGGAACTGTCGATTTTCGCTTTTAGATGATGTTCCAAAATGTTTTTTTTCTGCGCTTGGATAATGCACTCTTTGTCTTTTGACAAGTATGCACCACGTCCTGATTTCTTTCCAGTTAAATCAATGGACACTTCGCCCTCTTTGGAACGAACAATGCGAACGAGCTCGCGCTTTGATTTCATTTCTTGTGTTGCAATACATTTTCGTAACGGAACTTTTCGATTGCTCACGATCATCACCTCTATTCGATTTCGTCTTCAACTGAATCGAATGCGATCATGTTGTATTCTTCTGTTACAATGCCAAGTTGCTTCGCATCAGACTCGCTTTTAATATCAATTTTCCAACCAGTTAATTTCGCTGCAAGACGTGCATTTTGCCCGCGTTTACCAATTGCTAATGAAAGCTGATGATCTGGAACAACAACAGTTGTTGCTTTTTCCTCTTCATTCACAAGTACTTTTACAACTTGTGATGGGCTTAAAGCATTTGCTACATATTCAACTGGATCATTTGACCAGCGAACAATATCAATCTTTTCACCTTTTAGTTCATCAACAATGCGTTGTACACGTTGTCCTTTTGGACCTACGCAAGAACCTACTGGATCAACATCGATATTCTCTGCATATACAGAAATTTTAGAACGGTCGCCTGCTTCACGTGCTACAGAACGAATTTCTACAGTTCCATCATAAATTTCTGGCACTTCAATTTCGAATAAACGTTTTAAAAGACCTGGATGTGTACGTGATACGTAAATTTGTGGTCCTTTTGTCGTTTTTTCTACTTTTGTAATGAACACACGAATTCGATCATGTGGTTTATATTGTTCATTCGGCATTTGCTCACTTACTGGTAGTAAAGCTTCTACTTTCCCTAAGCTTACATAAATAAAACGAGCATCTTGACGTTGCACAATACCAACCATGATATCTTCTTCGCGGTCACTAAATTCTGAATAAATGACACCGCGTTCTGCCTCACGTACACGTTGTGTCACAACTTGTTTTGCAGTTTGCGCTGCAATACGTCCGAAATCTTTTGGTGTTACTTCAATCTCTAATACATCACCATCTTGATAGTTCGGATTGATATGTCTTGCTTCTTCTACAGAAATTTCAAGACGTGGATCAAACACATTATCTACAACGTCTTTACGTGCTAAAACTTGAATTGTTCCCACTTCTGGGTTAAAGCTAACACGTACGTTTTGTGCTTGGTTAAAATTGCGTTTATAAGCAGAGATTAAAGCTGCCTCAATTGCATCAATAATAATATCTTTGCTAATACCTTTTTCTGATTCTAATACGAGCAAAGCATCTAACAACTCAGTGCTCATGAAGATCCCCCTTCTTACTAAAACGTAACAGCAAGTCGCGCATTCGCAACTTTATCCATTGGAATTTGGATTTCTTTTTTACGTGTTTTAATTGTTAATAATAGTGTAATTGTTGTACCATCATAGGACAGTAGCTTTCCTTCAAACATCTTTTCACCATCAATCGGCTCATATGTTTTAATTGCCACTTGTCTTCCTACCGCTTGCTGGAAGTCTTTTTCTTTCTTTAATGGGCGTTCTGCTCCAGGAGATGATACATCCAAAAAGTAAAGATGAGGAATTGGGTCCTCTTTATCTAAAGCTTCACTTAAACGCTCACTTACCGCACCGCATTCTTCAATGTCTACTCCTGTTTCAGAATCGATAAATACGCGTAGGAACCAGTCTTTTCCTTCTTTCACATATTCTACATCTACAAGTTCAAGATTTAACTCTTCAACAATCGGCTGTGCAAGTGCTTCAACAACTTCTGTGACTTTCTTATCCATAAACAGCCTCCTTCCTGCCGCCATGTACCATTTGAAAGAAAAAACTCCGCCTCATTTAAAACGGTCTATCTTATTCTTTCTCGTTAGCTAACAAAAGCCCCTGCCGCTTAGCAGGGAATATCTGTCTTAGTATTACCAAATTTAAGAAGTAAAACTTGTAACAAAATATGTATATACGACAGAAATGTCTCACCTATATGCATGATAAAACATAGATAGTAACACGAAAGAGTGGGTTTCCCCACTCTTTTTTTTCGCAAAATATACATGACATGGTTATCTCGGTTAATAGTATAACATAGCAAATACTGATTTGCAAAGACTTTTCCTACCTATTAGAACAGTGATAATTGGTTTTGATCTGGCAGATCACCTAAACAGCCTTGACTATCTAAATACTCAATAATTGTTTTCGAAATCTTACTACGCTGCTGCAAGTCCTCTTTTGATAAAAATTCACCGTTTTCACGCGCTTCCACAATACTTATAGCAGCATTTGTACCAAGACCAGGTATTGCATTAAATGGAGGAATTAACGTATCTCCATCAATAATAAAGTCCGTTGCATGTGAACGATATAAATCAACCTTTTGGAATGAATAGCCACGTTCGCACATTTCAAGTGTCATTTCTAATACTGTTAATAAACTCTTCTCTTTAGGAGAAGCATCTAATCCTTTTTGCGCAATTTCATCAATTCTCGCGCGGATTGAAGCTGACCCTTTTACCATTGCATCTACATCGAAGTCATCTGCACGTACTGTAAAGTATGCTGCATAGAACAAGAGTGCAAAATGCACTTTAAAGTAAGCGATTCTTACAGCCATAAGTACATACGCAGCCGCATGGGCCTTAGGGAACATGTACTTAATCTTTTTACAAGAATCAATATACCAACCCGGTACATTGTTATTACGCATTTCCTCTTCCCACTCTTCTGGTACACCTTTACCTTTACGCACGGATTCCATAATTTTAAACGCTAAAGATGGATCCAATCCTTGATAAATTAGATAGACCATAATATCATCACGACAACCGATAACTTCACTCAGTGTACATGTGCCGTTATAGATCAATTCATTAGCATTACCAAGCCATACGTCTGTCCCGTGCGATAGTCCAGAAATTTGGACAAGCTCTGAGAATGTCGTTGGCTTTGTTTCTTCTAACATCTGTCTTACGAATTTTGTACCAAACTCCGGTATACCAAGTGTACCTGTTTTACAATTAATTTGTTCTTCTGTTACACCTAAAGATTCTGGACCAGAGAAGATTTTCATAACTTCCGGATCATCTGTTGGTATTGTTTTCGGATCTACACCACTTAAATCTTGAAGCATACGAATTACAGTCGGATCATCGTGCCCTAGTATATCAAGTTTCAATAAATTATCATGAATCGAATGGAAGTCAAAGTGTGTTGTTCTCCACTCCGCTCCTATTGAATCAGCAGGAAACTGAATTGGTGAAAAGTCAAAAATGTCCATGTAATCCGGTACAACGATAATACCACCTGGATGCTGTCCAGTTGTACGTTTTACCCCTGTACACCCAGAAACAAGACGATCAATCTCAGCATTTCGAATTGTTAAGTTATGATCATTGGCATAACCTTTTACATAACCGTAAGCCGTTTTCTCTGCAACTGTACCAATTGTTCCAGCACGATATACATAATCCTCACCAAACAGCACCTTCGTATAGTTATGGGCACGTGGTTGGTATTCTCCGGAGAAGTTCAAATCGATATCAGGCACCTTATCTCCTTTAAATCCAAGGAACGTTTCAAAAGGAATATCATGTCCATCTTTTACATATGGAATGTTACATGTTGGACAATTTTTATCCGGTAAATCAAAACCAGAACCTACAGAACCATCATTAAAGAATTCTGACTGCTTACACTTCGGACATACATAATGCGGTGGTAATGGGTTTACTTCAGTAATCTCCATCATTGTCGCAACAAATGATGATCCTACCGACCCACGCGAACCTACTAAGTATCCGTCTACAAGTGATTTTTTTACAAGCTTATGCGAAATCAAATAAATAACCGCAAATCCGTGTCCAATAATACTTTTTAATTCTTTTTCAAGACGAGCTTCTACGATTTCTGGTAGTTCTTCTCCATAAATGCTACGCGCCATTTTATAACTCATATCACGTGTTTCATCGTCTGCACCTTCAATTTTCGGTGTATATAAGTCATCTTTTACTGGATGAACGTCACCAATTAACGATGCAACCTTTTGTGTATTTGTCACAACAATTTCCTTCGCCTTTTCTTCTCCTAAGAACGAGAAGCAATCTAACATTTCATCTGTTGTACGGAAATATACAGGCGGCAATGAATGACGATTTAATGGATTTGCCCCGCCTTGTGAACTTACTAAAATTTTACGATACATTGCATCTTCTGGATCAAGATAATGTACATTTCCTGTAGCAACAACAGGTTTATCTAACGTTTCACCTAGTTTTACTAAGTTAGAAATAATTGTTTTTAACTGTCCTTCATCTCGAACGAGTTCACGTTCTACTAAATGACGCAACACTTCCGGAGGCATAACCTCAATGTAGTCATAGAACTGCGCAATCTCTTCTACCTCTTCAGGAGCCTTTTGCATCATCGCTTCAAATACTTCACCCTTATCACAAGCAGTACCAACTAATATACCTTCGCGATATTTTTTTAATAAAGAACGTGGTACCCGTGGTACGCGGTAAAAGTAATTCAAATGAGAATATGAAACAAGCTTATATAAATTTTTCAAACCAACATCTGATGTTGCAAGTAGTGTCATATGACTTGGACGTCCACGTTTATACGCATCTCCTTGCCCCATGCTGTCATTTAATTGATCATGATATTCAAAACCTTTTTCAATTACATCTTTTAACATTTTCACTAGTAAATATCCCGTTGCTTCTGTATCATAAATTGCACGGTGATGTTGTGTTAATTCAATATCGAGCTTTTTACACATCGTATTTAAGCGGTGGTTCTTCATCTCTGGGAATAAAAACCTAGCTAACTCCAATGTATCGATAACTGGATTTTTCGGCTTGTCTAATCCGCATTTCTTAAATCCAACATTTAAGAATCCCATGTCAAAGCTTGCGTTATGGGCAACAAGTGTATGGTCACCCATCCATGATTCGAACTTTTTAAATACTTCTCCTACTTCTGGTGCATCCGTCAACATATCATCAGTTATACCTGTCAATTCAATAATTGTTGCTGATAATGGTTGATGCGGATTGGCAAAAGATTCAAAGCGATCGATAATTTCGCCGCCTTTTACTTTTACAGCTGCTAATTCGATAACCGTATCATACACAGCTGATAACCCTGTCGTTTCAACGTCGAAAACAACGTATGTTTCATCTGCAAGTAATCGATGATCCTCATTATAGGCAATGGGAACACCGTCATTCACTAAATTGGCTTCTACACCATAAATGACTTTCACACCTGCTCTTTTACCAGCTGAATACGCTTCTGGGAAAGACTGTGCAACTGCATGGTCTGTAACAGCAATCGCTTCATGCCCCCATTTTCCAGCTTGCGCGACGAGCTTAGATACTCCGGTAACAGCATCCATTTGACTCATTGGTGTATGCAAATGTAGCTCTACTCGTTTTTCTCCTTCAGGTGCTTTATCTTTACGAGAAGGTCCTGTAATTTCGTTAATATCATTCGCAATCATGACTAAATCACGGACAAACGTATCATTTTGAACCGATCCTCGCGCTTTTACCCACATTCCTTTTTTCAATGATTGTAGAAGCGGAAGATCCTCTTTATCACGCGAGAACATCTTAATCATAATGGAATCCGTATAGTCAGTTATTTTTAAAGTTAATAACGTACGTCCACTACGAAGCTCTTTCGTTTCCACATGGAAGACGTAACCTTGAACGGTTTTTCGTCTTTCTTCATCTTGGATTTCACGCATCGGTGTGATTTCTTCATCAGGCTTAATAAGATACCCAAGTACAACTGGCCCTTCATGTACAATATCGCTTTCTTCAGCTTGCTTCTTAGCCATCTCTTCCATAGCTTGTATAACACGCTGACGGTCCTCTTGCTGCGTTTGTTCACGAAACTTTTGAACCTCTTCATCATTTTGTTTTATATTTGTGTCGAGCTGAAAACGTGGGAATCCAAAGACCTCATATTGATCTCCTACCGGCTTCACAAGGTTTTTCTTTAACGCAGTAGATTCTAGCTCATTATTCACATCTAGTACCAACTTCACTCCATTCACATGTGGAAGCTGCGTTTGTAAATAAGCAAACATAGGAGAGAATGTGATTCGATCTGTACAAAGAGGCCAATATGCCCTAACCTCTTCCTCTGTAAATTGTTTATTCTCTGTTTCTAGTGCAAATGACGTTTTTGCAATATGTGAAAATGACTGCTTTATCTTCGTTTCTAACAATTCGTATAATTCTGTCGGCAAAATACGTGGCACTTGCAAATCAAAATGCCAACTTTTATTTGCTTTATCGACAACTAGCCTTTGTATGCCACCACCTTGTAAATATTGATTGATAAGGTCTTTAGGCATTTGCAACTGCTGGAGCAAAATTTGAAAACGCTCTTGTTGTTCGTTTGTTAACGACATACGCACCCTCCTTCCATCTGCTATTATAAAATGAAACGTTCAGCAAAGAAAGATTTCTTCCTTCTTCACTTACAAAGATTACTCTACAAAGAAAGAGAAGGTACCTCACAATGAGGTACCTCTTCTTATCTTAAAATATTAGCGATATATGTGTGAAGTTCTTCAACTTTCACTTCTGCAGATTCATTTGTAGCACGTACTTTCACTTCTACAATACCTTCATCAGCTTTTTTACCAACTGTAACTCGAACTGGTAAACCAAATAAGTCTGCATCAGCAAATTTAACACCTGCACGCTCCGTACGATCATCTAACAGTACTTCATATCCTTGTTCTTGTAATGAACTGTAGATTGTTTCACCCACTTCTCGCTGTGCATCAGACTTCATATTTACTGGAATCACATGTACATGGAATGGAGCTACAGCTTTCGGCCAAACTAAACCATTTTCATCATTAAACTGCTCAGCGATTGCTGCTACTGTACGAGATACCCCAATACCGTAACAACCCATGATAAGCGGCTTCGTTTTTCCATTCTCATCTAAGAATGTAGCATTCATTGCCTCGCTATAACGTGTACCTAATTTAAATACATGTCCTACTTCAATTCCACGTGCAAAACGAATTGTCCCATTTCCATCTGGAGATTGATCTCCTTCTTGAATGAAACGTAAATCTGTATATTGACTCACTTTGAAGTCACGCTCTGGATTTACATTTACATAATGGAATCCTTCTTCGTTTGCACCACAGCAACCATTGACAATTGCTGCTACAGCATGGTCAGCGATTACTTCAATATCACCTGTTACACCAATCGGTCCTAAAGAACCAACTTCACAATTTAATAGTTCCCTTATCTCTTCATGTGAAGCAAGTTCAACAACGGAAGCACCATATACGTTCTTCACTTTTACATCATTTACTTCATGATCGCCACGAACAAGTACAACAACAAACTTTTCATCGACTTTAAAGACCATAGATTTGATGCAATTTGATGCTTCAATATTTAAGAATGCAGATACTTCTTCAATTGCTTTTTGATCTGGTGTTGCTACCTTTTCAAGTACCTTTTCAGTTTCATCACTCTTTGTATAAGAAGCAACAACAGGCGCCATTTCGATATTTGCTGCATAATCAGATGTATCAGAATACGCAATTGTATCTTCTCCTACATCAGATAATGCCATAAATTCGTGTGTATCTTTCCCGCCCATTGCTCCAGAATCAGCAATAACCGCACGGAAATTCAAACCACAACGAGCAAAAATATTAGAATATGCTTGATATAAACGGCTATAAACTTCATCTAAACTTTCTTGTGTTGCATGGAAAGAATATGCATCTTTCATTAGAAACTCTCTTCCGCGTAATAAACCAAAACGTGGTCTTTGCTCATCACGGAATTTTGTTTGAATCTGGTATAATGTTAAAGGTAATTTTTTATAAGATTTAATCTCATCACGTACAAGATCGGTAATAACTTCTTCATGCGTTGCTCCTAGTGCAAACTCACGATCATTACGATCTTTCATACGCATTAACTCAGAACCGTAAGAGTACCAACGACCTGATTCTTGCCATAATTCAGCAGCTTGTAATGCTGGCATTAATAATTCGACAGCCCCTGCTCGTTCCATTTCTTCTCGAACGATACGCTCCACTTTATGCAATACTTTTAACCCAAATGGTAAAAAGCTATAAATACCAGAAGCATTTTGACGCATAAACCCTGCACGAAGTAGCAATTGATGACTTTTAATCTCAGCATCTGCTGGCACTTCACGTAATGTAGGACTAAATACCATACTTTGTTTCATCTATTCGCACCTCTTTATTTTACTCTAATACGCAGTAAAACCCCCCACCTCAAATTAGGTGAGGGATTAACTTTTAGAGCTCTATTCATTTCATTCACTGTCAAAAAAACATTGAGACATTTACACTTACTACAAGTTTCACTTTATTTTACAAGAAAAACTTCCGGATGTCATTCCAAGTTACAACTAACATAAGTAACATTAATAACGCAAAGCCAATAAAGTGAACCATTCCTTCTTTTTGACGATCAATTGGTTTCCCACGTAAAGCTTCAATTAAGAAGAAGAACAAGCGTCCCCCATCAAGAGCTGGAACCGGTAATAAGTTAAATAAACCAAGGTTTATACTTAAAACAGCTGCCAAGCTAAGAACACGAATGATACCATAATCTACTACTTGGTCTGTTAAATTATAAATCCCTACCGGACCTGATAAATCATTAATAGAAAACTGACCCGTTACTAATTTTACTAGGGAATCAAAAATTAATTTTGTCCATGTATACGTCTGCTCAAAACCTGATTTAAGAGAACCAAAAATAGATTTCTCTACCGGATAATATACCCCAATTTTACCAACCTTTTCTTTACCTTCTGTATCAGCTGATGGCGTTACTTTCACATTAAATCGTTCGCTGTCACGTTTTACATGAAGCGTGATTTCTTTATTGGGGTTTTCACGTACAATCGTTACAACATCTTTCCATGTATTCGTGTCTTTCCCATCAATTGCTTGAATCGTATCATCTTGTTTCAAACCTGCTTGTTCTGCCACACTATCCTTCATTACTTTCCCAATCATTGGTTTATCCACAGGAATACCTTGTACCAATCCAATGATCACAAAAATAACAAATGCAAGAATGAAGTTCATAGCAGGACCTGCAAAAATTGTTAACGCTCGCTGTCCTAATGTTTTAGAACCAAATTGTCTGTTAAACGGAGCAATTTGTATTTCTTCTCCTGCTGAAACAATACGAGCTTTTTCGTTTACACGGAATGTTTGTAATTCTTCCTCGTATTCTTCGTAACCAGAAATCGTGAGATTATGTTCTAAATCAGCTTGTTCTACTTCAATCACGCGAACGTTTGGATACTTTTCACGCCCGTCTAAAACTAATTTTATAACCTCTTCTTTTTCATTTAACACAAGTCCAACTTTTTTCCCCGGTTTTAATTCAACCGTTTCGGCATCCTCGCCAGCCATTCTAACATAGCCTCCAAGGGGCAATAGCCTAATTGTATAAACAGTTTCATTCTTTTCAAATGAAAATATTTTTGGTCCAAAACCAATTGCAAATTCGCGGCATAAAATACCTGCTCTTTTTGCGAAATATAGATGCCCTAGCTCATGGAAAAATACGAGTGCACCGAAAATTAATATAAAGGCAATCGCTGTATTCAATTCCATAACCACCTTTGCTAAATTTGTTCCATCACAAATCGTCTTGTGGCTGCATCAATTTCCTGAATTTCCTCTAAGCTCGGACGCGCAATGACATTGTGATGGTGCATTGCTTTTTCAATGAGATCTTCTACTGTTAAGAAACCAATTTTCTTTTGTAAAAAGGCTGCTACAGCTACTTCATTCGCCGCATTCATTACAGCTGGCATGCTTCCACCCGTTTTTCCAGCTTCATACGCAAACCGTAGGCAACGAAAACGTTCCTGATCCATTTTTTCAAAATGCAGTGTTCCGATTTCCCACAAATTTAACTGTTTTGTATCTAAAAGCGGTAATCTGTCAGGGTATGTAAGTGCATATTGAATTGGGACACGCATATCTGGTGAGCCTAGCTGAGCCATTACACTACGATCTTCAAATTCAACCATAGAATGAATAATGCTTTCTTTATGTAAAACAACATCGATTTGCTCATAAGGTATGCCGAAAAGCCAATGTGCTTCAATCACTTCCAGCCCCTTATTCATCATTGTAGCAGAATCAATTGTAATTTTCGAACCCATTGACCAGTTTGGATGACGAAGCGCATCCTCTACTGTCACATGATACAATTCATCTCTCGTTTTATCACGAAAACTCCCGCCCGAAGCAGTGATAACTAAGCGAGAGATGCGTCTTTCATTTTCTCCATTCAAACATTGAAAAATAGCCGAATGCTCACTATCTACTGGAAGTAACGACACATTATGTTTGCGCGCAGCTTCCATAATAATATGTCCTGCAGTTACTAATGTTTCTTTATTTGCGATTCCAATTGTCTTTTTCGCCTCAATCGCACGAAGTGTAGGTAACAATCCTACACTACCTACAACAGCAGTGATTACAACTTCTGCATCTGGGTGAAGAGCTACCTCTAATAGTCCATCTTTACCGTATACGACTTTTGTATTTCCAGAAACGGATTGTAATCTTACAACATCTTCTTCCCTTTGTACAGAAACAAGCTGAGGAGAAAATTCTTGAATGACTTTTACTGCATAGTCAATATTTTTCCCTACAGAAAAAGCAACGAGACGGAATTGGTCTGGGTGCGAGCGCAATACATCTAAAGTTTGCGTTCCAATTGATCCACTTGCACCTAATAAACTAATGTTTTTCATAACTCCAACCCCTCGTTTTATTATGAAATGAAATGTAAGAAATGTAAAATCGGTAATACGAACAACCAACTATCTGTTCGATCTAATATCCCACCATGTCCAGGTAAGATTGTACCTGAATCTTTCACACCGTAATGGCGTTTAAATGCAGATTGTACTAAATCACCAATTTGTCCAAAAATGGAGATTGCGATTGTAACAACAATTAACATTCCGATGTTTCCTTGAACTGTAAAAAACATATTGTATACAAAAGCAACGACAATCCCACAAACAATACCACCTAATGAACCTTCTATCGTTTTATTCGGACTAATCTCTGGCCACAATTTTCTTTTTCCAATTGCTTTTCCTATGAAATATGCACCTGAATCAGTTGCCCAAATGACAAACAATGCATAAAACACATAATGGATTCCTGCTATTCTCGTTTCATTTAAATACAAGAACCCCATTGCAACATACGTTGTTGCCATAAATAAAAATGAAGCATTGTCAAAAGTAAATGTATTCTTCGAAAGGACTGTATATGATAAAAGTAATAAAACAATCAAAAACGTGATTTCTAATTTATCTAATCCAATCCAATTAAAAATGCCTAGTGCATTACTTGGAACTAAAATAATCCATAATAATAATGCAGATAAAAACGTTGGTACCGAAATAAGTGTAAGCTTGGTCATACGAACTAATTCATATAACCCTATAGAAGCAAGTGCATACACTAAAACTGTAAAAGGCACGCCACCGTAAAATACGATGGGGATGAATAGCGCGGCAGCAATCACTCCAGTAATAATTCTCTGTTTCACTACCAAACCCTCTCTTTCTACACGCCTCCGAATCTGCGCCCTCTATGTTGAAAGTCTGTAATCGCATTTAGCAAATGTTCCTCTGTAAAATCCGGCCAATACACATCTGTAAACCAAAGCTCCGAATACGCAATTTGCCATAGCATGAAATTACTAATACGCAATTCCCCACTTGTACGAATAAGCAAGTCTGGGTCAGGTAAAGAACTTGTCATTAAATATGAAGAAATCATTTCTTCATTTATATCTTCTGAACGAACTTTTCCTTTTTCGCTGTCTTTCATCATATGTTGCACAGCAGAAACGATTTCATCGCGACTTCCATAGTTTAACGCAAAATTGAGAATTAATCCCGTGTTCTCTTTTGTATCTTCCATGGCTTTCTCCATCGCTCTGCGCGTATGCGTAGGCAGACGATCTTTTTGTCCAATTATTCGAACTTGTACATTTTCTTCAATCAATTCTGGTAAAAATGTACCTAAAAATTCTTCTGGAAGCTTCATTAAATAATCAACTTCCTTTTTTGGTCTTTTCCAGTTCTCAGTAGAAAAAGCATAAAGAGTCAGCACTTTTACATCAAGTTTACTAGCAAATTTCGTAATTTTTTTTACTACTTGCATTCCTTCATGATGTCCAGCAATACGAGGCATTGCTCTTCTCTTTGCCCATCTTCCATTACCATCCATAATGATTGCAATGTGCTCTGGTATATATCCTTTTTTCACTTCTTCAATGAGATGATCAAACGATGCGACCTTTTTACCTTTAAAAAAAGGAAACTTTTTAAACATCATTCATACCCTCCAACAAGCAGACGTATGCCTAAAAGTGTAAAAAGACCCCCTTAAGAAGAGGGTCATATTTGCGAAGATATCGCTATTACACTTCCATGATTTCTTTTTCTTTGTTTTTTGCGATTTCGTCAACTTTTGCAATATATTTATCTGTTTCTTTTTGGATATCTTCAGTATATCCTCTTAAGTCATCTTCTGTAATCTCGCCAGCTTTTTCTAGTTTTTTAAGATCATCGTTAGCGTCACGGCGTACATTACGAACAGCAACTTTTGCTTCTTCAGCATATTTTTTAACTGTTTTTACTAGGTCTTTACGACGTTCTTCTGTTAACGCAGGAAATGCAATACGAATTACTGATCCGTCGTTAGAAGGGTTTAAACCTAAATCTGCTTTTAAAATCGCCTTTTCAATATCGCCGATAGACGTTTTATCATAAGGTTGAATTACAAGTAAACGTGCTTCAGGAACTGTAATGTTCGCTAATTGCACAACAGGTGTTGGTGCACCATAATAATCAACTTGTACCTTATCTAAAGCAGACGCGCTTGCACGGCCAGCACGAACTGAAGCTAATTCGCGAGAATAAGCAGCAACTGCTTTTTCCATTTTTTCATTTGCAGCTTGTAAAACTTGTTGTCCCATATTTATTTCCCCCTTACAATTGTTCCAATATTTTCGCCTAAAACGGCACGTTTAATATTACCTTTTTCCATAACTGAGAATACAATTAATGGAATATCATTGTCCATACATAAAGAAGAAGCGGTAGAATCCATTACACCTAAACCTTCTTTTAATACATCTAAGTATGTAAGTGATTCATATTTCGTAGCTGTTTCATCAACAGATGGATCTGCACTATACACACCATCTACATTGTTTTTCGCCATTAAAATAACATCAGCTTCGATTTCTGCTGCACGTAATGCTGCAGTTGTATCCGTAGAGAAGTATGGGTTACCTGTACCTGCTGCGAAAATAACAACACGTTTCTTCTCTAAGTGACGAATTGCTTTACGACGAATGTAAGGTTCTGCCACTTGACGCATTTCAATAGAAGTTTGAACACGCGTTTGAATTCCAATGTTCTCCAAGCTATCTTGAAGAGCCAATGAGTTCATAACTGTTGCTAACATGCCCATGTAATCTGCGCCCGCACGATCCATGCCCATTTCGCTACCGATTTTCCCACGCCAAATGTTACCACCACCAACAACAACAGCAACCTCTACATCAAGTTCTGCAATTTCTTTCACTTGTTCTGCAACTGATTTAATAACAGATGGATTAATTCCAAACCCTTTTTCACCAGCTAAAGCTTCTCCGCTTAGTTTTAAAACGACACGATCATATTTCGGTTTACTCATAATGAACCTCCAATTGCTTACATCTTTATTTTAAAAAAGGGAACACAATGTGTTCCCTAATCTGTATTAGTTGTTACCTTTTACTTGGTTCATTACTTCTTCAGCAAAGTTGTCTTCGCGTTTTTCGATACCTTCACCAACAGCGTAGCGAACGAATCCTTTTAAAGTTCCGCCTTTAGACTCAACGAACTGACGAACTTTCATATCAGGGTTTTTAACGAATGCTTGGTCAAGTAAGCAAATCTCTTCAAAGAATTTACCTAGACGGCCTTCAACCATCTTAGCAACGATTTTTTCAGGCTTGCCTTCGTTTAAAGCTTGTTGTGTTAATACTTGACGCTCGTGCTCAACTTCTTCAGCTGTTACAGCATCGCGGTCGATGTATTTAGGGTTAACTGCTGCAATGTGCATTGCTACATCTTTAGCAGCCGCTTCATCTGTAGAACCTTCAAGAACTGTTAATACACCAATGCGTCCACCCATGTGTAGGTAAGCACCGAATGCATCTGCATCAGTTTTTGATACGATTTCGAAACGACGAAGTGTAAGTTTTTCACCAATTTTAGCGATTGCTTCATTGATGTGCTCTTCTACTGTTTTGCCGCTTGCAATTGTTTGAGCCATAGCTTCTTCAATGTTAGCAGGTTTGTTAGCTAATAAATGAGCAGCTAATTCTTTGATTAATGTTTGGAAACCTTCGTTTTTCGCAACGAAATCAGTTTCAGAGTTTAATTCTAAGATTAAAGCTTCGTTACCTTGTGTTTCGATGTAAGTTAAACCTTCAGCAGCGATGCGGTCTGCTTTTTTAGCAGCTTTCGCAATACCTTTTTCACGTAAGAAGTCAATTGCTTTCTCCATGTCGCCGTTAGTTTCTGTTAAAGCTTTTTTGCAGTCCATCATACCTGCGCCAGTTTTTTCGCGAAGTTCTTTTACCATTTGTGCAGTGATTGCCATACTTTTCATCCTCCTAAAATATGTATTTATACCTTAAAAAAGGTGATAAAAGGCCGAACCCCTTATCACCTTTCCAAATTTGTTACGCAGTAACAGTTTCTTCACCTTGTTTTGCTTCAAGGATCGCGTCTGCCATTTTAGATGTAAGAAGTTTTACAGCACGAATTGCATCATCGTTTGCTGGAATTACGTGATCGATTTCGTCTGGATCACAGTTTGTATCAACGATACCGATGATTGGAATGTGTAATTTGCGTGCTTCAGCAACTGCAATACGCTCTTTACGAGGGTCTACTACGAATAATGCACTTGGAAGACCTTTCATATCTTTAATACCGCCTAAGAATTTCTCAAGACGCTCTAACTCTTTTTTAAGTTGAACAACTTCTTTCTTAGGAAGTACATCGAATGTACCATCTTCTTGCATTCTTTCGATGTCTTTAAGACGCTTGATACGTTTTTGGATTGTTTGGAAGTTTGTTAACGTTCCACCTAACCAACGTTGGTTAACGAAGTACATACCTGCACGAGTTGCTTCTTCTTTGATAGCTTCTTGTGCTTGTTTTTTAGTACCTACGAATAAAATGTCGCCACCTTCAGCAGCGATGTTACGCATTACGTTGAAAGCTTCTTCAACTTTTTTCACAGTTTTTTGTAAGTCGATGATGTAGATACCGTTACGCTCTGTGAAAATGTAACGCTTCATTTTTGGGTTCCAACGACGAGTTTGATGTCCGAAATGAACACCAGCTTCAAGCAATTGCTTCATAGAAATTACTGACATAATTTAGTTCCTCCTAAATGGTTTTTGATATCCTCCGTTTACTTCATCTCTAAGCGAAACTACAAACGTAGCACCAACACTTAAATCAGTAAACGTGTGTACTTTGTACTGACACCACTGTTTACTATATCATAATGAAATATTACAATCAAGTCGAAAATGCGAACAATGTAAAACTTTCTTTTTGATTATGATTTTACCTTTCCTGTTCTCAACCCCAACTCCAATATTATCACTCTTTTTCTACCTTAAGCATCCCTGTCTCATAAAGTGAAACTTTAATCAGTGATTTTTTTCTTCATCCATCACTGATTATCAGCGCCCACCAACCGGGCTTTTACGGGCAGTTTATTCCCAAACTAACTTCTTTGCTCTCGCTGAATTTTGAGGTGGGGGTCTTACTGTCTTTTAATGCGGGATAAACTGAAGTTTCAAATCAGTAGAGTTCTCTTAATCCACCACTGGTTATTAATTCTTACTAATCAGGCTATCACGGGCAGTTCCCCTCCTAAAACAAAAAAGCTCTCCTCATCGTGAGGAGAGCTTTTTTTAAAAATTAGTTTGTTTTTAATTTAGCAAGTTCATGTAAAAACTTGTCGTTTAATACTTTAATGTACGTTCCTTTCATACCTAAAGAACGAGACTCGATAACGCCTGCACTTTCTAATTTACGAAGTGCGTTTACGATTACAGAACGAGTAATTCCAACACGATCAGCAATTTTACTTGCAACAAGTAAACCTTCTGTTCCGTTTAATTCTTCGAAGATGTGCTCGATTGCTTCTAACTCACTGTATGATAACGAGCTAATCGCCATTTGAACAACAGCTTTACTACGCGCTTCCTCTTCGATTTCTTCTGCTTTTTCACGTAAGATTTCCATACCTACTACAGTTGAGCTGTATTCAGCAAGAATTAAATCATCATCTAAGAATTCTTGACCAAGACGAGCTAACACTAGTGTACCTAGACGCTCACCACCACCAACGATTGGTACGATTGTAGTTAAACCTTGACCAAATAGCTCTTTGTTTTCTACAGGGAATGCTGTAAATTGACTATTTACATCTAAGTTTGAAGATGTTTCTGTAACGTTGAATAGGCTTTGTGTATATTCTTCTGGGAATTGACGCTCTGCAAGCATTTGTTTCATACGCTCATTCTCGATTTGTTGGTGAATTGCATATCCTAATAATTTACCGCGACGACTTACAACGAATACGTTCGCTTCAATTACTTCACACATTGTATCTGACATTTCTCTAAAGTTTACCGGTTTTCCTGCTGCGCTCTGTAATAACGCATTTAATTTTCTCGTTTTTGCTAATAATTCCATTTCTAAACTTCCTCCTACATGTTACTCACATATTTTTTCATCACTTGGAAACTAGGGCGAGTCACCTGATGACACTATTACAAAATAAACTGGCTCACATCTTTATTTTTAGCAATCGTTGCTAATTTTTCCTCTACATATTGAGGTGTTATCGTTATTTTTTCTAACGTAATTTCAGATGCTTCAAACGATAAATCTTCAAGAAGTTTCTCCATAATGGTATGAAGCCTTCTCGCTCCAATATTATCCGTATCTTGATTAACTTGATAAGCAATCTCAGCAATCTTACGAATAGCATCGTCAGAAAATTCAATTTCTATACCTTCAGTTGCTAATAATGCTATATATTGTTTTACTAAAGCATTATCAGGTTCTACAAGAATCTTAACAAAATCATCTACCGATAACTTTGTTAATTCCACTCGGATTGGGAATCTTCCTTGTAGTTCCGGAATCAAATCAGACGGTTTGGACATATGGAAGGCACCAGCCGCAATAAATAAAATATAATCTGTTTTCACTGATCCATATTTTGTTGCAACGTTCGATCCTTCGACAATCGGCAAGATATCACGCTGTACACCTTCACGTGATACATCCACGCTATTCGACTGCTTACCAGCAATTTTGTCAATTTCATCAATAAAAATAATTCCGAGCTGTTCAGCACGATAAACAGCCTCTTGTGTAACTTCATCCATATCAATTAAGCGCTGTGCTTCCTCATTTGTCAAGACTTTTCTTGCTTCTTTTACAGAAAGTTTGCGTTTTTTGGTTTTTTTCGGCATAAAACTTCCTAATGCATCTTGAAAATTCATTCCCATTTGTTCCATGCCCGTTCCTTGTAACATATCAAACATGGAGGACTGTTGTTCCGTCACTTCAATTGATACAATCTCCTCTTCAAGTAAACCTGAAGCAAGTTTCTTTTCAACTTCTCGGCGCTTATTTTCAATTTCTGCGTCATCTTGTGTTTCAGATGTCTGATTCGCATTTTGATTTCCACCAAACAACATTTCTAACGGATTTTTGAATCCAGATTGTTTTTGCGGACTTGGTACTAGAATTTCAACAAGTCGTTGATTTGCTTGTTCCTCAGCTTTATCTTTAACTTTCACAACCATTTCTTCTTTTACAATGCGAACTGAAGTTTCTACAAGGTCTCGTACCATAGATTCTACATCTCGACCAACATATCCCACCTCTGTGAATTTCGTTGCTTCAACCTTAATAAAAGGTGCTCCAACGAGCTTCGCCATTCGTCGTGCTACCTCTGTCTTTCCGACTCCTGTCGGTCCAATCATCAAAATGTTCTTCGGAGCAATTTCATCGCGTAAATTTTCCGCTAATTTACTGCGGCGATATCGATTCCTAAGCGCTACTGCAACCGCTTTTTTCGCATCTTTTTGCCCAATAATATATTGATCCAATTTTTCTACAATTTGACGCGGAGTAAAATGTAAATGCATATAAAATGCCTCCCTTACGATTCTACAATTCTTCCACAATAATGTTGTGATTTGTATACACACAGATGTCACCAGCAATTTCTAAACTGGCTTTCGCAATTGCTTTCGCTGTTAAATGTTCACTTGCATGTTGTTTTAAAGCTCGACCAGCTGCAAGCGCATAATGTCCACCTGAACCGATTGCTAAAATACCATCATCCGGCTCAATCACTTCACCTGTTCCCGAAACAAGAAGTAATGTTGTTTGATCCATAACGATTAACATCGCTTCTAATTGACGCAGCATTTTATCACCACGCCATTGTTTCGCCATTTCAACTGCAGCACGTTGTAGGTTTCCATTATATTCTTCTAATTTCCCCTCAAACATTTCAAAAAGAGTAAATGCATCTGCAACGGAACCTGCAAACCCAGCTAACACCTTCCCTTGAAATAGCTTTCGAACTTTGCGTGCTGTATGTTTCATCACAACAGCATTACCAAATGTCACCTGTCCGTCGCCAGCCATAGCGCAATTTCCGTTATGGTGAATGGCAAATATCGTTGTAGCATGGAAATTTCCCATAGAAAAAACTCCTTTATATGTTTTTATAGCTTTAAAAGCAATTTATGCCCGTGGGTGATGCTTCATGTAAACAGAACGTAATCTTTCTTTTGAAACATGTGTATAAATTTGTGTCGTTGATAAATTTTCATGGCCTAATAACTCCTGCACAGTTCGTAAATCTGCACCTTCATTTAACATATGCGTAGCAAATGTATGCCGTAACATATGCGGACTTATTTTCATTGTAAGAGACGCTTTCTTAATGAGCTCATTTAAAATATAACGCACACCTCGGTCTGTTAATGGCGCACCCTTTGCATTTAAAAACACCATTTGAGAGTGTTCCTCTGTTTTTTTAGCTAACTGTTTTCTCCCGTTTTCTATATAAGTAATTAAAGCATCTTGTGCATAACTCCCAAACGGAATGTACCTTTGTTTTTTACCCTTCCCCGTCACTAGAATTGTTCCTACCGAAAAATCAATATCAGTAAGTTGTAAACTTACACACTCACTCACACGAACCCCCGTTGCATACATAAGCTCTAATAAAGCTTGATTCCTTTGACCAAGTGGTGTTTTCACGTCAGAAACTTCAAACAATTCCTCCAATTCTTTAACGTACAAAAACTTTGGGATTGACCATTCTTTTTTGGGGAGTGACGCAAGTGCAAATGGATTATCTTCTCGATATCCTTCACGCATCAGAAAACGATACAAGCTTCGTAAACTTGATACTTTCCTTGCGACAGATTTACGGGCTAGCTTTTCATCGTGTAACGTCGTTAAATACAAACGAACATCTACATATGTAACATCTAAAAAAGAGGATATACCTTCTCGTTCCATAAATTGGACAAAATGTTCTAAATCATTTTGATAACTTGCAATTGTATATTTTGAATAATTTCTTTCAATTTGTAAATATCCAACGAATAATTGTAACAATTTCTTCACATTCACATAACTCACCTCAATAAAGGCTACTAAATCGTATCACAACTTAGTAGCCTTTGCAAGAAATTTAACTAAATATTTACAAAATTTTGAATTGTTTCTAAAGCTCGTGTTGCGTATGCTTCATTTCGCTCTTGTTTCTTTTTAATTTTCGTTTCTAGCGGCGCAAATAAACCAAAGTTTGCATTCATCGGCTGGAAGTTTTTCGCGTTTGTTGCAGTAATATAATTCGCCATACTTCCCATTGCAGTTACAGGAGGTAATACAACAGGCTCTTCTCCTTTTACAAGACGAGCTGCGTTAATACCTGCTAATAATCCTGAGGCTGCAGATTCTACATACCCTTCAACACCTGTCATTTGTCCCGCAAAGAATAAATCATCACGATGTTTATATTGGTATGTTGGACGAAGTAATTTCGGTGAATTAATAAACGTATTACGATGCATGACACCATAGCGTACAATTTCTGCATTTTCGAGTCCCGGAATTAATTGTAATACTTCTTTTTGAGGTCCCCACTTTAAATGTGTTTGGAAGCCAACAATATTGTATAAGGTTCCTGCTGCATCGTCTTGACGTAATTGAACAACAGCGTATGGTGTTTTACCTGTTTTTGGATCTTCTAACCCCACTGGTTTCATCGGTCCAAATAGCAATGTCTGTCTACCACGGCTTGCCATTACTTCTACAGGCATACATCCTTCAAAGAATACTTCTTTCTCAAATTCTTTTAATGGCACTGTCTCTGCAGCAATTAAAGCATCATAAAAACGGTCGAACTCTTCTTCTGTCATTGGACAGTTTAAATAAGCCGCTTCTCCCTTATCATAACGAGATTTTAAATATACTTTGTTCATATCGATGCTTTCTTTTTCCACAATTGGTGCAGCTGCATCATAGAAATAAAAATAATCTTCACCCGTTAACTCTTTTAGCTGTGCAGAAAGTTCTGGAGATGTGAGTGGACCTGTCGCGATAACCGTTGGTCCTTCTGGAATTTCTGTCATTTCTTCGTTCATCACAGTTACGTTTGGATGATTTTTCACATACTCCGTTACTTTTGCTGCGAATTCATGACGGTCTACAGCCAATGCTCCTCCTGCCGGTACAGAACATTCATCTGCCGCACGAATAATAACAGAGTCCATTTTTCGCATTTCTTCTTTAATGACCCCAACTGCATTCGTTAATGTATTTGCACGAAGTGAATTGCTACATACTAACTCAGCAAATTTATCGGTGTGATGAGCCGGCGTTTGTCTTACTGGTCTCATTTCATATAATTTTACTTGGACACCACGTTTTGCAATTTGATAAGCTGCTTCACTTCCTGCAAGACCTGCGCCAATGACGTTTACTACTTGTGTTGTCATATATTTATCACCTATCCTTTTCTATCCCGAAAAAAATGTGAGCAGTTACGCTCACATTTGTTGTTCTTCTTCATAATCACAAGAAATACATTGTACTTGAACACCTTTTTTCAACTTCTTCTCTACGAGCATGCCTTCACATTTCGGACATTTCCGGCCAATCGGTTTATCCCAAGATACGAAGTCGCATTCTGGATATGTGCCACATCCATAGAAAAGACGTTTCTTTTTATTGCTTCGGCGTTCAATAATTTGCCCTTTATCACATTTCGGACAAGTTACACCAATTTCTTTCACAATCGGTTTTGTATTGCGACAATCAGGGAAATTAGAACAAGCCATAAACTTCCCGTATTTCCCCATTTTAAAGACCATTGGGTGACCGCATAATTCACAATCTTCCCCAGCAGGTTCATCTTTAATTTCGACTTCACGCATCTCCTTTTCCGCTTTTTCTAAGCGAGGTTCAAAGCCTACGTAGAAATCGTCAACAATTTTCACCCAATTTGCTTTCCCATCTTCTACTTCATCAAGATTTTGCTCCATATTGGCCGTAAATTCAATGTTAATAATTTCTGGGAAAAACTCTAAAATAAGTTCAATTACAATTTCTCCAAGTTCAGTCGGAACAAATCGTTTATTGTCTAGCGCAACATATCCCCGCTTTTGAATCGTTTCAAGTGTTGGTACGTAAGTAGATGGTCTCCCAATTCCAAGCTCTTCAAGCGTTCGAACTAAACGGGCCTCTGTATAACGTGGTGGCGGCTGCGTAAAGTGCTGCTTTGGTTCCACATCTTTTGAAAATACGGTTTCTCCCATTTCTAAAGGAGGCAGCATTTTATCTTTTTCTTCCGCACCATCATCTTTCGATTCTACATAAACTTTCATAAACCCTGGAAATTTCACTACTGAGCCACTTGCACGGAATTGAACATTATTATTAATGAGTCTAGCTGTAACAGTATCCATTATAGCAGATGCCATTTGACTTGCAACAAATCGCTCCCAAATCAATTTGTACAAACGATGTTGATCACGACTTAAGAAACTTTTCAGTTCCTCTGGCTTTCTCATTACAGAAGTCGGACGAATCGCTTCATGCGCATCCTGTGCATTCGCTTTTTTCGTTTCCTTCTTCTTCTCTGTTCCTATGTATTCCGAACCAAACGCTTCAGTAATGTAAGAACGCGCTTCTTCTTGAGCTGTTTCTGAAATACGAGTTGAGTCTGTTCTCATATACGTAATAAGACCTACAGTTCCCTGTTTACCAATATCTATTCCTTCGTATAGCTGCTGCGCAAGCATCATTGTTTTCTTTGCTCGCATGTTTAATTTACGTGCAGCTTCTTGCTGTAAGGAAGACGTTGTAAATGGTAATGCAGGATTACGTTTCCGCTCTTTTTTCGTTACATTTTCAACTGAAAACGCATTGTCTTCCATTGTTTCAATTATGTCTTTTACTTGCGCTTCATTTGTTAATTGAACCTTTTCTCCATTTACACCGTAAAAAGACGCTTCAAATGTGTCTTTTCCTTTTACAAATTCTGTTTTAATTGTCCAGAACTCTTCCGGTATAAAACTTTGAATTTCTTTTTCACGATCAATAATTAAACGAACCGCTACAGATTGTACGCGCCCTGCACTTAATCCCTTTTTGACTTTCTTCCATAATAAAGGACTAATATTATAACCAACAAGACGATCAAGTATCCGTCTTGCTTGCTGTGCATCTACTAAATCCATATTAATTGCACGAGGATGCTTAAATGACTCTTTAATCGCATCTTTTGTAATTTCATTAAATACAACTCGGCAATCTGATTCAATATCCACATTTAGCGTATTTGCTAAATGCCAAGCGATCGCTTCTCCTTCGCGGTCTGGATCGGCCGCGAGATAGACTTTTTTTGCTTTTTTTGCTGCTGATTTTAAATCTTTTAAAACAGGACCTTTACCACGAATGGTAATATACTTCGGGGTGAAATTATTTTTTACTTCTATCCCCATTTGACTTTTAGGCAAATCGCGAACATGTCCCATAGACGCGACGACTTTGTATTTTTTCCCTAAATATTTCTCAATGGTTTTCGCCTTAGAAGGCGACTCCACGATTACGAGGTAATCTGACATGCTAGTGCCTCCTTAAGAGGTGGATTCAAGTCTTCATTAATCTTATTGATTTCTCTTGTTTTTGTCAATCAAGAATGAGTATAACATACAGTGCCACTCTACCATTTGTCAATAATTGTTTAATAAAAACATAAAAATATACGGTTAATTTAAAAATTCTTCGAGAATATCCTCTGCTTTTTGAACAAGTTTCGCCCCTTGCTTTATGAGGTGATTTGTTCCTGCTGCACTTTCTGTAAAAATAGGACCTGGAAGAGCAAATACCTCCCTATTTTGTTCCAAAGCGAGATCTGCAGTAATAAGCGAGCCACTTTTCGATTTCGCTTCCACTACTAGAACCCCTTTACAAAGACCACTGATAATTCGATTTCGCTTTGGAAAGTACCATTTTCTAGGCGAGTAATGTGGCGGATATTCTGTTAATAACAGTACATTATTCTTCCATATTTTATAAAAATAGCAATTCTCTTTTGGGTACATATACTGCAATCCATGCCCTAAGACAGCAATAGTAGAGCTATGTTGTTGCACTGCGATTTGGTGAGCAATTGTATCAATTCCATTCGCAAAACCACTTACAATTAGCCATTCTTTATCTATTAGTGGTTGTAAAATAGATTGTATGCTTCCTTTCCCGTACAAAGAAGGTTTTCTTGTTCCAACTACTGCAAATTTATTTATTTCTCCTAATAATTCTCTCTTTCCCTTTCCATATAAAACGAAAGGTGGATCTGATATTTCACGTAATAATTCAGGATAATCATCATCCCATATTGTGACATAAAAAATATGATTTTCTTCTAAATGACGTGTACATTGTGCGGGGTTAGATGTTTGTAAGAAGCTAACTAATTCAGAAGATTTTTTGGGAGTCAGCCCAGCATATTTTTCAAGTTCCACTGAACTAAAGTTGTATAGTTTCTTTATCTCTGGATCTATATGCGATAAGCGAGTTAACGCTTTCCAATGATCCGCTAACACATAATGAAGATGGAGCAACCGTTCCCTTTTCATGACCCTTCTCCTTACCCATAATTTTTATTATGTAAACAGAAAAAAGTGTAAAAAGACACCCTCTAGTACGAAGGTGTCTTTCAAAAAGATTAATAGTTTTTACAAGTTTCAAATAATCCCTTTTCTTTTAAAACAGAGATTAAAGTTTCGCCCATAACAGCTGGTGTTTCAGCAACTTTAATACCACAAGCTTCCATTGTTTTGATTTTTTCAGCAGCTGTACCTTTGCCGCCAGAAATAATCGCACCAGCATGGCCCATACGTTTTCCTGCAGGCGCTGTTTGACCACCGATAAATCCAACAACAGGTTTTGTCATATTTGCTTTTACCCACTCAGCAGCTTCTTCTTCTGCTGTTCCGCCAATTTCACCAATCATAATAACAGCATGTGTTTCTTCGTCTTCATTAAACGCTTTTAACGCATCAATAAAGTCTGTACCATTGACAGGATCGCCACCGATACCTACAGCAGTAGATTGACCAATACCTTCTTGCGTTAATTGATGTACAGCTTCGTATGTTAATGTACCAGATCGAGATACAATACCTACATGACCTTTTTTATGAATATATCCTGGCATAATACCAATCTTACATTCATCTGGTGTAATGACACCTGGGCAGTTTGGTCCAAGTAAACGTGTCTGTTTACCTGCCATATATTTCTTAACTTTAACCATATCTAATACAGGGATTCCTTCTGTAATACATACTACTAAGTCAATCTCTGCATCAACTGCTTCCATAATTGCATCAGCCGCAAAAGCGGGTGGAACGTACACAACTGAAGCATTTGCGCCCGTTGCTTTTACAGCATCTTCTACCGTATCAAATACAGGTACACCTTCAATTTCAGTGCCGCCTTTACCAGGTGTTACACCACCGACAATTTTCGTACCATATTCAATCATTTGTTTTGTATGGAATAAACCTTGTGAACCAGTAATACCTTGTACAATAACTTTTGTATCTTTATTAACTAATACGCTCATTTTTCTCCCCCGCTTTCTATTAGCCCACTAGTGAAACAATTTTTTGTGCACCGTCTGCCATAGATTCTGCTGCAACAATATTTAAACCAGATTCATTTAAAATTTTCTTACCTAGCTCAACATTTGTACCTTCAAGACGAACAACAAGTGGTAATTCAAGGCCTACTTGTTTTGTCGCTTCAATAACACCTTCTGCAATAACATCACATTTCATAATGCCACCAAAAATGTTAACGAAAATACCTTTTACATTTTTGTCAGAAAGAATAATTTTGAATGCTTCTGTAACTTTTTCAGCTGTAGCACCGCCACCAACATCTAGGAAGTTAGCTGGATCACCATGGTAATGTTTAATGATATCCATTGTTGCCATTGCTAATCCTGCACCATTTACCATACAACCAATATTTCCATCTAAAGGAATATAGTTTAAGTCATATTTAGAAGCTTCGATTTCTTTCGGATCTTCTTCTTCAAGATCACGAAGTTCTAAAATATCTTTATGACGATATAATGCATTTGAATCGAAGTTTAATTTTGCATCTAATGCCATAACTTTCCCATCACCAGTTGTAACAAGTGGATTGATTTCTGCAATAGAGCAATCTTTTTCGATATAAGCACGATATAAGCCCATCATAAACTTCACAGCTTGTCCTACAAGCTCTTTTGGAATATTAATGTTAAATGCAATACGGCGTGCTTGGAAACCTTGCAGACCTACTGCTGGATCAATATATTCTTTAAAGATTTTTTCTGGTGTTTTTTCTGCTACTTCTTCAATTTCTGTTCCGCCTTCTTCAGAAGCCATTAAAACAACTTGAGAAGTTGCACGATCTAATACTAGACCAACATAATATTCTTTTTTAATATCGCAACCTTCTTCAATAAGTAAGCGTTTTACTTCCTTACCTTCAGGACCTGTTTGATGCGTAACAAGCGTAGTACCTAAAATACTTTCCGCATATGTACGAACTTCTTCTAAATTTTTCGCAACTTTTACACCGCCAGCTTTGCCGCGTCCACCAGCGTGAATTTGCGCTTTTACTACACATACATCCGTTCCTAATTCTTTCGCTGCTTCTACAGCTTCTTCTACTGTAAAGGCAACCTTCCCGTTCGGAACGCTAACCCCATAGCTTCTAAGGACTGCCTTACCTTGATACTCATGGATATTCATGGTCCCATCCTCCCCTATTTTCCTGTTTTACTCAAAAAGTTTTTTAATGTTTAAAAAACACTACATTGCCATTGTATAAAATGATTGCCACGCTGTCTACAATAAAGTGTCAGAAAACTGAAATCGCTTTATTCTTTTTTGAAAATAGTAATGTTAATATACGAAAATAAAAAAATAAGCTGTGGATTCACAGCTTATTTTTGAATCATATCTTTAATTGGCGCAAATGTTTTTCGGTGTTCCTCTAACACACCATATGTCTCAATCGCTTGCAAATGTTGTTTTGTCCCATAACCCATGTGCTGTTCAAAACCATATTCAGGATGTTCCTTACCTAGTTCCTTCATCATGCGATCACGCGTGACTTTCGCAATGATAGATGCGGCTGAGATAGAAATACTTTTTGCATCTCCTTTAATAATGGACGTTTGTGGAATTTGGGTAGGAAGTTTCATTGCATCAATCAATAAATGTTCTGGTGTACATGATAAATTTGCAATTGCATCTAACATCGCTCGTTTCGTTGCTTGATAAATATTTATTTCATCAATAACCTGCGGCGATACAATTCCAACACCAATTGCTACTGCTTTTTCTTTAATTTCATCATAAAAATGCTCACGTTTCGCTTCACTTAGCTTTTTAGAGTCATTTAGTCCTGGGATATAAAAAACTTCCGGAAGAACGACAGCTGCCGTAACAACAGGCCCAGCTAACGGCCCCCTTCCTACTTCATCAATTCCAGCAATATATAAGAGCCCCTGTTCACGTAATCCTTGTTCATATTTAGACATCTCTAAAAATTGCTCTCTTTCTTTTTGCGCCTGCTCTTTCTGTTTATGCCATTTTATAATTAACTTTTCAACGCCTTTTCGCTCATCTTTTATTAACATTTGAAAGCGTTCATCTTCTTCTGTCAAAATTTCTCGCAATAAACATTCCACTTCTTGAATTGTTAATTTTTTCATTTTATGTACACTCCTTTTTAAAAACAACAAAAAAGAAAAGACGTACAAACGCACGTCTTATACCTCTTCTACAAATTCATCTGGTGTTTCAAATGTCATTTTTCCGAGTTTACCACCACGAAGTTCTCGAAGAACAAGTTCTGATGTTTTGTCATAATCAACAAGGCCACCGCCCATTAAGCAACCTCTGTTCTTTCCAATCGCATCAAAAAATTCTACGATATCTTCTGGAATTGCCTCTAATTTATAACGCTCTTGCAAACGTTCTGGATAATGTTTTTCCATAAAACGAAGTGCATACACAGCAACATCTTGTAAATTTAAAATAGAATCTTTAATGGCACCAGTCGTGGCAAGACGTAGTCCAACCATTTGATCCTCAAATTTCGGCCATAAAATACCTGGAGTATCTAAAAGTTCCATTTCTTTACCGACTTTAATCCACTGCTGTGCTGTTGTAACACCTGGACGATCACCAGTTTTTGCAATATTTTTTTTCGCTAATTTATTAATCAATGTAGATTTCCCAACATTTGGAATACCGACAATTAAAGCACGAATGGCTCTTGGACGAATGCCTTTCGCAATCATTTTATCGAACTTTTCTTTTACAAGCACTTTACATGCAGCTGTAATTTCTTTCATACCTTGTCCAGCTTGCGCATTAATCGAAATCGCTTTATGGCCCTTCTCTTCAAAGTATGTGATCCATTGCTTCGTTAAGCGATCATCTGCCATATCAGCCTTATTTAAAACGACCAATCTTGGTTTATGTGTAATAATCTCATCGATCATCGGATTTCGGGAAGATAAAGGTAAACGAGCGTCTACAAGTTCAATTACAACATCGATTAACTTTAACTTTTCTGTTACTTGGCGCCTCGCTTTTGCCATATGCCCTGGAAACCATTGAATTGCCATGTTGCCACCTTCTTTTTTTCATTTATTTCACAATACATGCATTTTTTAATGGCCAATATAACATATTCGCTTCTCCAATTACTTGGTCCATCGAAATCGTTCCAATTGTACGACTATCTTTACTAAAACGACGATTGTCACCTAGTACAAATAATTGACCTTTTGGAACTGTTTTCTTACCTGTAATTTCTTCAAGTTTGAAATCATATGTAAGTGGTCCATCAGCAAGTTGTTTTTTCTGCTTGTCCAAATACGGTTCCTTATAAGGTTTTCCGTTAATATAGAGTGTATCATTACGATATTCAACTTCATCGCCTGGTAAGCCGATAACACGTTTAATATAATCCTTTTCTTCTGTTGCTCGGAATACGATTATGTCAAAATGCTTCGGTTCTCCAATCTGATAGCCAATCTTATTGACAATCATTCGATCACGGTCATGTAGCGTCGGTGACATTGATACACCATCTACAAGAATTGGTGCAAAGAAAAACTGTCTAATGACACCCGCCAATACAACAGCAATCAAAATTGCTTTGATCCATTCCCAAAGCGAACTCTTCTCTTTCTTCATGCATTTCCCCTCCACAATTATGTAAGCTGCCCGTATTATATCAAAATTTCATATAGATTGGAAAAAGGGAGCTTGTGCATTTACAAGCTCCCATACATGTCTTATCGAATTTCTTTAATACGTGCTTTTTTACCGCGAAGGTTACGTAAGTAGTATAACTTAGCACGACGTACTTTACCACGGCGAAGTACTTCGATTTTCGCGATTCTTGGTGTGTGAACTGGGAATGTACGCTCAACACCTACACCGTAAGAAATCTTACGAACTGTGAACGTTTCACTAATTCCGCCACCACGACGTTTAATTACAACACCTTCAAAAAGCTGAATTCTCTCACGAGTACCCTCAACTACTTTTACGTGTACACGTAAAGTATCACCAGGACGGAATGAAGGTAGGTCAGTTTTTAATTGGCCTTTTGTAATATCTGCGATTAATTGTTGCATATTCAATTCTCTCCTTTAAACAGATGCTCTTATAAAGTCATTAATAAATTACAGCGGAACATCGTTAATACGGCTACTGCTTTCAGTAGCACAAATGTTATAATAGCATATTGCTAGGCCTGTTGCAATAGAAAATATATGAAGTTTGTACTACTCTTCTTTTATTTGCTCGAGCCATTTTTCTTCTTGCTTTGATAACTCGCGTTCTTCAAGTAAATCTGGTCTACGCGTATACGTCCGGCGCAACGATTCCTTATGGCGCCATTCTTCGATATACTTATGATTTCCCGACATAAGTACATCAGGTACCTTCATGCCACGAAAATCAGCAGGACGCGTGTAATGTGGATGTTCTAATAAACCTGTACTAAAAGAATCTTCCACTTGCGAATTTTGATTCCCAAGCACTCCTGGTAAAAGACGCACTACGCTATCAGTTACGACCATTGAAGCTAATTCTCCACCCGTTAACACATAGTCACCAATTGAAATCTCATCTGTGACAAGATGCTCACGAATTCGTTCGTCATACCCTTCGTAATGACCACACACAAAGATGATATGTTCTCCCTGTGCTAACTCCTCCGCTTTTTTCTGTGTAAACCTTTCACCTTGTGGACACATTAACACAACTCTTGGTTTACGCTCTGTTTCTTTTGTTAATTCTTCTACAGCATCAAAGATGGGTTGTGGAGTCAACACCATACCAGCTCCGCCACCATACGGATAATCATCTACACTGTTATGCTTACTTGCTGTATAATCACGAAAATTTACAACCCTAAGCTCCACTGCCTCTTTTTCTTGCGCTTTTTTTAAAATCGAAGATCCAAAAACACCGGTGAACATCTCTGGAAATAATGTTAAAATATCGATTTTCATTATAGCAATCCTTCCATTACATGAATGGTTACTAATTTATTTTCAATGTTAACTTGAAGTACAACATCATCAATGTAAGGGATTAAAAGATCTTGACCTTTCGGGCGTTTGATCACCCAAACATCATTCGCACCAGGAGATAGAATCTCTTTTATCGTACCTAAATCCTCTCCATCTTCTGTTACAACTTTACAGCCAATAATTTCATGGTAATAGTACTCACCTTCAGCAAGTTCACCTAACTGCTCTTCTGGTACTTTGATTGAAGAACCTTTTAGCTTCTCTACTTCATCTACATTGTTATACCCTTCAAATGTTAATAAATCAAATGTTTTGTGTTGGCGATGAGAAGCGACCTTTACCGAAAGTGGTTCCGTCCCTTTATCATGCCATATGTATAATGTATTCCCTACTTTATATCGTTCTTCAGGAAAATCGGTACGAGAAATAACTCGAATTTCCCCTCTAACACCATGAGTATTTACAATTTTACCTACGTTAAACCATTTTGTCATAAACAGCATGTCACCCCTGTTTTCTATATATTTTAAGCATTTCCATTCTATATATGGAACATGCAATTTCTTTAAAAATGTTAAAAAAGGGAGAGGAAAAATCCTCGCCCTTTTAACGTTTATTGAATTTCCAGTATGACTTTCTTATCATTGTGATGTCCCACTGAATACAAGAGCATCCGAATTGCTTTCGCAACTCGTCCCTGCTTTCCAATGACTTTTCCAACATCCTCAGGATGCACAGTCAATCGATACTTTATCTCTCCGTTGCAAAGTTCCTGTGTAACCTTTACATCTTCAGGATGATCTACAAGAGGCTTGACGATCGTTTCGATTAACCCTTTCATAGCCATTGCCTCAATTACTTACCTTGTTTAGATAAGTGGAATTTCTCCATGATACCTTGGTTAGAGAAAAGATTGCGAACTGTATCAGATGGTTTCGCACCATTTCCTAACCATTTTAATGCTGCTTCTTCGTTGATTTTCACTTCAGCTGGTTGAGCAACCGGATTGTAAGTACCGATTTCCTCAATGAAACGTCCGTCACGAGGAGAACGAGAATCTGCAACAACTACACGATAGAAAGGAGTTTTTTTAGCTCCCATACGTTTTAAACGAATTTTAACTGCCATTTATAAAGCACCTCCGAATTTATTTCACACAGATAATTATATTAGCAAAAAGACTATTGCTTTGTAAAGTATTTTTTCTTAACAGAGCCATCTTTTTTTCCTTACATAAATGGAAACTTCAATCCACCTAGTCCTTTTTTCTTACCTTTTTGCATGCCTGTCATCGTCTTCATCATTTTTTTCATATCTTCAAACTGCTTCAGTAGACGATTAATTTCTTGTACTGTTGTACCACTACCTTTGGCAATGCGTTTTTTACGACTAGCATTGATAATTTCCGGATGTTCTCGCTCTACTTTTGTCATAGAACGAATAATTGCCTCAATATGCCCAATTTGTTTTTCATCAACTTGTGCATTTTTCAGCCCTTTAATTTTATTTGCACCAGGAAGCATTCCTAGCAATTCATCAAGTGGTCCAAGTTGACGCACTTGTCCAAGTTGCTCTAGGAAATCGTCTAGCGTAAACGAAAGCGTACGCATTTTTTGCTCAAGTTCTTTTGCTTTTTCCTCATCAACTGTAGCTTGCGCTTTTTCAATTAATGTTAAAACGTCTCCCATCCCTAAAATACGGGATGCCATGCGTTCTGGATGGAACGCTTCAATCGCATCTAGCTTTTCACCCATACCAGCAAATTTAATTGGTGTGTTTGTTACTGCTTTAATAGATAGTGCCGCACCACCGCGCGTATCACCGTCTAATTTCGTTAAAACAACACCTGTTAAACCTAACTGTTCATGGAAACTTTGTGCAACATTGACCGCATCTTGTCCTGTCATCGCATCGACAACAAGGAAGATTTCATCCGGTTTCGCAACTTCTTTCACTTTCGCTAATTCATCCATTAGTTCTTCATCAATATGCAGGCGACCCGCTGTATCGATTAAAACATAATCATGATGATCTTCTTTTGCTTTCGCAATCGCTTGTTTCGCAATTTCAACAGGACTTACTTGATCTCCTAATGAGAAAACAGGCATGTCCAATTGCTTCCCTAATGTTTCAAGCTGTTTAATTGCTGCTGGACGGTAAATATCAGCCGCAACAAGCATTGGTTTACGATTATGCTTTTTACGAAGCAAATTCGCAAGTTTACCTGTTGTTGTTGTTTTACCTGCCCCTTGAAGTCCAACCATCATAATAACAGTTGGCGGCTTATTTGCGACAGCAATCTTACTTTGCTCTCCACCCATAAGCACTGTCAGTTCTTCCTGTACAACTTTAATTACTTGTTGCCCAGGTGTCAAACTCTTCATTACATCTTGTCCGACAGCACGCTCAGACACACGCTTTACAAAATCTTTTACTACTTTAAAGTTAACATCCGCTTCTAAAAGAGCAAGACGAACTTCTCTCATCATTTCTTTTACATCGGCTTCAGAAACTTTTCCTTTGCCGCGGATTTTTTGCATCGTCTGTTGAAGTCGGTCGGCTAATCCTTCAAATGCCATATTGCCGCCCTCCTAATCTAATTTTTCGATAGCTTCAACAACTTGTTTCATTTCTTTATTTACATGCTCTTCTTCGCTGATTAGCTGTTTTAGCCTTGCAACAAGTCGCTGTCGCTCTTGAAACTTTTGAAGTAATACTAATTTTTCTTCATATTCTTCAAGCATCGCTTCAGTCCGTTTAATGTTATCATACACGGCTTGGCGGCTTACATCAAATTCTTCCGCAATTTCACCAAGAGATAAATCATCTAAATAATAAAGCGACATATAACTTCTTTGTTTTTGCGTTAACAACGATTGATAAAAATCAAATAAATAATTCATTCTCGTTGTTTTTTCGAGCATGTTGGATCATCCTTTGTTAAGTGATTTCCCTTTACATGAATTAGTTTACATGGAGTCTAAAAGAGTGTCAAGTTTTTTTCTTAACATCCTATATTTTTTATAAAAAAGAAGCGGAAATACCGCTTCTTTCACTTTATGCCTCTTCTTTTTCTACTAAATTTGCAAATAAACCATATACATATTGTTCTGGATCAAATTGCTGTAAATCGTCCATTTGCTCTCCAAGTCCAACAAACTTCACTGGTACGTCCATCTCATTACGAATTGCTAATACAATACCACCTTTAGCAGTTCCATCTAATTTCGTTAATACAATACCTGAAACGTCCGTTGCTTCGCGGAATGTTTTTGCTTGACTTAAACCATTTTGTCCCGTCGTTGCATCAATAACAAGTAAAACTTCATGAGGAGCACCAGGAACTTCGCGTTCAATAACGCGTTTTACCTTTTCTAACTCTTTCATTAAGTTTACTTTATTTTGCAGACGTCCTGCTGTATCGCATAGCAATACGTCTACTTTACGAGCTTTTGCTGCTTGAACAGCATCGTACATAACAGCCGCTGGATCAGATCCAGATCCTTGCTTAATAACCTCAACACCAACTCGGTCGCCCCATACTTCTAACTGTTCAATTGCTCCTGCACGGAACGTATCCCCTGCTGCTAATAAGACAGACTTACCTTCGGATTTAAACTTATGAGCCATTTTGCCAATTGTTGTCGTTTTCCCAACACCATTAACACCAACAAACAAAATAACCGTTACTTGATCTTCTTGTATATTAAGTTCATTACTGAAGTCTTCTTCACCTTTGTAAATTCCTACTAGTTTTTCCGAAATAACAGCTTGCACTTCTCTCGGATCTTGAATATTGCGGCGTTGTACTTCTTCCTTCAATTGATCGATAAGTTCCATTACTGTTGCAACACCAACATCTGCACCAATTAAAATTTCTTCTAATTCTTCAAAGAAATCCTCATCGACTTTACGATAACGATACACTAAATCATTTACTTTATCCGCAAATGAATTTCTCGTTTTTTCTAATCCTTGCTTAAATTTTTCAGTTACAGTATCTGTTTGCTTTGAAATCTTTTCTTTTAATTTTTTAAAGAAACTCATTCTTCTCATCCTTCCTATTCACTTGTAACAAGCTCTTCTTCCACGTCACCTAAACGAACGGAAACAAGCTTAGAAACACCAGATTCTTGCATTGTTACCCCATACAGTACATCAGACTCTTCCATTGTACCTTTTCGGTGTGTAATAACAATAAACTGCGTTTCATCACTAAATTTCTTTAAATACTGCGCGAAACGAGCTACATTCGCTTCATCAAGAGCAGCCTCCACCTCATCTAGTACACAGAACGGAACAGGTCGTACTTTTAAAATACCAAATAGCAATGCAATTGCAGTTAAAGCACGTTCCCCACCTGAAAGTAAACCTAAATTTTGCAGTTTCTTGCCGGGTGGCTGTGCTACGATATCAATGCCCGTATTTAATAAATCTTGCGGATTCGTCATTACTAAATCTGCTCTTCCGCCTCCAAATAATTCACAGAATACGGATCGGAACTCTTCTCGGATCGCTTGGAATATAGTAGAAAAGCGTTTTTTCATTTCTTCATCCATTTCCGTTATAACTTGATGTAATGTCGCCTTCGCCTCTTCCAAGTCATCCCGTTGCTCTAGCAAGAATGTATGTCGTTCTGCTACACGTTCATACTCCTCAATCGCTCCTAAATTTACTGTTCCGAGTTCCTCGATAGATAGTTTGATTAGCTTCACTTTTTTACGCGCATCCTCTGCAGACATTGTCATTGTGTATTTCAGTTTTGCCGCTTCAAATGAAATCGTATACGTTTCGCGTAAATGTTTCAATCTATTTTCTAATTCAACATCGAGACGATTGATTTTCACCTCTTGATCTTTTAAAACTTCGAGAACATATTTATGTCGCCCTTTTGTCTCTTTTACTTCACGCTCTATATGTTCTACCCGTTCTTGCAAGGTTAAACGCTGCTCACGACGAGAGCTAATTAATTTCGATGTTTGATTTCGATCGTGTGCTTTCTTTTCAATCATACTCGTAATTTGCTCTTCACCACTTGAATTTGATGTCATTTCCTGCTTTAAGAACGCTAAGTCTTCCGTTGTTTTCACAAGAGTCCGCTGCGTTTCCTCTTGTTCTTTCGTTAAGCGATCCACTTTTTCTTTTTGGTTCGACAATCGTTGCTGCTTTTCTGCCGCTTGTACTTTCAGTTCTGTCATCTCCGTTTGAACTTTTTCTTTCGAAGAGTGTTGATCGCTTTTCTGTTTTGTTAGGGCAACAATTTTTTCATCCATCTCTGTAATATCTTTTTGAAGACTCGCTAAAATTCCTGCTAACTCTTCTTTACGCCCTTGCATCTTGACTTGATCTTGTAAAAATCCTTCTATTTCTAAGTCATAGATGGATAAACGATCGTTAATACGATGTTCTTCTAACTCTAGCTGATTAATTTCTTCTTTTAATTTTTGTTCATCTACACGCTCTTGTTCCGCATCGTGACGTAATTCTTTTATCTTAACTTCTTTTTCTTGAATTTCTTGTTTTAACGCTTTAACGAAGTTTTCTAACTTAGAAGTTGTTTCTTCCATTTCAGCAAGCTTCTTACTCCACTCTTCTAATTCTCGCTGACGTCCTAATAAAGATGATTTAGCTTGTTTCACAGCTCCACCAGTCATAGAACCACCTGGATTTACAACATCGCCTTCAATTGTTACAATTCGGTAGCGATATTGCAATTGCTTTGCAAGCTCATTTGCACCTCTTAGATCTTTTGCAACAACGACCGTTCCTAATAAATTCGAAACTATGTTTTCATATTTATTATTATAATGTACCAATTCTGCTGCAACGCCTACAAATGACGGATGTTGTTTTACCATTCTGAGCTGTTCAAAAGATAATGATCTTCCCTTAATAACGGCCTGTGGTAAAAATGTTGCACGGCCATGACGATTTTGTTTCAAAAAAGCAATTGCCGCGCGAGCATGCTCTTCTGTTTGTACAACAACATGTTGCATCGCTGCACCAAGTGCAATCTCCATCGCAATTTCATATTCTTTCGGTACAGTAAGTAATTCAGCTACCGCGCCTTCAATGCCATGTAGTTTACTTTCACGAGCTTTTAATACTTCACGTACACCTTGATAAAACCCAGAATAATCTTCTTGCATTTCTTCTAGCATTTCTTTTCGAGAACGCGCTTGTTGCACAAATTGATACGCTTGATACAATTTTGTTTCATTTTCACTATATTGCGCCTTACATTTTCCAAGTGCCGCTTCTGTTTTTTCTATATTTGTAATAACGCTTGTAATTTTTTCTTTTACTTGCTCATAACCCTCTACAAGTTTTGCCTTTTTAGCTGTAATTTGCATACGCATTTGTACATATTTGTCATTCTCTTCATCCAGGCGTTGATTTTTAGAACTTTGTTGTTTGAATTGTTCTTCAAGCATAGATAATTCATTACGGTGACTTGCTTGTTGATTTAAAAGCTCAATATAATCACCTTTTAAATGTTCAATTTGCTCTTCTAGGTTTTCTGCATATGTAGAAAGAAGTTTCTCATTTTCGTGCAACTTCTGTTCTAACTCTTTTACCTGATTTGCGAATTTCATAAGTTCTTCTGTACTTGTCTCGATTTCCCCTTCGTAAACCTTAGTTTTTTCTGTTAACTCAATAATTAATTGCTCAAGCTGCGCACAATGCGTTGTTGCATTTTGCTTTCGTTCCTTTAGCAATTCACGCTGCCCTTCTAACTTTTCTAACTCTTTACTGGAAAGAAGGAGAACTTCTTGCAAGGAATCTACAGATTCATCGATTGCTTGCAATTGTCCACGTAATTCTTCGAGCTCTACTTCACTTTTTTGTAAATGCGTTGACATTTTTACTTCTTCATCTTTATTATTTCCAAACTGTTTTCTAAGTACTTCCCATTTTTCATGTAATTCTTCAATTTCACATACAATGAGGGCGGCTTCCACTTTTTCTAGTTCTTCTTTTTTCTCAAGATAATCTTTCGCAATAGAAGCTTGTCTCTCAAGCGGTTCTACTTGACTACTTAGTTCATGAATGATATCTTGCACACGATTTAAGTTTTCTTGTGTTTCTGCTAATTTCCCTTCTGCTTTCTTTTTGCGAAGTTTATATTTTAATACGCCCGCCGCTTCTTCAAATACACCGCGACGCTCTTCAGATTTACTACTTAAAATTTCTTCTACTTTCCCTTGGCTAATGATTGAGAAAGCTTCTCGCCCCATACCAGAGTCCATAAATAAATCAACAATATCTTTTAATCGACAAGACTGTTTATTAATAAAAAAGTCACTATCTCCTGAGCGAGAAACACGACGCGTAACACTCACTTCATTATATTCAATTGGTAAACACTGATCTTCATTATTTAAAGTTAATGTCACCTCTGCAACGTTAACCGCTCTTCGCGTATCACTTCCTGCAAAAATAATATCCTCCATCTTCGCACCGCGTAATGATTTTGCAGATTGTTCACCAAGTACCCAGCGGATTGCATCGGTAATATTACTCTTTCCACTTCCGTTAGGACCAACTACAGATGTTACACCCGGAACAAAATCAACAGATACACGCTCCGCAAAGGATTTAAATCCTGCTATTTCTAATCTCTTTAAAAACACGAAAGGCCTTCCCCCTATTCTCCGTTGTTATAGTCTATGTCTGTAAAAACAAGCTACTGCACGGATTCATATTTATCTTTTTATATCCAAATAAATATAAAAGTTTCATTCTATACATAAGGAATCCCCCTCATTGAAAGGGGGATTCCTTATGATTGTTCTTTTAACTTTTTCAAAGCTTCTGCAGCAGCTTGTTGTTCTGCTTCTTTTTTCGACTTACCACTACCAAGACCAAGAGCCACGCTATTCAATGTAACACGTGACACAAATTCTCGATTGTGAGCAGGTCCTTTTTCTTGCAAAATTTGATATTCAATATTACCGCTACCATCACGCTGAATTAATTCTTGTAATTGACTCTTATAATCCATCACATGAGAAAAAGCACCTTCATTAATTTTTGGATATACAATTTCTTTTAAGAATTCCCAAACTGTATCCAATCCTTGATCAAGATAAAGGGCACCAATAAACGCTTCAAAGACATCCGCTAATAAAGCTGGTCGTTCACGCCCGCCTGTCATTTCTTCACCTTTTCCTAATAGAACTAGATTTCCAAATGACATTTCATTCGCAAAGCGGACAAGAGATGGTTCACACACAACAGCTGCACGCAACTTTGTTAGTTCTCCCTCACTCATTGTCGGATATTTTTGAAACAAATACTGTGATACAGTTAGTTCTAATACAGCGTCTCCAAGAAATTCAAGACGTTCATTGTCTTCATGTGGCTTTTTTCGATGCTCATTCACATACGATGAATGCGTAAATGCTTGAATCAATAATTTTTCGTCTGTAAACGTAATACCTATTTTTTGTTGAAACGTTTTAAAAGCTTCACGATATTTTGTTTCAAATTTTTTTTCTCTATATTTTCGGTACGGCATAGGTCCCTCCAGATATAAGCCGAGAAAGCCCCGCTATAAAACGGGACTTCACTCAAACATTATAGATGACTCTCTATGTAAGTCACAGCATCGCCAACAGTAGCAATTTTTTCTGCTTCTTCATCAGAAATTTCCATTTCAAACTCATCTTCTAATTGCATTACAAGTTCAACTACATCTAGGGAGTCTGCACCTAAATCTTCTTTAAAGTTTGCAGCTGGTACTACTTCTGTTTCTTCTACTCCTAAACGATCCACGATGATTTTCGTTACACGCTCTAAAACATCTGCCATAATTCATTCACCTCCCCTCAAATATTATATTAAATATTTCACAAAAAAACTAGGTGAAATCGTTTCTTTTATTACATTACCATACCGCCATCAACATGTAATGTCTGTCCTGTAATATATTTGCTCTGATCAGCAGCAAAAAATGTTACAGCATTCGCAATATCTTGCGCTTCTCCAAACTTAGCAGCAGGAATCAATTTCAACATTTCTTCTTTTAAATTTTCTGCCAGTACGTCCGTCATATCAGTAGCAATAAATCCAGGCGCAATGGCATTTACAGTTATATTTCTACTAGCTAATTCTTTAGCAGATGTTTTCGTTAATCCTATTACACCTGCTTTTGCAGCAACGTAATTCGCTTGACCAGGATTCCCTGTAACACCAACAACAGAAGCAATATTAATAATACGACCATGACGTTGACGCATCATATAGCGAGATACCGCTTTCGTACATAAGAATACACCTTTTAAGTTTGTATTAATAACTGTATCCCATTCTTCTTCTTTCATACGCATTAATAAATTATCTCTCGTTACACCTGCATTATTCACAAGAATATCAACTTGCCCAAACGTATCTACCGTTTGTTTTACCATATTTGCAACATCTTCACCATTAGCAACATCGGCTCTGATCGCGATTGCTTCTGAACCAAGTTTTTTTATTTCATCGACTACTTCGTTTGCTTTTTGTTCATTACCAGCATAGTTCACTACAACCGTTGCACCTTGCTTCGCTAAATCGATTGCAATTGCACGACCAATTCCGCGTGATGCACCTGTTACTAACGCCACTTTCCCTTTTAACATCCGCTTTCTCCTCTCAAACTTGAAATGGTATCTTTCAATGTCTCTTCATCATATATCGCATACACTTTCACAGATGGAGCGATTGATTTCATTAGACCAGCTAACACTTTTCCAGGTCCAATCTCAATAAACGTGTCTACCCCTTGTTCTACCATACGTTCAATCGATGGGTACCATAAAACAGGTGAATAAAGTTGTTCAATTAGCTTTTCTTTAATTTCTGTACTATGCGTAATACAGTCTGCCGTAACATTTGCAACCACTGGAACATTCGCGTTTTGAATTGTAATTCCATTTAAAACACCTTGAAATTTCTCAGCTGCCGGTTTCATTAATGAAGAATGGAATGGACCGCTCACGCGAAGTGGAATCGCTCTTTTTGCACCTTTTTCTTTCACTCTTTGAGAAGCTAGTTCTACTCCTTGTTTTGTTCCAGAAATGACAATTTGCTTTGTACTATTCATATTAGCAATTTGCACAGCATACCCTTCACTCGTTACTTCTTCTGTAACTTGTTTTAGGACATCTGGATCAGCTCCTAAAATAGCTGCCATTGCACCTTCTCCCCCCGGCACAGCTTCCTCCATATATTCACCACGTTTTCTCACAGCATACACAGCATCTTCAAATGTCAATGCTCCAGCTGCTACAAGCGCGCTATATTCGCCCAAACTATGTCCTGCTACGTAGTCTGGTGTAATATCGTATTCTTTCAAAGCTGTTAAAATCGCAAAGCTGGTCGTTAACAATGCAGGCTGTGCATTTGTCGTTAATGTCAGTTTTTCCTGAGGTCCTTCAAAAATCACATCTGAAAGAGACTCTTGTAAAACTTCATCCGCTTTTTGAAACACTTTTGCAACATTGTTATGATTCTCCGCTAACTGTCTACCCATTCCAACTGCCTGTGAACCTTGGCCCGGAAAAAGAAATGCTAGTTTTCCCATTTCAAATCCTCCTTTTATTGAAGCGGCTCTTTCTCCATTACACTTGAAATTGTAGGAATTACTTCTTTCGCTACCATCTCTCTCGTTTGACGAATCGCACTAAAAATCGATTGATCATTAGAAGATCCATGAGCCTTAATGACAGGAGCTTTTAATCCAAACAACGCCGCTCCGCCATACTCCGAATAATCCATTTTATCTTTTAATACCATAAGTTTCGGTTTTAATACTGCCGCTGCTAATTTACTTGTAAACGAACTCATTAATTGCTCTTTTAACATAGAGAATAAAGCAAGTGCAGTGCCTTCTAGTGATTTTAATGCTACATTCCCAGTAAAGCCATCACATACAACTACATCCGCTACACCTTGCAGTAAGTCTCTTGATTCAACGTTTCCAACAAAATTAATCGGCGCATCTTTTAACATAGCAAATACTTGTTTTGAAAGGTCATTTCCTTTCCCATCTTCTGTACCAACATTTAAAAGCCCAACGCGTGGATTTTGAATCCCTCTTACTTTCTCAGCGTAAATAGAACCCATAACCGCGTATTGATATAAATGAATCGGTTTTGCATCGACATTTGCTCCAACATCTAGCATAACAAAACCTTCTCCATCAACAGTTGGCATTGTAGGTGATAAAGCTGGTCGTTCAATCCCTTCCATTCGACCTACCACAAACAATCCAGCGGCCATTAAAGCACCTGTACTCCCCGCTGATATACAAGCATCTGCTAAACCTGTCTTTACTTGCTGTGCTGCAAGTACCATTGAAGCTTGTTTTTTACGACGAACGGCTCTTACTGGCTCGTCTGTTGCTTCAATCATTTCGTCTGTATGAAGTATAGTAATACGCTCTTCATTTGTTAAATGCTGACGAATTTCCGCTTCTTTCCCTACTAGGGTAATATGTAAATCCGAATATTCCTTAATAGCTTTCATTGCTCCTAATACAACTGCTTTTGGAGCGTGATCGCCGCCCATTGCATCTATTGCGATTTTCATAAATTGTTACCTTCCTCACTATAATTACTAGATCGATACATTTCAAAAGTGCCTGAAAAAACAAGTTCTTCGCCTACAAAACTACGCACTTTGACAACCGTCCGTCCTTTATCATTCTCCACATCTTCAACGCGTGCTTTGGCAACAACACGTTCTCCTAATTTTACAGGACGAATATATCGAATGGTAGACTTTGCAGTTAAAGCTAGTTCTTCATCAATAACTGCAACAGCTAGTGAGTTTGCTTGAGCAAATAAATGATGCCCACGCGCAATTTGATTTCTTTTAAATACATGCTCCATCTTCACTTCAAAAATAGAAATCGCATGTCTATCTAATTCTATATCAATAATTTCTCCAACTACCTCTTCTAACGGCAAAGATTTCACATCTTCTTCATGCTGCCGTGTCGCTACATATTTAATTCGCTCTCTTAACTCTGGAATGGATAATTCCATCCGATCAAGACGAACTGTTTGTATGCTTACTTGAAACTGCTCTGCTAACTCTTCGTCCGTTATGAACGGATTCGTTTCTATTGTTTGCTGCAATAACGCTTGTCTTTCTTTCTTACTTTTTCTCTTTTTCATACCGCACCATCCATTTTTATGACTAGGTACTAACAGTAGTATATAATCATTAAAAGTAGAATGCAACAAAAAAATTTGCACCTTCCACTTTTAATCGAGCTTTTCTCCTTGAAACACACCTGTCCCTTCAAGATAGACGCGGAGCTGGGCATACTGCTCGTTATACCAAAACGCTTCTGAATCAACCAGTATGGCTGCATCTTGCCTTGCAGTTTCTAATGCTCGATAATCATGTACCATATCAGCTACCTTAAACTCTGGTAGACCACTTTGTTTACTTCCAAAGAAATCTCCAGGACCACGTAACTCTAAATCTTTTTCCGACAATACAAATCCATCATTTGTTTCCGTCATAATGCGCATGCGTTCTTTCCCAGTTTCCGATTTCGGATCTGCGATTAACAAACAATACGACTGCTCACTTCCACGACCAACGCGTCCTCGAAGCTGATGCAATTGTGATAAACCAAATCGCTCTGCATCATAAATCACCATAACTGTTGCATTTGGCACATTGACACCGACCTCGACTACAGTTGTTGAAACAAGAATTTGCACTTTATTTTCACTAAATTGCTCCATTACATCTTCTTTTTCATGAGAAGATAAACGTCCGTGCATTAATCCAACCTGAAACTTCCCTTGATAATGATGCATCAGCATACTATGCAAATCAATTGCATTTTGCACATCAAGTTTCTCAGATTCTTCAATAAGGGGACAAATGACATAAGCTTGTCTCCCTTTCTTCACTTCCTTTTCTACGAAGCCAAGGACACGCTCTAACATGTCATGTTTTGCCCAATATGTTTCAATTACTTTACGCCCAGCCGGCATTTCATCAATAATAGAAACATCCATCTCCCCAAAAGCTGTAATCGCCAATGTACGAGGAATTGGTGTCGCTGTCATAAACAACACATCTGGACTTTCACCTTTCTCCCGTAAAACACGGCGCTGTGCCACACCAAAACGGTGTTGTTCGTCAGTAATCACAAGTCCAAGTCTATGGAAAATAACCTCATCCTGAATTAAAGCATGTGTTCCAACAAGAATATCTATTTCTCCCTGTTCAAGTTTCGTTAAAACTTCACGACGACGTGCGCCTTTCACTGAACTCGTTAACAATTCCACATTCATATTAAAATGTGAAAATGTCTCTGCTAACGATTGATAATGTTGCTCAGCTAAAATTTCTGTAGGAACCATTAACGCACCTTGATAATGCGCAAGTTTTGCTGCATAAAGAGCAATTGCAGCTACGACTGTTTTCCCTGATCCAACATCCCCTTGTAATAAGCGATTCATTCGGTAGGGGGACTGCATATCTTTCATAATCTCAGAAACAACGCGGCGCTGTGCACTAGTAAGTGGGAATGGAAGTGCATCAGTGAACTCTTCTAATTCCTTCATTGAAATATCTTTTTTCGTTCCTTTTGAATTTTCTCTTTCCATTTTACGTAGCGCTTGCATTTTGAGCTGAAATAAGAAAAATTCTTCATATACAAACCGGCGACGCGCTTGTTTTAAATCTTCTTGTCCAACTGGGAAATGTAGTGCCCGAAGAGCTTCATATCGAGGTAACAACTTGTAACGACTTAGCAAACCATCCGGTAACACTTCAGTTATCGAGTTACCATATTCTTTTAAGGCTTGCGCAATAAAACGACGCATTTGTTTTACTGTTAATTTCCCTTTTACTGAATACACAGGTTCTACGTCTTGCTGACGTACGACTGGACCAAAGTGAAGTTCAGATACAGATATCGTTTGACGATGCTGATCCCATTTACCAGTAATCGTCACCGTTTCATCAAGCCTTAATTTTTGTTTATAATACGGTCTATTAAAACATACGGCTGTAATTAAATAACGACCAACAAGTACACGAACGGTAAGACGCGATTTCTTCTTCCCATAATATTGTAATAAGGGCGCACTATGTACTTTCCCTTCCACTGTTACACGCTCTTCATGCTTTACTTCTGCCAAATCTTTCATTGCATAGTCTTCATAACGGTACGGAAAATGCTCTAATAGATGAGAAACCGTATAAATCCCCATCTCATGTAATAATTCAGATGTCTCTTCCCCGATTCCCTTTACATCCGTCACAGGAACTTGCACAACTTCATTCAAGATTTTCACGCTCCGTCACATCATTTTCTTATTTTCCCTCAAATATAATCTGTATGACCTATATGAACATATCATTTACTGTCCTAACTTGTACTCAAGCTCTTCTGCCTTTTCTATTCTATCATAGGCATTCTTAATGAAACTACTCTTATACATTATCACCTGTATAAGAGTCCTTTCATTAACCTAAATACCTACTTATTTAATATTATGAACAAATATATATCATCCGAATAAAGATATACGAAAGAAAAAAGCCTTACTATAGTAGCAAGGCCCTTTTTTATCATCATTATGCTAGCCTTTTGAACAAGAACCACGAACAATGCATGTCGATCGTTCTTGTTCATTAGCAAGTAAAACCATTCATCCCTACGAAAAAGAGATTCATCTTATTCTACAGAGAAAATGAAAGAATACACAGGTTGATTCCCTTGATGAACTTCTACCTCTACATCTTCAAATTTCTCTTCTACAAATGCAACCAATTCTGCAACTTCTTCATCTGTTGCATCCTCGCCTTGCAAGATTGTTACGATCTCAGAATCTTCATCAATCATACTGTCTAGCAATTGCTTCGCTGCCTCTACTTTTTTAGTATTTGTAGATACAATTTTTCCATCTGCAATGCACATGAAGTCATTTTTTTGAATTGCTATGCCATCAATTTCCGTATCACGAACTGCATACGTAATTTGACCTGTTTTCACATGCGCAAGCGCTTCTTTCATATTTTCTTCATTTTCCTCTAACGTTCCAGCTGGATTAAATGCTAACATCGCAGCCATGCCTTGAGGAACAGTTTTTGAACGAACAACAATCACTTCTTGATCAACAACCGACGCAGCTTGCTCTGCTGCCATCACGATATTACCATTATTCGGTAAAATAATGATTTTTTCAGCATTCGCTTCTTCGATTGCCTTTACGATATCCTCCGTACTCGGATTCATCGTTTGACCACCTTCGATAACTTCAGTTGCCCCGATGCTCTCGAATAAGTTTTTAATTCCAGAACCCATCGCTACAGTTACAATACCGTATGGTTGTCTCTCTTTAACTGGAGTTACTTTTTCTGGCATCGGCATTGGCTCATCTAATAAAGCAGTATGCTGTTCACGCATATTCTCTACTTTAATCTTAATTAAACTACCATAACGTTGACCATAATTCATTGCATCTCCAGGATGCTCTGCATGAATATGAACTTTTACAACTTCATCATCCGATACAACAAGCAATGAATCACCGTATACACTAATATCTTCACGGAATTTCTGCTCAGAGAAATTATGTTCTTTCATTTTTTCAGACTCTAATTTCACCATAAATTCCGTACAATATCCGTATTTAATATCTTCTGTACTCAATTGGCTTTGTACACTACGGTGATGCTCCGCACGCACCATTTCATTCATAGATGGTTGTGCTGGTACATCAGAAGAAATTGTTTCTCCTTTTAAATCAGCTAAAAAGCCTTCATATACAACAACTAGACCTTTACCACCGCTATCTACAACGCCAACTTGTTTTAATACAGGTAATAAATCCGGCGTACGATTTAATGATGCATTCGCTTCTTTCACAACGTCTTCCATAAACAAAACAAAGTCGCGCTGTTTTTTCGCAACTGTGACTGCATATTTAGCCGTTTCTCTTGCAACTGTTAAAATCGTTCCTTCAATCGGCTTCATAACCGCTTTATATGCTGTTTCTACACCAGCTTCTAAAGCTGATGCAAAATCAACTGTTGTTAACTCTTCTTTTGGTTCAATGGACTTAGAGAAACCACGGAATAATTGAGATAAAATAACCCCTGAGTTACCACGAGCTCCCATTAATAATCCTTTTGCTAAACTTACACCGACTTTACCGGCATGCTGTGAAGAGTTTGCCTTAACTTCACGCGCACCTGAAGTCATTGATAAATTCATATTTGTACCGGTATCGCCATCTGGAACTGGAAAAACGTTCAATGCATCAACAAGCTGAACATTATTTGTTAAATTATTCGCTCCTTGAATAATCATTTGTGATAAACGTTTTCCATCAATTTTTTGAATTGACACAGATTTTCCTCCTTAATGCACATTACAAGTTTATTACTTTAACTCCTTGTACGTAGATGTTTACAGAATCTACTGCTAATCCTACCGTTTGATCTAATGTATATTTCACTTTTGTTTGGACGTTATGTGCTACCTCTGAAATTTTTGTACCATAGCTCACAATAATATACATATCAATATGTACTTCATCTTGGTCTTTACGAACAATAACGCCTCTAGTGAAGTTTTCTTTTCGTAAAATATCTGTTAATCCATCTTTTAACTGATTTTTTGAAGCCATACCAACGATACCGTAGCAATCTACCGCGGCACCTCCAGCAATCGTTGCAATTACATCTGTACTAATATCAATTTGACCGTACTTCGTTTTAATTTCAATTGACATCTCGTTTCCCCCTTCATAAATGGTGAAAGTGAGCTAGACTACTTTAGTTACTATCATATAATCTTTTCAAAGAAAATTCCATCGTTCTTTCTTTTCGCTCTCATATTTTATACTTATCATATACTTTTTTTATGACGAGCAAAATAGTCCATTGTTATTATACAACATGTACTACTATAATATGTCAAGTAATTTTTCTTGATTTCTAATTTTCTTTACTAACATTTAGTGTCAAGTAATTTTTCTTGATTTCTTTTTTATACAGTGTTGCATTCTCTTTTTAGTTGTGTTAAATTATAGTAGTGTTTTTAGCATCGCATAAAAGACTAACATTGAAAAATTACGTATGGTAAGGTAGTTAAGGGAGGGAAATATAGATGGCTCGTGTTTGTGCTATTACTGGAAGAAAAGCTCGTTCTGGTAACTCTCGTTCTCACGCAATGAACGCTACAAAACGTAAATGGGGCGCTAACCTTCAAAAAGTTCGCGTACGCATCGACGGTAAAGTTCAACGTGTTTACGTTTCTGCTAGAGCATTAAAATCTGGCAAAATTGAACGTGTTTAATAATAAAAAAAGGAGCCACTAGGCTCTTTTTTTATTATCCTCATGAAAAAAGCACCATTAATGGTGCTTTTTTAGTCCTTTTTAAAGGTATTTAACACCGCACGAACAATTCCACCAAGAAATTTAGGTAACTTAATTGTATAAAATCTCATGGTTTCCCTCCTAATCCCCATTACTCCACTTGTTTACTATATGAAGCGAGCAGCAAAAGTGTTTCTTCAATCAGTGCTTCTTATCACCATTAATATGCCAGAAGTAAATGAAAAAGTACCTTTTTCCGCAATGAGTTCGTTACTAATACAAAGTGTTGATCCCCATTCTATCGTTTTATCAGTAAGAGGATATTTAAAGCCACGAAGAGTAATACCTTTTACAATTCCCGTAACAGGCACAAAAGATACGTATGGAAATTGTTCATTTTCTTCAATTATATATGTGCCTACCTTTTTTACAGAGATTTCATTTTTATTATCAACGATATACATTTCAGTATATGCTTCCAGTCCTTTTAAAAGCATCTGTATGTTTGCTAATCCATGATCAAGTCTTCCGCCTGTAGCACCAAAAATACGAATCAAATCCGGTTTTTGCTCTAATGCCCAATGAATTGCAATTTCTAAATCCGTTTGATCTTTTTCACGAGGAACAATATGCAACTCATCAGTCTGTTTTTGCATCCACACTAATTCTTCATCTGTAACTGAGTCATAGTCACCGAATGCAACGGTTGGTATGATTCCTCTTTGCAACAAACGATATACACCACGGTCAACCGCAGCCCATACAACTTCCTCATTTTCATAATGAGAGAAATCTGCACAGTACTCCTCAGGGCCTCCAGCTAAAATATGAATAATCATCTTTTCTTCCCCTTCTATAGAAAAAGGCAATCTGCCAGTCGGTAGATTGCCTTTTCACATTTTTCCTATTCTAACAGGTCATGAAAATTTTCTTACATCTATTCCTTATCCACGAATTACGCGAATTGCCTCACCGCGGTCTTTTTGATTGTATACTGCTGATCCAGCTACAAGAACATTGGCCCCTGCTTCTACACACAGTCTCGCAGTCTCAGCATTTACACCACCATCAACTTCGATTTCTACTTGTAAATTACGCTCTTTGACCATTTCTGCGACTTGCTTAATTTTCGGTAATACAGAATGAATAAACTTTTGCCCACCGAAACCTGGATTTACTGTCATAAGTAATACCATATCGATATCTTCTAACACATGTTCGATCATTGAAACTGGTGTATGTGGATTTAATACAACTCCAGCTTTGATACCATGTGATTTAATTAATTGAATCGTACGATGTAAATGTGGGCAAGCCTCCACATGAACAGTAATAATATCCGCTCCAGCTTTTGCAAAAGTAGGGATATAGTTATCAGGGTTTTCGATCATTAAATGTACATCTAATGGTAATGATGTGATTGGACGAATGGCCTCTACAATTAACGGACCAATTGTAATATTTGGAACAAAGTGTCCATCCATTACATCAACATGGATATAGTCCGCTCCGCCTTTTTCTACATCCTTAATTTCTTCCCCTAATTTTGAAAAATCTGCTGATAAAATCGATGGTGCAATTTTAATCATGACTAATACCTCGGCTTTCTCTCTCTAATTTCTTCTACGAATTGTTTGTAATGTTCGTAACGGTAATGGGTTATCTTTCCTTCCTCAACCGCAGTTTTCACCGCACATTTCGGTTCCGAAAGATGTGTACACCCTCTAAATTTACAGTATTGACTCTCTTCTTTCAACTCTGGAAAACAATGTGTAAGATCTTCGACTTCTATATCAATAAAATCAAGCGAACTAAACCCTGGTGTATCTGCCACAAGCCCACTTCCAACCGCGATTAATTCTACGTGTCTTGTCGTATGCTTACCACGCCCTAAATGTGAAGAGATATCGTTTGTTTTTAACGCTAAATCTGGTCGTAATACATTTAACATAGAAGATTTCCCTACACCGGATTGTCCTGCCACTACTGAGACACAGTCTTCTAAAAATGGTTTTAAAATATCAATACTTTCTGACGTATTTATAGACGTAAATAATACATCATATCCCATTTCACGATAATCGTTTGCATAAGATTCAACGGTTTCTCGCATTTTTTCATCTACTAAATCCATTTTACTAATACAAATAATCGGTTTAATGTTATGATATTCAATCAATACTAAAAATCGATCTAACAACCCTGGGTTAAAGTCTGGTTCAACCGCTGAGAAAACAAGAATCGCTTGATCAACATTGGCAATTGGTGGTCTAACAAGTTCATTCTTCCGCTCAAAAACTTCTAAAACATAACCTTCATTTGGATTATCCGCTTGAAAAACAACTTGATCTCCTACAAGCGGTGTAATTTTATTTTTTCTGAACACACCACGACCTCGGCATTGTGTAATGCCGCTTTCATGCTGCACATAATAAAAACCACTTAAAGCTTTTACAATTTTTCCTTCTGCCATATAACTCTCCTTTATTCTATATAAAGTGAAATTTTTATTGCTCCTCTATACAATTATCCCGTCTTTGGAACTTTTATGTGGTGTACTGCTAAGCAGATACTAGGATAAAACTGATTATCTCTCATTTTCTATTTCCACTTCACTTTTATGGCTGTTATTCAACTTCAAAACATAGTTTCTTTTTTCATCCGCTATGTTAACAGCATAACAGGCAAAAGCAACAAATTCCACTGCCCATACAAAGAAGGTGGAATCCACAAAGTGGAAACACACCTTTACTGAGCTGGATATGGAACTTCTTTATCAATAATGGTCATCCCATCTCGTACAACTTTATAATGTCCTTTTGTTCCTTCTTGAATCACAAACTCCAAAGAAATAGTAGCAGATTCCGTAATTGTTCGGGTTTCAATTGGCTTATCCATTTTCTGCACCATATCTTCTTTATAAATTTCTACTGTTTGTGGCTTTTTCTCCCCCTCTGCAGGAGGCTCATATGGGATTGCAATATTATCAACTTTTACAGTTTTCGTTACTTTCGGCTTTGGCCCATCTGATATAGTAACCGTTACTTTATCTCCTTCTTTTAACGGTGTCCCTGGTTTTGGTAGTTGTGAAATTACTAAACCTTTCTCAACTGTATCTGAGTAATCTCTTTTTACATTAAGGACAAGTTTATTTTCATTCAAATAGCTATTCACATAATTTTCGGTCCACCCTGAAAAATCACCAAGTCTAATTTGGTAAGGTCCCTTGCTTATCCAAACTTTAACATCTTGCTCCGCTTCCACAATCATTTGATCTGCCGCTGGACTTTGGTCTAGAATTTGCCCTTTCGGTTTATCGCTTTCAATATAGGACGGAACAATAATCTTGTATTTCCCTTCCAAATCACCCTTCAAACTATCAAAATCTTTTCCGATTAAATTACTCATTTTGCTCTTTTTCTTCCCACCGGATTGATAGATTGTAATTTTAGAATTTTCCTTTACAATCCTGCCTGCCACTGGGCTTGTTTTAATTACTTTCCCCGCTTCAACATCATCTGTATATACAATATTCGGCTCAGCAACTTCAAATCCTTTCTCAACAAGAGCATTAACAGCGGTCTCATAGTTCATACCAGATACATCCGGGATTTTTACATCTTTGGGGATAAAGAATCTCGGAATTACAGTAAGCGCTAACGTTATACCAATTGCTAAAAGTAAAAATGTTGTAATTAACACTTTCAGCCATTTGTTACTTCGCTTTTTTTCTACCTTTGGTTTAACTTCTTCATTTTTTACCTGTTCATCCACCTTGTTTCCATTCAATACAATTGTTTCATCGCTGACATTTCCAAATAATTGTTCTTGTTGAATAATTGGAATAGCCTTCGTCGCTTCCATATCTTCAGGTATATAAAATGGTTGTTCATTAATACGTTCTGGATATAATGCTGTTTCGATATCTCTCTTCATCGCATTCGCAGACTGATATCGATGGAACGGATCTTTTGCAGTTGCTTTTAAAATAATATTTTCTACGCTTTGCGGAATATCTGGATTCCAACGTTTTGGAGATGGTGTTTCATTCTGTAAATGTTTTAAAGCTATCGCAACTGCGGACTCCCCTGAAAATGGTTGTCGCCCTGTTAACAATTCAAACATTACTATACCAAGTGAATAAATGTCTGATTGTTTATTCGCTATCCCTCCGCGTGCTTGTTCTGGAGACAAATAATGAACCGAACCAAGCACTGAATTTGTATGCGTTATCGCCGTTGCACTTGTAGCTGTCGCAATTCCAAAATCGGTTACTTTCACAACTCCATCATTTCGAATTAGAATATTATGTGGCTTTATATCTCGATGTACAATTTCAAAATGATGAGCATGTGCCATTGCAGATGTTAACTGCTCCATGATGTCAAGAGCTTCTCCTATAGGTAACATTCCACGCTGATTTATGTATTGCTTCAATGTTTGTCCAGGTACATACTCCATAACAAGGTAATAAATCCCATCTTCTTCACCAACATCATACATATTTACAATATTCGGATGCGACAACGTTGTAACAGATTGCGCTTCTCGATGGAAACGTTTAATAAACTCATCATTATTTGCATAATCGAGTCGTAATATTTTTACCGCTACATCCCGGCCTAGTATATCATCATGAGCCAAATATACGTTGGCCATTCCTCCGCCACCGATCATTTTCAGTAGCTTGTAACGGTCATTTAGGCGTTTTCCAATCAGCACGTTGTAATTCACCTACTTTCGTTTGCCGAACCCGTATAATCAACAATGACAAGGGTAATATTATCTTCTCCACCACGATCATTCGCAAGTTGAACAAGACGCTCCCCCTTTGTCTCGAGTTGTTCGTTTAATAGCAAAATTTTTCGCATATCATCCATAGCAACTTTATTTGATAATCCGTCAGAGCAAAGAAGCAGTTGATCATTTTCTTCTAACACTAATGTTTTAACATCTAATCCAACTTTTTCTTCTGTCCCAAGCGCTCGTAAAAGCACGTTCTTTTTTGGATGATACTCTGCATCTTCTTTTGAAATTTCACCATACCTGACAAGTTCATTTACAAGTGAATGATCTTCAGTTATAAGTGAAATCTCACCATCTGATAACATGTAACAACGACTATCTCCTATATGTCCAATTGTTACAAACCCTGCCGTACAAATTGCAACAATAACAGTAGTTCCCATACCATTGCACTCTACATGCTGCTTCGAGTATTCGTATACCCTCTCGTTAATCATTTCAACGTTTGTATGTAACCATTCTTCCGCTTTTTTTGGTGCATCCATACTATACGTTTGCTTCCAATAATCATGGAATAATTGAATGGCCATCGAGCTAGCAACATCGCCAGCTCGATGACCTCCCATTCCATCAGCTACTACAGCTAAAATATCTCCATCTAAATTATGAAAAACTCCTGCACTATCTTCATTATGTTGACGAACTTTACCTTTATCCGATAGAAACACGGCTTTCATCTTGTCACCTCGTCTCTTCTTTGCGCTCCTTTGCACGCAACTGACCGCAGGCAGCATCAATATCATGACCTTGTTCACGGCGAATCGTTACATTCACTCCACGGTCTTTTAGCGTCTTTTCAAATAAGAAAATTTGCTCACGTGGCGTTCTTACATAATCGCGCTCTGGTACGTAGTTTACCGGAATTAAGTTCACATGACACTTTACACCTTTTAACAATTGAGCAAGTTCTTCAGCGTGCTCAACTTGGTCATTTTCTCCTCCAAATAAACCATATTCAAATGTAATACGACGCCCCGTTCTATTTACATAATATTTAATAGCTTCCATTAAATCTGGCAGCTTATAAGCACGGTTAATTGGCATTAATTTTGAACGTAATTCTGTATTTGGAGCATGCAATGAAATCGCAAAGTTAATTTGCATATCTTCTTCAGCGAACTTATAAATTTTCGGGATAATTCCACTTGTTGAAACCGTCATATGACGCGCACCAATGTGGATTCCTTTTTCATGATTTACAATGCGTAGGAATGCCATTAAATTATCGTAATTATCAAACGGTTCTCCAATACCCATTACAACAAGAGAGCTCACGCGTTCTTCTGTCTCATCAAGCGCACGTTGAACCTCAACTACTTGTGCTACAATTTCCCCAGCCTCTAGATTTCGTTTTAAACCACCTAGTGTAGATGCACAAAATGTACAGCCAATACGACATCCAACTTGCGTTGTTACACAAATGGAATTTCCATATTCATGTCGCATTAATACTGTTTCAATCGAATAGCCATCATATAATTGGAATAAAAATTTAATTGTTCCATCGGAAGATGTTTGTTTTACTAACGTATTTAAAGTAGTTATATCAAAGGAATTCGACAATTTATCACGCAATCCTTTGGAAAGGTTTGTCATATCCTCATAATTTTTTACACGTTTTTTATATAGCCAATCAAAAATTTGACCTGCACGGAATTTCGGTTCCCCGTGTTCCTTTAACCAATCTTGCATTTCATGAAGTTGTAAAGAGTAAATAGATGGTTTTTTCGTTTCTAGATTTTTCTTTTGTTTTCTTACAGTCGTTTCCATGATGCTACACCTTCTTCCTTAAACAAGCAATATAAAAGCCATCTGTTGCAAAATAATGCGGTAAAATTTGTACTTGCCCTTCATTTATATAAGGATGCAATTTTTCTGGCATGCGCTCTTCCATAGTAGTATCCCATTCAAACTCAGGATGCTCTTGTAAAAATCGCTCTATCACTTGTTCATTTTCTATTTTTTCAATTGTACATGTACTATAAACAAGGCGACCACCTGTTTTTAACAGCGGAGCTACTTTTTCTAGTATCGATAGCTGAATTGTCGACAGTCTTTCACTATCGCCTTTTTCTTTACCTAATTTAATATCAGGTTTACGTCTGATTACACCAAACCCAGAGCAAGGTGCATCTACTAATATTTTATCAAAACTTTCATTTGCAAAATGTTCTTGAACTTTTCTAGCATCAAGTGCCTTCGTTTCAACATTTTCTAGATTAAGGCGCTGCGCTTGTTGTTGAATTAACCGAACTTTATGTGAGTGCAAATCAAGCGACATCACCTGTCCAGTTCCCTTTAAGCGCTCTGCAATATGTGTTGTTTTTCCGCCAGGTGCCGCGCAGCTATCTAAAACCTTATCTCCTTCTGCTGGTTCTAGAGCACGTGCAACAAGCATAGAGCTTTCATCTTGAATAGAAAGGAAGCCTTTTTGAAACGCTTTTGTATGCGCCACGTTTCCTTTTTCAATTTGGATAGCATCTTCTGATAAATCACCACGTTTTGCCTCTATCCCCTCATTTTCTAACAAGGAAATTGCTTCTTCTACGGTTCCTTTATCGACATTTACACGCGCTGCTGAAACAGGTGGAAGCATATTTACTTCACACATTTTTTTTGCTGTTTCTAAATCATATGCTGTCGTCCATTCTTGTACAAGCCACTCTGGATGACTCGTTGCAACAGCAAGTCGTTTTATTGGATCTTGTATTTCCTCTAAAGCTGGCACACCTTCCCGTTGAATTGAGCGCAATACACCATTTACCATACCTGCAATCCCTTTATGACCACGGCGTTTCGCGATTTCAACTGCTTCATGAATTACCGCTCTTTCTGGAACACGATCTAAATATAACATTTGATATAAGGAAAGACGGAGTAAAACTTTCACCCATGCCTCTACCTTTTTTCTTAAAAATGGTTGTAAATAGTAATCAAGCGTGTCTCGACGTTGAATCGTTCCATATACAATTTCTGTTAATAGACCGACGTCTTTTCGATCAATCGCGCTTTTTTCAATTAAATTATTTAAAAGCAAATTGCTATAAGCACCGCTTTTTTCTACTTGCATTAAGCCATCAAGAGCTAACTCACGAACATTTTGTCTCATGCGTCTTCTCCTAACTTCGTCCCAATTTTAGGTTTTGTTCCACGTAAAAATTGTGAACAGCTCATACGTTTTTTACCAGATGGTTGCAGTTCAGTAATTTTAACACCCGTTTCATTCCCTGTTGCCACAACAAAACCATCTTCTTCAATCGCTACAATAGAACCCGCTTCAGCCTGCATAGTTACAGGAACTTTTTCGCCCCACCATACTTTTACAACTTGTCCTGCTAAAGTCGTATAAGCAACTGGCCACGGATTTAAACCACGAATGTGATTGTACACTTCTTCTCCGGTTTTCGTCCAATCGATTTTTTCTTGTTCACGCTTAATATTATATGCAAATGTTACTTCAGCTTCATTTTGTTTAATTGGCTCTAATTTCCCTTGGATTAATAAAGGCACTGTTTTTGATAATAAGTGAGCTCCAGCTTCACTTAATTTATCAAATAATGAACCAGTTGTTTCACGTTCTTCAATTTCCACTTCCACTTGCGTTAAAATATCACCAGCATCTAATTTTTCCACCATATACATAATTGTGATACCTGTCTTTTCTTTCCCTTGCATGATGGAATAATGAATTGGTGCACCACCACGAAGTTCTGGAAGTAAGGAAGCATGAACATTAATACATCCGTACTTTGGTGCCTCTAAGATTTCGTTTGGTACTATTTGTCCGAACGCAGCTGTTACAATTAAATCCGGCTCTAATGCCAACACTTTTTCATATTCGTTTTTTTCACGGATTTTTAACGGTTGTAATACCGGGATACCGTGTTTTTCCGCTTCAACCTTAACAGGGGTTGGTGTCATAACTTTTTTTCTTCCTACTGGGCGATCAGGTTGCGTTACAACACCTATTACATCATATCCATCTTCAATAAGACGACGAAGCACCGGTACAGAAAAGTCCGGTGTTCCCATAAACACTACTTTTATCATTCAAAAACCGCTCCTTTTACATCTCTTCTAATTCATTTTCCTCATAATATCTCGTCACTTTTGACGTGAATAACACACCGTGTAAATGATCGATTTCATGTTGAATTGCGCGTGCTAGGAAATCATCTGCCTCTAATAAAAAAATTTTACCACGACGATTTTGCGCACGTACTTTAATATACTCCGCACGCTCCACTTCACCATAAAGTCCCGGAAAGCTTAAACAACCTTCGGGACCTACTTGTTCACCACGTTTTTCTAAAATAACCGGATTAATTAGTTCGATTTTTCCCGTATCATCACCAATATCAACAACTGCTACTTGCAAACTTACGCCGACTTGCGGCGCTGCTAAACCGACTCCATCTGCAACTAACATTGTTTCGTGCATATCTTTTAACAAATTCACTAACTTTTTATCAAAGTTGATTACCCGTTCACATGGGGTTTCTAATACTTCATCTGGGTGCTTTACAATTTCTAAAACTGCCATATTTTCCTCCGCTACATTAACATTGTTGGATTAAAGTCGATTGAGATCTGCAAATCTTTTTGCATTTCTGCCTGATAATGTTCATTTACCATTTTGAGCACGTACTTTAAGTTTGGTTCCCGCTTGTATTTTATCATGCATTGGTATCGATATCTATCTTTTATCCTTGGAATTGCTGAAGCAACCGGTCCTAGCACCATTGTTTGCCGCGAGCAATGTGTTCGTAAATAACCGACAATTTTTTCCGTTACTTGTACTGCTTTCAATAACTCTGGATGCGAAACGGTTATAAGGGTGACATAGTAGTACGGTGGATATTGCCTCATTTTTCTCATTTGCATTTCTTGATCAAAAAATACATCGTACTGCTGATTCTTTGCTAGTTCTACGCTATAGTGTTCCGGCGTATACGTTTGAATTACTACTTCTCCCGGTAATTCATGCCGTCCTGCTCGCCCACTCACCTGTGTCAATAACTGATACGTTTTTTCACTTGCCCTGAAATCAGGTAAATGCAGCATCGTATCAGCTGTTAAAACACCTACAAGCGTAACCTTTGGAAAATCGAGCCCTTTGGCAATCATTTGTGTACCAAGTAAGATATCTGCTTTCTCTTCACCAAAGGCTTTTAATAGTTTTTCGTGCATTCCTTTTCGACTCGTCGTATCAACATCCATACGGATAACCCGCGCCTCTGGAAATAATTTTGTGATTTCTTCTTCTACCTTTTGCGTTCCTGTACCAAAAAAACGAATGTACGAACTATTACAAGCAGGGCAAGCAGTTGGCATACTTTCTTCATAGCTACAATAGTGACATTTTAAGCGGTGATTCATTTTATGATAAGTGAGTGATATATCACAATGAGGGCATTGTACAACATAACCACAATCACGACACATAACAAACGTTGAATGGCCTCTTCGATTTAAAAAAAGAACCATTTGTTCTTTCTTTTCTAATCGATCCGCTATTTTCTCATGAAGTAACTTTGAAAACATAGAACGATTTCCATCACGCAGTTCCTCACGCATATCAACAATTTCTACTGTCGGCAACGCTTGTTCATTCATACGCTTTTGCATTGTTAGTAGCTGATAAACACCCTTCTTCGCTCTAGCAAATGATTCAAGTGTCGGTGTTGCACTACCGAGTACAATTGGACATTTGTGATGTTGTCCTCTCCAAACCGCAACATCTCTAGCATGATACCTTGGATTATCTTCTTGCTTATAACTCGATTCATGTTCTTCATCAATAATAATAATTCCTAGGTTCTCAAATGGCGCAAAAATAGCGGAGCGCGCCCCAACAACTACCTTTACTTCTTTTCGTAAAATTTTTCGCCATTCATCATATTTTTCCCCAACAGAAAGTGCACTATGAAGAACCGCAACTTGTGAGCCAAACCGTCCTTTAAAACGGTCCACCATTTGCGGCGTTAAAGCGATTTCTGGAACGAGCACAATGGCTTCTTTTCCTTTTTGTAATGCCGCTGCGATGGATTGTAAATACACTTCTGTTTTACCGCTTCCTGTAACACCATATAGCAAAAATGGATTATATGTTTCATTTTCAATAGATGACAAAATAGGTGTAATCACTTGTTTTTGTTCATCTGTAAGTGGAAATGGCTTTGTCTGTTCAAAAGCTTCATCGTCATATGGATTACGATATACTTCAACATACTTCTCTACAAGCAATCCTTTTGTTACAAGAGACTTTACCGGGGCATCTGTTATTTGTAGTTCTTCTGTTAATGTTTTTAATGCCACACTACGATAATGTTCTACAAAGTAATAAAGTACATCTTGTTGCTTTTTACTTTTTAGCTCAAATGCAGCTGCCTCTAATTGTTCCTGTGGCAATTCTGGCTGAACCATTCTTTGTTTCTTCTTTTGCACTTTATCTTTTACTTTATAGATAACTTCAATAGTGCCTTTTGTTATCTCTTTTTGAACCATGCGATACATATGCGGGTGCATAGCAATTTCTTCCCAATCTATCGCTTCTTTCCCTTGAAACCAATTACAAATTTCCGGTGCTGCTTCTTCTGGTTTATGAAGCTGTAATCGCTTTTTATATGTTGCTTTAATCGCAGCTGGAAGCATAACTTGAAACGCTGAAATTGTATAACATAACGTTTCATCCGTAAGCCAAAACCCTAGTTTTAACAATTCCTCATTTAAAACTGGAGTAACATCTAATATTTCATGTAATGCTTTTAACTTCTTACTTTCCACATCGACTGAATCTTTTATTTCAATAATAAAACCTTGTAATTTTCGCGGACCAAACGGAACAACTACACGCATACCTGTTTGTACAATATCTTCCCATTTCTCTGGGATAATATAATCAAACGGACGATCTGTTTGACGTGCCGGTACATCAACGATTACACTGGCAAATTTCATACATGATCCTCTTCTAACATCGCTTCGATTTGTATTAAGATTTCACGTGCAACTTCTTTCTTGGTTAAGAGAGGCAGTCGAATAATTTCTCCACCTTTTCTATACATTGTTACAATATTCGTATCTGTACCAAACCCTGCGCCTTGTGCTTTCACATCATTTGCAACAATCATATCCGCGTTTTTTTCACGTAATTTTTTTGTTGCATATTCTTCAATATTTATCGTTTCAGCAGCAAAACCAACAAGTAGCTGGTTTTCCTTTTTCTCACCAAGTGTTTTTAAAATATCGGTTGTTCTTTCTAACTCAATGACCGCATCGCCACTTTTCTTTTTCATCTTCTGATCATGCACAATTTTGGGGCGATAATCTGCTACTGCAGCTGTTTTAATCACAACATCCATAGATCCATAATGCTGCATTACAGCTTCTAACATTTCTTGAGCAGATTCTACTTGCACTGTTGTTACATTTACAGGCGGTGTGATTGCAGTTGGACCTGAAACAAGAATTACATCCGCACCTAAGTCCGCCGCAACTTCCGCTAGAGCATACCCCATTTTCCCTGAAGAAAAATTCGTCATAAAACGTACGGGATCAATTTTTTCACGAGTTGGGCCAGCCGTTACTAAAATTTTCTTCCCTTTTAATGGTTTATGTTCTGCAAACGCTTCTTGCAATCGAACGATAATCGCTTCCGGTTCTTCCAATCGACCTTTCGCAACATATCCACATGCTAAAAAACCTTCCCCAGGCTCAATAAATGTATATCCTAACGATTTTAATGTCATCATATTTTTTTGAACAATTTTATTTTCATACATATGCACATTCATAGCAGGTGCAATCCAAACTGGTGCTGTAGTAGCTAACAACGTTGTTGTAATCATATCATCAGCAATACCATTTGCTAGTTTCCCTATACAGTTCGCTGTTGCTGGAGCAACGAGTACAACGTCCGCCCAATCTGCTAAATCAATATGAGCAATAACTGCAGAATCTTTTTCATCAAACGTATCCGTATATACATCATGGCGAGAAAGCGCTTGAAATGTAAGAGGTGTAACAAATTTCATTGCTGATTCACTCATCATTACTTTTACAAGTGCTCCTGCTTGTGTTAATTTACTCGTTAACGCAGCCGCTTTGAAAACAGCAATGCCTCCTGTTACACATAGAAGTATCTTTTTCCCTTTTAGCATATGACTCGTCCTCTTTCTTTTTCAAACTTATCCTGCTGGAATGTATTCATTCCAGCTCGTCAGTGCTAGTATTTCATAAAACAAAAAACGATTTCTTTTTAGCTCTATCGTAAAAAAATAACAACCTACTTGTAAATAGGTTGTTACCGTTACATAGAAAAGTATAAAGTCTATGTTTTCATTTGTCGAAGAGAATGCCTTACTCAGACACTTTCTCTTCGCTTGGTACATACTTTAACGATTCTGTATCAATTTCTTCCAATGCTTTACCTACACATTTATGAGAAACAGGGTTCTCAACCGCACAATCGTTTGCCATTTGCATTTCACGAGCGCGCTTTGCAGCTACCGTTACTAGTGTATATTTAGAGTCGATTTTTTTTAGTAATGAATCAATTGATGGATTTAACATATTAAATACCCTCCGTCATTTCTTTATAATATTTCGCTACTCTTTCGCGGCGGCAATGTTCACCAACCACAATAGCTTTAATGCGCTCACAAGCAAGTTCCACTCTATCATTTTCTACTACGTAGTCATAAGCATCCATCATTTCGATTTCTTCTTTTGCTACAGTTAAACGATTTTCAATAACATCTTCAGTCTCTGTACCGCGACCAACAATTCGGTTCTTTAGTTCTGATAAACTTGGAGGAGCTAAGAAAATAAATACACCTTCTGGGAAAGCTTTCTTTACTTGAATTGCTCCTTGTACTTCAATTTCTAAGAACACATCTTTTCCTTCTTGTAATGTCTTTTCAACATAATCAATTGGTGTTCCGTAGTAATTCCCAACGAACTCTGCCCACTCAAGCAGCTTTTCGTTCCGAATCATTTCTTCAAATTCTTCTCTCTCTTTAAAGAAATAATCCACACCATCTACTTCACCTTCACGCGGTTTGCGTGTCGTTACTGAAATAGAGTATTGAAATTTTGTATCTTCATGGCTGAACAATTCTTTTCGAACTGTCCCTTTCCCAACGCCAGAAGGTCCTGAAAGAACGATGAGCAACCCTCTTCTACTTCTCATAAATATGTAAAACCTACCCTTCCTCACTTAAATCTTCTTTATTATTTAAACGATGTGCAATCGTCTCTGGTTGAATTGGACTTAATACAATATGCCCATCATCCATAACAATAACCGCCCTTGTTTTTCTCCCATACGTAGCATCAAGTAACACGTTATGTTCACGCGCTTCCTGTACCGTTCGTTTAATAGGAGCTGACTCCGGACTTACAATTGCAATAATTCGATGAGCAGATACGATATTTCCATATCCAATGTTTAAAAACCGCATGGCCATAGTTTGCGCCTCCTAGTAAGTCTATCCGATTTCCCCACCACGTATAACTTTATATATTTTTTGACAGCTACTCAATATTTTGTACCTGTTCACGAATTTTTTCAAGATTATTTTTCATTTCTACAACATATTTTGAAATTGTTAAGTCGTTTGCCTTAGAACCAATTGTATTAATTTCACGATGCATCTCCTGTACGATAAAGTCCATTTTTCTTCCAACAGGCTCTGCAATCCCAAGTGCTTCTTGAAATTGATCCAAGTGACTTTGCAAACGAACCAATTCTTCATGAATATCACAGCGCTCGGCAAACATCGCTACTTCTGTCAGCAATCGCTGTTCATCTAACTCCTGATTATGTAATTCTTTTAAGCGATTTTCTAATCGTTCACGATATCTTTGAATGACAATTGGGGCATGCGGGATAATCGCATTCACACAATTGTGGATTTCTTGTAAACGATATGCTATATCTTTATGTAATCGTTCTCCTTCGCCATCCCTCATTATTTTTAACGTACGAGCAGCTTGGCGAATAGCTTCATATAAATTTTGCTCAAATTGTTCATTTACATTTTCCGTTTCTTCAATCTCCGTTACTTCTGGCATTGCCATTAATTGTTGAAGTGTAATGGAATCTTGTAATTGAAATTTTTTTTTCACGTCTTTCATAATGGATTTATACTGCTCAAGAAGTGACCAATTCACACTTAACTTTCTCTCAACAAGCCCTTCTCCTGTAACAACAATGGACACTTCAATACGCCCACGGCGAACTTGTTCTGCAATTAACTTACGAATTTTATCTTCGAAAACCATCATTTGTTTTGGAAGTCGAATATTCATCTCTAAAAAGCGATGATTCACCGACTTCATTTCTACTGTAATTTGAAAAGCGTCGTTTTCCACCTTCGCTCGTCCAAATCCTGTCATACTAGAAATCATCTTTATCACATCCAAGGCATGAAATAACTCAATGAAAAAGGTAATAGAGATGCAACTCTACTACCTTTAGTAAATTATATCACATTTTCATATCATTGACTATTTCAAGTTTAGTCCTTTCTTATACAATACAGGCTTCTTTTTCGCCTTTTTCCCAGTCAATAAAGATCCGACTAATAAAAATGTTGGAATAGATGATAATCCGACGATTAATAACCAATCTCTCGCTTGAATTGGCATTGTACTAAAAATTGGCTGAAGTGGTGGGTAATAAATAACTACAAGCATTAATAACACCGAAATAATAACTGCTCCAACCAAATACATATTCCCGAAAGGATTACGATGGAATATGGAATGTTCACTTCGGCAGTCAAATACATGAATAAGCTGCGCTAAAACAAGTGTGGCGAAAGCGACTGTTTGCGCATACTTCAATTCATTCGGGTGCTGATTAAACGCAATAATAAATGCAAGTAAGGTTACAATACCAATTAAAAATCCTCGGCTCACAATTTTCCAAGCAAGCCCCCTTGCAAACACCCCTTCTTTCGGATGCCTTGGATTTCGGCGCATAACATCCCCTTCAGCTTTGTCTAACCCAAGCGCCATTGCTGGTAAACCATCTGTCACTAAATTCACCCATAAAATTTGAATCGGAACCATTGGAAGCGGCAATGCAAGCATCATCGCAAACAACATCACTAAAATTTCTCCAACATTTGACGCTAATAAATAACGAATGAATTTCCGAATATTCTCATATATGTTTCTACCTTCTTTAATTGCCGATTTAATTGTAGCAAAATTATCATCTAACAATACAAGAGAGGAAGCTTCCTTGGCTACATCCGTTCCAGTAATCCCCATCGCTATCCCAATATCCGCTGTTTTTATCGCTGGGGCATCATTCACGCCGTCACCTGTCATCGCTACAATATGATCTTTATTTTGAAGAGCCTTTACAATTTTTAATTTATGTTCCGGTGATACACGTGCAAACACATAAGTATCTTCCACAATATCTTCTAGTTCGTCTACAGACATGTTTGCTAACTCTACACCCTCTACGACGCGACCATTTGGTGGTAAGATTCCTAGTTGTTCTGCAATAGCCATTGCTGTCACTTTATGGTCTCCTGTAATCATTACCGTTTTAATACCAGCCTCTTTACACTCTTTTACAGCCTGTTTTACTTCTGGTCTTGGCGGGTCTATCATTCCTTGTATCCCAACAAGCATAAAATCTTTTTCTACTTCTCTTTCATGTTCAATTGAATCCGTTACTTTTAACGGCTTAAACGCAACTGCAATTGTTCTGAGTGCTTGACTCCCAAGACTATGAATAGCCGCTTGTGCTTCTTTACGATACAATTCACTTAAAGGTTGCTGTTTATTTCCCCACAAAATGGTTTGACTCATTTGTAATAGAACATCAGGTGCTCCTTTTGTGACTACAAATTTTTTACCATCACGATCCCGAACGATAACACTCATCATTTTACGCACTGAATCAAAAGGGAACTCATGAATAATTTCAAACTTTTCTTTTAAAGCCTCACGTGATATCCCGGCTTTCATCGCAGCTGTAACGAGCGCACCTTCTGTCGGATCGCCATCTAAAACATACGTTTTTTTCTTTTTTACAATGTTAGCGTTATTGCATAGACATCCGAATGTTAATAATTGATATAACGACCTTGTAGCTGTCGGATTAATCTTCTGTTCACCTTTCATAAACGATCCAGTAGGCTCGTATCCTTGCCCTGTTACATGCCACGTTTCGCCACCTGACCACATATGCGTAACCATCATCTTATTTTGCGTCATCGTTCCTGTTTTGTCCGAACAAATAACAGAGGCACATCCTAAAGTTTCTACAGCTGGCAATTTCCGTACAATCGCTTTCTTTTTAATCATGCGCTGTACACCAAGTGATAATGCGACCGTAACAATCGCTGGTAATCCTTCTGGAATTGCCGCAACAGCAAGTGACACACCCGCTAAGAACATATGATACACTTCATTTCCTTGATAGACCCCAGCTAGTACCACAAGTGCCGTTAAAATAAGCGCAACAATAATTAAAATCTTTCCAAGTTGCTCTAGTCTTCTTTGCAACGGTGTTTCCATTTGCTCCGCATTTTGTAACATATTCGCAATCTGTCCCATAGCAGTGTTCATTCCTGTTGCTACTACTACACCGACCCCAGAACCTCTCGTAATCATTGTCCCCATAAACGCCATGTTTTTTTGGTCACCAATCGCAACATCTTGGCCTTTCAATGCTTCCACTTTCTTTTGAACAGGTACAGATTCTCCTGTTAATGCTGATTCTTCAATATATAAACTAGATGCTTCAATCAGACGAATATCAGCTCCAATACGATCCCCACTAGAGAATTTAATGACATCCCCAAGAACAACCGCTTTTGATGGTACCTTTATCCAGTTTCCATTTCGTAAAACTGTTACTTGTGGGGCGGCTAATTCCTTTAAAGCTTCAAGTGACTTTTCTGCTTTTCGCTCCTGAAAAAAACCAAGAATCCCATTAATAATCACAATTGCTACAATCGCAATGGCATCAATGTACTCTCCTAAAAATGCTGAAATAATCGTTGCACCGAATAAAACAAGCACCATAAAATCTTTAAATTGCGACAAAAATACAACGAGTGCAGAAGGCCGCTTTGCTTCTTGTAATTCATTTGACCCTAGCTTCTTTAAGCGCCCTTCCGCTTCTTGCTCTGAAAGCCCTACTTTCACATTCGTATTCGTTCTTTCTTCCACTTCATTTGCACGCATTTCATACCAATTCATCTCGCTATCGACCTCCTAATTGCAGACATGCTCTAATGAAAGCTTATTCAGCCCCGTCCAAAAAAATGCTATAATTAACATTTAGTTAGAAAGGAGTGTTCATAATGGCATTCGATGGATTATTTACAAGAGCGATTACACATGAAATTACAAATTCTCTTCAGACAGGAAGAATTTCAAAAATATATCAACCTTCAAAATATGAGATTTTGTTACATATTCGAGCAAACGGAAAAAATCAAAAATTAATTTTGTCTGCGCACCCTACATACGCACGTATTCATCTTACAAATCAAAGTTATGATTCACCGGCATTACCTCCAATGTTTTGTATGCTGCTTCGCAAACATCTAGAGGGTGGATTTATTGAAAAAATTGAACAAGTCGATTTAGAACGTATCATTCAAATTACCGTTCGAAGCCGTAACGAGATTGGAGATGAATCGTTAAAAACATTAGTCGTTGAAATTATGGGTCGTCACAGTAATATTATTTTAGTAGACGCAAAAACGAATACCATTTTAGATAGCTTAAAGCACGTTTCTTTAGCCGTAAACCGGCACCGTACTGTATATGCTGGCGCAGAATATGTTGCACCACCTGCGCAGCATAAAATCAACCCACTACAAGTGGAAACAAAAGAAGAATTCATTAGATCGTTAGACTTTTTAGCGGGAAATATGGATAAGCAACTTGTCGGATCCTTTATGGGGATCTCTCCACTATTTGCAAAAGAAGTGGTTACAAAAGCTGGTATGGTAAATGAAAAGGCGTTATCAGAAGCATTTTTCACACTACAAAGACCATTGCAAGTACACCAATATGAGCCAACAATGATAACGACAAACGGAAAAGAGTTCTTTTACCTATTCCCGCTCGCACATTTAAAAGGTGACGAGAAAACATTCTCATCTGTAAGTGAATTATTAGATCGTTTCTTCTTCGGTAAAGCAGAGCGCGACCGCGTAAAACAACAAGCTCATGATTTAGAACGGTTTATGCATAACGAAAAAACAAAGAACGAAAAAAAACTAATAAAATTAGAGAAAACTTTACAAGATGCTGGAAAAGCAGACAAATTTCAATTATTCGGAGAGCTTCTTACAGCTAACATGTATGCATTAAAAAAAGGCGACAAAGATATTGAAGTTGTGAACTACTACGATGAAAATGGTGGGACTGTAAAAATCACGTTAGATCCACTCAAAACACCGTCAGAAAACGCACAACGTTATTTCCAAAAATATCAAAAAGCAAAAAATTCTGTCGCAATTGTAGAAGAACAAATTGAAAAAACAAATGAAGAAATCCTTTATTTTGATAGTTTACTGCAACAAATGGAAGCTGCTTCTTCAAAAGATATTGAAGAGATTCGCGAAGAATTAGCTGAAGAAGGTTATATGCGTAACCGCAAATCGAAAAATGCAAAGAAAAAACCTACAAAACCAGTGCTTGATAAGTATATCGCTAGCGATGGAACTGAGATTTTAGTTGGTAAAAATAATAAACAAAATGATTATTTAACAACCAAATTTGCACGCCGTGATGAAATTTGGTTACATACGAAAGATATTCCTGGTTCTCATGTTGTCATCCGCTCATTAGAACCTACTGAAGAAACTTTATTAGAAGCTGCTAAACTCGCTGCCTATTACAGTAAGGCAAAGGACTCTAGCTCTGTTCCTGTAGATTTTACAAAGATTCGTCATGTCAAGAAACCAAGCGGTGCAAAACTTGGTTTTGTTACATACGATAATCAACAAACATTGTATGTAACACCAGATGCTGATACGGTGATGAAGTTAAAAGCTTAAAATTATAGGAAACACAAAAACGCAATGATTATAAGTGATCATTGCGTTTTTTCTTATAAAAATAATATTCGCTGTCTTTTACAAAGACTTTATCGCCTCACTTCCGCTGCTATCAACCCAATATAAATGATAAAAAAATTGACACTTTATATATTTCGTGTAAAAAATATAGACACAAATAAGAGTTTTATTCCTTAATTTTTAGACACTTTATGTAGTAATTATTTCTTATACAAAGAAAATTACATTGGCACAATTATTGCCTTATATAAGGAGATGAAAGGGAGGAATCAAAATGACTTCAAGAATAAAAAAAATACAAGAACAACTAGATCAATATGGAATAGACGGATTACTCATTACGAAAAAGGAAAATCGCCAGTATGCAACTGGATTTACAGGTAGCGCTGGAGTCGTATTACTATCTGCAACTGAAGCTGTATTCATTACAGATTTCCGCTATGTCGATCAAGCAAAAACACAGGTACAAGAAGCTGAAATCATTATGCATAAAGGAAATATGGAACAAGAGATTGCAAATCAGACAACTAGATTAAACATCCAAAAACTAGGTATCGAAGAAAACAATATGACCTTAAAACAGTATAGTTCGTTAAAAAAATATACAAATATCGAACTTGTACAAGTAAGTGAACTAGTAGAAACAATCCGTGCCATTAAGGAAGAATCTGAAATCGAAACAATCAAAGTTGCTGCACGTATCGCCGATGAAGCATTTCAACATATAACAGGATTTCTAAAACCCGGTGTATCTGAATTTGATGTCCGAGATGAGTTAGAGTTTTTTATGCGAAAACAAGGGGCCTCTTCCTCATCGTTTAACATTATCGTAGCTTCTGGAGTCCGTTCTTCTCTTCCTCACGGCGTTGCCACAAATAAGATGATTGAAAACGGAGATATGGTTACATTAGATTTTGGTGCACTTTACAATGGGTATTGCTCTGATTTAACACGTACTATTGCGGTTGGAAGTTACTCCAAAGAATTTGAAAAGATATATGATATTGTATTAGAAGCATTAAAACGAGGAACCGAAGCAATCCGGCCTGGTGAATCCGCAAAAACGATTGATGATGTAACAAGAAATTACATTACAGATCACGGCTACGGTGAATACTTTGGTCATTCTACTGGCCATGGCGTTGGATTAGAACTCCATGAACCTCTTCGATTATCACAAGAAAGTAAAGCTATTTTGCAAGAAGGAATGGTTGTTACTGTCGAACCAGGTATTTATATTCCAAACTGGGGTGGCTGTAGAATTGAAGATGATATTGTTATTACAAAAGATGGTTATGAAGTAATTACACAATCTAATAGAGACCTTATTGTTATTGGCTAATAGGAAACTCTCCTCGATGTAACGATTCTTTCATTTATCATAGGGGAGTTTTTTTCTTATTACTCTAACAGGAATTTCTGCCTACATAGAGAAATCTTTCTACAAAGATGTCATTTACTAGGAGGAATTTTAATTGAATTTCGTAATTGATAAAATTGATGGATTAAACACAGAGTTCTCCAAGCTTGTTTCTATGATGAATTATGCTCGTTATACAACAGTGCAAGCTGTACAAGATCTAACAATTGAAGAACTCGATTATTTGTATGATGATGAGGCAAACTCTATTGGCATGCTTTTATATCATATGGCTGCAGTCGAATTTTACTATCAGATTCATACTTTTGAAAATCGTGAGCCAACAGAAGCTGAATTAGAACGATGGTTACCCGGAATTGAATTGGGCGACCTTGGACGTCAGCATATTAAAAATCACCCTATAGGCTACTACATAAATACGTTACAAGAAGTTCGCGCTAAAACGATCGCAACGTTTCACTCACTACCTGACGAATGGTTATATGTAACAACACCGTTTTGGCACGATAAACCAGCAAATAACTATTTCAAATGGTTTCATGTCTTTGAAGATGAACTGAGTCATCGCGGGCAAATTCGATTGGTTAAAAAGATGCAAAAAGCTCATTCTGCCCAATAATAAAAAGTGCTATCTCTTAGCGGGGTAGCACTTTTTATGTTTTAGATTCGTTATCTATTAATAATTTTCCATTTACTTTTGTGACAATTATTCCAACTATTATTAAAATAGCAATTAAATATAGTAACTTAGCAAAAGATAACCAACCTTGGAGAATCGGCATCGTGTTCATTTGTTTACCGCCTTCCATTAAGAGAAATGGGAGCGTACTCATTAAAACAACGAACTCAACACTTAAAATAAGCTTCTTTTTTCGGTCATATGTTTTCCATTCATCCCGGCGATATAGTAAAGCAAAAACCAATCCAACTATAGCAATCATAACTGCTATCCAGTCACTTTCAATGAATCGACTTGAAATAATAGATACAATTAAATAAGTCATCACACCATAAAAACCTATTTTCTTAAACATAAGCCCTCCTTTTATTCCATTTTTAGGATTATTTGTATTGTAACATCCATTATAACTGTAAGTAAGATTTTCTTTACTTACAGTTTCCCTTCGTGAATTGTTGCAATATACTGATTTTACAAAGGGATTTTTGACCACTTGTTGAAATTATATTAGAAGAACAATATTTTCAAAACGGTTACGAGAAACAGATTACTTCTTCAGAAAAGGGGACATGACCATGAATGAATTGATGTTCGTCTTATTTATTTGTCCAGCACTTATTTTCATTGTTTCAGTAATTGGAACACGTAGAACAAAAACATATTACGTGATGCCAATTGTAACGTTTGCTATTTTTCTTATAATAGGAGTTACATTGTTTCCCCCATCCTTTTTCTTTTGGGTTGGCATGTATAGCATTTTCTCATTTATCGTTTCTTATATGACTTTATTATTTGTAAAGGGGTATGAAGCTGTAGAGGAGAAACACTAATATCTTTTTATATAACCAATCTAAAAAATACGATAAATAAAACGAAATTTTCTGTAATCCTATTTCTTCTTATTTTAGCAAAAAGTGGACTTCCTTTATTCAGAAAGGAAGCCCACTTTTTACGTTTTCTATTCATTTGGATAATATATTGTCATACTCATTCTTGCCAATGTTTCTCCTGAATTATAATATGTATGTGGTCGATCTGCCTTAAATCTAATAGAATCCCCACTTCTTAATTGATACGCCTCCTCACTTACACGAATCGTTACTTCTCCATCAAAAACAGTGATAAATTCCTCCGTTCCTTCTTTATGAGAATCAGAATGTAATATTCCTTCTTTTTCAATTTCAACAGCGTATACTTCAAAGCGTCTATCCTCTTGAAACGGAAATGAAGGGTAGACTCTATATCTTCCACCGTCTTCAGACAATACCTGAATTTCATTTTTTAAAACGATTGTAGTATCAGGCTCTGGATTATTTATTAAAGAAGTAAAGGAAACCTTTAATCCGTTAGCTATTTTCCAAATCGTTGTCAATGTTGGGCTTGACTCACCTCTTTCAATTTGTCCAATCATCGCTTTACTTACCCCACTTAATTGAGAAACCTTTTCTAAACTTAATTTTTCTTTCTCCCTAATTGCTTTTAAATTTCTGGCAAGAATAAGATGAATTTCTTCCATAAAAAATCACTCCTATACCATTTACGTTATAACGTCCGTTGTGTATAATAAAACAAACAACATTATAATATCCATTTTGGACATTATAACATACATCCATAAAAGGGAGGACTAACAATGCCTTTATTTTCGTTTTTGTTATTTGTTGTTATTAGTAGTTTTACGCCAGGTCCCAATAATATTATGGCAATGACATTTGCGAATAAACACGGTTTAAAAGAAACATTTAAATTTTGTTTAGGAGTTAGTTTTGGATTTTTTGTCATTACGCTATTATGTAGTATTTTTAATATTATTCTCACTAGCGCGTTGCCGCTCATTGAAACTCCCTTAACTCTTTTAGGTGTAGCTTATATGTTATATTTAGCTTTTAAAATCCTCACTAGCCATGGCAATGCTAAAGAAAATACCGATAAAGATCAAAATCTTTTCTTCATCGGTATCTTATTACAATTTATTAATCCAAAAGGAATTCTTTTTGGACTTACCGTCGTAGCAACTTTTATTATCCCCTATTACAATTCATATTCTAGTTATCTTCTTTTCTCTTTATTTTTAGGAATAGTCGGTTTAATGAGTACATTTAGTTGGAGCCTCTTTGGAGCGATGTTTCAAAAGTTTTTATTGCAATATAGGAAGCAATTTAATGTCGCTATGGCTGTTTTATTAGTATTTAGCGCTATGTCCATTCTTGTGCAGTAAATACAAAACACTCTTACATTTGTTTCTCACGTAAAAAAAACGACCGCGTTCCCCCCCGCGGTCGTTTTTTTTATCATTACGCTGTAATCCAAGCTTCGTCAGCTGGATTTTTACGCCATTCTTGTAATTTCTTCGTTTCAGCTTGTCCGATCATACCTTTTTCTGCTGCTACTTCAGTTAATGTGCTGTAGTCACTTAAAGAATATGATGCTACGTTTGTTGCTGCTAGTTTTTCTTTTCCTGCTTCAAGTTCGTATGTGAAGATTGATACGATTCCTAATACTTCACAACCAGCCTCGCGAAGTGCTTCTACACAAGTAATTGCACTACCGCCAGTTGAAATAAGGTCTTCTACTACAACTACTTTTTGACCCTTTTCTGCTTTTCCTTCAATTTGGTTCCCTTTACCATGACCTTTTGCTTTACTACGTACGTAGCACATTGGTAAATTCATACGATCACTTACCCATGCAGCGTGCGCAATACCAGCAGTTGCTGTTCCTGCAATAACTTCTACAGTTGGGAAGTGCTCTTTGATTAACTTCTCTAATCCTGAAGCAATCGCTTGACGTACTTTTGGATAAGATAATGTTAAACGGTTATCACAATAAATTGGTGATTTCATACCAGAAGACCACGTAAATGGATCATTTGGCTGTAAAAATACTGCTCCAATTTCTAATAGATGAGATGCGATTTCTTTTTTCATATTGTTACACCTTCCCACTGTTGTTTTACTGTTTTATACGCTTCAAGCGGATTTTCTGCTTTTGTAATACTACGTCCCACTACGATATAGCTTGAACCAAGTTCGCGAGCACGTTTTGGCGTTGCAACGCGCACTTGATCATTCACATCATCACTTGCAAGACGAATCCCCGGTGTTACTGTTACAAATACCGATCCGCATACTTCACGTAATTTTGGTACTTCTAGTGTTGAACATACAACACCGTCAAGTCCACTTTCTTTCGTTAATTTTGCATAGTGAGCAACCGCTTCTTCTAACGTTTTCTCAATGCCGATCTCTTTTTTCATCATAGCTTCCGAAGTGCTTGTTAGTTGTGTAACTGCAATACAAATCGGTCTCTCTTTTCCTTCTTGTTTACCTTCCTCTAACCCCTCAAGCGCTGCTTTCATCATGCTGCTTCCCCCAGCAGTATGAACATTTACCATATCAACGTCTAGACTAGCTAGGCTACGCATTGCGCTTTTTACTGTATTCGGAATATCATGAAGTTTTAAATCTAGAAAAATTTTATGTCCTTTTTCTTTTAAGTACGTAATGATAGCAGGTCCCTCTTTGTAAAACAGCTCCATACCAACTTTGACAAATAACTGTTCCCCTTCAAAATGGTTTAAAAACTGTTCTACCTCTGCTTTACCTGGAAAATCCAGTGCAACGATTAAAGACTGTGACATGTTTATTTCCAGCTCCTTCCCTGGCATTCCGAAATGTGATCAAATCCTAATTCATCTAATAACGCTGGTAATTCTTCAATAATTGTTGGACATACGAACGGATCAACAAAGTTCGCTGTACCAACTGCAACTGCGCTTGCACCAGCATATAAGAACTCAATTACATCTTCCGCTGATTCAATACCGCCCATTCCGATAATTGGAATGTTAACCGCTTGGCTTACTTCATGCACCATACGAATTGCCACTGGCTTAATTGCTGGCCCTGATAGTCCCCCTGTACGGTTTGCTAAAATTGGTTTTGCTGTTTTTAAATCTAGACGCATACCAAGCAATGTATTAATCATCGTTAATCCGTCCGCACCTGCATTTTCAATTGCCTTCGCAATCTCTACAATGTTTGCCACGTTCGGTGACAATTTCACATATACCGGCACTTCAGAAACCTCTTTTACTCGCTTCGTTAAATCAGCAGCAATTTCTGGGACTGTACCAAAAGCGATACCTCCCGTTTTTACGTTTGGACAAGAAATATTTAATTCTAACGCATGAACATTTGGTGCTTTCGAAATTTCCTTTGCAACTGCTACATAATCTTCAGCTTGTGAACCAGCAACATTCGCAATAATGGGAAGATCGAATTGCTCTAGCCATGGTAATTCAGAAGTCATTACCTTTTCTAGACCAGGGTTTTGAAGTCCAATTGCATTTAACATTCCGCCTGGTGTTTCCGCAACGCGAGGCGTTGGATTTCCATAACGAGGTTGTTCTGTCGTTGCTTTAATCATGATTGATCCAAGTACACTTAAATCATAAAATTGCGCATACTCACGACCAAACCCGAAGCAACCAGAAGCTGGGATGATTGGATTTTTCAATGATAATCCTGGTAATTCAACTTGCAATCTGTTCATAGTACAACCTCCCCGATTGGAAATACTGGTCCGTCGCTACACACCTTCTTGTAAGAATGTCCGCTTGGATCTTCTTGCAAGTGGCATACACATGCGAAACACGCCCCAATACCACAGCCCATACGTTCTTCTAGTGAAATGTAGGCTTTTTTCTCTTTATAACGGCCTTCTAATGCACGTAGCATTGCTAAAGGTCCACATGAGTATAAAATGTCAAAGTCGATTCCATACGCATCAATCACATCTGTTACAAATCCTTTTGTACCATGTGTGCCATCGACTGTTGCAACATACGTATCACCAAGCTCCGCAAATTTTTCTTCGTAGAAGACAACATCTTTCGTTTGGAAGCCTAAGATGTGAATGACACGTACACCTTTTGCAACAAGGCGTTGTGATAACTCATAAAGTGGTGGCACACCAATTCCGCCTCCTACTAATAATGCCGTTTGCCCTGCCTCTGCTTCTTCTACTGGAAACCCATGGCCTAATGGTCCCAATACATCTACAAGTTCACCTTGTTTTTTCTTTGCTAGTGTTTTTGTTCCTTGTCCTTCCGCACGATATAGCATTGTAAATTCGTTTTTGTCTTGATCGACATTACAAATACTAATTGGGCGGCGCAGAAGGGGCGTAATGCCCTCTGCTACCTTAATGTGTACAAACTGCCCTGGTTCGTTCATTTGCTGTACAAGATCACCTTGAAGCACTAATTCATAAATGTTTTTTGCGATTTCTGTTTGGTTAACGACGATCATATTTTGCTTTTGCATCATGCATGTACCACCTCGTGACGCTGCGCTGGCGCGATTTCTTTCATTGCGTGAGCTGAGAATGTCATTGATTCTAGTACTCTTAAAATTGCTCTTGTTGTATCAAGTGAAGTTAAGCAAGCCACACCATTTTCTACTGATTCACGGCGAATGCGGAAACCATCACGCGCTGGTTGTTTTCCTTTTGTTAATGTATTGATTACAAACTGTGCTTTCCCTTGACGGATAATATCAAGTAAGTTGTAGTCTTCAGAATCAATTTTGTTTACAACTTGCACCGGAATGTTTTTCTCTGTTAACGATTGTGCTGTTCCTGCTGTTGCTAATAAGTTATAGCCGATTTCATGGAAGCGTTTTGCAATTTCCATTGCTTCTTCTTTATCTTTATCCGCCACAGTAATGATTACTGATCCGTGCGTTGGAATGTTAATTCCAGAAGCAACAAGTCCTTTATATAGTGCTTTTTCAAGCGTTAAGTCTTTACCCATTACTTCCCCTGTTGATTTCATTTCAGGCCCTAATGTTGTATCAACTGAACGTAGTTTCGCAAATGAGAATACTGGAGCTTTTACATACACTTCATTCTCTTCTGAGCGATAGCCAGTTTCATATCCTTGTTCTACAAGATTTTGGCCTAAAATAACTTTCGTTGCGATATTCGCCATCGGTACGCCTGTAATTTTACTTAAGAATGGTACTGTACGGCTCGCACGTGGGTTTACTTCAATTACATACACTTCGTCTTTGAATACTACAAACTGGATATTCAGTAATCCAACAATGTTTAATCCTCTTCCAAGTGCAATTGTATTTTCGATAATTTGTTCTTTCAGTTTTGCAGATAAGCTTTGCGGTGGGTATACTCCAATTGAGTCACCAGAGTGAACTCCAGCGCGTTCAATATGTTCCATAATACCTGGAATGAATACATTTTCACCGTCTGAAATTGCATCTACTTCAATTTCTTTACCAACCATATAGCGGTCAATTAATACTGGATGATCCGCATGAACTTTAACCGCATTTTTCATGTAATGCAGTAGTTCTTCTTGACGATATACGATTTCCATCGCACGCCCACCTAGTACGTAAGATGGTCTTACTAATACTGGGTAACCAATTTCTTCAGCGATTGCTACCGCTTGTTCTACAGTCGTTGCTGTTTTACCAACTGGTTGCGGGATACCAAGCTGTGTTAAAGCTGCTTCAAATTTATCACGATCTTCTGCACGGTCTAAATCTTCAAGTGATGTTCCTAAAATTTTCACACCGTGTTCTTCTAATTTAGCAGCTAAATTAATTGCCGTTTGTCCACCGAACTGAACGATAACACCTTCTGGCTTCTCTAAATCAATGATGTGCATTACATCTTCGATTGTTAATGGTTCAAAGTATAATTTGTCAGAAATACTGAAGTCTGTTGAAACTGTTTCTGGGTTATTGTTAATAATAATTGCTTCATATCCGGCTTCTTTAATTGCCCATACAGAGTGAACTGTTGCATAGTCAAACTCAACACCTTGGCCGATGCGGATTGGACCCGATCCAAGTACAACTACGCTTTTACGATCTGTAACGATCGATTCATTTTCATCTCCATATGTGCTGTAGTAGTAAGGTGTTGCAGATTCGAATTCTGCCGCACAAGTATCTACCATTTTGAATACTGGCGTCATGCTATTTTCTTTACGCACATCATAAATTTCACGTTCTGTTTTACCCCAAGCAGCTGCGATGTAATGATCACTGAAGCCCATTTCTTTTGCTTCTTGTAATACTTCCATATTTCCTACATTCGCTTTTACTTCGCGTTCCATGTTTACGATGTTTTCGACTTTTTGTAAGAAGAAGAAGTCCATTTCACACCATGCATTGATTTCTTCTTTCGTTACACCTTGACGGATCGCTTCTGCTACAACAAACAGACGCTCATCATCAGCTTTTATAATACGTTTTTTCATTGTTTCTTTATCAAGCTCTTTTAGATGCTCTAACTCTAAGTGATAAATGCCAAGCTCTAAAGAACGAACCGCTTTTAATAAGGATTCCTCTAAGTTACGTCCGATTGACATAACTTCACCAGTTGCCTTCATCTGTGTACCAAGTGTTCTGTTTGCTGATTCAAACTTATCAAATGGCCAGCGCGGAATTTTTGAAACAACGTAGTCTAATGCTGGCTCGAAGCAAGCGTATGTTTTTTGTGTTACTGGGTTTACAATTTCATCTAATGTTAAGCCGACTGCAATTTTCGCTGCTAACTTCGCAATTGGATATCCTGTTGCTTTAGATGCTAGTGCAGATGAACGACTTACACGTGGATTTACTTCGATTACATAGTATTGGAAGCTATATGGATCAAGTGCAAGCTGAACGTTACATCCACCTTCAATTCCTAACGCACGAATAATTCGTAATGAAGTGTTACGTAACATTTGATACTCACGGTCACTTAATGTTTGGCTCGGCGCTACAACGATAGAATCACCTGTGTGAACCCCAACTGGATCGATATTTTCCATGTTACATACTACGATTGCGTTATCATTTGAATCACGCATTACTTCGTATTCGATTTCTTTACAACCAGCAATACTCTTTTCTAATAAACATTGAGTTACTGGGCTATGTTTTAAACCACTTGTTACGGTTTCAATTAATTCTTCTTCATTGTGGCAAATACCGCCGCCTGTTCCGCCAAGTGTAAATGCTGGGCGAACGATTACCGGATAACCAATTCCTTTTACAAATTCATATGCTTCATCAAGCGTATGAATGATTTCACTTGGTGGTGTTGGTTCATTTAACTCTTGCATTAATGTACGGAATAGATCACGATCTTCCGCTTGCTCAATTGCTGATAATTTTGTTCCTAAAATTTCAACTCCACACTCGTCAAGCACACCTGATTTCGCAAGTTCAACAGCCATGTTTAAGCCCGTTTGACCACCTAATGTTGGTAAGATTGCATCTGGACGTTCTTTACGAATAATACGGCTTACGAATTCTAATGTTAATGGTTCAATATATACTTTATCTGCTGTTGCAGTATCTGTCATAATTGTTGCTGGGTTAGAGTTAACAAGGATTACTTTGTAACCTTCCTCTTTAAGAGATTGACAAGCTTGTGTACCAGAGTAGTCAAACTCCGCTGCTTGCCCAATTACAATTGGTCCTGATCCGATTACTAAAATTGTGTTAATGTCTAGGCGTTTTGGCATAACTCTTCCCCTTCTTTCTTGAAGTTTTCAATCATTGTTAAGAAATCTTCGAATAAATCATTTGCATCTTCTGGTCCCGCTGAAGCTTCTGGATGATATTGTACTGTAAATGCTGGGAACTTCTTATGACGAAGTCCTTCTACAGTTCCATCATTTAAAGCTACATGGGTAATTTCAAGATCTGTATTTTCAACTGACGCTTCTTCTACTGCGTAACCATGGTTTTGAGAAGTAATTGCTACTTTTCCAGTTGCAAGATGTTTTACTGGATGATTTAAACCACGGTGACCGAATTTTAACTTACTTGTATTTGCACCAGATGCTAGAGCAAACAATTGATGTCCAAGGCAAATCCCGAATAAAGGTACTTTTCCGATGATTTCTTTTAACATTTCAATTGCTTCTGGTACATCTTTTGGATCACCAGGTCCATTACTTAACATAATTCCGTCTGGACTAAGGCGTAAAATTTCTTCCGCTGTTGTATTGTAAGGTACAACGATTACATCACAATCACGTTTATTTAACTCGCGCAAAATACCGTGCTTCATTCCGAAGTCTACAAGTACAACACGATGACCACGGCCTGGGCTTGGGTATGGATCTTTTGTTGATACGCGTTTCACATGATCTGTAAATACTGTCGCTTTTAATTGGCTAACGATGTACTCTACATCCGCATCCATGTTACAAAGACGTCCGCGTAGTGTTCCATATTGACGAATTTTTCGTGTTAATTTTCTTGTATCAATTCCTGCTAGCCCCGGAATATCTCTTTCTTTTAAGTAATCATCTAACGAAATTTCATTACGGAAGTTAGATGGGTGATCACAAATTTCGTTTACTATTAAACCATTTACAGATGGATGAATTGATTCGAAATCATCACGGTTAATGCCATAGTTTCCAATTAATGGGTACGTAAATGTTACAATTTGACCGCAGTATGATGGATCAGATAATGTTTCTTGATATCCAGTCATTCCTGTTGTAAATACAACCTCACCTGACTTTTCGATTTCTCCTCCGAAACCTTTTCCAATTAATACTGTTCCATCTTCTAAGATAAGTTGTCTTTTCATACTAATGCACTCTCCTTTTGCCATGCGATCTTACCGCCAACTATTGTCATAACCGGCCATCCTTGACACTTCCAGCCTGCAAACGGCGTATTTTTTCCTTTTGATAAGAATGTTGTTGGATCAATTTCTTCTTCTTGTTCTAAATCGATAATTGTAATATCAGCGGATCTTCCTTCTTTCAGGCGGCCTGCTTCTAAACCAAATGTATCTGCTGGTTTTTCTGTTAAGAATTGAATCAATTGTTCTAATGTGATAATTCCTTTTTTCACAAGGTTTGTATATAGTAATGGGAACGCTGTTTCAAAACCAGTTATTCCAAATGGTGCTCTTTCAATACCTTGCGCTTTTTCCTCTGCAGCATGTGGTGCATGGTCTGTTGCGATTATATCGATTGTTCCATCCAATAATCCTTCAATTAGTGCTTCGTGGTCTTCTTTTCCTCGAAGCGGTGGATTCATTTTAAAGTTTGGATCAACTGATGGGATATCATCTTCACATAATACTAAGTGGTGCGGTGTTACTTCCGCTGTAACTTTAATTCCAGCGCGTTTTGCGTCACGAATCACTCGCACAGATCCTTTTGTACTTACATGACATACGTGATAGTGGCAATCTGCTGCTTCCGCAAGTAAAATGTCCCGAGCAATATGTACAGATTCACATACTGATGGGATACCGTTTAATCCGTGTTCCTTAGAGAACTTCCCTTCATGTACACAACCTTTATTAATCAATGTATTTTCTTCACAGTGTGCAACGACTGCCATATTTAATTTTGCTGCACGTTTCATAGCAGCTAGCATCATGCTTGCATCTTGTACGCCTACTCCATCGTCAGTAAACGCGAATGCACCAAGTTCTTTTAATGTTTCAAAGTCTGTCATTTCAGAACCTGCTTGACGTACTGTAATCGCACCATATGGTAATACATTTACATGCGCTTTTTCTTTAATTCGCTTTTGCAAATCTTCCATATGTTCTTTGCTGTCTGGTACTGGGCGTGTATTTGGCATTGCACAAATTGTTGTAAAGCCACCCTTTGCTGCTGCAAGTGTACCTGTTTCAATTGTTTCCTTATGTTCACCACCTGGTTCGCGAAGATGAACGTGTACATCTACTAATCCAGGTGAGATTAATTTTCCGTTTACATCGATTACTTCAGCATTATCTGCCGTAATATTTTCTGCTACTTTCGCAATTTTACCGTCTTGTACGAGAAGATCTGTTACTACAATGTTTCCTTCTTCATTTAGATAACGTCCATTTTTAAACAAATAATTCATGTTTCATTCCTCCTAATACATTTGGTAATGCGCGTTTTAGTACAGCCATTCTTACGTAAACTCCATTCTCCATCTGTTTGAATATACGGGAACGCTCACACTCAACAAGTTCACTCGCAATTTCTACATCGCGGTTTACAGGAGCTGGATGCATAATAATGCTTCCTTGTTTCATGCACTTTTCTCGTTCAATTGTTAAGCCGTGCTGCTCATGATACTCTTTCATGATGTCTGTTTCATAATGGTCATGACGCTCATGTTGCACACGAAGTAACATCATCACATCAACTTCTGGAACAAGCTCATCTAATTCTTTGTATGTTCCGAATGTGTTTGTTTCACCTTTCCACTCTTCTGGGCTAGCAAAGTAAATTGTTGCTCCTAATTTCGTTAATGCTTCAGCATTAGAGCGTGCTACTCGGCTATGGCGGATATCTCCAACAATTGCAATCTTTAATCCTTCGAAACTCCCAAACTCTTGTTTAATTGTTAGAAGATCTAACAGACATTGCGTTGGGTGATTTCCACATCCATCGCCAGCATTTAAGATTGGGATATTTACTTTATCTTTTAGTTCATCGAAGTAGCGATCTTGCTGATGGCGGATGACTACTGCTCTTGTTCCGATTGATTCTAGTGTTCTTATCGTATCGTATAATGTTTCTCCCTTTTGTACGCTAGAGGAATCTGCTGAGAAGTTTAACACATCTAGTCCTAATCTCTTCTCGGCAACTTCAAAGCTAAACTTTGTTCTCGTACTATTTTCGAAAAATAAGTTCGCTACAAACGTTTGCTCTGTTGTTTTTTTACTTTTCCCGTTTGCGAAATCTTCTGCGTCTTTTAGGATTTCTGAAATCTCTTCTTTCGATAATTCACTCATCGTTAACAAATGGCTCATTGTCATCCCTCATCTTTCTGATTTTTATGATAACACCTTTGAATTTATATAACAATAACTGCATAAAAATACCCTAGTCATGTGAGACTAGGGTGCAAGAAAGAAGCTCCCCTTTTTCGTCTCACAGGACTGAATTAAAAGGTTGTTTTTATGAAGCAATCTGCTTAGATTGTTGTTTTTGTTTCGTTTCAGGTAATAGTAGATTTAATAGTACACCTACAATTGCTGCAAGTGCCATACCTTCTACTTGGAAAGATTCTCCGACATGAAGTACCGCTCCACCGATACCGATTACCAAAATCACTGATGCAATCATTAAGTTACGTTTGTCACTTAAATCTGTTTTATCATCTACCATCATGCGTAAACCACTCGATGCGATTACACCGAAAAGTAAGATCGATACTCCGCCCATAACCGGTGTTGGAATCGAGTGAATCAGTGCTGAAATCTTACCGATAAATCCGAACATAATCGCGAACACCGCTGATCCAATGAATAAGTATACACTGTATGCTCTTGTAATTGCTAGGACACCGATGTTTTCACCGTATGTTGTATTTGGAGGTCCACCAATTACAGATGCGATTAATGTTGCTACACCATCTCCAAAAATTGAGCGATGCAAACCTGGTTTTTCAATTAAATCTCGTTTAATAACATTTCCTAATACGATTTGATGCCCGATATGCTCTGAAATTGTTACAAGTGCAACGGGTACCATTAAGAGTACAATCTTCCATGAAAACTCTGGTGTGTAAGTTACAAATGGTACGACAAAGTCTGGTACATCAAACCATTTCGCCTCAGCCACCGATTTTAAATCTACTAGCCCTTGGAAGTAAGCGAAGATATATCCTCCGATAATCCCGAGTAAGACCGGTATGATGCTGAAAAATCCTCTTCCGAATATCGAGCAAATGATTGTAATTGCTAATGTTACTAATGCTACTGAAAAGTGAGTAAGGCTATACTTGCCATCCGCACCATTCATCGCCATATTAACTGCTGTATGTGCTAAAGCTAAACCGATAACCATTACGACTGGACCAACTACGATTGGTGGAAGTAACTTCATAATCCACTCTGATCCTGACTTCTTAATTCCAAGTGAAATTAAGATGTAAACAAGTCCTGCTAGTAAGCCGCCAAGCATTGCTGCTCCTGGTCCACCTGCTGTTTTTGCTGTAATAATTGGTGCGATAAACGCAAATGATGATCCTAGATATGCTGGTACTTGACCTTTTGTTATAAGAAGGAACGCTAGTGTTCCTAATCCACTTGATATTAAAGCTACTGATGGGTTCAGTCCTGTTAAAAACGGAACAAGCACTGTTGATCCAAACATCGCGAACAAATGCTGTATACTTAAAAATAACCATTTCCCGGGTTTCGGTACTTCCTGAACGTCTAACACTGGCTTTTGCTCCATTGTTATATCCTCCTTCAGTTCAAAAACTTGCAATAAAAAAACTCTTTGTGACTGTGCACAAAGAGTCCTATACTTTCGTATGTCAAATTTGACATACGAAAGTCAAGACCCTTTGGCAGCCTCACAGGACTACATTTAAAAGGGCTTTACTTATCGTATATACTTACTCGATCTTGCTGATCTGTCTCTTGCAAATCAACTTCAATACGTTCTTCACTTGATGTTGGAATATTTTTCCCTACATAATCAGCGCGAATTGGTAATTCACGATGACCTCTGTCTACAAGAACCGCAAGCTGGATTTGTGACGGTCTACCTAAATCCATCAGAGCATCCATTGCTGCTCGAACCGTTCTTCCTGTATATAGTACATCATCCACTAGAATAACTTTCTTCTTCGTAATGTCCACAGGAATATCAGAACCTTTTACAAGTGGCTCTTTATTTTTAGATTGTAGTGTTAAATCATCACGATACAATGTAATGTCTAACTCCCCTACTTCTATTTCTTTCCCTTCAATTTGACCAATGCGTTCTGCTAAACGCTGTGCAATAAAGATACCACGTGTTTTAATTCCGACAAGAACACAATTATCAACACCTTTATTACGTTCCACAATTTCATGACTGATGCGTGTTAAAGCGCGGCGAATCATTTGGTCATCTAAAACGACAGCTTTTTCTTGCATGCTCTACACCTCCAAGCTTTTTTCTTGCGTGAGAGGAATGGTATAAAAAAAAGTCCTCTCAGCGTGTGCGAGAGGACTTTTGAAAAAAGGATACAAGTATACCCTAAGTATTTCAAACCGTTACCTTCTCAACCTCACGGGGCTGTGTTAAAGGATCATTATTTAACTGTTGTTAGTATCGCAGGTTTTAATCGTTTTGTCAATACTATTTCCGTAAAACATTTAAGGCTTCTTCAAATACTGCTGGAACTGGTGCCTCAAACTCGATATATTCGCCTGTACGAGGATGATCAAACCCTAAAATCCCCGCATGAAGCGCTTGTCCATTTATATCTAATGTTTTTTTCGGACCATATTTCGGATCTCCCGCAATCGGGTATCCAATATATTTCATATGAACACGAATTTGGTGCGTACGGCCGGTTTCTAAACGACACTCTACAAGAGTAAAGTCTTTAAATCGTTCTAACACCTGAAAATGCGTAACAGCATGCTTCCCATTTTCATCAACCGTCATACTTTGGCGTTCCTTTTTATCACGGCCAATTGGAGCATCAATTGTCCCTTTATCATGTGGAATTACACCATGGACGATTGCTTTATATCGTCTTGTTACTGTTTTTGCCACAAGCTGATTTACAAGAGATTCATGTGCCATATCATTTTTAGCAACCATCAATAAGCCAGATGTATCTTTATCAATACGATGTACAATACCTGGACGCATTACACCGTTAATACCTGATAAATCTGTACAATGATGCATTAACCCATTTACAAGTGTACCACTTGTATGTCCAGGAGCTGGATGCACAACCATGCCACGTGGCTTATTCACAACAAGCACATCTGCATCTTCATAATAAATTTCTAAATTCATGTCTTCTGGCAAAATATCAAGCTCTTCTGGCTCTGGAATTGCTACTGCAATTTCATCATTTACTTTTACTTTATAATTTCCTTTAATGTCGTTTCCATTTACGGTTACAACGCCATCTTTAATCCACTGTTGTACTTGTGAACGTGACCATTCATTGTTCACTCCCGCAAGAAACTTATCAATCCGTTCGCTCTTTTGTTCTTCTGTAACTGTTACTTGTACTACTTCGCTCATTCAATTACTCCTTCATTTTCTTTCCTTCTAATAATGTTTGAATAATAATCAATACAACCCCAATACATAAAGCTGAGTCAGCTATGTTAAATACCGGATAGTTGTATGAAAAAATATACACGTGAATGAAATCCACCACTTCTTGTCTAAATACACGATCAATAAAATTGCCAATTGCTCCGCCTAAAATAAGACCTAATGAAACCCCTAGGAGCTTATCTGTTTTTGCATACTTTTTCATATAAACTACGATAAATCCTACAAAAACAACTGTAATAATATAGAAGAACCACATCTGACCTTCTAAAATCCCCCAGGCAGCTCCTCTATTCCGATGTGATGTTATGTATAATACATTATCGATAATCGGGATACTTGTACCTAATTCCATGTTCTTTACAATTAACCATTTCGATACTTGATCGATAGCAATGACAAATAAGGCTATTAAATAATATATCATTTTCATTTCCCCCACAAAGACAGTGTACCTCAAAATTTTAGCATAGCTACGGTCTTTTCACAATGAACCTTTACGGAAGAATAAAATAAAACGAAAAAAGGTAATATAATATCGTTGTACCTATCAAATATTTACTTTATCATATAAGAATTCATGAGCTGTACGTGCTGTTGGCATCATTTGCATTTGCTTTACAGGAATATACTTCCCAGTTTCTTCACAAATCCCATACATTTCGATTTCCATTTTAAATAACGCACGTTCAACATCTTTTAAATCTTCTCTTATATCATGTAAAAATAACTTCTTTTTTACATCTTCCTTCGTTTCATACCCTAGCTCTTGTCCAAATTCCACCTGATAAGTGTGCATCGCTTCTTTTGCCAGTCGCTCCTGTAATTCTTTTTTCATCAATTGCAATTCTTCTTTAATTTCCATGTAGATTTCATTCACGTGTACATTCCTCCCGGCTGCAATGTACCGTTAGTGTGTCCGAAATTTTCTCACTTACCGCTCACACATTTTTCCTTCATAGGAAAGTGCTAAAAATTCACTTCATCCTGCCTGATAGAAAATCTGTAAGAACTCAGACTTCGCATATACCTTCTAAGTATTAAGAAAAAATCTTACTGAAATACAAAAACTGACTGCTACTATAGACAGTCAGTTTTTGTATTCATATCATTATTTCACATAGTTTTCTTTTACTACCGTTGCACAACGCTCACATAATGTTTCATGCTCAGCATCTTTACCAATTGTTTCAGAAACAACCCAGCAACGTTCACATGTTTCGCCAGTTGCTTGCGCTACAACAACAGCTGTATGCTCATATTTCGGAGCATCTGCTGGAGCTTCTTCCATTGTTCCACCAAGTTTGTACTCAGAAACAATAAACAATTGTTTTAAATCTTCACGAATAGACTCTAACATTTGTTTCATTTCTACAGTCGGATATAGAGTAATGCTCGCATTTAATGACTTACCGATTACTTTCTCATTACGAGCAACTTCTAACGCTTTTAATACGTCATCGCGAAGTGTCATAAATGCATCCCATTTTGTTTTTAATGCTTCAGCACCTTCTACTTCTACAGCTTCTGGCATATCAGTTAGCTGAACGCTTTCTTCAGTCACACCAGGAATATATGGCCATACTTCATCTGCTGTATGAGGTAAGATTGGTGTTACAAGTTTTGTTAATGCAACAAGAACATCATGAAGCACTGTTTGAATTGCACGGCGGTCATGATGATTTTCAGCTTCGATGTATAAAATGTCTTTTGCAAAGTCTAAATAGAATGAACTTAAATCAATTGTACAGAAGTTATGGATTGCATGATATACAGCTGCAAAATCATATGTTTCATATGCATCTTTTACTTTTGTAATTAAGTCATTTAATTTCACTAGCATATAACGATCTACTTCACGTAGTTCACTTGCCGTTACTGCATCTTGACTTGGGTTAAAGTCAGCTAAGTTTCCTAATAAGAAACGGAATGTGTTACGGATTTTACGATATACTTCTGCAACTTGTTTTAAAATGTCATCTGAAATACGTACATCAGATTGGTAATCAACAGAAGATACCCATAAGCGTAAAATATCTCCGCCTAATTGATCCATAATTTTCTTCGGTACAACAATGTTCCCGATCGATTTACTCATTTTACGACCTTCACCGTCTAGTACGAACCCGTGACTTAGAACACCTTTATACGGCGCTTTACCAGTTACTGCGACTGCTGTTGATAACGAAGAGTTAAACCAACCACGATATTGATCAGATCCTTCTAAGTATAAATCAGCAGGACGTTGCAAGTCCTCACGCTCTTCTAATACAGCTTGGTGAGAAGAACCTGAATCAAACCATACATCCATAATGTCTGTTTCTTTACGGAATTCACCATTTGGACTAGATGGGTGTGTAAATCCTTCTGGTAATAGATCTTTCGCTTCACGTTCGAACCATACGTTAGAACCATTCTCACGGAATAGATCCGCTACATGACTAATTGTTTCATCTGTAATAATTGGATCACCATTCTCTGCATAGAAGACAGGAATTGGTACACCCCACGCACGCTGGCGAGAAATGCACCAGTCACCACGGTCACGAACCATATTATGAAGACGAGTTTCACCCCATGCTGGTACCCATTTTGTTTCTTCAACAGCTTGTAATAACTCCTTACGGAATGCTTCAATAGATGCAAACCATTGTGCTGTCGCACGGAAGATAATTGGTTTTTTCGTTCTCCAGTCATGTGGATAAGAATGTGTAATAAACGTTAATTTTAATAACGCGCCAACTTCTTCTAATTTTTCCGTAATTGGTTTATTCGCCTTATCATAGAATAAACCTTCAAATCCAGGTGCTTCACTTGTTAATACACCTTTATCATCAACTGGGCAAAGAACTTCTAATCCATACTGCTTACCAACAAGGAAATCGTCTTCCCCGTGTCCAGGTGCTGTATGTACACAACCTGTACCAGCATCTGTTGTAACGTGCTCTCCAAGCATAACTAAGGAATCACGGTCATAGAATGGATGCTTCGCAACTGTATACTCAAGTTCGTTACCTTTAACTGTTTTCACAACTTCAGTATTTTCCCACTCTAAAGTTTTAGAAACTGTATCAAATAGTTCAGAAGCGATGATATATTTTTCATCATTTACTTTTACAATGCTATATTCAAGCTCTGGATGAACAGAAATACCTAAGTTTGCTGGCAGTGTCCAAGGTGTTGTTGTCCAAATGATAAATTTCTCGTCGCCCTCTAATACATTTTTCCCGTCTTTTACAGGGAATGCTACGTAAATAGATGCTGACTTCTTATCTTGATATTCAATTTCAGCTTCAGCTAAAGCAGATTCACTTGTTGGAGACCAATAAACTGGCTTTTGCCCTTTATAGATGTAACCTTTTTTCGCCATTTCTCCAAACACTTTAATTTGTTGCGCTTCATATGCTGGCTCTAACGTAATATACGGATGATCCCAATCTGCACGTACACCTAAACGTTTAAATTGCTCACGTTGACGATTCACTTGTTCGTATGCATACTCTGCACATAATTTACGGAATTCTGCAACCGTCATTTCTTTACGCTTTACGCCTTTATTTGTTAAAGCTTGTTCAATTGGCAAACCGTGTGTATCCCATCCTGGCACATACGGTGCACAGTACCCAGTCATCGATTTGTAGCGAACAATAAAATCTTTCAACACTTTATTTAAAGCGTGTCCCATATGAATGTCACCATTCGCATATGGAGGTCCATCATGCAGTACAAATAAAGGACGACCTTTTGTATGTTCTTGCACCTTTTCATAAATGTTCATCTCAGCCCATTTTTCTTGCATTGCAGGCTCACGTTTTGGTAAATTCCCACGCATCGGGAATTCTGTTTTCGGCATTAGTAATGTATTTTTGTACTCCATGCTTATTTCCTCCTCGAATGTATAAAAGAAAGACCCTAAAAAATGGAATAAAAAAGAGACCTTCTCATCCCCAAAAAGGGACGAGAAAGTCTCCCGCGGTACCACCCTAGTAGACCATGCAGGTATGCATGAGTCCTCTTTATATTCTTAACGCGAATATACGCCTACGCTTACTTTTTTGTTCAGCGCGGAACTCCAGGGTGATATTCCCATTTATCTCCTTATCCTGAGCTTACACCATCCTCAGTTCGCTATATAAGGTATGAAAAAGGTACTTATCCCTATCTTCGTTTTTCTTAATAAATATGTTGTTTAAAATTATATGTAATAATGAGAAAAACGTCAAGCTTACACTGTTTCTTCTTTCTTTAATAGCTCGTCCACTTCTTCTTCTAACTCAATTAATTTATCCCAATCATCATTGTTTAGCATTTCAAGCTGCGCTTCTAATAGCATACGGAAACGCGTGCGGAATACTTTCGCTTGTTTCTTTAATTCCTCAATATCAAATGCAACTTTTCTTGATTTTACTAAAGCTTCATTAATGATACGATCTGCATTCTTTTCTGCTTCTCGTACAATTAGTTTTGCTTCTTTTTGTGCATTACGTTTTACTTCTTCCGCTGCTTCTTGTGCAACAACAATAGATTTATTTAGCGTATCTTCAATGTTAGAGAAATGATCTAATTTCCCTTCTAGTTGAGCAACTTTTTCTTCTAATGCTTTCTTCTCACGAATGACCAATTCATAATCTTTGATGATTTGATCAAGAAACTCATTTACTTGATCCTCATCATAGCCACGGAATCCGCGACCAAATTCTTTGTTATGAATATCTAATGGTGTTAACGGCACAAACGCCACCTCCAAGTAGTTATCTAAATTTTCCTCTTTTAATTATATCTTTTCTTCGACAAAATAAGAGATTTTCCTTCTAAAAAACTAATCATTTTAGTATACCATACAAAACTCTCCATTTGTCGCGTTTCGTTTTTCCTTCTACAGAAAATACTTTACTCCGACCATATCCTCTAATTGAAAAAACATCACCTGGAAAACATTCATATGCAGTTTGCTCAACCGTTTTCCAGTTCACTTTCACAAGACCGTTTTTTATAAGCGACTGTACTTTTTGTCGTGATAGATGAAGCATTTCAGCTAACAGGACATCTAATCGAAGTGATGAAACAGTTCCAGACTGTTCTCTCCATTCTTCTTGCAATCGTAATACTTTATCTGCTTGTACAGAGGAAAGTGAGACCTTCATTTTTCCTATCGATTGTAAATTCATTTCAATATACGAAACAATTTCTTTTGCAACTATAATTTGGGCACGATTTTCTTGAAGCAAAATATCACCGCATTTTTCTCTCGTTAGACCAAGAGACATAAATGCACCTAATATTTGCCTATGTTCAAGCGTATAAAACTTGGAAGGATAGTCAATTTCTAATACTTCAACTTGAAAATCTTCTTCATTTAATTCAAGATAACTCGGATAAATAAGAGCTCTTTTTCTTTCAGCTTCTGGCGTAGCACCATAAAGTCGTAACGTCGCATCTCCTTGATTCCCAATTATTGTAGCAGTAATTTGTTGCTGACGCGGATCAAGAAAATCCGTTAATTTCACTTGATGATATTCTTCAGCAGACTGTTTCCATTCTAACGCTTTATCCACAAAGACCGTTTCTTCTGGTCTAAAATGCTCATAGATGCTCATTCATTCAACCTCTTGTTACAGAAAATATTGAAATAGACTAATTAAACCACTATTAGCCAATTTTAATGCAATAATTGCAACAATTGGAGAAATATCAATCATCCCTAAAGGCGGGATAAATCTGCGAAACGGTTCTAAATATGGTTCGCAAATGCGTGCTAGGAAATCACCAAATGTGGATTCCCTAGCTCCTGGAAACCATGATAGAAGAATATAAATAATAAGCGCCCAGGAATAAATCTGGATGATCAAAAGCAATGCTTGTAAAATAATCGCCATGGCGTATTACCACCTCTTTATATTTGTCTCTTCCTCTTCACCGAACAACTCAGAAATGGCCCCAACAATATCCACAGTCTCAGGTGTACAAATAAATGTTTTCGGTCCTAACTTTTGAATATCCCCGCCTATAGCGTATACAGTACCACTTAAAAAGTCAACGATACGCACAGCTTGATCTGTTGACATCCTTTGCAAATTAATGACAACCGCTCTTCTACCCTTTAAATGATCCGCAATCCCTTGTGCTTCCGAATATGTACGCGGTTCTAACAAAACAACTTTAGAAGACTGCTTTGCAGTTTCAATACTTACAATATTTTGTTTTGGCTGTGCTTTCTTCAGTGGAGTATCCTGCTGCTCTGGGGGATCTTGTTGTTTTTTCATTTCAACTTGCTCCTTTTCTTTTTCGTAAGCTTCTCGCTCCTCTGGTGTGTCAAAAAAGAAGTATTTTACTTTTGACCAACTCATAATAACATTCTCCTTCCTTTTACGCTTTTCCTACTAAAATCGTTCCCAAACGAATATATGTAGCACCTTCTTCAATTGCAATCGTATAATCATTTGACATTCCCATCGATAGCTCTTTACACGGAGCGTAAGATAACCCTAGTTCTTGCACTTGTTTTTGCAAACCACGCAATGCCTTAAAACAATGACGAATCTCTGCTTCTTCCCCAGTAAATGGTGCCATTGTCATTAATCCAACAACTTCAATTTTATCAAATTCTTGCAAAGCACGAATAAACTCAATTGTTTCTTCAACTGCTATCCCTTGCTTTGATTCTTCAGATGATGTTTTTACTTGCACAAAACATTGAACCTGCTCTGTAGCACGTTTTTGAATTTCTTTTGCAAGTGAAATGCGATCCAATGAATGCAAATAATCAATCTCATTAATAATTTCTTTTACTTTTCTCGTTTGTAATGAACCAATGAAATGCCAATTTACTTTTGAACCAAAATGCTCATACTTCTCTAAAAAACCTTCATTACGATTCTCACCTAAATCAGTAAGTCCAGCTTCTATTACTTCATTTGTTTTTTCAATTCCGACTGTTTTTGTTACTGCAACGAGCTTAATCTCTTCTGCCAAGCGCTCTGCTCGTTCACACGCTTTTTTGATTTCCTCATTTACAAATGCTAAATTTTCTTGCACTACCACTTTTTTTCAATCCTCCTTAAAGCCTATGAAACTCAACATTCTTCCTGTTTTCCCTCGATCACGACGATGTGAGAAAAACAATTGTTCTTCACAGCTTGTACAAAGAGACGATATCACAATATGCTCATCTTTTATGCCAGCTTGTAAGCATAATATACGATTGATTTCTTTTAAATCAATTGCATATTGTCCGTCTGAAATCACTTTATATGGAACAGGTCCGTTTACCGCTTGTTTTGCTGCTGATAATACACGATTATCAACTACATAACAGCAGGACCCAATGGCTGGTCCAATTGCAACATAAATCTCATGAGCTGGTACCCCTTCTGCCCCCCACTTTTGAATCATTTCTTTTGCAATTTCCTTTACAGTTCCTTTCCATCCAGCATGTGCAAGTCCTATCATACCATGTGATGGTGCATAGAAATAGAGTGGAACACAATCGGCATAGCAAGATGTTAAACATACATCTCTATCAGTCGTATAAATACCATCTGTATTTGGAATACCATCTTCATATAAGTAGATTCCTCGTCCTTTTTCCTCTTGGCCTACTTTTTCAACGTGATGATCATGAACTTGCTCTGAACAAATCCAATTTTCTAATGGTTTTTGTAACTTGTCCGCTAAAATACGTCTATTTTCATGAACATTCTCCATCGTATCATTCACATGTAATCCTAAATTCATCGCCTGGAAGGAGCCTGTACTTACTCCACCATCTTTTGTCGTAAATCCTGCAGTAATGTTTCCAAGTTCTTTCCACGCTTGTAAATACAATATACCGTCCTCATATATAAATGGTTCTCTCATAAAGCGGCTCCTTTTAATAAAATAACATAAAAAAGCATGGTACTTCCTGTCTATTTTACCATACTTTTATTTTTCCATAATGACAACATAAAAAAAAGAGGAATTTGTAACATTCTTTAAGAAATTGTCGGTGTTTGTATTGATTCTGTTACAGACTTGACATGATCAGCCCTTACTAATATGACATCCTCTCCAATTTTTACAATTTGCTTCCACGGAATGACAAACTCCGCCTCTTTCCCAAATATACCCAGCATTCGTGTTTGCTTTGAAATAATAACAGCTTGAATCTTCCCAGTGTTCATATCAATATCTATATCACTAATGTTCCCGAGCTTTTTTCCGTCAGAGACATTTACAACATCCTTAATTTGAAACTCTGAAATCCGCATCATTGTCATTCTCCCCTTCTATGTCACTATTTGTAGTTGATAAGTTTTCCCCTTCAATTTTACTTTATTGTCATTATATGAACACGCAATCTTTCCTATGAACAGAATCTCAAAGCGTGCACCATAAAAAAGGTCTCATCTTAAATGATGAGACCTTATCCTTGAATTGTCTTATTCATTTGTTTAATTGCTGATTTTTCAAGACGTGATACTTGTGCTTGAGAAATCCCAATTTCTTCGGCAACTTCCATTTGTGTTTTCCCTTGAAAAAAACGTTTTCGAATAATCATTTTTTCACGATCATTTAATCGTTTCATTCCTTCTTTCAACGCCAATTCTTCTACCCATTGCTCGTCCCTTTGTTTATCATCACTTAATTGATCCATTACAAAAATAGGATCGCCCCCATCATTATAGATTGGTTCAAATAATGATACTGGGTCTTGAATAGCATCAAGCGCAAAAACGATTTCTTCATGTGTCACTTCAAGCACTTTTGCAATATCCATCGCTGTTGGCTCTTTGGAATTTTCAGCAATCAACTTTTCTCTTACCTGTAATGCTTTATACGCGATATCTCGCAATGAACGAGAGACACGAATTGGATTGTTATCACGCAAATATCTACGGATTTCCCCAATAATCATCGGCACAGCATATGTTGAAAATTTAACATTTTGGCCTAAGTCAAAGTTATCAATGGATTTCATAAGTCCAATGCAGCCGACTTGAAATAAATCATCAACAAATTCTCCTCTGTTGTTAAATCGCTGAATGACGCTCAGTACAAGACGTAAGTTTCCATTTACTAATTTCTCTCTTGCGCTTATCTCTCCACTTTGCATTTCTCGGAATAATTTACGCATCTCTTCATTTTTTAGTACTGGAAGTTTAGCTGTATCAACACCGCAAATTTCTACTTTGTTTCTCGTCAAAGTGTTCCCTCCTATCGGGAGTTGCTGTACAGTGTAAAGTATCTCCTTTGGAGGGAATTTTATGCATACCGTTTTTCTAGCACTTTCAAATAAAAAATACAATAAAACCAATCGGAATACCGATTGGTTTTATTTACTTTCCTTGATAACACAGCCTTTACAAGTACTTCCTTATACCATTTTATTAAATTCTTTTCGAAGCCTTTTTATAATTCTCTTTTCCAATCGAGAAATATAAGATTGTGAAATGCCCAGCATATCCGCCACATCTTTTTGTGTTTTTTCTTCTCCTCCCGCAAGTCCAAAGCGGAGTTCCATAATTTGCTTTTCACGATCATTTAATTGGTGTAGTGCTTTCATAAGAAGATGTCTATCTACAGTAGCTTCTAAATCTTTTGTAATAATATCCTCATCCGTACCAAGGACGTCTGATAGTAACAATTCATTCCCATCCCAATCAATATTTAATGGTTCATCAAATGACACTTCTGAACGATTTTTATTATTTCTACGCAAGTGCATTAAAATTTCATTTTCTATACAACGTGATGCATAAGTTGCTAGTTTTATTTTCTTTTCAGGATTAAAGGTATTCACAGCTTTAATAAGACCAATTGTTCCAATACTAATTAAATCTTCAATATTAATTCCTGTATTTTCAAATTTACGGGCTATATACACAACAAGCCGTAAGTTGCGTTCAATGAGTAATGATCGTGCCGCTTGATCACCTTTTGGCAATTTATTGAGGAGTACTTCTTCCTCCTCTTTTGTTAAAGGCGGCGGCAATGCCTCACTTCCACCAATATAGTAAATTTCATCGGTCTTAATTCCGAGTTTCAACAATACTTTATACCAAAGATATATGAAATAAAATTTTATTTTCGCCATATTCTCCCGCCTCTCATAATTAAGCAATTGTCACTTTTTGTGACATCAACATTTTCGGATGTATAATACATTGATACTCTCCATTTGTAGACAATTGCTGTGTATTTAAGCCGATTAATACTTTGTTTACGACCGTATCGCTTCCTTCATGATGAATTTGAACAACATCCGGCTTAATTGCCCATAAAAATTGATGATCAACTCCTACTGCTCGAAAAGGAATTAAACGTAGTCTCGTTGCCCACCCTGAATCATTTTCTGGTATTTGCGGAATCTCTGTTTTTGAATAAATCTGCTGTGTTAACCATGTTGGTAAAAAATGCTCTAATGATGAAACGTGCATAATCATAACCGGTGTTTTCGTTAAAGGGTCATAAAGTTGATTTCCACTATCAATCAATCCATCTAGTTTAATTTCATTTTCAGCAAGTCTAATATTCACTTGTACAATTTGGTCATAATGAATTTTAGTCACTTCCACATTTTCAATACGTTTTTTTGAAAAGTAATAAATAATTGGAAATCCCAAAATGACAAACATCCAGCTTACTGGATCACCATAAGAAATTGCTTTCGCCTGAACTAATCCATCTACCATTTCATTCGTTTGTAGGAAAAAATGAGTCCCAATTAATCCTCCTCCTACCATAAATGTTACAAAATAAAAGGTAAAAACAGTCTGTGTATAATCTCTAAAAGTTGTAAACCCAAATGCTGTATACACAATAAGTAAAGAGTACAATAGTTTCATAATTGGGTGTGTCATCATAGAAGCAAAAGGAGTAAAGGCAAAAATAACAATTGTAGAACCAATTAATGCCCCTAACACAAGCCTCCATCTCTTGATCTTCTTTTTCAACACAGTTGCCGTTAATAAAAGTAAAAGAAAATCAATGCAGGCGTTTAACAACCAAACAACGTCGGCGTAAACAACCAAACAATTCACCTCTTTTTTTAAGTTGAGACTAGTATAAAGCATATCCAATAGGAAAGTGTGTCAATTTACGGAGGGGTTTTTTTGTTATTTTGTGGTTTCTAGACATAATCTGTCGTGAGGTATATGTTGCAATCCTTCTAGTCCTAAATTCTTCTGTAATCATCATCTGTCTTTCTTATTTTCTACCATCTAGATGATACTCTTACTATATAAGTACAAATTGAAAAACATATAAAACCTTTTTTTAAATGGGCAAGAGCATCCGTCCATGGATAGGAGCGGTCAGTTCCTTTTATAGCCCCGTGCCATGTAAAAACAGAGAGGAGATTAGCAGAATCCTCCTATTTTTTTAATAGTCACGACTTATATGGTGGAAAAATCGAAATAATTTTATATATTTACAAATAGCTCGATACGTTTCACGTAAAAACATTTAAGGTTATGTAATAAAAAAAGAAAGGAGCCATAAGCTCCTTTCTTTTTTATCGTCTACGACGATTACGTAAAAATGCTGGAATATCGATATCATCTGAATCTGTATTACGTTCATGCACAACAGGCTCTTCACGTTTCACTTCGCGCTTTACTTCACGTTGTTTTGGTGGTTGAACTGCTGGTTGTTGCTGCGCGTGATTTGTAGCTGCTGTAGGACGTACAAATGGTTTTGGCGGCTGAACTGTAATACTGTCATCAAAACCAGTTGCAATTACAGTAACAACAATTTCATCTTTTAAACTCTCATTAATTACAGAACCGAAAATCATATTTACTTCTGGGTCTGAAGCTGAAGCAACGATGTCTGCCGCTTCTTGCACTTCATATAAGCTTAAGTTTGTGCCCCCAGTAATATTCATAAGAACACCTTGCGCACCATCGATAGATGTTTCTAATAATGGACTAGAAATCGCACGTTTTGCCGCTTCTGCTGCACGATTTTCACCAGTTCCAACACCAATACCCATTAACGCAGAACCTTTGTTAGACATAATTGTTTTTACGTCTGCAAAGTCTAAGTTAATAAGACCAGGAGTAGCAATTAAATCTGAAATACCTTGTACACCTTGTCGTAATACGTTATCCGCTTCACGGAACGCTTCAAGCATTGGTGTATTTTTATCAACAATCTCTAAAATACGATCATTCGGTATAACAATGATTGTATCTACATTATCTTTAAATGCTGCAATCCCAGATATAGCTTGTGTTGCACGCTTACGGCCTTCGAATGTAAATGGACGTGTTACAACACCTACTGTTAATGCACCTAATTCCTTTGCGATTTGTGCAATAACTGGAGCTGCACCCGTACCAGTTCCACCGCCCATACCAGCTGTTACAAAGACCATATCTGCACCACGAAGTGCCTCTTGGATTTGTTCTTTACTTTCTTCAGCGGCTTTTTTCCCTACTTCAGGATTTGCGCCGGCACCAAGTCCACGCGTTAATTTTCCGCCAATTTGCATTTTCGTTTCAGCTTTTGACAAATTTAATGCTTGCGCATCAGTGTTCACAGCGATGAAATCTACACCTTGTACGCCGTGCTCAATCATACGGTTTACAGCGTTATTTCCGCCACCGCCGACACCAATAACTTTTATGCTCGCTAATTGATCTTGAGTAGTATCAAACTCTAACATGTCGAAATCCCCCTAGAACCTCATTTTTCGTGTGCAATTTTAATCCCATAAATAACGGAATACACGTTTTACTTTTGACATCATACGCTCATTGTCTTCATTATTTTTACTTTGCTTGCGAGTTGCTTGCTTTACAGGTTGCTGCTGTACCGGCATTGGTGCTGGTACTGGCTCAAAATGTTCTTCTTTTTCCTGAACATTTTTCCCACGCAATTTCGCTTTTTGATAAGAATGTTTAATTAATCCAACCCCAATTGTATACTGCGGTTCACGAACACCAATATAATCTGGAGTTGCTATGCGAACATTTTCATGTAAAATATCATATGCAAGATCAAGAACACCTGGCATAGAAGCAATGCCTCCAGTAAGGATATAGCCAGACGCTACTTGTTTTACTCCTAGCTTTCGGACCTCTTCTTGAACAAACATCAAGATTTCCTCTACACGTGCCTCAATAATATCAGATAACTCTAGTTGTGAATACTGTTCTGTTTGATCGCTTCCCATAATAGGAACCGTAAATACCTCTTCCTCAGATGCAGTATCATAAAAAGCATGTCCATATTTCAGCTTAATTTGATCCGCATTTTCAGTTGAAGTTTTAAGGCCTATAGCAATATCCTTCGTTATATGATCTCCACCTAAAGGCAATACACTTGTTGCTTGTAACTCTCCATCTTGAAAAATTGATAAAGTTGTAGATCCTCCGCCAATATCAACAAGAGCTACACCTCTATTTTTCTCATCAGAAGATAAAGCAACCGTCGCAGCTGCTAAAGGTTGCAGACAAATATCAACAATTTCAAGGCCCGCTTTTTCTACACAACGTAGTAAATTATGTAGTAACGTTCTTGAACCTGTAATTAATGTGCCTTCCATTTCTAATCTTACACCGATCATCCCGCGTGGATCGTTAATCTCATCAAGACCGTCTACAATGAACTGTCGAGGCACCACATCAATAAATTCACGTTCAGGAGCAATTGATACAACTTGCGCTGCATCCAGAACGCGTAAGACATCTTCATTTCCAATTTCACGATCCTCATTTGAAACAGCGACAACTCCGTGACAAGGAAGAAGCTGCACCTGATTTGCATTCACACCTACAACAACTTGTTCAATGTGAATTCCTACCATACGCTCAGCTTGTTCAATTGCTTTTTTAATTGATCGAACAGTTTCGTCTATGTCAACTATGGAGCCCTTTTTCAAACCATTTGATTTTACGTTTCCAACACCAATAATGTTTAAGCCTTCATTAACCATTTCACCAATGATGACTTTAACATTGGATGTACCGATGTCAAGACTAACATATATTTCATTGCTGTTCATTCTTTGGCACCTCCTTCTTTATTTATACCATACAAGTCAATATATGGAACAACAATCGCAGCTTTACTATTTATAAGAAAAATATTCAACGTCTTTATGCGTTTCCCTTTTTTAACCCTATATTTTTCTTATTTTTATTTAACATTCACTTATTGATATTTCAGTAATCTGTGAATGACTGCTTTATTTTGAAATAACTCTATTTCAAATGCAAAGATTACCGCCAAATATAAGTCTACACTAAGATGTACTTGTAGAAAAGCTAAACTTATACCAATCCTAATATGAATCAAAGAAAATCTAAATATTTTCACCAAATTGATTTTAATTGTAAGGAAATTTACACATAGAAGAACACGATTGTCATTATTGTATTTAAAAAGAAATAAAACTACTACTCTACTTCTTTTTTTCTTCCTCGTCTAAATATTTAAAATACGCTCCCACTTCTAAATCAATTAAAACTTTTCTACCCGACTCTATATTTTTTATAATCAGTGGATATGCTTCCATACGCTTTGCAAAATCTTGTATCGTTGTACTTACTTCATAGCCTTCATTCATATATAAAGTAAGATGATCTTCATTTGAATTCTTTGGAGCATAATGAATTTCAGAAATAGATCTAAGAATAGTCGGAGTCAACTTTTCTAACTCTTCAATCAACTCTTTCATTTTCGCTTCTTTAAACGGCTCGAAAATTGGAGCCGCAACAGGTAACTTCCCGTTCGGTAGTACATCAAGCGTTTTACCGTTCTCTAAAAGCGGTTGTAATTTCCCGCCTTTATTTATATACCCTATCGTTACATACTCTTCAATGTGAATGTCAATTTTATTTGGAAAACGCTTTTTGACATTCACTTTTTTAATTTCATTTCGTTTTGTTAAATTCTTTTCCGCCTTATGTGCTGTCACGCGAAAATAGCTCGTTTCATATGTAATTCCAGATTCCTTCATGACTTGTGCATCTGTCATATAATGATTTCCTAAAACACTTATCTTTTTTATATTACTAAGTGGAGATCGAAAATAAATTAAAAAAAGTACTAGTAAAAACAAAATTGATACATATAAAATTAATCTCTGATTGACAGGCTTTTTATCCTTTTTCTTTTGATTCTTTAGTTTTGGTACACGATCTTGTAGTTTAATCACTTTACTATTTTTCATGTACGATCCCCCTATGTAACATAAAGAACGGCATGTTACGCATGCCGTTCTTATCTTCTTATTATACCATAAATGATAATGAGCGGAACAAATAACAGCTATCTTCCAATGATTTCTACTTCTGTATGCATATCAACACCAAATTTTTCTTTAATTGTTTTTTTGACAAATGCAATTAAATTCAGTACATCTTGTGCTGATGCAGATCCTGCATTGACAATAAAGTTTCCATGCATTTCAGAAATTTTCGCACCACCGATTTGATATCCACGTAGGCCTGCCTTTTCCACTAAATCTCCAGCAAAATGGGGTAGTGGATTTCTAAATATACTGCCAGCACAAGGATGATTCCATGGTTGCGTTTCACGGCGATAGTCTTTATTCTTTTGCATTATACTTACTATTTCTTCACGATTCCCTGCTTTCAACTGCAATTCCGCTTCTACTACAATGCCAGGACGCTTTGTTTGTAGTACAGAAGTCCGATAAGAAAATTCCATCTCTTCTTTTGTTAGCCACTTCATTGTACCATCATCAAACATAATATGAGCTCTCGTTAAAACTTCTGACATATCTGATTTATGCGCACCGGCATTCATATATACTGCCCCACCGATACTCCCTGGGATACCACTAGCAAATTCTAATCCAGCTAGACCTTGGCGACTAAGTAGTGTTGACAACTTAATAAGAGGATATCCTCCTCCAACTCGTACAGTAGTTCCTTCTACTTCTAGGTGATCTAATCCTTCTCCTAAACGAATTACAACACCTTCAATACCGTTATCAGATACGAGTAGATTAGACCCACGTCCAATTGCTGTCCACTTTGTGTGATATTTCTTTACTAAATCTAAAGTCTTTTCCACACCAATCACACTACTTGGCACGATTAGAATATCAGCTGGCCCACCTATTTTCATAGTTGTATAACGAGCTAACGCTTCATTTTCTAACACTTTACCAACTTCTGCTTCGATAAGTTCCTTTGCTAATTGTTGCATGATGATCTCCCCCATATTAAATCTCCGTATTACAGTAGTATGCAGGGCATTCACCTAACGTTATTTTTTACAAGCTTTTTCATTACTTCAAATAACTTATTCGCTGCATCCGGAATGCCTAACTGCGTAGCAGCTAGTTTCATATTTTGTAATGTTTGTGTATTTAATAGAATTTCATCAATATCATGAAGAAGCGTTTCAGCAGTTAAATCTTTTTCAAGAAGCATTTTTGCTGCCCCTTTATCGACAACTGATCTCGCATTTTTCTCTTGATGGTTATTCGTCACATAAGGACTCGGAATTAAAATACTTGGTTTACCTAGCGCTGTTAACTCTGCTAACGTTGTAGCACCAGCACGTGAAACAACAAGATCCACCCCAGTAAGTACCTCTGGCATATTATGAATAAATGGTTTAATAATTACATTATTCGGATTTCCTTTTTGCTTTACAGCCTCCATGACTTTATCATAATGCACTTCACCTGTGATATACAATACTTCATAATCTTTGTTACCAAATTGTTCAATTGCTGCTACAAATGCATCATTAATCGGTCTTGCTCCGCGACTCCCACCAAAAATAAGCACAGATTTTTTAGAAAGAGATAATCCAACAGAACGCTTTCCTTTCATGCCATTTTGATTCATTACTTCTGATGCACGCGGATTTCCTGTCATAACAACTTTCGACTTTGGAAAATGTTCTGTTGCCGCTTCAAAACAAACCGCTACCTTATCCACATAGCGACTTAAAAATTTATTCGTTACACCAGGGACACTATTTTGCTCGTGTACAATTGTTGGAATTCCTAATTTTGCTGCCGCGTAAACGACTGGACCGCATACATAGCCCCCTGTACCAATTACAACATCGGGATTGAAACGACGAATATATCTTTTACTATCTTGCACCCCTCTTAGAAAACGCATCACTGTTTTTACATTATCAAGAGATATTTTTCGTTTAAATCCACTAATGACAATTGATTGAAATGGTATTCCTGCTTTTGGAACGATTGTACTTTCTAATCCATTTTCCGTACCAATGTATAAAAACCTTGCTTCAGGATGTAGTTTTTTTATTTCTCTAATTAAAGCAAGAGCTGGATATATATGACCTCCTGTGCCACCACCACTAACTAATACTCGCACTACAAATTCCTCCGCTTCTCTGTTCTAAATTCAATTTTATATACTATATACTTACTTAATATATTTTCCGTTTTCTACACACGAAAAACCCTGTCTTATAAACAGGGTTTAGTAGCGAGAATGACGACTTATATTCAATAATACGCCAACTGCCATTAGCATTAAGGTCAAACTCGACCCACCATAACTTAAAAATGGCAAAGTAATTCCTGTAACAGGCATTAGTCCTGTTACAACACCAACATTGATCATCACTTGAATCGCAATCATCGCCACAATACCTACTGCCAAAAACGTACCATATAAATCAGGCGCTCCCAATGCTATACGAATCCCACGCCATAATAACAGACTAAATAATAATAACACAAACGACCCACCAATAAAACCTAATTCTTCGGATAAAATCGCAAAAATAAAGTCAGTTTGTGGCTCTGGTAAATAAAGAAATTTTTGTCTACTTTGTCCAAGTCCAAGCCCAAATAAACCACCAGGACCGATTGCAAGTAGCGATTGAATAATCTGGAATCCACTCCCGAGTGGATCTGACCATGGATCCAAGTAAGAAGTAATTCGTTTCATTCGATATGGTGCTGATGCAATTAATCCAACAAATCCTGCTACTCCTATTAATCCTAACATCGAAAAATGAAAAACACGTGCTCCTGAAATAAAAATCATTACGATACATGTCCCAACCATTACTGTCCCTGTCCCAAGATCTGGCTGTAACATAATCATGCCAAATGCAACAAATACAAAACCAAGTGCGGGAAGTAGTCCTCGTTTAAACGAAGTAATTAACTTTTGCTTTTCTGCTAAAAATTTAGCCAAAAAAATAATCATCGCAAATTTCATAAATTCTGACGGTTGAATCGAAAATGCTCCAATCCCAATCCAGCTTCGTGCTCCTCCCCGAACAAGTCCAACTCCAGGAATCAGGACAAGGATAAGCAGAATAAAACAAACCAGTAAAATCATCTTCGAATAGGTCCGCCATGTCCAGTAGTCAATTTTCATGATAAAAAACATGGCAGCTACACCAATCCCCGCAAATAGCAACTGTCGTTTTGCAAAAAAGAATGAATCACCCATCTTATAGGAAGCCCAGACAGCACTTGCACTGTAGACCATTATCATTCCAATTGTTAACAACAAAAGCGTAACGATAATTAAAATAAAATCAGGTGTTTTCTTCATTTGCAATGAGCACCACCTCTTTTGAAGAAGCTTTTTGTTCTATGTAACAAAACATCAGTAGGTGTTAACCTACTGATGTCTTGATTACTTTATATAAGTTTATGCACAGCTTGTATAAAAATGTCTCCTCTTTCTTCAAATGTTTTAAATTGATCCCAGCTTGCACATGCTGGTGAAAGAAGAATAACATCTCCATCTGCAGAAAAAGCATACGCTTTTTCTACTGCCTCTTCTAAATTATCGACAGTTTCAATAATATCTAATCCTGCTTTTTGTGCTGCCTTTACTAATTTTGATGCAGTTTGTCCATATGTCACAATCGCTTTCACATGTTCAAAGTATGGGATTAAATCATCAAATTCATTCCCACGATCAAGACCACCTGCTAATAGAATAATAGGCTGCGTGAATGCAGATAAAGCTTTTTCTGTCGCTAACATATTCGTTGCTTTAGAATCATTATAAAACTTACGATTGTTAATTGTTGTTACATACTCTAGACGATGTTTTACTCCTGTAAAACGTTTTAATACAGTAATAATCGCTTCATTCGCTACACCTGACAATTTCGCAATGCTCATTGCCGCTAAAATATTTTCCAAGTTATGCTTACCAGGTAAAACGATGTCCTTAATTTCAACAACTTTCTCACCTTTGAAATAAAGAGCACCCTCTTTAATACATGCACCATCTTCAATTACTTTCGTAGCTGAAAATAATACCTTTTGCCCTTTACTATTCGCTGATAAAGCCATCACATCTGCATCATCGGCATTAATTACACTGTAATCTGCTTCAGTTTGGTTTTTAAAAATATTCGCTTTCGCTAAACCATACTCTTTCTTTGTACCATGATAATCTAAATGTGCTTCAAATAAATTTAAAAATGCTGCAATTTTAGGTTGGAATGTTTCTACTCCCATTAACTGGAATGATGAAAGTTCTGTAACTACTATTTCATTTTCTTTCGCTGTCTGCGCAACTTCACACGCTACAGTACCAATATTTCCAGCAATAACAGGATGTTTCTGCCCTTCTTTTAACATTTCAAAAGTTAGCATTGTCGTAGTTGTTTTACCATTAGATCCCGTAATTCCAACAAGCGGTGCCTTTGAAATACGATACGCGAGTTCCACTTCTGTTACAATTGGAATTTGTTTTTCTCTTGCTGCAACAAGTAATGGATTAGAATATGGAATCCCTGGATTTTTTACAACGAGTGAAATATTTCTTTCTAGCAATTCTAGTGGATGACCACCGCATACAACGTCCATTCCTTTTGCTTGTAATTCTGCAGCTAATACATTTTTAGCTAAAGGTTTTCCGTCATTTACAATTACATTTGCACCTAAACTTTTTAATAAAGTTGCTGCTGCATAACCACTTTTCGCAATACCTAATACAAGAATATTTTTATTTTGATATTCAGTTACAGTTTTCAATTACATCCACACCCCGATATAAATTCCTAATACTGCCAATAAAAATCCTACAGACCAGAATGTTACAACAACGCGCCACTCTGACCAACCACATAATTCGTAATGATGATGTAGTGGACTCATTTTAAAGACACGTTTCCCTGTCGTTTTAAATGAAATAACTTGAATAATAACAGATAATGTTTCCATTACAAATACGCCGCCAATTACAACAAGCAATAGTTCTTGTTTTAATAAGATCGCTACAGCAGCTATTGCACCACCTAAAGCGAGGGAACCTGTGTCTCCCATAAATACCTTAGCTGGATTTGCATTAAATACTAAAAATCCAAGTACCGCTCCGACAACTGCCATACAGAAAATCGCTACGGCATATTGATTTTGCGCAACTGCAATAATACCAAATGCTCCAAATGCAATTGCAGCTGTTCCTGATAATAATCCATCTAGACCATCTGTTAAATTGACTGCATTTGATCCACCAATAAGCATAAATAATACAAGAATAAAATACGCCCAGTGTAAATCAAATTTAATATCAGTTCCTGGAATCATTAAATTTGTATCAAATCCCTGTCCTTTTGCGATTACAAAGAATGCAATCGCAATAACTAGCTGACCGATTAATTTTTGTTTTGATGTTAAACCAAGATTTCTTTTTTTAACAACTTTTATATAGTCATCTAAAAAGCCAATTAGTCCATAACCAAATGTAACTAATAACAATAACGATACTTCCGCACCTAAATGTTTAAATTTAATTGCCATAATGAGTGTTGTCACCATCATAGACACATAAATGACAATACCACCCATCGTTGGTGTTCCTGATTTCTTTTGATGTGATTTCGGTCCTTCATCACGAATACTCTGCCCAAACTTTAACTTACGTAAAAATGGAATAAACAATGGCGATAGGGCCACTGAAATTAAGAAAGCTACCCCAGCCGTTACTAATAAACCTTGTTCTAGCACATGTAGTCCTCCTCTCATGTTGTTACTCTTTGTTGTTTAAACGCTCCGTGATTGCCTCTTTTGCAATTTCACGATCGTCAAAATGATGTACTTCTTTACCAATAATTTGGTATGTTTCATGCCCTTTTCCAGCAATAATAATAATATCTTCTGCTTTCGCTTCTAAAATCGCATGAAAAATCGCTTCTTTTCGATCAACAATTACTTCATAATTATTTCCTTTTGCACCTGTTAACATATCATCTAAAATTGATTTTGGATCTTCACTTCTTGGATTGTCTGAAGTCAAAATTGCATGCGTTGTATATTTTGTAGCGACACCTGCCATAATCGGTCTTTTCGTCCGATCACGATCGCCGCCACAACCAACAATACAATATACATTCCCTTTTGCAAATTGTTTTGCTGTCGTTAATACATTTTCTAAGCTATCTGGCGTGTGTGCATAATCGACAATAACTGTATAATCTTGACCGCCATCTACAACTTCAAAACGTCCTGGAACTCCAGTTAACTTTTTCACAACATCAATAATTGTTTGTAAAGATACACCTGAAACAAGAGTAGCCGCTATCGCCGCTAAAACATTGTATACATTAAACTTCCCAATTAATTTCATCGTAATATCTATACTTTCACTTGGTGTAACAAGACTAAATGTTGTTCCACCGCTCGTCATTACAATATTTTTTGCCATAATATCGCTATGTGTATCAATTCCATACGTAATAACTGTAGCCGCCGTACTTCTCATATACTCTTCTGCTACTGGATCATCATTATTTAACACAGCGTACTTTTCACGATCATGGTGGTAGCTATTGCCAAGCTGCGCAAACAGCAAACCTTTTGCATGTTTATATTCTTCCATCGTTTTATGATAATCTAAATGATCCTGCGTTAAATTTGTAAATACCGCCACATCATAATCACAACCATGTACACGGCCAAGATCTAATGCATGTGAAGAAACTTCCATTACTGCGCTATTTACGTTTTGCTCAACCATACGGTGAAACGTTTGCTGAAGTGTCAGTGCATCTGGCGTTGTATTTTTCACCTCGAATGTTTCATCACCGATTTTCATATTAATTGTTCCAATTAGCCCTGTTTTATGACCATGTGCTCGCATAATTTCATCCATAATGTGCGACGTTGTTGTCTTTCCATTTGTACCTGTAATCCCAATCAAATGTAACTTATGCGTTGGCTGTCCGTAAAAGTAATCAGCTAAAACCGCTAAAGAACGATAGGTATTTTTCACAAGTACAACTGGAACGTCAACATCAATCGGTCTTTCCGCAACAATAGCAGCCGCACCTTGCGCGGCTGCTTGCTTAGCAAAATCATGGCTATCAACTGTATATCCTTTCATACATACAAACAAGCTTCCATTTGTCACTTTGCGTGAATCCGCTTCAATGGATGTAATTTCTGGATTTTCTTTTGGAACAACTGGAAAATCATGCAAACATGATACAAGTGTGTGCAACTTCATTTCACTAAACCCTCTCTACATTGTTTATTTATCTCTTACTTAATAAGCAGTTTTCCCTGTCCTTCATTTGTTAAAAATGAAGAAAGGAAGCATTTCTTAAGAGCCCAAGACATCAGACTCATGTATCAGTGCGACGTATAATAAGCTTCACTGATAAAATTCTATTTTATTTCTTATATTCAAGAACAATATACTCTGTTTTCATAGAAAATAATTTTCTATGAAAACAGATATTATATATTAGCTCAACTTTCACCAATTGTATCATAAAACGCAATCTCTGACCTTTAATTACCGAAGTAAATTCTAATTTTCGAACCTTCTTTTACTTTGGCACCAGCTTCTGGCGATTGTTTAATTACTTTATCACCCTCACCACTTACATCAAGCTGTAAGTCTACAAGCTGCGTTTGTAAATCTCTCTTCTTCATTCCAATTAAATCCGGAACTTCTATTGTAGGTGTATCGCCCCATTTATATTCCTTCTCAACTTGTTCCTTACGTGGTTCTACTCCCATAACAGGAAGCACATCACGAAGAATATTCCCTACAATCGGTGCAGCAACAACACCACCAAATTGAGTAATTCCTTTTGGATTATCAACCGCTACATACACAACGATTTGCGGGTCATCTGCTGGAGCAAATCCAATAAAAGATACAATATAATTGTTATCTAAATATTTTCCATCCTTTACCTTTTGGGCAGTTCCCGTTTTTCCACCCACACGATATCCGTCAATATATGCACCTTTACCAGAACCTTTCGCTACTACATTTTCTAATGCATAACGAACTTTTTCCGATGTTTCCTTGGAAATAACCTTCTTTTTTGCGACTGGTGTTTTCTTCCTTACAACTTGATTATTCGAGGGATCAACAAACTTTTTCGCAATATATGGCTGGTATAACGTCCCACCATTTACAGCTGCCGCTACTGCAGCAACTTGTTGAATTGGTGTCACAGAAACCCCTTGCCCGAAAGAAGTAGTTGCTTGTTCAACAGGACCAACCTTATCTAAGTTAAATAAAATCCCTTTTCCTTCTCCCTGTAAATCAATTCCTGTTTTTTGTCCAAAACCAAAATCACGAATGTATTCGAATAACTTTTCTTTCCCAAGCCTGTCTCCAAGCTCAATAAAACCTGGGTTACAAGAATTTTGAACAACTTCTAAAAAAGTTTGGCTACCATGGCCACCTGCTTTCCAACACCGTAGCCTAGCGCCACCAACTTCAGCTGCTCCATCATCATAAAACGTATCTTTCTCCAAGTCTACTAATTTTTCATTTAAGGCAGCCGCAAGTGTAATGATTTTAAAAGTCGATCCCGGCTCATATGTACTCCATACGGGCAAGTTTCGATTAAACACTTCTGGCGAAACGCTCTGAAAATCTGCTGGATCAAAACTTGGTCGACTCGACATCCCTAAAATCTCACCATTTTTCGGGTTCATCGCGATTGCTATCATACCATCTGGGTTATACGTAGAATCTGCGATATTCATTTCTCTCTCGATAATCGTATTGATTCGAGAATCAATTGTTAGATTTAAATCTAAACCAGCCTCTGGTTTTTTAAAATCATCTCCGACATTTGGCATTCTTTGTCCTTTTGCATCCGCAAAAAATCGCACATGGCCTTTATCACCATTTAATTCTTTATCATAATATGCCTCAAGTCCCATAAGTCCTTGATTATCACTACCAGCAAAACCTAGTACATGCGATAAATATTTTCCAAACGGATAATATCGAATGGAATCTTCAGCAATATAAACACCTTTTAAACTTAAAGCTCGCACTTCCTTTGCTTTATCATGAGAAATTTTCCTTCCACCTTTATCCAATCTTACAATAGACTCTTTTTTTGTAATCCGTTTATAAATTTCCTCTTTTTGCACACCTAAAACTGCAGCTAACTTCTCTGCAGTCTCTGCTGGTTTTTCAATTTGCCTTGGTACAACAAAGACAGTTGGTGCACTTTTATTTGTTGCAAGCGCCACACCATTTCGATCTAAAATTTTCCCTCGCTCAGGTTCAAAAGTAATATTACGACTCCACGAATCTTTCGCACGATCTGTTAACATATTCCCAAGAAAAAACTGTACATATCCAAGACGAATATCAATGATTGTAAAAATGAGTATACCTGATATAAGTATAAAAATAAGTCGTTTTCTAACTGTTACATTCGATACACGCATATTGGAACAAGCCTCCTTTACGCCTAGCTTGTTCCAATATATGCTTGTACCTGCTCAGATAGAACCTCTTACCTCTCTTACCTGATATGCATCTACAATATTATGGATTTTCTGCCTCTTGCTGTGGTTCGAGCGGCGGTACAAGTGTTACAGCCAGTTCTGTACCAGGTTGTAATGGCGTCCCTTCCGCAACACTTTGTTCTGTCACATATCCTGTGCCGGATGGTTTCAAATTCAGATTTAACGTCTTTGCTAAATTCATTACATCACGAAGTGCCCATCCTTGTACATTTGGCATCAACGATTTATCTCCTACTAAAAAGACTCGATCGCCCTTCAACGTTTTTTCAGTCGCTTTCGGTACCTGTTGTTTTACTTTTCCTTCACCTAGTATAATCGGACGGAATTTGGCTTTTTCTAATGTTGCTTTTGCCTCTTCCATCGTTTTCTCAGTCACATCTGGAACAACTGCCTGTTGCTCTTTCACATATTTCTTCGAATCTTTCACTTCATTCGGTTTAATTTTCAAATACTCTAAGCTATTTTTTGTTACAGATTTAAACATTTCTGCAAGAGGCTGAGCCCCATATTCATTATCTTTTAATTTCGGTTGCTTAATTGCAAGGTAAACAATTAACTGTGGGTCCTCCATTGGTGCCATACCAAGGAATGAGAAAATATAATTTTCTTTCCCTGTCATATATCCACCTTTTCCATCCGGAATTTGTGCTGTTCCCGTTTTACCCCCGACAGAGTATCCATCGATTTTATACGCATTCCCTGTTCCTTTTGGCGATGTAACCACTTGTTCTAATAATTGTCTTACTTGTGCTGCTGTTTCTTTTGTAACTGGTTGTCCTACTTCTTCTGGTTTATTCTGTAATTCTGCTTTATTCGTTATTGGATCCACAATTCGATCAATGGTATAAGGCTTCATCATTTTCCCATCATTTGCGATTGCAGTTGCCGCTTGTACAAGCTGTATTGGCGTTACAGTAGATCCTTGTCCAAACGCTGTTGTTACCTGTTGAATTTGCTGCTCAAATACAATTGTATTTTTGCCTTCATTAGGTAAATCAATACCAGTTTTTTCATCCAATCCGAATTTATGAATATATTGACGGAAACGCTCTGGACCAAGTTTTTGATCTCCTAAAATAGCAAATGCAACGTTAGAAGAACGCTCAACACCTTCATCGAATGTAATAGACCCCCAACCTGCACCACCATTATGATCTTTTATTTTACGATTTCCAACTGGATACGTACCTGACTGGTAGTATTCTTGACCGTTATACACACCTTCATTAATCGCTGCAGCTAATGTGAAAATTTTCATTGTAGATCCCGGCTCATATGCATTTGCAATTGGATCATTTAAAAAATATTCAATATCACGCTTATTTGGATCATAGCTAGGTCGACTAGACATTCCTAGTATTTTTCCTGTTTTCGGATCTGCAACCACTCCAATTAGCATGGCAGGTTCATAGTGCTGATCAGCTGCCTTCATCGCCTCTTCTAAAAAGCCTTGAATTCGTTGATCAATCGTTAAATACACATTTTCTCCATTTTTTGGCGGCTTTACACTTTGTTTTCCACCATCAAGAGAAACCCCTCTACGATCTCCTGTATATGCTACACTTCCATTTGAAGCACGTAAGTACTTATCTAGACTCTTTTCTAATCCAAACTCCCCCACTGCAATTCCCGTCTTATCATCAGGTTTTGCATGCCCTAATACATAAGATGCAAAATCTCCATTCGGATATACCCTAGCCTTTTCTGTAACAAATGAAATGCCTGGTATCTTAAGAGCTTCTATTTGTTCTTTCGTTTCTTTCGTCAAGTTCTTTCCTAATGTTCCAAACTCTACTTGATTCTTATCTTTGTTTAAAGCTGCTAAAATTTCATCTTCGCCTTTTCCAAATACACCTGCGAGTTTTTTTGCGGTATCCTCTTTATCTTTTACAGGATCCTCGCCTTTTAACTCTGCAACAAGCTTGTATGAGTTCGCATCCTGCGCTAACACGTGTCCATTTTGATCATAAATTGTTCCGCGATTCGCTTCAAGTACACCATTTTTATTATGCTTGTCTTGCGCAAGTGTCTTTAAATCTTGACCATGTACTGTTCCTGTCGCTTGAATATAAAAGAATCGGGCTAGCAATAGCAAAAAGAGCAGGAGGAAAACTATCATAAAGTAACCTGCTCCTTTATTGGTATGAAATTTGTTCATATTCATCTTCATATTTTCTTCACACCTACTATATTAATGTAAACCCTTCACATTATTCGCATTAATTTCTAGCCCGTGTTTTTTTGCAATTTCTGCGATACGCTCATAGCGACTTAACTTTTCTACTTCAGCTTGTAATTCTTGATTTGTTTTTTGTTGTTCCACAATTGAATTCTCTATTTTCGCTGCTTTCTCATTCACTTGGTACAATCCAGCTTTATTTCCAATAAAAGCAACGCAAGCATATAATAAAAACCCAACAAAAGCCACATACAATATTTTTTCAATTCTTGTAATTTTTGTTTTTACCTTTGGTTGTACTTTTTGCTGTGGAACTTGAATTTGTTCTTGTACTTGTTCTTGCATTTGTTGCTGTTTATACTTTACAGCTAAATTTGTCATACCTCTCTCTCCTTTTTATCGTTTTTCAGCAATCCGTAACTTTGCAGAACGCGCTCGATTATTTTCTTCTAACTCTTCATCAGAAGGTAAAATCGGCTTCCTTGTAATAAGCTTTAGTTTTGGCTTAAATTCATCTGGAATAATCGGTAACCCCGGAGGGAGATGCGGCGTTGAACTATTTCGTTTAAATGTTGTTTTACAAATACGATCTTCTAACGAATGGAACGTGATGACACTAATTCTTCCACCCGGCTTGACCATTTCAATCGCAGATTCTAGCGCTTCCTCAAACACTTTCAATTCATCATTTACGGCAATCCGAATCGCTTGGAATACTCTTTTTGCGGGATGTCCCCCTGTTCTACGTGCTGGAGCAGGAATTCCTTCTTTAATTAACTCCACTAGCTCTCCTGTTGTTTCAATCATCTTATTCTCGCGATATGCTTCAATTTTCCTTGCAATTTGCTTTGAGAATTTCTCTTCACCATATTGGAAAAAGATTCTTACGAGTTGTTCATATGACCAGTTGTTCACAACATCATATGCCGTTAATGAGGCATCTTGATCCATCCTCATGTCTAAGGGTGCATCATGATGATAACTAAAACCACGCTCTGGTGTATCTAATTGCGGGGATGAAACACCTAAATCAAATAAAATGCCATCTACCTCTGTTATTCCTAGTTCGTGTAGTTTTTCTGATAGATAGCGAAAATTACTCTTCACTGTTACAAATTGATCACCATAAGAAGAAAATTTTTCTTTCGCATTCTGAATCGCAACCTCATCTTGATCAAATGCAATTAATTTCCCTCCCTCCGTTAGTTGGGATAATAAATAAGAACTATGTCCTCCACCACCTAGCGTACAATCTACATATGTACCACCCGGTTTTATATCCAAACCATCTACTGTTTCTTTTAAAAGAACTGTTACGTGTTTAAACATTGTTGCACCTACTTTTTGCAAAATAATTATGTTGAATGTCTCCTTTTCCTTCTAAATCAACCAGACAATATACCGGAAAATCCATAGTCCGAAAACATGTCACATTCAACTTGGCGTCAGTGGAAAATTAATATCCACAAATCGCAGTTTCACTTTATTATATACTAAATTTTATCATTTTTTGCGGGAAATTAAATAAAAACATGTCGAAAAGCACAATAATACGTTTACATTTTGTTCTATTTTGTCATATGCACGCGTTTCATTATCGAGATCACACAATCCACTTTTTCGTTTGATAATTCAGAAAAAAACACTTTACAGTTAATTCCACAAATCAAAAATAAAATCCTGCTCCTAAGAGCAAGATTTTATAATTTTATAACATGATGTTTTCCATCCCAAGAGTAGGATTGCTTCATCACCCGTTCAACAAAGTCTAATCCAAACTGATTTAAATAATAGCATATATTCCATACCCGTTCTTGTGGCGCACCTAATGGACGAAGCGCATATTGCAAACGACGGAATTTATTTAGCTCTACTTCATGTTTTTTCTCAACATTCCGCTTTAACGTTCTTTCTAGCAACTCAATTTGCTCTTTAATTTTCCGTTCATTCTTCTCAGCAAATGATTGTAGTCCTGGGTCTACTTTCTTTACAAACTCTTGTAAAGAGGTATGAATATCCATCATTCTCTCTGTCGCTTCTATAAACTGCTTATCAATCGGTTCTTCTATTTGGTTAGAAAACCACTCTTCGCGTAACATACTTACGTCATTTAAAAACGGATCCCGCTCTTGTAATCGCAAATCGTGTAAATCTGTAAAAATATCGCGTTCCATATAACTAATTGTGAGTCTTGGAACAACGGGAGGCACACGGAAACCAAACACATGAAATACTTGCTGTAATTCACTCCAGTAAGCAATTTCACCGGGCCCTCCAATAAATGCTAATGTTGGAAATATATACTCTTGCATAAGTGGTCTTGTTACAACATTATTGCTAAAGCGTTCTGGATTTCTCTCCATTTTCGCTATCAATTCTTCATATGAATATGAATATGCACCATTTTTCCCAACAAATTTCCCATTCTCTTCCTCTAGCAATACACGTTCTTCATCAATTTGCATAAATATGTGTACTGCATTTGATTTCGTTTCAATAATCGGCTTATATCCTTGTTCCCTTACTAATTGCTGTTGTTTTTGAAGACTTGTCTGCACTTCTTTATATCGACTTAATATTTGTTTAAAAAAGGAAACTTCCAATTTTCTTAAGATTGGATGGTGGGAATCGACGAGGATCAAACCTGAATCCGCAAACAATTTCATAATAAGACGCGCAAAGAAATCTACATATGTACGAGAATTCTGCAAAGTATCTTCAACAAACTGTAATACATCCTTTGTAAAATTCGTTTCTGGATATGTTTTAAAAATTTCTTGAATCCACTTTCTACAGTCTTCTATTGACAGACCAGATTCAGACGCACTCGCCTTTTTCGGATGACGATCATGAAAAATTGTCTTTTTTATTTTTTTATTTTTCATTACAAATACATGATTAATTTCATCGATATCGTGGTCCTCACCAGCAATCCAAAAAACAGGAACGACGCGGACTCCTAAACTAGCTTCTTTTTCTTTGGCAAGCTGTAAAATCGAGATGATTTTATGTATCGTATAAAGAGGTCCTGTTAATAGTCCTGCTTGTTGTCCCCCAACAACAACATATGTATTTTCATTCGCTAGCGCCTCTATATTCCGAAGAGTATCCTCTCCAGCATGTAAATGAGTATTATATTCTAATAAATGTGCCACTAAGTCTTGTCGGAAAAACTTCTTATCACGTAAATCATGCAGACGTTGTCCGAATCCATCTTCTGTCAACGGATAATCGAAGTATGCCTGCACTTCTTTTTTACCCTTCATATAGTCCGCCACAACACCTTGTAGTGGAACAGAGATTTCTTTTATCTCCATATAATTCTTCCTTTCCTATCCTGTTCTCTCACCAATCCAAATTGTAGTCAATGTTTCATGTAAAAGCAAAGAATATCTCTTATACTTCTAATCCCTTTATTGAATTGTATAAAAATTGCAGTGTGGGAACTTGTTTTTGTTGTTTCTTTGCTTCTTCGATTGCATAACCAATAATAGCATCAATTTCCGTTTCTCGACTCGCTCTTACATCAGCTAACATAGAAGATGTATTGCTGGCTGTTGTTTCACATACACGACAAACCAATTGCCACAACTCTTCTTTTTTTTCCTCTCCTACAAGAAATACAACCTCCTGAAATGTCTGCTTCATCACTTTATAAAAATAAGGATTCGACAACAACGCTCCGTTTTGTATATCAAATAAAGCTGTTAGCGGATTAATGCATGCGTTTATTACAAGTTTATAACACATCGTCTGTTTCCAATCTTCCTCTACTTGCACAGGAAAATATTTTGAAGAAAAACAATCGAATAGTGACTCAAATTGAGACAAATTACCATGTACCACTCCAAATTTTGTAACCCCTATTCCTGTATGCTTCACTGTATATTTATTTTCTTTTTTTGCCCCATGCTCTACAATCCCCACCGCTACATTGTCACACTTTACTTCTTGCAAGATATCTAGATGAGACATCCCATTTTGTAAAAAAATAATCCGACTTTGTTCTTTTATGAAAGGAAGTATATTCACTAAATGGTATTGTTTTACGGAAATAAACAAACAATCCATTTGTTCGTCTACAATATTCTCTACTGGCATAACATTTATAAATACCGTTTCCACTTCTCCCTTACGAACACAGCTTATCCCTTCCTCCATTAACTTTTCAACTTGTTCTGCCGTTCTTGTAAATAACGTAACATCCTGTTTGTTCTTTTTTAAATAAAACGCAAAAAGCAGACCAATCGCTCCCGGACCAACAATCCCAATTTTCATCTCTATTCTTCAGAAGTTCCTAACGAGTGCCAAAAAAATATATTTCTTCCATCAATTAGAAGCCTTCTGATTCCCTCCTCTCTATACTCGTCCTAGCGTTGATTATATCTTATTCATATTTCAACAATCGAAAGTACATTTCATAAATATGTATAAATCCCCTTCCTATGACTAGTGTAGCAAACACTTCAAAAAAATACTGAAAGAAATATTCGATTTCCTTCATAAAAATGATAAAATGAGTTATAATATTATTGAAAATATTTATACTTTTCTTTATTTTACAAAACAAGAAAAGGATGTGATCTAATGCTATTCCCAAAAGTTGAGCGCTTGCTCATCAATTATAAAACGTTAGACGAATTTAAAAAATTTAAGGGCTGTGGTGCTCAAGAACTCTCCATGTTTGAAGAATTACAAGCAAATATTATCGAAAACGGTAGCGAGTCTCCTTTTTACGGTATTTATTACGGCGGATCCCTTATCGCACGTATGAGCTTATACATGAGAAGACATGATGAATCATATTTTGAGATTACTGGATCTTATGTAGAACTTTCAAAACTTGAAGTGTTACCAAACTTTCAAAAACAAGGTTTCGGTCAAATGCTTGTGAACTACGCAAAACAACTACAATTCCCAATCAAAACAACAGCTCGCATTCAATCTGCTGCGTTTTGGGATAAACAAAATTTCAGGAAAGTATCAACGGCTGATGGAGAATTTTATATTTGGCATCCAGAAGCTAATTTGAATGCGGTTACAAATGAAGAATCCGCATAAAATAAAAACAGCTGTTATTCAGCTGTTTTTATTTTTTCAACTTTTCTAATGTTTCATGCTCATGAATTGCATCTCTTCCTTTTGTTTCTAACACCATCACACTTCTTTTTCGATCAATATAATCAAGCAACGTACGATACTCTTCTTCATATACAGCTAAACGCTGAAGAAGCTGTTCTTTTTCCTCTTTCAACAATTCAACTTTTTGTTGAAGTTCTTTTCCTTCTTTTTCATCTTTATATTTTTGTAAAAAAGTAATAACATCATCTAATGTAATCGATACAGGAGAAAACTCCGCCACTTTTGGTTTCCTTACTTCATAATTTTCTACCTTTCGAATCTTTTTCGCCTCTTCAATACGTTCCTTATATTGCTTTCTAACGTAAGAATTCCATCTAAACCCACATGCTGCGGGTGTACGAGATAAATGTCTACCTACCTCTTTAAATGCGGAAAGTTGCGTTCCACCTTCACGAATATGCCGGAGTACCACTTCTGCCAGAAGTAAATCTTCATCATCAGTCCATGCATCTTGTCTTGTTGTCGCCATCCCTCTAGTCCTCCTTATGCATTTTTTATTAAACATATGCAGTTACTAGAAAAGATAGAATACGAACATGTAAAGAATATATTTTTCTTTCCCCTTTCACTTCACAATTATTGCTCAAGGGGCATAATAAAAGTCTCTTCTTCCCTCTAATAGAAAAAAGACAAAAAAATAAACGCAGAAGAATATCTTCTGCGTTTATTTTTTGCAATTACTTGCTGATTACTTCTTTACCTTTGTAAGTACCGCATGCTTTACATACACGGTGAGCTAATTTCGCTTCACCACAGCTTGGGCACTCTACCATACCAGGTACTGATAATTTGAAATGCGTACGACGCTTTCTTTTTACTGTTTTAGAAGTTCTTCTAAAAGGTACAGCCATTCTTCCCACCTCCTTAAAAGAAATAGTTATTTTCATATGAAGGCCTGAACCAGTCTTCCGATTATTTGTCAAAAAACTTTGCAAGTCCTGCTAACCTTGGATCAACAGGCTTTTCTTTGCTTTCTTCCGAAATCACTTGCCAGTCTTGACCTTGCGTCGGTGCTCCACCGGAAACATCATCACTGAAAATTTGCATTGGAATCTCCAAAAGTATATTTTCCTTGATTATAGGGAGTAAGTCAAGTACTTCTCCTTCTAAGTAATGGATTTCCGCTTCCGTTTCGTACTCTTCTGCTGAAGTTTGGAACACCTCAGTTGTTTTAATGTCAAATGGTAATGTTACATCTACTAAAGAGCGAGAACATGGTAACACCATGCTTCCAGTTATATGTAGATGAAACGTAAACTTACTGGAGCCAAAATCAACTCTACCTGTTACATGAACAGGATTAATTTCGCGAATTTCTTTCTCGACTTCTTTTAGCTCACTTACATCTACCATCTCATCCAAAGTCAATCCTTTATGTCTCAATTTGTTTAATTGATGGATGGACCATTTCATATCATATCACCTCAAGGCAACAAACAAAATTATAGCTAGCCATTTTATATTTGTCAATGTTTTTTCTTTACACTATAATGAAGTCATTATAGGAAATAATATATAGATTATCATGTTTTTAGAAAAGATGCTACATCGAAAGGAGAGATTATCATAAAGGCAAGCGGTATTATTGTTGAATATAACCCCTTTCATAACGGTCATGCTTATCATGTGCAACAAACAAAAAAGTTAACACAGTCTGACATTACAATCGCTGTCATGAGCGGACCATTTTTACAACGTGGTGAACCAGCCCTCGTATCAAAGTGGTATCGAACCAAGATGGCTCTAGCTGGCGGTATAGATCTTGTTGTTGAGCTACCTTATGCATTCGCAACACAAAAAGCCGAAACATTTGCTAACGGAGCTATCTCTATTTTAGATGCCCTTGGCGTTTCTGAAATTTGCTTCGGCAGTGAGGATGGAGTAGTTCAAAATTTCTATAACACCATTTCTTTACGTCAAAAAGAAAAAGATACTTTCAATCAACTTGTGCAGCAATTTATGAATGCGGGAAACAGCTATGCAAAAGCAACTTCCCAAGCCTTCTCACAGATTTTATCGGACGTCAATACTGTTGATATGTCCCAGCCAAATAATATATTAGGCTTACATTACATCGAAGCAATTCTTTCACAAAAGAGTTCAATTGTTGCACATACCATCGAAAGGTTTGCCTCCCATTACCATGATGAAACCTTTCAAGATAATCATATCGCAAGTGCAACTAGCATTCGCAAACAGTTATTTAGTAACAACCATTCATTCAAAACTATTTATCCATTTGTGCCAAATCATACTGCATCTCTTTTAGAACACTATAAACAAGCATATCATACGCTACATTGCTGGGAGAGCTATTTCCCATTTTTTAAATACAAACTTCTTACGATGTCTGCACAGGAATTACAACATATATATGAAATAGAAGAAGGGTTGGAGCATCGTATTTTATCAAAAATACATAATAGTTCTTCATTTCTTAGTTTCATGGAAGCATTAAAAACAAAACGCTACACATGGACTAGATTACAGCGAGCATGTACACATATTTTAACGAATATAACAAAAAGAGAAATGGAAAAGGCACATATAGAAAAGCATTCACCATATATCCGATTACTTGGTATGTCACAAAAAGGACAAACTTATATTTCAAAACATAAAAAGAACCTAGAACTCCCGCTTCTTACTCATACGAAGACATTCAAGCATCCCGTTCTAGACATAGAGCGAAAAGCAAATGCAATTTATTTTTCAGTACTGCAAGAACCTGTACGCACAACATGTATACAAAAGGAGATAACGCAACATCCCATTCGGTATGATGAAACAACGAATAAATTTTTATCCCGCATTAACGGACAGTAACACTCCCACCTCAAAATTCAGCGAAAGCAAAGGAGTTAGGTAGGAGATGAACTGTCCATAAAAGCCCGATTGGTTCAACTAATAATCAGTGGGGGATGGAGAAAACCCCCACTGATTAAAGTTTCACTTTATAAAAAAACCTCTCTAGAGCGAGAGGTTTACTTTTTCTCTGACATTTTTTCTAAATATGCTAATGCATCATCTAGCGTATCTACCGGTACAATTTTCATCTTTGTCTTAATATCTTTCGCTGCTACAAGCGCTTCTTTATAATTCGATTTTGATGCCCCTTTTTCATTTGGAGCAAAGAATATTTCCGCCCCCGCATCACTAGCTGCTACAACCTTTTGCTGAATACCACCAATCGGACCAATTTCCCCCTTTTCATTAATGGTTCCTGTCCCGGCAATTTCATGACCTTTTGTCATATCTTTTTCAATTAATTGATTATAAATTTCTAATGTAAACATTAATCCCGCCGAGGGACCACCAATTTCATGCGAGTCGATTTTCACCTTTGGGTCTACTACTAATTCCTTATAAGGAGCAATCGAAACCCCAATTCCTACACGCCCTTTACCATCAGGAATTTGTTTTAACGTTAACTTTTCCGCCATACGCTTTTCCCCTCGAACATATTCAACATTTACTACTTCACCTTCTTTTTTCCCTGACATGTGTGCAATAAATTGATCTATCTCTTCAAAAGGCTGACCATCAACAGCAACAATTACATCTCCCAGCTTTAATTTTCCTTCAGCAGACATATTTTTAGCAATCCCAGCAACTAATACTCCTTTCTCTTGAAAAGAAACGGATCGATTTGCGCGTTTATATGCATTATAAATTGCTGCATTTTGAGAATCTTTCATTGCATACGCTTGACGGAATTGATATTCCTCATCACTCTCACCTTTTTGTAAGATCTCCTCAGCTTTAGAAATATGACTGTATTTATTAAATTGGGCAGCTATTAAATTTACAACATTCGCGGGCCCCATCGAAACTGTCACAAGCATAAAATCACCTGATTCTTTTTTTCCACCATCAACTTTTACATACGGTTCTAGTTTTGCTGCCATACCTGGTTTAGTTACATAATACGGAAGGCGTACATAGACAAGTAACATTGCCAATATAACTCCAATTAAAATTGCATATATAAACCGAAAACGCTTAAACATTATTTTTCTCCTTCCACTGCTCAATTAACGAATAAATTTTCTGAATATGTTTTTCAGCCTCTTCTTCTCCAACTCGAATAATGTCTTCAATATGAGTAAAAGCACGAGAACTAAACTGTTCTACTGCCGGCCGCATCATTAAATCTGAGGCAATTTGCCGATTAACAACAAGTTCATGTTGCATAATTTCAATACTTTGCATAATAACATCATAAATGGATGTGACTTCTCCATTCACCTTAATAGGAGATACATCTACCGCAATTACAATATCAGCGCCTAAGCCTTTGACAACAGAGACAGGAATACGATCAATCACCCCACCATCTACTAATAAACGGCCATCTATTTTCTCCGGTACAAACACCCCTGGAACGGAAATACTTGCCCTCACCGCATCAGCAATAGAACCGCTTGTAAATACAACTTTTTCCCCCTTCAAAATGTCAGTGGCCACAACTGCAGTTGGGATATCTAACTCTTCTATTTTTTTATTATATGTAAACATTTTAATCATATCTTTTACACGTTTTCCAGAAATAAATCCCATTTTCGGTACAGTAAAATCCAAATAATACTTTCTTTTAAATACAGTCGCCATTCGGTAGAGCCTCTCAACGTTACAACCGGCCGCATAAAATGTCCCAATTAATGCTCCCATACTACTTCCTGCGATCATATCGATGGGAATATTCGCTTCACGTAGCACTTTAATAATTCCTACATGCGCAAAACCTTTTGCACCTCCAGATCCAAGAGCCAAGCCTATTTTCGGTTCATTCATTTCTCTCACCCTTAAAATTTTTTTCATCCTCTTTTTCATACTTATGGTCTAAATTCACCATGTATCCACGTATACTGAAATGAACGTTTTTGGGACAAAGGGGGGCTACGTTAAAATGTATGAAAAATGGAAAACAGCTTTTCTCACCATAACAATGCTATTTCTAACATTTTCTCTCGTACTTCACCCCCAAGCCGCTTTGCAATCTTCTATTCGCGGATTAAATATATGGTGGGAAGTTGTCTTTCCTTCGCTACTACCTTTTTTTATCGTTGCGGAGCTTTTAATTAGTATTGGTGTTGTCAAGTTTATCGGTGTTATATTAGAACCGCTTATGCGTCCACTCTTTCGTGTGCCTGGTATTGGCGGTTTTGTTTGGGCAATGGGAATGGCCTCTGGCTTTCCCGCAGGCGCCAAATTAAGCGCGCGACTTCGGCAAAGTAATCAACTAACACAAATTGAAGCAGAACGACTCGTATCATTTACAAACTCTTCTAACCCATTATTTATTTTTGGAGCTGTTTCTATTGGCTTTTTTAACAATCCAAAATTAGGTTTCATACTAGCTGCTGCACATTACCTTAGCAACTTTACTGTTGGATTACTGATGCGTTTTTACGGTAATAACAATACTTACATAAAAGAAAAACAATCCACTCAAAAACGTTCTTTACAACACGCTTTTTCAATTCTTCACGAGACACGTTTACAAGAGAACAGACCCATTGGAAAACTACTTGGTGATGCGATTATCTCCTCTATTCAAACTTTACTCATGATTGGCGGATTTATTATTTTATTCTCCGTTTTAAATAAAATGATTACGGTCTTCCAACTCACGGCAGCACTAGCTTTTATTATGCAACATATTTTAACTTTCTTCCAATTATCACCACACTTTAGCATTCCCATCTTATCAGGGCTTTTCGAAATGACACTAGGTAGCCAAATGATTAGCCAAACCAATCAGACTACAATTCTTGAACAAGCAATGGTAACAGGCTTTATTCTCGCATTTAGCGGTCTTTCTATCCAAGCTCAGGTAGCAAGTATTTTAGCCGAAACTGATATTCGCTTTAAACCGTATTTTTTTGCAAGAATTATCCAAAGTATTCTCGCTCCAATTTATACTTTTATATTTTGGGTGCCACTTTATGAAAAATTACATTCTTTTTCACCAAATCAACAAGATATTCCTGTATTTTTATCAAGCCATTCTTCTATTCTTACGAAGGCTTGGGAAACATTACTTTACTATGGCCCTGCCTTTACACTATTTTGCTTATATCTATATGTTATTTTATTATTCTTACGCATAATAAACAGAGAAAAACCCCGTTCATCTTAACGGGGTTTGAAACTTTTCTTTTAAAGCACGCTCTACAGTAGGAGGGACAAGACCAGCTACATTCCCACCATAACGAGCCACTTCCTTCACAATGCTTGAACTTAAAAATGAATATTGATTGTTTGTCATAATAAAAAAGGTTTCAATATTCTCATCCAATTTACGATTCATCGATGTAATTTGCATCTCATATTCAAAATCAGAAACGGCACGTAAACCACGCAAAATCGCGTTTGCATTACGCATCTTTGCATATTCAACTAACAATCCACTATGCGAATCAACTTTTACGTTTGGAATATCTTTTGTCGCTTCTCGGATTAACTCTAGGCGCTCTTCTACTGAAAAGAACGGTTTCTTAGAAGAATTATTTAAAACGACAACATAAACTTCATCAAACACCTTTGCGCCCCTTTTAATAATATCCAAATGTCCAAGAGTTATTGGATCAAAACTCCCTGAAGAAATTGCTATACTTGTCATTCGGTCCCCTCACCTTCATACTTATAAATCGAAATCGCCGTAATACCATAATTTTCTGCTCTTACCTTTACAAGCTCCCCTATTATCTCAGGTAAGACTACATCATCCCCATGTTCTGCCATAATCAATCCATCTTTATTCAATAATCCATGTTGATCCATGACACTAATTAATGAAATAATCTTTTGATCTTTGTATGGTGGATCTAGCAGTATAAGGTCAAATGATAATTCGCGTTTAATTAGCGCCTTTACAGCACGCTCTGCATCATTTCTATACACTTCAGCTTGATCATGCATTCTGCAGCTTTCTAAATTTTGATGAATCACCTTGACCGCTTTATTATCTCGATCAACAAAAATTGCTTTGTCAATTCCTCTGCTAAGCGCTTCAATCCCAAGCCCTCCGCTACCTCCAAACAAATCGAGGGCAATCCCTCCTTCGAAATAAGGGCCAATCATATTAAAGATGGCTTCTTTTACTTTATCTGTTGTCGGTCGCGTTGTATTACCTGGCACAGCCTTAAGCGGATGCCCTTTACATTTTCCAGAAACTACTCTCATTCGCTGTCACTACCTTTATTTCAATCTATCGAGCGATTATTCACGTGAGTAACCGCTATCAATCCCCACTGTTTTCTGGGTATTTTTCTACTACAGGATAACCGAATCAGCTACCTATTAAAAGAAAAAACAATTTATTTCTTTTAATAGGTAGCATGATAACTTTTCCGTATTCCATATGTACATTCATCTCATTATTCATGAATAAGATCCCCTCTACTAACACAGGGTTCCCTTTATCTTTTTTATCCTATCATAAAATAAAAAAAAGAAAAATAAAAAGCCTACGATAATTTTTAAATTCATTATGTATATCTTCATTTAGATTGGACATAAATAAATATAACAACATCACCTTCGATGTTGTTGCCAACCGCGGAGAAGACTTACGTTTCCCCATAAGTTCTTCCTCCGGTTTCTCCTCTCCCTTTGCCTTCTTACTAGTACATACTAGTATAAGAAGGGCCCTGCTTTGCAGGGTTTTTTTCTTTGCCTGCTTTTCATTTTAAAACTGAAATGATACAGTAAAAGAAAGAGGAGGAAATAATATGATTCAACGTTTTATTGAACTAGGAGAAGGCTACTCCGATTTATATGAATTACTTGAAATTGCAAAAACACATAAAGATCGTGTATCTCACATGTTACAATTCGAAACTTTAAAAAACGATAAAAAGGTATGCTCATTTGTTGTTGTTCTTAAACCAACAGTGGTTGGTGATTTCCAACCGTTATACATATGCCGCGAAGGGATTCCCATGCTTGAAAATAAAAAAAGCAAACGAATCATTTTATTCGAAGAAACGGCTGAACAAATCGGGAAAAACGTTACTTCTTTTACCGTAAAACCTTCTACAATTTTCCCAGAAAAAGAATTATATTTTAATCACCTTATCGGCATTTTACGAATGAATCATTTCATTCCTCCAATGCAATAGCAATTTTGATACTCATTGTATTTTGATCAACATAAAGAAGACCCCCACCAAATTAGTGGGGGGTCTTTCTCTTTAACTATAGTCGTATTCTTTCGCGCGATCTGGACGTGAATTTTCAAATTCCGTTTTAAGAAACGGGCGATATGATTGCTCAATTTTTTTCACAAAAGGAAGTTTATTTAGTTTTTGCATCATATACTCTATTTGTTCCATATCACAATATACGACGGCATATTTCAACCGCTTTGATATGTAATGTATATTACCATATTTCCTTAAAATCTTGGCATGTTTCAATGAATGTAAATAAACAATCATACTTTGTCGTTGCCCGAACATAATCTTCTCCATCTTCTCCTTTTATATACTCATATTCTTGTATCTTATAAAAATAATCAGAAATTTGCGAAATTACAGCGCATTGTAGAACAAGTTCTGTATACGGCTTCTTTCAATATTCTAAAAAACGGGGCATATCACCCCGTTTTTTTACAACCACAACTTCCACCAGAGCCACAACCGCCTCCGCATCCACCTGCATCAAAAAACGGATTTCCAGTAGGAACTTTAATAGCAGATGATACCTCGGAGCCAATCGCTCCACTGACTTCATCTAATAATTTTTGCAAAGCGTTTTCTGCTTTTTTAAAAGCAGATACCTTTTCATGCAAATCTACAGAACGCTTTAACTCTCGCATATTTTTCGAAACGAAAGTATAATCGGGATGGTATTTTCCAAAGCGTTGCACTTCTTCATATCGCTCTTTCATTACTGTAAATTGACCAATTAATGCTTGAGCCTCCAAATCTTCCTGTAACGCCTTATAACATTCACGATAACTCTCTGCTATATCTGAACAGACAATCGCTTTTGCAAGCTGTTCTGCCTCGTCTAATATCATTACGCTTTCAAGCGTCGCTACAATCATGAGAGACACCTCCGAGTATCCATCATAACACATTTAAAGCGGAACTACTAATTTGAATATCATATCTCTATATAAAGTGAAAAGTTCTCTACAGAAAACACTCATTCTTCCTAATTTCTTATACACAAATATGCTCCGCGATATTATACCGTAGTACATCCCAGCTGCCATTCTCCTCTTTTACGTAACTAATACACGCATTTTTCAATGGAGTTTTAAATGTAATTTCATCAGGTAAGATTGCGTGTAAAATTGCTTTTATCGCATGTGAATGTGCAACAATAATAATGCGCTTACCTTCATGTGTTTGTGCAACATCTTGCAATGCAGCAAAGCAGCGATTTACAATCTCTTCATCTGTCTCCATACCTTCTACATTTCCCTCTGCAATAAGCTCTCTAACTGTAGGAACTGGTTTTCCTGAAGCCTCTCCAAAATTCCGTTCAACAAAACGCTCATCTAGAAGAATAGACTGTATTCCAACAGCATCGCTAATTGCCTGTGCTGTTTCTTGTGCTCTAATTAAGGGACTGCTAATAATCACATCCCACGTTTCCAATTTTAATACAGCTGCACTTTGACTCGCTTGCTTTTTCCCAACTTCATTAAGTGGAATGTCTTCACGTCCTTGAATAATCTCTTGAAAATTCCAATCAGTTTGTCCATGTCGTACTAAACAAATTTCCGTCATGCTATAACTCCTTTTTTCAATAATCCGTTTCTATTGTAACAAAAGTTTCGCATGACGGACATAGTTTTTCCTGCCAATTACGTCGTATTTTGCTGCTTCATATATTGAAACATGTCAATCATAATAGAAGCAACCGCCAATTGATTTTGAAATTTTGCAACTTTATCTGGAATTGTCTTTTTATAATACTCTAAGGCTGCTAATTCAAATGCTTCCTTTTCTTCCGGATTGCGTGATAATTTTCGATACCAATGGGGTTGCTCACGAATATAACGCTCTAAATCTTTATCAGCTTTTATAAATTCTATAAGCTCTGCCCTCATCCTCTTTTCCTCCTAATCTTTTCGAAAGAAAAATGGATTATTTTCAGAAGTTCTTTGCTCAGGGCGTGTACGATTTCCTTGAAATTGCTGAATAACCTGTTGCACACTTCCAATCGCACTTGTTACATTAGCTAAATGTTGCTGCATTTGTTCTGCATCTAATTTTTTTAAAAAAGAAATCATCTGCCCCATCAAATCGGCCGCTTTTTCATCATTAATTTCTTCTTGCGTTGGTGAAGAAATTGCTTCTCCATCTGCTTTATAACTCTTCCATATTTCGTCTTTCTCTCCAAGTAAATACCATTCCTCATAAAATTGTTGCCACGTTTTTTGACCATTTCGAACTTCATGAACCATTTTAGGGTGATGGTTTACAAACTCTTTAAATTGTTGAACAGAAGGATGTAACGGTCCTTTTGTTTTTATCATAATCCTCACCTCTTCAGATGTATCTACTATATTGTAAGAAAAAAAAGGCGCATGGTTCGCCTATTTTTTAACGATTCATGCACCTTCTCCTATTTTCTAATGAAATTTTGAGTATAAAACTTATCAAATACTCCAACGCCTAATCCAGTGAATTGGTCATTTAACAAGTTTTTCCGATGTCCTTCACTATTCAGCCAACCTTGTACTGCAGCGATACCATCAGTATGTTGCGCTGCTATATTTTCACCTGCAAGTTGAAATGCAACTTGACCACGTTGTAATCGATCACCTAAAGTCCCAAATTCCGGTGAATCGTGTGAAAAATAGTTATTCTCTTTCATATCTTTACTATGCCCTAAAGCCACTTCAGCTGTTGGTTGATCCCATATTAATAATGGCAACTGATGACGACTACGAATAATATTTGTCAAATCTAAAATTTGTTGCATATTCCCTTGTTCTATTTGTGTCATTTTTTCTGGAGTGATTGGTTGATTCTCCTCTAACTCTCCAGAATACACAAGCTGATACGGTCTCTGTCGAAGCAATGTCTCATCATCCATGTACCGAACTCCAACAAGTTCATGTGTGAATTTATCAAAATACAGCTGCGCCCAACCATCCTCTATCCAAACAAGTGGTTGTTCTGTAATTTCATTATCAGATAATTCAAATTGGTAACTATTCCTTCCTTCTTTTAACGAAATTTCATGTGAAAATGGACTTTTTTTATAAGCATTTTCATATTTTTCATTCATCCGAAATGGAGCGACATCCAATTGATTCCCACCAACATAAGCTGTTACAATTTTATGTTCTGCAACACCAAATTGTACATATTTTGATAAATCTTGATTATAAATCCACCATTCATAGCCATAGGCAGAAGGTTCAATTCGGGCTGGCTCACCCCATTTTGCTAATAAACTTTCTGAATCTCCACCTATTAATTGAGAGATTGTCTCTGGGAATCCTTCATTTATCGGTTTCTTTTTCTTAATAATCTTATGTTCCTGTTTGGAATGAGATGGCTGTAATATATATTGCGAAACGAGTAATTTCCCGTATAAATCAATTCCTAAAATAAAAACCGTAATCATTACGATACGTAATAATTTTTTCAACAATATACCTCCTGGTCAAACACGAAATTGAGATATACACAAATACTTACTTCTCTTTTGTGTGTACCGTACTATTTTCACTATATCATACTTTCATGAAAAAAGCCGTGATTCCCCCTTTTCTCTCAATACGAATTGCGATTTCTCATTATTCATACTATTATAAAATTAAAGCGTTTTAAATAAAAATAAGGAGGGATTCCATGCAGTTTACAAATTCAAAACTTATAGGTGCAGTAGTAGATTTCACATTATTAACGGAGGTCATACAAAATCAGCATTTTGTACTTGCCGGGCAATGGGATTATGAGCGAGTTACATACGACTATAAATTTGAAATATTAAAGGATGTATACTATTTACGGGTACAAGGATTTGCTGTAGAAGGAGAAATCGGAGGACAACATGCACAAGTTAAATTACTTCCTCCATTGTTAGGAAAACATTATTATCCACATGGCGTTGAATATGGAGAGAATGAAAATTTCCCTACAAACGTACTTCAAAAAAGCGAACAACTTCTGCAAAATATTGAAAAAGAATTGAAGGAATTTCAGGTTATCGAGTAAATAAAACAGGCATGTCCATATGGGCATGCCTGTTTTATTTCGTTTGCAAATAAGGAGGCACTGCCTGTAGTTGCTCCTCATCTTTTTTGCGTTCTTTACGTGCCCATTTAAAAAATACATAACCGATAATCGTACCATACACTATTTCCTGGACAATTTTCATAATAATGCCACCTGTTTGTTGATCTTGTACAATCGGCATCCAGTGTAAAAATTCTGGTCCAGTTATATTTAAATCCGTTAGCGTTCCTGCAGGCACACAAAGTTCCATCGCTTTCATCCATGCACTAGGATCTGTATATGTAGCAAACAACGATTCGCTTGCAAAAATAATTAATGCACAAGCTGGTGTTAATAATACACCATTTGCAAACATATAACCGATTTTTTTAATCTCACTTAATGTTTGATATTCCGGCAATGGGTTTAACATTGGCCACCACATCATCATTGCAGTAAAAAATATAACAGCTAGAAAAATAGGATGAGCAACTTGATTTTGCTTTACAGCATCGAACACAACAGGTAAATGGTAAATGGAGAATAATCCATTAAAGACAAACAGAGCAATAAGTGGTTTTGCAAAAATGGTCAATATCACTTGAACAAAACGAAAAGAAGTAATATATTTGTATAACCAAATCGGAATCCCTAATAACAACAATGGTGGTACCGCGATATACATTACTGCCATTTCAAACATATGCGCACTAAACACAATATGTCCGAGTAAATCAATAGGTCCACCCTTTACAAAATATAATAGAAAAATCCCAGTCGTAAAATAAAATATCTGTTTTTTATTTACCTTTTCTGCATTTTCAAACCGATTCCTATATGGTCCGATAATAAGAAAGTAACAGATAAGTATAGAGACCATAAACAGTAAAAAGATCGGGCTCCATAAAGCTTGAAAACCAAATATCCATAAGTTGCTCATTTTTACACCCACCCTTTCAATATGAACTCTTTACCCTCACAGGAAAAAGGGAGCGAAGATAACTTCATGCTCCCTATCCCTTATTTTTTTAAACCCACACAATCGTCATAAAAGCTAAAATTGTTAGTAATCCTATTAATAATCCCGAATATAGGAAGAAAGTTGCCGCTTCATGCCCCTTATGACTCATATGCATGAAATAGTACAATTGAAATATTACTTGCACAACAGCTAACAGTAAAATAAATGGTACTGAGAAAAGAGGACTAAATGTTTTCGGATAAGCGACTGCTACAAAAGCTACAATCGTTAAGAAAATCATTAGACCAAATGTAATCACTTGATGTCTCATTTCCTCTGCACTTTTTTTTCTACGATAAACAAGATCTACTTTTGAGTTACTTGTGTTTGTTTGCTTTATCGCCATTGTTTATCCCACCATTCCCATCAAATATACTACAGTGAAAATAAACACCCAAACTACATCAATAAAGTGCCAGTAAATAGATGCGACGTAAAACTTTGGAGCATTATATAAATTCAGCCCTCTCTTCGCATTCCGAAAAACTAATGTTAAGATCCATAACAATCCAAACAATACGTGTAATCCATGAGTTCCAACAAGCGCGTAAAACGCTGAACCAAACGCACTACTTCTCATCGTATGTTTGAATTCGTGTGTATAATGATAAAATTCATAAATCTCAAATCCTAAAAATCCTAATCCTAATAGTACCGTAACAATTAACCAAAGCTGCATTTGCTTAAAGTTAAAGTTCTTCATATGGTACATCGCATATACGCTTGTTAAACTACTTGTTAACAAAAGCATCGTCATAATAAAGACAAGTGGCATTTGGAACATTTCTTGAGAAGTGGGGCCGCCGTTTGTAGAATTTTTCAACGCTAAATATGTGCCAAATAAGGAAGCGAATAACACAGTTTCGCCTCCAAGAAATAGCCAAAATCCAACAAACTTATTTTTCCCCTCAAGGGTTGCTTTTTCAGGCTCTGCTGGAAATGTTTCATTTGTTAATTTTTCCTCTACATGCATTACGCTGTGCCCCCCTTATCATCCAAATCTTCTTTATGAATATGATAACCATGATCATCAATTACTGAACGTAAGAACATTGCACCAAACGTAATGATAAGCCCGATAATTGCAACCAAGAGCCAGAACTTATCTTTTCCACCTTGCATATACATTGCACCAAATGCCGCTATAAATAATCCTAGCGATATAACAAATGGTGAAAATGAAGAGTTCGGCATATGAATGTCACTAACAGGCTCTGCTGGTGTCATTTCTTTATTCCCTTCACGTTTCTCAATCCAAAACGGATCCAGGCCTCGAACGAATGGTAATTGCTTAAAGTTATATTCTGGTGTTGGGGCTGGCATTGTCCATTCTAAAGTACGACCATCCCACGGATCCCGTCCCGCTTTTTCTTTAGACAACGATGTTTTCACAACATTGAATAAAAGAACAATCGTTCCAAGTCCCATAAATACAGCACCAATTGAACTAATTAAGTTCCCCGTCTCTAATCCTTGTCCTGGTAAATACGTAAAGTAACGTCGTGGCATACCAATTAAACCAAGGAAATGTTGGATAAAGAATGTTAAATGGAAGCCGATAAAGAACAACCAAAATGTAATTTTCCCTAGTGTTTCATTTAATACTCTGTTAAACATAAGCGGCCAATAATAATGTGCACCGGCTAATAATCCAAATACAACCCCACCAACGATTACGTAGTGGAAATGTGCCACAACGAAATAGTTATCATGGAATTGATAGTCAGCAGGAGCTGAAGCAAGCATAACCCCTGTTACTCCTCCCATTACGAATGATGGGATAAATGCAACAGCCCACATCATTGGAGTTGTAAACCGAATACTTCCACCCCACATTGTAAAGAGCCAGTTAAATATTTTAATACCCGTTGGGACTGCAATTGCCATTGTTGCAACTGAAAAAATAGCATTTGCAACAGGACCAAGGCCAACTGTGAACATGTGATGCGCCCATACCATAAATCCTAAAAATCCAATCAACACTGTTGCAAATACCATAGATGAGTAACCAAATAGTCGTTTTTTAGAGAATGTAGCGAAAATTTCTGAGAATATTCCGAAAGCTGGGAGTATAAGAATGTACACTTCTGGGTGACCAAAGATCCAGAATAAATGCTCCCATATAATCGTATTACCACCTAAAGCCGGGTTAAAGAAACTTGTACCAAATAGGCGATCTAACATAAGTAGTGCCAATCCGACTGTTAATGGTGGAAAGGCAAATAATATAAGTGAAGACGTTACAAATGTTGTCCATGTAAACATCGGCATACGCATATATGTCATTCCAGGTGCACGCATATTAATAATTGTGACAAGGAAGTTAATACCACCAATCAGTGTACCTATACCCGATATTTGTAATCCTAGTACATAAAAGTCAACACCATGTCCTTTAGAAGCAAGAGATAACGATGCATAAGATGTCCATCCTGCATCAGGTGCTCCTCCCAAAAACCAACTTAAGTTTAAAAATACTCCACCAAAGAAAAATAACCAAAATCCAAGTGAATTTAAAAATGGAAACGCCACATCGCGTGCCCCAATTTGAAGTGGCACAGCAGCGTTCATAAATGCAAACACGAGCGGCATAGCTGCGAGGAAAATCATTGTTGTACCGTGCATTGTTAATACTTGATTATAAGCATCCCCAACAAGAAAAGCATTGTTCGGAATGGCTAATTGAAGACGGATAAATAATGCTTCTATTCCGCCAATGATAAAAAATAATCCACCTGCAATTAAATAGAGAATGGCAATCTTTTTATGGTCTACTGTCGTCAAATAATCCCATATAACAGCACCCATCCCCTGTTTCTTTGCTACAGAACTCACGTTTTCAACCTCCCCTTCGCAAATAATCCCTCTTTACTTCTCAACCTTTAACGTTTTCAAATAGGCATTTAATGCCTCTACTTCGTCGTCCGTTAAGTTGCCATATTTACCAGTCATTTTATTTCCTGGCTTCATATTTTCAGGATCCTTTAGCCATTTTTTTAGGTTTTCTTCATTATTTTCAGCAATGCCGGCAACCATATCGCGATCAGCAAAATTTGCTAGGTTTGGTGCGATACGTGCAGAAGGTGGTCTACTATCATTTGATCCAGTTGCATGACAACCGATACAGCTTTTGTTGAATATTTCTTTACCTTCTTGTTCTTTTGTAGAGGCTACTTCCTTCTTACCATCGAGTTTCTTCATATCTGCAATCCAAGCTTTGTACTCGCTTTCATCAACAGCTTTTACTTTAAATTGCATTAAAGAATGTGATGGGCCACAAAATTCTGTACAAAAACCATTATAAGTGCCTGATTTATCTGCCTGTAACCACATTTTGTTGACATTATCTGTATTCGTATCCATTTTTCCAGCTAAAGATGGAACCCAAAATGAATGTTTAATATCAGCACCTTTCAGATTCAAATACACTTTTTTACCTGTGGGGATAACTAAGTCTTGCGAAGTTACTATCTTTTCTGATTTATAAGAAAATTCCCACCAATAAAGATTCGCTGTTACATCAACAACGATTGTATCTTTATCAATATTCTTTTTCTCCATCGCACTTACGTCAGCAAGTTTGAATGTATATGTAACAGTCGGAACAGCCAATATTAGCAAAAGAATAATCGGAATGACTGTCCATATAATTTCTAGTTTGTGATTTCCTTCAACCTGCTTTGGGATATAATCCTCTTGACCCTTCTTTTGTCGGAAACGCACAATTACATATAAGAAAATAATAGTAACTACAAGTACAACGCCTACCATAATCGCACTTGCTAACAAGAGTAAATCATATTGCATTTTTGCTACTTCACCTTGCGGAATTAAAGTAGATTGAAAGGCTTTACCGCATCCCCCTAACAGTAAAGCCAGCAGTGAAACGAATGAAAGCAGTCGCCACTGTTTCTTCATACAAACAACCCCCACTTTCTTTGTGAATTAGATTGTACTTTATTTATAGTAAGTAAAGTAAATCTCAACGTAAAGAAATCCCCTCATGTCGTTGTCTTAGAAGAATGTAACTACAATCATTGACACAAATAAGATTGTCAAGTAATTCAAGGAGTAGACAAACATTTGTACGGACCATTTTATGTCATCCTTCTTACGGAATCCATAGAATCCTAATAAGATCCATCCAATGTTAAGCAATGTTGCAATTACCATGAATGTTACTCCCAGTCCACTCATATAAAATGGTAGTGGTAATAAACATACTGTCCAAATCATGATTTGACGTTTTGTAATATCAAATCCATGTACAACAGGAAGCATTGGAATACCTGCATTTCGATATTCATCAACACGTTTCATCGCTAATGCGAGGAAATGTGGGATTTGCCAAATAAACATAATTAAAAATAGCATCCAAGCAATCGGATGATCTAAACTAGGATCAATTGCTGCCCAGCCAATTAAAGGTGGAACTGCTCCAGATACACTACCTACTACTGTATTTAGTGTATATGCTCGTTTTGTCCATAGTGAATATAAAACAACATATGTGAAAGCACCGATAAAACCTATAATTGCTGCCATTGGTGTTGTAAATAATAAGAATACAAAACCAAGAAGCAATAAAGTAATACCTAATGTTAACGCAAACCCTGGTTTATATTTTCCTGTTACTGTCGGACGATTTTTTGTCCGTTCCATTAAGTGATCGATATCCCGATCAATATAGTTATTCAAGCTACATGATCCTGCCATAATTAAAGCCGAGCCGACAATTGTAAAAAACATTTTATCCAAATGGTTCACAGCATTTAATCCATTAAAGTGTAAAGCTAACCATAACCCTGTAAACACCGTAAGTGTATTCGAGTTTACAATCCCCATCTTAACGAGCGCTAATAAATCTTGTACACGTGTTGTTTCCGGCACATTTGTTATAGCTGACTCATCATGCAGCTCACTTGTTGCATGGTTCATCATTTCAACCCCCTCTTAAAACTTTCATCCTTCTTTCGCGTCTTTACTTTACAAAAGTAGTACGCTTCTATATAGCAATATTATTACAGTAGAAATGTTGTTTTCCCACTCTACTACTAATCTACGCTCATACTCGAATATATTAAATCATATTTCCCGAACAATTTGTGAAGAAAACATGAACTTTTTGTGTCGAACAACAAAAAAGTTTCTCCTATTACTCCCTATCATAACATGAGATTATCTTCTATAATAAACTATTTTGTCATATTTGGCATGCATTCTCCCTATTTCTTTTTATAATAGAAGTATTTCCCCCTAAAATAGGTGTTTTTTATACCATTTTTTTGTTTTTATGCAAGGACTTTATCAACCCTCCCATTCCTTTGCTATTTTATTATTTTTTATATATCATAGGACTGTAGCGCGTTTTGTTCTATAAAATTGATGAAATGAAAATATTTCGCAATAACTTCATAACAGAAAGATGGTGAAAAGATTGCAACGTTTTATTAAATGGTTAGCAGTCATTACAAGTCTCGACCTATTATTTGTTTTATTAGGAGGGGCATTAGTTACAAAAACAGGTTCAGGACAAGGTTGCGGTAAATCATGGCCACTTTGTAATGGTGAATTCGTTCCTTCAAATTTGTCAATGGAAACGATTATTGAGCTAAGTCATCGTTTGACATCAGGATCTGCAGGGATTCTCGTTACACTTCTTTGTATATTATCATGGAAATATTATAAGCATGTACGTGAAACAAAAACGCTCGCTATTTTATCTTTCGTATTTCTAGTTGCACAGGCATTAATGGGAGCAGCCGCAGTTGTATGGGGACAAGTACCTGCTGTACTTGCTATTCATTTTGGTATCTCCTTAATTTCATTTGCTTCTGTTATTTTACTAGCATGTCTTATTTTTGAGATTGACAAAAAATTCGATGCACGATCCCTCATTATGGACAAAAAAATGAAATTTCATATTTATGGTGTAACAATTTACAGCTATATTGTTGTCTATACAGGGGCATTAGTACGTCATGAACGTGCTAGTTTAGCTTGTCCAGACTTCCCACTTTGCAGTAAAAGTAGACCATGGCCTACTCAATTACATGAATGGGTTCAAATGGGACATAGGGTTGCCGCAATATTAATATTCGCTTGGATCCTATACGCGATGATTCTTGCTATTCGCCACTATAAACAGCAGCGAGTTATATATTGGGGATGGATTATTTCGTTTATTCTTGTTACACTTCAAGCAATTGTTGGTATTTTAGTCGTTTATACCAATGCAAGTTTATCAATGGCATTGTTGCATTCGCTCTTTATTTCTTGCCTCTTTGCTGTACTATGCTATTTAGTTATGTTAGGCACACGAAGCACAGCAAACGAAAAAAAGGCACAACAATCAACTACAACGCAAAATAAACAATCTTTTTAATAACTTGCTACTATGGAAAATTATTATTTTTATATAAAGAAAAGAGCTACTTTCAAGTAGCTCTTTTCTTTATTATTATTATTGTTCTAATTCAATCAGTAAATCTCCTGTTTGAATCGCATCGCCATCTTTTACATATACTTTCTTTACTTTCCCATTGAATGGCGCCTGAACCGTTGTTTCCATTTTCATCGCTTCTGTAATTGCCATGGAATCACCCTTTTTCACTTCATCACCTTCGTTTACAACGACTTTAATGACTGTCCCTGGCATTGTTGCACTAATATGATTTGGATTTTCACGATTTCCTTTCACACGTTGCGCAACTGTTGCTTTAATACTTTCATCTTTCACAACAATTTCACGTGGTTGTCCGTTAAATTCAAAGTAAAGCACACGCGTTCCATCTGGTTGTGGTTCACCAATTGACACTAATTTAACAATTAATGTTTTACCACGTTCAATTTCCACACCGATTTCTTCACCCAGTCTCATACCATAGAAGAACGTTGGTGTATCAAGTACAGATACATTTCCATAAAGTCCAGTTACCTTTTGATAATCCATAAATACTTTTGGATATAGTGCATATGCAACAACATCAAAAATAGTTACTTCACGTCCAAGCTTATGGAATAACTCTTCTTTCAAAGCATTAAAATCAACTGGCTCTAATAATTCTCCTGGTCTTACTGTTAATGGCTCTTTCCCTTTTAAAATGATTTTTTGTAATTCTTTCGGGAAACCGCCGTAAGGTTGTCCTAGATCCCCAGAGAACATTTCTACAACGGAACCTGGGAAATCTAAAGCATGTCCACGTTCAAAAATATCTTGTTCTGTAAGATGATTTTGTACCATGAATAATGCCATGTCACCGACAACTTTTGATGATGGTGTTACTTTTACAATATCACCAAACATATCATTTACACGACGATACATTACTTTTACTTCATCAAATCGGTCTCCTAAACCAACTGCTTTCGCTTGTTGTTGTAAGTTACTATATTGCCCCCCTGGCATTTCATGCATATATACTTCTGTATGAGGTGCATTCATACCACTTTCAAATGGTGCATAATATTTACGAACATCTTCCCAGTAATGTGAAAGTTTTTCTAATGAATCCACACTCACATCTGGTTGTCTTTCATTTCCACCTAGCGCATAATATAACGTATTTGCACTTGGCTGCGATGTCAGACCGGCCATTGAGCTTACAGCTACATCGACAATATCAACACCTGCTTCAATTGCTTTCGTATACGTTAAAACACCATTGCCACTTGTATCATGCGTGTGAAGGTGAATCGGAATCGATACCGTTTCTTTTAAAGCAGAAACTAAATCATAAGCCGCATTTGGTTTTAATAGTCCAGCCATATCTTTAATGCCTAGAATATGCGCTCCTGATGCTTCCAATTCTTTCGCTAAGTTTTTATAATAATTCAAGTCATATTTACTGCGCATTGGGTCATGGATGTCCCCTGTGTAACACATTGTTGCTTCTGCAATTTTACCACTGTCTCTTACAGCATCAATGGCAACTCTCATACCTTCCACCCAGTTCAAGCTATCAAAAATACGGAATACATCGATACCAGCTTGTGCTGAACATTCTACAAATTTTTGAATTAAATTATCTGGATAGTTTTTATAACCAACTGCATTTGATGAACGAAGAAGCATTTGGAATAACACATTTGGCATTCTTTCACGAAGTTCTAATAAGCGTTCCCATGGATCTTCTTTTAAGAAACGATACGCAACATCGAATGTTGCACCGCCCCACATTTCCGCTGAGAATAAATTTGGTAACATTCTAGCTGTTGGCTCAGCTATTTTGTTTAAATCTTTTGTACGAATACGTGTTGCAAGTAATGACTGGTGCGCATCACGGAATGTTGTATCCGTTAATAGCACACGTTTTTGATCTTGTACCCATTTTACTAATCCATCCGCTCCACGTTCATCTAAAATTTGTTTTGTTCCATCTTGAATCGGTTCATAATGTTTTACATTTGGTATACGTGCATCCGGGAAAATCGGTTTTTCTTTCTTACCTACACCAGGGAAACCATTTACTGTTACTGTACCTACGTAACTTAGCATCTTCGTTCCACGGTCTTTACGTTTTGGAAAGACGAACAGTTCAGGTGAAGCATCGATAAACGATGTATCATACTCTCCTGATAAGAAATTTTTATGTTTTACAACATTCTCTAAGAATGGAATATTTGTTTTAATACCACGAATACGAAACTCTTTTAAGTTGCGCTCCATTTTCGCAGCCGCTTGTTCAAATGTAAGCGCCCAAGTTGTTACTTTAACAAGTAATGAATCATAGTACGGCGTAATAACTGCTCCTTGGAAGCTGTTACCTGTGTCAAGACGAACACCAAAACCACCACCAGAACGATATGCCATAATCTTCCCTGTATCAGGCATAAAGTTATTAAGCGGATCTTCTGTTGTTACACGAGATTGAATCGCATAACCATGCACAATAACGTCTTCTTGTTTTGGTACACTCACTGTTGAACTATGTAAAGCGTGTCCATCAGCAATTAAAATTTGAGACTGTACAATATCAATTCCTGTAATCATTTCTGTAATGGTATGTTCTACTTGAACACGTGGATTTACTTCAATGAAATAAAAATCATTACCTTTTACAAGGAATTCAACTGTACCAGCATTTAAATAGTTTACGTTTTTCGTTAGTTGTACTGCTGCTTCACAAATACGATGACGAAGTTCATCTGAAAGCGATACACTTGGTGCAATCTCAACTACTTTTTGATGACGACGTTGTACAGAGCAATCACGCTCATATAAATGCACAACATTTCCTTCTTCATCTGCTAATATTTGAACTTCTATATGTTTAGGTTTTTCAACGAATTTTTCAACATACACTTCATCATTACCAAACGCTGCTTTCGCTTCTGATTTTGCACGATCATAAGATTCTTTTAATTCATCACCGCTACGTACAATACGCATACCGCGGCCACCACCACCAAGTGATGCTTTAATAATTATCGGGTAATCATACTTCTTAGCAAATTCTTCAACTTCTTCTAGTGAATTAATAGGTCCATCGCTGCCAGGAATAACTGGAATATTCGCTAATTGCGCTTGTGCTCTTGCTTTCACTTTATCTCCAAACATATCTAAATGTTTGCTCTTTGGTCCGATAAAGATAATCCCCTCTTCTTCACAGCGTCTAGCAAATTGGATGTTTTCTGACAAGAAACCATATCCAGGGTGAATTGCATCCACGTGATTGCTTTTCGCAATCTCAATAATACCTTCAATATCAAGGTAAGCATCGATTGGTTTTTTGCCTTCTCCCACTAAATAAGATTCATCTGCTTTATAGCGATGGTAAGAACCGCTATCCTCTTTTGAATAAATGGCAACTGTATTTAATCCAAGTTCTGAACAAGCTCGGAATACACGAATTGCAATTTCTCCACGGTTAGCTACTAAAACTTTTTGAATACGTTGCAGCTTTGTCATGATTTTCCCCCTCTACTTTCCTACCACTTTAGAGATTAAATAGGTACACGCTCTAAAAGCATGAAGTTCTTCACTTTCTTTTCTAAACTATACTCGGAAAGCTTCACCTTATTTTTATACATCATACCTTATTTTTTAACAAATGATAAGTTTTCTGATCAATTTGTTTCACAAAAATAGTATAGCACAACTCTTCTTCTTCTGACAGCTTTATTGTATATCACATTCGAATAAATACGATATACTATTAACTTTTTATCGCCACAAAGTATAACCTATTTAAAATACCATAATAAAAAGGCTTTGTGCATCAAACACAAAGCCTTTTTTATTTCACAACAACAAGATGTGGCTCACCTTGTTGTTTTTTTCTACTTACTTGTTCCTGTTGTTTTTCTTGTCGCTTTACATAACTTCCTATATTAAGCAATATACCCATTGCAACTAAATTCGCCATTAAAGAGCTACCTCCCGAACTAATAAACGGCAAAGGTACACCAGTTAGAGGTAATAGTCCTGTAATACCACCAAGGTTCACCAAAGTTTGCACTCCTATCATGCTTGCAATACCAATCGCAAGTAAACTTCCAAATGGATTTTTACACTTTTGTGCAATACGGAAAGAACGGATAATAATCAATAGCAAGCAAATTAAAATAATTGCCACACCGATAAATCCTAATTCCTCTGATATAATTGTCATAATAAAATCTGTATGCGGTTCTGGTAAATATCCATATTTTTGTATGCTATTTCCTAATCCTCTACCATTCAGTCCCCCTGAGGCAATTCCAATAAATGAGTTAATAAGCTGAAACCCATCTTTTTGTGGATCAGAAAAGGGATCTATAAAAGTTGAAAATCGGGCTTTCTGTACATCTGTTAGTCCAAACTTACCAACAAAGTAGAGTGCTGGAGCCCACACAATCGATGTTAAAGCAATGCGCTTCAACCACATATTCACATGAATCCCTGAACAAAGAAACATAATCCCAGTTGTGCCTACAATTAATAGTGCACTTCCTAAGTCTGGCTGCTTATAAATTAAACCAATTGTTAAAAGTAAGAAAAATATTATTTTAGCTGATCCACGCCAAACAGATGTATCTGTATCTTGCTTTTTAGCGAAATACCGTGCCAATACAATAATAATACCCACTTTAACAAATTCGACTGGTTGAATACCAAATACCCAAGCTTGTGCATTATTCGCAGTTGTTCCTATCACTAGTACCAAAGTTAATAGTATAAGGCTACCACCACATATTGCTACCGTAACAATTCTTTTCCTCCATACTTGAAATGGTACAAACATTACAACGCTTAATGCAACTGCACCAAAAATAAGTGCTTGTAACTGTTTACGAAAAAAATAATCACTTGGCAAATTCAATTTAGCAAACTTGGTAATAGCTAAAATTGAGCTAGCACTATATACCATTATAACTCCCAGTACACATAAAATAACAAGAGGAAGCAATAATGAATAATCCATTGACTTCCATACTTTTTTCATTCAATATCCTCTTTCTGTTTTCAGTTTAATTGTTGTATTCCATATGTATTGGAATTCTTCCTGCTTTATTATACAAATAAAAAGCTCAAACTTAGCCAGTTTGAGCCCCCTTATTTGAACCCTTTATTGTTGTTTGTTTGTAAATGCCTCATGAAGTGCTGATAATTCCCGTTCAAGCTCTCCTAGCATGTCTTTCCCTTGCTCTTCTGCAATAAGACCTAGACGAACCGCAAAGTCAACTTCACGGGATAGTCCAAACATTTGTGTATCAAGCACTTCTTCATATAATGGACATTGCGGCATCGTAAGGTGGTCCATTTGCACCTTAATAAGTCTTAAAATCTTCTCCGCATCCGCTTGTAGAAGGGCAAGTGCCTTTTCCTGATGATTTGTTACTGTCTCAGACGCCAAATTGATTCCCTCCGTTTCCGTCCTACTCCCCTATCCTATCTATTAATATTAGCGATAGTTTTCATAAATTGCAATAGAAACATTTTTTGTGACAATCGTGTCTAATGCTATTATACTGAAAAGTGGGAGCATAATACAAATGGGGGAACAACAATGAGTGAAATTTTATTTATAAACGGGAAAGTTCGCTTTCCAATCACACTTGATCCAAGCGTTTGGATTTTTGATGATCGAAAAGTAGATTTAACAACTTATTTCACCGAAACGAAAGAAGAAATATCAGAATTAGAAGAATATCTCAAGCATACTTCTGAGCATTGGGATCGCGAAATCCGTGATGGCGCCGCTTTCCCACCTATTCAAAAAAGCGTAAAAAAATTTAAAAAAGAACAGCTCATTACAGGAACGTTTGGTATACCACTTCATCCCTTTTTAAAAAACGCTGAAATCGCAACTGAAGCGACACATGTTGAAATTCATACACTGCATGATACCATCAGTCTTTCATTAGAAGAGGCTAACGAAGTTATTCTTGGATTTTCAAAAGACGGAAAACCATTACGAGAAGACGGACCTGTCCACCTTTATTTTGGTAATGGTTCTAATATAAACAATCCAATTCGAAACATCCGTAAGTTTACAATTATTTAAAAAGGAGTGGGACAAAGTCCCACTCCTTTTTATAGTAAATCTGCTGCTAGTTGCGCTAAATTTGAACGTTCTCCTTTTACAAACTTTACATGTCCACTAATTTTTTGTTCTTTAAATTTCTCTACAACATACGTTAGGCCATTATTATATTCGTCTAAGTAAGGATGATCAATTTGTTGTGGATCTCCCATCAATACAATTTTACTCTTTTCTCCAACCCTTGTTAATATTGTTTTCACTTCATGTTTCGTTAAATTCTGTGCCTCATCAATAATAATAAATTGATCTGGAATACTCCGCCCTCTTATATAAGTAAGTGCCTCTACTTCAATTGAACCCATTCCCGCTAAAATTGCATCTAATTCCCCCGGTTTTTTTGTATTAAATAAATACTCTAGATTATCGAAAATCGGCTGCATCCACGGTCTTAACTTTTCCTCTTTTTCTCCTGGTAAATAACCGATATCTTTTCCAACTGGAACAATTGGCCGGGCAACAAGGAGTTTTTTGTACAAACCTAAATCCTCCGTTTGCATAAGTCCAGCAGCTAACGCAAGTAAAGTCTTACCAGTTCCTGCTTTACCCGTTAATGTTACAAGTGGAATATCTTCACGAAGCAACAATTCTAATCCCATAATTTGCTGCACATTCCGCGGACGTATGCCCCAAACCTGCTCATTATGAAAAATAAGTTTCTTCACTTTTTTTCCTGAAAAATCAACAATCCCAATTGCAGAGCTAGAACCACCCAATGCATCTTTCATTACAATAAACTGATTTGGATAGAATGGATGATTTGCGATTTCTGATAAAGGAAGTTCTCCTTTTTCATAAAAATAATTTAACTGTTCCGTTGATATGTAGCCTTCTAAAAACCCCGCATATATATTGTCCACTTCAATTACACGATCGCTCAAATAATCTTCAGCTTGTAAACCAAGAGCATCTGCCTTTACCCTCACAAGTACATCCTTACTGACCAAAATAACAGACTTTCCACTCTCTTTCTCTTGCTCTTCTAAAAATAAATTTTTTGCTACAGCTAAAATACGATTATCGTTTGTTTTTTCAACAAAAATATCTTGTAGTTGAACAAATGAGCGATGATTTAATTCAATACGAAATGTCCCCCCGTTTTCAAGAGGAATACTCTCATGCAGCTTTCCTAGTTCGCGAAATTTATCTATCAATTTAGATACATAACGAGCATTTCGTCCAACTTCATCCATGTAACGTTTTTTCGAATCAACCTCTTCTAATACAACTGCTGGAATTACTACTTCATTTGTTTCAAAAGAAAAAATAGATAAAGGATCCTGCAAAAGTACATTCGTATCTAACACATAAATTTTATCCAACCTGTTACCCCCTGACTCCACTTTTAAATTTGTAGAACAAGGGTTTCATCCATGATCACGATATGGACGAACCATTGTTATAATTATATGTAATGTATTAACGAGGTAGAATCGAAATTCATAGAAATTAAAACTTTTCCTAATCATTTTTTCACATTCATAACTAGGCATCGTATTCATTTACCAAAATTTATATTCTAACATGTAACAAAGTTCAGCTATTTACTTAGGCTAAAAGAGTAAAAAAGGATGAAACTCCTAGCGTTCATCCTTTTCTATAATTCTTTCATTGCTGTTAAAACTTGGTTATCTAGTTTTTCAGCAGCACAAAGATCGTATGTTTTTTCATATGTTGGTTCCGAAGCAAGCTTAGCGCCATAAAACATGACATCACGTACTTCTTGAACAGATACTTCTACTACAGTTAACTTAAGAGGAATCCCTTCCAACCTCTCCTTTAAAATCTTTGCTTCACCGCTAATGGAAAATACAGATTCATTTGCCATTACAGTAAGTACAATCCCTGACCGATGGCGTAAATTTTCCGCAATACGAGAGCGTTGATCGACCGCAAATCGTATACTTGTCTCATTCATTGCATATACCCATGAAATAGCACTTACATTTGGAACAGCCTTTTCAAAATCAATTGTTGCGATTGTAATAATATGTCCTTCACGTAAAGATTGAACTAAAGAATCTGTCAATGCAGGTTCTACTACATTTGCCATATTTCCACCTCCAAAATTTTATTTATCTTAATGATAACTTATTTTTCGAATTGCGAAAATATTATTTTTTCCCCCTATAGTTCAAAAATATCAAATTTACATGATATACTTATATTGATAGAATTTGTATTGAGGTGACGAGATGAGAGTCAAATGCATGCTTTGTGATAAAAAAGAAGAGTTAGATGACGAAAACCCTATGGCCAAAAGGCTTCGTAACCGTCCTATTCATACATATATGTGCATGGAATGCACAGAACGTATTGCAGAACGTACAATGAAACGCCATGCAACCGGAAAATTCCACTTATATCGTGATAAAACAATAGAAGATGAGTGGTAAACGATCAAATAAGTCCTTATTTATTCAGGTGAGGACTTATTTATATTTCTCCGGCTCTCGTTTCATTTGATCTAAAAAACAATCTATAAGCTCTACTGGAAATCTTGTAGAATGTTTTTCCCCTTCTTGTTCATATGTAACCAAATACATATCTTCTTTCTTTTCTACCGTTACCTCTCTTAATTGATGATCTTCATGTAACATGCTATGGAACAGTACATAAGTTTCTTGTGCTGCTTCATCATGCGGACGTGCTTCCGCGACTGTTTTAATCGTTAACCAATTGTATAATGCATCTTGTACAGAACGCATGAAACATCTCCTCCTTAGTTCACTCTCTGTTTCCTTGCTTGATGTAAGCGTAATCTATAAATACCGAGCACAGCTGCCGCCACAACAAGCCCTTCTCCCACTGGTAAAAATACCGCAAAAAAAGTTAGAACTGTACACCCAATTGCTAACACCACATAGATCACAACATTTTGTAATAACGATAACTTCCTTGCAAAACCTAAATTATATACAAGTACACTCAAAATAATCATCGTACCATAAAGTAGCCACATACCTATTTCTGGATTCGTTTCTACATTGTATAACTTTGCGAAAAATGACATTCTCTCTACCATTACACTTCCCCCCTATCTAAAATAATCCATATGAACACTTTTCAATAACTAGTAGTACCTTGCTTCTTCATTTTTAGACTCTATGTTACCTACTATAAGAGTACCTTGCAGAAAAAATCCTGTCTAGATAAATGAGGGAATTTTCTAAAAATATTTAAATAAAAAAGCTGCCTTTTCATAAAAAGGCAGCTTCCTCATTTTTTTACGCTTCTACAGATTTCTTTTTCTTAGCAGCTCTTTCGCGTTCGCTCTTATCAAGAATCTTTTTACGAAGACGAATTGATTCTGGTGTTACTTCACAGTATTCATCATCATTTAAGTATTCTAATGACTCTTCTAAAGTCATAATACGCGGTTTTTTCATTGTTGATGTTTGATCTTTTGTTGCAGAACGAATGTTAGTTTGTTGCTTCATTTTCACAACGTTAACTGTTAAATCATTCTCACGTGTATGTTCCCCAACAATCATACCTGCATATACTTCTGTACCTGGTTCAACGAAGATTACGCCACGGTCTTCAACTTGCATAATACCGTATTGTGATGCTTTTCCTGTTTCAAGTGAAACTAGAACACCTTGACGACGTCCACCAACTTGCCCAGCATGTACTGGTTGATAGCTATCAAATGTATGGTTTAAAATACCGTAACCACGAGTTAAAGTTAAGAATTCAGTTGTGTAACCAATTAGTCCACGTGCTGGAACCATAAATGTAAGACGAACTTGGCCGTTTCCGTTATTCACCATGTCTAACATTTCACCTTTACGCGCACCCATTGATTCCATAATAGAACCAGTATATTCTTCTGGCACATCTATTTGTACACGTTCTACTGGCTCACATCTTACGCCGTCAACCTCTTTAATGATTACTTCTGGTTTAGATACTTGTAATTCATATCCTTCACGACGCATATTCTCAATCAAGATTGATAAATGTAACTCTCCACGTCCAGATACAATCCATGCATCCGGAGATTCGGTATTGTCTACACGTAAACTTACATCCGTTTCTAGCTGTGAACGAAGACGCTCTTCGATTTTACGAGATGTAATATATTTACCTTCGCGACCTGCAAATGGGCTGTTATTTACAAGGAATGTCATTTGTAGTGTTGGTTCATCAATACGTAATAATGGCAATGCCTCTTCATGTTCAACTGGACATACCGTTTCACCAACGTTAATGTCTTCCATACCAGAAACAGCTACTAGGTCTCCAGCTTTCGCTTCTTCAATTTCTTGTCGTTTTAATCCGATGTAACCAAATAATTTCGTTACACGGAATTGTTTTACACTTCCATCAACCTTCATTAACGCAACTTGTTGTCCTACTTTCATTGTACCGCGGAATACACGTCCAACTCCGATACGACCAACATAGTCATTGTAATCAAGAAGTGCTACTTGGAATTGAAGTGGCTCTTCACTATTATCAATTGGTGCTGGAATATGTTCAATAATTGTGTCAAACAATGATTTCATATTCTCTTCTTGATTTGCTGGGTTTGAATCTAAGCTTGCTGTTCCGTTCATTGCTGATGCAAATACAACAGGGAATTCTAACTGATCTTCGTTTGCCCCAAGTTCGATGAATAAATCAATTACTTCATCAACCACTTCGTCTGGACGAGCAAAGTCACGGTCAATTTTATTCACAACAACGATTGGAGTTAAATTTTGCTCAAGTGCTTTCTTTAAAACAAATCGTGTTTGTGGCATACAACCTTCATATGCATCAACAACAAGTAAAACACCATCAACCATTTTCATAATACGCTCTACTTCACCACCGAAGTCAGCGTGTCCAGGTGTATCTAAAATGTTAATTCGTTTATCTTCATAATGAATCGCTGTATTTTTTGCTAAAATAGTAATACCGCGTTCTCTTTCTAAATCATTCGAATCCATTGCACGCTCTTCTACGTGCTCATTTGCACGGAACGTCCCCGCTTGACGTAATAATTGGTCAACAAGTGTTGTTTTACCATGGTCAACGTGGGCAATAATTGCTATATTTCGTAAATCTTGTCGTTTTTTCAACATGTCCAACTCCTAGTGTCTTTTTAATCCTTCTCTATTATAAGAGCGAAGGGGATACAATGGCAATCAAAATAAAATCAAGAATGAAAATATAGTTGTATTCTTACTTTTGTGAAAGTAAAATGAAATTGGAGGGTGAAGAAATGGAACACATTCAATATCGCTTTTTATTAACTGCTATCATCGGTGTTATTTTCTTGATCGGCATTGGTATTATGATTGCTGAAAATAGTCCCATCGGTATTATTATTTGCATTATTGGTACATTTGTTACAGTCGGATATGGATTTATAACAAAACGCAAAATGCGTAAATCACAGTGACATAAAAAAGTAAGAAGCTACGTCTTGAGCCTCTTACTTTTTTTGTTACTGTGATACGTATTGTAATAATTCGTCATATACTCCAGGCTTAGCGACTAATACGCTACTTTTTTCCACAATAGAAAGCGTAGTACCACTGAATGTCGTTACCTTACCACCGACTTCTTCCACAATAATCATTCCACCGCCAAAATCCCAAGGAGATAGTCGAGGCGTCACGTAGGCATCTAATCTTCCAGTTGCAACATAAACCATTTCTAATGCTGCACATCCGTATGAACGTGTTCCCCTTGCCAATTTTACAAGTTGCATCATTTTCTCCATATTAAGTAATGGGTTATCGGTGAGCCAAGTTGCATTTAAAGCAATTATTCCATTCTCTATGGCACTCTTCTCTAAAGAAGGAATGGATACACCGTTACAAAAAGCTCCTTCTCCTTTTACAGCATGATAAAGTTCATCGTGAACTGGATCATAGATAAGACCAATTCTTCCGATACCGTCCTCATAAATACCGATCGAAATTGCAAAATTTCTTTTTTGATGAACAAAATTCATCGTACCATCAATTGGATCAATTAACCAAACAACTCCATCGGAAGAAGCAACTTCATCTCCATACCCTTCTTCTCCTAAAATATAATGATTGGGGAATGTTTGTTTAATTTTCCCAATCAAAAACTGCTCTATTTCTCGATCCATATTCGTTACTAAATCAGCTGCACTTGATTTCGTCTCTATAATAAGTGTCTTTTGCAATGATGCCATTAAACGCTCACCAGCTTCTCGAATCCACCGCTTCGCATTTGCATCGATTTCTTTCCATACCTCTTGCATGTTTAAACACTCCGATCTATACTGTTCACAGAAAAAACGAACCCTTTATAAGGTTCGCACCAACTTAATTTTTATACATATACTATTATTACGCTTCTAAACGGATCATTTCAAGTCTTAGCACTTCTAATTTTTGCACGCACTCTTCTTTTTTCTGATTATCATTTTCCATCATTGCATCATATAGAGTTGCTAATTCATAATCTAACTCTAATCTTAGCACCGGAATTCTTTTTTCAGCATCTGTTCTCTTTAACGCGTTAATCACCTGTCTCATTTTTATTGCCTCCTCCCAATATTCGTCTGCCCTCGGACTAGAATTAACTTAATTTTCTGATTTTTTGTTTTATACTATATTATGTTGGATAAATCATCTATGCAACAAAATTATATTTTTTTACTGAAATTTTTTTGTACTGTTTTTTTTATGAATCGTACAAGCTATGCTAAAATTAAAAACAAACTAGGAGTTGGAGGAACTATCATGACATTACAAACATTTAAATCAACTGACTTTGCTGTCTTTACAGTTGATGGTCTCGAAGAACGAATGAATGCTATTAAAACGAATATTCATCCTAAATTTGAAGCTCTAGGTAAGCAATTTTCACATTATTTATCAGAACAAACTGGTGAAACTTTTTTCTATCATGTTGCAAAACATGCTCGACGTAAAGTCAATCCACCAAACGATACTTGGGTTGCTTTTTCAACAAATAAACGCGGATATAAAATGCTGCCACATTTTCAAATTGGTTTATGGGGTACTCATGCTTTCATATACTTTGGTTTAATCTATGAGTGTCCACAGAAAGTGGAAGCGGCTCACGCCTTCTTAGAACATTTAAATGATTTAAAAACAAATATACCAAATGACTTCGTTTGGTCCATTGACCATACTAAACCAGCTGTAAAACTACATAACTCACTTGAAATAACTGATTTACAAAAAATGATTGAACGCTTAGCAACTATAAAAAAAGCCGAGTTACTAGTTGGTATTCACATCACACCAGAAGAGTTCTCAACACTTACTAATGAACAATTTCTTACGAAGATCCAAACTACGATGCACTCACTCCTTCCTTTATATAAAATTTGCAATCGATAGTAGAAAACGGACAATATATATATTGTCCGTTTTAAGTTGTTATACCATTATAGCACCTTGAATTTTATTTTTCAAAATATTTTTACATTTTAACAATCTTTTGTTCTTCCACTTCTTTCGCTCTTTGAATTGCCCGATATATTGAGTAGCCACTTACTTCTTGAAACTCTTTATCAATTTTCTTTTCTTCCGCTTTCGACGGCACAATTTCTTTAAAGCGACGATATAGTCTCATCAGTTCTTCTCTCATGATACCTTTCTCATACGCCTTTTCAATTGCCTCATAGAATGTCACGATTGCAACCATCTCATCATTTGACCAATCGTAATCGAGTGGGTATTGATATTCCATATGTACACCTCATTCATCTTTATTTTTTACTATGATGCTACCCTAAAAATAAAACTTCCATCCCTCTTCGCTATAACCACTTTGCATTATACACTATTTCTCTTTTATGATGGAATTATCTTCTGCCACGCCGAAGACAACATGGTAAAATTACTACTAATTACGCATATACTAAAAATAATATTTTCCCCTATACATATATATTCATTGGTGATATAATGCTTTTGTTTTATTGAAAATAAAGTGAAGCTTCCATGAAAAGATTTTTGAATGGTAAGTAAGCAAATCAAGTTCTTCTAGACTGTTATATAACTATAGAAGGGGAGATAACTTTCTTATTGAACAAGATCCACATAAAACAAATCAAAATAAATATTACAAAGAAGAAGGGGTGTATAGATTGTCCCAATACAAAACACCATTGTTTACCGCTTTAGTAGAGCACAGTAAGCGAAATCCAATTCAATTCCATATCCCAGGTCATAAAAAAGGACAAGGGATGGATCCTACATTTCGCGAATTTATTGGGCATAATGCATTAGCAATTGATTTAATTAATATTGCGCCGCTCGATGATTTACATCATCCAAAGGGTATGATTAAAGAAGCTCAGGACTTAGCAGCAAGTGCGTTCGGTGCAGATCATACTTTCTTTTCTGTTCAAGGTACAAGTGGTGCAATTATGACAATGGTGATGAGCGTTTGTGGCCCAGGAGATAAAATTCTTGTACCACGAAATGTTCATAAATCTGTAATGTCAGCCATTATTTTCTCAGGTGCAAAACCAATTTTCATCCATCCTGAAATTGATCCGAAGCTTGGTATTTCACACGGGATTACGATTCACTCTGTAAAAAAAGCACTCGAGGAACATTCAGATGCAAAAGGACTACTTGTTATTAACCCAACATATTTTGGGTTCGCTGCAGATTTACAACAAATTGTAAAATTAGCTCATTCTTATGACATACCTGTATTAGTAGATGAAGCTCATGGCGTTCATATTCATTTCCATGATGAATTACCAATGTCAGCTATGCAAGCTGGTGCAGATATGGCAGCAACAAGTGTTCATAAACTTGGAGGTTCATTAACACAAAGCTCTATCCTAAATGTAAGAGAAGGCCTTGTGAATGTAAAACATGTCCAATCCATTATTAGCATGCTTACAACAACATCAACTTCCTATATTCTATTGGCTTCTTTAGACGTTGCAAGAAAACGCCTTGCAACTGAAGGAAAAGAATTAATTACAAAAACAATTCAGTTAGCTGAAAATGTTCGCAGTACTGTAAATAACATTGAAAACCTATACTGTCCTGGTAAAGAAATGTTAGGTATGGATGCAACTTTTAGCTACGATCCAACAAAACTAATTGTATCTGTCAAAGATTTAGGCATTACAGGTCATGAGGCAGAATTATGGTTAAGAGAACATTACAACATTGAAGTTGAGCTTTCTGACTTATATAACATTCTTTGCCTTATTACATTAGGGGATACAGAGGATGAAACTAATATTCTTATTGAAGCCTTACGAGAACTAGCAACTACATTTAAAGATAGAGCCGACAAAGGTGTTCAAGTACCAGTTGAAATTCCAGAAATCCCTGTACTTGCCCTCTCTCCTCGAGATGCTTTTTATTCAGAGACAGAGGTCATCCCATTTGAAAATGCTGCTGGCCGCATTATAGCTGATTTTGTAATGGTGTATCCGCCAGGGATTCCCATCTTTACTCCAGGTGAAATTATTACACAAGAAAACTTAGATTACATTTATAAAAACTTAGAAGCAGGCCTACCAGTACAAGGTCCTGAAGATATGACATTACAAACTTTACGCGTTATTAAAGAATATAAGCCTATCATTTGATAGGCTTTTTTTCACCATTTTTTCTTTCACTCATACGATACTAAGGAATGTAACATATAGGTGGGATGCAACTATGATTGTAATTGGTCGTTCTATTGTACATCCTTATATCACAAGTGAAAACGAACCGTTCGCTACTGAGAAACAACAAATATTAGCCATTATGGCTGGAAATCAGGAAGTATATGCATTCCGAACAGCAGATGAACTCAGTTTTGATTTAAATTTACGAATTCATATTATTACATCTTCTTTAGAACTCTTTCAAAGTGGACTTCAGTTCCGTACATTCCAAGAGTCCTATTGTAACCCTGAATTTTGGCAAAGGACACCACTGGGAGGATTTCAACTACTGCCAAATATATCCCCCTCCGTCGCGATACGAGATATTTTTAAAAATGGGAAAAAGTACGGAACAGAATGTGCAACAGCCATGATTATTATTTTTTACAAGGCACTTTTAGCACTATATGATGATGAAACATTTAATCGCTTATTCGCAAATCTTCTACTATACACATGGGATTATGATCGAGACTTAAAACTGGTAACAAAAACCGGTGGGGATATTGTCCCTGGCGATCTTGTTTACTTTAAAAATCCACAAGTAAGTCCAGCTTCAATTGAATGGCAAGGAGAGAATGCCATTTATTTAGGGAATTTCTTTTTTTATGGGCACGGTGTTGGAGTACAAACAAAAGAACAAATCATTTATTTATTAAATGAACGAAGAATTCCCTCTGCCTTTATCTCAGCATATTTAACAGATGTTATTACTCGCATAGATAGCCGCCTCATGAGCCAATATACTTCTCCAAATACCCTACACACAATATTCAAATTTGTTCCCATTCGAGATGACGCGATTGTTGCAACGGTTGGTCACACAACTACAATCTATTAAAAAAAGCGCCTCGCAAAAATATGCAGGCGCTTTTAAATTATTATTGGGCTTTTGTATGCTCTTTGTGACCACATTCGCAATGAGATTCACATTTCCCGTAAAGTACAGTTATCTTTTCATCTTCAAAGTGTGCAATTGTTCCTTCGCAAACTTGACATACAATTGTTCCCATTCTTCATTTCCCCCTGAGTTTGAATTATGATTTGAAACCTTTTATATTTACACGTTCTATATATTATTGGGCTTTTGTATGCTCCTTGTGACTACATTCGCAATGAGATCCACATTTCCCATAAAGTACTGTTGTCTTTTCATCTTCAAAGTGTGCAATTGTTCCTTCACAAACTTGACATACGATTGTTCCCATTTTTCATTTCCCCCTAAGTTTATGGTCCTAAAAACTTTTTGCCGTTGCAAGATTCCTATATATTATTGGGCTTTTGTATGCTCCTTGTGATCACATCCGCAAGATCCACATTTTCCGTAAAGTACTGTTACTTTCTCATCCTCGAAGTGTGCAATTGTACTTTCACAATCTTGACATACGATTGTTCCCATTTTTCATTTCCCCCTAAGTTTATAATCCCAAAAACTTTTGTAACCGCTTAACTTTCTGTCTTTATTTTAATATGTTATACTTTTTACGTCAACAGGTTTTTAGTATAACACATTAAAAAAATTAATTTTATATTAGTATGCGACAATAACATAAAAAAACAGTCATATCTTTATAAGTACGACTGTTTGCGTTTATTTATTCTTCATATTCAGCATGTAATGAAGTTGGCGGCACAAGAAATTTAAAAAACTGCGCTAAGTCATTTGCTTCTTCCTCCGATTGTAATTTAAAGACCTGTTGTAAATGTTGAATATTATCTACATCGTCTTGCCCTAGTAAAGTGGCCCTCCCTGTTTGCATACAGACAACAAGGGGTTTTCCAAAAAACATATTTGTATAAATAACCCCAAAATCATAACGGTTTTCCTGTGTCATAAACCCTAGAAATCGTACTTTCACACTTTCATGTTCATCGTACAATTTTTCAAACATTTACTCCCTCCTCTCTTCACAACACTTTCTACTCGTATATATTAAACAAAACGAGTATTGAACCCTTTTTAATTGTCAAAAAATTTACAACAGTGTTAAAATAGCTATATATATTATGTCAGGAGGAAATGTTTATGCAACATGCATTTATCAAACTTGTACCTAAATCTAAACAACAAACTGTCTCATTAGAAGATGTAAAACAACTTTTTCATTATTATCAAACAATTACTTCCCAAACCGGTGTGCAAGTTAGCTATGCATATACTAACGTTGCATTTCCGTACGAGATACTTGATACATCAGATACTACACTTGAACTAAAATCTAGTCATGATCGATATAATTCTATTTATGTAGGGGTTGGAACAGAGAACGAGCAAGCTTTCGTTCAAATTTCCTTACCTTCTACTGCCACATTTGGGGATAAAGGAAAAGCAAATGAATTCTGCCGTTTTTTAGCAAAGAAATTAGAAGGTGAGTTAAGGTTATTTAATGGAAGAACGATGTATTTCTATAAACGCTAACCTGAGAAAAAGAGATATTTAATGAAAAAAAAGAACATACTATTTCCAATGGTGCAACAGACTGCCTCTTTTCTGGAGTGCAACATAAAATGTGCAATAACATAAGATAAATAAAAAAACACAAAAAAAAGTAATACTTTATAATGTGCTTTATCACGATTAGATAATAGTAACACTACTGAAAACCCGCTCCATATGATGAAATGAAAGATCGAAACAAGTGCTATTTTCAAGTTGTTGCCTCCTTTCATATATCCTAGTTTATTACAATATATATGGGCATTTCAAAAAATCATTACAGAATATCCTTAAGAAGCATCCTAGCTTTCCTGAATCTAAAGGAATGCTGGGATGCTTCTTCTTTCAAATAAGATTATATATATGATTACTAACATACGAATACCAAAACTCTCATTAGAAACTTTAATCAGTGGGTGTCTTACTGCTCGCGAATAGCAGGATAAGTAATAATAAGATGTGTGAATAGGTTTAAGTTCTTTATATGTCTTTAATTGTGATATAATGTTTTTTTGACAGCCTATAAACTTACAGAAAGGATCAAACGTAGATGGTATTTAGTAATCTCTTATTTTTATGCTTGTTTTTACCTGCAGTGTTATTTGTATATTACACTGTTCGTAAAGAATTACAAAATATTGTTCTTCTACTATTCAGCTTATTATTTTATGCTTGGGGAGAACCAATATATGTATTTCTTATGCTCTTTTCTATCTTCATAAACTATTGGTTTGGTATTTGGCTTGCCAAAGAAGGAGCAACTATATTTAGCAGAAAAACAATCTTAACTGTAGCTATTATTATTAATACAGCTATTTTAGGATATTTTAAATATGCTAATTTTTTAATCGATAATATAAACACAGTGTTTCACACAAATATCGTATTAGACAAGATTCCATTACCGATTGGTATTTCCTTTTTTACTTTCCACGCTATGAGTTATATCATTGATATATATAAGAAGAAAGTCGATGCGCAGCGTAATATTTTTGATCTCGCATTATATTTTACTATTTTCCCTCAATTAGTAGCTGGGCCAATCGTTCGTTATAATACAATTTCTCATCAACTACATATCCGAACAGTTGATGCTGATAAGTTTTCCGAAGGAGTTCGACGTTTTATCATCGGATTAGGAAAAAAAGTATTAATTGCTAATCAATTAGGCGCTATTGCCGATGAAATTTTCGCTATGGATCCAGCAACGATGAGTGTTTCTACCGCTTGGATTGGTGCCATCGCTTATACACTACAAATTTACTTTGATTTTTCTGGGTATAGTGATATGGCAATTGGATTAGGGAAAATGTTTGGATTTGATTTTCTAGAGAATTTTAATTATCCATATATTTCAAAATCCATTTCTGAATTTTGGCGTCGTTGGCACATCTCTCTTGGTTCATGGTTCCGCGATTATGTCTATATTCCTCTTGGAGGAAATCGCGTATCCAGCTGGAAAGTCTATCGTAATCTTTTCATCGTATGGGCATTAACCGGTTTTTGGCATGGAGCTAGTTGGACTTTTATGATTTGGGGAATTTATTACGGATGCCTCATCGCTTTAGAGAAAGCAGGTTTCGAGAAAGTATTACAAAATCTATGGCGCCCAGTCCAACATGTATACGTTATGTTTTTAGTAATCATTGGATGGGTTTTCTTCCGAGCCGATAATTTCACTTACTGTTTCGAATTTTTACAAACAATGTTTGGGATAAATGGACCGTTAACTGACATTAAGAGTTACTTCTATATCATGAATTATTGGGGAATTTTCCTGCTAGCTATTGTCACTTCAGCTCCAATTTTCTCTTGGCTGAAAACTATGATTTCAACAAAAAAGATAGTTATTCTATCTCCAATTTATTATTTAAGTGTGCTAATCATTGTGATGATGTATTTAACAAATGCAACGTATAATCCATTCATTTACTTCCGTTTTTAAAGGAGGGATAGCTGTGAAAAGTTTAAACAACCGTATATTAATTATAGGTTTTTTAATTGTTATTTTCGGAATGTGTATATGGACTGGGAAAATTATATATTTGGATAAAAAAACCTTTTCTAATTTTGAAAACAGGGAATTGGCTATTGATCCTGTCTTAACGAAAGATGATTTAAAATCAGGAAAATACTTCAAAGATACCGAGTTACACTTTACAGACCATATTGCAGCTCGAGATTTCTTTATTAAAACATATACAAATTTACAAATGTACTTCAACCGAACATTTATAAATCAAAAATATGTTGCAAGCGATGGTTTTATTTTATCTGAACCAACTAAAACTGACGAACGTAAACAGATGAAACAATCTGTAAATGAATTAAATAATTTAAGAACTCAATTTCCAAAAACCGAGTTTTATTTTATGTTAGCACCAAGTAAACTGACGACCTTTTCGTATCGATATCCACCATATGTAGATCGTGGATACGACCAAATACATCGTGATTACCTTGTACAAGCATTGAATCATATAAACTTTCCTGTTATCGATGTTTTGCCATTCTTCCAAAAAGAATTTAACCGTGAACAATTAGAAAGTTTATACTTTAAAACAGACCATCATTGGAATATGAAAGGTGCGTTTTATGGATATGAATATGCAATGAATTATATATCTGATCACTCAAAGATATATAAAGATGATAAAGTAAATCGAGATAATTATAAATTCATTACTGAAAAACCTAATGGAGATTTTATTGGAAGTTGGAATAAACAACTGTATAATTTAATAAAAACTCCTGAACAAATCCCTTATGTACAATTAAAGCAAAATCCAAATGCTTGGGATGATTACACCGTATATATTGGGCCTGTATCTGAGCAATCGACTAAAATGCCAATGAAAGAGTTCTTTGCAAAGGATAAAAAGCAACCTGCACCAAGTTATGCAGCGGTCTATCAAACAGACTATGCACAAATTAATATCTTAAATTCGAAAGCAAAAAATAAATTGCACGCTGTAGTTATTAAAGATTCTTATGCTGATGCAACGTATCCTTTATTTGCGCAGAATTTTGAACAAACAACATTTATTGATCCACGATTTGCAGCTAGTAAAAATATGATCAAAGATCTAAAAGAATTAAATCCTGATATTGTACTATTCCTGTATAATGACTCTAGTATAAGTCCAGAAATGTACCAATTTAAAAATGCACAATAAAAACCCAAAAATAAGAGGTGACGAAGCGTCACCTCTTATTTTTTGATTCTATTTTCACCTAATACACTGGCGTTTTACTTATCTCGACACCTAGATTCTTTGTTCTCCTTTTGCTATTTGTGGTTACTATCTACGAATAGCAAGATAAAATGAAGCATCTATTATCATTATTCTCTCCTTCTCTATTTATGTTTGTCATATTAAATATGATCCTTTATCCCGCATTAACGTGTAATAAGATCTTCACCTCCAAATTCAGTGGAAATGAAGATCTCACCAATTAAAGTGTCACTTTAATAACTTTATTCCATAACCTTGTTTCTAAGATAAAAAACCACCTCCCAGTATCTAGGAGGTGGTTTTTTATCTATTTCATACTATTTTACAATGTGAATTGGCATTCCAAGAGCAACTTCTGCTGCTTCCATTGTGATTTCACCTAATGTTGGGTGAGCATGGATTGTTTGAGCGATATCTTCTGCTGTCATTCCAGCTTCGATAGCTAAACCAATCTCAGAGATAATATCAGAAGCACCTGCACCTGCAACTTGTGCACCTACAAGAAGACCATCTTCTTTACGTGTTACAAGTTGTAAGAAACCGTCTGTGCTGTTTAATGATAACGCACGACCGTTTGCAGCGAATGGGAACTTAGATACAGCTACGCTCATTCCAGCTTCTTCTGCTTGTTTCTTAGTGTAACCAACAGATGCTAATTCTGGATCAGTGAAGCATACTGCAGGAATTCCGATGTAATCAATTGCTGATGCATGGCCACTAATTGCTTCAACAGCTACTTTACCTTCGTAAGAAGCTTTGTGAGCTAATGGTGGTCCAGGAACGATATCACCGATTGCATAGATGTTTGAAATATTTGTACGACATTGCTCATCGATTTCGATGATGCCGCGGTCAGTCATTTTAACTCCAACTTGCTCAAGACCGATTTCTTGAGTATTTGGACGACGACCTACAGTTACTAATACGTAATCTGCTTCTACAGTTTGTACTTCGCCATTAACTTCGAAGCTAACTGTTACGCCGTTTTCAGTTTCTTCAACGCCTTTAGCCATAGCTTTTGTATGGATATTTACGTTGCCTTTTTTCTGAAGAGCACGTTTAACAACTGAGCTCATTGCTTTTTCAAAACCAGCTAAAATTTCATCGCCAGCTTCTACTACAGTAACTTCTGTACCGAAGTTAGCATATGCAGTTCCTAATTCCATACCGATGTAACCGCCGCCGATTACAACAAGTTTTTTAGGAATTTCAGGTAAGCTTAATGCACCTGTAGAGTTGATAACACGTTTAGAGTATTTGAATCCAGGAATTTCGATTGGTGTAGAACCAGTTGCAAGAACAGCATTTTTAAACGTATAAGTTTGTGCTGCGTCTTCAGTCATTACACGTAATGTGTTAGCATCTACGAAGTAAGCTTCACCGCGAATGATTTCAACTTTGTTACCTTTAAGAAGGCCTTCAACACCGCCAGTTAATTTCTTAACTACGCCGTTTTTCCATTCTTGAACTTTTGTAAAGTCAACTTTTACGTTCTCTGCAGTGATACCCATGTCATCAGAATGCATTGCATTCTCATAACGATGACCTGCATTGATTAACGCTTTTGAAGGAATACATCCAACGTTTAAGCATACGCCACCAAGGTTAGCTTTTTCAATAATTGCTACCTTTTGACCTAATTGTGCTGCACGAATTGCCGCAACGTATCCACCAGGACCTGCACCAACAACGACTGTATCTAATTCAATTGGGAAATCTCCTACTACCATTGTTATTACGCCTCCATTACTAATAATTGTGGGTCATTCAATAGACGTTTAATTTGGTTTAATGCTTTTTGAGCAGTTGCGCCGTCAATTAAACGATGGTCAAAGCTTAGAGATAATGCCAATACTGGAGCTGCAACAATCTCACCATTTTTCACAACTGGCTTCTCAGCGATACGGCCGATACCAAGGATTGCTACTTCTGGGTGATTGATAACTGGAGTGAACCATTGTCCACCTGCAGAACCAATGTTTGTAATTGTGCAAGAAGCACCTTTCATTTCAGCTGGAGCTAAACGACCTTCACGTGCTTTACCAGCAAGATCATTGATCTCGTTAGAGATAGTGAAGATAGATTTACGATCTGTATCTTTAACAACTGGTACTAATAGACCTTTGTCTGTATCAGCTGCGATACCGATGTTGAAGTAATGTTTATGAACGATTTCTTGAGAAGCATCGTCTAAAGCAGTGTTCAACATTGGGAATTCACGTAATGCAGATGTTAAAGCTTTTACAACGTATGGAAGGTAAGTTAATTTAATACCTTTGTCAGCTGCAACTGCTTTGAACTTCTTACGGTGAGCAACAAGTTCTGTTACATCTACTTCGTCCATTAATGTTACGTGAGGAGCTGTATGCTTAGAGTTAACCATTGCTTTCGCAATCGCTTTACGGATACCACTCATTTTCTCACGAGTTTCTGGATATTCACCAGCTGGGATTGGTTGTGCTTTTGGTGCTTCTTCTTTCGCTGCTGCTGGAGTAGCTTCTACTGCTGCTGGAGCCTCAGTTGCTGCTACTGTTTGTCCACCATTTGCAAATGCATCGATGTCAGCTTTCACAACGCGGCCGTTCTTACCAGAACCAGCTACTTTATGAATATCTACACCTTTTTCACGAGCATATTTACGAACAGATGGCATAGCGATAACGCGCTCATTTACTACTTCTTCAGTTGCTGCTGGAGTAGCTTCCGCTGCTGGAGCTTCTACTGCTGCTTCTTCAGCTTTTGGAGCTGCATCATGATCGTCACCTTTAAATTTAAGGTTTTCGTATCCAGGAGCATCAAATTTAATTAATGTGTCTCCTACTATTGCAACTGTTCCTTCTTCTACAAGTACTTCAAGTACTTTACCTTTAACAGGAGAAGGGATTTCTACTACTGCTTTATCATTTTGTACTTCAAGAAGTACATCGTCTTCATTTACTTCATCGCCTGGTTTAATAAACCATTTTACGATTTCACCTTCGTGGATACCTTCACCGATATCTGGTAGTTTAAATTCAAATGCCACGGAATTCAGCCCCCTGATTCATTTCATTATTATGGAATATGTACAAAAGAAACCAGCATGTGCTGATTTCTTTTGCACATGAAAAGCTAAAAATTAGAAGTTCATTACTTTGTTAACAGCTTCAACAATATCTTTGTGGTTTGGTAACCATACGCTCTCAGCTTGAGAGAATGGGAATACTGTATCAGCAGCTGCAACACGTACAACTGGAGCTTCTAAGTTTAAGATTGCACGGTCGTTAATTTCCGCTACAACGTTAGCTGCAATACCAGCTTGTTTTTGAGCTTCTTGAACAACAACTACGCGGCCTGTTTTTTCAACAGAAGCGATGATTGTTTCGATATCTAATGGTTGAACTGTACGTAAGTCAACAACCTCTAAAGAGATACCTTCTTTTTCAAGTTCTTCAGCAGCTTTTAATGCAGCGTGAACCATAGCACCGTAAGCGATAACAGATACATCTGTACCTTCACGTTTGATATCAGCTTTACCTAAATCAATTGTGTATTCGCCTTCTGGTACATCTTGACGGAATGAACGGTACAATTTCATATGCTCTAAGTAGATAACTGGATCGTTGTCACGAATCGCAGAGATTAAAAGACCTTTTGCATCGTATGGAGTAGATGGAATAACAACTTTTAGACCAGGTTGTTGCGCCACTAATCCTTCTAAGCTATCAGCATGTAGTTCAGGAGTATGAACACCACCACCGAATGGAGAACGAACTGTTACTGGAGCAGTCCAACGTCCACCAGAACGGTAACGCATACGAGCTAATTGACCAGAAATTGAATCCATTACTTCATAAACGAAACCGAAGAATTGGATTTCTGGAACTGGACGGAAACCTTCAAGTGCAAGTCCAACTGCAAGTCCACCAATACCAGACTCTGCAAGTGGAGTATCCATTACACGATCTTCACCGAATTCAGCTTGTAAACCTTCAGTAGCACGGAATACACCGCCGTTTACACCAACGTCTTCACCAAACACAAGTACGTTAGGGTCATTTTTCATTTCAACGCGTAAAGCATCAGTGATTGCTTGAATCATTGTCATTTGAGCCATGGCTTACTTCGACTCCTTTTCTTTGTAAATTTCATATTGTTCAGCTAAGTTGTAAGGCATTTTTTCGTACATGATTTCCATTAAATCAGTAACTTTTTGTTTTGGAGCTTGGTCAGCCTTAGCAATTGCTTGTTTGATATCTTCTTTCGCTTCTTCGATTACTTTTTCTTCTACTTCTTGAGACCATAGGCCTTTATTTTCTAAGAATGCACGGAAGCGTACGATTGGATCCTTTTGTTCCCATTCGTTTTCGATATCTTTTGTACGGTAACGAGTTGGGTCATCACCAGCCATTGTATGTGGACCATAACGGAATGTTAAAGTCTCGATTAAAGTAGGACCTTCACCATTTACTGCACGCTCACGAGCAAAAGCAGTTGCTGCGTATACAGCTAATGGGTCCATACCGTCTACTTGAATTCCGTAAATACCTGCTGCTACTGCTTTTTGCGCTACAGTTTTTGCTGCAGATTGTTTTTCTACTGGAGTAGAGATTGCATAGCGGTTGTTTTGAACAACGAAGATTGCTGGAGCTTTAAATGCACCTGCAAAGTTCATACCTTCGTAGAAGTCACCTTGAGAAGCACCACCGTCACCTGTGTAAGTAATTGCAACAGATTTTTTACCACGTAATTTCATACCTAACGCAACACCAGCAGTTTGGATGATTTGCGCACCGATGATGATTTGTGGAGCAAGTGCATTTACATTTTCAGGCATTTGGTTACCCATGAAGTGTCCACGAGAGAATAAGAATGCTTGGTATAATGGTAAACCATGCCATACTAATTGTGGAACGTCACGATATCCTGGTAAGATGAAGTCTTCTGCTTCAAGTGCGAAATGACTTGCTAATTGAGAAGCTTCTTGTCCAGCTGTTGGTGCGTAGAAACCTAAACGTCCTTGACGGTTTAAAGAAATAGAACGTTGATCTAGTACGCGAGTATACACCATACGGCGCATTAATTCTTTTAATTGATCATCAGTTAATTCAGGCATTGCTGCTTCATTCACAACTTCGCCTTTTTCATTTAAAATTTGTAATGTTTCAAATTGAGCTGCGATAGCTTTCATTTGCTCATCAACATTAAATAGGGTCTTTTTTGTTTTAGTACCCATTCCGTTCACCTCTTCCTCTCTTGAACCATATTCTGAAACGCTTTCACTAGCAATCAGCTAGAAAGAAAACGCAACCATGTAAACCGACAGGAAACCTCGCCGGTTGAGAATAATTTTGTGTACCTAACAATCTGTACTAATGTTTTTTCAGAAACATATTAATACAATCTTGATCACGTTTTTTAGTTTACAACTATTCTAATCACGATGTCAATTACTTTGGTTACGTTTTTTTTATGAATAACATTGGGGTTTCCACTATACATAGTTGTTTTCATTTTCACATCTGTATTAGTAAGCAATAACCTACTGTTATATTATTCCCTTTTTAACCCTCTTTTCATCGTAGAATAATATGTAAACGATTAATTCTTCTTAGTTTTTCTCTCTTTGTAACAAAAATATGCAATCACTTCTTCCTTTTCTAGGCAAATGCCTACACACTCCCAATCACTCTCCCATACATTATAATAACCGCAGTATTAGCGGGAAATGATAAAGGAGGTCATCTCATGTACGGATACACATATTGCTATCCAACTTGTTCATATCCTTCCTATGGCTATGGAGGTTCTTGCGGAGGATCCGGACGCGGCTTTGCTTTAATCGTTGTATTGTTTATCCTTTTAATTATCGTTGGTGCTGCTTGCATTCGTTAATGTAAAACAAAACAACTATCGAAAGAAACAGGCGGCTCTGCCGTCTTTTCTTTTTCAATCCTTTACAATACGAAGAACAGATTTAAAAAAAACCATACATATGCACCATTTACTTTACCATGACTTTTTCGATGTCCTTTGGTAGACTAAAGAAGAAAGGAGAGATTACATATGCTTACAATGAATGATGTAATTCGTGAAGGAAATCCCATTCTACGAGCAGTAGCAGAAGAAGTACCTCTGCCAGCAAGTGAAGAGGACCTACGTACTCTTAAAGAAATGATTGAACTTGTAATAAACAGTCAAAACCCTGAAATGGTTGAAAAATATAATTTACGTCCAGGAATCGGGATTGCAGCACCACAAATTGGCATTTCGAAAAGAATGATTGCTGTTCATGTTACTGACGCAAATGAGACATTATACAGCTATGCTTTATTCAACCCCAAAATTATTAGTCACTCTGTTGAACGCACATATTTATCGGGAGGTGAAGGTTGCCTATCAGTAGATCGTGAAGTACCTGGCTATGTTCCGCGTTATACACGAATTAAAGTTAAAGCAACTACTATCGATGGTGAAGAGGTAAAATTACGTTTAAAAGGCTTACCAGCGATTGTATTTCAACATGAAATTGATCATTTAAACGGCATCATGTTCTATGACCACATTAATCAAGAAAACCCTTTTGCATCTCCTGATGATGCAAAACCATTCGAAAGATAAAAAAGCAGAAGCAAAAGCTTCTGCTTTTTTATCTGAAATGGTTCTCATACTATTTTGTTACAATAAACGCGCCCATTGTAAACCGTGAAGAATCCCATCTTCACTAACATCTTTGGTCACATAATTAGCAAGTTTTTTCAGATCTTCATGGCCATTCCCCATTACAATACCTGTTCCGACTGTTTCAATCATTTCTAAATCATTTAATCCATCCCCAAAAGCATAAACCTGTTCACGCTTAAATCCTAATTTCTTAATAAATTTTTCAATTCCCTTTGCTTTCGAACCGCCATTAGGAATAATATCCATAGAATACGCATGCCAACGAATAAAATGAAAATCTGGATAATCATGAATAAACTTTTCTTCCTCACCCACTTGGCAGAAAAGAAGTGTTTGGTAAATATCACGATTTTCATAAAAACTTGGTTCATATAACGGATGCCCAAATTGTAGGCTTCCAAAACTTTCTTTTACATAATCATGATATTCTACTGTCGCTTTCATATCCTTATGATCTAAATAAACAAGTGGGTACCCCTCTTGCTTCGCAAATGTTGTGAATGTATGTAATGTACTAGGTTGTAATGGATTTTTAAATATAACCTCATCTTCAAATACAACATATTGGCCGTTAAAACTAACATAATTATGAATATTAAGCTCATTGCGAATATCTTCAAACATGAAAGGCGCACGCCCTGTCGCAATTGCCACATGTACTCCTTTTTCTTGCAACATACGTACGGCTTCTCTTGTAGATTGCGGAATTTTTTTATCATGATCTAGTAATGTTCCATCAATATCAAAAAAGACGATTTTATCATTCATTTTCAAAGTCCTTTCTAGCCCATCTCTGTTCCTAACTTGACTATTTCTTTTCAAATCCTAAAAAAAAGTATAACATATTAAACATCTGTGAAGAAAGCGTTCACTTCCTAACCTTATTCGTACAATATGCATATACTATCAAAAGAATATTGATATTTGTTTCAATGCATTTTCTTTTCTAATCTATCTCATACTATATTCATAACTGAGGGCACACTACCTGTGAGAGAAAGAATGTAACACAAGATTACGTCTGCATCAGCCAATAGAATTACTGAACACCGGACAGCAATTCTCTCATTTATCTTCTATGGCTTCCTGTGTATATAGAGATAGAGTTACTACTAATGAAACAAAAAATAGTTATGCATATTTGCAATAAAGAAAGGAAGGAGTAATCATGCTAAAGAAGCTGAAGAAAAAGCTAAAACGGTATTTAAACGATTTAGTCTGTAAAAAGACTACAGCTTAAATCGTGCCCATTTCGGGCTTTTTCTTCATTCTCATTCGAAAAAACATGAAAATCATTACTATTTGCTTTATAATAGGTAACAGATAATGCAAAACATAGACAAGGAGAGGTTTTCCCAATGATTTTTAAAGTATTCTATCAAGAAAAAATGACTGAGGTTCCAGTACGTGAAAATACAAAAGTTTTATATTTAGAAGCTGAATCCCAAAAAGACGTTCGTACAAAATTACAAAAGTTCGCATATAATATTGAGTTTGTCCAATCTGTTACTGGCGCTCATCTTGAATACGAGAAGCAAAATGCTGATTTAACACTAACGGAGATCGTATAATTTATGAAATTCCTAAAAAATGATCAGGCGGCCGTTTTCGCACTTGGTGGACTCGGTGAAATCGGCAAAAATACATATGCTGTCCAATTTCAAGATGAAATTATTATAATTGATGCTGGAATTAAGTTTCCAGAAGACGAACTTCTCGGAATCGACTATGTGATTCCTGATTACACTTATTTTGTACGAAACGAAGATAAAATTAAGGGTTTATTCATTACACATGGTCACGAGGATCATATTGGTGGTATCCCTTACCTATTACGTCAAGTGAACATCCCAATTTACGGTGGGAAATTAGCAATTGCTTTAATTAAAAACAAATTAGAAGAGCACGGATTACTTCGAAAAGCAAAACTTTACGAAATTCAAGAAGATGATGTCATTAAATTCAAAAAGACATCTGTTTCATTCTTCCGTACAACGCACAGTATTCCAGATTCGTATGGGGTTGTCGTGAAAACGCCTCAAGGACAAATTGTCCATACAGGGGACTTTAAATTTGATTTCACACCAGTAGGTGACCCAGCAGACTTAACAAAAATGGCCGAAATCGGTAAAGACGGCGTACTTTGTCTCTTATCCGATAGTACGAACAGTGAGGTACCTAACTTTACGATGTCTGAACGCCGCGTCGGTGATAGCATTCAAGATATTTTCCGTAAAGTGGAAGGGCGTATTATATTCGCAACCTTTGCATCTAATATTCATCGTTTGCAGCAAGTTGTCGAAGCTGCTGTTGAAAACAATCGTAAAGTCGCTGTATTTGGAAGAAGTATGGAAGCTGCGATTGAGATTGGTCATGATCTTGGTTATATTCGCTGTCCAAAAGATACATTCATAGAAGCTTCTCAACTGAATCGATTACCAGCTAATAAAGTTGTTATTTTATGCACAGGTAGTCAAGGGGAACCAATGGCAGCACTCTCTCGTATTGCTAACGGTACACATCGTCAAATTCAAATCATCCCTGGTGATACAGTTGTTTTCTCTTCTTCACCAATTCCAGGTAATACAGTTAGCGTAAGTCGTACGATTAATATGTTATACCGTGCTGGTGCTGATGTTATTCATGGTAAGCTTTCAAACATCCACACGAGTGGACATGGTGGACAAGAAGAACAAAAGTTAATGCTACGTCTTATTAAACCTAAATACTTTATGCCAATTCACGGTGAATTCCGTATGCAGCGTATGCATATGAAATTAGCAAATGATTGTGGTATTCCAGAAGAAAATTGCTTCATTATGGATAATGGTGATGTTCTTGCCTTACGTTCAGATGAAGCGAACGTTGCTGGGAAAATACCATCCGGCTCTGTTTATATTGATGGAAACGGCATTGGTGATATTGGTAACATTGTATTACGCGACCGTCGTATTCTTTCTGAAGAAGGACTTGTTATCGTAGTTGTCAGCATTGATATGAAAGAATTTAAAGTTGCAGCAGGACCTGATATTATCTCTCGTGGATTCGTTTATATGCGTGAGAGTAGCGATTTAATCAACGATGCACAAACTTTAATTACTACTCATTTAGAAAAAGTAATGGAGCGAAAGACAACACAATGGTCTGAAATTAAAAATGAGATTACAGATACATTAGCACCATTCTTATATGAAAAAACAAAACGCCGTCCAATGATTTTACCAATCATTATGGAAATATAATAAAAAGGACAATGCTTGCGAGCATTGTCCTTTTTATTTCACATTATATCCTATCGTAAGAAGTGCTTAAAGCGATTTACTTCATCATCATGACCAATTACAATTAAAATATCTCCTGATTGAATATTTTCTGTAGCTCGAGGAGAAACAATAACTTCCTTCCCTCGCTTAATTGCAACAATGTTTAATCCAAACTTCGCACGAATATCTAGTTCAATTAAAGAGTGTCCATCAATCTTTTTATTTGCGATAATTTCTACAATACTATGCTCATCTGAAAGCTCTAAGTAATCTAATACGTTACTTGAAGCAATATTATTCGCAATTCGTTTTCCCATATCGCGTTCAGGATGGACAATATGATCCGCTCCTATTTTAGTTAACACTTTTTCATGATAATCATTTTGAGCCTTAACAGTAATATTTTTCACGCCTAATTCCTTTAAAATAAGAGTCGTTAAAATACTCGCATTTAAATTGTCACCAATCGCAACAACTACATGATCGAAATTGCGAATTCCAAGGCTCTTTAAGACCATTTCATCTGTTGAATCTGCAATCACTGCATGCGAAGCAATATTTGCAAATTCATTTATCTTGTCTTCATCAGAATCAATTGCCATTACTTCCATACCTAATTGAGCTAATTCACGACAAATACTGCCTCCAAAACGTCCAAGTCCGATGACAGCAAATTCTTTCTCTTTCTCACTCACATGAATTCCTCCAATAACATCAAGTCCTGTCTACTTTTATTGTAGCATATTTTATATTCGCCACAAAGACTAGCAATCAACGTATACTTATTTTTGCTTTTGTATATAGAAATACTGCTGCAAATAAAATGCAATAATACAAATGAGCATACCAAAAACAAAAATGTTTCCAAACGAACTAAACGTTTGAAACACAAATAATAATGTTTCTTGACCAAAAAAGGCAAATAAGAGTTGTGTAAAAGCAAATAAGAGAGCCCATTTATAATGTTGTTGATGAAATAAATAATGAGTTGCTCCTAAAAATGCACAAAATGAAATAATAAATATCCACCAGGTCTCTAAAAACACTTGCCATCCTACAAAGTTATATCCATTTACAACAAGTGCAATGATTCCAATGACCAACATCGTGGGAACACTCCAAAATAACGCTCGACTTCGAAAAAATCGAATCCCATTAAAATCACCTTTTTCATTTGCGCAATACGTTAAAAATGCTGTACTTATATACAGGACAGAAAGAATTGTTAATACGATGATTAACCAAAAATGTAACTGATTATATTCATGTTCTATATTCGTAACAATAGCTGCTAACATACCTGGAATCAGCATACCTGTCCATCCGTCAATTTTCCTTTCATTCCAAAACACAGCATTACCTATTCGAATACCTAAAAGCATGAAAATAATGACACCAATTACAAATAGCGTTGTCTTATTTCCAACTAAGCTTGTTGAAAAAGCAATTAAGCCAATAAATAAAAAAAGTACAAATCCATTCATAATCTCTATTACTGGTGATAAGTAACCTTTCACCCATTTATATGTTTCTTCATATTCGTGTTTATTCCTTAAACGATATGCATAAAAGCTTATCCCGAAATAAACCGCCGCAATAATCACATATGCATATAAAAAGAAACATAAGATTGCACTGCCAATCTGCACCTGATTCCCCACCCTTTTTCTATATATCACATTGATTTTACACATTTTTTATATAAAAAGTAAACTAAAACATACAGTTCCATTGATTACACTTTCTCAAATCAAAAAGAACAGGTTTAAACCCTGTTCCCTTTCCAACTTATATATTGCTTTAAAAAGGCAATGGTCTGTTCAATTGCTTCTTCTTTCGGCTGTAATTTTGCATGATGTAAACCATACTCAGAGTCTACACCAAGCCAGAACATAAACCCTGGAATTTCACGAAGCATATATCCAAAATCTTCTCCCGTCATTGCCTCTGTACATGTAATAACATTCATATCAGTGTGTTCTGATGCAAATTCCATAAACTCTCGCGTCAACGCTTCATGGTTATATACTTGATGATACATTGCTCCGTAATCAATAACAGCTTCACATTGAAACGCAGCTTCAATCCCTGCAACAATTGCTTCAATTCTACTTTTCACTCGTTTCATTGATTCGACAGATAAAGTTCGAATCGTTCCTTCCAAGCGAGATTTTTCTGCAATAATGTTTTGAACTGTACCACCCGTGATTTTACCAATTGTAATAACTGCACTATCAAGTGGATTTACATTACGACTAACAACTGATTGTAGCTGCGTAACAAGGTGACTTGCCCCAACAATCATATCATTTGCAGTATGTGGATATGCTGCATGTCCACCTTTTCCTTTTAAATCGATATATAGTTCTGATGTATTTGCAAATAGTAATCCTTCTTTTGTTGCGATTGTTCCTACTGGATACTCAGGTGCGATATGAAGACCAAGAATCATATCTGGTTTCCATTCCTTTAACTCTTCACTTTCTAACATAGGAAGCGCTCCACCTGGACCTTCTTCAGCTGGTTGGAATAGAAAGACAAGATCATCGTCTATTCTTTCATTTACAATGGCTGTTAGAAGCCCCAAACCAATTGTGGTATGAAAATCATGACCACATGCATGCATCATACCTTCATGAACAGAAGTAAATTCATACCCTGTTTCCTCTGGAATTAGTAGGCCATCAATATCTGCACGATACCCAATTGTTTTTTCTGGATTTTCTCCTTTTACTTTAACGATAACACCCGTTTTCCATGTTTTCACTTCAAGATATTCACTAGGAAGGGTCCCAATATAATTTAAAATATATTGCTGTGTTTTCCACTCTTGAAAGCCTAACTCTGGAATCTTATGTAAGTCTCTACGAATTTTTACAAATTTACTGACTGTCATGTCTCCACCACCATTTATAAAAAGCGTAAGAGCTTATTCGCCCTTACGCTTTCGTTCTTTATTTTTCTGGATTTAATTGACGAAGTTCTTGTTTAATTTCTGTTTTTGCTTTTGTCTTCTCATCAATTTCTTTAATAACACGTGCTGGTGTACCTGCAACTACTGTATATGGTGGTACATCTTCTGTTACAATCGCTCCTGCTGCAACTACTGCACCTTTACCAACTGTAACACCTTCTAACACAACTACGTTTGCACCAATTACAACATCGTCTTCAACGATAACTGGTTTTGCAGAAGGTGGCTCAATAACACCAGCAAGTACAGCACCAGCACCAACGTGACAGTTTTTACCTACCGTAGCACGTCCGCCAAGCACTGCATTCATATCGATCATTGAACCTTCACCGATTACCGCACCAATGTTAATCGTTGCATTCATCATAATAACTGCATTGTCGCCAATTTCAACATGCTCACGGATAATTGCCCCTGGCTCGATACGAGCCTTAATGCCTTTTAAATCAAGCATTGGAATTGCAGAATTACGACGGTCGTTTTCGACAACGTAGTCTACAACATGCTTTTTATTTTCTTCAAGAACTGCCTTAATTTCAGACCATTCTCCAAATAAAACACCAGCTTTTTTATTTACAAAAGCTTGTACTGTTTCAGGGAATGTTACTTCTTTTAAATCCCCTTTTATGTATACCTTTACAGGAGTTTTCTTCTCACTTTTTTGAATAAACGAAATAATTTCGTTTGCATCCATCATTTTCATGCTTGTTGCCTCCTAAATCCATTTATAATGTTACTCTACCAAACGAAAGAGCTACTAGCAAGACAATAATCTTATTTTTCCATTTGAATTTCTTCTATAATATCTAAAAATGCTTGTACTTGTTTCAATTGCCTTGCAGAATCACTTGTCAATAACCACGTTTCTCGCGTCAACTGAACAGGCGTTTTATACGTCTTTTCTCTTACTTCTTTTAAAACAGTAGAAGGCAGCAGTGCATAACCAATTCCATTTAAAACAAGTTGCTTACATGTCTCAATTTGATCAACTACAATTGTTCGTTTAGGAGGATTAGAAAATAAACCATACCACCAATTTTGAATTTGCCCATAATATGTCGAATCGCTTTTAAATTGTATAAACGGTCTGTTTGTATCTTTCAGCATAGAAATATCTTCAATTTCTGTGTCAACTAAATACAGCTCATCTTCAAACAATTGCTCTTTATGCCCTTTATATTCCTGTTTTCCTCTCAATATAGCTACATGGACATCCCCTTCATAAAAGTGCTTTTGCACCTCACTACTCCATCCTGTGAAAAGGGAAATTTTAACAAAAGGATATTTTTGTACAAACCTCTTTAAAACAGGCGGTAACCAATATTGCCCAATCACAGATGCCACAGCTATCTTTAATGTCCCATATGTTTCTGTACGATAGATTGCTAATTCGCTTTTAATTGCCTCTTCTCTTTGCAACATATCTTTCGCATAATTAGCCACTTTTTCTCCTTCCGGTGTAATCGTTAAACCTTTTTGAGAACGGATAAAAAATTTCATCCCCCACTGTTTTTCCATTGATTGTAATCGCTGACTGAGTGCAGGCTGCGAAACGAATAAACGCTCTGCAGCTTTTCTCATATTGGATTCCTGTGCTAAAACAACCATCATTTGAAAATCATCAATTTGCAACTTTCTCCCTCTTTCCTTATCTTACATGTAACCATCTAACCTTAATATATACGTTGCACCATGCTCTAACATGCAATATTTCATTTTTATTTTCGAGAAGCTTGGACGAATTGGTTTTTCATCTTAGCTTTTATACTTGTTTACGCCAATCTATATAAAGTGAAACTTTAATCAGCGGAAATTTTCTATATCCTCATCCATTATTACCTCTTACCAATCGGACTTTTAAGAGCAGTTCCTCACCTATCTTTCTCGTTTCCCTCTTACTCTTGAGGTGGGGAGGGCTAACTGCAAATAGCAGGATGAAACGAAAAAGAGATGCATAATAAAAAAGCGACTTCTCTTTTTATTCGAAGTCGCTTACCCTTCTTTATCGATTATACTGTCTTACTTTTTTATTCAGCAATTTTAAAATAGCACGCCTTGTTAAAATCCCTTCAAAGTACCCATCATTGTTTACAGCGCAAATAAACGGATGATCAATTGTCATTTCTAATGCTTTAGCAAATGAATCCTCAAGCTCAAGATGCGGAATATCCTTTTTCATTACATGCTCAACTTTCATATCCTCAAGTTTTTCAAATTCAATGCGCTCTAACCCTAAAATACCATCCAAAATCATCGCGGTACTGATTAATCCATGTAATTTATACATAGGATCTAAAACAGGAATCGCAGAATAACCAGATTTAACAAGAACGAGTAAAGCATGTTCTAAGCTATTTCCGATTTGAACATGTGCGACTTTTTCTGATGAAATCATTAAATCTTTAACAAGAACTTGTTGAAATTCATCTTTCGGAATACTAATCATATTATATCCCCCACTTTTTCTCCCTTTTCTCCTGCTAACATGATCTCCAATAGACAATCCATACTAACCTTACTGTTCAAAGTTCTTCATATCCACGGCTAAAAGGTTCACTTTATTTCCCAATTCTATTCACATCTTATGATAGCGTTTTCATATTATTATTTTGTCCTTAGTTTATTCCAACAAAAATAATGATACACAGTTCATTTTACCATAGAACACAAAAAAAAGACTACCTTTCTGGTAGCACTTAGTATCCTTCATTTTTCAATCGATTAAATAACCTTGTAATTCTTCTATATTGGGAAATATCAGCTTTTTTCAAACCACTTTCAATATCTGTAAGCTCAACAGCTAAAATTTCACTAGCATAGTTTTGACGAAATAAAATATCTAACAATAAACTTTTTTCTTCTTTTGTTAAAGTAACCTGCTTCTGCATATACCCCTCTCCTTACGCTTTTTTCTTATTATTTATTATATAAAATATTTGTTTAGTTTAATAGATGAAAAATTCAGTTTTTTATTTTGTATAACGATTTGCATAACTAAAAGCTGCGTAAGCATCAGGTTTAATTTTTGCAGTTAGTCCCATCGCATTCACCTTCGTTGTCATATCCGAAATAAATTCTTTTGTTAATCCATCCCGTCCTATATCTAAGTGAATTTCCATTACAAATCCAGCCCCTTCATGAGCATATGGATGTAATAACTCCCATATACACCTTATATGTTCCGGTGTAAACAAACAGGCGACTTCTTGGCTAAACTGTGTTTCTAAATATATCTTTTCACGCAAGGTAGGGGGTTTTTTATGTACGGCCTTATGCTTCAAGCATCCCCATGCTCCCTTTCCAACACGATGAATGTGCACTGCCGTAATAAAACGGGTACTTTTTTGATGCGCTTGTGAATCTGTTCCAATAGATAGTCGATATAAATTGCGTGGATCTCTTTCAATAAAATTGCAAATGCGCGAGAAAACTGTTTCAAAATCCATATCTCTCTCCGATACATTATAAAATCGATGCTCACCGTCCACATAGTCACGTCCCTTCGATTAGACAGACTTTTTGCATTCTCATTGTATGGGACAAAAGAGTAAAATATGACTTTATTATCCTTTACTCGTTTCTATATTTCGAATAGAGTACTTACATGCTGGACAGATATAAATTACATTCTGATTAGACTGAGCCGTTAGTACATGGTCTAGTTCAAATGACATATGACATTTTGGACAAACAACAATTGGTAATTGCTCCACATTCCACATTCCTTTCCAACTTTTAATACCAGTGTAGGAAGAACAAAAAAATCTTATACATATAAAGTGAAACTTCCCATCATCAATCGGGCTTTTACAGGCAATTAACGCGGGATAAAACTATTTAATATTACCAAAAAAGGTACCGCTTCTCGCGGTACCTTCTTCGTATGTATCAAGAAATAATATCGTAAATCTCAATCGCAACCATATCAATGTTATCAAATTGATACACTTGTGGCTTTTCGCCTTGTTGATACACTTCTAACTCATACATTTCACTTTTATCAAAAAATTTCACGCTACATTTACGCTCACCGTTCACTTCAAAATAGCGTTGCGCTACTTCACCGCTTTCAGCTTGTTCTTGTAGACTAACAAGTCGAGTTAAAATTCCTTGGAGTAGAGACATGAAATCTCCCCTTTCTCTAATCTTCCTACCAATAGGTTTTACAGCTATACTCATTCTATCCGTCATAACAGAAAAAATGTTCCACACTCTAGGATAAAGCTTCTTGGCAAGAAACTCAACTAAAATTTGTCGAAAAAAGAAGTAAAAAGCAGAAAGAAAATCTTTATCTTCCTTTATTGCGGTTTTTAAAGCTGCAGAATATAATAAAAAGCAGAAAAAGAGGAGGAATTATAATGAAAAAAATTGAGGTTTATACACAACCAGATTGTCCACCATGTACGATTGTAAAAGAATTTTTAAAGCACAATAACGTAACATACGAAGAATTCGATGTCAAAAAGGATGCTTCTGCTCGCAACCGTCTTTTATATGACTATAACTCATACTCAACTCCAACCGTTGTCATTGATGGAGAGGTTGTCTCTGGTTTTCAAATTGAAAAATTACAACAGTTACTAAATCTAGAACAGGAATAGGCATCGAGCTACCTATTCCTGTTCTTTCAACTCCTGTAATTTTTGCATTTCTGTCAAAAGTTGCTGACTCTCATGATAACCAGCTAACTTCCATTTCCCTTCTTCTTTTTGCAAGGTAAGAATTTGATACTGTTCATTTTTCATCCGTTCGTATACATATAAAAGTCTATGTTCTTCATCATATGCTAATTTCGTTTGAGAAGTAAAAGAAAGAGGAGCTTCTTTTGTAGGGAGTAAATATTCACCATTTCGTTTATCACCATTGCTATTTTCATCCGTAAAAACTTGAAGGAAGTTATTTGTAAAATACGGTGACAACGCATCATACATTTTACCCATCGATAAATGCTTCCCACGAATTGAAAATTGTGCCTCATATCCCTTTTGAATCGTTGTAAATACCTCTTTTCGATCCATTTTTATTTCTTCTTTACCAAGAACCGTTGTAACACTATACCCAACTAGAAAGGCAACACATAGAAATAGAACAAACCAAATTCCATATTTTTTCATTTTTTCACCTTCCTTTAACAGAGCTTGTCTTTGTAGTATTCATTGTAACAATGATTATGCAAAGAAAGGGATGATTTCGTTCGTAAAATCTTTACAATGATAGACAGCATTTTCACCATCTTTTTCACTATTACCAATTTATGATAAAAACAAACAAAAAAATGCACGAATTGCTTCGTGCATTAAAATAAAACATCTTCTTCGTATAAAAATTCATAAGACAAATCAATAAATAAAAAATGTTCATCATCAATTGGAAAGGAAAATGTTCGTACCATCTCTCCTGTTTCTATATCTGCATATAAATCAGAGAGCCTGGCTTTATTTTCGAATCTCATTTTCATTATATTTTCTAAAAAATATGGGCGCCAGCTCCAATTTTTCATATAATACTCTGGCATAACAATCCATTCACCATCTTTTTTCATAATGTTTCCCGATTGCTGAAAGCCGTCTTCATTACAAATAAAGATTCGAAAACTATAATGCGATACATGTTGACTAAAATGTAATAACCAATCATTAACGTCTTCATTCTTTTTCTGCTTAGATAAAACATTCCCAATTTGATCACGTAATGTTTCCGTCAATTGATAAATTTTTTGTAATTTTTTCTTTTCGTGCTGAATAAATTGATGACATTCATTACCAAGGCGTTCTTTTAAAATGTTCGCTTCAATAAAGTCTGGCAAACACTCTTTCAAATAATTCCCTTGATAATACCTTCCGCCATTTTTCCACGCGTATTGTAACTGATAAAACGCGTCAATTTCCTCATATAATAATGTCGCACCAATTCTTCTCGCTAATAACGACAAAGAATATAAAATATCTTGATAAGATTGTAAAAGTGCAGTTTGTCTTAAATTCGTTAAATCTACCTTTAAAATGTCAGGTGCCAGTACACTAATCCGTTCTAGATTACTTGTACCCGTTCCTACTTTATTAATTGAAATTTGAATACCATATGTACGGTAATACATAAGTAAATGATTAAATTGTTCTATATCTTCCTTACACTCGTGCTCTGTTATTTCTAAGACGATACGCCCTAAGTCCAGTCCTTTTTTTTCATACATTAACAGTAAATGAAGTAAACTTTCATCTTCATCGTTCATTAATATGTTTGCATTACGATGTATAAACAATAAAAATTTTTGATTTGTTTCCAAATAACGGTCTAATGCCTTCTCTACTATGACATTATCCGCTTCTAGTTGGAATTCACCTGGAATGGAATCATCATGAAAAAAAGAAGAAAGACTTTGTATCCCTTCTTTCGTTTGGATACGCCCTACTACCTCATATCCAATTACTGTATGTTCATCAGCACTAAAAATAGCTTGATAATAAGGAAGGACTTTATCCAAATTACTCATTACATCTAATGCATCTACCAAAATGTTTCCCTCCCTTTACTTTTCAAAAAGTATAACATGATATGTATAGAAAAATAATAAAAATCCCTTCAGTTTTCCTGAAGGGATTAGAGGGGTAAAATGCTAAGGGGAATTAGCAATTCTACTATGAAGAAAAAAGAGGTCTTAAATATACCTTATATAAAACCTATTGTAAATACTTTTCTTTCACATGTCACAAATCCGTCACATTTTACCTTAAATTCATGAGCGGTAATCCCCATGTTCCACGTTATATACTCCCTTTAAAACGGATACTGATGTAAATGCTGACCACCATCCATTGTCATACATGTCCCATTTATGTACGCCGCCTCATCAGAGCATA